>CAVPUJ010000002.1:315000-1495884 GCA_963708915.1 uncultured Actinomycetota bacterium
AACAAGCTGATAGGCCGCGAGCACATCCCCCACCAGAAAACCTTTCCACACACCAACATGCGTCAGCCTGTGTACATCCGGTATTAGCACCCATTTCTGAACGTTATCCCAGAGTGGAGGGCAGATTACTCACGTGTTACTCACCCGTTCGCCGCTCGAGTACCCCCGAAGGAGCCTTTCCGCTCGACTTGCATGTGTTAAGCACGCCGCCAGCGTTCGTCCTGAGCCAGGATCAAACTCTCCATCGAAAACTTGATCCGACCGAAAACGAAACTAGCAATTAAGCCAGAATCATTGTCAACCGTAAAAAACCAAACCCAAACCAAAAAACAATAAGGGCATGTCAAACTAATTCGTCGACTAAATGACACACTGTTGAGTTCTCAAAAATCAGACGCGCACGTGCTCCACCGTCAGGCATCGCTCCGTGGCTGCTCCCGCGCGCACCAAGCTTCGGTGAGTCTTGCGAGAGAGTCACCCGGGGCCGGAGACCCGACCGATGGTCTTGTCTCCCGCCGCACCCTGGCGACAGAGGAAACCATAGTCAGGGTCCCCGCCCGAGTTCAAATCGGGGTGACCTCCACGCCTGCGAAGGTCTTCTTGCCGCGGCGCAGCACCAACCAGGAGCCACCCACGAGGTCGCTCGTGGACGGCACCAGCTCGGCGTCCTCGACCCGCTGGTTGTTGAGGTACGCACCCCCGTCGGCGATGGTCCGGCGGGCGTCACCGCGGCTCTTGGCGAGGCCCGTCTCGACCATCAGGTCGACGTACGACGGCAGCTCGCCGGCGACGTTCGTCGCCCCCGCCTCGCGCAGTGCGGCGCCCAGCGTGGCCGGGCTGAGCCCACCCAGGTCTCCCCCGCCGAACAGCGCCGCCGCGGCCGCCTGGACCTGCGCGGTCTCCTCGGCGCCGTGCACCAAGGTGGTGACCTGCTCGGCGAGCGCCTTCTGGCCGGCGCGCAGGAACGGCTTCTCCTCGGTCTGCCGGGCCAGCTCGTCGATCTCGTCGTGGTCCAGGAACGTGAAGATCTTGAGCATCTCGACGACCTGCACGTCCTCGACGTTCAGCCAGAACTGGAAGAAGGCGTACGGCGACATCATCTGCGGGTCGAGCCACAGGGCACCGCCCTCGGTCTTTCCGTACTTGGTGCCGTCGCCCTTGGTGATCAGCGGCGTCGCGAAGGCGTGAGCATGACCGGCGGCCGCCCGTCGGATCAGCTCAACGCCGCCGGTGATGTTGCCCCACTGGTCGGACCCGCCGTGCTGCAGCGTCACGCCGTGGTCGCGGTAGAGGTTGAGGAAGTCCATCGACTGGAGCAGCACGTAGCTGAACTCCGTGTAGCTGATGCCGGAGTCGAGCCGGCGCCGCACGGTCTCGCGCGCCAGCATCCGGTTCACCGGGAAGTGCTTGCCGATGTCGCGCAGGAAGTCGATCGTCGAGAGGCTGGCGGTCCAGTCGTAGTTGTTGACCATCGTCGCGGCGTTCTCGCCCTCGAACGACAGGAACGGCTCGATCTGCCGCCGGACGTTGGCCACCCACTCCTTGACGGTGTCGAGGGAGTTGAGGGTGCGCTCGCCCGAGTCCTTGGGGTCCCCGATCATCCCGGTCGCGCCGCCGACCAGCGCGTACGGCGTGTGGCCGGCGAGCTGGAGGCGTCGCGCGGTCAGGATCTGGACGAGGTTCCCCATGTGCAGGCTGGGCGCGGTCGGGTCGAAGCCGACATAGAACCGGACGCTCCCACCGCTCAGCGCGTCGCGCAGGGCGTCACGATCCGTGGTGTGCGCGAGCAGGCCGCGCCACTCCAGGTCGTCGAGGAGGTTCGGGTCGATGGTCACGCCGGGCCTTTCGGAAGGGTTTCGGGTCCCCTCCAGCCTGCCGTATGGGTGAGCCGGGTGCCCACTCGGAATCAGTAGGCTGACGGACGGCCCGGAAGGGAGCCCATGGACATCGCTGGCAGGTACACCCTCGAACGCGAGGTCGGGCGTGGCGGCATGGGTGCCGTCTGGCTCGGCACCGACCGGGTGCTCGGCCGGCAGGTGGCGCTCAAGCGGCTGGGGCGGCCCCCCGGTGCCGGGACCACCGACTTCGAGCGCGCCGAGCGCGAGGCCCGCCTGGCCGCCCGCCTCAACCACCCCCACGTGGTCGCGGTCTTCGACCTCATCGAGGAGGGCGAGGAGCACTGGCTGGTGATGGAGTACGTGGAGGGGCGCACGCTCTCCGAGCTGGTGCGGGAGGACGGTGCCCTCACCCCCGACGAGGCCGCACCGCTGCTGCGCCAGGCCGCCGACGCGCTGGCCGCCGCACACGAGTCCGGCATCGTGCACCGTGACGTGAAGCCCTCGAACATCCTCGTCACGGCCGAGGGCCAGGTGAAGCTGTCGGACTTCGGCATCGCCCGCGCGGAGGCGGACGCCTCACTGACGCAGACCGGCCTGGTCACGGGATCCCCCGCGTACCTCGCCCCCGAGGTGGCCTCGGGCCAGATGGCGACAGCGGCCGCGGACGTGTGGTCCCTCGGCGCAACCGCCTACCACGCCCTGGCCGGTACGCCACCGTACGAGGTCGGCGACAACCTGATGGGCGCCCTCTACCGCATCGTGCACGAGGAGCCGCCCCACCTGGCGAACGCCGGCTGGCTGGGCGTGCTGCTCGACAACACGATGACCAAGGAACCGGCCGATCGCTGGCCGATGGCCGAGGTCCGCGACTTCCTCGCCGGCGGCCCGGTCGGCGCGCCGACCTACGTGGAGCGCGCCGACACCCGCACCGTCACCGTGGAGCGCGACGCACAGCCGGCGACTGCTCTCCCTCTTGCCCCCGACCGCACCCCCTCCGACGGCACCCAGGTCCTGGCCCCCGCCGCGCCGCCACCGCCGCCGCCGGCCGCGCATCGTCGAGGCCCCAGCGGTGCCGTGATCGGCGTCCTGGTCGGACTCGCCGTGGTGCTGCTCTTCCTGCTCTTCGCCTGGTTCTTCGGAGCCTTCGACACCCAGGACGACCCGACCGACTCCTCCACGCCCTCGTCGGGCCCCTCGGACTCGTCGCAGCCGGAGGACACGCCGTCCAGCTCCGCCCCCGACCCCGAGGTCCGGGTCGAGCAGATGCAGGCGTTCGTCACCGACTACGCAGCCCTGGCGGTCGACGACCCGCGGACGTCGTGGCAGATGCTGACGCCCCAGTTCCAGAAGGCGAGCGGAGGCTTCGGCGCCTACAAGAAGTTCTGGGACCAGTGGTCGTCGGCGATCCCCGCCAACATCGAGGCCGACCCCGACGCGCTCACCGTCACCTACGACATCACCTACACGCGCGAGGACGGTGGTGGGGACGAGTCGGACACCGTCACGCTCCAGCTCGCCGAGGACGGCGACGGGTTCCTGATCGCCGGCGAGTCCTAGGGAGCGAGCCCGGTCCAGGCGGCCCGCAGCACCGCCTCCAGGTCGTCCTCGTCGACCGGCCGCGGGTTGGCGTACGGGCTCGCGACGGCCAGGGCGACCACCCGCCCGATGTCGCCCTCGGCCATCCCCAGCTCGCTCAACGCGCGCGGGGCGCCGAGGCTGCCGGCCAGGTCCCAGAGCGCGCGGGCGGGGTCGTCGCCGCCGAGGGCTCGAGCCAACGCGGCCGACGCCTCGGGCGCCGCGGGGGCGTTGAACGCGAGGACGTGCGGGAGGACGACGGTGTGGGTCGCGGCGTGCGGCAGACCGAGGGTGCCGCCGAGGACGTGACAGAGCTTGTGGTGCAGGCCCATCGTGGTCGAGCCGAGGACGCTCCCGCAGAGCCACGCCCCGTACAGCGCCTCCGCACGGGCATCGAGGTCGGAGCCGTCGGTGACCAGCGCAGGCAGAGCAGTCGCGAGTGCCCGCGCGCCCTCCTCGGCCATCAGCGAGGTGATCGGCGAGGCGTCGGGCGCGTACAGGCCCTCCACCGCGTGCGCGAGCGCGTTCATGCCGCTCGTCGCCGTCAGCTCGGCAGGCATCGTGAGCGTGAGCTCGGGGTCGTAGACGACGGCGACCGGCTGGACGCGCGGCTCACGGCCGGTCCGTTTCACGCCGTTCTCCGTCAGGCCCCAGACCGGCGTCATCTCCGAGCCGGCGTACGTCGTGGGCACCGCGACCACCGGCACCGCACGTTCGAGCGCGACGGCCTTGCCGAGCCCGATGGCCGAGCCGCCGCCGACGGCCACGCAGCCGTCGGCGTCGACCTCCTCGGCCACCTCGCCGGCTCGGCGGGCGACCTCGACCGGCACGTGCATCCGGGCCTCGGGCAGCACTGCGACGACCCGGTCACCCAGGAGGTCCGCCGCGCGACGGCCGAGCTCCTGGTGGGACGGCCCACAGATCACCACCACGCGGGTGAGCCCGACGGCGTCGACCTCCTCGGCGAGCTGATCCAGCGCGCCGACCCCGAACCGGACCCGCGCTGCCTGCGCACGGTGGACGAAGGCGCGCGTCACGGCTCCTCGCGGAGCAGGCCGACGTCGAAGGTGAGGACACCGTCGACCACCTCGCGGACCAGGCTCTCCTTGACCCCGAAGACCGCGTCGGAGTCGAGGTACGGCGAACCGGCGACAAAGACGTGTGTGGTCACCGGTCGGTAGCCGGGCGCCGACACGATCAGGTGCAGATGGGCGGGTCGGTAGGCATGGCGACCCGTCGCGGCGAGGAGCTCACCGACCGGGCCGTCGTCCGGGATCGGGTAGTGCCGGGGCTCGACCGTGCGGAAGTGGAACCGGCCGTCTCCGTCGGCGGTGAACAGGCCGCGGAGGTTGCCCTCGGGCAGGACGCCGGGCTGCTGCACGTCGTAGAACCCGTCGTCGTTGGCCTGCCAGGCGTCGACGCTGGCGCCGGGGATGGGTTCGCCGTCCGGGCCGGTGACCCGGCCCTGCACCAGGCACGGCGTCCCCTTGCCGTCCAGGGCGATGTCGTCGCCGAGCTCGCGCGGGGGCGAGTCGACCATGTGGAACGGGCCCAGCACCGTGGACTCCGTCCCCGTACCGCCCGCCCGGTGGTTGATCGTCTCGACCAGCATC
Source organism: uncultured Actinomycetota bacterium (assembly GCA_963708915.1). GTDB lineage: Bacteria > Actinomycetota > Actinomycetes > Propionibacteriales > Nocardioidaceae > Nocardioides. Next base: position 320,027 of record CAVPUJ010000002.1, read on the forward strand.
GAGACACCCAGGACGTCGGACAGCAGGATGAACTCCTGACGTACGTCGTCACTCGTGCGCCCGGTGCGGGTCAGGAACCCGATCGCCCTGGCCCACTCCTCCTCGGTGAGCTCGACGTCCTTGACGAACGCGTGCAGGTGGTGCACGAGGGAGGTCATGATCTCCCTGAGGCGGGGGTCCTCGGTTCCGGCGAAGCTCGCCGCGACGGCCTCGGCCGAACCCTCCTCGCTGAACAGCACCGGCCCAGGCTCACAGCACGGCAACGCTTCGGCAAGCGTCGGGCTCAGCGGAAGCGACGAATGCGGTCGAGACACTCCGGTTCATCGCCGCGCCGACCTCGTGAACAGGTGACACAGTGGGGTGAGGCATCCGGGTCAGGCAGCTGACGAGGCAAAGGATCGTGCAATGGACTCAATCTCGACGGACTTCGGTGATGTCCTTCTGTGGAGCTTCTGGTTCTTCATCTGGGTCGCGGCGATCATGGTGTGGTTCCGATGCCTGTTCGACCTGTTCGGGGACCACACGCTCAGCGGATGGGGCAAGGCCGGGTGGGCGATCCTGCTGGTCTTCGTGCCGTGGTTCGGGGCACTGATCTACCTCGTCGCCCGCGGACGCAGCATGAACGAGCGCTCCATGGCCCGCCAGCACGCGCCGCAGGAGGAGTACCTGCCGATGGGTGCCCCGACCCCCACGGGTGCCGCCCAGCAGATCGCCAGCGCGAAGTCGCTGCTCGACTCCGGCGCCATCGACCAGGCCGAGTACGACACCCTGAAGGCCAAGGCGCTCGCCTGACGACCCTGCCGTCCCGACGGCAGCATCACTGGTGGGGCGGGTGGGGCTCGAACCCACGACCCAAGGATTATGAGTCCTCTGCTCTGACCGGCTGAGCTACCGCCCCTCGACCCGGTCGCCCCGGGTGCCGCCGCAGCCTACCGAGGCTGCGCTGGTCAGGGGCGGCTCCCTGAGCGCTCAGCCCGTGGGACCGAGGTCGTCGGCCGCCCGGCCCGGGGCGTGGCGTAGGTGCTCGGAGCGCGTGTCCTCCGCGGCCGTGCGGGCCTCGCTGATGCCGGTGACGGCGGGCAGGAAGTCGGTGGCACTGATCCCGAGGAGGCGAGTCTCCTCGATGGCCCGGACCGTCATCGTGCGCGTGGTGTTCCCGAGCAGCGCGATCTCGCCGAAGCCCTCCCCCGGACCCATCGTGCGCACCACCGACTCGCCGTCCAGCACCTCGACCTGCCCCTCCTCGACGACGTAGAAGCTGTCGCCGGTCTCCCCGGCCTCGAACACGGCGACCCCGGCGGGTACCTCGGACCGGTCGGCGTTCTGCGCCAGCTGCTCGATCGCGGTGACCGGCAGCGGGCGCAGCATCGGCACCCGGCGCAACAGGTCGATGGCCTCGGTCCGCACCTCGACCGAGCGGTCGACCCTCGTGGCGCGCCACCAGAAGAGCAGACAGGCCACGGGCGCCAGCAGGCCGACGGCGACCAGCGCTGCGCGGGCCCCGATCGTCACCACGAGCAGCGGGGCGAGCAGCGAGCCCAGTCCGACGCCGAGGGCCCCCAGGCTCTCCAGCAGCCCGAAGACCCGTGCAAGCACGGCGTCGGGCACCATCCGTGCCACGAGTGTGAACGCGGTGACGTCGACCATCGCGTTGCCCACGCCGACCACGGCAGCGGCGCCCAGCGCCACGGCGTACTCCGGCACCACGCCGATGACGGCCAGGGGCACACCCCACAGCACGACCGCGAGGGCAAGCCAGCGCGTCATGGCCCGGCTGCCCACGAGCAACGTGCAGGCCGCGCTGCCCACCAGCGCGCCGATGCCCACCGCACCCTGGAGCACCCCGACCTCGGACTCGCCGCGGCCCAGGAGGTCGATGGCCACCACCACCACGAACACCGTGAAAGCACCGCGGATGACGGTCTGCAGGATCACGAAGAAGAAGACGAGCCAGACGCCGTCGTTCTCCGAGAGTGCGCGCATCCCTTCCCGGATCTCGGTGAGGATCCGCCGTTTGCTCGCGGGGAGCGGCAACCGCTCGTACTTCAGGCCGAGCACCAGGACCGCGGAGAGGATTCCGCACACGCCGGCGAACACGAACACCGACGCCACGTCGGAGACGCTCACGAGCACCGCAGCGACGAACGGGCCGACGACCACGCTGAAGGAGTCGAGCAGGCCGCGCACGACGTTGATGGACGTCAGCTCCTCCGGCGCCCGGCAGAGCAACGGCATCAGGGCGGAGTGGCTGGCACGGTACGGCGTGAAGGCGATGGTCGAGACGATCGCGAGGGCGTAGACGATCCAGATCGGTCCGCCGGCGATCAGGATCGGCGCAGTCAGCACGGTCGCCAGGCCACGGACCGCACTGGAGACGAACAGCACCTTCTCGCGAGGCAGGCGGTCGGCGTACGTCGACACGGCCGGCGCGAGCAGGGCTGCGGGTACCAGCCGGAGCAGACCGACGAGCCCGACCGCGACCGCGCCACCGTTGGCGTAGGCGACCAGGCTGATCGCCACCGTGAAGGCCCACTCGGCGGTGTACGCGGCGCCGAACGACAGAAGGGCGCGCACGAGGGCGCCGTTGCGCAGCAGGCGTCGGTACACCCCCGCATCGTCACTGAAATCCGTAACCGGCGCGAGCGGACCACGCTACGTTCCCAGGGGTGGTTCCCGGTCCGGGGATGTTTGCCAACATGCCGGGGAGGTTCCGACCACGGGACCTCGAGCCTTGGAGGGAACCATGGGAAGACTGCTCGGCATCATCGTCGTCGTCTGGCTGCTCATCGGAGTGGTGGCGGCCGCCCAGCGGGGGTACTTCGGGGACAACAACGACGTCTCCTGCAAGGACGTCGGCGACACCGCCCTCACGATCGTGGCCGGCCCGCTGAACTACCTGGGCGTGAACCCCAAGATCGAGTGCAACATCGACGACGTCAACGTCCCGCAGCCCTCGGAGTGACCGCTTACTCGGTCTGCAGCCCCGGCGCCTCGATCGCCTGGAGCCAGTAGGTCCCGGCGTCCCCGAAGTCGACCGTCTCGGCGTCGGTGAGGTTGCCGAGGCAGCGAGCCCACGACTCGGCCCGCGCCAGCTTGCCCAGCTGCAGGCCGGCGTCCAGCGCGTCGCGCAGTTCCGGCAACGGCGCGAGGTCGCTCCACGGCTCGAGCGCCGCCTCGGACACGCGGGTCAACCGCGGGTCGCCGGGTTCGCACTCGAGCCGGAACATCAGCGATCGCACCACGACGAGCAGCACGGACAAGGGGTCGCCGAGCACGGCGTCGCCGAAGTCGAAGAAGCGCATCCGGCCCTCGACAGAGAACACGTTGTTGCCGTGTAGGTCGTTGTGGACCAACGTGAGTGGCAGGCCGAGGCCGAGCAGGCGGTCGGCCCACGCCTCCACCTCGGGCAGCCGCGCGCGCAGCCGCACCGCGGCGGCCGCGTCCAGCCGCCGCGGGTCGCCCTCGGGCAGGGCGGCGTACTGCTCGGTCCGGGTGGCGACGTACGTCGTCGCCTCGGCGGGGCCGAGCCGGCGTAGGCCCGCTCCCTCGAGGTGACCCAGGTGCGGGGCGACCTCGCGCTGGAGGAGGGCGCCCTCGCGCGCCACCGCGCACGATTGCTCGACCGGGTCACCGTCGGTGTCCGCGAGCACGGGGCCCTGGTCCGGAGTGAGCAGGAACCCGCGCACAGGGTCGACGGCCGTCACCGGGACCACGCGGTCCGACAGCCGGGACAGCACGCCGAGGAGGGCGGCCTCGAACGCCTGACCCGGGCAGTTCTGCTTGGCGAACCACACCTCCCGGCCGTCCGTGACCCGCCAGACCGCCGACCATCCGCGGATCTTCTGCACCTCCAGCTGCACGTCGCGGTCGAGCACCCCGCTGCACCAGGCCCGCATGCCGTCGGCGAACGCGGCCGTCTCCCAGACCGGTGACACGGGTGCGCCGCGGTCCGGGAGCGGCCAGAGGTCGGGTCGGACCTCAGCCATCGCGACGCTGCATCTCGTACATCCGCTCGACCGGGCGGAATCCGAAGTCCCGGTTGGTCGCCTGCATCGCGTGGTTGTCGACCGCGGTGTCGGTGTGGATGGCGACCCGCTCTGGTCGCTCGCGCTGAAGGACCTCGAGCGTCGCGAGCTTGAGGAGGGTGCCCAGTCGGTGGCCGCGGTGCTCGGGCATGACGAGGGTGTCGTCCTGGTAGACGTAGTCCGCCCCGTGCGGCAGGTACAGCTGCGAATAGCCGCCGAACACGCCATCGGCCAGCCGCCGCGCCACCGACGTGATGCCGTCGTAGGACCGGAGGACCCGCTGCTCGCGGGCACGCAGACGCTCGGCGTCGACCACGACCGGCTGGTAGTCGATGTCCCCGATCGGCACGTCGGTGCTCATCCGTGTGTGCATGTCGCAGAACGGCTCGAGGTGCTCGTCGGGACAGGGTCCGGTCCAGGTGAGCACGTCATACGGCGCCGCGTCGGCCTTCGCCCGCAGACGGTCGACCTCCCCCGCACCCACAGGGAGGTTCAGCAGCAGGTGGTCCTCGGTATGCACCGGCTCGAAGCCCATGGCGGCGGCGAACGCGTACGCCGCCACGCCCTCGCCGCTGCTGCCGGGAGGTACGTAGACCTCGCCGCACACACTGGTGCGGCCTTCGTCACCGAAGCGCTGCGCCGCCTCGAGGTCCAGGCTGCGGCCGATGCCCTGACGTCGCCGCTCGGGGCGTACGTGGATCTCGAGGTCGGCCAGGTGCAGGTTGTCGGTCGTCGACCCGCCGAGGTCGGCCGTGCCGACCACCTCGTCGCCGTCTCGCGCGACCAGCAGGGTGCGCCGGTACCAGTCGTTGGGGTGCGAGACCATTGCCACGAGCCGCTCCCAGCTCCGCGGGATGGCGTGCTCGCGGTCGGCCCACACCGACGCCTGCTCGGTCTCCCAGAAGGCTCGCAAGGTCGTCTCGTCGGCGGGGTCGACCTCGCTGATTCGGATCACGTGGGCAGCCTGCCCGACCCCCGGTCGTCCGGCCACACGTTTTGAGCCATGCTCGTGCCATGGATCCCGAGCCCCTGAAGTCCCTGCCCGAGAAGTGGTCGAAGGCCGTCGCGATCGTGGCGCACCCCGACGACATGGAGTTCGGCGCGGCCGCGGCCGTCGCCCGCTGGACCGGCCAGGGCAAGGAGGTCGTCTACGTGATGGTCACCAGCGGCGAGGCCGGCATCGACGGGATGCACCCCGACGAGTGCCGCCGCGTGCGCGAGGCCGAGGAGATCGAGTCGGCCCGCATCGTCGGCGTCGAGACCGTGGAGTTCCTCGGGCTGCCCGACGGGATCGTCGAGTACGGCGTCCCGCTGCGCCGCACGCTGGCGGAGGTGATCCGCCGCCACCGGCCCGACATCGTCCTCACCGGCAACTTCCGCGACACCTTCGGGCCGGGGGCGCTCAACCAGGCCGACCACATCGCGGTCGGTCGCGCCCTGCTCGACGCCGCGCGCGACGCCGGCAACCGGTGGATCTTCCCCGACCAGCTCACCGACGGCCTCGAGCCGTGGGGCGGCGTCCAGGCCGTGTGGGCCTTCGGCTCCCCCGAGGCCCGGCACGGCGTCGACACGACGGACACCTTCGACCAGGGCGTGGCGTCGCTGGCTGCCCACGCGGCCTACATCGACGGCCTCGGCTGGGAGAACTGGGACCCGCGCGAGTTCCTCGAGGGCTTCGGCCGCCAGGCCGGACAGCGGCTCGGCGTCGCCTTCGCCACGACGGCGGAGGTGTACTCGCTGACGTGGGGCGGGGACGACGAGGACTGAGCCCCATCTGCGGTCGCCCGGGAGCGGTGAGCCTGGCACGGTTGTCGGCCGCCGAACCGTGCCTAGGTCACCGCCGCCCCGGGTCACCACCGTGCGAACCTGCAGACAGCACGACGGCGGGCCCGTGATGGACCCGCCGTCGAGACTCGCTCCCCCGGTTGGACTCGAACCAACAACCCTCCGGTTAACAGCCGAATGCTCTGCCAGTTGAGCTACAGGGGATCGAAGCCCGCACAGATTAGCAAGGGCCGCGGAGCCCGACTAATCCAGCCCGACTTCGCTGCGGGCGTCCGCCAGGGCGTTCTCGGCGGCCAGCCTGACCACCGGGTCGCCGGGGTCGATGCCCGCGTCGTACTCGTAGAGCCAGCGCACCCCCCGGTCGCCGGCGGGCGACCGCCTGGCGATGACCCGGAGACCCCGGCGGCCCTCCAGCGGCACGTGCCGGACGAGCAGGACGCTGGCCGTGACCCGCTCGCGGACCAGCTCGAGGAGGCGGCCCGGCTCGCCGATCGCGAACCGGTGCTCGCCGCGGACCTCGCCCCAGGTGCCGACCTCGACCACCCGGAACACCTCGGTCTCGCGGTCCCAGTCGGCGGCCTCGACGTCCTCCCAGGCCAGGCGCGTACCTCCCAGGTACAGCGCCTCACGCGTGCCCGCCAGCACCTCGCCGGTGGTGGCCTCGGTCCAGGCCAGGACCCGTTCGCCGGGCGCCACGTCGACAGGCGGGCGCTTCGCGAAGCCCTTCACGAGGCCGTGCCCATGGACAGCTCGCGGAGAGTCCGGCGGTGCTGCTCGAGGGCGACCAGCTCGCCGAACATCCGGTTGTACTCGGTGGCCTGGTCGACGGGGTTGGTGCGCTGGAGACGGGACTTCACCTCGGCGATCCGGCGCAGCGCGGTCAGCTCCTGCAGCCGGTAGACGTGGCCGGCGACGAACGCGGCGTCGGGATCCTTGGCGGTCTTCAGGGGCTCGACGCCCAGCTCGCTGATCGCTGACTGCACGACGACGTCGGTGGCGTCGGAGCGGATCCGCGAGGCCCAGCCGGCGTCGGCCGCCGCCGGGCCGCCGTTCTTCTCCATCAGCTCCCACACCGTCCGGTAGGTGGGGTGGGTGAAGTCGTTGGCGCCGACGTCGGCGGCCGTCCGCCCCACCGCCTTGGGGTGCTGGAGCAGCAGCTTGAGCGTCTCGCGCTCGATGGCGAACCGCGGATCGCGCGGGTCGGGCAAGGTCGCCCGGGCCGGCTGACCCTCGGGCACGGCCACGGCAGCAGCCGGCGCCCGATCCTCCCGAGCAGCGCGGGACGTCGCCCTGCGTACCTCCTCGCGCGCCTGCTCGATGTCGACCCCGACCATGCCCGCGAGCTCGCGCGAGAAGGCGTCCACCTTGGACTTGTCGCGGATCGAGGTCACCAGCCGCGCCGCGTCGCGGACCGCGTCGACCCGGCCGTCGGCCCGGTCGAGGTCGTACTTGCCGACGACGTTGCTGAGGACGAAGCGGTAGAGCGGCACCCGCCGGGCGACGAGCTCGCGCACCGCCCCGTCGCCCTGCTGGATGCGCAGGTCGCACGGGTCGAGCCCGGACGGCTCGACGGCGACGTAGGTCTGGGAGACGAAGTTCTGGTCGCCTGCGAACGCGCGGATCGCGGCCTTCTGGCCCGCCGCGTCGCCGTCGAAGGTGAAGATCACCTCGCCGCGGAACTCCTCGTGGTCGTGCAGGAACCGCCGCAGCACCCGTGCGTGCTCGTCGCCGAACGACGTACCGCACGTCGCCACGGCCGTCGGCACCCCGGAGAGGTGGCAGGCCATCACGTCGGTGTAGCCCTCCACGACGACGGCCTGGGAAGTCCGGGCCATGTCGCGGCGGGCCAGGTCGATGCCGTAGAGCACCTGGCTCTTCTTGTAGAGCGGGGTCTCGGACGTGTTGAGGTACTTGGCCTCGATCTTGTCGTCGTCGAAGATCCGGCGCGCCCCGAAGCCGATCGTGTCGCCGCTCGCGTCGCGGATCGGCCAGAGCAGCCGGCCACGGAACCGGTCGTACGCCGACCGCCCCTGCGCCACCAGGCCCGCCGCGATGGCTTCCTCGTCCTTGAAGCCCTTCTGGCGGAGGTGCCGCACCAACGCCTCACCGTCACGAGGGGCGAAGCCGATGCCGAACTGCTCGGCGGCCGCCTGGTCGAAGCCGCGCTGGCCCAGGAACTGCCGCCCCGCCAAAGCCTCCGTGGTGGCCATCTGCTCGGCGTAGAACACCTGGGCGACCTTGTTGGCCTCGAGCATCCGACCACGTTGCGGTCCGCGCGGGCGGTCGTCTCGCACGTCGCCGTCCTCGCGGCGCAACGTCACGCCGTACTTGTCGGCCAGTCGCTCGACCGTCTCGGTGAACGCGAGCCCGTCGATCTTCATCAGGAAGGAGATGACGTCGCCGCTCTCCTGGCAGCCGAAGCAGTGGTAGAACCCCCGCGCCGGCGTCACGTGGAACGAGGGGGACTTCTCGTCGTGGAAGGGGCACAGGCCCTTCATCGAGCCACCGCCGGCGTTGCGGAGGGTGACGTAGCCGGAGACGACGTCGTCGATGCGCGCCTTCTCGCGCACCTCCGCGATGTCGTCCTCACGGATCCGCCCGGCCACGCGCGGAGTCTATGCCGCGGCGCCCACGCCCGACGGCGGGCTGTGGACGGGCCTCCGGCGGGTGGCACCCCTCAGGGTGGACCGGCTCCGACCCCACGTCGTCAGGATGGACTGATGACCTTCTCGGACCCCGTGGACACGCAGGTGAACGGTCCCGGCCCGGTGCCGGTGCGCACCGAGGAGCCGACCATCGGCGCCCTCGTCCACGACCTGAGCCAGCAGCTCCCCGACCTGATCCGCTCCGAGCTCCGGCTGGCCCAGGCCGAGGTGACGGAGAAGGGCAAGCGTGCGGGTCTGGGCATCGGGATGTTCAGCGTCGCCGGGCTCCTGGCGCACTTCGGGGTGGCGGCGCTGATCACCACCGCCATCCTGGCGCTCGACCTGGTCATGCCCGCCTGGCTGGCCGCCCTCATCGTGGCCGTCGTCCTGCTCGCCGCCGGCGGCCTCGTCGCACTGGCCGGCAAGAAGCAGGTGGCCCAGGCGACGCCGGCCATGCCCGAGCGAGCCATCGAGGGCGTCAAGGAAGACATCGCGACGGTCAAGGGGGCCCGGCGATGACCCAGCCCACCCCCGAGCAGCTCGAGGCCGAGATCGAGGTCCAGCGGGCGCAGCTCGCCGACACCGTCGACCAGCTGACCCAGAAGCTCGACGTCAAGGCGCAGGCCCGGGCCCGGATCGACCGGATCCAGCCGATGACGTACGCCGCGTTCGCGGGCGCCGCGATCCTGGTCGGCGGCCTCGTGTGGTGGCGGAGCCGTCGATGAGCAGCAGCCAGAGCACCCAGGGCATCGACCGGACCGAGCCCACCACGCCCGACCCCGACGACCCGCGCAAGCCCGACGCGCCGACCGACCTCGAGAAGCGGACCTGGTGGTACGTCGCGAAGAAGGTGCGGCGCGAGTTCGGCGACGACCAGTGCACCGACCTGGCCGCGGCGCTGACCTACTACGGCGTCCTCGCCATCTTCCCGGCCGTGCTGGCCCTCAGCGCGATCCTCGGTCTCGTCGGCCAGTCGGAGAAGTCCGTGCAGACGGTCCTCGACGTGATCAGCCCCCTCGTCTCCGAGGATGCCCTCGGCACCATCGAGCCCACCCTGTTGGAGCTCGCCTCGTCCCAGACCGCAGGTTGGGCGCTGCTGTTCGGTGCGGTGCTGGCCTTGTGGTCGGCGTCCGGCTACGTCGGCGCCTTCGCCCGGGCGATGAACCGGATCTACGAGATCGGCGAGGGCCGCCCCTTCTGGAAGCTGCGGCCCGTGATGCTCCTCGTCACGCTGGTAGCCATCGGGCTGGTCGCACTGGTGCTCCTCATGCTCATCGTCTCGGGGCCACTCGCCCAGTCGATCGGCGACCAGATCGGTCTGGGCGACCAGGCCGTCCAGGTCTGGAACATCGCGAAGTGGCCCGTCATGCTGCTCGCCGTGATCGTGATCGTGGCGATCCTCTACTACGCCACCCCGAACGTGCAGCAGCCCAAGTTCCGCTGGGTCTCGGTGGGCGCAGTCGTCGCGATCGTGATCTGGATGATCGCCTCGGCCGGGTTCGCCTTCTACGTCGCGAACTTCGCGTCGTACAACAAGACCTACGGCTCGCTGGCCGGCGTCATCGTCGGCCTGGTGTTCCTGTGGCTGACCAACGTCGCGCTGCTGCTCGGGGCAGAGATCGACTCCGAGCTCGAGCGGGGTCGCCAGCTCCAGGCCGGCATCGCCGCCGAGACCGAGCTCCAGCTGCCCGCTCGCGACACGCGCAACATCGAGAAGGCGGCCGAGAAGGAAGCCGACGACGCCGCCCGCGGCCGCAGCATCCGCGAGCAGGCCGACCAGCACAGCTCCTCAGAGTGACACGATCGACCCATCACCCCCATCAGGAGGAACCAATGAAGAAGCTCACCCTGCTGCTCGCCGTCGGGATCGGCTACGTGCTGGGCGCCCGCGCCGGCCGGGCCCGCTACGACCAGATCAAGAACCTGGCCTTCAAGGTGAAGGAGGACCCGCGCGTGCAGTCGGCTGCATCGACGGTCGCCGACACCGCCCGGCAGCAGGCACCGGTCGTCGCCGAGAAGGTCACCAGTGCCGCCTCGAGCGCCGCATCGGCCGCGGCCGCCCACTCGCCGTTCGGCTCGTCCCACGACGACGAGCTGCTCGAGAAGCTCGACCCCGACAGCACCGCCCGCCAGGAGAACCCGTACCCGCAGGGCGACCTGCCGTAGGGCCTCAGCCCAGCCGGTCGTGCCGGGCGACCGCGCTGGCGTCGGTCAGCGAAGCCACCTGGTCGACCACGGCCCGGTGGCGCCCGGCGTCGTCGGTCGCGGCGCGCCAGTCGTCGGCGTACTGCCGGTCGAGCGCGTCCGGACCGACCGCGGAGAGTCGCTCGACGAGCCGGGCCAGCAGCTCGCGCTGTCGGCCCATCAGCGCGACCCGGTCGTCGGCCCGCATCACGTAGTGCGCGGCGATGCCCTTGAGGACGGCGATCTCGCGCTCGGTCTCGGCCGGCACGACCAGATCGGCCCGGTAGCGCACGAGCGGCCCGGCGGCCGCCGCGAAGGTCGCGTCCTGGACCGCCCCGCAGAAGCGGCCGATCAGGTCGCTCGTCAGGTTCTTCAACGCGGCCAGGTGGCGGCGCGACCCGTCGTACGCCGCCCCGGGCCAGCCGTCCACCGCCTGCAACCCCGCGAGGGCGTGGTCGAGGTCGGCGTCCCCGGCGTCGGGGAGGTACCACTCGCGGACGGTCGCCCACACGGCCTCCCGGTCGAGCGCATGCAGCCCGATGCGACCCGCCACGACGCCGTCCTCGACGTCGTGGACGGAGTACGCCACGTCGTCGGCCAAGTCCATCACCTGGGCCTCCAGGCACCGGCGCCTGCCGGTCGTCTCCGCACGCACCCAGTCGAAGATCGGCCGGTCGTCGACGTAGACCCCGAACTTGCGGACCACCCGGGGTGAGCCGTCGGCGTGCACGCCCTGCGGCTCGTCGGCGTCGGCCGAGGACCACGGGTACTTCGTGCACGCGTCGAGAGTGGCGCGCGTCAGGTTGAGCCCCACGGAGTCATCGGGGCCGCCCGGACCGAACGTCTTCGCCTCCAGGCGGGTCAGCAGCCGGAAGGTCTGCGCGTTGCCCTCGAACCCGCCGTACCCGGCACTGAGCTCGGCCAGCACCCGTTCCCCGTTGTGGCCGAACGGCGGGTGGCCGAGGTCGTGCGCCAGGGCAGCCGTCTCGACGATGTCGGGCTCACACCCCAGGGCGCGCGACAGGTCCCGCGCGACCTGGGCCACCTCGAGGCTGTGGGTGAGTCGGTTGCGCACGAAGTCGTCGGACTGGGGCCCGACGACCTGGGTCTTGGCGGCCAGCCGCCGAGACGCCGCCGCGTGCACCACCCGGGCACGGTCGCGCTCGAACGGCGTCCGCTCGGGTGCGGCCACGCGCTTGGGCGGCTCGTCGACGAAGCGCTCGCGGTCGGCGGCGGCGTACAGGTCCATCCCAGTCATCGTGGGTGACCCTAGCGAGGGCTCAGTAGACCGACACGTGCACGTGGTCGTAGTGGTTGGCGGTGGCCGAACCACGGCTCGGGAACGTCCGCCAGCCCTCGGCCGCGCGGACCGGCGTCCAGATCCGCTGGGCCCAGAGGATGTCGTAGAGGTGCAGCTCGGAGGCGTGCGCCCGCAGGAACTCCGCGATGGCGTTGCCGAGCGACGAGTCGCTGGTCATGATGTCGAGCGCCCGGCCCGACGAGTGCTCGCCGTGGTTGTCCCACCCGCCGTACGACGTGATCTGCGGGAACGCATGGCACACCGAGCGGTAGACGTAGACGGCGTTGGACGTCAGGCCGCTCTCGACGCCCGGGTCCGGGCAGGGCGCCATCGAGAGGCCGGCGCCGACACCGAGCGCGACGGGCTTCTCCTTGCTGAGGTAGCCGTCGGTGACCCACCGGCTCTTGCCGGCGACCACGATCTCGATGCGCTCGCCGGCCTGGCGGCCGGTGACGAGCACCTGGCGGGAGGCAGGCATCTCGCCGACCTGCTGGGCGTCCTCCCCGGACTGGGTCCAGAGGTTCAGCACGGTGGTCGTCCAGAGCTTGGTGCCGTTGTTCACGGCCTTGCGGACGGCGGTCGCGGTGGCGGCCAACGCGCCGTCGGCGCGGGCCTCCTTCACGGCGTCCTTGTTGTCCTGCTTGCGGGAGGCCGAGCGGGAGACGACGAAGCGGTCCGTCGCGTCGGCGGAGGCGCCGAGCGACGTCGACAGCGAGGCCGACAGGGGTCGGGCGTCGGCGGCTACGAGGTCGCGGGCGACCGGGCCGGCGCCGAGGACCCCCACGGCAACCACGCTGGTGGTCGCGACGACGGCGAGCCCGGCCGAGAGCTTCTGGGCGGTCGGGAGGTTGCCGAGGAGGCTGCGGGCATTGGTGTCCCGCTTGTGGCGATGATCTGCCACAGCGCTGATCCTTTGCTGATAGAGGTCAGGGGACGGGCCGTTTTCCCGAGAGGGATAGTTGATAACGAAACGGACACGAAGCAGCGAGTCAAACACACATCGCCGAGCCTGTCCGAATCTCCCCCCAGGTTCTCCTGGGTGTTCCCGGTCACCCTGGGGGTGCGCGACTCACCCGCCCGTGGTCTCGTTGCTCTCCTCCTGGACGTGGCTGCCCGCCCCGTCGGTGTTGTCGAGCCAGCCCTCGGGGAGGGCCACCTTGGCCCGTGGCGAGCCCTGGCGGCCGCGGGGCGTGCCCAGCTCGGAGACCGGGAACGGCTCGGTCGGGTCGAGGTCGTCGAGCAGGGCGTCGAGGCCGGCCAGGGAGTCGACCAGCGCCAGCGAGTGACGCAGGGTGCCCCCGGCGCGGAACCCCTTGAGGTACCACGAGACGTGCTTGCGGAACTCCTTGCAGCCCCGCTCCTCGCCCATGTGCTCGCAGAGCAGCTCGGCGTGGCGGCGCATCACGGCACGTACGTCGCCCAGTGCGGGCAGCACGGGCGCGGTCGGGCCGCCGGGGGCGAAGGCGGCCGCCAGGTCGCGGAAGAGCCACGGGCGGCCCAGGCAGCCACGGCCCACGACCACGCCGGCCGCGCCCGTCTGCTCGACCATCCGGACCGCGTCGCCGGCCTCCCAGATGTCGCCGTTGCCCAGCACGGGCAGCGAGACGTGCTCGACGAGCCGGGCGATGGCGGCCCAGTCGGCCTCGCCCGAGTAGGACTGCGCGACGGTGCGTCCGTGCAGGGCGATGGCCGCGCATCCGGAGTCCTCGGCGATCCGGCCGGCGTCCAGGTAGGTCAGGTGGTCCTCGTCGATGCCCTTGCGGGTCTTCATGGTGACCGGGACGCCGTACGGCGCCGCCGCGCCGACGGCCGCCCTCAGGATCTCGCCGAGCAGCCCGCGCTTCCACGGCAGCGCGCCGCCGCCGCCCTTGCGGGTCACCTTGGGCACCGGGCAGCCGAAGTTGAGGTCGATGTGCGCGACGCCGTACTCGGCGCAGAGGATCTCGGCGGCCTTGCCGACGTAGACGGGGTCGGTGCCGTAGAGCTGGACCGAGCGGACCTTCTCCAGGTCGTCGAAGACCAGCATCTTCAGCGTGGTCTCGTCGCGCTCGACCAGCCCGCGCGAGGTGATCATCTCGCAGACGAAGAGCCCGGACGTCCCCTGCGCTGCCATCTGCTCGAGGCAGAGCCGTCGGTACGCCGCGTTGGTGATGCCCGCCATCGGCGCCAGCACCACCGGGCTCTCGACCGTCAGCGACCCGAGGGTCAGCGAGGTGGGCAGGGCGGTCATCGGTCCCCACCGCCCTTCTCCGTCTTCTTCGGCTCCCTCGGCTCGGTCACCTTGCCGACCCAGGTGATCGGGTTGAACTTCTCCGTCGGTCGGAACGCGACCGCGTCGACCTGCCCACGCTTGGGCACGAGGTAAGCCTGGCACAGGGTGACCTTCTCGCCCGTGACGAAGCCGTCCGGCAGGTCCGGGCTGGGGCAGGGCTTGAACTCCTTCTCGAACGCACTGGACTCGACCAGCGCGTTGGCGCCGCTGAGGACGTAGAGCGGGATGCGCTGCCCGCTGAGGTCCCGGTCGCCGACGTTCGCCACCGTCATGGTGACGTAGTAGAGGGAGGACGTGCGACCGGCGGCGTCGAGCTGCCAGTTCTGGAGTGCCTTGATGTCCGCGCGCTCCACCTTGCGCACCTTCACGTTGAGCACGCCCACCTGCTGCTTCTCGGGCCGCCACGCGACCGTGGCCTGCTCGCCGAACCCCAGCTCGCTGCCGGGATCGGTGAGCTCCACGCCGGTGGGGACGGGCAGGTACGGCGAGGGCTTGCTGCCCGGGGTCGCTTCGCTGCCGCTCGGGGTCGACGTACGGTCCTCGGTGGCGTCACCTGTCGGCGTGCCAGACCCGGACGAGCCGTCGCCGGCGGTGCAGGCAGCAAGCACGACGGCAGCCGCGAGCGCGGCGACCACGCGGGAGACCCGCCCCAGCATCCGGCTCAGCAACCGACCAGGCGCTCGGCGAAGTACGACGTCACCTGGTCGAGGGCGATCCGCTCCTGCTTCATGGTGTCCCGCTCGCGGATGGTGACGGCGTGGTCGTCGAGGGTGTCGAAGTCGACCGTCACGCAGTACGGCGTGCCGACCTCGTCCTGGCGCCGGTAGCGGCGGCCGATGGCGCCCGAGTCGTCGAAGTCGACGTTCCAGCCGAGGCCGCGCAGCGCGGCGGCGAGGTCCTTGGCCTTGGGGCTCAGGTCGGCGTTGCGGCTCAGCGGGAGGACCGCGACCTTGATCGGCGCGAGGCGCGGGTCGAGCTTGAGCACGACGCGCTTGTCGACGCCGCCCTTGGTGTTGGGCGCCTCGTCCTCGGTGTAGGCCTCCATGAGGAACGCCATCATCGCCCGGTTGGGCCCGAGCGCCGGCTCGATCACGTACGGGAAGTAGCGCTCGCCGGAGGCCTGGTCGAAGTACGACAGGTCCTGGCCGGAGTACTCGCTGTGCTGCTTCAGGTCGAAGTCGGTGCGGCTGGCGATGCCTTCGAGCTCCTCGAAGCCACGCTCGGAGAAGCCGAAGTTGTACTCGATGTCGACGGTGCGCTTGGAGTAGTGGCTGAGCTTCTCCTGCGGGTGCTCGAAGTGCCGCAGGTTGTCCGAGCTGATGCCGAGGTCGGTGAACCAGCGGGTGCGCTCGTCGATCCAGTACTGGTGGGCCTCCTCGTCCTCGCCCGGCTTGACGAAGTACTCCATCTCCATCTGCTCGAACTCGCGCGTGCGGAAGATGAAGTTGCCGGGCGTGATCTCGTTGCGGAAGCTCTTGCCCATCTGGGCGATGCCGAACGGCGGCTTCTTGCGGCTGCTCGTCACGACGTTCGCGAAGTTCACGAAGATGCCCTGCGCGGTCTCGGGCCGCAGGTAGTGCAGCCCGGACTCGTCCTCGATGACGCCGAGGTAGGTCTTCAGCATCATGTTGAACTGACGCGGAGGGGTCCAGGTGTTGCGGTTGCCGCAGTTGGGGCACGGGACCGACTCGTTGAGGTCGACACCATCAGGATCGACCGGGTTGTCCTTGGTGCTCTTCTTGCCCGCGTAGTCCTCCTGGAGGTGGTCCTGCCGGAAGCGCTTGTGGCACGACTGGCACTCGACCAACGGGTCGCTGAACGTCTTGAGGTGACCGCTCGCCTCCCACGTCCTGGTCGGCAGGATGACGCTCGAGTCGAGGCCGACCACGTCGTCGCGGGTGGTGACCATCGAGCGCCACCACTGACGCTTGACGTTCTCCTTCAGCTCGACGCCGAGCGGTCCGTAGTCCCAGGCACTGCGGGTGCCGCCGTAGATCTCGCCGGACGGGTAGACGAAACCGCGTCGCTTGCAGAGGGAGACGATCGTGTCGAGGACGTTGGTGGGGCTGGCCACGTGAGGCTCCTGGGTCTGGCCGGCTGGCTGCCGGTCGGATCGGTCAGTCGGGAACGATCAGCCTAGCGAGCGGGCGGTGGCGACGTTCAGGTCGGTCCCCGGCTCGACGAGCTCGTAGGCGCTGGGCTCGTCGACGGCCCGGCTCAGCACCGGGATCGCCGTGAGCTTCACGTCGTACGCCGACAGCGCGCGGCGGTAGGCCCCGACGCTCTCCCACTCGGTGGTCAGCACCCACAGCTCCGGGTCGTCGGTGTTGCGCCCCACGACGCTGTGCGTGAACCCGGACCGCTCCGCCAAGGTCTCGCGCGCTTTCTGCAGGTCCTCGCGGAAGGCGGACTGCTGGTCGGCGGGTACCCGGAAGCGGTTCACCACGATCACGTGGGCGAGCGTATTCCGCCGGTCGAGGAAGGCGCGCCAGCGCCTGTCACGAGACCCGGTGACCACAGCCCGTCAGCTCACCGGGTCTCGTGACGGGCCTTCGGCCCTCCTCGACCAACGAGACGTGCGGCGGGTCGATTGCGCTCGTACCCTCCGCGACGCCACAGTGGCGCTGCCCCAGAACCGGACGCCCGAGGAGTACCGACCCACGTGCCATCGCCCGACCGCACCCGCCTGCCCCTCGACGTCGACACGTCCGCCCGGCCGATCCGGCCCGTCGAGGCGGTCCCGGGCGCGCCGAACGTGGTCATCGTGCTCATCGACGACATGGGCTTCGGGGCGTCGTCGGCCTACGGCGGGCCCTGCGAGATGCCGACCGCGCAACGCTTGGCCGACGACGGGCTGCGCTACAGCAGGTTCCACGTCACGTCGCTGTGCTCGCCGACCCGGCAGGCCCTGATGACCGGTCGCAACCACCACTCCGTGGGCATGGGGGTGACCAGCGAGATGTCGACGCCGGAGCCCGGCTACCACGGCTACCGGCCGGCGAGCGCCGCCACGATCGCGCAGATCCTCAGCGGCAACGGCTACTGCACGGCGGCGGTCGGCAAGTGGCACCAGACCCCGCCGGTGGAGGTCAGCCCGTCGGGGCCGTTCCAGCGGTGGCCGATGGGCGAGGGCTTCGACTTCTTCTACGGCTTCATGGGCGCGGAGATGAACCACTGGTACCCGCAGCTCTACCAGGGCCGCTACGCCGTCGAGCCCGACCGGTTGCCCGAGGACGGCTACCACCTGTCCGAGGACCTGGTCGACAACGCCATCTCCTGGGTCGAGAACCAGCAGGCGATCACCCCCGAGCGGCCGTTCTTCACCTACCTGGCGCTCGGCGCGACCCACGCCCCGTTCCACGTCGCGGCCGAGTGGCGCGACAAGTACGCCGGCCGGTTCGACGACGGCTGGGACGCACAGCGGGACCGGACGTTGGCCCGCCAGAAGGAGCTCGGCATCGTGCCCGAGTCCGCCGAGCTGGCCCCCTGGGCCGAGGGCGTCCCGCACTGGGACGAGCTCGACGAGACCGAGCAGCGCGTCGCCGCGCGGTTCATGGAGACCTACGCCGGGTTCGCCGAGCACGCCGACGTGCAGGTCGGCCGGTTCGTCGAGGCCCTGGAGGAGATGGGCGTCCTCGACGACACGCTGATCTTCTACCTGCTCGGCGACAACGGGGCCTCCGGCGAGGGTGGCCCGCGCGGCACCTTCCGCGAGCACCTGGTCGGGCACGGCATCCAGGACGACACCGCCGACATGGCCGCCCGGCTGGACACGCTCGGCGACCCGACGACGTACGCCATCTACCCGGTCGGCTGGGCGCTGGCCATGAACACGCCTTACCCGTGGACCAAGCAGCTCGCCCACCTCGGCGGCACGCGCGACGGCATGATCGTGCGCTGGGGCAACGGGATCAAGGCCCGCGGCGAGATCCGCCACCAGTGGCACCACGTCATCGACGTGCTGCCCACGATCCTCGAGGCCGCGGGGCTCGAGGTCCCCGAGTCGTTCGGCGGCGTGGCGCAGCAGCCGGTCGAGGGCACCAGCCTGGGCTACAGCTTCGACGACGCCGACGCTCCGGACCGCCGCAGCACGCAGTACTTCGAGATGATCGGCAACCGCGGCGTCTACCACGACGGCTGGACCGCCGTGACCCGCCACGGTGTCCCCTGGGAGATGGTGGACACCCCGGAGCGACCCTTCGACGAGGATGTCTGGGAGCTCTACGACCACGCCGACGACTGGAGCCAGGCGCACGACCTGGCCGAGAAGGAGCCCGAGCGGCTGCGGGAGCTCCAGGACGTCTTCCAGCGCGAGGCCGAGAGGTACCACGTGCTCCCCCTCGACGACCGGGTGACCGAGCGCGAGAACCCCGACGTCGCGGGCCGGCTCGACCTGCACCTCGGCCGCTCCACGCTGTCGTTCGGCCCGCGGGTCGGGCGACTCTCCGAGGAGGCGGCCCCCAACGTCAAGAACCGCTCCCACGTCATCACTGCCGACCTCGAGGTGGTCACGGGCACCAACGGGGTCGTGGTCGCCCAGGGTGGCCGGTTCGGAGGGTGGTCCCTGTACGTCGTCGGCGGCGTCCCGCACTACGCCTACAACTTCGTGGGCCGCGACCTCACCGTGGTCCGCGGCGGCAAGCCGATGGGGCCGGGCCGCCACGACCTGGTCGCCCGGTTCACCTACGACGGCGGACCGCCCGGCAGTGGAGCCGACGTCACCCTCGAGGTCGACGGCGTCGCCGTCGGGTCGGGGCGCATCCCGGTGACGACGGCGTACTACTTCTCCTTCGACGAGACCTTCAACGTCGGGGTCGACCGCGGCACCCCGGTCGTCGACGACTACCTGCCGGTGCGCAACCGGTTCGAGGGCCTGATCCACCGCGTCCGGTTCGACCTGGGTGAGGTCGCCGATCCCGGCACGCTCGCCGAGCGCGCGCGGGCGGTGACGGTCCACCAGTAGTCCCGCGTTCCGGGCTCAGCCCGCGGCCACCCCGACGATGGCCACGACGCCGAGCAGGAGGACTCCCAGCACCAGGACCAGACCGGTGGCCGCGATCCGTCGTTCGTGTCCGAGCCACACGAAGGCGACGGACCCGGCCGTCCCCATCAGGGTGACGGCCAACCCGACCGGACCGAGCCCACGCCCGGCCACGTGGGCGACCAGCAGGCCGGCCGCGACGAGCGACAGCGCCGTCCGCCGCCACGACAACAGCGTCCGTTCGAGCTGGTCGTGGGAGTCAGTCCCGCTGGGCGACGTGCTCACAGCACGAGCACCACGAGTGCGGCGGCCACCACCATCAGCACGAGGGCGAACCACGCCAGCACGGCGGTGGACGGCAAGGGTCGGCGCACCCGCATGGCACGCTCGGTGGCGGCCCAGCGCACCCACGCGGCGGTCGCGCCGAGCAGTCCGAGCACCACCAGGACCAGCGCGATCGCCGTCTGCAGGCCGCGCGGGCCGTCGAGGTCCACGGCGTCGAGGGCGACGCCGCCCGCCAGCAGGGCCAGCGAGGTGCGGACCCAGGCCAGGAAGGTGCGTTCGTTGGCCATGGAGAACCGCGGGTCGGGCGTCGCGCCGGCGCCGTACACCCACGACGGCCACCGGCCGCGGTCGTCGTCGGGGTCCACGGGCCTGAGCCTAGGCGGCTCGGCACTCCTCCCGTTCGCGCAACGTCATACGAACGGTGGTCTCGAGCCCTCGGACCGTCTGACGCTGTGGCCGGACCGCCAGCCGTTGACCCGCGACGACGCCGCCGAGCACGAGCACCATGCCCAGCGCCTGGGCCCGGCCGAACAGCTCGCCGGCGAACAGCACGCCGAGGAGGGTGCCGACCACCGGGTTGACGAGCCCGACGATCGCGACCGCGCCGGCGGGCATCCGGACCAGGCCGCGGAACCAGCAGTAGTACGCGACCGCGGTGCCCATGGTGGTCAGCCAGAGCAGACCGCCGAGGTTGGTGGCGGACAGGGCGGGTGGTGCGCCCTCGACGAGCAGCGCGACCGGCACCAGCACGAGACCGCCCGCGACGAGCTGCCAGGAGATGGTGGTCAGCATGTCGGTCGGCGAGGGCCACCGCTTGACCAGCACGAACCCCAGGGCGGAGACGACGACCGAGCCGACGGCCGCGACCAGGCCGAGCGTCGAGAGCTCACCACCCGCCCGCAGCACGAGCAGCCCGACGCCGAGGAGGCCGACCAGGGCGGCGACCACGCGGCGTACGCCCGGACGCTCGCCCAGCGCGGGCAACGCGATGGCCATCACCGCGAGCGGCGACATCGCCTGCACGGTGGCGGCCAGGCCGCCGGGGAGCTCGTAGGCCGCCAGGAAGATCAACGGGAAGAACAGCCCGATGTTGCACAGCCCCAGCAGTGCTGCCTTCCACCACCAGTCGCCGTGAGGCAGCTGCCGCCGCCATGCGAGCAGCACCAGCCCAGCGGGCAGGGCGCGGGCCGCGGCCGCGAACAGCGGCCGGTCGGGCGGGAGGAAGTTCTCCGTCACGATGTAGGTCGTCCCCCAGGCGATCGGCGCAACCGCGGTGACCATCAGGGTTCGTAGCGAAATATCTTCCATGGAAAGTAATATACCTTCCATGGAAGATATGATCAAGCCATGACCGCCGACCAGCCCGACGCCGTGGACCGCATCGCCGAGCAGTGGGCACAGGAGCGCCCGGAGCTCGACGTCGGGCCGATGCTCGTGGTCGGCCGGATCCACCGGGTGGCCGAGCTGCTCGACCAGGGCCTGCGGCCGGTGTTCGCCGAGGCCGAGCTGGGCAACGGCGACTTCGACGTGCTCGCGTCCCTGCGCCGCGCTGGGGCGCCGTACAAGCTCACGCCCACCGAGCTGGCCGGCACCACGATGGTGACGTCGGGGGCGGTGACCAAGCGGGTCGACCGGCTGGTGCAGCAGGGGCTCGTCGAGCGCACCGTCAGCTCCACGGACGGTCGCGGCCGGGTCGTCGCGCTCACGCGGAAGGGCAAGCAGGTCCAGGAGCACCTGCACCCGCAGCACCTGGCCAACGAGGACCGGCTGCTCGGCGCCCTCGACGCCGACGAACGTCGCCAGCTCGGCGACCTGCTGAGCAAGCTGCTGCTCAGCCTCGAGGACTGAGGCCTGCCTCCACCCGCGCGAGGCGCGAACGGATGTCCTCGAGCGCCGAGCGGATCGGCGCGGAGATCCCGGCGAAGGTGATCGACTCGCGCGCATACCGGTAGGCCGACAGGGCGGTCGCCACTCCTCGCAGGGCCTGCTCGTGCTTGAGGCCCATGTCCGCCAGGGTGCGCCGCGCCAGCTCACGCGTCGGGCCGGCCGTCAGGGCGAGCAGCAGGTGCTCGGTCCCGACGTAGGAGTGGCCGAGCCCGCGGGCCTGCTCCACGGCCAGCTCGAGAGCCTCGTCGAGCGGCCCCGCTCCCCCGTCGCGGGCCTGGCGCGCGCGCAGCTCGTCGTGGAAGTCCTCGGGCGCGATGTCGGCGGCCTCGAGGACGCTCAGCGCCAGGCCCCCGGAGTCGACCAGGGCGCCGACCAGGTCGACGGTGGTCGGGTCGCCCGAGGCGGCCTCGCGCGCCTTCGCCACCACGCCGGCCGCGCGGCGGGTGAAGCTGTCCTCACCGGCCGGCGCCGAGCCGTCGACGCCCTGGCTGGTGGCCACGGCGTCGGCCAGGGCCTGCTGACAGACGGCGGAGACGGGGATCCCGGCGGCCTTGACCTCGCTGGCCAGCTCGTCGGGGAGGTACACGTTGATCTTCGGCGACATAACCCCAAGATAACCCCAATGGCCCTGGCTGTCACGCGATCGGCCCGTTTGACAACGATTCTCAACTTTGATGAGAATGGTTCTCATGCGCTGGCTGGCCGCCCTGCTCCTCGCCGTGCCCCTCACGGGGTGCGCGGCGTCGGCGGCCGACGACGGACGGCTGCAGGTCACCGCTGGCTTCTACCCCTTGGTCTGGGTCTCGGAGCGGGTCGGCGGCGAGCACGTCGACGTCACCGGCCTGACCGACCCGGGTGTGGAGCCGCACGACATCGAGCCGACGTTCGCTCGTACCGTCGCCCTGGCCCGCGCCGACCTGGTCGTCGTGGAGGACGGCCTCCAGCCGGCCATCGACGAGGCGGTCGCGCAGAACGCCGAGGGTCGCGTGCTGGACGTGACCGACGTGGTCGGCCTGCGCGAGGAGGACGGCAAGGCCGATCCGCACTTCTGGCTCGACCCCCTGCTGCTCGCCGACGCCGGCGACGCGGTGGCCGCGGACCTGGCCGAGCTCGACCCTCCGAACGCCGCGTCGTACACCGCGAACGCCACCGCCCTGCGCGCCGACCTGGAGGACCTCGACGCCGAGTTCGTCTCAGGCCTGGCCGACTGCGAGCGACACGTGGTCGTGTCGAGCCACGACGCGTTCGGGTACTGGGGGAGGTACGGGATCGAGGTCGCCCCCGTCGCCGGCCTGACCCCCGACGCCGAGCCGACGCCCGCGGGTCTCGCCCGGCTCCAGCAGCTGATCCGCGAGGAGGGCATCACCACGGTGTTCTCCGAGCGGCTGGCCAGCCCGAAGCTCACCGAGGCGCTCGCCCGCGACCTCGGCCTGCGCACGGCCGTCCTCGACCCGATCGAGGGGCTCGCGAGCGACGACGCTGCACGTCGGGGGGACGACTACCTCTCGCTCATGCGAGCCAACCTCACCGCCCTCGAGGAGGCCAACGGATGCACCCCGTCCAGCTGACCGCCGGCTCGGTCGCGATCGGCGGCCGACCGGTGCTGCGCGGCATCGACCTGACGGTCGAGACCGGCGAGTTCGTGGCCCTGATGGGCGCCAACGGCTCGGGCAAGACCACCCTGGTCCGCGCCCTCACCGGCCTGCTGCCCCTCGCGTCCGGCGAGCTGCGCCTGTTCGGGACGCCCTTCGCCGAGTACGACGCGTGGTCGCGGATCGGCTTCGTCCCGCAGCGCCCGGGTGCGTCCTCGGGTGTCCCGACGTCGGTGTGGGAGGTGGTCGCGTCCGGCCGCCTCACGCGGCGTCGCCTGCTGCGCCCGCTGTCGCGCGCCGACCGTGCGGCGATCGACCACGCCCTCGAGGTGGTCGGCCTGCCGGACCGACGCCACGAGAGGGTCACCTCCCTGTCCGGCGGGCAGCAGCAGCGGGTGCTGATCGCCCGAGCGCTCGCCGGCGAGCCGGACCTGTTCGTGCTCGACGAGCCGACGGCCGGGGTCGACCTGCCGAGCCAGCAGGCGCTGGCCGACGCGCTGGGGCGCCTCAAGGCCGCCGGCGCCACCGTCGTGCTCGTGGCCCACGAGCTCGGCCCCCTCGCGCCACTCGTCGACCGGGCGGTCGTGATGCGCGACGGCCGGATCACCTACGACGGACCGCCGCTCGCCGACCACGAGGTGCACGCACCCGTCGTACGGCGACCCGCACACCCACCACCACCACACCGACGGGACGCCGGCGGCCCGGCACGACCACGCCCCGCACCTCGACCTGCCCGTGGACCGCCGATGAGCACCATCGGCTTCTGGGAGCTGCTCTCCCTCGACTTCATGCAGCGGGCGCTGCTGGCCGCGGTGTTCACCGGCCTCGCGGCCCCGGCCGTGGGGACGTACCTCGTGCAGCGCCGGCTGTCGCTGATGGGCGACGGCATCGGCCACGTCGCGGTCACCGGCGTCGCCCTCGGGCTGATCACCGGCACCTCCCCGACCTGGACCGCGGTGGTGGTCGCGACGCTCGGCGCGATCGCCATCGAGCTGATCCGCAGCCGCGGGCACACCAACGGCGACGTGGCGCTGGCCCTGATGTTCTACGGCGGCCTGGCCGGCGGCGTCCTGCTCACCGGCCTCGGCAACCAGAGCACCTCGCTGCTGCAGACCTACCTCTTCGGCTCGATCACCACCATCTCCCCCAGCGACGTGTGGGTCACGATCGCGCTCGCGGCCGTGGTGATCGCGGTGTGCGTCGGGCTGTCGCCGCAGCTGTTCGCGGTGTCCCACGACCCGGAGTTCGCGCAGGTGGCCGGCCTCCGGGTGACCGCCTACAACCTGGCGATCGCCGTGCTGGCCGCGGTCTCGGTCACCGTGGCGATGCGTACCGTCGGCCTGCTGCTCGTCTCGGCCCTCATGGTCGTGCCGGTCGCGACCTCCCAGCAGCTCACCCGGTCCTTCCGGACCACGCTGGTCGCGGCCATGCTGCTCGGCATCGCTGCGTCGGTCGGCGGCCTGCTGCTCGCGGCGTACGCGTCGTTCTCCGCCAACGTGGCCCCCGGCCCGACCATCGTGCTGCTGTCGCTGGCCGGGTTCGCCGCGGCGTGGCCGCTCGGGGTGTGGCTGCGGTCGCGGCAGCGGCTGCGCGCCCCGTTCGCGCCGGTCGTTCCCGAGGGCCACAGCGTCGAGCCGGAGCACGGGCACGTGCACGGCGAGGACTGCGGCCACCTGGCCGTCGAGCACGGCGACCACGTCGACTACGTGCACGACGGGCACCGCCACGCGCCCCACGGAGAGCACTATGACGAGCACTGACGGTTCCGGGCCGCGGCCCACCAAGCAGCGGCTGGCCGTGCTCGAGGCGCTGGCGTCGGTCGAGGACTTCCGCTCGGCCCAGGAGGTGCACGAGATCCTCTCGTCGTCCGGGTCGTCGGTGGGCCTCGCCACCGTGTACCGGACCCTCCAGCTGTACGCCGACCAGGGCGACGTCGACGTGCTCCGCCGCGAGGACGGCGAGGCGATCTACCGGCGCTGCTCGGAGACCCACCACCACCACCTGGTCTGCCGCTCCTGCGGCGCGACCGTCGAGGTCGAGGGTCCGGCCGTCGAGCGCTGGACCACGTCCATGGCCGCCGAGCACGGCTTCACCGCCGTCAGCCACACCCTCGAGATCTTCGGTACCTGCGCCGCCTGCTCCTGAGCGCCGCCGCGTGGATAGTCCAGTCCGTTTCCGTGCTCAAACGGCTCGTACGACCACGGAAACGGACTGGACTATCGCGATGTCACGCCTTCCCGTACCTGCGGTCGCGCTGGGCGTAGAGCTCGATGGCCTTCCACAGCTGGATCCGGTCGCAGTCGGGCCAGAGGACGTCGGTGAAGATCAGCTCGGCGTACGCCGCCTGCCAGAGCATGAAGTTCGAGAGCCGCTGTTCTCCGGACGTCCGCCAGATCATGTCGGCGTCGCCGACCTCGGGGACGTAGAGGTGGCGGGCGAAGGTCTTCTCGTCGACCTTCTCGGGGTCGAGGCGGCCGGCGGCGACCTCGCGGGCGATCGAGCGGGCGGTGTCGGCGACCTCGGCGCGACCGCCGTAGTTGACGCACATCGTCAGCGTCAGCACCTTGTTCGTCCGCGTCAGCTCCTCGGCCACCTCCAGCTCGCGGATCACCGACCTCCACAGCCGCGGGGTCCGGCCTGCCCACCGGACCCGGACGCCGAGCTCGTTCATCTCGTCGCGGCGGCGGCGGATCACGTCGCGGTTGAAGCCCATCAGGAACTTCACCTCGTCGGGCGAGCGGGTCCAGTTCTCGGTGGAGAACGCGTAGGCCGAGATCGCCTTCACCCCGATCTCGATCGCGCCCTCGACCACGTCGAACAGCGAGTGCTCGCCCATCTCGTGCCCGCGTGTGCGCGGCAGCCCGCGCTGCTTGGCCCAGCGACCGTTGCCGTCCATCACGATCGCCACGTGCCGGGGCACCAGGTCCTTCGGGATCGCCGGCGGGCGGGCACCCGACGGGTGCGGAGTCGGCTGACGCGGCTTCACGCCGCCAGCGTAGGGCCGCCGCACTCGTTGAAACTTGCACTGGCGTGTCGCGTCCGGCCCTCCCTATCCTCGGCGGAGGCTCCGACTCGGCGGAACCCTTCCCCAACGTTGGAGAGAGAGCCATGTCGGGTCCGTTTCGTGCTGCCACTGCGGCCGCGCTCGGGCTCGCGCTGGCCGTGACCGGCGCGGCGCCCGCCGAGGCCCAGGTCGACATGATCGCGACCGGTGTCCCCGGGCCCGTCTCCCTGCTGACCTTCGCCGGTGACACGGAGACCGCTCCCACGAGCGCGATGGACGTGAGCCAGGCGTCCGCGGAGTGCTACCACAACGCCCGCGGCCGCCGGGCCATCTTCGCCGGGGCCCTGGCCTGGGCCCCCGACGAGACGCCGGGCATGCACAACGACTGGGCGTACGTCCGCGTGGTCGCGGGAGCCATCGACGACGAAGGGCGGGCGCGCGTCGGCGAGGTCTCGCCGTACTACCCGGCGTACGACGACCGCGCCGCGACGCTGCCTGCCGTCGGCGTCTTCCTGCCGCGCGACGGCGTCGGGTACACGCCGGTGCTGACCGTTCAGTTCTTCGACTCGACCTACCGCCTGACCGGGACCACGATGGTCGCGGCCCAGGCGGGCGCCTGGCTGGTGCGCCTGCCGACGCCGTCGTTCGGCGACTACTGGTACGTCGCCGCCGCCGACCTCGTGCAATGCACCTAGGGGCGGCTAGCGCTCGACGTACTCCAGCGACCGCAGCCCTCGCTCGAGGTGCCAGTGCAGGTAGGCCGACACCAGCCCGGACGCCTCGCGCAGCGACCGCGGGTCGGCGGCCGCGACGGTCTCCCACTCGCCGGTGAGCAGCGCGCCCAGCACGTCGAGGGTGCCGCTCGACGGTGAGGCCGAGCCGGGCACCCGGCAGTCGGAGCACAGCGCGCCGCCGGCCGACGGGCTGAACGACCGGTGCGGACCCTCGTCGCCGCAGCGGGCGCAGTGGCTGAACGACGGCGCGTACCCGGCCACGGCAAGCGAACGCAGCAGGTAGGAGTCGAGGACCTGGTTGGCGCCCTTCTCGCCGCCGGTCATCGCGCGCAGCCCGCCCACGAGCAGCAGGAACTGCTGGACCGCCGGCTGCCCCTCCTCGGTGACCAGCCGGTCGGCGGTCTCGAGCATCACCGTGCCCGCGGTGTACCGCGCGTAGTCACCGCCGAGACCGGAGCCGAACGGCTCGATCGTCTCGGCCTGGGTGACGATGTCCAGCGACCGGCCGACGGCCAGCTGGAGGTCGACGTGGGTGAACGGCTCGAGCCTCGATCCCCACCGCGACGTCG
Organism: uncultured Actinomycetota bacterium; assembly: GCA_963708915.1. Classification (GTDB taxonomy): domain Bacteria; phylum Actinomycetota; class Actinomycetes; order Propionibacteriales; family Nocardioidaceae; genus Nocardioides. The sequence continues at coordinate 347,293 of CAVPUJ010000002.1, forward strand.
TCTTGCGCACGCCCTTCGCCACCGCCCTGACCCGCCCGTGGTGGCGGGTCAGCAGGGTGATGATGCGGTCTGCTTCTCCCAGCTTGTGGGTGCGCAGCACGACCGCCTCGTCGCGGTAGAGAGGCACGGTGCCTATTTTGCCCTCCGCTTCGCTTCGGGCGTGTCCGGCGCGGCGACAACATCGCGTCTTTCGCTCCTACGCTCGGTCGCAGGCCGCCTCCACGGTCGCGGACCGTGGGCAGGCTCCCTCGCTCCCTCGCTGCAAGACGCGATGGCCGCGCCGGACTCACCATCGCTCAGGCGCGGGCGCGCGGCGTACGACGGCCGCCCGCGGCGGCCTCGTCCCAGCAGGCGAGCGCGAAGTCGGCCGCGACCGCGGTCAGCCGGTCCGGGCGGGCTCGCCACTCCAGGACGCTGTGGGCCTCGACGAACTGGGCGTTCGGCATCTCCTCGGCCAGCATCGCGGCGTCGGCGAACGGGTGCATCGGGTCGGTCGGGTGCCCGACGACCAGGGCCGGAGCGGTGATCGCCCGCCGCTGCTTCGACTGCGGCGCGACCCGGCCGAAGATGATGCCGTGGATGACGGCTGCCACCGAGGCCGGCCGCTGGTCGAGGGTGTCGAGCCCGATCCCGGCCCAGAACGGCACCAGCCCTCGCGGGATGGGCCGGGTGAGCGCGCGGACCGAGGAGACCGTCCAGGGCAGGTACCTGGCGGCGAACATCAGCGGCACGAACGCCAGGATCCCGGCGTGCAGGCCGTTGTCCAGCACCGGCATCTCGAGGACCAGCCCCTGTGTCCGCTGCGGGAAGGTCGCCGCGAACTCCAGCGAGACGTTCGCGCCGAGCGACATCCCACCGATGACGGCCCGCTCCGCACCGAGGTGGTCGAGGAGCGCCTCGACCTGGTCGGCGAACGACGAGACCGAGTAGACGAGCGGGTCGGCCGGGCGGTCCGAGCGCCCGTGGCCGAGCAGGTCCAGGGTCACGACGTGGAGACCCTCGGCGGCCAGCGCCCGGGCCAGCGGCTGCTGCATCCGGCGCGGCATCAGCTGCCCGTGCAGCAGCACGACCCATCGGTCGCCACCGCCGTACTCGGTGTACTCCAGGCGGTCCCTGCTGCCGGGATTGGCGACGAAGAACTGCCCGATCCGTTCGGAGACCAACACGATGGCGCAATCTAGTCGCCGAGCGACTGTCTGAGGTGGAACTGTGACGACTGTGACTTTGCCCGACATCGAGCGGTACTACGACGCCGTGCCCCGACCGATGGCCGACGCCGTCGAGGTCGGCCCCTTCACCCTGTTCGTCCCGCACCCCGCCACGGACTGGCAGTTCTACGCGCGGCCGCGGCTCGGGCTGACCGAGCACGTCGTCGAGGCGGACGTCCGGCTGCTGTTCGACCGGCAGGTCGAGCTCGGCCGTCCCCGCAACCTCGAGTGGGTCGACGAGACGACGCCGTCGCTGCTGCCGGCCGTCCGACGCGCCGTCGGCATGGCCGCCTCGGCCGGGATCGCGGTGGAGCTCGCTGAGTGCCCCCTCCTCGTGCTGCCGTCCGACGCGGCGACGGGCGAGGCCGACGCGCGGGTCCGGGTCCTCGACCCGGACGACCCGGACCTGGGCCAGGCGCTCGGCGCCGTGCACGCGGGCTTCGACGGAAGCGATGAGGTCATCGCCCGTCCCGTCCGCAACTACCCGGAGCTCATCGAGCAGGGCCTGCTGGTGATGGTGGCGGCCTACGACGAGGACGGCCGGGTCGCCGGCGGCGGCAGCGCCGCGCCCCGCGACGGCGCCGCGGAGCTGATGGGGATCGGCGTCCCGCCGTTCGCACGTCGCCGTGGGCTCGGCTCGGCCATCACCCGCGCCCTCGTCGGGGCGGTCCGCGCCCGCGGCATCGGCACCGTGCTGCTCTCGGCGGGCTCCGACGACGCCGCGAGCATCTACCGTCAGGTCGGCTTCGTCGACGTCGGCACGGCCTGCATCCTCGAGATGCCAGCCGATGGCTGAGCCCGTCCTGCGCCGGCTGACGCCCGACGACTGGCCGGTGCTCCGCGACGTCCGGTTACGAGCGCTGGCGGACTCCCCGGACGCCTTCGGGTCCACGCTCGAGCGCGAGCAGTCCTTCGACGAGAAGGAGTGGCGCCGCCGCACGGTACGGCCGGTCTGGGTGGCGGACGTGGACGGCCGACCCGTCGCCATGGCCGGCGCCTTCGCCGACGACGGCGTCCTCCAGGTGTGGGGCATGTGGACCGACCCCGACCACCGCGGTCACGGCGTGGCCCGCGCCCTTCTCGACCGGCTCCTCGGCCCAGCGATCGCCGACGGCCGTCCGGTGGCCCTGCACGTGAACACCACGAACGCCGGAGCCCGCGCGTTCTACGAGGGCTACGGCTTCGTCGGTACGGGCGACCTCGAGCCGCTGCGTCCGGGCTCGGAGCAACGGATCGAGCTCATGCGGATGGGTGCACCCCCGACCGGTTGACCGCCGAGATGACGGCCTTCAGCGAGGCGGTGACGATGTTGGCGTCGAGGCCGACGCCCCACAGGACCTGGTCGCCGATCAGGCACTCGACGTACGCCGCCGCGATCGCGTCGCCACCCGCCGAGAGCGCGTGCTCGGCGTAGTCGAGCACCCGGACGTCGTAGTCGTTCGGCAGGCTGTTGAGCGCCGCCACGAACGCCGCGATCGGGCCGTTGCCCTCGCCGGTCAGCGTGGTGAGCTCCCCGTCGACGTACACGTTCACGGAGAGCTGGTCCTTCTCACCGGCAGCCGCAGAGGTGTGCACCGAGTTGAGCCGGAGCGGGGTCTCGCGGTCGAGGTACTCGGCGCGGAAGGCGGTCCAGATCGCCTCGGGCGTCATCTCGCCCCCCTCCTCGTCGGTGTGGTGCTGGACCACCCGGCTGAACTCGATCTGCGCACGCCGCGGCAGGTCGAGCTTGTGCTCGGCCTTGAGGATGTAGGCCACCCCACCCTTGCCGGACTGGCTGTTGACGCGGATCACGGCTTCGTAGGACCGTCCGACGTCCTTGGGGTCGATCGGCAGGTACGGGGCCTCCCAGTCGACGTCGCGGACGTCCTTGCCCTGCTCGGCGGCGACCCGGTCGAGGTCCTCGAGGCCCTTCTTGATGGCGTCCTGGTGCGAGCCGGAGAACGCCGTGTAGACGAGGTCGCCTGCGTAGGGATGCCGCGGGTGCACCGGCAGCTGGGTGCAGTACTCGACCGTGCGGCGGATCTCGTCGATGTCGGAGAAGTTGATCTGCGGGTCGACGCCCTGGCTGAACAGGTTCATCCCCAGCGTGACCAGGCAGACGTTGCCGGTGCGCTCGCCGTGGCCGAACAGGCAGCCCTCGACGCGGTCGGCGCCGGCCATCATGGCCAGCTCGGTGGCGGCCACGGCGGTGCCGCGGTCGTTGTGCGGGTGCAGGCTGATGGTGGTGAACTCGCGCCGCGTCAGCTGACGGGAGAACCACTCGATCTGGTCGGCGTACACGTTGGGCGTCGCCATCTCGACGGTCGCCGGCAGGTTCAGGATGATCTCGCGGCCGTCGTCGGGCTGCCACACGTCGGAGACGGCCTCGCACACCTCGACCGAGAACGGCAGCTCGGTGCCGGTGAAGATCTCCGGGCTGTACTCGTAGCCGATGACCGTCTTGTCGAGGATGTTCTCGCTGTGCTTCATGACGAGCTCGGTGCCGCGCACGGCGATGTCCTTGATCTCGTCCTTGCTGGCGTGGAAGACCACCCGACGGAAGAGCGGGGCGAGCGCGTTGTAGAGGTGGATGTTGGCGTGGTGCACGCCGACCAGCGACTGGACCGTACGTTCGATCAGGTCCTCACGGGCCTGGGTCAGCACCGAGATCGTGACGTCCTCGGGGACCTTGTCGCCCTCGATGAGCTGGCGGACGAAGTTGAAGTCGGTGTCGCTGGCGCTCGGGAAGCCGACCTCGATCTCCTTGTAGCCCATCCGGACCAGGAGGTCGAACATCATCATCTTGCGGGCCGGGCTCATCGGGTCGATCAGCGCCTGGTTGCCGTCCCGCAGGTCGGTGGACAGCCAGCGCGGCGCCTGGGTGACCGTCTTCGTCGGCCAGGTGCGGTCGGGGATGTCGATGGACGGGAACGCCCGGTAGCGGTGGATGGGCATCCCGCTGCTGCGCTGGGTGTTGGTGAAGCCTGAGCTCTGCAGTGTCATGGCGTCCTCGTCAAGGGATCGAGCGATCGGGACGTCGGCGCGCGTGGTGATCTCCGCAACGAGGGGGTCCGACGGGTTCAGACCTCGCTGCGGCGGCGAAGGAGGAGGCTCAGTCGTCGGGGTCCTCGGCGCGCGCTCATGACAGCCCCACCATAGCCGTGGTGTGCGGCCACGACGAGGCGTTGCCAGACTGTGGACCGTGAGCCCGACCTTCACTCCCCCGCACGCCGATCTGATGTTCATGACTCCGCTCTCGGAGGACCGAGCCGGACGCCTCGTCGGCTTCCTGGCCGAGGGCGAGCCTGGCACCGTGCTCGACATCGGCTGTGGCTGGGCCGAGCTGCTGCTCCGCGTGCTCGAGGCGGCGCCCGACGCGATCGGTGAGGGCGTCGACCTCGACGCCGACGCGATCGCGCACGGACAGGCCCTCGCCGACGCCAGGAGCCTGGCCGACCGCGTGGACCTGCGGGTCAGCGACGCCGGCGACCTGAAGGGCGGCTGGGACCGGGTCATCTGCATCGGGGCCTCGCAGGTCTGGGGTGCGCCCGTCGAGGAGCTGCAACCCCTGCCGTACGCCCCGGCCCTCGCCGCCCTGCGCGGCCTCCTGCCGCGCGGAGGGCGCCTCGTCTACGGCGACGGCATCTGGACGCGCCCGCCGACGCGCGCGGCCGTGGCTCCGTTGGCCGGACGCGACGACGAGTTCGTGACGCTGGGCGACGTGGCTGACCTGGCGGTGGCGGCCGGGTTCGCTCCTCTGGCCGTGCACGAGGCGTCCCTCGACGAGTGGGACGTCTTCGAGTCCGGCTACGCCGCCGGCTACGCCCGCTGGCTCGCGGAGCACCCCGCCGACCACCCGGAGACCGACGAGGTACGCGCCCTCGCCGAGAGGCAGCGGGCCGCGTACTTCGCGGGGTACCGGGGCGTGCTGGGCCTCGGGTACCTGGAGCTGGTGGCCGTCTAGCGGCGGACCAGCGCCTCGGTGATGAACCGGGCGGCGTCGTTGCCGGTGTACGCGTCCTCCGGGTTGGCCTGGAACTGCCCGATCCGCACCACGACGGTCTCCGACCTCGGGTCGACGAGCACCACCTGACCCCCGAGACCCTGCGCCGTGAAGGCGTTGGCCGGCAGGCCGGGCATGGTCTGGCCGACCGGCGGCGTCGGCTGACCGGGCGCGTCGGTGTCCAACGGGCCGATGATCGGACCCTTGCGGTTCAGCCACCACAGCAGTCCGTACGCCGCGTTGTGGTCCTGCGACGGCCGGCCGACGGCCGCCTTCACCCACGACCGGGGCACGACCTGGTCGTCGCCCCAGCGGCCGTGGCGGAGGAACAGGTAGCCGAAGCGGGCCAGGTCCTCACACGTCGTCTGGGTGCCGAAGAACGCGTTGGTGTTACCAGCCGGGTCCGCCGTCATCTGGGTGTGCGTCATGCCGAGGGGCCCGAACAGCCGCTCGGCGGCGAACGCGCGGGTCTCCTCACCCGTTGCCGTGGAGACGACCCGGTCGAGAGTCTGGATGGCGGCGTTGTTGTAGGTCCAGACCGTGCCCGGCGGGTAGAGCTGGTCGAGGTCGATCGCGAACTGGGTGCGGTCCTCGGCTTGGGGGAGGTCGCCGTAGTCGGTGCCGATGTCCCAGAACCGGCCGCTGACGTTGCTGAGGATGTCGAGGATCGTGACGGACCCGGACTTCGTGCCGCGCCACTCCTCGATGTAGCGCTTGGCCCGGTCGTCGACGTCGAGGTCGCCGTCGGCCTGCGCCATCCCGACCAGGGTGCTGGTGATCGACTTGGTCACCGAGAAGACCTCGCGCGGTGTCTCGGGCTCGACCCCGCCCCAGTTCCACTCGCCGACGACCTTGCCCTTCCGGGCGACGAGCAGGCACGTCGACTTCGACGGCCGGGCATCGTGGGCGATCGCCTCCATCCGCCGTGAGCTGAAGCCGAGGGCCCGCGGCCGCGCGTGCCTCCAGGTCTCGCCGGGGTAGACGGTCCCGTCAGCGGCCCGTGTCGGCAGGTCGGTCGCCGCGGACGGGAAGGCGTCGGATGGCGAAGCCGGCTCCGGCGCCGCGCTGGTCGCCGCCGAGGTGATGCCGCTCGCCGGCGTCGCGGCGGTGGTGCCGCCGCCACCATCCGAGCAGGCCGCCAGGCCCAGCGCCGCCAGGACGACGGTCGCCGCCGTCAGCCGTGGGGAAGTCATCCGGTCGAGGTTACCGGGGCAGGACGGCCCGCCCCGGCCCCCTCAGGTGAGTCGCCTCACGTCAAGTCGTAGCCCCAGTCCGCGAGCACCGCTGCGCAGAAGTCGTCGTTGGTCCCGGTCGAGCCGAAGATCAGCTCGTTGGAGATCTCGGTGTCGGTGGCGGGGTCGTAGACGATCTGGAAGCGGACCTGGCCGGAGTTCCTGGCGATCAGGTGACCGTCGTGGCCGAGCGTGCGGTTGCCGCCGGTCAGGAGCGCGATGATGGTGACGGTGCCATCCGAATTGGCGGTGATCGACAGGTCCTTGTTGATGGTGTTCGGCTGGATGTCCGTGGCCGTCATCCCGTTGGGCGCAGTGAAGACGTTGACGACCGTGGTCTTCTCGACGAAGTAGTCAAAGCCCCCGGGACCGCGGGAGTTGACCTGGTAGCGACCATCGACCGTACCCGCGAACGCCACGGACATCCCCGTCCCGCAGAAGTCGAGGTTGGTCCCGGAGAACTCGTCGTGGAAGGTCTCTCTCTCGACGATGCGTGCCGACGCCGGAGGCGCGACGAGGGCCACCAGAGCGGCCGTGGCGATCAGGGTCCCGAGAAGGGTGTGCGTGCGATGACGAGTCATCAGGATCCCCTTCGTTGTCGTTGGACTTCCGACGGTAGGCACGAACGGCCGATCCGTCATCCGAGTTAGCCCGGATGAGCCAGGGGCGGCGTTAGCCTCGACGGATGTCCCGGCTGCTGGTGGTGCACCACTCACCCACGCCGACGGTGCAACGCCTCACCGACGCCGTCCTCGCCGGCACCCGCGACGACGAGATCGAGGGCGTCGACGTGGTCGTCGTTCCCGCGCTCGACGCCCACGCCGACGACGTGCTCGCTGCCGACGGCGTGCTGCTGGGCACGACCGCGAACTTCGGCTACATGAGCGGCGCGCTGAAGCACTTCTTCGACACGATCTTCCTCGAGGCCGGTGGTGCACTGGCTGACGACGGGGCGGCGGCGACCGACACCGGCGGGCTGGGCAAGAAGCCGTGGGGGCTGTTCGTGCACGGTCGCTACGACACGACCGGCGCGGTCCGCTCCGTCGAGACGATCGTCGGGGCGCTGCCGTGGCGCCGGGCTGCGCCCGCGCTGGAGGTGCTCGGTGACCCGACCGACGAGCAGCTCGGGGCGGCGTACGAGCTGGGCGCGACGCTGGCGGCCTTGTTGATCGAGTCCTGAGCGCCAGGTGCCGCTCAGTAGGATCCGGCCCGTGAGTCGTCTGCTGCGCTGCATGTCCGCCGTGGTGGCCGCGCTCGCATTGACGGTCTCCCTCACCAGCTGCAGGGAGGACCTCGCGCCGGGCGTCGACCCCGCCCAGGTCGATGCCGTCGAGGCGCCCGAGCTGGGGGCCTGCCGGGTTCTCACCCTGGACGACATCGCTCAGCCGAGCAACGCCACCGAGGTCGTCGCCTGCACCGACGCGCACACCGCCATGACCTACGCGGTCGGCTCGCTGCCCGAGCAGCTGGAGGACGCGGCGTACGACGCCGACGAGCTCGGGGCGTTCGCGTTCCAGCGGTGCACGACCAAGTTCGCCAAGCTGCTCGGTGCCGACGAGAGCCTGGCCATGCGAACGGTCCTCACGTGGGCGTGGTTCCGGCCCTCGGAGGAGGCGTGGGACGACGGCGCCCGCTGGTACCGCTGCGACATCGTCGGCGGCGGCGACCAGACCCAGGAGCTGGTGGACCTCCCGGCCGACGTCAAGGGGCTCATGCGGAGACCCGACGACCAGTGGCTGGTCTGCGCCGCCGGCCCGACCGTGGCCGGGTCGGTGAAGCTCCCGTGCGCGGAGCCCCACGACTGGCGCGCGGTCTCGACCATCAAGCTCGGCGAACCCGAGGACCCCTATCCCGGCGACGGCATCTCCGAGGTGACGACCCGGGACTACTGCTCGAAGTCCGTCGGTGCCTGGCTCGGCTACCCCGTCGACTACGACTACGGCTTCACCTGGTTCCACGAGCCCGAGTGGGTCGCCGGCAACCGCCGGTCGGTCTGCTGGGCGAAGACGAGCCAATGACCCGTACGACGACCGGGTTGGCCGCCGTCCTGCTCGCCGGGGCGCTGCTCACCGCCTGCTCGTCGGGCGACGATCCCGACGTCGGGCCGACCTCGGCACCGGCGAGCCCGTCGTCGGCCACGGACTCCCCCAGCGCCACGCCGACGGCAGCCCTGGCCGCGCCGGTGCCCGACGACCGGGCCTGCTACGACTACGGCTACCCCGCGGCCGTGGCACCGGTGGCCCGCGGAAAGTCGGTGCCGTGCGACCGCGACCACACCGCCATCACCTACGCCGTGGGTGACCTCGACACCGTGGTCGACGGCCACCTGGTCTCCGTGGACTCCGATCGGGTGCAGGCCCAGGTCGCCGACGAGTGCCCGCAGGCGTTCGACCGCTTCGTCGGCGGCAGCGTCGAGGCCCGACGGCTCACCATGCTGCGGCCGGTCTGGTTCACCCCGAGCCTCGAGCAGTCCGACCGCGGCGCCAACTGGTACCGCTGCGACGCCGTCGCCATCGCCGCCGACGAGAAGCTGGCCCCGCTCGTCGGCCGCCTTCAGGGCGTCCTCGCCCGGCCGCTGGCGGCCGAGCGCTACGCGATGTGTGGCACGGCCGAGCCGGGCACGGCCGGGTTCCGCCGGGTCGTCTGCTCCTCCGACCACACCTGGCGCGCACTCAGCACCGTCGACATCGCCGGCCGCGCGTACCCCGGCGTCGAGAAGGTCCGCTCCGCCGGCCAGCAGACCTGCCAGGACGCCGCCTCGGCCGTGGCCGACGACCCGCTCAACTACCGCTGGGGCTACGAGTGGCCGACCCAGCAGCAGTGGCAGGCCGGTCAGCACTACGGGATCTGCTGGGCACCGAGCTGAACCGGTCAGAACCCGAGCTTGCGCAGCTGCCTCGGGTCGCGCTGCCAGTCCTTGGCGATCTTCACGTGGAGGTCGAGGTAGACCGGGGTGCCGAGCAGAGCCTCGATCTGGTGCCGGGCGCGGGTGCCGACGTCACGGAGGCGGGCCCCCTGGTGGCCGATGACGATGCCCTTCTGCGAGGAGCGCTCGACGTACAGGTTGGCGTGGATGTCGAGCAACGGCTTGTCGGCGGGCCGGCCCTCGCGCAGCCCCATCTCCTCGACCACGACCGCGATCGAGTGTGGGAGCTCGTCGCGGACGCCGTCGAGCGAGGCCTCCCGGATCAGCTCCGCCACGAGGATCTCCTCGGGCGCGTCGCTCAGCTCCCCGTCGGGGTAGAGCTGCGGACCTTCGGGCAGCAACCCGACCAGCAGGTCGGCCAGCAGGTCCACCTGGCTGCCGGCCACGGCGGAGACGGGCACCACCTCGGCCCACTCGGTCTTGGTGTCGGCACCCAGCGTGGCGATGTCCAGCAGGTGCTGGGCGATCTGCTCGGGTGAGGCCAGGTCGGTCTTGGTGGCGACGGCGACCTTGATGGTCCGACGTACCTTCGCCATCTCCTGCACGATGAAGCGGTCGCCGGGGCCGACCTTCTCGTTCGCCGGGAAGCACACGGCGACGACGTCCACCTCGCCCAGCGTCGTCTTCACGAGGTCGTTGAGCCGCTCGCCGAGCAGGGTGCGCGGTCGGTGCAGCCCGGGGGTGTCGACCAGGATGAGCTGGGCGTCGGGCCGGTTGACGATGCCGCGGACCACGGTGCGCGTCGTCTGCGGCTTGTCGCTGGTGATCACGACCTTCTGGCCGACCATCGCGTTGGTCAGTGTGGACTTCCCGGCGTTCGGGCGGCCGACGAACGACACGAAGCCGCTGCGGTAGATGTCGGTCACTTCATCGGGGACGGGCTCGGTCATGGGGTCGCGCCCTCCCGAGCGGCGTCGTACGCCGCCCAGATCTCCTCGTCGGACCGGCCGGCGGCCTGGCCCGCTCTCCAGATGGGTCCCGGGTCGACCGCGCGAGGCTGTCGCGTCGCACCGCCGCGCCAGTAGCCCATCACGTCGTACGCCGTGCTCGGCAGGCGCCGCTCCCGCATCAGGTGCTTGCGGATCGCCCGCATCTGCGAGGACTCCCCCGCCATCCAGAAGTACCCGTCACCCTCGGGCCAGTCGACCGTCTCGACGACCGAGGCCACGTCGGACTCGCCTTCTCCGGGCGGGCTCAGCCAGGTCACGTCGGCACCCTCGGGCAGGTAGCCCGTGAGGTCGTCGGGCACCTCGGCCCACACCCGGGTCGGTACGTCGGTCTCGCGCAGGATCCGCGCCATCGCCGGCATGGCGGTCAGGTCGCCGACCAGCATCAGCCACGACGCCGACTCAGGCATCGCGAACGAGCCCTTCGGCTCGCTCAACGTGACGCGCTCGCCGGTGCACTCACGGGACGCCCACTCGGTGACCAGCCCTTCCTCGTGCACGACCACGTCGACGACGAGCTCGGAGCCGTCCCACGAGCGCACGGTGTAGTAGCGCAGCTGGAACTGCCCGGGGACGACCAGGCCGACCCACTCGTCGGGGATCCCCGTGGACACGAACGGGTCCGGCCCGTCGAGGTCGGCCAGCACGAGTCGCACCAGGTGCGGCGAGACCTGCTCGCGGCGCGCCACCGTGGCGGCGTACTCGCGGGCTCGGGCAGTCACCCGGCCAGGCTAGTCTCCGGCGGGTGGAGCAGGACGAGGCGGTGTGGCGCCGTCGGCGTCGCTGGACGTACGCCGTGTTCACCGTCGGGCTGATGGTCTTCGTCGCCCGGTTCGGCATCCCCACCGACCGGATCGGCCTGGCCGCCCTGGCGACGGGCTTCCTCTCCATCGGTCTGCTCGGCAAGGGCTGGCGGGCCTGGGGACAGATGCTGCTCGACTGGCTGCCGTTCCAGGCGGTGCTGCTGGTCTACGACTACAGCCGCGGCTTCGCCTCCCCCTACAGCGCCGAGCAGATGGCGGCCCGCGACTACCCGACCCACGACGTCCACAACGCGTTCGGCCTGCCGCTCCAGGTGCGGCCGCCGATCGTCTTCGACCAGTGGCTGGCGAACCTGCTGACGATCGGCACGACGCCCACGCAGTGGCTGCAGTCCCACCTGCACCCCGGACCGGTCGACGGCACCGCCATCCCGTGGTTCGCGGTGCTGGTGAGCCTGGTCTACTCCTCGCACTACCTGGTCACGCCGGTGACCGCGGTCGTCCTGTGGATCAAGGACCGGCGCGAGTACCGGCAGTGGATGGCCATGGTCGTGACCCTCGCGGTCGCCGGCCTGGCGACGTACGTGCTGCTGCCGACCGCGCCCCCGTGGCTGGCCTCGATGCAGGGCGACCTCACGGGCCCACCGGTGCTGCGGCTGACGTCGGAGGGTTTCGACCAGGTCGGGCTGAACATGGTTGGTTCCGCGCTGGCCCTCGGCCAGCACCTGGTCAACCCGGTGGCCGCGATGCCCTCGCTGCACGTGGGCTTCGCGACGCTCACGGCGGCGTACTGGTGGCCACGCGTGCGCTCCCCCTACCGCCGGCCGCTGCTCCTGCTGTACCCGCTCGCGATGATGTTCACGCTCGCCTACGGCGGTGAGCACTACGTGCTCGACGAGCTCGCCGGCATCGTCTACGCGCTGGTCATCGTCGCGTTCTGGCGACGCCGGTTCGCGAGGGCTCAGGCCCAGGTCGAGCGCAGGGGGAAGCCGTCGACCCCGTCCTCGCCGGTCTTCACCGCGAGCACGTGATGGAGCTCGATCTGGTTGAGCTCGAACCCCATCCGTGACCCGGCCATGTAGGTGCCCCAGACGCGAGCGGTGCCCTCACCCACCTCGGCCACGCACTCGTCCCAGTTGTCGACGAGGTTCTGGCCCCAGGCCGCGCACGTCTTCGCGTAGTGGAGCCGGAAGTTCTCGGCGTGCATGACCTCGAGGCCGGCGTCCTGCGCCTCGGTGACGATCTTGCCGACGCCGGTCAGCTCACCGTCGGGGAAGACGTACCGGTCGATGAACGCGCCGGTCTCCGTGCGCTGGTTGTGCGGGCGGGTGATGCAGTGGTTGAGCAGGCGGCCCTGGGGGCGGAGCTTGTCCTTGAGGAAGCCGAAGTAGTGCGGGTACTGCCGCACGCCGATGTGCTCGGTGAGCCCGATCGAGCTGATCGCGTCGAAGTCGCCCTCGAGCACGTCGCGGTAGTCGGAGTGCCGCACCTCGGCGAGGTTCGCCAGCCCCTCGCGGTCGATGGCCTCCTTGGCCCACGACGACTGCGCGACCGAGAGGGTGACGCCGAGCGCCTTCACGCCGTACTCGCGCGCCGCGAAGCGCACCATGCCGCCCCAGCCGCAGCCGACGTCGAGCAGCCGCATGCCGGGCTTGAGGTCGAGCTTGCGGGCGACGAGGTCGTACTTGTAGTCCTGCGCCTCCTCGAGCGTCGCGTCCTCGCTCGGGAACACCGCGCAGGTGTAGGTCATCGACGGACCCAGCACCATCTCGTAGAAGCGGTTCGAGACGTCGTAGTGGTGGTGGATCGCATCGGCGTCGCGACCCATCGAGTGGCGGAGGCCCTCGACGGTCCGGCGCCAGCGCGGCAGCGTCTCCTGCGGCGGGACCGGCGGCGGCTTGAGGTTCGACCAGCCCAGCCCGCGCAAGATCTGCAGCGCCTCGGCGGGTGTGGGCGGGCGGAACTTGAGGTGCCGGTAGAGCAGCACCAGGGCGTCGTACGGGTCCCCGGGGTGCACGCCCTCGATGTCGAGGTCGCCCATGACGTAGGCCCGCGCGAGGCCGAGGTCGCCGGGCGCGGTCAGCAGGTAGGCCAGCCCGCGCTGGTTCTTCAGGTGCACCGTGATGGGCACCTCGCCGGTGCCGATCGAGCTGCCGTCGTACGCCGTGAACAGCCCGGGCAGGTCCTGCTTCAGCAGCATGCCCACCGCGTCCGCGATCCGAAGGGTCGCTTTCGGGGTCATTGTCTCCGCACCGCCTTGTCGTAGAGGCTCGTGAGCCTGTTGTCGGGGTCGTACTGCTGCTTGACGGCCGCGAGGTGCGCTCCGTCGTACAGCTCGTCGAAGGTCTCGCGGTCGTAGAACGCCTCGGAGTACAGCGACTTGTGGCCGCCGAGCTCGTGCACCTTGGCCTCGATCGCTCGGTTGCGAGGCGCGTGCGGGGCGTCGGGGCCCACGTGCACCGTGCCCCAGAAGCCCACGTTCACGTACGTCGTGCTGTGGTCGAGGGGATACGTGGGCCACCAACGCCCAGTACGGTCCACGCGGCTCGAGGTGCCAATCGATGGCGACGACCGCAGCCGCAAGGGGCAGAGCCAGACGGGCCGCATGCCGATCTCGGCGTCGAACCAGTCGAGGAACTCCGGCAGCCTCTCGACCGGGATCTCCACGTCTTGGATCACCTTCTCGCGCTGCGGCCGGCCGGCCCGCTTGTCGAGGCGGTCGGCGATGTGGAGGCGGTGGTCCCAGCCGACCATCCGGTAGTAGACGTCGGAGCGGCGGTACCTGCGCGGCCACACCTTGCGCAGCTGCGGGTGCTGGGCCCCGAACGCGCCGGAGCACCAGAACCAGTCGGTGTCCCAGCGCCAGAGGTAGTCGTAGGTCGACAGCAGGTCGGTCTCGCGCTGCTGGATCGACCGGTAGTAGATCTGCTGCCCGGTGTAGTCGCTGGCCTTCACTCCGCCACCCGGGTGGTCGGACCACCGGGCGAGCGTGAGGTAGTACTCCCCCGGCTCGAAGGCGACGCCGTCGATGCCGTCGACCTGCTCGCCGGCGTACTCGCCGCTCTCGGTGATCATCGCGATCGTCTTCGCCATCAGGCCGGCGTCGTCGAACCGGACGTGCCGCAGGGCGACGTGGGAGCGGACCGGCTCGAGCTCGATGCGCAACCGCGTGGCGTAGCCGAGCGAGCCGTAGGAGTTGGGGAACGCGTCGAAGAGGTCGTCGCCGGGGCGAGTGGTGACCACCTCGCCGGCGCCGGTGAACACGTCCATCTCGACGACCGACTCGTGCGGCAGCCCGCTGCGGAAGCTGGTCGACTCGATGCCGAGGCCGGAGACGGCGCCGCCGAGGGTGATGGTGCGCAGCTGCGGGACGACGAGGGGCATCAGTCCGTACGGGAGCGTGGCGTCGACGAGGTGCTCGTACGTCGTCATGCCGCCGACATCGGCCGTCCTCCCTCGGGCGTCGACCGCGATCACCCCGTCGAGCCCGCTGACGTCGAGGCCGGGTGCGCCCGTCGCCTGGCGAGGACGGAAGAGGTTGGACGTCTTCTTGGCCAGCCGGACCGGCTGACCTGCGGGGATGGCGGAATACGACGCGCGCAGTCGCTCGACTGCTTGCGCGTGCTGGGTCCAGGCACTTCCCCCGGCAGTCACGGTTCCAAAATAGCGCGTCCGCCGGAGACAGTCTCCGCCAGGAGTCCGAAGTCCAGACCGGAGTCCCGACGGTCGAGGCGAACGCGCAGCCTCGCGGCGGCCTCGTCGAGGCGGCCGGCCCGGACGAGAGCGTGGATCACGGTGTCCTCGAGGACCTCGCGCTGCGCGTGCGAACCGCCGATCCGGGCGGCGTACGGCTCGAACCGCAGGAGGGTGTCGGCGGCCTTGGCGTGGTCGCCCTCGACGAACGCCGCCAGCCCGTTGGCCAGCAAGGGCAGCGAGGTCGCGGACCCCGGGGCGTCGAAGCCACGGGCGTTGTCGGCGAACCGGCGCAGGCCGTCGGCGTCGCCGGCCGTGGCCAGGGCCAGCGCGGCGTGCATGCCGAGGAACGTGAACGGGACGCCGTCCATCAGGCCACGGGCCAGCTCGCTCACGGGGGGCTTCACGGGATCGGTGCCGGGAGGCGTGTGGCCGAGCAGCTGGCAGCGCCACAGCAGCGACGGTCCGTCGATGAGCCGGCCGCCCACCGCGGACCCGCCGCACAGCGGGTAGCGGGCGAGCGCGCCCTCCCCGTCGCCGATCGCGAGGTGGTGCAGCGCCGCGTGCCAGACCAGGTGGCCCCCGAACATCGCCTTCTGGTCGGTGCCCGGCAGCCAGTCGTCCAGCCAGGCCAGGCCGCTGACGTGGTCGCCGGACTCGAAGTACACGTGGGTCATCGGGTGCCCACCCACGAACGACGTCGGGTCGAGCTCGAGGCTGCGGGTCGCGTGGCGGTGTGCGCTGTCGAGGTCTCCCCGGTCCTGGGCGGCCATCCCGAGGAACCCGATCAGCATCGCGTCGTCGCCCACCACGTCCAGGCTGCGCCTGGTCCGGCGCTCAGCCTCGTCGGGCCCGTCGGGATCGGTGCCCATGATGAGCAGGAACGCCGCGAGCATCAGTCCCATCAGGTCTCCGGGGTGCTCGTCATGGTGGGCCAGCCACCGGGCCTTCGCGGGCCAGCGGCCCCGCGCGACGGTCTCGGCCACCGCGGCCACGTACGACCGCTCCCACTCGTGCTCGGCCCGGCCCGCCCGCGCGGCGTCGACCTCGGCCGCCGGGTCGAACGGCGCCCCCATGAAGACCGCCCACAGCGCCGCCGTCGCGCGCGCCACCGCGAACCCGGGGTCCTGCTCGACGACCTCTCGCAGCAGGTCGACGTCCCCGGACCGCCGGTGCTGGTAGGCGAGCATCGCCGCGCCGTACGTCGGCGCGACCTCGGCCGCGCACGAGATCGGCATCCCCCACGGGTCCCGCAGCGTCACGATCCGACGGTACTCGGCGTGCGTTCCCTGAACATGGCGTGCCTCCCTAGCCACGCCATGTTCAGATTTCACCGGCTGGCCGGAGAAATCTGACGCCGTCACACGAGGTGCACCACCACGTCGCCGCCCTCGAACTCGCGGAGGAGGGCGGCGTCGAAGGGCGAGAGCTCGGGGCCGCCGCCCATCACCACGACCGCCTCGAGGCCTCGCGAACCGGAGGAGAAGGCCATCGCGACGCAGACGCCGAGGGCGGAGACCTGGAGGGACGGCATGTCGACGGAGGCCGCGGCGTACGTGCGGCCGTCGAGGTCGCGGACCGCGGCCGCCACGGGCGCACCGGTGCGGGCGCGGGTGGCGCGGGCCAGGGTGACGAGCTTGGCGTCCTCGGCGGACAGCTCACTCATCGGCGGCTCCGTCGTCGGGTGCTGGCACGGTGCTGACCAGCACCGTCTCGATGCGGTTGCGCCGGCCGGTGGCCTCCTCGGCCTCGAACCGGAGGCCGTGGGCCTCGACGACCGAACCGGGGATCGGGACCTTGCCGAGGTGCTTGGCCATCAGTCCGAGGACCGAGTCGACGTCCTCCTCCTCGACGTCGACGCCGAAGACCTCGTCGAGGTCGTCGATCGGGTAGCGCGAGGAGAGCCGTGCCGAGCCCTCGGAGAGCCGCTCGACGTCGACCTGCTCCGCGTCGTACTCGTCGGTGATCTCGCCGACGATCTCCTCGAGCAGGTCCTCGATCGTGACCAGGCCGGCCGTGCCGCCGTACTCGTCGACGACGATCGCGATGTGCTGGCGGTTGGCCTGCATCTCCGAGAGCAGGGCGTCGACCCGCTTGGAGTCGGGCACGAACAACGGCGGCCGCACCATCTCGTCGATGCGCTGGGTGAACTCCACGTCGGGCGCCTCGAAGTCGCGGCGCACGATGTCCTTGAGGTAGGCGATGCCGACGACGGAGTCGAGGTTGTCGTCGACGACCGGGACCCGTGAGAAGCCGCTGCGCAGGAACAGCGACATCGTCTGCCGGAGGTTCTTGAAGCGCTCGATGTAGACGACGTCGCCGCGGGGCACCATCACCTCGCGCACGATGGTGTCGCCGAACTCGAAGACGGAGTGGATCATCTTCCGCTCACCGGACTCGATGACCGCCGACGCCTCCGCCAGGTCGACCAGCTCGCGCAGCTCGGTCTCCGTCGAGAACGGCCCCTGGCGGAAGCCGCGCCCCGGGGTGATCGCGTTGCCCAGCACGATCAGCAGTCGCGGGATCGGACCGAGCACCCGGGTGATCCACGAGACCGGGCCGGCGCTCGCGAGCGCCACGCGTTGGGCGTGCTGACGACCGAGGGTGCGCGGCGCCACGCCGATGACCACGAAGGACACCAGCGTCATCAGGCCGATCGAGGTGACCAGCGACGGCCAGAACGCACCGTCGTAGGCGTCCCGCACGAGCTGGGTGACGATCACGATCGCCGCGATCTCGCACAACAGGCGCATCAGGAGGGCGGTGTTGAGGTGGCGCGGGGCGTCGTCGAGGAGCGTGACCAGGCGCCGGGCGCCGGTCTTGCCCTCGGCCACCAGCTCCTGCGCTCGGGCCCGGGAGAACGTGGCCAGCGCGGCGTCCGCGGCGGAGAAGCCGCCGGCGAGCACCACGCACGCCGCGGCGGTCAGCAGCAGCCAGACGTCGGTGGAGGTCATCGCGTCAGCTGGCCGGTCAAGGGGTCACGCGGGTCCGCCACTGGGCCAGCAGGTCGTCCTGCAACCCGAACATCACCCGATGCTCGTCGGGCTCGGCGTGGTCGTACCCCAGCAGGTGCAGGATCCCGTGCACGGTGAGCAGCTCGAGCTCGGCGTCGCGGCCGTGGCCGGCGGTCTCACCCTGACGCTGGGCCACCTCCGGGCAGAGCACGAGGTCACCGAGCACGCCCTCCTCGGGCTCCTCGTTGACCAGGCCCGGCCGCAGCTCGTCCATGGGGAAGGCGAGCACGTCGGTCGGCCCTTCCTTCTCCATCCACTGCTGGTTGAGCTCGGCGATGGTGGCCTCGTCGACGGCCTTGATGCACAGCTCGGCCTGCGGGTGCACGCGCATCACGTCCATCACGAACCGGCTCAGCTGGGCCAGCTCGCGCACGTCGAGCTCCTGGCCGGACTCGTTGAGCACCTCGATGCTCATCAGTGACTCGTCCTCACTCACCGGCGCTGGTCGCGGTGGTCGCGCTGGTCGCGATGAGCGGCGACCTCGTTCTGGGCGTCGAACTCGTCGTACGCCGCCACGATCTTGCCGACGAGCCGGTGCCGTACGACGTCGTGGGCGGTCAGTCGCTGGAAGGACACGTCCTCGATCCCCTCGAGGATCCCCTGGACGACCTTGAGGCCGGACTTCGTGCCGCCCGGCAGGTCGACCTGCGTGACGTCGCCGGTGACCACGATCTTGGAGCCGAACCCGAGGCGGGTCAGGAACATCTTCATCTGCTCGGGCGAGGTGTTCTGCGCCTCGTCGAGGACGATGAAGGAGTCGTTGAGGGTGCGGCCGCGCATGTAGGCCAGCGGGGCGACCTCGATGGTGTTGGCGGCCAGCAGCTTGGGGATCGACTCGGGGTCGATCATGTCGTGCAGCGCGTCGTAGAGCGGGCGCAGGTACGGGTCGATCTTCTCGCTCAGCGTGCCGGGCAGGAAGCCGAGGCGCTCGCCGGCCTCGACGGCCGGGCGGGTGAGGATGATCCGGTTGACCTTCTTGGCCTGCAGCGCCTGCACGGCCTTCGCCATCGCGAGGTAGGTCTTGCCCGTACCCGCCGGGCCGATGCCGAAGGTGATGGTGTGCTTGTCGATCGAGTCGACGTAGCGTTTCTGGTTCAGCGTCTTGGGCCGGATGGACCGGCCACGGTTGCTGAGGATGTTGAGCGACAGCACGTCGGCGGGCCGCTCGGTCGTCTCGGCGCGCAGCATCGACAGGACGCGCTCGACCGTCTCGCCGGTGACGCCCTGGCCGGTGCGGATGATCGTCACGAGCTCGTCGAGGAGACGCTCCGCGAGGGCGATCTCACCGGGCTCGCCGGTGAGCGTGATCTGGTTGCCCCGCACGTGGACGTCGGCGCTGAACGCCTTCTCGATGACGGCGAGGTGCTCGTCGCCCGGGCCCAGGAGGCTGACCATGTTGATGCTGTTCGGGACGACGACCACATGTTTCGTGCCAGGGACCTTCTCCGGCTCCGGCTGGTTGTCGTCCACGCGCTGGTGGCTGTCGGTCATGGATGCCCGGGTGGGCGGCCTCTCTGGTCGGCGACGAGGTGGGTGCAACGGCTCTCCATGCTACGGGAGCGCTCCTCAGGGCCCCACCGGTTTGCCCGTGGGTTCCGCGAGGGCCTCGGTGGCCAACCAGGCACGGAACCGCGGCAGCCCCACGGCTGCGACCAGGCCGGCCGTCTGGGACTCCTGCGCCAGCAGGGCGGCGATCTTGCGGTCGAGCAGAGCTCCGTCCAGCGGCAGCAGGACGGCCAGCTCGTCGTCGCGGCACACCCGCGGCCGGCCGAGCTCGAAGACCCCGTAGTCCTCGTCGAGACCGGGGTCGACCGGGTGCTCACGGGCGACGGGGTGCAGGAGACGTACGCCCATCGGTCCGGGGTCGGTCAGGGCGAGGTCCACCCACCGGCTCACGGCCTGGTGGTCCGGGTGCCCCGTGTAGCCGTCGGGTCCGAAGGTGATCACGGTGTCAGGCCGTACGTCCTCGATGATCGCGCGCAGCCGCGCCGCCGCCGCTTCCACGTCGACGGATGCGCAGCCGCCGTCCGGGTAGTCGAGCCAGTGGTGCTCCGTCACACCCAGCAGCGCGAGCGCCGTGTCGAGCTCGGCCGTCCGGATGTCGGCGAGGTCCGGGTCGGTGCCACCGGCCTCGCCCCGCGACGCGGTCACGCACACCACCCGCTGCCCCGCGTCGGTCAGCGCTGCCGACAGACCGCCGACCAGGTAGGTCTCGTCGTCCGGGTGCGCCCAGACGACCAGCACGGTGCCGAGGCGGGTGAGCGGGTCCATGGCTTCAGGGACGGGTGACCGTCAGGATCCCGAGGCACATCTCGTCGGTGGTGCCCTCGCCCCACACGACGTACTTGTCGGGGATGCCCTCGAACGACGGGAGCTTGTCGCGCAGCCACTGGACGTGGCGGCAGGTGACCCGGACGACGTCGCCGTAGTCGACCGTCACGGGCTTGATCGGCTTGTTGGCCTGGTTGTCGAAGTCCCAGATGGGGATGTTCATGATCGTCTTCGCGTCGGGCGTCCCCGGGTTGACCTCGATCTTGATCGACCGCCCGAGCAGGTGCATGTGGCCGGCGACGCCGCGGATCGTGGTCGGCTCCCAGATGTCCCGGTCGCACGACGTGGTGTTGCTGGCCTTGGGTTTGCCGCCGCAGAGGAGGTAGAGCGCGTTGTTGGTGTTGCCGGCGCCGCCGACGCGGGCGATGAGGTCGGCGATCGAGGCCTCGCGGTCGCACAGCGGCCCGTCCGCGTACTTCTCGCGGCACGGCATCTCGACCGGCGCGGGCAGCAGCATGGTCTCGAGCGGCGTGATGTCCGCCGTCCCCGGTGCCAGCCTGAGCAGGGTGTCGGACTGGTCGGGTCCGGGGCCGGCCAGCAGGTTGTAGTGGACCTGCATGATGATCCGGCTGCCGGCCACGAGCTTCTTGCCGAACCCCGGCGCGCTCATCGACTCCTTGCCGCCCGGCGCCCAGGCACCCAGCCACGGCGCGCTGTTGAGGCCGTCGTCGTCGCGCAGACCCGAGCCCCCGAAGCACGTCCAGCCCTCGCCCTCGACCCCGGCGTCGAGGGCCTCGGCGTCGGCCACCATGTCCGGCGGCACCGCGAAGAGGATGACGTGGTGCACGACCTCGGCGTTGCCGGGCTGCACGAAGGTGCCCGTGAGGTAGGCATCCTTCGCCAGGTGCGGGTCGAGCAGGAAGCACCGGTAGTCGTCGGTGCCCGTGGCGTTCGGCGCCGACGGGGTGTACGCCGCGGGCATCGACAGCGTCATCCGCTTCTCGCCGGGACGCAGCGGCTTGGGCTTGGTCGCTTCGATCTCGTGACCGTGACCGTCATCGTCGTGGCCCTCGGCGTGACCGTCGTCCGTGGCCTCGTCGCTCGGCCCCTCGCCGGCCTGCGTCGAAGACTCGGGGGTGGCCGTGGTGGCGGTGCCGCCCGGCACGCGGTCGGCGTCGCTCGCGTTGTCGCTGGACCCGCACGCGGCGAGCGCGAGCGACAGCACGGCGGCCCCGACCGCGGCCGTGGAACGGGTCAGCCAGGAGGCCATGTCATCGCCCTTCCGGCGAGCACGTGCAGGTGGGTGTGGAAGACAGTCTGACCCGCGGCCGCGCCGGTGTTGAACACGAGCCGGTACTCGTCCAGACCATCGGCGCCGGCCACGTCGCGGGCGACGCGCACCAGCTCGGCCACGGTCGCGGGCTCGGCGTCGGCCAGGGATGCGGCGTCGACGTGGTGCGAGCGCGGCACGACGAGGGCGTGCGTCGGGGCCTGCGGGTTCAGGTCGCGGAACGCCACGGCCGTCTCCGACTGCGCGACGACGTCGGCGGGGATGTCGCCCGCGACGATCTTGCAGAAGAGGCAGTCGGGGTCCGCGACCCCCGTGGTGGGCATGACACATCCTCACACGGACATGCCGAGGTAAACCCCCGGAGGCGGTCGGACGTCGGTCTAGCGTGACTGTTCATGCGATGGCAGGTCTGGTGAGCCCCGCTCCCGCCTGGCACGAGACCGACGCCGACGGCGCCGTCGAGCAGCTGTACGCCGCGCACTGGCGGCCCCTGGTCCGGCTCAGCGCCCTGCTGGTCCGTGACGTCGGCACGGCCGAGGAGGTCGTCCAGGACGCCTTCGTCGCCATGCACGCCAAGTGGGGCTCGCTCCGGGATCCGGACAAGGCGATCGCCTACCTGCGGCGAGCCGTCGTCAACGGCTCGCGCTCCCGGTTGCGCCACCTCAAGGTCGTCCGCGCCCACGCGGAGCGGCAGCCCGCGCCCCGCGTCGTCCGCGGTGCCGACGAGGCCGCCCTGGAGTCCCACCGTCGCGAGAGCGTGATGGAGGCGCTGGCCGAGCTGCCGCGCCGGCAGCGCGAGGTGATCGCGCTGCGCTACTACGTCGACCTGTCCGAGGCCGAGATCGCCGAGACGCTCGGCATCAGCCGGGGGGCGGTCAAGAGCCACGCCTCGCGCGGCGCCGCTGCGCTGCGCGAGGCCCTCCGCGACCTTCTGGAGGCACGACATGAGTGACGACCCCCGCCTCGACCCGAGGTACGACGCCCGGCTGTCGGAGCTGATCTCCGAGACCGCCGACAGCGTCGAGCCCGGTGAGGGCCTGACCGCCATCCGTTCCCGTACCCACCCCCACCAGGAGACCACCATGAGCAGCTCACGCAACTGGCTCTACGCCGTCGGAGGCGCGGTCGCCGGCACCGCGGCCGTGATCATCGCGATCGCCGTGGTCTCCCAGCTCAACGACGACGACCCGACACCCGCCGCGAGCTCCTCGCCGAGCGCGTCGGAGTCCTCCGGCCAGCCGAGCGAGTCGACCGCCCCGACCGACGCGGCCACCGACACCCCCACGAGCAGCGCTCCGACCGGCACTCCCGTCGAGGGGGCCGTGCCCGTCTACTACGCCGGCGACAGCGGCCGCGGGACGGTGCTGTTCCGCGAGTTCCAGCCCGGCATCGGCGGCGACCCGGTCGCGCAGTCCGCCAACGCCACGGTGGCCGGGCCGCCGCTCGACCCCGACTACCGGACCCTGTGGCCCGCCGGCACCGAGGCCACTGCGTCCTACGACGGCGACGTCATCACCGTCGACCTCACCGGCGGTGCGCTGCACGACAAGCCGAAGGGCATGTCCAAGCACGACGCCGAGCTGGCGGTGCAGCAGGTCGTCTACAGCGTCCAGGGTGCCGCCGGCGAGCGCGCCGGGGTCCAGCTCCTGCTCGACGGCCAGCGCACCGACCGGGTGCTCGGCCAGCCCGCATCCGAGCCCCTGACCAACGCCGACCCGACCACGACGCTCTCGTTGATGAACATCACCACGCCCGAGGAAGGCATGGTCGTCTCGGGCGACACGCTCGGCGCCAACGGGGTGGCGAGCGCGTTCGAGGCGACGTTCCAGTGGGAGATCCGGTTGGGCGACCAGGTCGTCGCCCGGGACTTCGGGATGACCGATGCCTGCTGCAAGCTGTCGCCGTGGAAGGTCAGCGTCGACCTCTCCGACCTCGCTCCGGGGACCTACACCTTCGTGGCCACCAACGACGACCCCTCCGGCGGTGAGGGTTTCGCCCCGGACTCCGACTCGAAGACGTTCGTGATCGAGTAGGGGCGTGGAGCTCTCCTCCCGAGCACTCAACCGGACGCTGCTCGACCGGCAGCACCTGCTGTCCCGTACCTCGACGGGCGTGCCCGCCATGGTCGAGCACCTCGTGGGCCAGCAGGCCCAGGAGAACCTGCCGCCGTACCTCGGCCTGGCCGCCCGCCTCGAGGACTTCGACCCCTACGACGTCACTGGCGGCCTGGAGGACCGCTCGCTGGTCCGCCTCCTCACGATGCGGAGCACCGTGCACCTGCTGGTCGCCGACGACGCCCTGGTGCTGCGCCGGTTCACCCGCCCCATCCACGAGCGGGAGCGCAGGGTCAGCCAGATGGTCCGGGCGGCGGTCGACGTCGACCTGGACGAGTTCCACGACGCCGTGCGGGCCGCGCTCGCCGACGGTCCCCTCCCCGTGAAGCGACTGGGCGAGGTGCTGACCGCGACGTTCCCCGACGTCCCCGGAAACGCGCTGGCCCACCTGGCCCGGGTGGCCGAACCGCTCGCCCAGCTGCCCCCGCGCGGCTGTTGGAGACAGCCGGGCGGCGTCGTCTACCAGTACGTGGACGCCTGGGTCGGGCGACCGATGGTCGAGCCCGACCCCGCGGCCATCGTGCGGCGGTACCTCACGGCGTACGGGCCCGCCTCCGCCGCCGACGTGACCTCCTGGTCCGGGGTGCCCGGCATGCCCGCCGTGCTGGCCGCCATGGACGACCTGGTCCCGCACACCGACGCGTCGGGCAAGAAGCTGTTCGACGTGCCGACGGGGGTGCTGGTCCCCGAGGACACCCCCGCTCCGGTGCGTCTCCTCGGTCTCTACGACAACGTCTGGCTCTCGCACGCGGGCCGCGACCGCGTCACGCACCCCGACAAGCGCAAGCGCTGGATGGGCGTCAACGGCGGCCTCTCCTCGACCCTCTTCGTCGACGGCTGGCTGGAGGGGTTGTGGCGGGTCGAGGACGGCAAGCCGGTGGTCGTGGAGCTGTTCCGGTCGCTGACGCGCCGGGAGAAGTCCCAGCTCGACGAGGAGCTCGACCGCGTCTCGGTGCTGCTGGCCCGCTGACCTGGGGTCGAGGATTGACGCGAGCGGTTCCCTCGGGGTCTAACGAAGCGCGTTCAGCTCGCCGAGGGCCCGGTGGCCGCGCTTGACCACCCCTGGAACGACGTCGTGGCGCCCGTCGCGGATGGGGATCTCGAGCATGTGGAGGATCTGCGCCGCAGCGAGCACCGCCGCTCCCTCCCAGCCGACGAGGTCGAGGATTCTCGCCCATAGCCGCCTCCGGGCACCATCCAGCAAGGGATCCTGGAACGAGTACCAGACGAGGGTCATCAGATCGATCGCCCGCGTGCCGCTTCCCGCGTTCCCGATATCCACGACCGCCACCACCGCTCCGTCCCGGACCAGGACGTTGCCGGGGGTCGAGAGGTCGGCGTGGACCATGTCCGGCGCCTCCCGTGGTGGTGGGACGTCGGCACACACGCGCCGCAGGCGCTCGACCAAGGCCGACACCACGGCGGAATGTCCCGAGAGCCGGGCCACGGACTGGCGGAGAAGCGACTGCTCGGGCGTCTCGTTGAAGTCCAGCCCGGCGACAGCCAGCTCCCGACCGGTGGCGATCCGCCAGGCATACGACCAGTGGTCGTAGGGCTCGGAGGCTTGGTCAGCCTGGATCTCGATGATCTCCATCAACTGCTCGACGAGGGACGGGGTCAGCTCGGGCGCGGGAGCCGCGTCGACGAGGTCCATCAGATGCCATACATGAGTGGCCGTGGCCCCCACTCCGATCCATGCTGGGGTGGGGTAGCCGCGCCCACGCATGTGCTCGACCACTCTCTGGGCTCGCAACGTCTCGTCCAGGTGGTTGGCGTGTGCCCGTGGCACTGCCTTGAGAACGGCACCGGCTTTTCCGGCCAGTTGGACGCGCACGGCGCCCCCATTGACGCCTCCAGCTAGGCGACTGAGAAGGGTCACCTCTGCCCCGACCACGCTGGCCACGTCGTCCAGGACCTCGGGCGGCAGGTCGTCGGGAGGGGTGCCCCCCTCGCTCACCGCCACCGCGCCGTCCGCGACAGCAGCGCGGCCACCGCGGCAACCCCGGCGGTCGAGGTGCGGAGAACCTCGGACCCGAGGCGTACGGCGTGCGCGCCGGCGGCCTCGAACGCGGCGACCTCGTCGTCGCTCAGACCGCCCTCGGGGCCGACGACCACCACGACCGAACCAGCCGAGGGGACGTCCAGGGACCCCATCGACGGAGCGGCCCCCTCGTGCAGCACGACCGCGAGGTCGGCAGAGGCGACCAGGGCGACGACGTCGACGGTCGTCGCCATCGGAGCAACCTCCGCGAACCACGAACGCCGCGCCTGCTTCGAGGCCTCCCGCGCCGTCGTACGCCAGCGGGCCAGGGACTTCTCGGCCCGTTCGCCCTTCCAGACCGCAACGCTCCGTGAGGCCGCCCAGGGCACGATCCGCGCGACGCCCACCTCCGTCAGCACCTCGACGGCCAGCTCCCCACGGTCACCCTTGGGGATCGCCTGCACGACGGTCACCACAGGCTCAGGAGCGGGCGCATCGACCAGGAAGTCGATCGTCACCGAGAACGCCCGCTTCCCCGTGCTCACCACGGGTCCGGTGACGGATCGGCCGCGCCCGTCGGTCAGCACGACGCTCTCGCCGACGCGCAGCCGGCGGACGGCGACCGCGTGGTGGGCCTCGTCCCCGGACACCTCGACCGTCGAGCCCACGGAGACGTCCGTCAGCGACGGCACCCAGTGGACCGGCAGGGACATCGGCGTCGGCTCAGTGCCCGTTGAACGCGTCGCGCAACCGGCCGAACACGCCCTTGCTCTCCTCGCGCACCTGTCCGGTCGGCTTCTCCTCGTTGCGGATCGCGGCCAGCTCGCGCAGCAGCTCCTCCTGGCGCGGGTCGAGCCGGACCGGCGTCTCGACCAGCACGGTGACGACGAGGTCGCCGCGCCCCGAGCGGAGGCCGGGCACGCCGCGGCCGCGCATCACCTGCGACGAGCCGGACTGGGTGCCGGGCTTGACCTCCAGCTCGAAGGACGTCTCGACGCCCGACGACCCGTCTGACGTCTCGGCGTCGACCAGGTCGGCCTCGAGCGTCGGCAGGGTCAGCGTCGTCCCGAGCGCCGCGGCGGTCATCGGGACCGCGACCGTGGTGTGCAGGTCGCTGCCGTGCCGGTTGAACACGGGGTGCTCCGCGACGTGGATCTCCACGTACAGGTCGCCGGCCGGCCCGCCGCCGGGACCGACCTCGCCCTGCTCGGCGAGCTGGACACGGGTGCCGGTGTCGACGCCCGCCGGGATCTTGACCGTCAGGGTGCGGCGCGAGCGGACGCGTCCGTCGCCCGAGCACTCCCGGCAGGGGTCGGGGATGATCGTGCCGAAGCCGCGGCAGGCCGCGCACGGTCGCAGGGTGCGGATCTCACCCAGGAACGACCGCTGCACGTGGGCCACCTCGCCCGCGCCGCGACAGGTCTCGCACGGGACCGGGTGCGAGCCCGCGGCCGTGCCCTCGCCGTGGCAGGTCGTGCAGACGACGGCGGTGTCGACCTTGAGCTCACGCGCGACGCCGAACGCCGCCTCGGCCAGGTCGATCTCGAGCCGGATCAGCGCGTCCTGCCCACGACGCATCCGCGGACGCGGTCCGCGCGTCGCGCCGCCGGGACCCGCCTGGCCGCCGAAGAAGGCGTCCATGATGTCGGTGAACGAGAACCCGGCGCCCTGGCCGAAGCCGCCCATGCCGCCGAAGACGTCGCCGCCCTGGTCGTAGGCCGCCTTCTTCTGCGGGTCGGAGAGGATCTCGTAGGCCAGGCTGACCTCCTTGAACCGCTCCTGGGTCTCCGGGTCGGGGTTCACGTCCGGGTGCAGCTGCCTCGCCAACCGGCGGTAGGCCTTCTTGATCGTCTCGGCGTCCGCGTCGCGCGTCACGCCGAGCATCGTGTAGGGGTCTTGGCTCACCAACAGTCCTTCGGGCAGTCAGTCATGGGGGCTCACGCCTCGTCGAGGATGCGGGAGACATAGCGGGCGACGGCGCGTACGGCCACCATCGTGCCGGGGTAGTCCATGCGGGTCGGGCCGACGATCCCCAGGCTGGCCATGGCCTCGTCGCCGGGGCCGTAGCCGGTCGACACCACGCTGGTCGACGCGAGCTCCTCGTACGGGCCCTCGTGGCCGATGCGCACGAGCACGCCGCCGGAGTGCGCCTCCCCCAGCAGCTTGAGCAGCACGACGTGCTCCTCGAGCGCCTCGAGCAGGGGCCGCACGTCGACGTCGAACGAGTCGCCGTACCTGGCCAGGTTCGCGGCACCGCCGACGACCACCCGCTCGTCGGACCGGTGGTCGGACATGGCGTCCACCAGCGTCGCGACGACCGAGGCCGTGGCCACGCCGCCGGTGTCGAGACCCCGCAGGGCCGTCAGCGCGGCGGCGATCGTCTCGCCGATCACCGCCCGGTGCACGGTGCTGCGGACGTCGGCCACGTCGTCGTCGGACACCGGCTCGTCCACCTCGACCAGCCGCTGCTCGACCCGACCGGTCGAGAGGATCAGCACCACCAGCAAGCGGGTCGGTGCCAGCGCGACGAGCTCCACGTGGCGGACGGTGGAGCGGGACAGGGTGGGGTACTGCACCACGGCGACCTGGCGGGTCAGCTGCGACAGCAGCCGCACCGAGCGGTGCACCACGTCGTCGAGGTCGACCGCGCCGTCCAGGAAGGTCGCGATCGCACGCTTCTCGGGGGTGCTCATCGGCTTGAGCGTGGTCAGCCGGTCGACGAACAGCCGGTAGCCCTTGTCGGTGGGGATCCGGCCGGCACTGGTGTGCGGCTGGGTGATGAACCCCTCCTCCTCCAGCGCGGCCATGTCGTTGCGGACCGTGGCCGGCGAGACGCCCAGCGAGTGCCGCTCGACCAGCGCCTTGGACCCGACCGGCTCCTGGGTGGAGACGTAGTCCTCGACGATCGCCCGCAGCACGGCGAGCTTGCGGTCGTCCTGCACGGCTCAGCCTCCTCGCTGTGGTTGCCTCTGGCACTCGTCGGTCCTGAGTGCCAAGCCTACTAGGGTGGCCCGGGTGTCCGGGTTCAACGAGGTCGCCGATCGCATCTGGGTGGCGAGGTACCCCTGGCTCGACGTCAACGTCTCCGTCGTGGCGGGCGGGGCCGGCCTGCTCGTCCTCGACACCAACGCCTCGGCCGACCTGGCCCGCGGCGTGGTGGCCGACCTCCGCCGGGTGAGCAACCTGCCCGTGCTGTGGGCGGTCAACAGCCACGAGCACTGGGACCACACGTTCGGCAACGGCGTGCTCGAGGGCGAGGGCGCTGAGCTCATCTGCCACGAGAGCGCGGCCGAGACCTTGCCGGCGCACGCGGCGCAGGTACGTGCGGCGGCCGCCGAGGAGGACGACCCGAGGTACGCCGCCGTGGCAGCCACCGAGGTCGTCGTCCCGCAGCGCACCTTCTCCTCCGCGATCGCCCTCGACCTGGGCGACCGCTACGTCGAGCTGGTGCACCCCGGCCGCGGGCACACGGCCGGTGACCTCGTCGTCCGCATCCCCGACGCCGACGTCGTGCTCGCCGGCGACCTGGTCGAGCAGGCCGAGGGAGGACCAGAGGAGTCGGTCCCCGGGTTCGGTGAGGACTGCTACCCCATGGACTGGCCGCTCACGCTCGACACCGTGCTGGGGCTGTCCACGTCGGCGTCCGTGGTCGTCCCGGGCCACGGCGCGGTCGTGGACCGCGAGTTCGTGGAGGTGCAGCGCAACACGATCGGGATCGTCGCCGAGACGATCCGCGACCTGGCGACACGGGGCGTCCGCCTCGACGACGCCCTGGCCGCGGCCGAGTGGCCGTACCCCCGCGAGCGGCTCGCCCAGGCCGTCCGGCGCGGGTACGAGCAGCTCCCCAGCAGCCAGAAGCGCCTCCCACTCGTCTGACCGGCACCCCTCGGGGTGTTGTTCGCCCAGGCACCGACCCCGTAGACCGGGTGCCATGACCGAGACCCCCGACAGCGACTACACCGACGTGTCCGTGCCCGACGAGAAGCTGCCCGAGGATCTCCAGCCGGGCGACGCCAACCCGCTGGCGGACGCCGCCGACGACCCCGACGCGGAGCGCCAGGAGCTCGGCGACCCGCACATCGACGGACTCGGTCGCGACGAGGACGACAACCCGGTCGCCCCCGACACCGACGCCAGCGAGGACGCGCACCACGGCGCTCCCGACAGCGACGACTGACGCGGCGCGCCCTCCCCAGCTCGCGGGAGGGCCGACCTAGCGTGGGGCCGGTGCCCGATCGCTACGGATCCGACGTCCTCGCCGGTGACTGGCGGGTGCCGAAGAACGGCCGCGCCGTCCCGGCCGCCGCCGAGCTCGGCGCGGTGGTCGAAGAGGTGATGACCGACTTCGTCGGTGAGATCGTCGCCGTCGACCGCGACCTCGACACCCTGACGCTGGAGGACCGCCGCGGCAAGCGGCGTACCTTCCCGCTCGGCCCCGGGTTCCTGCTCGAAGGTCGCCCGGTGATCCTCGCGCCGGCCGCGCGAACGAGCCCGGCGAAGGCGACGCGGACGGCGTCCGGCTCGGTGGCCGTGCCCGGCGCGAAGGCGCGGGTGGCCCGCGCCAGCCGCATCTTCGTCGAGGGCCGCCACGACGCCGAGCTCGTCGAGCGGGTCTGGGGCGACGACCTGCGACTCGAGGGCGTCGTGGTCGAGTACCTCGCCGGCGTCGACGACCTGGCCGCCCACCTGCGCGACTTCGCACCCGGCCCGGAGCGCCGGGTCGGCGTGCTGGTCGACCACCTCGTCGCCGGGTCCAAGGAGAGCCGGATCGCCGACGACGTGCGTCGCTCGCCCGTCGGCCGGCACGTGCTGGTCGTCGGCCACCCGTACGTGGACGTGTGGGCCGCGGTGAAGCCCGAGCGGCTCGGCCTCGAGGAGTGGCCGGACGTCCCTCGCAGCGAGGAGTGGAAGAAGGGTGTCTGCCGCCGACTCGGGTGGCCGCACGCCACCCAGGAGGACGTCGCCCGGGCGTGGAAGCACATCCTCGGCCGGGTCACCTCGTACGCCGACCTCGAACCCGCCCTGCTCGGCCGGGTCGAGGAGCTCATCGACTTCGTCACCCAGCCCTGACCAGCGCCTCAGGGGAGCATCAGGGCACTCACGGATCCCGGGATCGGCTCCGCGCGTCTAACGTCGTGGGTACACCCACTCACCGAAGGAAACGCCATGACCGAGACCCCGAACCAGAACCCCTCCGTGGGCCACGAGGGGCCTTCCCAGCAGCCTGCCTACAGCTACGCCTACGCACCCGTCGCGACCGCCGAGCGCGACCGCAACTGGGCCTCCGCCTCGCACTGGGGCACCCTCGTCGCCGCGTGGCTCGCCATGGGCTTCATCGCCCCGCTGCTCATCATGCTGACCATCGGCAACGAGTCGCCCTTCGTCCGCAAGCACGCGGTCGAGTCGCTGAACTTCCAGATCTCCCTGCTGATCTACGGTGCCGCGGCGCTCCTGTTCTCGATCGTCACCATCGGCCTCGGCCTGATCATCGTGATCCCCGTCGGCATCGCGGCGGCCGTTGCCGCTCTGGTGTTCCTCATCCAGGGGTCGATCGCGGCGGCCAACGGCGAGGACTACCGCTACCCCCTGACACTGCGCTTCGTCAGCTGAGGCCGAACCCTCAGGGGAGCAGGTCGCGCACCACGGCGTCGGCGAGCAGCCGACCGTCCGTGGTGAGCACCAGCCGCTCGCCGTACCGCTCCAGCAGGCCACGACGGACGAGGTCGTCGACCTCGGCCCTGCCGGTGGCGTCCAGCACGGACACCGGAAGCCCGTCGTGCAGCCGCATCTCGAGCAGCACCCGCTCGACCCGGCGCGTCTCCTCGTCGAGCACCTCCCGGGCGTGCGCCGGGCTGTCCCCGGCGTTGATGCGGTCGGCGTACGCCGCGGGGTGCTTGACGTTCCACCACCGCACACCGCCGACGTGGGAGTGCGCGCCGGGGCCGACGCCCCACCAGTCGGCGCCGGTCCAGTAGCCCATGTTGTGCCGGCACCGGGCCGCACGGTCCCGGGCCCAGTTCGACACCTCGTACCAGCCGAGGCCGGCCTTGACGAACCGCTCGTCGGCGAGCAGGTACTTGTCGGCGAGGTCGTCCTCGTCGGGCATCTCGAGCTCGCCCCGCGTGACCCGGCGGGCCAGGGCGGTGCCCTCCTCGACGATCAGCGAGTACGCCGAGATGTGGTCGGGCACGCAGGCCAGGGCCGCGTCGACGGAGGCCTCCCAGTCCTCCAACGACTCCCCCGGCGTGCCGTAGATCAGGTCCAGGCTGACCTGGTCGAAGCCGGCCGACCGCGCCCAGCCGACGACGGCCGGCACCCGCAGGGGGTCGTGGGTGCGGTCCAGGGTGGCCAGCACGTGCGGGACGTCGGACTGCATGCCGAAGGAGATCCGGTCGAACCCGACCTGGCGCAGCTCCTCGAGGTCCCACAGGGCCACGCTGTCGGGGTTGGCCTCGGTCGTCACCTCGACGTCGGGCGCCAGCCCGAACTCCGCCCCGATCGCGGCCAGCACCGAGCCCAGCTCGCCCGGCGCCAGCAGCGTCGGCGTCCCGCCGCCGAAGAAGACCGTCGACACGGGGACGTCGATGTCTCCGAGGGCCCTCCGGGCGAAGCGGATCTCGTCGATGGCCGCCTCGGCGTACGTGGCCCGGGACGCGCCACGGGCATCGGCCGTGCGGCCCAGGTCCTCGGCCGTGTAGGTGTTGAAGTCGCAGTAGCCGCAGCGGACCGTGCAGAACGGCACGTGCACGTAGAAACCGAACGGACGACGCCCGAGCTCGGCCAGCGCCTCGTCGGGGAGGGCGCCATCGGCAGGGGCGGGTTCGCCCGAGGGGAGCGCGGACGGCATGCAAGCATCCAAGCAGCCCGGCCGGCCGCACGACGTGGCGAGCCCGCTGTCCGCTACACCGGGACGTTGAGCGTCGCGACGTACCCGTCGTCGACGGAGCCGGTCACCTTGGCCATCTGGAGCGAGTACCCGTCGGAGAAGATGCCGTCGCTGTCGAGGCTGACCTGGGCGAGGTTCGTGACCGACTGCTCGTACCCCTCGGTCGCGTAGACCGTCTCGCAGACGTCCTGGGGCAGCGCGAGCTGGGAGGTACGCAGCTTGGTGGCTCCGCTGGTGGCCGCGTCGAGCGACTCGTAGACCTCGAAGTGCATGTGCGGCCAGCGACCGGCGTAGCAGGCCGGGAAGATGGTCGTGAACTCCAACGACCCGTCGTCGGCCGCTTCCTGGACGCCGCGCAGGTAGTTCTCGTCCACCGCGTCGCCGTCGTACATCGAGTAGCTGCCCGCGCGGTCGCAGTGCCAGAGGTAGACCGCGGCACCGGCGAGCGGCGTCGCGTCCTCGCCGTTCAGGTCGTAGACCTTGAGCTTCACGGTGACCGGGACGCCTTCGGCCACGCCGCTGGCGTCGCCGAAGCTGCTGGTGATGTCGGAGCGGACGACGCCCGACTCCGCCAGCACGTTGGGGCCGTTGGTGCCGTCGCCGGGGTACGGGCCGGCCGTCTCCTCGGGGATCTCCCCGTCGGCGACCTCGACCGACGGTCGCTGCCGCCCGCCGCCACCGCCGGCAGGCGCCGGCGACCGTCGGCGGCGCTCGTGGCGGACGGGGTCGCGGCGCAGCCGGCGAGGGCGGCGACGCCGACCCCACCGAAGATCGCCAGCATCCCGCGCCGGGCGAGGCGCTGGCGCTCGACGATCTTGGGCAGGTCGTGGGAGAGGCCGAGGTCGTGGTCCTCGAGCTCGTCGTGGGTGCCGTGGTGGTCGCTCATGCCGCTAGTGGAACCCGGAACGCTGTGGGTCTCCTGTGCGGCTGCTTTCGCTGGTCGCGGAAGGTCGCCGGGCCGCTAGCTGTAGAAGCCGGAGATGACGTCCTGGTAGTTGTCCTCGACGACGTTGCGCTTGACCTTCATCGACGGCGTGAGCTCGCCGGACTCGACCGTGAGGTCGTGGTCGAGCAGCTCCCACTTCTTGATGGTCTCCCAGCGGTTGAGGTTCTTGTTGAGCTCGTCGATGTAGCCCTGGACCATCGTCTTGCAGGCGTCGGAGCGGACGATCTCGGTGTAGTCGCCGCTGACGTCGTTCTCGGCGGCCCAGCCCGGCAGCGCGTCGGGGTCGAGGGTGACGAGGGCGACGACGAAGTTGCGCTCGTTGCCGAACACCATGAACTGGCTGGCGTACGGGCAGATCGCCTTGAACTTCGCCTCGATGGCGGGCGGGGCGATGTACTTGCCTCCGGAGGTCTTGAAGAGCTCCTTGATGCGGCCGGTGATCCGGAGGTAGCCGTCGGCGTCGAGGGCGCCCTTGTCGCCCGTCTTGAGCCAGCCGTCCTCGGTCAGCGTCTTGGCCGTCTCCTCCGGCAGGTTGTGGTAGCCGTCCATCACGCCGGGGCCCTTGATCATCACCTCGTCGCCCTCGCCGAGCTTGACCTCGCTGGCCGGGAACACCGGACCGACGGTGCCGAAGCGGTAGTCCTTCGGCAGGTTCACGAACGAGCCGGCCGACGACTCGGTGAGGCCGTACCCCTCGAGGATGATGATGCCGGCCGCGTTGAACCACTCGGCGATGTCGCGGTTGAGGGCGGCCGCGCCGGAGATGAAGAAGCGCACCCGGCCGCCGAACCGGTCGCGGATCTTCGAGAAGACCAGCTTGTCGAAGAGCGTGTGCTGCAGGGACAGCGGCAGCGGGACGGACTTGCCCTCGCGCTTGCGCTGCTCGACCTCGAGTCCGACCTTGAAGGCCTGGTGGAAGATCTTCTCCTTGAGCCCGCCCTCGGCCGCCTGCATCGTCATGATCCGGCCGTGGGCCTTCTCGAAGATGCGCGGCGCTGCACCCATGAAGGTCGGCTTCACGACGGACAGGTTGTCGATGATCTTGTCGACGCGCCCGTCGATGGCGGCGGAGAAGCCGCATGCCATCTGGGTCGACATCAGCACCTTGCCGAACGAGTGCGCCATCGGCAGCCAGCGGAACTCGAGGTCGTCCTCGCTGAGGATGTCCTGGGCGCGGATGGCCTCGCCCTCGTAGACCCACGAGCTGTGCCGCAGCCGGACGCCCTTGGGACGGCCCGTCGTCCCGGACGTGTAGATGAGGGTGGCCAGCTGGTCGCCACTGATGCCCTTGGCGGTCGCCTCGATGACTCCCGGGTGCTCGGCGAGGTAGGCGTCGCCCAGCTTCTCGAGCTCCTCGATGCTGATCACCCAGTCCCCGTGATCGGCGCCGTCGGCGGCGCCGTCGAAGGTGACGATCTTGTGCACGGCGGGCAGCTCGGCCCTGCGGGCCGTCAGCTTGGCGATCTGGGCGTCGTCCTCGGCGAAGACGACCTGGCACTCGGAGTCGCTCAGGATGTAGGCCGTGTCCTCCTCGTTCGTGGAGGGGTACACCGTCGTCGTGGCCGCGGCCGCGCACATGATGCCGAGGTCGGCGAGGATCCACTCGTAGCGCGTGCCGGACACGATCCCGACGCGCTGCTCGGCCTGCACGCCCAGGGCCAGCAGCCCGGCGGCGATCCGGCTGACGTCCTCGCCGGCCTGCTTCCAGGTGACGGACGTCCAGGCGTCGCCCTCGGGATAGCGGAACGCCTCGCGCTGGGCGGACTTGGCCACCCGCTCGAGGAACTGCACGGCCACGTTGGGCGGCAGGGAGTCGATGAAGCTGGCGTCGATCGTGGTGGGCATGAGGCTCCTGCGGTCAGTTCGCTTCCGGCGGCAGGGACCGCCCCGGCGCTGAACGGTTGGACGGGCGTTGCAAGGGAAACCTAACCCACCTGGTTACGCGCGGGTAGGAGTCTGCGCTCGTGGTGCGGCTCAGATCGCCGGCAGCGTGAGGGTGTGCGCCTGTCGGCGGACCTTGGTCGCCAGGTACGCCGCGTTGGTCTCGGTGAGGTGCACGCCGGTGGGCACCGAGGCCGAGACCTCGATGCCGAGCCGCTCGAGCTGATGGCCCTTGTCGGGGTTGTTGGTCAGCAGGGCAACCCGGTCGACTCCGAGGGCCAGCAGCATCTGGGCGGCGACGGTGTAGTCGCGCTCGTCCGCGCCGTACCCGAGGGCGACGTTGGCGTCGTACGTGTCGAGACCGTCGTCCTGGAGGGCGTACGCGTCGAGCTTGGCGTAGAGCCCGATCCCGCGGCCCTCCTGGCGGAGGTACAGGAGGAGGCCGCCGGCGGCGGCCACCCGCTCGACCGACTCGCGCAGCTGGGGCCCGCAGTCGCAGCGGTCGCTGCCGAGGACGTCGCCGGTCAGGCACTCGCTGTGCACGCGGACCAGGGTCGGGCCGGCGGGCGTGTGCAGCCGGCGCTCGCCGAGCCGCAGCGCCAGGTGCTCGCCGCCGTCGACGAGGCCCTCGAAGGTGAAGGCGCGTGCGGAGGTCGCGTAGCCGTCGCCGAAGCGGAGCGGGATGGCGACCTGGGTGCGGATGCTGGCTGGTGGGGGGATCATCCGTCCTCGTATCGGTCCGAGAGTGCGTAGCGGAGGAGCACGACGTCACCGAGGCGGCGGACGTCGGCCAGGGTGGCGCGGCGGTCCTGGTTCCAGGGGAACCGACCGTCCTCGACGAAGCGCGGGGCCCGCGAGTCGCCGACGAAGAAGGGGGCGACGACGAGGTGCAGCTCGTCGGCCAGCCCGGCGGTGAGGAACTGGGTGTGGATGCTGCCGCCACCCTCGACCATGAGCCGCCGGGTGCCGCGGTCGTGGAGGTCCTCGACGAGCTCTCGCATGCGGACGCGTGGACCGCCGTCGACGACGGTCGCCACCTCGCCCAGTCGCTCGCGGGCGCCCGCGACGGCCGGTCGGGCGCAGTACACGAGCTTGTCGGTCTCCCCCGTCGAGAAGAAGCGCGCGCGCGGGTCCAGACGGGCCCCTTCGGTGACCGTCACCTTGGTCGGCGTGGGCGGGAGGCCCCGGGAGACCCGCTCATGTCGGTCGCGCTCGCTGCGCACGACCAGGCGCGGGTTGTCCTGGCGCACGGTCTGCGCGCCGACCAGGATCGCGTCGCTGGCCGCGCGGACGGCGTCCACCCGCTCGAGGTCGTCCTGGTTCGACAGGAGCAGCCGCTGGCTGGAGGCGTTGTCGAGGTAGCCGTCGATCGACATGCCGCAGCTGAGCAGGATGTACGGGCGGTCAGGCATGGACGACCACCGCCTCACGCTGCGCCTGCCTCGCGCCTGCCTGCGTCACGAGGAGGACCGCTCCCGGCAGGGTCGCGACGAAGGCGAGGACGCCATAGGTGACGGCGACGGTCGCCCCAGTCGCCGCACCCAGACCTGCCGCCGCGAACGCCCAGGCGGCGGCTCCCTCACGCGGACCCCAGCCCGCCAGGTTGAACGGGATCGCGGCGACCACGAGGACCGCCAGAGCCAAGGCCGCGAGCAGTCCTGTCCCCGCCTCGACCCCTGCCGCGCGGGCGGCGACCACGAAGACGGCCGCGTGGCCGGCGGACGCGAGGGCGGAGAGTGCCAGCACCGGCGGCACCACCTCGACCTCGAGCCAGCCGCGGGCCACGAGGACGAGGACGACGGCGGCCAGGAGCAGGACTCCCCCCAGCGCCGCGGCCGTGAGGGGGAGCGTGGTGGGTGACGCCGTGACCGGCCACGCGACCAGGACGACGAGCCCTGCCAGCGCGACCTGCACCGCCTGGCCCACCACCCGCTCGGCCACCACGGACCCCATCGCCCGGTTCGTGACGCCGCGGTGCACGTCACCGAGCACGCCGCCGGGCAGCACGGAGTTGAGGAACTGGGACTGGTAATACGCGGCGACCCCCGTACGCAGGGTCATCCGGACTCCGTACGCCCGGCCGACCAGGCGCCAGCGCTGGGCGCTGGCCATGGTCGTCAGTGCGGTGAGGACGAGCGCGGCGACGACCGACGCCGGGCCGACAGCCTCCAGCCCCGCCACGAACGGTTCGGTCCCGACCCGCGACGCGAGCACAGCCAGCACCACCAGCCCACCCACGGCCTTGGCGACCGCCCACCATCTTCGGCTCATCCTCACCTCCCTGATGTGCCCTACGGGGCGGGGCCGGAAGGGGTTCAAACCCAAGTGTCCGCTGGTTGAGGAGGACGCGCCAGCGCCCGTCACGAAACCCCGCAAGCAAAGAGTCGTCCGCGACCGCCGGGCCACGTCACAAGGTAGTCACGGTTCGAGAATCCCCTGTGGATACGGGGGATTCTCGGCCGTGGGTGTCGGTGGTGGGTGCTTGGCTAGTCCTATGAGCGCGGCGCCCCAGGAGCGGTTCGAGGTCCAGGACCTTGACGCCGCCGGCGTGCTCGCGATGGCAGAAGCAGACGAGCGGGCCATCCGCCGACTCGAGTTCCGCAAGCTCGAGCTGGCTGCGCACTGGGCCGACCTGCACCCTGCTACGGCCGACACCGGGGTCGAGACGTTCGGCGGGGCGGCCCTCCTCGCGGACGAGTCGTTGGGAGGGGACGGGACACCGTTGGTGGCGGCGTTCACCCCCGAACCGTTGGCGTTGGCGCTGGGCATGTCCCCTGGCGCTGGGGCACAGCTGATCGCCGACGCCCTCGACCTCCGCCACCGCCTCCCGATGCTGTGGAAACGAGTCCGCCGCTTGGAGGTGCCGGCCTGGCAGGCCCGGAGGGTCGCCCGGCAGACCCACCGGTTGCCCAAGGCCGCCGCGGTCTGGGTCGACCACCAGCTCACCGACCGCACCACCTTCGGCCCGGTCGTGGTGGACCGGCTGGTCGCCCAAGCGATCGCCGCCTACGACCCCGAGACCCACGAAGACCGGGAGGAGGAGGCGCACGCAGGGTGGGACGTCATCCTCACCCACCCCGAGGCCACCGACTTCCTGGGCACCTCCCGTCTCGAAGCCATCGGCGACACCTTGGTCCTCCAAGGGTTCTACGACCAGCTCTGTGCCCTCGCCCACCAGCTGTTCCTCGACGGCGACACCTCAGCCTTGGGCGTGCGGAAGGTCAAGGCCATCGGCATCCTCACCGGCCACCCCACGACTGCACACCAGCCGACGGTGAAGGTGGTCGCCCGCGTCGAGGCCCACGACCTCGAACCTGACACCCTCGCCGTCGGCCAGATCGAGAAGCTCGGTGCCGCCACCCTGACCAAGATCCGCGACTGGGTCGGCCACCACCAGGTCGTGATCCAGCCGGTGCTCAACATGGCCCGCCGCGACGCCGTGGACTCCCACGACCCACCACCGTGGATGCGTGACCTCGTCATGCTCCGCGACGGCCACTGCATCTTCCCCCGCTGCCACGTCGACGCCAGGTCCTGCGACCTCGACCACACCATCCCCTACGACCAGCACGGACCACCGGGTCAGACGAGGCCCGACAACCTCGCCACCCTGTGCCGGCGACATCACCGCGCCAAGACATCCGGCCGCTGGCAGTACTGGCGCACCCCCGAGGGCGCCTACACCTGGCACGGCCCCTACGGCACCACGTACCTCGTCACCGACCGCGGCACGCGCAAGCTGCCCTGACGCGGACTGGGCGGCCAGGTTGCTGTCTCCGCCCAAGCTGACCGAGCGCGCTCAGCGGCAGAAGAGTGCGCGGACCCTCCGGTGGCTGGCAACGTGCGTCGCCCAGTCCGGCGATCAAAAAAGATCTAGCGTCACTGGCGTTGCCGCTGGCAGCCTGTCAGGACGGATCTACTCGGGACTTAGCGCATGGGTAGGTGACGGGATGGTAGAGCGCTTCACAGGGGTGGCCGCGCTGGTGTGCAGCGCTGTTCTCGTGACTATGGGAGGTTGCTCAAGCTCAGCCTCGGAAGGTTCCGCTGGGCCAAGCGAGTCTTCAGCGTCCGCATTGTCAGCTAGCCCCGTCACTGACACATCGTCGGGGAGTCCCACGGCAAGTGCGAAACCTGGGTTGAGCCTGGTGGTGATCGGTGACTCGATCCCGTACAACGATCCGTTCGACTGTCCCGGCTGCCTTGGGTTCGTTGACCGCTACGCCGATGCGTTGGCAACGGCGACGGGACTTGAGGTCACTACCTCGAACCTGTCGCAGCACAACAGTCTCACTCTGCCGATGCTGATGGACGAGCTGGAAGACTTCAAAGACCCGCTCAGCAGCGCGGACGCGATCATCGTCGGCATCGCGCACAACAGTTTTGCGCTCAACGGCGACCAGCCTTGCGGCACCACGTTCAATGAGGAAACAAACACCATGGAGGATTGGTCAAAGGTCACACCCCAATGCGCAGTCTCCTCCGCAGCCGAGTACCGCCCGCAGTACGACGAGTTGTTCGACTCGATCGCGTTATGGCGCAAAGGCAAACCCACGCTGCTGCGAACCATCGACAAGTACAACGATTGGAATGGCTGGGAAGCAGCGCACCTGACGCCCAGCCAGGTGCATCGCACGGTAATCATGCATGACGCGTGGAACCGAATGCTGTGCGAATCCGCTGAACGCCACGGTTTCGGCTGCGCCGACATCTACCACGCGTTCAACGGCAAGGACGGCACCAAGCCATCCGGAGACCTGCTGGCAGAGGATTACACCCACCCCTCACAAGCAGGCAACGAACGCATCGCGCGCGTCCTCATCGCGCAAGGCTTCAAGCCACTCACATAACGAGCCCGGCAGCCGCTGCGGCGTCCGCTCATCGGCAGGTCCGCGCGCACTCAGCGGCAGATGAGTGCGCACGAGGGAGGCTGCTTTCCACCCGTGCTGTGGAGGGTGCGCCAACCCCTCATCGGGCTCGTTGAGCGCCACGCGGCCCACGCATCCCCTCCCCATGGCGGCGCTGCCCATATTGGCGTGCGCAATGCCTATCTTCGGACTGCCCTATGGAGTCTTGGCGCTGCGTCGGAAAAGGTGGCCCCAACTCTGATCCACGACTCGGGCTACAACTCCCGGAGGATCCATGACGCACAGTCCTATCCGCGCACTAAGCGTCCTCGGGGCAGCGTTCGTGCCGTGGGGTCCTCTCACATCGACCACCCAAGGAGAACTCCAATGAACAGGTCGCAAAAGCTCGCCATTGGCACCCTTGCGACCGTTCTCACTCTCGGCGGCGGTGTTGCGTTCGCAGCCGGCACCGGCTTGCCCTTCAGCGGCAGCGGCGGTTCCACAATCAACGGCTGCTACTCCCCAGGCGGAGCACTGAAGTT
Source organism: uncultured Actinomycetota bacterium (assembly GCA_963708915.1). GTDB lineage: Bacteria > Actinomycetota > Actinomycetes > Propionibacteriales > Nocardioidaceae > Nocardioides. Next base: position 387,812 of record CAVPUJ010000002.1, read on the forward strand.
GCGGACACCGGCAGAACCAACCTGCCCCAAGGGTTATCTCCCTATCCAGTGGAGCGTCACCGGTCCGCAAGGTGTGCCAGGTCCCACGGGACCGACCGGGGCGACCGGGGCGCCTGGGGCGCCTGGGTCCCCCGGTGCTCCCGGACCGACAGGCGCCCAGGGTGCTGACGGAGGCGCCAGCGATGTCTATGCCTACCAGCACAATCACGGTGTGCTGGCAGGGGACCACCAGGAGATTGGTGGCCTAAGCGACATTCCTGCCGGGAACTACGTCTTTTCTACGACGATCAACAACTCCAACTACCCGACCAGTCACGGGTACGACGCCAGCGCGGTGGTCTGCCGAATCTTGCTGAACGGGATCCATGTGGACCTCGGGAACGCGAACAGAACGGGCGAGGGATACTCAGGCGACCTGTGGCTGGCCGAGGAGGAGACGACGACAGAGGTTGTGGCGCTCACCGTCCCCGATTCATCCGTCCTCTCGGTCACCTGCAGCCTAGGGGCCGGCGGCGACGATCGGAGCCTCGTCGCCGCTCGGATCACTGCAGTAAAGGTCGGCACCATCCACGGATAGCGGGCACGGTTCGATGCCGATGTTTGTGAGACAGGGTTTCCGTAGAGCTGAGCCACGGCTCACTCGCGCCGCGGATTCGGTAAATCAACCGAGGGACGTAGCGACACCCTGTCTCGATCAGCGGCGTGGTTCTGGGGCTCGCCCGCCCATGACGCCCTGTCATCGGCATGACCGGTCAGCGGCGTGCGCGGACACCGGTGCGAAGCGTGTTGCGATTGTGACCTGCGCCAGATCCCCTCTTGGCATGCTGATGCCGTGCACTGGCGGCTGGCGGGAGCTATTCCCCTTCTCCTGCTCGCCCTCACCGCGTGCGACGATTCGTCGTCATCGCCGAACACAGACGGCCTGCAGACGAGCAGTGCAACGGCCACAATCTCGTCAACGCTCGTTAGTTGCGTTGACCGGGACGCGCGACCAGAGACAACGCTCTCGACACCCGAACTTCAAGAGGTCAGGCCCCGAGCGGCCAACCTCGTGGTTCAGTTGACCAGCGTCGCCACGGCCGATGTGGAGGTGAGTGTAGGGATTCAGGGCCACTTGGCACTGAATGTCGGTCTTGGCGGGATGCCCACCCATTGCTACGTGAACCCGGTCTACGAGCACTACTACAAGTTGCAGACCGGCCGAGTCCAGATCACTGCCCGTAGAGGCTCGGACTCCCCAGAGACAGTGACGGTCACAGCCGGCAGCAAGAAGCAGTGGCTGGTCATCTACGGCCAGGAGGGCTTCCCCCTTCGGATGATGGTGCAAGACAAGCGGCCCCTGTGGGCCGCCTAGATCGGCGGTCCCATCCGCTCATCGGCACGACCGCGCACCATCAGCGGTGCGAGTGCGTGCGCAGCGCACGCTGTTCCATGACCCGCGACTGGAGGTCAGGGACGAGTCGGGATGGCCTCGAGGATGAGTTGGCTCGGCGTCGGGACCGTTCGCCGGAGGTCCCAACCGCCGGCGGCCAGGAGCTGGGTGTACTCGGCCAGCGTGCGCTCGCGACCCGTCACGAGGGCAAGCATGTAGAGGTCGATGTCGCTGGCTTCGAACTGCCCGGCATCCTCAGGAATGACGAACTCGAACAGGAGCAGCTTCGAGGACGGTGCGGCCGCCGCCCGCACCGCGGTGAGGATCGCCACGGCTTCTGGGTCGGACCAGTCATGGATGATGTTGGACAGGAGATAGCAGTCAGCGGCGGGCAGTGGATCGGCGAAGAAGCTCCCGAGCTGCACGGAGATACGGTCGCCGCCGTCCACATGACCGGCGACCTGAGCCCGGTCGAACAAGACACCTCGTGCCCCCGGGGTCTGCTCGAGCACCGCCCGCAGGAGGTGTCCGCGACCGCCTCCGATGTCGGCGATCACGCTGAACTCGGAGAAGTCGTAGTGCGGCACCACCTTGGAGATCCGACGCGTCGTCATCGCCGTCATGCCCAGGTCGTAGATGTCCGATTCCTCGGGATGGGCGTCGAGATAGGCGAAGAAGCCATCCGGATCATGGAAGGTCGTCCCGGGTCGCCCCGTCCGGACCGCGTCCCCGAGCGTCTTGAAGGAGTCCCAGATGATCGGCAACGCCAACATGCGCACCAGCGGCAGCAGCCCACCCGGATGGTCGTGCCGCAACAACCGTGACGCCTCGTTGTGCCACACGTCGTCGCCGCTCATCGCGAAGACGCCCAAGGACGCCAGGTGCCTGACCACCCTGCCCAAGGCCTGAGGATCCACACTCAGCTCGCCAGCGATGGTGGACAGGCTCCGCGGATCATCACTCACGACGTCGCACACGCCCAGGTCCGCGACCACGTGCAAACATCGAGAGTTCACGTAACCCTCGGCAAGCTCGCCGACGATCTCTGCAGGATCCTGTTCAGCCATCGGGTCACGTCACTGTCCTCGCCGGGCCCGAGGGTTACGTCCCTGAGGCTAGCGGCCCGCTCGATGACCTGTCATCGGCATGATCACACGTATCTGCACACCGTCTCGGCGGGACATGCGGACGGGTCGGCCTCCCCCGCTTGATCGCGTCGTTGGATGAGATCGGCGCGCAGGGCATCGAGGTCAGCGATCTGTCGCTCGATGTCGAGCACTCGCGCTGTGAACAACGCGTGTACTTGCTGGCAGGGTGCCTCGCCGGCGCCGCGGATGTCGATCACCTCGCGAATCTGGGCAAGGGTCAGGCCGGCAACCCGGCCGCGGCGGATGAAGTCCAGCCGAGACAGGGCCTCCGGCCCGTAGTCGCGGTATCCGTTGGCGGCGCGATCGGTCGGCGGAAGCAGACCGCTGTCCTCGTAGAACCGCAGCGTCTTGGTGGTTGTCCCTGCTGCCGCGGCCAACTCGCCGATGCGCATGACGGCCTCCGTCCCTGTTGACCTTGCCCTGAACTGGAAGGTTCATGATAGGCCCCCGTCCGAGGCGGGAACTCCCCCCAAGACCAGACCCCGCTCGGTCCGTCGGAGAAGGCCCAGTATGCAGACCACACGAACGCAGAGCATGCGCAATGCCATTGCCGTGATGACCGCCTGGTCCGCCCAACCTGATGGACCGCCCGACCTGATGATCGACTGCCTTCGCCAGCACCTCGATACGCAGCCACTCGACCATGCCCTCGCGGCGGCCACCGAGCTCATCATGGGCATGACCAGCTTGTGCGGCCTGCTGTTGGCGCTCAACGAAGAGGCAACCGGCCTCGACATGGAGGCCACCCTCCGGGAGCTTGCCTTGCGCTACGTGGAGGACTGACCCGCCTTCGGCACGACCGCGCGCGCTGCGCGGCATGACCGCGCTTTCACTATCGGCGGCTACCGGGCATCGTCGTTCTCGCGCCTCGGTTGTCGCGTACCCGGTGGTGGACGTAGACGAGCGAGCCGATCACAAGGCCGAGCACCGCTCCCAGAAGGGCCGCTGGTATTCCCACCTCGAAGATCGCGGCCCAGGCGGTCGGGACATAGGTCCATAGGCCGATGGCCAACCCGACGATGGCACCGGCAACACCAAGCGCAACGGCACCAATGACGGTATGGCGCAGCGGGATCGGCAGTTCCCCGAGTGCCCGTCGGAGCCGCTCCATGCGTCGACTATGACAGAACGCGATGGACATGGCGGAGAGACCCTCGATCGGCATGACCCGGTGGGACCCGGCCGTGGCGACCGAGGCGAGCCAGCTGTTCGGCAGATGACATGACGCCTCCGGCGGCGTGACTACGCTGGTCGTCCGCTCATCTCTCGGGGGTCCTGTGATCGTGCACCGCCGCTTGTCAGCGCTCTGCGTGGCCGCCGTTGTCGCCTCGATGTGTCTCTCGCCGAGTCCGGTCGACGCGGCTGACGGCGGGTGGAGTCCGCTGCAGGAAGCGGTCGGCAGCACCCTCGCCATCGCCCTGGACAGCCAGACGACCGTCCTGGTCAGTGTGGGTGGTCCGGACGAGGCGACCATCTACGACCAGCGGCGCACGGCCGGAGGAGACTTGGGACCCATCACCGAGGTCACGTCCGTCGCGGACGCCGAGTACTGCCGACCGGTCGAGGCCGCCACCGCGCTGGGCAACGTCGCGGTGGCCGTGGAGTGCCAGGCCAAGACCGGGCTCGAGGACCCGCCGACCAGGCTCGTCGAGCTCGTGTGGACCGGTGACGACGGCTGGGTGGTGCGGGTGCAGCCGGAGGGTGAGCTGGGCTCGCTGGACTACTCGGCGCAAGGTCAGTACGTCGTGTTCACCAGCAACAGCCAGTACGGGCGACCGCACCACGTGACCAGCTACCACGCCGACCTCGGCTGGCGCGACCTCACCCGTCGCGGGCTCGGGTCCACCGGAGGCAGCGCGGTGGCCGCGATCAGCGACGCGGGCGATGTGGTGGTCTTGAGCGGGGCCGGGTTCGAGGACGAGCCGGGCTACTGGTTCGGCGGCCGGCTCAGCATCGAGACCTACGACTCGGCGACCCGGAGATGGACACAGCGGCTCACCCGGCACTACCCCGACGGCGGCATCGACCCATCGGGCATCGACCTCGCCAGAGGGCGCGTGTTCGCGACGCTGGTCGAGTCGCGATCGACCGGCCGGCTCAACGGCCTCGCGGCCAGGGTCGTGCTGCTGTCCGGCAGGCCGGACGAGCCGCGCTCCTGGGCATCCGACTGGAACCGGCAGGTGCTCAGCTCCTCTGCGGCGGTCACCCGCTCAGGGGTCGGGGTCGCCGCCTGGCAAGCCGTCGAGGGCCGGCGCACCGTCACCCCGTGGTTGGCGACCTGGGCGCGAGAACGCAAGCGGCCGTCCGTGCACGTCCAGCCGGGGCGGACCACCCTCACCGACGCGGCCGAGTCCGGCCGGGCGATGGACCTGTCGGTCAGCGCCAGCGGCCGCGGCGCCGTGGCGTACGTCAAGCATCGACGAGGGGTCGACCACTCGACGGTCGCGGCCGTCGTCTTCCGCGTCGGGCGCGATGGCGCAGTCCGCCGGCGGCTCGATGCGACCTGGCAGCAACCGATCGAGGCGACCGTCGACCTGACCGCGAGTGCCAGCACGATCAGCATCACCCTCGGCCGCATGCTCGGGCCGTTCTTCCCGTCGCCGCTCACCCAGTACGGCGTGCATCCCTAAGGGAGCGCCGGCCGCCCAGGAAGCCCGGTCAGCACCTTCTCCATCTCCGCCGCGGCAACATCCCAGCCCTCCAGCGAGGCCCGCCGCTCCGCGGCGACGTGCCGCAACCGAGCGCGCAACGACCGTGTGGTCAGCCAGTCCCGCAACGACGCCGCGAGCGCGACGGGGTCGCACGACGGGACGAGAAGGCCGGGGACGGCGCCGCGGGAGGGCGCGCCGAGAGCCTCCCGTACTCCCCCCACGTCGGCGGCGAGGACGGGGATGCCGCGGGCGAGGGCCTCGCTCGCGACGATGCCGTACGTCTCGTGGCGCGAAGGCAGGACGAGGAGGTCGGCACCGGCGTACGCCGCCGCCAGGTCCGGGCCGGTCAGCGCGCCGGCGAGGGTGACACGGTCGTCGAGGCCGGCGGCGCAGAGGGCGGACCACAGCCCGGTCGCGTGCGAGGCGTCGACCGAGGCGCCCACCAGGCTCCAGGTCCAGCGGAGGTCGGCCACGAGAGCGAGCGCGGCGACGAGGACGTCGTGGCCCTTGATCGGCGTGATCGCGCCGACGGACAGCAGTCGGTCACCGGCAGATGAGCCCTCGGCGATCGGGGCCTTGTCCGCGCCGGGGACGACGACGTGCAGCCGGGCGGCGGGAAGGTCGTACGCCGTGCCGAGCCAGTCGCGGGTCCAGCGGCTGGTGCAGACGACCGCGTGCGCCGCGGCCAGGGCGCGGGACTCCGGTGCGCGCCGCGGGGTCGAGCCGGCGACGGCGAGCCCGATGGGCAGGTGCACGAGAGCCACCAGCGCGAGGCGGTCCCGCTCGGACACCAGCGCGTCCGGGGCCGCGGAGCAGATCAGGCCGTCGACGACGACGACCGCCCCGGCGGGCAGTCCCGCCAGCACGGCCCGGAGACCGCCGGTCGTCGTCTCGTGCAGCACCACGTCGTGGCCGCGTGAGCGGAGGGCGCCGGCCAGGCGGACGTCGTAGACGTTCCCGCCGCTCGGTCGCGCGGGGTCCGAGAGGCCGACGGGCCCGACAAGGTGGACGTTCACATCACAGCGCCCTCTCGAAGCCGGCCGAGGCGACGTGGGACTCGTGGAGGGTGACGTTGATCTTCTCCAGCTCCTTGGCGGGCTCCCCCATCTCGCCGGCGCGCACCCGCTCGGCCAGCCGGTCGGCGACCACGCGAGCCAGCATCTCCGTCGAGGTGTTCACGCCGGCGAAGTCGTCCTCGTCGTCGAGGTTGCGGTAGGTCAGCCGGGACAGCACCTCCTTCAACAGCTCGGCCGCCCGTCCGATGTCGACCAGCACACCGTCGGCGTCGAGGCGAGGACCGCTGAACGACGCGTCCACGACGTACGTCGCCCCGTGCAGACGCTGGGCCGGGCCGAACCCCTCGCCGCGGAAGCTGTGGGCGATCATCATGTGGTCGCGCACGGTCACCGTGAACACCTCACACCTCCCCTGCCGCACCGTCGGGATAGATGATGCCCGGATAGATGATGCTCCGACACAGCGCCCGCGTCGCCCCCGAGGCCAGCTCCGCCATCACCCGGGGCAGGTCCTCGAACCGCGACTCCCCCGTCAGCAGCACGTCGAAGGCGGGGTCGCGCAGCAGGTCGAGGGCCAGGGCGAGACGCTCCGCGTGCGTACGTCGGCCGCGCCGCGCCGCCGCGACCTCACCCACCTGACTGGCCCGGACCGCCAGCCGCCGCGAGTGGAACGACCCTCCCAGCGAGACGGACACCGGCGCGTCGCCGTACCAGCTGAGCTCGAGCACCTCGCCGTCCGGCGCCAGGAGGTCGAGCGAGGTCTGCAGGCCCGCGGAGGTCCCCGAGGTGTGCACCACGAGGTCCAGACCACCCGCGGCGTCAGCGGGGAGAGCGAACCCCACCGACAGCGCGAGCGCCACCGACGAGCGCGACTCGTCCACGTCGACCAGCGTCACGCTCACCCCCGGTATCGCGGCGAGCAGGCGCGCGACACAGCACCCGACCATCCCCGCGCCGACGACCGCGACGCGGTCGCCGATCAGCGGTCGGGCGTCCCACAGCGCGTTGACGGCGGTCTCGACCGTGCCGGCCAGCACCGCGCGGGCCGCGGGTACCCCCTCGGGCACCACCGTCACGGCCGCGGCCGGGACCACGTACGCCGTCTGGTGCGGGTAGAGGCAGAACACGGTCTGCCCGACCAGCGTCCCGGGGCCCCGTTCGACCATGCCGACGCTGAGGTAGCCGTACTTCACCGGGCCAGGGAAGTCGCCCTCCTGGAACGGCGCCCGCATCGTCGCGTGCTGGCTCTCGGGCACGTGGCCCCCGAAGACCAACGTCTCCGTGCCCCGGCTGACCCCCGTGCGCAGCGTCCGCACCAGGACGTCGTCGGGACCCGGCTCGGGGAGCGTCTCCGGGCGGATCTCCCCGTGCCCGGGCTCGGTCACCCAGAAGGACGTCGCCGTTGTCACCCGCCACCTCCTGAACCGAACCGATCGCGCGGTCGTGTGACCGAACGTAGCGATCGGTCCTGCTGAACAACACGGAGGTGTGGTGCGCCGCGTTCACCTGGGCCCTCTCGGCCCCGCGGACCTGGTGACGTTGGCCCGCGCCCTGATCGGCGTCGGCGTCGCCGTGCTGGTCGTCCGGTCGTTCGGCACCGACGTCCCCCCGGGCTGGGTGGTGGCTCCCGCGGCCGTGGCCTTGGCACTGGACGCGGTGGACGGGTGGGTGGCAAGGCGGACCGGCACGGTCTCGCTGTTCGGGGCCCGCTTCGACATGGAGACCGACGCCGCGATGCTGATGGTGCTCAGCACGTACGTCGCCCGCGACGTCGGCCTGTGGGTGCTGGCCATCGGCCTGGCTCGTTACGTCTTCCTCGCCGCGAAGGTGCCCCTGCCCTGGTTGCGGGGGCAGGCGCCTCCCCGGCCGTGGTGCAAGGTCGTCGCCGCCCTGCAGGGCATCGTGCTGCTGGTCGCCGCGTCGGGTCTGCTCCCCGACCCGGTCGCCGTCGCTGCCCTCCTCGTGGCCCTGGCCCTGCTGGTCGAGTCCTTCGCCCACGAGGCCTGGGAGCTCTGGCGCCTCCGGCAGCCGCACCAACCGCAGCCCTGGGTCACCCGCCTCACCGGCCTGCTCGCCTGCCTGGTGGTCTGGGCGGTCCTCGTCGCACCCGACGAGATCGGCACCGTGTCGCCCGCCGCCTTCGCCCGGATCCCGCTCGAGGGCGTGGTCCTGGTCGGTCTCGTGCTCCTGCTGCCCACGCGGCCGGCGGCGTGGCTGGCGACAGGCGCGGGGCTGGTGCTCGGTGTGCTGACGCTGCTGAAGCTGCTCGACCTCGGCGTCTCGGTCGCCTTCGCGCGCCGCTTCGACCCGCTCGGCGACCCCGTCTACATCGGCGCCGGCGTGTCGTTCCTGCGTGACGCGATGGGCACCGCCAACGCCTGGACCGCCACCGTGCTCGCGGTCGCGCTGATGGTCGCGGTGCTGGTGCTGGTCCCGTACGCCGTCCTGCGCGCGACCCGGCTCGCTCGCGGTCACCGGCCGGTCGCCGTCCCGGTCGTGGTCGCGCTCTCGCTCGTCTGGGTCGGCTGCGCCGTGGGCGGGGTCCACGTGGCACCGGGCGAGCCCGTGGCCGCAGCGACTGCCGTCGACCTCGCCTCCACCCACGTGACCGAGGTCCGCGACCGGCTGCGCGAACGGGCCGCTCTCGCGGCGCAGATCGCCGACGACGACTTCGCCGACGTGCCCCCGTCCCGGCTGCTCAGAGCCCTGCGCGGCAAGGACGTGCTGCTCGTGTTCGTCGAGAGCTACGGGAAGGTCGCGCTGGAGGGGCTGCCGACATCGAGCCAGCTGCGCGACAGCGTGGATGCGGACAGCAGTCGACTGCAGGCTGCCGGCTACGACTCCCGCAGCGCCTACCTCACCTCCCCGACGTTCGGCGCGATGAGCTGGCTGGCCCACTCCACGCTCCAGTCGGGGCTGTGGATCGACAACCAGGGCACCTACGACCTGCTGCTGGACCGTGACCGGCTGACGCTGAGCAGCGCGTTCGGCAGGGCGGGCTGGCGTTCGGTCGGCATGATCCCCGCCGACACCGAGCCGTGGCCGGAAGGCCAGCGCTTCTACCGGTGGGAGGCGCTGCACGACCTCACGAACATGGACTACGAGGGCCCCCGCTTCGGCTACGGGCGGATGCCCGACCAGTTCGCCCTCGAGTCGTTCCGGCAGCTCGAGCTCGACCAGCCGGGGAGGGGTCCCGTGATGGCCGAGATCGACCTCGAGTCCAGCCACAACCCGTGGGTACCGCTTCCCCGGATGGTCGATCCCGAGACGCTCGGCGACGGGTCGGTCTTCGAGGGCATGCCCGAGGAGGGGCAGCAGCGCGACGAGGTCTGGCGGGACGCGGACCTGGTCAAGGCGGCGTACGTCCGCTCGCTCCAGTACTCGCTCGACGCGCTCACTTCTTTCGTCGAGCGGAGCGACGGCAGTGCCGACAACAGGGACCTGGTGCTCGTGGTCCTCGGCGACCACTGGCCCGTCACGACCGTCTCCGGCACGACCCCCGGCCACGACGTGCCCATCAGCGTGATCGCCAACGACCCGGCCGTACTGAAGCGCATCGATGGCTGGGGCTGGCAGGACGGCCTCCGACCGCAGACCGACGCTCCCGTGTGGCCGATGGACGCGTTCCGCGACCGGTTCCTCGAGGCGTTCAGCCGTTAGAGGTCGAGCCGCAGGATCGGCCAGCCGCTCTCGCTCGTGACCTCGACCTTCCGGATGTCCTGCAGTGGTGTCTTCGCCCAGCCCGGGATGCCCTTCTTGTGGTCACCCGGTCCTGCCCGCCAGTGCATGGCCTCGTACGGCTCGCCCTGTCGAGGGAACACCATCAGGGCGTAGCGGTAGGAGTGCCCGCCACCCTCCTCGCTCTCGGCGTAGTCGCAGTTCACGAGGATGCTGGTGCCCTCCGCCCCCGGCGTGAGCGAGACGTCGGCCGTCATCCCGTAGTTCTTCACGACCGTCATGGCCTGGAACTCCGCCACGCTCGGCGATGCGCTCGTCGGCGCCGCCTCGGGCGCGCGTCCGTCGTCACGAGCGGCCTGGAGCGCCCCCACGCCCAGGGCCACGACGACGATCGCGGCGGCGGCTCCGAGCGTCACGAGCACGGCCTTGCGGCGCTGCTCACGCCGTACGACCGCCACCAGGGCGGGCAGCACCGTCGCGGGCAGTGGTTCGACAGGGACGGGTGTCTCGACCTGCTCGACGGGTACGCGCCCGAGCAGCCCCGGGAGTCCGGCCAGGTCGGCGACGGAGCGGCGGCAGGACTCGCACCCGGGCAGGTGGCGCTCGAACTCCAGGCGGTCCGTCGGCGACAGCGAGCCGAGCACGTAGGCCGCGTCGGAGTGCGAGAGGGCGCAGTCGCTCATGCGGAGACCCCCATCTCCTCGAGGGCGAGCCGCAGGGCGCGCAAGGCGTAGTGCGTCCGGGACTTCACGGTGCCTTCCGGGATGTCGAGCTGGCGGGCGGCGTCGGCGACCGACATGCCGCGGTAGTAGCAGCACAGGAGCACGGCGCGGTGGTCCCCGCTGAGCCGGGCGAGGGCGTCGGAGACCACCCACGACAGGAGCAGGCCGTCGGTGTGGTCGCGCGGGTCGGTCGGCTCGGGCGGCTCGGCGACGGCGACCTCGGTGCGCGTGCGTTTGGTGCGCCACTCGTCGATGGCGACGTTGCGGGCGACCGTGAAGAGCCACGAGCGCACCGATCCGCGCGACTCGTCGAGCAGCCGCGAGCTCCGCCAGGCGCGCAGCAGCGTCTCCTGGAGGAGGTCCTCGGCGCGGGCGCGGTCGTGGCCGGTCAGGCGCAGGCAGTAGCCCCACAGCGCGCCGGCGTGCTCGTCGTGCAGCTGCTGCATCAACGCCACCGGCCCATTCGTCGGGCCACTCGTCGGGCCACTCGTCGGGCTCGTCTCCGCCATCACACCTCCTCACTCCGCAGGAACGTGCGCGGCATGCCTTCGGTTCAGTGTGGCTCGGGGAACACCAGGTAGGTCAGCACCACGCGGCCCTCGTCCGCGAACACCTCGACCGAGCACCGGTCCAGCCACACCTCGAGCGCGACGGCGCCGTCCACGAGCGGGACCGGCGCCCGCGAGGTCGACCCGAACGCCTCGCTGAAGCCCGCCGGCTCCCGGACGACGACCAGCTCGCCGGCGGTGCCGTCGTACGAGAGGCGCAGCGCACCGCCGTGCAGCGCGCGCTCCTCGCCCGGTCGCAGCACGACGTCGAGGTGCTCGTGCTCCGCGAGCTCGGGCGACACGGTCTGCCGCAGGCGCGGCCCGGCGCCGGTGACCACCAGGGTCAGGTCGCGTGGCAGCGTCATCATGCCTCGCCAACCGACGGTGGGGGTCTGGCGCGCGTAGGCCCAGTTGCCCAGCCAGCCGACCATCACCCGCCTCCCGTCGGGGGCGTCGTTGTAGGTGACGCCGGCGTAGCAGTCGCGACCCTCGTCCAGCCAGCCACCGTCCTCGGCCGTGAAGTCCGTGCCGTCGAAGTCGCCCACCCACCAGCGCATGCCGCTGCCGCCGCCGGGCGCACCGTCCAGCACGCTGACGAGCAGCACCCACCGCACCTCGCCGCTCCCCTCCACGGCGAGCGGGAAGAGGTCCGGGCACTCCCACGGGTAAGCCGGCACGGACGCGTCGGAGAACTCGCTCAGCATCGTCCAGGTGCGGAGGTCGTCGCTCGCGTAGAGGACGACGCGGCGCTCCACGGCCTCGACCGCTGCCATCAGCCAGCGGTCGCCGTGGCGGAACACCTTCGGGTCGCGGAAGTCCGTGGAGCCGCGGTCGAGCACCGGGTTGGCCGCGTCCTTGGTCCAGGTCTCACCGCCGTCGGCGCTGCGGGCGAGGTGCTGGGTCTGGAGTCCGGGCGCGTCCGGGCTGGTCGGGAACCGGACGGACGTGTAGACCGCCACCAGGTCGTCGCCGTCGTGGACCGCGGACCCCGAGAACACGTACTCGACCGGCTGACCATCGGCGTCGACGGACTGGCGGATCGCCACCGGGCGCTCGTCCCAGGTCACCAGGTCGTCGGAGACCGCGTGCCCCCAGCTCATGTCGCCCCAGCCGTCGCCGTTCGGGTTGTGCTGGAAGAACAGGTGCCACCGTCCGTCGTGGTGGATCAGCCCGTTGGGGTCGTTGACCCAGTTGCGTGCAGGGGCGAAGTGCAGCAGGGGACGGTAGGGGTCGTTCACTCCTGGACCGCCTTGATGATGGCGACGCACATGGTCAGGTAGTCCTCGTCGGGGTCGCCGTCGATGACCGCCCACGACATGTTGTGCACCATCCGGACCACGACCCAGTCGCGCGCACGGTCCTCGTCGAGGCCGGCCACGTCGACGAGCGTGTGGAAGCGGCGTCTCAGGTTCGTCCGGACGTCGCCGGCGACGATGTCGTCCCACCGGTTCCACAGCATCGGCGCCGGCTCGTAGTGCGGGTCCCCGCTCATCGGCTTGGGGTCGATCACCAGCCACGGCTCGCGGTCCGCGGCCAGCACGTTGTGGTGGTGCAGGTCGCCGTGGATGATGACGCCGACCGAGGCCGGGTCGGCCACCAGGTCGCGGACGAGCGAGACGCACTGCTCGCGCATCCGCCGCGGGATGGGCGCATCGCGCTGCAGGGCCTCCAGGTCGGCGGTCCAGCGCTCGACGTACGACGTGACCGTGCGCAGCTGGGGCAGTGCGGGCACGTGGATCCGGCCGTAGAGACCGGCCACGACCTCGCACGCCTCGAGGTCCCCGATCGTGGTCAGGTCGCTCGGGTGCAGGCGTTCGAGCAGCATCGCCCGGCGGCGTGGGTCGGCGCGCAGGAGCAGCACGGTGCCGTTGCCGTGCCAGTGCTGGAGCGCGAGGTGCTCGAAGTCCGACTCGTCGGCGTCGGCGTCGGTGTGCAGCTTGAGCACGGCCCGCTCTCCGTCGGCGGTCAGCACCGGCACGACGAGCGAGCAGAAGCCGTTCATCAGCGCGCCGTCGACGGTCAGGTCCCACTCGTCGAGCAGGTCGCGGGCCAGGGCGGGCAGCCGGTCGACCCACGCGGCCCAGTCGTCGCCGCGGTCCCGCATGGCCAGCACGTCGACGGGCAGGTCCATCGTCACCCGCCCACGCTCCCGCGGAGCCACACGTCCGGCGGGATGTAGGGCTTGTTCGGCACCCCGCGGAGCTCCTCGACGCTGCCGGTCAGCACCTCCGCACCCAGGCGGCGCCAGAAGCGCGCGGCCTTCTCGTTCTCCTCCTGGAAAGGGATCCACCACGGCCCCGGATGCGCACGCACGACGTGCTCGGCGAAGGTCCTCGCGTGCCCCGACCCACGCGCCGAGCGGACGACGAAGAACTCCCCCATCACCCGGCTCTCGCCCTCGAGCCCGCGCACGAGCGCGAAGCCAACGGGCCGGTCGCCGAGCCGCGCGACATAGGCGACGTCGCGCGGGTCGTCTGGCCGGTACGACGCGAGGTGGCCGGCGCGGAAGCGGCCGCTGGCGTCGGGCGTGGCACCCCGGAACTCCGAGAGGTCGTGGGAGTAGAGCTGCCACAGCCGCCGGACGACGTCCCAGTCGTCCTCGTCATCGGCGACGTCGACCCGGAACGGCCACAGCCACCCCACGACGAGGCTCGTGAGCCCGTCGGGCAAGAGGCCCATCAGCTCGAGGTCCTTCGGGCTGGCCCACATCGGGTGGTGCTGGTTCGTCTCGTCCTGCCCCTCGGCCTCCTCGCCGCCCAGCAGCGGCTCGCCCTCGACGCCGGTCACCCGGTAGTAGAAGGCGGTCCGGCCGCCGTGGTCACCCTCGAGCAGGAGCTCGGCCACCTGCCCCTCGAGGGTGCACTCCTCGCGGAGCTCGCGCAGCGCGGCGTCGGCCGGCGCCTCACCGTCCTCGATCCCGCCGCCCGGCAGCACCGCGTAGTCACGGCCGTCCAGGTGGCGACGGATCACCAGGACCTTGCCATCACGCTCGACGACGGCAACGGCGCGGGGTCGAGGGTCCGAGAGCGGCTCGCGAGGCACCCGCCGGATGCTACGCGGCGGGTGAGGGTGAGCTACTTCTTGCCCGTCTTCTCGCCGGTCTGGCCGGTGGAGAGCGCGGCGATGAACGCCTCCTGGGGGACCTCGACGCGGCCGACCATCTTCATCCGCTTCTTGCCCTCCTTCTGCTTCTCCAGCAGCTTCCGCTTGCGGGTGATGTCGCCGCCGTAGCACTTGGCGAGCACGTCCTTGCGCATCGCCCGGATGTTCTCGCGGGCGATCACGCGGGCACCGATCGCGGCCTGGATCGGCACCTCGAACTGCTGGCGCGGGATCAGGTCCTTGAGCTTGCCGGCCAGCATCACGCCGTAGGAGTACGCCGCGTCCTTGTGCACGATCGCCGAGAACGCGTCGACCGGCTCGCCCTGCAGCAGGATGTCGACCTTGACGAGATCGGCCGCCTGGTCGCCGGAGCGTTCGTAGTCGAGCGAGGCGTAGCCCTTGGTCCGCGACTTCAGCTGGTCGAAGAAGTCGAAGACGATCTCGCCCATGGGCAGCGTGTAGCGCATCTCGACGCGGTCCTCGGACAGGTAGTCCATGCCGTCGAGGTTGCCGCGCTTGGCCTGGCAGAGCTCCATGATCGTGCCGATGTAGTCGGACGGGCTGAGGATCGTGGCGCGCACGATCGGCTCCCGGACCTCGGCGATCTTGCCGCCGTCGGGGTACTCGCTCGGGTTGGTCACCTCGAGGACCTTGCCGTCCTCCATGACCACCTCGTAGACCACGTTGGGGGCCGTCGAGATGAGGGTCAGGTCGAACTCGCGCTCGAGCCGCTCGCGGACGATCTCCATGTGCAGCAGGCCGAGGAAGCCGCAGCGGAAACCGAAGCCGAGCGCGCCGGACGTCTCGGGCTCGTAGGCGAGCGCCGCGTCGTTGAGCTGCAGGCGCTCGAGCGCGTCGCGCAGGTCCGGGTAGTCGTCGCCGTCGATCGGGTAGAGCCCCGAGTAGACCATCGGGTTGGGGTGCTTGTAGCCCGCCAGTGCCTCGGTCGCGCCGTGGTGCTGGCTGGTGACCGTGTCACCGACCCGCGACTGGCGGACGTCCTTCACCCCGGTGATCAGGTAGCCGACCTCGCCGACCCCGAGCTCCTTGCCCTTCACCGGCTCGGGGCTGATGACACCGACCTCGAGCATCTCGTGCACGACGCCGTTGGACATCATCTTGATCCGGTCGCGGTGGCTGAGCTTGCCGTCGACGACCCGCACGTAGGTGACCACGCCGCGGTAGGTGTCGTAGACCGAGTCGAAGATCAGCGCGCGAGGCGGGGCGTCCGGGTCGCCCACGGGGGCCGGCGTCTGCTTGACGATCTCGTTGAGCAGCTCGGTGACGCCGAGGCCCGTCTTGGCGGAGGTGAGCAGCACGTCGGAGACGTCACAGCCGATGATGCCGGCGAGCTCGGCGGCGTACTTGTCGATCTGGGCCGACGGCAGGTCGATCTTGTTGAGCACCGGGATCACGTGCAGGTCGGCACCGAGCGCGAGGTAGAGGTTGGCCAGGGTCTGCGCCTCGATGCCCTGGGCGGCGTCGACCAGCAGGACAGCGGCCTCGCACGCCTCCAGGCTCCGGGAGACCTCGTAGGTGAAGTCGACGTGGCCGGGTGTGTCGATCATGTTGAGCACGTAGGTCCCGGGCTCGGCGCCTTCGGCGTTGTCGGCCGGCACGGTCCAGGGCATCCGGACGGCCTGGCTCTTGATGGTGATGCCGCGCTCGCGCTCGATGTCCATCCGGTCCAGGTACTGCGCGCGGGCACTGCGCTCGTCGACGACCCCCGTGAGCTGCAGCATCCGGTCCGCCAACGTCGACTTGCCGTGGTCGATGTGGGCGATGATGCAGAAGTTGCGGATCAGCCGCGGATCGGTGTGTCCGGGCAACGCTGGCTGAGGCACGTGGGACTTTCAGGACTCGAGTGTCGGGGAACGGTCATTGTTCCACGCAGCAGGGCGGGGACCCGATTCCTTTGCTGCGCCCCGGTAGGCGCACGTGCAGGTGAGGGCCTGGTCTCTCGACCAGGCCCTCACTTGTGTCCCGCGGCGTCCCCGACGAGCCGCCCCACTCGGCTGGTCGGGCTCAGCGCGGGCTGTTCCCCAGGTCGGTGTCGCGCGGCGGCTGCACGTGAGCCTCGACGTCCTCGTCCTCGACCGGGTTGTCACCGAGGATGATGTGACCTTCGGTGTCCTCGGTGTCCTCGGGTCCGTCGACCTGGCGGACGAGGTGCCCCTCGACGTCGAACTCGTTGCCCTGCTCGCTCATCTGATCCTCCTGGTGGGTTCCGGCCGGTGCGGCCTTGGTGAGTGCCACTCTGCCCCTTCGCCGGGCATCGGTCTGTCGGCGTCCTGACACAAGTGACGATTCCGTCCCGGCTAGCGGTCAGGGCCGGGGACGCTGTTGTCGCTGGCCGCGTGCAGCACCGCCTTGACCTGCAGCGGCGTCAGCCAGGGGTGCTTGCTCCGCATCAGCGCCACCATCGCGGTGACGTGTGGTGCGGCGAAGCTGTTGCCGGTGGCGGTGATCGACCCGCGGTCGGCCCACGCGACGTCGACGTCGATGCCCCGCGCGCCGAACTCCACCGGCGGATGCGGGTTGTACGCCAGCGCCAGCTCGTCGGACCCGGCCCGCGAGGCGACCGAGATGACCGAGGCGTACTGGGAGGGGTAGGTCGGACCGGGCAGGTTGTTGGCCGCACAGACGAGCACCGTGCCGGAGAAGTACGCCTGGTCGGCCACCTCGTGCAGCGGCCCGAACATCGCCTCGGCCTTGCTCGACAGCGACAGGTTGGCGACGTGCATGTCGCGCTCGACGCTCCACTCGACGCCCGCGTGCAGCAGGGCTCCGCGACCCTTCAGGTTCGCGCCCAGCACCCGGACGCTGTAGATCTCGGCGTCCGGCGCGATCGAGCGGATGATCCCCGCGCACGCGGTGCCGTGCCCGACGAGGTCGCCGTGCGGTCCCTCGTCCTCGACGTAGCCGTGCTCCGCCTCGGGGTCGAGGTGGAACGCCACACCGCCGACGACGCCGCCGACCCGGGGGTGATCGGCGTCGACACCGCTGTCGATCACTGCCACGCGCACTCCGGCGCCCGTGCTCCCGCCGAACGCCCACTCGCGCACCTGCGCGAACGGCAGGGCCGCGACCTCTTGGATGGCCCCCCGGTCGAACGCGCCGGACCAGGCCGGTTCGATGTTCACCGGGCCTCGGGGGCCCGCGTTCCCGACGGCCCCGCGTGACCCGGTTGGCCGGCCTGCCATGCCTCGACGACGCGGAGCACGTCGCGGCCCAGGGCTTCCGTGGGTGACGGTGTGGACCGCCCGGGGCCGCCGGCGAGCAGCAGCGCCATCTGGCTGGCCAGCGTGCCGAGCACCTGAAGCGTCCAGTCGCTGGCCTCCTCGACCGACGGGTCGAGCACCGAGGTCACGCCCATCACCTCGCCCTCGGTGGTCATCATCGGCGCCGCGAGGATCGAGGAGGGCACGTAGTTGGTCGACTCCGCGACGTCGCGGGCGAAGCGCGCGTCCGTCTGGACGTCGCGCACCGAGATCGGCTGGCCCGACATGGCCGCCCAGCCGGCGATGCCACGCGAGACGGGGATGGTGACACCCACGATGGCGTCGGCGCCGGCGCCGTCGGAGGCCACGAACCGCAGCGTCTCGCCCTCCTCGTCGACCAGCGCCACCGAGCAGGCCGCCGCGGCGAACAGCCGTCGTACGGCCTCCACCGAGCGGCCCAAGGCCGGGTCCTGCCCCGTCGCGATCACCACTGCCCCACCCCCACGCGCACCCTAGACCGCGAGGCGTCGGCACGCGAGGACCTCCGCCGGTCGCGGTGCCTGGTATGACTGGGGCGTGGACGTGCCGAGAGTGCTGCGCTCGCTACCCGACGAGGACGCCAAGAAGCTGCTCAAGGCGTCGAAGGTCAACACCTACGCGCGGCGGGAGAGCCTGGTCAGCGAGGGCGACAAGTCCGACACCTTCCACATCGTGCTCGACGGTCGTGTGGCGGTCCGCGTCACCCGTCCCACCGGCGACACGGCGATCGTCAACATCCTCGGTCCGGACTCCCACTTCGGCGAGGTCTCGCTGCTCACCCAGGAGCAGAGCCGGCGGACGGCGAGCGTGGTGGCCCTCGAGCCCGTCCGCACCCTGAGCATCCCGGCGTCGGTCTTCCACGACCTGCGTGAGCGAAACCCCCGGCTGGAGGCGTTGGTGAGCCGGCTGCTGGCCCAGCGCGTCGACGAGCTGTCCGCCCAGCTGCTCGAGGCCATGTACGACACGCTCGAACGGCGCGTGGTCCGGCGGCTCGTGGCACTGACGGTCACCTTCGGGTCCGACTCCTCACCGGCCGCCAAGCCGGTCACCATCCCCCTCACCCAGGACGAGCTCGCCGAGCTCGTCGGCGGGACCCGGCCGTCGGTCAACCAGGTGCTCCGCCGCTTCGTCGACGAGGGCATGCTCGAGCTGAGCCGCGGCCGGATCGTCGTCACCGACGCCGCCGCGCTCCGGCGGGCCGCGTCGCACTAATCGCTTCGCGGCCGTGTGCGGCCGTCGGGAAGGATGGCCGGGTGACCGCCATCCCCACGACGATCCCGCACGGCCGCACCGCGCAACGGCTGACCTGGCCGCACCTGCCCCAGCACGTGCGCGCCCTGGTCGAGCAGCACTGCGGGTCGCCCGTGGTCGACGCCGTCTCGCAGGGCGGGGGCTTCACGCCCGGGCTTCGCCTCGGTGCTCACCTGCGCCGACGGCTCGAAGCACTTCGTCAAGGCGGCGTCGGCGAAGGCCCAGCGGATGTTCGCGGACTCCTACCGCGAGGAGGCCCGCAAGCTCCGGGCGCTCCCCGCCAGCGTGCCGGCGCCGCGGCTGCTGTGGGTCGAGGACGGCGACTGGGTCGTGCTCGAGACCGAGTACGTCGAAGCCCGCCCGCCGCGACGCCCGTGGCGCCCGGCCGAGCTCGACGCCGCCCTCGACGCCCTCGAGGTCGTGGCGCGTGAGCTGACGCCGGCTCCGGACGACCTCCACCTCGACACCATCGCCGACGATCTCGCGGGCTGGCCGGCGTACTGGGACCACGTCGCCGCCACCCGGCCCGACCTGCCGCACCTCGACGAGGCCACCGCCCTGGCCGCCGGGTTCGAGGCGGTGGTGCGCGGAGACACGGTGGTCCACATCGACGTCCGAGACGACAACACCCTGATCCGGCCGGACGGCACCGCGGTGTTCTGCGACTGGAACTGGCCGGTCGAGGGCGCGGCCTGGCTCGACACCCTGTTCCTGTTGATCGGCCCGCGCGGTGACGGCCTCGACGTGGACGCCGTGCTGGCGAGCCGAGCCCTGACCCGCGACGTGCCGGCCGCGCACGTCGACGCCGTGCTGGCCCTGGTCATCGGCTACTTCTTCAAGTCATCCGACGACCCGGTGCCGCCGACCTCGCCGTACATCCGCGAGCACCAGCGGTGGCAGGGCGACGTGCTGTGGCAGTGGCTCGGCGAGCGGCGCGGCTGGTGAGCCCGCACGCGGTGGGCGTCCACGCGCCGTGGACAGCCATCCCCGAGCACGTCCGCGACTGGGTGGCCGACGAGCTCGGCTCGCCGGTGGCGGTTGCCGCCGACCAGGTCGGCGGCATGTCGCCGGGCTGTGCGACCCGGCTGGTGTGCCAGGACGGCACGCGCGCGTTCGTGAAGGCCGTCGGGCTGGACCTGAACCCCCGCACCCCGGTCCTGTTCCGCCGGGAGATCACGGCCCTCAGCCTGATCGGCTCGCACACGCTCTGGGCGGACCTGCAGGCGTCGTACGACGACGGCGACTGGGTCGCGATCCTG
This sequence comes from uncultured Actinomycetota bacterium, assembly GCA_963708915.1. Taxonomy (GTDB): domain Bacteria; phylum Actinomycetota; class Actinomycetes; order Propionibacteriales; family Nocardioidaceae; genus Nocardioides. The sequence continues at coordinate 407,819 of CAVPUJ010000002.1, forward strand.
CTCGAGGACGTCGAGGGCACCCACCCCGACCTCGACGACGACGCGACGATGGACACCCTGCTCCGGGAGACCGACCGGCTGGGCCAGGTGCTGGCCGAGCGCGTCCCCGACCCACCGGCACCGGACGCGGACGCCGGTCTGGGCGACCTGCGTCAGGGCTTCCACGAGTGGGCGGACTCCGTCGCCCGCGCCGACGAGATCCCCGGCGACCTCCTGCCCGACTGGATCCGGCGCGACACGGGGACCTGGGAGCCGCTCGTCCGGGCCCTCGCCGACGAGGACGTCCGGCTCGTGCACTGGGACATCCGCAACGACAACCTGCTGGAGCGGCCCACGGGTGAGCTGGTCTTCCTCGACTGGGGCGCCGCGGCGATCGGACCCGGCTGGCTGGACCCCCTCCTCGCCCGGCTCGAGCGCGTCGAGAGCCCGTGGTTCGACGAGTCGGTGGCGTCCTCCCCCGCTCTGGCCGCGGCAGGCGACACGGCCGTGGACGCCTGGCTGGTCGGGTTCGCGACGTTCCTGGCCTGGCGGGCGCACACCGCCGTGGACGTGAACCTGCCGACGCTCAACGATTTCCGGATCAGCGAGTCGCGGCGCATGCTGGTCGGGGCCGAACGGCGCCTGGGCATCGCGTGAGGGTCCGACCTGCGATTTGGGTGGGTCCGAGCCGCTCCGGTATCGTGACCCGTCGCGTGCGCGCCGCCCACCGAACGTCAGGGTGGTGCCCGCCTCCAGACTCAGCAAACGTCCCCGACCGACCGAACGAAGGCTTGCCCAGTGGCGAACATCAAGTCCCAGATCAAGCGGATCAAGCAGAACGAGAAGCGTCACCAGCGGAACAAGGCCGTCAAGTCCGGCCTGAAGACCGCGGTGCGCAAGTTCCGCGAGGCCGCCGAGGCCGGCGAGAAGGACCAGGCCCTCGAGCTCGGTCGCGACGCCTCCAAGAAGCTCGACAAGGCGGCGTCCAAGGGCGTCATCCACCGCAACCAGGCCGCCAACCGCAAGTCGGCGATCGCCAAGAAGACCGCCACGCTCTGACCTAGAGACTCTGCACCACCACGACCCGCCCGGTCCTCCGGGCGGGTTCTCGTGTTCCTGGGGTCAGTCGCCGGCGGAGGCGTCGCGCAGGCCGGTGATGGTCAGGACCAGTCGCTCGAGCGTGTACGCCGCGTCGCTGGCCGCGCCCTTGATGTCGGCGTCGGCCTGGGCCACGGCGCGCACCGCGTGGGCGATCCCCCGGTCGGTCCAGCCGCGCGACTGGTCGCGGATGGTGCGCAGCTTCCACGGCGGCACCCCGACCTCGCGAGCCAGGTCGGCCTCGCGCATCCCCCGCGACGCGGCCTTGTAGCGGGCCACCCCCCGGGCCGAGCCGGCGAACGCCGAGGTGACCAGCACCGGGGCGGTGCCGTTGTCGATGGCCCAGCGCAGCTCCTCGAGAGCCACCCTCCGGCGGCCCCAGAAGGCCGCGTCGGCCACCGCGAACGACTTGGCCTCGGCCCGGCCGCCGAAGTACTTGCGGACCTTCTCGACCGTCAGCGCCTCGTCGGGGTAGTCGTTGGTCAGCTGGTCGGCCGCCGCCGCCAGCGACCGGAGGTCCTGGCCCACGGCCGAGACCAGGAACGTGGCGGCGTCCTTGTCGATGCTCGCCCCGTGGTGGCGGACCTCCTCGGTGACGAACCCGGGGAAGTCGGAGGCCCGCATCTCCTCCGACTTGACCTCGGTCACGCCGGCCAGCTTGCGCAGCTTGGTGAGCACGCCGGACCCCTTCGGTCCTCCGCCGTGAACGAGCACCAGGGCCACCTCGTCGGCCGGCGCGGCGGCGTACTCGAGCAGCCCGTCGACGGACTCGTCGGGGAGGTTCTCCAGGGCTCTGACCACGACGCAGCGGGTGCTCGAGAACAGCGACGGCGCCGACATCTCGCCGAGCTCGGCCAGGGTCAGCCCGGCTGCCTGCGTCTCGGAGACCTCGGCCTCCGCGTCGTGGCGGCGGACCGCGTCGCGCACGGCGACGACGGTGCGCTCGTTGAGCAGCTCCTCCTTGCCGGTCACCAGGGTGACCCGGCCCAGCACGTCCTCGGCCCGGGGCCCGCGCGTCGCTCGTCCGGTCATCGCGGCTCAGCCTGCCACAGGGCGTGGACAGCGACGACATGCCTCAGTCGCGCGTCAGGGCGACCAGCCGTCCGTCGCGGACGGCGACCACCACGTCGCCGTCGCGGTCGGTCCGCAGCACCTCGGCGCCCTGGCCCACGAGGGCGTCCAGCGTCTCGGCGGCGGGGTGGCCGTAGTCGTTGTCGGCGCCCACCGACACCACGGCGTACCTCGCGCCCAGCGAGGCGAGCCAGTCGTGGTCCTGGTAACGGCTGCCGTGGTGCGGCACCTTCAGCACGTCGACGCGCAGCCCGGGGAACGCCCGCGCCAGGGCGGCCTGGCCCACCGGCTCGATGTCGCCGGTGAGCAGGAACCGGACGCCCCCGACCTCGGCCAGCAGCACCACGCTGGCCTCGTTGGCCGTGCTCCCGTCACCAGGTCCGACGGTCGAGGAGTCCGGGGTCGGCCAGAGCACCTGGAGGGTCACCTCGCCGACGGTGCGCGTCTCGCCGTAGGTCGCCACCACCGTCGTCAGACCCTCGTCGGCCGCCTCGGCGGCGACCGCCGCCACGCCGCCGGGTGGGTCGGCCAGTCGGGTCACCTCGACCTCGCGGACCTCACGATCGTCGAGCACACCCGTGAGCCCGTCGACGTGGTCGGCGTGGAAGTGGGTCAGCACCAGCAACGGCACCCGGTCCACCCCGAGCCGGCGCAGACAGCCGTCGACCGCACGCGGGTCGGGGCCGGCGTCGACGACGACGGCCGAACCCTCCGCGGCCCGCAGCACCAGGGCATCGCCCTGGCCGACGTCGCAGGCCGCGAAGACCCAGCCGGAGGGCGGCCACCCCGGCGTGGGCGGACCGACCACGGTGACGGCCACGAGCAGGAGGCAGGCGGCCGCGCCCGAAGTGCGGTGGCGCAGCACGACCGGCCCCGCGGCCACCACCGCGGCAGTCGTCACGACCAGGAAGGCCAGGGACCACGGCGTCGTCCCCCAGTCGAGTGCCGCACCAGGCAGCGAGGCGCCGTGCTCGGCGACGACCACGATCCACGCGACGCACCAGCCCGCCAGGGTGCCGACGAGCCGGCCCAGCAGGTCCGAGACCAAACCGACCACGCCGCCCAGGAGGCCCAGGACCGTGGCCGGACCCACCACGGGCGCCACGACCAGGTTGGCGGCGACGGCCACCAGGCTCACCTGGCCGGAGATGCCGGCGACCAGCGGCGTGCACGCCAGCTGGGCCGCCGCCGGCACCGCGACCGCCTCCGCGAGCCACCGCGGCAACCAGCGCGCCAGGGCGTCGCGCCACGACGGCGCGACCAGCAGGATGCCCGCGGTGGCCAGCACCGAGAGCGCGAACCCCGCCGTGCTCGCCAGCCCGGGCTCGACGAGCAGCAGCCCGACGACCGCCGCGCCGAGGCCGCGGACGCCCCGGTGCCAGCCACCCCGGCCCAGCCCGACCAGGGCCACGGCCCCCATGGCGGCCGCCCGCAGCACGCTGGGCTCGGTGCGGGCCAGCAGCACGAAGCCGACGATCCCGGCCACGCCGACGACGCCGAGCCATCGGCCGCGGACCCCCACCCAGCGGGCGACCACCAGCAGGAACCCGACCACGAGCGTGAGGTTCGTGCCCGAGACGGCCGTCAGGTGCGTCAGGCCGGTGGTGCGGAAGTCGTCGACCAGCCCGGGCGGCATCCCGGCGTCGTCGCCGTCGACCAGCGCAGGCACCAGCGCCCGCTGGCTGGCGGGCCGGTGGGCCACCGCGTCGCGGATCGACGCCCGGAGCGCCTCGGTGGCCCTCCAGGCCGCGCCCGCGGCCGTCGCGGTCTCCGGGGGCCCGCGCGGGGTCACTGTGGCAGCCAGGTCGCCGGCATCCTCGACGGGCGCCAGGCGGCCGGTGAAGCGGATCCGTTCCCCGATGGCCACCCGAGCCCAGTCGTCGTCGCCGAACACCAGGACGGGCTGGTGCCGACCCACCGCCACCCGCACGAGCACCCGGTCGCCGAAGCGACCCTCGATCCGCCGTGGGTCGCTCGCCACCGTGCCCGCCAGGGTCACCAGGGCGCGCTGCTGGGCGGCCGTCGCGACCGGGCCGTCGTGCACCGCCTCGGCCCGGACCAGCGCCACCACGCCGACACCTGAGGCGACGGCCACCATCGCGACCGCGGTGAGGGCCGCCCGCCTGCGCCGCGGCCACCGGACGGCCACCAGCACCGGCACGACGGCAGCCAGCGCGATGAGCCCGACGGCGTCCGGCTGCCAGCGGACGAGCAGCGCCCCGGCCCAGGCCGCGAGACCGAGCAACGGCATCCGCAGGTCGGTGGTCACAACGTCACGTACGGGGTCAGCTTGGCCAGGGTGACCTCGCCGATCCCGTCCACGTCGAGGAGCTGGTCGACCGCCGTGAAGGCGCCGTGCTCGGACCGCCAGGCCAGGATCGACTGGGCGGTCACCGGGCCGACATCGGGCAGCGACTCGAGGGCGACCTGGTCGGCGGTGTTGAGGTTGACCAGCGTCGCGACCGGGGAGGTGCCGCCGGTCACCGTGGCCGCGACTCCCGCGGGCGTGGCCAGCCCGACCAGGATCTGCTCGCCGTCCACGAGGACCCGGGCGAGGTTGAGGGCGGTCAGGTCGACACCGGCACGGGCACCGCCGGCCGCCTCGAGAGCGTCGACCACCCGCGAGCCGGCGTGGAGCACGGCGATGCCCGGACGACGTACCTTCCCCGCGACGTCGACCGTCACCGAACCTCCTCCCCCGCTGGGTGACCCTGACGGCGACGGCACGCTCGACACGCTGACGAGGTCACCGGCCGCCCGCGACTCCACTGGCGCGACGACCTCGGGCGAGCCACCGCCCAGCACCCACCAGGCTGTCCCCGCCAGCGCAACGAGCACCACCAGCCCGACCACCGCGAGCTGGGCGGCGCCGAGCGTCAGCCGTCCGCGGGCGGCGTGCCGGCCCGGCACGGGCACGGCCGCGGGCAGGACCTCGGGCAGGACCTCGGGCGCGGGTTCCCGGCCGGGCCGGACCCGTGTGTGCGTCGACTCGTCGGTAGCCACGGCGGCGCGGCCGCGGACCACGGCCAGCTCGGCCCCGAGCAGCTCGAGCCGCCGGGCCACGGCCTCCTCGTGACCGGCGCGTCTCCCCGGACGTCTCGCCATGCCCGCGACGCTAGGCAGCCGCGACGGCCCTCGCCACCGGCTCCGACGGACCTGTGGATGAGCGCGTCAGAGGAGCGGCGCGACGCACACGGCCACCATGCCGGGGCCGACGTGCGCACCCAGCACGGCGCCGAGCTCGGTGCACCAGACCTCACGGCCGCCGAGGTTCTCGGCCAGCTCGTCGGCCAGTCGCTCGGCCAGCTGCTCGGCACGGTCGGGACTGGCCAGGTGGGCGACGCACACGTCGACCGGCTGGTCGCCCGCAGCGGCCAGGACCAGCGCCTCCAGACGGTTGAGGGCCTTGCTCGACGTGCGTACCTTCTCCAGGTTGCCGACCTTGCCGTCGACGATCTGGAGCAGCGGCTTGACCGACAGCGCGCCGCCGAAGATCGCCGCGGCGGCGCCGATGCGGCCTCCCCGGCGCAGGTACTCCAGCGTGTCGACGTAGAACAGCGACGTGGCCCTCGCTGCCCGCTCGCGGGCCGCCTCGACCGCGTCGAGCGCCGACCCGCCTGCCGCGAGGACCTCGGCTGCCGACAGCGCGGCGTACCCGGTCGCCACGCCCACCTGACGGCTGTCGACCGGGTGGACCGGGACGGGTGCGTCCTTGGCCGCGAGCTGTGCGGACTCGAACGTCCCGCTCATCTCGCCGGACAGGTGCACCGAGACGATCTCGGTGGCCCCCTCGGCGGCGGCGCGCTCGTAGACCTCCAGCAGGGCGCTCGGGGTCGGCCGTGAGGTCGAGACCGGCCGGAACTCGCGCAACGCCTCGGCCACCATGGCCGGGGTGGCGCCGCCGGAGCTGCCCGTGGCGCCCTCCTCGAGGACCTCGTCGTAGACCTGCGCGCCGATCACGACCTGCAGCGGCACCACCACGATGCCGTGCTCGGCCACCACGCGCGCGGGCAGGCAGGCCGTCGAGTCGGTGACGACCACGACCGGCATGGCGCCGAGGGTACCCAGCCCGGGTCTCAGACGACGACGTTGACCAGCTTGGGGGCCCGCACGATCACCTTGCGGACCGTCGCTCCGTCGCCCAGCTGTTGAATCGCCTTGACGACGTCGGGGTCGGCCATGGCCAGCGCCTCCAGGTCCGCGTCGGAGACGTCGGGGGCGACGTCCAGCCGCGCGCGTACCTTGCCACGGACCTGGACCACGCACGTCACCGTGTCCTCGACCAGCAGGGCCGGGTCGACCGTCGGCCACGAGGTACGGGCCACGGTCGGCTGGTGACCCAGCCGCTCCCACATCTCCTCCGTGACGTACGGCGCCACCAGGGACAGCAGGATCGTCACCGCCTCGGCGGCCTCGCGCACCGCCGGGTCGGCGCCGCCGGCGCCGGCGTCGATGACCTTGCGGGTGGCGTTCACCAGCTCCATCACCCGAGCGACCAGGACGTTGAACTTGAAGCCCTCGACCAGCTCGGCCGCGTCGTGGACCGTCCGCGCCGTGGCGCGACGCAGCGCGACGTCACCCCCGCTCGGGTCGATCCCGACCGGGGACGTCACGTCGCCGCTCAGCCGCCAGGCGCGCTGCAGGAACTTCAGCGACCCCGCGGGGGACATGTCGGCCCAGTCGATGTCGTCCTCGGGCGGCCCCGCGAAGACCAGGGTCAGCCGCACCGCGTCCACGCCGAAGGCCGATAGTTGCTCCCCCAATCGGACGCCGTTGCCCTTGGACTTCGACATCTTGGCGCCCTCGTTGATGACCGTGCCCTGGTTCAGCTGGGCCGCGAACGGCTCGCGGAACCCGACCAGGCCCATGTCGTTCAGGACCATGGTGAAGAAGCGGGCGTACAACAGGTGCAGCACCGCATGCTCCACGCCGCCGATGTAGACGTCGCACGGCCCCCACGCGTTGACCAGGTCGGTGTCGAAGGCCTGGGTGTCGTCGTGCGGCGAGCAGTACCTCAGGAAGTACCACGACGAGTCGACGAAGGTGTCCATGGTGTCGCTGTCGCGCTTGCCCGGTCCGCCGCACGACGGGCAGTCGACGTTGACCCAGTCCTCTGCGGCTGCCAGCGGCGACACACCCCGCGGCGTCAGGTCGGCGCCGCGCAGCTCGGGCAGCACGACGGGCAGCTGGTCGTCGGGCACCGGCACCTCGCCGCAGGCGGGGCAGTGCACGATCGGGATCGGGGCGCCCCAGTAGCGCTGGCGCGACAGCAGCCAGTCGCGCAGCCGGAAGTTCACCGTGCCGCGCCCGTTCCCCCGCTGCTCCAGCCAGGCGATGATCGCGGACTTCGCCTCGGCGATCGGCATCCCGTCCAGGGAGATCTCGTCGTTGTGCGAGTTGATGGCCGGGCCGGGGCCGACGTACGCCGCGTCGTCCACGAAGTCGTCCGGCGGACGCACCGTGCGGATGATGGGCAGGTCGAACTTCTTGGCGAAGTCCCAGTCGCGCTGGTCCTGCCCGGGCACGGCCATGATCGCGCCGGTGCCGTAGTCGGCCAGCACGTAGTCGGAGGCCCAGATCTGGATGCGCTGGCCGTTGACCGGGTTGATGGCGTACCGCCCCAGGAAGACCCCGGACTTCTCACGGTCGGTCGCCAGCCGCTCGATGTCGGAGGCCTTGCGGACCTCCTGCAGATAGGCGTCGTACGCCGGCCGCTGGTCGTCGGTGACCAGCTCGCCGGCCAGCTTCGCGTCGGCGGCCACCACCATGAAGGTGGTGCCGAACAGGGTGTCCGGCCGGGTCGTGTAGACCGTCATCGTCCCGCCGTCGACCACGTCGAAGGTGACGTGGGCACCCTCGGACCGGCCGATCCAGTTGCGCTGGGCGGTGATCACGCGGTCGGGCCAGGTGGGCTCCAGGACGTCCAGGTTGTCCAGCAGCTCCTGGGCGTACTCGGTGATCTTGAAGTACCACTGGGTCAGCTCGCGCTTGGTCACCTCGGCGCCGCAGCGTTCGCAGTGCCCGTCGATGACCTGCTCGTTGGCCAGCACCGTCTGGTCGACGGGGCACCAGTTGACCGGGCTCTCCTTGCGGTAGGCCAGCCCGCGCTCGCGGAACCGCAGGAACAGCCACTGGGTCCAGCGGTAGTACTCGGGGTCGGAGGTGTTGAACGTCCGGCTCCAGTCGAAGCTGGTGCCGAACTTGCGGCACGACTCGATCGACGTGGCGATGTTGGCGTAGGTGAACGTGGCCGGGTGCTCGTTGTCGCGGATCGCGGCGTTCTCGGCGTTCAGCCCGAACGAGTCGAAGCCCATCGGGTTCAGCACCTCGTAGCCCCGCAACCACCAGTACCGCGCCACCACGTCGTGCAGGGCGAAGACCTCGGCGTGACCCATGTGCAGGTCACCGCTCGGGTACGGGAACATCGTCAGCGCGTAGCGCTTCTCCCGCGGGGAGTCGTCGTCGGCGCGGAACGGGTCCAGCTCCGCCCAGACGGCCTGCCACTTGTCCTGCACCGCCGTGACGTCGTACGTCGCGGCCTCCTGCGCGCCCTCGTCCATGGGGGTCACTCTCTCAACGTCGTGGGTCTCGCTGGTCATCGGTCTCTCCCTGTCACCTGTGTCCGGACATGAAAAAACCCCTCACGCAGAGGGGTAGCCGCGCGATCAACGGGTGATCAGCGCGGCTGTCCAAGAAGGAGCGAGCGACTCGTCATGTTGTCCAGTCTAGCGGCCGAAGGTTGCCTGGCGCGATCCGGTAACCGACTCTCAACGCTGCGGACAGATCCGGTCCATCAGCCAGCCGGCCTGCTCGACCAGTCGGTTGGTGGCCTCGGCGTCCCCGGCCATGTGGTCGAGGAGGGCGGCGTAGAAGATGCCGTCGAACATCCGGTAGTTGGTCTGGGAGTCGACCACCGGCTCGGTGCCCGTGAGCTCGGCGTAGCGCAGCACGACCCGCCAGGCGAAGCCCTCGAGGGTGCGGTCGATCTCGCGGACGTCCTCGCGGATCTCCTCGTTGAACATGCTGTGGGAACGCAGGTCGTACCAGAGGCGGTGCTGTGCGGTCTCCTCGGTGATGGTGCGCTGCAGGGTCTCGGCCACGCCCACGACCATCGCGTCGAGGTCCTCGTAGGTCTCCAGGCCCTCGTCGAAGTTCGCGACGAGGAGCCGGTGGTAGACCCTCACGCACTCCGAGATCAGGTCGACCTTGTCGGTGAAGTAGTAGTGCAGCACCCCGTGGGTGAACTCGGAGTTCTGTGCGATCTCACGCAGGGAGGTGCGCGCGAAACCGAGCTCGCTCAGGGTGGCCAGGGCTGCCTGGGCGAGCTGCGTACGGCGCTCCTCGAAGCGCTCCTCGCGACTCGTCCCCGAGCGCAGGGGCATGCTGGTCATGCCTCCAGGGTAAGGGTGAGGCACTTCACCCGCCCTCCTCCTTTCGTCCACATTTCGCGGACGGACGGTCTCCCTGCCCTGACCCTCGCGGGGCCTAGGGTGCGGCCATGACGATCACCGACCTGTTCCGGCTCGACGACCGGGTCGCGGTGGTGACGGGCGCGTCCAGCGGTCTCGGCGTGGCCTTCGCCCAGGCCCTCGCCGAGGCGGGTGCCGACGTGGCCCTGGGCGCCCGGCGCACCGAGATGCTCGAGGACACCGCGGCCCAGGTCCGCGAGACCGGCCGCCGAGCCCTGACGGTGACCACCGACGTGGCCGACCCGGAGTCGTGCACGGCCCTGGTCGCCGCCGCGATGGCCGAGTACGGGCGGGTCGACATCCTGGTCAACAACGCCGGCGTCGGGACGGCGGTCCCGGCGACCCGCGAGACCCCGGAGCAGTTCCGCCAGGTCATCGACGTCAACCTCAACGGCAGCTACTGGATGGCCCAGGCCTGCGGCCGGGTGATGCAGCCGGGGTCGAGCATCGTGAACATCTCCTCGGTGCTCGGGCTCACCACCGGCGGCCTGCCGCAGGCGGCGTACTCCGCCTCCAAGGCCGGCATCATCGGCCTGACCCGCGACCTGGCCCAGCAGTGGACCGGCCGCAAGGGCATCCGGGTCAACGCGCTGGCGCCGGGCTTCTTCGCGAGCGAGATGACCGACACCTACCCCGACGGCTACCTCGACCTCGCCATGATGCGCGTCCCCTCCGGCCGACTGGGCGACGCCACCGAGCTCGCCGCCACCCTCGTCTGGCTGGCCTCCCCCGCCGCCGGCTACGTCACGGGTCAGACCATCGCCGTCGACGGCGGCCTCACCATCGCCTGACCTTTCCTGCCGGCACATGACCCTTGTAACAGGGTGTTTGGTCCACTTCCCTCGCGTTTGAACGCTCGGGAAGATGATGTAACACCCTGTTACAAGTAGCGCCCCGGCGCGACGACCGGCGCGACCTCCTCGACGAACGGGCGGAGGGCTGCCGCTAGCCTCTGGCGGTGCCCGCCTGGACCTACCGTCCCGAGCTCGACGGGCTCAGGTCCGTGGCGGTCTACCTCGTGGTGCTGTTCCACTGCGGAGTCGGGCCGTTCGACGGTGGCTTCATCGGGGTGGACCTGTTCTTCGTGCTGTCGGGGTTCCTGGTCTCGCACGTGATCTGGGCCGAGGTCGACCGGAGCGGCTCGTTCCGGCTCGGGTGGTTCTACGCCCGGCGGGTGCGCCGCCTGCTGCCGGCTGCGGTGCTGGTCATCGTCGTCACGGCCGCCGTCCAGCTCCTGGTGGCCAGCGCGCCGCAGCGCAGCGGGATGGTGCGCGACGCCCAGTCCGCGCTCGTGTACCTCTCGAACTGGCACTTCATCGCCGACAGCCGCGACTACTTCACGGGCGACACGGTGGACGCCAGCCCGTTCCTGCACTTCTGGTCGCTGTCGATCGAGGAGCAGTTCTACGTCGTGCTGCCGCTGGCGCTGCTGCTCCTGCTGCGCCTGCGCCGGCACACCGTGGTCGTCCTGCTCGTGCTGACGGCCGTCGTCGCAGGCTCGGTCGCGCTCCAGGTCTCGTACGCCGGCTCCGACCCGACCTACGCCTACTACGCCACCGGGACGCGGGTCTACCAGCTCGCCGCCGGGGTGCTGCTCGCGATGGTGACCCGGCTGGTCACGTTCCCGGCCAGGGTCGGCCGGCCGGTCGCCGTCCTCGGCCTCGGCCTCGTGGTGGTCGTCGGCTCCGCGCTGGTCGACGTGACTCCCTCGACGCGCGGACTGCTGGCGACGGCCGCGTCGGTGGCCGTGATCGCCGGCCTGTACGCCGCCCCGAGCGGCCCGGCCGCCCGGTTGCTGGCGCTCCCGGTGCCGCGCTTCCTGGGCCAGATCTCGTACGGCACGTACCTGTGGCACTGGCCGGTGATCCTGGTCGTGGGGCAGCTCTTCGACGTCGGCGCCCTCGTGCTCGTGGCCCTCGCCGCTCCCATCGCCACCGGCCTGGCCGCTCTGTCCTACGAGATCTTCGAGCGCCCCATTCGCAAGGCACCGACGCTCGACCGGTTCCGCTGGCCGGTGGTGGGCGCGGGCCTGGCCATCAGCCTGGTCGCGGCGGTCCTCGTCATACCGCCCCTGCTGGAGTCGACGGTACGGCCGGTGGTCGGCAACCCCGAGCCCGCTGACCTCTCCGCGCTGGCCGAGCAGGCCGCGTGGCTGGAGGAGCCCGTACCTCCCGGTCTCGACCTGGTCGCCGCCCTCGACGACGTCCCCGAGGCCGGGGAGCCGTGCACGACCGACGACCTGGAGGTGTGCGTCCGGGTGACCGGCAGCGGCGAACGGGTCCTGCTCGTCGGCGACAGCCAGGCGGCCATGTTCGTGACGGCGTTCGAGTCGCTGGCCCAGGAGCACGACCTCACGCTCATGACCAACATCGTCCGCGGCTGCGGCTGGCAGGCGGGTCTGGTGCCGCGATGCGCCGAGGAGCTGACGACGTTCTACACCGACGTGCTGCCGTTGCTCGACGTCGACGTCGTGGTGGCCGTCAGCCTGTCTCGGGGTGAGCCGGTCTGGCAGGAACGGCTCGCCGATCCCGGCCGCCCGACCGGTGAGACGCTGGCCCAGCTGCACGTCAGGACGGCGCAGGAGACCGCCGACCTGATCCACGAGGCGGGCGCCCGGCTGGTGGTCGTGAAGGCGCTGCTCGGCACCAACGGCTACCGCCGCAACGGACCGGACCCCTTGGACTGCCTCGCGCGGGCCGACCGCCTCGGGGACTGCGCGGTGGTGACGCCGCTCGAGAAGCCGTTCACCGACGGGATCCTCGACGCGCTGGCCGCGTCCTCGCCCGACGACACAGCCACCGTGGACCTCAACCCGGTCCTGTGCCCCGACGCGCCGATCTGCCGACCGGTGATCGGCACCACCGTCGTCTGGAAGGACCCCGACCACGTCACCGGCACCTTCCTCGACGAGCAGCGAGAGGCGCTCTGGGCACAGCTCACCGAGACCGGTTTCTGGTGACGCTCAGCGACCGAGCCTGAGCAGGCCCTTCCGGTAGGCGCCCCGCTCCTGGCGGGCGCGCCAGAGCTGGGTCTCGCGGTCCTCGGCGCCCTCGAGCTCGGGCACCACCGCTTCCCGCCGGCTGATCGTGCGGTACCACTCCGGCAGCGCCGGGTCGGTCCACGTCGCGAGCAGGCCGTGCGGGTCGAGCAGGGAGTCGAGGTCGGCCAGCCAGGCGGCCTCGACGGCCGCGGCCTCCAGGACCTCGTCCGGGACGACGTACCGCTCCTCGAGCTCCGGTGCGTCCCGGTACCCGAAGCCGTCACCCCGCAGCCGCTCCAGGAGGTCGCGACCCACCCGGTCGGTCCCCAGCGCGAGGTCGGCGCGGTTGATCCGCAGCACGACCTCGGTGTCGGTCCCGAGGGAGGAGTTCTGCACGGACGTGGCCACGGCCATACCTGCGTCGGGGAGCCCCAGCGCGGCGGCGAGGTCGGCGGCCAGGTCGGGCTCCGGCGGCGAGTTCCGCACGAGACGCACCACGCGTGCCGACGCCGGGATCAGCTCGGCCAGCTCGGCCAGCCGGCCGGCGCGCAACGCGGCGAACTCGACGACGTGCCGGGCCGCGTCGGCGGGGTACTGAGCCAGCCCGTGCTTGACCAGCGTCTGCCACCCCGAGCACCAACGGTGGATCGGTGCCGTCGCGGTCAGCACCAGCGTCACCCGCTCGCCGCCCAGCACCTGCTCGAGGGCCGCGCGGTCCTCCTCGTGCGCCCGGTCGAGGTCCTCGCTCGAGAGCACCAGCGTGCCGACGTCGTTGCGGCGGGCCTCGGCCAGCACGTCGGCGAGCGTCTGCCGCCCGCCCCGGCGTCCCTGGAAGGCGATCGACGCCCCGAGCAGGTCGGGGGCCAGCCCGTCGGTGAACGCCCGCAGCAGCGGGCGGACCAGCCGGTGGTGTCCCGGCGGGCCCGGCGGCGGTGGCGGGTACCAGACGGCCGGGTGGTCGGCGTACGCACGCCTCCACGACTCCTGCAGCGACGTGGTCCCCGACTTGTGCAACCCCGCGTGGACGATGACCTGCACGCGGGCAGCCTAACCACCGGCCCCCTTCACAGATCGTGCGGCGATGGGTGAGGATCAAGCAAAGACGTCCACTCGGGAGGCTCTTTCATGCGTACATCTGTGTCCATCACGCTCGCCGCGGCGCTGCTCGCCGCACCCCTTCTCACGGTCGGTCCCGCCGACGCCGTCGCGGAGCCCACCCAGATCACGCTCACGCGGTGGACCGACAACGCGGACTTCCGCAGCGGCACGCTCGAGGGGGTCAAGCTCACGGGCGGGAAGCTCGTCCTGGACCGCAAGGCCGACCTGCCCACCCGCGCGTACGTCGACCCGTTCGGCGACGGGGCGTCGCGCAGCTACGAGATGGGCACCTGGACCTCGCCCGTGGTCGAGCTCGCGTACGCCGACGACGAGGCGATCTCGTCGTGGAACGCGAGCACGCCGACGGGCACGTGGGTCGAGACGCTCTTCCGCGGCCGGCACTCCGACGGGTCGTGGACCAAGTGGTACGTGCTGGGTCGCTGGACCTCCGGCCGCGACTACGCCGCGGGCGACATCCACCGCACGTCGCTGGACGGGCAGAACGACACCGACGCCCGGATCTTCACCGACACGTTCAGCACCCGCTCGGGTCGCGAGCCGGTCGCCTTCCAGACGCGCGTGAACCTGCTGCGTCCGGTCGGCGCCGCCGGGCTCGCCGAGGCTCGACGCGGTGACCACCATGACCAGCGAGCTGATCCCGGACTACGCGGGCACCAGCGCGTTCACGCTCGGCCGGCAGGTGGAGCTCGCCGTGCCGGCGTACGCGCAGAACATCCACTCCGGCGAGTACCCCGAGTACGGCGGCGGTGGCGAGGTCTGGTGCTCGCCGACGTCGACGGCGATGGTGATGCGGTACTTCGGCTCGCAGCACTCCCCCTCGGCCGCCGACCTCGCCGGCATCGTGGCCCCCAACGGCGACCCGCAGGTCGACCACGCCGCGATGAACGTGTGGGACTACACCTACGACGGCGCGGGCAACTGGCCGTTCAACGCGGCGTACGCCGCGACGTACGGGCTCGACGCGTTCGTCACCCGCCTGCGGTCCCTGGCCGAGGTCGAGCGCTTCATCGAGGCCGGCATCCCGGTCGTCACCTCGCTGTCGTGGGACCTCGAGGAGATGCCGGAGGCGGGGTACGACACCAACGGACACCTGCTCGTGATCGTCGGGTTCACCGACGAGGGTGACCCGATCCTCAACGACCCGGCGTCGAACTCGAACGACAACGTCCGCAGCATCTACACCCGCGAGAACTTCGAGAAGGTGTGGCAGGAGTCCACCGGCGGGGTGGCCTACGTCTACCACCCGCACGGCACTCACCTGCCCGCCAACCTGCCGGGAGTGACGCCCAACTGGTGACCCGAAAAGATTTCTTCGGACGGTGCGAACTTTTCGTCGTCCCTCGGCATCTGTTCGGGTGACGGGCCCTCAGGCCCGCCCCACAGACCCTGACCGCGCAGCAGGCGGCCAGCGCACGAACGCCCGGCGGACCAGATCTGCCGGGCGTTCGGATATTTCAGACCCGGGGCGCTCGGCCCCGTGTCCTACCGAGGAGTCCCGATGAACAGTCGAACCAAGTCCCTCGTCCACACCGTCGCCGCTGCGACCGCGGTGCTCGGCATCGGCGGCGCCGCCCTCGCCGCCGCGCTGCCGTCCGACAGCGTCGGTCGCGCGCAGCTCAAGGACGACGCCGTCAACAGCGCCCGGGTGCAGGACAAGACGCTGACCGGCAAGGACATCCAGTCCAACACGCTGGGCACCGTCACCAAGGCCAAGACTGCCAAGTCCGCCGACACGGCCAAGGTCGCCGACTCCGCCAAGGTCGCAGGGACGGCCTACACGACCGCCAACAAGGCCGGTGGACCCGTCACCGCGACGATCCCGGCCCCCGCGACGACGTTCGCCTCGCTCACGGTGCCGGCGGGGTCGTACGTCATCAACGCCAAGGCACAGGTCGACACGTTCAGCAACCAGGACATCGTCGGCTGTGACCTGGTGGCCGGCACGACGACCGACTCGACCTTCGTGCAGGGCCCGGGCGGCGAGCACGCCAGCCAGGTGATCGCCAACAGCACCGTGGCGACCTTCGTGACCGGCGGCCTGATCGAGCTGAAGTGCGCCAAGGGCTTCGCAGGCTCGTCACCCGGGCTGTCCCAGATCCGGCTCACCGCGTGGAGCGTGGGCACGGTCGTCACCCAGCCCTGACCCGGCCATTCCGGCCCACACGCCCTCCTGTCCGGGTTTACTTTTCCCAGGGCGTCGGAGTCGCCGCCCGGCTACCCGCCTCGCAGCGACCGACCAGGAAGGTGATCGGCATGCTCCGCCCGGCCCCACGTCGACGTACGTTGTCGGCGACCCGTGCCGGGATCCTGCGCTGGACCACCGCCCTGGCGCTGTCAGCGCTCCTCTGCTGGACCCTGTGGTCGCTGCGGCCGACGTCGCTGACGGCACCCATCGACGTCGTCGGCTACCCCAGCTTCGCCGACTACAGCTACCAGTGGCTGTTCTGGGCCTGGCGCATCTCGGTGTGGGTGTTTCCCCTGCTGGCCTTCGTCGCGTACCTCGGCCTCGGTCGGCTCAGCCCCTGGCGCAGGCGTTCCCCTGCACGACCCGTGGCCGTGTCGGGACCGGGTCCGGGCGTCGACGACGAAGCCGTCGTCGTCCCGATCCTGGTCCCGGCTCTCCTGGTGACGTACACCGTGTCCTGCCTGCCGGCCGTCCTCGACCGTGGTCTGACACCCCTCGGGCTCGCGGCAGGCGTCGTCTTCGCACTCGTGCAGGTCACCGTCGCCCGAGTCGTCAGCCGCGTCCGAGACCGCTCGTTCGGCGATGCTCTGGCGGCGGTGTCCGCCCCGATCGGCGTCGTCGTGGCCGTCACCGCCCTCTACGTCGCCTCTCAGCGCACCATGACGATCGCGGACGGCACGTCGCGCGACTGGCCCTGGCTCCCCTGGTGGCTCGCCGGCCTGGGCCTGGTGCTCGGTGTTGCTTGGGTGAGCACGGCTCTGAGGCGCGGACGCCCGGCCGCCCGGGTCGAGCGCGCGGTCCGCCTGTACGGACTCGGTGGTGTCGCGACCTTCCTCGTCGCGCTCAGCGTCCCAGGCCCCAACATCGAGCTCCAGGGCTTCGACGACTCCCAGAGCGTCACCGGCGCGGATCTCCTCACCCGCGGCTACTCACCCTGGGTCGACTTCCAGTTCATCCACGGCCTGTGGGAGGACGTCCTCCGTTCCACCCTCGCCTTCAAGGTCTTCGAGCCGTCGGTGTGGGGCGGGTGGGCCGCCATGTTCGTGATCGTGATGCCGCTCTTCTGGACGTTCCTGTACCTGCTGGTCGCGAGGCTGTCTCCTCGAAAGTCCCTGGTGCCGGCGATGGTCCCGATCATGGCCTGCACGCCGTTCCTGATCGTCTCCGCCCGCTGGGTCGCCCTGCCGATCGGGTTCCTCCTGCTCGCCGCCGCCCTGCGCAGGGTCACCTGGACCTGGACGGTCCTGCTGACCGTCTTCCTGTTCGTGGAGGCGATCCTCGTCCCCGAGTCGACCCTCCAGGTCGCCGCCTGTGCGCTGGTCCTGCTGCTCGCGGACATCCGGAGACGCCCCCCTGGCGCTCGCTGGTGGCGACACCTCGACCTCGTCCGGGTCTTCGTCGTGACCGGTGCCGCGCTGTCCGTGGCGCTCGTGGTCCTCTTGGCGGCTACCGGGTTGCTGAGCGGCTTCCTCGGCTACTACGCCAGCGTGGGTGCCGGTCACAACGAGTCGGGAGCCGTCCCTCCCTCGCTGCAGGCGGGGCTCGTCTACCAGCTCGTGGTCCTGGTCGCGATCGTCGTCGCCGTCGTCTGCGCCTTCCTGTGGGTGGCCTGGCGTTGGAAGGCCGGTCGGCCGATCTCCCCGATCCACTGGACCCTGTTGGCCGCCGCCCTGACGGCGGGCGCCTACGGCGAGAAGGCCCTGGGGCGATTCGACGACTCCCACGTGCAGCAGAGCCTCACGGTCGCCATGCCCCTGTTCCTCCTCTGGTTCGTCCTTGTCGCACGAGCCGTGGACGCGCGGGTGCGGCGATCGATCGACGCGAGCCCTTCCGAGAGCCCCGCGGTCCGACGGACACTGGCCGCCGTCGGCCAGCCGGCCGTGTGGTTCTTCTTGTTGTTCGTGGTGGCGGCGTTCCCGCAGGCGTTCTCCCATGCGGCCACCGCTGCCGCCAACACGAAGACCGACGTGGGCGACAGCGTCTACGTCCCGAAGATCGGCTACATCCAGGATGACCAGTGGGACCCGGCCCTCGTGGCCGACCTCGACCAGATCCTCGACACCTACGCCGGCCAGGACGGCACGGTCTTCGACTTCACCAACGCTCCGGGCTACATCTACTTCTACCTGGGCAGGGACATGCCCACTCCGATGGTGCACATCAGTCTGGCGCTGACGCCGGCGGCCCAGGAGTCCGTGGTCGAGGACCTGGAGCGCTCACGTCCGCCTGTGGTGATCTTCGACAGCGCCGAGATCGGGTACGCGAGCTGGGAAGACGACATCCGTCCCGACGTACGCCACTACGGGATCAGCCAGTACGTCCTGGACGGATGGACGCCCGTCCTCGCTGCGCACGAGACCCTCTTCATGCTCCGCAACGACCTGCTGGCCGACCAGCCGGCTCCGCCCGCGCTCGACGGCGTCGCCGACACCACGGACCTCTACTTCTCCCAACCCGTGTGCGACTGGGGGTACGCCGCCAACTACCTGGGCTCGGAGCCCGACGGAGAGCAGGTCACCCTCCCCGTCGAGCAGGAGGGCGGCCGGGGTGTCGTCGCACTTCCGCCAGGTCTCGATCTCGGTTCGGTGCAGATGGTCCGCTTCGAGGCCGAGCGCGAGATCGGCTCGGCCCACGTCGGCATCAGCGACGTGCCGGCCGACGCCACCGTTCCCGGCGGCCGGCGGACCGTGACCTTCTCGGTGCTGCCGTCGAGCGGGAACGCCATCGACGTCCGGGTCGGCAGCTGCCTGCAGTGGCACGGTTTCGAGGGCTCGAAGCTCTACCTGACCCAAGAGGGTGGCGCACCGATCGAGCGGGTGACCCTCTCCGGAGTGCGGGCCGACTGACACCTCGTCAGCCGGCGACGTCCTCCGCGACGAGCAGCGGCGTGACCCCGCCGAGCCGGCGGTGGAAGCGTACGTGCGGGGCGTAGGAGTCGAGGAGCTGCCAGAGGGCCCCGTGGGCGGCCCACGGCAACGGTTCGTCGCCGTGTCGCCACGAGGGTCCGAAGCCGATCCACACAGGGGTCCAGTCGGCAGCGCAGTCCCATGCGCCGCGCTGCTGGGTGACCAGCCGGTTGCGGACCTGGAACTCCGTACGACGACCGTCGAGGCAGTTGGGTGCGGTGCGGATCGGCCACACCCGCATGTCCAGCGCCATCAGCTCCAGCTCGAGGTCCTCGAGCGCCCCAGGGTCGACCAGGACGGTCGCGACGTTCTCGTGCGGGGCGCGCCTCATGGCAGGAAAGGTAAACCGGACCGGGGACCCCCGCCAGGGGGCGTCACCCCGCGGTCCAGACGTCGACCCCCGTACGCCGACGTCCGGACCGCGGGAAGCTCGTCGTCGCCGCGGGTCGGTCGCCTCCGAGGCGGCCGGTGAGACGTCCTCGGGGACGTCCACCTCCAGCGGGATGGCAGGCCCGCCGGGCTCGGCCCCCAGCATCGTGGTCAGCAGCATGTTGGACGACGATCATCGATGTCTCCGAGGGGGGCGGGGGGCCGGGGACCGACGCGTTGGTGTCATGTCAACAGATGTCAACGAGTTGACAGTAGCAAGGCGGGTGCGTCAACGCTGACGCATGACCACCACGAAGATGACCTCCTGGCCGCGCCGCATGACCGTGATCGCCCTGATGGTGGGGTTGCTGACGACAGGCGGGCTGACCATCCGCGAGCCCGACCGGGCGCCGTCAAGCGGTGACGGTCTTCCCCGCTGCTGCTGACGCCGGACGCAGGGGGTTGTACGTCGCTCCCGCAAGGTCGCTGGCGCGGCGGAGGGCCTCGATCGCGTCCGTGGGGCGGCCCAGCTCGACGTAGGCCTCACCCAGCTCCCGCCAGGCCGATCCGGCCTGACGAGAGGCCTCGGACTCCTCCAGCGCGCTCGCCGCCCGGCGCACCAGGGCGAGCGCGTCGTCGGTGTCCCCGTGGGCCATCGCGACCCGCCCGACCACGAGCAGGGCGTGACCTGGTCTGCAGCCGGTCACCGGTCGCCAGGTCGAGCAACGCTCGGCGTCCCACCTCACCGGCCTCGACGAGGTCGCCGGCCGCCAACAGGGCGCGAGCCTGCTCGGTGCGGGCGTAGCCGACGTCGAGACGGGTGCCGACGTCCTGGAGCTCGACCAGCGCCTGGCGCAGCAGCGGGAGCGCCGAGCGAGGGTCGGGCTGCGCCTGGCGGAGCAGCAGTCCCGCCGACAGCACCCGCACCATGGCGACGAAGCGCGCGTTGTCGAGCTCGGTGAACAGCGCGAGCGCGCGGTCGGCGTGCAGGCGCGCCCCGACGGCGTCGTGGCGCGCCTGGGCGATCACGGCGGCGTTCCAGGCGGCGGCGCCGCGGGCCCGCGCCGAGCCGTGGTCGCCCGCCAGGGTGAGGGCTCGGTCGATGAGGATCTGGGCGCGGGTGACGTCACCACGCTCGAGGTAGCAGCCGGCCACCGTCGAGATCAGCTCGACATGGACGCCGACCTCCTCGGGTGGGTCGAGACGCTCGACATGGGCCAGCGCCTGTTCGCCCACGTCCACGGCGCGGCCGAGGTCGCCGCACTCGCTGTAGGCCATGGCCAGGCGCACCGAGACGGTCGTCCGGGGCACGCCGGGGCTCAGCGCCGGCTTCTCGAGGAGCCGCTCGTAGGTGAGGATCGCCTGCTCCAGCGAGCCGGTGGCCTCCTCGGCGCGCGCCAGGCCCCAGGTCGCCTCGTCGACGAAACGGTCGAGCGGCAGCGAGCCGGCGCGGTCCAGCACGGCCTGGAACTCCTGGCGAGCCAGGTCCCAGTCGCCGTTGCGCAGGGACATCTCGGCGAACGAGAGCTTGAGCTGGAGGTCCTCGTTGGCGTCGGCCGGCATGCCGGTCTCGAGCTGCGCGACGTCGACCGCCAAGGCCTCGGCGAGCCGGAGCAGCAGGTCGTTGCTCACGGGCCGGCGGCCGGCCTCGATGTGGGACAGGTAGCTCTTGGACACGCCGACGGACGCGGCCAGGTCCGCCTGTGCGACGGCGCGCGCCGTCCGCAGGGCGCGGACGCGCTCGCCGGTGTCGCTGCTCATGAGCCCCCTCACATCCCGCACGATTCTGTCAGCCTCAGCAAGTCCTGAGGCCGAAAGGCGCGGAACGGTCACTCGTGGGTCTCGAAGACGCCCGAAAACCTCTGTCTCGGCCTCCTGCATGAGATGCGGGCCGAAAGAGACCCGCCGCCGGACCGGCGACGGGTGCTCTTGCCATCAATGTGTGGAGCTGAGGGGACTCGAACCCCTGACCCCCTGCATGCCATGCAGGTGCGCTACCAGCTGCGCCACAGCCCCATCCGCTGCCGTCAGGCAACTCGCGGAATCTTAGCCAACGGCCTCGTCGCTGGCGAAATCGCCCCCGGCGGCGCGGTCGGGGTGCTGTCCGATGCTGGCGGTCTCGTTGTAGGAGACCATCCGCAGGCCGCCGAAGATCTCGTGGTCGCCGAGGACGGTCCACCCGCAGTTGTCCATGCCGCGCAGGCCGCGCGAGGTCTCCGGTGGCCAGCCGAGCACCGCGAGCAGCCCGACCCTCAGGCAGGCCCCGTGCATGACCACGACGCCGGTCTCGCCGGCTCCCAGCGCCTCGAGGCAGTCGGTGAGGGCCGGCAGCACGCGCTCGCGGACCGACGTGGAGGACTCCTCCCCCTCGACCAGCACGGACTCGTCGTGGGCCAGCCACGCGGCGTACTCGCGGGGGTAGGTGGCCTCGAACTCCGCCGTGGTCAGGCCCGACCGCACGCCGACGTCGTACTCGCGCAGGCGCGGATCGGTCTCGATGGTCAGCCCGGTGGCGTCGGCGACGTACGCCGCGGTCTCCTGGGCGCGCGCCAGGTCGCTGGACCACAACCGGCCCGGACGCATCGCGGCGAGGTACGGCGCGGCGGTGGCCGCCTGGGCGTGGCCGGTGGCGTCGAGGGAGATGTCCGCGTGCCCCTGGGCCCGGCCGAGCGAGTTCCACTCGGTCTGCCCGTGCCGGAGCAGGACGAGCCGTCGGGTCACCTGCTGCTGGAGACGACGTCCGCGGGCAGCGCGATCGACGGACAGTCACGCCACAGCCGCTCGAGGGCGTAGAACTGCCGCTCCTCCTCGTGCTGGATGTGGATCACGATCTCGCCGTAGTCGATGAGCACCCACCGGCCGTCGCGTTCGCCCTCGCGCCGCAGCGGCTTGGCGCCGGCCTCGCGCAGCTTGTCCTCGACCTCGTCGACGATCGCCTTGACCTGGCGGTCGTTGGAGGCGCTCGCGATGAGGAACGCGTCGGTGATGGCGAGCTGGTCGCTGACGTCGAAGGCGACGATCTGGCTGGCGAGCTTGTCGGACGCGGCGCGAGCAGCGATCACGATCAGCTCGACGGCCCGGTCGGTGGCGGTCACGATGTGGCTTCCTTGGGTGAGTAGAGGTCGTGCTTGGCGATGTACTGGACCACGCCGTCGGGGACCAGGTACCAGACCGGCTCGCCACGGCGCTTGCGGGCGCGGCAGTCGGTGGAGCTGATCGCCAGGGCGGGGATCTCGACCATCGTCACACGCTGGGCCGGGATGGCCGACAACGTCGCCTCGTCCATGGTGTAGCCGGGACGCGTGCAGCCGACGAAGTTGGCCAGCCCGAACAGCTCCTCGGCGTCACGCCAGGTGAAGATGTCGGCCAGGGCGTCGGCGCCGGTGATGAAGTAGAGCTCCGCCTCGGGCATGGTCGCCTTGAGGTCACGCAGGGTGTCGATCGTGTACGTCGGCCCGTCGCGGTCGATGTCGACCCGCGACACCCAGAACCGGGGGTTCGCAGCGGTCGCGATCACCGTCATCAGGTAGCGGTGCTCGGCGGGCGACACGTCCTGGTCGGACTTCTGCCACGGTGCCCCCGTGGGGACGAAGACGACCTCGTCGAGGTCGAACCACGCCTGCACCTCGGAGGCGGCCACCAGGTGACCGTGGTGGATCGGGTCGAACGTGCCACCCATCACCCCGACGCGCCGCCGGGCGCCGTTCGAGGCAGGAGGAGTGGCGAGCGTGCTCAGCTGTGCTCGCGTCCGCCGCCGAAGGCGACCAGGACACCCAGCGCCGCCAACAGGATCGTCAGGACGAGGGCACCGATGACCCAGTGGTTCACGCCGCCCCACATCTCGTGCTCTTCCGCGGCGGCCTGCAGCAGCGTCGACATGGCGCGCACTCTACCGGGCCGCCGGACGAGGGATCAGCGCACGTGGCCGTCGCCCGTGACGACGTACTTCGTGGACGTCATCTCGGTGAGACCCATCGGCCCCCGGGCGTGCAGCTTCTGGGTGCTGATGCCGATCTCGGCGCCGAACCCGAACTCGCCGCCGTCGGTGAACCGGGTGCTCGCGTTGACCAGGACGGCGGCCGCGTCGACCTCCGCGGTGAAGCGCCGGGCCGCGGCCAGGTCGGCCGTCACGATCGCCTCGGTGTGGCCGGTCGACCAGCGGGTGATGTGCTCGATCGCGGCACCGAGGTCGGGGACGACGGCAGCGGCGATGTCGAGGTCGAGGTACTCGGCCGCCCAGTCGTCGTCGGTCGCCGCGACCACCCCGTCGTACGCCGCGAAGGCCGCGTCGCCGTGGATCGTCACGCCCGCAGCCTGCAGCGCGTCGACCAGCCGGGGCAGCAGCTCCTCCGCGACGTCCGCGTGGACGAGCACGGACTCGGCGGCGTTGCAGACGCTGGTGCGCTGGGTCTTGCTGTTGACCACGATGTCGACAGCCATCTCGAGGTCGGCCGAGCGGTCGACGTACACGTGGCAGTTGCCGACGCCCGTCTCGATCACGGGCACCGTCGACTCCTCGACCACGGATCGGATCAGGCCGGCGCCACCACGAGGCACGAGCACGTCGACGAGCCCGCGTGCGCGCATCAGGGCCTTGACGCTCTCGTGGCTGTCACCCGGCACGAGCTGGACCACGTCGGCCGGCAGCCCGAACACCTCGACGGCGCCACGGATCACGTCGACCAGCGCCTCGTTGCTGCTGCGGGCACTCGACGAGCCCCGCAGGAGCACCGCGTTGCCCGACTTCAGGCAGATGCCGGCGGCGTCGACGGTGACGTTGGGCCGGGCCTCGTAGATCATCCCGACCACCCCGAACGGAACGCGGAGCTGGCGCAGCTCCAACCCGTTGGCCAGGGTGTCGCCGCGCACGACCTCGCCGACCGGGTCGGGCAGCGCGACGAGGGCCCGGAGTCCGTCGGCCATGGCGGAGATCCGGCTGCTGTCGAGGGTGAGCCGGTCGACGATCCCCGCGCTCGTGCCCTCGGCCTCCGCGCGCTCCATGTCCGCGGCGTTGGCGGCCAGGATCACGGTCTCGTGGGTCGTCAACGCATCCGCCATCGCCGTCAGCGCGGCGTCCTTCTCGGCGCGGGTGGCGAGCGCGAGCACCCGCGACGCGGCCCTGGCCCGGTTCGCGGCGTCGGCCACCTGCTGCTGGATGCTCACCCACCCAGCGTAAGTCGCGCTACGCGACTCCCTCACGGGCGTCTGCCTCGCGGAGGAAGGCCGTCACCTCGCGCACGACCGCGGGGTCCTTCAGGATCCGTCGGTGGCCGAGCCCGTCCGTGGTGACCAGGCGGGCATCCGGGACCGACTCGACGAACCGGACGGTGTCGGCCCACGGCGTCTGCCGGTCGCCGCGGTCGTGGATCACGAGCGTCGGCACCGGGTCGGCGTACGACGCCTGGTAGCCGGCGTCGAACTCGGCCATCGGGATCCCGACGAACTCGTCCAGGTGACGGTCGAACGCCCGCCTGGTCCGGGCTCCGAAGCCGAGCGCCTGCTGGAACTGGTCGAAGAGCGGCTCGGCCGCGACCATCGGCGCCACCAGGACGAGGCGGCGGGTGGAGAGCCACCCGAACCGCAGGGTCAGGTACGTCGAGATGGTGCCGAGCGAGTGCGCGACGACGGCCTCGGCCGGGCCGAACTCGGCGAACACGGCGTCCAGGGCCTTGCCGAACTCGACTCCATGGGTCCGTCCCCGGCCGGCCGCT
Organism: uncultured Actinomycetota bacterium; assembly: GCA_963708915.1. Taxonomy (GTDB): domain Bacteria; phylum Actinomycetota; class Actinomycetes; order Propionibacteriales; family Nocardioidaceae; genus Nocardioides. The sequence continues at coordinate 432,706 of CAVPUJ010000002.1, forward strand.
CCGGGGTCGGAGTCGCCGTGGGCCGGCGCGTCGAACATCACGACGCGGAGGCCGCCGGACAGGAGGGGTTCGACGAACGACGCGAGCTGCGATCCACGGCCGCCCCAACCGTGCACCAGGTACACCACCGGACCGTCGCCCCAGACGTGCCCGCGCACCACGGCGCCGAGCGACTCGACCTCGAACGGCCGGCCGCCTTCCGGGAGCGGCGTCGCCGCCAGTCGGGGCGGCGCCGTGAACCAGATGTCGCGCGCGATCCGGCCGGCGAGGTTCGGAGCCAGGAGATCGGCGGACCGGAAGAGCGCACGTCGGCCATGGTTCCGAAAACGAACGATCGTGCTTTTCTGTGGACGTGACATGAGAGCTCCTTGATGTGGTGGTGGCGGTGTCTAGCGGGACGAGCCGAGCAGCTGCTCGAAGGCGGCGCGGGTGCGGTCGAGCGCCTCGGGGTCGTTCAGCAGCCGCCCTGCGTGGCGGTAGCCGAACATCAGGGACTGCAGCGAGAAGGCGAACTGCTTCGCGTCGAGATCGGGGCGGAACTCGCCCTCCGAGACGGCCGTGCCGGCGACCGTGGCGATGAACTCCGACCAGTCGCGTTGCTGACGCACCAGCGCGTCGTGCATCTCGCCGGGCTGGTCGTCGTACTCGATCGACGCGGTCGCGAAGACGCAACCCCCGGCCAGGGCATCGGTCTCCCAGTCCAGCCAGCGGTCGAACAGCTCACGCACCCGTCGCTCCCCGCGCGGGGCCTTCAGGGTCGGACGCACGACGATGTCGGTGAAGCGGGAGACGGCGTGGTCCAGCGTCTGCAGCTGGAGCTGCTCCTTGGACCGGAAGTGGGCGAACAGCCCGCTCTTGCTCATCTCGGTCCGGTCGGCGAGCTGGCCGATGGACAGGCCCTCGAAACCGACCTGCGACGCGACGTGCAACGCCTCGTCGAGGATCGACACCCTGGTCGCCGCGCCCTTGCTCACCGCACCAGAATAGAACGGTCGTGCTTTTCAGGCAACCGGTAGGGCGTCAGCCGATCCTTGGTGGTGCCATCGCCGACCTGCCCGTGTGAGTTGTAGCCCCAGGTCCAACCGGAGCCGTCGGTCCGGACGCCGACCGTCATCAGGTCTCCCCCCGACCCGACGCTCGACCATCGTCCCGTCAAGCGGGTCGGGGTGCTCCGGTCCTTCTTGGTGCCGTCACCGACCTGTCCGTTCGAGTTGTGACCCCAGCACCAGCCCGACCCCCCGACTTGCACGCCACAGGTCGTCCAGAGGTTGCTCGACAGGCTCGCCCACGTCCCCGGGACCTGCGCGGGGAGGTTGGTGCCGTCGCCCCAGCACCAGCCGGTGCCGTCGACACGGATCCCGCACGTCACGACGCCGGGGGTGACGGAACGCCAAGCTCCTGCCACCTGGGTCGGCACCAGTCGGTCGTCCGTCGTACCGTCCCCGACGTTGCCGAAGGCGTTGTACCCCCAGCACCAGCCGGTGCCATCGGTCTGGACCCCGCAGGTGTTGAGGCCGTCGACGATGAGCTCACGCCACGCCCCTGGAAGGAGAGCGGGGGTGGTCACCCTCAGCTCGGTCGTGCCGACTCCCGCCCGCCCGTCGTCGTTCTCCCCCCAACACCACCCGGTCTCGTTCGTCTGGATGCCGCACGCTGCGTCCGCATAGAGGCTCAACGACTTCCACACCCCGGGCAGTCGCAGGGGCACGGAGCTGTCCTGGCTGCTGCCGTGCCCGAGCTGACCGAAGAAGTTCCTGCCCCAGCACCATCCCGAGCCGTCGGTCCTGATGCCACAGGTGAAGTCCCCTGCAGCGGTGACCGAGCGCCAGCGACCCGGGAGTCTCGACGGGCGGAGCACGTCCTTCTTGCCACTGGCACCGGTCTGCCCCCACCGGCTCCAGCCCCAGCAGTACCCGGCGCCGTCGGTGCGGACGGCGCACACGGTCTCACCGCCCGGATAGGTGCTGCCGATGCTGATGGCCGACCACGAGCCCTTGATGCGCATCGGCACGGAGCGCGAGGCAGTGGTGCCGTCACCCAGCTGGCCGTTGGTGTTGCGACCCCAGCACCACGCGGTGTGGTCCTTCTTCACCCCGCACGTCGTCCGGGCCTCGGCGACCACGCTCAGCCACGCGTTGCCCGCCGTCGTCTCCCCACCAGGAGGGGGTGCAGACCAGGAAACCCCTGGGACGAGCAGCACGGCCACAAGGGCGAGTGTGAGCAACAGCGCGCGACGTGCCATGAGACCCCCCGGTATGTGGGGCCATTCACCCACACACGGAGGGGTTTGTCTGCCCGCGAGGCGCGCTCAGCCCTTGCGCTGGTTGATCTGCTCGGCGGCGGCGGGGAGCACGGTGTGCAGGTCGCCGACCACGCCGAAGTCGACCAGCTCGAAGATCGGGGCCTCGTCGTCCTTGTTGATCGCCACGATCGTCTTGGAGGTCTGCATGCCGGCGCGGTGCTGGATCGCGCCGGAGATACCGGCGGCGACGTAGAGCTGCGGGGAGACCGTCTTGCCGGTCTGGCCGACCTGGTAGGAGTGGGGCACCCAGCCGGAGTCGACCGCGGCGCGCGAGGCCCCGACGGCGGCACCCAGCGCGTCGGCCAGGCCCTCGATCGGCTCGAAGTTGCCGCCCGTACCGCGCCCGCCCGAGACCACGATCGCGGCCTCGGTCATCTCGGGCCGGCCGGTCTTCTCGCGCGGCTGGGAGGCCACGATCTTGGCGGTCTTCGCCGCGTCGGAGATCGTCGCCGCGAACTCCTCCACCGCACCCGCTCCCGAGGACTCCTCGGGGGCGGCGGCGTTCGGCTTGACGGTGATGATCGGCGTGCCCTGCGTGACCTTCGCCTGGACCGTGTAGTTGCCGGCGAACACTGATTGGGTCGTCACCGGAGCTCCATCACCAGGACGGACATCGACCGCGTCGGTGATCAGGCCCGACCCGGTCTTGATGGCGAGCCGGGCCGCGATCTCCTTGCCCTCGGGCGAGGAGGTGATGAGCACGGCGGCCGGTGAGGTCTTCTCCACCAGCTGCTGCAGCGCCTCGGCCTTGGGGGCGACGAGGAAACCCTTGATCTCGGCGTCGTCGACGACGTAGACCTTCTCGGCGCCGTACTTCGCCACCGCCTCGGCGGCCTGGGCGCCGGCGTCGGCCGAGCCGATGAAGACGGCCGACGGCTCACCGAGCCGCTTGGCGATGGTCAGCAGCTCGTAGGTCGGCTTCTTGACCGCGCCGTCGGCGTGGTCGACGAGAACGAGAACCTCAGACATGGATCAGCACACCCCTCAGATGAACTTCTTGGCTGCGAGGAACTCGGTCAGCGCCGTGGCGCCCGAACCGCCCTCGTCCTTGACGATCTCGCCGGCACTCCGCGGCGGACGGGCCTCGGTGTCCTCCACCACGGACCACGCCACGGACAGCCCCACCTGGTCGGCGGAGACGTCGAGGTCGGCGAGCGAGTAGGTCTCCAGCGGCTTCTTCTTGGCCGCCATGATGCCCTTGAACGACGGGTACCTGGCCTCGCCGGACTGGTCGGTCACCGAGAGCACGAGCGGCATGGTGCCGCCGATCACCTCGGTCGCGACGTCGCCGTCGCGCTTGACCCGGACCTGGTCGCCTTGCGTCTCCACGACCGAGGCCAACGTCACCTGAGGTACGCCGAGCCGCTCGGCGAGCATCGCGGGCACGACACCCATGGAGCCATCGGTGGAGGCCATGCCGCACATGACCAGGTCGGGGACCTCGCCCCCGTTGGCCTTCTTGACGGCGGCGGCCAGCACGAGCGAGGTGGCGATCGAGTCGGACCCGGCGATCGCGTCGTCCTGGACGTGCACACCCTGGTCGACGCCCATCTGCAGCGCCTTCCGCACGGCGTCCACGGCCTTCTCGGGGCCGACCGTCACCGCCGTGACGGTGACGTCGTCGGGGTTCTCGGCCTTCTCCTTGAGCCGGAGCGCCTGCTCGACGGCGTACTCGTCCAGCTCCGACAACAGGCCGTCGACGCCGACGCGGTCGACGGTGTTGTCAGCCTCGAAGTGACGGTCCGCCGTGGCGTCCGGCACGTGCTTCACGCAAACGATGATCGTGGTCACGGGGCCGAGGCTACTAGCGCGTAACCGAGCCGCGGCACCGCGTCAGCCGTGCGATGACTCACAGGTGAGGTCCCTGTCACACGCCCGGGATCACGTGATGTTGAGCTTGACCCGGCCCTTCGAGCGCTGGAGCGTGTCCGAGCCCAGGTACTTCGCCACCACGAGGTACGTCCCCGGCTTGCCGATGTTCGCAAAGACCTTCTTGGCCTTGTCCTTGGCGTTGAGGTCGACGATCGCGGAGCGGATCTTGGTGCCGTTCCGCTTGAGCGTGAGCCTCACCTTGCCGGCGACGTCGGTGGCGTTCTCGGAGACGACCAGGGCCTTGCCGACCAGGCGATGACGGGCCTCGCGGATGGCGGCGGACGCGGTCGTGGTGGTCGTGCCGCGGACGACGGTGAAGGCCGCGGTCGTCTGGCTGGGCGACTTGTCCTTGTCGGTGGGGGTGAAGACGGCCGTGACCTGGTTGGCGCCCATCGTGAGTGCCGCGGGCAGGTCGGTCTGGGCCTTGCCGCCCTTGACCGAGACCGTCACGGTCGTGCCGGCGTAGGTGAAGGCGATCGAGCCCGACGGCTTCGCGTTGCTGCCGGCTTGGGCGACCTCCGCCCGCGCGGTGGTCACGCCGCCGAACTCGACGGGGCCGTCCACCGTGAGCGTGGTGGTGGTCGTGGTCTGCACGACGTTCACGGTGTCGACGAGCAGGTTCTGACCCGTCGGCGGGGCGAGTGTGCAGGTGAAGGTGGTGACGCCGGGGATCCCGACGACGTTGCCGGCCGTGTCCTTGGGGGTCAGGGTGGCCGTGAAGTTTGCGGCGCCCAACAGGATGCTGCTGCCGACGGCACCTCCGGTGATGGGACCGCCTGCTCCGGTGCCGACCACGTGCATCGCACCCGACGCCGGGACCGCGGTCTTCGGGATGGCCAGCGTCGAGACCCGGCCCGAGCCGTCGACCGTGCCGGTCGCCTGGCTGGTCCCCTCGACGGTCGCCACGCCCAGCCCGTGCAGCGTGGTGACCAGGGCCTCCGGGATCGTCACGTCGGAGGTCACCGTGATCGGCGTCGTCATCCCCGCACCGAGGGTGGCCGGCGCGTTCGTGTCGATCACGGCGCTGAAGTCGTACTCGCCGACGTTGGGGCTGGTCGTGCAGTGGTAGGTGAGCGGCACGCTCGCCGCCTGCGCAGGCCCGCCCGCCAGCAGCGGCAGGCCCGCCGCGGCGAGGGCGGCGGTGACGACGAGAACGCGGGTCCTCGAGGCAGTCGGGTTCTTCAGCATGCGGGGATCCTGTCAGGGTCGGATGATGCGGTCCAAGATGCGCCCGGCGATCAGCCAGGTCACGGCGGCGAGACCCCAGTTGAGCAGGGCGTCCTTGGTCTCGGCGTTCTTGCCGTGGAAGCTGAACACGCCGTCGTCGAGGTCGAACACACCGAGGTCGAGCTTGTCGGCGGTGTCGAGGACGAACTGCACCAGGTCGTTGGAGCTGTTGACCGAGTCGCCGAGGGCGATCAGGAGTGCGCCGACGGCCAGGAAGAGCGCCGCGAGGACGCACAGCAGCCAGACGAGCTGAGCGAGGCGCAGCCGGATCCAGTCGGAACCGGCCTTGGCCTTGGCGGCCGCCGCGGCGCCGCGCTTCGGCTTCTGCTCGGTCTCGTTGTCGGTGATGTCGTCGGCCACGTGGGTTCCTTCGTGTCAGGGGTGGATGCCCTGGCGGTCAGCGTCCCACCCTCACGGCCGTCAGCGGCCGACGAAACGCGCTTTCCCGGGCCCGTCCTCAACGAACGACCGCATGCCGATGTCACGGTCCTCGGTGGCGAACAGGGCGGCGAACTGCTGCCGCTCGATCTCCAGGCCGGTCTCGAGGTCGGTCTCCGAGCCGCGGTCGATGCTCTCCTTGGCCGCGCGGAGGGCGTACGACGCGGCGTTGCTGAAGCGGGCCGCCCACGCGTGGGCCTCGGCGTACACCTGGTCGGCCGGCAGCACCCGGTCGACGAGCCCGATGGCCAGCGCCTCCTGGGCCTTCACGAACCGGCCGGTGAAGATGATGTCCTTGGCCTTGCTCGGCCCCACGAGGCGCGTGAGGCGCTGCGTGCCGCCGGCGCCGGGGATGATGCCGAGGAGGATCTCGGGCTGACCGAGCACGGCGTCCTCGGCGGCGAACCGGACGTCGGCGCAGAGGGCGAGCTCGCACCCGCCGCCGAGGGCGTACCCGGTGACGGCCGCGATGACGGGCTTGGGGATGCGGGCCACGGCCGAGAACGACGACTGGAGGGCGCCGGAGCGCCGGACCATGTCGACGTACTGCATGTCGGCCATCTCCTTGATGTCCGCACCCGCGGCGAAGACCTTCTCGCCGCCGTAGACGACGACCGCCTTGACGTCGTCGCGCTCCCCCGCCTCCGTGGCAGCGGCGCGGATCTCCTCCTGCACCTGGACGTTGAGGGCGTTCATCTTCGGCCGGTCCAGGCGGAGGGTGCCGACACCGTCGGCCACCTCGAGGCGCACGAACTCGCCCATGTTCTCTCCCATTCCTCGGGTATCGCGATCGTCCCCGGAACCCTAGCGACACAATGGGTCGAGTGATTCCGGAGAGCTGGGCGTGGAGCGCGCGCGACGAGACCCTTGGCGTGTGGCCCGGACGGCACCAGGACCTGGGCGCCACGTGGGGGCCGGACGCCACGAACTTCGCGGTGTCGGCGCCCGACGCGACGGCCGTCTGGGTGTGCCTGTTCGACGACGAAGGCCCTGAGGCCATCGAGACGCGGTACCAGCTGACCGAGCACACCCTCGGCGTCTGGAACGGCCAGCTGCCCGGCGTCCCCGTCGGTCAGCTCTACGGGTTCCGCGCAGACGGTCCGTGGGACCCCCGTCACGGCCTCCGCTACAACCCCAACAAGCTGCTGCTCGACCCGTACGCCCTCGCCGTCACGGGCGAGCCGACCCCCGGGCTCGCCCTGCTCGACCACGACGGCGGGCGCAGCACCCGCAGCACCGCCGACTCCGCACCGTCCATGCCGCGCAGCGTCGTGGTGCACGACGACTTCGACTGGGGCGACGACCAGCCGATGCGGCAGCGCTGGCGCGACACCGTGATCTACGAGCTGCACGTCAAGGGCTTCACCCAGCTGCACAACGAGATCCCCGAGCACCTGCGCGGCACGTACGCCGGCCTCGGCACGCCGACGGTGACCAACTACCTCCAGGACCTCGGCGTGACCGCGGTCGAGCTGATGCCGGTCCACCAGTTCTTCACCGAGCCGGCCGTCGCAGCGCGCGGGATGAAGAACTACTGGGGCTACAACTCCATCGGCTTCTTCGCCCCGCACGCCGCGTACAGCTCGTCGGGCGACCGCGGGCAGCAGGTGACCGAGTTCAAGCAGATGGTCAAGAACTTCCACGCGGCGGGCATCGAGGTCTACCTCGACGTGGTCTACAACCACACGGCGGAGGGCGAGGCGTCCGGGCCGACGTACGCCTTCCGGGGCCTGGACGACCTCGGCTTCTACAAGCGCTCCGGCGCACCGGGCAGCGCCTACTGGGACGTCACCGGGTGCGGCAACACCGTGGACTCCTCCAACGAGGACGCGCTCCGGCTGATCCTCGACTCGCTGCGCTACTGGGTCACCGAGATGCACGTCGACGGGTTCCGCTTCGACCTCGCGTCGGCCCTGGCGCGCACGGGTCACGAGATCGACATGCGCAGCGCCTTCCTCACCACCATCGGGCAGGACCCAGTGCTGCGGTACGTCAAGCTGATCGCCGAGCCGTGGGACGCGTCGATGGACGGCTACCGCGTCGGCTCGTTCCCGCCGCCGTGGGTCGAGTGGAACGACACGTTCCGCGACACGATGCGCGAGTTCTGGATCTCCCCCGGCGCGATCCGCGGCGTCGCCTCCCGACTCTCCGGCTCGTCGGACCTGTACGCCGACGACGGGCGCTCGCCGTACTCGTCGGTGAACTTCGTGACCGCCCACGACGGCTTCACCGTGCGTGACCTGGTGTCCTACGACCGCAAGCACAACGAGGACAACGGCGAGGACAACCGCGACGGCACCGACAACAACCGGTCCTGGAACCACGGCGTCGAGGGCGACACCGACGACCCGGAGATCCTGGCGCTGCGACGGCGGCAGGCGGCGAACCTGATGATCACGCTCTGCCTCTCGAGCGGCTGTCCGATGATCACCGCCGGCGACGAGCGGGGCCGCACCCAACAGGGCAACAACAACGCCTACGTGCAGGACAACGAGGTGTCGTGGCTCGACTGGCGGCCAGACGACGCGTGGCTGGACGTCTACGACCTGACGAAGACCGCGCTGCGGCTGCGACGCGACCACCCTGCGCTGCGGCAGCGGCACCACTTCGCCGGCACTCCGACGCTGGAGGGCGGGGTCAAGGACCTCGCCTGGATGCACCCCGACGGCCGCGAGATGGAGCCGTCGGACTGGTTCGACGAGTCCCAGCACGTGATCGGCATGTTCGTGTCCGGGGACCCGCTGCGCTCCCCCGGTCCGCGCGGCGAGCAGCAGTACGACCGGTCGTTCATGATCTGGCTCAACCCCGGCGACACCGCGGTCGAGGTCACCTTGCCGAAGAACGACTGGGTGCAGGCCGGCGAGGTGGTCCTCTCCACCTGCGCGGACCACCCGACGGGTACCCCCGTCGAGGCCGGCGACGTGCTGACCTTCGGCGCCCGGACCGTCGTGGTGCTCCGCCAGACCTGAGTTGAGTTGCGCCTCGTGATGCGTTGAGTTGCGTGCACTGCACGCAACTCAACGCATCACGAGGCGCAACTCAACATTCAGGGCAGGGCGACGACCCCGAGCTCGGCCGTGGAGGCGAGCAGGGCGTTCTTGGGGATGATGCGCACGGTGTAGCCGAAGCCGCCGGAGTGGTCGAGGGTGACGGTGCCGTCGAAGCGGTAGCGACCCCCGTCGTACGATTCGGCGACCGCCAGCGAACCCGTGGTCGTGCCGACCAGCTCGTCCTCGTGGTCGATCACGCCGTGCACGACCTGGACGTCGACGTCGTCGGGCGAGAGCGCGCCCAGCGCGACGAAGGCCCGCACGGCCAGGACGTCGCCGACCTGGGGCGCGTCGCCGACGCCCTCGGACTCGACGTGCTCGACGCGGACGTCGGTCCAGCCCGTCTTGACCTTCTTCTTCCAGCCGGCCAGCTCGGCCGCGCCCGCGTAGTCGTCGTTCAGCGCGCGGCCGTTGACGGCCGCCGGCGTGTAGAGCTTGCGGGTGTAGTCACGGACCATCCGGGACGCCAACACCTTGGGGCCGAGCGACTTGAGCGTGTGCCGCACCATCTCGAGCCAGCGGGTCGGCACGCCGTCGGCGTCGAGGTCGTAGAACTTCGGGGTGACCTCGTTCTCGAGGAGGTCGTAGAGGGCGTTGGCCTCGATGTCGTCGCGACGGTCCTGGTCCTCGATGCCGTCGGCCGACGGGATCGCCCAGCCGTTGTTGCCGTCGTACCACTCGTCCCACCAGCCGTCGAGGATCGAGAGGTTCAGCCCGCCGTTGAGGGCGGCCTTCATGCCGGAGGTGCCGCATGCCTCGTAGGGCCGCAGCGGGTTGTTCAGCCAGACGTCGCAGCCCGGGTACAGCGGCAGCGCCATCGCGATGTCGTAGTTCGGCATGAACACGATGCGGTGCCGCACCTCGGGGTCATCGGCGAACCGGACGATCTCCTGGATGAGCTTCTTGCCGCCGTCGTCCGCGGGGTGGGCCTTGCCCGCGATGATGAGCTGGATCGGGCGCTCGGGGTGGGTCAGCAGCTTCTTGAGGCGCGCGGGGTCGCGCAGCATCAGGGTCAGCCGCTTGTACGACGGCACGCGACGCGCGAAGCCGATCGTCAGCACGTCGGGGTCGAGGACGTTGTCCACCCAGCCGAGCTCGGCCTTGGCGATACCGCGGGCCAGGCTCGACTTCGTGAGGCGGCGGCGGGCGTCGTGGACCAGGCGCTCGCGCAGCTCGCGCTTGACCGCCCAGATCTCGGTGCCCGGCACCTGGTCGACGGCGTTGAAGAACGCGTCGACGTCGTCGCCGTCGGGGTCGGCGCCGCGCGACGCGGCCAGCTCGATGACCTCACGGGCCACCCAGGTCGGGGCGTGCACGCCGTTGGTGATCGAGCTGATCGGCACCTCGGCCTCGTCGAAGGCCGGCCAGAGGCCGTTGAACATGCCCCGGCTGACTTCACCGTGCAGCACCGAGACGCCGTTGGCGCGCTGCGACAGGCGGAAGCCCATCACGGCCATGTTGAAGACCGTGGGGTCGCCGCCCTCGTAGTCCTCGGTCCCGAGCGCCAGCACGCTCTCGACCGGGATGCCGGCCGTGGGGCCGTCCGCGCCGAAGTACTGGGCGATGAGCTCGCGCGGGAAGCGGTCGATGCCGGCAGGCACGGGCGTGTGGGTGGTGAAGACCGTGGACGCGCGGGAGACCTCGAGGGCGGTGTCCCAGTCGAGCTTCGGACCCCCCTCGCCGACGGTCAGCTCGCGGATCCGCTCCAGGCCGAGGAAGCCGGCGTGGCCCTCGTTGGTGTGGAAGACCTCCGGCGCCGGCGCGCCCGTGATCCGCGAGTAGGCGCGGAGCGCCCGCACACCGCCCACCCCGAGCAGCAGCTCCTGGCCGAGGCGGTGCTCCTTGGTGCCGCCGTAGAGGCGGTCGGTCATCTCGCGGTAGAGGTCGGGGTTGCCCTCGACGTCGGAGTCGAGCAGCAGCAGCGGCACGCGACCGACCGAGGCGATCCAGACCCGGGCGACCAGGTCGGGCCCGCCGGGCATCTCGACGGCGACGGTGGCGCGGGTGCCGTCGGCCTCGCGCAGCAGCGACAGGGGCAGCTCGTCGGGGTCGAGGACCGGGTAGGTCTCCTCCTGCCAGCCCTCGCGTGACAACGACTGCTTGAAGTACCCGCTCTTGTAGAGCAGGCCGACGCCGACCAGCGGGACGCCGAGGTCGCTGGCGGCCTTGAGGTGGTCACCGGCGAGGATGCCGAGGCCGCCGGAGTACTGCGGCAGCACGGCCGTGATGCCGAACTCCGGCGAGAAGTAGCCGATCGCGCGGGGTGCGTCGTCGCCGGCCTTGCGCTGGTACCAGCGGTCGGCGCTCAGGTAGGCGTCGAGGTCTGCCTTGGCGGCACCGAGCCGCTGGACGAAGGCGTCGTCCTCGGCGAGCTCGGCCCACCGCTCCCGGCCGACCGCGCCCAGGAGGCGTACGGGGTCGTGGTCCACGTCGTCCCACGCCTGCGGGTCCACGGCGGCGAAGACGTCCTGGGTCGGTGGGTGCCAGGACCACCGCAGGTTGCCCGCCAGGTCGGCCAGGGGGGCCAGCACAGGGGGAAGGACAGGACGGACGGTGAATCGACGGATCGCGCGCACGGAGGGACGGTATCCGCATTTGTCTGGATCGTTCCAAATTCGCGACCACCCGTTGGTCGAGGAGGTCGCGCAGCGACCGTCACGAGACCGCCCTCACCCGCCGGGGTGGTTTCGTGACAGGCGCCGGGGCGCCTTCCTCAACCACCGGGCGAACGGTGAGACGGCTGGCTTGCACGGCTACCCGGCGACCCGCAAGGGTGGGCGGATGGTCGGGCGCATCCCCATCCTCCACGTCATGCCTGTCGTCGACCTCGGACGGCAGGCCGCGAAGGCGACCGTCGGCGAGCCGATGCCGGTCTCGGCGACCGTCTTCCGCGAGGGTCACGACCGGCTCGGCGCCGAGGTGGTGGCCATCGATCCCGGGGGTACCCGCCGCGAGCCGGTGGCGCTGCACAAGCACCCCGAGCGGCCGGACGTCTACGAGGCGACGATCACGCCCGACGTCGAGGGACCCTGGACGTTCGAGGTGCAGGCGTGGTCCGACCCGATCGGGACGTGGGAGCACGCCGCCGGCCTGAAGATCCCGGCCGGCGTGGACGTCGAGCTGATGTTCACCGAGGGCCGGCTGTTGTTCGAGCGGGTGCGCGAGGAGCTCACCGACCCCGTCGACATCCAGGTCGTCGAGGCCGGCATCGACGCCGCCGCGGACACCGAGCGCCCGACCGAGGACCGGCTGGCCGCGGTCCAGTCCTCCGAGCTGACAGGAATCCTCGCCGAGCACCCGATCCGGGAGCTGGTGACCATCGAGGGGCCCTACCCGATGTACGCCGACCGGCAGCGCGCGCTGTTCGGTTCCTGGTACGAGTTCTTCCCGCGCTCCGAGGGCGCCACCATCGACCCCGAGACCGGCCACGCGGTCAGCGGCAACTTCCGTACGGCGCTCGCGCGGCTGGACTACGCCGCGGACCTCGGATTCGACATCGTCTACCTGCCGCCGATCCACCCGATCGGCGAGGTCAACCGCAAGGGCCCCAACAACACCCTCACCCCCGAGCCCCACGACACGGGATCCCCGTGGGCGATCGGCTCGAAGGACGGCGGGCACGACGCCATCCACCCCGACCTGGGCACGTTCGAGGACTTCGACGCCTTCGTCGCGCACGCCCGGAGCCTCGGGCTCGAGATCGCCCTCGACCTGGCGCTCCAGTGTGCGCCCGACCACCCGTGGGTCTCCTCGCACCCCGAGTGGTTCACCACCCGTGCGGACGGCACGATCGCCTACGCCGAGAACCCGCCCAAGAAGTACCAGGACATCTACCCGGTCAACTTCGACAACGACCCGACCGGGATCTGCCGCGAGGTGCTGCGCATCGTCAAGCTGTGGATGTCGCACGGCGTGCGGGTCTTCCGCGTCGACAACCCGCACACCAAGCCGGTCGCCTTCTGGGAGTGGCTGCTGCGCGAGGTACGCCGGACCGACCCCGACGTGCTGTTCCTGGCCGAGGCGTTCACCCGCCCCGCGATGATGAGCACCCTCGGCGCGATCGGCTACCACCAGTCCTACACCTACTTCACCTGGCGCACGGCCAAGTGGGAGATCGAGGACTACCTCCGCGAGCTGTCCCACCACACCGACCACCTGATGCGGCCGAACTTCTTCGTCAACACCCCCGACATCCTCCACGAGTCGCTGCAGTACGGCGGCCCGGCGATGTTCAAGATCCGTGCGGTGCTCGCGGCCTGCGGGTCCCCGAGCTGGGGCGTCTACTCCGGCTACGAGCTCTACGAGCACGTCGCGGTCAAGCCGGGCAGCGAGGAGTACCTCGACTCGGAGAAGTACCAGATCCGGGTGCGCGACTGGGCCGGCGCCGAGGCCGAGGGCCGCACCCTCGCGCCGTACATCCGGGGCCTGAACCGGGTGCGCCGCGAGCACCCCGCGCTGCAGCTGCTGCGCAACGTGACCGTCCACAGCGCCGACGACGAGAACGTGCTCGTGTTCTCCAAGCGCGCCGGCGACGACATCGTCCTCGTGGTCGTCAACCTCGACCCGCACGGCGCCCGCGAGACCACCGTGCACCTCAACATGCCCGCCCTCGGCATGGCGTGGCACGACAGCTTCGCCGTGTACGACGAGATCACGACCCAGACCTGGAACTGGAAGGAGCACAGCTTCGTACGGCTCGACCCCGGCCACGAACCTGCCCACATCCTGAGCGTGAGGAAGGCATGACGTCGCCGGGCGCACCAGGAGTGCCGACGGGGACGGCCGCGGAGGAGGTCGACGAGGAGCTGCTCGAAACCGTCCGCGGAGACTTCTCCGAGTCGACGCCGCCGACGCCCGGTGAGATCGACATCCACGAGGAGGTGCACGAGGTCGAGGCCTCGACCGAGTCGCAGGGCACGCCCGAGTGGTTCAAGACCGCGGTCTTCTACGAGGTGCTGGTGCGGTCGTTCCGCGACGCGAACGGCGACGGCACGGGCGACTTCAAGGGCTTGACCGAGAAGCTCGACTACCTCCAGTGGCTGGGCATCGACTGCCTGTGGGTGCCACCGTTCATGACCTCGCCGCTGCGCGACGGCGGCTACGACGTCGCCGACTACACCGACATCCTCCCGGAGATCGGCACGGTCGAGGACTTCCACACGTTCCTCGACGAGGCCCACCAGCGCGGCATCAGGGTGATCATCGACTTCGTCATGAACCACACGAGTGACGCGCACCCGTGGTTCCAGGCCAGCCGCTCCGACCCCGACGGACCCTATGGCGACTTCTACGTGTGGTCCGACACCGACGAGCTCTACGAGGACGCACGGGTCATCTTCGTCGACACCGAGCCGTCCAACTGGACCTGGGACCCGGTCCGGCAGCAGTACTTCTGGCACCGGTTCTTCAGCCACCAGCCCGACCTCAACTTCGACAACCCGAAGGTGCACGAGGCGATGCTGGAGGCGATGTCGTTCTGGCTCGACATGGGTCTCGACGGCTTCCGGCTCGACGCCGTCCCCTACCTGTACGAGCGCCCCGGCACCAACGGCGAGAACCTCCCCGAGACCCACGAGTTCCTCCGGATGGTCCGCTCGTTCGTGGACACCAACTACCCCGGCCGCGTGCTGCTCGCGGAGGCCAACCAGTGGCCCGCCGACGTCGTCGACTACTTCGGCGACTTCGCCAAGGGTGGCGACGAGTGCCACATGTGCTTCCACTTCCCCGTGATGCCGCGCATCTTCATGGCGGTCCGCCGCGAGTCGCGCTGGCCGATCTCGGAGATCATGGAACAGACGCCGGCCATCCCGGACAGCTGTCAGTGGGGCATCTTCCTGCGCAACCACGACGAGCTGACCCTCGAGATGGTCACCGACGAGGAACGCGACTACATGTGGGGCGAGTACGCCAAGGACCCCCGCATGAAGGCCAACATCGGCATCCGCCGCCGGCTGGCCCCGCTGCTCGACAACGACACCAACCAGATCGAGCTGTTCACCGCGCTGCTGCTGTCGCTGCCCGGCTCGCCGGTCCTCTACTACGGCGACGAGATCGGGATGGGCGACAACATCTGGCTCGGTGACCGCGACGGCGTCCGCACGCCGATGCAGTGGACGCCCGACCGCAACGCGGGCTTCTCCGCCGCGACTCCCGGCAAGCTGCACCTGCCGGCCATCCAGGACCCCGTCTACGGCTACCAGAGCGTCAACGTCGAGGCCCAGCTCGAGAACGCGTCCTCGCTGCTGCACTGGACCCGCCGGATGATCCACGCCCGCCGCGGCCACCCGGCGTTCGGGCTCGGCACGTTCACCGACCTCGGCGGCACCAACGCCACCGTGCTCTCCTACGCCCGCGAGCACGAGACCGCCGACGGCACCGACGTGATCGTCTGCGTCAACAACCTGTCCCGCTTCGCGCAGCCGGTCGAGCTCGACCTGCGACGTTTCGAGGGAATGGTGCCCATCGAGCTCATCGGCGGCGTCACGTTCCCCAGGATCGGCGAGCTGCCGTACCTCCTGACCCTGGGCGGCTACGGCTTCTACTGGTTCCGGTTGGCCCGCCCCACCGAGGAGGCGACCGCTCCGTGACCACACCCCTCGGGACCCTCGGGGCCCTGAAGACCTTCATCGAGAGCGCGCGCTGGTTCGGCGGCAAGGGACGGCCGTTCGAGGTCACCGACGTCCGCCGCCTGGGGTGGGTGGAGACGGGCACGGCCACCAAGGCCGCGATCGACGTCGTCACCCTCGTCTACGACGACGGCACCAGCGAGCTCTACCAGCTGCCGCTGGCGTTCTACCCCGAGCGCGAGGAGCGCCTCGACCACGCCTTCGTCGGCTGGTGGGAGGAGCCCGAGCTGGGCGGGTACGTGCACGTGTACGACGCCCCGCACGACCGCGAGGCGATGGCGGGCTGGCTGGCCGCCTTCGACCAGCCCGTGTCCGGCGGCGTGCTCGAGTGGCACCGGCTGCCCGGGCACGACCTCGACACCGAGGCGCACTCGACGCTCTTCTCCGGTGAGCAGTCCAACTCCTCGCTGGCCTTCGGCGACGACGCGCTGCTGAAGGTGTTCCGCAAGGTGACGCCCGGCGTGAACCCCGACATCGCGGTGCACCGGGTGCTCACCGAGGCCGGGTCCACCCACGTCGCGCACCTCTACGGCTGGCTCGAGGTCTCTGACGACAGCGGCCCACCCCTCCAGCTGGCGATGCTCCAGCAGTTCCTCCGCACCGCCAGCGACGGGTGGGAGTCGGCGCTCGCGAGCGTGCGCAACCTGTTCGCCGAGGCCGACCTCCACGCCGACGAGGTGGGCGGCGACTTCGCGGGCGAGGCCGCGCGCCTGGGCGAGTCGCTCGCCGAGGTGCACCAGGTCCTCGCCGAGCACTTCCCCACCCACGTCCGCACGGCGGAGCAGCAGGCCGACCTCGCGGCCGCCATGACGGGCCGGCTCGACGCCGCCCTCGACGTGGTGCCCGAGCTCGCGAAGTACGCCGACGGCCTGCACGCGACGTTCGCGGCCGTCGCCGACGTGGCCGACGTGCGGGTGCAGCAGGTGCACGGCGACCTCCACCTCGGCCAGACGCTGCGGACCGTCAAGGGCTGGAAGATCGTCGACTTCGAGGGCGAGCCCGCCAAGCCGCTCGCCGAGCGGGTGCTTCCGGACTCCCCCTGGCGCGACGTGGCCGGCATGCTGCGGTCCTTCGACTACGCCCCGCGCGTGGCCGAGCGCACCGCCTCCCAGGGCGCGGACGACACCGGCGCCGAGCAGCGCGCCTACCGGGCGGCCGAGTGGGCCGACCGCAACTGCGAGGCCTTCCTGTCGGCCTACGTCGGCCGTGAGCTCACCCCCGACGAGCAGACGCTGCTCGACGCGTACGTCGCCGACAAGGCGGTCTACGAGACCGTCTACGAGGCACGCAACAGGCCCACATGGGTACCGGTCCCCCTGACCGCTATCGAGCGGCTTGCGGGCTAGAGCCCGAGAGGAGCTTCCACCATGGCTGTACTTCAGGTGAACGCCGACGAGCTGGAGCTGCTGGTCCACGGTGGCCACGGCCACCCGCACGCGATCCTCGGACCGCACACCAACGACGGCACCGTGACGGTGCGCGTCTTCCGGCCCCTGGCCAAGACCGTCCGGGTGACCTACGACGGCCCGAAGGGCGAGAAGGCCAGCGTCGACCTGGACCACGAGTACTCCGGCATCTGGGCCGGCGAGCTGCCCGTGGCCGACGTGCCGGACTACCGCGTCGAGGTCGACTACGGACAGGGCGCGACCACCCGCGACGACCCGTACCGCTTCCTCCCCAGCCTCGGCGAGATGGACGTGCACCTCATCAACGAGGGCCGCCACGAGCTGCTGTGGACGGTGCTCGGCTCGCACCGGCACAGGTACGAGGGTCTCGGCACCGCGCCGGTCGAGGGGACGTCCTTCGCCGTCTGGGCGCCGTCGGCCAAGGGTGTGCGCATCAAGGGCGACTTCAACAGCTGGGACGGCCGCGAGCACCCGATGCGCCAGCTCGGGACCTCGGGCATCTGGGAGCTGTTCGTGCCCGACGTCGGCTCCGGGACGAAGTACAAGTTCCTGATCCTCGGCGCCGACGGTCAGTGGCGCGAGAAGGCCGACCCGATGGCGTTCCACACCGAGACTCCCCCGGCGACGTCGTCGGTGGTCTTCGAGTCGTCCTACACCTGGGGCGACGACGAGTGGATGACCCACCGCGGCGACGAGCCCGGCGGTGCACGGCCCGATGTCGGTCTACGAGATGCACCTCGGCTCGTGGAAGAAGCACTGGGCCAATGACCGGGCCAACGACGCCTACACCTACCAGGAGATCGCGGACGACCTGGTGCCGTACCTCGTCGACCTCGGCTTCACGCACGTGGAGTTCCTGCCGGTGATGGAGCACCCGTACGGCGGTTCGTGGGGCTACCAGGTCACGTCCTACTTCGCCCCCACCGCGAGGTTCGGTGACCCCGACGGCTTCCGCTACCTCGTCGACAAGCTCCACCAGGCCGGCATCGGCGTGATCGTCGACTGGGTGCCGGCGCACTTCCCGAAGGACACCTTCGCGCTGTCGCGCTTCGACGGCACGCCGCTCTACGAGGACCCGAACCCCTCGCGCGGCGAGCACCCGGACTGGGGCACGTACGTCTTCAACTTCGGCCGCCGCGAGGTCCGCAACTTCCTGGTCGCCAACGCCCTCTACTGGCTCGAGGAGTACCACATCGACGGCCTGCGTGTGGACGCCGTGGCCTCGATGATCTACCTCGACTACAGCCGCGAGGCCGGCGAGTGGCAGCCCAACGTCCACGGCGGCCGCGAGAACCTCGAGGCGGTGCAGTTCCTCCAGGAGATGAACGCCACCGTCTACAAGCGCGTGCCGGGCGCGATCACGATCGCCGAGGAGTCGACCAGCTGGGACGGCGTCACCCGCCCGACCAGCACCGGCGGCCTGGGCTTCGGGTTCAAGTGGAACATGGGCTGGATGCACGACACGCTCGGCTACTTCC
Source organism: uncultured Actinomycetota bacterium (assembly GCA_963708915.1). GTDB lineage: Bacteria > Actinomycetota > Actinomycetes > Propionibacteriales > Nocardioidaceae > Nocardioides. Next base: position 451,105 of record CAVPUJ010000002.1, read on the forward strand.
AGCGCCAGCCCGTGCACCGCTCGTGGCACCACAACGAGCTCACCTTCGCCCTCGTCTACGCCTGGGCCGAGAACTTCGTGCTGCCCATCAGCCACGACGAGGTCGTCCACGGCAAGGGGTCGCTGCTGCGCAAGATGCCGGGCGACCGGTGGCAGCAGCTGGCCAACGTCCGGGCCTTCCTGGCCTACATGTGGGCGCACCCCGGCAAGCAGCTGATCTTCATGGGCATCGAGCTCGGCCAGGAGTCGGAGTGGGCCGAGGCCCGCGAGCTGGACTGGTGGCTGCTCGAGCACCCCGAGCACCGCGGCGTGCACGACCTGATGCGCGACCTCAACCGCACCTACGTCGACTCGCCGGCCATCTGGTCGCGCGACGACGAGGCGTCCTCGTTCGCCTGGATCAACGCCAACGACGCGGGCCGCAACGTGTTCTCGTTCGTCCGGCACGGCACCGAGGACTCCGCCGACCTGGTCTGCGTGGCCAACTTCGCCGCGACGCCGCACGGTGACTACCGGCTCGGCCTGCCCTCGGCCGGCCGCTGGGACGAGGTCCTCAACACCGACGCCGCTGGCTACGCCGGCTCCGGTGTCGGCAACCTCGGCACGGTCGAGGCGGTCGAGGGCGACCAGGACGGTCAGCCCGCGTACGCCACCGTGGTCCTCCCGCCCCTCGCCACCGTGTGGTTCCGCAAGCAGACCGCTGGCTAGGGTTCCTGGCGTGGCCGACGTCCCGGAGCAGCCGACCCTGACCGACGGCGAGGTGACGCTGCGGCGCTGGCGGCTCGAGGACGTCGAGGAGGCCGTGGCGGGTCACGACGGGGTGATCGCGCACTGGTTCGGCTGGCCGGTCGACGGGGTGACGCCCGAGCGGCAGCGGGCGGCCATCGAGCGCTGGCACACGGCGTACGACGCGGACCGCTCGGTGGTCGCGTTCGTCGCCGAGGCCGGCGGGAAGCTGGTCGGCTGCGTCGACGTGCAGCGGACCGCCGACGGGGTGGGCGAGCTCTCGTGGGTGCTGTTCGAGGGGCATCGCGGGCGGGGGTACGCCACGCGCGCGGTGCGGATGCTGGCCGACTACGCGCTGTCCGAGTCGGGCCAGGGCGGGCTGGGGTACTGGCGGGTCGAGGCCAAGGTCGAGCCCGACAACCAGGCGTCGTTGCGCGTGGCCACCCGCAGCGGGCTGCGCCGCGAAGGCCTGCGCCGGGTCGAGCGCGGCCACGGCGACCGCGCCGAGACGGCCTCGTACGTCGTGCTGGCGCGGCTGGTGAGCGACCCGCCCCTGAGCGAGCCCGAGAGCTTCCGCGCGCTGCTCAACTCGTTCCTCCCCCGCAAGCGAGCCATCGGGCAGATGCTCGTCCGGGACGCCGACCGACGGGTGCTGCTCTGCCAGCTCACCTACAAGCGCGACTGGGACCTGCCGGGCGGCGTGGTCGAGGTCGGCGAGTCGCCACGGCTCGCCGTCGGCCGCGAGATCGAGGAGGAGCTCGCGCTGACCATCGAGCCGGGCGGCCTCGTGCTGACCGACTGGCTGCCGCCGTGGGGCGGTTGGGACGACGCGGTCTGCCTGGTCTTCGACGGCGGCGTCCACGACCCCGCCCTCCTCGCCGGCATGGTGACCCAGCCGCGCGAGATCCGCACCGCCGAGTTCTGCACGCTCGAGCAGGTCGACGAGCGCTGCGCCGACTTCACGGCCCGCCGCGTCAGGGCGGCTCTCGCCGCGGTCGAGTCCGGCGTCCCGGCCTACACCGAGTCGGGCCGTCAGCGGTAGGACGCCGCCTGCACGTCGTACAGCTCGGCGTACTTGCCCCGGCGCGCCATCAGCTCGACGTGGCTGCCCACCTCGACGACCCGCGACCCGTCGAGCACCACGATCAGGTCGGCCATCCGCACCGTCGAGAACCGGTGCGAGACCAGCACGGTGATGCGGCCGTCGGTCGCCTCGGTCCGGGCGGCGGCGGCGAACCGCTCGAAGAGGGCGTGCTCGGTCTCGGCGTCGAGGGCGGCCGTCGGTTCGTCGAGCACGAGCAGCAGCGGGTGCTCGCGCATGAAGCCGCGGGCGAGGGCGAGCTTCTGCCACTGGCCGAACGACAGGTCGACGCCACCGGGCCAGTGCGGACCGAGCTGGGTGGCCAGCCCGTCCTCCAGCCTGCGGACCACGTCGTCGGCACCGGCCCGGGCCACCGCCCCGGACGCGGCGTCCGGGTCGTCGAGGCGGGCCAGGTCGCCGACGCCGATGGACTGCTGGGCAGCCAGCTCGAAGCGGTAGAAGTCCTGGAACGCGGCGGCCACCCGGTCCCGCCACTGCTCGGGGTCGATGTCCGCCAACGAGACGTCGTCGACGAGGATCCGGCCCGCGGTGGGCACGTACATCTGGGTGAGCAGCTTGACGAGGGTCGACTTGCCGGCGCCGTTCTCGCCGACCACCGCGATCACGGACCCCGCGGGCAGGGACAGGTCGACGTCCTCGAGCACCAGCCGGTCGCGGGCTCCCGGGTAGGCGAACGAGACGCCGTCGAAGCGGATCCCGGACTCGAGCCGGGCGGGCGGCGTCAGGTCGCCGGTGCGCTGGAGCGCCGCGTAGTCCTCCAGCCAGGCCAGCCGCCGCGAGCCGTCGAGCCAGACACCCCGCAGGAAGCCGATCTCGCCGACCGTCGCGCCGACGTACCCCGACAACCGTCCACCGGCGGCGAGCACGAGCAGCACCTGGCCCACCGGGGCGTCGAGCCCGTTGGTCACCCACACGACCGCGAGGACGAACCCCACCCCGAAGACGGTCCACGCGACGGTGTGCCACAGAGCGCTGGCCCAACGGACGCGCGCCGTGGGCACGTACCAGGACTCCCAGGCCGTACGCCGGCCGGCCGAGATCCGCTCCCCCAGCCCCAGCACGCGGAGCTCGCGCGCCGACGGCGCGGTGGTGGCCAGCCGGTAGTAGTGCGCGGCGCGGCGCTGGTGCGGGGCCGCCTCCTCCTGGACCCGGCGCTCGACGCCGGGCCGCCAGCCCGAGGTCAGGACCGTCGGAAGAGCGGCGAGCACGAGCAGCGCCAGGGTCCAGTCGATCGACATCAGCAGCACGATGGTCACCGCGAGCCGGAGGATCCAGCCGCACGTCGAGAACACCGACATGTAGAGGTGGTCGAGCACGAAGATCTGGTCTCGCAGCACGGCGAGCCGGTCGAGGTGGTCGGGCCGCTCCTGGTGGGCGACGGTCACCACCCCAGCCTGGAGCCCGGCGACGTGGCCCTCCAGCGCGATGGTCACCCGGTCGCGGAAACGCCGCTGGAGCCGCGAGGAGATGACCCGCAGCAGCCAGGTGAGCGTGGCCGAGACGCCGAGACCGATCGCGGCCGCCATGACCAGGGTGTCGTTCCCCTCGACCGCGCCCTTGCCGAGCAGCGCCAACCACAGCGCGATCAGCGCGTCGGGCACCGCGGCGAGCAGGGACAGCACGAACGCCGTGACCAGCAGCCTCGGTTCGTGGTGGTAGCCCAGCTTGAACAGCCGCCACATCGAGGAGATGGCGCCGGGGAGGTCCTCGGATGCGACATCACTGGAGGACGTCATACTCGACCCCCTCCTCGTCCGCCGTGACGTCGAAGCGCTGCGCCTGGAGCTCGAACATCGTGCGGTAGCGCCCGCCCCTCGACATCAGCTCGTCGTGGCTGCCGATCTCGACCACGCGCCCGTCCTCGACGACGCAGATCCGGTCGACGTGCCGGACCGTCGAGAACCGGTGGGACACCAGGATCGTGGTCACTCCTCGGGTCGCGTCGAGCAGCCGGCGGAAGATCTGCGCCTCCCCGCGGACGTCGAGCTGGGCGGTGGGCTCGTCGAGGAGCACCACCCCGGCTCCGCGACGTACGGCGCACACCGCTCGTGCGAGCGCCACGCGCTGCCACTCACCTCCGGACAGGTCGATCCCGCCGGAGTACTGCGTCGAGAGCACCGTGTCGAGCGGCGCGAGGTGGTCGGCCCCGGCGGCGACGAGGGCGGCGAGCACGTCCTCGTCGGGCGCTCCGTGCGGCGCCACGTTGTCGCGGAGCGACAGCTCGAAGCGCGTGAAGTCCTGGAACACCGCGGCGACGCGTCCGCGCCACTCGTCCACCTCGAGATCGCGAAGGTCGGAGCCGTCGGCCTCGATGGCACCCGCCGTCGGGTCGTAGAGCCGGCACAACAGCTTGGCGAGCGTGGTCTTGCCGGCGCCGTTCTGGCCGACGATGGCCAGCGACGACCCCGCCGGGATCGTCAGGTCGAGGCCGCGGAGCACCTCGCGCTCGGTGCGTGGGTAGGCGAACGAGACGTCGCGGAAGCGGATCTCCGAGGTGGGCAGCCCGGCGGCCGCGCCGTGCTCGACCCGGGACAGTGCACCGACCCGCCCGGTGCTCTCGCGGAGCCGGAGCACGGCGGCGACCGGTGCCGCCGCCCCGTCGAGGGCCCAGTTGAGGCCGCCGAAGGCGATCAGCGACGTGCCGACGGCCACCTGGGCGTAGACGACCGCCCGGTCGAGGGAGACCGACCCTTCGGAGAGGTCGCGCGCCAGCGCCACGAGGACGCCGACGTTGGCCACCGACACCAGCAGCACGCTGATCACCAGGGACCGCTCGCGGAGCCGGGTGGCCGCCTGCTGGAGGTCGAACAGCTGCCGGCGCCGCTCGGTGAAGCGGTCGAGGACCCAGTCGGACAGCCCGAAGACCCGCAGCTCCTTGGCCGGCGGCGGATCGACGGCGAGCCGGAAGGCGTACTCGGCGTGCAGGCTCGCCTCGCGCACCTCGTCGGTGTTGCGGTCCTTCCAGATCGCGCTCTCGCGCAGCAGCCAGTGGGTCGCGCCCCAGGCGCCCGCGAGCACGAGCGGCGCCCACCAGGTGTAGCCGGCCAGGACGACGGCCGAGGCGACGCCGGTGCCGAGGTCGATCAGCCCGACGGCGATGAACGGCAGGTTGACCTCCATCGGCGGCCCGTGGTGGCCGCTGTCGAACTCGCGGGCGACGGTGATGTCCCCCGCGAGCGTGGGGTCCTCCAGGTGCCCGATGCCGGGCGGCGTGCTGCACGAGTCGGTGAGGTCGTCGTAGAGCCAGGCCGACATCCGGTTGCCGAGGCTCTCGCTGACGGTCTGGTGGATCGGGGCGGACACCTGGAGCGCCACGAAGACCACGCCCATCGCCACGAGCGGCCCGGTCGTCGACCCGCCGCCGGAGGCGACCACCGCACCGATCACGGCGCCCGTCGTGATCGCGAACACCGGTGGCAGCACCGAGCGCAGCACCACCAGCGCCCACCAGGCGAAGGCCAGCGGACGCCCGGCGCGCGGCAGGTGGGCGAAGAACTGCCACTCCTGCCGTTCCCCCAGTCGTGTTGCCAGTCCCCGCACGCTCCCACCCTAGGGAGGGGCACCGACGCCCCTTCGGGACCGCTCAGGTCCGCAGGTCGGCGAGCGGAGCGGGCTCGGTGCCGAGCTCGGCCATCCGCGCGGCGTACAGCGCATAGCGGCGCCGGGCCTCACCGTGGCGTCCGGCCCGGCTCAGGGCCCCGACCAGCGTGCGGTGCGACGCCTCGTCGTACGGGTCGTCGGCGACCAGGCTCACCAGCCAGGAGATGGCGGCGTCGGGCCGCCCGGCGTCCAGCAGCAGCCGTGCGAGCTCGCGCCGTACCTGGTCGGCGAGGGCGCGGAGCTCGATCCGCGTCTCGCTCGCCCACGGCGCGTCGTCGCCCTCGAGGTAGTCGCCGGTGTAGCCGGCCGCCGCGCGCTCCAGTCCTGCGATCGCCTTCGCGGCCTCCGGCACGGCAGCGCCTCGGGTCAGTGCCAGGGCAGGCAGCGCGGCGGCCCGGAACTCGTCGGCGTCCACCGTGACCGTCGAGCGGTCCAGGCGCACCCGGGTGCGGTCGGCGACCAGGTACCGGTCGGGTGGGTGCCGCCGGTCGGGGTCGAGGACGGACCGCAGGGTCGAGAGGACGGTCGACAGCCGACCGCCCGTCCCCGGCTGCCCGGGCCAGAGGAACTCCGCCAGCGCGTCGCGGGTCAGTCCCTCTGTCCGGCCGACGAGGAGCTTGAGCAGGTCTCGTGTCTTGCGCGACTGCCAGGCCGACGTGGGCACGGGGTGTCCGTCGCGCAGCACCGCGAAGGTACCCAGGCTCCGGACCCGGATGCCGGTGGCGGCCAGCGCCTCCAACGCCATCATCGGGCCGGCGACGCGGGCGGCGTCGTCGCGCACCCCGAGGGTGAGCAGCCGCTGCCGGGCCAGCTGCTCGGCACCGCCGTCCTTGGTCAGCCGACCGGTGAGCACCTGGTTGACCGCCAGGCCGATCGGGTTCTCGATCTCTGCCCAGATCACGGCGGCCTCGGCCAGGCGGTCGACGACGTCAGGGCTGGGGGCGCCGGCCACGCGTCGTACCTGCGCGAGCGCCCTGAGCTCCAGGGCCTCGGCGAGCCGCGGCAGGTCGTGGCGGCGCCCGGCCTCGCGCTCGGCCGACCTCGCCTGGGTCTCGGCCTCCGCCTCGTCACCGTCGACCAGCGCCAGCCAGCCGGCGGCGAGCACGGCGGCGACCGTCCCCAGGGCCCCGGGCTGGGCCAACGCTGCCGCCAGGAAGCGCCGCGCCTCGTCCGGGTCGTCGACGACGCAGGTACGCGCCAGGCCGGACAGCGCAGGGACGAGCGCCTGCGCGCTCCCCGTGGCCGCGACCGCCTCGACGGCCTCCCGGTAGGCCGCCGTCGCGAGAGCGGCGTGGCCACGGATCCGGTTGGTGTCGCCGATCGTCACCAGGACCTGTCCGAGCAGGGGCGCGTCGAGCTCGCGGTAGGTCGTGCGGGCGACGTCGAGCTCGGCCAGCGCCTCCTCGACCCGACCGAGTCCGAGCAGCGCTTCGGCCCGGGTGAGGTGGGCCAGCGCGGCGGCGAGGGGCACGGGACCCTCCTCGTCGCAACGGGTCAGGGCCCGGTCGAGGAAGGTGAGGGCCGACAGGCTGCGCCCCTCCTCGGTCTCCAGTGACCCCAGGTTGTTCAGGATCCGCAGCTCGGTGAGCACGTCGCCGCCTCGCTCTGCGCGGGCCAGGGCCAGGTCGTAGAAGCGGCGGTTGCCGTTGCGGTCGCCCTCCGCAGCACACACGAGCGCCTGAGCCACCAGCGCACTGGCGACCGCGGCGTCGTCGCCGCTGGCCTGGGCCGTCGCCAGGGCCTCGTCGGCGGCCGCCCGGGCCTGGTCCAGTGCTCCGCGAGCCCAGTGGGTCGAGGCCTGCGCCGCCAGCACCTGGGCCCGGTCGGCAGGCTCCGCGTCGTGCACGCGCGCCCGGCCGATCGATGCGAGCGCCTCGTCGAACCGTCCCGCCTGGTGCTGGACCCGGGCCAGGCGCCACGCCAGCACCGCGGGGATCCGCCCGTCCGCGTCGACCGCCGCCTCGGCCGCCGCCAGCAGGGCGGCCCGGTCGCCGCGGCGCAGCATGGCCTCGGCTCGCTGGGCGAGGGGTGCGGAAGGCACGTGGTCGAGTCTGCCCCACCCGTCACCGCCAGCCGACGGGGCCGGTGAGGCGAGCCCCCGTCCGGGCCTCGCCGACCCCGTCGGTGGCTGGTGCGATCTTCCCCCCGGCGATCAGCGTCGATCGTGCTCCCCGACCCTTCGGGAAACCTTCGGGTCGCTCCGTTGTGACCCCTGCCACAGGACGCGGCAGAAGTGCTTGACTGCCTCATGGGCACCTACGTGTACGACTTCGCGCACGGCAACAAGGACGAGAAGGACCTCCTCGGCGGCAAAGGGGCCAATCTCGCCGAGATGACCAACCTCGGACTGCCCGTGCCGCCCGGGTTCACGATCACCACGGAGGCCTGCCGCGCGTACCTCGCCGAGGGACGCGAGCCCGCTGGCCTGACCGACGAGATCACCGAGCACCTCAAGTCCCTCGAGGAGGCGATGGGCCGCAGCCTCGGCGCGCCCGGCGACCCGCTGCTGGTGTCGGTGCGCTCCGGCGCGGCCGCCTCGATGCCGGGGATGATGGAGACCGTCCTCAACGTCGGTCTCAACGACGAGTCGGTCCAGGGTCTGGCGTCGAGCAGCGACAACCCGCGCTTCGCGCACGACTCCTACCGCCGGCTGCTGCACATGTTCGGCGGCACGGTGCTGGGGATCGAGGGTGAGCTGTTCCGCGACGCCCTCGACGACCTGAAGAAGGACCGTGGCACGACCGCCGACACCGACCTCGGGGTCGAGGACCTCCAGGAGCTGGTCGAGACCTACAAGGCGATCATCGAGAAGGAAGCCGGGCGGCCGTTCCCGCAGGAGCCGCGCGAGCAGCTCGACCTGGCCGTCCGCGCCGTCTTCGACTCGTGGAACACCGACCGCGCGGTGCTCTACCGCCGCCAGGAGCAGATCCCCGAGGACCTCGGCACCGCGGTCAACATCCAGGCCATGGTGTTCGGCAACTTCGGCGCCGACTCCGGCTCCGGGGTCTGCTTCACCCGCGACCCAGCCAGCGGCGACCAAGGTGTCTACGGCGACTACCTGCAGAACGCGCAGGGCGAGGACGTCGTCGCGGGCATCCGCAACACGGTGTCGCTGGCCGACATGGGCGACATCGACAAGGCGTCCCACGACGAGCTGCTCGGGATCATGTCGACGCTCGAGCACCACTACAAGGACATGTGCGACATCGAGTTCACCGTCGAGCGCGGCAAGCTCTGGATGCTGCAGACGCGGGTCGGCAAGCGCACGCCGGAGGCGGCGTTCCGGATCGCGGTGCACATGGCCGACGAGGGCCTGATCGACATGGACGAGGCCCTGCGCCGCGTCAACGGCGAGCAGCTGGCCAACCTGATGTTCCCCCGGTTCGACGAGAAGGCCGAGCGCACGCTCCTGGCCAAGGGCATGAACGCCTCACCCGGCGCGGCCGTCGGCAAGGCCGTCTTCGACTGGGCGACGGCCGTCGAGTGGGCCGAGCGCGGCGAGGACGTCATCCTCGTCCGCAAGGAGACCACCCCCGACGACCTGCACGGGATGATGGTCGCCCGCGGCGTGCTGACCAGCCGTGGAGGCAAGACCTCGCACGCCGCCGTGGTCGCGCGCGGCATGGGACGTACGTGCGTCTGCGGCGCCGAGGCCCTCGACGTGGACGCCCGCGAGGGGACGTTCGTCGTCCGCGGCGGCCCGACGGTCAGCGAGGGTGACGTGATCTCCATCGACGGGTCGACGGGCGAGGTGTTCCTCGGCGCGGTCCCGGTGACCCCGTCGTCGGTGGTGCGCCACTTCGAGGGCGAGCGGGTCGACGAGCCCCTCGTCGAAGCCGTGATCCGCCTGATGGAGCACGCCGACGCCGCCCGCCGGATGGAGGTCCGCACGAACGCCGACACGGCCGACGACGCCGCCCGGGCCCGGCGCTTCGGCGCCCAGGGCATCGGTCTGTGCCGGACCGAGCACATGTTCCTCGGCGACCGGCGCCAGCTGGTCGAGAACCTCATCGTGGCCGACGACGACGCGGGTCAGGAGGCCGCCCTCGCCGAGCTGCTGCCGCTCCAGCGCGAGGACTTCACCCGCATCTTCGAGGCCATGGACGGGCTGCCGGTGACGATCCGGCTCATCGACCCGCCGCTGCACGAGTTCCTGCCCGACCTGACCGAGCTGTCGGTCAAGCTGGCCATCGCGGACTCACGCGGCCAGCGCAAGAAGCACGACCGCAAGCTGCTCGCGGCCGTCCAGCGGCTGCACGAGCAGAACCCCATGCTCGGCCTGCGCGGCGTACGCCTGGGCATCGCCATCCCGCACCTGTTCACCATGCAGGCGCGGGCGATCCTCGAGGCCGCCGCGGCCCGGCTCAAGGCCGGCGGCCGAGCCGAGCCGGAGATCATGATCCCGCTCGTGGCATCCGTCCGTGAGCTGGACATCGTCCGCCGCCGGATCCAGGACATCGCCACGGCCGTCCAGGAGGAGCAGGGCATCGAGATCCCCCACCTGATCGGCACCATGATCGAGCTGCCCCGGGCGGCGCTCACCGCCGGGCGGATCGCGGGGTCGGCCGACTTCTTCTCCTTCGGCACCAACGACCTGACCCAGATGACGTGGGGCTTCTCGCGCGACGACGTCGAGGCGTCGTTCTTCTCCACCTACCTCGAGCAGGGGATCTTCCCGGTCTCACCGTTCGAGTCGCTCGACACCGAGGGCGTGGGCGCCCTGATCCGCACCGCCAGCGAGGCCGGCCGCGAGGTCAACGAGAACCTCAAGCTCGGCGTCTGCGGCGAGCACGGCGGCGACCCGGCCTCGATCCACTTCTTCGACACCGTCGGGCTCGACTACGTCTCCTGCTCGCCGTTCCGGGTCCCCGTCGCCCGCTTGGAGGCCGGCCGCTCCGCGCTGGGCTGAGGCCGTCGCGCGCACATGTAACAGGGTGTTCGTGCGACTTCGCACGCGTTCAAACACGTGCGTAGTTGACCGAACACCCTGTTACATGTCGCAGCCGGCGCCGATCAGAAGAGCGCGGAGGCGAGGTTCTGGCGGGCCTTGCGGACGCGGGGGTCGTCGTTGCCGACGGCACCGAAGAGGGTGATCAGGTGCTCGCGGGCCTTGTTGCGGTCGGCGTCGGAGGTACGGCGGACCACGTCGATCAGCCGGGTGAACGCGTCGTCCACGTGCCCACCGAGCATGTCGAGGTCGGCGACCATCGTCTGCGCGTCGATGTCGTCGGGGCTGGCCGCGGCAGCCGCACGGGCCTCGTTCAGGTCGACGCCCTGGGTGCGCTGGAGCAGCTTGGCCATCGCGAGACCGGCGGCCGCCTCGGCGTCGGCGGGGTTGCCGTCGACGAGCTTCTGGTACTCGGCCACGGCCAGGTCGATGTTGCCCTCGCCGAGCGCGTCCTGCGCGGCGGCGTACCTGGGGTCCACGAAGTCCTCGTCCGGCACGTCGGCGGCGCCTGCGGCCGGGACCGTCGAGCGCGGCTGGTGCCGCCCGGTGATGCCCTGCGCGGTCAGCTGCTGACCGAGCTGCTGGAACAGGGTGCGCAGCTCGTCGAGCGGGATCAGGCCCGGGATCGGCTGGGTGGCGGGCCGGCCGTCGAGGAGCACGAAGAGCATCGGCACCTGCGGGATCTGCATGGCCTGGGCGATCGCCGGCGAGGCGTCGATGTCGATCAGGCCGGCGAGGAAGCGGCCGTCGTACTCGCCCGCGACGGTCGCCACGTCGGCGGCCATGGTGGCGCTCTCGGGGGCCTGCGAGGTCGAGTAGAAGACCAGCACGACGGGTGCGGTCATCGAGGCCTCGAGCAGCCCCTGGAAGTTCTGCTCGTCGACGTCGACGGCGTACGCCGACCCGACTCCGCCGCGTGCACCGGTCGCGCCGGCGACCCCCGGTCGGCCCCGCACCGGGCGGAGGCTGAGCGGGGCGCTTCAACCCGGACAGGTCGATCGCACCGGGACGGCTGAACGGCTGCTGCGTCATACGGCTATCTTCCCGAAGCCACGGCAGGGGTCCAACTCGGCCCTCTCACTCCGGCCCTCACTCCGGCCAGTCGTTGACCACGTGCATCGCGGCCTCCTCGGCGCTGGCGCCCGCGCCGTCGATGCCGGCGTCGTCGGCGAACATCTCGGAGTCCTCGTCCTCGCCCGCGCCCTCGTCGGGTGCGACGAGCCGCCCGGCCCGGGCGCTCCCGACCTCGCCGTCGTCGATGTCCTCGACGTCCTCCTCGGCGTACGGGTCGGGCTCGGGCTCCTCCTGCGCGATCCGCTGGTCGAGGGTCTCGCCGAGCTCCTCCTCGAGCGGGGTGTTGCCGTAGCCCTGGCCGACCGACCACTTCTCGGGCGGCGAGTACCCCTCGTCGAGCGGCTCGGTCAGCCCGCGGTCGTCGCTCATGCTGTCGCCGTCACCCTGGGGCTGGTCCTCGTCGTCGACGCTGTAGCCGCCGTAGACCTCGCTGTCGTTCTCGCTCATGCCGCCGACAGTAGCCAACCCCGATTCGTCTGCGGATCCATGCGACTTTCCTCGCTCACGTTCGCAGACGAATCGGTGCTCAGAAGCGCGCCGGCTCCCGGTACTCGCCCCACTCGGCGCGCAGGGCGTCGCAGATCTCGCCCAGCGTGGCCTCGACGCGGCAGGCCTCGAGCATCGGCTCGATCATGTTGCCGTCGGTACGGGCGACGTCGACCAGGTGCCCGAGGGCGGCTTGGACGGCGGCGTCGTCGCGGTGGGCGCGGCGCTCGGCCAGCACCCGGACCTGCTCGACCTCGACCTCGTGGGAGACGCGCAGGATCTCCAGGTCGTGGGTGACCGACTCGGTGTTGGTGTTGACGCCGACGATCTTCTTCTCGCCCTTCTCGAGGGCGATCTGGTAGGTGAAGGCCGCCTCGGCGATCTCCGACATGAACCAGCCCTCCTCGATGCCACGCAGGAGGCCCTTGGTCACCGGGTCCTCGCCGCGCTTGGTCGCCGCCGCGAGGCCCTCGGTGTCGGTGTGGGTCAGTGTCGAGCCGCCCATGTCGAGGATCTTGTCGAAGATCGCGTTGGCCTCGGCCTCGATCTGGTCGGTGAGCGCCTCGACGTACCAGGAGCCGCCGAGCGGGTCGGCGACGTTGACGACGCCGGTCTCCTCCATGATCACCTGCTGGGTGCGCAGCGCGATCTCGGCCGCCTGCTCGCTCGGCAGGGCGAGCGTCTCGTCGAGGGCGTTGGTGTGCAGCGAGTTGGTGCCGCCGAGCACGGCGGCGAGCGCCTCGATGCCGGTGCGCACGACGTTGTTGTAGGGCTGCTGGGCCGTCAGGCTCACGCCCGCGGTCTGGGTGTGGAACCGCAGCCACTGCGCCTTCTCGGACTGGGCGCCGTACACGTCGCGCATCCAGCGCGCCCAGATCCGGCGGGCCGCACGGAACTTGGCGATCTCCTCGAAGAAGTCGACGTGGGCGTCGAAGAAGAACGACAGCCCGGGGGCGAAGACGTCGACGTCGAGGCCGCGCGCCAGGCCGAGCTCGACGTAGCCGAACCCGTCGGCCAGCGTGAACGCGAGCTCCTGCGCGGCGGTCGAGCCGGCCTCACGGATGTGGTAGCCGGAGACCGACAGCGGCTTGTAGGCCGGGATCTCCGCGGCGCAGTACTCCATCAGGTCGCCGATCAGGCGCAGGTGCGGCTCGGGGGTGAACAGCCACTCCTTCTGGGCGATGTACTCCTTGAAGATGTCGGTCTGCAGGGTGCCGTTGAGCAGCCCCGTGTCGACGCCGGCCCGCTCCGCGGCGACGATCATCATGCAGAACACCGGCACCGCCGGGCCGCTGATCGTCATCGAGGTGGTGACCGACCCGAGGTCGATGTCCTTGAACAACCGCTCCATGTCGGCGGCCGAGTCGATGGCGACACCGCAGTGGCCGACCTCGCCGAGCGCCTTGCGGTCGTCGGAGTCGCGACCCATCAGGGTCGGCATGTCGAAGGCCACGCTGAGCCCGCCGCCGCCGCGGCCGAGGATCATCCGGTAGCGCTCGTTGGTCTGCTCGGCGTTGCCGAACCCGGCGAACTGCCGGATCGTCCACGTCCGGCCCCGGTAGCCCGTCGGGTAGAGCCCACGCGTGAACGGGAACTCGCCCGGCCACTCCGAGTCCTCGGTGCCGTAGGCCGGCTCCACGGCCATCCCCGACAGCGTCGTGTAGTCGGCCGTCCGGGTCCGCCCACCCGCCAGCGCCGCGTCGTACCGGGCCTGCCAGCGCGAGCGCGCGTCGTCCGTCATACCCAGATAGTAGGACGTCCTACTAAATTCGGCGAACTGACGGCGAGATTTCCCCGGCTGGCCGGAGAATCCTGAACATGGCGTGGCTAGCGAGGCACGCCAAGTTCAGGGAACTCACGACAAGTCGGCCTCAGCGCTCCCAGCGGTAGACCTGCCCGTCCCGGATCTCCACGGACGTCGGCGGCTTGACCCGGTGCTCCCGCAGGTACGTCAGCACGTTGGTCCGGCCACGGAGTGACACGTCGCGGTCCGTGAAGTGCACGTACGGGTGCAGCAGCGGCCGCAGCTCGCCGTACTCGCCGGCGTCCAGGAACCCGTACGCCGCCATGGCCGGCGCGGGGAGGTCCGGCAGGTCGTGCAGCATCCTCGGCGTGCACATCCGCCAGGCGTCGGTGACGAGCTCGCGCATCTCCTGCTCGTCCAGCCGCGGCAGGTGCGCGCAGACCCACTGGTACCGCAGGTCGGAGGTCGGCGGCAGGAAGAACGTCTCTGGGTCGGAGGCGATCAGCCCGTCGCGCTCGGCCTTCGGGAAGCCGAAGCCCATCGACAGCTCGTCGCGCGAGAACGCGACGTACACGATCTGGCCGACCCTCAGCTTCCACCTCCCGCGTACCTCCCGCTCGTAGCTCCGTGGCAGGGCGAGACCGACCCGGCGAACGGCATCCGAGTCGGTCACGGGTCGATCATCCCGTCAGCCCGCGAAGTCGCCGGCCGCCCGGCGGACCGGGGTGAGCAGCGTGGACAGCTCACCGAGCATCTCGTCGCTCAGTGCCTCGAGCGCGAAGTCGGTCGCGACCAGGTCGAGCGTCGCCGCCTCCACGACCTCGCGCCCGCGCGGCGTGATCTCGGCCAGCACCCCGCGGCCGTCGTCGGGGTGCGGGATGCGCACGACCAGCCCGTCGCCCACCAGCCGGCGCACGATCGAGGTGACCGACGTCGGGTGGACCTGCAGCCGCTCGCCCATCTTGCCCAGCGGCAGCGAGCCGCGCGAGGAGAAGACGAGCAGGACCAGCGCCTCGTACCTGGCGAACGTCAGCCCGTGCGGCTTGAGGATCGCGTCGAGCCGGCCGATCACCAGCTGCTGCACGCGCATCAGCGACGTGACCGCGTGCATGGCCGGCACCCGGTCCCAGCGTCGACCCCACTGCCGGGCCGCCTCGTCGATCGGGTCGAACGGCAAGGGGACCTGCTTGGGGGACATGCAGCGATTATCGGGCGTCGGCCTGCCGGAGGGTCGCAGGCGTCCCCTGCTTGACCGTCCGGCGGGAGATCCACAGGGCGATGCCCAGCACCACCAGCATCACCACCCCCACCACCCCGGCGATCACGCCCCAGCGCAGGCTGAAGTCGACCGCCGGGTCGAACTCGCCGATCGCGCCGATGTCGAGCGAGGGCAGCACGAGCAGCAACGAGGCGATGGCGGCCAGCGCGCCACCCACCACCGCCATGCCGAGCAGGGCGACGTACTCGGTGATGATCGCGCGGCGCAGGTCGCGGCGGCGTACGCCGACCACCCGCAGCGCCGCGACCTCGTAGGACCGCCAGCGCAGCTGCACGATCGCCAGGGCGAGCACGCCGAGGAAGGCGAGCACGAGGGTGAGCACGCCGACCAGGAGGAAGACGCGCCACCCGAGGGAGAAGGCGTCCGAGCGGAGCTCCTCGAGCTCGCCGGCTTCGCTCCGGCTGTCGGTCAGGCTCACGCCCTGCTTGCGTACCTGGTCGAGCACGGACTGCGGCGTGCCCGCCGCCACCATCAGGTGGGTGATCGGGATGTTGGTCGCCTGGTCGCCGTACTCGCGCAGCGCGGCCGTCAGGTCGGACAGGCCGCCGTTGTTGCCGACCATCGGCAACGCCTCCGCCCGGCCCGTCAGCTCCATCGGGCGTGCGGAGGCCGTTGACGGAGGCGCCGTTGACGGTGTCCGGTGGGTATCCGTCGACCGGATCCAGGTCGGTGGTCTCGGTGGCCACGATCGGAGGCGACAACGGCACGTCGGTCGTGGTGAGACGGACGACGACCGGCTCGCCGCTGATCTGCAGAGCGAGCCCGTCGGGGCCGGCGTCGATGCTGACGGGAGAGACCCCCGACTCGCCGAACGGCAGCGCGGCACGCCACGCGTCCGCGTCGTCGAGGCGCCAGTCACCGGGCTCGTCGCCGTCCGCGGCGATGCTCGCGATGGTCACGGTGCCCGAGGCGTCCGAGACCGAGGACGAGCTCCCGGACAGGTAGAGCTGCTGGACGCTGCACCCGTCGGTGCACTCCGAGACGAAGCCGTCCAGGGTCACCGAACCCTTCTTGGGGAGCGAGCCCAGGCTGGCCACCCGCTCGTCGCCCGAGCTGTCGGGGATGTAGCGCAACCACATCTCCAGAGGCAGGTTGAGCTTGCCGCGGAGCTTGATGTCGTGCAGCTCCACCCGCACGTTCGACCCGCTGAACCGGATCGGGTCGAGCTTGCCCGGCGACGTCAGCCAGCCTTGGACCTCGCTCGCGCCAGACGTACCCCACTGCGAGTCCCAGGCGGCCACCCGGGCGAAGCGGCTCGCGTCGACCAGCGCCACCCGGCCACCGTCGACGGTGCGGGGGGCCGACGGCACGGCGGCCGCGAGGTACTGACCCTCGGGGTCGACCTGCTGGGTGACCCACTGCAGCCGGGCCGGCGCCGTGTCGGTGTAGTAGACCGTCGACGGCGCCGATGGTCGCGGCGGCCTTGGAGACCCGCCAGTCGTCGGCGACCTTCCACGCAGAGGCCGCGAAGGCGGCCATCGCGGTCGCCAGCAGCAGGGGCAGCACCAGCTGCATCAGGTCCTGGCGTCGGACGAGTCGCCGGGAGGCGAGGAACGGTGAGAGGCCACCCCTCTCCGAGGTACGTCGCATCCACAGGCGCGCGAGCATCCCGATGAGGACCAGGGCCAGGACCGATGCGCCGATCGCGACGAAGAGGGGCGCCAGCAGCTCCACGAAGCTCGACGACTGGGTGGCGTCCGAGGTGAGGATCTGGACGACCGCGGCGACCGAGAGCATCACCAGCGCGCCCTGCGCGAGCAGGGACCACGTCGACGTGCCGCGCCGGCGCGTGGCGGACGACAGGGAGGCGGCCAGGGGCTCTCGAACCACCCCCAGCACCGCCACGAAGGCGGCCAGCAGGGCGGTCACCGTGACGACGACCGCCGAGACGACGGCCTGGGTGGTCACCACGAACGGTGTCGGGCCGAGCCAGATGCCGGCCAGGACCCGCTGCCCCACCACGGCGAGGACGATGCCGACGGGGACCGTCAGCAGCAGCACGGCGGCGGGTTCGGCGATCGCGAAGCGGACCACCTTGCCCGTGGAGAAGCCCCGCAGCTTGGCCAGCGCGACCTCCTGGCGGCGTACCTCCGCGGCCGACGCGACGAGGACGTACAGCAGCAGCAGCGCCAGCACGATCAGGGGGACGACCGCAGCGAGGGTCACCCGGGAGAGCAGCTCCTGCTCGGACCTGACGTCATCGAACAGCGCCTCGTAGCTGGTCACGTCGTCCGGCTGGAGGATCGGTGGACCCTGGTCGGCGATCGAGGTCTGCCAGGTCGCGAGCTGGACCTCGGCGTCGTCCATGGTCGCGATGTCGAGCGCGTCGAGGTCCACGGGGCGGTCCGCGCCCGCGACGGTGGCGGCGTTGAAGGTGACCGACGACTGGTCGACCAGCAGCGCGGGCGCCTGGGGCGGAGTCGTGGAGCCGAGGGACGGTGGCCTCAGAGTCCCGTCACCGCCGGTGTGGCCGGGGTTGAACCAGTAGGGCGAGGCGTTGTCGTCGATCGTGTAGGTGCCGACGATCGTGTAGGTCTGCGGATAGTCGACGACGGGCTCGTCGTCGCTACCGAAGCCGGTGTAGACGACCGTGATCTCGTCGCCGACCTTCGCGTCGATCGTCTCCAGCATCGTCGGGTCGATCAGGGCCTCGCCCGGGGCCGAGGGGCAGGACCCCTCGACGTGGGCGTTCTCGCACATGCCGTCGCGCCAGTAGGTGTTGATCTGGTAGCTGTTCGCTCCCGTGCGGTACTCCCCGGTGCTGAGCAGGTACGTCGTCGGGGGGAGCCAGTAGGTGTTCGCTGCGTCCGTGGTGACCAGGTCGGTGACCTGGCTGAGCATCTGGTCCCGGTCCTCCTGGCTGAGGGGGACCATCTGCTTCTTGGGTTTCCCCTCGCCCTCCTGCCCGTCGGGCACGACCTCCAGCCGGGGCGGCGACTGCGGTGCGGTCTCGACGCTCAGGCCCGTCTCGGTGACGGGACGCTGCTCCGTGCGCTGGTCGAGCAGGTGCTCGGCCGAGGACCGCGCGTACAGCGGAGTGGCCACGGCGACGACCATCGCGAGCACGCCGAGGACGAACACGCCCACGTTCAGCCAGCGGCGGGACCGCAGCCCCGCCAGGAAGGTGCTCACCTCGCGTCGCCCGGCGCGCGGTCGACGCGGCGGACGAAGAACCCGTCCTCGGTCTCCTCGAACTCGACCAGCGAGCCCGGTGGGTAGTCCTGGATCCACTCCTCCGGCAGGTGCACGGCGCCGTCCTGGTCGATGACGGCGTAGTCACGGCCGTGCACGCCCTCGGAACCGATACGGCCGTTGCGGATGGTGATCCGGCGCGGGATCCGGGCCGCGATGTCGGGATCGTGGGTGACGATGACCACGGTGGTGCCGAGCTCGGCGTTCACCCGCTGGATGAGGTCGACCATGGTGTCGCGGTCGGCGTGACCCAGCTGCGACGTCGGCTCGTCGGCCAGCAGCAGGCCGGCCCCGCTCGAGACCGTGACGGCCAGCGCGACCCGCTGCTGCTCACCTCCGGACATCGCGTTGACCGGGGTGTCGGTCAGCTCGCCCAGCCCCAGCATCTCCAGGAGCTGCCGCGGAGACGGCAGTCGGCGTACCTCGGCCGTGGGCATCGCGCGCCGGGCGAAGGAGACGTTGCCGGCCGCGGTGGCGTACGTCAGCAGGTTGCGGCGGGCGCCCTGGAGCAGCGAGGCCACCTTGCCGGCGCGCAGCCGGGTGAGCTCGGCCTCGGGGATGCGGCTGATGTCGATGCCGTCGACGATGACCTGGCCCGCCGAGGCTCGCTGGAGCCCACCGAACAGCCCGAGCAGCGTCGACTTGCCGGAGCCCGAGGGGCCGAGCAGCGCGACCTGCTCGCCGGGGGCGATGTCGAGGTTCACCCCGCGCAGCGCGACGACGTCGTGGCCCGCGACGGTGGTGTAGATGTGCACGACGTTCTGGCAGCGCACCGAGATGCCGGCGTGGGCGGACGCCTCGCCGGTCCAGCCCGGCGCCACAGCACTGGTCGTCACGAGACGGCTCCCGGTGACTGACCGGGGCGCATGTACGCGTCGTGCTCGTGGCCGGGTTCGGGTGGCGGAGGCGGCGGGGACAGCACCTCGATGCTCCCGTCGACCAGGTGGATCTCGTCGTCGCACTCCGCGGCCACGGCCGGGTCGTGGGTGGCGAGCAGGACCACGGCCCCGCGATTGGCCTCCATCCGCAGCTGACCGACCACCAGGTCACGGTTGGCCTCGTCGAGCTCGCTGGTCGGCTCGTCGGCGAGGAGCACGTCGGCCCCCAGGACGAGCGCCCGGGCGACGGCCACGCGCTGGAGCTGTCCACCGGACAGCTCGGAGATCAGCCGGTCGGCGAGCTCGTCGACGCCGACCCGGGCCAGCGCCTCGGACGCCTTGGCGATGGCCTCCACGGCGGCAACGCCGCGACCGCGCAGGGCGATGGCGACGTTCTCGGAAGCGGTGAGGGTGGTGACCAGGCCGTAGCTCTGGAGGACGAAGCCGGTCCCCGGCAGGGGCTCGCCCTGCTTGGTGGTCACCGGGCCGCCGTCGTACGACGCGTCGCCGGCCGTCGGGCGGGCCAGCCCCCCGACGAGCGAGAGCAGGGTGGTCTTGCCCGAGCCCGACGTACCGGTCACCGCCAGCATCCGCCCGGGCTCCCCGGTGAGCGACACGTCGTCGAGCACGCGGCGGCCGTCGACGTCGAAGCTGAGCCCGCGGCCGACCAGCAACCGCTCTCCCCCGTGACTGGCCACCCGAGCGACCTTAGGGACGTCGACCGGCGATTCGCACGCCGGGACCCCCCGATGTGCCGAAATCGTGACCTCGAACGGCCGATCGGCTAGGGCCGGTCGGATGGTTGTCGGGCGTCGCGCAGCAGGCCATGCAACCATCCGACCGGCC
Source organism: uncultured Actinomycetota bacterium (assembly GCA_963708915.1). GTDB lineage: Bacteria > Actinomycetota > Actinomycetes > Propionibacteriales > Nocardioidaceae > Nocardioides. Next base: position 470,979 of record CAVPUJ010000002.1, read on the forward strand.
CTACAGGTTCTCCAGCAGCGTGTCCGCGGCGGTGTACGGGTCGGACTTGCCCTCGACGACCGCGGCCGCCAGGTCGTCGAGCTCGACGCGGGCGTGCACGTCGTCCCAGCGACGGCGCAGCGCCGTCACCGCGATGGTCTCGATCTCGTCCCTCACGCGGCGCGTACGGCGGCGCTCGAGCTCGCCGGACTCGCCCAGCCACTCGAAGTGCCGGTCGATCTCCTCGACCAGCTCGGCCATCCCGTCGCCGCGGTGCGCCACCGTCTTGACGATCGGGGGCCGCCAGGCGCCCTGGCTCCGGTCGCCGAGGGCGATCATCGAGCGCAGGTCGCGGCGGAGCTGGTCGGCGCCGTCGCGGTCGGACTTGTTGACGACGAAGATGTCGCCGATCTCGAGGATGCCGGCCTTGGCCGCCTGGATGCCGTCGCCGGCCCCAGGGGCCAGCAGCACGAGCGTGGTGTCGGCCTGGCCGGCGATCTCGACCTCGCTCTGCCCGACCCCGACGGTCTCGACCAGCACCACGTCGCAGCCAGCCGCGTCCAGCACCCGCAACGCCTGGGGCGTGCTCCAGGCGAGGCCGCCGAGGTGACCCCTGGACGCCATCGAGCGGATGTAGACGTCGGGGTCCAGCGCGTGGTCCTGCATCCGCACCCGGTCGCCCAGCAGCGCGCCGCCCGAGAACGGCGAGGACGGGTCCACCGCGAGCACGCCGACCCGCTTGCCGGCCTTGCGCAGCTCGCCGACGAGCGCGTTGGTGGACGTCGACTTGCCGACCCCGGGCGACCCGGTGAGACCCACGACCTGGGCGTGACCGGCGTACGGTGCCAGGGCCGCCATCACCTCACGCAGCTGGGGCGCGTCGTCCTCGACCCAGGAGATCAGCCGGGCGACGGCACGCGCGTCACCCTCGCGGGCCCGGCTGACGAGCTCGTCGACCGGAGGGTTCGCTCTCAACTCAAGGCACGCGGACGATGAGGGCGTCGCCCTGACCGCCACCGCCGCAGAGCGCGGCCGCGCCGACGCCGCCGCCGCGGCGCTTGAGCTCGTGGGCGAGGTGCAGCACGATCCGGGCGCCGGACATCCCGACCGGGTGGCCGAGCGCGATCGCGCCGCCGTTGACGTTGACCTTGTCCTCGGAGATCCCGAGCGAGCGGGCCGAGGCGATGCCGACGGCGGCGAACGCCTCGTTGAACTCGACCAGGTCGAGGTCGGCCGGCGTGATGCCGTCCTTCTCGCAGGCCTTCGCCGTCGCGTTGGCCGGCTGCTGCTGGAGCGTCGAGTCGGGGCCGGCCACCTGGCCGTGCGCGCCGATCTCGGCGAGCCACTCCAGGCCGAGCTCCTCGGCCTTGGCCTTGCTCATGATCACGACCGCACAGGCGCCGTCGGAGATCTGCGAGGCGGAACCGGCCGTGATGGTGCCGTCCTTGCTGAACGCGGGGCGCAGCTTGCCGAGCGACTCCGTCGTGGTGTCGGCGCGGATGCCCTCGTCTGCGGTCACCTCGATGTCGCCGCCGCGGGCCTTCACGGTCACCGGCACGACCTCGTCGTCGAAGACGCCGTTCTTCCACGCCTCGGCGGCGCGCTGGTGGGAGCGGGCAGCGAAGGCGTCCTGCTCCTCGCGGGTCAGGTTGTCGGCGGCCATGTTGCACTGCTCGGTGAGCATGCCCATCGCCTGGGCGGTGGCCTGGTCCCACAGCGCGTCGTAGGCCATCGAGTCGACGAGCGTGGTGTCGCCGTACTTGAAGCCCTCGCGCGACTTGGGGAGCAGGTGCGGAGCCTGGGTCATCGACTCCATGCCGCCGGCCACGACGATCTCGACCTCGCCCGCGCGGATCAGCTGGTCGGCCAGCGCGATGGCGTTGATGCCGGACAGGCACACCTTGTTGATGGTGATGCTCGGGACGTTCATCGGGATGCCGCCGGCGACGGCGGCGGTACGGGCCGGGTTCTGCCCGGCGCCCGCCAGGATGACCTGGCCCATGATCACGTAGTCGACCTGGTCACCGGAGACGCCGGCCTTCTCGAGCGCACCGGCGATGGCGACACCGCCGAGGTCGGCGGCCGACTTGTCCTTGAGCCCGCCGAGCAGCCGTCCGATGGGCGTACGAGCGCCGGCGACGATGACGGATCCGGACATGGGTGCCTCCTGCAGATCGTGGAACTCTCCCCCGCGACGATACCCACGGCTCTCGGTACGGGCGAGGCCGCGCGACCTGCCCCGCATGAGGAAAACCTCACAAGGGATGGCCGCCCGCTCCACGGGCCGACGAGCATGACGCCATGTCCCTGCCCACGCACCTCTTCACCGCCATCGACCACGTGGGCATCGCCGTGCCCGACCTCGACGAGGCGATCGCGTTCTACCGCGACACCTTCGGCATGCAGACCGTCCACGAGGAGACCAACGAGGAGCAGGGCGTGCGCGAGGCGATGGTCGCCGTCGGCGACCCGAACGATCCAGCCGGCTCCTGCATCCAGCTGCTCGCCCCGCTCTCCCCCGACTCGACGATCGCCAAGTTCCTCGACCGCTCCGGCCCGGGTGTGCAGCAGCTCGCCTACCGCGTCGAGGACGTCGACGCCGTCTCCACCACCCTGCGCGACCGCGGCGTCCGTCTGCTGTACGACGTCCCGCGGCGAGGTACGTCCGGCTCGCGCGTCAACTTCGTCCACCCCAAGGATGCCGGCGGGGTGCTCATCGAGCTGGTCGAGCCTCGCCGTCCGTGACGAAATGGTGGGTGCGCGCGCCCTGACACCGACCACTTCGTCACGGACGGCGGTGTTACCTCTCGCACAGACCGGCCCACGAGCGGTGCGCGGACGCTAACTTCCCGAGGATGCAGCAGATCCGCGACGCCATCCTGGCCGGAGACACGTCGGGCGAGGAGTACGCCGCCCTCGAGGTGCCCGAGTCCTACCGGGCCATGACGGTCCACAAGGACGACGTGGGCATGTTCGAGGGGCTGGAGAGCAGGGACAAGGACCCGCGCAAGTCCCTGCACCTCGACGACGTACCCGTGCCCGAGCTGGGCCCGGGCGAGGCCCTGGTGGCCGTGATGGCCAGCGCGATCAACTACAACACCGTCTGGACGAGCATCTTCGAGCCGGTCTCGACGTTCTCCTTCCTGGAGCGGTACGGCCGGATGAGCCCGCTGTCGAAGCGGCACGACCTGCCGTACCACGTGGTCGGCTCGGACCTGGCCGGCGTCGTGCTGCGGACCGGCCCGGGCGTGCACCTCTGGAAGGCCGGCGACGAGGTCGTCGCGCACTGCCTGAGCGTCGAGCTCGAGGGACCCGACGGCCACAACGACACGATGCTCGACCCCGAGCAGCGGATCTGGGGCTTCGAGACCAACTTCGGCGGGCTGGCCGAGCTCGCGCTGGTGAAGTCCAACCAGCTGATGCCGAAACCCGCGCACCTGACGTGGGAGGAGGCCGCGTCGCCCGGCCTGGTGAACTCCACCGCCTACCGCCAGCTGGTCAGCCACAACGGCGCCGGCATGAAGCAGGGCGACAACGTCCTCATCTGGGGCGCGAGCGGCGGCCTCGGCGGCTTCGCGACGCAGTACGCCCTCAACGGCGGCGCCACGCCCGTGTGCGTCGTCTCCAACGACGAGAAGGCCGACGTCTGCCGGTCGATGGGCGCCGAGCTCATCATCAACCGGTCCGAGCAGGGCTACCGGTTCTGGAAGGACGAGCACACCCAGGACCCCGCCGAGTGGCGCCGTCTGGGCAAGGACATCCGCGAGCTCACCGGCGGCGAGGACGTCGACATCGTCTTCGAGCACCCGGGCCGCGAGACGTTCGGTGCCAGCGTGTACGCCGCCCGCAAGGGCGGCACGATCGTCACCTGCGCCTCGACGAGCGGCTTCATGCACCAGTACGACAACCGGTACCTCTGGATGAACCTCAAGCGGATCATCGGGTCGCACTTCGCCAACTACCGCGAGTCGTGGGAGGCCAACCGGCTGATCGCGAAGGGGATGATCCACCCCACGCTGTCCCAGGCCTACCCGCTCGAGGAGACCGGCCAGGCCGCCCTCGACGTGCACCGCAACGCCCACCAGGGCAAGGTCGGCGTGCTCTGCCTGGCTCCCGAGGAGGGCCTCGGGGTCCGCGACCGCGACCTGCGGGCCACCCACGAGCAGGCGATCAACCGCTTCCGGGGCGTCTGAGCCGGACCGAACTCGCGAACCCCAGCGAGGCGGGGTGGGCGGACCTCTGCCGATCGTGGACACTGGGCGGCATGAGTGACCGCGGCCTGTCCATCTTCGACGACGACCCCGAGGACGACCTGACCGAGGACGTCACGGATGCTGAACCGGACGCCGAACGCACCCAGGTGATGCCCGCGGCCGCCGGCGCGCAGCCGCTCCCGCAGCGACGACCGGTGATGCCGCCCATCGACGGGCCTGCCGACACGACGAAGACCCAGCCCATCCAGCCGGTGTCCGAGCGGCCCAGCCCGCAGACCCCGTCACCCGCGCCGGCCGGTACGGTCGCCGAGGCCGCCCAGGTGCACGCGCGCCAGACCGCTGCACCCCAGCCGGCACCCCAGCCGCACCACAGCCCGCACCTCAGCCCGCACCTCAACAGCGGGTGATGCCACCGGCAGCGCCTGCGGCCCCGACCGCCAGCGCGGGTGCGGCCGCCGGCGCCTCCCTGCCCACCGTGCGTCGCGGCGGCTACGACAAGGCCGCGGTCGACAACCACCTCCGCCAGCTGGCCGGCGACCGCCAACGCCTCGACGGGAGCCTGAGCCAGGCCCAGAGCCAGGTCCGCGAGCTCGAGACCTCGCTCGAGGCCGCCCGCCGGGAGCTCGAGGAGAACAAGAACCCGTCGTACGCCGGTCTCGGCGGCCGCGCCACGGCGATGCTGCGCCTGGCCGAGGAGGAGGCCGGCGAGGTTCGCGCGGCCGCCCTGCGCGACGCGGCCGAGATCCGCGAGCAGGCCCAGCGCGACGCCCAGGCCACCCGCGCCGACGCGAGCCGCGAGGCCGAGGACATGCGGCTGGTCCAGCTCAAGGAGCTCGACGAGACCCGCGCGCGGATCATGGCCGACGCCGAGCAGGAGCGCACCCTGGCCCGCACCGAGGCGGCCGACGTGAAGGCCTCCGCTCAGCGCGAGGCCGACCAGGTCCGGCTCGGCGCCCAGCAGGAGGCCAACGACCTGCGGGTGACCGCCAAGCGCGAGGCCGAGCAGCTCCGCGCCGGTGCCGACCGCGAGGTCCAGGAGGCCCGCCGGACGCTGGCGGTCGAGAAGGAGAGGCTGGCCCGTGAGGCCGCCGAGCACCACGCCAGCGCGACCGCCGAGACGACGCGTCTGGTGGAGGAGGCCGAGCAGCGCGCGACCGCCGCCGAGCAGCGAGCCCGTGAGGCGACCGCGCAGGCCACGGCCCACCGCGAGCAGGCGCACACCGAGTCCGAGGCCACCTTGTCCCGGGCCCGCCGCGAGGCCGAGCAGATCGTCACGTCCGCGCGGACGCAGGCCGACTCGCTCGGCACGACGGCCCAGGCGGAGGCGCAGCGCGAGCTCGCCAGCACCCGTGCCGAGGTCGACCGCATCAGCAAGCGCCGTGACGCGATCACCGCCCAGCTGGCGTCGCTGCGTGACGTCGTGGCCGGGTTCAGCAGCGACGACTCCGACGACGACAAGGCCGGCGCTTGATCTTCGGGCGCCGGAAGCCTGCCGGCCCTCCCCCCACGGCCGCGCGCTCCGCCCCCGGACCAGCCAAGGTCGCCACCCGGGCACCCGAGCCCGACGTGCCCGACGAGCCGAGCGAGGCCGACCCAGAGGAGGACGGGTCGAACACCGAGCTCGGCCGGCCCGGCCCCCGCCTGGACCGGCACTCCCCGTTCTACATCGGCTTCTTCGGTGGCCTCGGCTTCGTGGTGGCGGGCTGGCTGTTCCACGAGTTCGAGCGCATCGGCGGCGTGCTGATCCTCATCTTCGTCGCGCTGTTCATCGCCGCGGGCCTCAACCCCAGCGTCGAGTGGTTCCAGCGACGCGGATTCCGGCGCAGCCTCGCCGTGACGATGGTGATCATCATCTTCCTCTGCGCGGTCGCCCTGTTCCTCTGGGCGATCGTGCCGGTCATCACCAAGCAGGTCGCGGAGCTCACCGACAACGCCCCCGAGTGGTTCGACCAGCTGCAGCGCAACCGGCAGGTCCAGGAGCTCGACGACCAGTTCGACGTCATCGACAAGGTGCGCGACTACGTGCAGGACGGCAAGTTCGCCACCGGCCTCTTCGGCGGCGTCCTGGGGCTCAGCCTCCGCGTGCTGGGGGCGCTGGCCAACACCTTCCTCATCATCGTGCTCACGCTGTACTTCCTGTCCTCCCTCGAGAAGACCAAGACGGCCCTCTACAGCCTGGCCCCCGCCTCGCGCCGCGAGCGGGTCCGCAAGCTGGGCGACCGGGTCGTCGAGAGCGTGGGCGGCTACGTGGCGGGGGCGTTCGTCGTCGCGCTCTGCGCCGGTGTGTCCACGCTGATCTTCCTGTTCGTGGCGGGGATGAGCGAGTACGCCGTCGCCCTCGCGTTCGTCGTCGCCGTGCTCGACGTGATCCCGATGATCGGAGCCACCATCGGCGCCGTGATCGTCTCGGCGATCGGCTTCGCGACCGACTGGAAGATCGGCGTCGCATGCGTGATCTTCTACCTGATCTACCAGCAGCTCGAGAACTACGTGCTCTACCCGCGCGTGATGTCCCGGTCCGTGGACGTCCCGGGCGCGGTCACCGTGATCGCGGCCCTGGTGGGCGCCTCCCTGCTCGGCGTGGTCGGTGCCCTCCTGGCCATCCCGACCGCCGCGGCGATCCTGCTGATCACCCGCGAGGTGTTCATCAGGCGGCAGGACGCGCGGTAGTCCGCTCCCCCAGCTTGACCGCGACCACCCCGGCAAGGATCAGCACGCCACCGAGCAGCTGCACCGGGCGCGGCAGCTCGTCGAGCAGCACCCACGCCCACATCACGCCGAACAGCACCTCGGCCAGCGCGACGAACGACGCGAGCCGCGAGCCCAGCCGCCTGATGGCCTCGATCCCGGCGACGTACGCGACGGCGGCTGTCACGACGCCGAGCAGCAGGATGGGGACCCACCAGGCGACCGATGTGCCGCGCAGGGTGACCGGCTCCGTCGAGGTCGCCAGGTCGAGCAGTCCGACGACGCCGAGCAGCGTGAGGGTCAAGGTCCCGACGACGAGGCCACCCGCGGCCAGGGTGATCGGCGGCAGGCCGTTGTCCTCGTCGGCCGACATCACGAAGTACGTCGCGCACCCGACCATCGCGGCCAGCGACCAGAGCACGCCGGGGACGTTGAGGTCGGCCCCCGACAGCAGGTCCAGCACCAGCACCAGACCCAGCGCCGCGAGCACGGCACCGACCACCGTCACCGGACCGGGCCGCTCGCCGTGGCGCAGCCACAGCCACACCACGACGGCGGCTGGAGCGGTGAACTCGATCAGCAGCGCCGGAGCGACCTCCATGTGCGCGACGGCCGAGAAGTAGAAGAACTGGGTGGAGGCGACCGCGACCGCGCCGTAGACGAGCAGCGTGCGGGCGTTCGCCCGCAGCACGTACCAGCGGCCGTGCAGCGCCCGGATGCCGAACGGTGCGACCACCAGGGCGGCCAGGCCGACGCGGGCGATCACCACCGCGCCGGGCGTCCAGCCGTTGTCGAGCAGCGGGCGGGCCAGCGCGCCCGACAGCCCGAACGACGCCGCCGAGATCAGCGCGAAGGCGAGCCCTGCCAGGGTCCGCCCCGACCGCGCCGTCGACACGGTGTCATGAGTCACTGCCTCCATGACACATGACGCTACGCTCGCTCGTGTAACCTGTCAACGTGGTCTTCGCACATGACACGGCGCTCTCGCTGCGCTCTGCGGTCGCGCTGGTGAACTCCGCCGAGCCGCCCGACACCCTCACGTCGACGGCCGAGCTCGACGCCTTCTGGGACGAGTTCGGCTACACCGGCCGCCACGACCACGACGACGCCGAGCTGGACGCCGTACGCCGCCTCCGCCCCCGCCTGCGCACGTTGCTGACCGCCGAGCGGGACGACGCCGTGACCATCGTCAACGACCTGCTGGCGGAGGCAGGAGCCGTCCCTCGCCTCGTCCGCCACGACCGGTTCGACTGGCACCTCCACGTCGTCGACCCCGGGACGCCCCTCGACGAGCGGATCGCGGCGGAGACGGCGATGGCCATGATCGACGTCATCCGCGCCGACGAGCTGTCGCGGCTCGGCGTCTGTGCCCAGGACGACTGCGCGAGCATCGTCCTCGACCTCTCGCGCAACCGCTCGAAGATCTTCTGCGGCACCTCGTGCAGCAACCGGGCCGCCGTCGCGGCCTACCGCGCTCGCAAGCGCTGATTTCCCGACGAGCCCCGCCACGGCGCGGTTACGGTGCCGCCATGGGAATCTTCGACCGGATCTTCGGGACCCGCGGCGATCAGCTGCCCCCGGCCACGGCTTCGGCCGCGACCACCTTCGACGTCGTCGCCTCGGCACCGGGGAGCCTGGACGCCGTCGGCGGTCTCGACCTCCCGCCGGGGCGCCCAGTCGTCGCGGAGGGTGGTGGCGTTCCCATCGCCTGGGTGACGAACCAGATCGGCGACCACGCCGATCTGTGGGCCAGGTTGGCCGGCCAGTTCCGCGACACCGGGCTGTGGCCGGTACTCGCCAGCGGACTCGACGACGGCGACCTGTCGCGCCCGTGGTTCGACGGCGAGCTGGCGGGGCCGGATCCGGAGGAACCGCGCGACATGCTCGCGTTCCTCAGCCACGCGTCCGATGCGGCGGCGTGGGTGGACGCGGGCGAGGAGGACCACGACTACGGACTGCAAGGCCTGGCCAGCGCGACCCGCTCTCCCGGACCCGTGACGATCACCGTGCCGACGGCTCCCACGGGGCTCCTGCTCGTCCCCGTGACCCGCCCCGCCGACGTCCCTCGTGCCCTGGGCTGGATGGGACCGGCCAACTACGACTTCGGTGGGTCAGACCAGTCGACGGTGCTGCGCAGCTGGGAGGACCGCTTCGGCGCCGTGCTCGTCGGGCTGGGCTTCGACGTCATGCAGCTGGTCGTGGCCGCGCCGCCGACCGACCCCGTGCAGGCCGAGCTGCTGGCGAGGGAGCACTACGCCTTCTGCCCCGACAACGTCGACCAGGGCGTCGGCAGCCTCGAGGACTACGTCCCCCTGGTGATGGGCAACGAGTGGTACTTCTGGTGGGACTGATCAGTCGCCCAGGAACTGGCGCACCACGCTGGTGAACGCCGCAGGTTGCTCGCTGTGCACCCAGTGCCCGGAGCCCTTGACCGTCACCTTGCGGACCCGCGGGAAGTACGCCGCCATCGCCTCGGCGTCCTCGTCGCGCACGTGCTCAGAGCGGTCGCCGCGCACCCACAGCACCGGGCCGTCGTACGGCGCCACGCCCTCGAGCTCCGCGGCCGGCCAGCCGGTGATCACGTCGAGCCGGTCACCGATGACCTCGAGGTTCGGCTGCCAGCGCCAGCCGGAGCCGTCCTCGGCCCGGCGCAGGTTCTGGAGGAGGAAGCCGCGCACCACCGGGTTGGGTGCCGCCTCGGTCATGGCGAGGTCGGCGTCCGCCCGGGAGGTCAGTCCGGCGAGGTCGAGCCCGCGCATCGCGGCGACGTACCGGTCGAAGGAGTGCGCGCTGTCGTAGGCCACCGGAGCGATGTCGACGACGCACAGCCGCTCGACCCGCGCCGGATGCCGCAGCGCCAGCGCCATGGCGATCTTGCCGCCCATCGAGTGGCCGACGACCGCGACCGGCTCGTCGGGGAGCACGGTGGCCACCTGGTCTGCTGCGTCGAGGTAGTCGAAGTCCGGGGTCCACGGCGACCGCCCGTGCTGCGGCATGTCCAGCAGCAGCACCCGGTGCCGCTCCGCCACCGTCTTGGCGATCTGGGTCCAGTTCTTGCCCTGGCCGAACAGGCCGTGGCAGAAGACGACCCAGGAACCCTGCCCGCCGAGCGTGGTGGAGTACAGGGTCACTGCACCAGCCTAGGGTCACCGGGTCTCGTGACGGTCGCTGCGCGACCTCCTCGACCAGCGATGGCTAGAAGTCGAACCCGTCGAACATCCCGCCGATGCCGTCGCCGATCTCGCCGATGCCGTCGCCGATGCCGTCACCCAGGTCACCGAGGCCGTCACCGAGGCCGTCGAACCCGCCACCGAACATCACGCCCATGAACATCCACTCCATCGGGCCGAAGCCGCCGAAGTAGCCGGCGGCGTACGGCGCGTAGGCGCGACCGCCCTGCCAGTACGGCACCCGCTCCCCGCCGACCATCACCAAGCGGGTGTCGGGATCTGCGCCGGCCTTGACGCGCTCGGCGTCCAGCTCGCAGGCGGGCACGTCGCGCTCGACGCCGCCGGGCGGGGCGTAGGGGACGTCCTCGACCGCCATGCCGTGGCGCGGGTCGAAGAAGCATGCGGGTCGGCGGGCCGGGAGCGGCTGACCGGCCACCCGGGCGCGCACGCACGCGATGGCGTACCGCCCGTCGTCGAGGATCTTGGTGACGTTGGTGATCTCGTCGGGCTTGGTCATGTAGTCGCCGGAGAACTTCGCGGACTCGTAGGCGTCCAGCGCGCGCTGGTAGTCGGCCCGCGTGCCCTTGTCGAGCTCGTGCCCGGCGAGGTCCTCGTCGAGGTCCTGCAGCTCCATGCCGAGTGCGGTGATGTCCTCGAAGGCGAGCTTCTTGACCGGCTCGAGCTCGGCCGCCCTGCGCTCGAGCTCCTTGCGCTTGCTGCTGCGCGACGCGAGGACGGCCGCGCCGACCGCCGCGACGAGGAGGACCAGCAGCACCCATCCCATGAGGTCACCCTACGGACTGGGGGCAACCGCGGCGGCGACCAGCCGGGCGCCGAAGGCGGCCGTCGCCTCGCGCAGCTCGTCGGGCGCCTCGACGGTGAAAGCGTGGCCCAGGCTGCCGAAGTGCCACGCGAGAGCCTCGAGACTGTTGCCGCCCGCGACCACGCGGCAGGTCGCGGCACCCACGGCCTCGACGGTGCCCACCGTGGGTGGGATCCGCTCGCGAACGACCTCGGCCGGCGCGTGCACCAGCACCCGGGCCTCGTGCTGGTAGGGGCTCACGGTCACCGACCGCTGGACGTACGCCGCGGCGTCCGGCGCCTCGCGCCCCGGGAACCGGAACGTGGTGGCGCGGACGTCGGCCATCCGGTCCAGGCGCAGCGTGCGCCAGTCGTCCCGGTCGAGGTCGAAGGCGAGCAGGTACCACCGGCGGCCGGTGGCCACGAGCTGGTACGGCTCCACGCGCCGTACGGCCGGCTCACCACCGGCCGCCGTGTAGGTCAGCTCGACCCGCAGCCGGTCGCGGGCCGCCCGTGCGAGCGCGAGCAGGGCGTCGGCGTCCACCTCCACGCGTCCGCCCTCGAGCGTGGTGATCGCGTCGTGCACGGCGCGGACCTCGGCCCGCAGCCGCGCGGGCAGCACCTGGTCCAGCTTGGCCAACGTCCGGACCGCGGCCTCGCTGGCCCCGGCCACGGTGCCGCCGGCCGCGAGGCGGAGCGAGACGGCGGTGGCGATGGCTTCCTCGTCGTCGAGCAGGAGCGGCGGCAGGGCCATCCCCGCGCCCAGCTGGTAGCCGCCGCCGACGCCTTGGGTCGCGTTGACGGGGTAGCCGAGGGCGCGCAACCGTTCGACGTCCCGGCGGACGCTGCGGGTGGTCACCCCCAGCCGGTCGGCCAGCTCGGGCCCGGTCCACACCGGCCGTTGCTGCAGGAGCGCCAGCAGCCGGAGGACTCGTTCGGTCGTGTCACCCATGCTCCGAGGATGCCACCGATAGCGGACCGATCCTGTCCGCTAGGCGTGACAGCGTGGTGCTCATGACCACCACGACGACCCTGCCCTGGAACCAGCTGCTGCTCGACCAGCTCGAGCACCACTGGGTCGGCCAGCTGCGACCCCGGCTCGACGGCCTCACCGACGACGAGTACCTCTGGGAGCCCGTGCCCGGGGCCTGGAACGTCCACGTCGACGGCGACCGGATCGACGATCGACTTCGCGTACCCCGAGCCGGTCCCGGCGCCGATGACCACGATCTCGTGGCGGCTCGCCCACCTGGTCGTCGGCGTCCTCGGCGCCCGCAACGCGTCCCACTTCGGCGGTCCGCCGGCCGACTACGAGACGTGGACCTACCCCGCGACCGCCGACGGCGCGCTCGCCCAGCTCGACGACGGCTACGCCCGCTGGGTCGCGGGCGTCCGCGGGCTCGGCGAGGAGGGCCTGGCCCGGCCGTGCGGGCCGGCCGAGGGGCCGTACGCCGCCGAGCCGCTGGCGGCGCTGGTCACCCACATCCACCGCGAGGTGATCCACCACGGCGCCGAGATCGCCCTGCTCCGCGACCTCTACGCTCACCGCACCGACCGAAAGGCTGCCTGATGTCGCTCACCATCCAGGTCACGTTCGACTGTGCCGACCCGGCCGCGCTCTCGCGGTTCTGGAACGAGGTGCTGGGTTACCGGCTCGACAGTCCCCCACCGCCGTACGAGACGTGGGACGAGGCGCTCGACGCCTGGAACATCCCCGAGGAGAACCGCAACGACGCCTCCGCCTCGGTCGACCCCGACGGCCAGGGCCCGCGACTGTGGTTCCAGAAGGTGCCCGAGGGCAAGACCGCCAAGAACCGCGTCCACCTCGACGTCCGGGCGGCCGTCGGACTCCGCGGCGACGAGCGGATGGCCGCCCTGGAGGCGAAGTGCGACGCCCTGCTCGCCCTCGAGCGCGACGCGCGTACGTCGCGTCGAGGCCGACGGGCTCGTCAACGCCGGCCACATCGTGATGCAGGACCCCGAGGGCAACGAGTTCTGCCTCGACTGACGCCGTCGCTGGTCGAGGAAGGCGCGCTAGCGCCTGTCACGAGACCCGGTGAGAGGTACGCAGTCCGGTACCGGGGTCTCGTGACGGGACTTCGTCCCTCCTCGACCAGCGGGGTCAGTCAGATCGCGGCGACCCGTCCGTCGCCCTGTCTGGTGATCAGGCCGTCGCTGACGGCCAGGACCAGGGCGCGGTCGAAGCGGTCGCGCTCCCAGTAGTCCGACCCGACAAGGGCGGCCAGGTCCTCGGGACGCTGCGGTCCCTGGCCCTGGAGGGCCCGGACGAGCTGGCCGATCTCGTGGTGGACGTGGCGGTCGCGGGGCCCCTCGGTCGAGGCCTTGGGAGGTGGCATGGGTGTCATCGGATCCTCCTGTCGTCAGGCGTTCTGGGGCGTCTTCTGTTCGTCGTCGCTGGTGGGGCCCGGGTCGTCCGCCTCCTCAGCCGTCAGCGGCTGGGCCAACGACTCGAGCGACTTGCCCTCGGCCTTGACGCCGAGGAAGGCCGCGACGATGCCACCGGCCACCATCAGCGCGGCACCGAGGTAGTACCCCGGCGCGATCCCGGTGATGTCGTCGGCGTTGTCGATGAGCTTGCCGAAGTACAGCGGGCCGGTGATGCCGCCGACGGCGGTGCCGATGGCGTAGAAGAACGCGATGCACAGCGCTCGCGTCTCCATCGGGAAGACCTCGCTGGCGGTCAGGTACGCCGCACTGGCGCCGGCCGAGGCGAAGAAGAAGATGATGCAGCCCATCAACGTCAGGGTCACGGCGGTCACGCTGCCCAGGAACATGCCCGTCGCGGCGAGCAGCACGCCCGAGACGATGTAGGTGCCGGCGATCATCGGGACCCGCCCGACGGAGTCGAACAGCTTGCTCAGCAGCAGGGCGCCGAGGAAGTTGCTGATGGCGAAGACCGCGAGGTAGTAACCGGTCTGCTTGACGTCGAGGAACGTGCTCAGGCTGTCGCCGTAGGTGAAGAAGAACGCGTTGTAGAGGAAGGCCTGCCCGACGAACAGCGAGAAGCACAGGATCGTGCGCTTGGGGTAGAGCGTGAACACGGTCTTGGCGATCAGGACGAGGCTGATCGTCTTGCGCTGGCGGATCGTGAGCGTGTCGGAGACCGACTCGAGATGCTTGCCGGACTCCTCCTCGACGGTGTGCTCGATGTCCTTGACGATCGACTCGGCCTCGTCCTCGCGACCGTGGATGAAGAGCCAACGCGGGCTCTCCGGCACGTGGCGGCGGACGAGCAGGATGCCGATGGCCAGGATCGCGCCCAGGCCGAAGGCCAGCCGCCAGCCCAATTCCGCCGGGACGATGGTGGGGTCGAGCAGCGGGATCGTCAGCAGCGAGCCGAGGGTGGCACCGACCCAGAACGAGCCGTTGATGGCCACGTCGACCCGGCCCCGGAACTTGGCCGGGATCAGCTCGTCGATCGCGGAGTTGATGGCGGCGTACTCGCCGCCGATGCCGGCACCGGTGAGGAACCGGGCGCAGAAGTACCACAGCGGGCTCATGGAGAAGGCCGTCAGCACGGTCGCGCACGTGTAGACGCCGAGGGTGATCAGGAAGAGCTTCTTCCGGCCGTACTTGTCCGTCATCTGGCCGAAGAAGAGCGCGCCGAGGCACGCGCCGGCGACGTAGACCGCGCCGGCCATGCCGATGTCGGAGCTGGTCAGGCCGAGGCCGGTGTCAGCCGGCTTGAGGGCCTCCGACATCGAGCCGACGATGGTGACCTCGAGCCCGTCGAGGATCCACACGGCCCCCAGCCCGACCACGATCATCCAGTGCCATCGTGCCCACGGCAGCCGGTCCATCCTGGCCGGGATGTCAGTGGTGATGCGTCCAGTCTCGACGGCCATCGTCGCGCCTCCCCGCCCGGACGCTTAGGGGTGAATGGTGCGCCGCCCGGACAACCGTTGGGACGCTAGACCCGGCTGGGACGAGGCCACCACACCCTCGTGGGTGGGCGTGCGATGAGCAACGGTGGGGAGGCTCAGCGGTGCGTGTAGTCGCGGAACCCGCGTTGGGTCTTGCGGCCCAGGTACCCCGCGGTGACCAGGTGCTCCAGCAGCGGCGCGGGCGCGAAACCGGGCTCGCGGAACTCCAGGTACAGCTCGCGCTGGATGGCGAGCGACACGTCGTTCCCCACCACGTCGAGCAGCTCGAACGGGCCCATCGGCAGGGCGCAGCCCAGCTTCATCGCAGTGTCCACCTCGTCGGCCGTGGCGTAGTGCGCCTCGAGCATCTTCACCGCGTCGTTGAGGTACGGGAACAGCAGCGCGTTGACGATGAAGCCGGCGCGGTCACCGCACGACACCGCGACCTTGCCGACCTCGGCACACAGGGCGCGTACGGTCTCGGCGACGTCGTCGTCGGTCGCCACCGTCGAGACGACCTCGACCAGCCGCATCACCGGCGCCGGGTTGAAGAAGTGCATCCCGATCACGTCCTGGGGGCGCTTGGTCGCCATCGCGCACGTGATGATCGGCAGCGACGACGTGGTCGTGGCCAGGATGGCGCCGGGCTTGCAGATCTCGTCGAGGTTCTCGAACAGCGTCGTCTTCACGCGGAGGTCCTCGGCGATCGCCTCGACGACGAGGTCGCAGTCGGCCACGTCCTCGAGCGAGGTGGTGCCGGTCAGCCGGCCGAGGGCCTGGTCGCGGGCGGCCTCCTCGAGCTTGCCGCGCTGGACGGCCTTGTCGAGCGAGCGCTCGATGCCCGCCTGCACGGCCTCGACCTTGGCGTCGGACCGGCCGACGTACAGGACGTCGTAACCCGCCTTGGCGAAGACCTCCGCGATGCCCGACGCCATGGTGCCCGTGCCGACCACGCCGACGCGGGCGATGTCGCGGCGCAGCTTCGGCTCGTCGTCGGGCGAGGGGGTCAGGTGGTCGGGCACGACCTTGGAGCTGTCGGCGGCCTCGTAGGTGTAGAAGCCGCGGCCGGACTTCCGGCCGAGCAGCCCGGCGGTGACCATCTGCTTGAGGACCGGCGCCGGGGCGTGCAGGCGGTCGCGGCCCTGCTTGTACATCGTGTCGAGGATCTCGTACGCCGTGTCGAGACCGATCAGGTCCAGCAGCGCGAGCGGGCCCATCGGGTAGCCGCAGCCGTAGCGCATCGCCGCGTCGATGTCCTCGCGGGTGGCGTAGTGGGCCTCGTACATCGAGACCGCGTGGTTCAGGTAGCCGAACAGCAGGGTGTTGGCGATGAAGCCGGCGCGGTCGCCGCACACCACGGGGCTCTTGCCCAGCCGGCTCAGCAGCCTCTGGACGTCGGCGAGCACGTCGGGCTCGGTGACGACGGTACGGATCACCTCGACGAGGTTCTGCACGGGCGCGGGGTTGAAGAAGTGCACGCCGACCACCCGGCCGGGGTGGCTGCTGGCGGTCGAGATCTCGGTGACCGACAGGGAGGACGTGTTGGTGGCGAGGATGGCGTCGTCGTGGACCACGTCGTCCAGAGCCCTGAACACGGCCTTCTTGATCTCGATCGACTCCACCACGGCCTCGACCACGAAGTCGGCGTCGGCGAGGTCCTTCATGCTCGTGGTGAACGTGATCCGGCCGACCAGCTCGGCCTGCTCGGCCTCGGTCAGCTTGCCGCGCGCGACGGCCCGCCCGGTCGAGTGCTCGAGGTGCTGACGACCGCGCTCGAGCGCCTCGTCGGTGACCTCGACGCCGGTGACCTCGAAGCCGTTGCGGGCGAAGACCTCCGCGATCCCGGCGCCCATCGTGCCGAGGCCGACCACGCCGATCCGGGTGAACTCGCGCTCGACTGCAGTGCTCGTCATGGGCCGGATCATCCCATGCGGGTATGGCCTACCGGGCTGCCCGCAGGGTGTGCAAAGGGTCACCCCAGGCCCCTGGAGATTGGGCCACGGTAGATTCGCGCGTCGTGAGACTCGTCGTGGCGCGTTGCCAGGTTGACTACGCCGGCCGGCTGACCGCCCACCTGCCGATGGCCACCCGGGTGCTGATGATCAAGGCCGACGGGTCGGTGCTCGTGCACTCCGACGGCGGCTCGTACAAGCCGCTGAACTGGATGTCGCCGCCCTGCAAGGTCCGCGAGGGTCTCAACGACGAGGGCCAGATCGAGTGGGTCGTCACCGGCAAGGACGACGACACCCTGCGCATCCTCATCGAGGACGTGCAGCACGACTCCAGCCACGAGCTCGGCGTCGACCCCGGCCTGCAGAAGGACGGCGTCGAGAAGCACCTCCAGGAGCTGCTCGCCGAGCACCCGGCCACGTTGGCCGAGGGCCTCACGCTCGTCCGCCGCGAGTACCCGACCGCCATCGGGCCCGTCGACCTCATGTGCCGCGACGCGGCCGGCGCCTCGGTGGCCGTCGAGATCAAGCGCCGCGGCGACATCGACGGCGTCGAGCAGCTGACCCGCTACCTCGAGCTGCTGAACCGCGACCCGCTCCTGGCCCCGGTCCGCGGCATCTTCGCCGCGCAGGAGATCAAGCCGCAGGCCCGGGTCCTCGCCACCGACCGCGGCATCGCCTGCGCCGTCGTCGACTACGACGCGCTCCGCGGTCTCGACGACCCCAGCCACCGGCTCTTCTGACCATGCACATCTTCCACATCGCCACCGAGGCCGACTGGGCGGCCGCGCAGCGCTCCGGCACGTACGCGATCTCGACCCGCGGGCGCACCCTCGAGCAGGAGGGCTTCATCCACGCCTCCCGGCGGGACCAGGTCGCCGGCGTCTGGCAGGCGTTCTACGCCGACGCGGGCGAGCCGCTCGTGCTGCTGACGATCGACACCGAGCGGCTGACGTCCCCGTGGCAGGTGGATCCCGTCGGCGACGACACCTTCCCGCACGTCTACGGCCCGATCAACGCCTCCGCGGTCGTGCACGCCGAGCCGTTCCCGAACTAACGTTCGTTCGGATCCGCGGACACCAGGGCAACCACCTCGTCGGCCGTCCCCCAGCTCAACGTGACGCCCGCACCACCGTGGCCGTAGCAGTGCACGACGCTGGTCCCTCCGCTGGTCCCTGCGCTGGCCACGCGCTCCACCCGTACCTGCGGGCGAGCGGGGCGCAGCCCGACGCGATGCCGCAGCACCGCTGCGCCGGCCAGCTCCGGCACCAGCCGGCGAGCCCGCTCCAGGATGGCCTCGGCGTCGTCGGGGGACGGGGTCCGGCTCCACTCGCCCTCCTGGGCGGTGCCGCCGACCACGATGTCGTGCGCGCGAGGGACGACGTAGGTGAGGTCGGCCGAGGAGTCGACGAACCACCGCTCCAGGCCGACCTGCGAGAGGTGCACGACCTGGCCGCGCACCGGACCGACCGAGCCGTCCGCGGCAAGCAGCCGGGCACCGATCCCCGCACAGTGCACGACCACGTCCGGCCCGACCGGCAGGGCCGAGAGGTTGAGCCGGGTGATCGTGCCGCCCAGCTCCTCCACCCGCGACGAGAGCCAGGTGAGGTACACCGGCATCTCGACGACCGGGGCGTCGAAGGTCCACGCGTCGCCGTGCCCGGCCGGGGGCGGCACGTGGTCCAGGGCAGGTACGGCGGATCGCCACCACGGCTCGTCCTGCGGGGCTGCGAACACCTCGATGCCACTGCGCATGGTCACGCCGGCGCCGTCGACACCGGCCAGCACGCCGAACACCTCGTACGAGCGGGCAGACCAGGCGAGCGCGCGGTCGAACGGGAGGGCGCGGTGCGGGTACCAGATCGCGGCAGCCACTGCCGACGTCGTCTCCAGGGGCAGGTCGCGGGCCAGGACGTCGACCCGGTGACCCTCCTCGAGCAGCCGGACGGCGCAGGTCAGGCCGACCACCCCGGCCCCGACCACCGTCACCCGCATGGGCCAGTCTGCCGCCAGTGTGCGTCCGGTCGTCAGGCGCCGGCGATCCTCGGGGCCGTGGGGTCCGTCTCACCGGCGCGCTGCTCGCGGGCGACGTACTCCTCGATGTCCTCGATGTCGTCGCGGTTGCGCATCACCACGGCCAACAGGTCGCTCATGGTGGCGACCTCCTCGACCTGCTCCTTGATGAACCACTGCATGAACTGCTCGGAGGCGAAGTCGGACTCCTCGCGCGCCGTCTTGAGCAGCGCGTTGATCTGCTCGGTGACCCGCTTCTCCTGCGCCAGCGCGAGGGTGACCGGAGCGACGACGTCGTCGAACGCCGGCACCGGCGCGTCGACACCCGGGATCACGGCGTCGTGGTCGGTGTCCATGAGGTACTGGACCATCATCATCGCGTGGTCGCGCTCCTCGAGCGCCTGCCCGTAGAAGAAGGCAGCCATCTGCGGCATCGTCAGGGCGTCGTAGTAGACGGCACACGCCAAGTACTGGTTGTGCGCCGCCAGCTCGTTGGCGATCTGGGCGTTGAGCTGTTCGACGAAACGGGCCGCCGCCATGGGACTCCTCGGGAGGAAGGGTCAGGCTGCCTTCGACAGCTTGACGAGCTTGCGCTTCTTGACCGTATAGCCAGCGGGCAGGTTGCCCTTCTTGAGCGCGAGGATCGGGCAGCGCCGGCACTTGTCCTTGGACACGCAGCACTTCTTCTTGGGGAGCTCTGCCCTTGCCCTTCTTCGCCACGCGAGGACCCTAACAGGCGGAACTGAGGGTTGCCTAACCTAAGACCCGCCAGCCGGACGCGTCGCCCTCGAGCTCGACGTAGGAGCAGTTGGGGAAGTCCCACGACCGGCCCGGCTGGTAGGCCAGCACCGCCTGCGTGGCCACCACGACGCCGCCGTGAGCCACCACCAGCACGGCCTCGCCCCGGTGCACGTCGGCGATCGCGTCGAGCACCGGTCGGACGCGCGCCACGACGTCGACGGCACTCTCGCTGCCCGGGTACGTCGCGTCGACGTCCCCGGCCACCCAGCGCTCCATCTCCTCCACGAAGATGCCGGTGCCGGCCGGCTTGCCGTACGCCTCCCCGACCGCGAACTCGCCCAGTCCCTCGCGGACCGTGACCTCGACGCCGAGCACACCGGCCGCGAGCTCGGCCGTCTGGACCGCTCGCGCGAGGGTGCTGCAGTAGACGTGCGCGACCCGCTCGCCCAGCAGCCTCTCCCCGAGCTCGCGGGCCTGCGCGCGACCGAGGACGGTGAGCGAACCGCCCTGGTTCACCATCACCGGGCTCTCGTACTCGGTCTGGCCGTGACGGGCCAGGAACAGTCGGGCGGGACACTGCAGGTCGCTCACGGGCCCGACTAGGTACGGTCGGGTAGCGTGCGCCCCACTCCCTTGCCCGCCGGCCCCGGCCAGGAGTCCGTCTGGGACTACCCACGCCCGCCGCGCGTCGATCCGAGCACCGAGCTGGTCGAGGTGCGACCTCGGCGGCGAGGTCGTCGCCCGCACCACCGCGCGCCTGCGCGTCCTCGAGACCAGCCACCCGCCGACCTACTACCTGCCCGCCGCCGACGTTCGCGCCCGGCGTGCTCCGGCCACGGCCGGCCAGCACCTCGTGCGAGTGGAAGGGCCAGGCGTCGTACGTCGACCTGGTCACCGCCTCGGCTACCGCGCTCCCGCGCCGGCTGGACCTACCCCGAGCCGATCGCGGGCTTCGAGGCGCTGCGTCGACCACATCGCGGTGATGCCCGCGCTGGTCGACGCGTGCTTCGTCGACGGCGAGCGGGTCGCAGCCCCAGGAGGGCGGCTTCTACGGCGGCTGGGTCACCAGCCGGGTCGTCGGCCCCTTCAAGGGCATCCCCGGCTCCTGGGGCTGGTGACGAGCAGACGCGTCACTCGATCGGACGTCAGCTCGTCGCGCGTACGACAGCGACACCCGGCGCAGCACGCCCGTCGTCGTCGACGGCGTACTGGCCCATCCGCCACAGCGGCGGGCTGTAGGCGTGCACGGACACCGTGCCCCGTTCGGCGCCGTTGAGCCGGTGGATGTGGTCGGAGTCGAACGAGAACGACTCGCCCCGCACCGACCCGGGTCTCCCGGCTGGGCGAACCGACCCGCAGGTTGTTCTCGACCAGCTCGCCTGCGACCACGGCCACGGCGCCCGACGAGATGTCGTGGTCGTGCCAGCCGGTGTCGTTGACCGGGGTCCAGCACAGCAGCCACACGTCGACGTGGGCGTCGCGGTGCAGCGAGGCGTAGACCCGCTCGTCGTCGTCGAAGCCGACCAGGTGCGCCCAGCGGTCCGGGTCGCGCGCGAGCGCGACGACCAGCTCGCGCAGCTCCTCGGGATCGAGGTCCCGGCCGGGCAGGGCATCGAGGGACTGACCGCGGGATCAGCTCGCCGTGGCCACGACCGCACCCCCTCCGGCTCGACCACGGGCAGGCCCAGCGCCCGTCGCGGGTTCGTGATGCGGACCGCGCGGGTGGCCGCGTCGCCCAGCAGCTCCCCGAGGGCGCGGCGTACGGCCGGTCGCTGCCGAGCACCAGCGCGTCGATCCCGAGCACGCGGACCAGGGCGTCGAGACCTTGCGGGCCCGTACGACGAGGTGTCGACGTGGACCAGCGGGTCGACCGCTCCCGACGTACCTCCCCGCGCGACGTGCCGCTCGTGGTGCACCGGCGCCAGTCCGGCGCCGGCCGCGAAGACCACGCGCAGGGTCGGGTGCGAGGCGCGCGACGTCGCCGGCGTGCCAGGCCCACCAGGCGGCCTGGAGCTGCGCGGCGTACCCGACGACGGCCGGCCACCACGCGGGCAGCGACGCCGCTTCGGGGTCGGCCTCGGCCGGCCCGGGGTGCACGATCACGGGCTTGCCGGCGCGCTCGGCGACGTCGAGCACCGGGCCGAGCCGCTCCCACCCGGACGGCGTCCGCACGTCGGTCGCCGGGACCTGCACGCCCGACGAGCCCGCCCTCCAGCAGCGCGTCCAGCCCGGCGAGGTCCGGGTCGTCGCGACGGACCGAGGCCCAGGCGCGGAACCCTGACGGCAGCGCCGCCGCGCCCTCGTGCCAGGCGTCCAGCAGCGCGGACGCCGACGGTCCGCGCAGCGACTCGATGCCCGAGCGGCGCCGAGAGGGACAGACAGGCCAGGCCGATGCCGTCGCGCGCGTTCTGGTGCAGTCGCAGCGTCACGTCGTGGTGAGCCGGCTCGATCTCGTACGGCGCCTCACCGTGGGTGAACAGCGTCCACCCACGCAGGTACGGCGTGCGGGAGCGCGCGCGTAGCCGGTCGACGAGCGCCTCGGGCCACAGGTGCTGGTGCAGGTCGATCGCGGCCACCGGCCACGCCGGACCGATCGCGTCGAGCGGGTTCGTGGACATGCGGACTCCCTTCCGGACGTCATACTAGAGTAAGTCACTTGACTTTATTCTCTAGAGCGACACTCCGGCGCGTCAGTCCAGGGAGTGGGCCTTCCGGATGACGTCGACGATGCCGCCCATGATCTCGGTCAGCCCGAAGTCCTTGGGCGTGTACACCGCGGCGACGCCCCGCTCCATCAGCGCCCGGGCGTCCGCGTCGGGGATGATCCCGCCGACCACGACCGGTACGTCGCCCAGGCCGGCTGCGCGGAGCCCGTCGAGCACCGACGGCACCAGCTCCATGTGCGAGCCGGACAGGATGGAGATGCCGACGCAGTGCACGTCCTCGGCCACGGCCGCGGCGACGATCTCCTCGGGCGTCAGCCTGATGCCCTGGTAGACGACCTCGAACCCGGCGTCGCGGGCGCGGACGGCCACCTGCTCGGCGCCGTTCGAGTGGCCGTCGAGGCCGGGCTTGCCGACGAGCAGCCGCAACCGCCCGCCGAGCTGCCTCGCCGGTCTCGCGGACCCGTTCGCGGACCGCCGCCAGCTCCGCGCCTGAGTCGGCCCCGAGATCGGCCGGGCCCACCGCGCCCGAGACGCCCGTCGGCGCCCGGAACTCGCCGAACACCTCGCGCAGCGTGCCCGCCCACTCCCCCGTCGTCGCGCCGGCCCGGGCCGCGGCGAGGGTGGCCGTCATCAGGTTGGCGTCGGTCTTGGCGTCGGCGGCCAGCCGGGCCAGGGCCTCGGCGACCGCGGACTCGTCCCGCTCGGCCTTCCACGCCCGCACCGACTCGATGGCAGCGGCCTCGGCGGCCGGGTCGGGGGCCTGGATGGCGGCGTCGAGGTCGGCCGTCAGCGGCGACGGCTCGGTGGACTCGAAGACGTTGACGCCGACGACCTTCTCCTCGCCCGACTCGATCCGCGCGCGGCGGGCGGCGTGCGAGGAGACCAGCTGCTCCTTCATGTAGCCCGACTCGACGGCCGCGATGGCACCGCCCAGCGCCTGCACCCGGTCCATCTCGGCGCGGGCACCCTCGACCAGCTCGGCGACCTTGGCCTCGATGACCTTCGAGCCGTCGAAGATGTCGTCGTACTCGAGCAGGTCCGACTCGAAGGCCAGCACCTGCTGGAGCCGCAGCGACCACTGCTGGTCCCACGGCCGCGGGAGGCCCAGCGCCTCGTTCCACGCGGGCAGCTGGACGGCGCGGGCGCGGGCGTTCTTGCTGAGCGTGACGCCGAGCATCTCGAGCACGATGCGCTGGATGTTGTTCTCGGGCTGGGCCTCGGTGAGGCCGAGCGAGTTGACCTGGACGCCGTACCGGAACCGGCGCATCTTCGGGTCGGTGACGCCGTACCGCTGCTCGGTCAGCTCGTCCCACAGCTGCACGAACGCGCGCATCTTGCAGGTCTCCTCGACGAACCGGACGCCGGCGTTGACGAAGAAGGACATCCGGCCGACGACCCTCCCGAAGTCTTCCTCGGTCACCTGCCCCGACGCCCGCACGGTGTCGAGGACGGCGATCGCCGTGCAGAGCGCGTACGCCAGCTCCTGCTGCGGCGTCGCCCCGGCCTCCTGCAGGTGGTAGCTGCAGATGTTGATCGGGTTCCACTGCGGGATCTCGTGGACGGTGTAGGCGATCACGTCGCCGATCAGGCGCATCGAGTGCTCGGGCGGGAACACGTAGGTCCCGCGGGAGAGGTACTCCTTGATGATGTCGTTCTGGGTCGTCCCGGCGAGCTGGTGGGCGACGTCGGCGGGGTCGACGCCGGGGTTCTGCTCCTCGGCCGCCACCTGGTAGAGCGCCAGCAGCCACATCGCGGTGGCGTTGATCGTCATCGACGTGTTCATCTCCGTCAGCGGGATGCCGTCGAAGAGGCGGCGCATCTCGCCGAGGTGCTGGACCGGTACGCCGACCTTGCCGACCTCACCTCGCGCGAGCGGCGAGTCCGGGTCGTAGCCGGTCTGGGTCGGCAGGTCGAAGGCGACCGAGAGCCCGGTCTGCCCCTTGGCCAGGTTCGTGCGGTACAGCGCGTTCGACGCCGCGGCGGTGGAGTGGCCGGCGTACGTCCGCATCACCCACGGGTGATCCTTTTCAGCCATGCGCCGAGGGTAGGTCTGCGACTACCGCCCGGTAACCGTTCCGCCGTGTGGGGTATCCGACCGTGAGGAACCGGTCACAACCCACCCGCTGGTCGAGGAGGTTGCGCTAGCAACCAACCGCTGGTCGAGGAGGTTGCGCTAGCAACCGTCACGAGACCCCGCAAGAGGAGCGCCTGCCTCTCGCCGGGTCTCGTGACAGGCCTTCGGCCTTCCTCGACCGACGATGGATCAGGCGGAGGCGGCCGTGCGCTCGACGTCGACGAACCGCATCAGGTGCGAGAGGTGCAGCATCCGGCGGACCGCCGGGCCGCAGCCGCGGAGCGTGACGTGGTTGCCCGAACGTCCCGCTTCGCGGCTGGCGTAGGCCAGCACGCGGGCGGCGGTGAGGTCCATGGTCAGAACGTCGGTCAGGTCGACGACGACGTCCTGCTCGTGACCGTGGAGGCGCTCGCGGAGCGCGTTGCGGACCTCCCACGTGCTGCGCACGTCGAAGTCACCGCTCAGGACCAGCGTGGGTCCGTCGCTCACGATCTCCATGCCTACCCCCGTCCTCCGGAACCCGAGATGTCCGGCGTCTGGTGGGAGGCTCCCCCGTGGCGCCTCCCAGCACGGGAGGCTCGCGCTCCCCGTACACCCACTATGACGCGCGACACGCCCCGTCGGTTGCTTTGAGCCACCGATGGATTCTTCAACCACTTGGCGGTCGCCCGACGCGCACTAGAGTCGCCGCCATGGTCAACCTCACCCGCATCTACACACGCACGGGTGACGGCGGCGAGACCCGGCTCGGCGACATGAGCGTGACGACGAAGAACGACACCCGGCTGCACGCGTACGCCGACGTCGACGAGGCGAACGCGCAGATCGGCGTGGTCATGACTCACGACCTCGAAGAGGACGTCAGAGCGGTCCTGATACACGTGCAGAACGACCTCTTCGACGTCGGCGCCGACCTCTGCACGCCGGTCGTGCCGGATCCGGAGTACCCGCCGTTGCGGATCGAGCAGGAGTACGTCGACCGTCTCGAGGGCTGGTGCGACCACTACAACGCGGACCTGCCGGCGCTGAGGTCGTTCATCCTCAACGGCGGCACCCCCGGCGCGGCCCACCTGCACGTCGCCCGCACGGTCGTCCGCCGCGCCGAGCGCGCCGCCTGGGCGGCGTACGACGAGCACGGCGAGGCCATGAACAAGCTGGCGATCACCTACCTCAACCGGCTCTCCGACCTGCTCTTCATCCTGGCGAGGTACGCGAACAGAGCCGACGGCGACGTCTTGTGGGTGCCCGGCGGCCAACGCGGAAAGGACAGCGACGCGTGAGCGACGACGACACGAAGAAGGACGCCGACAAGGAGCCGAAGGAACCCGTCGACGACCTCGTCGTCAGCCAGCACACACTGCGCACCACCTCGGGCGACATCACCTACACCGCGCGCACCGGACGGATCGTGCTGCGCGAGGAGGAGGTGAAGGACGACGAGTTCAAGGGCTGGAAGGCCCGCGCCGAGCTGTCGGTCACGGCCTACACGCTCGACGACGCCGACGTGACCGAGCGCCCGATCTCCTTCGTGTTCAACGGCGGCCCGGGCTCCGCGTCGGTGTGGCTGCACCTGGGGCTGCTCGGCCCGCGCCGCGTCGACGTCGGCGACGTGGACGCACCGACCCCGCCGCCGTACCAGCTCGTCGACAACCCCGAGACCCTGCTCGCCGTCAGCGACCTGGTCTTCATCGACCCGATGTCCACCGGCCACAGCCGCGCCGTCGAGGGCGGCAAGGCCAAGGACTACCACGGGTTCGGCAAGGACGTGGAGCAGGTCACCGAGCTGATCCGGCTCTGGTGCACGCGCGAGGACCGGTGGATGTCGCCGAAGTACGTGATCGGCGAGTCGTACGGCACCACCCGCGCCGTCGCGGTGGCCGAGCGGCTGACCCGCGTGCACGCGATGGCGCTGAACGGGCTGGTGCTCGTGTCCAGCGTCGTCGACTTCGGCAGCCAGGACTTCGGCTACTTGCGTGCCGACGAGGCCTGCCTCAACTTCCTGCCGACCTACGCCGCCATCGCACACTTCCACGGTCTGCACGAGGGCCGGACGCTCGACGAGGTCCGCGCCGAGGCCGAGGAGTTCGCCGCCGGTCCCTACCGGCTCGCCCTCGCGCGCGGCCACCGGCTGCCGGCCGACGAGCGCGCCGAGATCGTGACCACGCTGGCCCGGCTGGCCGGCGTCAGCGAGGAGTACGTCGACCGCACCGACCTGCGCATCGAGCACTGGCGGTGGTGCACCGAGGTGCTCCGCGACCGAGGGCTGGCCGTCGGCCGGATCGACGGCCGCTACACCGGCCCGCTGTTCTCCCGCATCGCCGAGAACATGGACGCCGACCCGTCCATCGACGCCATCGACGCGCCCTTCACCGCGGCCATGCACCACTACCTGCGCGGCGAGCTCGGCAGCAAGCAGGACCTGCCGTACGAGGTGTTCGCCAACACGATCAAGAACTGGTCGTTCGAGGAGTTCCAGGGCAAGCCCATCAACGTCGCCGACAAGCTCGAGCGGCTGATGCGCGTCAACCCCCACCTCCGGGTGCGCATCGAGTACGGCTACTACGACCTCGCGACGCCCTACCACGCGGCCGAGGACATGGTCGCCCACCTGCGGCTCCCCGACGAGGCCTTCGAGCGCATCGAGCACGAGTACTTCCCCACCGGCCACATGCCCTACCTCCACGAGGAGTCCCGGGTCGCCGAGGCCGAGGGCATCGCCGCGCTTCGTCACCGCCCACTGACCGCCGCCGCCACTCGCTGGTTGAGGAGGGACGGAGTCCCGTCTCGAAACCCCGTGAGCGAGACGCGGTCTGGCATGTCACCGGGTTTCGTGACGGTCGCTGCGCGACCTCCTCAACCAGCGATGTCGGCGAACACGTCCGGATCCAGCTCCAGCCGGAAGATCGTGCCGGCGCACACCAACCCAGCGGCCTCGAGAGTCACCCGCGAGGCCCAGTTCTTCCACCAGCAGCCGGCCACCGGCGTACGCCCCTGCGCCAGCACGTCCAGCGCCGTCAGGGCCAGGATCGAGCTGCCCACCCCTCGTCGGCGCAGCAACGGGTCGACGTACATGCCGATGTCGACGACGTCGTCGGCCAACGCGTGCGGGACGTGCACGGCGATGCCGGCCTCGCCCTCGTCGAGCACGGCGATGGACAGGGCGTTGCCGTCGAGGAGCTTCCCGTAGTCGTCCTGGAAGCCCGTCGACTCCAGCCACGGCAGGTCCGCGGTCGTGGCCGGACGCAGCGACAGCCCCGCCACCGGCTCACGGAGGTCGGCGCGGTCCAGCAGCCGGAACTGGTAGGCCTGGGAGGCGATCCCGGTCGCGAACGCACCCAGCACGGCGAGGTGGTGGGCGTCCCAGGAGGCGACGTACGCCGTCCGCGCGCCGGACTCACGCAGCACCACCTCGGTGGCCTGACGGTCGTGCCGCCGGGCCGCCGGCGACAACGTCAGCAGGCTGAGCGCGCCGTCCGTCCACCCCGTCACGCCGACGGCCTCGTCATCGACCACGACGGAACGGTGCTCGCCCTCGAGCCAGTGGTCGGCCATGAACGAGTCGCCGCTCCAGTCGAGCGAGAGCCCGTGGGCGACGACGGCGGCGCGGACGTCGGCGGGCGAGACCTCCGCCAGCTCGATCACGAGTCGAAGCCGAGGCCGAGCTTGTCCAGCGACCTCAGCCACAGGTTGCGACGACCAGCGTTGCGGTCGGCGGCGGCCAGCGACCAGCGCGTCAGCTGGACCCCGGTGAACGCGAACGGCTCGGGCGGGAACGGCAACGGCTTGCTGCGCACCATCTCCAGCGCGGTCCGCTCGGTCTCCCGCCCGTCGAGCAGGTCCAGCATCACGTTGGCGCCGAACCTGGTGGCGCCGACGCCGAGGCCGGTGTAGCCCAGCGCGTACGCCGCGCAGCCGGCGTACGCCGTCCCGTAGAACGCGAAGAACCGGGTGCAGGTGTCGATGGCGCCGCCCCACTGGTGGCTGAACCGCAGCCCCTCGAGCTGGGGGAAGGTCTCGAAGAACTGGCGCGCCAGCAGGTCGAACGTCGCCGGTCGGTGGTCGAGCCGGCCGGAGATGCGGCGGCCGAAGTGGTAGATCGCGTCGTAGCCGCCCCACAGGATCCGGTTGTCCGGGGTCAGCCGGTAGTAGTGGAACTGGTTGCCGCAGTCGTCGATGCCCTGCCGGTGCCGCCAGCCGATCGAGGCCAGCTGCTCGGCCGACAGCGGTTCGGTCATCAGCGCGTAGTCGTAGACCGGCACCGTGTGCCACCGGACCCGCTTCACGAGCGAGGGGAACGCGTTGGTGCCGAGGGCGACCCGCCGCGCCCGCACGGTGTGCCCGGACGCCGTCCGCACGGCAAGCCCCGAGCCGTCCTTGGCGAGGTCTGCGACGTGGGTGTCCTCGTGGATCCGGACGCCGAGCCGCTCGGCGGCGTCGGCCAGCCCCCAGGCCAGCCGGGCAGGGTCGACGAGCGCGTTGTCGTCGCGGGTCCAGAGGCCGGCGAGGTATGTCGGCGAGTCCACCTCGGCACGGATCGCGTCGCGGTCGAGGTACTCGCCCTCGCCCGCCTGACCGGCCTCCTCCAGCCACGACACCTGGTGCGCCTCGGTCGCGACCGACAGCGAGCCGGTCAGCTCGAAGTCGCAGTCGATGCCGTAGCGGCCGACCGACGACTCGAGCTCGGTGAGGTTCTGCCGGCCGAGCCGCTCGAGGGTGTCGATCTCGTCGGGGAACCGCTGCTCGCCGTTGTCCTTGCCGTGCGTCAGCGACGCCGAGCAGAAGCCGCCGTTGCGTCCCGACGCCGCCCAGCCGATGCGCTGGGCCTCGAGCAGCACCACCTCGCGGCCGGGGTCACGCTCCTTGGCCAGGACTGCGGTCCAGAGCCCGGAGTAGCCGCCCCCGACCACGACGAGGTCGGCCGTGGTGTCCGCATCCAGGGCCGGACGCCCTGCGGGTCGCAGCGGCGAGTCGAGCCAGGCGGAGGTGGGCGCGGCGTCGGCGAGCGACGGGTGCGGGCGTGTCATCGGTGCTCACCGTAGGGGCCTACCGCTGGTTGAGGAAGGCGCGCCAGCGCCTGTCTCGAAACCCCGTGAGCGCACAGGCGGTCTGTCGGGCTCACCGGGTTTCGTGACAGGACCTCGTCCCTCCTCAACCAACGGCGTCGCGCGGACGCCGCACCGCCAGCACCAGCACGGCCGCCGGCACCATGGCCGCGGCCACGACGTACAGCGAGTCGAGGGTGCCGACCTCGTTGCCCACGAACCCGAGCAGCGGCGGGCCGGCGAGGAACGCGCCGTACCCGATCGTCGCGACCACCGAGACCCGCCGGGCCGCGCGCCTCGGGTCGTCGGCCGCGGCGCTCATGCCGACCGGGAAGCCCAGGGCTGCCCCCAGCCCCCAGATCACGATGCCGACCGCAGCCATCAGGGGGTCGCTGCTGATGATGACGGTCAGCAGACCGACGAACGCGGCCGCCGCCGACGCGAGCAGCACCGGCACCCGACCGAAGCGGTCGAGTGCGACCGGGCCGACCAGCCGGCCGGTCGTCATCGCGGTCACGAACAGGGCGAAGCCGGCCACCCCGACCCAGTGCCGGGCTGCGTGACCGTCGACCAGGGCGAGGGCGAGCCAGTCGTTGGCCGAGCCCTCGGCGAGCGTGAACGCCAGCACCATCGCGCCGATGGCGAGCGTGCGTGGCTCCAGCCAGGCCGACCGTTCTTTGGCCCGCCAGCTCTTCCTCGTCGGGCACCCGGGCGACCAGGAACGCGCGCACGGCCACGAGCGCAGCGACCAGCGTGGCGACGCTCACCACCATGAGGTGCAGCGGCAGCGGAATCGCCAGCTTGGCCGCCACCACGCCGATAGCGGCCCCGCCGATCGAGCCGAAGCTCCAGGCGGCGTGGAACCGCGGCAGCACCGTGTGGCCCAGGTGGCGCTCGACCTCGGCGCCCTCGACGTTCATGGCGACGTCCCAGACCGCCGTACCGAAGCCGTAGCAGCCGAGCCCGACGGCGACGACCCCCTTCGCCTCGAGGCCGGAGACACCCAACGCGACGATGCCCAGGCCCAGGGTGCACAGCACGGCGGCGCCGCGCACCACGCCGGCCGCGCCGAAGCGCTCGATCAGCCGGCCGCTCGTCGGCAGGCCCAGGAGGGAGCCGACCGAGATCGAGAGGAGCAGCAGGCCCAGTGCGCCGTTGGAGAGGTCGAGCCGCTCGCGCAGGTCGGGCACCCGCGAGAACAGGGTGGCGAAGTTGAGCCCGTTGAGGATGAAGACCGCAGCCACCGCGTTGCGGGCGAGGGTCACGGTCCGCGGCTCGAGGATGCGCTCGGTCACAAGTGTTGGGCGGCGCTGGGTGGGGCGGCCTCGAGCCAGGCCTGGAAGCCCATCAGGGCCTCCTGGCTCATCGCGAGCTCGACGTCACCGGAGCTGGAGGTACAGCGGATCACGACGTGGTCGGGGTACAACGAGAGCTGCTCGACGCCTCCGGGCTCGCGCCGGTCGACGTACGTGAGGTCGCCGCGCTGCCAGACCTGGTGCGGGCGTGGGTTGAGCGAGAAGATCCGGAACCACTCCAGCGTCGAGCTCGTGTAGCGGCCGAGGCCGAGAACCCAACCGCGCCCGACCTTGGCGGTCCGGGCGCGGTGGCTGAGCTCGAAGGTGCCGCCACGGCGGGCGAGCACCCTGCGGCGCACGATCAGGGCGATGCCGTAGAGGAGGACGATGACCAGCACAATCCCAGCCGCGTCGAGCAGCAGCTGCCAGACCGGCATCGTCGACCTTTCCGGAGAGCCTCGAAGGCCTCATCGTGACGGGATCAGGACCCGCCGTCCGCGCTCTCGTCGCGTGCCTTGCGCTCCTCGAGCAGGCGCTTGGCCTCCTCGTAGGAGCTCTCGTGCGAGAGCTCGGCGTACTCGCAGAGCAGACGGACCTGGTTGTTGGCCACCGAGAGGAACCCGCCGTCGACGGCGGCCACCCAGTGACCGTCGTCGACCGTGCGGACGTCGACCTGGCCGGCCGCCAGCACCGACATGATCGGCTGGTGGTTGGCCATGATCCCGATCTCGCCGGCGAGGGTACGCGCGTTGACGACGGTCGCCTCGCCGGACCAGACCTCGCGGTCGGCCGCGACGAGGGAGACCTGCATCGTGTTCGCCATCGTCAGAGGCTCTTCTGGATCTCGTCCCAGCGACGCTCGACGTCGTCGAGGCCGCCGCACATGAAGAACGCCTGCTCCGCCACGTGGTCGTAGTCGCCGTCCGCGATCTTGTTGAACGCCTCGATCGTCTCGCTCACCGGCACCGTGGAACCCTCGATGCCCGTGAACTGCTTGGCGACGTAGGTGTTCTGCGAGAGGAACCGCTGGATGCGGCGCGCCCGCGACACGATGATCTTGTCCTCCTCGGAGAGCTCGTCGACGCCGAGGATCGCGATGATGTCCTGCAGCTCCTTGTTGCGCTGGAGGATCTGCTTGATGCGGATCGCGCAGTTGTAGTGGTCGGCGCCGATGTACTGGGCGTCGAGGATCCGCGACGTCGAGGTCAGCGGGTCCACCGCGGGGTAGATACCGAGCGACGCGATCTCGCGGGAGAGCTCGGTGGTCGCGTCGAGGTGGGCGAACGTGGTCGCCGGCGCCGGGTCGGTGTAGTCGTCGGCCGGCACGTAGATCGCCTGCAGCGACGTGATCGAGTGACCACGCGTCGAGGTGATCCGCTCCTGGAGCGTGCCCATCTCGTCGGCCAGGTTGGGCTGGTAGCCCACCGCGGACGGCATCCGGCCGAGCAGCGTCGACACCTCGGAGCCGGCCTGGGTGAACCGGAAGATGTTGTCGATGAACAGCAGCACGTCCTGGTTCTGCACGTCGCGGAAGTACTCCGCCATCGTCAGCGCCGACAGCGCCACCCGCAGCCGGGTGCCCGGGGGCTCGTCCATCTGGCCGAACACCAGGGCGGTCTGCCCGATGACGCCGGCCTCCTCCATCTCCGCGATGAGGTCGTTGCCCTCACGGGTGCGCTCGCCGACCCCGGCGAACACCGACACGCCACCGTGGTCACGGGCGACGCGCGCGATCATCTCCTGGATCAGCACGGTCTTGCCCACGCCGGCACCGCCGAACAGGCCGATCTTGCCGCCCAGCACGTAGGGGGTCAGCAGGTCGATGACCTTGATCCCCGTCTCGAACATCTCGGTCTTCGACTCGAGCTGGTCGAACGCCGGCGCCTTGCGGTGGATGCCCCAGCGCTCCTTGACGTCGAGCGTCTCGCCTTCCTCCAGGTTGAGGCACTCGCCGAGGGTGTTGAACACCCGACCGAGCGTCGCGTCACCCACGGGGACGGAGATGGGGCCGCCGGTGTCGGTCACCAGGGCGCCACGCACGAGGCCGTCGGTCGGCTGGAGCGAGATCGCCCGGACCATGCCGTCGCCGATGTGCTGGGCGACCTCGAGGGAGAGGGTCTTGGTCTCGTCGAGGACCGTCAGCTGGGTCTCGAGGAGGTTGTACATCTCGGGCATCGAGTCGGCGGGGAACTCGATGTCCACGACCGGGCCGATGACGCGGGCGATCCGGCCGGTGCTCCCCTGGGCCGACTCGGTCTGGGTGTCTTCAACAGTGGCAGTCATTGTCTTCTCACTCACTCTGTTTCGAGGCTTGTCGAGATGGGTCTAGTCGGCGGCGGCGTTGGCGTCGGCGAGCGCGTTCACGCCTCCGACGATCTCGCTGATCTCCTGGGTGATGCCGGCCTGGCGGGCCTGGTTGGCGATCCGCGTGTACTTCTTGATGAGCTCTTCGGCGTTGTCGGTGGCCGACTTCATGGCCTTCTGACGGGCGGCCAGCTCGGACGCCGACGCCTGGAGCAGGGCGAAGAAGATGCGGCTCTGGACGTACTTCGGCAGCAGCTCGTCGAGCACCGCTTGCGGCGACGGCTCGAACTCGTACAGCGGTAGCACCTCGTCTGCCTCGGGCTTCTCCTCGCCCTCGACGACCTCGAGCGGCAGCATCCGCACGGTGTGCGGCTCCTGCACCAGCATCGAGCGGAACGTCGTGTACACGAGGTGCACCTCGTCGACGCCGGCGTCCTCTCCGGGAGCGTCGGTGTCAGCGACAAATGCACCGATCAGCGCCTCACCGATCGCCCGGGCGTCCTCGTAGCGCGGCTGGTCGGAGAAGCCGGTCCAGGTGTCGCGCACCGGCCGGCTGCGGAACCGGTAGTAGGCGTCGCCCTTGCGACCCGAGATGAAGGTGACGACGTCCTTGCCCTCCCCACGGAGGCGCTCGGCGAGCCGCTCGCCCTCCCTGAGCACGCTCGAGGAGTACGCGCCCGCGAGACCGCGGTCGCTGGTCACGATCAGCACGGCGGCCCGGCGCGGGTTCTCCGGCTCCGTGGTCAGCGGGTGCTTGACGTTGGAGTAGGTCGACCAGCGCCGAGACCGCCCGCGTCAGCTCGCGGGCGTACGGCGCGGCCTGCTGGGCCCGCTGCTGCGCCTTGATGATGCGGGACGCAGCGATGAGCTCCATGGCGCGCGTGATCTTCTTGGTGGACTCCACCGACTTGATCCGCGCGCGGTACTCACGCAGCGATACGGCCATGTGCGGCTCAGCCTCGCTTCTGCTTGACGATGGTCTCCTGCTCGAGCTCGTCGTCGGCCAGGGCCTCGGCCGGCGCCTCGTGGCCGACCTTGATCGACTGGCCGTCCGAGGTCTCGAACTGGTCGAGGAACTTGTCGTAGGCGGACTCCGCCTTGTCGGCGGTCTCGTCCTCGAACTTCAGCGACTCACGGATGCCGTCGAGCAGGTCGGCGTGCGAGCGGCGCAGGAAGTCGAGGAACTCGTTCTCGAAGCGCAGCACGTCGTCGGTCGGCACCTTGTCGAGCTTGCCGCTGGTGCCGAGCCACAGCGAGATGACCATCTCCTCGAGCGGGTACGGGGAGTACTGCGGCTGCTTGAGCAGCGCCATCAGGCGCTGGCCACGGTCGAGCTGCTGGCGCGAGGCCGCGTCGAGGTCGGAGGCGAACATCGCGAACGCCTCCATCGCGCGGAACTGCGCCAGGTCGACCTTCAGCGAGCCGGTCACCGACTTCATGGCCTTGGTCATCGCCGAACCACCCACGCGCGAGACCGACACACCGACGTCGATCGCCGGGCGCTGGTTGGACGCGAAGAGGTCGGACTGCAGGAAGATCTGGCCGTCGGTGATCGAGATGACGTTGGTCGGGATGTAGGCCGACACGTCGTTGGCCTTGGTCTCCACGATCGGCAGGCCGGTCATCGAGCCCGCACCCAGGGCGTCGGACAGCTTGGCGCAGCGCTCGAGCAGGCGGCTGTGCAGGTAGAACACGTCGCCGGGGTAGGCCTCGCGGCCCGGCGGACGTCGCAGCAGCAGCGACACGGCGCGGTAGGCCTCGGCCTGCTTGGTCAGGTCGTCGAAGACGATCAGGACGTGCTTGCCGTCGTACATCCAGTGCTGGCCGATGGCCGAACCGGTGTACGGCGCGAGGTACTTGAAGCCCGCGCTGTCGGAGGCCGGCGAGGCGACGATCGTGGTGTACTCCAGCGCACCCGCCTCCTCGAGCACACCGCGCACGGCGGCGATGGTCGAGCCCTTCTGGCCGATCGCGACGTAGATGCACCGGACCTGCTTCTCCGGGTCGCCGGTCTCCCAGTTCTGCTTCTGGTTGATGATCGTGTCGATCGCGATCGTGGTCTTGCCGGTCGACCGGTCACCGATGATCAGCTGGCGCTGGCCGCGGCCGACCGGGGTCAGCGAGTCGATCGCCTTGATGCCGGTGGCCAG
Organism: uncultured Actinomycetota bacterium; assembly: GCA_963708915.1. Taxonomy (GTDB): domain Bacteria; phylum Actinomycetota; class Actinomycetes; order Propionibacteriales; family Nocardioidaceae; genus Nocardioides. The sequence goes on from CAVPUJ010000002.1 coordinate 505,949, forward strand.
CGGCTCGTGCACCGACTTGCGGTGCATCACGCCGGGCGCCTGGAGCTCGAGAGCCCGGCGGTCGTCGGACGCGATGTCACCGAGGCCGTCGATGGGCGTGCCGAGCGGGTCGATGACGCGCCCCATGAAGCCGTCGCCCACCGGGACCGAGAGGATCTCGCCCGTCCGGCGGACCGTCTGGCCCTCCTCGATCTTGTCGAAGTCACCGAGGACCACGACGCCGATCTCGCGGGTGTCGAGGTTCAGGGCGATGCCCAGCGTGCCGTCCTCGAACTCCAGCAGCTCGTTGGCCATCGCCGAGGGCAGGCCGGCGACGCGCGCGATGCCGTCGGCGCACTCGGCGACGGTGCCGACCTCTTCGCGGCTCGCCGCCGACGGCTTGTAGTCGTCGACGTACTTCTGGAGCGCGTCCCGGATCTCCTCCGGACGAATCGAGAGCTCCGTCATCTCTGTTGCCTCTTCCCTGGTGATGTTTCGGGGGTGCTGTCGTCTTGGGGTGCGGTGCTAGCCGGCGATGCGCCGGCGGGCGTTGTCGAGCTTGGAGGCGACGCTGCCGTCGATGACGTCGTCGCCGATCTCGACGCGGAGGCCGCCGATCAGGTCCTTGTCCTCGACGACGTGCAGGTGCACGGTCGCGGCGTACGCCTTGCCGAGGGCCTGGGTGAGCCGGGTGATCTCGGTCGTGCCCAGCGGGCGCGCGGTGTGCACGACGGCGAGGAGCTCGTCCTGCACGTCGGCCGCGACGCGCTCGATGGTGGCCAGAGCGCGACCGAACGGCTCGCTGCTGCGCACGGCCTGACCGACGAGGCGCTGCGTGGAGTCGAGCACCTTGCCGTCGAGCACCGAGGACAGGAGCGCGGCCTTGTCGTCGGGACTGCGGGCCGGGTCGGACAGGACGTCACGCAGGTCCGGGTTGGCGTCGATGAGCTGGCCTACCGCGAACAGCTCGTCGCTGACCCGCGGACCCTGCGCACCGGCCGAGCGCACCAGCGCCTGGATGCCGAGCTCCTCGAGCACGCCGGCAAGGTCGCGGGAGCTGGTCCAGCGCTGCTGGACGGCCTCCGTGACCAGGGCGAGCGTCGGGTCCCCGACCTTGCCGCCGAACACGCTCGTGGCCAGGCCCGCCTTGGCCTCGCCCTCCACGGAGCCATCGGTGAACACCCGCCGCAACGCCGGCTCGGACCTCAGCACGCCGGCCACCGCGAGCAGCTGGTCGCCCAGCGTCGCGGTCTCCTGGAGCGTGCCGGAACCGACCTTCGACGCCAGCTCGGCGCGTGCCTCCGCCGAGGCGCCTCGGAGCATCAGCCGGCCCCGTTCTGGCTGGAGCCGTTGGCGGCCGCGGCCTTGGAGGTCTCGAGGGCATCCAGGTCGGCCAGGAAGCGGTCGACCACGCGGCCGCTGCGCTCGTCGTCCTCGAGGCTCTCGCCCACGATCCGGCCCGCCAGCGTGGTGGCCAGCGTGCCTACCTCGGCCCGCAGCGACGCGACGGCCTGCTGCCGCTCGGCCGCGATCTGGGTGTGAGCGCCGTCGATGATGCGCGCCTTCTCGCTCTCGCCCTGCTGCCGCATCTCGGACACGATCTGGGCGCCCTGCTCGCGAGCCTCCTCGCGGATCCGGGCCGCCTCGTGCCTGGCGTCGGCGATCTGCGCCTTGAACTCCGCCTCGGCGGCGTTGGCGTCCGCGCGAGCCTGGTCGAGGTCGGCGAACTCCTGGCGGATCGCGTCCTGGCGGTTCGTCATCGCCCGGTTGATCGGCGGGATGACGTACTTGGCCAGCAGGTAGAACAGCAGCGCGAACGCCGCGAGCTCGACGAAGAACGTCGCGTTCGGCACGAGGAAGTTGCTCTCGGTCTCGGCCATCGGCACGAGCTGAGCCACCACGCTTGTCATCGCTGGATCACTTTTTCTGGGTCCTTTGCCTGGATGTCCTGTGTCCTACCGAACCTCGGGTGAGGTCAGGACAGGACGAAGACGAACATCGCCATGAAGGCGAGGTTGATGAAGAACATCGCCTCGACCAGACCGACCGTCAGGAAGAAGATCGTCTGGAGACGACCCTGCGCCTCGGGCTGGCGGGCGACGCCCTGGATGTAGGACGAACCGGCCAGACCGTCACCGACACCGGCGCCGATCGCGCCACCGGCGAGGGCGATGCCACCGCCGACGAATGCGCCGGCGAGCTGGACGGCCTCATCGCTTACTGCCATGGGAATTTCTCCTCTTTCTGGTTGTTTCAGCGTGCGGGAACAGGTGTCGGCGGACGGCCGAGGCCGCCTCGTCGGACGCCTCGGTCACGCTCGTCGGTGTCGTCGAGGTGGTCGGCGTCCTCGTGGTCCTCGTGCTCGTCGTGGCCGGCTCCGGCCATGGCGAAGTACAGGACGGCCAGCAGGGCGAAGATGAAGGCCTGGATACCGCCGATGAACATGTCGAAGGACTTCCAGAGGATGTTGGGCAGCCACGCGGCCCAGATCGGGATCAGTCCGATCAGCGCCAGCATGATGCCGCCGGCGAAGATGTTGCCGAAGAGACGGAGGGCCAGCGTGATCGGCTTGACCAGCTCTTCGAGGATGTTCAGCGGCAGCAGGACCGGGAACGGCTCCATGAAGTGGCTGAAGTAGCCCTTGACGCCCTTCGTCCGGATGCCGTAGACCCACACGCTGACGATCGTGATCGCCGCGAGCGCGTAGGTGAGGTTGGTGTCGGCGGTCGGGGCGGAGAGCAGGTGGGGCCCGTCCTCGTTGAGCTTGCTCGGGACCAGCTCGAGCCAGTTCGCGATCAGGATGAAGAAGAAGAGCGAGACCGCGAGCGGGGCGACGTAGGGGTGCACGCGCCCCAGGTTGTCCTCGACCTGGCGGTTGACCTCGCCGACGACGCTCTCCCAGATCAGCTGGAGCTTGGAGGGGACGTGGTCGTGGGGCTTGGTGAGCCTCGAGCGCAGGATCAAACCCATGATCAGGACGATCGCGCCGGCCACCAGGGTCGAGAAGATCGTGTCGATGTTGAAGGTCATGCCGGCGAACTCACGCTGGACGTGGTGACCGATCTCGATGCTGCTGCCGCTGTCCTCGCCCTCGGCGAGCGGGAAACCGGTGATCAGGGTCGTGATGAGCCCGTTGGTCATCCTTGCTTCAGCTCCTTCAGCAGGGGCAGCCCGGTCATGACCAGGGCGATGAGTCGGAAGATGGCCAGGCCCAGCAGGAGGCCGATGCCGTTGGGCCAGAAGACGACGGCCGCGCCGACGGCGACGATGGTGAGCATGCCCAGGCGCAGCAGGGTGGAGGCGACCATCTGACCGCGGGTGGGCTCGGCGCCGGACGTGATGATGCGCAGCAGCCAGTGCTCGGTCATCAGGTGGTTGGCCAGCCCGAGCAGGACGCCGCCCGCGATGCAGCCGGCGAGCTCCCACTCACCGAACTGGCCGGCGATCCAGTACGTCGCCACGACCATCACGACGGCCACCAGGATGGTCTTCTTCTGGTCGCGCAGGACGCGCCACAGGCTCGCCTTCCCCGCGGCGGGCGCAGGACCTTGGTCAGCCGTGGGCTGTGACATCGCTGGGGACATCGGCTGGGTCACACCCTCGGTCATGTTCAGAGATTCGTGCATGGGACCACCTCATGACGAGCCCGGGTCTCGCAGAGCGGAGCGGACCTTCGCCCAGAAGCCGACGGCGCCGGCGACCATGCCGAGCGCGATGCCGAGGAGCGTGAAGGCCGGGGACGTGCCAGCGGCCCGGTCGAGCACGTAGCCGAGCGCCGTGCCGGCGACGACGCAGCCGGCGAGCAGCCCGCCGAGCCCGATGAGGTCACGGCCGCGCAGCTCACTCGAGGGGTCACTCGATGGGGCCCCTCGTGAGCCGTCATCGGCCATCCACCCAGATCGCTTCCGTCGAGGACGTCGGTGCCACCGGCGAGCGCTCCCCCGACGGCCGGCGTCTGCGCGAAAGTACCACAGCGCGACGCACCCCTGACGCGGCCCGGGAAGGGGCCGGCAACGGTCCTGGGGTAGGGCTTCGACATCATCGGTCGGCGGCCAATCTGGTCGTCGGTCGGGGTGCTTGTGAAAACTAGCACAAAGTCCGGAGGGCGTGCGAGGCGGGTCCTGCCCACCCTATGCAGAGACGTTCCGGGGCCGCTCAGGGGGTGACCGCGTCGCTGCTCTCGCGGTCGAGCAGCGTCGGTTTCTTGACCACCGGGAGCACGAACGTCATCAGCACGGTGAGGGCGAACATGATGGCGAGCGCACCCCACATCAGCGGGCCGGTGTAGAGGCTCGCGAGCACCATGCCGAAGGCGATGAGGGCCGCCCACATCCACATGATCAGCACGGCACGACGCTGCGAGTGCCCGATCTCCAGCAGGCGGTGGTGCAGGTGCTGCTTGTCCGGGGCCATCGGGGAGCGCCCGGCCCGCGTCCGGCGGATGACCGCGAGCACCAGGTCGGCGAGCGGCACCACGAGGATCGCGAGGGGCAGCAGCACCGGGAGCAGCGTCACCAGGAAGCTCGCCTGGGAGCCCATCGCGCCCTTGCTGATCTCCTCGGGGTCGAACTGGCCGGTGAGCGTGATGGCGCTGGCCGAGAGCACGAGGCCGATCAGCATCGACCCGCTGTCGCCCATGAAGACACGGGCCGGGCTGAAGTTGTGCGGAAGGAAGCCGATGCACGCGCCGGCCAGCATCGCCGACAGGAGCGCCCCCGTCGTGGCCACGGACTGGTCGTTGAACCGTGTCACCTGGTAGCAGAACGCGAAGAACGCGAGCGCGCCGATGCACACCACCCCGGCGGCCAGCCCATCGAGGCCGTCGACGAAGTTCACCGCGTTGACGGTCGCGACCACGATGAAGACGGTCAGCAGCGCACCCTGCGCCGGGTCGATGATGAACTGGGTGTCGTTGCTGCTGAAGTAGATGTACTGCACGTTCTGGAAGACCAGGAAGCCCGCCGCCAGGATCTGTCCGCCGAGCTTGGTGAGGGCGTCGAGCTCGAAGAGGTCGTCGAGGGTGCCGACGGCGCAGATCAACGCGCCGGCGATGAGCACGACGCCGGCGTCGCGGAAGACGAAGGCGTCGCTGCGGCTGGACAGGAAGGGCAGCTCGCGAGCCAGGAAGTACGCCGCGACGAGGCCGCCTAACATCGCCAGCCCGCCGAAGTACGGGATGGGCTCGGCGTGCACGTCCCGGTCGCGGACCTTCGCCACGGCGCCCGTGCGCAGCGCGATCTCGCGCGCGATGACGGTCAACAGATAGGTGACGGTCGCCGCCACCAGGAAGACCAGGACGTACTCTCGCAAGGGTCGGTGCCGCCTAGTCCTCGTCCTCGATGGTCTTGTCCATGTCCGCGAGGGCCTCGTTGAGCTCCTCGAGCGAGATGGCACCCGTCCGCAGGACCTTGCCGCGATGGCCGCGCACGTCGACGATCGTCGAGGACGAGCCGCCCGGCGACGGACCGTCGTCGATGATCACCGCGACGTGGTCGGCGAGCATCTCCTCGGCCATGTCGGCGTCGACGGCGGCCGGGTGGCCGGTGAGGTTGGCCGAGCTGACGGCCAGCGGGCCGGTGCGCTCGAGCAGGTCGAGGGCGAGCCGGTGGTCGGGCATCCGCACGGCCACGGTGCCGCGGGTGTCGCCGAGGTCCCACTGGAGGGACGGCTGCTGGTTGCAGACCAGGGTCAGCGGCCCGGGCCAGAAGCGGTCCACGAGCCGACGGGCGTAGTCGGTGACGCCGCTCGCCAGCGCGTCGAGCGTGGTGGCCGAGCTGATCAGCACCGGCGGAGGCATCTCGCGGCCGCGACCCTTGGCGTCGAGCAGGGACTGCACGGCCTCCGGGTCGAAGGCGTCGGCGCCGATGCCGTACACGGTGTCGGTCGGCAGCACCACGAGCTCGCCGCGCTGCACGGCCATGCTCGCCGCGGCCAGAGCCTCCTCGCGGGCCTCGAGGGAGTCGGTCGCCATCCGCCGAGCCCCTGCGGGCTCGTCGTCCGGCTCGTCGGCCGGCTCGTCGTCGGCTCGTCGTCCGGCTCGTCGTCGGGCTCGTCGTCGGGCTCGTCGATCTGCTCGTCCTCGACCGGAACGTCTAGGGCTTCGTCCTGCCCGTCAGTTGGCACAGGGGTCATCGTGCCAGCCGGGCGGTCACAAATCGCGGACGGCCGGCCAGGTCACGGTGGTCGCGGACGTCGACCCACCGTCCGGTGGCCGAGAAGACCGCGGGGGCGGACTCGCCCTGGGCGTCGGCGTGCTCGACCCCGACCACTCCCCCGGGCGCGAGCAGCAGGGCAGCCCGGGCCTCGACCACGCGCATCGCGTCCAGGCCGTCGGTCCCGCTCCAGAGGGCCAGGGCCGGGTCGTGGTCGCGGACCTCGAGGGCGACCGACTCCCAGGCGTCGAGCGGGATGTACGGCGGGTTGCTGACGACGACGTCGACGGTGCCGGCGAGCTCGTCGAACGCCGTCCCGAGGTCGCCCAACCTCAGGTCGACGCCCGTCCCGGCGAGGTTGGTGGTCGCCCAGCCGTGGGCCGCCTCGTCCATCTCGACGGCGTGCACACGGGCGTGGGGCACCTCGTCGGCGACGGCCTTCGCGATGGCCCCGGAGCCGGTCCCGAGGTCCACGACCACGGGGTTGTCGAGCGCGGTCGCTCGTTCGATCGCCCAGCCGGCCAGCAGCTCGGTCTCCGGGCGAGGCACGAAGACACCGGGGCCGACGGCGAGCTCGACGTGGCGGAAGTACGCGCGACCGGTCAGGTGCTGCAGCGGCTCGCGCGCAGCCCTGCGGCCGACCAGGGCGTCGTACGTCGCCCGGTCACCGTCGGCGACCTCGTCGACGAGGACGAGCCGGCCGCGGTCGATCCCGAGGACGTGGGCCAGCAGGATCTCGGCGTCGGCCTCGGGGCTGGCCACACGGGCGTCGCTGAGCCGGCGGACGGCGTCGGCGAGAACGAGCCGCCGCTTCACTGCATTCATTCCGGGGCAACGGCCGCCAGCCGGGCCTCGAGGTCGGCCTCGACGGCCGACTCGATGACGGGCTGGAGGTCGCCGTCCAGCACCACGTCCAGGTTGTAGGCCTTGTAGCCGGTGCGGTGGTCGGAGATGCGGTTCTCGGCGTAGTTGTAGGTGCGGATGCGCTCGGAGCGGTCGACGGTGCGGACCTGGCTTCGTCGGGCCTCGCCCGCGGCGGTGTCGGCCTCTTCCTGTGCGGCGGCGAGAAGCCGCGCACGGAGGATGCGCAGCGCCTGCTCGCGGTTCTGCAGCTGGCTCTTCTCGTTCTGGCAGCTGACCACGATGCCGGTCGGGAGGTGCGTGATCCGGACGGCGGAGTCGGTCGTGTTGACGCTCTGGCCGCCGGGACCGCTGGAGCGGAACACGTCGATGCGCAGGTCGTTCTCGTCGACCTGGACGTCGACCGGCTCGGCCTCGGGCATCACCAGCACGCCCGCGGCACTCGTGTGCACGCGGCCCTGCGACTCGGTCACCGGCACCCGCTGCACGCGGTGCACGCCGCCCTCGAACTTGAGCAGGGCGTACGGCGCGTGGCCGGGCTCCGGCGTGCCCTTCGCCTTCACGGCGACGGTGACCGACTTGTAGCCGCCGAGGTCGGACTCGTTGGCGTCCAGCACCTCGGTCGTCCAGCCCTGCCGGTCGGCGTACCGGGTGTACATCCGCAGCAGGTCGCCGGCGAAGAGCGCCGACTCCTCGCCACCCTCGCCGGACTTCACCTCGACGATGGCGTCCTTGTCGTCGGTCGCGTCGCGGGGCACGAGCAGTCGGCGGAGCCGCTCGGCGAGCTCCTCGCGGTGCGTGACCATCCGCTCGGCCTCGGCGGCGAAGTCGGGGTCGTCGGCCCCCAGCTCGCGCGCGGCCTCGATGTCGCCGGCCGTCTGCTGCCACTCCCGCCAGGTGGTCACGATGGCGGTGAGCTCGGCGTACCGCTGGTTGAGCCTCTTCGCCAGCCGCGCGTCGGCGTGCGTCTCCGGCTGGGAGAGCTGGCGCTCGAGCTCCGCGTGCTCGTCGACCAGGGTGCTCACGGCCTCGAACATGGCGGCTCCTGGCTTGCGGGTGATGGCGTTTGGTCCCAAACGCCATCAATCCGGGCCTGCGAGCTGGCGTTTGTGACCAATGGCGAACGGGATGAACCTCGACAAATGAACGACGCCGGCCCCGCAGTGCGGGAGCCGGCGTCGTACGGAAGCTACTTGGAGCCCTGCGACTTCGCGGGCTCGGCGGTCTTCTTGGCGTAGCGGGCCTCGAAGCGGGCGACGCGGCCGCCGGTGTCGAGGATCTTCTGCTTGCCGGTGTAGAACGGGTGGCACTGCGAGCACACGTCGGCGTGGATGACGCCGTTCTTCGCGGTGCTCCGCGTCGTGAACGTGGCCCCACAGGTGCAGGTCACCTCGGTCACGTTGTAGTCCGGGTGGATGTCCTTCTTCATGGTTGTCCTTTCAGAGGCGCCGGGTCGTCGCCGCCCCCGTGGGCGGGACGTGAACCGGTACCGAACAGGCAGAGTTTGCCACTCGTCGTAACGCCGGAGCCAATCGCGGTGTTCCCCGCCCCGGCAGCCCCGTTGTCGCCCGGCGCCGCGACCACCACCCTGGCGACATCGGCGAGGCCTTCGTCGTACCGCCGGACTGCGGCCGGACACCGAGGCCGAAGCGGCCGGTACCGCCACGCCCGAGGTGCTCGACCGGATCGCGGCGGAGCACCACATGGAGATCGTCGGCCCGGTGCCCGAGGCGTACCTCTAGCCCCGCGGGTCTACTTCAGACCGGTCTGCTGGACCTGCCGCAGGAACTCGATGTTGGTCTGCGACTTCCGCAGCCGACCGAGCAGCAGCTCGAGCGCGGCCTCGGGCTCCAGGTCGGAGAGGGTGCGGCGGAGCTTCCAGACGATCTCGAGCTCCTCGTTGCCCATCAGCATCTCCTCGCGGCGGGTGCCGCTCTGGACCGCGTCGATGGCCGGGAAGAGCCGCTTGTCGGCGAGCTCGCGGCGCAGGCGGATCTCCATGTTGCCGGTGCCCTTGAACTCCTCGAAGATCACCTCGTCCATCCGCGAGTCGCTCTCGATGAGAGCGGTGGCCAGGATCGTGAGCGAGCCGCCGTTCTCGATGTTGCGCGCGGCGCCGAAGAACCTCTTGGGCGGGTACAGCGCCGCCGAGTCCACGCCGCCCGAGAGGATCCGGCCCGAGGCGGGGTTGGCGAGGTTGTACGCGCGACCGAGGCGGGTGATGCCGTCGAGCAGCACGACGACGTCGTGGCCGAGCTCGACCAGACGCTTGGCGCGCTCGATGGCCAGCTCTGCGACGCCGGTGTGGTCGACCGGCGGGTGGTCGAACGTCGAGGCGATGACCTCGCCCTTGACCGAGCGCTCGAAGTCGGTGACCTCCTCGGGCCGCTCGTCGACGAGCACGACCATCAGGTGGCACTCGGGGTTGTTCTGGGTGATCGAGCTGGCGATCGACTTCAGGATCATCGTCTTGCCGGCCTTGGCCGGGGACACGATCAGGCCGCGCTGGCCCTTGCCGATCGGAGCCGCGATGTCGATGACCCGGCCGATCAGGTTGTCCGGCCCGGTCTCCAGGCGCAGCCGCTCGGTCGGGTACAGCGGCGTCAGCTTCTCGAACTCCAGTCGGTGCTTGGAGGAGTCCGGGTCGGCGCCGTTGACGGCGTCGATGCGCACCATCGGGTTGAACTTCTCGCGGCGCTCACCCTCGCGGGGCTGGCGGACCTGGCCCACGATCGCGTCGCCGCGCCGCAGCCCGTACTTGCGGACCATCGACAGCGAGACGTACACGTCCTCGGTGCCGGGCAGGTACCCACTGGTCCGCACGAAGGCGTAGTTGTCGAGGACGTCGAGGATGCCGGCCGCCGGCACGAGGACGTCGTCGTCGAGGATCGTGGTGTCGGGCTCGTTGCGCGGGCTGCGGCCCTGCTGGCCGCCGCCCTGCTGTCCCTGCGGCTGGCCGCCCTGCGGACCCTGGCCGCCCTGACCGCCCTGGCCCGACTGCGTGCCCGGCGTACGGTCCCGGTCGCGGCCCCGGCGACGGCGGTTGCGGCGGCTGCCGCCCTCCTCCGTCTGGCCCGTCTGACCCGTCTGACCCGTCTGACCCTGCTGGGTCTGCTGGTTCTGGCTCTGGCTGCCGCGGCTCTGGTCCTGCTGGCGGCCCTGCTCGGGCTGGCGGCGGTCCTCCCGGGGCTCCTCGGACCTGGCCTCGCGCGGCTCCTGCGCCCGGGCCTCCCATGCCTGGTCGGCCTGCTCAGCCCGGTCGGCCCGGTCGGCCTGGTCGGCCTGCTTCTGGGACTTGCCCTTCTTCTTGTCCTTCTTGGAGCCGCCCTGCTGGCTACCGGACTGCGAGTCCGACGGACGCTCGCGCCGGTCGGCCTTCGCGGGGGCCGTCTCAGCCGGAGCGCTGTCCTGTGGCGGCGGCCGCCTCGGACGGGGCTTCTCTCGGTGGGGCTGCCTTGGGCGCCCGGGCTTGCCCACCCGACTGGCCACCCGACTGGCCACCCGACTGGCCACCCGATTGGGCCGCCTTGATCGCCTCGACCAGCTGCGGCTTCTTCATGGAGCCGGCACCGCTGATGCCGAGGCCACCCGCCATCGTCTTCAGGTCGGCGACGAGCATGGTGCTGAGCCCACCACTGCGCTTCTTCGGCGCGGGGCTGGTGGGTTCGTTGGTTTCCGTCACGTGAGGTCCTTCCCACGTCAGTGCCGTCCGGCAGACCCCGTCGGCGTGTGCCGGTGACCGGCACGAGAGAGATGAGAGTGCGTCGAGGTCCGGGTCAAGGACCGTCCGGTACCCACAGACGCGGCGCCAACCCTAGCACCAGGTCAGAGGCGCTGTACCCCGACCCGGTCGACTCCGAGGAGCTGTGCGGTCCAGCCCTCGGGGCAGCGCACCAGCACGTCGTCGGCGGCGGGCAGCTCCGGTACGCCGGCCGCGACGAAGGCGAGCACCGTCGGGCCGCCACCGGAGACGACCGCGGGCACCCCGTCGCCCCGCAGTGCGTCGACGAGGGCGAGCGAACCGGGCATCGCGGGACGGCGGTACTCCTGGTGCAGGTAGTCGCGGGTGGCGGTCAGCAGGTGCCGCGGCTCGGAACCGAGGGCCGCGACGAGGAGGGCCGCCCGGCCGGCGTCCGCCGCGGCGGCCGCGTGCGGCACGTCGTGCGGCAGCAGCCCGCGGGCCAGCTCGGTGGACAGGGCGTGCGGCGGCACGAGGACGACCACCCGCACCCGCTCGTCGACGGGCGCGGGGACGGCGTACCAGCTCGTCGCCTCGCGACCCGAGATGGTGAAGCCGCCCAGCACGGCCGGGGCCACGTTGTCGGGGTGGCCCTCGAGGTCGGCGGCGATCTGGATCAGCTCGTCGTCGGGGAGCCGGTCCTCGCCCACCAGCGCCCGGGCCACGCCGAGCCCGCCGACGATCGCGGCGGACGACGAGCCGAGGCCGCGCTCGTGCGGGATGACGTTGCGACAGTGCAGCTGGATCCCGGGTGGGGCAACGCCCATGGCGGCGAAGCCGGCCCACATCGCCCGCACCACCAGGTGGCTCTCGTCGAGCGCGAGGGTGCCCGCGCCCTCGCCGTCGACCTCGACGACCAGCCCGTCGTCGATCACCTCGGCGGTGAGCTCGTCGTGCAGGTCCAGGGCCAGACCGAGGGAGTCGAAGCCGGGGCCGAGGTTCGCCGAGGTGGCCGGCACGGAGACCCGTACCGGACCGGCGACGAAGGTCATGTGGAGATCCGCTCGAGCCCCGCGGCCTCGGCGGCCGCCGTGACGTCGGCGTCGACCACCACGTCGACCACCGAGCCGAAGCCCTCGAGCGCGGTGGCGGTGTCCTTGAGCCCGTGGCCGGTGACGGTCACGACGACCGTGCTGCCGACGTACGACTCGCGCTGCGCGATGTCCTGCAGCATCCCGGCGATGCCGGCGGCCGAGGCCGGCTCGACGAAGACGCCGTCACGTGAGGCCAGTTCCTTCTGGGCGGCCAGGATCTGCGCGTCGGAGACGGACTCGAACCGGCCGCCGGACTCGTCCCGCGCCTCCTCGGCGAGCTTCCACGAGGCGGGGTTGCCGATCCGGATCGCGGTGGCCTTGGTCTCGGGGTCGGGGAACGGCTCGCCGGTCACGAGCGGCGCCGCACCCTCGGCCTGGAAGCCGCGCATCACCGGCCGCTTCGTCGCACGGCCGAGCGCCTCGTACTGGCGGTAGCCGAGCCAGTACGCCGAGATGTTGCCCGCGTTGCCGACCGGCAGCAGGTGGTAGTCGGGGGCGTCACCGAGGAAGTCGACGATCTCGAACGCCGCGGTCTTCTGCCCCTCGAGCCGGGCCGGGTTCACCGAGTTCACCAGTGCGACCGGGTAGTGCCACGCCATCTCGCGGGCCATCCGCAGGCAGTCGTCGAAGTTGCCGCGGACCATGATCACCTGGGCGCCGTGCATCAGGGCCTGGGCCATCTTGCCGGCGGCGATCTTGCCCTCGGGCACGAGCACGAGCGGCTTGAGGCCGGCTCTGGCGGCGTACGCCGCCATCGACGCCGACGTGTTGCCGGTCGACGCGCACACCACGGCCTCGGCGCCCTCGGCCAGCGCGCAGGAGATCGCGGTCGTCATGCCGCGGTCCTTGAAGGAGCCGGTCGGGTTGTCGCCCTCGACCTTGAGCCAGACCTCGCCGCCGGTGAGCCCGGACAGCCAGGCGGAAGGGACGAGCGGGGTGCCGCCCTCGCGCAGCGTGATCGCGGGGACGCCGGCGGGGATGTCGAGCAGCTCGCGGTACTCCTCGATGACGCCGCGCCACTGGTGCGGAGCCGGCCTCACGCTGGTCACTCGGGCTCGCCCTCGACGCGCATCACCGACGTGACCTCGCGGACGATGTCCATGTCGCGCAGCGCGCCGACGGTGGCCGAGAGCTGGGCGTCGGTGGCCTGGTGGCTGACCACGACGAGCTGGGCGTCCGCGCCGCGACCCTCCTGGCGCACGGTCTGGATGGAGACGCCGTGGTCGGCGAACGCGGTCGCGACGGCGGCGAGCACGCCCGCGCGGTCGTCGACGTCGATGGCCACGTGGTAGCGGGTGACGGTCTCCCCCATCGGCAGCACGCGACGGTCGGCGTACGCCGACTCACCGGCGCCGCGGGTGCCGGCCAGCCGGTTACGAGCGACGGTGACGAGGTCGCCGAGCACGGCGCTCGCGGTGGGCGCACCGCCGGCGCCCGGGCCGTAGAACATCAGCTGGCCCGCGGCCTCGGACTCGACGAAGACCGCGTTGAACGCCTCGCGCACCGACGCCAGCGGGTGCGACCTCGGGATCATCGCGGGGTGCACGCGGACGGCGACGGCTCGTCCGCGGTCGAGCGCGTGCGCTGACGCTCGGCGATCGGCGAGCAGCTTGACGACGCTGTCCATGTCGCGCGCGGACGCGACGTCGGCGGCGGTGACCTCGCTGATGCCCTCGCGGTGCACGTCGGCGGCGGTGACGCGGGTGTGGAAGGCCAGGCTGGCCAGGATCGCGGCCTTGGCGGCGGCGTCGAACCCCTCGACGTCGGCGGTCGGGTCGGCCTCGGCGTACCCCAGCTCCTGCGCCTCCTCGAGGGCCTCGTTGAAGCCGGCCCCCGAGCTGTCCATGCGGTCGAGGATGAAGTTGGTGGTGCCGTTGACGATGCCGAGGACCCGGGTGACGCGGTCGCCCGCGAGGCTCTCGCGCAGCGGCCGCAGGATCGGGATCGCGCCGGCGACCGCGGCCTCGTAGTACAGGTCGCGCTCGGCCTTGTCCGCCGCCTCGAAGAGGGTCGGCCCGTCCTCGGCAAGCAGCGCCTTGTTGGCGGTGACGACCGACTTGCCGTGCTCGAGGGCGGAGAGGATCAGCGTGCGGGCGGGCTCGATCCCGCCGATCACCTCGATGACGAGGTCGACGTCGTCGCGGGCGACGAGTCCGGCGGCGTCGGTGGTCAGCAGCCCGTCGGGCACGTCGACCTCGCGCGGCGCGTCGATGCGGCGTACGGCGACGCCGGCCAGCTCGACGGTCGCACCGATGCGCGCCCCGAGGTCGTCGGCCTGCTCGACGAGCAGGCGGACCACCTGCGAGCCGACCGAGCCGCAGCCGAGGACGGCCACCTTCATGCTTGCTCCCTCACTTGTGCGCCCAGGTCGGTCGCGAGGAGATCATCCTCGGTCTCCCTGCGGAGGAGCACGGTGGCCTGTCCATCGCGCACGGCGATGACCGGCGGGCGCAGCGCGTGGTTGTAGTTGGAGGCCATCGACCGACAGTAGGCGCCCGTGCCGGGCACCGCGATCAGGTCGCCGGGACTCACGTCGGCGGGCAGGAACTCGTGCATCACCACGATGTCGCCGGCCTCGCAGTGCTTGCCGACCACACGGGCGAGCACCGGCGGCGCCTCGCTGGCGCGGGAGGCGACGGTGCACGAGTAGTCGGCGCCGTACAGCGCCGTGCGGATGTTGTCGCTCATCCCGCCGTCGACGCTGACGTACGTGCGGACCGCACCGCCGTCCAGGGCGACCCGCTTGACGGTGCCCACGGTGTAGAGCGTGCAGACCGACGGGCCGACGATCGCGCGGCCGGGCTCGATCGACAGGTGCGGCTCGGGGATCCCGAGCGCGCGGCACTCGTGCTCGACGATCTTGGTCATCTCGGTCGCCAGCTGCGCTGGGTCGCTGGGGTCGTCCTGGGTCGTGTACGCGATGCCGAAGCCGCCACCGAGGTCCATCTCGGGCATCGTGACGCCGAGCTCCTCGCTGACGCGGGCGTGCAGGGCGAGGACGCGGCGCGCGGCCACCTCGAACCCGGAGCTGTCGAAGATCTGGCTCCCGATGTGCGAGTGGAGGCCGAGCAGGTTCAGCCCGTCGGCGGCCTCGACCATCTGCACGGCCCGCCACGCGTCGCCGTTCGTGATCGAGAAGCCGAACTTCTGGTCCTCGTGGGCGGTGGCGATGTACTCGTGGGTGTGCGCCTCGACACCGGCGGTGACGCGGATCATCACGTTCTGACGCCCACCCCCTTCGCCCACGATCTCCGCGAGGCGCTCGATCTCGTGGAACGAGTCCACGACGATCCGACCCACGCCGGCATGCACCGCGCGCCGCAGCTCGGGGTACGTCTTGTTGTTGCCGTGGTAGCCGATCCGGCCCGGGTCGACCCCGGCCCGCAGAGCGACGGTCAGCTCGCCGGACGAGCAGACGTCGAGGTTCAGGCCTTCTTCCTGGACCCAGCGTGCGACGGCCGTGCAGAGGAACGCCTTGCCGGCGTAGAACACGTCGTAGTCCTTGAACGCATCGCGGAACGCCTTCGCCCGTTGACGAAAGTCCGCCTCGTCGAGGACATACGCAGGCGAGCCGTGCTCCGCCAACAGGTCGCGGAGGTCGACCCCGCCGACCTCGACGCCGCCGTCGTCGGTGCGTCGCGCCGTACCGCTCCAGAGCAGCGGGTGCAGGGCGTTGACGTCGTCGGGGACGCGCAGCCACGACGGCCCGTCGAGCGCGCCGGCGGCATGGGCCCACCCGGCCTCGTGCGTGGTCACATCCGTTCCGGTGCGCTCACGCCGAGCAGGGCAAGTCCGTTGGCGAGCACGACCCGCGTCGCGTCGACCAGCGTCAGCCGCGCTCGGTGCAGGTCGTTCGGCTCCTCGTCGCCCATGGGAAGCACGCGGCAGGAGTCGTAGAAGCGGTGGTACGCCGCCGCCGTGTCCTCGAGGTACCGCGCCACCCGGTGCGGCTCCCGCAGCTGCGCGGCCGCCTGGACGACGCGCGGGAACTCGGCGAGCGACCGCAAGCAGCTCCCCTTCTCTGGGATGCGTCAGTTCGCGCAAGTCGCTGGTTGAGGAGGTTGCGCCAGCAACCGTCTCGAAACCTCGTAAGCCAAGGTCCGCAGCATTCCGCAGGATGGAAGAGACCCGAGCGTGCGCGTACTGCACGTAGAACACCGGGTTGTCGCTCGAGGCCTTGGCCCACAGCGCCAGGTCGATGTCGATGTTGGTGTCGGTGGTGTAGCGGGCCAGCGCGTAACGCGCCGCGTCGACACCGATGGCCTCCACCAGGTCGTTCATCGTGATGACGGTGCCGGCCCGCTTGGACATCCGCAGCGGCTGGCCGTCCCGGAGCAGGTTGACCATCTGGCCGATGAGGATCTCGAGGTCCTCGTGCGGCGTGTCGCCGAACGCGGCGCACATCGCCATCATCCGGCCGACGTACCCGTGGTGGTCCGCGCCGAGCATGATGAAGCAGCGCCCGAACCCGCGCTCCTTCTTGTCGAGGTAGTAGGCGAGGTCGCCGGAGATGTACGCCGGCTGGCCGTCCGACTTGATGACGACCCGGTCCTTGTCGTCGCCGTACTGCTCGGTGCGCAGCCAGAGCGCGCCGTCCTTCTCGTACGTGTTGCCCATCTCGGTGAGCCGCGCGACCGCCCGCTCGACCGCGCCGGAGGCGTGCAGGTCGTCCTCGTGGAAGTACACGTCGAAGTCGACCCCGAAGTCGTGCAGGTCGCGCTTGATCTCGTCGAACATCATCTGCACGCCGACGTCGCGGTAGACCTCCTGCGCCTCCGCGTCGGGCAGCCCCGGCGCGTCCGGCCGCTGCGCCGTGACCGCGTCGGCGATGTCGGCGATGTACTGGCCGCCGTACCCGTCCTCCGGCACCGCCTCCCCGCGCGCAGTCGCCAGCAACGACCGCGCGAACCGGTCGATCTGCGCCCCGTGGTCGTTGAAGTAGTACTCCCGCGTGACCTCGGCCCCCGACGCCGTGAAGATCCGCCCCAGCGCGTCCCCCACCGCGGCCCAGCGCGTACCCCCGAGGTGCAGCGGCCCCGTCGGGTTGGCGGACACGAACTCGAGGTTGATCCGCTGCCCCGCGAGCAGCTCGGACCCGCCGTACGCCGCCCCGGCCGCCACGATGTCCTGCGCGACCTGGCCCTGCGCCCCGGCCTCGACCGTGATGTTCAGGAACCCAGGCCCCGCGACCTCGACGTCCGCGACGCCCTCGGTCTCCCGCAGCCGCTTGGCGATCAACGTGGCCAGGTCCCGCGGGTTCGTCCCCGCATTCTTCGCGAGCTGCAGCGCCACGTTCGTCGCGTAGTCGCCGTGCCCTTGTTGCCTCGGCCGCTCGATCGTGACCTCGCCCGGCAGGCCTTCCGGCAGCGTCAGCTCGCCACCGTCCACGAGCCCCCTCAGGGCCGCGACGACCGCGTCACTGAGCTGCTCCGGAGTCACCGGGCAAGGCTATCGGCGCCCACCGGCCCGCCCCGCATCGATATCGCCCCTCGGTTTCTCCGCCGCCCGACCCCGCCGGTAAGGTCGACCCCGCACCTGGGCCCCCGTAGCTCAGGGGATAGAGCACCGCCCTCCGGAGGCGGGAGCGCACGATCAGTGCCAGAGAGTGCTGGCAGCTCGTGAAAGTGCTCGATTATCTGGGTGTCGTCGGACGAACGCAACGCTCTCTGCGACTTGGGCCCCCTGGCTCGCAGCGGGACACACGTCCCCGGGAACAAACCGGTCGGCGGGCTGTGTGGACGGCTCGCTTGCGGCCAAGCACTCAGGCGCCACAATTGCGGCCATGAGTACAGAGCCGCTTCGCGAGGTCCGCGATCCGCGATCCGCGACCGCGAGGCTCTCACCGACATCCGCGAAGCCGATGCCGCCTACCGCGACGGCGATGTCGTGCGCGGGACTGATGCGGTCCGCTCTCTGCTCACGTGACTCCCCGGTCGCTTCGGGCTCGAGCCGCTGACCAGCCGAGACGCCACCGTGACTGACCTCTTCCACGCGCCGGTGTTCCCGGACAACCGCCCCTAGCCGACGGACGCCGGTCCTGAACCCGTCGGTCGCCTCCGCCCAAGCGCCTGGGATGCCCCGGTGACAGGGCGGCCGAGCGCGCCTAGCGTGGATGGCTCCATCTCGGTCAGGAGTTCGTCGTGACGCACCTCCCCCAGTCCACCCGCCGTCGGCTCGCCTCCGGTCTGGTCGCGGCCGCCACCGTCGCGGCGCTGCTGCCCGGGTCACCCGTGGCACCCGCGACGGCCGCCCCACCCACGATCGCGCGGACCGGCGACGGCGGTGAGCCGGCCGAGAGCGGCGCGGACGTGGGGTCGGTGCCGGCCATCGAGTGGAGGACGTGCGAGGACGACAAGCGACTGCAATGCGCGACGTACGCCGTCCCGCTGGACTACCGGCACCCCGAGGCCGGCACCGTCCGGTTGGCGGTGAACCGGCTGCCGGCGAAGGGACCCGGTCGCATCGGCTCGCTCTTCCTGAACCCCGGCGGCCCGGGCGGGTCAGGGGTGGACTTCGTGGCGGGCGTCGCCGAGGCACCCGAGATGAAGGACCTACGCCAGCACTTCGACCTCGTGGGGTTCGACCCTCGAGGCACGAACCGGAGCACTCCCAGCATCGTGTGCGAGTCGGTCGCCCGCTCGGTGCGCCGCTTCGACGAGGCCCTGGGTCAGCCGGCCGGTGAGCGCACCGCTGCGGATGCCCTGCGCGAAGGCCGCCAGTTCGCCGCGAGCTGTCAGCAGCGCAGCGGCAAGATCCTGCCGTTCATGGGCACCGAGTACGCCGCCCGCGACATGGACCGACTGCGCGCGGCCCTCGGCGACGACCGGCTCAGCTACCTCGGCCTGTCCTACGGCACGTACCTCGGCGCCGTGTACGCCGACATGTTCCCGAGCCGGGTCCGCGCGGTCACCCTCGACGGGTCGGTCGACCCGTTCCAGTACGGCGACGACTACCTCGGGCTCCTGGGCGTGAACTACCGGGCGAGTGAGCGGTCGGTCGACGCGTTCCTCGCCTGGTGCAGCGCCCACGCGACCACCTGTCGGTTCGGGCAGGGCGCCGCCGAGGAGGCCCTGGACGCGCTCGTTGCCCACCTCGACGACCAGCCGCTGACGAAGGGGAAGGGCGACGACCGGGCGACGACGAACGGCTACACCGTCCTCTACCTCCTGTACCTGCTCACCGGCTCCGGACGTGACGCCTGGCCACAGACGGGCAAGTTGCTGGCGGACATTGCGGCCGGCAAGCCCGTCGTCACCAACCGTGACCTGCTCGGCCCGGTGGGCGGCGCGACGAACATCGTCATCGAGTGCACCGACGCCGCCGGCAGCCTGGGACCGGCGGACTTCGTGCGTTTCGCACGCCGCAGCGCCGCGATGGCGCAGCGGCTGGGGCCGGCCCTGGCGTACGGCCCGCCCAGCTACGACGGCGCCAACGCCGCGGCGTGCAGCTCGTGGCCGCTGCGCAACCCGCCGAGCGACTGGCGCGGCGACTTCCGGGCGCAGGGCGCCGACCCGGTGCTCGTGGTGGGCTCGGTGGGCGACCCCTCCACGCCGTACTCCGGTGCCGTCGCGCTGGCCGCCACGCTCGACAGCGCGCGCCTGCTCACCGAGGGCGGTGGGCCGGGTGCCACGCACACGTCGTTCTTCGGCAACGCGTGCATCCGGGCCAAGGTCGTGGACTACCTGGTCTCGCTGAAGCTCCCTCGGTCAGGGGCGCGGTGCGCGGAGGAGTAAGAAGGTCCCTGTTTCAGTTTTGGACGGGTGGCCCCTCGCCGCGGGTCGTCGCTACGGGCTCAGGTCCCCGTCATGTGCTGGTCGAGACCTCGGTTGCGCGGGCACCGGTCCCCCGTGATCGAGCCGTCCGGCAGGGACGTCGCGGCACTGCAGGATGTCGGCGCGAGGGCGGGTCGTCGTCGGTCCCGCCTCGGAGGATGTCTCGCCGATCGAGCTGATCACAAGGCCAGCGGCGGGGCCCGCACCATGCTGGTCGTGGGTCACCCGCAATTCGGCCCCGGCGGAGTCAGTGGGACTTGGGGACCGCGCCGAACGTGCGCAGGACGTGTTCGAGGGTGGTGGCGAGCACCTCCTGTGTTGCCTTGCGGGTGGCGTCGCCGCGCAACCACCGCCGTGTCGCGGCGCGGTTGAGGCCTGTCCAGCACTCCAGAGCGTAGCGGAGCCGAGGCGAGTCGTCCTGGGCGATGTCGGCGTGAAAGGTTGCGAGCACGGCCACGGCGCGGCCTCTGAGGTTGGCGACAACACGTCGCACCTCGGGGTCGGCGATGTCCTCGCCGGGTGCGATGGTGCCGAGATAGATCAGGCGGTTCGCCTCGGTCCAGTCCAGCCAGCGCGACACGGTGTCCTCGACGCGAGCGCGGGCGCTGCGTCCCTGAGGCTGCCGCAGTGATCCCTCGCGCATGGCGTCGAGCCGTTCGAGCAGTGCGATGTAGACCTGGGTGCGTCCGCCGAAGTAGTGGTGCACCAGGCCGCGGGTGACACCTGCCGCACGAGCAATGTCCTCGACCGAGACCTCCTCGTAGCCACGCTCGGCGAACAGGTCGTTGGCCGCGTCGAGCATCTGTTCGCGCCGTTGCGCAGGGTCGAGGCGACGGTACTTCCGCTCGGTGCTCACCGGTGCATTGTGCCAGGAATTGGCGATCCGTCAAAGCGAGCCTTAGCATTTCGCCAACAAGGTCGCCGGCCCATGCAGGCAGCGACAGGGCGACCAAAGGACACCGACCGGCCATGACCCAGCCTCTGAGTTCCGTGTGGATACGCATCGAGACCACCCAGGAGGTCGTCAGCCTGGGCCTGCGCACCATCCTCGAGACCGCTGCTGGTCCCTTCCACATCTCCACCACAGGGCCGACCGGCGACGAGCCCGACGTCGTCCTCTACGACGTCATCCACATGCGAGATGGTGACGACTCCGGGTTGGACTACTGGCTCACCGAGACCGCGTCGACCGTGATCGCGATCGACAGGACCCTGCGACCCGAGCTCGGAGCCCGCGCCAAGGAAAAGGGCGTCGAGTGGGCCATCGACCTGGGCATCACCGCCGACGAGCTCGTCGCCGTCATCCGGGACGCCATCGCGGGCCACCTGGAGGAGAACCCGGCCGCCCAGGAATGGGAGGCCGGAGGCTACCCCGGCTCCGAGGACGGCCTCAGCCCCAGGGAGTCGGACGTGCTCGGACTGGTCACCGCGGGGCTGAGCAACCAGGAGATCGCCAACACCCTGTTCTTGAGCATCAACTCCGTCAAGACCTACATCCGCAGCACCTACCGCAAGATGGGTGTCGCAACCCGGTCCCAGGCCGTCGTGTGGGCGATTCAGCACGGGTTCCCGGCCCCCGAGCCGCCGCGCTCGGTGACCAACAACGAAGCAGCCCACGGGTGATGCCTGCCGCGCTGGCGATCTCCTCGATCGGGACCTCCTCGTAGCCACGCTCGCCGAGCAACGCATTGGCCCTATCGAGGATCTGTTCGCGCCGCCGTCCGGGTCGAGGCGGCTGTACTGCCGGGCTATGAGGGCCCCTTCGCCAACGAATTGGCGGTGCGTCAAGAGACTGTTAGCCTTTCGCCAACAACTCCACGTAGCAACCCAACAACCCAACGAAAGAGATGCACATGCTCAAGCTCAACGGCCGCAAGGCCAAGGCTGCCGGCTTCATCGGCACCGTCGCCCTCACCGGCGGTCTCCTCGCTTCCGCAGTCGTCGGCACGGGTGCCTACTTCTCCGACACCAAGGCGAACAACCACATCACCGGCACGATGGGCTCGATCAAGGTCGAGGGCCACGACGGTTCGGGCACCAACAAGCTCGACGCTGTGTTCGCCGACATGCTGCCGGGCGAGTCGAAGAGCGCGACGCTGCGCTACTCCAACACCGGAGCCAACGACCAGGATGTCTGGATCGTGTTCACGAACCCGGCGCAGATCGGCAATAACACCGGCAAGGTCGGGATCAACTCCCTGGGCACCTACGGCGAGATCCACGTCTCTTCCAACGGCACCGAAAAGTTCGGCTCGGCCAACCTGAACGACAACGGGAGCACGTGCGCGCTCGGCACCGGCACCCCTGCTTGCAACCCGCTGCCCAGCAAGATCAAGCTCGCTGACGCGCTGCTGCCGGGCCACACCGGGGACTTCACGTTCTCGTTCAAGCCCTCCTCGCAGTTCAAGAACGTGCAGCTTGCTCAGCTTCTCAACCTCGACTACGACCTCGTGGCGACGCAGGTCGGCGTCCAGCCGGGCGCCTGATGCGTGGGGTCAAGGTAGCCGTCCGCGTCCTGCTCGCGACGGTGGTCCTCGCCCTCGTGGGCGGCGGCGTGGCGGCTGCCTTGGCCCACCACCACGGATACCGGGCGTACGCCGTACGCACCGCATCGATGGTCCCCGACCTCCCGCCCGGTGACCTGCTGATCGACGCACCGCCTCAGGGGCCGTACGTCAAGGGCGACGTCATCACCTTCGAGGTGACGACCGCGCCCGGCATGGACCCGGTGGTCACGCACCGGGTCCATGCGGTCCACGACGACAAGATCACCACCAAGGGTGACGCCAACCGCACACCGGACCCGGGCACCACGACCGAACGCGACGTGGTGGGCGAGGTCGTCTCGCAAATCCCGAAGGCGGGCTACGTGCTCGTGTTCCTCCAACAACCCGGTGGACTCCTGGGCGTGCTCACCGCCCTCATCGCGCTGATGCTCTCGTGGTCTCTGTTCTTCGGCACGTCGGGGCCCCGAGACGTCACGGCAAGTCGTTCTCCCTAACTCATGACCCGGGCCCGACCCCAACCCGGATCGGGGGCCCGGATGCCTTCACCCTCACGTTGATCCGACTGCCTGGCCAGGAGGCCAAGAAGCCATGAACACGACCCAGAACCAGACCACTGGCCGCCGTCGAGTGTGCGCCCTGGTGCCGCGACGGCAGCGGCCACACAAGCGCACTTCACCCTGACGACCAGGCGTGCATCAGCGATGAGCACACCGTCGAGTTGACCACCGAGCCGCACGTGCGGCTGGCGGGCGCTAGCACCAACCTGGCAACTCTGGAGATGTATCTCCTCCGGGAGCACGACGCTCCAAGCGCCACCATCGAGGTCAGCAAGGGCGACATCCCCGTCGCCAGCCTGAGGGTCGACGAGGCCCTCGAGCTCGGCCGCATCCTCACGGGCATGGCCCTCGCTGCACGGGTCTAGTCGGATCGGGCTGGTTCTTCGCCCCAACCATGAACTCCGCGCCGTCACCCCCGGATCACAGACGACGCGGACACGGACTCCCCGCTCGCGATGTGGGGTGCGAGCGGGGAGTCCCCTAGTGATCAGGTCTGGCGCGTCCTGGGCAACCGCGCCGCGCACTCGGAACACGAACCGCAACAGGCAGCCGGCAAACACGGAGCTGGGCTTCCTCGCCCCCGCCTCCAGGAGGAATCCTGGGCACGGAGGGTTCCTGAGCATGCCAGCTGACTCGGCCGCTCGCCGCTGTCACGCCCCGCGTGGCTGGTTCGCCTCCTCAGTGGTGCTGCAGACGTCGAGCCGAGATAGCGCTACGCCAACTGTGTTTGCGATTCGTCAAGACTGCTGATTCCAGGCAACAACTTGGCAACGCGTAACTTCATCAACGCCCTACCGACGACGTATCAGAACGGGTAGCTCGCCGGCTCCCCTCGCATCGTGATCCAGCGGGTCTCGGTGAACGCCTCGATGTTCGCGGCCGCGCCGCCCAGGCGGCCCAGCCCGGATGCGCCCACGCCGCCGAAGGGGACATTTGCCTCGTCGTTCACCGTCTGGTCGTTGATGTGCACGATGCCGGTCGGGATCTGCTCGGCGAGCGCCAGTCCGCGCATCACGTCGCGGGTGACGATGCCGAGCGAGAGCCCGTAGTCGCCTTCCGAGGCCAGCCGTACGGCTTCCTCGGCCGAGGAGACCCTGGTGACCGGAGCGACCGGGCCGAAGACCTCTTCGGTGAAGACGGGTGAGGTGAGGGGGACCTCGGCCAGCACGGTCGGCCGGTAGAAGAGCCGGTCGTACTCCCCGCCGGCGGCCAGGCGCGCGCCCTGGTCGACGCTCGCCGTGACCAGGCCGTGGATCTTGTCCCGCGACCGCTCGTCGATGACCGGACCGAGCGCGACCTGCTCGGTGGCCGGGTCGCCGACCGGCAGGTGGCCGGCCTTCGCAGCGAGCTGGTCGACGAAGTCGTCGTAGATCCCGTCGGCGACGAAGTAGCGGCCGGTGGTCATGCAGATCTGGCCCTGGTTGAGGAACGACGCCCAGCCGGTCAGCCCGACCGCCTTCTCGACGTCCGCGTCGTCGAGGATCAGCAGGGCGGAGTTGCCGCCCAGCTCGAGGTGGGCACGCTTGAGGTGTCGGCCTGCGAGCTCGCCGATCGACCGGCCGACCGCCGTCGAGCCGGTGAACGAGATCACGCGGACGTGCGGGTCGGTCACCATCGCCTCGCCGACGTCCTTGCCACCCGGGAGCATCTGCAGGACGCCGGGCGGCAGCCCTGCCTCCTCGAAGATCCGCGCCATCACCGTGCCGCCGGTGACGGTCGTGCGCGGGTCGGGCTTCAGGAGCACGGCGTTCCCGAGCGCGAGGGCCGGGGCCACCGACCTGATGCCGAGGATGATCGGGACGTTGAACGGCGAGATGACCGCGACCACACCGGCCGGCATC
Organism: uncultured Actinomycetota bacterium; assembly: GCA_963708915.1. Classification (GTDB taxonomy): domain Bacteria; phylum Actinomycetota; class Actinomycetes; order Propionibacteriales; family Nocardioidaceae; genus Nocardioides. Next base: position 530,391 of record CAVPUJ010000002.1, read on the forward strand.
TGGCGGGCCATGGAGAGCCGGGGCTGCTCACTGGGGAGCACCTGGCCGATCGGCTGTCCCGGCAACGACGCGGCCTGGTAGCACTCCTCGGCCGCGACGTGCATCGCGAAGTCGGCCATCGGCGGGATCGCGCCGACCTCGCGCACGTTCCAGTCGCGGATCTCGTCGGCGTGCTCGGCCCACAGGTCTCCGGCTCGGCGGAGCACGGCCGCACGCGCGGTGTGTGGAAGCGCCGCCCAGTCCTTCTGCGCCTCCGCCGCGGAGGCGGCGGCGTCGGCCACGTCCTCGGCGTCCGCCTGGCCCATCGTGCCGAGCTCGTTGCCGGTGGCCGGCTCCACGACGGCGTAGGTGCCTCCGCGTCCGTCGGTCCATCCGCCGCCCTTGAAGACCTTGCCCTCCCACGCGACGCCGTCCAGTAGTGCCATGGCCTACCCCCAGACTTCCTCAGCGGTCTCCACGACCAGCCGTAGCTTGGCTCGTTCCTGCTCTTCGCTCAGCTCGTTGCCCTCCACTGTGGAGGAGAAGCCGCACTGCGGCGAGAGGCAGAGCTGCTCGAGCGGCACGTACTTCGACGCCTCGTCGATGCGGCGCTTCAGCACGTCCTTGTCCTCGAGCTGGCCCGTCTTGGTCGTGACCAGGCCGAGCACGACCTGCTTGCCCGCGGGGACGAACCTCAGCGGCTCGAAGCCGCCGGACCGCTCGTCGTCGTACTCGAGGAAGAAGCCGTCCACGTCGAGCTGCGAGAAGAGGACCTCGGCCACGAAGTCGTAGCCGCCCTCGGCCGCCCACGACGAGCGGAAGTTGCCGCGGCACATGTGCGTGGTGACCCGCATCCCCTCCGGGCGGCCGGCGATCGCGGCGTTGACGTTCGCGACGTACTGCTCGTGCAGGTGCTCGGGGTCCCCGCCCTGGGCCGCGACCATCGCGCGCTGCTCGGGGTCGTTGAGGTAGGCGAGGCTGGTGTCGTCGAGCTGGAGGTAGGTGCAGCCGAGCTCCCCGAGACGGCGGACCTCCTCTGCGTACGCCGCGGTGAGGTCCGCCCAGAACGGCTCGAGCTCGGCGTAGACCGACGCGTCGATCGCCGCCCGGCCGCCGCGGTAGTGGACCATGTTCGGCGAGGGGATGGTCAGCTTGGGGACCTGGTCGCCGCTCGTCACTCGCGACAGGTACTCGAAGGCGTCGCCGAAGATCGTGTGTCCGAGTCGCACCCGGTCGTGGACGCTCAGTGCCGCGGTCTCGAAGTCGAGCTCGCCGGCCTTGTTGTGGAAGTGGACCGCCAGCTTCTGGTCGGTCGGGTCGACACCCTCGAGCTGGTAGATGAAGTCCATGTGCCACGACGTGCGACGGAACTCGCCGTCGGTCGCGGTGCGCATACCCGCCTCGCGCTGCAGAGCCACCACGTCGCGGATCGCTTTGTCCTCGGCCTCCCGCAACCCGGCGTCGTCGAGATCGCCGGCCCGGTGCCGAGCCCGCGCGTCGAGCAGCGCCGGCGGTCGCAGCAGGCTGCCCACGTGGTCGGCACGGAACGGCGGGAGCGTGCGCGCTGCCATGTCTCGGAGCGTACTCGCGCTCACCTCAGCCGCCGGTCTCCCAGACGCGTACCCAGTCGACGTACATGTGCTGGGGGAGCTGTCGGTCCTGGATCTGGGGGAGCTCGTAGTCGGAGGACAGGAGGCTCAGGATGAGGTACTGAGGGACCGTGGAGACGCGGCCGCCGATGCGCCAGGTCTCCTTGCCGTCGATGCGGAAGATCAGTGATCGCGGAGTCCACTGCACGGAGAAGACGTGGAAGTTCCTCCCCCAGCCGTCGCGCGGGCCGTGGAGGAACGTGTCGGGGATGGTGGTGCCGGTCTTGACGACGCGGCCTGCCTGGTAGCGGTGGATGTAGCTGAAGAGGCCGCTGCGCTTGGCCTTCGCTCCGAAGAACTCGGTGACGTCGATCTCGTGGCCGGTGCCACCCGGGTACATCCCGCCGACCGGTTGCATCCAGAAGCTGCCGTGCTGGCCGCGCAGCCGGGGGAACTTGATGCGCGCAGCGGCGAAGCCGTACCTGAAGGAGAAGGCGTCGTCGGTGCCGACGTGGCCGTTGAGCCGGTAGGCGTACCGGCCGGCGATCTGCCCGTCCTTGAGCGCCGGGCACAAGGTGTCCCTGCTCGGGTCCTTCATCACGCTGAGCCGCAGGGCGCCGCCGCCGACCCGGACCGCCTGGGCGCTTCCCCGGGAGCACCTGCGCATGCTCTGGGGCTCGTAGGTCCGTCCGCGGTTCTGCCACTCCTTCGACAGCGAGCTGCCCGAGAACTCGTCGGTCCAGGTCGGGGTGAGCCAGCGCTCGGTGCTGGCCTTGTTGCTGGTGACTGCCGGGAGGCCGCGGAAGGAGGCGGCCCTGACCCGGTAGGTCAGCGCCCGGCCGTCCCTGCTCGCAGGGGCGGCGAACTGGGCACGGCCGATCCTGTCCTGGCCGGCCGTGGCCACCGTCTGCCAGGCGGAACCGCGCCGTACCTGGAGCCTCACCTTCCGGCCGACGGCGGTCGGCTCGATGGTGGCTGTCAGAGCCGCCTTCGCGTCGTCGGGGCTGGCCACGCGGCCACCCGGCTGCACGATCTGCGGCAAGGCCACGAGGTGGACCGTCTGCGTGACGTTGCTGCGGGCCGACGTGCTGGCGGCGGGATCGCCGGATGTCTCGCTGGCGGAGCCGGTTGCCGCCACGAGCACCAGGGATGCGGGTACGAGCAGGGACAGGGCGCTGACCGCGAGGGCGCGACGTGCGGACATGGAGACATCCTCGCTTGGCTCGTGATGTGCAGGACCCGGGGGGTGGACAAGGAGTCAGCCGGTCATGAGGCTGTAGGCATGCTCGGGAAGCGTGATCGTGGTGGCCTGTTGTCCTGCTCGGTGCTGGCGGTGGCGCTGGCACTCCTCGCGCCGACGAGCGCACCACCCACGGCAGCCGCCTCGGCAGCTGCCTCCGCCCCGGGCGGGCCAGGCGCTCTCTCGCACTTCGACCTTGCCCGCAAGGACTGCCTGGGAACGGCCCGCAACACGAAGTCGAAGGTCTGGTACACCGTCGCGGACGGGGTGCTGTCCGACGTCTACTCGCCCGACCATCGACAACACCAACGTCGAGACGATGCAGTACGTCGTGACCGACGGGCGGACGTTCACCGACCTGCAGACCCGCGACATGACCTACACCGTGAAGTCGACCGACGAGAGCGGGATGTCGTGTCGGGTCACGAGCACGGCGAAGAGCGGGAAGTACCGGCTGGTCACCGACTACGTCACCGACCCCGACCGGGACGCCGTCGTCGTGAGCACGAGGCTCGAGGAGGCCAAGGGGACGCAGGGCCTGAAGGTCTACGTCCGGTACGACGCGACGATCAACGGCAACGGCGGGGGTGGGGCGAGCAACGGGGGCGAGGACGACGCTGTCGTGGACGCCGCCACCACGGCCCTCGTCAGCTCCGACGAGGAGACCGAGACGAACGCCGCGAACCGTGACTACGCCGTCCCGCTGTACGGCGCCCTGCGGGCGGACCGTCCCTTCGTCAGGGCCAGCAGCGGGTACGCCGGCACCGCCAGCGACGGGTTGGCGCAGCTCGACGCCGACCGCACGCTGGCCACGACGTACGGCGAGGCGCTCGACGGCAACGTGGTGCAGACCGGACAGGTGGATGTCGGGAAGGACGGGCGGTTCACGCTCGCGCTCGGCTTCGGGACCACGAAGGCCCAGGCGATCGAGGTCGCCGGCAGGTCCGCGCACGCATCCTTCGACAAGACACAGAAGGAGTACGAGAAGACCTGGAAGAAGTACGACAAGGAGCTGAACAAGCCCCCGAAGACCTTCCCCGGATTGACCAAGCAGGAGGCGGACCGCCTCCGGTCGGCGTACTGGTTGTCAGCCAACGTGCTGAAGGCCAGCGAGGACAAGACCTTCCCCGGCGCCGTGGTCGCCTCCCTCGCGAGCCCGTGGGGGCAGGCGGTCAGCGCGGGCGACACCCCGGGCGGCAAGGCCGTGTACTTCGGCTCCTACCGCGAGGTGTTCGCGCGCGACCTCTACGAGTCCTTCACCGGCCTGATGGCCGCCGGCGATCAAGCAACAGCGAGGGCCACGGTGCGCTTCCTGTTCGAGCGCCAGCAGCTGGCCGACGGCCGCTTCCCCCGTAACTCCCTCGTCAACGGACAGCAGGCACCCGACACCGGCGGCGACCAGCTCGACGAGACGGCGTACCCGGTCCTGATGGCCTACCAGGCAGGACTTCAGGACGACGGCGACCTCTGGTCCGACCACATCAAGAAGGCAGCCGACTTCGTGGTCGCGCACGGTCCGTCGTTCGGCTCGGAGCGGTGGGAGGAGCAGGGCGGCTACTCGCCCTCGACCATCGCCGCCGAGATCGCGGGCCTGGTCGCGGCGGGCCGCATCGCCGACGTCAACGGCGACCATGCGCGAGCGCGGGTCTACCGGGCCACGGCCGACCACTTCCAGCGCAGCATCAAGGGCTGGACGGTCACCACGACAGGGCCCTACGCCACCGGCCGCTACTTCATCCGGCTGGCCAAGAACGGTGACCCGAACGAGGCGGTCACCTACAACCTCGGCAACGGCGGCCCCGACGCCGACCAGCGGGCGGTCATCGACGCCGGGTTCCTCGAGCTGACCCGGCTCGGCATCCTCCCGGCCGACGACGCGGACGTGCAGCACTCGCTGCCCGTCGTCGACGACATCCTCCGCCGGGACACCGACAGCGGCCCCGGCTTCTACCGGTACGGCACCGCCGACGCCGGGCACCGAGGACGGGTACGGCGACTGCTACGAGCCCGACGCCACCACCTGCTCGCCCACCGGCAAGCCGTGGCCGACCGGCGGCAACGGCTCCGGGCACGTGTGGCCCGTCCTGAGCGGCGAGCGCGCCGAGCAGCACCTGCAGACCGGTGACGCAGCGACGGCCGCCCGCCTGCTGCTCGGCATGCAGCGGTTCTCGTCCGGGATCGGGCTGGTCCCCGAGCAGGCCTGGGAGAACCCGGACCTGCCGGCGTCCCCCTTCGGCACCAGCCCCGAGACCGCGTCCATCGGCTTCGAGAACGGCGGCGCGGCCGGCTCCGCCTCCCCGCTCACCTGGGCGCAGGCCCAGCAGGTGCGGCTCACCCAGAGCCTCGGGCGGTCGCGGCCGGTCGAGCAGCCGCGGATCGTCCGCGAGCGCTACCAGCCGACCCCGCCCGCCGCTGCCGCCGTCAACCTGAGCGCTCCGGCCGACGGCGCCACGGTGGCCACCGCGACCGTCGAGGTCACGGGCACCACCACGCCCGGGGCGACGGTCGACGTCGCCTCCACTGCCACCGACGGCGGCGGCGCCACCACCGTGGTCACGGTCCACGCCGACGCCGGCGGCGCCTTCTCGGCCACCGTGCCCGCGCCGTTCGGCACCTCGGTGATCACCGTCGCGGCGACGACGGCCGGCGGCGCGACCGGGTACGCCCGACGCACCGTCGTCTCCGACTTCATCACCGGGACGACGGTGCTCGACGTCACCGACCCGACCGGCGACGACAACGGGCCGGGCACCTTCGCCTACCCGCTCTCCGACAACTTCAAGCCGGGTGCCTACGACATCGAGCGGTTCCAGGTGATCGTCTCCGGCGACAACGCCGTGCTGCGGCTGCGGACTCGAGACCTGTCCCCCACCTTCGGCTCACCCCTGGGCGCGCAGCTGGTCGACGTCTTCGTGCACGACCCCGGCGCCGCCACGACCTCCACCGCTCCGCCGTTCGCGAGCCGCAACTACGCGATCGCGGACGACTCCGCGTGGAGCAGCCGCATCGAGGTCCAGGGCTTCGCCAGCCCGGTCTTCGTCGACGCCGCCGGGCAGTCGCTGGGCACCGTGTCGGTGACGGCCAGCCAGACCTCGCGGTACATCACGATCTTCGTGCCGATCGCCGCGCTCGGCACGCCGGGACCGGGGTGGAGGTTCGCCGTCGTCCTGCACGGCCAGGACGGGTACAGCCCCGACCAGGCCCGCGGGTTCCAGCCCACGCCACAGGACTACCAGTTCGGCGTCTGCGCCTCCCCGAGCGTCATCAGCCCGATCTGCTCGTTCGCCCCCGGAGCCGTGCCGAAGGCGATGGACGTGATCACCCCGGCCGGGGTCGACCAGTCCGTCGAGCTCGACCCCACGCAGGGTCCGGTCCGGATCGAGGGCGTCGCCGTCCCCTGATCAGGACTCCGCCGCCACCCCGATCAGCACCACCAGGCCCGACGACGCCTGGTCCCCGTCCGCCACCTCTTGGGTGACGGTCAGCGTCGCAAAGGCGCTCGGGGGGACGCCGGCCCAGAGGATGACGTCGCGGCCGTCGTTGAAGGAGCCGATGGGGACGAGCAGGCCATCCTCGTTCTTCAGCCAGGCCTGGTAGAACTCGCCGTCCTCGCGCCTTGGCAGGCCGGTGGCGTGGAGGCGGATGTCCCAGCCGCTGGCGTGCTTGGTGAGCGTCACCTCTCCGCTTGCGTCGGGGGTGAGCTCGGTGCCGGTGAGCGAGGCGGCGAACTCGACCGGCTGGTCGCGGTTGGCGTACACCCCCACGGTCACGCCGACGGCGAGGAGCACGGCCGCGGCGATGCCCACGACGGCGAGGCGGAGGCGGCGGCGCTTCCCGGCGCCGGACTCCTCGGCGATCGCCGCGACGACCGCTTCCTGGAGGTACGGCGGCGGCTCGGCCCACACGGCTGGGTCGGCGAGGACGTCGTCCACGCGCTCGATCTCCGCACGCTCGGCGGGGGTCAGCTCGGAGTCATCCATGGGAACCCGATTCTTCCGGTTCGGCGCGCAGATGGGCCAACAGGCCGGCCAGGCGCTTGTGCGCCCGGAAGGTTCGTGACTTCACGGTGCCGAGGGGGATCTCCAGCTCGCGGGCGATCTCGGCGTGGCTGAGCTCGTCGAAGTGCTGCATGCGGATCAGGTCGCGGTCCGTCGACGGCAGCTCGTCGAGCGCCCGCCGTACCTCGGCCACGTCGTTCAGCTGGTCGACCGACGGCGGCAGCGTGACGAGGTTGGGGTCGGTGGCCGTGTCGACGTCGACGAGGTTGCGGTGTCGCCGCTCGCGCCGGTAGACGTCGATCGCGACGCGCTTGGCGATGGTCGACAGCCAGGCTCCCAAGGGGCGGCTCGGGTCGTAGGACGAAGCGGCGCGCCAGGCCTGGACGAACGTCTGTTGGGTGGCGTCCTCGGCGAGCCCGGTGTCGCCGAGCACCTTGAACGCGATCGAGAAGACCAGCCGCCCGTAGGACTGGTAGACGACGCGGACGGAGTCCGCGTCTCCGGAAGCGAACCGCGACGCCAGATCGGCGTCGTCCATGGCCACGGTCGTCACGCTAACCCACCGTTCAGTTCCGGACTCCCTGGTTTTCGAGCGCGGACCGGGGCCACTTCTGAAGAGGCCGCGCTGAGTCCCACGGCCTCCTTACGCGAGACAGGTGCGGATCGGTTCCCGGGGAACCACCGTCGCGGAGTCGCCGTAGAAGCGCCGAGGTCGGCACGGGCCGACCCGGGACGAGAAAGAGCACACGATGAAAGTGCAGAAGAACAAGCGCACCGCGGCCTTCGCCGCCGCCACCGCGATCGTCGCGAGCGCCACGCTCGTAGGGGGACCGACGCAGGCGAAGCCGGCGCAGGCCGGAGCGGTCGTCGTGGACGGCGTTCTCGCCGTCGTCGGCACGAACGCCGCCGACCAGGTCACCATCGACTTCACCGGGCTCGACTCCGTCGTGGTCGACCTCGGCGCCAGCGGGACCAGGAGCTTCGCCAAGGGCAGCTTCCACTCGGCGTCCGTTGACCTGCGCTCGGGCGACGACGACTTCCGGACCATCTCCGGCGGCGCCCTCGTCGACGTACCGATGACGGTCACGGGCGGCAACGGCGACGACGTCCTCCTCGGCGGCGCAGGCGCCGACCTCGTGGTCGGCGGCAACGGGGACGACGTCGTCAACGGGCGCGTCGGCACCGACGTCGAGGTGCTCGGCAACGGCGACGACACCGCGGCCTGGAACCCCGGGGACGGCAACGACACGATCGAGGGCGGCCTCGGCCGGGACACCTTGACCTTCAACGGCTCCAACGGCGACGAGCTGATGTCCTTGTCGGCCAACGGCCCCGACGCGGTCTTCCTCCGCAACCTCGCGAACATCCGGATGGACCTCGACCGCGTGGAGCGGCTGGACCTCGCGACCCTCGGCGGCGCGGACACCGTGACGGTCGGCGACCTCAGCGGTACCGACGTCACGACGGCGGACATCGACCTGGCCGCCACCACGGGCGCTGCCGATGCCAAGGACGACACCGTCCAGGTGTTCGGCACCAACCAGGCCGACCGGGTCGACGTGACGGCGGACGGCGGGGCGGTCGTCGTGACCGGGCTCGCGGCCCAGACCCACGTCGCCGGCGGCGACCCGACCGACCGGCTCCAGGTCGACACCCTCGGCGGGGACGACCGCGTGACCGTCAGCGACAGCGCTCGCGCGCTGCTCACCATCCAGCCATGACCACCACCAACAACAACACCAACAACAACAACAACACCAAGGAGATCACCATGACCGAGTCATCGCCGGGGTTCCCCGGTCTCACCCACGTCGCCGTCACCGTCAGCGACCTGACCCGCAGCACCGCCTGGTACGCCGATCTCTTCGGCAGCGCTCCCGTCCTCGACGAGGACGTGGCGGCAGGCAGCTTCCACCACACCGTGTTCGCGATCGGAGGCGGCAACCTCTTCGGACTGCACGTGCACGCGGAGCCGAGAACGGCGTCGTTCGACGAGCGCAGCCCCGGGCTCGACCACGTCTCGTTCGCCTGCGGCGACCGTGCCGGGCTCGAGAAGTGGGCCGTCAGGCTGGACGAGCTCGGGATCGCCCACGGCGAGATCGTCGACGCCCCCTACGGGTCCGGACTCTCGTTCCGCGACCCGGACGGCATCGCCCTGGAGCTCTTCGCTCCACCCGCCTGACCGCCGGGCGCCCGCGTCAACGGTGGAGACGCGGGCGCACCGGTCAGCAGGTCGCCTGGATGTCCTTGACCAGCGCTTGCACCTCGGTGGCCAGGCTGGACAGTGCGGTGACGGCGGCCGCGATCGTCGCGGCGCCGGGGTCGTCGGTGGCGGCGGTGACAGCGGTCTTGACGGCGTCGTACGCGCTCTCGACCGCGTCGATGCCGGAGGCGAACTGCGACTTCGCGTCGGTCTTCACCTGGTCGAGGTCGCCCTTGAGGGTCGTGAGGCCGCTCTGCAGCTCGGAGAGCGCCCCCGAGGACGTGACGTCGGTGTCCTTGAGATCGTCGAAGGAGGACTTGAGGTCGTTGACGGAGCCGCAGACGGCAGGATCGTCGGCGCCGCACCCGGAGACGAGAGCACCGACCAGGACGGCCGCCGCCGCGAGAGCTCGGAACGTGCGGGGCGTTGATGTCGACACGGTGCCTCCTCGTGGGTCGCGGCGCCCGATGACGGCGTCGCCCGGCCCACGATGCCCGCACCCGCGCCGCGAGGGATCACCCAGAACGCATGAGCTCGTCGAGGCGCACGACGTCCTCGCGGTGCAGCCAGGTCTCCTCGAGGGCCGTACCGCCCGCCCGGGCGATGGCCTCGCGCAGCGGGGTCGCCCACAGGTGCTCGATGAGCGCGACCGCCGCGGACGTGCCGGGTGGGATGGCGTCGGCCAGGGACCAGGTCGAGCCCTCCGGCGGCTCGGCGGCGCCCGGTACGTCGGGGCCTGAGGCGCCGAGCACGGCGGCCACCAGGGCTCCCATGTCGGAAGGTGCCCCAGCCGGGAGAGGGAGCGTCTCCAGCGTGCCGTCCTCGCCTCGCTCCACCAGCAGGACGTCGAGGAGCCGAGCGGTCCCGGCCTCGCGGAGGCGGTCGAGCTCGGTCATCACCTCACCGGAGAACGTCAGCCGGTCGAAGCCGACGACGAGCACCTGGACCGGGCCGGTCACGCGTGGCTCCGGGAGGCCAGGTCGTCGTACTCCGCGGCGGTGATCACTCCGGTCTCGCGCAGGTGCCGCAGGGCAGCCTCCGTGTCGGGGCGGGATGTCTCGGGGCGGGATGTCTCGGGGCGGGATGTCGCAGGCGCAGGCAGGGGTGTCCTGCCGGTCGCTGAGGGGTCGGCGGAGGGGCTGCGCGATGAGAGGCGGAGTACGCCTGGGCCGGCGTGAACCTGCCGCCGTAGTAGGGCGTGGCTCCGGTCATCCCGGACCGCATCAACTGCCTGGGCACGAGCAGCATCGGGCCTCCTCTGAGCGACTTCGCCCACTATAGGGAGCGGGTCGGTGAACCATCAGGCTCGCACCCGGCGTCCCACGAACCGTGACGTACCTCCTCGCGGCACTCGTCGTGGCCGCGCCGTTCAGCGTCGCTGTCGCCGAGGTACGAAACAGCTGCCGGCTGCCCTGATGCGGAGCTCTAGGATCGCTGCATGCCGGTGACCAGAGGCTTCTTCCGCAAGCGTCCGGACGGGCCGGAGGGGCGGCTGCCACCCGGCCAGTACGACACGGGTGCCGGCTGGCCCGTCCTCACCGCGGAGGCCACCCCACACCTCGACACCGCCGCCTGGACGATGACGGTCGACGGGCTCGTCGAGACCCCCTCGAGCTGGACGTGGGACGAGATCCACGCGCTCCCGAGGTCGACGTTCAACGGCGACATCCACTGCGTGACGACGTGGTCGAAGTTCGACACGGTGTTCGCCGGGGTGAGCGTCGACGCCCTGCTGGAGCAGGCCGGGCCACGAGCAGACGCCCGGTTCGTGATGGCGCACTCGACGACCGGCTACACCACGAACCTCCCGCTCGAGGACCTCACCGGCGGCAAGGCCTGGGTGGTGTGGGACTTCAACGGCCAGCCTCTCCAGCGCGAGCACGGCGGGCCGGTGCGGCTGCTCGTGCCGCACCTCTACTTCTGGAAGTCGGCCAAGTGGGTCACCCGGCTGGAGCTGATGGCCGAGGACCGGCCGGGGTTCTGGGAGCAGAACGGCTACCACGACCGCGGCGACCCGTGGCTCGAGCAGCGCTACCAGGGCGACTGAGTGGGCGCCATCGACGACGTCACGCCGACGGTCACGGCGTGGACGACCGGCCGGATCATCGAGAAGGACTTCCCCCAGCCGGACCTGGTCCGTCTCCGCATGCACGTCGAGGATCGCCTGCGGCACCGGCCGGGCCAGCACTACCTGATCCGGCTGCGCGCGCCGGACGACTACACCGCCCAGCGCTCGTACTCCGTGGCCTCCGCCGATCACGACCCGCTCGTCGAGTTCCTGGTCGAGAGGCTGCCGGGCGGCGAGGTCTCCGAGTTCCTCGCCGACGTGGCCGAGGTCGGCGACGAGCTGGAGCTGCGCGGCCCGATCGGTCGCTGGTTCCTGTGGGACACGCGGACGCCGGCCCTCTGCCTGGTCGCCGGTACGGGCGTCGTCCCCGCCGTCGCCATGACGCGTGCAGCCAGCCACCTCGGCCGTACCGACCTGATGACCGTGGTGGCCGTCGGCCGTGGCCACGACGAGCTCCCGTACGCGGACGAGCTGGCCAGGTACGGCGCCGCGCTCGCGTTCACCCGCCAGGCCACGGACCACCGACCCGCGGGCCCGCCGACCCCCGATGAGGTCAAGCCGCTGCTGGCCGACGTCGAGGTCGCGTTCGTCTGCGGGTCCTCGCGGTTCGTCGAGTTCGCCACGCCCCTCCTTCTGGAGTGCGGGGTCGACCCGACCGCGATCAGGGTCGAGCAGTTCGGCGCGACCGGCTGATGCAGCCGGCGATCTCCTAGGGTCGGCCCATGACCCGTCCCTGCAAGATCGGCGTCCAGCTCCCCGAGGTCGAGCGGTACGTCCCCTGGCCGGAGTACCTCGACCTGGCCCGGCTGGCCGAGGCCAGGAACTTCGACTCGATCTGGGTGGGTGACCACCTGCTGTACGACCTGAAGGACGGCAGCACGCGAGGCCCGTACGAGGCGTGGACGACGCTCGCGGCGATCGCGGCCGTCACCGAGCGGGTCGAGATCGGCCCGTTGGTGGCGGCGACGAGCTTCCACGCGCCGACGATGCTCGCCAAGCAGGCGGCGACCGTCGACGCCATCTCGCAGGGCCGGCTCATCGTCGGGCTGGGGGCGGGGTGGAACCAGCGGGAGTACTCCGCGTTCGGCTTCGCCTACGACCGCCGGGTGAGCCGCTTCGAGGAGGCGCTGGCGATCATCGTGCCGCTGCTGCGTGAGGGGCGGACGACGTTCCACGGCACCTACTACGACGTCGAGGACTGCGTGCTCGACCCGCGCCCGGTGCGCGAGGGCGGACCCCCGATCATGCTCGGGTCCAGCAGCCCGCGGATGCTGGGCATCGGGCTGCCGGTCGTGGACTCCTGGAACGTGTGGTGGAGCATCTACGACAACCGTGTCGACCGGTTCGCCGAGGTGAAGGCCGGGGTCGACGCGGCCATCCCCGACGGTCGGTCCGTCGAGGCCACGGCGGCCGTGATGGTGACCCTGGAGGACGGCAGCGGACGGTTGATGGGCGACCACTACGACGCGAAGGTCGCGACCGTGACCCCCGACGACCTGGCCGACCACGTCCGCGCGCTGGCCGACATCGGGGCGACCCACCTCCAGCTCGTCCTCGACCCGATCACGGCCGAGTCGATCGACGTCGTCGGCCAGGTGCTGGCGGACCTGGATCGCTAGACCCATGGCGTACGACGAGGAGCTCGCGGACCGCATCCGCGCCGAGGTGGCCGGCGAGCGGGGCGTGACCGAGATGAGGATGTTCGGCGGGCTGGCGTTCCTGATCGGCGGGCACATGGCCGTCGCGGCCAGCGGACAGGGCGGTCTGATGCTGCGCTGCGACCCCGACGACACCGAGACGCTGCTCGGGGAGCCCGGCGCCCAGGAGCTCGAGATGCGCGGCAAGGCCATGCGGGGCTGGTTGCGCGTGGACGAGAGCGCCGTCGCCGACGACGAGGCCCTCCGGACCTGGGTCGCGCGCGGGACGGCGTACGCCCGGTCCCTCCCGCCCAAGAAGCAGTAGTCAGGCCGGAGGGGTCGGCAGGACCCTGAACGGCTCCTCGATGATCCGCGGCACTGGGAGCGGGCCGGAGGGCACCGGGATCCGGGTGGTCCGGCCGCTCGAGGTCATCACGGGCTGGGGCGTGATGTCGTAGTCGCGGACGAGCTCCTCGGTGAGGACCGGGAAGATCGTCAGGGCGCCGTCGGCGTCGAGGCGGATGCGGAGGAAGCCCTTCCCCTCCTCGATGGCCTGGCCCATCATCGCCCAGGACGTCAGGCCCTGGTGCATGTAGATGACGATCCACAGGCCGATGAAGAAGGCGCCGACCACGCCGCCGACGACGGACACCCCGACGATCACGACGAAGAACTTCAGCCACGCGGCGAGCAGGCCGAGGGTGCCGACGGGCAGCAGTCCGAAGCCGACGAAGCAGGCGCAGGCCGTGCCGAGCTGGAAGAGCACGAAGACCATGACCTTGATCGAGACAAGCGGTGGTCGCCCGCGCACCAACGGCAGCAGGCAGAGCGCGAACCCGAGCAGCACCACGGCGAGCAGTCCTCCGGCGAAGCGGAGGAGCTCGGCGGGCGTGGCAGAGAGGTAGGCGTCGATGATCAGGCCGTTCTCCTTGGCCCGGATGCCCTGCCAGAAGATCAGCAGCATGAGCAGGAAGATCGTGAAGTGGGTGACGGCCAGGGCCGTGAACACCCCGGGGTTGCGGCGGACGATCCACTCGGGCCGCCACGGCTGGCCCAGCCGGGTGACCCAGGCGCGCGACTCCTCGACGCTCGGGTAGCAGGCCGGCTGCTGCACGAACGTCGCGTCGTTGTCGCCGTCGCGCCAGTTGCGGGAGGCGGGGGGCAGCAGCTTGAGCTCGGTGGCCAGGCCGTGGGTGGTGTCGAGGTACGCGCCCCCGATGCCGGCGGTCACCATCTGCCGGGCGGTGCCGTCGGGGGCCTGCGGGTCCGCCAGCCGCTCGGCGTATCGCAGGTAGTGGTGCTTGTCGCCGCTGAGCCACAACCGCGCCTGGGCACCCGTGGCCTCGCGCTCGTTGCTGCCGGGGATGCGCCGCGAGGTCACGAAGTTGCGCTCGAACCACTCCAGGCCGTTGAACGCGTCGGGGTGGCCCGACGATGCCTTGAGCCAGGCCGGCGTGGCCGCACAGACGATGACGCTGTCGCCCGGCTGCAGGTTGGCGGTGAGGGTCGACTCGAAGTACTTCAGCTGCGGGTCGTCGAAGTAGGAGTCGAGCTGGCTGTCGAGGCCGACCAGCCACCAGCGGTGCGGCAGCTGGACGGTCCAGTAGCTGCGCTTCTGCTCGGTGCGCCAGCCACCGATCATCCGGTCCTGGGTGAACAGCCGCAGGAAGGCCGTGAGGCCGTCGTACCAGTCGTGGTTGCCCGGCAGCGCCACCATCAGCGGCTGGGGCGTGGCCGACGGCATGGCCGAGCGGTAGGGCCCGGTCGTCCGGTCGTCGTACGCCTTCGTCGACGCCGTCGGGTAGACCTCGTCGCCACCGAGGACCAGCATCTGCCCGCGCGGCAGCTCGTCGTCGATGCCCTCGACACGCAGCGACGGCTGCCCCATCAGGGCGGCGACGGTGTACGTCGCGTCGAAACCGTCACCGACGTCGGCGGTGTAGTCGAACCAGAAGTCCGCACCCTCGGCGAGCGGCTGGTCGGCCGGCGGCATCACGATCAGGTTGCTGTCGAAGACCTTCTGCAGCTCGCGCTTGTCGGCGTAGTTGCCGAAGAGCAGGGCCAGGGTCGAGGACAGGAGGGTCTTCAGCTCGCTGGGTGACAGCCACCGGCAGGCGTCCTGCGGCATGAAGTTGAGCTCGACGAAGTGCTCGGTCAGCTCGGAGCGCTTCACTCGGACCTCCTGGGGCCACTGTCGTCGTCGTCGCGGAGGAACCGCCCGTAGACCTCCCACAGCTGACCGAGGAACAGCCGACCGAAACCCTCCATGGCCCCGACGGGGCCGTCGCCCGAGGTGCGGAACGTCGTCAGCTGCACCATGAAGTCCGGGATGTGGATCGTGATCACGCCCGCCGCGAGCACCGAACCGTCGTCGACACCGGGCTCGAGGTGGCCGTCGAAGACGCGCACGTAGAGGGTCGAGGTGTCGCGCCACACGTCGAGCCCCGGGTCGTCACGGACCTGCTTGACCCCGGTGAACGTCATCGGGTTGCCGCCGGGCCCGCGCAGCCACAGCCGGTAGAGCATCTGCCGCGACTCCGGGTCGTCGATCTCGACGAAGAGGTTGAACCAGCCCCGCTCGACCTCGAGCCGGCCGCCGAGCAGGTCGGACTCGACGTACCCCGTCGCGGAGCCCTGGTGCGCCGGCTCGGCCACGAAACGGTCGACGTCGTCGACCGCGATCGTCAGCTCGAACATCAGCCGGTCGCCGTTGGCCTTGCCTTGTTGCTGTCCGGACTCCGGGTCGAGATCGCCCAGGGCGACGAAGCCCTTCATCTGCTCGGTGAAGCGGATGCCGCTCGCCGACCCGTTGGTCGAGGAAGGCGCGCTGGCGCCTGTCACGAGACCCGGTGAGAGGTCAGCCGGCTCCACTGGTTTCGTGACAGGACTGCGTCCTCCCCCAACCAGCGAAGAAGACTCCAGGATGTGGGTGCAGCCGCGGTCGGCGACGGCGGCGATCGTCAGGGACGGGTTGGCGCCGACGGGACCGGGCAGCAGCGAGCCGTCCAGCACGTACAGGCCGGGGTGGCCGAACACCTCGCCGTACTCGTCGCACAGCCCCTCCCCCGCGTGCCGGCCCATGGGGGCACCGCCGAGCGGGTGCACGGTGATCACCCGCTTCGCCCACCACAGCGGGTTGTCGGCGTAGGTGCCGCCGAGCTGGCCGGCGATGGCGCGCATGCTCGCGCGCACGCCCTCGAAGTAGTCGAGCGACGTCTCGGTCGTCCAGTCGACCTCGAGCCGGCCCTCGCTCAGGTGCATCACGCCGTCGGGGACGTCGCGGCCCATGCCGAGCAGCGGTATCGAGGTCGCGGTCAACGAGCCGGGCCCGAGCAGGTCGGCGAGGTCGCCGCCCAGGGTGGAGTCGCCGGCATCGGTCAGGTCCTCGACAGCCTTCCGGTAGCCGAACTGGAAGGCCCGGGCGAGCGTGCCCAGGCCCTTGCCGGTCTCGGCGAGCCAGGCGGCGAAGGCCGGATAGCCCGCGTCCTCGATGTAGTGACCGCGCCCCGAAGCGCCGTCGACCCCGTCAACCCCGTCGGCCACCCGGATGGCGCTGGTGATGACCGGCCCGGTGTTGGGGGCCAGGTCGCGGCCGAGGCCGTCGCGCGACGCGTTCATCACGAACCCCAGCAGATCGCCGTTGCCGGAGAACCGGGTGCCGAGCGCCCCGCTGAGGCCGGGGAACGCCGAGCGGTTGCGGAGCAGCAGGTAGGTCGTCCCGAACGTGCCCGCCGCCAGCACCAGGCGCTCGCAGCGGATGGTCCTGGTCGGGAGCCCGACCGCGGGCTCCCCGTCGACGCCGGTGTGGACGACGTACGTGACCTCGTAGCCGCCGCCCTCGTCGCTGCCGAGCGGCCGGAAGCCCTTGACCTCGTGACGAACGCGGATGTCGGCACCCGCGTGCTGGGCTGCGGACAGGTAGGTGTGGTCGAGAGAGTTCTTGGCGCCGTAGTTGCAGCCGAGGTCGCACTCGCCGACCAGGGCGCAGGTGGAACGCGGGAGGCCGTGGATGTTGCCGTACGCCGGCGTCTCGATCTCGCCCGCCCGCACCGGCTCCCCTCCGGGGCCACGGGCGAAGCTGACCGCGAGCGGTGGCAGTGACACCGACAGCCCCGCTCCCTCCGCGGCCTCGCGCAGGGCGTTGGTCTTGACCGTGTCGGCGTACGGGTAGGTCGCAGTGCCGATCATCGACTCGACGGCGTCGTAGTGCGGCTCGAGGTCGGCCCGGGAGATCGGCCAGTGCTCGTACCCGCCGTGCGGCAACGGCTGCTCGTGCACGAACCACTTCTCGTCCTTGCGGAGCAGGACGTTGGCGTAGATCAGCGAGCCGCCACCCAGGCCGCTGGAGACCATGCCGTCGATGCCGTCGAAGCTCCAGATGTCGAGCAGACCGTGGCGGCCCTCGCCGGGCTCCCAGAAGTTCGCGGCCATGCCGCCAGGGGTTCGGGGGAACGAACCCGGCGGGAACGCGCGGCCGCGCTCGAGGAGGACGACCGAACGGCCGGCCTCGGCCATCCGGTAGGCCGTGACGGACCCGCCGAACCCGGACCCCACGACGACGACGTCGACCCGCTCGATGGAGGCGCTCTCGGCCAACTCAGACCCCCGTGGACGCAGTACCCGGCACCGCGGACGCTACCGGAGCGAGGCGGACGACCACCATGGTTCGACACGCTACGAGACTTGCCAACGATCCGATCGGACCATTGACGAAACCGCCGCGATGGGCGTGCTCCCGCGCGCGCCGAAACGCGGTTAGTCTGCCGCGAGGGACGACCGCGTGGACCTCGTCAGGCGGTCGAGGACGGCAGGGTGACATGAGCGGCTCCGGGGTGCGGTTCACCGAGACGATGCGAGGCTTCGTCTCCACGTCCGTGCTCGACGACTACCGGGCAGGCTTCGACCGCGGCGAGGCCGACGAGTCGCCGCTGGAGTTCACCGTCACCGTGACCGCCGACGACGTCGACGCGCTGGTCGGCGACCGCGACCACGAGGCCGACCTCGCGGGCACCGTCACCGCCCCGGCCCTCTCCCCCACGCCGCTCCAGGTCGAAGGGGGTCGCTTCAACCTGCTCGTCCGCGACGCCGAGCACGCGGGCGCCCGCCAGATGCTCTACTCCATGCCACTGGTCACCGACGACGGTCGCCGCTTCCACCTCGACGGCTACAAGCAGATCCGCGACGAGGACGGCATGGACCTCTGGTCCGACACGACGACCCTCTACGTCACCGTCCACGAGGGCGAGGGCACCTCCGGCCCCGTCGCGGCCAAGGGCATCGTCACCATCCACGCGGCCGACTTCGCCAAGCAGATGACGACCATGCGCGGGGTCGGCGGCAGCCCGCTCGACCAGCTCAAGGCGATGGCGACGTTCGGCCGGATGTTCGCCGGGGCCCTCAACGAGTCCTTCGGCGGCGTCTTCGCCCGGCCCAGCGCCTTCGTCCCGGACGCCGCTCCGCGCGAGCACCGCGCGTTGACCTGCGGACCGGGCGAGGCGCACTTCTTCCGCACCGACGACGACGTCGAGCTGCGGCTCACGCGCTTCAACGGCGGCCCGAAGGGCCCGGTGATCCTGGCTCCCGGCTTCGGCAACTCCGCCACCGCGTTCCTGCTCGACACCACCGAGCAGAACCTGCCCGAGCACCTCCACGCGGCGGGCTACGACGTGTGGCTGCTCGACTACCGCGCCAGCCCGTCGCTGGCCTCCGGCTCGACGCAGTTCACCCTCGACGACATCGCGACGTACGACTATCCCGCGGCCGTCCGCACTGTGCGCGAGCTCTCCGGCGCCGACACCGTCCAGGTGATGGCGCACTGCATCGGGTCGGCGACGTTCCTGATGGCGCTCGCGCTCGGGCTCGAGGGCGTGCGTCACGGCATCGCCTCGCAGGTGACGCTGCATCCGCGCGCCGGCAACCTCAACGAGCTGCGCTCGGGGATCTACGCCTCGGACGCTCTGCAGAAGCTCGAGGTCGACACGCTCGACACCGATCGCGACGACGACATGGGCTGGGCCGAGCGCCTCTACGACCGGGCCCTGCAGCTCTACCCGTCCGGCGACGAGCCGTGCGGGCTGCCGTTCTGCCGGCGGGTGATGTTCCTGTACGGCGAGGTGTACGACCACGACCAGCTCAACGACGCCACCCACGAGGCGCTGCACGAGGTGTTCGGCGTCGCGAACATGACGACGTTCGACCAGATCTCCCTGGCCCTGCGCGAGGGACACATGGTCGCCGCCGACGGCGCCGACGTGTACCTGCCGGCGACCGACAACCTGCGGGTCCCCTCGATGTTCCTGCACGGCGAGCACAACCGGTTGTTCAAACCCGAGGGCAGCCAGCTGACCTACGACTACCTCGTGGAGAAGAACGGCCCGGACCTCTACACGCGCACGGTGGTCCCGGACTACGCACACATGGACCTGTTCGTCGGCAAGGACGCCGCGCGCGACGTCTACCCCTTGCTCGCCGCCGACCTCGATCGATTCAACTAGTCACACAGGAGCACGATGTCCCATCCGCACGCGTCGATGCAGGACCTGTTCAGCTACCCCCTGATGGCGGCGCTCACCGAGCGTCGTACCCGCCGGATCCCGCGCGGGTTCTCCGTCGAGGCCGGCCCCCTCACGCACACGAGCCAGAACGAGCCCGCGCCGTTGACCCCCGTCGAGGAGGCGATCCTGATCACCTGCATCACCGGGATCGTCGGCATCACCACCCACGACGGGCCGCTCACCAAGGCCAACGGCACCGACGAGCTCGGCACGCCGTTCCTCAACGTCCTCGCGCGTACGGGCAGCAGCGCCGACAACGCCCAGGCGACGCACTTCTTCATGATCAACGACGACGGCATCTTCCTGCTCCGCCACCCCACCGGTGACGCGGCGCTCGAGGCGCTGCACGCCCGGCCGCGGAGCTGGGCCGAGTGGACCGACGACGACTGGCTGACCTACGCCGAGCAGTGCAAGGTCCGCATCTCCGACAAGCGGCTCAGCTTCCCGCGCGAGTGGCCCTACTACCTGGGCTGGAACGCCCAGGCCTCCAACGTCGCCGGCACCACGTTGTTCTACCCCGTCGTCGACTGCACCTGGCAGTACATCAACGCGATGCTCATCCTCGCGAACGAGCCGGACGGCAAGCGGTCGATGTTCATGGACGACTGGCGGCCCTTCCACCCCAAGGGCTTCGTCGAGTGGATGGCGAAGATCGGCGGCACGCTGCACCTGACCGAGAAGATCCCGTACCAGCCCGTCGGCGGCCTCAAGTACGTGCGGAACAAGTTCGTCAGCAAGGCCAACGTCGCCCCACTCGGCTTCGCGCACACCATGCGCACCGACTACGAGGCGTTCTTCTACTTCCAGAACCTGATGCTGCTCGGCCAGGCCATGGGCATCGGCGGGTGGATCCACGGCGCCGTCTTCACGCCGTACATGTGGCAGCGCGAACCCGCGAAGGACTGGCACGGCCTGGGCTTCCGCATGGAGCAGCCCAAGACCCTGTCGCCGTGGGCTCCGGTGCCCGCCTCGCAGCCCAACCCCGTCGGCATCGACGGCGTCCTCGAGGGCCTCACCCCGCCGTACGTGAAGTCGATGGACGAGGCCGTCGACAAGGTCATGGAGATGAAGTACGGCCCCGGCGGCTCGGCGTACGGCAACGAGAAGGTCTGGCAGAGCCCCTACCGCAACCAGGCGGACGCGCAGGCGTACGTCGCCAAGGGCACGCACATCGGCCCGCGCCAGGTGGAGTACGTCAAGGACGCGTGCAACTACCTCTACGAGACGTACGGCCGCTTCCCCGCCCACGTCGACGCCTTCTACGCCCCCGGCATGTGGCTCCAGTTCTCCCACCTCGAGATGGAGTACTACGACCGCTTCTTCGACCCCACCCAGTACACCCGCCAGGCCGCCCACGACGGCCTCTGGCACCCGTAGTTTCGCTGGTTGAGGAGGGACGAAGTCCCGTCACGAAACCAGCAGGACGTTCACACCTCGCCTCGCGCCCGTCGTGCTGCCCAACCGCGCGACGACAGCTCGGCCAACAGGTCCGTCTCTCCGTCGATCAGTGCCCTGCGCTTGCGTCTGCCCCACCCTTGGAGCCGCTTCTCGGCGGCGTACGCGTCGTCCACCCGGTCGAACTGGGTCGACCATCGGAGCACCACGGGCCGGCGGTGGCGTGTGTACGCCGCGCCCAAGCCCTCGTTGTGCTCGCTCACGCGACGCTCGAGATCGCGGGTGCTGCCCACGTAGAACGAGCCGTCCCGACACTCGAGGATGTAGACCCACGGCATGCCTGCACCGTCGCACAGCGTCCGGACTTCGCAACCGCTCCCGTCGAGCCTGTGGAGTGCGCGTTGGTGGGCTGGTTTCGTGACAGGCGCTAGCGCGCCTTCCTCAACCAGCAGTGCCGACGCCGCTGGTCGCGCCCTCCTCAACCAGCAGCGGCCTACAGGTACTCCTGGAAGAAGGCCGCCACGTCCTCGGTCTGCTCGTTGACGTAGCGGTAGCCCTCGTACCTTCCGGTGGACGGGTACTTCACCAAGGGGAGGGTGCGGGGGGAGGCGTCGACCATGTCCTGGACGTTCTGCATGGTGCCCCAGGGGTCGCCGGTCCCTTGGACGTACTTGACCATGGTGTCGGTCAGGAGGCGGGCGGGGACGGCGGGGTCGGCCTTGCTGGGGCGGGGGGCGCGCATGGCGGCGTACATCCAGTCGATCGGCTTGACCATGGTGGTGCCGAGCTTGCCGAGCTGGTCGGCGGCGAACCGGGCCGTGAAGTCGCCGGCGCGGGTGGGCTGGACGGCGAGGATCGCCTTGATGGGCTGGCAGTACGGCGCCGCCCACAGCGCGGTGTTGCCGCCCATGGACGTGCCGATGACGCCGATGCGCTCGCCGTCGACGTCGTCACGCGTCCGGAGGTAGGCGACGGCACCGAGCATGTCGCGGGCCTCCCACTGTCCGTACGTGATCGGCGGCCGGGAGCCGCTGACCCCGTGGTTGACCAGGTCGAAGAGCAGCACGTGGAACCCGGCGTCGTGCAGGGCCTTGACCGCCGGCAGGAAGTCGACGTCGGCGTCCTTGAAGGGGACCCGGCCGGCGACGTTGCCCATCCGGTTCCACATCCAGCCGTGCACGAACAGCACCACGGGACCGCGCTCGGCCCCGTCGGCTGCTGGGGCCGGCACGAACCAGCCCTTGATGTCGAGGTGGTCCGAGGCGGTGAACTCGACGTCCTCGTACGCCAGCCCGGCCTCGGCGGGCGTCCGGTTCGGCGCCATGCGCAGGCCGAACGACATCAGCTTGGTCATCAGGAGCGGCTTGGGGACCTTCATGCGTCTGTCCTCACGTTCGCGGGCGAGAAGTCGGCGCGCAGGCCCGAGACCGGCAGCGGGAAGAGCTCGTTGCTCAGGGTCAAGTCCTGCTCGGGGAGGGTGTACGAGAGCCGGCGCAGCAGCAGCACCAGGTAGAGCTTCACGGCCACCGTCACGATGTCCTCGCCCGGGCAGCGGTGGTGGTCGCGCTGACCGTCGCCGTGCGGCACGTAGCTGCCGGGCGCGAGCACAGCCTCGCGCTCGGGCGAGAAGCGCTCGGGGTCGAAGGTGTCCGGGTCGTCGTACACCTTCGGGCTCCGCATGGTGATGTGGATCGCGGCC
Organism: uncultured Actinomycetota bacterium; assembly: GCA_963708915.1. Classification (GTDB taxonomy): domain Bacteria; phylum Actinomycetota; class Actinomycetes; order Propionibacteriales; family Nocardioidaceae; genus Nocardioides. Next base: position 552,753 of record CAVPUJ010000002.1, read on the forward strand.
ACGGCGCCCCAGCCCTGGGGGATGCGGTAGCCGCCGATCTCGATCTCCTCCTTGGCCTTGCCGAAGAAGTTCGCGGAGTTCATGGCGAAGTAGCGGCGGAGCTCCTTGGAGAGCTGGCCGAGGTACTGGAGCCGGTCGATCTGCTCCATCGTCACCGGGCCGTCCGGCGCGACGGCCATCACCTCCTCGCGGGCCTTCTCCTGGAGGTCGAGGTGCTGGCCGAGCGCCAGCGTGATCAGGGTCAGTGGCACGAAGTACCCGCCCTGGCTGGCGAAGAAGACGTGCAGCAGGTCGCCGCGCAGCTTGTCGACGGGCACCTGGTGGTCCTCGGCGGCCGCGAGCATCCGCGACATCGTGTCGTCGTACTTGCCCGGCTGCGCCTGCTGGTGCTTCGCGATCTCCTCGTCGATCATCGCGACGACCTTGTCGCGGGACTTGATCGCCTTGGCGTACGGCGTGAACGGGATCGCCACGGGGACAGTCGCGAACGCGTTGCGCATGTCGGCCACCAGCTCGCTGAGCTCCTCGGCACGCTCCTGGGACTCGACGCTCGCGTAGATCGCCAGGCTCAGCTGGGCCGCCAGCACCTGGAGGTCGGGTCGGGTGACGGCCTTCCCCTCGCGTGCCCAGCCATCGATGGTGGCGGTCATGATCCGCTCCATCCGCGGCAGGAAGGCGTTGATCGCCTCGCGCGTGCGGATGCCGTGCAGCATCACGTCCTTGCGCATGTGGTGCTCGTCGCCGTCCTCCAGTGCGAGCGACCTGAGGAAGATCTGCTCGACCGAGACCGGGTCGGTGCTGCCGCGCTCGATGCGCGGGTCGGTGTTGAACTGGTGGAAGGCCTCCGCACCCGACACGACGACGAAGTTCACCCCGAACAGGCGGGTCTTGAAGATCGGCCCGTACTTGTCGAAGTGGTCCTCGTAGAACCCGTGGTTGCTGCGGGCGATGGCGACGGTCTCCCCCAGCCACGGCAGTCCGAGTCGGCCAGGAGGCAGGGGCTTGCGGGAGGGCATCGGTGCCTTTCGTTGCTGCTGGTTGCTGGGCTAGCTGCTGGGCTGGGGCGCCCCGGCGACGACGCCCGGGTTGGTCGGGACGGTGCCCTTGGCCGCCATGCTCGACTTCCACGGCGCGAAGGCGTTGCGGACGTCGTCCAGGGTCGGGGCGAGCTCCGGGTAGTGCCGCTTCAGCACGGTGACCATCGAGCTGTCGTCGATCCACCTCATCCCGGTCTTGGTGTAGTACTCGTCGGTGAAGCAGTCGGTGAGGAACCGGTCGCTCTTGATCCGGCGCGACGCCATCAGGATGAACACCCGGAACGCCGTGTCGCTGAAGCCGAAGCCCTTCGGCGGCGTCTCGGCGTGCATCCCGATCTGCAGGTCGACGCGTTCGACGTCGCCGTACATCTCCTCGAGCTCCTTGGCCCAGACGCGGGTTGTCGGTGAGGTCGGCGAACGTCTTCGCCGGCGTGAGGTGGAGCTGGCGGCGGAACTCGTTGTAGCGCGGCACGCCGCGCTCGCGGTCGCGGATGATGTCGACGGCGCCGAGGTCGAGACGGAGGCCGTCGGGCAGCGTGAGGTCCTGCATCCAGCGCGGGTAGTTGTGCAGGCTGACCGCCCCGGGGTGCTGGATGCCGAACGAGTAGAAGAGGTCGGCCGACCGCACGCCGCTGGCCAGCACCTTCTCGGCGTTGAGCAGGATGATCTCGTCGAAGGCCATGGTGTCGATGAGCGCGTTGTCGGCCAACGAGTGCACGCTCGAGCTCGTCGGGCAGCAGCGGGTGCAGCCGGTAGACCGAGACGAACTCCTCGGTCAGCTGGTACGGCGCCCCGTGCTGGTCGGCGGGCGACCCGGGGATGCCGCTGACCTCCTCGTTGCTGCCGACCCGGCCGACGAGCCGGTGCAGCCGCTCGCCCAGCAGTCCCCACCAGTTGGCGCGCATGCCGATCTTCAGCGCCGGGTGGGCGATGATCGCCGGCGTCCACTCGACGGTGTGGATCTTGGCGATGAGGGCGGAGTTGACGAGCTGGGCGGTGCCGAAGAGCTCGTCGTCGCTCATCTGCGGGTGCTGCTTCTTCAGCGCGTCGCAGATCGCGTTGTGCTCGAGGGTGAACAGCGTGTGCAGCATGCCGAGGCCGATCCACCAGTTCTCGCTGAACCCGGTGATCGCCGTGCCGGTCTTGGTGTCCAGCGGGAGCCGGCCGTCCTGCAGCACCAGCTTGCCGTCGGTGAACGTGCGGACGCGCCGCTGCTGCTCCTCGGAGCTGCCGTAGATGCTCGATGCGTCCCACCAGTGCGAGAGCCGGTTGATGTAGGTCGGCGGCAGGTCCCTGTCGGCGTCGGTCCGCGTGTGGTCCCCGAGGGTGTGCGGCAACCGCATCGGGTTCTCGTGCCAGGAGTGCCCGTCGGGGAGCCCGACCTCGAAGCCGGACTCCGGGTCGCGGTCGTGGGCGAACCAGTCGTGGGTCTGGAACTGGATCCAGGCGGCCGCGAGCAGGTTCAGCGACGTGGCCGGCGTGAAGGTGTCGCGGCGCATCAGCGTGCGGCTGATCGTGTGCGGGTTGGGCTCCATGAGCCCGGGCATCGGCTCGGGCGTCGCCCTGTCGAGGGCCACGTTGCGGCCGAACCGGGAGCCGGCCACCCCCATGTCCGGGTCCTCGAGGGAGTTGTACGAACCGTCGGCCGTCCGGTACCTGCCGGCCAGGTGCGGGCACTGGTCGAGCGTCACGGCCTCGCGGCGCGTGCTCGGGTCAGGCGTCCGGGTGTCGGTCAGGTTGTGCTGGCGCAGCTCGACCCGCAGGGCGATGAGGTTCGCCAGGGCCACCGGCAGCGGCAACCGGTGCCAGGGCCTTCGCTGGTTGAGCCGGCTGAACGCGCCGACGAAGCTCCGACCTGCAAAGGATGGTCTGCCCATGGGCGCACTCCGAGCGGCTCGGCTGAGTCGGTGTCGACCGGCGGACGCACCGGTCGCAATCGTAGGCGCGGGCCGCACCCCGGTGAAGTAGTCCGAACGGGTCATCCCGAGGCGTGTCGCCCCCCTGATGAGCTCCGGGCGCGGGGTCGTAGGTTGCCGACATGACCACCGGCATCGATCCCACCGTCGCTCCCAGCGGTCCCGGCTGCGTCGAGTGCGAGGCGTCCGGGGGGTGGTGGGTGCACCTGCGCCGCTGCGCCCAGTGCGGGCACGTCGGCTGTTGCGACACCTCCCCGATGCAGCACGCGACCGCCCACCACGAGGAGACCGGCCACCCGGTGATCGCGTCGTACGAGCCCGGCGAGGAGTGGTTCTGGGACTTCGCCAAGGAGACCGCTTTCCTCGGCCCACCCCTCGCCGACCCCCAGCACCACCCCGAGGACCAGTCCGTGCCCGGCCCGGCGGACCGGGTTCCGGACGACTGGGAGTCGCACCTCAACGGTTGAGAGTCCGCCTGCTTCGGCATTTCCGCCTGCGGGGAGCATTCCGCCTGCGGCGGGGCTTGGTTGCCGCCTGCGGCGGGGCTTGGGTCGGGGTCGTCGGCCTGCGCGCCGACAGCTGCGGTGCCGTGGGGGACAGGGCGGGGCGGCGCCCCCTGTGGTCGACGTCCGTACGTGGTTCTGTCTCCGGGCGCCTGCGCTTTAGCCCCCACGACACCGCCCTGTCGCCGCTCCGGCCACCGCTCGCGGCCCGTGGGTGGTTCGTCCTGTGGTCACCGTGCGCTGACCGCCCACGGTGACCGGGGTCCCCACCCACGGGTCGCGAGCGGTGGACGGTGGACCGGGCGTGGCCTCCGGGGGCTAAAGCGCAGGCGCCCGGGGTGCGCAACCACCCGCGAGCAAGGACCACAGGGGGCGCCGCCCCGCCCTGTCCCCCGGAGGGCGCGACCGGACCACCGGCCAGCGTCCGGAACCCAAGCCCCGCCGCAGGCGGCACATCGGCCGCAGGCGGAAATCAGTCGCAAGACTCCAGGGTCGCGTCGTTCCTCGCGCGGTCGCCGAGGCGGCGGGCCTGGTCGGTGTAGGGCAGCACCACGCTGGCGCCGGCGATGGTGCCGATGCCGCCCTGGACGACGCAGGAGGTGATCTTCGAGGGGTCGACCTGGGCGACGGCCTGGGCGAGCTGGAAGAGCTCGGTCGGCGGCAGGTCGGTGTGGAGGTACTGCATGACGTGGATGACCCCGCCCTCGAGGAAGCCTGGCTCGTCGGCCCGCGCCCGGACCTTGGCCTGGATGCCGCGCAGCACCCGCTGCTGGTTGGCCGACCGGTCGAAGTCGCCACGGATCAGGTTGTGGCGGATCCGGGAGAAGGCCATGGCGTCGTACGGGCCGAGGTGGACCCGCCCCTGGGCGAAGCCCTCGGGCTTGAGGTAGGGGTCGGTGAACGCAACGGGGTTCTGGATGTCGATGCCGCCGATGCTGCCGATCAGGGCCTGGAAGAACTTGAACCGGCTCAGGAACACGTAGTCGGGCTGGATGCCGACCAGGTTCCCGACCGCGGCACCCAGGGCCTGCGGGCCGCCGAAGTAGAGGGCGGCGTTGATCTTGTTGGAGCCGTAGCCGGGGATCTCGACCCAGGAGTCGCGCGGCACGCCGATGGCGGTCGCCGCGCCGGTGCGCAGGTTCATCCCGACCAGCTGCAGGGCGTCGCCGCGGACCCGGGTCATGTCCTCGCCGGGCCGGGCGTCCGTGCCGACGGCCAGGATCCAGACGATGTCCTTGTCGTGGGCCGACGGGTAGTCGACCCCGGTGGCCCGGTTGATCTTCACCAGCTCCATCTGGGTCGGCTTGACCGCGGAGTCGGGGACGACGAGGGCCGCCACCGCGAGCACGGCGGCGAGGGTGACCAGGCGGCGTACCCAGCGCACACGCGACATCAGGCCCACCGCCCCTTCGTCACGTCGTAGCCGAAGATGTGCCAGCCGTCGGCCTCGGGCGTGAGGAACAGACGTCCGCGGACCTCGACCTTGCGCCGGACGTCGCCGTCGGTGCGGAACTTCAGCACGAACCTCGCGGTCGCACCGGACGGCTTGCCCTTGACCGCCAGCACGTCGACGGTCACCTTGCGCGCGGTGGCCTCGACGCCGGCGATGTCGGCGCCGATGTCCTGGTTGCTCATCAGGGTCTTGTCGCCCTGGGCCTCGGCCTGGGCGCCGGTGGTGAACCCGGGCCAGGCGTCCGCGAAGTCGTTGCGCGGGTAGTCACCCCCGACGTACGCCGCGTCGAACCATGCGTCGACGGCGTGCGCGACCTGCTGACGCACCTTGCTCCGCTTCTCGGGCGGGAGCTGACCGGTCACCCTCCCCATCGTCGCCTCGGTCTCGACGGGTGGCGGCGGTCGCCTCGGTGGCCCCGTCCGCCTCGGAGGCTCCGGGGTCGCCGCTGCCCGGATCGGCCGACGGGTCGTCGGAGTCGCCGCTGCACGCAGCCAACGTGACCGCGAGCGCGAGGACCAGCAGGACGCCGGTCTCGGCCAGGGCGCGCGAGTGCCGCGAGGCTCGGGAGGGGGGTGTACGACGGGTCAAGCGCATGGTCAGGGGACTCCTTGGATGTTCGTCACACCCAACGGTGCCTGACAGCACCGCTGCGGGTCTGCATTTGCTCGTGTCGGGGACTAACCTGATCTACCGGATCGAGTTTCATTCGCACGCATCTGAGGAAGAGGCGAACCCAGCCGTGCCGCAGCCTTCTGGCAGCCAGTCCGACCAGGCCCTTGGCCAGCCCTCCAGCGACCTGGGGGCCAACGAGTGGCTGGTCGAGGAGATGTTCGACCAGTACCAACGCGACCCCCAGAGCGTCGACCCGGTCTGGGTCGCGTACTTCAAGGCCTCCCCTCCTGGCAACGGGTCGCAGGCGGCGCCCGAGGCCTCGAAGCCCGCCGCCACGCCCGCCCCGGCCTCCGCCAACGGCTCGCCCGGCACGACCACCGAGAAGGCCCCGGCGGCGAAGCCCGCCGAGACGAAGCCAGCAGCGACCAAGCCGGCCGAGGCGAAGCCCGCCGAGACCAAGCCCGCCGAGACCAAGCCCGTCGAGACCAAGGCCAGCACCCCGTCCCCCGTCGCCAAGCCCCGCCCCGACGCCAAGGCCGCGGAGCCGGCCAAGGGCACGACCAGCCCGGTCCCCAAGGAGTCCAAGCCCGCCGAGCCGACCCCGGCCAAGGACCAGGCGTCCTACACGATCCTGCGCGGCGCCCCGGCGCGGACGGCGCAGAACATGGACGCCTCGCTGACCGTGCCGACCGCCACCAGCGTGCGCTCGGTCCCGGTCAAGCTCCTGTGGGACAACCGGATCGTCATCAACAACCACCTCTCCCGCGCCCGCGGCGGCAAGGTGTCCTTCACGCACCTGATCGGCTACGCGCTGGTCAAGGCGCTCAGGGCGATGCCGGCCATGAACGTCGGCTTCGACACCATCGACGGCAAGCCCAACCTGATCACGCCGGCCCACATCAACCTGGGCCTGGCGATCGACGTGCAGAAGGCCGACGGCACACGGCAGCTGCTGGTGCCCAGCATCAAGGCCGCCGAGAACATGGACTTCGCGGCGTTCTGGACGGCGTACGAGGACGTCGTGCGCCGCACCCGCGACGGCAAGCTGACGGTCGAGGACTTCCAGGGCACCACGATCTCGCTGACCAACCCCGGCACGATCGGCACCAACCACTCGGTGCCGCGGCTGATGAAGGGCCAGGGCGCGATCATCGGCGTCGGGGCGATGGAGTACCCGCCCGAGTACGAAGGTGCCTCCGACGAGACGATCGCGCGCAACGCGATCAGCAAGGTCATGACGCTGACCTCGACCTATGACCACCGGGTCATCCAGGGCGCGCAGTCCGGCGACTTCCTGCGGCGCATGCACAAGCTGCTCCTGGGCGAGGAGGAGTTCTTCGACGAGATCTTCGCCGCGCTGCGGATCCCCTACGAGCCGATCCAGTGGTCCAAGGACATCGCGTTCTCCCACGACGACCAGATCGGCAAGCAGGCCCGCACCCTCGAGCTGATCCACGCCTACCGCGTGCGCGGCCACCTGATGGCCGACACCGACCCGCTGGAGTACCGCCAGCGCAGCCACCCCGACCTAGCGGTGGAGTCGCACGGCCTGACGCTGTGGGACCTCGACCGCGAGTTCCCCACCGGGTCGTTCGGCGGCGAGGGCCGGCGGTTCATGAAGCTGCGGACCATCCTCGGCATCCTGCGCGACTCGTACTGTCGGACGACCGGCATCGAGTACATGCACATCATGGACCCCGAGCAGCGCCGCTGGATCCAGGAGCGCGTCGAGCAGCCACACAGCAAGCCGCCCCGCCAGGAGCAGCTGCGGATCCTCCTCAAGCTCAACCAGGCCGAGGCGTTCGAGACGTTCCTGCAGACGAAGTTCGTCGGTCAGAAGCGCTTCAGCCTCGAGGGCGGCGAGACCACGATCCCGCTGCTCGACGAGATCTGCGAGGCCGCGGCCGAGGCCGACCTCGACGAGGTCTGCATCGGCATGGCCCACCGCGGGCGGCTCAACGTGCTGGCCAACATCGTCGGCAAGAAGTACTCCCAGATCTTCCGCGAGTTCGAGGGCAACATCGACCCGCGGACGGTGCAGGGCTCCGGCGACGTGAAGTACCACCTGGGCGCGGAGGGCGAGTTCCTCTCGGGTCTGGGCGACCGGATCAAGGTGTCGGTCGCGGCCAACCCGTCGCACCTCGAGGCCGTCGACCCGGTGCTCGAGGGCATCGCGCGGGCCAAGCAGGACGTCCTCGACCGCGGCGCCGAGTACCCCGTGCTGCCGCTGCTCGTCCACGGCGACGCGGCGTTCGCCGGCCAGGGCGTCGTGGCCGAGACCCTGAACCTCTCCCAGCTGCGTGGCTACCGCACCGGTGGCACGATCCACGTCGTCGTCAACAACCAGGTCGGGTTCACGACCTCTCCCGGCTCGTCGCGGTCCAGCCTCTACTGCACCGACGTCGCCCGGATGGTCCAGGCGCCGATCTTCCACGTCAACGGCGACGACCCGGAGGCGTGCATCCGGGTGGCTCGGCTGGCGTTCGAGTACCGCCAGGCGTTCAACAAGGACGTCGTCATCGACCTGGTCTGCTACCGCCGCCGGGGTCACAACGAGGGCGACGACCCGTCGTACACGCAGCCGCTCATGTACGACCTCATCGAGCAGAAGCGCTCGGTCCGCAAGCTCTACACCGAGTCCCTCATCGGCCGCGGCGACATCACGATCGAGGAGGCCGAGCAGGTCCTGGCCGACTACCAGCAGCAGCTCGAGCGGGTGTTCACCGAGGTACGTGAGGCCGACTCGCAGCCCTCGGAGTGGACCACTGTCCCCGACTACCCCGACAAGCCCATCGGCGAGGCCACCACGGCGGTCACGCCCGAGGTGATGAAGCGGATCGCGGACGCCTACGTCACCCCGCCCGACGGCTTCACCGTGCACCCCAAGGTGATGCCGCAGCTGCAGCGCCGCTCGCAGGCCATCACGGAGGGCCCCATCGACTGGGGCACCGGCGAGATCCTGGCCTTCGGCTCGTTGCTGATGGAGGGCCGCCCGGTGCGGATGTCCGGGCAGGACTCGCGCCGCGGCACGTTCGTGTCGCGCTTCGCCACGATCATCGACCGGATCAACGCCGACGAGTGGACGCCCCTGTCGTCGCTGACCGAGGAGCAGTCCAAGTTCCACATCTACGACTCACTGCTCAGCGAGTACGCCGCCCTCGGCTTCGAGTACGGCTACTCCGTCGCGCGGCCCGAGGCCCTGGTGCTCTGGGAGGCGCAGTTCGGCGACTTCGTGAACGGCGCCCAGACGATCATCGACGAGTTCATCTCCTCCGGTGAGACCAAGTGGCGCCAGCAGTCCGGCGTCGTGCTGCTCCTCCCCCACGGCTACGAGGGCCAGGGCCCCGACCACTCCTCGGCCCGGATCGAGCGGTTCCTGCTGCTCTGCGCCGACGAGGCGATCACGGTGGCGCAGCCCTCGACCCCGGCGTCGTACTTCCACCTGCTGCGCCGGCACTCGCTCGGCGAGGAGCACCGACCGCTCATCGTCTTCACGCCGAAGTCGATGCTCAAGCGCAAGGAGGCCGCCTCGCAGCCGGACGACTTCATGGGCGGCCAGTTCCAGGCGTTCATGAGCGACACGGACGCCGACCCGGCCACGGTCGAGACGCTGCTGCTCTGCTCGGGCCGGATCACCTGGGACCTGATGGTCGAGCGGGCCAAGCGAGAGGACGGCGGACGGTTCGCCATCGCCCGGATCGAGGAGCTCTACCCCGAGCCGATCGACGCGATCAGGGCCGAGATCCAACGGTTCCCGAACCTCAGGTCCGTCCGGTGGGTGCAGGACGAGCCGCAGAACATGGGCCCGTGGCCGCACTACCAGCTCAACGTCTGGCCGAAGATCGCCGCCGAGCTGAGGCGGGTCGAGCCGATCACCCGCCCGGCGCTGTCCTCGCCGTCCGTCGGCACCGCCAAGCGGCACACCGAGGAGCAGAAGGCGCTGATCGCGGCCGCCTTCGACGAGCCCTCGGAGCCGGTCGGCACCGACGAGCAGCACCACTACTGAGCCAGAGCTGTGTACTACACCGACCGCGGGATCGAGGAGCTCGAGCGACGCCGGGGTGACGAGGAGGTCACCCTGGCGTGGGTCGCCGAGCGCCTCCAGGAGTTCACCGACACCTTCCCCGAGTTCGAGACACCCGTCGAGCGGCTCGCCACCTGGCTCGCCCGCCTCGACGACCCGGACGACGAGTAGGTGCGAGCGGAACCACCCGGCTGGACCAGTCCCGCTGAGTTGCGCTACTCACGCGGGCGGTGCCCGCTGACGGGCACCATCAGGGCATGACGACGAACGCACCCGGTCGAACTGCCCCCGCATGGGTCACGGTCCTGCTCGCCCTCGGCCTGGTCAGCACGACCCTGACGATCCCGGTCCTGGGCTGGCTGTGGCTGGAGCTCCAGTTCTTCGGCGAGGTCGCCGACCAGGGTGACTACCTCACCGCGGCCGGGGTGGCGCTCGTCGGCATCGGTTGGCACGTCCTCGCCGGGATCACCGCCTGGGTGAGCCGGGCACCCGTCTGGCTGCACGTGTGGAGCTGGGTGGGCGCCGCGCTGATGGTCCTGCTGTTCGTCACCTGGAACGCACGGACCACCGATCCGGCCCTCGGTTCCGCCGTCCCGTCGGACTCGATGGTGACCGGCATCATGATCGCCATGGCGGTCCCGTGGTGCTACCTCATCCTGGCCGCCTTCGCCGGCGCCCTCGCCACCTCCGGCGACCAGCCGGTCAGCGAGGTCGCGGCCGGACGGTGACCTCCGGGATCGTGGCGTCCGCGGGCAGGTCGAGCAGGTGGACGACCGTTCCGGCCACGGAGCCCGGCGACACCCAGTCGCCGGGGTCGTACTCCTTGCCCTCCTGCTCGTGCACCTTCTGCTGCATGGGCGTCGCGATCCGGCCGAGGTAGACGCTCGTCACCCGCACACCGGCGCCCGCCTCCTCCGCCCGCAGGGAGTCGGCCACCGCGCGCAGGCCGAACTTCGAGGCGGCGTACGCCGACCACCCGGGGTGGGCGACCTGCCCGGCGCCGGAGTTGAGGAACACGACCGTGCCGCGGGCCGCTCGCAGGGCGGGCAGCAGGGCGCGGGTCAGCTCGGTGGGCGCGACCAGGTTCACCTGCAGCTGGCCGGTCAGGTCCTCGAGGCGCACGTCGGCGACCGGGCCCAGCTCGAGCATGCCGGCCGCGTGGACCACCGCGTCGAGCCGGTCCACGTCGGCGACCACATCGGCCACCGTCGCGGGCTCGCTCAGGTCACCCACGCGGACGTCCGCGCCGGCGTACCGCCCCCGCAGGTCCTCGGCCCGCTGCTCGTTGCGGCCCAGCAGCACGAGGTCGTCGCCCCGCCTGTGGAGGGCGTCGGCGATGGCCTCGCCGATGCCCGACCCGGCCCCGGTGACCAGCACCCTCATCGGGTGAAGACGACCTTGCCGAAGAGCTCGCCCGACGCCATGGCCGCGAAGCCCTCGCGCGCCCGCTCCATCGGAAGCGTGCGATCGATGACCGGGCGGACCCCGGTCGCGTCCAGCATCGAGACGAGCGATGCGAGCTCCCCCCGGGTGCCCATCGTCGAGCCGACCACCCTGAGCTGCAGGAAGAAGATGCGGGTCAGGCCCATGTCCGCGACGGCGTTGCCCGAGGTCGCGCCACTCGTCACCAGGGTGCCGCCGACCCGGAGCGAGCGGATCGAGTGCAGCCATGTCGCCTGGCCGACGGTCTCCATCACCGCGTCGACGGTGGTCGGCAGCCGCTGACCGGTCTCGTACACCTCGTGGGCCCCCAGCTCGAGCGCCCGCTGCCGCTTGGACTCGTCACGGCTGGTGGCCAGCACCTTGAGGCCGCCGGCGCGTGCCAGCGCGATCAGCGCGGTGGCGACGCCGCCGCCCGCGCCCTGCACCAGCACGGTGTCACCGGGCCTGCAGCCGCCCTGGACGTAGAGCATCCGGTAGGCCGTCAGCCAGGCCGTCGGCAGACAGGCGGCCTCCTCGAAGGTCAGACTCGCCGGCTTCGGGATGATGTTGCCCTTCGGCACCGTCACGCGATCGGCGAAGGTGCCCTGGTAGCGCTCGGAGAGCAGCGACCGCCTCGGGTCCATGGTCTCGTCGCTGCCGGTGAACGACGGGTCGCTGATCACCGAGTGCACGACGACCTCGTTGCCGTCCTCGTCGATGCCGGCCGCGTCGCAGCCGACGATCATCGGCAGCTGCTCCTGCTTGATGCCGACGCCCCGCAGGGTCCAGAGGTCGTGGTGGTTGAGCGCGGCCGCCTTGACCGTCACCGTCGTCCAGCCGTCGGGAACCTCCGGCTCGGGTCGGTCCCCCACCACCAGGCCGCTCAGGGGATCCTCGGGCGAGAACGACTCGGCGTACACGGCGAACATGCGACCGACCCTAGCGGCGGTGACTGAGGGTCGGTTGGTGCCGGGCGGCGGTGAGGCTGGCACGGTTCGCGTGCCTCGAACCGTGCCAGGGTCACCGCTCGACGGGACGTCAGCGGGTGGCGACCCCGTCGGCACGGGCGGCGGCCGAGACCGCGGCCGCCACGGCCGGTCCGACACGCGGGTCGAAGGGCGAGGGCACGATCAGCTCCTCGGTCAGGTCGTCGCCGACCAGGGCCGCGAGGGCGGACGCGGCGGCGACCTTCATGCCCTCGGTGATCGAGGTGGCGCCGACGTCGAAGGCTCCCGCGGAAGATGCCGGGGAAGGCCAGCACGTTGTTGATCTGGTTGGGGAAGTCGGAACGTCCGGTGGCGACCACGCGCGCGTGGCGGTGGGCGACGTCGGGGTGTACCTCGGGGTTCGGGTTGGCCAGCCCGAAGATGATCGCCTCGTCGGCCATCGACGCGACGATCTCCTCGGGCACCGTGCCGCCCGAGACGCCGATGTAGACGTCGGCACCCGCCATCACGTCGACCAGCCCGCCCGAGCGGCCGAAGACGTCGGCGGTCTCGGCGGCCAGCGAGCGCTTGACCGGCGTGAGGTCGTGGCGGCCGGAGTGGAGCACGCCCTGCCGGTCGAGGACGGCGAGGTCGCGCACCCCGGCCTCGAGCAGGATCCGGGCGACGGCCACCCCGGCGGCGCCGGCGCCCTGGATGACGACCCGGGTGCCGGCGGCCGAGCGGCCGGTGAGGCGCAGCGCGTTCTGCAGCGCGGCGAGCGCGACCACGGCGGTGCCGTGCTGGTCGTCGTGGAAGACGGGGATGTCGAGCAGCTCCTTGAGCCGCCGCTCGATCTCGAAGCAGCGCGGCGCCGAGATGTCCTCGAGGTTGATGCCGCCGAAGCTCGGCGCCAGCCGCACGACCGTCTCGATGATCTCCTCGACGTCGGTCGTGGCCAGGCAGATCGGGATGGCGTCGACGCCGCCGAACTGCTTGAAGAGCACGGCCTTGCCCTCCATCACCGGCATCGCGGCGGCCGGGCCGATGTCGCCCAGCCCCAGCACGGCAGTGCCGTCGGTGACGACGGCGACGGTGTTGGGGACCCACGTGTAGTGCCGGGTCATGCTCGGGTCGGTCGCGATGGCCTCGCAGACCCGGGCGACGCCGGGGGTGTAGGCCAGCGACAGGTCCTCGCGGCTGTCGAGGCTCGCGGTCGAGCGGATCTCCATCTTGCCGCCGACGTGGAGGTCGAAGACGGGATCGCCCGCGAACGGATGGGTCATAGGCGTCAGGTTCTCAGGTCGCGTCCGCGGTTGTCGCTCCGGGCGGCCAGCCACGGACGTGGCCGAGGCCACAGCCGGGCCAGCACCACGGCCAGCACGTCGGGGTCGGGCACCGGTCCGCGGTGCCGGGAGTCGACGCCGACAGCCGGGTTGTCGCTGGTCAGCCACCAACCCGGCCGGCCGGTGGACGTCGTCCGGCGCTCGCTCGCCCGCTTGACCGCCAAGGTTCCGTCGGCGAAGCGGGCCAGCACCAGCCGGCCCGACCGCACGCGGCCGCCGTACCTGACCAGGAGCCGGTCGCCGGGCGCCAACGTCGGTCGCATCGAGTCCCCGCGTACGCGGGCCATCCCGACCCGGGTCGCACCCACCCGTGGGGGCGTAGTGGCCTCCGGCACGCCGAGTAGTGTCGCAGGAGCCTCACCACAAGACCCACCATGACTTCGAAAGGACTGTGCATGTTGGCACGACTGTTCGCCCCCACCGTCGAGGTCTCGGCCCACTGCGACCTGCCCTGCGGCGTGTACGACCCCGCCCAGGCCCGGATCGAGGCCGAGTCGATCAAGGGGATCATCGGCAAGCTGGCCGACAACGACGACCCCGACTTCCGCACCAGGGCCGTGCTGATCAAGGAGCAGCGCTCCGAGCTCGTCAAGCACCACCTGTGGGTGCTGTGGACCGACTACTTCAAGCCGCCGCACTTCGAGAAGTACCCGCAGCTGCACACCCTCGTGAACGAAGCCACCAAGCTGGCCGGTGCCACGGGCACCAAGGGCTCGATGGACGCCTCGACCGCGGACGAGCTGCTGGCCAAGATCGACGAGATCGCCGAGATCTTCTGGGCAACCAAGAAGGCCGCCTGAGCATCGCGAGTCGATGACCTGCACCTTCATGCATCGGACGCCGCCTCAGTCCGCAAGGAGTCCGCAAGCGGGCTGAGAGCGGCGTCCAGCAGTTCCGGGTGCGCGCTAGGACCAGAAGAGAAATGCTGCCCACACGATGGCGGCCCCGGTGATGACCAAGGCGGCGTTCCCCATGGCGCGGGTGGCCTCGTCCCCGCGCGCTATGAAGCCGAGGACCACGGCTGGCACGGCAGGCAGGCATGCAAGCGGGTTCAAGAAGTACAACGGGACGAGGATGATGCTCACAAGTGAGAAGCCGATGGCGATGAAGCCGAGCGGACGAACGTCCGGCTCGGACTGTCGCAAGGGTTGGTGACTCCTGGGAGCCTGGTCGTCTGCCTGCATGGTGACGAGGGTAGGCCTGGCTGCCGGCTCACGCCGCGATCCCTTGCGCCCTGCTGGTGATGGGTCTGTAGGAGTGCTGGGTTGGTGCTGACGAACACCTCTCCGGCTGGTCAGCTCGGCTCATCGCCTCGTTGGTCCGGCTTCCTTGCCGCCTAGGGTCCAACCCCATCGGTTGCGTCGCTGCCTTCGACGCGATCCTTGGTCGTGGGTCGAGTCGTCGACGTTTCCGAACACTGACGCCAAGGCCGTCTTTGCCTCTGCCTTGGTTGGGTACGCGGTGCTCGTAGCCACGATCTCTCCCGTGCTCGCACGGTAGCGGAATCGGTACTCGCCTCGTCTGGCCCGATAGATCTCGAACGCGCCCATCACTTTCCCCTTCGCGTGCCCTTCGTCTCAACGATCGGGCGACCACCCGGTTACGCGACTCGGCGCACATGGGCCATTCCCCGGCGGCTTCGGACAGCGACTGCCGGTACCGGGTCCACGTGCTGACCGTGGTCTCGGAGGCGAACTCCTGACGGCGGTGCCAGAGGCGTTCCTGGTGCGGTGCGAGCTTCCGCTCATGAACGCTCCACGCGCTCGGCCTCTCGTGCGCGGTACCAACGACCGGCCTCTGCCCAAGAAGTCCACTCCGAGGTGGCGGCCACAGATGGAGCCTAGGACGGATGGCCGCAGGGTCTGGTGGGCGCGTTGTCGCTGCCATTGATCGTGGCGATCAGTTCCCGTACGGCAGCCTCCACGGCCAACGTGGCGTGCACCTGCGCCGCCGCCAGCATTCGGTCCGAGAGGTTCTGCAGCTTCGCGGTCTCGAGCAACTCCCGCGCTCTGTCGACGTCCGAGGATGGCTGAGGCCCCATGCTCCCGACCCTAGACGCTGCGCGACCGTCTGGCGGCCTGCGTGGCTTGCTTGCCATGGTGACCTCCCATCGGTCGCTCGAATTCAGTTGTGCAGTCCGCAGAGAGTCCGCAGGACAGTCACACGGGGTCACCGGTCGAAGGTCCGACGAAAGGCCCTCCACGCGCCAGCGGGGAGGGCCTTTCCCCCCACGGTGACCACGAGGTCCGACCAACGACCGGCCCAACCGTTAGCGTGTGGCCATGCCAGACCAGCAGGACCGGCGCGAGCGTCCCAGGCCCGATGTGGAGCTGCGGCTGCCCGCCGACGGTGTGTACGTGTCCGTCGTCCGCACCACCACGGCCGGCCTGGCCGCCCGGCTCGATTTCCTCATCGATGACATCGAGGACCTGCGGATCGCGGTCGGCGAAGCGTGCGCGATGGTGCTGCCGGAGGCGGATCCCGACTCCCAGCTCGTGTGCAGCTACTTCCTGGGGCCTGGCCGGCTGACGGTCGAGGTCGCGGTGAGCGCCTCGTCGCCCGCCGGGCCGGAGTACGACTCCTTCGCCTGGCAGGTGCTCAGCACGATGGCCACCGACGCCGAGGCCGATACCTCGGGCGGCCGCTTCGCTGTCAGGCTCAGCATGGAGTCCGGAGTCCCCGGAGCCGGCAGCTGACGGATGCCTGAGATCACCGACACCCCGGCGGACGGCTCGGCTCCCGTACCGCCGGAGGTACCGCCGGGCCGATTCGAGGCGAGCAAGCGCCGCAGTGCCGAGCTGTTCGTCGAGCTGACGGCGGACGGGGCTTCTCAGGCCACCCGCACCGCGGCGCGCGACGAGCTCGTGCACCTGCACCTGCCGCTCGTCGAGCACTGCGCACGGCGGTTCCGCAACCGCGGCGAGCCGTTCGAGGACCTCGTCCAGGTCGGCACGATCGGGCTGCTCAAGTCCATCGACCGCTTCGACCTGGAGCGCGCCGTCGAGTTCTCCACGTACGCGACGCCCACGATCATCGGCGAGATCAAGCGGTACTTCCGCGACAAGGGCTGGGCGATCCGGGTGCCACGTCGGCTCCAGGAGCTGAGGATGCAGATCGGCGCGGCGACGGCCGAGCTGACCCAGTCCCTCGGCCGCTCCCCCACACCGCGGGAGCTGGCCGGCGCCATCGGCTGCTCGGTCGAGGAGATCATCGAGGGCATCGAGTCCAGCAACGCGTACTCGACGCTCTCCCTCGACGCCACCGACGACTCCGAGGACGGCGGCGGCTCGATGCTCGACGCCATCGGCGTGATGGACGAGAACCTCGAGCACGTCGAGATCCGCGAGTCCCTCAAGCCCCTGCTCGACGCCCTCGAGCCGCGGGAGAAGAAGATCCTGCTGCTGCGGTTCTTCCGCAACAAGACGCAGACGGAGATCGCTCAGGAGATCGGGGTGTCCCAGATGCACGTCTCCCGGTTGCTGACCCGCACGCTCGACCAGCTACGGACATCGCTGGAGCAGTCGTCGTGACCGGTCGGTTGAGCGGGAAGGTCGCCGTGATCACCGGCGCCGCGCGCGGGATCGGCCGGGCGACTCTCGAGGTGTTCCTCGCCGAGGGCGCCCGGGTGGTCGCGACGGACCTGGACGGGACGACGCTCGCCGAGGTCGCCGCTGACGCCTTGACCGTGGTCGGCGACGTCTCCGTCGAGGACGACGCGCGGGCGATGATCGAGGCGGCCGTCTCGACCTACGGCCGCATCGACGTGCTGGTCGCCAACGCCGGCGTGATCCCGCTGGGCACCATCGACCAGACGTCGGCCGCCGACTGGGACCACGTGATGGCAGTCGACGGTCGCGGCATGTTCCTGACCTGCAAGTTCGCCATCGAGCACATGGCCCGCCAGGACGATGGCCGGGGCTCGGGCTCGATCGTGCTGTTGTCGTCGATCTCCGGGCAGCGCGGCCAGGCCGGGCAGGCGGCCTACGGCCCCGCCAAGTACGTCGCCACCGGCCTCACCCACCATCTGGCCGTCGAGTGGGCCGCTCGCGGTATCCGGGTGAACGCGGTCGCGCCCGGGACGATCCGCACCGATGCCGTCGTGAGCCTCCTGGAGACACCCGAGGGACAGGCCTACGTCGAGGAGATCGAGGGCCGGCACCCGATCGGCCGCCTCGGCGAGCCACGCGAGGTGGCCGAGGCGATCGCCTTCCTCGCCTCGGACGCCGCCTCGTTCATCACCGGCGCCGTGCTGCCGGTCGACGGCGGGTACCTCGCCCAGTAGGCCGGTCCCGGAGCTCGCTCAGTCCTCCAGCGCCTGGTCGAGCGCCCGCATGCTCGCGGGGTGGAACAGCCCGACCAGCACCACCACGGAGCAGAGGGCGAGGACGATCGCGACGGGGCGCGTCTCGCCGTCGCGGAAGCCCCAGGCCAGGCCCAGCTGGATCAGCTGGGCCAGCAGCACCGGGCCGCGGGCCCAGGCCGCCCTCCGCGTCAGCTGCCAGCCGCAGAAGACGAGCAGGGCGCCGTACGCCGCGAAGAACACCGCCGTCGTCACCCCCATGGTCACCCGTCCCGGTGTCACGCTGAACAGCTCCAGCAGCCCGTAGACGCCGATCACCAGGCCCTCGACGGCCGCCAGCGAAGCGGCCACGACCAGCGGCGCGGGGGCGTCGAACCGGGTCGGAGCGGGCACGCGACCACCCTAGGTGGTCTGGTCGGAGCGCCCGTCCGGTCGGTCCTGTGACGCACAGTACGGAACTGGGGGTTGTTTCACGTTCCAATAGTTGCCACGCTGGGGGGTGCGCTCGTGAATGCGTTCACTCAGGCCTGCCCACGAGGCGGCCGCGCCGCAAGCCCCACGGCCAGGCACACCTGGCCCGTTTTCGAAGGAAAGAGGATCCCCCAGCCATGGATTGGCGCAACCGTTCCGCGTGCCTCGACGAGGATCCGGAGCTGTTCTTCCCGATCGGCAACACCGGTCCGGCCATCCTCCAGATCGAGGAGGCCAAGCAGGTGTGCCGACGCTGTGAGGTGCGCGAACAGTGTCTCGCGTGGGCGCTGGAGGCTGGTCAGGACCACGGTGTGTGGGGTGGGCTCAGCGAGGACGAGCGTCGCGCCCTCAAGCGCCGCAACGCCCGCGCCCGCGTCCGTTCCTCGGCCTGACCTCAGTCCTGCGGCACGTCGAGCGACACCCGGGCGCCGGTCTGCCCGCGCGCAGCGCCGATCTCCAGCACCCCGTTGAGCTCGGACTCGACCAGTGTGCGCACGATCGACAGGCCGAGGTGGATGCTCGTCTCGGCGTCGAAGTCCGGCGGCAGGCCGCGCCCGTCGTCCTCGATGGTCACGTGCAGCCGACCGACCAACCGTCGGGCGCTGACCACGATCACGCCGCGCGTGGTCGCGTCGGCGTCGTACCCGTGCTCGACGGCGTTCTGGAGGACCTCGGTCAGCACCATCGCCAGTGCCGTGGCGGCCTCCGACGGGAGCACCCCGAAGGAGCCCGTACGCCGCACCCGCACCCGCTCCCCGATCGCGCTGACCTCCGTGACCATCCGGCCCAGCCGGTCCGCGATCTCGTCGAAGGCCACGTGCTCCTCGGGCGACTGGCTCAGGGTCTCGTGCACGATCGCGATGGACCCGACGCGGCGGACGGCCTCCTCGAGGGCCGCCTTGGCGTCGGGCGCGTCGATCCGGCGGGCCTGGAGGCGCAGCAGGGCCGCCACGGTCTGGAGGTTGTTCTTCACCCGGTGGTGGATCTCGCGGATGGTGGCTTCCTTGGTGACCAGCTCCCGGTCGCGCCGGCGCAGGTCGGTCACGTCGCGCAGCAGCACCAGGGCCCCCAGCCGCTCGGCCTCGGTCCGCAGCGGGATGGCCCGGACGATCAGCACCACGTCCTCGGTCCCGACCTCGGTGTCGCGGTGGGCGCGGCCGAGCAGCACGGCGCTGAGGGTCTCCTCGTCGGTGCGGTGCAGCGGCGGCACCAGGCTGCGCGTGAGCGAGGCCAGCTCGAGGCCGGTGAGGTCGCCGGAGTGCCCGAGGCGGCGGTACACCGAGAGCGCGTTGGGGCTCGCGTAGACGACCCGGCCCTCGGCGTCCACCCGCAGGAACCCGTCGCCCACCCGCGGGGAGTCGGCGTGGTCGCTGCGCTGGCCGAGGTTCGGGAAGTGGCCGTCGGCGATCATCCGCGTCAGGTCGGCCGCCGTCTCGAGGTACGACAGCTCCAGCCGGCTGGGGGTACGCACGCCGAGGAGGTTGGTGTTGCGCGCGACCAGCGCGATGACCCGGTCCCCGCGACGGACGGGGATCGACTCCACCCGCACCGGCACGTCGTCGCGCCACTCGGGGTCACCCTCGCGGACCAGCCGGCCGCTCTCGAAAGCCAGGTCCAGCAGCGGTCGCCGACCGGTCGGCACGAACGTCCCCACGACGTCGTCGACGAGCGCGGTCGGTCCGGTGGTGGGGCGCATCTGGCCGGCGGCCCAGAAGCCCCGCCCCTCGCGGTCGGGCAGCCAGAGCACCAGGTCGGCGAAGGACAGGTCGGCGATGATCTGCCAGTCCGCCATCAGCAGCTGCAGCCACTCCACGTCCTCCTCGTCGAGGTCCGTGTGGCTGCGCACCAGGTCGATGAGGGACGGCACCGCACCCACGGTAGTGACGCCCGGAAGCCCCTGGGGCGCACCGGGTCACCCCCGGGAGCCAGTGGCAGGATGTCCCGCATGACTCGGGCCTACTGGAGCCAGGTGAAGGCCGGCGGCCTCGCGGTCCCCGACGACCGCCCGCTCGCCGACCTGACCACCGAGCTGACCACCATGCTGGGGTCCCCCGACCCGTCGATGCGCGACGACCTCGCGTACCCGACGCTGGCCACCTGGGTCGACCGCGGGGTGTACGACGACCTGATCACCGGGCTGGGCGACGGCATGGCCGCCGGCCTCACCGTCGGTCTCGGCGAGCAGGGCACCGACTCGGTGTTCCGGCGCGCGTTCTCGGTGCTCGTGCTGGCCGAGTGCATCGACCGCGACAACCAGGAGGGGCTGCTCCCCGCCGGCAAGCTCCTCGAGTGGGGCGACCGCATCGCCTCCTGGTACCTGCGAGAGCGCGACCTGCGGGGCTTCGTCGCCGGCAAGGGCTGGGCCCACACGGTCGCCCACGGGGCCGACGCCATCGGGGTGCTGGGGCGGTCGCCCCACCTGGGCCGCAACGAGCTGACGGTGCTCCTCGACGTCATCGCCGACCGTCTGCTGGCCCCGGTCGACGAGCCGTTCGCCCACGGTGAGCCCGACCGGATGGCGCTGGCGACGATGACCCTGCTGCGCCGCAACGTCGTTCCGCTCACCCTCGTCGAGCCCTGGGTCGCCCGGATCGCGGCCGCCGCCGAGCACGCGTCCGACGGTGAGAGCGACCCGTTCCTCTCGACGGCCAACGCCCAGGCGTTCCTGCGGGCGCTCTACCTCCAGCTCGCCATCGCGCCGTCGCCGCCCGACATCCGGCCCGACCTGCTGCTGGTGCTCGTCTCGGCACTGCGCACGACCAACCCGTCCTACCTGGCCTGACTACTCCTCGGTAACGTGCGGTCATGACCGATGAACCGACCGCCGAGCCGACCGGTGAGCTGACCGGTGAGCTGACTGGCCACGCAGGTGAGCTCGCCGTCGCCGTCGCGCGCGCGCACGGCGTCGAGACGATGTTCACCCTGTCCGGCGCACACGTCTTCCCGATGTACGACGGCGCGGTCAAGGCCGAGCCCCCGATGCGGCTGCTGGACGTCCGGCACGAGCAGACCGCGGCGTTCGCCGCCGAAGCGACCGGCAAGCTGACCCGCCGCCCGGGGCTGGCCGTGCTGACCGCCGGGCCGGGCGTGACGAACGGGATCAGCGCCATCGCCCAGGCGCAGTTCGCCGGGTCGCCGATGGTCGTGGTCGGCGGTCGCGCCCCGCAGAACCGCTGGGGCAGCGGCTCGCTCCAGGAGCTCGACCAGCCGCCGATCATCGCGCCGATCGCCAAGCTGTCGCGCACCATCCCGACCGCCGCCGAGGTGGCCGCGGGCATGCACGAGGCCTTCACCGCGGCCGGCTCGTCGCACCGGGGTCCGGTGTTCGTGGACGTGCCGATGGACGAGTTCTTCAACCAGGGCTCCGGTGTCGTGCCGGTCGTCGGTCCGTCGCGCGGCGCCGACCCGGACCCCGACGCCATCGCGGCCGTGGCCCGGCTGCTCGCGGCCGCGGCCCGTCCGGTGCTCATCCTCGGCACCGACGTCTGGGCCGACGGAGCCGAGCACGCCGCCCTCGACCTGGTCGAGAACGCCGGTCTGCCGGCCATCACCAACGGCATGGGCCGCGGGGTCATCCCCGGCGGCCACCCGCTGCTCGTGACCAAGGCACGCGGCCAGGCCCTCAACGGCGCCGACCTCGTCGTCGTGGTCGGCACCCCGCTCGACTTCCGCCTCGGCTACGGGCTCTTCGGCGGCAAGGACGACACCACCCCGGCCCGGGTCGTCCACCTGGCCGACTCCGCGGGACAGGTCGCACAGCACGCGAAGCTCGCGGGGTCCGCGTACGGCGACCTCACCACGGTGCTCACCGGCATCCGCGACGCCCTCGCCACGTCATCCGGCCGTAAGCCGGACTGGTCTTCCTGGGTGGACGACCTCCAGACCGGCGTGCGCGCCGCCGCCGAGCGTGACCGCGAGCTGCTCAGTGCCGAGGCCGACCCGATCCACCCGGCCCGCATCTACGGCGAGCTGGTGCCGCGGCTGGCCGACGACTCGGTGGTCATCGGCGATGGCGGCGACTTCGTCAGCTTCGCGGGCAAGTACGTCGAGCCCCAGCGTCCCGGTGGCTGGCTCGACCCCGGCCCGTACGGCTGTCTCGGCGCCGGGCTCGGCTCGGCGATCGCCGCCAGGCTCGCCCGGCCGTCGGCCCAGGTCGTGCTGCTGCTGGGCGACGGGGCGGCCGGGTTCTCGCTGATGGACGTCGACACGCTCGTCCGCCACGACCTGCCCGTCGTGATGGTGATGGGCAACAACTCCGCCTGGGGCCTGGAGAAGGGCCCCATGCAGATGATCTACGGCTACGACGTGATCGCGGACCTCGCGCACCGCACCCGCTACGACGAGGTCGTCAAGGCCCTCGGCGGCGGCGGCGAGACGGTGACGGACCCGAAGCAGATCGGGCCGGCCATCGACCGCGCCTTCGACTCCGGGGTGCCGTACCTCGTCAACGTCATCACCGACGTCGGAGCGACCTACCCGCGCGCCACGTTCGGGATCTGAGGATGCTCATCCGGCGGGCGGCACCCGAGGACTACGAGACCGTCGGGCACCTCACCGAGGCGGCGTACGAGGAGTTCCTCGAAGGCCCCGACGACTACTACCGCGTGTTCCTGCGCGACGCCGAGACCCGGGACCGCGAGGCCGAGCTGTGGGTGGCGGTCGACGACGACGGGACCCTGCTCGGCAGCGTCACCTCGTGCCCGCCCGGGTCGCCGTGGCGCGAGCTGTCGGTCGAGGACGAGGGCGAGTTCCGGATGCTGGCCGTGGGGCCGGCCGCGCGCGGCCGCGGGGTCGGCGAGGCGCTGGTCCGGCAGTGCGAGGAGCGGGCCACCGCGACCGGCGCGACCCGGATGTGGCTCTCGACGCTGGACGAGATGGGCCACGCGCAGCGGATCTACACGCGGCTCGGCTACCGCCCCGAGCCCGCGCGGGACTGGGACCCCCAGCCCGAGCTGCTCCCCGACGTGCACCTCCGGGCCTGGACCAAGGAGCTCTGAGTGGAGGCGACCGCGACCTTCACGGTCACCGACGCCGACACGGCGGCCGCCGTGGGGTCCGGCAGCCTCCCGGTGCTCGCGACCCCGCGCCTGCTCGCCTGGTGCGAGGCCGCGACCTGCGCCGCCATCGACCCGACCCTGCCGGAGGGCTCCACCAGCGTCGGCACCCGCGTCGAGCTCGAGCACCGCGCCGCCAGCCCGGTCGGCGCCGAGGTACGGGTGAGCGCCTCCGCGTCGTACGTCGACGGCCGCCTCCACCGCTTCACCGTCGTCGCCCACCACACCGTCGCGGGCGCCGAGAAGGTCATCGGTACGGCCGAGATCACCCGCCTCGTCGTCGACTCCGCCAGGTTCCTCGGCCGCCTCTGATTCCGCGCCGCCGGGATAGTCCGTGACGTAACTGTCGTGTTCTGGCCGTTTCGACGACAGTTACGTCACGGACTATCGCGATTTCGTCCCAAGGCACACCTCCTGGGAGAGTGGAGGGTCGAGACAGACTTTCGAGGAGGAACACCATGGGCAAGACCGGTCGCAAGCGCCGCGCGCGCAAGAAGAAGGCCGCGAACCACGGCAAGCGTCCCAACGCCTGACGGTTCGCCCTCAGCACCAACAGCACCGAACACAGCGAAGAGCCCCCGCCGGAGATCCGGTCGGGGGCTCGTCGCTTGCTGGGACCCTGGATGGGCCGGAGGACCTCAGCCCTCGTGGTGCATCTGGATCGAGATCTCCTGGAGCCGGACGCGGACCCGGGCACGCAGGGCGTCGGGAGCGGTCTCGCTGCACGACCGCGCGACGATCGTCTTGATCGTGCGCTGGACGTCGTACCGCTCGAAGCAGGGGGCGCACTCGTCGAGGTGGACCTTGACCACCGCGA
Source organism: uncultured Actinomycetota bacterium (assembly GCA_963708915.1). Classification (GTDB taxonomy): domain Bacteria; phylum Actinomycetota; class Actinomycetes; order Propionibacteriales; family Nocardioidaceae; genus Nocardioides. The sequence goes on from CAVPUJ010000002.1 coordinate 576,631, forward strand.
CCTCGGCGGCGTCGAGCTCGTTGTCGAGCAGGTAGACGATGCGGTCGAGGAAGTCGGCACACGACTCGTGGTTGTCGAGCGTCATGAGTCTCCCTCCTGGCCGACCCGGATCAGGTCGTTGCTGCGCGCGTAGTCGGACAGCATCTCGCGAAGCTGACGGCGACCGCGGTGGAGCCGGGACATCACGGTGCCGATCGGCGTCTCCATGATCTCCGCGATCTCCTTGTAGGCAAAGCCCTCCACGTCGGCGAGGTAGACGGCGAGGCGGAACTCCTCGGGGAGGCGCTGCAGGGCGTCCTTCACCTGGGAGTCGGGCAGGTGCTCGAGCGCCTCCATCTCCGCGGACTTGAGGCCGGCCGACGAGTGCGACTCGGCCCGCGCCAGCTGCCAGTCCTCGACGTCCTCGGACATCGACTGCTGCGGCTGGCGCTGCTTCTTGCGGTAGGTGTTGATGAAGGTGTTGGTCAGGATGCGGTAGAGCCAGGCCTTGAGGTTGGTGCCGGGCCGGAACTGCTGGAACGAGCCGTAGGCCTTCGCGAACGTCTCCTGGACCAGGTCCTCGGCGTCGGCGGGGTTGCGGGTCATCCGCATCGCGGCGGAGTACAGCTGGTCGAGGAACGGCAGCGCGTCGCGCTCGAAGCGCGCGGTGCGATCGGCCTCGGACTCCGTCGCCACGTCGATCTCGGCGGGGTCCACGACCTCGAGGGTCTCTTCTGGGGTGTCAGTCATCGCCTCCCAATCTACTGCGGAGGCGGGGCGTTCCATCACGGCGAGCACGTGACATGGAACATCAGGCCGCGGTCAGGGATTCCCGCCAGTCCCCAGCTCACGCATTTCCGCTGACCTCGCGGACGATCCACTCGAGGGCCGCCTCCACGACGACCGCCATCGCGTCGTCCTCGCTGACGCCGCTGCGCTTCCCCGTCGCGAAGCCGTGGTCCGCCGCGGGTACGACGGCCAGGTCGACGTCCGCCGGGAACTCGTCGGGCCGCCCGAACGCGTCGTTCTCACCCTGCACGACGAGCGTCGGCACCCCGGCGCCGACCAGCTCCTCGAGCCGCGACTTCTCGGGCCGGCCGGGCGGGTGCAGCGGGAAGGCCAGCGCCAGGCAGCCGGCGGCGCCGAGCGCCGTCGCGGTCCGCGCGGCCGAGCGGGCCCCCGCAGACCGGCCGCCGACCACGAGCGGCGTGCGGGTGCGCAGGGTGCGCCGAGCGGCGGCGAAGCCGATGTCGAGCGTCGGCGGCGGGCTGGCGACCTTGCCCCCGGCCACCCGCCACGGCTGCTCGAACAGCAGCACGCTGATGCCCTGCCGGGGCAGCGCGTCGGCGAGGGCCTCCAGGTCGCGGGTGTCGATGCCCTTGCCCGCTCCGTGGCTGAGCAGCATGGTGGCGACCGGGCGGCGCGCGCGGTAGGTGACCAGGCGGCCGTCGCCGTGCGGAGTGCTCACGCGCTGCTCACTGGGCATGCGGGGAGTCTGTCAGGCCAGCGCCGGAACGTCCTCCAGCGGCAACGGCTCCATCAGCTCCGGCCCGTTGTTGCGGACGTTGCTGACGGCGGTGGAGACGGGGTACGCCTCGAGCGCACCGGGCGAAGCGGGCACCAGCAGGCCCAGCAGCGCGTCCTTGTCCTTGGTCGTCGGGTCGAGCCAGCTCGACCAGCGGTCCTTCTCGACCATCAGCGGCATCCGGTCGTGGATGTGACCCACGTCGTCCTCGGCGTCGGTGGTGATGACGGTGCAGGTCCAGCGGAACCGGTCGGGGTCGTCCTCGGCCTTGTCGGGGTCGCGCCAGATCTCGTAGAGGCCGGCCATCGCCAGCACGCCGTGGTCCTTGGGCCGGATGAAGAACGGCTGCTTGAGCGGCTTGCCCGACTTGCCGAGCTGCTGGGTGGGGTACCACTCGTAGTAGCCGTCGGCGGGCAGCAGGCAGCGTCGCGACGAGAACGCCCGGCGGTAGGCAGGCTTCTCGGCCACCGTCTCCATCCGCGCGTTGATCATCCGGTTGCCGATCTTGGGGTCCTTGGCCCACGACGGGATCAACCCCCACGTCAGCGCGCGCAGCTGGCGCTCGGCAGGCGCACCCTGCTCGCCCTCCTCCTTGGAGGGCGGCCGCTCGACGACGGCGTACACCTCCTTGGTCGGCGCGACGTTGAAGTCGGCCTGGAGGGCCGTGGGCACCCGGTTGTCGACGACCTCGAACTCCTCGATGAGGTCCTCGGGCCGGCGGCTGGAGGCATAGCGACCGCACATGCCGGCCAGGTTAGCCGCGACCACCGACCCACCCCGGCGGGCGACGACCGGCGGCCGCACGGTGGTGTAGGAAGGAAGGCATGACGCTCGTCCGGCTCGCCGCCCGCCCCCTGCTCGCCTCGATGTTCGTCGTCGGAGGCATCGACTCCCTGCGCACCGCTTCCGCCAAGGCCGGTGCCGCGGAGCCGGTCACCGACCGGCTGGTCCCACTGCTGCAGAAGCTCGTGCCCCAGCTCTCGGACGACCCGACCACACTGGTCCGGATCAACGGGGCCGTGCAGGTCGCCGCAGGCCTCGCCCTTGCGACTGGCCGGATGCCGCGCCTCTCCAGCGCGGTTCTGGCAGCGACGCTGGTGCCCACCACGGCGGCCGGCCACCGGTTCTGGGAGGAGACCGAGCCGGGCCAGAAGAAGGCCCAGCGCGTGCAGTTCTTCAAGAACGCCTCGATGATGGGCGGGCTGATGCTGGCCGCAGTGGACACCGAGGGCAAGCCGGGCGTCGCCTGGCGCGCCCGCCGTGCCGCGGCCGACGTACGCCGCGAGGCCAAGGGGCTGGCCAGGAACGCGCGCCGCGAGGCCAAGCTCGCCCGCGCCCAGCTGACCTGAGCCGAGGCACCGGCGCCTCCCCCTAGCGTGGGGTCCGTGACGTCGGTGCCTCACAGGCTCAGCAGACGCGCCGTCGTGGTCGGCGCGCTCGGTGGGCTGGCGGCCTGCTCGTCTCAGGACTCCGCACCGCCGACGCCGACCTCGGCCGGTGCCACTGCCAGCGGGACGGGCACCCCCTCCGCCACGGCCACGTCCACGCCGGCGACCGCACCGACGAAGGCCGACTGGCAGCAGCTGGGCAAGTCCGTACGAGGCACGCTCGTGCTCCCGTCCGACCCGACGTACGACCAGGTGCGGCTGCTCGAGGACCCCCGGTACGACGGGCAGCGGCCACTCGCCGTCCTGTCCGTGAAGTCGGCCCAGGACGTCGCGGCCGGGTTGGCGTTCGCGCAGGACCACGCCATCCCGGTCGCGGTGCGGTCGGGTGGCCACAGCTACCCGGGCTGGTCGGGCGGCGGCACTCCCCCGGCGTTGGTGATCGACTGCCGGCCGATGAACGGCGTCACGACGACCGGCACCACCGCCACGATCGGCGCCGGCGCGGCCCTGGCACCGGTGTACGCCGCCCTGAGCGACCAGGGACGGGCGATCGCCGGAGGGTCGTGCGCCACCGTCGGCGTCGCCGGGCTGACGCTCGGTGGCGGGGTCGGCGTGCTGACCCGCGCGATGGGGCTGACCTGCGACGCGGTCACCTCGATGCAGGTGGTCACGGCCGACGGATCCGTCCGCACGGCGAGCGCACAGGAGGAGCCCGACCTGTTCTGGGCGCTGCGCGGCGGGGGCGGCGGGCACCTCGGCATCGTCACGTCGTTCGACTTCGAGACCTCGACCCCACCCACGCTCCAGACGGTGTACCTGCAGTGGCCGATCTCGGCCGCGGCGCAGGTGATCGAGGCCTGGCAGGACTGGGCGCCCGACGCCGACCCCGAGCTCTGGTCGACGCTCAAGGCGCTCGGCGGGCAGCAGCACGCCGACGGACCGATCCTGCTGCTCTCCGGCACGTGGACCGGGGCCGCTGGGGCCTTCGACCGCCAGCTGGCCGGGTTGCTGGACCACGTGCCGACGCCGTCGACGAACACGCGTGCCAGCCGCAGCTACCGCGACGCCATGCTCTCCTACGCGGGCTGCGCGTCGATCCCGGTCGACCAGTGCAACACCGGACCCGGCGGGTCGCTCACCCGCCAGTCCTTCGGGGCCACCTCGCACGTCGCCTACCAGCCCCTGACCCCGGCCGGGGTGGACGACCTGCTCTCGCAGGTCCAGGCCGCCCAACCGTCTGGCCAGTCCTCCGGTCTCCTCGAGGCGGGGATCTCCATCGACGCCCTGGGCGGGAAGGTCCGCGACGTCGACCCGGCCGACACGGCGTTCGTGCACCGCGCCGCGCTCGCCACCGTGCAGTACACCGCGACCTTCCCACCCGGCACCCCGACGGCCGCCGACGCCTACGTCCGCGGGTTCCGCGCGGCGATGCTGCCGCACTGGGACAACCACGCCTACGTCAACTACGCCGACGCGAGCATCACCGACTACCGGGCGGCGTACTTCGGCGACAACGCGTCCAGGCTGGCGAAGGCCCGGAGCACCTACGACCCCGATGGGTTCTTCACCCAGCCGCAGGACTGATGGCAGACGGGCAGGGTCGGAACTGTTCGCCAGCGGACGCTCATCCACCCTGCTGCTTGAACGTTCAGTCAAGCCCGTGGGAGGATGCGAGTCCGTCGACCCGGAGGCCCCATGAGCGAGAACGAAGCGACCACGACCGCGTTCCACGAGGTGATCTCCGCACAGGGTGGTTCGCACGTCGAGGACGGCGGGTGGATGTGGCTCGAGGGGTTCGGCGACGTCGCGAAGGAGTACGCCGCGATCCGCGACGACGTGGCCGTGTGGGACGTCTCGCCGCTGAACAAGTGGGAGTTCCGCGGGCCGGATGCGCTGAGGGCCGCCCAGCGGGTGTTCAGCAACGACGCGCTCGGGCTCGAGGTCGGGCAGGTGCGCTACGGCGCGTTCCTCGATCCTGACGGGCTGATGGTCGACGACGGGACCGTGTTCAACACCGGCAGGCAGGGCCAGGACGACCAGTGCTGGGTGATGACCAACGGCCGGGACCACGAGGAGTACTTCGGGGGGGCGGTGGCGGGGCTCGACGCGCAGTTCGAGTGGATCACCCCGTCGATGCCGCACCTCGGCGTGGTGGGTCCGCGCTCGCGCGAGGTCGTCCAGAAGCTCACCGACGAGGACATCGGCTCGCTGAGGTACTTCCGGTTCGTCCCGCGGCCGGTCGAGGTCGCCGGCGTGGCCGTGCACCTGTCGCGGACCGGGTACGGCGGCGAGCTCGGGTACGAGCTGTTCCTGCAGGACCCCGCGGACGCCGAGACGCTCTGGAACGCGATCGTCGGCGCGGGCGTCACGCCGTTCGGTACCGACGCGATCGAGGTCGCCCGGGTGGAGGCCGGGCTGATCGTCACCGAGTACGACTACTCGCCGCACGAGCGCACGCCATTCGACGTCGGCCTCGACAAGTGCGTGCGGCTCGACCGGGGGCTCGGCTTCCTCGGCGAGGACGCGCTGCGCCCCGTGGCAGCGGACCCGCCGCACCGCTTCGTCACGTTGCGCTACGAGGCCGACGAGCTCCCCGAGTACGGCGCCGCCGTCACCCACGACGGCCTGGAGGTCGGGGTCCTCACCAGCCCGACCGACAGCCCGAGGTTCGGCAAGATCGGCCTTGCCATGGTCGCCAGCGCCCAGGCGGACGTGGGAAACATGCTGGACGTGGCCGTCGGCGACGCCACCGTCTCGGCAACGGTCGACGTGCTGCCGATCTACGACACGGAGAAGGAACGCCCTCGCTCCTAGCGGCACTAGGCTGCGCCGCGTGACGACCTACGTGGACCCGTGGCCGGCGCCGCGAGCCCGCGGTCCGGTCGACGCGACGGTGTCGCTGCCCGGCAGCAAGTCCCTCACGAACCGCGCCCTGGTGCTGGCCGCGATCGCCGACGGCCCGAGTGTCGTACGTGGCGCCCTGCGGTCGCGGGACACGTCACTGATGGCGGTCGCGCTGTCGTCCCTGGGCGCCCGGGTGGACACGACGGGTGACGACTGGGCGGTGACGCCGGGCGTGTTCGACCGCGACGCGGTCGTGGACTGCGGGCTGGCCGGGACGGTGCTGCGGTTCGTGCCGCCGGTCGCCGCCCTGTCGAGCGGGTCGGTCGCCTTCGACGGCGACCCGCACATGCGCTCCCGCCCGGTCGGTGAGGTGCTCACGGCCCTCCGCGGCCTCGGCGTGACGGTCGACGACGACGGCCGTGGAGCCCTGCCGTTCACCGTGCGCGGTGGTGGCGCGGTGCCGGGCGGGCAGGTCGTGATCGACGCGTCGGCGTCCTCGCAGTTCGTCTCGGCCCTCCTCCTGGCGGGCGCGAGGTACGACAAGGGCGTCGACGTCCTCCACGACGGCAAGCCCGTGCCGTCGATGCCGCACATCGAGATGACCGTCTCGCTGCTGCGCCGCCACGGCGTGGAGGTCGACGACGCCGAGCCCAACCGCTGGCAGGTCGCCCCCGGGGCGGTCACCGCGCTGGACACCCTCGTCGAGCCCGACCTCTCCAACGCCGCGCCCTTCCTGGCGCTGGCCGCGACCACCGGCGGTTCGGTGACCGTGCTCGGCTGGCCGCGAGAGACGACCCAGCCCGGCGACGCCCTCCGCGACCTGCTCGCCCGGATGGGCTGCGAGGTGGCCCTGGACGACGACGGCCTGACCGTGACCGGTCCCCCGCACCTGGCCGGGATCGACGCCGACCTCCACGACGTCGGGGAGCTGACCCCGGTGGTGGCCGCGCTGTGCGCGCTGGCCGAGTCGCCCTCGGTGCTGCGCGGGATCGCGCACATCCGCGGCCACGAGACCGACCGGCTCGCTGCCCTGGCCCGCGAGCTCGGCGGCCTCGGCGCCGACGTGGCCGAGACCGACGACGGGCTCACCTTCCGGCCTGCTGCCCTGCACGGCGGCTTGTTCCACACCTACGCAGACCACCGGATGGCCCACGCCGGCGTCGTGGTCGGCTCGGCCGTCGGCGACGTCCTCGTCGAGGACGTCGCCACCACGGCCAAGACCTACCCCGGCTTCGCCGACGCGTGGGAGCGGCTGCTGTGACGCCATGACCCCAGGCCAACGACGCTACGGCGAGGAGGACCAGGAGCACTACGACCGCCCACGTCGCCGCACCCGGCCGCGGACCAAGGAGCGGCCGACGTACGACGACGCCCGGGACGGGCTGGTCCTCGCGGTCGACCGGGGTCGGTTCGGGCTGCTCGTCGAGGGGCACGCAGTCACCGCGATGAAGGCGCGACCACTCGGCCGCAAGGCCGTGGTCGTCGGCGACCGGGTGCGTGTCGTCGGGGACGTGTCGGGCGACGACGGGAGCCTGGCCCGCATCGTCGAGGTCGCCGACCGCAGCACGGTCCTGCGTCGCAGCGCGGACGACGACGATGCGGTCGAGCGAGTCCTGGTGGCGAACGCCGACCAGCTCGTCATCGTCTGCGCACTCGCCGATCCCGAGCCGCGCACCGGGTTGATCGACCGCGCGCTGGTGGCGGCGTACGTCGCCGGGATGAAGCCCCTGCTGTGCCTCACCAAGTCGGACCTGGCCGACCCCGAGACGATGCTGGTGACCTACCGACCCCTCGGGGTGCCGTGGGTGGTCACCCACAAGGGCGGCGACCTGTCGGAGCTGCGCGACCGGCTGGATGGCCGCACCAGCGTGCTCCTCGGTCACAGCGGAGTGGGCAAGTCGACCCTCGTCAACGCGCTCGTGCCCGACGCCGACCGCGAGATCGGCCACGTGAACGCCGTGACGGGCCGGGGCCGGCACACCTCGACGTCCGCGATCATGCTGCCCCTGCCCGGCGGTCCCGAGGGCGCCGGCGGCTGGATCATCGACACCCCGGGCATCCGGTCGTTCGGCCTCGCGCACGTCCAGCCGGAGCACCTCATCGAGGCGTTCCCCGACCTCGACGAGATGACCGAGGACTGCCCGCGCGGCTGCACCCACGGCGCCGACGAGCCCGAGTGCGGGCTCGACGAGGCCGTCGAGCGCGGCGACGCCGACCCCGTGCGCGTCGAGTCGTTCCGGCGGCTGCTGGCGGCCCGGTCCTTGCCGGTCTACTGATATTCAGTCGCGCACGGCTCCCCCGTCGTGCGACGGTGGCGGCAACCACGACCGCGGGAAGGAGGCTCGAGATGAGGACCCAGCGTGCCCTTGCCTCCCTCGACACCTCCCAGGCGGTCACGCTGTGCACCTGCACCAACCCCGGCTCAACCTCGGCATCGTCGCGCACGTCGACGCCGGCAAGACCACGCTGACCGAGCGCCTCCTCTACGAGACCGGCGTCAGCGCCCACCTCGGCCGCGTCGACCACGGCGACACCGTGACCGACGCCGACGCCATCGAACGTCGCCGCGGCATCACCATCCGCTCGGCCGTCGTCACCTTCACCGTGGGCGACCTCAAGGTCAACCTCATCGACACTCCCGGGCACGCCGACTTCGTGGCCGAGGTCGAGCGCGCCCTGGGCGTGCTCGATGGTGCGGTCCTCGTCGTCTCGTCCGTGGAGGGCGTCCAGGCCCAGACCCGGGCACTGATCAGGATCATGGAGCGGCTGGGCATCCCGTTCCTGGTGTTCGCCAACAAGATCGACCGGAGCGGTGCCTCCGCCGAGGGCACCCTGGCCGCGCTGCGTGAGGCGATGGCCGGGGACGCGATCGCCCTCAACGACCCGATCGACCTCGGCTCGAGGTCCGCGGCCGTGACGTCGCGCAGAGGCCCGGACCTCGTCGAGGAGCTGGCCGACCGACTGTCGGTCTTCGACGACGACGTCCTGCGCTCGTACGCCGAAGGGCCGCGACCGCCGACCGAGAGCGACCTGCTCGCCGCCCTCAGCCGGGCCACGGCCACGGGCCGGGCGCACCCGGTCTTCTTCGGGGCCGCCCTGACGGGGGCCGGGGTCGGTGACCTGCTCGGCGCCCTCCCCGCGTACTTGCCGCCTGCCGGCGGCTCGGCCGACGAACCCCTGCACGCCACGGTGTTCAAGATCCAGACCGACGCGACCGGTCACCCGGAGGCGTTCGTCCGGGTCCGTTCCGGACGGCTCGCCTCGCGCGACGACGTCGACCGCCACCACCGCGACCCTGGCGGCGCCGTCGTGGCGGTCAGCACCCGCGCACAGCGGGTGGAGACCTTCGCGGCCGGCGCCACCACGACCGACGCCCCGGCGGTCGCGGGCGACATCGCGCGGGTGACCGGGCTCCCGGACGCGGAGATCGGGGACCAGCTCGGCCGCTGGGACGCGGGGTACGGCGTCCGGCAGTTCCCGCCGCCCGGTCTCGAGTCTGTAGTCGTCGCTCGCGACGCGGCCGACCGGGCTCGGCTGTACGACGCCGTGCGGCGGCTCAGTGCCCAGGACCCGCTCATCGCCGCCCGCCTGGACGGGCCCGACCACGAGCTGACGGTCAGCCTGTACGGCGAGGTGCAGCGCGAGGTGCTCACCGCGCGGCTGGCCGACGAGTTCGGCATCGAGGCCGAGGTCGCCGAGACCCGCGCGGTGTACGTCGAGCGGGTCGCGGGCCGCGGCGAGGGAGCAGCGCGGCAGAGCAACGCCAGCGTCGCCGTCCGCATCGAGCCGGGGCGGGCGGAGGCCGGGCCCACGTACGTGATGGGCACCGAGCGGGGGTACCTGCTGCCTTCCTTCCACCGCGCGATCGAGGAGACGGTGCCGCGGGTGCTCACCACCGGTCTGCTCGGCTGGCGGGTGGCGGACTGGGTCGTCACGCTGACCGACGCGCGGTTCTCGGCCCCGACCCCTCCCGCCGGCTGCTTCCGCGACCTGACCGAGCGCGCGCTGCGCGACGCCCTGCAGGTGGCCGGGACCAGACCGTGCGCTCCCGTGACCGCGTTCGAGGTCGAGCTGCCCGAGGAGTCGCTCACCGCGGTGCTGCACGTGCTGACCGCTGCGGGCGCGACACCGGGCCTGCCCGACTTCGCCGCCGGCCGGTGCACGGTCACGGGCACGATGCCGACGGCGGCCGTGTACGGCGTGGAGCACGCCCTCCCCGAGCTGACCGGAGGTCGCGGGTTCCTGGTCAGCGAACCGGCGGGGTACGCGCCGGTGTCCTAGCTCCAGACGGCGCGGGCGCCGGCGTCGCCGGTGAGGGCGACCCACACCAACGTGGCCACCGCGCTGATCGCGATCAGGGCCCCGAGAACGGTGCGGATGGTGCCGGTGCGGTCGTGGTAGAAGTACGTCGCCGCGACCGTCACGATGCCGAACGCCGTGGCGATCCAGCGCAGCGTCTTGGCGTATGTCTCGTGGGTCTTGATGTTGTCCAGCGCCTCGCCCGAGAAGTTGGCGAAGTGGTCGCTGTTGAAGAAGTTGACGCCGGTGAAGTACGCCGCCCAGACCGAGAGCACGGCGACGACGGCGAGCACGAGGGTCGGCCACCTCAGGAGGTCGCGGTAACGCCCGAGGAAGACGTACGCGAGCGCTGCCAACGCCGCCAGCGGCGTGAACACCACCGCGGCGTGCACGACCAAGGGGTGCAGCGGTAGGCCGGCGATCGACCATTCCATTGCCGAGATGAGGGGCAGGCCCGCGGAGACAGTCACGCCTCATCGTACGGATGGACGGGGAGTTCGGTTCGGTCCCCCATAGTGTGTGTCTCATGCCGATCTCCGGCCCCGGATCGGGGTCTGTCGACTTCACCGACGACCTGCGCCTGGCCCACGTGCTCGCCGACGACGCCGACTCCATCACCCAGAACCGTTTCAAGGCCCTGGACCTGCACGTGATGAGCAAGCCCGACCTGACGCCGGTCACCGACGCCGACCAGGCCGTGGAGGAGGCGATCCGCCGGACCCTCTCGCGGGTCCGCTCCCGCGACGCGGTCCTCGGCGAGGAGCAGGGGTCGACCGGGCACAGCCAGCGGCAGTGGGTGATCGACCCGATCGACGGCACCAAGAACTTCGTCCGCGGGGTGCCCGTCTGGGCCACCCTCATCTCCCTGGTGGTCGACGAGGAGGTGGTGCTCGGCGTGGTGTCGGCCCCCGCCCTGCAGCGTCGCTGGTGGGCGTCGAAGGGCGCCGGCGCGTGGACCGGCCGCTCCCTGCTCAAGGCGACGCGCTGCACCGTGTCCGACGTACGCCGCCTCGAGGACGCCTCGCTGTCCTACTCCTCCCTGCACGGCTGGGAGGAACGTGAACGGCTCGGTGACTTCCTCTCGCTGATGCGCCGCTGCTGGCGCAGCCGCGCCTACAGCGACTTCTGGTCGTACATGCTCCTCGCCGAGGGCGCCGTGGACATCGCGACCGAGCCGGAGCTCCAGGTCTACGACATGGCCGCGCTCGACGTGATCGTCCGGGAGGCCGGCGGCCGGTTCTCCTCGCTCGACGGCACCGACGGCCCGCACGGCGGGAACGCGCTCGCCACCAACGGCCACCTCCACGAGGCGGTGCTCGCCTTCCTCGGCTCGCTCCCCGACGGACACGACGACCCGGAGTTCCCGCCGCTCGGCCCGGGCTCGGTCAGCGACCTCCGGTCCCGCCGCCCCGAGTGAGCGACCCTCGACCGACGAGCCGCCGCGGCTCTACGCTGGAGCGCCTACCCCTGTCCTGAGGAGGGCCCCTCGATGCGGATCAGCGACGTCATCGGCACCAAGTCCAGCAAGGACGTCATCACCATCGCGCCGGACGCCACCGTACGAGACATGATCCGGCTGCTCGGTCAGCACAACGTCGGCGCGTTGATCGTCAGCACCGACGGCGCCGCCGTCGACGGCATCGTGAGCGAGCGCGACGTCGTCCGGCACCTGCTCGACTCCGACGACATCCTCGACGGCGCCGTGTCCGCGATCATGACCGTGGAGGTCGCCACCGCCGCGCCCGACACCAGCCTGGACGAGATGCGGGCCCTGATGACCGAGCGCCGGATCCGGCACGTGCCCGTGGTCAAGGACGGCCGGCTCACCGGCATCATCTCGATCGGCGACGTCGTCAAGGCGGCCATGGACCAGCTCCAGTTCGAGCGCGACCAGCTCGACACCTACCTCCACCAGAGCTGATCCACGCCTGGTAGACAAGGTCTCATGGAGAAGCCTGAGATCGAGTTCCCCGGCGCCGAGCCGCCGGCCGACCTGGTCATCACCGACGTGACGGAGGGTGACGGCGCCGAGGCGACGTCCGGCTCCACCGTGTCGGTCCACTACGTCGGGGTCGCGCACTCGACCGGCGAGGAGTTCGACGCGTCGTACAACCGCGGCACCCCGCTGCAGTTCCGGATCGGGGTCGGCCAGGTCATCCAGGGCTGGGACCAGGGTGTCGAGGGCATGAAGGTCGGCGGTCGCCGTCAGCTCGTGATCCCGCCCCACCTCGGGTACGGCGACCGCGGCGCGGGCGGCGTGATCAAGCCCGGCGAGACGCTGATCTTCGTGGTCGACCTGCTCGACGTGAGCTGAGCCGTCCCGGCGGGATTTCGCGCTCGATTTCTGGGCAGCGGCTCAGGCTGGGATGATCAGCGGGTGACCGAGAGCCCGCTGACGACCGACGTCCGCATCAGCGACGAGACCATCAAGCTCGGCCAGTTCCTCAAGCTGGCCGACCTCGTCGAGTCCGGGAGTGCGGCCAAGCCGCTCCTCGCGGGCGGGATGGTGCGTGTCAACGACGTGGTGGAGACCCGTCGCGGCCGTCAGCTCGTCGACGGCGACGTCGTCGCCGTGGCGCACCGCTCCGTCAAGGTCATCGCCGCAAGCTGAACGACCGCCGAGTCGGCGTATCTGCAGGCCCGGGAACGCGCGAGTCGGCGTATCTGCAGGCCCGGGAACGCGCGAGTCGGCGTATCTGCAGGCCCGGGAACGCGCGAGTCGGCGTATCTGCGGCCACGGCACCACCTGCAACACGAAGCCGACTCGGCCAGGTTTTCACCTGCACACGAGCCGACTCGGCCGGGTTTCCACCTGCACACGAGCCGACTCGGCCGGGTTTTCACCTGCAGACGTGCCGACTCGGCCCCGTGGACGGATCAGAGGGCGACGGAGAAGGCGTGGATGAGCACGCCGACGAGCCCGCCGACGATCGTGCCGTTGATGCGGATGAACTGCAGGTCACGGCCGACGTGGAGCTCGATGCGGCGGGCGGCCTCCTTGCCGTCCCAGCGCTCGATGGTGTGGGTGATCACGGCCGTCAGCTCGGCGCCGTAGCGGTCCACGACGAAGACCACGGCGTCGGCGGCCGTCAGGTCCAGCCGCCTGCGGAGGTCGGCGTCGTCGACGAGGCGCTGGGCGAAGGCCGACAGCTCCACCAGGGCTCGGCTGCGGACCGCGCCGGTCGGGTCGTTCAGCGAGGTCTGGAGCGCGCGGCGCAGGGCGTTCCACAGGTCGACGCTCGAGGTGAGCACCTGCGGGTGCTCGAGCAGCCGGTTCTTGAGCTTCTCGGTCCGGGCCTGGGTGTCGGGGTCGTGGAGGAGGTCGTGGGCGAGCTGCCGGAGCATCGAGTCGAGGGCCTCGCGGGCCTGGTGGTGCGGGTCGTGGCGGATGTCGACCAGCCAGTCGACGAGATGGCGGTGCGCCCGGCGGGTCACGGCGTCGTTGAGCCGCGGTGGCGCCCACCACGGCGCCCGCTCCTCGAGGACCTCGGCGAAGGTGTCGGGGTTCTCCACCAGCCACGACCCGATCTCGTCGACGACCAGGTCGACCAGCGGGCGGTGGAGGTCGTCTCGGACCACCTCGTCCAGCAGCGTGCCCAACAGGGGTGAGATCGGCTCCTCGCGGAACCGCGGCACCAGCGCGTCCTGGACGAACCCGGCCACGTGCTCGTCGGTGACCTTGCCGAGCGCGAGGGAGACGAGCTCGGCTCCCTCGTCGACCACCCGGCGCGCGTTGGCCGGGTTGGTCAGCCACTGGCCGACCCGCAGCGAGACCGTCGCGGCAGCGACCCGCTCGCGGATGATGCCCTCCTGGAGGAAGTTCTCCCCCACGAACTCCTGGAGCCCGCGGCCCAGGTCGTCCTTGCGCTTCGGGATCAGCGCCGTGTGCGGGATCGGCAGACCCAGCGGGTGCTTGAACAGGGCCGTCACCGCGAACCAGTCGGCCATGGCACCGACCATCGAGGCTTCGGCACCGGCGTTCACGAACCCGAGCCAGCCGTGCTGGCCGAGCGTGAGGACGTACACGACCGCCGCCAGCAGCAGGAGGCCCACCGCGATGGTCCGCATCTGGCGCAGGCCGCGCCGGCGGACGTCGTCGGCGGCGGGGTCGGGCGTGATCATCGAGATCACGTCGGTTTGGAGGGACACGATGCGATTCTCCCCGACGGCTGGAGGGCTGCCAGAATCGCGGCATGTCCGAGGCCGGGTCCCGCACCGTCATCACCTTCGGGACGTTCGACGTCTTCCACGTCGGTCACCTGCGCGTGATCGAGCGGGCTGCCGCGCTCGGAGACCGCCTCGTCGTCGGGGTGTCGGCCGACGCCCTCAACCTGAGCAAGAAGGGCCGCGAGCCGGTGTTCTCGCAGGCCGAGCGGCTCGCGATCGTGGCCGCCCTCAAGCCGGTGGACGAGGTCTTCGTGGAGGAGAGCCTCGAGCTCAAGCGGCACTACATCGAGGAGTACGCCGCCGACGTGCTGGTCATGGGAGACGACTGGAAGGGCCGCTTCGACGAGTTCGAGGACGTGTGCGAGGTCGTGTACCTCCCTCGTACCCCGGCGATCTCCACGACCGCGCTCATCGAGAAGATCTCGTCCGGCGACTGAACCCGTCCCGGACCGGCCCGAACCTTTGGGCCCCTGGTTACATCTACCCGACTAGGCTGAGCCCTGGCCCGACATGGTCGCGCGCCTCCACTCCCTCGGCCCCCCGCCCCTCGATCAGGAGACACGACACATGCGCCGTTCGCTCGCCGCCACCCTGGTGGCCCTGAGCCTGGCCCTCACCTTGGCCCCGGCCGTGGTGTCCGCGGCCGACGAGGGGAAGGCTCGGGCGACCGCACCGGACGCCTCGCTGGCTCGCACCGCCGCGACCACCGACAGCGAGCGCGCGACCGCCGCACTGGCCCGGGCGAAGGCGCTGTTCGGCGGCACCAAGTCCGGTGATGGTCGCAACGGCGGGTCCGGACCGAGGTCCGGCAAGAACGCCGACGCCACGACCGTGATGCGCGACCTGTTCGCCTCGCTCGACGACCTGTCCCCGGCCGACCGCAAGGTCGCCCACGGCATCCTCGCGCGGCCCACCGACGGCGCGAGCGACCCCTACAACGACGGCTACCTCGTGCCGTCGGAGAAGAAGTGCAAGGGCAACTTCTGCATGCACTGGGTCACCACGACCGAGGACGCGCCCACGAGCCAGACCTGGGTCAACCAGATGCTCTCGCTGATGAACAAGGTGTGGAAGAAGGAAGTCAAGAAGTACGGCTACCGCCCGCCGGTCTCCGACGGGAACCGCGGTGGCAACGGCAAGTTCGACGTGTACCTCGCCCAGATCGGCGACGCGGGCCTCTACGGCTACTGCGCCCCCGAGCGCCGCAAGCCCGGCTACCAGTGGTTGGCGTCCGGCTACTGCGTCCTGGACAACGACTTCGTCGAGTTCCCGCTCGCCCCGATGGACAGCGCGAAGGTGACCGCCGCGCACGAGTTCTTCCACGCCATCCAGTTCGGCTACGACTTCGGCGAGGACGTCTGGCTGCTCGAGGCCACCGCCACGTGGATGGAGGAGCACGTCTTCGACGAGGTCAACGACAACCGTCAGTACCTGAAGGCCGGCCAGGTCTTCGACCCGACCTACCCCCTCGACTTCTTCAACGCCACGGGCAGCCAGCAGTACGGCAACTGGCCGTTCTTCGAGTTCCTCAGCAAGGCCTACGGCGTCGGCGTGGTCAAGTCGATCTGGAACAAGGCGGCCGCCTTCCGCGGTGCCCCGGACCTCTACTCCACGAAGGCGATCAGCAGCGTGCTGAAGCCCAAGGGCGGCTTCACCAAGACCTACAGCCGGTTCGTATCGGCCAACCTGCTGCCCGCCAAGTTCTACCCCGAGGGCGCCAGCTGGCCCTCGACCCAGCTGAACGACGTCTACACGCTGACCAAGGCCCAGCGCCGCACCGGCAAGCACGGCACCCACCTGCTGCACATGTCGTCGGCCAGCTGGCGCGTGAAGTCCTCGTCGTCGCTGCGCGGCAACAAGTGGGCCCTCAAGGTCAAGGTGGACGGACCCGCGGCCTACCGCATGCCCGCCGCGTACGTCCTGGTCGCCAAGCGCAAGGGCTTCGACAAGATCTTCGTCAAGCTCAACGGCAAGGGCAACGGCCAGGTGATCGTGCCGTTCAGCCGCAAGAAGGTGAAGGCCGTCTACATCTCGCTGGTCAACGCCTCGACGCGGTTCAAGTGCGGCAAGAAGTACGCCTTCTCGTGCCAGGGCCTGCCCATCGACGACGGTCGCAGCTTCAAGGGTCAGCCCTACAAGTTCAGCGCGTCCGTCATCAAGCGCTGACGGTGGCCGACCGCGACCTGCGCCCCCTCGCCGTCACCGGCGCGGTGGCGGTGGTCTCGGTCGGCCTGCTCGTGCTGGCAGTGGCCGGCGACTGGCTGGGCGCCGACGTCGGTCGCGGCGACGTGTTCTGCGAGGTACCTCACGACCTCGACCACGTGTTCCAGCCCGCCAACAGCCTCTCGAACCTCGGCTTCGTCGTCGCCGGCCTCGCGGTCGCGTGGAGAGCGGGACGACCCGACCTGCTCGGCGACGTGCTGCCACGCCTGCGCGGCCTCCCCACGGCGTACGCCGTGGTCACCGTGCTGCTGGGGCCCGCCAGCGCCGCGATGCACGCGACCGGTTCGGTGCTCGGAGGTCACCTCGACCTGCTGAGCATGTACCTGATCGCCTCGTTCGCGGCGGCGTACGCCCTGATGAGGCTGGTGCGGCAGGGGGCGGTGTTCTTCTTCCAGGTGTTCCTGCTGATGGTGGCCGCGTGCGAGCTGGTGGGCACGATCGACGCCGAGGTCCCGGTCGTGCACATCGCCGGCAACCTCGCCTTCGGCGCCCTGCTGGTCACCGCGATCGTCGTGGAGGTGGTGCTCTGGCGACGCGCCGAAGGCACGCGCACCGACCTCCGGTGGGGCGCCGGTGCCGTCGGCTCCCTGGCGCTGGCCTTCACCATCTGGAACCTCGCCCAGGGACCGTGGTGCGACCCCACCTCCTGGCTCCAGGGCCACGCCGCCTGGCACCTGCTGTGCGCCGTCGCTGCGTACCTGCTGTTCCGCCTGTACTGCTCCGAGCGGGTCACGGATGCGTTGCGGCCGGTTGCGGTCGGGTCACGATCGATGCCGGCGGTGGATCGCTGACCGTCGCGACCCCTACGTTCCCGGCATGACCGGTGCCGCGCACGCTGTCGACTTCGCTCGAAGGCGGTGTGGGGGACGGTGGCGTTCGACGGGTGGTACCGCAGGCGCTGACCCTCGACAGGGGACGCCGGCGACGAGCAGGGTGACCGCATGACCGCTCAGCCCCCGGAGGGCGCCGACGACGTCGGCCTGATCAGGGGCGACAGCAGCTCCTCGGCGTACACGAAGAAGGGCAAGCTCAAGGCCGCGGCGTACGACGTGGAGATGGAACGCCTCCAGGAGCAGCTGGTGCTGCTGCAGTACTGGATCCAGTCGCAGGGCCTGAAGGTGCTGGTGATCTTCGAAGGGCGCGGGTCCGCCGGCAAGGGAGGGGTGATCAAGCGGATCACCGAACGCACCTCACCCCGTACGGTCCGGGTGGTCGCCCTGCCGAGACCGACCGAGCGGCAGCGCACCCAGTGGTACTTCCAGCGGTACGTCGAGCACCTGCCGGCCGCCGGCGAGATGGTCCTGTTCGACCGGTCCTGGTACAACCGCTCGAACGTCGAGTGGGTGATGGACTACTGCACGCAGGAGGAGCACCAGGAGTTCCTGCGGTCCTGTCCGGAGTTCGAGCGGATGCTCGTGCGGTCCGGGATCACGGTGATCAAGTACTGGTTCTCCGTCAGCTTCGAGGAGCAGCGCAAGCGCTTCGAGGAGCGCAACGCCGAGCCGCTGAAGCGCTGGAAGCTCAGCGACATGGACCTCGCCGAGCACGAGCTGTACGTGAAGTACTCGATGGCGAAGGACACCACCTTCCAGTACACCGACATCAAGCAGGCACCCTGGTTCGTCGTACCCTCCGACGACAAGAGAGCTGCGCGGCTCAACTGCATCAACCACCTCCTGGGCGAGTTCGCCTACGTCGACGTCGCGCCGGACGTGGTCGAGCTGCCGGTGATGAAGGAGATGGCCTACGTGCGGCCGCCGATGCACGAGCAGACGTTCGTGCCCCGACTGTTCTGAGAGGACCCCCATGACCCTGCCCGTCGACCCGGCCGAGCGGCACCGCGAGGTGGCCGCCGGATTCACCGAACGCGTCCGCGCAGTCACGGACTGGGACGCGCCGTCCCCGGTCGCCGCGTGGAAGACCCGCGACGTGGTGCGGCACCTGGTGGAGTGGTTCCCGTCGTTCCTGGAGCACGGCGCGGGTGTCACGCTGGCCCACGGACCGGACGCCGACGAGGATCCGGTCGCGGCGTGGCAGGTGCACAGCGACGCCGTGCAGGCGCTGCTGGACGATCCCGCGACGGCCGAGAAGGTGCTCGACAACCGGCACATCGGCCAGGTACCGCTGCCCGAGGCTGTCGACCGCTTCTACACCAACGACATCTTCATGCACACCTGGGACCTCGCCCGGAGCGCCGGCCTCGACGACCGGCTGGACGCCGACTCGTGCGCGGACATGCTCGCCGGCATGGAGCCGATGGCGGACGTGCTGGCCGCCTCGGGTCAGTACGGCCCTCGCGTCGCGGTGCCCGACGACGCGGACGCCCAGACGCGGCTGCTCGGGCTGATCGGACGCGACCCCTCCTGGGCTCCCCCGGCGTCCTGAGGAGCCAGCCAGGCGATACTCCGTCCATGCGCAAGATCACGTGGGTCTCGGCCACCGCTGCTCCGATCGCCCTCATCGGTGGCTGGACGCTGGCGGCCACCCGTCAGCCGGAGGCGTACGACGCCACCAGTGACACGATCAGCGCGCTGGCGGCCCACGGCGCCGACGACCGCTGGCTGATGACCGCCGCACTGGCGGTCGTGGGTGGCTGCCACGTGGTGACCGCCTACGGTCTCGAGGAGTCCGCACCACTGGGGCGGGTGCTGCTCGGCCTCGGCGGTGTCGCCACCGGGCTGGTCGCGGTGTTCGCCGAGCCGTCGGAGGCCCACTTCCCTGTCGCGACGACGAGCTTCGTCCTCCTGGCGATCTGGCCCGCCGCGTCGGGACTGCCGACGCCACGTGCCGGCTGGGTTGCTGCCGGTGCGATGTCGGCCCTGCTGGCGTGGTTCGGCACCGAGCTCGGCGGCGACCGCGTCGGGTTCGTCGAGCGGGTGGCCGCGGCGGCCGAGTCGCTGTGGCCGCTGGCTGCCGTCGCCCTCACCGCCCGGCGGCCACCGGTTCGGGGGTGACCGCCGCCTCCGCTGAAGGCTCGACGACCCGGCCGGGCAGCGTGAACGCTCCCACGACCGCACCGACCAGGCACAGCAGGCCGACCATCAGGCTCGAGGTGTGCAGGCCGCTCATGAACGCGTCCTGCAGCGCCTGGCCGAGCTGCGGCTGACCGACCGCCATCGAGGTTGCTGCGCCGACCGAGTCCTGCGCCTCGCGGAGCGCACCTCCCGGGAGCCGGGACCAGGCGCCGTCCGCGAGGTGGGCGGCGTACACGCTCGAGAACACCGACCCGACGACGGCGACACCCAGGGTGCCGCCGAGCTCGCGGGTCGCATCGTTGACCGCCGAGCCGACTCCGGCACGCGACGGCGGCAGCACCTGGAGGATCGACTCGGTCGCCGGCGTGCTGATGAAGCCCATGCCGAGGCCCATC
The DNA here is from genome assembly GCA_963708915.1 of uncultured Actinomycetota bacterium. Lineage (GTDB taxonomy): Bacteria > Actinomycetota > Actinomycetes > Propionibacteriales > Nocardioidaceae > Nocardioides. The sequence goes on from CAVPUJ010000002.1 coordinate 596,426, forward strand.
ATCACCATCTGGGGCACGATCGTGGTCGCGTAGGACGCGTCGACGGCGACCGTGGAGATCCACACGAACGACGTCCCGAACAACACCAGACCCGACGTCACCACGACCTTGGTCCCGATCCGCGGTGCGAGCAGCGCGCCCACGACCGAGGCCACGGCGATGCTCAGGGCCACCGGCAGGATCCGGGCACCGGTCGAGAGGGTGCCGTACCCCCGCACGAACTGGAAGTACTGCGTGATCAGGAAGATGAAGCCGAACAGCGCGAAGAACGTGACCGTGACGGCTCCGCTGGCGGCGCTGAAGCGTCGGTCGCGGAACAGGTTGAGGTCCAGCATCGGGTGGGTCGTCCGCCGCTCCACCGAGACGAACACCAGCAGGAGCAGGGCGCTGAGCGCGAAGCCGCCGATCGTGTGCGCCGAGGCCCAGCCGTGCGCGGGCGCCTCGATGATCGTGTAGACCAGCGCGCTGAGCATCGCGATCGAGAGGACGAGCCCCGGCATGTCGAGCGGGGGCACGGCGGGGTCGCGCGACTCGGGGACCAGCACGTAAGCCGCCGCGGCCGTGACCAGCGCCAGCGGGACCAGCGCCCAGAAGACGCTCCCCCAGGCGAAGTGCTCGAGCAGCAGGCCGCCGACGACCGGGCCCGCGGCCACCCCGATGCCGACCACCGCACCCCAGACGCCCGAGGGCGGCGGCGCGCTCGCGACGCTCGCGGAACGTGTTGCTGATGATCGACAACGTGGTCGGGAAGATCACGGCCGCCGACATGCCCATCGCGACGCGGGCGGCGATCAGGGCGCCGGACGAGTCCACGAGGGCGCCGACCGTGCTCGCGCCGGCGAAGGCCACCAGGCCCAGGATCAGCGCCGGGCGTCGCCCGAAGCGGTCGGACAGGCTGCCCGCCGCCAGCACCAGGGCGGCGAAGGCGAGGTTGTAGCCGTCGACGATCCACTGGAGGGACCGGGTGCCGGCCTCGAGGTCGGTGGAGATGCTCGGCAGCGCGACGTTGACGATCGTCGTGTCGAGGTTGATGGCCAGCACGGCCGCGCAGACCGTGAGCAGGACAGGCAGCTTGGAGCGCATGTAGACAGTGTCCACATTGATGTAACCAGTGTCAACATCAATCGCTATGATGGTTCCGTGCCCGCCACGAAGCCGTACCACCACGGCAACCTCCGTGCCGCGCTCGTCGACGCGGGGGCCGAGCTGGCGCGGGCGAGCGGGCCCGACGGCGTGGTGCTGCGGGAGGTGGCGCGACGTACGGGTGTGTCGCACAACGCGGCGTACCGGCACTTCGCCGACCGCGACGAGCTGCTCGCCGAGATCGCCTCGCTGGCATCCGCCCAGCTCGAGCAGGCGATGCAGCGCCGCCTCGACGGCGTGCGGGAGACCGACCCGGCGCAGCGAGCGCGAGCCAGGCTGCGTGCGACCGGCCGGGCGTACGTCGAGTTCGCGCTGGGCGAGCCGGGCCTGTTCACCGTCGCGTTCTGCCCGATCGAGACCGACGACCCGTCGACCATGGCGGACGCCGGGCCCTACCTGCTCCTCGGCCAGGTCCTGGACGAGCTGGTCGAGGCCGACGCCCTCTCCCCCGCGGGCAGGGAGGGCGCCGACGTGGCCTGCTGGGCCGCCGTGCACGGGCTGTCGGTGCTGCTGCTCGACGGCCCGCTGCGTGGGCTCCCGCCCGCCGACCGCGAGGCCGTGCTCGAGAAGCTGCTCGTCACGATCGAGCAGGGGCTCACGGGGTCGATGGGCTGAGCCGGCCGGCGCCGGGAGTCGGCGTAGGTTGGCGCCATGGCGGAACGGGACGCACATCTGGTGGGCAGTCTTCCGGGCGACACACCGGCGGAGGCGATGCGGACCGCGCTGGAGATCCTCGGGCCCCGGCTGCGCAGCCTCCCCGACGGCGAGACCGGCGAACGCCGCAACTGGGTGATCTCGATCATCGAGTCCTTGCGCGACCACCGCGACCTCCAGGTCAAGAAGACCGGCGACTGGTCGGACTACGACAAGATCCCGGTCCTGCAGGTCCGCCGCGGCCACACGCTGTACGGCGCGAACCTCGACTTCGGGCACGTCGCCGCGGTCTCCGAGAGCTACCCGGTCTTCCGCGAGGTGGCGGACGCCGCCGGACGGCCGGACCTGGTGTTCCAGGAGGGCGTCCCCGGCGACTTCGACCTGGCCATGTTCACGCTCGGGCCGGCCGGGGCGCTGCGACAGCGCCGCGCGTTCACCGAGGCGACGCTGACCGAGATCCGGCAGGTCGGTGCGATCACGGGGTCGGACACCCTGTTCCAGATCGAGGTACCGGCCGAGCTCGTGCTGCTCGCGAAGGCGCCGCCGCAGGTACGCCCGGCTCTGGCGAAGGTCCTGGCGCGCCCCACGATCGGCCTGGCCACCGGCTCGGCGCCGGGCACGCGCTTCGCGGTGCACCTGTGCCTGGGAGACATGAACAACAAGGCCTTCGGCACGATGAGCGACGTCAGTCCCCTCGTGCTGCTGTCCAACGCCATCGTCGCGGGCTGGCCCGCCGATCGTCCGCTGGACCTGGTCCATGCGCCGTTCGCGGCAGCCGACCACCCGGCCACGACGGACCCCTCGTTCTACGAGCCCCTGCGGACCCTCGTGGTCCCGGTCGGCACGCGCTTCGCGGCCGGGTTCGCACACGAGTCGCAGTCGATCGACGACCAGCGCAGCATCCGCGGGCTGATCGAGGGGCACCTCGGCGGCGAGGTGGCGATCGCCGCAGCGTGCGGCCTGGGGCGACGTACGCCGGAGGACGGCCGAGCCGTGCTCGAGCGGATGGCCGACCTGTGCACGTCCTGAGCTAACCGGCGCCCAGGATCCTGGCCACCTGGGTCTGTCCCGAGCTGTGCGCGTGCTCCAGGGCGGTGACCCCGTCACCGTCGGCGATCGCGGGGTCGGCCCCGGCGTCGAGCAGGATGCGGACGATCTGCTGGTACGGCGCCGACCCGTCGCCGAGGATCACCGCCTCGAGCAGGGCCGTCCAACCGAGGTCGTTGACGTGGTCGACGTCGATGTCGGTCTGCACGACCCGGCGTACGTAGTCGACGTGGCCGCGTTCGCTGGCCGGGATCACCGAGACGCCGCCGTACCGGTTGCGGATCGTCAGGTCGGGATCGGCGGGCAGCAAGGCCTCGAGCATCGCGACGCTGCCGGTCACGCCGGTCACCAGCCACGGGGTGTCGTGCCGGTCGTCGAGGGCGTCCGGGTCGGCGCCGAGCGCCACGAGCAGGCGGGCGACGGGCACCCGGTCGTACGTCGACGCGAGCAGCAGCGCGGTCCGGTCGTGGCCGTCACGTGCCTCGAGGTCCGCCTTGCTGCGCAGCATCAACGCCGCCGCATCCGCGTCGCCGTCGGTCGCGGCGGCGAGCAGCCCGTTCTCGGCCGCCGGGTGCCGTACGTCCTCGGCCTCGGCGGTCCTCCGGAGCAAGGTCGCGACGGCGGTCTGCCCCATCCGCTCGGCGTGCTCACCGGCGGTCAGGCCGTCGTTGACGGCCGGGATGCCGACGTCGGCCCCGGCCGCGACCAGCACGCGCACCGTGTCGACGTACCGCTCCGTGCCGTCGCCGAGGATCACCGACTCGTGGAGGGCGGTCCACCCGAGGTTGTTCACGTGGTCCACGTCGATGCCCGCCCGCACCAGCCGTCCCGCGATCCCCGCGTGCCCGCGCTCGGTGGCGCGGATCAGGGCCGTCCCGTTGAAGGAGTCCTTGCTCGTGAGGTCGGCTCCGTGCGTCATGGTGAGGTCGAGCAGGTCCAGGTACCCCTCGCTGGCCGCGATCAGGAACGCGCTCTGGCTCGTGTCGTCCTGGGCGTTGACGTCGGCACCCCGCTCGATCAGCCGCCGCGCCTTCGCCACGTCGTCGTCCCAGGCAGCCGCGATCAGCCGGGCGTCCAGGTCGGCCTGCTCGCCGGGGTCGGGCATGGCGGTCTCCGTGGGGGTGGGGGTCGGGATGGGGGTCGGGGTCGGTGCGCTGGTGGTGGGCTGCGCTTCGGGCTCGCTCGGCGACGTACAAGCGGTCGCGACGAAGCCCATCGCCAGCACGGTCACGACCCGCACCAGTCTCATCGCCATACGCACGAGGGTAGAGACGCGGGTACCGCCTCCTTGGTTGCCGTCTCGATGGTCGAGGTACGAGGGACGCCAGACCACCAGGAGGTCACGATCGACTTTCCCCTTGTGGACAAGGGGTTTCTGAGGCGCTTGAGTGTCGGTGGTCGATGCTTGACTTGGTCCCATGAGCACGACGGTCCGGGAACAGTACGAGGTCGGCGACCTCGACCCCGCCGGCGTGCTCGAAGCCGCCGCCGAAGCCGAACAGGCCGAGCGACGCGCCGCGTTCCGCAAGCTCGAGCTCGCCGCGCACTGGGCCGACCTCCACCCCGCCACTGCACGACACCGGGGTCGAGACGCCCGGTGGGGCGGCGCTGCTGGCCGACGAGTCGCTCGGCGGCGACGGCACCCCGCCGTGGCGGCGTTCACCCCCGAACCGTTCGCCCTGGCGTTGGGCATGTCCCCCTCCGCCGGGGCACAGCTGATCGCCGACGCCCTCGACGTCCGCCACCGGCTCCCACTGCTCTGGAAACGCGTGTCGCCGGTTGGAGGTGCCGGCCTGGCAGGCCCGCCGCGTCGCCCGCCAGACCCACCGCCTCCCCAAGGCCGCAGCGATGTGGGTCGACGAACAGCTCACCGACCGCGACACCTGCGGCCCCGTGATCGTCGACCGGCTCGTCGCCCAGGCCATCGCCACCTACGACCCCGAGGAACACGAAGACCGGGAGGACCAGTCCGTGGCCGACTGGGACGTCACCCTCACCCACCCCGACCCCACCGACTTCCTCGGCACCTCCCACCTCGACGCCACCGGCGACACCCTGGTCCTCAAAGAGCTTCTACGACCAGATCTGCGGCATCGCCCACCAGCTCTACCTCGACGGCGACACTCAGCCGCTCGGCGTCCGCAAGATCAAGGCCCTCGGCATCCTCACCGGCCAACCCACCACCACGACGGGCAACGCGACGGTCAAGATCTACGCCCGCGTCGAAGGCCACGACCTCGAACCCGGAGCCCTCGCCGTCGGCCAGGTCGAGAAGCTCGGCACCACCACCCTCACCAAGATCCGCGACTGGGTCGGCCACCACCACGTCGTCATCCAACCCGTCCTCAACATGGCCCGACGCGACGCCATCGACTCCCACGACCCACCCACCTGGATGCGCGACCTCGTCCACCTCAGAGACGAACACTGCATCTTCCCCCGATGCCAGATCGACGCCAGATCCTGCGACCTCGACCACACCACCCCCTACGACCAGCACGGACCACCCGGCCAAACCAGACCCGACAACCTCGCCGCCCTGTGCCGAAGACACCACCGCGCCAAAACCACCGGCCGCTGGCAGTACTGGCGCACGCCCGACGGCGACTACACCTGGCACGGCCCCTACGGCACGACCTACCTCGTCACCGACCGCGGCACCCAACGGGTGTCCTGACGCGCGCTCGCTCGGCACCGTGCAGACACGAGACGAGGGCTCTGCCGACGGGCCGATGAGCGGCAGAGGTCGCTGGCAGCCTCATGACCTCAGTCGCTGTCCTCTGCGACGATGCCTCTCGTGGGTGCGCAGCCTGGCTATGACGAGTCGGCGGCTGCCTACGATGCGGCATTCCCCACGGGCTACGCATCTCGTGCCGAGCGCCACACCGTCGCGCTGTTCGCCGACGATCTGGCGGCAGCGGAGCTGTCGGGACCCGTGCTGGACGTTGGATGCGGAACAGGACACATCGCCTTCGACATCGCCGCGCGAGGCCTCGAGGTCGTCGGGATCGACCCGTCGACGGCGATGCTCGATCTCGCGAAGCAACGGTACCCAGAGATGCGCTGGCTCTCGGGCGACGCGAGTCTGAGGGATCTTCCCGACGACCTTCCGGCGCCGGCGGGGATCATTGCTCGATTCAGCCTCATCCACGTCGACCCGCGAGCCGTTCCGGGCATCTTCGCCACGTGGACGAGCCGACTCCGCACCGGAGCCCACGTGATGGTCGCGTTCCAGTGCACCGAGGACCCCGCGAGACCGGCTCGCAAGTTCGACCACCGGGTGGCCGAGGCGTGGCGATGGCACCCCGATGCCATGGCAGGCGCCATGGCAGGGGCAGGACTGTCCGAGCAGTGGCGGATGGTGACCCAACCCGACGACTCGCACCGCTTCGCCGAATGCCACCTTCTCTGCCATCTGACGACCTGAATGCGTCGTGCTGGTCACTGCACGCCGACGTCGGACCACCACCTGAACGGCCACGGCCACGCCCCGAACGCAAGCGATGAGGTGACCGACTCCTCCGTCACCCGCCCAACTCCAGGTGACGGTCTCAGCTGACCGGTCGGCCGAGCTGGGCCATGAGCCTCGCCGGGTCGGGCGTCTCGATCAGCAGCTCGTCGTACTTCTCCCCGGTCAGCGCGACGTACACCGCCGGTCGCTCACGCCGCAGCGCGACGAGCTGGCGGTGGCCACGGGAGACCCAGCGGCCGAGCAGCCACCTGCCCGGCAGACCAAGTCCGACGCGTACGCCGCGAAGGTCGTCGCGCCAGCCGCGTACCTCGCGGGCACCGGTGACCGCAGACAGCGGGGCGTCGAAGTCACGGACGAGTCCCAGCAGCTTCTCGCCGATCGGGAACTCGACCCGGAGGCGGTCACCCTGCACACTGATCGCCGCCATCAGGTCGCCACCTTCGGCCGGGCCCGCAGGTGCGCTCGCTCGCCGTGCTTGCCGAAGAGGCTGAGGAACTCGACCGCGTCGTCGTCCGCGGCACCGAACCAGTGCGGGGTGCGGGTGTCGAACTCGGCGGCCTCGCCGGTGGCCAGGACGAGGTCGTGCTCGCCCTTGCCGGGAGGCGACAACACCAACCGCAGGCTGCCGTTCATGACGTAGACCCACTCGTACCCCTCGTGGGTCTGGAGGTGCGGGGTCCGGCGGCCCCGGCCGGCGGGGATCACCATCTTGAACGCCTGGATCCCGCCGGACTGCCGGGTCAGCGGGATCATCGTCATCCCGTGCGCCTCGACCGGGCGGAGGTGGATGCGCGGGTCACCCGTCGGCGGGGCGTCGACGAGCTCGTCGAGGGTGACGCCGTACGACCGCGCGAGCGGCAGCAGCAGCTCGAGGGTGGGCTTGCGGTCACCCGACTCGAGCCGCGACAGCGTGCTGACCGAGATGCCGGTCTCGGCGGACAGGTCGGCCAGCGTCGTGTCGCGGTCGCGGCGCAAGGAACGCAGGTGCGGGCCGACGGCATCCAGGGAGTCATCGAGGTCCATGCTCCAAGATTGCCACATCGGCAACATTGTTTGCGACAACGGCGAATGACAGACATGGTCAGGGGCATGGAGACGACCTACGACGTGGTGGTGGTCGGCGGCGGAGCCGCGGGCCTCAACGGTGCCCTGATGCTCGCGCGCTCGCGGCGGTCGGTCCTGGTGGTCGACGCCGGACTCCCCCGCAACGCCCCGGCCGACGGAGTGCACGGCCTGCTCGGGCACGACGGCGTACCTCCCGCGGAGCTGTTGGCGAAGGGCCGCGAGGAAGTGCGTCGGTACGGCGGCGAGGTCGTCGAGGCCGAGGTGACGGGCGCCGACGCGGTCGAGCACGGCTTCATCGTCGCGTTGGCCGACGGGCGCAACGTCGCGACCCGGCGCCTGCTCGTGACCACCGGCCTGGTCGACGAGCTCCCCGAGGTCGCCGGCCTCCGCGAGCGCTGGGGCAAGGACGTCGTGCACTGCCCGTACTGCCACGGGTGGGAGGTCCGGGACGAACCCATCGGCGTGCTGGCGAGCAGCCCGCTGGCGATGCACCAGGTGCTGCTGTTCCGCCAGCTCACCCACGACGTCGTCCTGTTCACCAACGGCATGGCCTTCGACGCCGAGCAGCGCGAGCAGCTCCTGGCCCTGGCCGTCGGCGTCGTCGACGGCGAGGTCAGCGAGATCCAGGTCCGCGACGACCGCATCGTCGGTGTGCGGCTGGCCGACGGCCGGACCGTACCCCGCCGGGTCGTCGCGACGACGACGCGCATGGTCGCCCGCGCCGGTTTCCTCGCCTCGCTGGGCCTCACGACCGTGCCGCACGCGTCGGGCATGGGCGAGCACGTGGCCGCCGATGCCACCGGCCGCACCGACGTCCCCGGCGTCTGGGCCGCGGGCAACGTCACCGACCTCTCGGCCCAGGTCGGGGGGGCCGCCGCGGCGGGGGCGTTGGCCGGCGCCCAGATGAATGCGGACCTCGCGCTGGAGGACGCCAGGCGGGCAGTCGAGGACTACCGAACCTCACCCGCGGCCGTCTGACGTAGTGTCGCTACTTGTGCCCCGATTCGCTGCCGTCTCCCGCCATCACGTGACCAGCGCTCTGGAGGAGATCGACACCCCCCGCCGCGAGGAGTTCGTGCTCATGCACAGCGGGGAGGCGTACGGCGCCCAAGCCGTGCTCAGCGCCGCCCACCAGAAGGCGACCGGCACGGCCGTGACCGCCTACGACTGGTCGAGCAAGGACCAGGCCGCCCGCATCCTGCGCGAGCTCGGCTTCCGCGTGCTGGCCGGAGACGACCCCGAAGCCGTCATCCCCGTCACCGGTGAGTGGCGCGAGACCAGCGACGTGGGCCCCGACGTCACCCGCGATGCGTGGGCCACGGCCGCTCGCGAGCGGCTGCTCGAGGCCGCCCGCCGCTACCGCGCCACGGTGCCGCCGCAGGAGCTCGCGATCGAGGTCCAGCGCCGCAGCGGCATCCGTACCCGCCAGCTCTGGCACCACTGGATCGACGAGGTCATCGGCCGGGTCGCCCTCGAGAGCGCCCGCCTCGACGAGCCCTTGATCGTCTCCCTCGCCGCCGACGACGCCGGCCGGGTCACCGAGGGGTACGCCGTCGCCGTGCGCGCCGTGACCGGCGACCGGCCCGAGTTCCCCAACGCCCACGCGGCGAAGGAGCGGCTGGAGTGCTATCGCTACTTCGAGGCCGTCGGTCTCCCGGCTGACGGTGGGACCGTCGCACCGGCCATGACGGTCGCCGCACCCAAGACCGCGACCAAGCGCGCCCCGTCCCGTACTCCCGCGGTCAAGCGCCCCACCAAGCCGGCCGACCGTCCCCCGGAGATCTGCCCCACGTGCTTCATGGCGATCCCGCGGTCCGGCGTCTGCGACAACTGCGGTTGAGCCAGTCGCGTGCGAGGAACGAGCGAGCGGCGCGGGTCATCCAGGTCGAGCAAGCCCGCGGCTGAGGAACGAAGCCGCGAGGGCGCGTCGAGACCACCGGTTAGCGGCTAGGCGAACGGCGAGGTCCGGGCCCGCAGTGCCTCGGTGAGCAACGCCACCAGCGCCTCGACCTGCACGTCGACCGACGAGGCGTCGATGTCCATGCCGTCCAGCGCTCGCGCGGCCAGCCCTGCCTTGCTGTCGATCAGCTCGGCGACCTTGGTGTCGATGGTCTGCGCGGCGATGATCCGCCAGGCGGTGACCGGCTCGTCCTGACCGATCCGGTGCACACGGTCGATGGCCTGGGTCTGCTCGGCGTCGGTCCACGACAGCTCGGCCAGCACGAGGTTCGAGGCCACCTGGAGGTTGATGCCGACGCCGGCTGCGCTCAGCGAGCAGACGATCACGGCGACGTCCGGGTCCTCGACGAACGCCTTGATGCTGCGCTCGCGGGCGGCCCGCGTCTGGTCGCCGCGGATCGTGGAGTACTTCAGGCCACGCTTGGCGAACGTGTCCTGGGCGGCGTCCATGACGTCGATGTGCTTGGCGAAGAAGACGACCTTGCCGACGTTGCGCGCGAGCTGGGCGGCGTAGTCGGCGGCGAGACCGGCCTTGGCCTGGCCGATCCGGCGCATCATGCCGAACACGTTCTCGCCCGTGGACTCGTCGGAGGAGTCCTCGCGCTCCCACGTCGCCACGCGACGGACCAGGTCGTGGTCGATGCCGTCGTCGTCGAGGTCGGCTTCGGTACGTCGGGTGGCCAGCGCCGACTCGTACCTCGCCACGAGACGCCGGGCCAGCTCGGCCTCGGCCTCGCGGATCGAGCGCCCGATCTCGTCGTCGAGCTCGACGGGGATGTCGGCGATGCGGCGGGCCGGGATGTCCTTGGCGACGTCGACCTTGCGGCGGCGGACGATGCCCTGGTCGACGACGCTGGTGCGGGCCGCGGGGTAGAAGCCGTGGTCGGCCGGCGTCAGGCCGGTCTCCTCGAGCGCGTCCATCAGCGCACCGAGCGGCTTCTTGTCGTCGATCCAGCCGAGGTACTGCCAGATCGCCCGGAAGTCCTCGATGTCGTTGATCAGCGGCGTCCCGGTGAGGGCGAAGAACAGCGGCCGGCCGGTGCGCGAGCGGATCCGCTCGGACAGCTGGAGCACGTTCTGCGAGCGCTGCGAGGTCTTGTTCTTGATGAAGTGCGCCTCGTCGACCACCATCGAGCGGAAGCCGAAGTCGCCCAGCCAGCCGACGTGCCGGTCGAGGACCTCGTAGTTGACCACCACCACGTCGGCGAAGCCGTTGATGTCCTGGCCGTCACCGTGGATGACCGTGGGCATCCGGTGGGGCACCCAGATGTTGGCCTCGCGGGCCCAGTTGGTCTTCACGACGTTGGGCACCACGGCGAGCATCGGGAAGGCGTCGGCGGCCTCGGCCGCGAGCAGCGCCTGGGCCGTCTTGCCCAGACCGGGCTCGTCGGCGAGCAGGAAGGTGCGGTGACCGTCGGCAGCCGCTGCCACCACCTCGGCCTGGTGCTTCATCAGCTGCAGCGCGCCCGGCAGCATCACGTCGCGCGCGTCGGGCAGCGGCATGGTCGTCGAGGCGCCGTTGCCGACCTCCTCGAACGAGCGGAAGAGCGGGCCGAGCAGCTCCCAGCCGGCCAACCGGCGGGCCTCGCCGCGGTTCTGCGAGCCGGCGCTGAAGTCGGGTACGAGGAAGGGGTTGGCCAGCTGGCGGGCGAGCACGGACTGCGGCACGACGCGCCGTTCGGTGACGGGGGGCAGCGCGGCGGGGTCGACCGGCTCGTCCTCCTCGACCTCGACGCCGGCACGCTCGAGCATCGCCCGGCGCATGTCGGAGGCCTGGTCGGAGATCTTCGCGTCCTCGGCGAGGAGGGAGAACAGCGACGGCTCACGGGCCGCCGTCTGGGCCAGGATGGTGGCGATGCCGTCGAGGCGCTTCAGCTCGCCGTCACGCTTGGCCTCCGTCAGCCCGGTGTCGGTCCGCACCCGGATGCGTTCCTCGCGCGCCAGCAGGGCCACGGCCTGGAACCTCGACCGCACGGAGACGGCCTGCCCGCGCTCCACGGCGGACTCGATCTCGCGCACGGCGCGCGCCAGGATCGGGATGACTCCCTCGTTGTCGAGGGGGCGGCTGCGCCCCTGACCGCGTCCGTTCGTACGGCGCGAGGTCTGGCGCTGACGGCTCCGAGCCACTGGTCTCCTCCCACAGGCCCGGACTGCCGCCGGACCGGCTCGCACGAGGGATGTATCCCTCCGCGGACGGCCGCTCGGCGAGCCTCGGCTCGGGAGCTGCGACCTCCGGGTCGGGAGACGGTCGGCCGGCCTGGACGGCCGACGGACGTGGACCGCGGGCTGCGGTCCGACCCTGTGCGACCACCAGCATATCCCGCCCCACCTCCGGTGTCCTAGGAGGCGTCAACCTCGTCCCCAGCAATGTCCCCGGCGAGTTCCCCGGCGGGCTCACTCCGCCGCTCCAGGTGCCGCACGCTGGGCGACAGCAGGGCGAGCAGCGACGAGCCCCCCATCACGGTCCCGACCACCACCAGCCACCGGTCGAAGCCGACCGCCGCCGCGATCGGCGCGGTGAGCACGAGTCCCAGCGGCCGGGCCACGAACGAGCCCACCAGGTCGAAGGAGTAGACCCGCGCCAGCTTGTCCTCGGCGACGTTCTGCTGGATCGAGAGGTCCCAGTTCACGCTGAACAGCTCGAGGCCGAACCCGTGCAGGAACGCACCGATCAGGAGCGGCCACAGCTGGCCAGACCCATGACTCTCGAGGGCCATCGCGAAGGGAAATACGGCGGTCAGCGACAGCAAGGCGGTGCCGGCGTACAAGCCGTGCCGCGGCCGCCACCGGAGGGACACCAGACCGCCGACGATGAAGCCCGCCATCAGGGCGGCGAGCGCCCAGCCCCAGGCCGCCCTGCCGAAGCTGCCACCCACCACGATCGGCCCGAGCACGGCGAGCACGCCGCCGAAGAACAGGTGGTAGAGCAGGGCCTGCCCGATGAGCAGCCACAGCCAGGTGTGCCGGAAGACCTCGGCGGCGCCGGCCCCGAGGTCGCTCAGCATGCTCGTCCGGGACTCGGGGGCCGGCAGGGCCGCGACCCGGATGAGGCCGAAGCACACGGCAGCGACGGCGTAGGTCGCCGAGTCGATCGCGATCGCCCAGCCCGACCCGAACGCCGCGACCAGCACGCCGGCCACCGAGAAGCCCACGACCTGGGCGGAGTTCTGGCAGAGCCGCCGACCCGCCACCGCGGTGGCCAGGTCGGCCGGCGGCACGGTCTGCCGCGTCATCGCCGAGGACGAGGGTCCGGCCAGCGCGCCCAGGCAGCCGTTCGCGATCCCGATCACGGCGAGGAGCGGGATCGAGGCCCAGCCACCGATCAGGGCGACGGCCACCACGCCTTGCGTCAGGAACGCGGCTGCCGACGACCCCTGCATCATCACCTGGCGCGGCAACCGGTCGCCGAGCACGCCGCCGAACAGCACGGTGACCACCTCGGCCAACGCGTACGCCGCCACGACCATGCCGAGGTCCGTGGCCGACCCGCCGAGGTCCAGGACCGCGAAGGCCAGCGCCACCGGCGCGATCGAGCCGCCGAGGCTGCTGACCGTCGCACCCGACACGAGCAGCCGGTAGTCGCGGTGACGGAGGAGGCCGAGGAACCCGTTCACGGCGTCAGGTTAATTCGTCACCAAAGTATTCGTCAACGAACTACTCGCTGTCGAACGACTATTCTGGGCCCGTGACCGAGACCGACTGGACCGACCGGCACGTCGCGCGCTGGCGCGACCACTGGATCGACATCCGTTTCGACGACCAGGTAGAGGGCATCGTGGTACGCATCGGGCGCCTGGCACGCCATCTCAAGAGCACCATGCAGACCGCGGTGGCCGAGGTCGGGCTGCAGGAGTTCGAGTACCAGACCTTGCACTCGCTGATGATCCGCGACACCCCCGGCACCGCGTCGCCGACCGACCTGGCGGACGACCTCGGCGTCTCAGGGGCCGGGATGACGGGTCGGCTGGACGGCTTGGAGAAGGCCGGATGGGTACAACGAACCCCGTCGCCGGACGACCGGCGGCGCGTGGTCGTGGAGATCACCAAGTCCGGCGCCGAGATCTGGCGACGGGCCATGGCGATCCGGGGTTCGCAGGAGGAAGAGATGGTGGGCGTGCTGTCCGAGCGTGAACGGGCCCAGCTCGACAGGCTGCTGAAGAAGCTGACGCTCTGGACCGAATCACGGTGACGCGCTTCAGCGTCTCGACGGCCTCCACCGCGACCGTCGACGCCGACCGACAGCGCGTCTGGGCGGCCCTGACCGACCCCGACCTCGTCGTGCGGCTGACGCCGTACCTGAGCAGCATCGACGCGGACAGCGAGCGGGGCGAGCACCGGTGGACCTGGCACCTCGTCCGCATCCCGCTGCTCGGGTCGATGGTCTCGCCGTCGTTCACCGAGGTGATGACCTACGACGAGCCCTCGCGCATCGACTTCGTCCACGATCCCGAGCGGACCGACGAGAAGGCAGGTGTCGACGGCCGGTACGTGCTGAAGGAGGCCCGTGAGGGCACCGACCTGAGCATCGACCTGGCGATCACGGTCGAGCTCCCGTTTCCCAAGGTGGCCCGGCCTGCGGTGCACGCGGCGATGCGCGCCGTCATCGCAACCATGGGGGCTCGCTTCTCGCACAACCTGGTCCGGCACCTGGCCGCGGACGACGCCTGATGCGGGTCCTGGTCCTCGGGGCGACCGGGTACGTCGGGTCGCGGCTGGTGCCCGCCTTGGTCGCGGCCGGCCACGACGTCGTCGCCGCGTCCTCCTCGCCACCCGAGCCCGACCGCTTCGCCTGGGGCGGCGACGTGGCGTGGCGGCAGTGCGACGTGACGGACCGCCGGGCGGTCGAACGGGCGGTCCGGGACGCCGACGGTGTCTGCTACCTGGTGCACAGCCTGAGCCGGCGCAACTTCGCCGACCTCGACCGGGTCGGCGCGTCCCACGTGCGTGACGCGGCGTCCGCGGCCGGCGTACGCCGGATCGTCTACCTCTCGGGGCTGATGCCCAAGCTCGACCCCGGCCAGACCCTCTCACCGCACCTGGCCTCACGGCTCGAGGTCGAGCGCCTGCTCGCTGGGGCCGACTGCTCGACCCTCAGCGTGCGGGCAGGGGTGGTCATCGGCGCGGGTTCGACGTCGTACGAGGTGGTGCGCCAGCTGGCGTCGCTGCTCCTCGTGCAGCCGGTGCCCTCGTGGATGCGCAGCTCGGTGCAGCCGGTCGCGGTCAGCGATGTCGTCCGCGCTCTCGTGGCGGCGTTCGAGGAGGGCGCTCCCGAGGGCGACGTCGATCTCGGCGGCCCCGACGTGATCGGCTATCCCCAGCTGCTCGCGGCGTACGCGCGGTCCGCCCGGCTTCCTCGCGTCCACGTTCCGGCCCTGGTGCCGGTGACCGTCGTCGCGCCTGCGGTGGCGTTGCTCGTGGGCGCCCCGTTCCGCACCGTCACCGCGCTCGTTGCCAGCCTGCGCCACGACATGGTCGCCCGTCCCGACCACCTCTGGCAGGTCGACGACGAACCGATGCTCGGTGTCGATGAGGCCCTCGACCGAGCGGTCGGCCGGAGCGGACCCGACGTTGCCGAGGCGCCGTTGCCGAGCAACGCCGCGTGGACCAGGATGCGAGCACCCGTCCTCGACGAGCTCCACGCACCGGCGTTCCTCCGAGCGGGCGTCAGCCTCGCGCTGGTGCGGGCGGCCGACGTGCGGGGCGTGTTCCGCCAGGTCGTCGGCTCCTGACCGTACGGTGGGCCGGTGACCACCACCCCGGCCGTCTCGACCGTCGTCTCCGCCGTCGTCGGACCGACTTCCAGTGCCGCGTGCGCCGTCCCGGCCAAGGGTGGCCTGCCGCCGTGCGACAACTGCGGCGCGACGATGCGCTGGGAGACCTCGCACCAGCGCTGCGACCGGTGCGGTCACATCGTGCCCTGCTGCGAGGGTGCCGCCCTCGGCGGATGACAGCGCGCCAGGTCTAGCCCGGGCCAGTCGAGCTCCGACGATCAGGGCTGCGCCTCGGGCGTCGAACGGGCGGCGTGCTTGACCAGCCGGCCGACCGCGTCGACCAGCGAGCGGGTCGAGGCTGTCGTCGTGGGCGGCCACCAGCGCCTCGAGGGCGCGACGCATCCGCGGGTCCCAGAAGGTCTCGATGTGTCGGGCGACGGCCTCGGCCGCCACCTCGGGTGGGAGGTGCGCGAACTGTCGGGCGATGTCGTTGCCCATCCGCGCCTCGGGTGCGACGTGGCCGCTCATGCGCTCGTCATGCGTGCATGTCCGCTGGGCGCACGGGTCTCGGCGACTGGCGGCGTCCCCGCGCGCGTTGGCCACACCGACCTGCACCGCCGTGACCTTGTACTCGGGGCAGTTGGTGGCCCAGTCGGAGTTCTCGGTCGTGACCACGTTGGCACCGGTCACCGGGTGGTGGAAGGTCGTGTAGACGACGCCGGCGGGCATCCGCTCGGACACCGAGGCCCGCAGGGTGGTCGAGCCGACCCGGCTCGAGAGGTCGACGAGGTCGCCGGTCGAGATGCCGCGCATCTCGGCGTCGGCCGGATGGATCTCGAGGACGTCCTCGGGGTGCCAGGTGTTGTTGGCCGTACGCCGCGTCTGGGCGCCGACGTTGTACTGGCTCAGGATGCGTCCGGTGGTGAGGATGAGCGGGAACTTGCGGGTCGAGCGCTCGGTCGTCGGCACGAAGACCGTCTCGATCAGCTTGCCCTTGCCGCGCACGAACCCGCCGACGTGCATGATCGGCGTGCCGGTCGAGGTGGTGTCGAAGACCGGCCACTGCATCGAGCCGACCTCGTCGAGCCGCGCGAACGAGACCCCCGCGAACGTCGGGGTGGTGGCGGCGATCTCGTCCATGATCTCGGAGGCCGACGGCGTACGACATGTCTCGTAGCCCATGGCCCGGCCGATCGCGCAGGTGATCTCCCACTCGTCCATGCCGACCTTGGAGGCGAACACCGGGCGCACGCGGTTGATCCGGCGCTCGGCGTTGGTGAACGTGCCGTCCTTCTCCAGGAACGACGTGCCGGGCAGGAAGACGTGGGCGAAGCGCGCGGTCTCGTTGAGGAAGAGGTCCTGGACGACCACGAGGTCCATGGCCCGCAGCGCCGCCTCGACGTGCTGGGTGTTGGGGTCGGACTGGGCGATGTCCTCGCCCTGGATGTAGAGGCCGCGGAACGTGCCGCCCAGCGCAGCGTCGAACATGTTGGGGATCCGCAGGCCCGGCTCGGGGTCGAGGGTGCAGGCCCCACAGCTGCTCGTAGATGTCGCGGACGTCGTCCTCGGAGACGTGACGGTAGCCGGGGAACTCGTGCGGGAAGGAGCCCATGTCGCAGGAGCCCTGCACGTTGTTCTGCCCGCGGAGCGGGTTGACGCCGACGCCGTCGCGGCCGATGTTGCCGGTGACCATGGCCAGGTTGGCCATCCCCATCACCATCGTCGAGCCCTGCGAGTGCTCGGTGACGCCGAGGCCGTAGTAGATCGCGCCGTTGCCGCGGTCGCGTAGAGCCGCGCGGCCGCGCGCAGCTCGTCGGGATCGATGCCGGTCGCCCCCGCCGTCGCCTCCGGCGAGTTGGCCGGGTCGGCGATGAAGGCGAGGTAGTCGTCGGCGTCCTCGCAGCGCTCGCGCACGAACTCCTCGTCGTGCAGGCCCTCGGTGACGATCACGTGGGCCATCGCGTTGACGAAGGCGACGTTGGAGCCCGGCAGGACGGGCAGGTGGTAGGCCGCCTCGACGTGCGGGCTGCGGACCAGGTCGATCCGGCGCGGGTCGGCCACGATCAGCTGGGCACCCTCGCGCAGCCGCCGCTTCATCCGCGAGGCGAAGACCGGGTGCGCGTCGGTCGGGTTGGCGCCGATCAGCAGGATCACGTCGGCCTGCCTCGACCGAGCGGAAGTCCTGGGTGCCGGCGGAGGTGCCGAAGGTCTGCTTGAGCCCGTAGCCCGTCGGGGAGTGGCAGACCCGCGCGCAGGTGTCGATGTTGTTGTTGCCGAAGGCCGCCCGCACCATCTTCTGGACGACGTAGACCTCCTCGTTGGTGCAGCGGCTGGACGAGATGCCGCCGATCGCGCCGACGCCGTGCTCGGCCTGGAGGGCCTTGAACCCGTCGGCCGACCTTGGCGATCGCCTCGTCCCACGAGACCGTGCGCCACTCGTCGTCGATCGTGTCGCGCACCATCGGGGAGAGCTGGCGGTCCTTGTGGGCCGCGTAGCCGTAGGCGAAGCGGCCCTTGACGCAGCTGTGGCCCTCGTTGGCCCCGCCGTTCTTGGACGGGATCATCCGGACGACACTGGGCGTCGTCGCCGTCGCCCTGGACCTCGGCGCGGAACGAGCAGCCGACGCCGCAGTAGGCGCAGGTGGTCTCGACCGAGCGGGTCGGCATGCCGAGCGCGACGATCGACTTCTCCTGCAGGGCGGACGTCGGGCAGGCCTGCACGCAGGCGCCGCACGAGACGCACTCCGAGGACGAGGAAGTCGGTGCCGCCGGCGCTGATCTTCGAGTCGAAGCCGCGGCCCTCGACGGTCAGCGCGAAGGTGCCCTGGATGTCGGCGCAGGCGCGCACGCAGCGTGAGCAGACGATGCAGGCGGAGTCGTCGAAGGCGAAGTAGGGGTTGCTCAGGTCGACCGGCTGCGGGTGGGCGACGTCGTCGCGGGTCTCGGGCCGCCCGTAGCGGACCTCGGCGGAGCCGACCGTGCGCGGCCAGCGCCTGGATCTCGCAGTTGCCGCGGGCGCAGCCGTCGCAGTCCTCGGGGTGGTCGGAGAGGTAGAGCTCCATGACGTTGCGACGCAGGTCGCGCACCGTCTCGGTCTGGGTGCTGACGACCATGCCGTCGCGCACGGCGTCGTGCACGACGCGGGCACGCCGCGCGCCCCGTCGACCTCGACCAGGCACATGCGGCAGGAGCCGAAGGCCTTGAGCGAGTCGGTGGCGCAGAGCTTGGGGATGGTGACGCCGGCCTCGGTCGCGGCGCGCAGCACCGACGTGCCGGCGGGGACGTCGACCTGATGACCGTCGATGGTGACGGACACGGTGTCCACCGCAGCGTCGACGGCCTTGACCGCGGGCGTGCCGAAGTCGACCTCGGGGTCCCAGATGCTCTGCAGTCGACGTCATACGGTCGCGCCCTCTCGCTCGAAGTCCTCGCGCCAGTGCTTGATCGCGCTCTGCACCGGCATCGGGGTCAGCCCGCCCATCGCGCACAGCGACCCCTTCGTCATCGTCTCGCACAGGTCGTCGAGCAGCACCAGGTCAGTCGACGACGTCCTGACCCATCGTTCTGGCGGCGATGATCCGGTCGATGGTCTCGACGCCGCGCGTGGAGCCGACCCGGCACGGCGTGCACTTGCCGCACGACTCGATGCGAGCAGAACTCCATCGCGAAGCGCGCCATCCGGGCCATGTCGACGGTGTCGTCGAAGACCACGATGCCGCCGTGGCCGAGCATCGCGCCGGACTCGGCGAGGGCTTCGTAGTCCATCGGCACGTCGAAGCCGTCGCGCGGGACGTAGGCGCCGAGCGGGACCGCCGACCTGCACGGCACGTACCGGGCGGCCGGACAGCGTGCCGCCGCCGTACTCCTCGACGAGCTCGCGCAGGCTCACGCCGAACGGCAGCTCGACGATGCCGCCCTGCTTGATGTTGCCCGCGAGCTGGAAGACCTGGGTGCCGCGCGAGCGGCCGGTGCCGAGCTCGGCGTAGGCCGCCCCGCCGTCGGCCAGGATCATCGGGACCGCGCACAGGGTCAGCACGTTGTTGACCGCGGTCGGCCGGCCCCACAGGCCCTTGATCGCCGGGATCGGCGGCTTGGCGCGCACCTCACCGCGGCGGCCCTCGAGGCTGTCGAGCATCGAGGACTCCTCGCCGCAGATGTAGGCGCCGGCACCCACCCGCACGTGCAGGTCGAAGACGAGCCCGGAGCCGAGGATGTCCTGGCCCAGGTAGCCGTGCGTGTAGGCCGCGTCGACCGCTCGGCGGAGCGCGGCGACAGCGTGGGGGTACTCGGAGCGCACGTAGACGTAGCCCTCGCTGGCGCCGACGGCGTGCGCCGCGATCGTCATGCCCTCGACGAGGGTGAACGGGTCGCCCTCGACGACCATCCGGTCGGCGAACGTGCCGGAGTCGCCCTCGTCGAAGTTGCAGGCGACGAACTTCAGGTCGGAGACGGTCTCGAGGACCGTCTTCCACTTGATGCCGGCCGGGAAGCCCGCTCCGCCGCGACCTCGCAGGCCCGAGTCGGTGACCTCCTGGACGACCTCGGCAGGGGCGAGCGACAGCGCGCGGCGCAGACCCGCCCAGCCGCCGTGGGCCTCGTAGTCGGCGACCGATGCGGGGTCGACGACGCCCGACGCGGACGAAGCTCACCCGCCGCTGCGAGGTCAGCCAGGGGTGCTCGTCGACGACGCCGATGCTTCCCGCGTGCTCGCCCGACAGCGACCGAGGCGTGCGTCGGCGGGCTCGACGTTGGCGAAGCCGACGCGACCGGCCTCGGTCTCGACCTCGACCAGCGGCTCGAGCCACAGCATCCCGCGGGAGCCGTTGCGGACGACGGTCGCTCCGGCGGCCTCGAAGGCGGCGGCGACCTCGTCGGCACCGACCGAGACGGCGGCGGCGTCGCCGGGGACGAAGACCCGGGCGCGTCACCGCCAGCCCTCCGTCAGCGTGTCGATCCGCTCGCGCGAGAGCCGTCCGTGCAGGCGACCGTCGAGCGTGCCCGACGGACCGAGCGCGCAGTTGCCCAGGCAGAACACCTCGTCGACCTCGACGTCGGACGCCCAGGTCACCGGCGCGGTCGCGCGTCTCGGCGTACAGCACCTCGGCGCCCGACCGACTGGCAGGCCTCGCCCCGACAGAGCGCCACGGCGTGGGCGGCGGGGGGCTCGGTGCGGAAGTCCTTGTAGAAGCGTCACGACGCCGTGCACCTCGGCGACCGACAGGTTCAGGACGTTCGCGATCGCCTCGACGTCCTCGCGGGCGACGTACCCGAGCTCCTCGACCACGTCGTGGAGCACCGGCATCAGGGCGCCACGGTCCGCGCGGTGCTGCGTGGCGATGGCGCGGACGAGCGCGACCCGGTCGGTCGTCGGGACGGTCGTCATCAAGCAGGCTCTCCGAAGGTCTGTGGCGGACGTCTCATCGTAGCCCCGCGACCCGCCTGCGGCGACCGTCATCGTTGCGGATGGCGGCGGGGGTTGCGCCCTTCGCAACGGGGGTCAGTGAGTCGTCTCGCCCTCACGCAGCAGCCGACGCATGAGGAACCGGTAGGGAAGCCGGAGAACCCGCGCAGGGACGTACCGGTGCCGCTCCTCCTCGGCGACCCGGGCCCGCGGGTGCGGCGCCAGGATGCGGAGGGCCCACGACCGTTGCACGTGCGTCGGCTCGGACGTGTGCACGTCGATCCGGCAGAGGTGCTTGGTGCTCACGTAGCCGTACTGCCGCGGGCTGACCAGCCGCGCCGGCGCGCCGTGGTCCCCTCCGAGCGGCTCGCCGTCGAGCTCGTCGGCGACGAGCACGTCGTCGCCGAGCGCGTCCTGGAGCGTGAGCACGGACCGGAAGCCGTCGTGGCCGCGGAAGACCAGGTGCGTGACCACGACGTCCGGGGCGAGAGCCGGCTCGACATACGTCCGGTAGAAGGACGCGAACGGCACGCCGGCCCAGCTGAGCCCCGTCGCCGACCAGCCGGACACGCAGTGGAAGTCGGCTCGCAGCTCCCGGCGCGGCAGCGCGTCGAGGGCGCTGAGGGGGACGTCGACCCCCTCGACGACCGAGCCCCGCACCTGGATGACGGGGTCGCGCGGGACCGGGGGCGGCGGTCCCGAGATGCTCGTCCCGAAGCGCGGGAAGCCGCCGATCGTGATCTGGCCCGGAGGCAGGGCTGAGGAAACCTCGTTCCATACGGTCACGTATGGAATCTACGACCGCCTCTCTCCGGCGTCAATACGGTTGCGTATGGAAGTCATTCCAGCGGCACCAGCCCCCCAGTCGGCTGGTCGGTGTAGGCGGCGGCGAGCGAGGTGCCGGCGAGCAGGCCGACCACGTCCTCCGCCAGGTTCGCAGGCAGCGTCACGGGTCCGAGGCGGTCGACGAAGTCGGCGACCTCGATCCCGGCACGGTCGGCGTACGCGGCCACGGCTGCGGCACCGAGGTCGGTGGCCGGCGTGAGCCGGGGCAGGACCGAGGCGAAGCGGATGCCGAGTCCGAGTCGCGCGGACTCCTCCGCGGCGTACGACGTCAGGAACCGCACGGTCGCCTTGGCCCCGGCGTAGCCACCACTGAGCGGGGAGCCCTGGATCGCTGCCCCACTGGAGAAGGTGACAACGGTGCTCCCCGGCTCGAGCGGCTCGGTGAGGGACGCCTGCAGCCACTGGAAGGTCTGGCGGACGTCGACCTGCCACGGGATCGAGAGCTCCTCCCATGTCAGCAGGTGCAGGGGCCGCATCGTCGGCAGGGCACCCGCGACCAGCACGACCGCGGTCGGGCGGAGCTCCCGGAGCAGCCGCCCGGGGAGGTCCGGGTCGGTGGCGTCGGCGACGACGGGGTCGAACAGGGCGCCCAGCCGCGCCCGTACCTCTGCCAGGTCGTGGGCGTCCCTGGCCACGCCGACGACGTGACGCCCCCGTTCGACGAGAGCGGTCGCGAGGGCTCGGCCGAAGCCGCGGCTGGCTCCGGTGACGACGGTGGTCGAGGTCTCCATGGGGGACTCCTGACGAAGGGAATGCGGTCGAGCAACAGATCCGGACCGACGTCCGAAGTGATCGCTGCACCAGAAAGTCCGTCCGGCACCGATCAGTCCGAGCGGTCCCGCGGATCAAAGGTTCGTGGTCGTGCACCCGGTACGGCACCCGAGGAGGTCTGCGTGAACCAGCCCACACCCGCCACTGTCCGGTGGATCGTCGCCCTCACGGGCATCGGCTCCCTGATGGCCGCCCTGGACACCCTGGTCGTGGCGACCGCCCTGACCACGATCCGTGCGGACCTGCAGGCGTCGGTGGAGCAGCTGGAGTGGACGGTCAACGCCTACAACCTCAGCTTCGCCGTGCTGCTCATCCCCGCCGCCGGTCTGGGAGACCGCTTCGGCAGGAGGAACGGCTTCGCCACGGGCCTCGTCGTCTTCGCGCTCGCCTCGGCCGCCTGTGCCCTGGCGCCGAACGTCGAGACCCTCATCGCCGCACGGGCGGTGCAAGGAGCCGGGTCCGCGCTCCTGATGCCGCTCGGCCTGGCCCTGCTGTCGCTGGCCTTTCCGCCCGAACGCCGCGGCGCGGCGATCGGCATCTTCAGTGCCATCACCGGGCTGGCCGTCGCCAGCGGCCCGCTGGTCGGCGGTGCCGTCGTCAACGGCCTCTCGTGGCACTGGATCTTCTGGATCAACGTGCCCATCGGCCTGGTCGCCGCCGTCCTGACCATGCGGACCGTGCCCGAGAGCCGTGGCGCCCGCGAGCCTCTCGACCTGTTCGGGCTGCTGCTGGTCAGCGCCGGCGCCCTGGGGCTGTTGTGGGCCCTGGTCCGCGGCAACGCCGCCGGGTGGGGCAGCACCGAGGTGTTGGTCTCGTTCACGCTCGGGACCGTCCTGGTCGCGCTGTTCGCCGGCTGGGAGCGACGCGCGCGCTTCCCGATGCTGCCGCCCGCCTTGTTCTCCTCCCGCTCGTTCACGGCGGGCAACCTGGCCATCTTCCTGACCTTCGCCAGCCTGTTCACGGGCGTGTTCTTCTTCGCCCAGCTGCTGCAGGTGGTGCTCGGGTACGACGCCCTCGGCGCCGGGCTGCGCCTCCTCCCGTGGACGGTGACCTTCTTGACCGTCGCCCCGGCCGCCGGTGCGCTCGCCGACCGCATCGGCGAGCGCTGGCTGCTCACCGTCGGGCTCACGCTGACCGGCGTCGGGTACGCCTGGCTGGTCTCGGTGACCGAGCCCGGCATGACGTACGGGTCCATGGTCGGCCCGTTCGTGGTCGCCGGCGTGGGCGTCTCGATGGCCATCCCGTGCGCGCAGAACGCCGTCCTCGGAGCCGTCGACGCCGCGTCGATCGGCAAGGCCGCCGGCGTCAACAGCATGATGCGCGAGCTCGGCGGGGTGTTCGGGATCGCCCTGACCGTCGCAGTGTTCCTGGCACGAGGTGGCGACGGCACCGACACCGGCCTCGACAATGGTGTGGTGCAGGCCTTCGTGGACGGCTTCCGCCCGGCGCTGCTGGTGGCGGCGGGCCTGGCGTTCGCCGGCGCGGCCTGGGGAGCAGCGGTGCCCGGGCGGCGGACGACGCCCGCCGCCGACGTCCGGCTGGCGGCGGCGGCGTGACGTCCCAGAGCCTCCCGGAGGGCAGCAGCGCGACCTTCGAGCGGCTGGTCGCCCCGCACCAGTCGTCCCTGCTGGCCCACTGCTACCGGATGACCGGGTCGCTGCCCGACGCCGAGGACGCCCTGCAGGAGACGCTCGTCCGGGCCTGGCGCGCGTTCGACTCCTTCGAGGGGCGCAGCTCGCTGCGGACCTGGCTCTTCCGGATCGCGACCAACGCGAGCCGCCGGGTCATCGAGCAGCGGCACCGCCGGATGCTGCCGGTCGACCTCGGGCCAGCCTCCGAGCCCGGTGGCCACCGGGGCGAGTCGCTGGGGGACGACATCTGGGTGACGCCCTTCCCCGGGACGCCCGAGGCCTCGCCGGCCGCGAGGTACGACAGCCGCGAGAGCGTCGAGCTCGCCTTCGTGGCGGCGCTCCAGACGCTGCCGAGCCGGCAACGCGCGACCCTGCTGCTCCGTGACGTGCTCGGCTTCACGGCGGCCGAGACCGCGGAGGTGCTGGACTCGTCGGTGGCCTCGGTCAACAGCGCGCTCAACCGAGCGCGGCGGACCATGGAGACGCGAGCCGTCGACCCACCCACCGTCCAGCCAGGCGTCCCCGGCGCACTGGTCGAGAGGTTCGTCGCGGCCTGGGTGCGCAACGACGTCGCCGCCCTGGTGACGATGCTGGCCGAGGACGTCGAGATGACCATGCCTCCGGTCGCGACGTGGTACCGCGGTCGTGCCGACGTGGCCGAGTTCCTGCGCCTCGTGCCGCTCGCGGGCGCCATGGCGTGGGAGGCGCGCGACCTCGACGCCAACGGGCAGCCGGGCTTCGCGCTCTACAGCCGGCACGGCGACGAGTACGTCGCCCACAGCCTCAACCTGCTCACCTTCCGAGGCGAGCAGGTCACGTCGATCGCCGCGTTCCTCACCCCCGCCCTGTTCCCGGCCTTCGGCCTGGCGACGACGCTGGCCGCCCCGGCGCCCAGCTAGTCGTCCGAGACGAACGAGTGCATCCCGCAGGCGCCAGCGCGTCAGTCGTCCGAGGCTTCCCAGGAGAACGACGCCGCGGCCTCGCGGATCAGGCTGATGGCCGTGTCCAGCGACGGGCTCGCGCCACGGCTGCGCGTGAGGTGGCGCAGGGCCACCCGCCGCATGCCGAGGCCCGGGATGTCGAGCGCGTCCACGCCCTCGGTGCCCAGCCCCTCGATCGCCAGCGACGGGATCAGCGTCACGCCCTCCCCCGCGGCGACGAGAGCGAGCGCGTTCTGGAAGCTGTAGAAGGTGTGCACGCTGGAGCTGTCGCCGCCGAGCAGCCGCCGGACCCGCTGGATCGCCTTGGCGCTCGCAGCGGTCGGGTCGACGCCGAGCCAGGGCAGGCCCAGCCGGCCGATGTCGATCACGTCGCTGGTCAGCAGGGCACCCGACGGCACCACCAGCTTCCACGGCTCGTCGAGGAGCGGGACGTCGGCGGTGCCGCGGGGCGGGGTGTAGCGCTCGCCGGCGTCCAGCTCCACGATGACGCCGTCCACCGTGCCGGCCCGCAGGGCCCGGAGCAGCTCGGCCTCCTCGGCCTCGACGGTCTCGATCACCAGAGCTGGATAGCGACTGCGCCAGTCGGTCAACGACGGGGACAGCACATTGGCGAGGAAGGACTGGAACCCGCCGATCCGGACGGTCCCGCTCACGGTCGCGTCGTCCTGCTCCAGCCGCGAGCGCGCCAGCGCCAGAGCGCGTTCCACGTCCTCGGCCGCCTCGGCGAGGGCCTGGCCCGCGGGCGTCAGCAGGCTCCCGGTCGGGGTGCGTCGCAGCAAGGCGTGCCCGGTCTCACGCTCGAGCTTGGCCAGCTGCTGGGACACCGCGGACGCGGTGACCTGGAGCTCGTCCGCGGCGGCGAGCACGCCGCCGTACCTCGCCACGGCCAGGAGGAACCGCAGTCGGCGTGGGTCCAGGATCACATAAGCAATGCTAAATCCTTGGTGAACCAAACTGCAATTGCGCTAACTAGGGGTCGGCGCCACCATTGACGTGTCGGGCCGAAGGTCGGCCGCGGACGAGAGACGACGAGGAACACGGCAATGATCGCGGCAGCCATGGGTTGGATCGGCACGTTCGGCACCATCGGTGCCTACGTCATGCTGAGCCGCGGCAGCTGGCACTCCGCCTCGCTCCGGTACGCCGCCCTCAACGGGGTCGGCGGCCTGCTCGCGGCCGCTGCCAGCACGGCCTACGGCGCCTGGCCCAGCGTCGCGTCCAACCTGCTCTGGTCGTGCGTCGCCCTCCACTCCGCGATCGTGACGCTGCGCGGCCGCCAGGTTCGACGGCTCGCCGACGTGGAGCAGCTGCCCGTGCGTCCGGCCGAGCTTCTCCTCGCCGCCTGACTCCCGAGCGGTCGACCGGCGCTCAGGCCGGGCCCACGAAGAACTCGTGGCCACCCGGGTCCGCGAGCTCGACGCCACCGTCGCGCTCGGTGAGCCTGTCCGCCCCGAGGTCGACCAGGCGCGCCACCTCGGTCGGCACGTCCGACGCGACGAGGTCGAAGCACTGCCGGTCCCTCGTGACCTTGGGAGAGTCGGGCGGACCTCCCCACGCGACCTTGGTGCCGCCGAGGGGTGACTGGATCGCCGTCTCCTCGTCCTGGTCCCAGACGAGCGGCCAGCCGAGCGCGTCGGCCCAGAACACGCCGACCTCGCGGCCACCGTCGCACGCGACCTCACCGAGGTAGCCGCAGCCTGCGAGGAAGTTGTTGTCGGGTTCGATGACGCAGAAGGCGTTGCCCTCGGGGTCGGCCAGCACGACGTGGCCCTCATCGGGGAGCTGGCCCACGTCGAGGTGTCGCCCTCCGAGCTCCAGGGCCGCGTCGACCGAGCGTTGCTGGTCCTCGAGGGAGGTGCTCGTCAAGTGCAGGTGAAGGGGGTCGGCACCCGGCGCGTCCGTGGAGGCGACGAAGCGGAGCCCGACCTGGGTGTCGTCGCCCGGCAGCAGCGCACCATCGCTCTCCGGCACCGCCTCCCGACCGAGCAGCTTGCCCCAGAACCGCGCCAGCCCGGCGGGGTCCTGGGCGTGGTACGTCACGGCCACGAGTCGTGAGGTCATTCCCGGCACGCTAGCCCTGGCTCCCGGGCGCGGCACCTCATTTCGCCCCTGGGTGTCGATGGGCCCGGGTCCCGTGCGACGTGGGAGTGACCATCACGACGCCCCCCATCCTCCGAAGGAGCCCACCATGTCTCAGGACCACGCCGACACGGCGCGCAAGGTCGTCGCGGCGTACTTCCTCTCCCTCGACGGAGCTACCGCGTGCGGCTCGGTGGTCGAGCCGCTGTGGCTGCGTGATCGCATCCCGACCGCGGAATTGCTGGACACCTGCCAAGCAGACAGGCACGCTGACATGGACACGGTGTCGGTCGCACCCCCGGTGGCCGGGACCAGGCGGGGGCGACCCCTGGGACGGTCCGCTGCCAGACCCAGGAGTCGCCCCCTGTCCTTGTGTGCCCCTTGAGTGCCCCCGTGGCCCAGGTCGCCTGGTGCGACGAGCGCCACGGTCGGACGTTCAGAGTCTCTCCCAGATGGCGGCGCGGATGCCGGAGAGCACCAGCTCCGGGGGCTGGGTCGCGTCGATCACGACCGCGGGCGTGGTGGACCAGTCCGTGTCGAACACCTCGGTGTTCCGAGCACGGACGTCGGGGTCGTCCTCGGGACCTCGCGAGACCGCCCCCTCCGGGTCGAGCCTGAGGACGACCAGTACGTCGGGAAGCGCGATCTGCGCGTAGCTGCGCCGTTCCGCCTCCGCCAGTCGACGCACCACCCGCGACCGCGACCGCGACCCGGTCCTGTCGAAGGCCCAGCCCACACGCGACCCGTCCATGACGTGCAGCTCGGGCAGCGGCCACCCGTCGCAGACGACGACTCCGCCCGCGTCGGCGACGCGGCGCAGCGCGTGGTACTCACGCCGCCGGTCACGCGCGGTGAGCACGCGCCACAGCGCCCACGCCGCACCCGGGACGTCGTCCGGCGTTGCCCTCCGCGGGTTGCCGAGGTGGGTGCGCTTGACCACGAAGGTCGTCCCGAGCCAGTCGGCCACGCTCTGCGCCGCCGTGGTCGTCCCGGACCCGTCGTCACCGACAACCGCGACAGTGAGCCCGGCGCGCTCGAAACGCTTGCGGTTCGGTCGGCGCAGCACCACACGCGTCCAACCCCACTGGCCCCGTCGCAGGACCCGGGTCGCGGCGTCGGCCGGGCGGGACCGGCGTCCGTGCGGCGCGAGGGCCGTCAGCATCTCGCCGCCCAGCGAGACTCGGCGACGTAGGCTGCTGCCGTCGGTCAGCGAGGCCAGACAACGGTCCCAGAGCGCGACCCCGACGCCCCCCAGGTGGTGGGTCACCACGGTCCGGGTCGCCTCGAGGTCCGCGCGGGCGAGCAGCCAGGCGAGCTCGCGGTGCTCGGCGGCGGAGAGCCGTCCGAGTCCCATCGCGGCCGCGTCCCAGGTCCCATGCTCCAGCATCTTCCGGACCACGAACAGCGCCAGCTCGAACTCCACGGCCGGCGCGGGCAGCGCCGCGTCGTGGCGGGTCGAGGCCAGGTACGCCGCCTCGATCGGCAGTCGGTAGTTCTTGGTCGTGTCGTCACCCAGGACGAGCTGGAAGTGGGCGTGGACGTGGACGAGCCGACCACTCGCCCGGTCGAGCCCGTAGAAGTGGGCGACCCCGTGGTGCTCGCGGCCAGGCGCCAAGGCGCGGTTGAAGCCCAAGCGGGCCAGCACGGACAGGAAGCGCCGGGCATCGTTGCGGTGCACGAGCAGGTCGAGGTCGTTCTCCCCGCTGAGCGAGC
This sequence comes from uncultured Actinomycetota bacterium, assembly GCA_963708915.1. Lineage (GTDB taxonomy): Bacteria > Actinomycetota > Actinomycetes > Propionibacteriales > Nocardioidaceae > Nocardioides. The sequence continues at coordinate 624,859 of CAVPUJ010000002.1, forward strand.
GCCCCTGCATGTCGTTGCTCTTCCAATGGCAGCAGCGCACCGCCTTGGCGCGCAGCTCATCTCGGAGCTGCAGGACCAGGCGGAGCGGGGCGCCATCCTCGGCGTGAGGTCCGGCCTCCGCCGTGGTCGATCGCGCCCGCGCGAGCAGCGATGCTGTCATCCTCGACTCCTCTCCTCAGCCGGGTCGCGCCGGATCAGGAGCCATGGGAGAGGTACACGCACGGCGCCGGCCATGGGGAGCCCCTCGACCGTGGAGGCCGAGACGAATGGGGAACCCCGAGCAGACGTTGACCCGGTGGTCCCGCATGACCGGGAGGCAACGCTCGTGGTCCTGACTGTTGGCGGGACCCCTCGTTGACCACGTGGAGGACCGACAGCCCGCCGCCAGGTCGAGGTGCAGGACCGCTGAAGCTCGGTCCGCTAGGTCCCCCGACGGCCCTGTCGCGTCGACCTGGTCGGTAGCCGGCACGCCGGCCCCCCACGCGGTCAGTAACCCGAAACCTAGGTCGCAGCACGGCTGCCTCATATCATCCATTCGTCGTATTCCACCTACGCCGTTCGGAGGAGCCGGTCCACTGGGGATCGGTGCCGAGCCACTGCCGGCCCCTGCAATCTAGGGATGCTGATCGCGCCGCGGATCGGTCAAGGTGATGAAGTCACCTACGCCAGATGTGCGAGGTGGAGATGAGTCGAGGTCCGGTCCGGTCAGCGGTGTCGGCGGCCCAGACGCGCGGCAGGCGACTGCTCGACGGCATCCGGTCGTCGGGCCGCGAGGCCGGCTTTGCGAGCGATGGACACCGCCGACAGCGTGTTGTGGACCTCGAGCTTGGTGAGCACGTGGCCGATGTGCGTGCGCACGGTGTGCGGCGACAGCGTGAACCGCTCGACGATCTGAGCCCGGGTCATGCCCTGGGCGAGGCACTCCAGGATCTCCCGTTCCCGCGCCGAGAGCACGGCCAGGGCATCCTGGGCCTGCTCCTTGGCGCCCTCGGTCGTGAGCAACGTCTCGAGCAGCACCGTCAACAGGTCGGGAGGAACCCAGGTCTCCCCACGGGCCACGCCGTGGACCACTCGCATGAGCTCGTCCACGCTGGCGGCGGCATGCACCCACGCCCGGGCGCCGGCGCGGATGGTGGCGACCAACAGCTCGGTGTCGCTGACATCACTCACCACCACGATCGCGAGGCCGGGCCACTGTCGACGCATCTCCCTGATGTCCTCGGGCCGGAAGCCGTCCGCTTCCCACAGCGCGACCACCAGGACGTCGACGCCGCTCTCGAGGGATCCGCGCACCCAGTCGGGGCTGGTGTGCGCCATCACCACGTCGACGTCGTCCCTGTGAAGCAACAAGAGGTCCAGGGCCTCCACCCAGGCTCCCTGCGGGTGCAACAAGGCGATGCGCACGGGTCCAGCTCGGTTCGGCACGTCGGTTCAGGCCTCGTTCTTCACCTGCTGCCACGACGGCTCATGACTCACCATCGCGACCGCCTGGACCCGCGAATGGACGCCGAGCTTGGTCAAGATGGCCTGGATGTGGCTGCGAACCGTGCTGTTGCCGATGCCCATCCTGCGGACGATCTCCGCCGTGCTCAGACCCTCCTCGAGCATGGCGAGGACGACCCGTTCCTGCCGGGTCAGGTCGTCCACGGGGTGGCGCGGTGCCGTCGCGTTCGACTGGGCCGAGCGGAGCCGCTTCAACGCGGTGGCGTCGACCCACGGCTCGCCGGCGGCCGCACGGCAGAGGGCCTCGGCGATGGCGGCGAGTCGTTGGTCCTTCCGGATGAAGCCGGCCACGCCGATCGACGCGGCCTCGATCGCCGTCGCCGCATCGTCGGAACCGGTCAGGACGACCACCCGTGTCCGCGGATGGTGGGTCTTCACCTCACGCGCGGCGTCGAGACCGTTGCCGTCAGGGAACGAGACGTCGACGAGGAGGAGGTCGGGGTCGTGGCGCTTCACCGCGGCCACCGCCTCCGCGGGGCTGGACGTGGAGGCCTCGACGGTGAAGCCTCGCGCCGCGAGAGCGTGCGACAGCGCCTCGAGAAGCACGCGATGGTCGTCGCAGACGACGATGCGCATGTCATCGACCGCGGTGGACGTCGCCGCTGGGCATCAACGGCAGCCTGAGCGTCACGAGGGCTCCCCCGAGCGACGACGTGCCCACGGAGAATTCTCCGCCGAACCGCTCGGCGAAGCGCCGGACGCCAACCAGGCCGAGGCCGTGCTGGGGCGGGAGGTGGCCGAAGCCCGGGCCGTTGTCCGCGACCTCCAACAAGGCATCGCGCCCGCGTTGCCGGACACGGACCTCGACATCACCCCCCGTGGACACCGCTCGCCTCGCGTTGTCCAACAGGTTCCAGACGACGCGTCCGAGGCCGACAGGATCGGCCAGCACGGTGACGGGGTGGCTCGCGTGGATGTGCACTCGATAGGGCACGCCCTTCGGCGTCGCCAGGCACGGGCTGTGCACGATGTCCGCCAGGTCGACGATCGAGACCTCGGGTTGCTGGTCCAGGTCGCTGCCGAGCAGCAGGAGCATCCACTCGGTCTGCTGTTGGACACGGTCCAGCATCATCGCCGCTTCCGGCGGCACAGGCGTCGTCGACAACATGGTGTCGACCAGCAGCCTCACCGCCATCAAGGGCTGGCGTAGGTCGTGACGGAGCTCGGTCAGCGACAGCCCGTGCGGACCCGCTGACGTCTGGAACGCCTCTGGAAAATTCTCGCGATCGTCTAACACACTCATGTGGAAGTCCCCCCGGTAACCACACACATACGGCCCGGGAGGTCAACAAAAAGTCCCCTCAGCACAGCGCTGAGAACCCCCCGGTTAGCGGACCGTATGCCCGAGGGTAAACGCTTGGTGAGGTTCTGCCAAGGCAGAACCCCAGGGGACGGGGTGACGCCGCGAGCTGCCCGGAGACCTGCTCAGCCAGCGGTGGGGGCGGGCAGCTCCAGCAGGGCCATGACCCGGTCCTGCGCACCGCGAGCTGCCGCTCGAACCTGCCAGCCACCGGAGTCGTCACGCCGTCCGCACCGCACGGGGATGCCACCGGCGGAGCCGTCACAGACCACGGTCAGCGCCGTGGCCCCCCGAAAGCTGATCGTCCTGGGCTCTCGACGCGGCTCGCCGTTGAGGTCGAGATCCAGGGCGACCGTCTGCGCCAGCGCGCGGTCAGCCCGAGACGGCGAGCGCAGGAGGGCCCCCGCGAGCCGGTAGGTCAGGTGCACCCGGTGTACGTCGGCGAGGGCGATGACGGCTGGAGCGCTCCCCACGCTCGTCGGAACGTCCACCTCTTGGCCGTCTGCGGCAGCCCGGAGGTTGGAGGCGACGACCCCGTCGCCGACGAGCGGGTCGGCAGGGACCGACAGCCGCAACGTTGTCAGCGGCGTGCTGCTGCGCACCCACTGGTCGACGTCGAGGTCGCCGGATTCCAACACGGTGACCTCGAGGTAGCTCCCGCCGTCGGGCGGTTCGACGGGAGGCACGTCGATGGAGGGCGACGCAGTCGCGACCTGGCTGGCGGAGGGTGTGGGAGACGGAGTCGGAGCGGGTGTCGGAGTGGGTCTCGGAGATGGCGTCGATGTCGACGCCGACGGCGTCGTGGCCGCGTCCAGACCGTCCTCGCCGACGAGCCGCCAGCCCAGGTAGGCCACCAACGTCGCCACCAGCACGACCGCGGTGAACACGAGGACGGGGAGTCGAGCCCTGCTCGACGGGCCGCCGCCGAGCTGGGCAGGAGGCCCCTCCGCATCGTGCGGCTCGGCGACGACCACCGGCTGCTCGATCGGTGGCTCAGCGGGCTCATCAACCGTCACGACCGGGTTCTCGCTCTCAACGCCGGCGCCGGCCCGCGGCACGGCATCGGGCCGCCGGAAGTGCGTCCCTGGCGGAAGCGTCGCCGGACGCGGCTGGTAGGCGCTGGGCCGGCGCACGCGAGTCGTCATGCCGGCCCCGGTCCTGCGAGCGGCATCAGTGCCGGTGCCGTGGTCAAGATGAACGAGTGCATGACGACCCCCGAGTCGAGCAACTGCTCCTGAGCAGAACACTCGTGGGGGAGGTCGTCAAGAAGGCAACCGCTTCCCATACGCGCTGACTTTGTGATCGACAAGGGTCAGATGACGCACGCACCCTGCGCCGATCGGCTGGTGCGGAGCTCGCCTGTCGCTGAGTACGTTGCTGGCCAGTTCACGGCGCCTGACCAGAGGAGTGGGTTCCCCGTGTGGAAGCGATTCTCGGCTCTCGTGCTCGCACTCGCCGGCCTGCTGCTCGTCACCGTCGCGCCCGTCCGAGCCGACACGACGGTGACCGCCCAGCTCGACGAAGCCAACGGCAGCGGCGTCACCGGCACCGCCACGTTGACCGCCACCGACAACGGTGGGCTGCGGGTCGTCATCCAGGGCGAGGGCTACGTGCCGGGTGTCCCGCACGCCCAGCACATCCACGGGTCGACGAGCGCAGGGCACTTCATGTGCCCCTCGATGGAGGACGACGCCGACGGCGACGGCCTCCTGACCAACGAGGAGGCGTCCGGCGAGTACGGCCAGGTGTTCATGGCGCTGACGACCGAGGGTGACGCGTCCGCGGAGAGCGGACTCGCCCTGGACCGGATGCCGGTGGCGGACGCGTCGGGTCGGATCGAGTACGACCGGACGTTCTCCGCGGACGAGCTGCCCGACGGCCTGGTCGACCAGCTCGCCCACGTCCACGTCGTCCAGCACGGCATCGATGTCAACGGGAACGGTGAGTACGACATCGACGGTGCCGGCGTCTCCACGTTCGCCGAGAACCTGGGCGTGCCCGACGTGCCGGAGGAGGCGACGGATCCCGCCAGCTGTGGCGTGGTGACCGGCGCGATGGCACCCACGGCGCCCGTGGGTGGGGTGGAGACCGGCGGCGCAGATGCGGCCCGGCCCGGCGCCGACGTGCCCGTTCTCGCCCTCGGGTTGCTCCTGCTGCTCGGATCGACCGTGCTGTACCGGCGATCGAGGCGAGACCGCGGTAGCCGCTTGTCGTGAAGATCATCGTGGCGACGGTCGTCGCCTTCGTCGGGGTGTTGGTCTCGGGAGCCTTCCTGATGAGGGATCCCTCACCCCCGTCCACCGACGGCGCCGCCGACCGCACGACCCAGGCGTCCACCACGCCGGCGAGCTCGGCCCCGCCGTCCGCCTCTCCTGCCTCGGCGACTCCCGCCCCGGCAGCGCGCATCGAGACGACCGAACGGGTCTTCTTCGGCAGACCCAACGAGACGATCGCCATCCCCGGCACCTACCACGGGGTGACGGCCGCCGCGACGCTGCGCATCCAGCTCCGGGTGCCGGGCGGGTGGGAGGACTTCCCCCTGGCGGTCGTCACCCAGGAGACCGGGAGCTTCCAGGCGTACGTCGAGCTCGGCCGCGGGGAGTACCGGCTCCGGCTCGTGGACCCGGCCACCGGCACGACGTCGAAGACCCTGACGCTACTGCTGCTGTGAGGGGTGCCATCCCGTCAGCCGCGCGAACGCGACGACGTTGTCGGTGTACCTGTGGGCGCCTTGCTCGTAGTCGCCCCCGCAGGTGATGAGCCTGAGCCCCGCGTGGTCGATGGCGCCGAAGACCACGTCGGTCGGGAACGAGGACTTGGGATAGCGCTCCACCCGGGTGACCTCGAAGACGGCGACCACACCGTCGGTCCTCGTCACCCGGACGACGTCACCCGGTCGCAGCTCCGCCAGCCTGAAGAAGACTGCCGGGACCTGGTTCCAGGTGACATGACCGGCCACGACCGCCGGTCCCAACGCCCCGGGCGACGGACCGAGCTCGTACCACCCGGCGTTCGCCGGCTCGGCAGGCACCTCCATGACGCCGTCGTCGTCGACACCGAGGTCCTCCAGACGCGAGGAGACGTGCAGGCGTGGGATGCCGATGCTGACGGGTACGGAGGAGGGCAGCAGCGGTCCGGTGACGAGGTCCTCGACCCCGGCCTTGTCCTCCTGCTCGCCCGGCTCGTCCGCCCGAGGTTTCGGCGATCGCGGCGCCGGTCTCGAGCCGGCTTCCTGTGCGACGGTCGGCCGGGGCTCGGGGGCCGGTGTCCGTGGCGTGAGGCCGGCAATCACGAGCGCCAAGCCGACCACGGCGGTCACCAGGGCGACCACGCGGGCCACCCTTCTCGAGGTCACGGATCCTCCGACCTGGCCGGCGAGCACGATCTTCCCTGGTGCGTTGGAGCTCCGAACGTAACCGCGGCCCCAGTGTCCGGGATGGTCTTCGAGACGTAGCACGACTACGCCGGACGGGGGACCTGGGCGGCGCGACCTCGGACGGATCGTCCGGCTCTTCCTCTACCGTGATCCTCGGCCCGACGCCGACCTGGTGACCGGGCCAAGCCAGGAGGTCGGATGCGGACCGTAGTGATGCACCCGACTCGCATCGTCCCACTGGCATTTCTGGCTGTCATCACGGTGGGCACCGGCTTGCTCTCGCTGCCGTTCGCGACCTCCGGCCCGACCCGGCCCCCGGTTCTGACCGCGGCATTCACCAGTGTGTCGGCGGTGTGCGTCACCGGCCTGACCACTGTGGACACGGCGACGTACTGGACGACGTTCGGGCAGGTGGTCATCCTGGCGCTCATCCAGGTCGGCGGTTTCGGGATCATGACACTGGCAACTCTGCTGGTGCTGATGGTGCGCGGACGCGTGGGGCTTCGGTCCTCGCTGATCGCGAAGACCGAGACCAGGTCCCTGCTCCTCGGCGACGTGCGGCACGTGGTGCTTCGGGTAGCGGTCACGATGCTGGCCTTCGAGACCGCAGTTGCGGTCGTGCTCACCGGACGGTTCCGGGTGGCCTACGACGACAGCTGGGGCCAGGCGATCTGGCACGGAGTGTTCCTCTCGATCTCGGCGTTCAACAACGCCGGGTTCTCCCTCTACAGCGACAACCTGATGGGGTTCGTCGCCGATGCCTGGATCATGTTCCCCATCTGTCTGGCGGTGATTGCGGGAGGCATCGGGTTTCCGGTCCTGTTCGAGCTCTGGCGACGTTGGGGCACGCCGACGCGTTGGAGCGTGCACACCCGGATCACCGTCTACGGCTCACTGATCCTGCTAGCGGTCGGTATCGCCGCCTTCGTGGGTCTGGAATGGTCGAACGCGCAGACCCTCGGCCCGCTCTCACCTTGGGGAAAGGCGGTGGCGGGCGTCACCGGTGGCGTCATGCCTCGCACCGCGGGTTTCAACACTGTCGACTACGGGCAGGTCACTCCCGAGACGCTGACGGTCAACTATGCCCTCATGTTCATCGGCGGCGGTTCCGCCGGAACCGCCGGTGGCATCAAGGTCACCACGTTCTTCCTGCTCGCCTACGTCCTCTGGTCCGAGGTACGCGGCGAACGCGACGTCACCATCGCCCACCGGCGCATCGCTGGTCAGACCGTGCGTCAGGCGCTCACGGTGGCCCTGCTCGGCATCGGTGTCGTCGCCATCGGCACCATGTCCATGCTGCTGGCCACTGGCCTCACCATCGACGTGGTCTTGTTCGAGGCGATCTCCGCGTTCGCCACTGTGGGACTGTCCACCGGGATCACTCCCGACCTGCCGACCTCGGCCCAGATCACTGTGATGCTGCTCATGTACGTCGGCCGGGTGGGCACGATCACCGTCGGCTCGGCCGTCGCCATGAAGACCCGCCACCGCCGCTACCACCTGCCTGAGGAGCGACCCGTCATTGGCTAGAGCATTCAGGAACAACGCGACCCCCTCCGTGGTCGTCATCGGCCTCGGCCGATTCGGAACCGCTGTGGCGGAGTCCCTGGTCCGGCTCGGCCAGCAGGTCCTCGCCATCGAGGCGGACCGGGCCCTGGTCGAGAGATGGGCTGACGAGCTCACCCACGTGGTGCGCGCCGACAGCACCGACGACGAGGCCCTCAACCAGCTCGGGGTCGGGGACTTCGACCGTGCCGTGGTGGCCATCGGCACCGACATCGAGGCCAGCGTCCTCACCGTCCTGGCGCTCGTCGAAGCAGGCGTCGGTGAGATCTGGGCCAAGGCGGTCACCCGCAAGCACGGACAGATCCTCGAGCGTGTCGGAGCCCACCACATCATCTACCCCGAGTTCGACATGGGTGAACGCGTCGCGCACGTGCTCGCCGGGCGGATGCTCGACTACATCGAGTTCGGCGACGAGTTCGCTATTGCCCGCACCAACGCACCCACGATGACCTGGGACAAGACCCTGGCCGAGTCCGGTGTACGGACCAGCCACGGCGTCACCATCGTCGGGGTCAAGCGGGTGGGGGTGGGCTTCACCTACGTCCGTCCGGACACCCAGGTGCACCAGCACGATCAGCTCATCGTGTCCGGTCCCACCGATGCGGTCGAGAAGTTCTGTGCCCTCCCATGACCCGGCGTCGTCGCGGCTGCGGTCGACGATGGAGGGACGGGTGAGGTAACCGTCGGCGCGCGCTGAACACGCGTCCAGGACGGGTCGAGAGGCCCGTCCTTCCGAGGCAACCGGTCCGCTCGATGCGCCTGCTCAGCAGAGGCGTCCTCAGCGACATGAGAAATCGGCTGGATGCCCACCCGGTGGTTCGGTGCACTATGGGCGCATGGCTGCGTTCCGCAGCCCGGTCATGGTGGGCCGGGATGTCGAGCTCGACCGACTGCTGCGCGTCGTCGCTGACGCCGATCACGGCCACCCCCGTTTCGTGGTGGTCGAGGGCGAGGCCGGGATCGGCAAGACACGCCTCACCAGCGAGCTGATCGCGCGACTCCCCCACGGATCCGACACTGCCCTGGTCCTCCACGGGCACGGGATGGTTCTCCCGACGGGCGAGCTGCCGTACGGCTTGCTCTCGGAGGTCGTGCGAGACCTGACCCATCGTCTGGGTGTCGACCACGTCGCCGGTCTCCTGGGCAGTGAGACGGAGGCTCTGGCGGACCTCGTGCCGTCCCTCGGCGCCGTCGAGCGACCCGCGAGGCCCGTCGACCGGGCCGCAGTGTTCGGAGCAACCGCCGGTCTGCTGCGACGACTGGCGAGCGACCGGCTGGTGGTGCTGTGGATCGACGACCTGCAGTGGGCCGACACTGCGTCGTTGGACGTCGTGGAGTACGTCGGTCGGGTCGCGACCGACACCCGGTTGCTGATCCTGGCGACGGTGCGCGTGAGCGGCACGACCGATGACCCGTTCTCGGGTCGGTTGGCCGCGCTGCACGAGCTGCCCCGCGGCGATGTCGTTCGTCTTGACCGCCTCTCCCACCAGGAGATCGCCGCGCAGGTGAGGCACCTGGTGGCTGACGAGAGCCCTGACCCCGGGCTTGTCGAACGCGTGTGCCGTCTCAGCGACGGCATTCCGTTCCTCACCGAAGAGCTGGTCAGCTCGGGGGTGGCGACCACTTCCGGTCTCCCGAGCTCCGTGCGCCACCTGGTCCTGACGCGGCTGCCGGACCTGTCTGTCGAGGCGCGCGACGTGATCGACGCAGCCGTCGTCGGGGAGGGTCATGTCCACCACCGGTTGCTGCAGCGCGCCTGTGGACTCGACGTGGCCCGGTTCTCCGAGGCGATCGGTCCCAGCATCGACGCCGGCATCCTGGAGGTCTCGCCGGACCGGCAGCGATACCGGTTCCGTCACGCTCTTCTGCAAGAGGCGGTGGACCAAGCCATGCACCCGGGCCGTCGCGTGCACTGGCACGAGCGATGGGCGCGCACCCTCGCCGACGGCGCCACACCCCTCTCCGCGCACGAAGCGGCGATTCTGATCGCCCAGCACTGGAGCGCTGCGGGCGACGACCCCGAGGCGCTGCGAAGCGCACTCGACGGCGCCCGAGCAGCGGCTCAGCTGTCCGCGGCGAAGCAAGAGGCCGAGCTGTGGCAACGAGCCTTGACCCTGTGGCCGGCGGCCGCCGTCGACGTGCACGGGGTCACGCGCGGAGAGCTGGCCGTCCGGAGCGCGCGGGCTCTGCTGTTCTCGGCCCAGTTCGATGAGCTTCTCCCTGGGTGCGCTCGCTGTCTGCTCGCACCGTGGGGGACCAGGCGTTCGACGCCTGGTGCCGGATCATGGAGCAGTTCTGCTCGAACTTGCTCGCCGTCCCAGGGCCGACGTACGTCACCACATCCGGCGTGCCGGACCTGGTCGACCGGCTGATCGCGACGGGCACCTCGTGGGCGGCGATGGATGCGATCGACAGCTTGTGGCACGAGTTCCCGACCCAACACGAAGAGCTGTTCGACCGCACCGACAAGGTGTTGTCTCGCATGGCGCACGCCCTCGGTGACGACCACATGGTGCGCGGTGTGATGCGGCACAGAGCCATGTACGCGCTCGAGACCGGGCACGCCGAAGACTCACTTGCCCACGTGCACGAGGAGCTCGAGCACGCCCGAACCCGCTCACCTCTCGACCTCCGGATCGCCCAAGGCAACTTTGCCCGGGTGCTCCTGGCCACGGGCCGTGCCGCCGAGACGGTCTCCTTCGGCGAGCAGTCGCTGGGCACCTTCGCCGCTCCGGACGCAGCTCCGTACCTATGGTCGGTGCTCGCGATGCACCACGGGCGTGCCCTGCTGGCGCTCGGCCGGTTGCAGGAGTGCCTCGAGCTCGCCGAGCGTGCGCTGAATCTGGCCGGTGAGGACGGAATGCTCCGCGGCCTCGTCGCCCCGCTGTCCATCAAGGTGCACGCACGGCGCGGTCAGGTCGACACGGCCCGAGCGTTGTTGGAGGACGTCGAACGATCCGCTCCCACGGCGATCGCATTCGACGGCGTGTGGAGCTGGTACTGGTCTGCGTACGCCGACCTCGCGCTGGGATCAGGGGACCTGTCGCTACTGCCGCGTCAGCGGGCCCTCTTGACGGACCCCGTGCTCATCCCCGCGTCGGACTGGGTGTGGGAGCCACTGGTCAACAGCCTCCGCGCGGCCATCACACCGCTGACCGATTCGGCTGCGGCCGCTGACGACAGCGCTGAGCTGTTCGAGGCGTTGGACTTGCTTCACCGCCATGGCGCGTTGGGGCGGGCCTGGTCGTGCGAGGTCACGGCCCTGCGTGCCCGGATGCAGGGGCAAGACACCCCCGGGCACTGGCAGCCCGTCGTCGAGGGGTGGAAGACGTTGCGCTACCCGTTCGACGAGGCCGTGTGCCGGCTTCGACTGGCCGAGAGTCTTGTCGGCCACGGCGAGCGGTCCGCCGTCGAGCACGAGCTCCAGCTCGCCATGGGGCTGGCGCAGTCGCTCGGTGCCGAGCCCTTGCAAGAGGCGATCAGCCGGCTGGGTCGTGCCGCGCGGATCGGAGGGCGGAGAGAGGCGTCAGCAGGGCCACTCACCGCCCGAGAGGCCGAGGTCCTGAGGCACGTGGCACTGGGCCGGACGAACCAGCAGATCGCCGGTGAGCTGTTCATGTCCCCGAAGACGGTCAGCGTCCACGTGTCCCGGATCATCACCAAGCTGGGTGCGCGGAACCGGACCGAGGCGGTGGCGATCGGCCGCGGGCGTGGCCTGCTCGACTGAGGTCAGCAGTCGCCGATCTCCGGCCAGCACCAGCCGACGTGGACGAAACCGGTGGCCGAGAAGGTGCCGTTCGCACCGGTCACTCCGTAGAGGTCCACGATCTCCCCCACGGCTGGCACCGTGGCCAGCTCGTTCGTCGCCACCGTGAGGCCCCACAGGGTCTGACCGCAGTACGTCGGTTGGCCGGACGGGTCAGACGGGCAGGCCGACCCTCCTCCGACGTCGACGCCACCAGCGAAGACGCCGTACACCGTGACCGAGGACACGAGCACCCGCACGCCCGCGCCGTAGCGGCCGGTGACGACGTCCGCCAGCGAGCCTCGGCAGTAGGCGGACCCGGCGTAGGTGGCGGTGACATCGAGCGGACACGAGACCGGCAGCGTCGTGGGGCTCGTGGCACTCGTCGGCCCGGACGGGGATGGCGAGCTGACCGGGGTCGTCGGAGTCGGCGTCGGCGTCGGCGTCGGCGTGGGCGTCGCAGCGGGTGTCGGGGTGGCGGAGGCAGTGGGGGGCTTGCGCCCCTTGGTCGCGAGGGCCAGGTCGTGACCACTCGTCAGGACGTGCTCAGCGGGGCCACCGGCGGAGACCGCCGGGGTGACGGTGCCGACGACCAGCGCGGAGAAACCGGCCGCAGCCGCGAGGCTCGCGATCAACATGCGCGCGGACATGGTGGGGCCTCAGGCGACGACGCGACGCAGGGCCAGGGTCCACCGCCGGCGGGTCGCGTCGGCGACCGGCCGCTCCGGCGCGGGGGCGCTTCGCACCGCCCGGGTCTCGCGCACCTGACGGGCCTGTTCGACCGTCCGGACGATGTCGTCCTGGCGGAACTGGCTCAGTCGCTGGGCCGCGTAGATGTTGGTGCCGTAGCTGCTCATCAGGATCTCCTCTGGTTCGACGGGCTGGCTGCCCGACCTCCAGGCTCGTGCTAAGCCACGACGAGGGAATCCATGATTTGCCCTATCTTCGTCCCGCCGACGTCTTAGGGAGATCGTGCGTCGGCGGTTGCGAACCCCTACGTCACCGGTCGTCACCACGGGCCGGTTGCTCCGGGTGACCCTCGTCCGACTGGTCGTCGATGATCGAGGTGTCCCGGACACCGTCGGTCGTGTCCTGGCCCGGGCCCGTGGGGCCGGTCCGCTCACTGCTCACGCCCATCGACCCGGCCGCGCGGTCGGGGCCCGCGGACCCAGGTGTCGAGTCCTGCAGGTCGTCGGGATTCGTCTCGTCCATGTCCTCGAACCTACGTGCGCGGGCACGGGCCCACCACGCCCGAAGGAGCGAGACGGCGGCGGGTGGATCGTCAGCCCTCCGGCTCGGAGCCGGGCGCCAGCACCCGCAGATGGAGCATCGCGACGAAGCGCTGCTCGGGGTCGGCGAGGTTGATCTCCCCGACCTCGGCCACCCGCCTCAGGCGATAGCGGAACGTGTTCGGGTGGAGGTACAGCGCCTTGGCCGCGGCAGTCACGTCACCGAACGACTCCAGCCAGGCCTGCAGGGTCTCGACCAGGCTGCTCTGGTGCTGCCGGTCGTACTCGATCAGTCGGGCGAGCGAACCTGTGGGGCGATCCCCCCGAGCGGCGACGAGGTCGCGGAGCTCGAGGACCAGCGCCTCCACCTGGATGTCCTCGAGACGGGCGACCCGGCGCTCGCCGCGGCCCTCGCGCAGCACGCGCAGGATCCGGTCGGTGCAGGCTCGCGCGTGGGCGAGCCCGGCCAGGTCGGCTGACACGGGGCCCACGCCGACCACCGGTCGCATCCGGTCCCCCACCCGGTCCAGGAAGTCGTGCGCGATGCGGACGGCGCGCTCCTCACCGTCGGCGCCCGACCCGGCCAGCGGCACGAGGCCGTACGTCACACCGCCGACCAACGCAGCCGCCGAGCGCGGGTGGACCGCGCTGAGGTGCAGCGCGAACCCGTCGCTGAGCCGCTGGCGCTCGTGGGCGACCGCGGCGCCCGCCTCGAGTGCCTCGTCGCCCGTGCCCGAGAAGGAGACACCGAGGATCATCAGCCGCTGTCCGGTCAACCCGAGGCGGTCGAGCGCGTCGCGCGCGCCGGCGCCTCCCTCCAGCGCGGAGCTGAGCAGGTCGGCGCGCAGCCGCCGCTGGACGTCGGCCCCGGCGCGGACCCGGAGCAGGTGCAGCGCGACCAGCTTCGCCGACTCGCACAACGCATCGCTGCGCTCCTCGCTGAGCGGTCCGGGTACGGCGGCCCAGATCGAGCCCAGCACCTCGTCCCCCGCCCGCACGGCGATCGCCACGCGGGGCACGGAGAACGCGTCCTGCCCGTCCGGGATCGGGCTGATGAACACCGGGCGGTCGCTCCGATGGAGCTCTCGGAAGACCCCCCGCTCGGTGAGGATCCGCGAGTAGCGCTCGGGCACCTGCCGCCCCAGGATCGTCTCGACCCGGGAGGCGTCGGCCTCGTCCTGGCGCCCCGAGAAGGCCAGGACCCGGGAGCTGCGGTCCTCGATGGTGATCGGAGCGTCGAGCAGCGAGGCGATGGCGTTGGCGACGGCGAAGAGGTCGCCGGACGGCAGTCCCCCCAAGGACTGGTCCTCGGCGGCACCCACGTCGTCCTCCGCGAGGAGGGACCGCAGCATCGCGGCCAGGTGCGCCCACGGCGCGCCGCGGCTGAGGCCGAGCAGGGCGACTCCCGACGCGTCCGCGGCCCGGCGGACCGCCGAGGTCAACGGCACCGGGGCGCGGACGACGAGGCCGGCGGCACCGCTCCGACCCAGCTCGCCCAGGAGCTGCGCCACGTGCTCCGGGTCGTCGAGGCCGACCCCGAGCACGAGCGCGCGGTGAGGCAGCACCGGGTGGTCCACGCGATCGTGGATCACGACACCGCCGATCTCCTCGGCCGCCTCCGGGTCGCCGTGGACGAGCTCCAGCAAGGTCGCGCCCAGGTCGTCGAGGACACGGCCGAGGCTGGCGCGCGGCTTCGAGCTGCTGGCGGGCACGGGCAGGGCCATTCTCAGGAGGCTCAGGCGGGGGACGGACCCGAGACTACTTCGGCCGGCGGCCGCGACCTCAGGGTCCTCAGGTACGGCGGTGGGCGCGCCCCCCGTAGTGGAGGTAGGTGGGGCGACCACCCACCTCGTCGGGGTTGAAGAAGACGGCCAGGAGGTCGGCGTCGGCGATGGGCAGCCGCAGCAGGAAGGAGTCCTCACGGTCCACCGGCTGGAGCGGCAGGTCCACCATGGGCGGCCAGCCCTGCTCCTCGGCGATGCCGTGGCTGGGCGTCACGGTGGCGACCAGTCGTTGCGCGTCGTCGACGTGCACGTCGATGTCGAGGCCCACCCGCGAGTACGTGCCGACGTACCTCGCCGTCTCGGTCACCGCGTCCTCGCGCACGTCGGGGTCGCGGCGGGGCGTGACGCCGAGCCGCTGACCGAACAGCCAGTCGGCGAGATCCCGGTAGAGCGACAGGGCGCTCTCGACGTTCGTCTGGAGGCAGAACCCGAACTGCTCGGCCGGCGCGACGCGCATGAACGCGTTCTGCCCCAGGGAGTTGCCGTCGTGTCCGATGACGTCGACGTCGCCCCAGTGGTCGAGGATCCAGCCGAGGCCCCAGGCCTCGCCGATGATGGTGTCGTCGACGAGCGCGATCTGCGGGACCCGCATCGCGTCCACCAGAGCGGCATCGAGAAGCCGGGTCCCGTCGGGGGCGAGCCCTCCCGACAGGTGGAGGCCGACGAAGCGCATGACGTCGCCCGCGCTCGCCACCACGGCGCTGCCCATCGCGGCGAACGCGCGGTGCAGGCCCCACGCCGGGGTGACGACCAGCCGCGAGGGGTCCTCCGGATCGGGGACATGGCCGACCGCGACGGGGTGCACGATCGCCTCGTCGGCGAACGAGACCGTCGAGGACAGTGCCAACGGGACGAACAGGCGCTCGCGCAAGGCCTCCTCGAAGGTCAGGCCGCTGAGCACCTCGACCACGCGCCCGAGGACGGCGTAGCCACTGTTGCTGTAGCTCCAGATCTTGCCCGGGGCCACGATCTGGGGCAGGTCCGAGCAGCCCGCGACGTACCGTGCGAGCGCGTCGTCGCCGCGACCCGTGTCGGTGAAGTGGTCACCGTCGAACCCGCTGGTGTGGCTCAGCAGCTGGCGGGCCGTGACGGTGTCGCGAGCGTGCGGGTCACGGACCTCGAAGTCGGGCAGGTAGTGGCGGATGGGGACGTCGAGGTCGAGCTTGCCCTCCTCGACCAGCATCATCACGAGGGTCGCGGTGTAGAGCTTGCCGATCGACCCGGGCAGGAAGAGCGCGTCGGGTCGCGACGGGCAACCGGTGCGCTGACTGAGGACGCCGGCAGCCACCTCGGTGAGCTGGTCGCCGTCGAGCACGCTCAGCTGCGCACCGGGCACTCCATGGACGTCGATGAGCTCCGACAGCTTCTTCTCGAGCTCGGCTGGTGAGAACACGGGGGTTGCCTCCTTGCGTAGACCTACGGTGTAGGTCAAGCATACCTACACCGTAGGTTTGGCTGTCAAGGGGCGGTACGCTTCCGCCGTGCCGCCGCTGAGCCGAGACCGCATCATCACGACCGCCGTCGCGATGGCCGACCGTGACGGGTTCGAGGGTGTGACGCTGCGACGCATCGCCGCCGAGCTGGGCGTCCACGTGACGTCGTTGTACAACCACGTGCCCACGCGGGACGCCGTCACCGACGGGATCATCGAGCGCCTGATCGAGGAGGCGAAGCTGCCGACCTCCCCCGTCCCGTGGGAGGAGTGGGTGCGCAGCTTCTTCACCGCGTTGGGCACCATGGCCACCACGCACCCCGGCGCGTTCACCGCGCTCGAGCGTCGCCCCGTCCAGGGGCCGCGCGCGGCGGCGTCGTTCGAGGTGGCGCTCGAGGCGTTCACGAGGGCGGGGCTGGCGCCCGAGGACGCCTACGGTGCCGTGAAGACGGTCTCGTTGACCTCGCTGGCGGTGGCCCTCGAGCGTGGGATGGCGACCCGGGGGGAGATGTCGGAGACGGACATCGAGGACCTCCCGCCCGAGGCGTTCCCGGAGATCCGCCGCGTCGCCGGCGTCGCGGACCCCGAGGCGGCCTGGTCCTTCAGCCTGGAGACGTTGGTCTCGGGACTGCGAGCGCAGGTCCGCCGCCACCGACGGCCTGAGCGACCCTGAGCGACCCTGAGACCGGCGTCAGACCGACAGCCACTCCGTCGCCGTGGTGACGGCGGCAAGCTCCTCGGGGATCGGCAAGACCCCCAGCCCCGGCCCGGTCGGGACGCCCAGATGGCCGTCGTCGAGCAGGAACGGTGGCGTGATGTCGGTGCGGTAGTACCGCCCCGACCCCGACGTGTCGCCGGGCAACGTGAACCCGGGCAGTGCCGCCAGCGCCACGTTGGCGGCGCGACCGAGCCCGGTCTCGAGCATGCCGCCGCACCAGACCGGGACGCCGTGGGCCACGCAGAGGTCATGGATCCGCCGTGCCTCGAGGTAGCCGCCGACCCGGCCCGGCTTGATGTTGACGATCTGGCAGGCGCCGAGCCGGATCGCGGCCGCGGCGGACTGCGCCGAGACGATCGACTCGTCGAGGCAGACGGGCGTCTTGATCAGCCGGGCCAGGTCGGCGTGGCCGAGCACGTCCTCCTCGTCGAGGGGTTGCTCGATCAGCAACAGGTCGAACGGGTCCAACCGAGCCAGGTGCCGTGCGTCGGCGAGGGTGTACGCCGTGTTGGCGTCGACCTGGAGCAGGACCTCGTCACCGAAGCGTTCGCGGACGGCGCGGACGGGCTCGACGTCCCAGCCGGGCTCGATCTTGAGCTTGATCCGCACGTAGCCCTCGGCGAGGTAGCCGTCGACCGCGTCGAGCAGGGCCGGGACGCTGTCCATGATCCCGACCGAGACCCCGCACGGCACCCGTTCGTGGACCGCGCCGAGCTCCCGCGCGAACGATCGGCCCGCGGACCGCAGCTCGGCGTCGAGGACGCCCATCTCCAGGGCCGCCTTGGCCATCCGGTGTCCCTTGAAGGGGCCCAGGGTGCCGGCCACCGCGTGCGCGTCGATGGTCCCCGCCGCTGCGAGTGCCGGCACCAGGAAACGTCGGAGGACGTCGGCGGCCGCGTCGACGTACTCCGAGGAGTACAGGGGGTCCGACATGGCGACGCACTCGCCCCAGCCCTCGGCCTCGTCGGTGACGACCCGGAGCAGCAGCACGTCCCGGCTGGTCTGGGTTCCGAAGGACGTTCGGAACGGCGAGACGAGCGGCATCGTGATGCGGCGCAGCTCGACACCCGTGAGCTTCATCGGTCTCTCCTGACGACGTACCAGCCTGATCGGTCGAACCCGTCGATCCGCCCACCGCTCCTGATGAGCGCCTCGAGCGCCTCCCGCACCGCGACCCGCCAGCGCGCGGCGAGCTCCGGATCGCTGGACCTGAGCGCCCCGATGTCACGAGGGACGGCGACCAGCACCGTCGCGCCGTCCAGGTCGCCCGGCTCTGGTTCACCGTGGTCGGAGACGCCGAGCCCGACCGTGGCGCCGGCGGCGAGCTCGTCGGTGCCGGCCGCAGGCGTGTGAGCGGCCACTGCACGCCGCGACGACCTGCGGGGAACGCAGTCGCCACCGCACCAGCAGCCGGTCGGAGTCGTCGTCACCGTTGATGGAGTCGAGCATGGTGCCGTAGAAGTTCGGGAGGTACTCGTCGGGGTGCGCACCGAGCTTGACGATGTTGAAGTACGCGTTGCGGCTGACCAGCGGGTCGAAGGTCCAGGCGATCTCCGAGACGTCTCGACGCAGTGCCCAGGCCCGCTGGTGCAGCTTGAGGGCGAACCCGACGTGGCGCCCGTTCAGCCCGGGCTCGACTCCGGCGATGTGGCTGTGCAGGGCGTCCTCGGCCGGCGCGTGGAAGAAGCCGACACAGGCGCCGACCAACCGACCGTCGTCGAACGCCCCGCCCACGTAGTTGCCGGCCTTGGTGAAGGCACGCAGCAGCTCGACGGTCATGGGTGGGTTGGCGTCGCGACCCCAGATCGCCGAGAACAGCCGCACCACGTCCTGGAGCTCGACGAGCTCGGTGACCTCGCGCACCGTGACACCTGCGGCGAGGGCCGCGGCCTCGGCGACCGTGCACCGCCTGGTCCGCCTCCGTGCCGACCAGGGTCAGTCGTGTCGGGGGGTCCACGTCGAAGCTTCCGGGGTCCGTCATGGTCGGTGGGCACCCGTCGTCTCGAGGGCGGGCGTCGGGACCGCCAGCAGGTCCCCGACGAGTGCGGCGAGCAGGGCAGTGCGTCCGGGAAGCGCGTCGACCAGGACGTGTTCGTCGGCGCCGTGGGCGCCACCGCCGACGGCACCGAGGCCGTCGAGGGTCGGGGTGCCGACTCCGGCCGTGAAGTTGCCGTCGGAGCCACCGCCGACGGCGGCAGCGGTCGGTTCCGGCTGACCGAGCCGCTGGGCCAGGACACGCGCCCGCTCGAACAGCGCCGCCGACGCCGCCGCCTCCAGCGGCGGCCGGTTGGGGCCGCCCGTGATCTCGAGCGACGCTTCCGGGACGACGGTGCGCAGGGAGCGCAGGGCGGCGTCGACCCGCTCCTGCTCGTCGGGGGTCCGGACCCGGACGTCGACGGCGAACGAACCCTCGGCCGGCACGGTGTTCGTGGTGGTGCCGGCTCGCATCACGGTGGGCGTGACCGTGGTGCCGCGGGCTGGATCGGCGAGCGCCGAGACGACCAGGGCCTGGTGAGCCAGCTCGAGGGTGGCGTTGACGCCCAGCTCGGGCTCGAGCCCGGCGTGCGATGGCCCGGCCGAGCACGCGCACGTCGTACAGCGAGACGCCCTTGCGCACGGTCTTCAGCGCGCCGCCGTCGGCCGAGGCCTCGAGCACCAGGGCGGCCGACGCCGCTCGCGCCTCCTCCTCGATGAGGGCGCGGGAGCTCGGCGAGCCGATCTCCTCGTCGCCGGTGACGAGCAGGGTGACGCCGTCACGGTCGGCCAGACCCGCCAGGGCGTGGAAGGCCATCGCCAGACCGGCCTTCATGTCGAAGCAACCAGGACCGCGCACCACGCCGCCCTCCTCGGACCAGGGGTGCGTCGCCAGCGACCCCAGCGGCCAGACCGTGTCGTGGTGGCCGAGCACCAGCACCCGCGAGGGACCGGCGCCCGAGCCGCCAGCGCAGGTGGGTGCGCCCGTCGACGACGACGTACTCCGGCGCGACGCCCAGACGGGCCGTGCCGATCCGCGCGACGACGTCCGCCGAGCGGCCCACCGCAGCGAGGTCCGACGACGGCGACTCGCACTCGACGAGCTCGCGCAGGTCGCTCAGGACCAGGGACAGGTCCATCAGTCGACCCGCGGGGTGGCACGGACGCCGAAGTGCACGTAGCGCTCGCCGGTCGGCAGCTCGTAGAAGGTGACCGGCGCCCAGGTCTCTGCCTCCGGCGGCTTGACGGCGAACAGCGCCGGGCCCACCGCGACCAGGGGGTACTCGTCGACGGGGTCGGGCACCATCTCGGCGAGCGGTCCCGTGATCGTCGTCCGCAGGGTGGGCCCGTCGGCCAGCACCTCCATGATGCACCGAGGCGCGCTGGTACCTGCCCGACGTACGGCGTGACGTCGACCGTGACGGGCTCCTCGGGTGGTGTCAGCGGCCGCGGCATCTCGACGTCGGCGAGCTCGGCGAACAGCTCGCGGTAGAGGTCCTCGTAGAGGTCGCGGGTGTGACCACCGTTGGTGAGCAGCGCGACGGCGAGGCCCTGCTCGGGCAGGATCCGCAGGAAGGCGGCCTGGCCCAGGGTGTTGCCGTCGTGGCCGATCAGCCGCTGACCGTCCCAGCCGAACCGGATCCAGCCCAGACCCCACGAGTCGCCCAGGATGTACTTGTCCGGAAGGTCGGCCTCGTGGGCGGTCATGGCGGTGGCCGAGTCCTCCGAGAGCACCCGGGTGCCGTCGGCAGCCAGGCCGCCGGTCAGGTGCATCCGGGCGAACGCGAGCACGTCGGCCACGGTCGAGGTGACCAGGCCCGCCGGGCCGACCGAGCGCATCAGTCCCCACGTCGGGCTCGGGACCTGCTGGCCGTCGACGTCGATGTGGCCGACGGCGGCGGAGTGCAGGAGCGCCTCCTCGGGAAGCGTCACGGTCCTGGCGAGGCCGAGGGGCGTGAAGAGCCGGTCGCGCATCGCCTGGTCCCAGGTGGTGCCGGTGAGCTTCTCGATCACCCGGCCCAGGAGCGAGAAGCCGGAGTTGCAGTAGGACCAGGTGGCGCCGAGCGGGTGGTTCTGGGCCGCCTCGGCCAGCACGTCGACGTACTTCTCCAGGCAGTCGTCGCCACGCCCGGTGTCGGTGAAGACGTCGCCGTCGATGCCGCTGGTGTGGGTGAGCAGGTGCCGGATGGTGACGTTCTTGGTGACGTCGGGATCGGCGAGCCGGAGCTCGGGCACGACCTCGACGACCGGGGTGTCCAGCTCGACCAGGCCCTCGTCGACCAGCTGGAGGACGACCGTGGCCGTCCAGACCTTCGTGACCGAGCCGATCTGGAACAGCGAGGTCGTGGTCGCCGGGGATCCGGTCGCCAGGTTGAGCGTGCCGTACGCCGCCTCGACGAGCTCGTCCTCCCGACCGGGCGAGTACCGCAGGATGCCGAGCTGGGCGCCGGGGACCTGGTGCCGCTTCGCCAGGGACGCGAGGCGGTTCTCCCAGTGCCGGGTGTCGACCCGGGCGCGTCCGCCGCGCACGGCGTGCCGCTCGACCCAGTCGAGGACGCGGCGGTTGAAGTCGATCCGCTGGGACGGGGGGCCGAGCAGGATGAAGACGTGCGAGGCGTCGGGGTACACCACGAGCTGGGTCGCGACGTCGAGCTCGCGCAGCGCTGTGTGCCACTGCTGGGCCTGGCCGACCGGGCAGGTGAGGTCGGCGGCGCCGTGGATGACCAGCGTGGGCGTCCGCACGTCGGCCACTTTGGTCAGGGGCGACATCGCGGCGTAGCGCTCCGGCTCCTGCCACGGCGTGCCACCGAGCTCGTAGGCCGAGAGGAAGTGACCGTCGTCGCACGTGCCGCCCATGCTGACCAGGTCGCTGACGACTCCGCCGGCGACCGCCGCCGCGAACCGGTCGTCGTGGCCGGTCAGGTAGCAGGTCATGAAGCCCCCGTAGCTGTAGCCGGCGACCGCCAGCCGCTCCGGGTCGGCAAGTCCCTCGGCGACGAGCTGGTCGATGGGCTCGAGGAAGTCGTTGGCGTCCGCGACGCCCCACGCGCCGTGCACCCCGTCGTAGAACTCCTCGCCGTAGCCGTCGCTGCCGCGCGGGTTGACGAGCAGGATCGCCCAGCCGCGGGCGGCCAGCTCCTGGTGGTAGACGTGGATCTCGTCGGCCGCCGCGTTCCAGGCGTTGTGCGGGCCCCCGTGGATGTCGACGAGGAGAGGGAGCGGTCCGGTGCGTTCGGGGTCGCGGACCACCCACGCCTGCACCTCGGTGCCGTCGCTGATGGTGAAGGTGCGCTCGACGCGCTCGAACCACTCCACGTCACCGAGCACGGCGCCGTGCTCGGTCAGGACGGCGGCCTCGGTGGACCCGTCGACCACCGCGATCTCGCCGTACGACGTGGTCGTGCGCGAGGGCCACCACGGCACGGTCGCCGACGACGGAGAGTCCCGACACGACGCGTCCGGCGCCGTCCAGGACGGCCCGGGCGTCCGAGCCGTCGGCGGCCATCGACCAGAGGTGGGTGCAGCCGCGCTCGCGCAGGCAGAAGAGGATCCGCCCGTCGGCCGTCTCCTGCGGCAAGCCCGCCGGGGTAGGCCGGGGCTCCCGGCATCACGTTGCGGTCCAGCGCCGCGGTCAGGTCGACCGGGACTCCACCGTCGAGCGGCACGCGGAACAGCCGGGCGTGACCGACCGGGTCCCCGTCCCAGCCGACGACGAGCAGGCTCTCGCCGTCAGCGACGTAGGAGACGGTGCGGGCGACCCCGTCGGCGAACGCGACCACACGCGGCAGCGCCTTGGGGTCGTCCACGGCGAGGAGATGCACCGCCAGGCGGAACCTCAGGTCGGTGTCGTCACCGACCCCGCGCGTGAACGCGATCGTGCTGCCGTCGGGCGACCACGCGGGCGCGAGCGCATGTTCGGTGCCGTCGGTGAGCTGCCGGCAGTCACCGGATGCGAGCTCGACCACGTGCACCTGGCTGCGGACGGATCCGAACATGCCGGCGCCGTCCGCCTGGTAGTCGAGCCGGTCGGCGACCAGCGGTCCACCGGTGCCGGGGTCGACGGGCGCGGAGAACGCGAGACGGGCACTGTCCGGGCTCCACACCGGAGCCCCGGCACCCAGCGGCAGGTCGGTGACGCGCTCGGGCTCGCCCCCGTCGGTGTCCAGCACGTGCATCTGACGATCCCGGACGAACGCGATCCTGGAGCCGTCCGGCGACCAGGCCGGCGAGGTGTCGGACGGGCCCGCGGTCAGTCGGCGCGGGGTGCCGCCAGCGGTCGGCACGGTCCACAGCTGGTCGACGTTGCGGTCCTTGCCGGCGTCCAGGGTGCGCAGCACGTAGACGACCCGGTCACCGTCGGGTGAGAGGGCCGGCTGGGACGGGACCGCGAGGTCGGTGAGGTCGTCGATACGCATCCGTCGGGTCACGGGGTTCTCCTTGGTTGTCCGGGTACGGCGGCCAGCAGGGCGCGGGTGTAGGCGTGGTCGGGGTCGTCGAGCACCTGGCTGGTGGGGCCCTGCTCGACGATGCGGCCGCGGTGCATCACCGCGACGTGCGTCGCCACGTAACGGACGACCGCGAGGTTGTGTGAGATGAAGAGGAGGGAGAGGCCCAGCTCGCGCTGGAGCTCGCGGACCAGGTTGAGGACGGTCCCTTGGATGGAGACGTCGAGCGCCGAGGTGATCTCGTCGGCGATGACGACCTGCGGGCCGCCGCCCAGGGCGCGAGCCAGGGCGACGCGTTGACGCTGGCCGCCCGACATCTGGGCCGGGCGGTCGCGGCCGCGTGTGGGGTCGAGGTGCACCAGGTCGAGCAGTCGGGCGACCTCGGCGCCGGCGCGCGGCACGGGAGCCGCCGGGTGGCAGCGCCTCGGCGATGCTCTCGGCGATGGTCATGCGGGGGTCCAGGGACGAGTAGGGATCCTGGAAGACCATCTGGAGCGGGCGAGGGCGGCCGCGCATCGGCACCGGCTTGCCGTCGAGCAGGATCTCACCGCCGGCCAGGGGGACGAGCCCGACCGCGGCACGGGCGAGCGACGACTTGCCGGACCCGGACTCACCCACCAGCCCGACGACCTGACCCGAGGGCACCGTCAGGCTGACGTCGTCGACCACGGTCTTCTCGCCGTAGCGCACGGTGACGTTCGCGAAGCGCAGCTCGCTCATGTCGGGGTCCCCGCGGAAGCGTGAGTCGGAGGAGCGCAGCGGGGGAGACGAGCGGTTTCGTGGGGTGATTTCATGTCGAGGCCTCCAGCGCGTGCGCCTCGACGATGGGCCGGTCCTGGATCTCGAGGGTGATCGGCTCGCCGGCGTGCCAGCAGGCCACGCGATGGCCGGCGGCGTCGGTCACGAGCTGCGGGGTCCTCGGTCAGGCACCGCGCGGACGCGAGCGGACACCGGGCGGCGTACGCACATCCCGCAGGCAGGTCGGCGGGGTCGACGGGTCGCCCGGGAATGACGGCAAGCGGCTGGGCCAGGTCGGTGTCCATGTCCGGGACGGCGGCCACCAACGCCCGCGTGTAGGGGTGCTGCGCGCCCGGTGGTCAGCTCGGCGGCCGGCAGGTCCTCGACGATCCGGCCGGCGTACATCACCAGCACCCGGTCGCAGACCTCGCTGACCACGGTCACGTCGTGGCTGATCAGCACCAGAGCGACCCGGTCGGTCTCGCGGATCGAGGCGAGCAGGTCGAGCACCTGTTGCTGCACGGTCACGTCGAGGGCCGTGGTGGGCTCGTCGGCCACGATCAGCGCGGGTGTCCCCATCAGACCCATGCCGATCATCGCCCGCTGGCGCATGCCTCCGGAGAACTCGTGGGGGTACTGGTGGGCGCTCCGCTCGGGATCGGTGATCCGCACGGCCTGCAACCGGTCGACGGCTCGGGCCAGGGCGGCCTTGCGGTCGAGGCCGTGGTGGTGACGCGAGACCTCGGCGAGCTGGCCGCCGATGCGGCGGGTCGGGTTGAACGAGGTCATCGGGTCCTGGAAGACCATCGCGAGGGAGGTGCCGAGCAGTCGGCGCTGCACCTGTCGCGCTCCCGGGCCCTCAGGTCGCTGCCGAGCAGCTCGAGCCGGGTGGCGTCCACGCGGCCGGGATCTGACACGAGGCGCGAGACCGCCAGCGCGGTGAGCGACTTGCCCGACCCGGACTCCCCCACCACGCCGACCGCCTCGCCGCGGCGGACCGAGAAGCTCACGCCGCGCACCGGGCGGATCGGGCCGAGCGGCCCGGGGAAGGTGACGGACAGGTCGCGGACGTCGAGCACCAGGTCGGACGAGTCGTGCGGCGTGTCGGTGGCCGCTGTCGTCGTCGGCGCCGCGGTCGCGGCGGGCGCCGCGGAGCAGCGGGCGGACCCCCCCGATGATGCCGATGCCGAGGCCCTTGGCGACGGACTCCCCGAAGAGGTTGAACGCCAGACCGGCGACGAGGACGGCGATCCCCGGCGCCAGGGCGGCCGCGGGGTTGACGTAGATCGCGCCGATGCCGTCGTAGAGGAGGCGGCCCCAGTCGTAGCGCGGCGCCTGGACACCCAGACCGAGGAAGGAGAGCCCGGCGAAGGCCAGCAACGCTCCCCCGGCGCCGATCGTGGCGTTCACGACCAGCGGCTCGCTGACGTTGGGCAGCACGTGACGCAGCAGGATCCGGACCCGCCCGACGCCGATGGTGCGCGCGACCGCGACGTAGTCGCGCGCGGCCACGCCGGCGACGAGGGTCTGCGTCAGCCGGCCGAACGTGGGGGCGCCCGCCAGTCCGATGGCCAGCACCGCACCCTTGGCCCCGACCCCGAAGATGACCGCGAAGAACAAGGCGAGCAGGAGTCCGGGGAACGCGACCGCGAGGTTGACCGACGCCGTCACCGTGCGCCCGGAGCGGCGGCCGAGCAGGAACGGCGCGGTGCCGAGGACGAGCCCGACGACGACCGCGATGGCCGTGGCCAGCAGGGCGAGCTCGACGGACAGCCGGGTGGCCACGAGGACCCGGTAGAAGATGTCGCGCCCCAGGTTGTCGGTGCCTGCCCAGTGCTCCGCGGACGGGCCGGCCAGGATGTCGCTGGTGTCGATCGCGTCGGCCTGGTCGGTCCACAGGATCGGGGCGACGACGGCGAGCGTCAGCACGCCGAGTGTCAGGATCGTCGCGGTGAGCCCGATCGGGGTGCGCAGCACGCGGAACCAGCGCCCGGACATTGACTGGGTCACGTCAGTCCTCACGGATCATCGAGCGCGGGTCGAGCACGGCGAGGGCGACGTCGACGCCGGTGTTGACCAGCAGCACGCCGATGCCGTAGATGAGGACGATCGCTTGCACGAGCGGGTAGTCCTTGTTGAGGATCGAGGCCGCGATCGTGCTCCCGAGGCCGGGCCACGCGAAGACGTTCTCGACGAGCACGGTGCTCGCGATCAGTGCGCCGAGGATCAGGCCGCCCAGCGTCAGTGACGCGGTCAGCGCGTTGGGGAGCGCGTGACCGAGGTAGACCGTGCGCGCCGGGAGCCGCTTGGCGCGAGCAGTCCGCACGAAGTCCGCCTCGATCACCGCGACCATCTCCACCCGGATGATCCGGGCCAGGATCGCCGCCGTCCCCACAGACAGCGCGAGGACCGGCAGCACGTAGGCGTCGGGGCTGTCGTTGCCGGCGACCGGCAGCCAGCCCAGGCTGACGCCGAAGACGTAGACCAGGCCGACGCCGAGGAGGAAGTCCGGGATGGTGCCGAGCACGACGCTGGTGGTGGTGAAGGCCAGCTCGGTACGCCTCCCGTGGCCGCGCCGCGTGAGCACGCCCATCGTGACGCCCAGCGGGACGGCGATGAGCACGGCCGTGACGAACGCCAGCACGGCGAGGGACAGCGTGGCCGGCAGCCGCTGGGCGATCACGTCGGCGACCGGCAGCTGGGAGACGAGGGAGGTCCCGAGGTCACCGGTGAAGAGACCGTGGAGGTAGTCCAGGTACTGCTGCCAGATCGGGTCGTTCAGACCGAGAGACTCTCGACGGGCGGCGACGAGATCGGCCGGTGCCGTCGGTCCCAGCGCGGACCGCACGGGGTCGCCCGGGATCAGGTGGATCATCAGGAACGACGCCGTCACCAGCACCCACAGCGACACCAGGAGGCGCCAGGAACGCCGTACGGCGAACCGGGCCCACACGTGGGAGCGGACCCCGGCACGGGGTCCGCCCACCTGTGGGCTCGGCTGTGGGTCCGGTGCGATCGCCGAGCTCGCCAAGGTCATGGTTACTCCGCGAGCATCCGGATGCTGGTCGGGACCAGCTGGCCGGGCGTCTCGAACTCAGCGCCGGCACCGAAGGTCTGCACCACGTTGTTGGCGAAGGGCACGATGTCCGCGGCGGCGAAGAGGGCCGACTCGGCCTCGAGCCAGGTGGGGCAGCCGTCCGTGCCGGGCATGGCGGACGCCGCCTTGACTCCTGCGTCGTAGTCGGCGTTCTCGATGGCCGAGAAGTTCGTGCCGTCCGGCGCCGCGGGACCGGAGAGGAACGGGACGACCTGGTCGGGGCTGTTCACGTTGAGCGGCACCCAGGCGATGTCCCAGTCACCGGCCCCGAAGATCGTCCCCTGGAGGGCGGTGTCGTCCTGGCCCTTGGCCGTGACCTTGATGCCGAGGGCCTCCCACTGCTGGACCGCGAGCTCGGCTGCCGCGGCGACGCCGCTGCCGCCGCCAGTGCTGTAGAGGAAGGTCAGCTCCATCGGCCCGGCCGCGTCGAGGGCCGCCTGGGCGGCCGCGGTGTCGGTCGCCGGCACCGAGCCGGAGACGGAGTCACCCGGGCAGGCGGTCGGTTCGAGCGTGGTCAGCGTGGTCGCGGGGGTGCCCTTCCCGGACGTGAGCACGTTCTGCAGCTCCTCCAGGTCGAGCGCCTGGGTCAGCGCCATCCGGACCTTGGGGTCGCTCGTCGCCCTGCCCTCGGCGTGGTTGTACCACTGCTCGCCCAGCAGGGCCGGGGTCTTGGCGGAGAACAGGCCGGCCTTGTCCAGGCGCTCGGCGTCCGGGCCGATGATCGACGCGGCGCTGAGGTCACCGGCCAGCAGGAGGTTCGCCGACGTGGTCTCGTTCTGGATGATCTTCATCACGACCGTGGCGGGCGTGCCCTCGGTCGCGGTGGTGGCACCGTTCGGGCCCCAGGTGTAGTCGTCGCGGACCTGGTAGGTGTACTGCTCGCCGGGCGCGGCCTCGGTGAGCTCGAACGGGCCCGTGCCCGCCGTGCCCTGTGCCAGCGACTTGCGGTCGTCCAGACCCGCCTGGCAGACGATCGGCAGGCTGGCCAGGCCGTTCAGCACGAAGGACGCCGGCGCGGCCAGCTTGAGGGTCACCGTGCCCGCCGCGTCGTCGGCCTTCGCGGTGGCACCGACGGGGAGGAACGTGCCGAGGAAGGGGCTCTGGTTCTTCGGGTCACCGACGAAGGCGATGTTGTTGGCCACGACCGTCGGCGTGAGCTCGCTGCCGTCCGCACAGGTGACGCCGTCGGCGAGCGTGAAGCTCACCTTGGTGCCGTCCACGGCCCAGTCGGTGGCCAGCTGGGACTCGATGGCCCCGGTCTCGGCGTTCACGCTGACCAGCGAGTCGTAGGCCAGCTGGGACATCGTGAACAGAGCGCTGCCCGCGGCCATCTGGGGGTCGAGGTTGCCGGGGTCGGACGAGAGCGCCATCGAGAAGGTGGCGCCGTCGACGTACTTCGACTCCTCGCCTCCGCCGCCGCCCCCGCCGCTCTCCGAGCTGTCGCTGCCCCCGCATCCGGCGAGGAGCGAGGCAGTGACGCAGAGTCCGACGGCGGTGGCGGCGAGCTTCATGGAGTGGTTCCTGTTCCTGGAGGTGTCGGGTGAGGGCGTGATGGTCAGGCGCCGGCGCGCCGGACGGCGCGACCGACGTGGAGGTAGAGGGCGTGGCCCTCGCCGTCATCGCCGACGAAGGCGTGCGGCATGTGCATGCCGTGCTCGGGCTCGGCGGGGATCAGGCTGTCGCCCTGGTAGTGCACGAGCTCCTGCAGCTCAGGCTTCTCCGCGAGGTCCGCGAAGATGCCCTTCGGCGTCTGCTCCAGCCAGATGCGACCCTCGTCGTCCTGGCTGACCGTCAGGTCGGCCACCTCGGACGAGTAGGTGCCGACGTACCGGCCGGCGTCGATGGCCTCCGGGTGTGCCGGAGGTACGGGAAGCGCCGGGAGGTGCGTCTCGGTGAGCTGCTCGACGACGTGGCCGACGATGTCGCGGTAGAGCGAGATGACGTCGCCGCCGTTGGTCAGCAGTGCCACAGCCACTCCGGCTTCGGGGACGATGCGCAGGAACGCGGACTGGCCGATGGTGCCGCCGTCGTGGCCGATGATCGCGCCGTCGGGCGTGTCGAACCGCTCGAACCCGAGGCCCCATGAGGTCCCCATCAGCCCGAGGTCGGGCAGGTCGACCTGTCGCCCGTGCATCGCCGCGGCGGTGCCGGGGGCGAGCACCTGGGTGGAGTCGGCGGCCTTGCCGTCGTTCATGTGCATCTGGGCGAAGGCGAGCAGGTCGCGGGGCCGCATCGCGAGCATCGCCCCTGCCGGCGCGTTCGAGCGGGCCAGCGCCCAGACCGGGGCCGGCTCGTACCCGGCGCCGGGCTTGGTCTCGATGTGGCCGACCGCGGCGCGGAACATGATGGCCTCGTACGGGCTGGTGGCCGAGTGGGTCAGGCCCAGCGGCGCGAAGAGGTACTCGCGCAGGCACGCGTCGTACGGCTGCTCGCGGAGCACCTCGACGAGGCGGCCGAGCACGCAGAAGCCGGCGTTGTTGTAGGAGAACTGCTCTCCTGGGGCGAACAGCTGGGGGACCTCGTGGAGCACGCCGAGGTACTTCTCCACGGCGTCGTCGCCCAGGCCCGTGTCGGTGAAGATGTCGCCCTCGAAGCCGGCCGTGTGGCACAGCAGCTGGCGGGTCGTGATCTGCGCGGCCGCGTCCTCGTCCAGGATCCGGAACTCCGGCAGGTACGTGCGGATCGGGACGTCGAGATCGACCTTCCCCTCGTCGACGAGCTGCATCACGAGGGTGCTCGTCCAGAGCTTCGTGATGGACCCGATCTGGAAGACCGAGTCGGGCGTGGCCTCCACACCCGTCGTCCGGCTCAGCACGCCGGCGGCGTCGTCGACAACCTCACCGTCCGCGAGGACGGCCACGGCCGCGGCCGGGACGTCGTACTTCTCGATCAGCCTGGGCAGCTCGTCGGCGATCCAGGACTTCACCTCGTGCAGGGCGCTCATGAGGCTTCACCGTACGAACGTCACGGGTCAGCGCGTTCGTCCAGCCCGACAAGAAACGTCTGGAGAACCTGTCAGTTCACACGAACAGACCGGTCGTGACGTCCACCATCGGCCGCCCTGACATTCCTCCACATCGGGTGATGCGAGGCTCGAGCGGCCTCCGGCAAGATGAGGTCCGCGCCCGGACAGCCGTCCGCGAGACAGGAGAATCAGCTGATGAGGACCTCGATCCGCCCGACCCGCTGGTCCGC
Organism: uncultured Actinomycetota bacterium; assembly: GCA_963708915.1. Classification (GTDB taxonomy): domain Bacteria; phylum Actinomycetota; class Actinomycetes; order Propionibacteriales; family Nocardioidaceae; genus Nocardioides. The sequence continues at coordinate 654,961 of CAVPUJ010000002.1, forward strand.
TGCGGTCGTCCTGATCTTTGCGCTGGTGGGCCTCGGGGTCGCGGGATGCGGTTCCGACGACAGCTCCGGGGCCACCGACGAGTCATCCACGTCGGCGTCGGGCTCCGCCGTGACCACCGACGACCTCGAGGGCTCGACGTACGTCTCGACGAGCGTCACGGGACACGACCTGGTCGAGGGGTCGACGATCAACCTGAGCTTCGAGGGCCCACGGATGCAGCTGTCGGCCGGTTGCAACATCCTCTCCGCGGCGTACGACGTCACCGACGGCACCCTCGCGTGGACCGGCGAGCCTGCGGCCACCATGATGGCCTGCCCCGACGACCTGATGGCCCAGGACCAATGGTTGATCGAGCTCTTCCAGGACGGCGTGACCGCGACCTCTGACGGCTCCACGTTGACGCTCGAGAACGACGAGGTCACGATCGAGCTCGCTTCGCCCTAGACCCACGGGCAGCGACGAACGAGCGGTGGCGGCCAGCGCGGTGAGCGCGGGTTCACCCGTCGGCGGTCGCCGCCTCCCGCCGCATCCGTGAGATGGCGTCGAGGTCCCAGCCGGGGTGCGGGACCGAGGAGAGCAGGAGCCGGGTGTACGGATGCTCCGGCGCACTGAGGACGTCGGCCGTCGGCCGTTGCTCGACGATGACACCCCGTCGCATCACGAGCACGTCGTCGCAGACGTAGCGCACCACGGCGAGGTCGTGGCTGACGAAGACCAGCCCGACGCCGGTCTGCCGGCGGATGTCGTCGAGGAGGTTCAGGACCGACCGCCATCTACCGCCACTTCCGAGACAAGGACGAGCTCGTGCTCGCCGTGCTCGACCGGCTCATCCTCGACGGCCTCGAGAGCATCGACCAGGACACCGACTGGCGCACCCGGATGACCCAGATGGCTGACGGCAGCCTCGAGGCCTTCGTGACCTACCCGAGCATCGGAGCGATCGCCGGCGTGCAGACCACCGGCGGGCCGGGCGAGCTGGCGGCCATCGAGATGATCCTGGTCGCCATGACGGAGGCAGGGCTCGACCGCGAGGACTCGGTCCGCTTCTACGGCGTCCTGTCGTCGTACGTGATCTCGTTCGCCTCGGCCCAGGCAGGCGCCTTCCTGGCCGGGAGCCTCGACACGAACCCCGCCTGGATCGGCGTCACCCGTTCGCTCGACCAGACGCGGCATCCGACCCTCACCGACGTGCGCGACGAGCTGGCGGCCCTGCGTGACCGCGACATCTACCGGTCCGGCGTCCAGGTCATCCTCGACGCCGTCGCGGCCCGGGCCGCGCTCGCCCACCCCTGAGAGCCGACCAGCAGAGCTGACACCTGCGCCACTCCACACGTCACCCCCTCTGGGTGATGCCAGCAGTTGCTCCCTGCGCGAGCGTGGGGGCGAGACACGAGAGGAGCGGACATGGGGTGCCTGTTCGTGCTGATGGCCGGGTTCTTCCCCCGGTTCGCGCTCTTCATCATCTGGGTGGCACGACCCGCCCGAGTGGATGCCGCGTTCGATGGCTGGTTCTGGGCCCTGCTCGGCATCATCTTCCTCCCCTTCGCGACGCTGATCTACGTGATCTTGTGGCAGACCGGCGGCCTGTCCGCGTGGGACTGGTTCTGGGTGGTGCTGGCCGGGATCTGCGACCTCGCACACTGGGGCGGCAGCTGGACGCAACGTCGGCAGGTGCCGGGCTATCCCTCCGGCGTCCAGCGATGAACCCGGGGGCCTTCTGGCCGCGGTCGAGACCGGGTGGCTCCCCCACAAGCACCTCGAGGTCGTGGCGCTGACCACGCCATGGGGATGAATAGTCGTCAGAGGGGTACTGCGCGGACATGGATCTTCTTCTGATTCCGCTCATTCTGGCGGGTGTCTTCTTGTTCCCGTTCGCGATGGCATGGCTGGAGCCGAAGCAACCGCACGTTCCATCCCATCGGGATGGCGAACGGCGCACTGGGTGGCGCTGAGATCGGTGCGAGGCGTCTGCGGAAACGCAGGAGTCACGAAATCAGGAGGAACAGATGAACACCTACAAGGTCGGCTACTTCGTCGGCAGCTTGTCGTCGACATCGATCAACCGCGTCCTGTCCAAGGCCCTGATCCGGCTGGCGCCGGACGACCTGGAGTTCAGCGAGATTCCCATCGGCAACCTGCCGTTGTACAGCCCGGACTTCGACAACGACTTCCCGCCAGAGGCCAGAGCGCTCAAGGCGTCGATCGCTGCCGTCGACGCGGTTCTCTTCGTCACCCCTGAGTACAACCGTTCAATCCCCGGAGCCTTGAAGAACGCGATCGACTGGGCGTCCCGACCGTGGGGGGAGAACTCCTTCGATCACATCCCAGCCGCGGTGATCGGCGCATCCGTCGGCCAGATCGGCACCGCCATGGGCCAGCAAAGCCTGCGCGGTGTACTCAGCTTCTGCAACGCCCGACAGATGACCTCACCAGAGGCGTACATCCAGTACTCCCCCGAGGTGTTCTCCGATGCCGGCGAGGTCACCAACGACTCCACACGGGACTTCCTCACGGCATACATGACCGAGTTCCGCAGCTACATCGGCATGGTCTTGACCGTCCTGCCCCGACCGCAAGAGCCGGAGGACCACGCTTCGGCGTAGCCCTCACGAAGGGACGACGGCCTGGAGGACCGCAGCCACCGTAGGGCCGGTGTAGCGTCACGAGACAAAGCCGGTTCCGGAGAACACGAGGTTCGGACATGCAGCTGGAACATCTCTGCGATGTCAGCTGGACCTACGACCTGCTCCACGAGGTGGAACCTTCGGCGGGGGCCGACGGGCGTGTCTACGGTCAAGGCATGGCCACCTTTGCTGGTCGGTTGTCGGGGTCGGCACGGTGGTCGAACTTTCCACGGATCCACAACCGCTTCGCGCTTCCCGATGCTCGAGGCGTCATCCATGCCGGCGAGGTTGACGTGCTGTTCGCCCTGTCAGGCTTGTCGTCGCTCGACGACGGTCAAGGGGTCCATGTCATGACGTTCCAGACCGCAGCCCCCACTCACCTCTGGCTGAACGACGTCCTCGCCATCGGCGAGGGAACGATTGACGTCGAGCACGCACGTCTTGCCATGCGCTACTACGAGTGCCGGGTCGAGCTTCCCTTGGCGCACTTCGCGTCGTAGTCCATCACGGAGTCGGCGTCGCCGTGGGGACGATCTGGGTAGGGTCCTGCCAGGCGCGGATCCAGTCGACGGTCATCGTCTGGGGCAGGTTCTTCTTCTCGTCCCGGTCGGGCAGCTTGGACAGCTCGTAGTCCGAGCTGAGGACGCTCAGGATCGGGAACTCGGGGACACCGGAGACACCCTTGTTGATCCGACCCGTCTCCTGCCCGTCGATCCGGAAGATGTAGCCCGACGGGTTCCACTCCACGGAGAACACGTGGTAGCGCTTGTACCAGTCGTCCTTCTCGTTCGTGAGGTACTGCTCGGGCTTCTTGATCCAGCCCCCTTCGCCCCCGAGCGCGATCTTCTTGCCGCCACGGCTCGGGGCGTAGATGAAGCTGGTGAGACCTCCGTTGGGGACGTCCTTGCCGAACCACTCGATGATGTCGATCTCGGTGCCCTGCTTCGCGGCGCTCGTGGAGTCACTGGCGTAGGTCGGCTGCATCCACAGTGAGGCATGTTGGCCCTGCAGCGGCTGGAACTTGATCCGGGCCGCGACCACCCCGTAGGTGATCGAGTGCGTGCTGCCGATGTGGCCGTTCAGCCGGTACTTGAACTTGCCGAAGATCTTGTCGGGGTTGTCGGGCTTCTTCGGCTTGCAGAGTGAGTTGCGCTCCTTGTCGACCTTCACGCTCAGCTGAGCGGTGCCGCCGCCGAGCTTGACCGCCTTGGGGTCCCCCTTGGCGCACGTGCGCTTGGCCTGGGGCTGGTAGGACGGCTGGCGGTGCTGCCACTGGGTGAGGTCGAGCTTGGACCCCTTGAACTCGTCGCGGAAGTCCAGGTCGGTCCCCCAGCTGTCGGTGCTGACGGGAGTACTCGCGGAGCCGGGGCCGTCAACGCGGTAGCTCACCGGGCTCCCGCTCGACGGCTTGGGAACGGCGAACACGACACGACCCTTCTTGTCGACCTTGCCCTGGTCGGCGGTCACCCAGCTGGAAGTGGTGCCGGAGCGCCGCTGAAGGACGACCTTCTTGCCTTCCTTGGCCGAGTCGTACTTGCCGATGACGGCCCACTGGGCGCTGCCGGAGCTCTGCACACCGTTTCCGGGTCCGATGATGCCGGGCAGGATCGAGATCGTGACGTTCGCCTTCGCCAGGGCGGGGGGCGAGGACGGCGTCTGCGCCGAAGCCGCCCCTCCCATGGTCGCCGCGAGCACGATCACGGTCGCCGTGGCAGTCTTCGCGCGGATCATCATTCGCCTTCCTTCACGTGAACGGTGTCGTGGTGAGGTCCGTGGGCTGGGCCGACATCAGGCCGGAACGGCGTCCCGGAGCCGGCGTTGCTCGCCTCGACGCAGGTTCTGGGAGTACACCGTGGTGTCGAACCAGGTGGGGAAGGCCTTGGCCAGGCGGCTCGGTCCCAGGAAGCGGGCGTGACCGTCGGCGACGAGGTCGCGAAAGGGTACGAGGCCGATGAGCCAGCGCTGCATCTGGGCGGTGTCGGCCTCGAGGGCGAGATCGACAGCGAGGCCTTGGTCGTCCTTGCAGACGGTGATGCCGGGCCGCTGGATGTCGAGCCAGCCCTGCGCACCTCCGGAGCCGGTGAGGACGAGGTGCACCACGGTGCGGTCCTTCGGTAGCTTGGCGGGGACGGCGAACTGGTGGGTGCGCCAGATCAGCGACAAGCCGTCGCAGTCGTCGTCGGTCGGGTCGCCGAACGTCCACTCGGCGGCCCAGTGGCCCATGGCCCACACGATGTCGGTCAGGCCCTGGCCGGCCGGGGTCAGCTCGTAGGATCCGGACAGCCCTGGGCCGTTCGCGGTGTGGTCGACGAGACCCCGGCGCTCGAGCTCGCGGAGCCGTTGCGAGAGCAGGCTGCGGCTCGCCCGGGGTATCCCGCGGTGGATCTCGTTGAAGCCGCTGGCACCGACCATCAGCTCGCGGATGATCAAGGGCGTCCACCGGTCGCCGAGCACGCCGACAGCGGACGCGATCGGGCAGTACTCCCTGCGGCTCGTCATGGAGCCATCCTCCACTGCGTCGGCGAGACCCGGTAGTACGGATCCTGTACTGCCTCGGCACCGCACCATCCCGCGGGCGCACGCGGAGACGGCCGTGCTCCTCCTGAAGATCGTGCCACTCCTCGAGAGCAACGGGCGGGTCGTGGGTGGTACGGCACTGCCACTCGTCGCGCTCGCCGACCGATCTCATGATCGTCCTGACGGACATGCAACCAGGTGCGTCCGGACACCCACCGCACCGCGCCGCGGAGCAGACCGACTCGAAGAGGCCCCACATGAACCCACAGTCACCGGCGACCGAAACCGTGGTCCGCCACCACCTGACGGCCTTCCTCGAGCGCCGAGGCCTCGACGCCATCGTCGCGGACTACAGCGAAGCCGCCCACTTCCACACCGAGGCCGAGGTGTACGTGGGGAAGCAGGAGATCCACGGCTTCTTCGAGCACTTCATCGAGGCGCTGCCGGTGGGTGGCATCGATCGGTTCGAGCTGAGGAGCCTCCACGTCGAGGGAGACCTCGCCTACATCACCTGGCGCATCGGCAGCGACATCCCCCTGGGCACCGACACCTTCGTCGTGGACGACGGGAAGATCGTCGCCCAGACGTTCGCCATGTACGCCCCGCCGGCGCACCAGCGCTGAGGTCCGCGGTTCGCCGCGCAGGCCAGGGCTGACCGGTTCCTACCCCAGCACCCGTCGCCCGAGAACCACCCGACAGCTCGACCAGACGACTCCGTCGGCTCCGAACCCGACGGCCCAACCAGGAGGAACCCATGACCACGACACCCACCGCGTCCGGCCCGATCGGCAGCGCGACGCTCACCGAGTTCATCGCCGGACTGCGCGGGACCGCGCTGCTCCCGGGTGACGCCGACTACGACCAGGCGCGCAGCGTCTGGAACGGCGCGCACGACCGGCGTCCGGCGCTGGTCGTCCGGTGCGCGGGCGTGACGGACGTGATCCGCACCGTCGGCCTCGCCCGCAGCGAGAGGATGCCGCTCGCGGTCCGCGGTGGAGGGCACTCCATCGCGGGGTTCTCCACGCTCGACGACGGCATCGTGCTCGACCTGTCCCTCATGACCGGCATCGAGGTCCACCCCGGCGAACGCACCGTGACGGCGCAGGCAGGGTGCACGTGGAAGGACCTGGACGCCGAGACCCAGCAGTTCGGGCTCGCCGTGACCGGAGGCTTGGTGTCCTCGACCGGGATCGCCGGCTTCACCATCGGCGGCGGCATCGGTTGGCTGATGCGCAAGCACGGACTGGCCTGCGACAACCTCATCGGTGCCAACGTCGTCACCGCCGATGGACAGCTCATCCACGCCAGCGCCAGCGAGAACGCCGAGCTGTTCTGGGGTCTGCGCGGCGGCGGTGGGAACTTCGGGGTGGTGACCTCCTTCGAGTACCAGCTCCACGCGGTCGGCCCCACGGTCCACTCCGGACTGGTCTTCTACCCGGCCGAGGAGGCCGCGCAGGTGCTGGCGGGGTACCGGGCCGCGTGCGCAGCGGCACCTGACGAGCTGACCACCCTGGTCAACCTGACCACCGCCCCACCCGTGCCGTTCCTGCCCGAAGCCGTGCACGGCACCCCGATCATCGGCGTCGGCGGCTGCTGGTCCGGCGATCCCGCCGCCGGGGAGACGGCCACCGCGCCGTTCCGGTCGCTGGGCACGGTCATCGCCGACGTGTTCGCGGCCAACCCCTACGCGGGATGGCAGCAGGCCCTGGACCCGCTCTACCCGCGCGGGATCCACAACTACTTCCGGTCGGCGTTCCTGCGCGAGGTCGACGACCGGGCGCTGCGCGCACTGGAGGAGTCGTTCGCGACGCTGCCCAACCCGCTGGCCGAGATCCACCTCCAGCACCTCGGCGGCGCCGTAGGACGAGTCCCGCGCCCAAGAGACGGCGTACGCGTTCCGGGACCAGGAGTTCATCGTCAACATCATCGCCCGGACCCCCGACGCCGACGGCTTCGCCGAGTCCGTCGCCTGGGCCCGCGAGGTGGCGGCGGCCATCGGCCCGGACGCCGGCACCTACGTGAACTTCACCGGCGACTCCGACCCGTCCACGGCACAGGCGTCCTACCCGCCCACGACCTACCGACGACTGGTGGAGCTGAAGAACAAGTACGACCCGACCAACCTGTTCCGGCTGAACCAGAACATCATTCCCACCCGCTGATCACGACGAGCCACCAACAGTCAGAGGCGGTCCCCGGATCTCTCCGGGAACCGCCTCTGACCTCTTGGAACTTCGTAGCGGGGGCAGGATTTGAACCTGCGACCTCTGGGTTATGAGCCCAGCGAGCTACCGAGCTGCTCCACCCCGCGTCGGTGACCGCAACGTTACTCCACGGCTGGGGGCCACCCAAATCGAGGGTCGGTCACTCGGCGGGCGTCTCCTCGGCGCTCGGAGTGGCCCCATCGGTCGGCCCGTCGGTCGGCCCGTCGGACGCGCCGTCGGTGGGCTGCCCCGTCTCGTTGAGGATGCGGATGGCCTCGTCGACCTTCGCGCGACCCTCCTCGACGAGGGTGGCCCACTGGCCCACCTTGCCGGCCGCGAACGCCTCGTCGGCGGCCTGGAAGGTCTTCTCCGCCTGGTCGAGCAGGTTGCGCACCCGGGTCGGGACGTTGCCGGAGTCGTCGGTGGGCGGGTTGTCCGTGCCGCCGCCGTCGGGCGGGGTCGTGGTGTCGCCGCCGAGGACGTCGATGATCGCGCTCTCGAGGGTGCTGCCGATGCCGACCTTGTCGCCGTAGGAGACGGTGACGTACCGCAGGATCGGGTAGCTGGCGTCGGAGAGCTGGCGCGTGGCGTAGATCGGCTGCACGTACATCAGCCCGCCGGTGACCGGCAGCGTCAGCAGGTTGCCGTAGGTCACCCGCGACGCACCACCCTGCTGCAGCGGCAGCAGGGCCTCGGTGACGTCGGGGTCCGACTGCATCTCGTTGGCGATGTTGCCCGGGCCCGGCGTGTTCTCGTTGGGCAGCTGGAGCACCTTGATCCGCCCGTACGTCGGCGAGGTCGCGTCGGAGTCCACCGAGACGAACGCGGCCAGGTTGTTCTTCTCGTACGGCACGTAGACCGAGGTGAGCGCGAAGTTGTCCACGCCGGTGTCGGGGTCCTCGACGAACAGCCGGTAGGGCGGCTGCAGCTTCGTCGGGCGCTCGGGGTCCTTGGGCACGACCCACCAGGCGTTCTTCTGGTAGAACGCGCCGGGATCGGTCACGTGGTACTTGGCGAACTGGTACCGCTGCACCTTGAAGAGGTCCTCGGGGTACCTCAGGTGGCTGACGAGCTCCTCGGGCATCTGGTCGCGGTCGAGGACCGTGCCGGGGAAGGCGTCGCGCCACACCTTCAGCATCGGGTCGTCGGTGTCCCACTCGTAGAGCCGCACGGTGCCGTCGTAGGCGTCGACCGTCGCCTTGACCGCGTTGCGCATGTAGTTGATCTGGTCGGTCGGCACGATCGGCAGGTTGTTGGCCTGGCTGAGGGAGTCGTCGGTCATGGTGTCGATCGACTCCTTCTCCGCCAGCGGGTAGCGGTCGGTCGTCGTGTAGCCGTCGACGACCCAGAGGATGCGCCCGTCCACCACGGCCGGGTAGGCGTCGGAGTCGACCGTCAGCCAAGGCGCGACCTTCTGCACGCGCTCGCGCGGGTTGCGGATGTAGAGCACCTTGCTGTTCTCGTTGACCCGCTCGGACAGCAGGAAGTTCGCGTCGCCGAACTTCACGCCGTACAGGATCTTGTGGAACAGGCTGCCGACGGGGACGCCGCCCTTGCCCGCGTACGTCGTCGACTCGCTGCTGTCGGCCTCCCCACCGAGGTTGAGCTCGACGTCCGGGGCTCCGGGTAGCTTGCCGACGATGGAGTAGTCCGGGCTCGTCTCGCCGTAGTAGACCTGGCTCTGGTAGCCGCCGGTCGCGTCGGACAGCGCGTTCTGGTTGGCCTGCTGGCCCTCGGCCCACTGGATCTCGGTGCCCTCGGCGCTGTCGTCGGCGGGTCGCTGGTTGGCGAACGCCGCGATGATGCCGTTGCCGTGGGTGTAGACGGTGTGCAGGTTGGACCAGTTGCGGGCGTCGTCGGGAAGACCGTTCTGGTCGAGCTCGCGGGCGCCGAGCACGAGGGCGCGGTCGGTGCCGTCGATGTTGTAGCGGTCGACGTCCAGGACGTCGGCCACCGAGTAGTAGGACCGCACCTGCTGGATCTGCTCGAACGACTGGTGCACCAGCTGCGGGTCGACCAGCGGCACCGACGCGGTGTCGGCGAGGACCTTCGCCTGGTCCTGGGAACCCACCCCGGTCCCCGTGTAGGTCGTCAGGTCGACGTCCTGGAGGTCGTAGGCCTGACGGGTCGCGTTGATGTTGTTCGCGATGTACGGCGCCTCCTTGTCCGGCTCCGTCGGCCGGACCTGGAAGGCCTGCACGATGCCGGGCCAGATCATCCCGAGCAGGATCGCCGACAGCACGAGCAGCGCGAGACCCACCGAGGGCAGCGTCCACGTGCGCCGCCAGATGTTCAGGAAGAACAGCACCGCGCAGATGACGGCGATGCCGAGCAGGATGTTCTTGGCCGGCAGCACCGCGTGGTCGTCGGTGTAGGTGATGCCGTCGATGAGCTTGCCGGACGCGCTCACCAGGTCGTAGCGGTCGAGCCAGTAGTCGGCGGCCTTCACCAGGACGAAGAGGCCGAGCAGCACCGAGAACTGCACCTGGGCGGCGCCGGTCAGCCGGTCGCCGGGCGTCTGCAGGCGGATGCCGCCGTAGAGGTAGTGCACGGTCGCCGCGGCCAGCAGCGAGATGATCAGCACGGCCATCAGGAAGTTGACGAGGTAGTGCAGCCAGGGCAGCTCGAAGACGTAGAAGCCGATGTCCTTGCGGAAGAACAGGTCGGTGCGACCGAAGTCGGTGCGGTTGGCCCAGAGCAGGTAGGTGCGCCACTCCCCCGCCGCCGCGGTGCCGGAGAACAACCCGATCACGGCCGAGACCCCGGCGAGCAACCAGCCACGGATCGGCAGGACGGCGTCGCGGTAGCGCTCCAACCCGGCCTGCTCCGGGGAGTCGGGGCGGAAGAACGGCCGGAAGCGGTGGGCGAGGTACATGTTGGCGCCGACGGCCGCCGCCATCAGCACACCGAACACGAGGAACAGCCCGGTGCGGGTCCAGAACAGCTTGGAGAACACGTCCCCGTAGCCCTCGGAGCGGTACCAGAGCCGGTCGGTGTAGATCGACGAGAACGTCGTCAGGGCGAAGAACGCCAGCACCAGCACCAGCCCGGTGATGAGCAGGGCGCGCGAGCGGCTCTGCTGGCGGCCGGGGACGACCGCCTCCTCATGCACGTCGTCGTCGAACCGATCACTCATTTTCGGGGTCCTCAGGGAAGTCGGTGGGGTCGTCGGGGTCGTCGAGGGTCTGGCGCAGGAGGGCCAGCAGACCGGGCACCAGCTGGGCGCCGGTCAGGACCGACTGGTCCTCGTCCGCGGCACGCAGCCGCAGGGCGCAGTACGTCGACCCGGCGCGGGTGGCGCCCGCGACGATGCGCACGTCCTGACGGTCGGGGTGCTCACGGGCGTACGCCGTGGCCCGCTCGGGGTCGTCGAGGACGGCGTCGAGCACCGCCGACTCGGCGTCGGGTGGCAGCACCAGACGCTCGACCACGGCCGCACAACCGGCGACGCCGGGGGGCCACGCGATCGACTCGAGCGACCGCTCCAGGTCGGTGTCCGCGCCGATCCGGTCCTGCTCGACCGCGGTCAACGACCCTGCCGCCGCAGCCTCGTCGAGCCCCATCGCGTGCGCGAGCGCGGGCTCCTTCTCGACCAGCTCGGCGGTCGGCACGAGGGCGTACAGGCGGGCGGGCTGGTCCCAGCCAGAGGTGGCGATGTGCTGCTCGATCTCGAGCACCGCGGAGGCCAGCGCAGGGTCGACGCCGTCGATGAGCTCGTCGAGCGGCCCACTCTCGCCGGTCATCCCACTGCCGTCCTCTCGGTCGTGCTCGCGCAGGTCGGCAACTTCGCGTCGGGGTCCTTGACCCACTTCTCGATGGCCTGCGCCGCTGCATGCATGGTGACGGCCTTCACCAAACGCATGTCGCCGTTGCGGGCGCCCAGGGCGTCATCGCAGTTGTCCGGCGGCACCAGGAAGAGCACGGCACCGTCGTCCCGGGCGCCCACGATCTTCTGCTGGATGCCACCGATCGGGCCGACCTTGCCCTTCTCGTCGATGGTGCCCGTGCCGGCCACGACCTGGTCGCCGGTCAACGAGCCGGGCGTGAGGGTGTCGTAGATCGCCAAGGAGAACAGCAGCCCGGCGCTGGGTCCGCCGATGTTGTCGCCGATGTTGACCGTCACGTCGATCGGGAACTCGTAGCCGATCCCGATCCGGATGCCGACGCGCTGGGCGCCGTCGATGGTCGTGGGCGTGATCTCGGTCTCGACGATCTTGCCGTCCTTGCCGCCGCGCTTGACCTTGAACGGGATGGGCTTGCCCTTCGGGGCCTCGCTGACGGCCTTGGCCACGTCCTCGGCGTTCTTGATCGGGATGCCGCCTACCTCGACGAGGACGTCGCGGACCTTGAGCTCGCCGTCGGCCGGCGTGTCAGCCGTCACTGCCGTGACCTCGATGACGGGCGTGACCTCGTAGCCGAGCTCCCGCAACGCCGCCGCCGTGGCCGCGTCCTGCGAGGTGACCATGTCGACCTGGCTTTCCTCGCGGTTCTCCGCCTGCGTCGTCTCGGGCGCGTACACGGCGTCGTAGGGGTAGACGGCCTTCTCTGGGTTCATCCAGTCGGTCATCAGGGTGAAGAGATCGAGCCGGGCGCCGGGAGTGGACACCAGCACCGTGGTCATCCGCAGCTCACCGCCGTCGCGGAAGGTCTCGGCGCCGGAGACCTGGATGATCTCCTCGCCGTCGTTCTCGCCGAGCACGTTGACGGTCTCACCCGGCTCGTAGGTGACGTAGGGCATGGGCTTGAACACCATCCACGCGACAACGGCACCGAGCAGGAGCACGGCCACCAGGCCGGCCGTGGTCCGCTGGGTCATGCGGGCAAGCCTCTCATCCGCCCCCCAACCGTCGACGGTCAGGACGCGCGGCGGGTGGAGCGTCGCACGGCGACGCCGGTGCTGCGGTCGTGCGCGGTGGTCGGTCGCGGGCGTCGGGCGGCCGGCAGGTCCTTCTCCATGGCGGTGGCGAGGCGTCGTACGGCTTCCTCGCGGTCGACCTCGCCGCGGCCCTCGCGACCCAGCCACGACACCCACGCCATCGCGAGCAGCGTCACGACGGCAGGTGGGACGAGCCACAGGAGGATCTCCACCGCCCCAGGTTAGGGACGTCCCCACCGCTGGTTGAGGAAGGCGCGCTAGCGCCTGCCACGAAACCACGGTGCTGGCCGTCGCCTAGGGAGAGCCGACCCACTCCTCGGTGCCGTCGGCGAAGGACTGGTGCTTCCAGATCGGCACCTCGTCCTTGAGCGTGTCGATCAGCGCCCGCGTGGCCTCGAAGGACTCGCCCCGGTGGCCGGTCGCGGTCGCGCAGATGACGGCGATGTCACCGATCGCGAGGGTGCCGGTGCGGTGCACGGCGGCGAGCGCGGTGACGTCGTAGGTCGACGCCACCTGCGCGCAGACGTCGCGCAGGATGGCGAGGGCGGTGGGATGGGCGGAGTACTCCAGGCCCGTGACGCCCTGGCCTCCGTCGTGGTCGCGGACCCGCCCCACGAACACCGTCACGCCGCCCGAGGTGGCGTCGTCCAGCGCACCCATCACCTCGTCCAGGTCGAGCGGGGATTCGCGGATGTCGACCAGGCGCAGCACGTCCACGGATCTCACCCTAGGGGTGGCTAGGCGCACGCCGTACCGTTGAGGCATGACGAACAACCCGGGTGACGACGTTCCCGATGACGGGAGTGGGCGCGACGACAACCCGTTCAAGGGCACGCCGTTCGAGCAGTTCTTCGCCAACATGGGGGGCAACTTCGGCGCCCTGTTCGGTCAGGGCGGTGCCGGCGGCGCCGGCATGCCCGACCTCGGCGCGCTGTTCGGGCAGATCCAGGCGATGATGCAGCCGTACGACGGCGCCCTCAACTGGGACGCCGCTCTCGACATGGCCCGCCGCGCCGTGGCGCAGGAGCAGGACCCGTCGCCCTCGCAGAAGCAGCAGGAGCAGGTCGCCGACGCGGTCCGGCTCGCCGACCTGTGGTTGGACGAGACCACCGAGTTCGGGTCCGGCGTGCAGTCCACGGCCGCGTGGAGCCGCGCCGAGTGGCTCGTCGGCACCCTGGACCGCTGGAAGCGGCTGGTCGAGCCGATCGCCGAGTCGTCGGTGGCCGGCATCGGCAACGCGCTCCCCGGCGGCGAGGCGCAGGCGATGGCCGCGCCGATCATGGGGATGCTCGGCAAGGCCGTCGGCGCGATGCTCGCCTCCCAGGTCGGCTCCGGGCTCGGCGCACTGGCCGGTGAGGTGCTCAGCGCCTCCGACGTCGGTCTCCCGCTCGGCGCGACGGGCAAGGCCGCGATCGTGGTGGAGAACGTCAAGGACTTCGCCGCCGGTCTCGACGTCAGCGCGGAGGACGTGCTCCTCTACCTCGCCCTCCGCGAGGCCGCGCACCAGCGGCTCTTCGCCCACGTGCCGTGGTTGCGCGAGCACCTGCTGGGCGCGGTGGCCGACTACGCCACCGGCATCGAGGTCAACACCGCCAACCTCCAGAGCTCCATGGAGGAGAAGATGCGCGGCATCGACATCAACAACCCCGACTCCCTGCGCGAGCTGATGGAGGGCGGCATGTTCGAGATGGACAAGTCGCCCGAGCAGCAGGCCGCCCTCGACCGGCTCGAGGTCACCCTCGCCCTCGTCGAGGGCTGGGTCGACGAGGTCGTCAGCCAGGCCACCGTCGAGCGGATGCCCAACGCCACCAAGCTCGCCGAGGCCGTCCGCCGCCGCCGCGCGGCCGGCGGCCCGGCGGAGGACACCTTCGCCGCGCTCGTCGGGCTCGAGCTGCGACCCCGCCGGCTGCGCGATGCCGCGACGCTGTGGGGCTCGCTGCGCACCCGGCAGGGCACCGAGGCCCGCGACGGCGTCTGGATGAACCCCGCCCTGCTGCCGACGGCCGCCGACCTCGACGACCCGCTCGGCTTCCGCGAGGGCGCCTCGGCGCCGCAGGAGATGTCCGAGGAGGACTTCGACGCCGCGCTGCTGGCCATGCTCGACGGCGAGGGCCACGCCGGCACCGACGACGAGCCCGACGAGCCCGACGACCCAGGACACACCGGCTCCGACGCGTGACCCCGACGCGTGACCCGGGCGCGTGACCTGCACCAGGCCGCGCTGGCGACCCTGCGCGACTGGGTCGCGCCGTCTGCCGACCAGGAGGTGCTGCGAGGCAAGGTACGTCGCGCACCTCGAGGCCCACCCGGACGGTGAGCGGCGGGCCTGCTTCCCCGCCCACCTGACCGCCGGCACGCTGGTGCTCTCGGCGGGCGGCGACGAGGTGCTGCTGAACCTGCACGGCAAGGCCCGTCGCTGGTTCGCCTTCGGCGGGCACCTCGAGCCCGGTGACGCCACGCTCGCCGGGGCGGCGCTGCGCGAGGCGCACGAGGAGTCCGGTGTCACCGGCCTCGACCTCCACCCCGAGCCCGTGCACCTCGACGAGCACGTCGTCGGCTTCTGCGACCCCCGCGGCGACGTGCACCACCTCGACGTACGTTTCGCCGCGCGCGCCCCGGCCGGCGTCCGGCCCCGGGTCAGCGACGAGTCGCTCGACGTCCGCTGGTGGCCCGTCGACGCGCTGCCCGACGGCCTCGAGGACGAGATGGTGACGCTGGTCCGAAGGCTCGCGAGAACGGCTCGGTTGAGCGGGATCAGCGGGTGCGGCGCATCCGGTGGACGCCGTAGACGGGAACGTAGCCCAGCGCCTCGTTGAGGCGCCGGATCCCGTGGTTGTGCTGTTCGTTGTCGGTCGAGAGCACCCGGATCCCGAGCCCGGCCGCGCGGTGGTGCACGTGCTCCTTGACGAGCCGGCCCAGGCCCCGGCCGCGGAATTGCGGGTCCACACCGGTGAAGCCGAGTCCGCCCTCGTCACCGTCCCGCGCGACGATGCCCACGCAGAAGGCCGCCGGTCGTCCGTCGACGCGGGCGAGGCTGAACACCGGGCGCTCGTCGGGAAAGACCCAGTGCCGCATCTCGTCGGGGGTCACCAGGTGGTTGTTGGCCGTCTCCGGGTTGGTCTGGCTCACGGCCACGAGGGAGTCCAGTGCCTCCTGGTCGTCGACGCGCAGCTCGTCGATCGCCTCCAGGGTGACGCCGTGGGGCGGCACGGGCGCAGCCGGGTCGTCGAGCTCGACCCGGCTGGTGATCGAGAGCTGGACGGACTCGTACCCCCAGTGCCGGGCCACGGCCATCGCGACCTCGTCGCCGTCGAAGACGCGGGTCCGCACATCGGTGACGGAGTCGGGGTGGGCGGCCAGGCACCGTTCGTGGAGGTCATGTCCCAGGCCCGCGCCGGCGTCCTGCCGGTCGACCATCACCAGCACGCTGCGCTGGTGGTCCGGCGACCCGCGGAAGTGCAAGGACAACCCGAAGCCGGCCAGCCGCTCCTCGTCGTGGGCGACGGCGACCGTGTCGGGCTCGACCGCTCCGCTGAACAGCCCGGAGATGGTCCACGGCTCGAAGTGCGGGCACCGCGCGATCGCGAGGGCGATCATGGCCGGGAGGTCGTCCTCCAGCCCGTCACGGAGCAGCACGTCAGTCGACGTCTTCGCCCGGCAGCTCGTCGATGCGAGCGGCGGTCGACCAGCCCAGCAGGTAGCCCTTGGCCTTCTCCGCGTGCGGATAGCGGTCGACCCACGCCCAGAACGCCGCGTCGTGACCGGGCGCGAGCAGGTGGGCGAGCTCGTGCACGAGCACGTAGTCGACGACCCAGGACGGCATCCCCTGCAGCCGCGCCGACAGCCGGATGGTGCGGTCGCCCGGCGTGCAGGAGCCCCAGCGCGACCGCTGGTTGTCGACCCAGCGCACGGACACCGGCTCGGCCAGCCCACCGAGGTACTCGTCGCTCAACGCCGACGCGCGGGCGTGCAGGTCCTCGTCGGTGGGCCGGCGACGCGCCTCGGACTTCTCGATCCGAGCGACCATCGTCTCGACCCACTCGGCTTCCTGCCGCCGGGTGAGCGAGGCGGGGATCAGCACGATGATCCGGTCACCCTCGCGGTAGGCCGAGACCGTACGGCGGCGCCGCTTCGAACGACGTACCTCCACCTCGGAGTCCGTGGGCATGCACTCACCGTATCCCCGACCGCCCACCGACGGGAGCCGTCACGGATTGGCCCACGACAGCAGGCGATCGAGCGGCCAGGTGTTGACGATCCGGTCGGGCTCGATGTCGGCCGCGGCGGCCCGCTCGCAGCCGTACTGGAGGAAGTCGAGCTGGCCCGGGGCGTGCGCGTCGCTGTCGATCGAGAACAGGCAACCGGTGTCCCGCGCCAGCTCGAGCAGCCGGGTCGGCGGGTCGCGGCGCTCGGGTCGCGAGTTGATCTCGACGGCGACGTCGTGCTCGACGCAGGCCTTGAAGACGGCCTTGGCGTCGAAGTCCGACGGCGGCCGGGTGCCGCGGTTGCCCATCACCATCCGGCCGGTGCAGTGACCGAGCACGTTCATCCGGGGGTTCTCGATCGCGCCGATCATCCGCCTGGTCATCGGGGCGGCGTCCATCCGGAGCTTGCTGTGCACGCTGGCGACCCGCACGTCCAGGCGGGCCAGCATCTCGTCGGTCTGGTCGAGAGCCCCGTCGTCCAGGATGTCGACCTCGATCCCCTTGAGCAGGGTGAAGCCCTGATCGATCTGCCGGCCGCCCAGGTGCTCGTTGATCGCGTCGACGACCCCGAGCTGGCGGGTCAGCCGCTCGACGCTCAGCCCGTTGGCCACGGTCAGCCGGGGCGAGTGGTCGGTGAGCACCTGGTAGTCGTGGCCCAGCTCGATGGCCGTGAACGCCATCTCCTCGATCGGCGAGCCGCCGTCGGACCAGTCCGAGTGCGAGTGCAGGTCGCCGCGCAGCCGTGCACGGAGCTCCTCACCGCCCTTCACGAGCGGCCCGAACGCCGCCTCGAGCTTGGCCAGCCGCTCGGGCATCTCACCGTTGACGGCGTCGGTGATCACGGCCGCGGTGCTCGGGCCGATGCCCGCCAGGTCCGTCAGCGTGCCTGCGCCCGCGCGCGCGGCGACCTCGTCGGCCGGCAGCGGCAGGACCACGGCGGCTGCGTTGCGGAAGGCCTGGATCCGGCGGGTCTCCTCGCGGCCCCGCTCCATCAGGAACGCGATCCGGCGCAGCGCCGCGACCGGTCCTCCGTCGTACGAGCCCGCCATCTCCCTCGAACTTTCTTCTCTCCACACCCGGTGGACGAACGCCGTCGACATCGTGGCTGGTCAGCGGCCTGTACGCCGTCCTCGCGCCGCGCGTTGTCCACAGCCAGGACCGCTCCGAGGCTACCTGTCCACCGCTCCTGCACCGGTCCGAGGCGGTTGTCCCCAGAGTTATCCACAGGTTGTCCACAGGCGACACGCCGGTCGCGTTGACCCCCTCCCCGGCCGCCACCTAGCGTGGACGGCAGATGGGGCTCCCAGTCATCGACACGACGTTCGCAAGGGGAAGGCAAGCGTCGCCGACGTGACGGGGAGCCCCTTCTCCTGTCTGTCAGCGCCCTCGGAACGCCGGCGTCCGCTTCTCGCGGGCGGCCCGGATGCCTTCCTGGAGGTCCTCGGTCGCGAGGGTGACGGGCTGGGCGAGCGCCTCCCACTGCAGGGCGGCGTCGTAGCTCGCGTGGCCGCCGTCGGCGAGGGCGAGCTTGGTGAGCCGGGTCGCGATCGGCGCGGTGGCGGCCACGTCGGCGGCCGCGGCGAGCACCTCGTCGAGGAACGTCGCGTCGTCGATGACCCGGGAGACCAGACCGAGGCGGAGCGCCTCGTCCGCCGCGACGACGCGGCCGGTCAGCAGCAGGTCGCGGGCGGCGGCGGGACCGACCACCTCGGGCAGCGACCAGGTGGCCGCCATGCCGGGGTGCATGCCGAGCTTGACGAACGGGACGCCGAGACGGGCGGAGGTGGCGGCGTACCGGATGTCGCAGGCCAGCGCGAGGCACAGGCCGGCCCCGATCGCGGCGCCGTTGACGGCGGCGATGGTGGGTACCTCCAGCGACCGGATCGCCAGCCAGGCCCGGTAGAACGGCAGCATCCGCCTGCGCAGGTCGTCCACGGTCGCGTCGGGCTCGCTCGCGATCCACGACGTGTCGCCCCCGGAGCAGAACGCCGAACCCTCACCGGTGACCACGACCGCCCGCACCGTCGGGTCTCCCGCCAGGTCCGCGACGGCCGTCGACCAGGCCTCGGTCATGGCGTCCGACATCGCGTTGCGCTGGTCGGGGTTGTCGAGGACGAGCAGGGCCACGCCGTCGCTCGGCCGCTCGACCCGGAGGTGTCGCAGGGGGTGGTGGGAGGTCATCGGGGCAGGCTACTGAGGCGCTCGTGGGCCGGAACGGCCGGACGGACACGCCGAGGCCCTCCGGTGCGCCTGTTTCACGCTCAGACGAGCGTGCCGTAGGGTCAGAAACGGCCTAGCGGCACCGACGCTGGGCTTCCGGCGGGCTTCCCCCAAGAAACCCCGTCGCGACGACCGAAAACTGGATAGGCAAGGAGGCCGTCATGGCGGAGACCTGGAGCGGCGAGTTCTACTGCGTGAAGTGCAAGGAGAAGCGCGAGGCCGAGGGCGAGGTGCACGTGAACGACAAGGGCACCCGGATGGCCAAGGCCAAGTGCCCCGTGTGCGGCATCAACCTCAACCGCATCCTCGGCAAGGCCTGAGCACGACCCGAGAACCTCACGTGGCGCCCCCGACGAACTGTCGGGGGCGCCGCTGCGTGGAGGACCAGGGCTGTGGACGAGCCCTCCATCGGCTGGCGTTCCCGTGACAGCGTGCAGGACGTGTCGACCAGTCCTGCGAGGCGTCCTGTCCTGCGTCCCGGCCTGCAGGTCTTCCGGCGCGACGACACCCACCTGCAGGTCGGCATCGAGGAGCCGCGGGTGGTGCTTCCCGACGACGACGGCGTACGCCGGCTCCTGCGCGATCTCGAGAACGGTGCGGGCCTGGCGTCGCTGACGCCCACCGCCGGTCTCGCCTACGGCCGCCTGGTCGAGGCCGGCCTGGTGGTCGAGCGAACGGACCTCACGAGGGCTGCCCGCGCGGCGCGCAGGGTCGCGACCGCGGCGGTGTTCGCGGCCCACGGCCCCGGTGCGACCGAGCGGCTCGAGTCGCGTGCGAGGTGCCGCGTCGACATCGACGCCCCCGACCCCTGGCGCACCACCGTGGCCGACCGCCTCGGGGTGGCCGGACTGGTCGTCGCCGACCCGGACCACGATCCGCCCAGCGCGACGCTCCTCGTCACGCTCGGTGAGCCACGACGCTCGCGCGTCGACGGGCTGGTCCGCGACGACAGCAGTCACCTGCTCGTGGCGCTGCTGCCCGACCGGGTCCGGCTCGGGCCCTTCGTGGTGCCGGGCACCACGGCCTGCCTGCGGTGCATCGATGCGCACCTCGCCGAGCACGACCCGCGGCGTGGGCTGGTCCTCGAGCAGCTCGAGGACCGCCTCGACCCGCCGGCGCCCTGCGACCCCGTGCTCGCCCAGGCGGGGCTCGCGCTCGCGGTGCGCGAGCTGACGACGTACGCCGAAGGTGACCGCCCGGCCACCTGGTCGGCCACCCTCACCCTGGGCGCGGACCTCTCCCTGCCGCGGCGCGACTGGCCACGTCACCCGCACTGCGGCTGCAGTTGGGCGTGACCCCTTGCTGCGGCACCGCACACGACGTAGCGTGGCGGCTGAACGAGTGGTGCACCGAGACCCCGTCGCCGTCGATCGCTGACGCGTGCCGGGGTCTTGTGACGCCGACACGACATACGCCGCGCCGCCGCCCCCACCGCCCCCCGGGCACGGGCGACGCGGAAGACTCCCCGCTCGGTCCCGAGAGCCAGCGGGGAGTCGCCCCGTCTGGGGCCCTGCGGCCACCCGCAGGACCAAGGCAGCCCCCGCCCCCCGGCGATCTGTCTGGGGGCCGCCTCGGCGAGCCTCGTGGCCGCCCCCGTCGAGATCCCCGGTGCGCGGGGCAAGGACAACGCTTCGTCCTATCCGACGCGCGGACTCCGACGCAAGCCTTGTCTAGACCGCCCGGGCGGCCACGCCCCGAGGACGTGGCGGCCCCATCGCCCTCTCAGCGGCGGAACCACCGTCGACGGCGCCTAGCGTGGTTTCGGCGGCCCGCACCGGCCGTACCTCTGCTCGGGAGACACAACCCGCGCAGATCCCGAGATACCGCCCGACCCCCGCCGGGGCCGGGCGGTTCGAGATCCTGGCTCTCAGGCAAAGCCGGGCGTACGCTCGCGTGTGTTGCGCGCTCTCGTTCCTGAAGCGCGTGACGGGGGGACCTACCCAGTCCCAAGGGTCGTCCGTCTCTCTGCGCAGGGGGACGGACGATCTCTTTGCTGGGCGACGAGGGCCGCCGTTCGTGGGGGTTGTCAGCGACGACCCTCGTCTGAAGCCTCCATGGTGAGTGGGTGCGATGCTCACCGGTGACGAAGGCCCGACGTTTTCCTCAATCCTTGGGACAAAGGCGCACCGATCCTTGGGAGTCGAGCCCCCGCCCGAGGACCCCCGACATCGAACGGGGGCCGACTTCTTCCGTCTGCCTACACCCAGGGCACGGCCACGTCCAGCGTGATTGAAGAAGGCACCAATTGCCTAGGGTTCTCTGGACACCTGACAAGCACACGAGGACCCTGCAAGGAGATGGTCCCTGGCCGCTCCCCCCAAGGCCAGGGACCCGGTGGCCGTACGGTTCCCCCGTTATCGGACGGCCACCACCTCTGCTCGGGAGAGCCAACCCGTGCAGATCCCGAGATACCGCCCACCCCGCTCATCGAGGTGGGCGGTTTCATCGGTGAGTCACGCAACGCGTTCCGCGCAGCAACCCCAGGTGAGATTGAGCTCACCTGGGGTTGTCCAGGGGGCGTGACGTGACGTCTCCTGGAAGGGCGCGGTGATGTGGCCGAAGGGGGAGACACTTCGGGGGACACATTCCTTCGGGGGATCTGAGTGTCGGGTCGCCAGTCGCGCAGTCCCCACCCGGGGAGTCGTCCCCACCCAGGGAGACGTCTCCCTGGGTGGCGGTGTCGCCGAGACGCTGCTGACCAACGAGTCTGGCGGCCAGTTGTCCCCGACGTCACTCGAGGTCGCCATGAGGGCGGCTCGGAGCGTGATTACGGACCTGCCTGCCGGCTTCCGCTGCCACGATCTGAGGCACTACTTGGCGTCGATGCTCGTTGCGAGCGGGTCTGACGTGAAGGTTGTGCAGGCCCGTCTGCGACACGCGAGCGCAAAGACGACGCTCGACACGTGGGGCCACCTCTGGCCGGACTCGGACGACAGCACGAGGGCCGCGGTCGCGGCGGTCTTCGTTGCTCGTGCGGACTCCCTGCGGACTAAAAGGGGAGGTACGGCATGAACTAGCAGGTCAGAAGCCTGCTGGTCACCACCACTCGGAGTCGAGCTGGGACTCCATCGCCCGCAGGTGCTCGCGGGAGCAGGTCTCGCAGAAGGTACGCGGCCGGCCGTTCTCGACGGCGACCG
The DNA here is from genome assembly GCA_963708915.1 of uncultured Actinomycetota bacterium. GTDB lineage: Bacteria > Actinomycetota > Actinomycetes > Propionibacteriales > Nocardioidaceae > Nocardioides. The sequence continues at coordinate 676,745 of CAVPUJ010000002.1, forward strand.
ACCACGTCAGGGTGGTCGCCTCGTCCTCGGCCTGCTTGCCGCAGAAGTCGCATGTCCTCACCCGCCGAAGGTACGCCTTCGTCCGCCGCGGCCGTCACGTTCTGCAGGGACGGAGCGAGGGAGGCACGACCGAGCGGAGGAGCGAAGAACGTGACGCCGAAGCCGCGGCGGACACGCGCCAAAGCGAAGCGGAGGCGCAAATAAGCACAGAGGCCGGGTACGACGAGTGGTCGTCGTACCCGGCCTCGGTGGTCACCGCGATCAGGTCATCGGGTGAGGTTTCTAGAGGGCGCGGGCGAGCGCGAGTCGCGCCTGCTGTGCGGCCCGCTCGGCCTTGCGGCTGAGTCGACGGGCGAGGGCCATCTGGTGGCCACGCCGCAGCTGCTGCGCCTCTCCCAGGCGCGCGTGCATCTGCGCGCGGGCCAGGTCTTCGTGCATGAGATTCATCTGAGTGCTCCGGTTCTGGTGGGTCTGCATGGTGGTGGTGGGTTCCTTCTGGACTGCTGCGTTGGTCAGATGGTGCGAGCGAGGGCGAGACGCGCCTGCTCTGCTGCCTGCTCCGCCTTGCGGCCGAGTCGACGGGCCATGGCCAGCTGGTGGCCACGGCGCAGCTGCTGCGCCTCTCCCAGGCGCGCGGTCATCTGGGCCCGCGCGAGGGCTTCGTGCATGGTGTTCATGGCGGTACTCCTGCTTCGTTCGGTCAACATGTGATGGAGGTTGTTCCTTCGTGTGGGGCGGCTGGCACCGGGCACCCTGCGGGCACCTTGCGGGCTCAGGCGGCCACCTCGTTCTTTCGCGGACGGCCGCGCGGACGCTTCCGGGGGATCACCACTCCTTGTAGGAACAGCTCACCTCCCCAGACTCCCCAGGGCTCACGTCGCTCCAGGGCGCTGTCGAGGCACAGGGCGCGGACCGGGCAGTCCTTGCACAGCGCCTTGGCGAACTCGACGTCCTGAGGCGACTCGGCGAACCACAGGTCCGAGTTGTTCACTCGGCACGGCAGCAGCTCGTCGTTCACCTGGTCGGCCGCGTCGTGGAGCTGGCCCAGTGAGAGTCCTTGTGAGATCTCCTCGGCTGCTTCATCCCTGCGGTCGAGAACAGTGATGGTCATGCAACTCACCTCCTTCGTGACCTGATCGCTTCTGGCTAGGTACTGGGTCTGTGTCTCCGAGGCCTGGTGGGGTCTGCGAGAAACACAAAGGCCGCGGATCCCGGTGTCGGGTTCCGCGGCCTGGAGGCTGCCGAGTGGTGATTTCTCACCTAGCTCGGAGGTCTCCAGGCAGAGGTCCCCGGGAAGTCGCCCTTGATGCGGCCCATGGCGGACATGCGGGCAGCAAGGACGACCGCGGTCGTCTGGGGGCACACGTCGGCGCCGACAACAGCACCGACGGCGCGGCCGTAGACGGACATGCCGATGGACGACGGGATGAAGTCCGTCGTCGCGATGTTGGTGTTGATCATCTGGGCCACCTCCTTCGGTGCTTCGGGCGCGGACCTTGTCAGGGTCGGTGTGCGCATGGCTGTTTCGTTCGGATGAGCAAAGTACCGTGCACCCGTTGGGGTGAGCAATTCTTTTTCGACGTGTTTTCGGATTTCTTCGAAATCCCTAGCCCACCAGGCCGAGAACCGCGTCTCCGTAGCGGTCGAGCTTGGTCTGGCCGATGCCGTTGATCCGCAGCAGGGCTTGGGCGGACTGGGGTTTGTGCTCGGCGATCAGCTGCAGGGTCGCGTCGGTGAACACGACGTACGCCGGCACGCTCTCCTCGGCCGCCTGGCCCGACCGCCAGGTGCGCAGCTGCTCGAACAGCTCCTCGTCGTAGGACGCCGGGCAGTCGCCGCAGCGGCCGCGCTTCTTCTCCGGCCCGGTGGCCAGCGGCTTGCCGCACTCGCGGCAGCTGACGACCTTGCGGCTCTTGGCGCCGGTCGGCTGGGTGCGCGCGCCGGCAGGCAGCAGCGGGTCGAGGAACCGTGAGGGCTGGCGGGTGGCCCGACCGCCGGGGTTGCGGGCCCAGGCCCAGGACACGGCCAGCGTGTGCCGGGCGCGGGTGATGCCGACGTAGAGCAGTCGGCGCTCCTCCTCGACCTCGGTGGGTGACTCGGCGTAGGTGATGGGCAGGGTGCCCTCGCAGACACCCACCACGAACACGGCGTCCCACTCGAGGCCCTTGGCCGTGTGGAGGGTGGCCAGGGTGACGCCACCGGCCACCGGCGCGTGCTGCTCGGACGCCCGGCGGTCGAGGTCGTCGACGAAGTCCCCGAGCTCGGTGACACCCGCGGCCGCCTGCTCGGTGGCCTGGTCGACGAGGGCCTGGAGCGACTCCCAGCGGTCGCGGGTCTGGCCGCGGGCGGCCGGCGCCTCGGGGGTCCAGCCCATCACCGACAGCACGGCACGCACCGCACCGGGGAGGTCGTCCTCGACCGTGGTGCCGCCGCGGGCGGCGCCACGCAGCCGGGTGACCGCCTCACGTACCTCGGCGCGGTCGAAGAAGCGGGCCGCGCCCCGGACGACGTACGGGATGCCGCGCGCAGCGAGCGCCTCCTCGTAGGCCTCGGACTGCGCGTTGATGCGGAACAGCACCGCGACCTCGCCCGGCGGCGTCCCGGCGTCGCGCAGCCGCTCGACGGCGGCCGCGACGGCCTCGGCCTCGGCGACCTCGTCGGGGTACGGCGTGTAGGTCACGGAGGCGGCCGACGGTCGTTGCGCGAGCAGCCGGACGCCGGCGCTCGGGGTGCCGGCGAGCAGGTCGTTGGCCGCCGCGATGACCTCGGGGCTGGAGCGGTAGTTGCGGACCAGGTCGATCGAGGTGGTGCCGGGGTGGCGCTGGGCGAACTCGCGGAGGTAGGTCGCGTCCGCGCCAGCGAACGAGTAGATCGTCTGGGCCGGGTCGCCGACGACGCAGAGCTCGTCGCGGCCACCGAGCCACAGGTCGAGGAGCGCCGACTGGAGCGGTGAGACGTCCTGGAACTCGTCGACGACGAACCACTTGTACTGGCGGCGCACCTGCGCGGCGACACGCTCGTCGTCGGCGAGCATCCCGGCGGTCAGCAGCAGGACGTCTTCCATGTCCATGCGGGACTGGGAGCGCTTGACCTCCTCATAGCTGCCGAACAGCCGGCCGACCGTCTCGGGGTCGACGCCGTTGACGGAGCGGCCGGTGCGCAGCGCGATCCTGGCGTACTCGTCGGGACCGACGTTGCTGACCTTGGCCCACTCGACCTCGGACGCCACGTCGCGCAGGGTCGCCTTGTCGGGCCGGACACGCTGGCGGGAGGCGGCGGTGGCGAGCATGCCGAGCTTGGACTCGGTCAGCGTGGGCAGCTCGGTGCCGTGGATGTGCGGCCAGAAGTAGCGCAGCTGGCGCAGGGCCGCCGAGTGGAAGGTGCGCGCCTGGACGCCCTGGACCCCGAGGCCGCGCAGCCGGCCGCGCATCTCGCCGGCCGCTCGGGTCGTGAAGGTGACCGCGAGCACCTCGGTGGGCTGGTAGACGCCCGCCGCGACCCCGTGAGCGATGCGGTGGGTGATCGCCCGGGTCTTGCCGGTGCCGGCGCCGGCGAGCACGCGGACCGGACCGCGGAGCGCTTCGGCGACCCGGCGCTGCTCGGGATCGAGGCCCTGGAGGACGGCTTCGGGTCCAGGGGCGTGGTCGAGCACGGGAACAACTCCTGGGGCACGATGGTTGACTCTTTGACGAGCCCGGCGACGGGCTCACTTCCTTGTCGGACCAATCTAGACGCCGGAGGCGACACCCCTCGATGAGCACGACCAGCGACACGACCACAGCGACCTTCACCATGTACTCGACCCCGTGGTGCGGCTACTGCCACCGGCTGCGGAGCCAGCTGGACCGCGAGGGCGTGACGTACGAGGTGGTCGACATCGAGCAGCACCCCGAGGCCGCTGACATCGTGGAGCAGGTCAACAACGGCAACCAGACGGTGCCGACCCTCGTCTACTCCGACGGCACCGCTCAGACGAACCCGTCGCTGAAGCAGGTCCAGGAGAAGCTCGCCTCGCTGGCGGGCTGACCTACCAGCTGCCGGGGAGCGGACCGCCGTACCAGTGCTCGACGAGTGAGCGGCTGATCGAGACGCCCCCGGGCAGCACGAGGGCACCGTCCTCGGCCTCCGCGCGCATCCGGTCGCGGGTGAACCAGCGGGCGTCCTCGATCTCCTTGCCGTCGACGGTGATCTCGCGGGTCTCGGCGCGGCCCAGGAACCCGAGCATCAGGGAGGCGGGGAGCGGCCAGGGCTGGTTGCCGAAGTACGTCACCACGCCGACCCGGACGCCCACCTCCTCCAGCACCTCGCGACGGACGGCGTCCTCGAGGGTCTCACCGGGCTCGAGGAAGCCCGCCAGGGTCGAGTACCGGCCCTCGGGCCACGACGACTGACGGCCGAGCAGCAGCTCCTCGTCGGCGGAGCCCGGCTCGCCGTGCGTGATCGCCATGATCACCGCCGGGTCCGTGCGCGGGAACTGCGCCTTGCCGCAGTCGACGCACACCAGCTCGGCGCCGGCCAGCCGCGACTCGAGGCGACCACCGCAGCGCGGGCAGTGCCGGGTCGCGAAGTGCCACTCCGCCATCCCGATCGCGTGGAAGACGAGGGGTGCCTCGGAGAGGTCGGCGCCGCTCGTGTCGGCGCCGGCGAGGCGCGGCAGCACCGCGCGCAGGCCGACCCAGTCGCCCCGGTCCCCCGGGGCGTCGTCGGGGTCGACGAGCAGCGCGAACCAGGTACGCCCGTCGCGCTCGCCGAGCAGCACGCGGCGGCCGGCGTACGACGCGTCGGCCGGCGCGAGCCACGGGATCCGGCCGTCGACGGGCCGGATCCGGGTGCCGGCGACCACGAGCACGCGCGTCTCCGGGTCGGCCCAGCGCTCGGCCGAGCCAGGCCTCGTCGACGCGCCGCTCCCCCGCCCGGTCGTGCGCGTTGGCCGCCAGGTCGAGATGAGGGAAGCCCACGAGATGCGAGGCTAACGCTGTGAGCACCCACATCGGAGCCGAGCCCGGCCAGATCGCCCCGACCGTCCTGCTGCCCGGCGACCCCAAGCGCGCGCAGTGGATCGCCGAGACGTTCCTCGACGACGCGACCTGCTACTCCGAGGTGCGCGGCATGCTCGGTTTCACCGGCACCTGGCGGGGCCACCGGATCTCCGTGCAGGGCTCCGGGATGGGGCAGCCCTCGATGGCGATCTACGTGAACGAGCTGTTCCGCGAGTACGACGTGGAGTCGATCATCCGGGTCGGCTCGTGCGGTGGGCTCTCGGACAAGGTGGCCATCCGCGACGTCATCATCGCGTCGGGCGCCTGCACCGACTCCTCGATGAACCGGATCACCTTCGAGGGCTTCGACTACGCACCCGTCGCCGACTTCGGCCTGCTGCGCGCGGCCGTCGAGGCGGCCGAGGCCGAGGAGCGCGAGGCGGCGACGCACGTCGGCCTGATCTTCTCCAGCGACTCGTTCTACGCGAGCCGGCCCGAGCTGACGCAGCGGATGGTCGAGTACGGCGTGCTGGGCATCGAGATGGAGGCCAGCGGGCTCTACACGCTGGCCGCCAAGCACGGCCGCCAGGCGTTGGCCATCTGCACGGTCTCCGACCACGTCGTCACCGGCGAGGAGACCAGCAGCGAGGAGCGGGAGCGGACCTTCGCCGACATGGTCGACATCGCGCTGACCGCGGCGGTCAGAGCGGCGTGAGCATCGCCTCGATGTCGGCGCGGCCGGGCAGCTCGTCCGGCTCGACGATGCGGCCGCTGCGCACGAAGTAGAACGCCGCCCGGACCTTCTCGAGCGGGGACGCCGGCGAGCTCGGCCCACGCGAGCCGGTAGAGCGCGAGCTGCAAGGCGTCGGCGTCGTCGCGGCGCGACGTCTTCCAGTCGATCACCAGGTAGCCGCCCTCGGGCTCGGCGTAGACGGCGTCGATGCGACCGCGCACCACCTGGCCGTCGAGGACCAGCGCGAACGGCGCCTCGACGGCGTGCGGCGCCCGGTCGGCGAACGGCCCGCGCTCGAACGTCGCGATGAGCTCGGCGAGGTCGTCGTCGGAGTCGATGCCGGCGTCGGCCTGACCGGGCAGCTCGTCGGGGTCGAAGAGGTCCTGCTGGCCGAACCGCGCCTCGACCCACGCGTGGAAGCGGGTGCCGAAGCGGGCGGCCGGCGACGGCTGGCGCGGCATCGGCCGGGCCAGGTCGCGGGCGAAGGACTCCGGCTCGGTCCGCAGCCGCGAGAGCGCGGTCGCCGACAACGACGTGGGCAGCGGCACGTCGACCACCTGGTCGCGGTCGGCCCGGGCCTCGGCCACGAGCCGGTCGAGCTCGAGGTCCCAGTCGGCCACCCGGGCCGCCTCGACCACGTCGAGGTCGTCGTCGTCGGCCGAGGGGTCGGCCCCGACCACCGCGCGCGCGGCCTCGATGCGCAGCGCCGCCTCTCGACCCGGGCCGGGCTCGGGCCACGGGCGGGACGGGTCGACGGCGTCGTAGGGGTTGGGGTCGCCCTTGACCGGCTTCTCCAGCCAGTGCCCCTCGGGCAGCGGCTCCCCCCAGGCGTCGAGCTGGTCGCGGACCACGCCCTGGTAGGGCGACGGTCCGTAGGGCGTGGACCGCGGGCTCCAGAGGTAGGACGAGACGCTGAGGCGGTGCGCGGCCCGGGTGAAGGCGACGTAGCCCAGTCGCAGCTCCTCCTCCTGGTCGTGGGCGCGGGTGTCCTGGCGGTAGGCGTCGAGCGCGGCCTTGTCGTAGCCCGCCAGCTGCGGCAGGTCACGGGCGTCGCCGCGCAGGGGGGCCGGCAGCACGGCCGGGGAGGAGGTCCACAGGGTGCGCGACCGGTTGGACGGGAACCGCGTCTCGCACACGCCGACCAGGAACACGTGCGCCCACTCCAGGCCCTTGGCCCGGTGGACGGTGAGCAGCTTGACCGAGTCGGCCGCGGTCGGGGTGGCGAGGTCGAGGCCGTTGCCCTGGTCGTCCTCCGCCGTCAGGTAGGCGAGCAGCGCGGACAACGACACGTCGCCGTCGACGGCCTGGAACTCCGCCACCGCCTTCACGAACAGGTCGAGGTTGTCGCGCCGGGCCGACGCCGCCGACGAGACGGCCGACGCGAGCTCGATGTCGACGCCCGACGTGTCGATGATCCGGCGGACGATGTCGAGCAGCGGTTCGCCGACGGCGCGCCGCAGCATCCGGAGCTCGGCGGACAACAGGGCGAAGCGGTCGAGTGCCTCGGGTGAGTACGACGCGTCGCCGGGCGAGTCGAGCGCGTCGCCGAGCGCAGCGATCTCGGCCGGGTCGATGCCGTCGGCGATGCCGATGAGCTGGTCGGCCAGGTTCTCGGCCTCCCGCGCCCGGCCTCCTGCCAGCAGGGCCGCGCGCCGGCCGAGCAGGCGCAGGTCCCGCGGTCCGATCGCCCAGCGTGGACCGGTGAGCAGGGTGAGCAGGGCTGCGTTGGCGGTCACGTCGTTGAGCAGGTGCAGGGTGGCCACGACCTCGGCCACCTCGGGCAGCCGGATCAGGCCGGAGAGGCCGACGATCTCGACCGGGACGTCGCGAGCAGTCAGGGAGTCGAACACGTCGGCGGCGTGGGCGTTGTCGCGGGTGAGCACGCCGACGTCGGACCACTTCGCTCCGGCCGCGTGCGCCGCTTCGACCTCGTCACCCAACCAGGCCAGCTCCTCGGCCTGGGTCGTCAGCACGCGCATCGAGACCTCGCCCCGGCCGGCGTCGGGCTTGGCGGCCAGCCGGACGACCTGGCCGGCGTACTTGTCGTAGAGCGGCTGGGCCAGGCGGTTGGCCACCTCGAGGATCCGGCGGTCGGAGCGGCGGCTGACGGTGAGCGGGAAGGTGCGGACCTCGCCCGACGACGGGAACGTGTCGGCGAAGTGCAGGATGTTGGACACCGACGCTCCCCGCCAGCCGTAGATCGCCTGGTTGGGGTCACCCACGGCCGTGACCGCGTGCCCGCCGGCGAACAGCCGGGACAGCATGGTGGCCTGGGCGACCGAGGTGTCCTGGTACTCGTCGAGGAGCACGACCTTGAAGCGCTCCCGCTCCAGCACGCCGACGTCGGGCTGCTCGACGGCGAGCCGTGCGCCGAGCTCGATCTGGTCGGAGAAGTCCATCAGCCCGAGGTCCCGCTTGAGGCGGCGGTAGCCGACGACCAGGGCCATCAGCTCGCGGCGGCGCTCGATCGCGTTGATGGCCTTGGCCGGCGGCTCGAGGTAGGTCTTGCGCCGCTTGCCGGCCTCCTCCTCCTCGTAGGCCCGGAGGAACCCCTGCTCGGACGCGCGGTCGAGGGCGAGCACGTCCTCGGGCGACACCAGGTGCTCGCTCATCGCCCCGTCGAGCGCGAGCAGGTTCTGGATCGCGGTCGGCGGGTGGTCGGTGAGGAACCGGACCTCGGCCGTGTGCCGCTCCACGACACGGGCGCCGAGCTGGTAGCGCGACGCGTCCGAGAGCACGCGTGTGTCGGGCTCGTGACCGATGCGCAGGCCGTGGTCGGTGAGCAGGCCGGAGGCATAGGCGTTGTAGGTCGCCACGGTGGGCTCGAGGGTGTCGTCGGTGTCCGCCCCGGGCTCGGGCAGCAGGCCGGCCGCCAGCAGGGCCTCGCGGACCTTGCCGCGCAGCTGGCTGGCGGCCTTGGTGGTGAACGTCAGGCCCAGCACCTCGTCGGGCCGGACCTGCTCGGTGGCGACCAGGTAGACGACCCGGGCGGCCATCAGCGTCGTCTTGCCGGACCCGGCGCCGGCGATCACCACGGCCGGCTCCAGCGGAGCCCGGATCGCCTCCCACTGCTCGGGGCTGGGGGCGAAGTCCCAGCGCATCAGGCCCGCGAGCTCCTCGGGGGTGGACAGCCTCATCGCTGTGCTCATCTCTGGGTCACCGACCCGGCGCCCTGGATCGGGCAGATCGGCTTGAAGTCGCAGTCACGGCAGTGCTCGCCCGCGACCGCGGGGAAGGTCTCGGCCCGCACCAGGGAGGACGCCCGCTCCATCTGCGCCCGCAGCATGGTGCGCTCGTCGCCGCCGTCGTCGTAGGCAGGCTGCTGCTGCACCACGGCCGAGTCGCCGTCGCCCAGGCCGAGGTGGACGAGCTCCGCGCCACCACTCTCGCCGTGGCCGTCGGGTGCCAGGAGATCGACCGCACCGTGGTCGACGGCGTACTGGTAGACGCCGAGCTGGACGTGCCGCTGGAGCTGCGGACCGGTGGGCTTGTCCTTGGTGGTCTTGAGGTCGACCACGACCACCCGGCCGTCGGCGTCGAGCTCGAGCCGGTCGGCGTAGCCGTTGAGCCGCACGCGCTCGCCGCTCTCGAGCTCGACCACCGTCTCGAACTTCTCCTCGGTGCCGATCAGCTTGCGCGGGTTGGCGGCGTGCCACTCGAGGAAGCGGGTCAGGGCGACCTCGATGCGCTCGTGCTCGCGCTGGGCCGACCAGGGGGTGCGGAAGTGCAGGCGGCCCCAGACCTCGTCGACGTGCTGCAGCAGGAGGTCGAGGTCGGGAGGTACCTCGCCCACGGCGACCCGCTGGGCCAGCGCGTGCACGAGCTGGCCGATGTTGGCCGACTGGTGGGCCGTGCCGGCGCCGCCGGCCTCGGTGTCGAGGAACCACCGGGTCGGGCAGACCATCACCGCCTCGAGCATCGAGGCCGACACCGGCATCGGCTCGTCGGGCGGACGGACCGGCACCACCGACCGGGTCGCGGCACGGGTGCCCCACCACGCCGACGGGTCGGCCTGCGGCACGAGCGCGCGACCGTGGACCTCCTCTCCCGCGAGGCGGGCCAGCCGGCGGGCGGCGGCGGCGCGCAGGGGCGCCGTCGTCATCGGGTCGGCGACCGTGCGCCGCAGCTCGCTGACGAGGCCGGCGAGGGACAGCGGTCGGTCGGGCCGTCCCTCGACCTTCTCGACGCCGAGGCCGAGCTCGGCGAGGAAGCGCGACGGCTGCTCGCCGTCGTCCTCGGCGGAGGCGACGGCGGTGACGACCAACCGCGACCGGGCGCGCGTGCAGGCGACGTAGAAGAGGCGGCGTTCCTCCTGCAGCAGCTCGCGAGTGGTGGTCGGCGGGACGAGCTCGCCCCTCCCGTGGCCGTCGGTGCCGATGCGGTCGGCCTGGAGGAGCGTGGACCTGCGGCGCAGGTCGGGCCAGCCCTCCTGCTGCACGTGGGCGACCACGACGAGGTCCCACTCGAGGCCCTTGGACCGGTGGGCGGTGAGCAGCCGGACGGCGGAGCCGCGCACGCCCTGTTCGGCCAGCGTGTCGGCCGGGATCTGCTGGGCGCCCAGCCGCGACAGGAAGTCGCGGACGCCCGCCGCCCCCGACACGGCAGCCACGTCGCGCTTCTCGGCCTCGCGGGCGGCGACGTCGAAGAGGGCGACCACGGAGTCGAGGTCGCGGTGCGCCCGGCGGGCCGCTCCCCCGCCCAGCTCGACCGACCGTCGCAGCCGGCCGGGCCAGTCGGTGCCGGACCACAGCGCCCACAGGGCGTCCTCGGCGGTGCCGCCCTCGGCCAGGCCGTCGGACGTCGCCCGGACCAGCGTGTGCAGGGCGCGGGCGGCCGTGGCCTCGGGACCCGCGATCTCGTCGAGGTAGCCGTCGCGGAGCACGGCCAGCCGGATCAGCTCCTTGGACGTGAGCGGCAGGCGCGAGTCGGCGTGCGCGGCGTCCTTCTCGCGGACGCGCAACAGCCGCGCGAGGCGCCGCGTGTCGCCCGCGTCGAGGCCGCCGAGCGGCCCGAGCAGCAGCGACTCGGCACGGCTGTGGTCGACGTAGTCGGCGGACTCGTCGTCGTCGTTGTCGATGTTCACCGCCGCTCGCAGCGCCTCCAGCAGGGGCAGGACGGACGGGTCCTGGACCAGCGGGACCTCGTCGCGGGCCACCTCGACGGGGACTCCGGCGGCGCCGAGGGCGCGGCGCAGCGGCGGGATGCTGGCGCGACCGGAGCGGACGAGGACGGCCATCCGGTCCCACGGGACGCCGTCCTCGAGGTGGGCCCGGCGGAGCAGGTCGGCCAGGTGCTCGGCCTCGGCGCGCTCGGTGTCGAAGGTCAGCACGCGCGCGAGTCCTTCGTCGGGCGTCTGCGCGGCCACCGGGGCGAGGAACGACTCGCGCGCGTTGGCGTCGATCGTGCCGGGCAGGCCGATGCGTCCGGCGACCCGCTGGGTGGCCACGAGCAGCCGTGGTCCGAACCTGCGGGTCGTCCGCAGCGGCACCACGGGAGCGGGCGTGCCGTCGGCCTGCGGGAAGTCGGCGGGGAACTCGAGGATGCCGCGTACCTCGGCCCCACGGAAACCGTAGATCGACTGGTGCGGGTCGCCCACCACGACGAGGTCGCCGCCGTCGCCGGCGAGAGCACGGAGCAGGGCGACCTGACCGGGATCGGTGTCCTGGTACTCGTCGACGAACACGTGCTGGAACTGGCGCCGCAGCTCGGCGCGGTGGGCCGTCGCCTCGATGACGGCGCGGCGGATCAGGTCGGCGTAGTCGGTGGCCGACTGGTCGTCGAGGTTGTCGAGGTAGCTGCGGAGGAACAGCCCGGCGGCGACGTACGCCGGCACCCGCTCCTGCTCGCCCAGGGCGACGAGCTCGTCGGCCTCCAAGCCCTTCTCGCGAGCCCGCGAGAGCACCATCTGGACCTCGCGCGCGAAGCCGCGGGTCTCCAACGCCCGGTCGAGCTCCGGCGGCCACGTGACCGACTCGGGCGTGCGCCGCAGCAGCTCGCGGACGACGACGTCCTGCTCGGGGGCGGAGAGCAGCCGCAGCGGGGCGCGGTAGAGCTCGCGGGGGGCGTACCGGCGGATCAGCCCGTAGGCGAAGGAGTGGATGGTCGAGCAGATCGCCGAGCCCGTCGTCCGGCCCAGCCGCGCGGTGACCCGGTCGCGCAGCTGCTCGGCCGCCTTGCGCGAGAACGTCAGCGCCAGCACCTGGGACGGGTCGGCGCCGCGGGTCTCGATGCGCTCGACGATCGCCTCGACCAGCGTCGTGGTCTTGCCGGTGCCGGGACCGGCAAGCACGAGGAGCGGCCCGCCCCGGTGGTCGACGACGCGCTGCTGGTCCTCGTCGAGCACGGGCGCCTGCGCGGGCGCGGCGGGACGCACCAGGCGGTAGGTGGTCCCCGAGCTCATGAGGCAAGCCTGTCATCGACGGCCGACATCGGTGGTTGCGGCGAGTGGCGATTGGTCCCAAACGCCAACGAAACCGGGTCCAGGACTGGCATATGTGACCAATCGCGTGCAGATCCGGCCCTAGTAGGTTGCGGACATGGATGCGTACGGGGCGCCGCTGGCCGATCTGGTCGTCCTGGACCTGACCCGCGCCCTGGCCGGCCCACAGGCCGCGCTGATGCTCGGCGACATGGGCGCCCGGGTGATCAAGGTCGAGTCGGCGACCGGCGACGACACCCGTGCGTGGGGTCCGCCGTGGGCGGGCGACCCCGGGCCCGGCGACCCGCACGACTCGACGTACTTCATGAGCGCCAACCGGAACAAGGAGTCGATCGTCCTCGACCTCAAGGCCGACGACGACCGCGTCGTGCTGGAGAGGCTGGTCGCGCGCTCCGACGTGCTGCTGGAGAACTTCCGTACCGGCGTGCTCGACCGCCTCGGCTTCCCGGTGGCGCGGCTGCACGAGCTCAACCCCGGACTGGTGATCGGCTCGATCAGCGGGTTCGGGCACGACGGACCGGAGGCCGGCCGGGCGGGGTACGACCAGATCGCGCAGGGCGAGGGCGGCCTGATGAGCCTGACCGGCGTGAGCGAGCCGACCAAGGTGGGCGTGCCGATCGCCGACCTGCTGGCCGGGATGAACCTCGCGTACGGCGTCCTGGCGGCGCTGCACGAACGCGTGCGCACGGGACGCGGCCGCGTCGTGCGTACCTCCCTGCTCGCCGGGGTCGTGGGGGTGCACGCCTTCCAGGGCACCAGGTGGACCATCGCCGGCGAGGTGCCGGGCCTGAGCGGTTCCCACCACCCGGCCATCGCGCCGTACGGCATGTTCGCCTCCGCCACGTCTCCGGTGCAGGTCGCGGTGGGCAGCGAGGGCTTGTGGCAGAAGTTCGCGCCCGCGATCGGGCTGGACGCCTCCGACCCGCGCTTCACCACCAACCGCGAACGGGTCGCCCACCGCGACGCGCTGGTCGGCGAGATCGAGGCCGTCTTCGCGACCGAGCCGGCCGAGCACTGGCTTGCGCTGCTGCTGGGCGTGGGCGTCCCCGCCGGCAAGGTGCGCTCGCTCGACGACGTCTACGCCTGGGACCAGACCCGCTCGCAGGGCCTGCTCGTCGACGTCGACCACCCGGCGTACGGGCCTCTTACGCTGGCCGGCTCGCCGATCAGGTTCGAGGACAACCCGTACTCCGGCGGCCGACCCGACCACCGGCCGCCGCCGCTGCTCGACGAGCACGGCGACGCCATCCGGGCGTGGCTGGACTCCTAGACGCGCCGGCTGATCCGCCAGGTGACCGCCGCCCCGGCGAAGGTGATGCCGGCGGCGACGGCGGTGGCGACGTTCCAGCCCGAGGGCAGGTCGTCGCCCGCGTGCGTCATCAGCACCGAGAACAGCGTGATGCCGCAGGCCGCGCCGAGGTAGCGAGCGGTGTTGTTGGCGCCGCTGCCCATGGCCGCGCGGTCGGGAGGTACGGACGCGACCGACTCGCGGCCCAGCACGGCGTTGAGGACGCCGGTCGCGAGCCCGGTGACCAGGAACGCCGGTGCCAGTCGCCACGGCGACGAGTCCGCAGTGACGCCGAGGGCGAGCAGCTCGCCGACGCCGACGACGGCCAGGGCGATGGCGACCACCGTCGAACCCGGTGTGGTGATGCGGACCCGGCGCACCACCAAGGATGCGACCACGCTCGTCACCGACCACACCAGGAGCGGCAGGGTGGCCTGGCCGAGGGTGGCGCCGAGCCCCTGCTGGACGAGCCCGGCGGCGTTCGAGGCCATCGCGATGATGCCGAGCCCGACGACCGCGGAGCCGATGGTGGCCACGAGGAAGGCCGGCGACCTCATCAATGCGGGCTCGACGAGGGGTTCGGCGACCCGGCGCTGCACGAGCGCGAACCCGGCGCCGAGGGCGACGGCCGCGACACTCAGACCGAGCATCAGCGGGGTGAAGCCCGTCCGCGCCTCGGTGACGGCCGCCACGAGCGCCCCGAGGCCGAGCGAGAGCAGGACCACGCCGGCGACGTCGACACGCCGCGGGGTGAGGGCCGACGACTCGCGGAGGCCGTAGTGGCTCGCGGGCGCGAGGACGATCGCCAGCAAGGCCGTGACGACGTACGACGCACGCCAGTGCTCGCTGCCGAACAGCCCGGCCAGCACGACCCCGGCGGAGATGCCGACCCCGAGGCTGGCGCCCCAGGCGGCGCTGGCGCGGGCCCGTTCGTGGCCGGGCGTGGTGGCCTCCGCGAGGACTGCCAACCCGCAGGCCAGGACGGCCGCGCCGCCGATCCCCTGGACGACCCGGGCCGCGACGAAGAGTCCGGTGCCGTCCGCGAGCACGCACGCAACCGCGCCGACGCCGAGCACGACCAGGCCGCCGACCAGCGTGCGGCGTCGGCCGATGCGGTCGCCCAGCGCTCCGGTCGCGAGCAAGGTCGCGGCGAGTCCGATGCTCATCGAGCTCATCACCCAGGCGCGGGCACCGCCGCCCCCGTGCAGGTCCGCGAGCGTGTCGGCCACGGTCGCCATCGGCGTGACGTAGGTGACGAGCACCAGCCCGGTGCCCAGCGTGACCAGGGCAAGTGCCGTCGGCGTCAGGGTGGGCGTCGCCGCGTCGGTACTAAGTTTGACTTTCGAACTCACTCGCAGCACGATAACCGCATGACCGCCGTTCGACAACGAGACGTACCTCTCGTGAGACTCGCCGACCTCCCCGGCCGACCGTGTCCCATCGCCGCGTCCCTCGAGGTGGTCGGCGAGCGGTGGGCACTGCTGGTGGTGCGCGAGGTCGGGCTGGGCGCGCGGCGGTTCAACGAGATCGTGGCCGGCACGGGCGCCCCTCGCGACCGGATCGCCTCGCGGCTCACGACGCTGGTCGAGGCCGGGGTGCTGGAGAAGCGCCAGTACCAGTCCGGCCCGCCGCGGTTCGAGTACCACCTGACCGACTCCGGCCGGGCGCTGCTGCCCGTGCTCGAGGGCCTGCTGGCGTGGGGGCGCGGCTACGCCGTGTCGCCCGCCGACCCCGACCTGAAGCGGCGCCGCTGGGCTCCCCTCACCGATGACCTGACCGAGGAGACCCGATGACCGAGACGACCGTGCGCGAGAAGACGATCTCCTGGGACGATCCGATGGAGACCGCCCTCGCCGGTCGCGGCCAGGCGGGCCTCGACTTCCTGCGCTCGATGATCGCCGGCGAGGTACCCGGGCCGCCGATCGCCAGCCTCCTCGGCATGGCCCTCGTCGAGGTCGAGCACGGCCGCGCGGTGTTCACCGTCACCCCCGACGAGTCGATGTTCAACCCGATCGGCGCCGTCCACGGCGGCGTCGTCTGCACGCTGCTCGACTCGGCCCTCGGTTGCGCCCTCCACACCACGCTTCCGGCCGGCAAGGGCTACACGTCGGTCGAGATCAAGGTGAGCTACCTCAAGGCCGTCCGGCCGTCGAGCGGCCTGCTCACCGCGACCGGCCGCGTCGTCCGCGTCGGCTCCCGCGTCGGCTTCACCGAGGGCGAGGTACGTGACGCCTCCGGCGCCATCGTCGCCACCGCCTCCAGCACCCTGCTCCTGTTCGACCTCTGAGCGGTGGAGATGGCTGCCGCCCTCAGCCCTTGGTGGCTCCCAGGGTCAGGCCGGAGACGAACTGCTTCTGGAGCACGAAGAACACGATCAGCACCGGCAGCGCCACCATCACCGACCCTGCCGCGACCAGGTTGGTGTCGGTGAAGAACTGCCCACGGAGGTTGTTCAGGGCACTGGTGATCGGAAACTTGTCAGCGCGCGAGACCAGGACCGTCGCCCAGAAGAACTCGTTGTAGATCCACGTCACCTCGAGGACCGCGAGTGCCGCCAGAGCGGGCCGGACGAGGGGCAACGTGAGCTGCCAGTACTGGCGCCACACGCTGGCGCCGTCGATCTCCGCCGACTCGTAGATCTCCTTGGGGATGGTCTTCATGTAGTTGCTCAGCACGAATGCGCAGAAACCCAGCTGGAAGGCGACGTTGACGAGGATCAACGCCCAGAAGCTGTTCAGCAACGTCCCGCTGTCGCTCATGAAGAGCGGCAGGTGGACCTCTCGGAACAGCCGGAACACGGGGATGAGCAGCGCTTGGGGCGGCAGCATGTTGGCGGCGAGGAAGAAGCCCAGGAGGACCAGGTTGAAGCGGAAGGTGAACCGGGCGAGCACGAAGGCCACTGTGGAGGCGAGGAACAGGGTCAGGAACACCGCCGGGATGGTGATGATCAACGAGTTCTTGAAGTGCAACCCGAACTGCCCTTGCTCCCAGGCCTGTTGGTAGTTGTGCAGCGTCCAGCCGCCGAACGAGAGGTAGCCGTGGGCCTGCGTGTAGGCGTACTCCCGGAACGAGTTGATGACCGCCCACGCGAGCGGGAACAGCCAGATCAGCGCCAGGGCGAACATGATGACGGTCGCCACGGTCCCGCGCGGCTTGTTCATGGCGCCCTGGCCGGACCGCTTGCCGGCCTTCTGCGGGCGGACGGCGGCCGGCTCGTCGACGTCGGACAGCTGTGTCGTTGGCACGGTCACTTCTGCTCTTCCCGGAACACGATGCGGAGGTAGATGGCGATGAACACCGACGAGATGGCCATCATGATGACCGCGAGGGCAGAGCCGAAGCCGTACCGGGTCGCCTCACCGATGACGTTCTGGCTCACCAGGGCCGCGATGATCTCCAGCCCGTTGCGGCCCTTGTTGATCACCCAGACGAGGTCGAAGGCCCGCAGCGACTCGATGACGACGATGACCAGCACGATCACGTTGATCGGGCGCATCACCGGGAAGACGACCTTGAAGAAGGTCTGCCACTGGTTGGCGCCGTCGACCGCCGCAGCCTCGCGGAGCGAGGCGTCCACGCTCTTCAGGCCGGCGAGGTACAGCAGCATGACGTAGCCCGTGTGTCGCCACGCGGTGGCGACCAGCACCGCCCACAGGTTGATCTTCGGGTCGCCGTACCAGTCGATCTGGGTGTGGAAGACGTCGTTGAGCAGCCCTTGGTCGCGCGAGTAGAAGAGCTGCCAGATGAACCCGATCAGCGCCAGCGAAAGCACCACCGGCAGGTAGAACGCGGTCTGGTAGAACCGGCCGAACTTCATCTCGTGGTCCAAGATCACGGCCAGCAGGATCCCCAGCATCGTGGGGAAGATGAACAAGAACACCAACCAGATCAGGTTGTGTCGCATGCCCGGCCAGAACGGCGGGTAGATCGTCGCGATGTCCTGGTAGTTCTGCAACCCGACCCACTGGATGCGGTCGAGACCGCCGATCCCGTTCCACGTGCCGAACGACAGCCCCACGGACGCGAGGGCAGGCAGCCAGACGAGCACCAGCACGAGGAACGCCGGGACGACGACCATGACGACCACCACGATGCGGTCGACGGTCCCGAGCCTGCGCCGTCTCTGTCGAGGGGCGGGGGCTGGGGAGTCGCTGGTCACGTTCGTCGCCCGGGCGGTGGTCGTCATCGACGGCTCTCCATCATGTGGTCGGTCAGCTGCCGAAGATCGAGACCTTCTGCTCCTGGATGCTCTTGGTGAGGCCGTCGATGTCGTCGGGGTTCTTCAGGAACTCCTGGATCGAGGGAATCATGACAGTGGAGGCGAAGTCCGTGTCGGTGTCGCGGTCCAGGAACTGAGCGATGTGCCCCGCCGCCCCGACCACCTCGGCCGACTTGAGCTGCAGCGCGGAGTAGGAGTCCTGGCTGGCGTTGGAGTTGGCGGCGATCATCGGCGCGTCCGCAGCGGCGTTGGCGGCGTCCTGCGCCTCGGCGGTGCCGAGCCACTTGAGGAACTCCTTGCCGGCGTCCTGGTTCTGGCCCGCGGCCGCGAGGGCGAAGCCGTCGATGGGTGCGTCGATGGAGTCCGCCGGAATGCTCGGGTCGATCTGCGGGTAGACGAAGAAGTCGAGGTCGTCGATGGCGTCCGGAATCGCGTCGCCGATGAACGTCCCGAACATCATCATCCCGGCGTCGCCGTTGGCCAGCGAGGTCGCGGTCTCCTGCCACGTCCGGCCGAGCGGGTCCTCCTGGTGGTAGGGCAGCAGGTCCTTCCAGGTCGAGAAGACCTGCTTGACCTCGTTGCTGTCCCACGCCTCGTCGCCGCCGAGCAGGCTCATGTGGAAGTCGAACCCGTTGATCCGCATGTTCAAGATGTCGAAGGTCCCCATGGCCGGCCACCCGTCCTTGTCCCCGAAGGCGAACGGCGCGATGCTCTTGCCCTGCATGTCCTGGGCGAGCGAGATCATGTCGTCGTAGTTCGTCGGCGGCTCCCAGCCGTTCTCGTCGAAGAGGGACTTCTTGTAGAAGACCGCCCACGGGTAGTAGTCGTAGGGCACCAGGTACTGCTTGCCGTCGGAAGAGGTCGACGCCTCCTTGAAGGCGTCCCCCATCCCGTCGATCGGCCAGAGGTCGCTGATGTCGGTGAGCAGGCCGTCCTCGGCGAACTGCTGCATCCGGTACCCGGCGAACCAGGCGAACACGTCGTCCGGGGAACCCTGGAGGTAGGTGTTGATGCTCTCCTGGAACGTGTTGTGGTCGACGTAGTTGGCGTTGACCTCGGCGCCGGCCTTCTTGGCGTACGCGTCCGCGAACCCCTTCATCCGCTGGTAGGCCGGGCCCGAGTCCTTGGCTTCGTTCACGCCGAAGTTGACGGTGCCGGTGCTGCCACCACCCCCGGAACCCGAGTCGTCACTGCCGCACGCGGCCAGCAGCGCAGGGGAGCCGAGGAGCGCACCGCCCAGCACCGCGGTGCGCAGGAAGCTGCGCCGAGACGCTGCCGCGGTCACCAGCGCGGAGGGTGGGACGAGCAGCGAGGGGCGGGTTGCGCGATTCATGGGACCTCCAGTACGGGACAATTTCAAACATCTGGGTGCATCTTTGGCCCGCAGATCGAGGCGTGTCAATGGAGAACCATCACAATTCGCACTCAAACAAACAGAAAAGACCTAGTGGCGTGGTCGGATGTGTTGACTCGTAGCGTTGCGATGGTCAGAGTTGCGCCATGCCAAGCCCCCTGCCCACCCTGGCCCTCGGCGGTGACTACAACCCGGAGCAGTGGCCTCGGGCGGTGTGGGAGGACGACGTCCGCCTGATGCGCGAGGCCGGAGTCAACCTCGTGACGCTGGGCGTCTTCTCGTGGGCCATGCTCGAACCGCGCCCGGGCGAGCTGAGCTTCGGCTGGCTCGACGACGTGATCGAGCTGCTGCACGCCGCCGACATCAAGGTCGACCTGGCCACCGCAACGGCCTCACCGCCGGCCTGGCTCGCCCGGAGCCACCCGGAGATGCTCCCCGTCCGCATGGACGGGACCACGTTGTGGCCGGGGGGACGACAAGCCTTCTGCCCGAGCTCGCCGGTCTACCGGGAGCACGCGTTGCGGCTGTGCCGGGCGATGGCGGAGCGGTACGGCGACCACGACGCCCTCGCCCTGTGGCACGTGGGCAACGAGCTCGGCTGCCACAACGCGCTGTGCTACTGCGACGTGAGCGCGCAGGCGTTCCGCGACTGGTTGGCCGCGAGGTACGGCGAGGTCGAGCACCTCAACGACGCCTGGGGGACGGCCTTCTGGTCCCAACACTACGAGACCTTCGAGGAGGTGCTCCCTCCGCGGGTCGCCCCCGCCTTCCCGAACCCGACCCAGCAGCTGGACTTCCGCCGGTTCTCCTCCGACCAGCTGCTGGCCAACTTCGTGGCCGAGCGCGACGTGCTCAAGGAGCTGTCGCCCGACGTACCGGTGACCACCAACTTCATGGTGATGCGCACGGTTCGCGAGATGGACTACTTCGCCTGGGCTCCTGAGATGGACCTGGTGTCCAACGACCACTACGTCTCCGCGGCCGACCCGGAGGGCCACCGCGAGCTGGCGTTCAGCTCCGACCTGGTGCGCGGGGTGGCCGGGGGTCGTCCCTGGTTGCTCATGGAGCAGTCGACCTCGGCGGTGAACTGGCAGCCTCGCAACGTGGCGAAGCGGCCCGGTGAGCTGGCGCGCAACTGCGTGCAGCACCTCGCCCACGGGGCTGACGGGCTGCTGTTCTTCCAGTGGCGGGCGTCCCGGGCCGGCGCCGAGAAGTTCCACGCCGGCCTGGTGCCCCACGCAGGCACCGACACCCGGCTCTGGCGCGAGGTCGTCGAGCTGGGGCAGCTGCTCGGCCGGATCCAGGGGATCGCCGGCAGCCGCACCGACAACGACGTGGCGATCATGTTCGACTGGCAGGCCTGGTGGGCCTGCGAGCTGGACTCCCACCCGAGCGAGGACGTGCGCTACCTCGACATGACCCACTCCCTGCACCGGGCCCTGCTCGACCACGGCATGGGGGTCGACGTCGTGCACCCCGACAGCGACCTGACCGGCTACCGACTGATCCTGGTCCCGACTCTCTACACCGTCACGGACAGGGCGGCCGCGCGACTCGAGGCCGCGGTCGCCGACGGTGCGACGGCACTGGTGACGTACTTCAGCGGCATCGTCGACGAGCACGACCACATCCGGCTCGGCGGCTACCCCGGTGCCTTCCGTGACCTGCTCGGCATCCGCGTGGACGAGTTCACCCCGTTGCGGGAGGGGGAACGGGTGCGCCTGGACGACGGAACGGTCGGAGACGTGTGGTCCGAGGACCTGCACCTGGCCGGGGCCGAGGCGGTGGCGTCGTACGTCGACGGACCCGTGCCGGGAGCACCAGCTGTCACGCGAAACCGCCACGGTCGGGGCACCGCGTGGTACCTGGCCACCCGACTCGACCAGGACGGCATCGATGCCCTGGTCGGACGGGTGCTCGTCGAGGCCGGGGTCGACCCCGTCGTCCCGCCGGCGCCCGGCCTGGAAGCGACGCGTCGCCGCTCCGGGGACGGGAGGTCCTGGGTCTTCCTGGTCAATCACGGCACCGAGCCACTCGAGGTCGCCGTCTCCGGGCGAGACCTGGTCAGCTCCCAGCGGGCCGACGGGCTGCTGTCCCTCGGGGCCGGCGCCGTCGCCGTGGTGGAAGAGGACTGATGCTGGCCGCACAGCGTCGATCGCTCATCCTCGGCGAGCTCGGGCGCGACGGCACGGTCAAGGTCTCCGACCTGGTGTCGTCCCTGGGTGTGTCCGACATGACCGTCCGGCGTGACCTGCAGACGCTGCATCGCCAGGGTCTGCTCGAGAAGGTCCACGGGGGTGCGGTCGCGGTGGCGGAACCCTCCACGTCCGAACCCGGGTTCGAGGCCAACTCCACTCGACGCCAGCTCGAGAAGGAGGCGATCGGCGCGCAGGCCGCCACGCTGGTGCGACCCGGTCTGGCGATCGCCGTCTCGGCCGGCACGACGACGCACGCGTTCGCCCGCCACCTGGTGGACATCCCAGACCTCACGGTGGTGACCAACTCGGTGTGGGTCGCGGACCTGCTGCACCGGGCGGGACGAGACTCGGTCTCCGTCCTGGTCACCGGCGGGCTCCGCACACCGTCAGACGCACTGGTCGGCCCCGTCGCCATTACGGCCCTCAGCTCACTCCACGTGGACGCGGTCTTCCTCGGGGTGCACGGCATGGAGGAGCGCGCGGGCTTCAGTACGCCCAACCTGCTCGAGGCCGAGACCAACAGGGCCATGATCCGCAGCGGGCGCCGCCTGGTCGTGCTGACCGACTCCTCCAAGTGGGGGGTCGTCGGCCTGAGCTCGATGGCGCAGCTGTCGGAGGCCAACGTGCTCGTCACGGACACGGGGCTGTCCGCGCGGGCCAGCGCGGTGCTGACCGAACGGGTCGAGCAGCTCGTCCTGGTCGACCCGGCCTCGCCGGTCCCGGTCGCCGGCGAGGCGTGAGGCTCAGCCCAGGTCGACGATGGCGGCGACCGGGCCGCCGCCGTCGGGGCCCTGGTGGGCTGCCGAGACCGAGACGAACACGGCCGGGTCGCCGGTGACGGCAGCGGTGACGCCGCCGACCGTGGCCTTGATCTGGCGGTGCCAGTGCACGTCGGAGTCGTCGAGCATGGCGTTGCGCCTCCCCCGTACCTCGCCGTCCTGCGACGCCTCGCACTTGAGGAAGACGTTGACGAGCTTGCCGTCGAGGTCGGAGGTACGGGGGCGCTCCGGCAGGTCGAGGCCGGCGGAGCGGATGGCGTCCCAGATGCCGTCCTGGTCGAGGGCGTCGTTCATCACCGAGTGCCCGATCCGGTAGCGGCCGCCCACCCCGACGGCGTTGCCCACCACGACCACCTGGGCCCGGTCGAGCTCGACGCCGGACGAGCAGGACGCGACCGACGAGAACAGCGACCGGTCGTGCATCACGTCCTCGTCGCGAGGCATGTCGATCTCACCGAGCGCGACGGCGATGCCGAGCGCCGTGCAGCCGTTGGAGAGGTCCATCGACTGGTGCGTCTCCTCGGTCCACACCGTCTTTCCGCGGGACTTGGCGTCGCGGATGGTGTGGATCGTCAGCAGCGGGGTCTTGGTCTGCACGTAGTGGACGTCGGCGACGTCGGTGATGCCGGCCCGCTCCATCGCGACCCGTACCGCGGCCGCGACCTTCTCGATCATCGGCGTCCGCCCGATGTCCTCGGGCAGCAGCTGCTCGCTCATCGCGAACCCGACGGTCAGCCGCTGCTCGTCGCTGGGCTCGGCGTCCCCTTCCGGCACCGTGGCGAAGATCGTGGCGTGCGGGCTGATCACGCCGTCCGTACCTCCGGACCAGACGATCGGCACCTCCTTGACCTGCTCGGCCGGGGCCCCGCCCGCGACCAGCGCCTCGCGGAACGCCCGGTCGGCGATGATCCGCGTGTAGTCGTTGACGCCGCCGTTGCCCTCGGTCTTGCCGATGATCGCGACCACGCGGCTCGCCTCCATCACGCCCTCGTCGAGCAGCTTGGTCAGCTCGGAGGCGTCGGCGACGGAGTGGATGGGGACCTTGCGGACCTCGATGGCGTCGGGCATAGCGGTTCCTCTCGGTAGGGAAGATCAGTCGGGCAGTACGACGGTGCCGGCGCGGCCCTCGACCGCGTCGAC
The DNA here is from genome assembly GCA_963708915.1 of uncultured Actinomycetota bacterium. Taxonomy (GTDB): domain Bacteria; phylum Actinomycetota; class Actinomycetes; order Propionibacteriales; family Nocardioidaceae; genus Nocardioides. The sequence goes on from CAVPUJ010000002.1 coordinate 699,874, forward strand.
GATGCTGTCCAGGTCGGTGATCACGCTCGGGCGCCCGGTGGCGCGGACGAACCGGCAGGCGGCCAGGACCTTGGGGCCCATGGAGCCGGACGCGAAGTGGCCCTCGGCGGTGTACGCCTCCATCTGCGAGACCTGGACGCGGCCGATCTCCTCGGCCTCGGGGCTTCCGTAGCGGAGCACGGCGTGAGGGACGTCGGTGGCGATCACCAGCACCTCGGTCCCCAGCGTCTTGCCGAGCAGCGCGGCGCCGAGGTCCTTGTCGATGACGGCCTCGATGCCCCGCAACGAGCCGTCGGCCTCGCGGACGCACGGGATCCCGCCGCCGCCGTTGGCGATCACCACGAACCCCGCCCCCACGAGGGCCTGCACGGCCGGGGCGTCGAGGATCTCGATCGGCTCGGGCGAGGCGACCACGCGCCGCCAGCCCTTCTCGCCGCGGTCCTCCCAGGTCTCGCCGTGCTCGACGAGGAGGGCCGCCTCCTCGGCGGGCAGGAAGCGGCCGATCGGCTTGGTGGGCCTGGTGAAGCCGGGGTCGTCGAGCGAGACGAGCGTGCGCGTGACCAGGGCCGCCGTACGCCGGTCCACACCGCGGCGGGCCAGCTCGGCGTCCAGCGCATCCATGAGGATGAACCCCAGCGTCGCCTGGGTCTGCGCGCCGCACCAGTCGAGCGGCACGGGAGGCACCACGGCTGCGGCCAGCTCGTTCTTGACGAGCAGGTTGCCGACCTGCGGGCCGTTGCCGTGGGTCACCACGACCTCGGCGCCGGTCTCGAGCAGTGCGGCGACGGCCGCCATCGCGACCTCGGCCGCGGCGATCTGGTCCTCCACGCGGGCGCGGCCCTCGGCGTTGGTCATGGCGTTGCCGCCCAGCGCCAGAAGGACCTTCATGGGTCCGAACCTAGTAGCGCGCCGGGACCGCCCCCACGGCACGTTCCGCCAACGACGGGGGCGGGTGCTGGCAACGGTTGCCAGCGGCGCTCATCCGACCGGCGGCGGGCCGGTGTGCGGTCTCGCACCCAGAGCACGCCGGGACTTGTAACAGGGTGTTCGATCAGCTTCGCACGCGTTCAAACGCTTGCTTAGTTGAACGAACACCCTGTTACAAGGTGTCTTCGCGCCCTCAGGCGGCGTCGGCGAGGGCGACCTCCTCGAGGGGGTCGGACTCGGGTACGGCGACCGGGCGCCGTCCGCGGAGCCACACCGTCGCGGCGATCGACGCGGCGACCGCGGAGAACAGCGCCGAGGTCAGGAAGGCGGCCCGGGCACCCGGCAGGAACTCGCCAGGCACGGCACCCGCGGCGTACACGGAGACGATCACCGCGACGCCGACCGCGCTGCCCAGCTGCTGGGTGGTCTGGAGCATCCCGGACGCGCCGCCCGCGTGCTCCGGCTCGACCCCGGTGAGCACGGTGGCCGTGATGGGCATGAAGCACAACGCGCCGGCGAGGCCGCCGATCAGCATCGGCCCGAAGACCGCGCCGAGGTAGCTGCTGTCGAGCCCCGCGTTGCTGAGCCAGATGTAGCCGAACGTGAGGGCGGTCGCGCCGGTCATCACCAGCGGCATGGGGCCGAAGCGCATCACCAGGCGCGGCGTGAACCGCGACATCGTGAAGATGCCGAGGCTGAACGGCAGGAAGGCGAACCCGGACGCGAGGGGCCCGAAGCCCAGCACGTTCTGCACGTACTGCACCACGAGGAAGAACATCGACAGCTGCGCGCCGACGACCAGCGCCATCATCGCCAGGGCGGCCACGCGGGTGCGGTTGGCCAGCAGGGCCGGCTGGATCATCGGGTGCGCGACCCGTCGCTCGGTGAACGCCAGCAGAGTGAGGGAGGCCAGCCCGAGGGCGAAGCCGCCGAGGGTCCGGGCGGAGGCCCAGCCGTGGTCGGGGGTGCCGATCAGTGCCCACACGATGGAGACCGCACCGACGGTGGCCGTCACGGCGCCCACGACGTCGAACCGGCCGGGCCTGCGCACGGTCTCGGTCACGAACAGGGGGGCCAGAGCCAGCACGGCCAGGCCGATCGGCACGTTGATGAACATCGCCCAGCGCCACGAGCCGATGTCGGTCAGCACGCCGCCGAGCAGCAGGCCGATGGACGCGCCACCGGAGGAGACAGCCCCGAACAGCGCCAGGGCGCGGTGCCGCTCCGCGTCGTCGCGGGCGGAGGTGGTCAGCAGGGCCAGCACGCTGGGTGCGGCCAGCGCCGCGCCGACGCCCTGGAGGGCACGGGCACCGACGAGCAGCTCGGCATTGGGGGCCAGGCCGCCGAGCAGCGAGGCCAGCACGAACACGGCGAGGCCCGCCTCGAAGACCCGGAGCCGGCCGAGCACGTCGCCCAGCCGCCCGCCGAGCAGGAGCAGCCCGCCGAAGGCCAGCGTGTAGGCGTTGAGGACCCAGCTGAGCGACGCCGGGCCGAAGCCGAGGTCGGCGTCGATGCGCGGCAGGGCGACGTTCACGACGGTGGCGTCGAGCACCAGCATCAGCTGGGCGACCAGCACGATCAGCACGCCCGTGCGCGCCCGGTCGGCGGTCTCCATACGAGAAGGAGCGAGGGAGAAGGTCACAGTGGTTCCGTCCTGGCCCCAGCTGATCTCCAGCATTGACGGGCCGTCGTACACTTAGTGGAGAATGACTCCGGTTACCGGAACAACCATACGGAGACACTCTCCGTTTAGCAAGGGGTAGGTGTGCGAGCCGACGCGCAGCGCAACCGCGACCGCATCGTGGAGGTCGCCCGCGAGGTCTTCCGCGAGCGTGGCTACGACGCTTCCCTCGACGACATCGCCAAGCGCGCCGGGGTCGGCCCGGGCACGCTCTACCGCCACTTCCCCACCCGCGACGCACTCTTCGACGCCGTCATGCAGGTCTGGGTCGACCGCGTCACCGAGACCACCGACAAGGCGCTGACCTTCGAGGGGCCGACGCGCGAGTTCGTGGTGGGGTGGTTCGAGGCGTACGTCGCGCTGATCAGCCTTCACAAGGGTGGGCCGGCGAAGATCACCTCCGCCATGGGGGTCGAGGACTCCCCCATCGCCACCAAGACCCGCATCCTGCTCGGGGCCACCCAGCGCATCGTCGACCACCTGCGCGCCCGGGGCGCGCTGCGCGACGAGGTCGACGCCCTCCAGCTGTGCCGCCTCGCCGGTGGGGTCGCGGTCGTCGCCGACCAGGGCGGACTCCCGCCCGAGGCCGTCCGGCCGATGCTCGAGATCCTCGCCGACGGCGTGCTGCGCTGATCATCGGCGGATCTCCCGCCCGTCGAGCCGGCTGACCAACCTGATGGCCGAGTACGCCTAGCGACCACCAGCGACCCGCAGGGTGGTGCCGGTGACGTACGACGCCTGGTCGCTCATCAGCCAGCCGATGGCGTCGGCGACCTCGGCTGGCTCGCCGACCCGGCCGAGCGGGACCAGCGGGCCGACCCGGTCGACCCGGCCGGGCTCGCCCGCGTCGGCGTGGATCGTCGTCCGGACGATGCCGGGGGCCACGCCGACGACCCGGATGCCCTCGCCGGCGACCTCGATCGCCAGCCCGGTGGTCAAGGCGTCGAGGCCGGCCTTCGCCGCGGCGTACTGGACGTACTCGTGCGGGGCACCGAGGGTCGCGGCGCCCGACGAGACGTTGACGACGACCCCGCCCGAACCGCCCCGTCCGATGCTCATCAGCCGGACCGCTGCCCGGGCGCAGAGGATGGCCGCGGTGAGGTTCAGGTCAACCGTGCGGCGCACCACCTCGGTCGAGGCCTCGGCGAGCGGGCCGATGCTCAGGGTGGCGCCGGCGTTGTTGACCAGGCCGGTGACCGTCCCCAGCTCGGCCGCCCGGGCGAACAGCAGGTCGACGCCGGCGTCGGTCGTGAGGTCGGCCCGCACCAGGTTCACGTCGTGCCCGTGCTCGCGTACCGCCCTCGCGGTCGACTCGGCCGCGTCGTCGTCGGAGGCGTACCCGAGCACCAGGTCGTGGCCGTCGGCGGCCAGGCGGTGGGCGGTCGCGGCGCCGATGCCGCGCGTCCCGCCGGTGATGACGGTGAGCATGCCCGGACCCTACGGTCGACCGAGCAGCGCGCGCAGGGGCAGGGTGCCCGCCGGCAGGCCGTGCGCGTCGTAGTAGGCGAACATCGCTCGCAGGCCGTCCGGCACCTCCCCCGCGTCGACCCTCGAGGCCGTCGTGCCCGCCTCGGCGGCGAGGTCGGCGACGCTGCCGACACGGCTGGCCAGCTCGTACGTCGCCCCGACGTGGCCGTCCTCCAGCAGCACGGTCGCCACGGCCTCCCCCAGGTCGGCCAGCTCGAGGAAGCCGAACGTCGCGTGCACGTCGTACGGCACCTCCACCGGTCCGGTGAGGTCGAGGTTCTGCACGTACACACCCGGCTGCAGGATCGTCCACGCCAGACCCGACCGGCGGACGAGGTCCTCCGCCTCGGCCTTGCCGACGTGGTGTGCCATGGCGGGCACGTAGGGGCTGGCGACCGAGTGGTAGCCGACCCGGCCGACACCCGCCCCCCGGCACGCCTCGAGGGCGTGGGCGACGTACGCCGGCTCGTCGGGGTGGAAGTTCGGGGCGATCACGTACGCCGCGTCACAGCCGGACATCGCGCCCGCGAGGTCCGCCCAGTCGGCCCGGCCGAGGGGTACGGCCGCTGCGCCGCGCGACGTCAGGGCGGTCACGACGGCGCGTCCGGTCCTGCCGTGGCCGCCGACGACGGCGACCCCGCTCATGCCTCACCGGGCACGGGTGTCCTCGAGGCCATGCGGGGAGCCTAGGCGGGCGCGGTCGCTCGAGGATCCCGACGTCGCTGCGGCGGCCGAGTCATGGGGTCGGCCGGACCAGTCCGGCGGAGAAAATACGCGACAAAGAGCAGCCGAAGGGCCATCCTGTTGCCATCGTTTCGAGCAAGTGGGGGGAAACCATGCGAAGCGCATACCGCATCCTGGCGATCATCATCGCCGTCGAGGTCGTCATCCAGGCCATGATGATCGTGTTCGCCGTGGCCGGTCTCGGCCACTGGGTCGACGAAGGGGGCACGCTCGACAAGGCCGCCTTCGAGTCCGAGGACCTCAGCTTCACCGGCGTCGCCGGCTTCATGGTCCACGGCATCAACGGGATGATGATCATCCCGCTGCTCGGCCTGGCCCTGCTGGTGGTGTCCTTCTTCGCGAAGGTGCCCGGCGGCGTCAAGCTCGCGGCGATCGTGCTCGGCTCGATCGTGGTCCAGGTGTTCGCGGGCATCCTCGGCCACGACGCGCCGTACATCGGCATGATCCACGGCCTCAACGCCTTCGTGCTGTTCTCCGCGGCGGTGTACGCGGCGCGCACCGCCCGGACGGCCGGCGTGGAGACGCCGACCACCGTCGCTGCGTGACGGAGTACGTCAAGGCGCACCTGCGACAGATCGTCGCGATCGCGGCGACGCTGGTCATCGTCGTGCCGTTGGCCTGGATGTGGCAGGCCAGCCGGATGCCGGGGTCGTACTCGGTGATGGACATGGGGTACGTCGACGCTGGCGGCGGCCCGGTGTCCGGCGCGGGTCACCACGGAGACCACGCGGGCACCATCAGCGTCTCCGACCTCGTCGAGGACACGGACCGCCCCGCCGACGTGGTCGTGGAGCTGACGGCCAACCAGGGCACGGTCACGCTGGCGTCGGGGCGGGAGGTCGAGGGGTTCACCTTCAACGGCACCTCCCCTGGTCCCACGATCGAGGCGACCGAGGGTGACCTGCTCGAGGTCCGGGTGCACAACGAGGACGTCGAGGACGGCATCAGCGTGCACTGGCACGGGGTCGACGTCCCCAACGCCGAGGACGGCGTCGCCGGCGTCACGCAGGACGCCATCGGCGCCGGCGAGGACCACGTCTACCGGTTCGTCGTCGACGACCCCGGCAGCTACTGGTACCACTCGCACCAGATGTCGCACGAGCAGGTGATCCGCGGGCTCTTCGGAGCACTCGTGGTCAAGCCGGCCGAGCCGGACTCGCGTGTCGACGTCCTGGCCGTCACCCACACCTACAACGGCACCCGGACCCTCAACGGCCAGGAGGGCGACGTCCTCGTCGACGCCTCCCCGGGTCAGCTCGCACGCGTGCGCGTGGTCAACACCGACAACGGCGCGGTGCGGGTGTGGACGGGTGCGCCGTACCAGGTCCTCGCCGTCGACGGCCGCGACGTCAACCAGCCGTCGGAGGTGGTCGGGCGCCGGGTCGCCGTGCCGGCCGGTGGCAGGTACGACCTCGAGGTCGAGGTCCCCGCCCGCATCCAGATCGGCGGCTCGACCGCGATCGTGCTCGGCGAGGACCCCGGGCCCGCGGACGAACCGGGCGTCGACCTCGACATGCTGTCGTACGGCCAGCCGGCGACGCTGCCCTTCGACCCGACCAAGCCCGATCGCATCTTCGACTACTCGATGGGGCGCCGGCCAGGGTTCGTCGACGGCAAGCCCGGCATGTGGTGGTCCATCAACGGTCACCTCTGGCCCGACGTGCCGATGTACCTCGTCGACGAGGGCGACGTCGTGCTCTTCCGGATCGAGAACCACAGCGGCGAGGTGCACCCGATGCATCTGCACGGCCACCACGCGGTGGTCATCTCCCGCGACGGCGAGCCCGCCACCGGCAGCCCCTGGTGGGTCGACTCGGTCGACGTCGAGAACGACGAGACCGTCGAGATCGCGTTCGTCGCCGACAACCCGGGCATCTGGATGGACCACTGCCACAACCTCAAGCACGCGGCCCAGGGCCTCGTCGCCCACCTGATGTACAGCGGCGTGACCGATCCCTACCGACTCGGCGGCGACTCCGGCAACGAGCCCGAGTAGCGCTCTGCCTGCTGCCGGTGCAGCTCGAAGAGCGCGTCCTCCAGCTCGGCGAAGGGCCCACGGACCTCGACCCCGGGCGCGATCTCGTTGACCGCGAGGGGCAGCACCGGCGACGGCGAGAGCCCCCAACCCTCGCGCCAGGCGACCAGCTGGGCGGACGACGCGGCGTACACGATCGGCCCGAGCCCCATCCAGGCGTGCGCCGCCGAGCACATCGGGCAGTGCTCACCAGAGGTGTAGACGGTGGAGGCGGCGCGTTCGTCGGCCGTCAGGTGGGACGCCGACCAGCGGGCCACCTCGAGCTCGGGATGCCGGGTCTCGTCACCGTCCTGGACCCGGTTGCGGTCCTCGAACCGGACCTCGCCCGCGGCGTCGACCAGGAGCGACCCGAACGGCTCGTCGCCGGCCTCGACCGCCTCGCCGGCCAGCTCGACACAGCGGCGCAGGAACGTCAGGTCGGTCTCGCGCTGGGTCATGAACCTCATCCAACACCGGTTCGTCTGCGTCGCTGAGCGAGGAAAGTCGCATGAAACCGCAGACGAATCGGGGTGGCCGTCAACCCAGGACGTCGACCGCCGCGTGGTGAGCCCCGCCGGCGAGCCGCGCGTACCCCGGCCCACGGTCGAAGAACGCCTCGCTCGCGGCCGGTCGGGCGGAGCGCTCCGCGGCGGTCGCCTCGGCGTCGTACCCGAGGCTGTCGTCGTCGAGGGAGCCCGTGAGCACGACGCCGTACGCCGTCAGCGCGGCCTCGGACGACACCTTGCGCCAGACCACGTCGCGCACGACGAGCGAGGGGTCACGGACGAGCGGGTCGCCCCAGCCGCCGCCGCCCGTGGTGCGGATGCGGATCACCTCGCCGGCCGTGACCGGCTCGTCGTCGGCGAGGGCGTCGACCTCGCGCTCGGCCGGGCCGCCGGGGTCGATGGTGACCTGGAACGGCTGACCGGCCAGCCCTCCGCGCACACCCCAGCAGGCCAGGATCGACCGGTCGGCGATGGACATGAAGTGGGCGTCCTTGAGCATCCGGATGTGCTTCTCGTACCCCAGCCCGCCGCGGTACTCGCCCGCGCCGCCGGAGTCCGTCGCGAGACCCAGCGACTCGACGCGGAACGGGAAGCGCGCCTCGGTGAACTCCGTCGGCAGGTTCCGCGAGTCGGGCACGACGTGGATGGTGTCCTCGCCGTCGGCGTAGTAGCGGCCACCGGAGCCGCCGCCGAGCACCTCGCGCATGAGGTACGAGCGACCGTCGAGGTCCTCGCCGTACACGCCGGTGTAGCGGATCGTCTCCTGGTCGGCCGGCATCCGGCCGTCGACCGCCTTGGCGACGACGCCGGCGAGCACGCCGAGCAGCCGCAGGATCACGAACGTGCGCGCGTTGGTCGGTGCCGGGAAGACCGGTGTCAGCAGCGTGCCGGGCTCCGGGAACCGCATCTCGATCAGCGGCACGATGCCCTCGTTGACGTCGAGCTCGGCCATCCGCTCCGGGGTGTCGGCGAGGTTGCGCAGGATCGGCGCCAGCCACTTCTTGAGGAAGACGCCGTCGCTGTAGTCGCCGCAGTGGTTGATCGGGCCCTTCGCCTGCGGCCCGGTGCCGTCGAAGTCGAGGATCAGCCGCTCGCCGTCGGGGTCGTCGGCTGCCGTGCGCGTCAGGGTGATCCGCTGGGTGTGCAGCATCGGCTCGTCGACGCCGTCGTGCTCGGCGTAGTCCTCCCACACCCACGAGCCGACGGGGATCTTGGACAGGATCTCGCGACGGTACGTCGTGGTGGTGCGGTCGATGATCGCGTCGAAGCACGACTCCACGACGTCCACGCCGTAGCGGTCGAACAGCTCGCCCAGCCGCCGCGCGCCCATCAGGCAGGCGGAGCACTCGGCGTCGAGGTCGGCGGCCAGGCTCTCGGGCATCCGGGAGTTGCGGGTCATGATCGACAGGGCCGCCTTGTTGGGCACGCCGGCGTCCCACAGCCGGATCGGCGGGACCATCAGGCCCTCCTCGAACACGCTGGTCGCGTGGCTGGGCATCGACCCGGGGACCGCGCCGCCGATGTCGTCGTGGTGGCCGAAGGCCTGGACGAACGCCACCACCTTGCCCGCGCTGAACACCGGCACCGTCACGCACAGGTCGGGCAGGTGCCCGATCCCGCCCTCGGAGCGGTAGACGTCGTTGTGGAAGAAGACGTCGCCCTCGCGCATCTCCTCGATCGGGAAGTCGCGGGCGACGGGGTGCACGAGCGCGGAGTACGAGCGGCCGGTCAGCTTGCGCAGCAACCGGTCGTGGATGCCCGCACGGAAGTCGTGCGCATCGCGGATCATCGGGCTGCGGGAGGTACGCGCGATGGCGGTCTCGACCTCCATCTCCACGCTCGCCAGCGAGCCCTGCACGATCTCGACCAGCACGGGGTCGGCGCTCGCCCCCGCGTCGGCGGTCAGCGGCCCGAACGGGAACTGGGTCGGTGCGCGTCGGCTCATGACTCGCTCCCTGCTGGCTGTCGGGTGACGATGAGGTTGAGGTACTCGTCCACGCGGACGTCGAAGCCCGGATGGATCGGCACCGTGGACCCGAACTCCTCGACGATCACCGGCCCGCTGATGCTCGAGCCGGGTCCCAGGTCGACACGGGAGACGACCGGCGTGTCGACGTAGCCGGCCTCCGCGTCGAAGCAGACCGCCCGTCTGGCTCACCAGGTCTCGTGACAGGCGCTAGCGCGCCGTCTCGAAACCAGCGGCGAGGACGCGGATCTCCGGCCTGGTGATCGGCCCGATGCCGGACACCCGCAGGTTCACCCACTCCACCTGCTGCGAGGCGTCGCCCGAGAAGTCGTAGCCGTAGAGCACGCGGTGCTCGGCGTGGAAGGCGTCGGCCGCGGCCGACAGCGCGGCGTCGTCGAGGTCGCCCTCGGGGACGGGGACGCGGACCTCGAAGGCCTGCCCGAAGTACCTGAGGTCGGCGGTGCGCTGGAACACGTGCTGGTCGGGTGCGAACCCCTCCACGGCCAGCGCGTCGGCCGCCTGCCGGGTGAGGGCGTCGTACGCCGCCGACACGACGCCGGCGTCGAGGCGCTCGGCGAGCGAGACGTGCGTCTGCACGTAGTCGTTCTTCACGTCGACCGTCAGCAGCCCGAACGCGGAGACGTTGCCGGGGTTCGGCGGGACGAGCACGGTCGGGATGCCCAGGATGTCCATCAGCCGGCACAGCAGCAGCGAGCCCGAGCCACCGAACGTGGTCAGCGTGAAGTCCCGGACGTCGAGCCCGCGCTTGACCGTGACCTGGCGCAGCGCGTTCGCCTGGTTCCACGCGGAGATCTCCAGGACACCGGTCGCGCAGGCCTCGGGGCTGAGTCCGAGCTTGCCGGCCAGCGCCTCGACGCCCGCACGTGCCGCGTCGACGTCGAGCGGGATCTCCCCGCCGAGCAGGTGCGGGGGGATCCGGCCGAGCACCACGTGGGCGTCGGTGATGGTCACCTCCGCGCCACCTTTGGAGTAGCAGATGGGACCGGGGTCGGCACCGGCCGACTGCGGGCCGACCTTCAGCGTGCCCTCGGGCGAGAGCCAGGCGATCGAGCCGCCGCCGGCGCCGACGGTGACGACGTCGATCATCGGGATCTTCGAGGGGTAGGCGCCGACCGAGCCCTCGGTGGTCAGCGTCGGCTGGCCGTCGATGACGACCGAGACGTCGGTGGACGTGCCGCCGCCGTCGCTGGTGAGCACCCGGTCGAACCCGGCGACCTGGGCGATCAGGGCGGCGCCGAGGGCGCCGGCCGCGGGGCCGGACAGCACGGTGGTGATCGGCTGGTGCACGACCTCGTCGGCCGAGAGCACGCCGCCGTTGGACTTCATCACGTAGAACGGCACCCGCCGGTCGCCGGCGTAGGCAGCGAGCCGGCTCTTGATGTTGGTGACGTACGCCGACAGCCGCGGCTTGACGGCGGCGTCGACGAGGGTGGTCATCGCGCGTTCGTACTCGCGGTACTCGCGCAGCACCTGGCTCGAGAGCGACACCACGGCGTCGGGGTGCTCCTCGGCGAGCACCGCCCGCATCCGTTCCTCGTGCTCCGGGTTGGCGTAGGCGTGCAGGAAGCAGACGCCCAGGGTCGTGATGCCCTGCGCCCTGAACCAGCGCGCGACCGCGCGGGCACCGTCCTCGTCGAAGGGCCGCACCTCGGCGCCGGTGAAGTCGAGCCGGCCACCGACACCCTTGACCAGGTCGCGCGGGACGATCCGGGGAGGCTTCACCCAGAAGTACGAGTTGCCGTAGCCGTCCGGCACCGACTGGCGGGCGATCTCGAGCATCGCCTCGTAGCCCTCGGTGGTGATGTAGCCCAGGGCGTCGACCTTGCCCTCGAGCAGCTGGTTCGTGGCGACGGTGGTGCCGTGGCTGACCGCGCTGATCGCGTCGCCGTCGCCCTCCGGGAGACCCAGCTGCCCGAGCACCTTGTCGATGCCGGCCATGAACCCGTCGGCCGGGTTGCCGGGCGTCGAGGGCGTCTTGGTGGTGACGAGCTCGCCGGAGTCCTCGTCGAAGGCGACGACGTCGGTGAAGGTGCCGCCGGTGTCGATGCCGATGCGGATCCTGCGGGTCATGCGATCAGTCTCGCGGCAGCGGCGGGAGGGAGCGATGGCAACACCTGCCCAATCGACCGGGCCCCGTCTTCTAGTCTCGGGTCGTGGACCTGTCCGTCATCGTGCGTGGCACCGATCCGCCGGGCCGCACGTTCGCGTCGTACCGCGACGTGCACGTCGGCGTCCAGGTCGGCCGCGAGGTGGTGAGCCTGGTGCCGGGCGACACGGCGGCTCCGGTGTGGGCGCTGGACGTGAGGTACGACGGGGACTTCCGCGGCCCGGCCGTCCACGGCAAGAAGGGCGACCGGTTCTTGTACGTGTGCTGGGTCGACCGGGTCGCGGGGATCGACAGGGGGTTCCGCCGCGGCAAGCTGATGCTCGACCGGATCGACCCGGCCGTGGTCGCGTCCGCTGTCGAGGGTGGCCGCACGCTGGTCGCCACGGTGTCGCTGACCGACGAGAAGGGTGGCCCGCGGTGCGCGCGGTACGACCCGCCGGCGATCGCCTGGACGGTCGAGTGACTCAGTTGTCGTTCGCGCGCTCGTTGTAGACGCCGGCCGGCTCCTGGCCGGAGAGCTTCTGGATCGCGGCCATGATCTCGTCGGTCACCTCGCGGCGGGCGCGGCCGAGCGGGACGCCGTCGCCGCGGCCGGTGAAGTCGAGCGGCTCGCCGAACGTGATGGTGACGCGGGCGATCTTGGGGAACTTCGACCCGACCGGCTGGATCTTGTCGGTGTCCTTGAGCCCGACCGGCACCACGGGCACTCCCGCCGTGAGCGCCAGGTGCGCGACGCCGGTACGGCCGCGGTAGAGGCGGCCGTCGCGCGAGCGGGTGCCCTCGGGGTAGATGCCGAACGCCTCCCCGCGACCGAGCACCTCGAGCGCGGTCTCCAGGGACTCGATCGCGCCCTTGGTGTCGTCACGGTCGACGGGGAGCATGCCGAGGCCCTCGAACCACAGGCGCTGCAGGGTGCCGCGGACGCCGCGACCGTTGAAGTAGTCGGCCTTGGCGAGGAAGGCGACCTCGCGCGGCGCCACGACCGGGATGACGACGCTGTCGAAGAAGCTGAGGTGGTTGCTGGCCAGGAGCACCCCACCGGTGCGGGGGACGTGCTCGATCCCGAACACCCGCGGACGCCACACCGCCTTGGCCAACGGGGGGACCACCCGTTGCATCACGTCGAAGAACACCGGCCCATTGTGACGCCGGTCAGGCTCGAGTCACGCAGGGGGCCACAGGACGTCGGCGCGGCTGTAGTGGCCGGCCACGTCGAACCACCGCTTCGCCCGCAGCGTCGCGCGCAGGTCGCAGTCGGCGACCACGATGCCCTCCGCGTCGTAGAGCGGTCCGCCGATCACGTCACCCGAGGCCGGCGCCACGATGGCGGCGCCGCCGCGACCGAGCACCTCGTGGTCGGGCAGCGGCCACGGGAAGTCGTCGGGGAAGGCCGTGCGGGGGATGTACTGCGGCACAGAGACGACGTACGCCCCGGCTTCGATGGCGATGTGGCGGACGGTGGCCAGCCAGCCGTCCGAGTCGTCGGCCGTGGGGGCGAGCCAGATCTGCGGCCCGCCCTGGTAGACCGCCCACCGCGCGAGCGGCATCCGGTTCTCCCAGCAGATCAGCCCACCGAGTCGGCCGATCGGGGTCGGCGTGACGGCAAGGTCGTCGCCGGCGCCGACGCCGTGGAAGAGCCGCTCGTGGTGGGTGGGCATCAGCTTGCGGTGCCGGGACAGGAGGCCGTCGGGTCCGAGCAGCAGCAGGGAGTTGTAGACCGAGCCGGGGCGGTCGTCCTCGCGCTCGTTCACCCCGATGGCGAGGTGCACGTCGTGCTCGCGGCAGGCCTCCACCAGAGTGGCGACCTCAGGTCCGTCGACGGCGACCGAGCTGCCCCAGAAGCGTTCCCAGAACTCGTCGCCCTGCGATCCCGACGCCGGCAGGTGCGCCCAGGCGTACGACGGGTAGAGGGACAGGAAGGTCTCGGGGAAGACGACCAGCTGAGCACCCTGCGCGGCCGCCTCGGCGATCAGGCCGACTGCCTTCACGACGCTGGCGTCGAGGTCGAGGATCACGGGCGTGGCCTGCACGGCGGCCACGCGGACCACGGGGAGCTCGGGCTGCACCGACATGACCGTCACGCTAGACCCCGAAATAGGTGAAAGGCCCTCGTGAGTATGAGTCACAAGGGCCCTTCGGTGTGATCGGTACCGGTGACGCTTCCGATCGATCGATCGTCGGCTCCGGCTCCAACGGCTTCGTCACCCTGCCGCCGCCGCAGCTTGCGCCGCGGTGTGAACCTTTGCTTCTGTCCGATCCCGCTCTTCCCGGAGGAAGTGCGTAGGAGAGTTCTATGGCCTGGGCGACCACCCGCGCAAGAGGAATCCCCAGGAAAACAAAGGAAATCTCGACGTTGGGCGTGTCGTCCACAGAAGCGGGCACGTCGTCCACAGATGCGGGTCGCTCCTCCACAGGTCGGCGGCCAGGCTGTGGATTCAGCGCACGGTGACGACGTCGCCGACCTTCAGCGTGCCCCGGGGCGGCCACGTCGGTGAGCATGGCCAGACAGACGTCGCGGGAGGCGCCGAGCGCCTTGAGCATGGGAGTCGTCGTGGTCACGCCGTCCTGGGCGAGGTCGACCATGCGGCAGCGTTCGAGCCGCCGGTCGACGGACAGCTCGACGGACCCGATCCGCAGACGTCGCCCCGCCCAGGTCTCCTCCTCGAACGGCTGGGTCGTCTCCAGCACCAGGTTGGTCCGCGTGCGCCGCGGATCGGCGTCGACGCCGAGCTCGCGCCGGCACCACTCGAGCGAGGCGGTACCGACCAGGGACACCGGCCCGTCGTCGAAGTAGGGGACCTCCGCCTCGGCCAGCACGCGGACGGGATCCCCGAACGCCCGGGACAGCTCGGCGTCGAGGTCGTCGTCGCCGGCGACCCACGTCGAGCCGTTCCGGCGGACCTCCACCCACCCGTCGGCCGAGGTGCCTGGCGGCGTACGAGAAGACCTGGTCCCGTCGCCGGAACCGCCGGCTGTCCTTCCCGGAGGAGAGCTTGCCGTCGCCGTCCACCACGGCGTACCGCCGGTCGCCCACCAGGCCGCGAGCGTCGAGCTCGACGAGGTCCAGGCTCTCGCCACCCATCGACTTGACCGGGTATCGGCGGATGGCGGCGACGGTGATGGGCACGTCGTCAAGCCTAGAAGGTCTGCGCGACGGAGGTCATAGCGCGCAGACAGTCGAGCTTCGCTCGACCATAAACAGGTGAAGGGCCCTCGTGAGTATGAGTCACAAGGGCCCTTCGTTGACCGCCGTGGTGACCCAGCGATCGCCCCACTCCAGATCCGGCCCCGGCCCCGATGTCACCCTCGGACCGCAGCGGGCAAGCCCGCCGTGTGGACCCTCACCTTCGTGAGACCCGAGCCTCCCGGAGGAAGCTCGTGGGGAGAGTTCTACGCGGTGGCGAGAGGGCCGCGCAAGAGGGAATCCCCAACTATTTCGGGGAATTCTCGGCCCTCCACAGTCTTCGGCGTGTCGTCCACAGGTACGGCGGCTCCATCCACAGATCGAGGCCGAGGCTGTGGAGATCGGGCCGGAGAGTCAGGCCAGCGCGAGGGCCTCGACGGCCGCCGCCATCTCGAGCAGCGGGCGGTCAGCGCCGTGCGTCGCGACCAGCTGGACGCCGACCGGGAGGCCGTCGCCGGTCCGCCCCGCCGGGACCGAGATCGCCGGGCAGCCGGTGACGGTCACCAGGTACGCCGACCGCATCCAGTCGAGGTAGGTCGCCATCGGCTGGCCGTTGATGTCGGCGGGGTACTCCTGGTCGGCGGGGAAGGGCGGCACCTGGCTCGTGGGCAGCAGCAGCACGTCGTAGGACTCGAAGAACGCGCGTGCGGTCTCGCCGAGCGCCGTGAGCTGCTGGTAGGCGCGGGCGACGTCGGCGCCGCCCAGCCCCTCGCCGGCGCGGATGTTGTCGGCCAGCGACGGCTTGAACTCGTCGGGGTGCTCGGCGAGCAGGTCCCGGAAGCCGGCCTGGAAGGTCCACGCGCGCAGCGTGCGGAAGGTGTCCTCGCCGAGGGCGAGGTCCGGCTCCGCGGCCGCGACCCGAGCGCCGGCGGCAGCCAGCGCGTCGGCCGGTCGCCTCGACCACCGCCGCGACCTCCGTGTCGACCTCGATGAGGCCGCCGAGGTCGGTCGACACCGCGACGCGCAGACCCTGGAGCGAGCCCATGACGGGGGGTGCGAAGGTCGCGCCCGGGTCGCCGAGCGCCAGCGGGACACGCGGGTCGGGGCCGGCGAGCACCGAGAGCAGCAGGGCCAGGTCGTCGACGTTGCGGGCCATCGGCCCGGAGATCCCCAGCGCCTCCCACTGGTTCTCCGACGGCCACGACGGCACGCGCCCGCGACTCGGCCGCAGCCCGTACACCCCGCAGAACGACGCCGGGTTGCGCAGGCTGCCGCCCATGTCGGAACCCTCCGCGAGCGGCACCATCCCGGAGGCCAGCGCACACGCCGCTCCCCCGCTGGATCCGCCCGCGCTGCGCGTCGGGTCGACGGGGTTCAGCGTCGTGCCGAAGATGGTGTTGAACGTGTGGCTACCGGCCGCGAACTCCGGCACGTTCGTCTTCCCGATCGGCACCGCCCCCGCCCGCCGGATCCGCTCGACGACCAGCTCGTCGCGGTCGGGGACGTTGTCGGCCAGCAGCGGCGAGCCGTACGTCGTCAGCCACCCGGCCACGTCGTGGGTGTCCTTGAAGGCCCACGGCAGCCCGTGCAGCGGCCCGCGCTCGTCGTACGGCGTCCGGTCGGCCTCGCTCGCCCCGTCCCGGGCCCGCTCCTCGTCGAGGCTGACGATGGCGTTCAGCTCGGGGTTGCGCTCGGAGATACGGGCGAGGTGGAGGTCCATCAGCTCCGAGCAGGAGATCTCGCGACGTGCTCAGCGCCGCCAGCATCTGGCGGGCCGTGGAGTCGACGCTCAGATCGGTCATCTGCCCGACCTTTGGTGTCGTTCCTGCCCCTTCGTGCGTGGTTGCAACCCACTCGAACGTCCGGGATACCCGGTCGACCGGGTATCCATCCCGCAACCTCACCGCCGCCGCCCGAACAGGGACCCGGCGACGACGCCGAGGAGGACGAGGCCGGCACCGACGGCGATGCCCTTGAGGAAGTCCTGCTGGGAGGAGGCGAGCGGGGGGCGGGGCCGTGAAGACCTGGCCCGCGGCGGGGGCCTCGGACGGGGACGAGGCAGCAACGGCCGCGGGCAGCGTCCCGCTCAGCGCCTTGTCGACGTTGCCGAAGAACTCGCCGGCCATCCGCTTCGAGACCGACGTCAGCATCCGCTGGCCGACGCCGCCGATCATCCCGCCGACGACGGCGTCCGCGTCCCACGTCACGCGTGTCGTGCCGCCCTCGGCAGAA
This sequence comes from uncultured Actinomycetota bacterium, assembly GCA_963708915.1. GTDB lineage: Bacteria > Actinomycetota > Actinomycetes > Propionibacteriales > Nocardioidaceae > Nocardioides. The sequence continues at coordinate 716,663 of CAVPUJ010000002.1, forward strand.
GCGAAGGCCACGTTGACCGTCGCGCCGATCGTCCCCGGCGCGCCGGCGCCGTCCAGCTTCATCACCAGCGACGCCGGCTCGGTGAGGTCCGAGAGCACGCACGTGCCGGCGTACGTGCCCTTGATCGCGGCCACGCCGGCGGTCACGGTCATGTCGTAGGAGTTCTCCCCCGTCGCGACCAGCCGCTCGCAGCCGGGGATGGTCGCGACGAGCACTGCAGGGTCCAGCAACGCGTCCCAGGCCCTGCTCGACGGGCGCGTGCAGGACGTTCTCTCCGGCGATCCTCATGGCGTCTCCTTCGACGAGCGGGCGAGCCGGAGCGCGTACAGCTCCGACGGCGAGATCGGCATGGCGGTGATGGCGAAGCCCTCGGCGTCGGAGATCGCGGCCGCGAACACCGCGGCCGACGGGATCACGCCGGCCTCGCCGGCGCCCTTGATGCCGAGCGGGTTCAGCGGCGAGGGGGTCTCGAGGTGGTCGATCTCGATCGAGGTCGGCACCTCGGTGACGTACGGCATCAGGAAGTCCATGAACGACGCGTTGAGCAGCTGGCCGGACTCGTCGTACGCCATCCGCTCGTACAACGCACCGCCGACGCCCTGGGCCACCCCGCCGTGGATCTGGCCCTCGACGATCATCGGGTTGATCAGGTGGCCGCAGTCGTGGACCACGGCGTACTTGAGGATCGTGATCTCAGCCGTCAACGGGTCCGTCTCGACGATCACCGCGTGCATGCCGGACGCGAACGTCGACCGCTCGGGCGAGTAGAAGTCCTTGCCCTCCAGGCCCGGCTCGTCGTCCTCGGCCACGGGCGGCTTGCCCGGGTCTCCGACGGAGAACTGGGTGGCCAGCTTCGACTGCTCGTCGAAGGCGTAGCGCAGCGGGTTCGACAGCACCGCGATCGTGCCGAGCGCGATCGACGAGGTCGGCGCGCCCTTCACCGACACCACGCCGTCGACGATCTCGAGGTCGTCCTCGGACGCCTCCAGCGCGTCGGCGGCGATCCGCAGCACCTTCTCGCGCGCCCGGGTCGCCGCGAGGTGGATGGCCGACCCGCTCATGACGGCGGCGCGCGACGCGAACGTGCCGACGGCGTACGGCATCCGGCGGGTGTCGCCGGTGACCACCTCGACGTCCTCCAGGGGGACGCCGAGCACGTCGGCCGCGATCTGCGCGAAGACCGTGGCGTGTCCCTGCCCCTGCGTGGTCAGACCGGTGGCGACCTTGACCTTTCCCGACGTCTCGATGTGCACGTGGGCGCCTTCGTACGGCCCGACGCCGGTGCCCTCGACGTAGCAGGCCAGGCCGATGCCGACCTGCCGTCCCTGCTCGGCCATCTCGGCCTTGAACGCAGGGAACTCGTCCCAGCCGACGAGCGCCTTGATCTTCTCCAGCGAGGCCGGGTAGTCGCCGGAGTCGTACTCGAGCTGCCGGCCGTCCTGGAAGATCAGCCCCTGGTCGAACGGGAACTCGTCCGGCTGGATGAAGTTGGTGGCGCGCACCTCGGCGCGGTCCTTGCCGAGCGCCTCCGCGATCGCGTCCATGGTCCGCTCCATCACGAAGCAGCCCTGCGGCCGCCCGGCGCCGCGGTAGGGCGTGACGATCACGGTGTTGGTGTAGAGCGACTCGAACGACACCCGGTAGGCCCCGGGCTTGTACGGCCCGAGCAGCTGGGTGGAGGTGATGATCGGGACGATCAGGCCGTACGGCGTGTAGGCGCCGTGGTCGTGCCAGAACGTGACGTCGAGCCCGAGCACGCGCCCGTCGTCGTCGTAGCCGACCTCGACGTGGTGCACCTGCCCCCGCTCGTGCGCCGAGGAGATGAAGTGCTCGCGCCGGTCCTCGATGAACTTCACCGGCCGGCCCAGCGCCCGGGCCGCGAGCGGGACGAGCAGCTCCTCGGGCCACGGGTGGTTGATCTTCACGCCGAAGCCGCCGCCCACGTCGGGGGTCACGACGTCGACCTGGCCGAGGTCGAGGCCGAGCTTCACCGCGATCGCGGCGCGCACGCCGGTCGAGGTCTGCGTCGAGGTCCACACGGTCAGCCGGTTGACGTCGGGGTCCCAACGGGCGACCGTGCCGCGGCCCTCCATGGGCTGGCAGGCACTGCGCTCGACGGTCAGGTCGAGGGTGAGCGTGTGCGGCGCGGCGGCGATGGCCGCCGGGTGCGTCGCCGTTGCTCTGCTCCATCCGGGCACCGACGTTGCCGGGCACGTCCTCGTGCACGAGGTTCGCGCGGCCGCGCGCGCGGCCTCGATGCCCACGACCGGCGGCAGCACCTCGTAGTCGACCCGGATCCGGCCGACCGCGTCCTCGGCGACGTACCTGTCGTCGGCCACCACGAAGGCGATCGCCTCGCCGACGTAGTTCACCTCGCCGTTGGCCAGGGCGTACTGCGTGCGGCCGTGGGTCAGCGTCGGGTGCGGGATCAGCAGCGGCAGCGGGTCGGCCATCGGCGCGGAGAGCCCGGCCAGGTCCTCGTAGGTCCACACCAGGTGCACGCCCTCGAGGTCGAGGACGTCGTCGACGTGCACCTCGAGCACGCGGGCATGGGCGTGCGGCGAGCGCAGCACGGCGGCGTGCAGGGTCGCCGGACCGACGGCCACGTCGTCGACGTACCTCCCGTTGCCGCGCAGGAACCGCTGGTCCTCGACCCGCTGCACCCGGGTCCCGAACAGCTTCGTCGTCATCGGAGCCCAGACCTGATGTCGGCCGCCCTCAGCACCGACTTCACGATGTTCTGGTAGCCGGTGCAGCGACACAGGTTGCCCGCGATCATGTCGCGGGCCTCGTCCTCGGTCGGCGCGGGATTCTCCTCGAGGCCGGCCGTGATCGTGGTGAGGAAGCCCGGCGTGCAGAAGCCGCACTGCAGCCCGTGGCACTCCAGGAATGCCTGCTGGACCGGCCCCAGCGATCCGTCGGCGCTGGTCAGCCCCTCGACGGTCGTGATCTCGCTGTCGACCGCGGACACCGCGAACATCAGGCACGACCGCGTCGGCCGGCCGTCGACCAGCACCGTGCACGCGCCGCAGACACCGTGCTCGCACCCGACGTGGGTGCCGGTCAGGCCGACGTCGTGCCGCAGCGCGTCGGAGAGCAGCCGACGAGCGGGGACGGCGACGTCGTGGGCGACGCCGTTCACCTGCAGCCGGACCTCGTGGAGCTCCTCGCTCACGGTGCTGCCTCCATCTGGGCCATCCTCCTCGCGGCGGCCACGACCCGAGCGGTGAGCACCCGGACCAGCTGGGAGCGGTAGGCCGCGGACGCATGGATGTCGTCGCCGGGGTCGAGGTGCTCGAGGGCCGCGTCGCCGAGGTCGCCGTCGGCGACCCCGGTCAGGTCGACGACGGTCGGCACGTCGCACACCGAGAGGTACCCGGCGTGGACGTCGTCGCCGGTGACCAGCGCCGCGACGCCGCACAGCGCGTAGTCGCCGTGGCGACGGGCGATCTCCTCGAACGCCACCCCGCCACCGGCGGCCAGCGCCGGGAAGAACGCGGACACCGCGATCTCGTCGTGGTGCAGCGAGGACTCGAGCGGGCCCACGAACAGGTCGTCGGCCGCGATCGTCCGGCGGCCCGACGGGCCGGCCACGTCGACGGAGCCACCGAGCAGGCGCAGCACCATCGGCATCTCGGCCGCGGCGTCGGCGTGCACGATCGAGCCCACCGTGGTTCCCCGGTTGCGGATGGTGGCGTGGGCGACGTTGGCCAGGGCCAGCGAGACCAGCGGCTGCACGCGGCGGACGTCGTCGGACGCCAGCACGTCGGCGTGCCGCGCCAAGGCCCCGATCCGCACGCCGTCGGGCCCGGCCTGGACGGAGTCGAGACCGGGCAGGCCGTTGATGTCCACGAGACGCGACGGTGCGGCCAGGCGCATCGACAGCAACGGGACGAGGCTCTGCCCGCCGGCCAGCACCTTCGCACCCGGATCGCCCGCCAGCGCCACGAGGGCGTCGTCGAGCGACCCGGGCCGGACGTAGTCGAAGGGGGCCGGCTTCACCGATCCATCACTGGGCCATCATCTCAGGGGGCGTCGTCTCCACGGTCGGGGTGCGACAGCACGCGCGTCACCTGCCCGCTGCCCGCACTGCCCCGGCCGTTGACCATGTGGAAGAACACGATGACCAGGATCGTGCCCAAGGCGATGCCGGACAGGGAGAAGTCGTCGGTGATCGTCAGGGTCACCCCGCCGATGCCGGCGATGATGCCCGCCGACAGGCCGACCAGGTTGACGGGATCACCGAAGTCGACGCCGTTCTCGACCCAGATCTTGGCGCCGATGAGGCCGATCATGCCGTAGAGCACGACCGTGATCCCGCCGAGCACACCGCCCGGGGTCGCGTTGACGATCGCCCCGAACTTGGGGCAGAGGCCGAGCAGGATCGCCACGGCCGCTGCGACGTAGTAGGCGGCCGTGGAGTAGACCTTGGTGGCGCCCATGACGCCGATGTTCTCGGCGTACGTCGTGGTCGGCGACCCGCCGAACGCGCTGGCCAGGGCCGTGCCGAGACCGTCGGCCGCGATGGCACGGCCCATGTAGGGGTCGAGGTCCACCTTCGTCATCTCGGCGACGGCCTTCACGTGGCCGGTGTTCTCGGCGATCAGCGCGATCACACCGGGCAGCACGAGCAGCACGAAGGTCAGCGAGATGCTCGGACCGTGCACGACGGAGACGCCGTCGCTGAGCGTGCCGCTCGGGAAGCCGATCCAGTCGGCAGCCTCCACGCCGGACCAGCTGACCCGGTCGTGCTCGGTGGCCTCGGTCGCCCCACCGAGCACGGAGTTGATGGGCCCGAAGAGGATGTCGGCGAACCACGACAGCAGGTAGCCGAAGATCAGCGCCAGGAGCACCGCGATGCGCGACCAGAAGCCCGGGAACGTCACCGCGGCGACGACCATGAACGCGGCCGTGAGCAGCGCGATCCACTGGTCCTGCGGCCAGTAGATGGCGGCCACGACGGGCGCCAGGTTGAAGCCGATCAGCATGACGACCGCGCCGGTCACCGCGGGCGGCAGGATCCGGTGGATCCAGTGCGCGCCGGCGAAGTGCACGATGACACCCACGACGAGGAGCGCGAGTCCGCCGACCATGATCGCACCGGTCACGTCGGCGGAGTCGCCGCCCTGGGCCCGGATGGCCGCCACGCTGGCCACGAACGAGGCACTGGTGCCGAGGTAGCTGGGCACCTTGTTGGCGCAGATCAGCAGGAACATGATCGTGCAGATGCCCGAGAACAAGATGGCGAGGTTGGGGTCGAGCCCCATCACCAGCGGGAACACGAAGGTGGCCCCGAACATGGCCACGACGTGCTGGGCGCCGAGCCCGACGGTCTTGCCCCACGCGAGACGCTGATGGGGTGCTACGGGCTCACCCGGAGCCGGGTCGACTACTTCCCACTTGAACATCGACGACACGGTCGGCCCCTTCCCATGGGTGGAGATCCCTCAGATCCGTCCCCCGAGAATCCACAACGTAGTGACGCCATGAGACACCCTCGACGGCGATTTGTGCCGAAGGAACGCCGGTGGGGATGGCAGTTCGTGCGAGGTCAGCCCGTGACCTCGAGGACCCGCAGCGCGACGGCGACGTCGAGGCGGAGGTGGGGGTCGGAGGACAGCGGGCCGAGCAGGCGCTCGAGCTTGGAGACCCGGTAGCGCATGGTGTTGTAGTGGAAGAACTGGAGGCGCGCGGCCTCCGCCACGTTGAAGTTCGTGTCCAGCAGCACCTGCAGCGTCTCGCGCAGGTTGGCGGACTCCGTGGTCGCGTCGGCGAGCGGGCCCAGCACGTCCCGGGCGAACGCGCGCAGCTCACCGGTGTCGGGGATCAGCGCGATCAGGCGGTGCAGGCCGAGCTCGTCGAAGTACGTCGTGGAGCCGGAGCCGTGCACACGGCGGCCGATCTCGACCGCCCGCCGCGCCTGGGCGTACGCCTCCGGCAGCGCCGACACATCGGCAGCGACCCGGCTGACCCCGACGGTGAAGCTGCGACGGCCGCCGCCCTTGTCGCCGGCGACCCCGGTGACCACCCGTCCGACGGCGCCCGAGCCCGGCCACGTCTCGTCGCCGTCCTCAGGGCCTTCCGCGGGCAGCAGGGTGACCACCTCCGAGCTGAAGTCCACGCTGGGGATCCCCGGCTCGACGGCGTGCGACACCTGGCGCCAGGCGGCCGAGAACCGTTCCTGCCAGGTACGCCGCTGCTCGCGGGAGGCCGGTGGCTCGTCCCGGGGCTGGGGGTCGATCTCCGCGACGACCACGACCACCGGACGTCCCATCGTCCAGCCGAACGCCGACACGTGCTCCTCGACGTACGACTCCTCGCCGGCGCCGCGCACGAGCAGGTCGCGGAGGAAGTCACCCTGGTACTTGTTCTCGACCGCGGACACCGCGCTCTGGCGGGTGATCAGCAGGGCGGCCACGATCGCCACCCGCTCGAGGGCGTGCACGTCCTCCTCGCTGATCGGACCGTCCAGCCGCACGCACACCAGCCGGGCCAGGTCGGTGCCGCCGGCGGCGACGCGCAGCGCGCGGACCTCGCCGGTGCCGAGGGACAGCCCACCGTCGGTGACCCGCTCGACGCGGATCCTGCCCGTGAGGTCGACCAACCGGGCGTCGGCCATCCGGTTCCGGGCCTCGTCGCTCAGCGCCGACGCGCGCTCACGGCCGTCGGTGGAGGTCAGCAGCACGCCGACACCCAGGACGTCGGCCGCCTCGGCGGCGATCTGCCGGAGGTCGCCGCCCTCGAGGACCAGGTGGGTCAGCGCCGTGTGCAGCGCGTCCACCCGGGCGAGCGCGTGGATCGCGTCGTGGTGCATGGTCACGCGCGGCTCCTGGCTGTCAACACTTGAGGCGCCTGATCGGGGATGATTGGCACAACATCACAGCGGTCAAATGTAACCGCGGCCGATAGCGTCGGGAAGCGTGGCCCCTGGTGCGTTGTCCGCAGGCGCCCCGCCACGCGTCGTCGAGCACCTGCGCTCCGCGCCGGACGGACCCGCCGGGGTGTTGCACCAGTCGCCCGCCGCGCTCTACGTCGAGGTGGACGGCCGCTGCGTCGGCGTCGTCGCTCCCGCGGCCGCCCAGGTGCCCTGCGCCCTGCGCCTGCCGTCCCAGATCTCGGGCGTGTCGGCCCAGGTAGTTCTCGCCGACGGAGCCGCCAGCCCCTATGTTGAGCGCGGGACCCTGTATCTGGCCGGCAACCCCCTCCGCGTCGGACGATTCGTGGATGTTCGCGTTCCCCGGATCGATCTCGGCAGAGTCCTTCGGGCGGCGAGCCCGACGAATGCGGAGGCGCGGCCCCCCCGACCGGCCGCAGCTGGGCTCGCCGCCCTCGGGAACCTTTCTCCACTCATCGATGCCGCAGACGCTGCAGGGCCTCGTCGGCAACGGCGGCGGTCTCACGCCTCTCGGCGACGACGTGCTGGCTGGCTGGCTCGCCGTGCTCGTGGCGACCGACCACCTGACCGACGACGTGACGACCGCCGTCCGTGCCTGTCTCGACCGGACCACCCTGCTGTCGGCGACCCTGCTCGACTGCGCCCTGCACGGCGAGGTGCTGCCGGAGTTCGCCACGTACGTCGCCGCCCTCGGCACCCCGGCCGAGGACGCCGCCGCCACCCGGCTCATGGCGATCGGACACACTTCAGGGGCCGGGCTGTGGTTCGGCGCGCGGCACGCCCTGACGACCCTCTCCCTGGAAGAGGCTGCATGACGCCCCCGACGAAGTCACACGTGGAGCTGCGCTCGGGCGCGTACGCCGACTCCGTCGCGCTCCTCCAGGTGAGCCGCGACGTCGCCGCCATCGACGGTGTGCTCGCCGCGCAGGTCGCGATGGCCACCCCGCTCAACGTGGACGTGCTCGCCGGGATGGGCTTCGACGTCCCCGCCGCGAGTCCCAACGACATGGTCGTGGCGCTACGGGTGCACGACGACGACGCCCTCGACCGCGGGCTGGCGGCCGTCGACCGCTCGCTCGCGGCCGCCGTCCGTCGTCCGTCCGGCAGCACCGGCGACGGTTCGCTCGCGCCCCACCGCACCACGGCCACCGCCCTGCGCGCGGACCCCGGCGCGCTCGTCCTGGTCTCCACCCCGGGCGCCAGCGCCGCCGTCGAGGCGATGGACGCGCTCGACGCCGGCGCCGACGTGATGCTCTTCAGCGACAACGTCCCGGTCGAGCAGGAGGTCGCCCTCAAGCGCGTGGCGGCCGAGCGCGGGCTGCTGGTGATGGGACCCGACTGCGGCACCGCCGTCGTCGGCGGGCTCGGCCTCGGCTTCGCCAACGTCGTCCAGCCTGGCCCCGTAGGGATCGTCGCCGCCTCCGGGACCGGGTGCCAGCAGCTGCTCTCGCTCCTCGACTTCGCCGGCGTCGGCGTCACCTCCGCCCTCGGGGTCGGCGGTCGTGACCTCTCCGCCGAGGTCGGCGGACTCGCCACGCGCGAGGCCCTCCGCCGGCTCGACGTCGACGAGTCGGTCGAGCTCATCGTGCTGGTGTCCAAGCCACCGGCCCCAGACGTGGCGGCCGAGATCGAGGCGTACGTCGCGTCGCTCGGCACGCCGGTCGAGCTCGCGCTGCTCGGGCCCGGACGCCCGGACCTCACTGCGGCGACCGAGGCGGTGCTGCGGCGGCTCGGCCGCGACGTCCCCACCTGGCCGGTCCGCGTCCCGGGGGTCTCCCACCTCGGCGGCCCGGGCCACCTGCTGCACGGGTTGTTCGTCGGCGGCACCAACGGGACCGAGGCCCGCATCGTGGTCGAGGCGCTCGTGGGCGCGGACGCCGGCCACACGTTCACCGACTTCGGCGACGACGCCTACACCGCCGGCCGCGCGCACCCGATGATCGACCCGACCATCCGCCTCGAGCACCTGTCGCGGATCGCGGACGACCGTGGCACCGGGGTGCTGCTGCTCGACGTGGTGCTGGGCCACGGGGCGGAGGCCGACCCGTCCTCGCTGCTCGCGCCGGCCATCGCGCACGTGCCGCAGCCGGTGGTGGTCGCCCTCATCGGCACGGCCCACGACCCGCAGGACCGCGACCGTCAGGCCCAGCAGCTGGCCGGCGCCGGCGCCGAGGTCCACCTCTCCAACGCCAGGGCTGCCCGTCGGGCCGTCGAGCTGCTGCGCGGAGGTGCGTGATGGACACCCCGACCCGCGTCGTCACCGTCGGGACCGACCTGCTCGCCGCCGCCGTCGAGGCCCAGGCCGTGCCCGTCAGCCGTGTCGACTGGCGACCGCCCATGCCCGGCACCGAGGACGACCTGGTCGCCGTGGCCACCGACCCCCGCCGTGCGGACGCCAACGCCCGGGCCCTGTCCGCGATGCTGGCCGTGCAGGCGACCCTGGTCGACGTGGCGCCGGCCTCGGAGGTGCTCGGCCTCGAGCGTGGCCAGTTCCTCCACGCCGGCCCACCGATCGGCTGGGACCGCGCCCCAGGCCCGCTCCGCGGCGCGCTGATGGGCGGAGCCGCCCTCGAAGGGCTGGTCGACGACCCGGAGGACGCCGTGGCCCTGTTCGAGTCCGGCGACTCGGTGTCCCTCGAGCCGTGCCACCACCGCGGCGCCGTCGGTCCGATGGCCGGCGTGGTCACCCCGTCGATGTGGATGTGGGTGCTCGAGGACGCCGCGACCGGACGGCGGACGGCCTGCACCCTCAACGAGGGGCTGGGCAAGGTGCTGCGCTACGGCGCCTACTCCCCTGACGTCCTGACCCGCCTCCGGTGGATGGGCGACGTCCTCGGTCCGCTGCTCCAGACCGCCGTACGCGCCACCACCGACGGCCAGGGCCCCGTCGACGTGACCGGGATCCTGACCCAGATGCTGCAGATGGGCGACGAGGCCCACAACCGCAACCGGGCCGGCACCCTGATGCTGCTGCGCGACCTCGCCCCGGCGATGGTCGGCGCCGGTGAGCCCGCCGACGTGGCCGAGGCGCTGCGGTTCGTCGGCGGCAACGACCACTTCTTCCTGAACCTGGCGATGCCCGCCTGCAAGCTGGCACTCGACGCCAGCCGCGGCATCGAGGCGTCCACGATGGTCGTGGCGATGGCCCGCAACGGCACCGACTTCGGGATCCAGGTCGCCGGCACCGGCGACGAGTGGTTCACCGGGCCGGCCCAGCTGGCCGACGGGCTGTACCTCGGCGACTACGGGCCCGACGACGCCAACCCGGACATCGGCGACTCCGCGATCACCGAGACCGCCGGCATCGGCGGGTTCGCGATGGCGACGGCTCCGGCGATCGTCCGGTTCGTCGGCGGCTCGGTCCCCGACGCGCTCGCGACCACCCGACGGATGCACGAGATCACCCTGGGCGAGAACCCGAGGTGGTCCATCCCCGTGCTGGAGTTCCAGGGCACCGCCACCGGCATCGACGTCGCCCGTGTGTGCCGCACCGGGATCCTGCCCCAGATCAACACGGGGATGGCCGGCAAGGTCGCCGGGGTCGGCCAGGTCGGCGCCGGGCTGGTCACGCCGCCCGCCGGGATCTTCCCGGCCGCGCTGGCCCGGCTCGCCGAGCTGGCCAGAACCCGGACCGGGGCACGGGCCTGATCCACTGCCCTGCTAGACATTGGGCATGGCGACCACTCTTCTCGGCGAGAACACCGTCCACACCGTCGGCGACCTGCCCGGCGTCGGTACGAAGGCTCCCGACTTCACCCTGACCTCCGGCGACTTCACCGACGTCACCAAGACCGCGGGCAAGCGCACCGTCCTCGACATCTTCCCCAGCATCGCCACCGGCGTCTGCCAGGCGGGAGTTCGCAAGTTCAACGAGCTCGCCGCCGGCCTCGACAACACCGAGATCGTCGCGGTCTCCCAGGACCTGCCCTTCGCGCTGGCCAGCTTCTGCGCCGCCGAGGGCCTCGAGAACGTGCTCGTCGGCTCGGCCTTCCGCTCCGGCTTCGGCACCGACTACGGCGTCACCATGGCCGACGGCGGCTGGCGCGGCCTGCTCGCTCGTGCCGTGGTCGTCCTCGACGAGGACGGCACCGTGCTGCACGCCGAGCTCACCTCGGCCATCGGCGTCGAGCCCGACTACGACGCCGCCATCGCCGCGCTGCGCTGATTTGCCCCTCCGCTTCGCTTCGGGGCGTGTCCGCCGCGCCATAAGGTCGCTCCTTCCTCCTCGCTGGCTCGCCCAGGGGCTCGCCTCGCTCGTCGTGCAGGAGCGACCGCGCGGCGGACGACTTCACCCCTTGAGCTGCGGTCGGAACAGCGCCCGCTTGATGTCGACGTTGCCGGAGGCGCGTAGCGGGGTGCCCTCCTCGACGTAGCGCAGCCGGGCCTCGCCCTGGTGGCTCGACGGGAGCGAACCGTCCGCCCGTACCACCCGCCACCACGGCACCGGACCGCCGTGCGCGGCCATCACCGACCCGACCAGCCGGGGACCCCCGCCACCGAGCGCGGCGCCGACGACCTCGGCGACCACGCCGTACGTCGTGGCGCGGCCGGGCGGGACCTGCTCCACGCACTGGAGGACACGCTCGGTGTACTCCTCCCAGTCGAGCCCGCTCACGAGTCCTCCGTCGATGTCGCGCCCTGGGTGGCCACGGCGGCCACGACCGTCACCGACAGCGCGACGGCCAGCCCCAGCAGCCACACCGTGCCGGACCCCGGGACCTCGCGCACGGCCAGTGCCGCGAGCCACACGAGCGGGGCGACCAGAGCGACACCGAGGCCTCGCCACAGCCACAGGCGGACGACCGACGGCGACACCGGCAGCGCGTCCGGACCGTACGACGCCACGAGCGCGGCGAGGTGAGCCGCGAGCATCGCGACCCCGGCCACGACGGCACCGGCCGGCAGGTCCCCGGTGGTCCCCGCGACCCAGGAGAACGCCACGACCAACAACGTGACCGCACCGACCACCGACTCGGGTGCCACGGCCCAACCCGCGGCCAGCGCCGCCGTCAGCAGGATCAGCCACAACCGCGGCGGGTCGCTCGGCCACCGCGCCACCAGCGCCAGCAGCGGCCCGAGCAGCACGACCGAGCGCAGCAGCCAGTGCCCCCGGCTCCAGTCCCGCCACCCGAACGTCATCGCACGCGCGCCTGGGGCAGCTGTGCGCGGCGGGCCAGCCGGTGCAGCACGTCGTCGAGGGTCCCCGGGCCGCGCCAGGCGACGACCGGGCAGCCCTCGCGGGCCAACGCGGTCAGGAACTGCTCGCGCTCGGTCCGCCGCAGCCGCCACGCCAGGTCGGCGACGAACCTGTCGGTGCCGTCCGGCGACAGCCCTCCGACCTCGTCGGGGAGCGTGTCGACCACCAGCACCGGAAGCCCTCGGCGCTGGAGGGTCGCGGTCGCCGTGCCGATCACGTCCGACAGCAGCGGCGAGAGCACGATGACGACCGTCCCTCCGGTCGTCCGCAGGTTCAGCCGGCCACCTTCGTCGTCGCGCAACCGCGCGGGGCGGACCGCGGCCAGCCGGCCGAGGATCCGCCGCAGGTGCCGTCGGCCGGCGCCGGACCCGACCTGCGCACCTTGGCCGCTCACGACCCGGAGCGCGACCCGGTCGCCCTTGCGCACGAAGTGTTCCGCCAGCGCGGACGCGGCGCGCATCGTCACGTCGAGGCTGCTGGCCGCGCCGTCGACGCCGCCCGATCGCCCGAAGTCCGCCAGCGCGTCGACCACCAGAAGGACGCCGCTGTCCTCCTCGGCCGGCGAGGTGATCACGTGCAGCTCGCCGCTGCGCAGCGAGACACGCCAGTTGACCCGGCGGATCCGGTCGCCGGCATGGAACGGCCGGATGCCCGCGAACTCCGCCCCCTCGCCCGTCCGGCGCGACCGGTTGGATCCCACCAGGCCGAGAGGCTGCGGCGCCTCCGCGGCACTGACGAACGGCGCCGACGACGGCAGCACGCTCAGCTCCGAGCCGTGCTCGAGCACCGGCCCCCAGCGGTACCCGGCCCACGGACTCGTCAGCGCGACACGCTCCTCGCCGAGGGTCCGCCGCCCCCAGCGACGCGGGCTGACCTCCAGCACGGGGACGCCGTCGCGCACCAGCCCGCTGACACGGCCGGACGCCGGGTGCAGGGCGACGTACGGCGCCTGCGCGCTGATGCGGGTCACGTGCTCGACACCGTCGGCCGAGGTCACGTCCAGCCGCGACCGAGTGCCCTGGCCCTCGTAGAGCGACACGTGGTCGAGCGACGCCCGGACGACCGGCGTGCTGGTGGGCCGGTGCACCATCCCGAGGGCCGCCAGCACGACCATGGGCGCGGCGAGCACCATGAGCACGGGCTCGCCGAACAGCACGGATCCCCCCATCAGCAGGGCACCGACCAACAGCGCCCGGCTGAGAGCAGGGGTGCTCTCCCAGCCCGTCATGGTCGGGCGAAGCCCTCGAGTGTCGACGGCGCCGACACCGACTGGAGCACCGCGTCGACGACCCGCTGGCCACTGGCCTGGGTCATCCAGAGCTCGGGCTTGACCGTGATCCGGTGCGAGAGCACCGAACGCGCCACGGCCTTCACGTCCTCGGGGATCACGTAGTCGCGGCCCCGCACCACGGCCCAGGCGCGGGCGGCGAGGATGAGGCCCAGCGAGCCCCGCGGAGAGGCGCCGGTGAGCACGTCGGGATGGTCACGGGTGGCGACCGCCAGGTCGACGCAGTAGCGGCCGACGGTCTCCTCGACGGTGACCGACTCGACGGCGGCCTGCATGCTCAGCACGCCGGGCGCGTCGGTCACCTGGTCCAGGACGACCTCCTCCTGCCGCCGGGCCAGCCGGCGCGTGAGGACGTCGTACTCCTCGTCGCGACGCGGGTAGCCGAAGCTGACCCGCAGCAGGAACCGGTCGAGCTGGGCCTCGGGCAGCGGGTAGGTGCCTTCGTACTCGATCGGGTTGGCCGTCGCGATCACGTGGAAGGGGCTCGGCAGCAGGAAGGTCTCCCCCTCGACGGTGACCTGGCGCTCCTGCATCGCCTCGAGCAGCGCCGACTGCGTCTTGGGTGGCGTCCGGTTGATCTCGTCCGCCAGCAGCAGACCGGTGAACAGCGGCCCGCGCCGGAACTCGAACGTGCCCTCGCGCTGGTCGTAGAGGAACGACCCGGTCAGGTCGGCCGGCAGCAGGTCGGGGGTGAACTGCGCCCGCGCGAAGTCGAGGCCCAGCGCGGTCGCGAGCGAGCGCGCGGCGAGCGTCTTGCCGAGGCCGGGGAAGTCCTCGAGCAGCACGTGCCCCTTCGCCAGCACGGCCGCCATCACGAGCATCAGCGCCTCACGCTTGCCGACGACGGCCTTCTCGACCTCGTCGAGCACCTGACCGGCGAGTCTGGTGGCCTCGGCCACCTGGGGATCGGTCGTCATGTCAGAGCCCTTCGATCGTTCGTACGGCGGCCTCGACCTCGCCGCGGGACAGTCGCCGTGGCGGTCCGGTGAGGAGGTCGGCGACCTCGCGCCCCAGCAGGTCCGTCGCGGCAGGTTCGTGCAGCCCGAGGCCGTGACGCTGGCGCAGCAGGGCCGACGCGAGGTCAGCCAGCCGGTCGCGCAGTGCGGGGTCGATCGTCTTGGCGTCGAGATGACCGCTGATCACCCGGGTGTACATGCCGAGCCGCGCGTCCTGACCCGGCTCGGTGACCGGCTGGGACGAGTGCACCTCCCAGCTCGGTCCGTCCCCGGTGACGTTGATGTTGACCAGCGCCAGCACGGCCATGACCAGAGCCACCAGCAGCAGCAGCGGGCCCGGTCGCGGTTGCGTGTCGAGGCCCGTGAGCATCAGCCAGATGGCGACGTACACGACCGCGGTGGCGGCCAGCCAGCCCCACCAGAACCGCGTCCTCACGCCGACACCCCGGCCAAGGACCGGTGCACCACGTCGAGCGCCACCTGAGCCTCGGCACGGTCGGCCTCGGTGATCTCGTGGGTGGAGTGCCGAGCGGCGCGGTAGAGCTCGGCCAGGGTGGTCACCGCGGCGCTGTCGGCAGCGAGCCGGTCGAGCACCCGCAAGGTGAACTCCGAGGAGGTCTCCCAGGCCTGCCGCCGGACACCCGCGAGCGCCGCCTGCTCCTCGAAGTGGTGCCAGCACGCGACGATCGCGTTGCGCGGGCTGCCCTCGGCCAGCAGGGCGCGCTGGGCCGGGGCCCCGGCGGCCAGCGTGCGCGCGACGAGGGCGGGCGCCTCGAGAGGCTCGAAGGCGACGTCGACGGGTTCGGGCTCCTTGCGGCGCAGCTTCCAGTCGCGGGTCAGCAACCAGCGCAGCAGCGACAGGACGGCGGCCAGCATCACCACCGCGCCCATCACTGAGGCGAGGATCGTGACGATGGTGAACAGGAGGTCGCGATCGCCGCTGCCGTGCGGCCGGGCGTCGCTGGTCGGCGGCGCGGCCGTGGTGGTCTCCGAGGTCGGCAGCGTGGTCGCGTAGCTCGGCGGGTTGCCCTCTCCACGGACCACCTCGTCCGGGCCGATCGTGGCTGCCCAGGTCACCAGCAGGAGCATCAGGGCGACCGCGCCCAGCACCCCGGCCAGGGCCGTCACCGAGGCGCGCCGGGCGGACATCGTCCCCGGCGGTTCGGGAGAGGAGTCGGCCATGGCCCGAACCTAGCCCGCACGTCACTGCCCCGCCCAGGCAGACACCGGGCGGGGCAGTGAGAACGAGACCGATGCTCGGCAGGACCTACAGGACCGGGTCGAACGGCTCGGTGCCCTCGACCAGCTGCAGGCCACCGATCCCCGAATGGGCCTGCGCGAACGCGAGCTCCTTGCCCAGGTCACCGATGTTGTTGGACGCGGGCAGCGGCGCCAGCCCCAGGGTGGAGAGGGTGCCGATCGCCAGGCCGTCCTCACTGACGAACGCCGACCCGGAGTCACCGGGGACGCCGGGCGTGACGGTGTACAGCGGGTGGGACCAGCCGCCGTCGGCCGCGTCGTCGCCGAGGCTGATGCCGGTGTGGGGCGAGAGCTGCGTGACGCCGAACCGCAGGCTGGAGCTGCCGTAGGTCCAGACCCGGTCGCCGGTCGCGGTGCCGTCGGTGTCGATGCCCGTGGGGCCGCCCCAGAACGGGATGCTCGGGTTGACCTCGGCGACGTCGGCCGCGTCGACCCTCACCAGCGCCAGGTCGTTGTACGCGCAGGTGTTGGCGTCGGTCGTGCCGAGCTGGTGCATGGTCAGCCAGGACGAGTACACGAGCGTGCCCGCGCCGACCTCGGCGCCCTCGCTGATCAGGGACCCGCCCTCGTTGAAGGTCACGCGCGTGCCCAGGGGCAGCGACTCGGCCAGGCACCCGTCGGTGTCGGTTGCCTCGCCGAGCCCGGCACAGTGGGCGGCGTACCCGACGTACGTCGCGCCCGCGCTGTCGGTGAAGACGAAGTTCGCGGTGCACTGGGCGCCCTGGGTGTACATCTGCGTCCCCGGGTGGATCTTCGCCGTCGCCGCCGGAGCCCAGGTGGGGGCGGCGTTCGCCTGCGGTGCACTGAGGGCCGCTGCTGCCAGGAGCACGGCACCGCCGAGGCCGGTCAGGAGTCTGTGGGTGTGCATGACGGGCTCAACTACGTACCCGCTGTGGGGTTACGCCGGGATCAGTACGAGGGCTGCGACGGGTCGATCTGGTTGACCCAGGCCGCCACGCCACCACCGACGTGCACGGCGTCGGAGTAGCCGGCGCCCTTGACGATGGCGAGTGTCTCGGCCGAGCGGACCCCCGTCTTGCAGTGCATGACGATCTGCTTGTCGGACGGGAGCTGCTCGAGCGCGTGGCCGTTGAGGAACTCGCCCTTGGGGATCAGTACGGCGCCGGGGATGTGGTTGATCTCGGCCTCGTTGGGCTCGCGCACGTCGACGAGGACGAAGTCGCGGGTGCCCTCGTCGCGCTCCTTGAGCATGTGCTCGAGCGTGGTGACCGAGATGGTCGAGCCGGCGGCGGCGTCGAGCGCCTCCTCGGAGATCGCGCCGCAGAAGTTGTCGTAGTCGATCAGGCCGGTGACCGTGGGGTTCTCGCCGCACAGCGCGCAGCCCGGGTCCTTGCGCACCCGGAGCTTGCGCCACTCGAGCTCGAGGGCGTCGTAGATGACGAGCTTGCCGATGGCCGGGTCACCGATGCCGGTGAGCAGCTTGATGGCCTCGTTGACCTGGATCGAGCCGATGCTCGCGCACAGCACGCCCAGCACGCCGCCCTCGGCGCAGCTCGGGACCATGCCCGGCGGCGGGGGCTCGGGGTAGAGGCAGCGGTAGCACGGCGCGTCCTCGGCCAGCGTCGGTGCGAACACCGAGGCCTGCCCGTCGAAGCGGTAGATCGAGCCCCACACGTAGGGGATGCCGAGGAAGTACGCCGCGTCGTTGACCATGTAGCGCGTCGCGAAGTTGTCGGTGCCGTCGACGATGAGGTCGTAGCCCTCGAAGACCTGCATCACGTTGTCGTTGTCGAGGCGTTCCTCGTGCAGCACCACGGTGACGTACGGGTTGGTCTCGAGGACCGACTCCTTGGCCGACAGGGCCTTGGACTTCCCGATGTCGGACTGCTGGTGGATGATCTGGCGCTGCAGGTTGGACTCGTCGACCTCGTCGAACTCCGCGATGCCGAGCGTCCCGACCCCGGCCGCGGCCAGGTAGAGCAGCGCCGGGCTGCCCAGGCCGCCGGCGCCGATGACGAGCACCTTGGCGTTCTTCAGGCGCTTCTGTCCGCTCATGCCGACGTCCGGGATGATCAGGTGGCGGCTGTAGCGCCGTACCTCGTCGATGGTCAGCTCGGAAGCGGGCTCCACGAGGGGAGGGAAGGACACGGCGGGGCTCCAGTCAGGGTCTGCGGGCATTCAGGGGGTCAACGTGGGTCGGGCCGTCCATGTTCCCCGGGACGGGTGCGCCCACCACGCCACGTCCCGTCATCCGGACCCACCTACTGCCGAGTAGGCTCCCCGAACGTGAGCGACGTACGTGACTCGACCACGGCCCCCGGGCCGCGGGGCGGTCGCCTGCCGCGCCAGGAACGCCGGGCGCAGCTGCTCGAGTCGGCGCTCGAGGTGTTCGTCGCCCAGGGCTTCCACGCCGCCGCGATGGACGACATCGCCGAGCGGGCCGGCGTCTCCAAGCCGGTGCTCTACCAGCACTTCCCCGGCAAGCTCGACCTGTACCTCGCCCTGCTCGACGCCTCCTGCGACGACATCATCGACAACTGCCGCGCGGCCCTGGCGTCGACGCACGACAACAAGATGCGCGTGGCCGCGACGATGGACGTCTTCTACGAGTACGTCGCGGGCGACACCGGCGCGTTCCGGCTGGTGTTCGAGTCCGACCTGACCAACGAGCCGGCCGTCCGCGAACGCGTCGACCGGGTGACCACCGACTGCGCCGCGATGATCGCCCTGGTGATCCGCGAGGACACCGGTCTGCCCGACGCCGAGGCGCGGCTGCTGGCCGTGTCCCTGGTGGGAATGGCCCAGGTCAGCGCGAGGTTCTGGCTGTCCGAGGCATCGGGCATCAAGCCCCTCGTCACGCAGGGCGACGCCGCCGCCCTCGTCGCCGGCCTGGCCTGGCGCGGCATCCGCGGCTACCCCCTCACTGACGAGCACTGACCCGACCACCCTGAACGTACTTACCGAAGGAGAAGACCCATGGAGGTCAAGATCGGCGTGCAGCACGCACCCCGCGAGGTCGTGCTGGAGACCAACGAGAGCGTCGCGGACATCGAGAAGCAGGTCGCCGACGCGGTCAAGAACAACGGCACCCTGGCGATCGACGACGTGCGGGGCCGCAAGATCCTCGTCCCCGGCGACAAGATCGCCTACGTCGAGATCGGCGGTGGCGTGGCCGGCCAGGTGGGCTTCAGGAGCTGACCCTGAGTGAACCCTGGTTCTCGGCTCCGGCCCGTGATTTCGGCGGATCCGCCAGGCACGCTTGAGGGAGCATCACCTCCCTGGCGAAAGGACGTGGGGACATGATCGACCTCCTTCTGATGATCATCGGCGGCGCCATCATCGGCTGGCTGGGCAAGAAGCTCGCCCGCGGTGACGTACGCATCCCCACGTGGCTGACGGTCGCCTGCGGCATCGGCGGCGTGCTCGTCGGCAACTTCCTCTACACGTTGCTGTTCAAGGACAACACCCCCGGCTTCGACTGGTGGCGGCACACCTGGCAGATCGTCGTCGCGGCCGTCCTGGTCAGCGCCGCGGCCGGCTTCCGGGCCCGCCCGCGCGTCAGGGCCTGACGCCCGGTCGGCTCAGCTGGACAGGCCGAGCTCGGCCATCCGCGCGGCGTGCCGGTCGGTGATCCGGGTGAACATCCGGCCGATGGCGGCCAGGTCCAGGCCGGGGCGGTCGATGCCACCGGCGAGCAGCGCGGACAGCGCGTCTCGCTCGGCGGCCACCCGCTGGGCCTGGGTGAGCGCCTCCCCCATCAGCCGCCGGCCCCACAGGGCCAGGCGTCCGCCGATGGACGGCGTCGCCGCGATGGCCTGGCGGATCCGCTCGACCACGAAGTCGGCCTGGCCGGTGTCCTCCAAGGATGCGATGACCAGGTCCCGGGTGGCGCTGTCCAGGTACGCCGCGATCTCGCGGTAGAAGTCGGCGGCGAGGCCGTCGCCGACGTACGCCTTGACCAACCCCTCGTACCAGTCGGCCGGCGCGGTGTGGCGGTGGAACTTCTCGATGGGGGCGATGAACGGCGCCATCGCGTCGTACGGATCGGCGCCGAGCTCGGTGAGCCGCTCGTGCAGCCGCGCGACGTGCCCGAGCTCGGCCGCGGCCATGGTGGCCAGCGCCATCTTGTCGCGGATGGCAGGCGCCATCTTGGAGTCCTCGGCCAGCCGCTCGAACGCAGAGATCTCGCCGTAGGAGATCGCGCCGAGCAGGTCGATGACCGCCTCGCGGTAGGCCGGGTCCTGGAAGTCCGCCGGATCACCCGAAACGGCGCCGGCTACCTCGGATGCGACCATGCTTCCAACCTACCGATAGGATGAGATCAACCATCCCGCCAGACCTGCGCCCCGATCCGGGTGCGCGAAGGCCCAGGCTTGGGATGAGCATGTACGCGGCAGACCGATCGCGTTGAGCGCTTTCGCTCGATCTCCTGGTCCGCTGCCTGGAGACCTAACGAAAGCGAACTGAACACCGTGACCACCACTGCTGAGCCCAGCTTCAGGGACCTCGGGGTCGACCCCGAGATCTGCGACGCGCTCGAGCGCGCCGGCATCACCACCCCCTTCGCCATCCAGGAGATGACCCTCTCGGTCGCCCTGCTCGGCACCGACCTCATCGGCCAGGCCCGCACGGGCACCGGCAAGACGCTCGCCTTCGGCATCCCTGTGATCCAGCGCAGCGTCTCCCCCAAGGACGCGGCGTACGAGCAGATGCCCCAGGGCAAGCCGCAGGCCCTCATCGTCGCGCCGACCCGCGAGCTCGCGCTCCAGGTGTCCGGCGACCTGCACCTCGCCAGCAAGGACCGTGGCATGCGGGTGCTCACCGTCTACGGCGGTGTCCCCTACGAAGGCCAGCTCGACGCGCTGACCGCGGGCGTCGACATCGTGGTCGGCACCCCCGGGCGCCTCATCGACCTGGCCAACCGCAGGGCCCTGGACCTCTCCCACGTGCATGCGCTCGTCCTCGACGAGGCCGACGAGATGCTGGACCTCGGCTTCCTGCCCGACGTGGAGCGCATCCTCAAGCTCACGCCCGAGACCCGCCAGACGATGCTCTTCTCGGCGACCATGCCGGCCGCCATCGTGTCCCTCGCCCGCACCCACATGCGGCACCCGATGAACATCCGCGCCGAGTCGTCGTACGACACCCAGCTGGTGCCGGCGACCGCGCAGTTCATCTACCAGGCCCACGACCTCGACAAGCCGGAGATGATCGGCCGGATCCTCCAGGCCGAGGACTCCGACAAGATCATCGTCTTCACGCGCACCAAGCGGCAGTCGCAGCGCATCGCCGACGACCTCGCCGAGCGCGGCTTCAGCGCCTCGCCGCTGCACGGCGACATGGCCCAGGTCGCCCGCGAGAAGGCCCTCACCAAGTTCCGCGAGGACAAGATCCGCGTGCTGGTGGCGACCGACGTCGCCGCTCGCGGCATCGACGTGCAGGGCGTCTCCCACGTCATCAACTACACGTGCCCCGAGGACGAGAAGACCTACATCCACCGCATCGGCCGCACCGGCCGCGCCGGTGCGACGGGCATCGCCATCACCTTCGTCGACTGGGCGGACCTGGCGCGCTGGAAGATGATCAACAAGGCCCTCGAGCTGCCGTTCGAGGAGCCGCAGGAGACCTACTCGAGCTCCGAGCACCTCTTCCACGACCTGGGCATCCCACCGGGCACCAAGGGCCGGATCGTCGACCCGGCACCGGTCGAGCGCGCGCCGCGCGAGCGTTCCGAGGCCAAGGAGCGGCCCCGCGGCGAGCGACCTTCCCGCGACCGCAACCGCCGCCGTACGCGCGGTGGCGAGGGTTCCGAGGGCGGCGCACCCGCCGCCACGACCGAGGTCTCCGACGAGTCCGCCGCGTCGACGGGCGAGCGTCCGGCCGGCAGTCGCAACCGCCGCCGCCGCCGTCGCCCGTCGTCGGGCGCCAAGCCGGCCGCCGAGTCCGCCTGACGTCCTGATCGGGCGGGAGGCTCGCTCCTGTCACCCGTGCGGCCGCGCCGTACGTCTGTCTGTGCATGAGCCTCCTGAAGGCGATCGTGATCGCCCTGGTCGTCGCCACCCTCACGGGCTGCCTCGACAACGCCCCGTCCGCCGCCCCGTCCACCGAGTCGCCGGCGACGTCGGCGACGCCGGTCGTGCTCGACTACAGCCCGACGCACTCCGACATCGGCGCCCTGCTCTACCTCGCGTCCCGTCCCGACGTCGACCTCCTCGCCGTCACCCTGCCCGGGACCGGTGAGGCGGACTGCGTCCCCGGCACGAGGAACACGCGCCAGCTGCTGGCCCTCGCAGACCTCCCGGACGTGCCCGTCGGATGCGGGCGCGACGAGCCGCTGAAGGGGCACCGGGACTGGCCCGACGAGTGGCGCGTGGAGGCCAACAAGCTGCCGCGCGTCCTCGTCCAACCCGTGGCACGGCGCCCCGTGCTCGACGCCGAAGCGCTGCTCGCCGACGTGCTGGAAGCGGCCGACGACAAGGTGACCATCGTCGCCGTCGGGCCGTTGACCAACCTCGCCGTGACCCTCACCGAGCACCCCGAGCTGGTCTCGCGGATCGAGCGCGTCGTCATCATGGGCGGCGCCGTCGACGTCGAGGGCAACGTCCCCGACACCCCGAGCGCGGAGTGGAACCTGTACGTCGACCCCGAGGCCGCTCGGATCGTCGTCGAGTCGGGCGTCCCCATCCTGCTCGTGCCGCTCGACGCCACGAACGACGTGCCGTTCGGCCGCGACGTCGTGCTGCGCCTCAGCCTGCTCGAGACGCCGACCGGCCGGGCCGAGTACCAGCGCCTGTCGGCGCAGACCTGGTTCGACGGGGCGTTCATGTGGGACGAGCTGACGGCGGTCGCCGCGATGCGTCCGGACACGGTGACGATCGAGCAGCGGCGGCTCGCCGTGGATGCCGACGGAGCAACCCTCGCTCGCGACGACGGGTCGGTCGTCGACGTCGCGGTCGCCGCGGACGCGGCGGCCTTCGACGACGAGTTCCGTCGCGTGCTCAACGGTGGGACCCTGCCTCCGACCCCGTCACTGACGACCGCGGAGGCGGCGTACCTGCACACGCTCTCGGCCAGCATGCGCCGGGCCGGCAAGCAGGCCGAGGCGGCCTTCGACGACATGACGGAGGACGACGCCTACGTCCAGGCGACGGGGTTCATCACGGCCACGGTGGATGCCGTCAGCGCCATCGAGGACGACACGCGACAGCTCGAGCCTCCGGGCGACCTCGCCGAACCGATGCGACGGCTCTACGCGACGATCGACGCCATGCAGGCCTCCGAGGGCGACCTGCTGGACGCGGTACCGCACGATCCCGATGCCGACGTGTGGGACCTGCTCGGGCAGGCCTTCGAACAGGTCGCGCCAACGGCGACGATCGAGGACCTGTTCGCGATCTGTGAGGAGATCGACGACTTCTCCGTGCTCCGCGGTGGCCCCGAGGTCTACGTCACGCGGTGACGATGACCGACGTCCCGAGCGGCGCGAACTTCCAGAGGGCGATCGCGTCGGCGCGCCGCTGGCGGACGCACCCGTGGCTCAGGGGTGTGCCCAGCTGCGCCTCGGTCTGGGCGGGCACGCCGTCCTTGATCGGGATGTCGTGGAAGCCGATGGCGGCACCGGTGTCGCCCTGGGTGAAGCGCACGAAGTACTTCATGCTGCCCGAGTCGTCGACGCCCCAGGCGTCCTCGGAGCGTGAGTAGACGTTGAACGCGCCGGGCTCGAGGTTGTCGTAGACACTGCCCGACACGGGGTACGTGCGTTCGACCTGCTCGTCCTCGTTGACCAGCCAGACCCGCTGCCGGCTCTCGCTGAACACGACGCGCTTGCCGGTGCCGGACCCCTCCGGCAACGCGGCGTCCACCTTCGGGTCCACCTTGCTCTCGCTGGCGTCCGCCGAGGTGCCGTTGCCCTGCGACTTCGACGTCGTCTGGCTGGCACCGGCGTCCGAGACCGGGTCGGTGCTCGTCGGCTGGGTGGCGTCCGCCTGGTGGGTCGCGGGCGTGTCGTCGGACGCGTTCGCCTGGCCGGACGACACGGGGAACACCCCGAACCCACCCATCACCGCGACCAGCGTGACCGCGAGCGACGCGCCGGCCGCTCCCATCCGCGCGTAGCGCGGACGGACCGGGGAACCACGGTGCTGGCTCACGTCGTCCTGGCCTTGCGCTTCGACCTGGGCCGCTGGGCGCGCTCGACGAGGTGGGCCGCGGCCTCGCGGTAGGCCTTGGCGCCCTTGCTGCTGCGCGACGTGGCCAGGATCGAGCGGCCCGCGGCCGGGGCCTCGGCGAACTTGATGGTCTTGGGGATCGGCGGCTCGATCACCTCGAGGTCGTAGGTGCCGCTGATCGTCTCCAGCACCGTGCGCGCGTGGTTGGTGCGGCCGTCGTACAGCGTCGGGAGCACGCCCCACACCTCGAGGTCGCGGTTGGTGAACCGGCGGACGTCGTGGACGGTGTCGAGCAGCTGCCCGACGCCGCGGTGGGAGAGCGTCTCGCACTGGAGCGGGATGAGCACCCCGTCGGCGGCCGTCAGCGCCGCGACCGTCAGCACGCCGAGCGAGGGCGGGCAGTCGAGCAGCACCCAGTCGTAGTGCGCCTCCTCGAGCAGGTCGGCCAGGGCCGCCTTGAGGACCTGCTCGCGCCCGGTGCGGGTCAGCAGGTCGGCCTCGGCGCGGGCGAGCTCGATGGTGGCGGGCAGCAGGTCGACGCCGTCGTCGGTCTCGATGACGACCTCGCTCGCGTGCATGCCCTTGGTCAGCACGTGGTGGATCGACATCTCGACGTCCTCGGGGTCGATGCCGAGGGAGAACGTGAGGCAGGCCTGCGGGTCGAGGTCGACCAGGAGCACGGAGTGCCCCAGCTCGGCCAGGGCAGCGCCGAGCGAGGCGACACTCGTGGTCTTGGCGACGCCGCCCTTCTGGTTGGCGACGGCCAGGGTCGTGGTCGGTGACGGGGTCGGGGAAGTCATCGCCGACCATCATGCCGGACCCGGGCGGCGAATTGCCGCAGGCACCTGCTTCGATCGACGCATGCCTACCGCTCTCGTGACCGGCGCCACGGCCGGCATCGGCCTGGAGTTCGCCCGCCAGCTCGCAGCCCGGGGCCACGACCTCGTCCTGGTGGCCCGCGACACCGCCCGCCTCGAGACGGTGGCCGGAGACCTCCAGGCGACGTACGGCGTCGGGGCCGAGGTGCTGACGGCCGACCTCGTCGACCGCGAGCAGCTGGCGATCGTGGAGGAGCGGGTCGCGTCGCTCGACCGACCGATCGACCTGCTGGTCAACAACGCGGGCTTCGGGCTGAAGAAGCGGTTCGGCGACAACGACGTCGAGCAGGAGCAGGCCATGCTCGACGTGCTCGTCGTCGCCGTGATGCGCCTCTCGCACGCCGCCCTCGGTGCGATGTCGGCTCGCGGCAGGGGCGGCATCATCAACGTCTCGAGCGTGGCGGCGTTCCTGCCCCGTGGCTCGTACTCGGCCGCGAAGGCCTACGTGAACAGCTTCGGCGCCTGGGCCTCGGGCGAGTACCGCCCGAAGGGCGTCACCGTGACCACCCTGTGCCCCGGGTTCACCAAGACCGAGTTCCACGAGCGGATGAGCGTGCGCCGCGGCTCGGGGTACCTGTGGCTGGAGGCCGACTTCCTGGTCTCGGAGTGCCTCGACGACTTCGACAAGGGCAAGGCGATGTCGGTCCCCGGCGGCCAGTACAAGGTCATCACCGCCGCCACCCGGATGGTCCCCACCCGCGTCGCGCAGCGCTTCCAGAACGTCGGCCGGAAGTAGCCGGGTCAGCCCTCGCCGGCGATGAAGGCGCGGACGGCGTCGGCGATGAGCTGGACGGCGATGGCGGAGAGCAGCAGGCCGGCGATCCGGGTGACGAGCAGGACCCCGGACTCGCGGATCAGCCGCAGGATGGGCAGCGAGAAGCGCATCGCGGCCCAGATGCACAGGTGCACCAGGATGACGGCGAGCGCGACGGCCGTGAAGTCGGCGAAGTCGTGGACCCGGTTGGAGAACAGCATCGTCGCCACGATCGCGCCCGGCCCGGCGAGCAGCGGGGTCCCCAGGGGCACGAGCGCGACGTTGGTCCCGGCCTGCTGGGTCGGCTCCTTCTCGTTGCCGGTCAGCAGCTCGAGCGCGACGAGCAGGAGCAGCAACCCACCGGCGCACTGGAGGGCCGGCAGCGAGATGTGCAGGTAGCCCAGGATCCGCTGACCGAAGAACGCGAACACGACGATCACCACGAACGAGACCGTGACGGCCTGCCACGCCGCCCGCCGCGCCGAGGCCTTCGACCGGCCTCCGGTCAGCGACAGGAAGATCGGCACGGTGCCGACGGGGTCCATGATCACGAACAGGGTGACGAAGGCACTCGTCATCAGGGTGACGTCGAGCAGGTCGCTCATGAGCGGGCAGCCCGGGCGCTCGCGGCGAGCTCGCGGATCCGGGCGAGCTCCTCGGGCGCGGTCGTGTTGCACCCGAGGTCGTGGTCGACCTTGCCGCTGCCGTGGTAGTCGCTGGACCCGGTGACCACCAGGTCCAGCGTGCGGGCGATGACGCGCAGGGCCGCTCGCGCGGCGGCGTCGTGGCCCTGGTGGTCGACCTCGATGCCGGCCAGCCCCAGGTCGCGCAGCTGCGCGAACGCGGCCTCGGTGAGCACCGGCCGGGCCGAGCGCGCCCACGGGTGCGCGACCACGGGGACCCCGCCGGCCGCGACGACCAGCGGCACCATGTCCTCGAGGTCGGCGGCGTAGCGGCTGGCGTACCCCGGACGGCCGGGGTTGAGGAACCGCTCGAACGCCTCGGCCCGGTCGGCGACCACGCCGCGGGCGACCAGCGCGTCGGCCACGTGCGGTCGTCCGGTGGCCGGCGTGCCGGCGGAGACGCGGCGTACGTCGTCCTCGGTGAGCTCCACCCCCGCGGCGCGCAGGTTGGCCAGGATCGCGGGCACCCGGGAGTTGCGCCCCGCGAGCACCCGGTCCAGGGCGAGCACCAGGTCCGGGTCCTCGGCGTCGGGCAGGTACGCCAGGAGGTGCACGCCCGTGTGCTCGAAGCGGGTGCTGACCTCGATCCCGGTCACCAGGTCCAGGCCGAGCGACTCGGCCGCCTCGGTCGCCTCGGCCCACCCCTGCGCGGTGTCATGGTCGGTCAGCGCGACCACGTCGAGGCCTGCCTCGGCCGCCGACCGCATCACCTCCGCCGGGCTCTGCGTGCCGTCGGAGGCGCGCGAGTGGGTGTGGAGGTCGATACGCACCCGGACACCCTCTCACCAGACGGGGCGGGGTCCTCCGAACGGCAGCTCGACCAGGGGCGGCCCGACGGACGAGACGTCACGCAGGATCCAGTCGTCGCGCAGCAGCAGCATCGCCGAGGCCGGCCGCAGCACGAGCCACAGCCACCGGCCGTTGGCCTCGCCGACGAAGACCGAGCGGTCGAAGCGGTCGTCGGACGTCGCCGTCGACACGATCCACAGCGACACGGACTGGCTGCCGATCCGGATCCGGGCACTCGGTTGGCCGTCCCCCACCTCGCGGCCGGGGTCGCTGCCGTCGATGCCGGCGCACCGGGCGCCGAGGCCGGTGCCCGGCTCCTCGGCGACCACGAACACGTCGACCGGACCGTCGAGCTCGCTCGTGCCGGAGACGCACGTCGCGGTGGCCCAGGTCCTTCTCTCCGCGGCGACCGCGAAGTCGGTGACCGACCATCCGGGGCTCATCGGCCAGGGCAGGTACGTCGGGAAGGTCCCGGCCGTGCCGAGGTGGTCGACGAACACGTCGTAGGAGATCTCGGCGTGGTCCTCGGGCCGCCACAGCGGGCGGGCCACGACACCGTGCACGGGGCAGCGCGGCGTCCCGTCGACGAGGGGCTCGGCGGCACGGCAGCGGGGGCACCCCGCGACCAGGGACATGGGTCCACCGTCGTGACGCGGTCCGCCCCCGTCAAGGGGGGCGTCGGGCGCGCTCAGGAGTTCCAGGCCAGGATGACGCGGTTCCCTCGCTCGTAGCCCAGGCGCGAGAGCGTCGCCGTGTCGAGCCGGAACAGCCGGCCGTCGGTCACGGGCAGCCCGAGCCAGCGCGCCGTCAGGGCTCGCAGGGCGTGACCGTGACCGAACACGAGGGCCCGCTCGGGGACGTTGCCGACCCGCTCGACGACGCGGTCGAGGCGTTCGGCCACGTGGTCGGGTGTCTCGCCGCCGGGTGCCAGGTGCGTCCAGATCGAGAAGCCGGGCACCTCCTCACGGATCTCCGCGGTGGTCCGGCCCTCGTAGTCGCCGTAGCCCCACTCCACCAGGTCCGGGTCCACCTCCGCGTCGCCGAACCCTGCCAGGTCCGCGGTGACCCGCGCGCGCTGCATCGGGCTCGTCAGCACCAGGTCGAAGGAGACCTCAGCCAGCCGTGGCTTCAGCGTCCGCGCGACCGCCTCACCCTCGGGCGTCAGCGGCAGGTCCGTCGACGAGGTGTGCCGGCCGTCGCGGCTCCACTCCGTCTCGCCGTGCCGGACCAGCCACACCTGCGTCTCGGGGTCCATGCCCGCAGGATGTCAGGCCTCGGCCAGCACCACGACCCGGTCGCCCGGCTGCGACGCGGAACGTCTCGGACTTGGCGGGGTTGACCTGGACGCCGTACCCGGCCTTGGCGTCGCTGGCCAGCGCGGACGTGCGGTACCCGACCGCGGTCTCGCCGCGTCGGCTCGCACCCGCCACCACGGTGGCGAAGGTGACCTCGTGTCCCGGCTGGACGTACCACTCCGCGGGCCGCAGGTAGATCTCCGCGCCGGTCGCGGCCAGCAGCTCGGCGAACACGGCCTCCAGTCGCTGGTCCTCCGAGAGCTGGGTGACCAACAGGCTGACGATCTCGCCGCTGACGACGACGTCGTCGACGTGGGCGACCTGCGCCAGCACCCGGTTGCGGTCGTCCATCATCTCGGTGACGACCGGGGTCTCGACCCTCGAACGAGGCGAGGATGTCGCGGACGTGCAGCAGCGTGACCAGCGTGCGGGCGTCGGCTGCCTGCACCGACGAGGTCGTTGGAGTAGCAGAGCACGATGACCTGGTCGAGGCCCTCGACGACGTGACGGTCGAGCACCGCCCGGTCGGTGGTGGAGCCGTCCACGACCGTGACTGCCAGGTTGCGCAGCTCGGCGACCGCCGGGGCGCCGTACGCCGTGAGGACGGTCAGCGTCGAGCCCGGCGCCGCGTAGTTGTCGAGCTCGCTCACCACGATCGGGGCGCGTTCGTTCCAGCCGAGAAGCAGCGCCGGGTCGGCCGGTCGGCCCGGCCGCACTCCTCGCCCGAGCGCGTCGAGGTCCGGCTCGGCGGCCGCCACCGTCTGGCCGTCGACAGCGCCGAGTCGTCCTCGGCGATCACGATCAGGGTCTGGTCGTCGATCGGCGTGGTCGATGGGGGGTTCAGCTTGGAGACCCCCGGTCGATGAGCCCGATCACCGTCGCGGACTCGAACGCGAGCTGGGCCGCGGCGTACGTCTCGCCGGCCAGCCCGTGCTCCTCCAGGAAGTAGATCTCGTCGCCCTCGTAGTCGAACAGCTCGGTGTAGACCGCGGCGGCGCCGGACTGGCGAGAGGTCTGCACGACCAGCTTGGCCACCGTCTCGCGGATGTCGAGGAGGACCGTGCGGTCGGCGCCGACGAGCCGGGCGGTCGCGAGGTTGGAGGGGTTGCGGATCTCGGCCACGATGCGTGGGCCGTCCTCGGGGCTGTCGTGGGTGAGCGCCAGCAGGGTCTTGATGACCTCGCTGTCGGGGTCGTCGGAGTCGGGCGCGAGCAGGATGATCGAGCGGGCCGTCGGGTGGCTGCTCAGCGCCAGGTCGTCGACGTCCATGGGCGAGCCGGACCGGCAGACCACGCGGGTGCCACGGAAGTCGGGCACCTTGCTGCGGATCTCCTCCTCCATGTCGACCTTGTCGCGGTCGGCGAGCACGACCACCACCGGCTTGCGGCGGCTCTCGTTGGCCAGCGTCAGCTCGGAGATGATCGTGAAGATCGACTCGGACCAGCCGAGGATCACGGTGTGGTCCTCCTCGAGGACCAGCGAGCGGCCGCGGCGGAGCTCGGCGAGCTTGGTGTCGATGCCGGCGGCGATCACGCCGATCAGCGCGCTGACGATGAACAGGCCCGCCAGGGTCAGCGCCAGCATCGTCAGCAGGAAGCGCCACGTGCTCCCGACGTCGCCGCCGATGGTGCCGGGGTCGAGGGCGTGCAGCAGGTTGCCGAACAACCGGTCGGAGAAGTCCTGCTCCTGGCCCGCGGGGCCCAGGTCGAACACCGTCAGGATCAGCGCGAAGAGCAGGATCAGCAGCACGGTGACCAACGTCAGCCAGGCGATCAGGGCCGGGGTGCCGCGGGACATCGAGTTGTCGAACCAGTACCGCAGCCGGTCGCCGAAGCCGCGGCTCCGACCGGGTCGGCTTCTGGGTCCGGGCGCTGCCGC
Organism: uncultured Actinomycetota bacterium; assembly: GCA_963708915.1. Taxonomy (GTDB): domain Bacteria; phylum Actinomycetota; class Actinomycetes; order Propionibacteriales; family Nocardioidaceae; genus Nocardioides. Next base: position 746,665 of record CAVPUJ010000002.1, read on the forward strand.
GCTCCGGCGCGACCGCGGTCGCCGTCCGGCGCCGCAGCTGTTGTCCTGTGCTGGCCACGAGGCATCGTGGCGCACGATCGGGGCTCGGCGCATCGGTTTCCCGGTCGGTTTCGAGGCTCGCTGCACTCGCGCGTCACCGGCACGATCGCGGATCTGCCACCATGCGACCCGTGTCTCTTCGTCGGAGCCGGCTCGCGGTGGCCGGCGCGTTCCTGACCCAGGGGTTCGTGTTCATCAGCCTGACGACGCGGCTCCCGGCCTTCTCGGACCGCTGGTCGCTGTCCGAGGTCGAGCTGTCGCTGCTGCTGCTCTGCCTGGTCCTGCTGGCCGGCGTGGGCACCTTGATCGCCGAGCGGGTCGCGCCTCGGTTCGGTTCGGCCCTCCCCCTGCGCGCCGCCCTGTTGGGCACCGCCGTCACCGTGCCCGTGGCCACGCTGGCGCCGAACGTCGCCGTCTTCGCGGTGGCCGTCGCCTGCTACGGCGTGACGCTCGGCGTGATCGACGCCGCCATCAACATGCAGGCCGTCGCCCTCGAGCACGAGTACGCCCGGCCGATCCTGCCGTCCTTCCACGGCGCCTGGACCGTCGGCGGGCTGATCGCCTCCGCCATCACGCTCGCCAGCGCCGACCTCGACCTGCGGTGGATGGCCTTGGTTGCCCTCGTGCCGCTCGTGGCCGCGACGGCGCCGTACCTCGCGCACGAGCGCGCCGGTGCACCGTCGGTCGACGTGCCCGGGGTCGCCGTGCCCTGGCGCCCGATCATGCTGGTCGGGGCGGCGCTCGTGCTCTTCTACATGGTCGACACGGCGGCGTTCACGTGGGGACCGACCTACCTCGACCGGGTGGTCGACGCGCCCTCCGACCTGGTCGCCCTGGCCACGTTCCCCTACTTGGTGACGAGCGGCCTGGTACGCCTCGCGGGCGACGACCTCGTGCACCGCTTCGGCGCGGTCCGCGTGCTGCGCACGGGAGCGCTCGTCGCCTCCGCCTCCCTGGCGCTCATCGTGTTCGCTCCGACGTGGCCCGTCGCCGTGCTGGGCTTCTTCATCCTCGGCGGCGGAGTGGCGGTGGTGGCGCCGCTGAGCTTCTCGGCGGCCGCGCGGATCGCCGGCGGCGACACCCTCGACCCCGCCGAGCGGCGCGGCCGGGTGGACGCGGTGATCGCCCGCTTCAACCAGTTCAACTACGTGGGTGCGCTGCTGGGTGCGGTGATGACGGGCCTGGTCGGCGCCGGTTCGCTCCGGATCGGGTTCGCGGTGCCGATGGTGCTCGTGCTCGGGCTGCTGCCGCTGGCGAAGGCGTTCGCACTCGGGCCACCCGTCACGACGAACGGGCACTGACAGACTGGTCCCATGCGTGCAGCCGTGCTGGGGACCGGGATCATGGGGGCAGCGATGGCCCGATCGCTCGCCCGCGAAGGGCACGAGGTCGCGGTCTGGAACCGCACCCGTGCCCGTGCCGACGAGACTGCCGGTGACTCCATCACCGCGCACGGCACGGTGCGCGAGGCCGTCTCGGGCGCCGACGTGGTGATCACTGCATTGTTCGACGCCGACAACGTGCTCGCGGTCGGTGACGACGTCGTGCCTGCGTTGGGCCAGGAGGCCGTCTGGCTGCAGGTCAGCACCGTTGGCCCCGACGGCATGGCCCGGATCGCCGCGGCCGCATCAGCGATCAAGGACCGGCTGCTCGATGCTCCGGTCCTCGGCACGCGCAAGCCCGCCGAGGACGGCACCCTCGCGGTGCTGCTGTCCGGACCGGCTGCCGCCCGCGACCGCGCCGGTTGGGCTCTCGACGCGATCGGTTCGCGGACCCAGGTGGTGGGCGACGAGGTCGGCGCGGCCAGCGCCCTGAAGCTCGTCTGCAACTCGTGGGTGGCCACGCTCTGTGCAGGCGTCGGGCAGGCGGCCGCGCTGGCCACCGCCCTGGGCCTGGACCCCGCCCAGTTCCTCGAGGCCATCGGAGGCGGCCCGGTCGACACGCCGTACGCCCACGCCAAGGGAGCCCTGATGGCGGCGGGTGCCTATGCGCCGCCGTCGTTCTCCGTCGACGGCGTCGTCAAGGACGTCGGCCTGATGGTTTCGTCTGCGCATGGCACCGGCTTCCGCGACGACCTTCTGCGGACCCTGCTCGATCTCTACTCCGACGTCGCTGCCGCTGGCCACGCCGACCACGACATGGCCGCGGTACGGACGGCGTTCTAGCCCTGGGAGTCCTCGGGACCCGGCCAGTTCCGGTCGGGCACGGGCGTCGGGCGGCCGGGCTGCTCGCCGCCGCGGGCATCGAGGTAGCTCTGCTTGGGCACCATCACCTTGCGGCGGAAGATGCACACCACGGTGCCGTCCTGGTTGTAGCCGATCGTCTCGACGTGCACGACGCCCCGGTCGTCCTTGGACTTCGACTCCCACTTGTCGAGCACCCGCGTCTCGCCGTAGAGGGTGTCCCCGTGGAAGGTCGGCGCGACGTGCCGCAACGTCTCGACCTCGAGGTTGGCGATCGCCTTGCCCGAGACGTCGGCCACGCTCATGCCGAGCAGGATCGAGTAGACGTAGTTGCCGACCACCACGTTCTTGCCGAACTGCGTGGTCTCCTCGGCGTAGAAGCTGTCGAGGTGGAGGGGGTGATGGTTCATCGTCAGCAGGCAGAAGAGGTGGTCGTCGTACTCGGTCACCGTCTTGCCGGGCCAGTGGCGGTAGGTCGCCCCGACCTCGAACTCCTCGTAGCTGCGGCCGAACTGCATGCGCCCATCGTGCCGGGACCTGCCCTCGGTGGGAACGTGGTAAACCTCACCCCGGTGCAGGCCTGGGACTGATGGCGTTTGGTCCCAAACGCCATCGCAGGCGGCCCTTTCGGCGGCGTTCGTGCCCATTCGTGGCCGCCATGCGCTCGGACTCTGCAGTTCTCCACAGCACTGCAAGTGGCTCGATTGCTGGGCTGGACCGCCGGGCAGGACATCGGCATGGACGACTCCTACGCACCCATGCGCGGGCGGTACCGATCACCGATGTACCGCCGCCTCAGCCACGGCCTGATGATGCGCCAAGCAGAGCTCGGCACCCGAGACGAGGGGCTGCGCGACCTTGCCGCCTGGCGACTCGTCCTACCGCCCGACGCGGTGTTCACCCACGTGACTGCCGCCTGGCTCTTCGACTGGTGGCTGCCTTCTCTGCCTGAGTACGTCCCGACGTTCGCGGCAACCACGGCCTCCACGAGGCCTCGCCGTGCCGGACTCACCTGCTCCAGGCTCGACACGGTCGCCGTCCAGGTCCACCGCTACGGCATCCCCGTCGACCATCCGGCGGAGGTGCTGCTCCGGGCAGCCCGCGACCTCGCCGTCCTCGATCTGGTCGTCCTCATGGACGCGGCGTTGGCTCGTAGCGACGTCGAGGTCGATGAGCTCCGCGCGTTGGCCTTCTCGAGACGTCCAGGATCGCGCCGACTCCGCGCTGCGCTCGAGCTCAGCGACGGGCGTTCGGAGTCGGCGTGGGAGTCGTTGCTGCGCGTCTTCCACCAGGTCGCTGAGATCGAGGTCGAACCGCAGGTCGAGATCCTCGACCCCACTGGCGGCTTCGTCGCCCGAGCGGATCTGGTCGTGGAGGCGACGGGCGATCTGCACGAGTACGACGGTCGGGGTCACGACGATCCTCGACAACGAACTCTGGACCTGCGTCGTCTGCGACGCCTGCATGAAGTGGGGCGGGTGAGACGGGGCTTCACAGCGGCCGACCTCGTCGTTCGTGCCACCGTCACGATGCATGAGCTCGACCGGGCCCTGGGGCGTCCTCACGATCCTCGACGTACGCAGCGGTGGTTGACACTCCTCAAGGAGTCCTGCCTGACCGCTGCTGGTCGCGCCCGCTTGCAGAATCGGTGGCTGGCGACGCGCCATTGGTCACAAACGCCAGCCTGAGGACCCGCTTCGCTGGCGTTTGGGACCAAACGCCAGCGGTCGGACGGCGCAAGGAGGTCTAGGACCCCCCGCCACCGGCCTTGCGGCGGTGCATCTTCGGAGCGGCGCCGCCGCTGACCTCGGAGCCGTGCGCCTTCTCCTTGAGCGGGTTCTCCCCGTGGAGGCCCTGCGCGCCGCCCTGCTTCTTCTTCTCCAGCGCCTCGCGCATCTTCGCCTTGAGGTCCTCGTTGGCACCTGACTCGCTGGTACCGGAGTCGTCGGTCGACGCGGGCATCGGTCCTCCTGGACTAGGTGAGCATGGGGGTGCGGGGTGACGCACTCCCACCCTGCCACGACGGCCAAGTCCGCGTCGACGCGGTTCGCGGAACCGACCCGGGCGCCGTACCGTCGAACGGCCATGACCTCGCGACGCCCTGCTCGTTCGACGGCTCTCGGTGCCCTGCTGCTGGCCGTCTCCCTCACGACGCTCGCCGCGTGCGGCGGCGACGCGGACGACGGGCAGGTCGCCACCGACCCCGCCCCGACGACCGGGCCCACGACGGCGACCGCCGAGCCCTCCCCCTCCGGCCCCACGGTCGCTCCCGAGGCGGGCAGCCTGCCCGACTACCCGTACGCCGACTACGTCTACTCGCTGGAGATGCGCTGCTACTGCGCCGACCAGGGCCAGCAGTACCGGATCACCGTCGCGGGCGGCGAGGTCACCGACGTCACGTGGGCGACCGAGGGCGACGGTCACGCGGTCGGCGACCCGGTCAGCGACGAGTACGCCCGGGTGACCATCCAGGACGTCATCGACAAGGGCAACGACCCGAAGGCCGCCCAGGTCGACGTCGAGTGGCCGGCCGGCCAGGAGTACCCGACCAGCATCTACGTCGACCAGGACAAGATGGTCGCCGACGAGGAGGTCACCTGGGTGATCTCCGACGTCGAGCGCCAGCTCAGATCTTGTAGTCCTCGAGGAGCCGTCGGCCGATGATCATCCGCTGGATGTCGGCCGTGCCCTCACCGATCAGCAGCATCGGCGCCTCGCGGTAGAGCCGCTCGATCTCGTACTCCTTGGAGAACCCGTACCCACCGTGGATGCGGAAGGAGTCCTCGACGACCTGCGAGCAGTACTCCGAGGCGAGGTACTTCGCCATCCCGGCCTCGAGGTCGTTGCGGGCGCCGGCGTCCTTCTTGCGGGCGGCGCGCACCATCATCTGGTGGGCCGCCTCGATCTTGGTGGCCATCTCGGCCAACCGGAACAGCACGGCCTGGTGCTCGGCGATCTTCTTGCCGAACGTCTCCCGCTGCTGGGCGTAGGTGACGCCGAGCTCGAACGCACGGTTGGCGACCCCGCAGCCGCGGGCGGCGACGTTCACGCGGCCGACCTCGACGCCGTCCATCATCTGGTAGAAGCCCTTGCCGGGCTCGCCGCCGAGGATCTGGTCGGCCGAGATCCGGTGGCCCTCGAGCACCATCTCGGTGGTGTCGACGCCCTTGTAGCCCATCTTCTCGATCTTGCCCGGGATGGTGACGCCCTGGGCGGTCTCGCCGAAGCCCTCCTCCTTCTCCACGAGGAAGGTCGTCATGTTCTTGTAGACCGAGCCCTGTGCACCTGGGCCCTCGTCGGTCTTGACCAGCACCGCGACCAGGTTGGCCGAGCCACCGTTGGTCAGCCACATCTTCTGGCCGGTGATCGAGTAGCCGCCGTCCGAGTCATCAGGGTCCTTCACGGCCTTGGTCTTGATGGCCGCCACGTCGGAGCCGCAGCCGGGCTCGGACATCGAGAACGCACCGCGCACCTCGCCCGTCGCCATCCGCGGCAGGTACTTCTGCTTCTGCTCCTCGGTGCCGTGCTGGAGCAGCATGTAGGCGACGATGAAGTGGGTGTTGATGATGCCGCTGACGCTCATCCAGCCCCGGGCGATCTCCTCGACCGCCAGGGCGTAGGTGAGCAGGGACTCGCCCAGGCCGCCGTACTCCTCGGGGATCATCAGTCCGAAGAGGCCGAGCTCCTTGAGACCTTCGACGATGTCGGTGGGGTACTCGTCCTTGTGCTCGAGCTCCGTCGCGACCGGCAGGATCTCCTTCTCGACGAACTGTCGGACCGCCTTGAGGATCTCGGTCTGGTCGTCGGTGAGCCCGTCGGTCTCGCAGAGTCGCGCCATGAGGCCGGAGGCTATCGGCCGCTGGTGGGAGGGGCTATGACCTAGATCTCGCGGCCGACGAGCATGAAGAACCGCTTGAACGCGCCGTCGTAGATCGTCTGGCTCACCCAGACCCGCGCCGTGGTGAGCGCCTTGCCGGAGGAGAACACCATCGGCGCGTCCGCGTCGATCCGGATCGCCTCGGAGGTGCCGGACTGGCTGACCAGCAGCCGGGTCTGCGGCAGGTTCCCGCGGCTCTCGATCGCCCGGCACTCGTCGTCGCAGCCGACGGCCCAGCTCTTCTTCCAGACCTTGTCCCCGAGCACGTTCATCAGGTTGAGCTCTTGCTGCGTCGGGTGGGTGCGGCGGGTGACGACCTGGACGTGCACCTTGCGGTCGATCGCGGCCCGGAGGGCGCGGTAGAGCGGCTTGTCGCCGAGCTTGGCGGTGGTCAGGTGGATCGCGGCACCCGGAGGAGCGTTGTCGACCGCCTTGACCATCAGGTCGAGCATGGCGCGACGGGCCGCGCGGGTGCCGTCGGGCGCGTTGGTGAACGTGCCGGGGGTGAAGCTGACCGGCACCTCCAACGGCGCGTCGGTGAACGCCAGGTCGGCGGTCACGGCGTCGTGGTCGGAGTTCAGCTCCTGGTTGTACTGGCCCAGGACGGTGAACTGGCTCGCAGCCTTCATGAAGACGTAGTCGATCGTCGCGCCGCGGTGGTCGCCGGTCGGGAAGTGCGTGCCCGTGACGTCGTAGGTCGACGTGAAGCCGTACGACGCCAGCAGCTCGCGCGGGTACTGCAGCGGCCCGTAGTGGAAGTTCATGTCCCCGGCCATCAGCACCGGGCCGGAGGCAGCGAGCTGGTTGGCGAGGATGCCGAGGTTGGTGACCCCGACCGTCTGGAGGCCCATGGTGATCTCGCTCTCCGGAGCGAGGTGCGCGGAGATCACCGAGATGACGTGCCCGTCGACGCCCTGGAGGGTGACCCAGTTGGCGTAGCGGATGCCCCACTCGACCTTCTGGCCGGGCAGCTTGCCCTCCTTGTAGCTGACGGTCGTGGTGCCCTGGTTGATCGCGGTCCACTTGTCGGTGCGCCAGGCGACGGGGGTGGCGCCGGTGTACTCACCGGGCGTGCGGAACAGGGCGTACCCGGGCGGGGCGAGGAAGATGTCGTGCCGCCAGGGCACCTCGTTGTAGGTGATGAAGTCCGGCTGGTTGCTCAGCACCGTCGCGGCGTCGGCCTGGAAGTCGAGCGCCGGCTGGCCGGAGAGCAGGTTGGCCTGGGTGAGCCGGATGACGCCTGGTGCCGGAGGCGGGAGGGCGTCGGCCCGCGCGTTGCTGGTGAGGTCCTCCCGGGCCGAGGCGGGTGACGTGACCGCCAGCCCAGCGGCCACGACGGCCGTCGTCAGCAGCACCAGACCGGCGGCGAGACGGCGCGCCGGAACCGAGCGGAGAGGACGTGAGCGACGCTGGTGCACGAGGACAATCTTCCTGTGTGGCAGGCATTCCGGGGGCCGAGTGCGCTCATCCCACCAGTCACACCAGTCACACGCAACGCTTTGGATCGAATTACAACAGTGATCTTTCCTGGGGTGTCTGGTCCCCCGCCTGGGGCGGGCCGAGGAGCCCCGACTAACCCGTGAGATGCAGCCGGCGGGCAAGTGGTTCGGCGAGCTCGACGGCGTACTCCGGAGTCATGTGCTCGCTGTCGCGCATCGCGATGGTGCTGCCGATCACCGCCGGGCACATCAGCTCGTAGCAGAACCACGGCGAGGCGTTGACGAACGGGACGCCCTGCTCGCGGGCAGAGGCCTTGAAGTCCATCTGGATCGAGTGGGCGACCGGGCCGCGCTTGAACAGGCAGTCCTTCAGGGTGATGTCGCCACCCTGCGACAGGCAGACCCCGGGCTCGCGCGGCAGCTTGGGCGTGTTGCCGAGCACCACCAGCTGGTCGGTGAGCGGGGCGAGCTCGGCGAGCTGCTCGGCGAAGCCGGCTCGGACCAGCGAGCGGAACTCCTCGCGGTCGTCGAGGACGCCGACGGGGTCGCCGTCGGGGCCGACGACGGGCGATACCGCGCTGGTGGCGACGACCACGACGTCGGGATGGAGGTCCGCGACCGTGTCGACCACCCAGTCCTTGAATTCCTCGCAGTCCGTCCACGGGCGCAGGTTCTGCGGGTCGGCCTGGACCGCGCGGGTCGCCGAGCAGCCGGAGAACACGAAGTTGTACGTGCGCAGCCCCTCGGCCTCGCCGAGGGCGGAGATCGCGGGCGACCAGGCGCGTGCGTGCGAGTCGCCCACCAGGACCATCACCCGGTCGGAGTCCACGTCACCGTTGGGACACAGCTGGCGGACACCCGTGCGGTAGTCGCAGTCGCCCAGCGGGGCGGTGTCCTGACGCAGCCCGAGCAGCCGCGGCGTCAGGTCGCTCGGGACCGGCTGCCCCTGCTCGGCCGCGAGGGTCGACGCCTGGACCAGCGCGACGTGCGGGTCCGTGCTGAGCTGCTTGCCCGCGAAGTCGGCGGTCGTGATCGCCGGGTTGTCGCCGTTCAGCCCGAGCTCCCGGTCGATCCAGGCCCGTCCGGTCACGGCCACGACCAGCACCAGGGCCAGGCTGAGCGGGTACAGCGCCACCCCGAGCCGCGGGCGGGACCACAGCCGGCCACGGCGGAACGGCTCCTCCACGAACCGGTAGGTCAGCGCGCTGAGCCCGAAGATGAGCGCCAACGCCACCAGCAGCTGGCCGAGGGGCAACCGGTCCACGCCGAGGTAGTCCTCGGAGATCCGCAGGACCGGCCAGTGCCACAGGTACAGCGAGTACGACCAGTCGCCGATCACCACGGCCAGCGGCACCGACAAGAGGCGCGACACCGAGGCCGGCCGCTGCCCCGCGGCCTGTCCAGCGGCCTGTCCAGCTGACTGGTCGCCACCCTGGGCTCCCCCGACGTACAACAGGGCTGCCGTGCCGAGGACCGGCAGCAGCGCCTGGTACCCCGGGAAGGGGGTCTCCGGGCCGTAGCCCAGCACCGCGACCGCGATGGCCAGCACGCCGGCGGCACCGACCGCCTCGACGAACCACGGCGGCGGCCGTCGGTAGGACCCCGCCGACCTGCGCGCCATCCAGATCGCGAGGGCGCTGCCCACGCCGAGCTCCCAGGCCCTGGTCAGGGTGGAGAAGTACGCCGTGGTCGGGGACTCGTACGTCGCCCACAGCGACCACAGGAACGACGCCAGGCTCAGCACCCCGACGAGCACGAGCGCCGGCGTCAGGCTGAGCGGACCGGCCTTGCGGCGGGCCGCCCACGCGAGCCAGCCGACCAGCAGCAGCGGCCAGACGAGGTAGAACTGCTCCTCCACCGACAGCGACCAGTAGTGCTGCAGCGGGGACGCCGGCTCCCCCTTGGCGAAGTAGTCGGTGCCGACGGAGGCGAAGCGGATGTTCGCCGCGAACGCGGCGACCCAGACGGAGTCCTTGATGACCTCGACCGCACGGACCAACGGGAGGAGCGCGATGGAGGCGACGACGGTCGCGATGGCCACCAGCGCGGCCGCGGGCAGGATCCGCCGGGCGCGCCGCGCGTAGAAGCCCGACAGCGAGATGCGACCCGAACGGGTCGCCTCGCGCACCAGCAGCGAGGTGATCAGGAAGCCGGAGATCACGAAGAAGACGTCGACGCCGACGAAGCCGCCCGCGAACGTGGTGAAGCCCGCGTGGGCGACGATCACGAGCAGGACTGCGAGCGCGCGAAGACCCTGGATGTCGGGCCGGAAATGGCGCTCCTTCTGCACCTCCTGAGGGTAAAGGGCAGCCAATCTCGGCGTTGAATCGTCGCCGCGGCGCGCCGCCGATACACTTCCCGGCATGTCCGGGCGGCACACGGAGAACCGACGCCGCCGTGGTGGAAGCTCCTTCAGGACGATCCTCCCTCTGGTCACCGTCCTCCTCGTGTGCGTCACCACGGCTGTCGTGGTGACCGTCGGAGTCCGCTCCCACGACGACGTGACGACCGACGCGAGGCTCAGCCTCAGCGCCGAGCAGCCCCTGCTCGTCCCCGTCACCAAGAAGCAGCGCGCGCTGCGCGGCCAGGCGGCCGTGGTCTCCCGGGGCGTCTCGCCCCGCGGCGAAGGCCGGCCGGCGAAGGGCGCCGCCAAGGTCGCCGAGCCCACGCCGGCGACGGTCGTGCCGGGTCGGGTGATCGCCCCCATGACCCAGGCCCAGATCGATGCGGCTCTCCGTCGAGCCGCTGAGGCCGAGGCCGCCCGCCAGACCATGACCTTCCAGATCGGCTCGTTCAACGTGCTGGGCAGCCAGCACTCAGCGCCGGGCGGTGACCACGCCAGGTACCCCGCCGCCAGCGCGCGGAACGCCGGCGCCGTCGCGCGCATCCGGTCGTTCGGTGTCGACATCCTCGGCACCCAGGAGCTCCAGCCCGACCAGCTCAACGGCCTCACCGCCATGACCGGGTACGCCGCCTACCCCGGGTACGCCTTCGGCTCCCGCGAGACCGACAACTCGATCCTCTACGACGACTCGAAGTTCGAGTTCGTCTCGGGCAGCTACTTCACGATCCACTTCATGCACGCCAACCGGCCGCAGACGATCCTGCGCCTGCGGGACAAGGCCACCGGGCGCGAGTTCTACGTGCTCAACATGCACGCGTCGGCCGGTGAGGGCGGGTACGCCGTCACGCGCCGCGCCGGGCACTACATCGCGGTCAACACGATCAACCGGCTCAAGGCCGAGGGCATCCCGATCTTCCTGACCGGCGACATGAACGACCGGGCCGAGTTCTTCTGCCGGGTCGCCCCGGCCACCGGCATGGTGGCTGCGATCGGCGGCAGCGTCGCCGGCGGCTGCCACCCCGCGGGTGCCCTGGCGGTCGACTGGGTGATGGGCTGGGGCAACGTCGGCTTCAGCAACTACATCGAGGACCGCAGCACCATGCAGGTCGTGAGCGACCACTACTTCGTGTCAGCCACGGCCACCGTCGGCCCCGCCTCCTGACTCCCGCAGCTCACGCACGTCCTCGAGCATCCGCGCCACCAGCCGGACCGCGACGTCCGCCACCTCGGCGTCGGTCACCGACGTGACCGACCGCCGCGGCTCGAGCTCGTCGGGCACCAGCAGGTCGTCGAGGTCGCCGCGGACGTCGTACCCGCGCTCGCGCACGAGCTCCACCGCCTGGAGGCCGCGGCGCCGGCACTCCTCGACCTGGTCGGGCTCGGGCCAGTAGCGGTCGCCCCCGCGCGGCACCAGCCGCTCGTCGGCGAGGTACGTGCGGATGTACACCCCCCGGTCGAAGGCCCGCTCGAACGACGCCAGGTGCTCGTTGACGCGGCGCAGCGTCTCGGCCTCGACCACGCCCATCGACTCGTTCGGGAAGGACAGGTCGGTGTCGTAGGCAGCCGGGTCCACGCCGACGAGACCGGCGAAGGTCTGCCAGATGGCCTCGCGGGGACCGCCACGGTGCAGCGGCAGCACGTGCACGTGCTCGGGCGGCACGTCGCGCGCCCACCGCCGCAGCACCAGCCGGAGGTCCAGGGTGCGCCAGTTCCAGATGGCGTTCGGGCTCTTGGCCACGCCGCGGGCGTACTCGGGCAGTGGCGTGGTGCTGCGGTTCTTCAGGCTCTCCTGCCAGCTGGCGGTGAACAGGCCGAGCGGCTCGCGGGCGGTGGCGACCAGGTGCACCTCGGCGGGCGCGAGGTCCGCGATCATGCCGGCGGCCTGGCGAGGGGAGGCCGCCGCGAAGAACTCGTGGCTGACCAGCCCGTCGCCGTCCCACTCCGCCAGCGCCGCGCGCAGCCGGGCCCACGACGTGCGGTGCCGCTCGGGGTGCTTGTCGAGGTTCGGGTCCTCACGGACGACCCGCGACGCCCAGAGGTGGTCGCGTCGCTCGTCGCCGGGCAGCAACAGGCCGTCGGCCCGCAGCTGCTCGCGCGAACCCCACAGGATCGTCTGGAGGTAGGTCGTGGCCGTCTTCGGCAGGCCGAGGTGGATGAAGACCCGTCGCGCCACTGCCCGCCGCTCTCAGAGGCTCTTCGAGAACTTCTCGATGGCCTCGTCGATGCGACCCTGGTCACGCGAGGCGAGCGGCACCAGCAGCTCCTGCACGACGTCGGCGAGCTCGGCGAGACGGACGTTGTGCCGACGCAGCTCCAGCACGTCGGCCTCGAGGGCCTCGACGCGCCGGGCGAGGTCGGCGTCGCCCCGACCGATCGCCAGCCCCAGCTTCGGCTTCAGCCGGCCGGCGGCGTCCTTCAGTCCCATTGGGCCACCAATCGTCCTCGGCTCGAGCGTTGCGAGCCCGCGCGGGCCGGTCGCTCTCTGGTCACCAGGATTCTGGCACCCTGCGCGCTGAGGTCGCGAGCGACCTCGTCGATCGACACCGGCTTGAGGCGGTCGGGTGTGCGCCCGGGGCCGCTCCACACGTCCAGGAAGAGCCGGCCGCCGCCGCGCAGGGACATCGACGCGAACCGTGCGAGGGCCTGTCGTCCGAACCGGTTGGTCGCGTCGGCCGTGTGCCGGGCGATCATCACCCGGGGCCCCTCGACGCGGGCCATCCGGGCCCCTTCGGCGAGGACGGTGCGCCACTCGTTGAGGTTGACCATCCGCACGTCGAGGTCGAGCTCCTCGTCCATGGCTGCCTGCTGGACGGCCAGGGCGGCACCCGGCACGTAGTCGTAGGCGCGCACGGAGAGGCCCTGACGGGCCAACCAGAGGCTGTCGGCGCCGCGCCCGGCGCCCAGGTCGACCACGGTTCCCCCGGACGAGAGGTACGCCGCCGCCTTGCGGGCCAGGGGGAGGGCTTGCCCGTGGGCAGCCTGCCGCGAGCCCCGCTGTAGGCGCGCTCCCAGGCGGCCCGGTTGGTCGACGTCCCGCGGAACCAGCCGGAGAGCTGGTGGACGGTGCGCTCGGACGTCGTGAACTGGAACGCCGGGTCGGGCACCGCCCAGCTCGGCCCGTACATGGCCTCGAGCAGGCGCTCCGGGACCGCGGGAGCAGGGAACGTGTGACCCTCGAGGGTGCAGACGGTCGTCGGGTAGACCCACTCACGCCGGAAGTCGGCCCCCACCTCGCCCATCAGGTACAGGCGCCCGTCGTCGATGAAGCCGGCGAACACGTCGAGGCCGCGGACCACGCCGTCGCCCTCCTTGACGTCGATCCGGAAGGCCGCGCCGCTGTAGCGGTAGGTGTGGAAGCCACACTCCTGGACGGCCCGCTGGAGCCGGAACGACTCGCGCACGACGTCGGCCGGGTGCGAGTGGGCGCTGACGTAGGCGAGGTCGGCATCGGAGTCGTGACCGAGGAACTTCTGCTCCCGGACCGCGCCGAGCAGGGTGCCGTACGCGAGGAAGGCGTCGATGCCGGCCGACGCGATCGCCTCGAGGACCGTCGAGATGGCCGTGAGGAGGGGCAGCACGTCGGCCCGCGAGCGGGTGTCGAAGGTCGGGCTGATCCGGTTGGACTTGTCGAGGCTGATCGGTGCGCCCGACCGGCCGACGATCTCGATCCGCGTGGCGGCGGTGCCGAAGGCCTGCTCCTGGTCGTAGAGGACCCGGCCGCTGACGTGCTCGGTGACCGTCAGCCGGGTCTGCCCGTCGAGGAACTTGCGCAGCGCCGACGGCCACTCGATCGTCCGGACCCCGGGCAGGGTCGTCCGGGTGTCGCGCTCGAGCCAGAACGACCACACGCGCCGCTGGTCGAACAGCACGTCGATCGCGCGGTCGCCGAAGCCCCACAGGGCGAGCCCGTCGTCGTCGACGCGGCGGACACCCGCCCGGGTGGCCATCGAGGTCAGTCCAGGTCCATCTTCGCGTAGCGGTCGACCTTGCGCAGGTCGATGCCCTCGTCCAGCGGGACGCTGCGCGGGAAGTTCTCGTACCAGTAGTCGATGAAGTGCTGGTACTTCAGCGTCGGCGACCGGCGGAAGAGGATCCCGAAGTTCTCGTCGGAGACCGCGGCGTACCCCGACCAGTTCGACGAGCCGTTGAGGGTCACGTAGCTCGTCGGGTTGCCGTCGAAGACGCCGTTGATCGTCAGCGCCTTCAGGTGGAAGTAGTTGTCGAACTCACCGTCGCCGTCGAAGTCCTGGACCAGGTGCTTCTTGGGCACCGGGCCGCGAGCCGTGCCCGCGCCGAGGAACCGGAACACGTTCACGCCCATCACGGTGTAGGCGATGCGGACGTCGCACCCCTGGATCCACAGCTCACGCAGCCGCTGGGCGATGGCCATCCCACGCTCGTTGCGCATCACGTCCGGGGCGGCGCGCACGATCGTACGGCCGTTCTTGCCGGCGCCCGTGGCACCCGTGCAGGTCACCCGGCTGAGCAGGTCCTGGACCGGGTCCGCCGTGCGTCCGCCGGGGCCGATCAGCGGCGTGAAGCCGAGCAGGTCCTTGCCGGTGCTGAACTCCACGAACTGCTGCGCGACCGGCGCGTCCTTCCACATCTCGGCGTAGACCCGGCTCGCGAAGTTGAACAGCCTGCGGTTGTCGACCCAGGTGTACATGTCGTTCCACTGGTTGACGGCCCCGGCCACCGTCAGGTTGGCCGACCCGGACATGACGACGTTCTTGGCCTTGCCCGTCTTGGAGAACAGGTAGTACTTCGCGTGCGCCGCCCCGCGCGCCCCGCGACAGGACTGGATGCAGGTCTTGGCGTAGCTGCGGCGCGACTGCTTGATGTCCAGGCGCTGGTTGGTGCGCTTGAAGCTGGCCTTCAGGCGCTTGAAGCCGGGGTTCGGGATGTCGACGAGGTTGGTGTTGTCCATCAGCACGCGGACCTTGACGCCGCGGGCCTGGGCGCGCAGGAGGGCGTCGACGGCGGTGCGGGACATGATGTTCCAGGACATCACCCGGATCCGGGACCGCTCGGGCGCGTGGTTGATGGCGGCGATGATCTTGCCGAAGATCCGGTTGCGGTCGGCCGGCGCACCGAGCGCGCTGTTGAACGCCACCCCCGGCTGCGGAGAGTAGCGCTTCGGCTTCTGGAGGGCCGAGCCGCGCAGGAGCGGGCTCTGGTCGAGGCTCGACTTCGCGGGACCGGTCTCCGAGGGCTCGCTGACGGCTGGGTCGCTGACGGCTGGGTCGCTGACGGCTGGGTCGCTGCCGCGGGTGGGGTCGTCGGCGCTGACCGGCCCGGCGACGGCGAGCAGGCTCGCGGCGAGCACGAGCGCGATCAAGAGGCGTGCAGGGCGCACGTGTGCCACTCCTTATGAAGAACTTGGACGTCAGGGGGCCCCGATGGGCCCGATCACGGCGAGTCTCAACCCCCCGGGGAAGGCGACGCGATGCCGAAGCGGAACTATAACTGGCCAGCCGTCAAGCCGGAGAATTCAAGCGCCCCGTTCAGGCCGTTCTCAGGCGCGGCAGGTGCGGACCTTCTGGAGGTACTCCTTGTCCTTCTCGAGCGGTCCGGACGTCTCGTAGATCGTGCCGCCTGCCACGGCGAAGAAGCTGTCGTCGTAGCGCACGATGCGCTGGCCCGAGGAGCACGACAGGTTGTCGGCCTTCACGGCCTCGTCGCCCTCGAGGCAGCCCTTGTAGCCCAGCGCCAGCCGGGCGTCGGCCACCCACACGTCCCCGCACGCGGGCCAGTCGGGCGTCGGCGGCGTGGTCTCGGAGGGCGTCTCGGAGGGCGTCTCGGACGCCTCGGTCGGGCTGGCCGTGCCAGTCGTAGGGTCGGTCGCCGTCGAGGAGTCCGAGGCGTCGGGGTCAGTCGCCGTCGAGTCCGAGTCGCCGCCGCAGGCGGCCAGCGAGAGAGCGAGCGGGAGCAGCAGCGCGACCAGTGTTCCCCGTGCCTTCATGGCGCGAGTCTACGCGCAGGGCTTCGGCCCGCCGGAGTACGTCGCGGACCACGGCGGCGACCTCGGCCGGGTCCGGGACACCGGGAGGTACGGCGTCGGGGTGCGGGTCGCCGGGACCCGCCAGCACGGGCGTGAGGTCGTCCAGCGAGCCGTGCACGGGGTGCCGGCGCGCCTCGATCTCGCTCCCCCACGCGGCGGCGGCCGGTGTCAGCACGTCGGCCAGGGAGGCGGGCGTCCGGGGCGGCGTCCCTGGTCTCTCGGCCAGCGCGACCCTCGGCCAGCTCGCGCTTGACGAGCCTGGCGTGCTCGCGCGGCGTGAGCCGACCGCCGAGCTCCCGGTTGACCTCTCGCAGCAGGGCGATCGCCTCGGTCGTCAGCGACCGGTTGGCCGGGCCCACGGAGTCGGCATCGACGACGGCGTCGGCCTCCTGGCCGATGCCACACGCCTCCGCGAACCGCTGCCACAGAACCGCGGGCGCCGCGCCCGGCGGCGGCCCGACGACCAGGTGGACGCGTTCGGGCGGGACAGCCGTCGCCCACCGGCTCAGCGCTGCGGCGTAGTCCTGTGCGTGCCAGAAGTGCGGCCGCTCCCCTGCTGGGACATCGGCCCGGATCTGGTCGTGCTCGAGCTCGGCGAAGGAGCGGGTGTCGCCGAGCTTGACCTCCTCCTGCCAGTGCGCCGTGGCCTGGCGCCCCAGGTCGCGTGCGGTGACCACGACGTCGACGTCGATCCCCGCCAGGGGTGCCAGCGCCGCCGCGATCTCGTCGGGCTCCGCACCGCCCAGGACCTCGTGGCTGATCACGCTCGTTCCGGCGTGCGACAGCACCCGGTCGCAGAGCGCCTGCCAGGTGCCGGCGACGTCCTCCGCCGACAGTCCGAACTTGTCACGGCTCCCCCGCACCTCGACCGCACCCAGGAACATCGCCTGCGGCTTCACGAACGGGTACAGGACGCCGGCCTCCCGCAGCGCGTCGCGGTGGTGGGCCAGCAGGGCCTGCAGGTACGTCGTCCCGGTCTTGGGCAGCCCGACGTGCAGGACCACACGAGTCATCGGGGGTCGAGGCCGCGTCATGCCGCCATCCTGGCAGCGCGCCCGAGTAGCGTTCGCCCATGTGACCACCCCATCCGAATGCTCGCTGCGCTGCGCTTCGAACGGGGACCCCGAAAATGAGCACCAGCCCGTCCCGCGTCTACGTCGCGCGGCTCGTCGGACTGCCGATCTTCGACCCCCAGGGCGACCAGGTCGGCAAGGTGCGCGACCTCGTCGTGGCCCTCAGGTCCGAGGTCAGCCAGCCCCGCGTGCTCGGGATGGTGGCCGAGGTGTTCGGTCGCCGGCGGATCTTCGTGCCGATGACCCGGGTCACCAACATCGACAGCGGGCAGGTCTACACGACCGGGCTGCTCAACATGCGCCGCTTCGAGCAGCGTCCGACCGAGACGCTGGTCGTGGGACAGCTGTTCGACCGCATGGTGACCGTCACGGCGACCGGGGTCACCGGCGCCGTCTACGACGTCGCCATGGAGCAGGCCCGCAACCGCGACTGGGTGCTGAGCCGGGTCGCGATCCAGGAGCCGGCCAAGGGCCTGCGCCGGCGCGGCCAGACCCACGTCGTGGAGTGGGGCGAGGTCGAAGGACTGACCCGGCGCGAGCCCACCCAGGGCGCCACCCAGCTCATCCACGCACTCAACGAGCTGCGCCCGGCCGACGCGGCCAGCGTGATCCACGACCTGCCGTTCGAGCGGCGGTCGGCCGTGGTCGCGGCGCTCACCGACGAGCGGCTCGCCGACGTGCTCGAGGAGCTGCCCGAGGAGGACCAGGTCGAGATCATGGGCCAGCTCGAGAGCGAGCGGGCCGCCGACGTGCTCGAGGAGATGGACCCCGACGACGCCGCCGACCTGATCGCCGAGCTGCCGCCCGAGACCGCCGAGATCCTGCTCCAGCTGATGGAGCCCGACGAGGCCGAGGACGTCAAGCGGCTGATGTCCTACGTCGAGAACACCGCCGGCGCGATGATGACCTCCGAGCCGGTGATCCTCGGGCCGGACGCCACCATCGCCGACGCCTTGGCGCACGTCCGCAACCCCGACCTCACCCCGGCCCTGGCCGCGCTCGTCTACGTGTGCCGGCCACCGCTCGAGACGCCCACGGGACGATTCCTCGGCGTGGCCCACATCCAGCGGCTGCTGCGCGAGCCGCCGTCGACCCTCGTCGCGGGCGCCCTCGACGACTCGATGGAGAGCCTGCGCTCCGCCGCGAGCATCGACGAGGTCGCCGCCCACCTCGCGACGTACAACCTGGTGGCCGCACCGGTGGTGGACGAGGACGGCCACCTGCTCGGGGCGGTCACCGTCGACGACCTGCTCGACCACATGCTCCCGGAGAACTGGCGCGACCGGGCGGTGCGCCGTGGCTGACTCCTCGACCCGTCGCGCTCGGCTCGACACCCCGCGCGAGACCCGCCGTCAGCTGGTGCGGCGCCCGGCGTACGACTCGGACCGCCTCGGGGTCTTCGCCGAGCAGTTCGCGCGCTTCCTCGGGACGGCCTCGTTCCTGATCTACATGACGCTGTTCGTCGTCTTCTGGATCGTCTGGAACGTGTCGTGGCCCGACGACTCGCCGATGCAGTTCGACCCGTACCCGTTCATCTTCCTGACCCTGATCCTGAGCCTCCAGGCGTCCTACGCCGCCCCCCTGATCCTGCTGGCCCAGAACCGCCAGGAGGCGCGCGACCGGGTGATCGCCGAGCAGGACCGTCAGGCGGACTCCCGCGCCCACGCGGACATGGAGTTCCTGGCTCGCGAGGTGGCGTCGCTGCGGATGGCCGTCGGCGAGGTCGCCACCCGCGACTTCCTGCGCTCCGAGCTGCGCGGCCTGCTCGGCGAGCTCGACGAGCGCGCGGAGGCCGGCCGCAGACCGGTCAGCCCACCGGTCAGCCCACCGGTCAGCTCAGCAGCACCAGACCAGCCAGCGCCACCAGCCAGCTGACGAACGAGCCCACCAGGAAGTACTCGGTCAGTCGGTGCACGCGGTCCTGCTCGGTGGGCGAGGACAGCTCGGGCCAACGGAGCAGCCCCTTCGCCGCCACCACGATCGCGGCGGCGGTGAGGTTGCCGGCCAGGCCGAGCCCGAGGATGAAGACCCGCTCGAGCGGTCCGAGCAGCCGACCTCCCTTGAGCCGCCGTTCCGGACCCCGCGACGCGCCGTGCAGGTCGGTCGTGATGGTGCCGGTCGCGGCCAGCACCAGCCGGACCAGGACGTTGCCGGTCGACAGCTGGACCAGCACCACGCCGACCAGCAGGAGGAAGCCGTCGGCGTCCACGTCGCCCACCACGGGCAGCGGCACCTGGGCGACCCAGCGACCGAGGGGACCGCCGGCCGCGCCGGCCTGACCCGACAGCAGCACCGCGGCTCCGAGCGCCGCGACGAGCAGCGACAGCGGAAGGGCCGGCCGGGCTGTCGAGAAGCCGCGGCTGACCGCCAGCTCCCACGTGAACGCGAACACCGCCACCACCAGCACCGCGGCGAGGTCCGGCCACCCGGTGAGCCCGGCGAGCAGCCCGACGACGACGGTGGCCACGGCTCCGCAGGTGCCGGGGAGGAACCGGGTGTGGCGCACCGAGTGGGCCAGATCGGTGCACCCCACACCGATCAGCAGCAGTGCCAACCAGCTCAGTGGATCCCTCCCAGGAGTCGTTCGCTCGCGACCAGCGCGGCAAGTCCGTCGTGGCGGACCCGTTGCGAGACGGCCGAGGCGGACACGTCCAGCTTCTCCGCGATCTCGCGCTGGGTCCTCCCGGACAGCAGACCACGCAGCACCCCCAGCGAGCGCTCGGACAGGCCGCCGAGCATCTCGTCGCGCAGGATGAGGGCGGCGTTCACGGCCGCCGGGTCCGGCCCCGCGCAGCCCTCGACGCGCACGTACGCCGTCCGTCGCCGGCGGTGACCCGAGCGCAGGGCGGCCTCCTCCACCGACTCCACGGCCTCGCGGGCCGCCCACCAGCCGGGGCCGTCCTCGACGCGGGGCTCGTCCTCGAGCACCTGCACGGGCCCCCAGCCGACGCCGTGCCGGACGTCGACGTCGGGAAGCAGGGAGATCCGCAGCCACCGGGTCGCGCGCAGGGCGACGCCGACCGAGGCGAAGATCCCCTGGTACTCGTCGCCCACGGTGACCCGGGGCGGCGACACGACCAGGGACTCCCCGCCGGCGCGTTCCTCGGCCCGGAGCAGCTCCTCGAGCTCGGCCAGCCGACCGACCAGCCGGACGTGGAGGTCGGGTCGGTCCGCGTGGTCGCGCGAGCCCACCACGTCCCCGATGACAGCAGCCACGGGATCGCCGTACGATGAAGCCAGGTTCTTCTTCTGCGCCATATGAAGAGAATACCTTATTCTGTCGCGAATGAAGAGATCCTCTGCAGTCTCGCCTTCGCACGACCGGGGGCACCCGCGGCCGACCTCCAGGGTGCACCGCCTAGACTCGGCCCACCATGAGCACTCCCTTGTCCGGCGCGCCCGACCCCACGAGGGAGGCCGTCGACGCCGCCCTGACCCGGGTCATCGACCCCGAGATCAAGCGTCCGATCACCGACCTCGGCATGGTCGAGGCCGTCGCGATCGAGGGCGGTCTGGTGACGCTGACCGTGCTGCTCACCGTCGCCGGCTGCCCCATGAAGGACACCATCACCCGCGACGTCAACGCCGCCCTGCGCGCCGTGGCGGGGGTCACCGACGTCGACCTGACGCTCGGCGTGATGTCTGCCGAGCAGCGCGCGGGTCTGCAGGAGACGTTGCGCGGCGGGCAGGCCCAGCGGGAGGTCCCGTTCGCCCAGCCCGGCTCCCTGACCCAGGTGTTCGCGATCGCGAGCGGCAAGGGCGGCGTCGGCAAGTCCTCGGTCACCGTGAACCTCGCCCTCGCCATGGCCGCCGAGGGACGGCGGGTGGGCATCGTGGACGCCGACGTCTACGGCCACTCGATCCCGGCGATGCTCGGCATCGCCGACTCCCGACCGACCCAGGTCGAGGACCTGATCATGCCCGTGCCGACGGCCTCGGGGGTCAGCGTCATCTCGATCGGCATGCTGAAGCCCCGGCGTGACCAGGTGGTGGCGTGGCGAGGTCCGATGCTCGACCGGGCCCTGGTGCAGATGCTCTCGGACGTGTTCTGGGGCGACCTCGACGTGCTGCTGCTCGACCTCCCGCCGGGCACGGGCGACGTGGCCATCTCGTTGGGGCAGCACCTGCCGGGCGCCCAGGTCGTCGTCGTGACGACCCCGCAGGAGGCCGCGGCCGAGGTGGCCGAGCGCGCCGGCACGATGGCCTCGATGATGCACCAGCGGGTCGTGGGCGTCATCGAGAACATGAGCTCGCTGACGTGCCCGCACTGCGGACCCTCGCACCAGATCGACGTGTTCGGTTCGGGCGGTGGCGACCGCGTCGCGGCGACCCTGTCCGAGCGTTTCGGCTACGACGTGCCCGTGCTCGCGCGCGTGCCCCTCGAGCCGTCGCTGCGCGAGGGCGGCGACGCCGGCAAGCCGATCGTCGACTCCGACCCGACCAACCCCGCGGCCGTGGCGCTGCGGGAGGTCGCCGAACGTCTCGTCGGCCGGGGCCGCGGTTTGGCAGGACTCCAGCTCGGGCTCACCCCGACGAGTAAGTTCTAACCGTGTTCGGGGTCGGGCTTCCAGAGTTGACGCTCATCGCGTTCGTCGCGGTGCTCGTGTTCGGTCCCGACAAGCTGCCCGAGCTCGCCCGCCAGGCCGGCCGGATGGCCAAGCAGCTGCGTGGCTTCGCGAACTCCGCGCGTGACGAGCTGCGCTCCGAGCTCGGCCCCGAGTACGCCGACCTCCAGCTGCGCGACCTCGACCCGCGCACCATCGTGCGCAAGCACATCGTGGAGGCGATGAACGAGCCCGACGACCCGCGGCCCAAGGCCCGGTCGACCCGCCCGCTCGGCAACGACGAGGCCCCGCCGTACGACCTCGACGCGACCTGAGCACCGATGGCGATCTCGCGGTGGTGGCAGTTCACCCTCGGCGCCGCGCTCGGCGCGGTCGTCGGGGTCTACCTGGTCGTCGCCGCCTTCGTGATCGCGTTGACGTTGGGGCTCGCCCTCGCGTACGCCAGCCTCACCCGCGACGGCGACGACGCGATGACCGCGGTGGCAGCGGGGTTCCTCACAGGTGTCCTGGGCTATGGCCTGTTCCATGTCACGGCCATCGTCGTCAACGCACCCTTCCAGTGAGATGAGCGCCGTGAACGTCGCCCGGGCCGTCGCCGGTTTCGTGCTCGGCGCGGTGCTGGTCGTCCTGATGCCGGCCTTGGGCATCGCGATGGCCCTGGTCCTGGCCGGCGTGCTCCTGTGGGCCCGGCTGCGCCACGAGGACGCGGGGACGCTGAGGGTACTGGCGCCCGGCTTCCTCGTCGCGGTGCTCGCCTACGTCGTGCTCGCCGCGGTCTCCGTCCTCGTCTGAGTCATCCGGGCTCGCGGCTCTGCACGGCGCCGATCGACGCCAGCGCCACCAGCAGCCGCTGCACCGGGTCGGCCACCGTCGCGGCCTCGACGAAGTCCTTCCCCACCCGGGTCAGCACGACCTCGTGCCGGGCGCCGCCCCGCGTGGCCACCACGCAGGGCACCCCCTCGTCGGCGAGCCGGCGCAGGGCGGACCCCAGGCCCAGCCTGGAGACGGCCGACCACGCGACCTCGGGCACGGCGCGGTCCGAGACTCCCTGCGCGGCCATGATCGCGTCCAGGGGGACCAGCCAGTCGCCGGCGTCGCCGGACACCAGGCACCAGCCGGCGCCGACCCGGCGCAGCCCCCCGCGGACGGGGCCCGTGCCGTCGACGTCGAGCAGGACGTCGCGGCCCACCGAGGCCATCAGCCGGCCGGCCAGGGTGACCGCTGCGTACTCGGCCCGGCTGCGGTCGGCCAGCTCGGCGTCGCGCTCGGCGGCGTACATCGCCTCGGCCTGCCCCTCGAGGTCGTCGAGGAGGTCGAAGAGCCGCTCGTCCCAACCCACGCGGTCGAGCCTGTCATGCCGGCAACCTGTGGAGGGGGCCTTGCCAAGTCACTCAAAGTCACCTTGACTGACGCAAACAGAAGCAAACGAAAGGTTCGCGATGGATCTCGGGACACGCGTCTCCGCCAGTCGCTGCGTGGCGGTCTGGGCAGCGGCCACCGCTGGTGCGATCGGGCTGGTCGCCTGGGCGCTCCCCGTGGCGATCGCCGGACCCGGCGACTCCTTCGACACCGTGCTGGTGTGCGGCTGCGCCGGTGCCGTGGCGGCGGCGACCTGCTGGCTGTGGGTCGTGACCACGGTGGTGACGAGCGACGCGTTGCGAGGGCTGGCACCGGCCCGTCGGGGCGTCCCGGCGGGGGTCCGGACCGCGCTCCTCGTGCTCGGCGGAGCCGCGATCGCCGGCGGGCTGACCTCGCCGGCCCTGGCTGCGGGCCAGGGGCCGGCGGGCCCGCAGGTGCTCGCCGGGTTGCGGCTTCCGGAGCGCATCGCCGTGGCACCCGCGACGGTAGGCCCCGTCGCCCAGCCGGTCGGGTCGCCGGTCGGGTTGTCGGCCGAACCGGCGGTCCGGGTCTCTCCCGGTGACACGCTGTGGGACATCGCCGCCCGTAGGCTCGGTGCCGGCTCCTCGTGGCCGGCGATCTACGCCCTCAACCGCGACGTGATCGGCCCCGACCCGGGGGTGATCTCGCCGGGCCAGCGGCTGGTCCTCCCCTCCGATGCCGCAGGCGGTGCGCGGTGACCCCGGGGACCGTGACGCTGCTGCCCTCACCGCTGCGGCCCGTCGGCGTCGCCAGCGTGCAGGGCACGTTGGCCCTGGACCTGACCCCCCGCCAGGACCCGCCCGATGTCTCCCTCCAGGGCGCCTCGGCCGCCGGCGACGTGGTGGACATCGGCCGCGCCGCACGCCGGGAGTTCGAACGGTTCTCCGGGCGGATCGTCCAGGCGGTGGTGGAGATCGTCGGCGGCGACCGGCCGGTGTCGCAAGTGCTGCGCTGGACGACGCCGCCGGTCTACCAGGACCTCGGGCGCCGTGCGCAGCTGGTGGCGCAGGCCGTCGGCCGCCGGGCCGGACAGGGCGGCATCCAGGGCACCCGGCCGCACGTGGTGGCCGTGCACACCTGCTTCGTCTCGGCGGACGTCGCCGAGGTCAGCGCCCACGTCCGTTACGGCCACCGGTCGCGGGCGGTCGCGGCGCGGTTCGAGCGGAACCGCGACCGGTGGGTGTGCGCAGCCCTCGAGTTCGCGTGACACTGGGCGGGTGACGACCGGAGACCGCGAACAGCCCTGGCGCGACGACGAGACCGAGCGGGGACGGGTGGTCCTGCTGACCGACAACCCGATCTCCCGAGCCATCGCGACGATCGCCCGCACGGTCGGGCACGAGGTGGTCGTGGTCGCCGACGACGACGGCGGTCCGGGCCTCGGCGGCCTCGGGCTGCGGGCGGGCGACGCGGTCGTGCTCTGCGACCACGACGCCCCCGACGCCCCCGCGGTCATGCGCGACGCGCTGGCCTCGGACGCGTCGTACGTCGCGATGATGGCCAGCCGCAGACGGGCCGAGGGTCTGCTGGCCGATCTCGGCGCGGAGGGCGTGCCGGGCCTGGACAAGCTGCGCGTACCTGCGGGCCACAACCTCGGCGGCAAGGGACCGGGCGAGATCGCCCTGTCCGTCGTCGCCGAGATCGTGGCCGAGGCCCACGGCCGTCCCGGTGGCCCGCTGCGAGACCCCGGACCTAGCTGACGCGCGCGGTCAGCCCCGTGGGGCCGCCCGGTGCGCCGTGGCAGCGCTTGTACTTCTTGCCGGACCCGCACGGGCACAGCTGGTTGCGGCCGACGTCGGAGAACTCGTCGTCGGAGCCCGCGGCCGACGAGGCGGCCACCTCGACCTCGCCCTGCTCGGACGGCGCGGAGTACGACAGGTTCTGCGGCTGCTTCGGGCGATCGAGGCCCTTGGCCCGGACCTTCGGCGTCTCGCGGCCGGCCTGGCCCGGCTTCTCGAAGACCGAGGCGGGGATCTCCTCGACCTCCTCGTCGTCCTGGCCGGGCGTGACGACGCGCGCCCCGGCGTGGGGGACCTCGGCGCGCATCGGCTCGAGCTCCTCCTCCGCGTCGTTGCCCTCCTCGTCGTCCTCCTCGACCTGGACGTCGAGGTTGAACAGGAAGCCGACCGCCTCCGCCTTGATGCCGTCCATGACGGCGGCGAACATGTCGAAGCCCTCGCGCTGGTACTCCACGAGCGGGTCGCGCTGGGAGTACGCGCGCAGGTAGATGCCCTCGCGCAGGTAGTCCATCTCGTAGAGGTGCTCGCGCCACTTGCGGTCGAGCACGGAGAGGATGACGCGCCGCTCGAGCTCGCGCATGACCTCCTCGCCGACCTCGTCCTCGCGACGGGCGTAGGCCTGGTGCGCGTCGACCTTGAGGGCCTCGATCAGCTCGTCGCGCTCGAGGTTCGCCAGGCCACCGGCCTGCTTCTCGAGCACGTGCAGGTCGAGCCCGACGGGCCAGAGCTGCTTGAGCTCGGTCCAGAGACCCTCCAGGTCCCACTCCTCGGCGAAGCCCTGGGTCGCTCCGGTGACGAAGCCGGTGACCACGTCGTCGACGAAGGTGCTGATCTGGTCCTTGAGGTCGGCGCCCTCGAGCACCCGCCGGCGCTCGTCGTAGATGACGTGGCGCTGACGGTCCATCACGTCGTCGTACTTGAGGACGTTCTTGCGGGACTCGAAGTTCTGCGACTCGATCTGGCCCTGCGCGTTGGCGATCGCGCCGGTGACGCGCTTGTTCTCGATCGGCACGTCGTCGGGGATCTTCAGCACCTGGAGCACGCGGTCGACCCAGTCGGACTTGAACAGCCGCATCAGCTCGTCCTCGAGCGACAGGTAGAACCGGGACTCGCCCGGGTCGCCCTGGCGCCCGGACCGGCCGCGCAGCTGGTTGTCGATCCGGCGGGACTCGTGCCGCTCGGTGCCCACGACGTACAGACCGCCGAGCGCCTTCACCTCGTCGTGCTCGTTGCGGACCTGGGCCTTGATCCTCTCGACCATCGCGGGCCACGCGGTCTCGTAGGCGTCGCCGTCCTCGAACGGGTCGAGACCCTGCTTGCGCAGCTCGGCGTCGGCGAGGAAGTCGACCGACCCGCCGAGCATGATGTCGGTACCGCGGCCCGCCATGTTGGTCGCCACCGTGACGGCGCCCTTGTGGCCGGCCATCGCCACGACCTGGGCCTCGCCCGCGTGCTGCTTGGCGTTGAGGACCGTGTGCGCGACGCCGCGGCTCTTGAGCTTCCCGGACAGGTGCTCGGACTTCTCGACCGAGACCGTGCCGACCAGGATCGGCTGGCCCTTCTCGTGCCGCTCGACGATGTCCTCGACGACGGCGTCGTACTTCGCGTCCTCGGTGCGGTAGACGAGGTCGGGCTGGTCCATGCGCACCATCGGCAGGTTGGTCGGGATCGGGACCACGCCGAGCTTGTAGATCTTGTCGAACTCGGAGGCCTCGGTCATGGCCGTACCGGTCATGCCGGAGAGCTTCTTGTACAGGCGGAAGTAGTTCTGGAGCGTGACGGTGGCGAGCGTCTGGTACTCCTCGCGGACCGTCACTCCTTCCTTCGCCTCGATCGCCTGGTGGAGGCCGTCGTTGTAGCGGCGACCGGCCAGCATGCGGCCGGTGTGCTCGTCGACGATGAGCACCTCGCCCTCGATGACGACGTACTCCTTGTCGTTGCGGAACAGCTCCTTGGCCTTGATGGAGTTGTGCAGGAACGAGATGAGCGGGGTGTTGACCGACTCGTAGAGGTTCTCGATGCCGAGGTGGTCCTCGACCTTGGTGATGCCGGGCTCGAGCACCGAGATGGTGCGCTTCTTCTCGTCGACCTCGTAGTCGGACTCGCGGTCGAGGGTCTTGGCGATCTTCGCGAACTCGGCGTACCAGCGGACCTCGTCCTGCGTCGGGCCGCTGATGATGAGCGGGGTGCGCGCCTCGTCGATGAGGATCGAGTCGACCTCGTCGACGACGGCGAAGGGGTGACCGCGCTGGACGCAGTCCTCGATGGTGCTGGCCATGTTGTCGCGCAGGTAGTCGAACCCGAGCTCGTTGTTCGTGCCGTAGGTGATGTCGCAGTTGTAGGCCACGCGCCGCTCGTCGGGACGCATCGACGGCAGGATCACGCCGGTGGTCAGCCCGAGGAAGTGGTGGATGCGACCCATCCACTCGGCGTGGTACTTGGCGAGGTAGTCGTTGACGGTGACGACGTGCACACCCTTGCCGTTGAGGGCGTTCAGGTACGACGGCAGGGTCGCGACCAGGGTCTTGCCCTCACCGGTCTTCATCTCGGCGATGTTGCCGAGGTGCAGCGCCGCGCCGCCCATGATCTGGACGTCGTAGTGGCGCTGTCCGATGACCCGCTTGGAGGCCTCGCGCACCGTGGCGAAGGCCTCGGGCATCAGGTCGTCGAGGGTCTCGCCCTTCTCGAGCCGGGCCCTGAACTCGGCGGTCATGCCCTGGAGCTCGGTGTCGCTCATCTTGACGAAGTCGTCCTCGATGGCGTTGACCGCCTTGGCGATCGCCTCCAGCTGACGCAGGATCTTGCCTTCGCCGATGCGGAGCAGTCGGTCGAGAATCGCAGGCACGTGCGGGCACTCCTCGGGTTGACACAAGAGTCTGGAGAACGTCTGGGGGTAGCGGCGCCACTCTACCCAGCGGGTGAGCAGCCCCCAGAATGCCCAACGGGCCTGCCGAGCCGGTCGTTCCTTCTTTCGTGTCAATGACTATTGACACCAATTCTCTCTTGGTGTCACCATCGACTGACATGAAAACGACGCGGAAGTACACCATGGGTGCCCGGGCGCAGGCCGTCGACGCGACCCGGCGCCGCATCGTGGACGCCCTGATCGATCTCGCCGGGGAGCGGCCGTTCGCGGAGATCACCCTCGACACCATCGCCGAGCGTGCGGGCGTCAGCGTGCAGACCGTGCTGCGCCGGTTCGGGAGTCGCGACGGTCTCTTCGCCGAGGCGATGGACGCCGCCATGGTCGACGCCGAGGACGAGCGACGGACGCCTCCCGGCGACGTGGCCTCCGCGGTCCGGATCGTCGTCGACCACTACGAGCGGCGTGGACAGACCGCGCTGCTGATGCTGGCCCAGGAGGGTCACGACGACGTCGCCCGCAAGGCGACCGACCGTGGCAAGGCGATGCACCGCGACTGGGTGCGCGACGCCTTCGCGCCCGCGACCGACGACGAGGCGCTGCTCGACCTGCTGGTCGTGGCCACCGACGTCTACACCTGGAAGCTGCTGCGGATCGACCGCGGCCACTCCCGCGCCACCACCGAGCGGCGCCTGCACGACCTGGTCGACGCGGTCCTGGCCGCGGCGCCGGCCACGGGGAGCAAGGAGCACTGACATGGCCGACATCCTCTTCGTCACCTGGGACGGCGGTGGCAACGTGCCGCCCGCGACGACCATCGCCGCCGAGCTGCGACGCCGCGGTCACCGCGTGCGGTTCGTGGGGCACACCTCCCAGCGCGCGCCGCTCGAGGCGCAGGGCTTCGAGGTCGAGGCGACCACGCACGCGCGCCCGTTCGCGGCCGACGACCCCCAGTCGGTGCTCGCGATGGTCCGGATGTTCGGCGACCGAGGCCTGGGCCGCGACGCGCTCGCCTCGCTGGCCAGGCATCCGGCCGACCTGGTGGTCGTCGACTGCCTGCTGCTCGGCGTGATGGACGAGCTGCGCCGGGCAGGGACGCCGTACGTCGTCCTCGAGCACCTGTACGACGCCTTCTTCCGCCGGTCGTTCCTGCGGGGACCGATCGGCATCGGGCTGCGACTGATGGGCCTGCGCCTGCGTGCCTCCCTCGACGCCGCCCGCGCAACCCTGGTCGCCTCCCTGCCGGAGCTCGACCCGGCGGGGCAGTCGCCCCGGCACGACGTGACGTACGTAGGTCCGGTGGTGACGGCGAGCCCGCCGGTATCGGGACCGCCCGCGGTCCTGGTCAGCCTCAGCACCTTCGCGTTCCCCGGGATGGCCGACTGCCTCCAGCGCCTGCTCGACGCGACGGCGACGCTCGACGCCCGCATCGTGGTGACCACCGGCCCCCACGTCGACCACGCGCGGCTGCGCACGGCCGCCAACCACGAGCTCCATGCCGTCGTGCCGCACGGCGAGCTGATGCCCCGGGTCTCGCTCGTGGTCACGCACGGCGGTCACGGCACGACGATGCGCGCGCTCGCCCACGACCTGCCGGTGGTGGTGATGCCGATGCACCCCTTCGTCGACCAGCCCATGGTCGGCCGGTCGGTCGAGCAGGCCGGCGCGGGCCGCATGGTGGCGAAGAAGGCCTCGGCCGACGAGCTGGCGCCGGTGATCGCCGGGCTGCTGGCCGACGGGCCGCACCGGGCTGCGGCCGCCCGCCTCGGGGCAGCCATCCGGGCGATGCCGGGTGCCATCAACGCGGCGGACGTGATCGAGGACGTGCTCAGGGACGGAGCAGCGGAGCCAGGTCACCGCGCGGCTCGACCGTGAGCTCGTCCATCCCGAGCCAGCCGGCCAGCCGGACCAGCTCGGCGGACAGCTCCTCGGCGGTCTCCAGGGGTGCGTGCGGCTCGGCGTACGCCGCCTTCACGACCAGCCGTCCCGACTGCCGGTCGGCCTTGAGGTCGACGCGGCCGACGATCTCCTCGCCGAGCAGGAACGGCAGTACGTAGTAGCCGAACTGCCGCTGCGCCGCGGGGGTGTAGATCTCGATCCGGTAGTGGAAGTCGAACAGCTTCTCGGTCCGCTCACGCAGCCAGCAGACCGGGTCGAACGGGCTCAGCAGCGCCCGGGCGTCGACCCGGCGTGGTCGGCGGGCATCGCGGTGGAGGTACGCCGGCCGGTTCCAGCCCTGGATGCGCACCGGCTCCAGCTCGCCCGCCTCGACGAGGTCCTCGATGGCGCCCATGGCGGCCCGGTCGCCATCGATCGACGTGAGCCGCATCCGGTAGTAGTCGGCCAGGCACCGGGCCGTGGCCACGCCGTGCGACCTCGCCGCCCGACGGACGAGCTCGAGGTTGGCCTCCTCGAGGCTCGGCGTCGGGGCCGCCAGCACATCGGCCGGCAGCACCCGCTCGGGCAGGTCGTAGCGGACCTCGAACTGGCTGTTGCGCCCCGCGATCGCGACCTCGCCGGTCATGTAGAGGTAGTCGAGCGCCCGCTTGGTGGCCGACCAGTTCCAGCCCCAGTTCTCCTTGGAGCGCGGCAGCCCGTCGTCCAGGTCACGGGCGGTGCAGGCTCCGCGGTCGGCGATCTCGGCCAGCAGGTTGGTGACCAGCTCCTGGCTGACCTCGCTCCCCCACCACTTGTGCTTCTGGTTGCGGTAGGAGTCCATCCGGTGCTGCATCACCGGCCAGAGCTCGACGGGCATCAGGGCCTGGACGTGGGCCCAGTACTCGACCAGGCGGCGCGGCTTGCGTGCGCCGGTCATCGTCTGGGCTCGCGCCAGCAGGTCGACGTCGTAGGACCCCATCCGTGAGTACAGCGGCATGAAGTGGGCCCGCTGCAGCACGTTGACCGAGTCGACCTGGAGCACGCCGGTCCGCTCGACCGTGCGGGCCAGGGTCCGCATGGTCGGCTGGTCGTGCGGCCTGTCCAGGAACCCCTGCGCGGCCAGCGCGATCCGCCGGGCCTGCGACTGGGAGAGCGTGGTCACCACGAGCGCGAGGCTAACGGCCCCCACCGACACCGCGAGTCGGCGCATCTGCAGGCCGAAGGCCCGCCGAGTCGGCGTATCTGCAGGCCGAAAGCGGCGCGAGTCGGCACGTTTGCAGTTCGCTCATCCGCAGTGGCGCCGACTCGACGATCCTGAGACCTGCAGATACGCCGACTCGGCGTGGATCTGGGCTGCAGATACGCCGACTCGCGGTCAGGGCAGGTCCAGCAGCTTCTCGCGGACGGCGTACATGACGGCCTCCATGCGCGAGTGGAGCTGGAGCTTCTCGAGGAGGTTGCGCACGTGGTTCTTGACGGTGTTCTCGCTGATGAACAGCTGCTTGGCGATCTCGCGGTTGTTCATGCCCTTGGCGACCAGGCGCAGCACCTCGAGCTCGCGCTCGGTCAGGCGCAGGCCCGGGACGGCGGAGCGGTCGGGGCGCGACATCTGCTTGAACTCGTCGATGAGCTTGACGGCCATCGACGGGCTGATCAGCGACTGCCCGTCGGCGACCACACGGATGGCCTGGGCGACCTCGTCGATGGAGGAGTCCTTGAGCAGGTAACCCGAGGCGCCGCTCTTCACCGCCTCGTACAGGTCGGCCTCCTCGTCGGAGGAGGTGAGCATGATGATCTTGGCGGCCGGCACGGCCTCCTTGATCTCCTGGCAGGCCTCGATGCCGGAGCGCTTGGGCATCCGGACGTCGAGCAGCACCACGTCCGGGGCGGTCCGGGTGGCCAGGGCGACGCCCTCGATGCCGTCACCGGCCTCGCCGACCACCTCGATGCCGTCCTCGGCCGCGAGCAGCATGGTGAGGCCTCGGCGGAACAGCTCCTGGTCGTCCACGACAAGGACTCGCGTCGGCTCGGGGGTCGCCGGCTCGTTGGTCACTGACACCACGGCATCATGACATGACTGGGCCATGCCGGGGCGGGGTTCGCCAACCTCGAGCACTAGGGGTCCATAGCCCGAACGGGCGGTGTCGCCAAGGGTGCCCCATGGGTGAGGTGGGCTACTCCTTGAGGTCCAAGGAGATGACTCCGTAGTCGTAGCCGCGTCGGCGGTAGACCACGCACGGCCGCTCGGTGTCCTTGTCGACGTAGAGGTAGAAGTCGTGGCCGACCAGCTCCATCTCGTACAACGCCTGGTCGAGCGTCATCGCGGTCGCCGCGTGCGTCTTCTCGCGGACCACGAGCGGGCCCTCACCGGTCACGGTGATGGGACCGACCTGCCGCACGGTGTCGACGGACTCGTCCGCGGCCGGCCCGGCGTCGAGGCCGGCGTCGAGCAGGTCGGCGACCCGGTCGTGCTTGTGCTTGTGCTCGCGACGGCGGTCGGCGGCCCGGCGCATCTGGGCCGCCATCTTGTCGAGCGCCAGGTCGAGGGCGCCCATCTTGTCCTCGGCGGCGGCCTCGGCCCGGATCACCGGACCCTTGGAGAACGCGGTCAGCTCGACGCGCACGGCGCGGTCGGCCTGGCGCGGGTTGCGTTCCTGCTCGACCTCCACCTGGACGCGGATGATCCGATGGTCGTGCTTCTCGAGCCGTGAGAGCTTCTCGGTGACGTGACCGCGAAAGCGGTCAGAGAGCTCACAGTGTCGGCCGGTGACGACCACGTCCATGGATACCTCCAGATATCGATGGGGGATGGGATGGAGCCCGTCCGGCCGACCTGGTCTTCGACCCCACAACCGCCTGCTGAGGGGTTCGCGGCTTGCCAGACTGTGTCTTTGCCACTACTGCCCTTCTCCCGTCGTCCGTCATGTCTGATGACGGGGACGAGGCAGGACTTACCTCTAAGCCGCACCGTGATCGACCGGCACCGAAATGGCTCCGGAGCACGGTCTTACGTGGGCCGTTTCGCCTGCGACTGGCTTCGGCTAGCCGTCCGGCCAGACATCTCTTTGGCCGGGCGGTGCAACCACGGACCCGGACGGACTCCATACAGCGACGGTAGGCCATGACTGGTCACCACGAAACCCCGGTCCGAATCCGCTTCCGCGTCGCCGCCGCGGTCGCGACGGCGAGCACGGTCAGCCCGCTCGCCTCCAGCGCCCGCTGCGCCTCCCGAGCAGTCGCACCGGTGGTCAGCACGTCGTCGCAGACCACCACCAGGGCCTCCGGTGTGCGCGTGGCCAGGCGTCGCAGAGCCCCGCTCGGGCAGGCCATCGAGCCCGCCAGGTTGGCCGCCCGGGCCGCCGCGTCGAGCCCGGCCTGGTCGTCGACCCGGACGCGCTGCCGGAGCAGGCGCACGGCGTGCACGTCGTGTCCCGCTCGCCGCAGCCGGGCTGCGGCCCCGCGGGTGATCGTCCAGGTCGGGTCGTGGCCGCGCGCCCGGACGGTGGCCGGCCGCGACGGCACGGGGGTCAGCACCACCGGCAGGCCGTTGGTGTCGGCGTCGCCGACGGCCGCGCGGACGGCTCGGGCCAACAGGTCCGACAGCGGCCCCCGCAGCCCGTGCATGGCGCGCTCCTTGTGCCCGAGGACCAGGGCGCGCGCCACGTCGGCGTACTCGGCGGCCGTCCACGGAGCCACGAGACCACCCGGCGTCGGGCTGGGCCACGCCGGCCACGCGGGTTCGCCGAGGGTCGTCGCGCAGCCCGGGCAGACCAGCCGCCCGGGAAGATCGCAGCCGACGCAGCGCGAGCCGAGCAGCAGGTCGACGGCGGCGTCCGTCAGGCGGTCCAGCAGGTCACGGCGCACCCGTCGATCGCAGCAGGTGACGCGTTCTCGCTCCACCGGGTCGGGCCTGCCTGTGGACGGACCTCAGCCCGGGTAGCCGATCGACGACACGTCGGGCGGCAGCGGGGCGGTGCCGCCCTCGGCGCCGGTGGGGTCGGCGAGACCGTCGGGGGTGCGGATGTAGAGGGTCTCGTTGGGCGCGGGTGAGGCGACGAGGGCCAGGCCCCTGTCGAGCAGCCCCACGCGGCTGGTCTGGAGCGACGAACCGTCGACCGGGACCGAGGCGACCTGGGCGGCGTCCCGGGTGAGCTGGTAGAGCACGCCGATGTTGGTCACCGAGCGCCAGCCGATGTCGCGGATGTGCTGGACGTCCTCGGCGCTCCACGGCAGGTTGCGCGACCTGGTCGCCTCGGGGTGCCGGCCCAGGGCGTCGTAGCGGATCCGGCTGATGCGCAGGGTGTCGGCCTGCTTGCCCTTGACCACGGCCACCAGCCGGGTGCCGTCCCGCGAGATCAGGAAGGTGCGGATCCGCTCGCCGGAGATGCCGGGGACGTCGACCTGGATGGCGCGGTTCTCGTCGCGGCCCGTGTCGATCACGCTGACGCTGGCTCCGTCGGCCGTCTGGTCCACCACCCACAAGCGGTCGGCGAAGTCCCAGGCCGGCGTCAGCAGGCGGGTGGCCTCGCTGAGCACCTGGGTCACGGGGTGCGTCTGGTCGTTGACCGAGCTGAGCGAGAGCGCCGTGCCGCCGCCCGAGATGGACGCCGCCAGGCCGGCCGTGAGGCTGACCGACACCTGGTCGACGCCGTACTGCGTCTGGCCGAGCGGGCCGTCGACGGGGGCACTGGTGAGCGAGTCCCCGGACTCGAGCAGGCCGTCGCGCAGCCGGAACAGCAACGAGCTCGCCTGCACGTCGTACGGCGCGTACTCGGAGCCGAGCTCGACGCTGAACAGCGACGTGCCGCCCTCCATGGTCACCGGCTGGTCGCCGATGGTGATGCTGAAGGTGGTGACGCGTTCGTCCTGCCGCAGGGTCCACGCGAACTGGTAGACCATCAGCTTCGAGGCCTCTGGCGTGAGCGGACCCGGCTCGCCCTCGAGGGTGATCGTCGCGACTCCCTCGTCGCTGACCGGCACGGACAGACCCAGGGTCAGGCCCGGGGGCACGAACGACCGGACCACGTCCTTCAGCGCCGGGCTCGGCTCGTCGAGGAGGCGATCCACGAGGGCGGCGGCGACCTGGTCGGTCGGCACGAACACCGGTTCGGGCACCAGGATCCGGGCGGTCGGGTCGAGGTAGTAGATGGACGCCGGCGCATAGCGGTCCTGGAACCAGTCGTCCGGGACGATCAACGCGTTCGGCGCGCGGGCGATGCGGAACGCGTCGCCCTCCTGGACGATCGGGAAGCGGAGCCGGATGTCGCCGGCCTCGCGCTGGCCGCGCCAGTTCCCGCGGCTGTCGATCCAGTGCGCCCCGAGCAGGTCGACCTTGACCTCGCTGCTGCCCGTGGTGCTGCCGCGGCCCTCGTAGGTGATGACCTTCTGCAACGGGTCCCACCCGGCGCGGGCGTCGGTGGCCAGGAACTGGCGGGCCACGTCGGTGCGCACGGGGTACGCCGTCATCGCCTGCAGGAACGCGGTCACGACCTCCTGGGCCGACTGGCCCTCCTGGGGCCGCTGGGCCCTGCGCTCCACGTCGGCCTCGGGTTGGGTGCGTACCTGGTCGTCGGCCGAGACGACCGGTCCGGTGTCCGGCACCCCGACGCAGGCGGTCGTGGCCAGCAGCGTCGTCAGCAGGGTGGCGACCAAGAAGAAGGCGCGTCTCATGCCATCACCTCGCGAGCGTCCATCGGGACGAGCGGGAGCGGGCTCTGGCGCAGCGGCATGCCGGCCCTCCGCGGCAGGGTCAGCCGGAACTGGGATCCCTCGCCGAGCCGACCCCACGCCTGCAGCCACCCGCCGTGGAGGTGGGTGTCCTCGAGGGAGATGGAGAGACCGAGGCCGGTGCCCCCGCTGGTACGCGCGCGGGCGGGGTCGGCCCGCCAGAAGCGGTTGAAGACCATCGCCGACTCACCGGGGCGCAGGCCGACACCGTGGTCGCGGACCGCGATCGCCGCCGCCTGGTCGTCGCCGGCGACATGGACGACGACATCGTGCGTCTCGGCGTGGTCGATGGCGTTGGTGACCAGGTTGCGCACGATCCGCTCCACCCGTCGTACGTCGGCCTCGGCCAGGCACGCATGGTCGGGGGCGTCGACCATCACGCGGGTGTTCCGCTGGTCCGCCAGCGCCCGGGTCTGGTCGACGACCCGGTGCGCGACGTCGACCAGGTTGACCTCGTCGAGGTCGAGCACGGCGGCACCGGCGTCGAAGCGGCTGATCTCGAGCAGGTCGACCAGCAGAGTCTCGAACCGGTCGAGCTCCTTCTGCAGCAGCTCGGCCGCACGCGACGTCGCCGGGTCGAAGGAGCGGCGGGCGTCGTGCAGCACGTCGCCGGCCATCCGGACGGTGGTCAGCGGCGTCCGGAGCTCGTGGGAGACGTCGGAGACGAACTGCTGCTGGACCCGGCTCAGCTCCTCGAGCTGGCGGATCTGACGCTGCAGGTTGCTCGCCATCTGGTTGAACGAGGTCGCCAGCCGCGCCAGGTCGTCCTCACCCTTGACCTGGAGGCGCTCCTGCAGCTGCCCCGCAGCCAGCCTCTCCGCGACCCGGCGCGCCATCCGCACGGGCGTCACGACCTGGCGGGTCACCAGCCAGGTGAGACCGGCCACCAGGACCAGCAGCAGCGCCGCCGCGGTCACCATCGCGCGGGTGACGAGCGCCAGGGTCTCCTGCTCCTCGTCGAGCGGGAACAGGAAGTACGCGGTGTAGAGGCCGCCGTCCGCCGGGAGCTGCAGCTGGGAGCCGACGACGATGCCCGGCACCGTCGGCTCGCCGTCGGCGCGGATGCTGGTGTAGGTCCAGGCGGTGGTGGCCACCTCGCCGAAGTGCTGCTCGAGCGTCACGGGAACGCTGGACGTGTCCAGGCCGCGGGTCAGGATCGGCGCACCCTCGTCGATGGTGGGGACCGCACCGACCGGCCCGATCAGCACCACCTGGAAGCCCCGCGAGCCGCCCCGCTTGACGAGCAGGTTGCCCAGGGCGGTCTGCTGCTCGTTGGGGTCGCTGCTGGTCAGGGCGCCGTCGAGCTGCCTGTTCGCCTCGGCCACGGCGGTGTTCACCTCGACCAGCACGGCGTCGACCCGGTGGTCGAGCAGACCCTTCTGGGTCTGCTGGAGCAGCACCCAGCCCACGGCGGAGACGACCACGGCCGAGAGCACCACGATGCTCGCCACCACGCGTGCCTGGATCGACCGGCGCCAGAAGGTCAGTGCGCGCCGGATCTCGGAACGGAAGGTGGAGCCTGCCATCGCCTCGCCCCTTGCGGGTTACGAGACCCCGGCCTTGTAGCCGACGCCACGGACCGTCACGACGATCTCGGGGTTCTCCGGGTCGTGCTCGACCTTGGAGCGCAGCCGCTGGACGTGCACGTTGACGAGGCGGGTGTCGGCGGCGTGGCGGTAGCCCCAGACCTGCTCGAGCAGGACCTCGCGGGTGAACACCTGCCACGGCTTGCGGGCCAGGCAGACGAGGAGGTCGAACTCGAGCGGCGTCAGGTTGATCTGCCCGCCGCCGCGGGTGACGGAGTGACCGGCGACGTCGATCGCCAGGTCCCCGATGTTGAGCGCCTCGTGGTCGGAGGTGTCGAAGCGGCGGACCCGGGCCCGGATCCGGGCGACGAGCTCCTTCGGCTTGAACGGCTTGACGACGTAGTCGTCGGCCCCGGTCTCGAGGCCCACGACCACGTCGACGGTGTCGCCCTTGGCCGTGAGCATCACGATCGGCACGCCCGACTCGGCCCGGATCTCCTTGCAGACGTCGATGCCGTCCTTGCCGGGCAGCATCACGTCGAGGAGCACCAGGTCGGGCCGGAAGTCGTGGAAGGCCTCGAGCGCCAGGTCGCCGCGCGGGCAGATCCGACCCTCGAAACCCTCCTGCCGCAGCACGATCATCAACATCTCGGCGAGGGAGGCGTCGTCGTCGACGACGAGCACGCGTCCCTTGGACCCGATGTCGGTGCCGTTGGTCATGCCACCAATCTTGCCAGCGTCACCTGAGTAAAAAGGAAGAACCGCGCGTCAGTACCGGTACTGCTCCGGCTTGTAGGGGCCCTGCACGGACACGCCGAGGTAGGACGCCTGCGCGTCGGAGAGCTCGGTGAGCTGCACGCCGAGGCTCCCGAGGTGCAGTCGCGCGACCTCTTCGTCGAGGTGCTTGGGCAGCACGTAGACGCCGACGGGGTACTGCTCGGGCTTGGTGAACAGCTCGATCTGGGCCAGCACCTGGTTGGTGAAGGAGTTCGACATCACGAAGCTCGGGTGGCCGGTCGCGTTGCCGAGGTTCATCAGGCGACCCTCGGACAGCACGATGATCGCGTTGCCCTCCGGGAACGTCCACAGGTCCACCTGGGGCTTCACGGTGTGGCGCACGACACCGTCGTACTTCTCCAGGCCGGCCATGTCGATCTCGTTGTCGAAGTGGCCGATGTTGCCCAGGATCGCGTTGTGCTTCATCCGGGCCATCTGGGCGACGGTGACGACGTCCTTGTTGCCGGTGGCCGTGATGATGATGTCCGCGACGTCGAGCACGTCGTCGAGGCGCGCGACCTGGTAGCCGTCCATGGCGGCCTGCAGCGCGCAGATCGGGTCGATCTCGGTGACGATGACCCGGGCGCCCTGGCCGCGCAGCGACTCGGCGCAGCCCTTGCCCACGTCGCCGTAGCCGCAGACGACCGCGACCTTGCCGCCGATCAGCACGTCGGTGGCCCGGTTGATGCCGTCGATCAGGGAGTGGCGGCAGCCGTACTTGTTGTCGAACTTGGACTTGGTGACCGAGTCGTTGACGTTGATCGCGGGGAAGAGCAGCGAGCCCTCGCGCATCATGTCGTAGAGGCGGTGCACGCCCGTGGTGGTCTCCTCGGTGACGCCCTTGATCTCGGCCGAGATCTTGGTCCACCGGTCGGTGCTCTCGGCCAGGGAGTCGTTGAGGACCTGGAAGATGATCTGCTGCTCGTGGCTGGTGGCCGAGGCCGGGTCGGGTGCCACGCCGGTCTTCTCGGCGTCGAGGCCGAGGTGGACGAGCAGGGTGGCGTCGCCACCGTCGTCGAGGATCATGTTGGCGAACTTGCCGCCGGGCCAGATGAGGATCTGCTGGGTGCACCACCAGTACTCCTCCAGCGACTCGCCCTTCCAGGCGAAGACCGGGACGCCGGCCGGGGCGTCGACGGTGCCCTCGGGCCCGACCGCGACGGCAGCGGCCGCGTGGTCCTGGGTGGAGAAGATGTTGCAGGAGGCCCAGCGGACCTCGGCGCCCAGCGCCACCAGGGTCTCGATGAGGACCGCGGTCTGGATGGTCATGTGCAGCGAACCCGCGATGCGTGCGCCGGCGAGCGGCTTCTCGTTGCCGTAGCGCTCCCGCATCGCCATCAGGCCGGGCATCTCGTGCTCGGCGAGCTTGATCTCGGTGCGACCGAAGTCAGCAAGGGAGATGTCGGCGACCTTGAAGTCCATGAGAGCGATCCTTACGCGAGTCGGGCGGCCCGGAACGCGACCAGGCTAAGCCCGCAAATCACGATCCGCAGAATCCTCGAGGACCGGTCCGCCCAGGTCGATCAGTGGGCCGCGACGACCTTCTTGCGGAACGGCAGCACGTGCATCACGCCCAGCACCACGAAGCCCCAGACCACGCCGATGACCAGCGAGGCGAAGGTGTTGGCCAGCCACGCGACGGCGGACCCGATGCCGCCGACGGCGTGCTCGATGTCCTCCTCCCAGTGGTGGACGAGGTCGTAGGGCCAGTGCCAGCCGAGGTCGTCGACGCCGACGAGGATGATGTGACCGCCGACCCAGAGCATGGCGGCCGTGCCGACGACGGAGATGACGTTGAGCAGCCCCGGCATCGCGCGCACCATGGTGTGCCCGATCCGCTGGGCGAGCGTGGAGGTCCGCTGGGTGAGGTGGAGGCCGACGTCGTCCATCTTCACGATCGCGGCCACGACGCCGTAGACCAGGATCGTGATGGCGACGGCGACGACGAGCAGGATGATCGCGCGGGAGAGGAACGGCTCGTCGGCCACCTCGTTGAGGGCGATCACCATGATCTCGGCGGAGAGGATGAAGTCGGTGCGGATCGCCCCCGCCACCATCGGACCTTCGTGCTCGGGTCCGAACTGCTCCTGCGGCGTCTCCTCGGGCCCGTGGTGTCCGGCGAGCTTCTCGTAGACCTTCTCCGCCCCCTCGTAGCAGAGGTAGGTGCCGCCGAGCATCAGCAGCGGGGTGAGCAGCCACGGCAGGAACTCGCTGAGGACCAGGGCCGCCGGCAGGATGAACAGGATCTTGTTGCGCAGCGAGCCGATCGCGATCTTCTTGATGATCGGCAGCTCGCGCTTGGCGGCGACCCCGGCGACGTACTGCGGGGTGACGGCGGTGTCGTCGACGACCACGCCCGCCGCCTTGGCGCTCGCCCGGCCGGCCGCGGCGCCGACGTCGTCCACCGACGCGGCCGCCAGCTTGGCCAGCGCAGCCACGTCGTCGAGCAGCGCGAACAGGCCGCCGCTCATGATGGGGCCTGGGGGGTCGGGGTCACGCGAACAGCCTAGTAACAGACCGTCAGTCGTCGACCAGCCCGATCGCGAGGTACTCCGCCGCGTAGCGGCCGCTCAGCAGGAGCGAGGCGTACCGCGCGACCTCCGACGTGGCGTCCGCGTCGACGGTCTCGATGCGTACGCCGTGCGCGGAGGCCGCCGCCTGGAGCCGGCCGCGCTGCTCGCGGACCATCGGGTCGTCGGCCCCGTCGTCGAGCACGACGAGGACGGGGCGCAGGTCGCCGGGCTCGTCGCTGAACGGGTCGTCGAAGACGTTGCGCGGCGCCACCCTCTCGATGACCGGCAGGAGGTGCTCGGCGTCGCCGGCGATGGCCGTCCGGCCGCTCGCCCGGCGGATCGACTCGGCCACGCGCCGCGCGGCTCGGGCCGCGAGCACCGAGCCGCCCCAGACCACGGGGTTGGCGTCGGCCAGGGCGATCGCCAGGATCTTGGCGGGGTTGACCGCGATGTCGCGGTGCGGTGAGCACGACATCGCGACCCGGTCGAGGGCCTCGGCGACCTGTTCGTGGTCGGCCGGCGGACCGAGGTCGACGCGGTCGAGGTACTCCAGCACCAGCACCGCCGTGGCCAGCTGGTCACGCGCCGTGGTGGGCAGGATCGTGCTCCAGCGGCCGGCCGCGTGCTCGGCGACGAGTGAGTGGGGCGGGGCGGCGACGACCACCTGGCAGCCGCGCCGGACCGCCTCCGACACCGCCGACGCCGTGCCCACGTCGCCGCCGTCGGGGGCGAGCACGACGACCAGGTCGAGCCCACCGGCCCAGCCGGGCAGACCCGGGTTCGGCCAGGCGACGAACGGCACCGGGCACCACGGCTCCAGCGCGGCGCGCAGCAGACGGGAGTCGGGGCCGGCGGCCACCACCGCCCGGGGACGGGCCTGCTCGCGGGCGAGCGCCACGGCCTCGGACAGCGCGGACGCCGCCTCCCCGGCCTCGCGGCGGACGCGCGCCCCGGACTCCGCCAGCTGGCGCAGCGACGGGTCGGCAACGGTCAGCGTGGACTCGTCGTCGAGCCTCGACTCGTCGAACCAGGTGGGCGGTGGCATGTCAGTCGGTCCGGCCGTCAGTCGGGCCTGCGAGCCTCGTCGACGAGCAGGACGGGGATGCCGTCGCGGACGGGGTAGGCCAGACCGCACCCCGTGCACACCAGCTCCTCGCCCACCTCGTCGAACGAGGCGTGGCAGCTCGGGCAGACGATCAGCTCGCGCAGGGCGGGGTCGATGTTCATGTGTCCCTCCTGATGCGGGCGAGGACCTCGTCGCGCACCCGTTCCATGGTGGCGGTGTCCTTGCCCTCGACGTTGAGCCGGAGCAGTGGTTCGGTGTTGGACGGGCGCACGTTGAACCACCAGTCGTCCGTCGTCACGGTCAGGCCGTCGAGGTGGTCGATCGCGCGCCCCTCCCCGGTGTACGCCGCCTCGATGTCCGCCACGATCGCGGCCTGGTCGTCGACGGTCGAGTTGATCTCGCCACTCACGACGTACCTCTCGTACTCGGCGGCGACCTGGGAGAGGGGGCGGTCGGTCGCCGCGAGGGCCGCGAGGGTGTGCAGGGCAGCCAGCATCCCCGAGTCGGCGCGCCAGAAGTCACGGAAGTAGAAGTGACCGCTGTGCTCGCCTCCGAAGACCGCGTCGGTCTCGGCCATGGTCGCCTTGATGTAGGAGTGCCCGACCCGCGTCCGGACGGGCGTGCCGCCGAGCTCGGTGACGATCTCCGGAACCGCGCGGCTGGTGATCAGGTTGTGGATCACGTTCGCTCCCGGGACCCGCCGCAGCTCGCGCGCCGCGATCAGCGCGGTCAGGGTGGACGGCGAGACGGCGCGGCCCTGCTCGTCCACGACGAAGCAGCGGTCCGCGTCCCCGTCGAAGGCGAGGCCGATGTCCGCCCCCTCGGCCACGACGCGCGCCTGCAGGTCCCGGATGTTCTTCGGGTCGATCGGGTTGGCCTCGTGGTTGGGGAAGGTGCCGTCGAGCTCGAAGTACATCGGCACGACCTCGGCCTGCTCGCTGCCGAGGGCGTCGAAGACGGCGGGCGCGGTGTGGCCCGCCATGCCGTTGCCGGCGTCGACGACCACCTTGAGGCGACGGCCCGCGACGGGGACCAGGGAGAGCAGGTGCGCGACGTACTCGTCGAGCAGGTCGACCTGGGTGACCGTGCCGGGACGCTCCGCAGGCGGCCGCGCGTCGGCGAGCACCGAGTCGCGGATCTCGGCGAGGCCCGTCTCCATGCCGACCGGCTGAGCACCCGCGCGGCACAGCTTGATCCCGTTGTACTGCGCCGGGTTGTGGCTGGCGGTGAACATCGCCCCCGGGTGGCCGAGGTGCCCCGACGCGAAGTAGAGACCGTCGGTCGAGGCGAGGCCGATGTTCACCACGTCGGCTCCCGCCTGGGCTGCCCCGGTGGAGAACGCGTCGGCGAGCCCCGGCGAGCTCGGCCGCATGTCGTGCCCGACGACGACGGTGGTCGCGGCCACGACCTGGACGAAAGCGGCACCGGCGCGACGGGCGAGCTCCTCGTCGAGCTGGTCGGGAACCACTCCGCGGACGTCGTAGGCCTTGAAGATGGAGCGGACGTTCGCGGGATCCAGGCTGCTCACGCCAGCGACTCTAGGCCAGCGGGCACCGGGCGCGGTCAGTCGGTGGTGAGCATGCGCAGGTGCCCCTTGCGGGCGACCTCGCGGCCGGGCTCCGGAGCCCGCGGCGCC
The DNA here is from genome assembly GCA_963708915.1 of uncultured Actinomycetota bacterium. Classification (GTDB taxonomy): domain Bacteria; phylum Actinomycetota; class Actinomycetes; order Propionibacteriales; family Nocardioidaceae; genus Nocardioides. The sequence continues at coordinate 789,291 of CAVPUJ010000002.1, forward strand.
GCTGCGACCGGGACCGGACGCGCGGCCTCACGGACGGCGTCGGCCAGGGCGAGCAGGTCGTCGGTGGTCGGGCCACCGGCGCGCGGGTCCGGTGCGAGCCGCAGGACCTCCCAGCCCCTCGGGGCGCTGAGCCGCCCCGAGTGGAGCTCGCACAGGTCGTAGGCGTGCGGCTCGGCGTACGTCGCGAGCGGGCCGAGGACGGCCGTCTGGTCGGCGTAGACGTAGGTGAGGGTGCTGACCGCCGGCCGGCCGCACGCGGTGCGGGAGCAGCGTCGGGTCAGACTCACGCCGCCGACCGTACCTCCCGGCATCGGCACCGGGGCTTAGGCTCGCTGCCGTGACCCACCGCAGCTCGCGAGACCGGCGTGGCCGCGGCATGCGGGGCCCGGCGATCCTGCCCGAACGCCCGGGCGAGCCGGTGCTGCCCACCCCGAGGGAACGGTTCGACGAGCTCGTCCTCGAGGTCGTCGCCGACCTCGAGCGGCGGTGGGCCGACCGCCTCGGCCTGGTCGAGTACGGCGTCGAGGACGCCCCGCAGATCCCGGACGACTGGGCGACGGGGACCGTGCCCCTGTCGTCGCTAGTGCGCGGCAGCGGTGGCCAGCCGACGCGTCTCGTGCTCTTCCGCCGGCCCATCGAGCACCGCTGCGAGACCCGCGCCGACCTCGACGCGCTGGTCCTGACCATCCTCGTCGAGCAGGTGGCCGAGCTGCTGGGCATCGACCCGGCGGACGTCGACCCGAGGTACGACGCGGGCGACTGAACGCACCACTGGAGGCACGAACGCCACCGCCAGCAGGGTCGCCCCGGCGGTCGCGACGATGTACCAGGGGAAGACCGCCTCGTGACCGGACTCCCTGAGGGCCAGGGCGAGCATCTCGGTCGTGCCACCGAAGATCGCGTTGGCCAGCGAGTGGGCCATGCCCATCCCCAGCGCCCGGACCTTGGTCGGGAACTGGTCGGCGTACAGGGTCGCCGCGGCGCCGCCGTAGCAGGCGAGGAAGACGAGGCCGACGATCAGGCCGGCGAAGGCGACCACGAGGCTCGAGGTGTGGGCGACGACCACGAAGATGACCGGCGTCGTGACCATGGTGCCGACCGCGAAGATCCTCATGACCCGGCGGGCACCGATGCGGTCCGCCAGCCACCCGGCCACGGGCTGGATCACGAGGAAGACCGTCAGGGCGGCGAACGACATCAGCGAGACGTCGTCCTTGTCGAAGCCGCGGACGCTGACCAGGTAGCGCTCCAGGTAGCCGGTGTAGGTGTAGAACACGACGCCGCCGCCGATGGCCACGCCGAAGGCGATCGCGAAGCCCCGCGGGTACTCGCGGATGATCGCGGTCATCCCGAGCCGGGTGCGCGGACGACGACCGGCCTTGATCTCGGCGAGCTCGCGCTGGTGCTCGAGGAAGTCGTCGGACTCGTCCATCCGGCGCCGGAGGTAGAAGACCGTCAGGCCGATCAGGGCGCCGAGGGCGAACGGCACCCGCCAGCCCCAGTCGCTCATGGCGGACTCGGACAGGAGGTGCTGCAGGACGATCATCGTCGCCAGGGCGAGCAGCTGACCGAGCACGATCGAGACGAACTGGAAGCTGGCGAAGAAGCTCCGCCGGGCAGGGTCGGCGACCTCGGTGAGGTACGACGCGCTGGTGCCGAACTCGCCACCGAGCGAGAGCCCCTGGGAGATGCGCGCCGCCACCAGGAGGAGGGGCGCGGCGATGCCGATGGCCTCGTAGCCGGGGTTGAGGGCGATGGCCAGCGAGCCGGCGGACATCAGCGAGACGGACAGGGTGAGCGCCGCGCGGCGGCCACGCCGGTCGGCGTACAGGCCGAGCACCCAGCTGCCGAGCGGGCGCATCAGGAACCCGATCGCGAAGACGACCGCGGTCGACAGCAGCTGCGCGGTCTCGTCGTGGGCCGGGAAGAACGCGCCGGCGAAGTAGATCGCGAACCACGCGTAGACGAACCAGTCGAACCACTCGACGAGGTTGCCGAGGGAGGCGCGGATGACGTTCGGCCACACCGAGCGCGAGGCAGCGGCGGGGACGGTCACGGAGGAGGCCGGAGCGAGCATGGGGAAACGATGCGACAGCTCAGGCTCCTCGGTCTGTCCGCGAGATGACGGATCTCTGACCTCGTCCGCGTGACGTCCACAGGGGATCGAACCCACGCTCAGACCCTGGGGTTCTCCTGAGGCTCCGATCCGCCCCAGTACAACCACTGCCAGCCATCTGCTTCGCGACCGAAGACCCCCGTGGTCCAGTACGGAACCTGTGCGACGGATCCCCCCTCCGTGACCTCGACGTAGCCGAGGACCTGCGCCCAGGCGACGTCGCCGCGCGACCACACCTTCACATCCTCGGGAACCCATCTCAGTCCATGTGAGGCGATCATGCGCGCGACGCTGATGACCTGTTCCGGTCCGTAGAGGAGCTCCCCCTGCCCGGACCCGGCGACCGTCATGTCGCTACTGCTGAAGACCTCGGCGACGCCGTCGCCAGGCGTCGACATGGCCTCGTACGCCTGCTCGACCAGGGTACGAATGGCCGCGGCGGTGTCGGCATCGGCTTCCATGGCGACAGCGTAGGCACTCCGGTACCGATACCCGCTCACCCGCTAGGTCAGTGCATCCGCGCAGGCCGATGGGCGTCGAACCGGCTCACGGCAGCGCAGGTCGAACGTCCGGCACGAGGCCGGTGCGCACCAGGTCGTGCAGGCCGACCACCGCCGCTCCCCCGGCCTGGCTGACGACGGCACCCCGCAGCGCACCGCCCGCGGGCGTCACCTGGACCAGGGTGGCGCCCTCAGGCAGCCGGACCGCGACCGTGAGCCCGGGGGCGAGGTCGACCTCCTGCACCTTCTTCTTGCCTCCCGCCAGCCGGGCCAGCACCTCGGCCGAGCCGACGACCTCGGAGGAGAGCAACACGGTCGCGCGCCCCTCGGGGAGGATGGCCTGGGTCTCCTCGGTGACCTCGGGGAGGGGTACGGAGTCCGAGACGTCGCCGTCGACGAAGGACCTCAGCGTGGCGGTGACGGGATGGGTGGACTCGACCTGGACCCCGAGCGCGCCGTCCCGCACGGCCGCTCCGAGGATGGCGCTCAGCGGGACCCGGGTGACCGAGCCGGGAGGTACGGTCACGTCGTCGAGGCCCTCGGGCTGGAACGCCGAGTCCTTGGTGACCACCCGGATGACGACGCGCGCCTCGTCGACGCCGTCGTTGGCCACCACGAGGGAACGGGTACCCGTCCCGGTCGGCAGGCCGAGCAGCAGCAGGTCGGTGCCCGGCTCCTGGGCGGCGAGCCAGTCGGTGCCGGCGTCACCCCGGCCCAGCTCGTCGAAGCTGTCGGCGGCGTACACACCGAGGCGGCCGCGCGAGACGACGACGTGGGCGCTCAGCTCGCCGCGCACCGGGATCTCCTGGGCGAGGTCCAGGCGCAGGCTCCGCCCGCCGGGCACGGTGATGCCGCGCAAGGACGGCGCGTCCACGGGGCCGCGCGCACCGATGACGGTGATGTCCGCGACCGCCGGGCCGGGGTCGGGGTTGACCAGCTCGACGACCGACGAGTGCCGCGCCGCGGCGCCGAGACCCGTGAACCACTGCTCGGAGACGGGCGCGCGGCACGACACGGCCGCCGGGCCGGGGCCCTGACGGGACGCCAGCAGGCCCGGCGCCATGTCGTCGACGCCTCGGACGGTCAGGCCGCGCGATCCGGCGTCGGCGGTCGCCGGACGGTCGGCGGGTACGTCGATCTCGGTCGTGGACGCGGCACCGGACTGGGTCACCTCGACCTGGCCCGCGAGGCCAGTGGCGCTTGCGACCGAGACGTCGCCCGAGTCGTCGAGGCCGCTCGGGCACGTCAGCATGGAGAGGTTGAGGCCGGTCTCGCGGGGCGGGTACGTCGCCACGTCCACGCTCGCGGGCCGCACCAGGGCCAGGGCCCCGATCGTCAGCGCGGGAAGCAGGACGGCCAGGACGGCGGTCAGGTTGAGGCGGGCCCGCAGCCCGCGCGCCACCCGTTCGGGCGGCGGGAGGGCCGCGCGGCGGCCGCGAGGTGTCTGCCGGCTCATGCCCCCGCCTCCGCCCGGCGGCTCCGCGACCGCTCGCTCGTCGGCGCGCACAGCACCAGCACGACCACGATCGCGACGCCCTGCAGCACCAGCAGCGCGACGCGGAACCACGAGGTCGGGCCGTCGAGGGCGTCCTCGTCGACCGGTCGGCTGACCTGCCAGGCACGGGTGGAGCGGTCCTCGGCGCTCGCCTGGTCGAGCCCGCCGGAGGCGTCGAGGCCGGCGGCGACGGAGCCGTCGGCGGGTGAGGGCAGCACGACGTACTGGACTCCCGCGGCCGCCAGCTGGGCGACCACGGCGGCGCGCGGACGCGACGTCAGCGTCTGGACGAGCTCGTCGAACTCGGCGTCGGTGGGCGTGGCGGCGAGGATCTCGTCCTCGCCGGTGGTGACGCCGTCACCGCGCCGGACGGCGTACGTGAGGCCGTCCTCGACGCTGCCGCGGATGACCAGGATGCCGTGGGCGGGGCCGCGGAGCGCGTCCTGGACCATGTAGGCCGGGATGCCGGTGTCGCGGTCGTCGGTCAGCTCACCCGGCCCCTCGAGGACGAACCAGGCCAGGCCGAGCAGGGGGACGATCGCCATGACCGCGGTGAGCGCGACCGGGGCCAGCCGGCGCAGCGGCGAGCCGGTCCGGCGGGCGCGGGTGGCCAGGCCGTGGATCGCGATGAAGGTCGCCACCACGAACGCGCCCTTCAGGACGACGAGGAAGAAGCCCAGCCCCGGCCGGCTCTCCCCCACGGGCAGGTCGAGGAGCACGGCTGCCAGCACCGCCGCCGTCCCGGCCGCGACCAGCGCCACGATCCACACCACGAGGACGGGCACCCGCGTCCGGGACGGGATCAACGCCAGCACGGCCATCACGACCAGCGCGAGCCCGAGCCACCACGGCGCCCCGAGGTCGCCGGGCAGCCGGCCGGCCAGCAGCTCGTCGAAGCCCAGGTTCGGCGCGGGCAGCCGGCCCGTGTCGATCAGCAGGCTGCGTGCGGAGCCGTGGACGACGGCCGGCAGCCACCACGGCGCGAGCAGCACCGGCACGGCCGCCAGCATCGTGACGGGCGGACCCCAGACGGTGCGGTCGCGGATCGCCGCCGGGGCGATCACGAAGCCGACACCGATGATGGCCGCGATCAACGCCGCGGCGAAGAACCAGGCGACCGGCGTGAACGCCGCGACCAGGCCGAGCAGCAGGCCCGAGCGCCAGGCCGCCCGCCACCGGCGGTCGGGCTCGGGGTCGGCGAAGCCGAGGGCCGCATGCCCCAGCCAGGGCAGGGCGGCCGTCACGACGACGATCCCCAGCCGGCCGTCGCCCCAGGCGCCGCTGGTGACGGGAACCAATGCGTACGTGCACGAGGCCACGGCCAACAGCCACCGGGGCGCGCCGGCGGCGTCGCTCAGGCGCCCGACGACCCGCAGGAACCGCCATGCGCCCCAGAGTGCGACGGGGACGGCGACGAGGAGGATCGCCGACACGGCCGCGGACACGCTGCCGCCGAGCAGGGTCGCCAGCATCGCGAGCGGCAGCACGTAGGGCGGTGCGGGCACGGCCGTGCCCTGGGCCAGGGCGTGCCACGACTCGGTCTGCAGCTGCCACAGGGCACCGGCGCCTGCCGGCGCGGCCGAGAGGCCGCCGCCGCTGACGGGACCGATCGCCTCGCGAGCCCCGAACAACACCAGCAGCACGAAGGCGGCCAGCCCGAGGGCGACCGGGTTGGTCAGGAACCGGGCCACCAGCCCGGTGTCGGCCGCCGGGCCGTCGTCCTCGTCGACGGTCGTCGCGCGCCGAGGCGTGACCGGGTGGTCCCCCTCGGCCGCCGCGGCGGCGGCCCGCCGGCGTTCGGCGACGTCCTGGGCCTGGAGGGTCAGCGCGGTCGCGAGGTCGCTGACGACGTCGAGCCCGTGTCGGTAGGGCAGCCACCAGGGCGCCAGCAGCCCCCGGACGTCGTGCTCGTGGGCCGGCCGCCGGCTCTTCCGCTCACGGCGGGCGGCGCGGATCTGACCGGGGCTTCCGTAGAGCGACACCAGGGCGGCCAGCTCGTCGAAGGCCTGGCCGACCGAGCGCACCAGCAGGAAGCCGAGGACACGCAGCAGGGTCCCGAACAGGAGCCGGACCACCTTCCACGGCAGCGCCCACGCCCGAGCGTTGGCCAGCAGCGTGTACATCGCGGCCCGGCGTTCCTGGTAGTGCGTGTGGCGGCCGGTGAGCGGCGTGCGCCGTACCCCGCGGTGCGCCGCCTCGACGTGGAAGACCACCGCTGCCGGCACGACGACCGTCTTGTGGCCCGCGGCCGCGGCGCGCCAGCCGAAGTCGATGTCGTTGCCGAACACGGCCAGCTGCTCGTCGAAGCCGCCGAGCTCCTCGAGCACCGAGCGGCGCACGAGCATCCCGGCGGTGTTGACCGCCAGCACGGTGCGTACGTCGTCGTGCTGGCCCTGGTCGTACTCGCTGCGCTCCAGCCCGGTCTCGCGCCGGCCGGTACCGGAGATCGTCACCCCCACCTCGAGCAGCCGCCGCAGCGAGGGCCACTCGCGCAGCTTGGGACCGAGCACGTCGGCCTCGGGGTCAGCCTCGGCCGCCGCCAGCAGCGCGGCCAGGGCGTCGGGGGCGGGGTTCGCGTCGTCGTGGAGGATCCACACCCACTCGAGGTCCCCGGCGCCCTCGAGACCCAGCCGGACGGCCGCCGGGAACGACGTCGACGACGGTGCGCGCACCACGGCGTCGGCGCCGAAGGCGGCTTCGAGCAGGTCGGCCGAACCGTCCTTGCTTCCGGTGTCGACCGCGACCACGCGAGCGGGACCGGTGTGCTGGCCCTGGAGGCCACCGATCACCGAGGGCAGCCACCGGGCGCCGTCATGACTGACGACGAGCGCCATCACAGGGGAGACGCGCTCTCCCAGGGCCGGATTCACGGAAGTTCACGTTAACGGGAGCCGCCCCAGCCTCCGATTCGGCGAGGAGCGGTCCCGTCGACGGCTACACGGCCTTCTTCTTCAGCTTCCTGCGCTCGCGCTCGGAGAGACCGCCCCAGATGCCGAAGCGCTCGTCCTTCATCAGCGCCGACTCGAGGCAGTCGTTGCGCACTTCGCAGGTGAGGCAGACCTTCTTCGCCTCACGGGTGGAACCGCCTTTTTCGGGGAAGAACGCCTCGGGGTCTGTCTGGGCGCACAATGCGCGCTCCTGCCAGCCACCGTCCTCGGCGTCCCCGTCGAGGAGAAACAGTTCTCTCACGGCACTCGCCCTTTCGACCCGGTTCTTCGGCCCCAGACAGCTTGTCCGTTGTTCGGAAGAACACTGATGGAATTACATGCCTGTCGTACACCGGAAGTCAAGCCCGCGTCTGGTATACGCAGAAACCCGATCCCCCGTCCCTGGGGGTGGTCCAGACCGGCTCGACCCCCTGCGGCAGGCTGTCCGCCATGTCAAGCGCGGGGCCGATCAACGGGCTGGGACCCATCCGCCGCATCACCGTGCTGTCCGGCGGGGTGGGGGGTGCTCGGTTCCTCCAAGGACTGTTGCACGGCATCTCGACCGCCCGCCTCCCGGGGGTCGCGGGCGACGCGGAGGTCACCGTGATCGCCAACACCGGCGACGACTGGTGGGTGCACGGGCTGAAGATCTGCCCGGACCTCGACACCGTGATGTACACCCTCGGCGACGGCATCGACCACGACCGCGGGTGGGGACGCCGCAACGAGACGTGGCACGCCAAGGACGAGCTGGCGTCGTACGGCGTGGAGCCCAGCTGGTTCGGGCTCGGTGACCGCGACATCGCCACCCACCTGGTGCGCACGCAGATGCTCGACGCGGGGTACCCGCTCTCCCAGGTCACCGAGGCGCTGTGCCGCCGGTGGCTGGCTCCTCGGTACGGGGCTGGCGTGACCCTGCTGCCGATGACCGACGACCGCGTCGAGACCCACGTCGCCATCACCGACCCCGAGGCCGCCAGCGGGCGACGCGTCGTGCACTTCCAGGAGTACTGGGTCAAGCTGCGCGCCGAGGTACCCGCCGAGGCGCTGGTCTTCGTGGGGCTCGAGGACTCATCGCCCGCGCCCGGCGTCATCGACGCCATCACCGACGCCGACCTGGTGATCGTCCCGCCCAGCAACCCGGTGGTCTCCGTCGGCACCATCCTGGGCGTCCCGCGCGTCCGCGAGGCGATGGCGGCGACCCGCGCCCGGGTCGTGGGCCTCTCCCCGATCGTCGGCGGCCACCACCTGCGCGGCATGGCCGAGCAGCTCCTCACCACCATCGGCGTCGAGGTCAGCGCCGCCGGCGTCGGTCTCCACTACGGCTCGCGCCACCACGGTGGCCTCCTCGACGGCTGGCTGGTCGACGACGCCGACACCGACGACGCCCGCCGGGTGGACGACGCCGGTCTGCCCTGCCGGGCAGTCCCCCTGCTCATGACCGACCTCGAGGCGACCGCAGCGATGGCCGCCGCCGCGGTCGGGCTGGTGGCGTGACTCTCTCCGTCTGGGCTCCCGATGGCGCCCCCGAGATCGGTGTCGGTGACGACCTCGCGGCGGTCCTCCTGGGTCTGGTCGGCTCCGACGACCTGGCCGACGGCGACGTGGTGGTCGTCACGAGCAAGGTCGTCGCCAAGGCCGAGGGCCAGGTCCGCGAGGGCGGCCGCGAGCAGGCGATCGCCGACGAGACGGTGCGCGTGGTGGCCCGGCGCGGGCCGACGACGATCGTCCGCACCCGCCACGGGCTGACCCTGGCCGCGGCCGGCGTGGACGCCTCGAACGTCGCCCAGGGCCACGTCGTGCTGCTTCCCAGCGATCCCGACGCCTCGGCGCGGGCGCTGCGCCGGCGACTGCACGCGCTCACCGGCCTCGTGCTGGGGGTGGTGGTCACCGACACCGCGGGCCGGGCGTGGCGCGAGGGGCAGACCGACATCGCGATCGGCGCGGCCGGCCTCCGCGTCCTCGAGAGCTTCGCCGGCCGGACCGACAGCCACGGCAACCCGCTGGCCGTGACGGCTCCCGCGGTGGCCGACGAGATCGCTGGCGCCGCCGAGCTGGCCCAGGGCAAGCTGGCCGGCCGGCCGTTCGCGGTCGTTCGCGGCCGGTCCGACCTGGTGCTGCCGGTCGACGACGACGGCCCCGGCGCCGCGGCTCTCGTCCGCAGCGACGACGCCGACTTCTTCGGGTACGGCGCGCGCGAGGCGGTGCTGCGCGCCCTCGCGGGCGACGCGGCCGATGCTCGCGTCTTCGGCGCTCCGGCGGCCGCCGAGGAGCTGGCCGCGGCCCTCGAGACCCTCGTGCGGATCCGGCCGACCCGCGACGGTGACGCGCTCGAGCTCGCCACCGACGACCCGCACGTGTCCTGGGCCGTCCGGGTGGCGGCGTACGCGCACGGCTGGGAGGTCGAGGCAGGGGCGCCCGGCTCGGTCCGCGCGCGAATTCGGCCGTCACGACCTGTTCCGTAGACTCTGCCGTCGTTGCCCAACTCTCCCCAGAATGTCAAGGACCTCGCACGTGGCCAAGCAAGTCAAGACCGATCGCCAGGCGGTCGTGGAGCAGATGCGTTCCCAGCAGCGAGGCGCGGAGAAGCGTCGTGGTCTCGCGATCGTGGGCGTGTGCTTGGTGATCGCGTTGCTGATCGTCGCGCTCGCGGCGTTCCGCCCGATCAAGAACTGGTGGGACCTGCGCCAGTTCAGCAACGTCGCCATCGACAAGATCGGTGCGCCGGCGTCGGTGTGCGGCAAGGAGACGACCAAGAAGGCGACGGGCAACCAGCAGCACGTCTCGGACGGGCAGGCGATCTTCTACGACGACGCTCCCCCGGCCTTCGGTGAGCACTACAACACCCCCGACCCGATGGAGCGCAAGCTCTACTCCGAGGGTGACCGGCCGGAGCTCGGCATCCTGGTGCACAACCTGGAGCACGGCTACACGATCCTCTGGTACGACGAGACCGTCGCCGACGACAGCGACCAGATGAACGAGCTGCGTGCGATCGCCGACAAGTTCGCGGGCACCAGCAACCTCCGCTTCAAGTTCAAGGCGGTGCCGTGGCTCAAGAGCGACGGCAAGTCGTTCCCCGAGGGCCAGCACATCGCGTTCACGCACTGGTCCATCGGCGGCGCCGACCAGGACCCCTCCGGCGACGGCCAGGTGGGCGTCTGGCAGTACTGCTCCGACGTCTCCGGTGACGCCCTCAACGCGTTCATGTTGAAGTACCCCTACATGGACTCCCCCGAGCCCACCGCGATGTGACGGTCGACCGTTGACCGACCTCCCTCCGCTACCCGCTCCCGTACGCCGGGCGGCCATCGTCAGCGGCTACTTCAACCCGCTGCACATCGGCCATCTCGACATGATGGAAGACGCTCGCAGCCTGGCTGACGCGCTGGTGGTGATCGTGAACAACGACGCGCAGCAGGTGCTCAAGAAGGGCAAGATCATCACCTCCGAGACCGACCGGCTCCGCATCGTCGAGGCGCTCCGCGTCGCCGACGCCGCCATGGTCGCGGTCGACGAGGACGGCGCCGTCGCCGCGTCCCTCGAGGTCATCCACGCGGCCTACCCCGGTATCGCGCTGACCTTCTGCAACGGTGGCGACCGCGACCCCGCCCGCGACGCCGTCCCGCAGGCGGAGGCCGTGGTCTGCGACCGCCTCGGCATCGCCATGGCCTGGGGCGTCGGTGGCGACAGCAAGGCCGACTCCTCCTCGCGCATCAACGAGGCGCTCGGGATCTAGCTGGGGATCGGACACGGCATACTGGAGGCGTGGTCGTCGAAGCCCTCCAGGTCGCCGTGTTCGTGCTGACCGCGATCGCCGCGGTCTTCGCGTCGCTCTTCTTCGTGTGGCGCGACGACCACAAGTGGCTGGACCGGCCCCGGTACTGATCCCCGGGACGTCGTCGCTCAGATGCGTCCGGCGCGCATGTCCAGCAGGCGACCCAGGACACGGGGACCCTCGGCGCGGATCCCGTCGTGCTCGAGCTCGTTGGTGACCCAGGCCCGCACGTTCCCGACGTACCCGGCCGTCTCGAGCTGCAGGCCCGAGTCGACGTACATGTCGTCGAAGTAGACCGCCGCGAAGACCGGCACCTCGTTGGCGGCCAACCGGTCGAGGTCGTAGAGCGGCCCCCAGTCGTCGTACGCCGCCAGCTCCTCGGCTGCGCCCCGGAACGGCGTCAGGGCTCGGACCTCCTCGAACATCCAGCGGTAGAACATCTCGCCGGTGAACAGCAGCGGGTCGTGGTCCTCGGCGAAGTCCGGGTGCTCGGCGATGGCGCGCTCGGCCGCCCAGGCGCTCGCGCCGGAGCCGGGCTGGCCGTAGATGTACTCCTGGAGCGGGAACAGCGGCCCGTCGACGTGACCGGTCTGCCCCATCACGGCGGAGAGGAAGACGTCGGACAGCCGGTCACCCTGCCAGGCCTCCTCGAGGAGCCAGTGCAGCTGGTCGTACCCGTAGCTCATCCCGAACCCGCTGCCGAGCCGACGGAACCGCTGGGTCGTCAGCCGGTCGCCGTCGGGCAGCAGGACCTCGTGGGACGCCAGGTGGTCGGCGATCCGGCGCACCAGCGCCACGTCGTCGGGGTAGCGGGCGTAGAACTCGGCGTTCTTCCCGGCCACCCGTGGGTAGGTGCGCGCGTACACGTCGTCGGCAGTGGCCGTGAGCCCGGGAAGGCCACCGACCACGTAGCACGCGTCGAGGCCGTGCGGGGCCAGGGAGAGGTACGTCATCGTGACCCACCCGCCGTAGCTCTGGGCGAGCGTCTCCCAGCGCCCGCCACCGGCGACGCGCTCGCGCAGCACCTCGGCATCGCGCACGATGGCGTCCGCGCGCATGAGCCGCAGGTACGCCGCGATCTCGGCGTCCGACCAACCCTCGACGGTGAGCCGGGTGAGCGGCGTGCTCCGCCCGGTGCCGCGTTGGTCGAGCAAGAGCACCCGGTGCGTCTTGGTCGCGTGCTGCAGCCAGCCGTCATCCATCCCTGGACGCGGGGACTTGCCGCCCGGTCCCCCCTGGAGGAACAACAGCCACGGCAGGTCGTCGTGCTCTCGGTCGACGGCGACCACCTCGCGCGCGAAGACCTCGATCGTGCGGCCGTCGTGCGCAGCCGCATGGTCGAGCGGCACCTCCACCACGTGGTCGGTGAGCACGTAGCCCGGGATGCGCGTCGTCATGACGCGATTGTGGGCCCTAGCGTTGCCGGCATGGCTGATGAACAGGCACGCCCACGTGTCCAGGGTGAGACACGCTGGCCGATGGCCGCCGCCGTGCTCGTGTCGGTCGCGATGCAGCTGTCGCTCCCGGATCGTCATGTGCTGTCTCCCACCGTGCTCTTCCCCACGGTCGAGGTGCTGCTGCTCGTCGTCCTCGTCATCGGCGACCCCGGCCGCGTGGACCGCCGTTCACCCGCCCTGAAGCGAGTCACGGTGGGACTGGTCGTCGTGATGACCGTGGACAACCTGGCCGGGGTGACCGAGCTCGTCCGAGACATCCTGGACGGGTCGGACCGCGACAACGGCACCGTGCTGCTCGCCACGGGTGGTGCTCTGTGGGTGACGAACGTGATCGCGTTCAGCCTGTGGTACTGGTTGCTCGACCGCGGCGGCCCGGCGGCCCGCGCCCTGGGTGAGGCGACGCCTCCGGCATTCGCGTTCCCCGAGAACGCCACCCCTGAGCTGGCTCCGGCGAACTGGTGGCCGCAGTACCCGGACTACCTCTACCTCGCCTTCACCAACTCCACGGCCCTCAGCCCCACCGACACGTTGCCCGTCACGCGCTGGGCGAAGATGGTGATGCTCGTGCAGTCGTCGGTGTCGTTGGTGATCGCCATCATGATCGTGGCCCGAGCCGTGAACATCCTGACCTGACCCGTGCTCACGGTCAGGGCAGCCGGCGGGTGCCTCGGTGAGTGACGAGGTAGGTCGTGCCGTAGGGGCCGTGCCAGGTGGTAGTCGCCGTCGGGCGTGCGGAGGTACCACCAGCGGCCGGTGGTCTTGGCGCGGTGGTGTCTTCGGCACAGGGCGGCGAGGTTGTCGGGTCTGGTTTGGCCGGGTGGTCCGTGCTGGTCGTAGGGGGTGGTGTGGTCGAGGTCGCAGGATCTGGCGTCGATGTGGCATCTGGGGAAGATGCAGTGTTCGTCTCTGAGGTGGACGAGGTCGCGCATCCAGGTGGGTGGGTCGTGGGAGTCGACGGCGTCGCGTCGGGCCATGTTGAGGACGGGTTGGACCACGACCTGGTGGTGGCCGACCCAGTCGCGGATCTTGGTGAGGGTGGCGGTGCCGAGCTTCTCGACCTGGCCGACGGCGAGGGCTCCGGGCTCGAGGTCGTCGGCCTTCGACGCGGGCGTAGATCTTGACCGTCGCGTTGCCCGTGGTGGTGGGTTGGCCGGTGAGGATGCCGAGGGCCTTGATCTTGCGGACTCCGAGCGGGCTGGTGTCGCCGTCGAGGTACAGCTGGTGGGCGATGCCGCAGACGTGGTCGTAGAAGCTCTTTGAGGACCAGGGTGTCGCCGGTGGCGTCGAGGTGGGAGGTGCCGAGGAAGTCGGTGGCCTCGGGGTGGGTGAGGGTGACGTCCCAGCCGGCCTGGGCTTCGTCCTCCCGGTCCTCGTGGTTCCTCGGGGTCGTAGGTGGCGATGGCCTGGGCGACGAGCCGGTCGACGATCACGGGGCCGCAGGAGGCCGCGGTCGGCGAGCTGTTCGTCGACCCAGATCGCCGCGGCCTTGGACAACCGGTGGGTCTGGCGGGCGACGCGGCGGGCCTGCCAGGCCGGCACCTCCAAGCCGCGCGACGCGTTTCCACAGCAGCGGGAGCCGGTGGCGCAGGTCGAGGGCGTCGGCGATCAGCTGCGCCCCGGCGGAGGGGGACATGCCCAACGCCAACGCGAACGGTTCGGGGGTGAACGCCGCCACCAGCTGGGGTGCCGTCGCCGCCCAGCGACTCGTCGGCCAGCAGCGCCGCCCCACCGGGTGTCTCGACACCGGTGTCGTGCAGTGGCGGGGTGGAGGTCGGCCCAGTGCGCGGCGAGCTCGAGCTTGCGGAACGCGGCGCGTCGCTCGGCCTGTTCGGCTTCGGCGGCGGCTTCGAGCACGCCGGCGGGGTCGAGGTCGCCGACCTCGTACTGCTCCCGGACCGTCGTGCTCATGGGACAAGTCAAGCATCGACCACCGACACTCGAGGCCGAGAATCCCCAGTATCCACAGGGGTTTCGAGGATGGTGACCTATTTGTGACCTAGGCCCCACACTCCGCGACGGCTGCTTGGTTGCTCGCGGGGTTTCGAGACGGGCGCTAGCGCGCCCTCCTCAACCAGCGAGTGGTTTGCACACCTCAACCAGCGACGGTGCTGGCGCTCTCGCGCCTCAACCAGAGAGCCGTCCGCGAAGTGTCACGAGACCGACGGACCACACCCCCGCCACCGGACAGGCTGGTCCTGCTCCACCTACGAACGGTGGCTGCTAGTTCTCCGCCGCCCGCTCGGCGCCACGGCGCCAGCGGATGCCGGCCTCGAGGAAGCCGTCGAGGTCGCCGTCGAAGACGGCGCTCGGGTTGCCGACCTCGTAGCCGGTCCGCAGGTCCTTGACGATCTGGTACGGGTTGAGCACGTAGTTGCGCATCTGGTCTCCCCAGCTGGCCTGGACGTCGCCGCGGAGTCCGTCGAGGTGCGCCTTCTCCTCGGCCTTCTTCAGCGCGAGCAGCTTGGCCTTGAGGACGACCATGGCGCTCGCCTTGTTCTGGAGCTGCGACTTCTCGTTCTGGCAGGAGACGACCGTGCCGGTGGGGATGTGGGTGAGCCGGACGGCCGAGTCGGTGGTGTTGACCGACTGCCCACCCGGACCGCCGGAGCGGTAGACGTCGACGCGGATGTCCTCGTCGGGGATGTCGATCTCGTCGGTCTGCTCGAGCACCGGCACGACCTCGACCGCGGCGAACGAGGTCTGGCGCCGACCCTGGTTGTCGAACGGGCTGATCCGCACCAGGCGGTGGGTGCCGGCCTCGACCGAGAGAGTGCCGTAGGCGTACGGGGCGTGCACGGCGAAGGTCGCCGACTTGAGGCCGGCCTCCTCCGCGTAGGAGGTCTCGAAGACCTCGACGGGGTACTTGTGCTGCTCGGCCCAGCGGACGTACATCCGCATCAGCATCTCGGCGAAGTCCGCGGCGTCGACGCCACCGGCGCCGGAGCGGATGGTGATCAGGGCCTCGCGGACGTCGTACTCGCCGGCGAGCAGCGTGCGCACCTCGAGCGCCTCGACGGCCTTCTTGACCTTGGGCAGCTCGGCCTCGGCCTCGGCCAGCGAGTCGGCGTCGTCGAGCTCGACGCCCAGCTCGACCAGGGCGCCGAGGTCCTCGATCCGCGCCTCGAGCTCGCCGAACCGGTCGACCTCGCCCTGCAGGCCGGACAGCCGTCCGGTGACGCGCGTGGCGTTGGCCTGGTCGTCCCACAGGTCGGGCGCCGCGACCTGCTCGCCGAGGTCGGCGATCTCACGCCGCATGCCGTCGAGGTCGAGCACCTGGCCGATCGTGCTCATCGTCGCCCGGAGCTGCTTGATCTCGGTGTCGTACTCGGGTCCTGCCACAAGGGTCAAGGTTACCGGTCAGGTCCTGGCGCTCCTCCTTCGGAAGAACCCCTTCTGCGCGGCGTAGAGCTTCGGCAGCTCCCGGACCAGCGCGTCGTACGTGGCGCGGCGCCGAGGGTCGGGCCGGAACGGCTCGTCGGTGGGTACCAGCCCGCGCACCTCAGCCCGGTCGACGGCGCCCAGCGTCAGGGCCGCGAACAGGGACGCTCCGCGGAGACCGGCCAGCCAGGGGTCGGTGACCCGGACGATCGAGCGGTCGCTGGTGTCGGCCAGGATCTGGCACCAGAGGTCCGAGCGCGCTCCCCCGCCGACCAGCCGGATGTCGTCGAGCCGGGACCCGACGAACTTCTCGGCCGCCCCGAGCAGCCAGGTGGCGTTGAGGGCGACGCCCTCCAGCACCGCGCGGGTCAGGTGCCCCCGCGTCGTGCTCTCGCCGATCCCGTGGAACCCGGCGCGGGCGTTGCGGTCGTCGACCGGCGACCGCTCGCCGGTGAGCCAGGGCGTGAACACCACCCCGCCGGCCCCCGGAGGGGTGGCGGCCGCCTCGGCCAGGAGGTCGTCGTAGCCGAGGTCGGGGGCGACCGACGTCGCGCCACCACTGCAGGTTGCGGCCGGCGGACTCCTGGTTGTTGGCGAGGAGGTACGACGCGTTGTCCAGGCCCGGGACGCGAGGCCTGCATGCCGCAGCAGGTCGGTCTTCTTGCGCGGCACCGGTGCACTGATCCAGGCGGTGGTGCCGATCGACGCGTGCGGCTCGCCCAGCCCGATCGCACCCGCACCGACAGCGGCCGAGTGCAGGTCGGGCAGGCCGGTGACGGCCACGGCCGTCGGAGGAAGGCCGAGGTCCTCGGCCACCGACGGCGACAACGTGCCGACGACCGACCCGGTCGCCACGAGCGGGGGCAGCCGCGACGCGTCCACCCCGGTCGCCCGGACCAGCACGTCGTCGTAGGCCAGCGTCGCCAGCGAGCGGTTGTCGGTCAGCCAGGCCCCGGTCATCGAGGCGTGGCTGGCCGCCGGCACGCCCGTGAACCGCATCGTCAGGTAGTCGACCGGCTCCAGCAACCACCGGGCCCGGGAGACGACCTCGGGCCGCTCGTGCTGGAGGAACAGGATGTGGCCGACGGGGTCGTCGCCCGAGACCGTCGGGATCCCACCGCTGCGACGCAGCCACGTGGCCAGCGGCTTCGGCGCGTACCCGGAGACCGGCCCGCCGACGGCCGCCCGCGAGTACGGCGCCCCGCGGGTGTCGCTCCACAGCACGCACGGTCCGACCGGGCGACCCTCCTCGTCGACCGGGACCGTGCTGGCCCACTGGCCGGTGACGCTGACGGCCACGACCCGCGAGAGGTCGGCGGACGCCGCGGCACGGCGTACGGACGAGCACGACCACCTGCCACCACTGCTCGGCGTCCTGGGTCTGCTCGCCGCCGGGTCCGCCGTGCGTCGGCACGGGTGTGTGCTCCCACCAGACGATCTCGCCGCGCACCGTGACGAGCCCGACCTTGGGCCCACCCGTGCCGAGGTCGACGGCGAGGACCAGGTCCCCGGCGGTCTCGCTCATGCGGGTGGCAGGGCTTGTTGCTTGTCGAGCATGTCGTCCATGACGGCGACGATGAAGTCTCGAGGTCGCCTGGTCGAGCCCGCCCGCCACCCCGCCGTAGATGGCGCCGGCGAAGGCGTCCTCACCGGCCGCGTGCCTGCTCCTTCGCGTACGCGATCGCGTCGGCCAGGTCGGCCTCGAACGGTCCACGACCCCGGCACGGGTCTGCGGCCGGGTGACGGCCATGTGGATGGCGTTGGGGTACTGCTGGCCGTTGAACCGCCAGCCCTTCGGGCCGCAGGAAGTCGACGAGGTGGTAGATCTCGAACGTCGTCGGAGGTGAAGGAGAAGCAGAACGTCGGCGCCCCGCTGGTGCCGTCGCCCATGATCCGCAGCTCGGGGTGGGAGCGGACGACGTCCATCATCGCGGCCGCGGTCTCGAAGATCTCCCGGGCGTGCTCGCGGTAGCCCTCGCGACCCAGCGACACCATCGACGCCCAGGTGCTCGCGATCAGGCCACCCGAGCGCGAACCCTCCATGCCCGGCGACATGTACTTGCCGCCGCTCCAGTCGAGGAGGTGGAAGTACTGCGCCTTGCGCAGCGCCTTGTCGCGGAACAGCAGCGTCGAGCTGCCCTTGAACGCGTAGCCGTACTTGTGGGTGTCGGCGGAGATCGAGGTGACGCCGGGCACCCGGAAGTCGAAGACGGGGATGTCGTAGCCCGAGCTCCTGGCCGAACGGCAGGATGAACCCGCCGAGGCAGCCGTCCACGTGCATGCCCACGCCCGCGCGACGACGCGAGCTCCGCCAGCTCGGCGATCGGGTCGACGGTGCCGTAGGCGTAGTTGCCGGCCGAGCCCATGATCGCGATCGTCTGGTCGTCGATCAGTCCGGCCATCGCGTCGACGTCTGCCAGCGTGGTCTCCGGGTCGACCGGGGCGATGCGCAGCTCGATCCCGAACAGGTGACAGCCCTTGTCGAAGGCCGCGTGGCCGGTCTCGGGCTTCACGAAGTTGGGCCGGGTGACGCCCCGGGTCTCGCGGGCGTGCTCCCGGTAGGCGAGCAGCGCGTGCAGGATCGAGCCGGTCCCGCCCGTGGTCACCAGGCCCGCCGGCTCGTCATCGGTCGGGCCGTCGGTCACCGCCTCGGCGTGCATCAGGTCGAGGGCCATCGCGATGACCTCGCCCTCGAACTTGGTCTGGCTCGGGCACATGTCGCGCTGGAGGGCGTTGACGTGGGCGAACATCCCGAACGCCTCGGTCGAGGAAGTCGTAGTGCTCGTGGTCGCCGCAGTACATCGTCCCGGAGACCTTGCCGGTCTCCCAGAACGCGTCCTCCTCGGTGGCCATCGCCTGCATCTCGGCCAGCACCTCGGCACGCGGCCGCCCGCTCGCGGGGAGCGTCCTGTTGACGGCGTACCGGTCGGCGTACGGGAAGTCGTTCACGGTCCGGATGCTACGGCTCACGGGCGTGCGACAGACTGACGGGCATGACCGCAGACACCAGCTGGCTCGAGTCGATGCCCGAGGTCTACGACCGGTGCCTGGGTCTCGCGGTGTTCGCGCCGTTCGGCGCCGAGCTCGCTCTCCGCGCGGCAGAGCTGAACCCCAGCCGGGTGCTGGAGATCGCCGCCGGCACCGGCATCGTCACCGCCGGGCTGGTCGAGGCGCTGCCCGATGCCGAGATCACCGCGACCGACCTCAACCCGCCGATGGTCGACTACGCCTCTACCCGCGTCCCCGGCCCGACGTGGCGGGTCGCCGACGCCCAGGCCCTCGACCTCGACGACGACGTCTTCGACCTCGTGGTCTGCCAGTTCGGCGTGATGTTCTTCCCCAACCGGATCGGTGCGTACCGAGAGGTCCGCCGGGTGCTGGAGCCGCACGGGTCGTTCCTCTTCAACGTGTGGGACACCCTGGACACCTCCGAGCTGCCGGCAGCCGTGTACGCCGCCCTGGCCGAGGTCCTCCCGGACAACCCGCCGGACTTCGGGGCGCGGATCCCGCACGGGTACGCCGACCCGACGCGGATCAGGGCCGACGTCCAGGCAGGGGGCCTCACCGTCGAGGAGCTGGAGCGGATCGAGCTGGTCGGGAGGTCACCCTCGGCCGCCCAGCTGGCCGAGGGCTTCTGCCTCGGCACGCCGCTGCGGTTCCAGCTGCAGGAGCGCGGCGACCTCGCCGACATCGTCCCGAAGGTCGCGGAGGTGACCACCAGGATGGTGGGCGAGGGGCCCGTCGAGGGCTCGATGGCGGCGTACGTCGTCCGCGCGCGCACCGCTCTCTGAGCCGAACGACCCGAGCTGGATTGTCTGGGCGATGTTCGAGGCGTACTCCCCCTCCCACCTCGTCGTCCTCGGCGTGTTCGTGGTCGGGGTCGTCGCCCTCCTCCTTATCGGCCCGGTGGTGCGGGGCCGACCCGCCGAACGGGCCGTCGCGGTCGCGCTCGCCTACGTTCGTCTGGGTGGCCGTGGTGATGTGTCTCAACCCGCTGCTCGACTCCAACTACGGCTACTTCAACGGCAAGCCGTCGGACGGCACGGTCCTGGACTACCTCGGCCCGTGGCCCTGGTACGTGCTGGCGGAGGTCGTGATCGTGCTCGTCGGCTGGGCGCTGATCACGTTGCCCTGGGCTGGCTGGCCCAGACCACAGGCACGTATCGTCCGGGGGGCGTAACGTCACACCCCTCGCGCGACAGGTATGAGTGGTGGCCTCGGCCCTGACCCCCGTCAGGACCGGGGCCCCCGTGTTTCACCTGGTCAGAGTGGGCACAACGGATACGCAAGCCCTGTCCACCTGGCATGCTCGAACTGCCTGCTGACCATCGGAGAAAACGTGACCGGCACCCGCTCGATGCGGGTCGAGCCCCCCGACCTCGACCCGGACGACGCCTTCATCGCGCGTCTGGCGCACGTGGCGCGGCACTCGCCCCGATCGGCGTCCCGGGCCCGACGTTCGGGCTCGTGGCGACTGCTGGTGGCCACCGGCGGTATCGCCGTGGTCACGGCCGGCGGCGCGTACGCCGCCGGAGTCATCGGACCTCTCGGACCTCTCGGACCGCTCGGCCCGTTGGGTGGGCACGACTCAGCTCCGCACCACAAGAAGTCACCCGCTGGCCCGAACGAGGGGACCGAGCCGGTGCCGGCCTCCCCCAAGGGCCACGGGGGCTCGGGCAAGCCGTCGGGCAAGCCATCGGCGAAACCAACGGGGAAGCCGACCGGTAAGCCGACCGGTGGCCCGTCCGCGGACCCGACCGGAGGTCCGACCGACGGCCCGACCGCTGACCCGACCGGTGGCCCGACCGGTGGCCCGACCAGCGACCCGAGCGCAGACCCCACCAAGAAGCCCCACCCGACGAAGAAGCCCCACCCCACCAAGAAGCCGCACCCCACCAAGCCACCGCATCCGACCAAGCCGCCGCACCCCAGCAAGCCGCCGCACCCCACCAAGCCGCCGAAGCCGACGAAACCTCCGAAGCCGACCGACCAGCCCACGGACAATCCCGGCGGCAAGCCCACGGACAAGCCGACCGGCAATCCCGGCGGCAAGCCCACGGACAAGCCGACCGGCAAGCCCGGCGGCAAGCCGACCGGCCCCAAACCTGCGCAGTCAGGGTCGTGACGGGCGCGGCGCATGGCTCGTGACGATGACCTGGTCCGTCGGGCCAAGGCGGGTGACCAGGAAGCCTGGCGGGAGCTGTACGCGGCCCACGCCGGCCGTCTCGTGGTCTGGCTGCGCACCCTCACCGGCGGGGACGCCGCCGTCTCCCCGGAGGACCTCGCCTCCGAGGCGTGGCTGACGGCCGCGGACAAGATCGGCGGCTTCGAGGGCTCCTCCGCAGACTTCGCCGGCTACCTGTTCGGCATCGCTCGCCTGCTGGCCCTCAACGACCGCCGCCGCGCCGGGCGCCGCCGGACCTCGGCAGCGGACCCCGCCGACCTCACCGCCATGTCGCCCACGACCGAGCCGATCAGCGAGATCGAGGACATGTCGTGGATCAGGTCGCGGCTGGCCGGGCTGCCCCCGCGGGAGCGAGAGGTGGTCGCCTGCCTCGAGGTCGTCGGGCTCGACGTCGCCACCACCGCCACCGTCCTGGGCCTGTCGGCGACCGCGGTCCGGGTCGCCCGGCACCGTGGCCTGCGGAAGCTGCGCGCCGGCCGCGGACCGACGCCCGGCACCATCCTCCCGACGGTCTGACCTCAGGCCGGGAGGGTGACCACGAACCGGCAGCCCGGCTCCTGGTTGGCGACCGCGACCTGACCCCGGTGGGCCTCCACGATGCCCTTGACGATCGCCAGGCCCAGCCCGGCGCCGCGGCCGACGGCGGGCTCGCGGATCGGCGTACGCGCCGGGCTGCCCTGCCACGCCACGTCGAAGACGCGCTCCATGTCCTCGCTCGAGATGCCTCCGCACGCGTCGGTCACGCTGAGCTCGATCGCGTCGCCCACCTGCCGGCCGGTGACCTCGACGACCCCGTCGGCGGGCGTGTGCCGGATCGCGTTGATGAGCAGGTTGGACACGACCCGCGACAGCTCGCCGGGGTCGGCAGTGACGAAGAGTCCGTCGTCCACGTGTCCGCCGAGGCGTACGCCGCCGGCGCGGGCGACCGGGTCGGCGCCGGCCAGCGCCTCGCTGACCACGTCGCCCAGCGCGACCGGCTGGAGGTTCAGCGGCAGCACGCCGGCGTGGATGCGGGAGAGCTCGAAGAGGTCGTCGACCATGCGCACCATCCGGTCGACCTCGGCGCGGATCTGGCGGTGGTAGCGGGCGGGGTCGTCGGCCAGCCCGTCCTCGAGCGCCTCGGTCATCGCCCGCATCGCGGCCAACGGCGAGCGCAGGTCGTGGGACACCCACGAGACGAGCTCGCGCCGCGACTCCTCGAGCCGCTGCTCGCGGAGGCGCGACTCCTGCAGCCGCCTGGCAGTCACGGCCAGCTCGTCGCTGATCTCCTGGAGCTCCACGGGACCGCGCGAGCCGGCCTCGAACCGGCCGCTCTCGCCGAAGCGGCGGGCGTCCTCCCGCATGGTCCGAGACCATCGCGCGAACGCCGTGCCGACGACGAACGAGACGCCCATCGCCACGACGCCGGCCACCGTGACGACCCAGAGCACGACCTCGAGGTCGTGGTCGGAGAGGAACATCGCTCGTGCGGTGCCGACGACGGCGCTGACCACGGCCAGCACGGCTGTGAGTGCGACGACGCCGACCTGCCAGCGGAACGAGCGGTGCCGCACGATCCACGCGAACGCCAGGCCCAGCAGGCCGGCCGCGCCCGCCCAGGCGACGCCGATCCCGATGATCGCCCACTGGTCGTGCGTCATCGCGCCTCCCACCGGTAGCCGACGCCCCAGACGGTCACCAGGCGCTCGGGCATCGTCGGGTCGACCTCGACCTTCTCGCGCAGCCGGCGGACGTGCACCGTCACCGTCGACTGGTCGCCGAACGACCACCCCCAGACCTGCTGCAGCAGCTCCTCGCGGGAGAAGGCGGTGCCGGGGTGCGAGACCAGGAACTGCAGCAGGTCGTACTCACGACTGGTCAGGGCCAGCACGCGGTCACCCAACGTCGCCTCGTGGCGCCCCACGTCGACGACCAGGTCCCCGTCCTCGAGCCGGCCCTCCTCGGCCTTGGTGCGCTCGCCGGCCCGGCGCAGCACCGACTCGACCCGCAGCACCAGCTCGCGAGGGCTGAACGGCTTGGTCACGTAGTCGTCGGCGCCCAGCTCGAGGCCGACGACCCGGTCGGTCTCGGTGCCGAGCGCGGTCAGCATGATCACCGGGACGTCGCTGCTCGCGCGCAGCCGGCGGCAGACCTCGAGGCCGTCGATCCCCGGCAGCATCAGGTCGAGCACGACCAGGTCGGGCGGGTTGTCCCGCACCAGCGCGGCCACGGACTCGCCGTCGCCGGTCTCGTCGACCTGGTGACCGGCCGCGCGCAGGTAGGAGACCACGACCTCGCGCACGGTCGGGTCGTCATCGACGACGAGCACCCGGGCCACCCGGCCTCCTCCATGTCTCAGCAGGATCGTCAGCACGACGACGAGGAACGTCACTACCGCCACGACCAACCAGCCCGCCGGGTAGTTGCGGTCCAGGATCGTCGGGTTGTCGGCGTTCGCGCCCCAGCCTCCCAGCACGGGCACCGCCAGCAGCGTGAGGGTGCCGAGCACGACGAGCCCGCCTACCGCCGGGGCGCGGAACCTCACAGGCAGCAGCCGCGTGAGAGCCAGCCCGACCAGCAGGGTCAGGGGCACCAGGACGAAGTCGTGCAGGACCACGCCACCGGCCAGCCAGACGGCGGTGTCGATGAGGTCCGCCAGGTCTTCCTGGAGGAGCAGCCAGGCGCCGTACGCCGCGGCTGCGACCCCGAGGGCGCCCAGCATGATCCGGGGCAGCAGTCGCGTTCTCATGCCTGGACCTCCAGCCGGCTGACCCACTTGGTCTGCAGCACGCCTGGCCGGTTGGGCGCGATCAGCCGGGCGGGGTAGCCGTGGTCGATCGAGAGCGTCTCCCCGTTGAGGCCCAGCGCGATCAGGGTGAGGTCGTCGTCCGCGAACTGCGACGGCAGGTGCGTCACCGCGAAGGCGCCGTGCTCCTGGAGCGACGAGACGGTGACCGCGGACCCGCGCGGCGCGCCGACCAGGTCGAGCAGGTCGCGCAGCCGGACGCCGCTCCAGTCGCCGTGGGCGCTCCAGCCCTCGACGCAGGCGATGGGCAGCCCGGCCGCCGTCTGCGTCATGGCGAGGAGGTCGGCACGGGTCAGCGACAGCGACTGGTCGCCGTGCACGAGGTCGAGGCGGTACGCCGGGTCGGTCGCGCTGGCCGTCACACCGGCCGCGCGAGCGCTCTTGTTGACCGGGAGGTCCTGCGGGCCGTCGCCGGAGCGGACGCTGAACACGGAGACCTTGCGCAGCCACGGCACGGTGCCGCCGACCGTCAGCAGGACCGCGGCGGCCGAGGCGATGCCGGCGGTGCGCACGAGGCCGCGGCGCGAGAGGCCGTCGCCGGGAGGCTCGTCCTCGTCGACGGGCCCGGAGAGGGCCTGGCGCACGACGGGCAGCTTGACGGCGATGTGCACGACGAGGGCGCCGATCACCACCCAGGCCACGGCGAAGTGGGTGGACCGGAACGAGAACGACCAGGGGTACCAGGTCGTCACGTTGGCCAGCCCGGTGGCGAGCTGGAAGATCGCGGCGGCGACGAGCACACCGACGGAGGTGCGTTCGGCGACGTGCAGGAGCAGCTCGCGCGACGGCCTCGGCGGCCGGATCCAGAAGCGTGGGTAGACCGTCCAGAGCTTGACCAGCAGGAGCGGCACGCACGCGGTGCCGGCGGCCACGTGGACGCCCTGGGTCAGGCGGTAGCCCCACACCGGGCGGCTCGGGAGCCAGCTGTCGGGCTGCTGCGCGAGGTGGCTGATGAGGCCCGTGGCGAAGGCCACGAGGAAGCAGATGCCGAGCCACGCCCCGACGCGGGCCGCGACCCGGGGATGGTGCAGGCGCGACGGGAAGTCCCGCTGCTCGGGGATCGGCGGCGTCTTGAGCGTGGTCATGTCCCCGCTCCCACCAGCACGCCGACCCAGCGGTCGCCGATGTCGTGCGTCTCGGCGGCGAAGCCGGCGGCCGTGGCCACCGAGAGCATCGCGTCGGCACCGACGACCGACCACGGGAACGGCTCCGAGGTGAGCCCGCCGGCGCTCAGCCGGACGCTGCCGGAGTGCAGGCCGGTGCCCGGGGGCGCCAGGTCGGCGACGACCCTGCCGCCGGGGGCGAGCAGCTGGCCGACGCGGCGCAGCAGGCGCACCGGGTCGCCGCCGATGCCGAGGTTGCCGTCGGCGAGGAGCACGGTCTCCCACCGGCCCTCGGCCGGCACCCGCTCGAAGACGTTGCGCAGGATCGCCGAGACGCCTCGGTCGCGCGTCTGCCAGATCGCCTCGGGCACCACGTCGATCCCGAGCACGATCTCGCCACGCTCGGCGAGCAGCTGGGTCATCCGGCCGGGGCCGCAGCCGACGTCGAGCGTCGGCCCGGTGCAGAGGTCGAGGACCGCTGCGTCGCCGTCGAGCGTCCCCGTCCACGCGTCGGCGGGGACGTCGAGCCGGGTCACGTCCGGGCCTGCGAACACGCACGGGTGGCCACGGAAGACGTGGGCGAACACCGCCTCGACCGAGGCCTCCACGTCAGACACGGACCCGCCTCCAGAGCTCGGCGAAGGTCGAGTCGGCGGCACACACGGCGGCGACGGACTCGGCGTCGTCGACGACGTCGACGTCGCGCAGCACCGGCCCCCGCCCGACGGTGAGGCCGGCGGCCTCGAACGCCGCGCGGGTCGCTGCCCCTGTGGTCGGCGTGGACATCGGGACCCCGACGAGGTGCTCGCCACGGCGCGGGTCAGCCAGCGCCAGTGCCCACCAGCCGCCGTCCTCGGCGTCGGCCAGCACGGCATCGTGCTCGCCCAGCCCGTCGATGACCGCGGTCAGGTCGGCCTCGGCGACCTGGGGGGTGTCCATGCAGATCTGCACGACGGGGCCCGGCCGCTCGGCGGCCAGGTCGAGGTGCGAGCACGCGAGCCGCTCGGCCAGCCCGTCGCCGCGTTGCGGGAAGACGGTCCAGCCGGCGAGCGCAGCGGCCAGCCGGTCGGCGTACACGGCGGTGGTCAGGTCGCCCTCGAGAGCAAGCCGGCAGTCGGCCACGCCGACCGTGGCCGCGCAGGTCTTCAGGGTGTCGAGCAGCGCGGCGGCCGCGAGCTCGGCCGCGACCTCGAGGCCGATCTCGGCGCCGAGACGGGTCTTCGCGAGGCCGGGGACGGGCGCCTTGGCGATGACCAGGATCCGCGTCACGAAAGGGCCCGCGCGAAGTCGCGGGCGGTCCGCAGCGTGCCGCTCACCGAGCCGGAGACCTTGGAGCGGGTGCCCTCGGCCCGAGGGTGGTAGGTCACGTCGTGCTCGGCGAAACGCCACTGCGCCGCCACGGCCCGCTGCAACAGCTCGACGGGGTAGCCGAACGCGCGGTCCTGGACGCCCAGGTCCAGGAGGGCCTGCCGGCGGGCGACGCGCATCGGTGCGATGTCGTGGGCCGGCAGCGAGATCCGGTGGCGCAGCCAGGCGACGACCAGCGCGTTGCCGGCACGTGCGTGCCACGGCCAGACCCCTGAGGTGGCCGGCCGCCGGCGCCCGACTGCCAGGTCGGCGCGGCCGTCGCGGACGTCGTCCAGCAGCCGCGCGAGCTCGGCCGGGTCGAACGAGCCGTCGCCGTCCATGAACGCGACGTACTCGGCCGTGGCCGCCTCCAGACCCGCGTGCACCGCAGCGCCGTACCCGGGCCGGCTCTCGGTCACGACCGTCGCGCCGTGGCGACGAGCGACGGCTGCGGTGTCGTCGGTCGAGCCGTTGTCGACGACGATCACGCGATAGGCGTCGGGCACGTGCGGCAGCAGCCCCTCGAGGGCCGGACCTTCGTCGCGGCACGGGAGCACGAGGTCACAGGCCGCATCCATGTCTCCCAACGTAGGGACGCCAGGACCGCCCGGGCACACCCTTGCGGCTTACGAAGTGCTGACGGCTACGGTCTGCCCCGTGCGCGCGGCGAAGGTGGGTCTGGTCCTTGCGCTGGTGCTGGCCGCCCTCGGCATGGCGATCCCGGCGGTGTTCGACTGGGACGTCCACGTGCGGTACTTCCCTCCGCTGCACGCCGAGTGGGACCCGCGCGTCGGTGGGGGGACGATCCCTGCGCTGGTCATCGGCGTGCTGGCGTGGCGCTACGCCCTCGACCTCGCGACGAGGCTGTCGTGGGTGCGGCTGCTGGGGGCGGCGTACGCCGGTGGGCTGGCCTGGATGCTCGCGCTCGCGTTCGTGGACGGCGACGGCGGCGTCGGCGACGTGCTCAACCACCCGTACGAGTACCTGATCACCGCGCGGGCCACCACCGACCTGCCCGCCACGCTGGACGAGTACATCAGCCGGATCCCCTACGCCGCGGAGCCGGACAACTGGCCCGTGCACATCGCCGGCCACCCCCCGGGCGCGCTGACGTTCTTCGTCGCCCTGGACCGGATCGGCCTGGGTGGAGGCTTCGCCGCCGGGTTCGTCGTGACTCTCATCGCGGCCTCGACGGCCGTCGCCGTGCTGCTGACGATGCGGGTGCTCGGCGCCGAGCAGCACGCGCGGCTGGCCGCACCGTTCCTGGTGATCGGCCCGGCCGCGATCTGGCAGTGCGTGTCGGCCGACGCGATGTTCGCCGCGTGGGCGGCCTGGGGGATGTGCGCGCTCGCGCTGGCCGCCGTGCGGCGCAGCATCGGGTGGTCCGTCGTGGCCGGGCTGCTGCTGGGCTGGTGCGTGATGAACAGCTACGGCCTGCCGCTGCTGGGGTTGCTGGCGGTCGCGGTGCTCGTCGTCGCGCGTTCGTGGCGGCCGGTCGTGCCGGCGGCGCTCGCGGCCCTGGCGGTCGTGCTCGCGTACGTCCCGTTCGGGTACGCGTGGTGGGAGGCGCTGCCCGTCCTACGGGAGCGCTACTGGGACGGGGTCGCCCACAACCGGCCGCCCGAGTACTGGATGTGGGGAAACCTCGCCGCCCTCGTCTTCAGCGCCGGACCCCTCGCCTTCGCCGGCGTCGCCCACACGCTCGCGCGTCGACCGACCGCCACCACGCGCGTCGTGTGGTGGCTCGTGGCAGCGGGCACGGCCATGGTGGTGGTCGCGGACCTCTCCCAGATGAGCCGCGCGGAGGTCGAGCGGATCTGGCTGCCCTTCGTGCCGTGGCTGCTGGTCGGCTGCGCCCTGCTGCCCGAGCGATGGCGACGCTGGGGCCTCGGCCTCCAGGTGGTCGTGGCCCTCGTCGTGCAGCACCTGCTGTCGACGGGGTGGTGACCCCGACGGTTCAGTCGCGCAGGGGTGCCGTGGCGAACTCGGCCAGGCCCTGCTCGGGCGTGATCGCAGCGGCGAAGCCCAGCTCGGCCTCGGCTCGGGCCGGTGAGGCGACGACGTGGCGGACGTCGCCGGCGCGGTACTGGCCGGTGACGACGGGCTCGCGGTCGGTGCCGGCGAGGATCCGGGCGACGTCGAGGATCGAGACGGGCGAGCCGGAGCACACGTTGTACGCCGTCATCGCGCCGGTGTCCCGGCGCCCGACGTCCTCGATCGCGGCGAGGTTGGCGCGCGCGACGTCGGCGACGTGCACGAAGTCACGCATCTGGGCGCCGTCCTCGAAGACCCGCGGCGCCTCCCCGCGCTCGAGCGACGAGCGGAAGATCGCGGCGACGCCGGAGTACGGCGTGTCCCGTGGCATCCCGGGCCCGTACACGTTGTGGTACCTGAGGGCGATCGCCGCCGCGTCGCCCTGTCGGGCCCACGCGGACGTGTAGTGCTCCTGGGCGACCTTGCCGGCGGCGTAGGAGCTGCGCGGGTCGAGCCGCGCGGACTCGTCGACCAGCTCCCAGCCCAGCGCCTCGCCGCACGTGGGGCAGTGGTTGTCGAAGTCGCCGGACTCCAGGGCCGTGACCGACCGCGCCGGGGGCGATACCGCGCCGTGCGTCGGGCAGACGTAGCGGCCCTCGCCGTAGACGACCATCGACGAGGCGAGCACCAGCCGGCGTACCTCGCGGGCCGACATCGCGGCCAGCAGCGCGGCGGTCCCGAGGTCGTTGTGGGCGGCGTACTCGGGCAGGTCGGAGACCGTGGTCCCCGCACCGACGAGCGCGGCCTGGTGGCAGACCACGTCGATGCCGTCGAGCAGGTCGGCCCAGTCGGCGGCGTCGCGGACGTCGAGCACGTGCAGGCCGTCGACCACGGGAGGGACGCGGTGGGCCTGCGGCAGCAGCACGTCCACCAGCACGACCTCGTGGCCGGCGGCGTCGAGCTCGCGTCGGATCGCGCCCCCGATGAACCCGGCCGCGCCGGTGAGCAGCACCCTCATGGGATGTCGTACGTCAGGTCGACGCCGTCGGCCCACGCGGAGCACGCGCAGCCGTCGGGCGAGGGCAGGTCGCCGAGCACGGCGGCGAGAATCCCCTTCAGGCGCTCGATGTTCGAGGCGAACATCGCGAAGACCTCGGCCTGCCCCACGCCCGCACCGGCCTCGACCCCGGCGTCCATGTCGGTGACCAGGGCGACGGCGGAGTAGCACATCCGCATCTCGCGGGCGAGGACGGCTTCGGGGTGGCCGGTCATGTTCACCAGGCTCCAGCCCTCCGCGGCGTACGACTGCGACTCGGCGCGCGTGGAGAACCTCGGCCCCTCGATCACCACCATCGCCCCGCCCCGCTTGACGTCCGCGTCCGCGGCGACCACGGCGGTCGAGAGCCGGTCGCAGTACGGGTCGGCGAACGGTGCGTGCACCGCGCCGCGCTCGACGTAGGTCTGGACGCGGCCGCTGGTCCGGTCGACGAGCTGGTCGGGCACGACGATGTCGCCCGGCGCGACGCTCGGCAGCAGGCCCCCGACGGCGCACGGTGCCAGCACCTGCCGGACGCCGACCGACCGCAGCGCCCACAGGTTGGCGCGGTGGTTGATCAGGTGCGGGGGGTAGGCGTGGTCGCGGCCGTGCCGGGGCAGGAACGCCACCGGCTGCCCGGCGACGGTGCCGATCGCGAGAGGCGCCGACGGCTCGCCGTACGGCGTCGACACGCTCACGTCGGTGGCGTCGTCGAGGAACTCGTAGAAGCCGGAGCCACCGATGACGGCGACGGCGGCGTGCGGGCTGCTCACCCGCCCACCCTGTCAGAGGGGTGTGCGAGCCTGCGGGGGTGTACGACGCGATGTTTCTCGGGTCCCTCGTCACTGCGCCGGAGCCGGTCGGTGCCGTCGCCGACGACGTGCTCGACGTCGACGGCACGACGCAGTGGGACTACACGCACTTCTCCCTGGCGATGAGCGCGTCGCGGCGGCTGGCGCGCTGGGTGGCGTGGAACATCGACGGGCTCACGTTGTTCCCCGGCGACTCGATCCCGCGCGCCGACGACTTCCGGCTCGACCCGAGGCTGCCCGCCGACGCGCAGACGGGCGAGGAGGTCTACGCGGGCAACGACCTCGACCGCGGGCACCTCGCGCGGCGCTCGGACCTGCTGTGGGGCACCCTCGACGAGGCCCGTGCGGCCAACGAGGACTCGTTCTTCTTCACCAACATCGCGCCGCAGATGAACGACTTCAACCAGTCGGGGCTCGACGGCGTGTGGGGGCTGCTGGAGGACGCCGTGCTCGAGCAGGCCGGGCTCGAGCGCCGCCGGCTGACGCTGTTCGGTGGCCCGGTGCTCACCGACGACGACGTCGTCTACCGCGACGTGCTGATCCCCGGCGCGTTCTGGAAGCTCGTCGTCTACGTCCTCGACGGCACCCTCAGCGCCCGGTGCTTCGTGCTGGCCCAGGAGGTCGACCCGCTGCGCCTCTCGGTCAGCCTCGACGACTTCGCGACCTACGAGGTCTCGCTCGCGGACCTGGAATCCCTGCTGTCACTGGGCTTTGCGGACCTGCACGCGCCGACGGTCGCCGTCCCGATGGACGCGCCGCCGCGGCGGGTCGACGACGTCCACGACGTCGTCTGGTAGCTCGTCAGAGCACGGCCAGCACCGCGTGGGCGTACGCCCGCTCGGGGTCGACGTCGACGTGCCTGGCACCATCGGTGAGGACGACGGCGTACCCCTCGACCTCGCCCGGCACCCGCTCCATCGCCGCGAACCGGTCGCCCAGCATGGCCCGGAGCTGGTGCTCCCAGGGGATCCACAGCACCTCGTCGGCGGCCAGGCTGTCGAGCGCCCACTCGGTGGTGCCGTTGAACCGGATCAGTCGTCCGCTCGGCAGGTCGCGGACCTCGATCACCATCTCGCTGACGATGAAGGGCTCGTCGAAGTCCCGGTCCGGCACCAGGAAGCGGTCCCCCGGCGTCGGGGTCCACGGCACGTGGGCCCCCTCCATCGCCTCGCGCAAGGTACGGGCGGTCTCGAGGGTGATCACGCCTCCAGTCTCTCGCGCGCGATCTAGGCTCGGCTGATGGCACGGGCGGTGTGGACGATGGCGGGCGCGCTGCTCGCCGTGCCCGCGGTCGCGGTGCTGCTCAACGCCGTCGTGGTCCCGGTCGCGTCCGCGCCGACGGCGACCTCCCACGTCCCGGTGGTCACGGCCCCGACGCCGCCCACCCAGGAGTACTGCAACGCCCACTTCGGCCAGCCCGTCGGCGAGGTCGTCGCCTGGCGGAGCTTCACCCTCCAGACGTACCTCGGCGACGCCGCCTGCGAGACCCACCGACAAGGCGCCTACCTCGGCTCGAACGTCGTCGTCGACGCCGCCGGCGACCTCGTCATCTCCGCACGGCGGCACTGCACGTCCGGCCCGGTGGTCGAGGACACCCCTGTCTCGGAGGCGCCGTGCGAGTCCGGTCCGGCGCAGTACTCCGTCGGCCGGGTCCGGCTCGCGGACTTCCGGGTGCCGGCCACCGACTTCGAGTGGGGTTTCGAGGCGCGGCTGCCCGAGCGGTACGCCCCCGGCGCGCGTAGCGCCCTGTGGCTCGTCAACCTCGAACAGGTCTACTGCGCCCCCGAGTGGGGCGAGCTCGACGTGCTCGAGTGGTACTCCTCGCGTCCCGACCTCCCGGAGACCGCGACCCACGCCACCTGCACCGACGCGACTCACGTGAGCTGGCACCACAAGCCCGCCACCTGGGACTGGGGCACCGGCGGCCGGGCCGGCTTCCACCGCTGGGCCGTCCGCAAGGAGACCACCACCGGCCCCGACGGCCGGGCGGTCACGCTGACCTACCTGTACGACGGCCGGGTCACGGCCGTCGACACCTGCCGGGAGCAGCTCCCCTCCGCCACGTGTGACGCCGTGCTCGACACGGCCTGGACGGCGATCCTCCAGACCGCCGTCTTCGCCGACGACTCCGGGCCGTTCCTCCGCCCGGTCGACGGTGATCGGTTCCCGACCCAGGAGCTGGTCGTCCGGGACATGTGGGTGAAAGCGCTGTAGGACCTCAGGGATCCACCGCCACCACCGCAGCACCGGTGGCGCCGATCATGGCCGACTCCTGCCCGCCGGGAACCTTGAGCGGTAGGTGGAGCGGCGCCGTGAGCCGTACTCGGATGGTCTGGGAGGCGGGGTCGGCGTTCACGTACGCCATCAACCCGGGGTACTTGGTGTGGGCACCCGCACGCTGGAGGTACGCCTGGACCGCCGCTCGCGCCTCGGCCTCGGTGATGGCGAGGCGGTCCCCGCCGATGCCGCCGATGCCGCCGGTGTAGACGTCGTCGCCGGCGGCGCCGAGGTCCGCACCGGCCAGGGCCGCTCCGTCGGCGAGGTTGTCGAGACCCTGGCGCTGGAGGTACGCCGCCGACGCGTCGGTCACCACGGCGACGCCCATCGCCAGCACCGTCGCCAGGCCGACGATGAGGATCGTGGCCTGACCCGACTCGGACCGCGATGGAGGGCTCATGGCGCCTCGCCCGGTTCCTGGTACTGCCCGATCGGGACGTCGTGCTCGGCGTCGAGGTCGAACGCGGTCTGGCCGCCCAGGAAGTCGGGGACGAACGGGAGCGCGACGTGGGTCTCGACCCGCACGGTGATCACGGCCCCGCCGACGTGGCAGTCGGCCAGGTCGCCGCACGAGACGTCGAGCCGCCACGGGGTGTCGCCGAGGCCCTGGTCGGCCATCGCCACCGCCGCGGCGGCCGTGGCCTGCTGCTCCCCGGAGACGTCGTCGGGAGCGAGGGCGTACGCGCGGCCCGCCGCCCGGGCCGCGGCCGTGACCCCGAACGCGCCCCGCTGCACCTCGAACACCGACAGCACGATCCACACCATCGGGATCAGCAGGAGGATGCCGAGCCAGACGACCTCCACGAGGGCCGACCCCGACTCGGACCGCCGCCTCACCGTTCCTCCTCGATCGCGTGCCCGGTCACGGTGAGCTCGACCGCCGGGCCGCCGATGCCCAGCGCCGGCACCACGACGTGGACGACCACCTCCACGCCTGGAGCGCCGTGGACCAGCACCGGCCCGGCCCGCACGTCCTCGGCGAACTTGGCGGCCAGCGCCCCCTGGATCTGGGCGCGGGTCCGCGCGGCGCCGTCGTCGGGACTGCGGTCGAGCGTGGCGGCGTACCGGGCTCCCTCGGACGCGGCGGCCGCGACGGTGTTGCGCACGAGCAGCACGAGGGCGAGCTGCAGGATGCCGAGGAACACCGGCACCAGCACGACCAGGACGAGCACGAAGTCGACCACCGCCGCCCCGCGTGAGCCGCGTTTCAACGGCTCAGTTCTTCACCGAGTCGAGCGCGTCCTTGAGCATCTGCTGGAGCTGGTCGTCGGCCAGCCCCCAGATCGCCATCACCAGCCCGGCGGTCATCACGGTGACGAGCACCCAGCCGGGTACGTCGCCCCGCTCGTCGCGCCGCGCCAGCGGGCGGACGAGCAGCAGGAGGTACAGCTCCTTCATGGTTTCCCCTTTCACGGGATGGTCAGGCTCAGGCCGATCACGCCCGGGAAGAACGCGAACAGCACGGTCACGGGGAGCACCAGGAAGACGACCGGCACCATCATGAAGACCTCCTTGCGGGCGGCCGTCTCGATGAGCTCGCGTCGCGACGCGTCGCGTACGTCGGCCGCCTGGGCGTGCAGGACGTCCGCGAGCGGGGTACCTCGCTCGACCGCGACGGCGACGCCCTGCGCGAAGCGGGCGACCACGGGGACGCCGGTGCGGGCGGCCAGGTCGTCGAAGGCGAGCGCGACGGGCTCGCCGGTCCGCACGGCGGCCAGCACCCGTCCGAGGTCGGCCGAGAGCTCGCCGCGGCTGCGACGGCAGACCCGATCGAGCGCGGCGACCGGCCCCTCGCCCGCCGCCACCGCCAGCGACAGCAGCTCGGCGATGGTCGGGAACTCGGCGAGGATCCTCCGCTCCCGCTGCTTGACCTGGGACGACAGGTGGTTGTCGCGGGCGATGACGCCGGAGGCGAAGCCGATCGCGCACAGCAGCACCGACGACAGCACCCCGCCGTCGCCGCGGAGCGTGCGGAGCAGGGCGTACGCCGCGGCAGCGCCGAACCCGACCAGCCCCCACACCACCTGCTCGACGCGGAGCTCCTGGACCGTCCTGTCGAGCCCCGCGCGGTCGAGTCGGCGGCGGACGGACGTCGCCCCGCCCAGGACCGCCTCGACCCCCTCGGCCGTCGAGCGCAGGAACGGTCCGAAGACGCCCACCAGCGCCGACGAGCTCCCTGCGGGCGCAGTGCGCAGGGCCGGAGGACGGCCGAGCTGCGGGAGGTCGCGGACGTACGGCAGCACGCGCACGGCCAGCTGGGGCTTGCGGATGACGAGGACGCGCGAGACCACGAGCAACAACCCGCCCGCGGCCACCGCCCCGAGCAGGGCACCCCACAGCGTCAGGCTCACCGCAGGATCCGCCGCTCGACGGGCAACCGGCCGATCCGCATCATCAGCCAGTAGGCCGCCACGCAGAGCGAGGCGCCGACCGCCAGGACCACCACGCCCGCGGGCGAGGCGTAGCGATGGATCACGTCGGACTGGAAGGACATGATCAGCAGCACCAGCCACGGGGCGGCGACCGCCAGCCGGGCGCCGTTGACGGTCCAGGCCTGGCGCGACTCCATCTCCGAGCGGGTGCGGGCGTCGTCGCGCAGGTAGCCCGACAGGTTGCGCAACAGCCGGCCGAGCTCGCCGCCACCGACCTCACGGGCGATCCGGAGACCCTCGACCACGCGGTCGCCGACCGGGTCGGCCAGCTCGTCCTTCAACCGGTCGAGGCACTCCCCGAACCGGCCCGTCACCTGGTAGTCGAGGGCGAACCCGTCGAAGGCCGGCCGCAACGGCTCCGGACCGCGCACCGCGAGCGCGGCCAGCGCGTCGGGCAGCGACATGCCCGCGCGTACCGCGGAGGCCAGGTTGTCGACGGCTTCGGGCCACACCTCGGCGAACTCGCGCAGCCGTCGTCGCGCCCGGGCGGCGACCACCGCGAACGGGAGGTACGCGGCCATCGCGCCGAACGCCAGGGCCACCGGCGGTGTCCCCGACACGACCTGGACCAACAGCGCCGCCGCGGCACCCAACGCGAGGCTGAGGAGCACGACGCCCGGGACGGACACGTGGTTCATGCCGGCCTCACCGAGGCGGGTGGCGAGCCAGCCGGTGCGGTCGCGCGGCGGCCTCGGGGTGCGCGGCATCGCGAACGCCGACCAGACGAGCAGCAGCCCGATGCCCACCCCCAGCCCGACGAGCGCGCCCATCACCGGGCTCCCGCGAGGATGCCGTGGACGTCGATGCCGAGCCGCTGGAACGACGCCAGCCGCGGCGGCATGCCACCAGTGGCGACCAGCTCGCCGCGGGTCCGCTCGAACACCGTCTCGGTCTCGATGATGTCGTTCTCGACCCGGCCCGGCACCGCCACGATCTCGTTGACCCGGCGGACACCCTCGAGGTCGATGCCGAGGTGCACGACGAGGTCGACGGAAGCGGCGACGGTCGGGACGACGAAGCGGGCGGAGATGTTCTCGCCAGCGAGCAGCGGCAGGGTGCACATCTTCACCAGCGCCTCCCGCGCGCTGTTGGCGTGCAGGGTGCACATGCCCGGAAGCCCCGCGTTGAGGGCGAGCAGCAGGTCGAGGCACTCCTCGGAGCGGACCTCGCCCACGATGATCCGGCTCGGCCGCATCCGCAGGCTCTCGCGGACGAGGTCACGCAGCGCGATCTCACCCGTCCCTTCCAGCCCGGACTGCCGGGTCTGCATCGGCACCCAGTCGGGGTGCGGGAACCGGAGCTCGAACACCTCCTCGGCCGACACCACCCGGTCGCCGCCGGGGATCGCCGCCGCGAGGCAGTTCAGCAACGTTGTCTTGCCCGCCTGGGTCCCGCCGGCGACCAGGACGTTCAGCCCGGCGCGCACCGAGGCCTCGAGGAACGCGGCGGCAGCCGGCGTCAGGCTGCCGAGCTCGACGAGGTCGGAGAGCCGCGCGGCCTTCAGGACGAACTTGCGGATGTTGACGGCCGTGAAGCCGCGGCTGATCCCCTCGAGGACGACGTGCAGGCGGTGACCCTCCGGCAGCATCGCGTCGACGAACGGCCGCGACAGGTCGATGCGGCGACCGCTGGACTTCAGCATGCGTTCGACCAGCTCGTCGACCTGGCCGCGGGTCAGGATCAGGTTGGTCAGCTCGTGGCGGCCGCGCCTGGCCACGAACACCCGCGACGGGTCGTTGATCCACACCTCCTCGACGGCGGGGTCGTCGAGGAACGGCTGGAGCGGCCCGAACCCGGACACCCGGGCGACCAGCTCGCCGACGACCGCCGCCGCGTCGGGCACCGGCGTGACGGCGCCGGTGAGGCTGCGCTCGTCGTGGTCGCGGACGACGCCCTCGGCGATGCGGCGGACGACGGGCGCGTCGCGCTGGGGGTCGACGCCCTGGCGGCGGACGGCCTCGCGCACGAGCAGGTCGAGCTGCTCGACCAGCTCCCCGTGACCATCGACGGCCGTCGCCGACATGCTGGGCCCCCTCCCGAGTGAGGTTCCTGCCGGGAGCGTAGGCCGCGGACCGGACCTTGGGAACCACTCACCCCAGGGCTGTGGACAACTCGTTGTCCACAGCCGTCGGCGATCGGGGCTGAACGACGATTCGGCGAAGTGTCCCCGCGCCGACAGACCCGTACCTCGCCGCTCCAGCACCCTTCGACCCGTGACCCCCGAGACCATCCTGCTCGTCGAGGACGAACGAGACATCGCCTTTCCCCTGGGCCGCACGCTGGAGCGGGAGGGGTACGACGTGGCGTGGGTGGACAACGGGCGCGAGGCCTTCGACGTGGTCGACGACGGCCCGGTGGCCGTGGTGATCCTCGACCTGTCCTTGCCCGACATGGACGGCCTCGACGTGTGCCGCGCGCTCCGGGAGAGCGGGTACTCCGGCGGCATCGTGATGATGACCGGACGGGCAGGTGAGCTCGACATCGTGGTCGGGCTCGACAGCGGCGCCGACGACTACCTGCTCAAGCCGTTCGGGCTGGCCGAGCTGCTGGCCCGGGTCCGCGCGGTGCTGCGCCGCACCCGGCGGCACGGCCCGGGACCCCGCCAGCCCGAGTCACCGCTGCGCATCGACGTCGACAGCCGCCGCGCGCACGCCGGCGACACCGAGCTGCGGCTGACCAACAAGGAGTTCGGCGTGCTGCGGGTGCTCACCTCGCAGCGCGACAGGGTGGTGCCGCGCAGCCGGATCATGTCGGAGGTGTGGGACGAGAACTGGTACGGCTCCACCAAGACCCTCGACGTCACCATCGGCCGGCTGCGCGCCAAGCTCGAGGAGGCCGACCTGCCGGACCGGATCGTGGCCGTCCGGGGCGTCGGGTTCCGGCTCGAGCACACCGACGAGGCGGACTGACCTCAGGCGGTGACCGCAGCCCCCTTGGTGCGGACGAGGTAGCGCTGAGCGGCGTACGACGACGGGCCGATGCCGAGCGCGGCGACGACCACGATGGCGGCGATCACGATCCAGCCGGGAGGACCCCAGCTCATCGCGAGGTACGTGTAGAGCGCGGGCGCCCAGACGTCGCCCATCGTGTAGCCGAGGCCGGAGACGCCCTGGTACTCCCCCAGCCGATCGGGGTCGGACAGCTCCGAGACCAGCCCCCACATGCCGGCGGACTGGAACAGCTCGGAGCCGGTCACGGTCACGTGGCCGATCCACACCAGGGCGATGGTCACCCAGCCGACGGTGTCGTGGGTGACGAGCACGATCCCGCAGGAGAGCACGAAGCAGGCCGCGCCGCGGTACTGCGCCTGGAGCGACCGTCGTACGTCGACCACGCCGCGCGCCGCGGCCACCTGCAGGCCGACCGCCATCACCGTGTTGGTGCCGAACAGCCACGCGAGCAGCACGTGCGGCGCGTCGGTCTCCTGCACCAGCCACAAGGGGATGACGACGTTCAGCAGCACGCCGTGGGTGCCGAGCACGCCGTTGCAGATGCTCATCAGGAAGAAGCCCCGGTTGTGCAGGGCGCTGCGCTTCTCCCCGGCGTGCTCGACGACCTCCTCGAGCACGGACTCCTGCGACGGCTCGCGCGTCACGTCGGGGAGCCTGAAGACCCACCACGCGTTGAGGGCGAGCAGGAAGGCCGTCAGCAGCGGCACCGCCTGGACGACCTCGTCGCGACCCGTGGCCAGGGCGATGCCGGCGGCCAGCGCCCCGAGCGTGTAGCCGACGTTGCGGGCCGCCCGCATGTAGGCCTGCGAGCGCACCCGCTCCTCGCGCGGGAAGACTGCGATCGTGTAGGCGCCGCGGCCGCTGCGCCGGCCGGCCTCGACGACGCTCATCACGATCATCATCGCGACGAACTGCCAGAAGCCGGCGAGGAACGGCCACGCGGCGTACAGGACGGCCTCTACTGCGCTGGTGGCCTGCCACATCTGTTTGGCCCCGACCCGGTCGGCAAGCCGGCCGAGAGGAACGGACGTGACGAAACGGGCGAGCGCGGCGATCGACAGCCCGAGGCCCACCTGCTGGGCCGAGAGGCCGACGATGACGGTGAAGAAGACGGCGCTGCCGGTGAGGAACGCGCCCTCGCCGAACGCCGAGAGCACCGACTGGCCGGCCAGGCTGCGGACGAGCGGGTTGGGCCCGATCATCCTCAGCAGCCGGTCGCGCACGGCGCCTATCCTGCGGTCCTGCGCCGACAGGGGGAAATCGTCATCGGTCCTTGCGCCGGCGGCGGCGGGTGGAGCGGGCCCGGCGGAGCTCGGCGGCCTCGCGGGCGAGGTCGGCGGCCCGGTAGCGGGCGATCTGGGCGGCGATCAAGGGGTGGGTTCCGTCGATGGTCATGGCTCCACGTTCGCCGTAGGACCCGGGCGTACGGATCGGGCGTACGCCCTATCTCTGGCGGCCCGTCGCGACCGGGTCCTTCTCTGAGGTACCTGCCCCCGTCTGAGGTGTCGTCCTCACGTTGACGAGCAGCACACCGGCGCAGACCAGCACGGTCCCGATCACCAGCGACCAGCCGACCGTCTCGTCGAGCAGCCACCAGCCCAGGGCGACCGCGACCACCGGGACGAGGAAGATGCTGACCGCCACGCGACCCACGTCGCCACTGGTCACGAGGAACATCCACAGCAGCCAGGCCAGCGTGGTGCCGACCAGGGTGGTCCACACGAGGGCGACCGCCACCCGGCCGGACCAGTCCACCGAGGTCTCGCCGGTCGCCGCGGCCACCAGCGACAGGACCGCCCCGCCCGCGACCAGCGGCAGCGCCACGGCCCACAGCGGCTCGACGCGCGGCCGCACCCGCTTGGCGGTGATGGTCCCCAGCGACCAGCACACCGCGGCCGTCACGCCGAGGGCGATGCCGACCGTCGTCACGGTCCGGTCCGGGTGGAGCGAGACCACCGCCACGCCCACGAACGCGGTCAGCGCACCGATGAGCCGGGCCGGGGTGAGCGCCTCGCCCAGCAAGGGGGCGGCGAGCAGCACCGTCAGCACCGGCTGCAGGTACAGCAGCAGCGACGCGTATCCCGACGGCAGGTGGTCGATCGCGAGCGTCTGGAGGCCGAAGAAGCCGATCACGTTGAGCAGCGCGAGGGCGGCGTACGGGCCCAGGTTGCCGCGCAGTCCCGGTCGTCGCCCCAGCATGACCGCGACCAGCGCGATCAGCGCGCCGCCGATCACGCACCGCCCGCCGGCGAGCAGCATGGGCGGGCAGCCCTCGAGCGACACCTTGATCGACGCGAACGTCGAGCCCCACGCCAGGATGAGCACCACTGTCGCTGCCAGCCGGGTCCGCATTCGGTCAGGATGTCAGTGCCAGGATCGGGAGGTGCTCGAGGGACTCTCTCCCGCCCGCCGGCGGTTCGTGATCGGCCTCGCCGTGCTCGCGCTCGTCGCGGCAGTGGGGGTCGGGGCTGCCCTCTGGGCCAACCGTGACGAGGCGGTCCGGCCGGTGTCCCAGGAGAGCCAGGGACCCGTGCTGCTCGTGCCGGGCTACAACGGCGGCACCACCGCGCTGGAGGTGCTGGCCGACGCGCTGCGGTCGCAGGGGCGGTCGGTGGTGATCGTCGACCTGCCCGGCGACAACACCGGCGACCTCGACGAGCAGGCCCGGGCGCTCGACAAGGCCGCAGTGCTCCAGATGCAGCGCGACGGCGCCCGGTCGGTCGACGTGGTCGGGTACTCCGCCGGCGGCGTCGTGGCCCGCCTCTGGGCCCGCGACCACGGCGGCGACAGCCTGGCCCGGCGGATCGTCACGATCGGATCGCCGCACCACGGCACCGACCTGGCGGGTCTGGGCGCCGACGTCGCTCCGGACTCGTGCCCCGAGGCCTGCCAGCAGCTGCTGCCCGACAGCGAGCTGCTCCGCAAGCTCAACGCCGGCGACGAGACCCCGGCCGGCCCGCTGTGGGTGTCGATCTGGACGACCGACGACCAGGTCGTGGTGCCGCCGTCGTCCGCCGACCTCGATGGCGCTCTCGACTTCACCGTCCAGTCGGTCTGCCCCGGCCTCGAGGTCACCCACGGTGACCTGCCGCGTACGCCGTCTGTCATCGCCGCCGTGACGCGCGAGCTCGCGGTGGCGGAGCCCGCCGTACCCGGCCCCGAGATCTGCTAATCCTTCACATCCTTGGTGGCGAAGTTGGCCCAGGCAGCGCCGAGGAACACCAGCACGTAGGCGCCCTGCAGCAGCGAGCCGCGTACGACGTCGCGCCAGTGGATCGGGTCGCGGAACAGGTCGACGAAGGCCAGCCAGTAGCGCGTGGGCAGGTACGACGCGATCGAGTCCGCCGCGTCGAGCGTGAGCAGCAGCGTCGAGGCCACGAGCACCGCCATGGTGCCCATGGCCGCCCCGAGCGGGCTCTCGACGGCGGTCGAGAGGAACAGTGCGATCGCGGCCACACCGAGCATGCACAGCAGCGCGTAGCCCAGCGCCAGGAACGTGCGGCCGATCAGCTGCTGCTGCGACAGCGCCGTGCCGGACACGGTGGTGGTCTGCCCGATGTCGCCGTTGCCGAGGAGCAGCACGCCGACGACGTACGCCGTGGCGGCGACGATCGCGAGCGTCAGCAGCACGAACGCCATCACGCTGACGAGCTTGGCCAGCAGCAGGCGGGTCCGGCCGACCGGACGGACCAGGAGGTAGCGCAGGGTGCCCTGCTGGGCCTCGCCCGCGATCGCGTCGCCGGCCTGGACGGCCACCGCGATCGGCAGGAACAGCGGCAGCACGATCGCCATCGCCGCCAGCGGGAAGAGGGTGCCGTCGGTCAGCACCGCCGAGAGGAACGCCGGGCCGCTGCCCGGCCGCGGTCCGACGTCGGTGACCGCCAACAGCACCGCCACGATCGTGGGCAGCAGGTCGATGAGCAGGATCGTCACCCACGTCCGCCGGCTGCGCACCAGCTGGTGCAGCTCCACCCGGATCAGCCGCGTCATGCTCGCTCGAACCTGTCGCTGCTCGCGGTCGTGGCCTCGAGCACGACGTCCTCGAGCGTGTGCTGCTCGGGCGCCAGGACGCTGACCCGTACCCCGCCCTGCACGAGGCGGGCGTTGAGGGCGGCCACGTCGGGCACGCGGACGAGCAGCGACGACGCGTCGTACGACTCGACCTGCCCGTCGAGCAACGCCCGCGCGCGGGCGACGTCGGGGGTGCTGACGTACGTCCGCCCGGTGGGGCGCCGGAGCACGTCGAGCTGCTCCTCGACCACGAGCCGGCCGCGGTCGAGGACGCCGACGCGGGTGGCGATCTGCTCGACCTCGGCGAGGAGGTGGCTGGACAGGAAGATCGTGGTGCCGGCCGCGTTGAGCTCGAGCAGCAACCCGCGGATCTCCCGGATCCCCTGCGGGTCCAGGCCGTTGGTCGGCTCGTCGAGCACGAGCAGCCGCGGCTGGTGCAGCAACGCGTGGGCGAGACCGAGGCGCTGGCGCATGCCGAGGCTGTACGCCGCCACGGGACGTTCGTCGACCCCGCCCAGGCCGACCCGGTCGAGCACGTCGTCGACCCGGCCGGCGCGGCCGGACCGCCGCCCCCTGCCGAGCGCGTCGTGCACGCGGAGGTTGGCCCGCCCGGAGAGCCGGGGGTACGCCGCCGGCGCCTCGACCAGCGCACCGACCTGCGGCAGCACCTCGGCGGCCGCCTTCGGCATCGACCGGCCGAGCACCTCGGCCGTCCCGCTGGTGGCCAGCACGAGGCCGAGCAGCATCCGCACGGTCGTGGTCTTGCCGGAGCCGTTGGCGCCCAGGAAGCCGTAGACGTCGCCCTCGCGCACGTCGAGGTCGATGCCGTCCACGGCGGTGATCGCGCCGTACCTCTTGGTCAGGCCCTGCGTCGTGATCGCGGTCATCGCCTGTCACCCACGATGACCGTGCCGCGGAAGAGGTCCTCGGCCGCCGCGGTGAGGGTGTCGGCGGTGACGGTGCCGGCGATCAGCCAGCCACCCTCGTGCTCGTCGCCGGTCATCAGCACGCCGAGGGGTCCGAGGGTGACGAGGGTGCCCTGGGGGACGTTCCGGACACCGGGGGTCAGCCCCAGCTGCTCGCGCAGCGGGTCCGCCTCGCGGTCGCGGATCGGGATGGTCAGCAGGCGGGTCACGCCGGAGCCGTAGATGCCGACGGCCCTGTCGGCCTGCGGCGCCTTGGCCAGTCCGGCGACGGTGTCGGGTGGCAGCACGGGGGCGTACTGGTTGGCCGCGTCGGCGATGTCGAGCACCTCGTCGAACTCGAAGTCGGCGCCGGGCGGGACCGTGAACCGGGTGCGGTCCGCCGACGGTGTGGCCGCCGAGAACTCCTCGAACGCCGACGTGAAGGCCGGCGTCGCCCGGCCCTTGCCGAACACGTCGGTCCGCAGCACCACCCCGGTGTCGGGGTCGGCCCAGACGTCGACGTGGTCGATGCTCGTCTGCGGGGCGGCGGGGTCGAGCCGGAGCCCGAGCGCGTCGACGCCGGCGACGCGGGCGGCGGGCAACCGTCGTACCTCGGAGGTCTCGACGTCGTCGAGCAACAGGTCGGCGACCTCGGGAGGGACGAGGTCGGCCGTCCGCGGCAGCCGGATGTCGGGGTCGCGGCTCAGGCTGACGTCGTCCTGCTCGTAGCGCCACCGGGTCGTGCCCTGCGCGTTGTGGACCAGGTCCTGCTCACCGGTCGCGAGCAGCTTGTCGACCCGCCACGCATCGGGCGACCGCCACCACACGCGTACGCGGGTGGTGCTCCCGAACAGGTCGCCGACGTCGGTGAACCGGTCGGCCACCGGCAGCTGCAGGGCCCCCCGCGTCTCGACGTAGCCGGAGTACGGGTGGTCGAGGTTGTCCTCGATGGTCGTGAGGAGGTCGGCGGCGCTGACGTCCCGGTCCTGCGCCGGCCAGGCGCGCACGGCCACGGGAACCGCGACGAGGAGGGCCGTCCCCGCGATCACGGCAGCCCAACGACGGGCAGGCGTCACAGGTCCCCCATGTGGGGAGAGTACGTCGGCGGGGGTGAGGTGGTTCAGCCCCGCTCAAGCCGGGAAGCCGTGCGCCTGGGGGCGGTACGACGACGAGGCCACCTTCGCGGCCACGCTCGGGTGCACGAGGTCGCCCGGCAGCACCTGCCGCGGCTTCCACCCGCCGAGCAGGCTCCACGCGGTGCCGTTGGTGTGGACGGTGCCGTCGACGCGCCCCGCCGGGGTCTCCTCGCCGAGCGGGAAGCCGGCGAGCCGCTTGAACGCCTTCGCGTCGACCTCGAGCCCCGCCGCGACCGCCTCGTCGACCATCCAGCCGAACGCGATGTCGGAGAGGCGGTGGTCGTCGTACTGACCTCCGACGTCGCTGTGGACCCCGGCGAACCACTGCTCGACGTACCTGCCCCCGGACGCGGCCACGGCCTCCGGGTCGAAGCGGTAGACCGGGTAGGGGCGTCGCTTCTCGTCCAGGGCCATCGCGTGCCGCGCGGTCTCGACGTTGAGGATGCGCCGCGTCGACGGCCAGCGTGCCTGCTCGAACTGCGCCTTGAGGTTCAGCCAGCCGATGGTCTTGACGGTGTCCCAGACCCCGAGGAACCGCACCTGGTGCACGTGCGGGTTGAACGGGTTCGGGAAGTCCGGGTTGCCGAAGCGCTCGTTGAACAGCCGACGCGGCCGGAAGAACTCGGTCTCCTGTTCGGGTGTCGGGTTCTCCGGCCCGTGCTGGGCGTAGAGCTTGAGGGCGTACGGCGTGAGGTTGTCGACCCCGGGCCGCAGCAGGCCGACGGTGCGCAGCATCCCCGTCAGGGCCCGCGCCGTGTAGGCGCCGCGGGAGAAGCCGAGGACGAAGATCCGGTCGCCGCGCTGGTAGTTCGTCGACAGCCAGGTGTAGGCCTCCTCGATGTTGTCCTT
Organism: uncultured Actinomycetota bacterium; assembly: GCA_963708915.1. Taxonomy (GTDB): domain Bacteria; phylum Actinomycetota; class Actinomycetes; order Propionibacteriales; family Nocardioidaceae; genus Nocardioides. The sequence continues at coordinate 833,745 of CAVPUJ010000002.1, forward strand.
CACCCCGAACCCGACCACGAGGCCCGCTACCCGCGTCGCCTTCTTGCCCGTGCTCGTCACCGCCCCGCGCGCGCCCATCGTGCCGACGCCGGGGTCGTAGTAGACGAGCTGGCTCTCGGACTTCGCCGCGACGGCGTACGTCCGCGCGACGTTCGTCGTCCCGCTCTCCGGCTCGTTGCTCGTGCCGTCCAGGCAGACCACCAGGTTCCGCGCCACTCCCGCCTCCCTCCGCCTCCACGCTCCTGTGGTCGAGGAGACGCGTCAAGGTACCCACGGACATCACGCGCTCGGCTCGCCATCCGTTGGTTGAGGAGGGCGCGCTAGCGCCCGTCTCGAAACTCGGTGAGCGTAGAAGCAACTCCGCCCGGTAAGTCTGGGTCACAGGTTGGTCACGATCGACTTTCCCCTTGTGGACAAGGGGATTCTCGGCTCTCGACTGTCGGTGGTCGATGCTTGACTTGGTCCCATGAGCACGACGGTCCGGGAGCAGTACGAGGTCGGCGACCTCGACCCCGCCGGCGTGCTCGAAGCGGCCGCCGAAGCCGAACAGGCCGAGCGACGCGCCGCGTTCCGCAAGCTCGAGCTCGCCGCGCACTGGGCCGACCTCCACCCCGCGACGGCACGACACCGGGGTCGAGACGTTCGGTGGGGCTGCGCTCCTGGCCGATGAGTCGCTGGGTGGCGACGGCACCCCCGCCGTGGCTGCGTTCACCCCCGAACCGTTCGCGTTGGCGTTGGGCATGTCCCCCTCGCGCCGGGGCGCAGCTGATCGCCGACGCCCTCGACCTCCGCCACCGGCTCCCACTGCTGTGGAAACGCGTGTCGCGGTTGGAGGTGCCGGCCTGGCAGGCCCGCCGCGTCGCCCGCCAGACCCACCGCCTCCCCAAGGTCGCGGCGATCTGGGTCGACGAACAGGTCACCGACCGCGGCACCTGCGGCCCCGTGATCGTCGACCGGCTCGTCGCCCAGGCCATCGCCACCTACGACCCCGAGGAACACGAGGACCGGGAGGACCAGTCGAAGGCCGGCTGGGACGTCACCCTCACCCACCCCGACCCCACCGACTTCCTCGGCACCTCCCACCTCGACGCCACCGGCGACACCCTGGTCCTCAAAGAGCTCTACGACCAGTCTGCGGCATCGCCCACCAGCTCTACCTCGACGGCGACACCAGCCCGCTCGGAGTCCGCAAGATCAAGGCCCTCGGCATCCTCACCGGCCAACCCACCACCACGGGCAACGCGACGGTCAAGATCTACGCCCGCGTCGAAGGTCGCGACCTCGAGCCCGGAGCCCTCGCCGTCGGCCAGGTCGAGAAGCTCGGCACCGCCACCCTCACCAAGATCCGCGACTGGGTCGGCCACCACCACGTCGTCGTCCAACCCGTCCTCAACATGGCCCGACGCGACGCCGTCGACTCCCACGACCCACCCACCTGGATGCGCGACCTCGTCCACCTCAGAGACGAACACTGCATCTTCCCCAGATGCCAGATCGACGCCAGATCCTGCGACCTCGACCACACCACCCCCTACGACCAGCACGGACCACCCGGCCAGACCAGACCCGACAACCTCGCCGCCCTGTGCCGAAGACACCACCGCGCCAAGACCACCGGCCGCTGGCAGTACTGGCGCACGCCCGACGGCGACTACACCTGGCACGGCCCCTACGACACGACCTACCTCGTCACGCCCCGGGGAACGTCGCGGCTGCGAGGTGCCCCCGTAGCGGTATGAGTGGAGCAGACGCTTGAGTGGTGGATCACCGGCACCGGGCGCGCAAGCAGCAGCGACGAGAGGCAGGACATGAACGGAGTCCACGAAGCGACACCCGAGGTACGTCTGAGGAGTGTCGAGGACCAGGACATCGACGTGTTCTTCGAGCATCAGGCGGATCCGCAGGCGGTCGAGATGGCGGCGTTTCCCGCCCGCGCCGAGGATCAGTTTCGCGCGCACTGGGCGAAGCTCCGCGCCGACGACACCCTGGTGGTGCGCACGATCGTTGCGGACGGCCTGGTGGCGGGCAACATCGGCAGCTGGCTGCAGGACGGGCAGCAGCTCCTCGGCTACTGGGTCGGCCGCGAGTACTGGGGCCGCGGCATTGCGACACGCGCGCTGGCCCTGCTCGTGGACGAGGTGTCGGTCCGGCCGCTGTACGCCCACGTGGTGGAGCACAACCTCGGCTCGATCCGTGTCCTCGAGAAGTGTGGTTTTCGACGAGATCGCGCACAGGAGGCGCAGGCGCCTGCGACCGACGACGGCATCGAGGAGCTCATCTACGTGCTGCGCGAGGCTCTGGACGGTTCGCGCGGGTAGTGACCCGCGGGGTCAGGCCGAGACCGCGACCGTGCCGAACCCCGAGCGGTGGAAGACGAGGGGCTGCGCGGTGTCCTGCTGCTCGACGGCGTGCAGCCGCAGCAGCACGATCGTGTGGTCGCCGGCCGCGACCTCGTCGTAGATCGTGCAGTCGAAGCGCGCCAGCCCGTCGTCCACGCGTCACCGCTCCCTCGTCGGTCGCCGAGACCGCTACGTCGTGGAAGCGCCGACCGACCGGACCGGCGAGCTGCCGGCACACCTCGCCGTGGTGGTCGGCCAGGATCGTCACCCCGAGGTGGGCCGCGCGCCGCAGCCCGGGCCAGGTCTTCGAGGCGTTCGCGACCGAGAACGACACCAGCGGCGGGTCGAGGCTCACCGACGCGAACGAGCTCGCCGCCAGGCCGAGCATCTCCCCGTCCACCTCGGCCGCCACCGCGACGACCCCTGAGGGGAACACCCCGAACGCGGTGCGCAGGGCCTCGACGTCGAGGTCCTGGTTGGTGGCGAACCGGTTCGCGGTCATGCCAGCGCGCCCTGGGGGCTCGGCAGCAGCGCCTGGACCCGGGAGCGAGCCGTGGCGAGCCAGGACGCGTACGCCGCCGGGTCGTCGTAGAACGTGTCGTGGATGTACAGCCCGCGCACCGGCACGGTGCCTCCGATCTCGGTGAGCACCGGCCGCAACGTCAGCTCCGGCGCCAACGCGTGCGTCGGCCCGGCGCCCAGCATCAGCGGGACGGCCACGCCGCTCAGCCCTGTCGTGGAGAACCGGTCGAGGAACAGCTTGAGCAGGCCGGTGTAGGTGCCCTTGTAGGTCGGGCTGGCCACGACCACCAGGTCGGCCTCTCCGACGCGCGCGACCAGGTCGGCCACGCCGGCGTCGTCCCAGTCGAGCAGGGCTGCGCCGAGGTCGGCCAGGTCGATGACGAGGTCGGGCTCGCCCGCGAGCTGACGGGCGAGGTACCGGCCGGCCGCCAGGGTGCGGCTGCCCGGCTTGGGGTTGCCGACGACGACGGCCACGCGCGTACGGGGGTCGGTCATGACGCTGCTCCCTTGGCTCCGAAGGGCACGGCGGCGGTCGAGGCGTGCGCGACGGGCGCCGGGTGCTGCCAGAGGCCGCGCTCGGCCAGCACCGGCAGCACGCCCTCGCCGAACCAGTACGCCTCCTCGAGGTGCGGGTAGCCGGAGAGGATGAACTCGTCGATGCCGACCGCGGCGTACTGCTCGACGAGGTCGGCGACCTGCGTGTGGCTGCCGACCATCGCGGTGCCCGCGCCACCGCGGACCAGCCCGACGCCGGCCCAGAGGTTCGGGTGGATCTCGAGGTCGTCCTTGCTGCCCCGGTTGAGCTCGAGCATCCGCCGCTGACCCTCGGACTCGCTGCGCTTCAGCCCGGCCTGGACCCGTTCGATGTCGGCCGGGTCGATCCCGGCCAGCAGCCGGTCGGCCTCGGCCCAGGCGGCGTCGGCGGTGTCGCGCGCGATGGTGTGCAGCCGGATCCCGAAGCGCAGCTCGCGGCCGGCGTCGGCGGCGAGCTTGCGGATGCCGTCGACCTTCTCGGCGACGGCCTCCGGCGGTTCGCCCCACGTCAGGTAGACGTCGGCGTGCCGCGCGGCCACCTTGCCCGCGGCCGGCGAGGACCCGCCGAAGTAGATGAGCGGCTGCGGGTCGGGGATCTGCGCCAGCGTCGCGTCCTCGAGGCGCAGGTGCTCGCCCTCGTACGTCACGGTCTCGCCGTCCCAGAGCCGGCGGACGATCTCCAGGAACTCGTCGCAGCGCGCGTAGCGGTCGTCCTTGTCGAGGAAGTCGCCGAACATCCGCTGCTCGTGGCTCTCACCGCCAGTGACGACGTTGAGGAGCAGCCGACCGCCCGAGAGGTTCTGGAAGGTGCCGGCCATCTGGGCGGCCAGGAACGGCGAGGTCAGCCCGGGCCGGAAGGCGACCAGGAACTTCAGCCGCTCCGACAGCGAGCTCAGCATCGCGGTCGACACCCACGCGTCCTCGCACCAGGCCCCGGTCGGCGTCAGCGCCGCCTCGAAGCCGAGCTGCTCGGCGCTGCGGGCGATCTGGCCGAGGTACGGCACCGACGCCGGCCGCCCGGACGCGCCGGCCTCGACCCCGTGGCCGCCTCCGACGACCTGACGACCGTCGCCGCCGTTGGTGGGCAGGAACCAGTGGAACTTCAACACGGTTGCTCTCTCCTTCGCATGCTGGTCATTGGGGCAGCTTCTGCCCGCGGCGGGTGGCGCCGATCCCCCAGGCGTACGGCGGCGACGTGCCGTTCACGACGTACTCGCCGACGACCCGGGCCTTGAGGATGCGCGGGTTGTGCGACGACACCGTGCGCGCGTTCCGCCAGTGCCGGTCCAGGCCCCTCGTCCGCGCGGTGGCCGAGGCGCCGAGGGTGTCGAACAGGTCGCTGGCCGCCTGGAGCACCAGGTCGGTGACGACCACCTGTGCGGCGCTCGCCTCGATCTCCGCCTCCTCGTTGAGGCGGACGATGCGCGGCTCGTCCTCGCGGACGGCGTCGGCCACGTCCTGGATCGCGGCGGCGACGCGCAGCGTGGCGGCCTCGGCGACGTACACGCGGGAGGCGATCTCGCCGACGCGGGCCAGCACCTGGGGGTCGTCGCGCACCCGAGCCGCGTTGGCGTGCGAGTAGTTGCGCTCACGCGCCCGCACGTGGGCGACGGTCTCGGCGACCGCGGCCCGGCCGATGCCCACCAGGGTGGCGAGCAGGTTCAGCTGGTAGAGCGCCGTCTGGTACGGGAACCGGTCCTCGAACGGGAGCACGTGGTCGGGGTCGACCCGTACGCCGGCGAACGCGGTCGTGCCGCTGCCGGTCCCCTTCTGCCCGAACCCGTCCCAGTCGTCGACCACGGTGACGCCCACCGCCCGCGTGTCGACGATGGCGATCGCGAGGTCGTCCTCCTCGCCCGGCGTCACCCGACGGACGAGGACGTCGGCCCACTCCGCGAAGATGCTGCCGGTCGTGTAGTACTTCGTGCCGTCCAGCAGGAATGCCGACGGGTCATCCGGGTCGCGGGTGAGCACCGTCCGCTGGGTGTCGATGGCCGTGGACCCGACCTCCGACCAGGCGTGGCCGGCGATCTCGCCGGCCACGAAGCGGGCGAACCAGCCGCGCTGGTCCGCCGTTCTGCCGTGCTGCCACAGGCGGTCCTCCGCGAAGGCGAAGTGGCCGCGGAAGGCCTGCGGCAGGTTGGCGTCGGCCGCGGCCAGCTCGACCCAGGTCTGCGTGAGCTCTGGGATCGACAGGCCGCGGCCGCCGTACTCGGTCGGGACGCGAAGCGCCCCGTAGCCGGCCTCCTTGAGCCAGCGCACCGGCTCGAACGGCAGCTCGCCGTCGAGCTCGCGCTGGAGGGTGCCGGTGGCGATACGGTCCAGGAGAGGGGCGAGATCCGCGCGCACCTGGTCCAGGCGCCGGCTGCTGAAGGTCGGCCGGTCGAGGCCCGGCAGACCCAAGCAGCTGTTCGGGGGGATGCTCATCGCACTCCTGGAGTCGTGAATATCTGTATCTCACTCAGATTACTCGACTTTGACCCGAAGGCAAAGGATCGGCTCCGCGCGTCGCAGGCCGTGGGCCGCTGGTCGGCTAGCCGGCCGGCTGGGTGTGCTCGAGCCGGAAGCCCACGCCACGGACCGCGACCACGCGGTCGGGCAGGCCGGCCTCCTCGAGCTTGTGACGCAACCGGCCGATGGTCACGTCGAGGGTCTTGGTCGAGCCGTACCAGTTCTCGTCCCAGACCTCCGACATCAGCCGGCCACGCGGCACCACCTTGTCGCGGTGCGCCTCGAGCACGGTCAGGACGTCGAACTCCTTGCTGGTCAGCTTGATCTCGGCCTCACCGGCGTACACCCGGCGGGCCTCGACGTCGAGCCGCAACGCGTGCTCGTGGCGGCCGTTCACGCCGAGGGGGGTCCGCGTGCGGCGCAGCAGGGCACGCACCCGGGCCTGGAGCTCGGCGAGGCCGAAGGGCTTGGTCAGGTAGTCGTCCGCGCCGCTGTCGAGCCCGACCACGCGGTCCAGCTCACCGGTCCGCGCCGTGACGATCAGGATGGCGCCCTCGTAGCTGCTGTCGCGCAGCGCCCGGCAGACGTCGAGGCCGTCCATGTCGGGCAGTGACAGGTCGAGGATCACGACGTCGACCGGTCCGGCGCTCACCACGTCGAGGACCTCGCGGCCGTTGCCGACCCAGGCCACGTCGTAGCCCTCACGTTCCAGGGTGCGCACCAAGGGGAATGCGATGTCACGCTCGTCCTCGACGACGAGCACGGAAGCCCCCACGGTGCCCGAGCATAGGACGACCTGCGGCCGTCGGGTCGCCGATCCGCGAAAAGCGTGGCCGAGTCGCCGCGAGAGGTGAAAAATGCCAGGTTCGGGACGTCCCCCCGGTCGTACCCGAACCTGGCAGGTTTCTCCGGAAACGCTATGTCGGGGCCCCACCCGCGAAAACTACGGGTCAGCCACAGAACATGAACGCTTTGGTAACAAAGGCCAGTCTCACCCCCCACGGGTCTACCGACCGTCGGCCAGCCGGTCCAGCACCTCCTCGAACCTGAACTGCTCGAGCCCCAGCGGGTCGTCGGCGCCGACCTCCACCTCGTCCCACGTGATGGGGGTGGCGACCGTCGGCAGCTCGCGACCGCGCAACGAGTACGGCGAGAGGGTGGTCTTCGAGCCGGCGTTCTGCGACCAGTCGAGGAAGACCTTCCCGGACCGCTTGGACTTCGTCATGGTCGCCGTCACCAACCGGCTGTGCTCCTTGGCGAGGTCCTCGGCAACCTCCTTGGCCAGCGCGGTGGAGTCGTCGGGGTCCTTGCGGCGCTGGAGGGCGGCGTACAGGTGCAGGCCCTTGCTGCCGCTCGTGACCGCCTCGGTCTCGAGGTTGCGCTCGGCCAGCCGCTCGCGGACGAGCAGAGCCACCTGGCAGCACTCGTGGAGGCCCGCCCCGTCGCCCGGGTCCAGGTCGACGACGATGCGGTTGGCGCCCTGGACCTTGCCGGCCCTGGTGACGGTCCACTGGTGCACGTGCAGCTCGAGCGCCGCGAGGTTGGCCAGCCAGGTCAGGGTGGCCAGGTCGTCGACGACCGGGAAGACCAGGACGTCGCCGTTCTTCGAGGGGGCCCGAGAGCCGGTCGTCGGCACCTCGGCGGTACGCACCCACGACGGCGTGCCCCCGGGGATGTTCTTCTCGAAGAAGCTCTGCTTCTCCACGCCGTTGGGCCACCGCACGCGCGTCGCGCAGCGGTTCGCGAGCAGCGGCAGCATCGCCGGCGACACCTGGGCGTAGTAGTTGAGCACCTCGCCCTTGGTGGTGCCCGTGCGCGGGTAGAGCACCTTGTCGAGGTTGCTCAGCTTGAGGGTGCGGCCGTCGACCTCGACGCGCACCTCGGTCGACTCCTTCGGGCTCATGCTGGTGGGGTATTCATGTCAGCAGGTCCTCCGGGCTCAGGTCGGAACGGACGCCGCGGTAGGACGGCTGGCGCAGGCGCTGGTTCTTCGCGGTCGCGTGGCTGTCGACGTCGATGACGAGGAACGGCTCGACCCAGTGGGTGCCGAGCGCGTCGACCTTGGGCACCTCGTCGTCGAACGGGCTGCCCTCGGCGTCGCGGCCGGCGAGGAGCCTGGTCAGCTGGACGCCGGCCTTCGGACCGATCCCGCTGCCGACCCGCCCGCGGTAGAGCAGCCCGTCGGCGGTCATCTCCCCCACGAGCAGCGCGGCCAGGTTGCCGGCCGACGACCCCTCTTGCGGTCGCCAGCCGCCGACCACGAACGACGCGTTCAGCCGGTGCGCGAGCTTGAGCCAGGAGTCCGTGCGCCGATCGAACGTGTACGTCGACCGGCGGCGTTTGCTCACCACGCCCTCGAGGCCCTGGGCCAGGGTGGCCTCGAAGAGCATCACCCCGTCGTCGTACGCCGCCGGCACCTGCCAGGTGGTGTCCAGCCCGAGACCCTCGAGGCGGACCCGACGCTCCTCCCACGGCAGGCGCGTGAGGTCCTCGCCGTCGAGGCGGAGCAGGTCGAAGACCATGTACGTCGCGGGGACGGTCCCCGCGAGCCGGCGGGCGGTCTGCGCGTTGCGCAGGTGCATCCGCTCCTGCAGCACCCGGAAGTCCGGGAGGCCGTGCTCGTTGAGGGCGATGATCTCGCCGTCGACCACCAGGTCGCGCTCGCCGAGCGGTGACGTGCTGAGCTCGGGCCAGGCGACGGTGATGTCGTTGTCGTTGCGGCTGAACATCCGGAGCCGGCCGTCACGGACCTCGGTGAGCGCGCGCACGCCGTCCCACTTGACCTCGTGCACCCACTCCTCGCCGCGGGGGACGTAGGTGCCCTTGGTGGCGAGCATCGGACGCATGGTGTCCATCCTTCCCCGTACGCTGCTCCCATGCGAGCCATCTGGAAGGGCGCCGTCTCGTTCGGCCTGGTCAGCGTGCCGGTCAAGCTCTACGCGGCGACCGAGTCCCACGACGTGTCGTTCCGTCAGGTGCACGCCAAGGACGGTGGCCGGATCAAGTACCAGCGCGTGTGCTCGATCGACGGCGAGGAGGTGCCCTACTCCGACATCGCCAAGGGCTACGAGACCGAGGACGGCGAGATGGTCATCCTCGACGACGACGACTTCGCCGAGCTGCCGTCGGCCTCGTCGCGCGAGATCGCGGTCGAGAAGTTCGTGCCGCGCGAGCAGATCGACCCGATCTGGTTCGAGAAGTCCTACTACCTCGAGCCCGAGAAGAGCGGCACCAAGCCCTACGCCCTGCTGCGCCAGGCCCTGCTCGACGCCGACCGGATGGCCGTGGTGACCGTGGCGATCCGCAGCCGCACGTCGATGGCCGTGCTGCGCGTGCGTGACGACGTGATCGTGCTCCAGACGATGATGTGGCCCGACGAGGTACGTGCCGCCGACTTCTCGGTCGAGACCGGTGACGTCAAGCCGGCCGAGGTCAAGATGGCCAACATGCTGGTCGAGACCCTGGCCGGCGACTTCGACGCCAGCGAGTTCGAGGACGACTACGCCGGCGCCGTCGAGGCACTGGTGAAGGCCAAGATCGAGGGTGGCGAGGTCAAGAAGACGCCGACCTCCACGAAGTCCTCGGGCGAGGTCGTCGACCTGCTCGCCGCGCTGCAACGCTCGGTCGACGCGGCCAAGACGGCCCGCGGCGAGACGACCGACGACGAGAAACCCGCCAAGAAGACCGCGGCGAAGAAGGCGCCGGCCAAGAAGGCCGCGGCGAAGAAGACGACCACCAAGAAGGCCGCCGCGAAGAAGAAGGCCAGCTAGCTGACCGGCTCACCGCGGGCGGCCGCCGAGTCGGGCCGCTGCTTGTCGTAGCGGTACATCACCGAGTCGCTGAGCCGCGGCGTGAGGATGCCGACCCACTCGCCGAGCCGACCGATCCACCGGTCCACGGTGAGCGGTCGCTCCTCGAGGGCCCGCACCACCTTGGCCGCCGCCTGGTCGGCCGTCAGCGCCTTGCGGAGCTCGTGCCCCGGCGTGGGCAGCACCATCGGCGTGAGCACCAGCCCGAAGCGGACGTTGGTGAAGGTGACCCGGTCGGCGTACGTCTCACGCCCCGCGATCCGCGACCAGGTGTCGAGCGCGGTCTTGGAGGCGGTGTAGGCGGAGAACTTCGGCGCCTTCATCTGCACGCCCCAGGTGCTGATGTTGACCACGTGCCCGAACCGTTGGGCCCGCATCTCCGGCAGCAGGCCGAGCATCAGCCGGACCGGGCCGAAGTAGTTGAGGGCCATCGTGCGCTGGACGTCGTGGAACCGGTCGTAGCTGAGCTCGAGGCTGCGGCGGATCGACCGGCCGGCGTTGTTGACGAGGTAGTCCACTCCCCCGTGCTCCGCCAGCACGTGCACGACCAGGGCGTCGACAGCGTCGAAGTCCGTGAGGTCGCAGACGTAGGTCGTCGCGCGGCCGCCGATCGACTCGACCGACCGCCGGACCCGCCGGAGCTCGGCCTCCCGTCGGGCCACCAGAAGTACCTCGCCTCCCTTGGCGGCCACGGCCAGGGCGGTCGCCTCGCCGATGCCGCTCGAGGCGCCGGTCAGCATCACCCGCTTGCCGGCCAATGGGCTCGACGGGTCCCCGGTGACCCAGCGGATGATGCGACGGAGGCGGGCGACGGGCGTCAGCCACAGCATCACGTGGTCTCCCAGCGGAAGAGCTTGGCGGATGTGACGGTGACGACGGCGGCGAAGGCCGCCAGCACGAGCATCGGGAGCAGCACGGCGGAGGCCGGCTCGCCGCGGACCATCACGTCGAGCATCCCCTCGTTGAGCCACCAGAGCGGGAGCAGGTGCGCGACCGCTTGGAGCCATTCGGGTGCGGCGTCGAGCGGGAAGAACGAGCCGCTGAGAAAGGCCATCGGCAGCACGATGAAGTTCGCCATGTTCACCGCGCCCTCGGTCGTCTTGGCGACCGCCCCCGCCAGCAGCCCGATGGACATGAAGCAGAGGGTGCCGACGACCAGGAGCGGCACCGACGCCGGCCAGGCGCCGGTGAGCTGGAGCCCGAACGCCGCGACGCCGAGGCCCAGGAAGATCGCCATCTGGGTCAGCGCGACGCCCACCGTGACGCTCACCCGCGCGCCGACCAGGGTGTTGGTCGAGACGGGCGACAGCTGGAGCCGGCGCAACAGCTTGGAGTTGCGCCAGCCGTTCAAGGTGGCCGCGGCCCCGAAGCTGGCGCTCATCGCGACCGCCCAGCCCAGGAGGCCGGGCGTGACGTACTGGATCGGCTTCAGCGAGTCGTCCTCGACCCGCTCGGTCTCCAGCCGGTAGGTCGGCGGCCGGCCCGACAGGGCGACGTTCGTGCTGTCGACGAAGGCCTGGAGCACGCCCTGGGTCACCGCGGCCTTGACCTGGTCGGTCTGCGTGTAGTGGGCCACCAGCGTGTCGCCCTGCATCTCGACCGCGACGTCGGCGTCACCCTTCTTGACCTGGGCGATGGCGGCGTCGAGGTCGTCGGTGCGGGTGATCTCGAAGGTCTCCGCGAAGGCCGCCTTCTCGCCCGTCGGCATCTCGTCGATGAAGGACACGTCCCCGACCTGCAGCAGCTCGACCTTCGTCTGGCTCTGGTTGCCGAGGACCCCGCCGAACAGGACGAGGAACATCAACGGGAAGACGATGGCGAAGAACACCGACGCCCTGTCGCGCAGGAACCCGCGGACGATGGCCAGGCTGAGAGCGGTGAAGGCGCTGTGTCGTCTCACGCGCGTTCTCATGCTCGGTACTCGCGGCCGGTCAAGGAGAGGAAGACGTCCTCGAGCGTGCCGGTCTGCACCTGGATGCCGGCCAGGTGCTCCTGCTGAGCCAGCGCGGTGAGCACGGGGACGGGTTCGCGGGTCGTCAGCACGACACCGGCGGGATCCTCCACCACCTCGTCGACGCCGGCGATCGCGCCGGCCTCCTCAGGGGTCAGCTGTCCGGCGGCGACGGTGATCCGCGTGGGCGCGTCGAGGCCGCGGACCAGGTTCGCCGGCGTGTCGAGCTCGAGGATCCGGCCGTGGTCGATGATGGCGACCCTGTCGCACAAGATCTCTGCCTCGTCCATGTAGTGCGTGGTCAGCACCACCGTGCGGCCGCTGTCGTTGAGGCCGGCGAGCAGCTCCCAGAGGTTGCGCCGCGCCTGCGGGTCGAGGGCGGCCGTCGGTTCGTCGAGGAAGACCACCTCGGGGCCGTGCACCAGGGCGCAGGCGATCGACAGCCGTTGGGCCTGCCCGCCGGAGAGGTCGCCCACCCGCGTGTCCGCCTTGTCCTCCAGCCCGACGCGCTCCAGCCACTCGTCCGCGACGTCCGGCCCGACGGAGTACAGGGAGGCCATCGTGTGGATCTGCTCGCGAGCCGTGAGCCGCTCGAAGAACGCCGTGCTCTGCAGCTGCACGCCGATGCGCGGCAGCAGGCCGGGGTTGCGTGGCCAGGGTGACTCACCGAGGAGGGTGATGGTCCCGGCGTCGGGCCTGCGCAGGCCCTCGACCATCTCGAGGATGGTGGTCTTGCCAGCGCCGTTGGGTCCGAGGATCCCGAAGAACTCTCCCTCGCCGACGTCGAAGGTGACTCCGTCGACCGCCTGTAGCTCCCCGTACGCCTTGGCGAGGTCGGTCACCTCGATGGCTGCTCCCATTGGTCCGACCATAGTCGCAGCGTGCGCTACTCCGTCCGCAGGGCCGTCGCCGTCCGGGTCCGCGCTGCCCACCCGGCCGGGAGCAGGGCGCCGACCGTGGCGAGCACCATCCCTCCCAGCGCGAACACCGCGAGCTCCCCGGCTCCGAACACGCTGAGCACGACCTGGGGCAGCTCGACACCGGCACCGTCTCCCATCGCCGGCAGCAGGATGCCGTGCAGCACCACGCCGGCCGGGACACCGAGCAGGCCCCCCACGAGCCCGATGAGGACGACCGACGAGAGCACCGCCGTCAGCGTCTGCCGCGGGGTCATGCCCAGCGCCTTGTGGATCCCGATGTCGTGCACGCGCTCGCGGACGTCGAGCACGACCGCGTTGAGCACGCCCAGCCCCGCGACGGTGACCAGCATCAGGGTCAGCAGGCCGGCGAGGGCGTCGATGATGATGACCAGCTCGTCGGCGCCGTCCGCCCCCTCGAGGTGGGCCGTGAGACCGAGCGGGTCCAGCGTCTGTTGGAGCGAGTCGGCGTACTCACCGGGGTCGGTGCCGTCGGACAACGCCACGAGCCACGCGGAGGGGGTCGTGCCGGGGCCGGCCTGCGTGAGGACGAGCCCGTCGTTGTTGCCCGGGTCGAAGACCTCCCCGACGATCGTCAGCGTCAGCGGCTTCCCGTCACGGGTGAGCGTCAGGGAGTCGCCGATCTCCTTGTCGGTGGAGCGCAGCACCTCGGTGGGGACGACCGCCTCTCCCGGCCGGGTGAACCAGCGGCCGGCGACCAGCTCGTAGCCGACCCAGGCGGGGTCCTCGGTGTACTCCACCAGCGACGACTCACCGCCGGTCAGCCCGGGCACGACCACGGCCGACTCGGCGAACCCCAGCCAGTGCGCGGTGCCGGGCGCGGCGTCCAGCGCGGCCGCGACCGCGACCGGGTCGGCGGGCTCCCGCTCCGTCTCCGGCTCCGTGCCCGGCTTCGGCGTGAGCCGCGCACCCCCTGGTCCTCCGCCGTCGAACCCGTCGACGACCAGGTCGGCCGCCGAGTGGTCGGCGGCGACCTGGATCCGGTTCAGCGACGTGGCCAGCCCCGCCGCCAGCGTGACGGCAGCGGCACCGAACGCGATGGCGAGGACCATCGCCGCCGCGCGGGCCGGTGCGCTGAACGGACGGGCGAGCCCGAGGGTCACCGGCCGGGGCAGCGGCAGTCGCGCCGCGACCCGGGCGGCGTAGCGCCCGCGGCCGGCGGTCGGGGTCCGGCCGACCGCGAGGGCGTCGACGGCCGAGAGTCGCCCGGCGCGGCCCGCGGCGGCCGACGCGGTGAGCGTGACCACCGCCAGCGCGCCGACGAGAACGACGACGTCCACCCAGGGCGCGATCGTCAGGGCGACCGTGCCGTAGAGGTCCTCGGTGTCCGCCAGCAACGGCACCGCGACCAGGTTGCCGACGACGACCCCCAGCACGGCCCCCACCGTGGCGGGCAGCAGCGCCTGGGCGACGTATGCCCTCACCACTTGGGACGGGGTGAAGCCGAGCGCCTTCAGGATCCCGATGCGGCGGGTCGTCGACCCCACCGCGCCGGCCACGACGGTGCCGACGATCAGCACCGACAGCAGGAGGCTCAGACCCCCGAACGTCAGCAGGAACGGCACGAACAACGACGTCTGGCTGTTGGCCTCCTTCTTCACCGCGAGCCACGACCGCGCGCTGACGACCGCGCCGTCCGGGAGGGTGGCCGTGACGGCGTCCCGGCCGTCGCCGACCTGGGACGTCGTGGTGGCGTCGTCGAGCCGGTACAGCATCTCGTCACCGCTGGACTTCGCGGGCAGGGCCGCCACACCGCCCGGGGTCATCCAGGCATCCGCGGTGTCGCTCACCGACCGCGCCAGGCCCACCACGGTGACCTCCTGGCCGTCCGGGCCCTGGCCCATGATCAGGCTGTCGCCCACCGGGACCCGGAAGTCGCCACCGTCAGCCAGCACCACCTCGTCGGGCCCGTCCGCCCAGCGCCCCTCGGTCAGGCTCAATTGGTCGACGCCGGTCCCGGCGCCCGTCCGGGCGACCACCGTCAGGACCGGCCCACGCGCGCCCGGGGGCGGCTCCGTCTCCCCCGGTGGTAGACCCGGGAGCACCATGACCTGAGCCACGGCGTACGGGCCGGAGGCCTCGGTCACGCCCGCGGCGTCGGCGGTGGCGGCCAGCTGGTCGGTCGTTGCCCTGGCGGGGTCCGTCAACACCGTCAGGTGCGCCCCGTGCTGGGCGGCGAAGGCGTGGTCGAAGGGAGCGTTCGACGCCACCAGCAGTCCCACGCCCAGGACGCCCGAGGTGACGGCCGCGGCGGTGGCCAGCGTGATCACGACGGTCTGCACCCAGCGGCGGCTCACCCCGGAGCGGACGACCCGGCTCAGCGCGCTCATCGCAGCGGTGCCAGTTCCGGGTCCACCGCGGTGTCGGAGGCGATCCGGCCGTCGACGACCTCGATCGTGCGGGTGGCGCACTCGGTCGCGAGGGTCCGGTCGTGCGTGACCAGCAGCATCGTCTGCCCGTCGGCGTGCAGGTCGGTGAGCAGCCTGCGTACGTCGGCCCCGGACGCGGTGTCCAGCGCTCCGGTGGGCTCGTCGGCCAGCAGCAGTGCCGGCCGGTTCATCAGCGCCCGGGCCACGGCCACCCGCTGCCGCTCACCTCCCGACAGCCGACCCGGGTAGGCGCCGGCGTGGCGTTCGATGCCCAGCGTCCCGAGCAGCTCGGTGGCCCGTCGGGTGGTCTGCCCACGACCGACGCCGGCCAGCTGGGCCGGGAGGACGACGTTCTCGAGCACCGTGAGGTCGTCCAGCAGGTTGAAGAACTGGAAGACCAGGCCGATCGTGGCTCGCCGGTACCGCGCCGAGGCCGCCTCCCCCAGGCTGTCGATGCGACGACCGCCGACGGTGACGGTGCCCGAGGTCGGCCGGTCGAGGCCGGCGACCAGGTTCAGCAGGGTGGACTTCCCGCTGCCGGAGGGTCCGAGGACGGCGACGGCCTCGCCGGTGGCCACGGACAGCGTGACGTCGTCCAGGGCGGGCGGGCCGTCGTCGTACCGGCGGGTCACGCCGCGCAGCTCGATCAGGGGTGCGGTCATGACCGCCACGCTAGGAGCGCCGCAGGGTGGGGCGCGTCGCCTGCGATGGGGCTTTCCGGTCCTCCGTACGGATCATGCTCGCGGCCGTCATCCTCCCGGCGTAGTCCGCCGGAGGGACGCGGTTGGCCCCGGCGGAGAGGAGAATGGGTCGGTGACAGGTCGGCGTCTGCGCGAGTGGCTGCTGCGCCGTCCCGTCGCGACCGAACCGCTGAGCCTGCGGAGCTGGCTGCTCGACATCGGCCTGGCGGCTGGTCTCGCGCTCGTCGCGTTCCTCAGCCACGACCAGGGTGACCAGCCGGACTTCCGGCAGCTCGAAGGCCCGGACGGCGTGCCGCTGCCCCCCGCGTTCCCGGACCCACGCTCGGAGCTGGTGGACCAGACGTCGGGCTGGGAGTGGGCCGGGTTGGCTCTGCTCCTCCTGCTGGTCGCGGCACCCTTGGTCTTCCGCCGCCGCTACCCGCTCTCGACGTTGTGGGTCGTGCTGCTCACCGCCACCATGGTCGCCGAGAACCCGGACGGGCTGCGGCTCTCGTTCTACGTGTGCGTGATCGCCGCCTACAGCGCCGCCGTGTACAGCCCCTACCGCTTCTTGGCGCTGCTGAGCCTCCCGGTCACGGCCTTCTTGATGGGCGAGCTGCAGGACGACGCCGCCGAGCCGGCCTTCGGCGGGGCGATCAACGCGGTACCTCAGGGCGTCGTCCCGTTCCTGATCCTCGCGCCGATCGCCGTGGCCGCGTGGGGCCTGCGCACGCTGCAGGCCCGAGCCGACGCCGAGCAGGCTCACGTGGTCGCTCTGCAACGGGAAGGCGCCGAGGCGGTCCGCCGCGCCGCCGAGGAGGAACGGTCCCGCATCGCCCGGGAGCTGCACGACGTCGTCACCCACAACGTGAGCGTGATGGTGATCCAGGCCGGGGCGGCACGCAAGGTGCTGGACGCCTCGCCCCAGCAGGCGCGCGAGGCGCTGCTCTCGGTCGAGGCGAGCGGTCGGGCGGCGATGACGGAGCTGCGGCACGTGATGGGGCTGCTGACCGCGGACGGCGAGACGCTCGACCTGGCGCCGCAGCCCGGGATGGCCGAGCTCGAGTCCCTCGTCGGCCGGGTCCGCGCCTCCGGACTCCCGGTCGAGCTGGTGGTCACGGGGTCACCGGACACCCCCCTGCCTGACGGCGTCGTGCTGGCGGGCTACCGCGTCGTGCAGGAGGCGCTGACGAACGCGGTGAAGCACGCGGCGGGCTCGTCGGCGACCGTCCGTGTCGACTACGGCTCCGCTCGGTTGTCGATCGAGGTCACCGACACCGGGGGCACGCGACCGCCGTCGGCCGACGCCGGCAGCGGCCGGGGACTGGTCGGCCTGCGCGAGCGGGTCGCGCTCTACGGTGGGACGCTCGAGGCCGGGCCACGGATCCGCGGCGGGTACCGGCTCCACGCGGTCATCCCCCTGGCGCCCGCCGCCACCCCCGACCCTGAGGAGGTCTCGTGACCGACCCGGCGAGTGAGGCCGTCAGGGTCGTGGTGGCCGACGACCAGGCCCTCGTGCGGACCGGCTTCCGGATGATCCTCACCGCCGACGGCATCGACGTCGTCGCCGAGGCGGCCACCGGCGCCGAGGCGATCGACGCCGTCCGGCGTACCCGCCCCGACGTGGTGCTGATGGACATCCGCATGCCGGTGCTGGACGGGCTCGAGGCGACTCGACGCATCGTGGCGGCCGATGCCGACGGGCCGCGGATCCTGATGCTGACGACGTTCGACGTGGACGAGTACGTCTATGCAGCGCTGGCGGCGGGAGCCAGCGGGTTCCTGCTCAAGGACGTCGCACCCGAGCAGCTGACCGCTGCCGTGCGGCTGGTGCGCTCCGGGGACGCGCTGCTGGCGCCGTCCATCACCCGTCGGCTGGTGGAGAGGTTCGCACGCGGCGGCCAGGAGAGGTCCGCCGTGCACCGGGACCTGGCGTCGCTGACGCCGCGTGAGCGGGAGGTGCTGCAGCTGCTCGCCCGGGGGTTGAGCAACGCCGAGCTCGCCGCCGCGTTCCAGCTCTCGGAGGCGACCGTCAAGACGCACGTGGCGCGGATCCTGGGCAAGCTGCAGCTGCGTGACCGGGTCCAGGCCGTCGTGGTCGCCTACGAGACGGGACTGGTCGCGCCCGGGGAGTCCTGAACGGGTCAGGCGAGGGAGTCGATCCAGGCCTGGTGGAGGTCGGAGAACCGGCCGTCACCCTCCGAGATCAGGTCGGCCGGCGAACCGTCCTCGACGATCCGGCCGTGCTCCATCACGAGGACCCGGTCGGCGATCTCGACGGTGGAGAGCCGGTGGGCGATGATCACGGAGGTGCGGCCCGCGAGGATCGTTCGCAGGGCCTGCTGCACCAGCCGCTCCGAGGGGATGTCGAGCGAGGACGTCGCCTCGTCGAGGATCAGCACGGCCGGGTCGGCGAGGAACGCGCGGGCGAACGCGACCAGCTGCCGCTGCCCGGCGCTGAGCAGCCCGCCGCGGTTGGAGACCTGGGTGTCGTAGCCCTCCGGGAGCTCGCGGATGAACCCGTCGGCGCCGAGCGCCTGGGCGGCCTCGACGACCTCCTCGATCCCGGCGCCAGGTCGGCCGAAGCGGATGTTGTCGGCGATCGAGCCGGAGAACAGGTAGTTCTCCTGGGTCACCATCACCACCGCCCGGTGCAGGTCCGCGTCGGACAGGTCGCGCAGGTCGACGCCGTCGAGGGTGACGCGGCCACCGTCGGGGTCGTAGAAGCGGGTGGCCAGCTTGGCCAACGTGGTCTTGCCGGCACCGGTCGTGCCCACCAGCGCCAGGGTCTGGCCCGCCGGGACGACCAGGTCGAGTCCGGGCAGCACCGGCACGCCCTCGACGTACGCGAAGTCGACGTGGTCGAAGGTCAGGGCACCCTGCGGGTCGGGCAGGGAGATGGGGCTCGTCGGTTCGGGGACGCCGGGCTTCTCCTCCAGCACCCCGGACAGCTTCTCGAGTGCGGCCGAGGCCGACTGGAAGGTGTTGTAGAACTGCGAGATCTCCTGCATCGGCTCGAAGAACTGGCGCAGGTAGAGGAGGAAGGCCGCCAGCACGCCGACCGTGACCTCGCCGTGGAAGGCCCGGTAGCCGCCGTAGACCAGGACCACGGCGATGGTGACGTTGCCGATCAGCCGGATGCCGGGCATGAACCAGGCGACCAGCCGGAAGGCGACCAGGTTGGCCGCGAAGTACTGCTCGTTGACGTCGTCGAAGATCTCCTGGTTGCGGCGCTCGCGACGGAACGCCTGCACGGCGCGGATCCCGCCCATCGACTCGACGAACTGGACGATGACGAGGGCGACCTTCTCGCGGGTGACGCGGTAGCTCTTGGCGGACGCCTTGCGGAACCAGTTGGTCAACAAGGCCAGGAACGGTCCACAGAGCAGGGCCACCAGCCCCAGCTTGACGTCGAGGAACAGCAGCAGGGCGGCCGTGCCGACCAACGTCAGCAGGGCGGTCACCAGCCCGTCGAAGCCGGACTCGAGCATCTCGTAGAGGGCGTCGACGTCGGAGGTCTGGCGGGAGATCACCCGACCCGAGGTGTAGCTGTCGTGGAAGGCGGGGCTGAGGCGCTGGAACTGCCGGAACACCCGCTGCCGGATCTGGAACAGGACGCTCTGGCCGATCGTCCCGGACCGCACCAGGAACACGTTGCGGGTCACCGCCTGAATGATGGTCGCGACCAGCACGGCCCCCACGATCAGCAGCAGGGGCTGGAGGTTGTCGTCCTCGCTGATCGGCGGGATGCCCGAGTCGATGCCGACCTTGACGAGCAAGGGGATCGAGAGGCGCGCGGCGTTCTCGATGACGACGATCACCATCAGCCACTTGAGCGCGGTGGCGTAGGGCTTCAGCAGGTCCCCGAGCAGCCGGCGCGAGCGGGTGGCGAGCCGGGCCGAGGTCTCCTCGGTCAGCTGGTCGCCCGCAATGTTGTCGGCGGCGACGCCGCGCCAGGCCTGCTCGGTGCTGGTGGTCGTGTCGGTGGCGGTCATGAGGAGGCGCCCTCGAGGTCGGCGTCGCTGTCGGCGGCCAGCAGCTCGCGGTAGGCCGGCACCTCGTCCAGCAGCTCGCGGTGGGTGCCGATGTGGGTGATGGTGCCGTGCTGGAGGAGCGCCACCCGGTCGGCCAGCATCACGGTCGAGGCGCGATGGGCCACGATCAGGCCGGTCGTGTCGACGAGCACCCGGCGCAACGCCTCCTCGACGAGCTTCTCGGTGTGCACGTCGAGCGCCGAGAGCGTGTCGTCGAGGACGAGCACGCTCGGCTGGGCCAGCACGGCGCGCGCCAGCGCGAGCCGCTGCCGCTGGCCGCCGGACAGCGACATGCCCTGCTCGCCGATGCGCGTGTCGAGGCCCCACGGCAGGTCGAGGGCGAACTCGGCCTGCGCCACCGAGAGGGCCTCGCTGACCTCGGCCTCGGTGGCGTCGGAGCGGCCGAGGGTGAGGTTCTCGCGGGCGCTCATGGAGAACAGGGTCGGCTCCTCGAACGCCGTGGCGATGTAGGAGCGGAGCCGCTCGAGCGTGAAGTCGCGGATGTCGACGCCGTCGAGGGTGATCCGGCCACCCGTGACGTCGTAGAGGCGCGGCACCAGCGCCGTGAGGCTCGTCTTGCCGCTGCCGGTGGCCCCCACCAACGCGACCGTCTCGCCCGGCCGGATGTCGAGGTTGACGTCGCGCAGCACCAGCTTGTCGGGCTCGTCGGGGAAGGCGAAGTCGACGTGCTCGAACCGCAGGTGACCGCCCTCGACCACCGTCACGTCGCCCGGCCCGTCGACGATGTCGGGATAGGTGTCGAAGATCTCCAGGATGCGGGCGGCGGCGGTCATCGCCTCCTGCGCCATCGCGAGGATCACGCCCAGGGACGAGACCGGCCACACCAGCGACAGCATCAGCGTGATGAAGGCGACCAGCTCGCCCGGCGTCAGGGCGCCGCGCCCGACGCCGATCGCACCGAACAGCAGCACGACGGCGACCGCGACGTTGGGGATCATCTCGAGGAAGGTCCAGAAACGCGCGGCGAGCCGGACCTTCGCGAGGCTGGTGTTGCGCAGCTGCTGCGCCGCGACGTCGTACTCCTGGGAGACGTGCTGGCTGCGGCCGAAGGACTTGATCACGCGGATGCCGACGGCGCCCTCCTCGGCCCGGGTGGCCAGGTCGCCCTGCTCGTCCTGGACACCGCGCGAGAGGACGACGTAGCCCTTCTCGAAGCGCATGGACAGCCAGACGACCGGGCCGGCGGCGAAGGCGACCACCAGGCCGAGGGGCCAGTACATGTGCAGCAGCACGGCGGTCACCGCGGTGACCTGGAGGATGTTGATGATCAGGAAGAGCAGCCCGAACCCGGCGAACCTCCGGATCGCGGACAGGTCCGTGGTCACGCGCGAGAGCAGCTGACCGGAGTGCCACTTGCTGTGGAAGCTCATCGGGAGCTGTTGCAGCCGCTCGTAGAGGTCGTGGCGCATCGCGGTCTCCATCGAGAGCACCGCGTTGGACTGCACCCAGCGCCGCCAGAAGATCAGCACCGCCTCGAGCACGCCGAGGGCCAGCGCCAGCAGGCCGAGCGGCAGCACGCCGTCGATCTCGCCGTTGGTGATCGGACCGTCGATCAGCGCCATGGTGACCAGCGGGATGGCGATCGCCAGGGCGATGCCCCCCAAGGCGGTGCCGAGCATGATGGCCAGCGCGAGCAGGTGGGGCCGAAGGTAGCCGCGCAACCGCCACAGCGACTTGACGCTGGCGGGCGGGTGGTCTGTCGGGACGGCGACCGAGGCCGCGGGAGAGGATGGTGGCATCGCTTGGTCGACGATACGACGCACCACCGACCTAGGAGAAATCCTTTAGCCCGGGTAACGGTCTCCGCTGGAGATTTCTCCGGCTGGCCGGGGAAATCTGAACATGGCGTGGCTAGGGAGGCACGCCAAGTTCAGGAAAGCCACGCCAAGAGCCGGCCGGCGTCAGGACGAGGCCAGGAGCCCTCTGATCACCCGGAGCCCGACGGAGACGCGCGCGAGGTCGCCGGTCTCGTCGGAGCAGATGTCCTCCAGCGTCGCGGCCGACCGGGCCACGACCACCGAGTCGTCCTCCTCCCACTCGGCGATCCGGGCCGGCGCGGGGTCGTCCGCGTCGGTGGACCGCAGCACCTGCGCGGTGAGCTGGGCGTGCACGGCGTACACGTCGTCGCGCAGCGCGGCCCGGGCCATGGTCTGCCACCGGTCGTCGCGCGGCAGGGCCAGGATCTTGCCGACCAGCATCGGCAGGCCGAGCCGTTCGCCGAGCTGGAAGTGGACGCGGGCGACCTCGACCGGGTCGAGGTCCTCGCGGTCGGCGATCTCGATGACGTAGAGCAGCTGGTAGGCCGGGTGCAGCACCGCCACCCGGGTTGCGAGGTCCTCGGGCACGTGGCCGCTCTCGATGAACAGGCTGCGGCGCGACTCGAAGGCATCGAGCTCGCGCCCGGTGAGCAGGTTCGGCAGCTCGGCCATCACCCCGGCCACGCGGTCGCGGAAGAACTCGACGGTGGCCTGGCTGTCGAGCGGCGGTCGTCGGTTGGTCACCAGCCAGCGCGAGGCCCGCTCGACCAGGGTGCGCATGTCGATGCGCATCCGGGTCTGCACCGCTGCCTCGAGCTTGTTGTCGTACGACGCGATCTCGTCGCGGAACGCCAGCGAGCCGAAGATCTCCCGCGCCACGAAGTTGGCGCGGGTCAGCTCTGCCGGCCCGGCACCGGTCTCGCCCTGGAGGCGCGGCCAGAAGGTCATGCCCGGCGCCGTTCACCAGGTCGTTGACCACCTGGGTCACGATGATCTCGCGGCGCAGCGGGTGCGCGGCGACCTGGTCGGCGAAGCCCTCGCGGATCTCGCGGGGGAAGTAGGCCGTGAGGTCGACCTGGCAGTAGGGGTCGTCCGGCAGGTCGGAGCCGAGCAGCTCCTCGGCCAGCACGATCTTGGTCCAGGCCAGCAACACCGACAGCTCGGGGTTGCTCAGTCCCGTCGCCGCGCTCGAGCATCCGACGTACCTGGCGGGTGGTCGGCAGCCCCTCGAGCTCGCGGTTGAGCACGCCGCGCTTCTCGAGCTGACGCATCCAGTCCTCGTGCACGTGCAGGAGGGACGGCGCGTTCGCGGCGGCGTTCGCCAGGGCGAGGTTCTGCTCGTAGTTGTCGCGCAGGACCAGCGCGGCGACCTCGTCGGTCATCTGCGGCGAGGACCGCGTTGCGCTGCTTCTCCGTCAGGTCGCCGTTGGCGACCACCCGGTCGAGGAGGATCTTGATGTTGACCTCGTGGTCGGAGGTGTCGACCCCGGCCGAGTTGTCGATGAAGTCGGTGTTCATCCGCCCGCCGCGGTCGGCGTACTCGATCCGGCCGAGCTGGGTGAGGCCGAGGTTGCCGCCCTCACCGACGCACTGGGCGCGCAGGTCGCGGCCGTTGATGCGGATGGAGTCGTTGGCCTTGTCGCCCGCGTCGGCGTTCGTCTCGCCGGCGGCCTTCACGTAGGTCCCGATGCCGCCGTTCCAGAGCAGGTCGACCGGCGCCTGGAGGATCGCCTTCATCAGCTCGGCGGGCGTCATGCTGACCACCGAGTCGTCGAGGCCGAGCGCCTTCGTGATCTGCGGCGTCAGCTTGATCGACTTGAGCGTGCGGGGGAAGACGCCGCCGCCCTCGGAGATCAGGCTGGTGTCGTAGTCCTGCCAGCTGGACCGCGGGAGGTCGAACAGGCGCTGCCGCTCGGCGTACGAGGTCGCGGCGTCGGGCTCGGGGTCGATGAAGATGTCGCGGTGGTCGAAGGCCGCCACCAGCCGGGTGTGCTCGGAGCACAGCAGGCCGTTGCCGAACACGTCGCCGGACATGTCGCCGATGCCGACGGCCGTGAAGTCCTCGGTCTGGCAGTCGATGCCGCGCTCGCGGAAGTGACGGCGGACCGACACCCAGGCCCCGCGGGCGGTGATGCCCATCGCCTTGTGGTCGTAGCCGACCGAGCCGCCGCTGGCGAACGCGTCACCCAGCCAGAAGCCGTAGTCCTTGGCCACGCCGTTGGCGATGTCGCTGAACGTCGCGGTGCCCTTGTCGGCGGCCACCACGAGGTAGGAGTCGTCGCCGTCGTGACGGACCACGCCCATCGGCGGGACGCTCTCACCCTCGACGAGGTTGTCGGTGATGTCGAGGAGGCCGGAGATGAACGTGCGGTAGCAGGCCACGCCCTCGGCCAGCCACGCCTCGCGGTTGCCCGGGTCGGGCAGCTGCTTGCAGAAGAACCCGCCCTTGGCGCCGACGGGCACGATCACGGTGTTCTTGACCATCTGCGCCTTGACCAGGCCGAGCACCTCGGTTCGGAAGTCGTCGCGGCGGTCGGACCACCGCAGGCCACCGCGGGCGACCGCGCCGAACCGGAGGTGCACGCCCTCCACGCGTGGGGAGTACACGAAGATCTCGAACCGGGGCCGCGGCTCGGGCAGGTCGGGGATCGCCGACGGCTCGAGCTTGAAGGACATGTAGGGGTGCAGGCCGGCGGACCCCGAGGCATCGGCCTGGAAGTAGTTGGTGCGCAGGGTCGCCTTGATGTGCGTGAGGTACGAGCGCAGGATCCGGTCGTGGTCGAGGCTGGCCACGTCGTCCAGGGCGCGCTTGATCCGCTCCTCGATCTCCTCGACCCGGGCGATGCGGGCCTCGGCCTGGGCGTCGAGGCCGTTCTTCCCCGGGTCGAACCGCGCCTCGAACAGCTGCCACAGCAACCGCGCGATGTCGGTGTTGCCGCGCAGCGCGGCCTCGATGTAGTCGACCGCGAAGGGCGAGTTGCCCTGCTTCATGTACTTCGCGTAGGCCCGGAGCACGGTCGCCTGCCGCCAGGTCAGGCCGGCGGCCAGCACGAGGGAGTTGAACCCGTCGATCTCGTTGTAGCCGTCCCAGACCGCCCGGATGGCGTCCTGGAACAGGCCGCGCACCTGGTCGGGTAGCCCGGGTGCGTACTGGAGGCCGAACTCGTAGACGAACGTCGGCCGGTCGAGCCCGTCGAGCTCGTACGGCCGCTCGTCGAGGACCTCCACGCCCATCGAGGTCAGCATCGGCAGCACCTGCGAGAGCGACAGCCGCGAGCCGACGCGGAACACCTTGAGCCGCGCCTCCCCACGACCGGCGTCGAGCGGCGAGAACAGCGAGATGTCGATGCCGGGGTCGGTCTCGATGGCCTCCAGCCGGCCCACGTCCAGCGCGGCCGTGGTCGCGGTGAAGTCCTCCTTGTAGGCCTCGGGGAAGGAGTCGGCGTACCTGCGGGCGAGCCGGGCGCCGCGGTCCTCGCCGTACTCGGTCACGGTCGCGTTGACGAAGTCGTCGCGCCAGGAGCGGGACGCGTCGGTGAACATCCGCTCGAGGTCGCCCGCGTCGACGTCGGGGATCTCGGCCCCCATGGGCGGGTGCACGACGAAGTGCACGCGGGCGGTCGTCGACTCGCTCATCTTGACGTTGAACTCGACGTTCTCACCGTGGAAGCGGTCGAGCAGGATCTGCGAGAACCGCTCACGGACGGCCGTGTTGTAGCGGTCGCGAGGCAGGTAGCAGAGCACGGACACGTAGCGGCCGTAGGTCTCCCGGCGGACGAAGACGCGCAGCTGCCGACGGCCGACGGTCTGCAGCACGCCCTGCGTGACCTCGGCCAGCTCCTCGGCCGGGGTGTGGAAGATCTCGTCGCGCGGATAGGTCTCGAGCGTGTCCATCAGGCTCTTGCCCGCGTGGCTGTGCGGCTCGACGCCGATCCGCGCCAGCACGTCGGCGGCCTTCTCGCGCAGCAGCGGGATGCGGGTGATCGACTCCGTGTAGGCCGCGCTGGACAGCAGCCCGAGGAACCGACGCTCGCCCTTGACGTCGCCGTTCTCGTCGAACGTCTTCACGCCGACGTAGTCGAGGTACGCCGGCCGGTGCACGGTCGCGCGGGAGTTCGCCTTCGACAGCACCAGCAGGGTCTTCTCGCGGGCCTTGGCCTTGGCGGCCTCCGGCAGCTTCGCGAACGCCCGCGACTGGTCCTGGTCGGCGCGGAGGATCCCGAGCCCCGTGCCCGGGACGGCCCGGAGGATCTCGTCGTCGCCCTCCCGCTCGAGGTGGTACTCGCGGTAGCCGAGGAAGGCGAAGTGGTCGTCGGCCAGCCAGGTCAGGAAGGCCCGGCCGCGCTCGATCTGCACGGCGTCGAGCGGCGGCGGCGCCGACGTGCAGCTCCTCGACGATCTCGCGGGCCTGGGCCCGCATCTTGTCCCAGTCCTCGACGGAGTCGCGGACCTCGCGCAGGACCTTCTGGATCGCCTCCTCGAGCTCGGCGGGGTCCTCGTCCACCCCGAGCCGGCTGATCTCGACGTGCATCCAGCTCTCGCGGATGGCGCCCTCGGTCGGGGGCTTCGACTCGTCCTTGATCGGGTGCACGCTGTCGAGCACGCCCGGTGATGTCGCGGACGACGTCGAACTGCGGGTGCACGACCAGGTGGATCTCGCGCTGCTGCCTGGCCAGCTCCATGGTCACCGAGTCGACGAGGAACGACATGTCGTCGGTGACGATCTCGATGACGGAGTGGCCGCCGGCCGACCAGCCGCTGTCGGCGTGGCTGGGGGTGAACACGTGCACGTTCGCGCGCCCCTGCGGGCGGTTGTCGGCGAGCCGGAACTGCGAGGCCAGGGCGGCGTACAGGTCGACGTCGGTCCGCTCGGCCAGGTCGTCGGCGCCGATGTGGCGGTAGTAGGCCCGGATCAGGTCGCCGACCTCACCGGAGGGCGGACCCCCCGAGCCCTTGCGGGCCACCGCGAGCTGGGTGGCCCGGTCGAGCAGCTCGGACTTCTTGAGGTCGGTCGCCGTTGACACGGCACGACTCTACGACCCCCGCCCCGGTCACCGGCGCGGGCGGGCACGCCTCCTCGACGATGGGCCAGGATGGACGTCATGAAGACGGTCACGCTGGATCTGCGCTACCCCGGTCGGACGGTCGAGGAGGTGCGCGCGATGCTCGCCGACCCGGAGTTCCGCCAGGCCGTCTGCACCTTCCAGCAGGTCGAGGACTCCGCGGTCACGATCGAGGAGTTCGACGACGGGTCGATGACCGTCGACCTCGACCGGACGTACGGCACGGCGCTCGTCCCGTCCTTCGCCCGCACGTTCGTCGGCGCCACCATCGACCTCGTGCAGCGGGAGGAGTGGTCGAGCCCGACCGAGGCGAGGTTCGAGGTCTCCATCCCCGGCAAGCCCGGCGAGATGACCGGTACGGCCCGCCTCGTCCAGTCCGGCGCCGACGCCGTCGAGACCGTCTCCCTGGACGTCCGCGTCTCCATCCCCCTGGTCGGCGGCAAGCTCGAGGACCTCGTCGCCGGCCTCATGCGGGACGCGTTCCGCGCCGAGAACAAGGTCGGCCTCAAGTGGCTCGCCGGCGAGTGGAGGGTCTGACTCCGTCGGTCACTGGACTCGCCTGCGGCGGCATTTCCGCCTGCGGCGGGGCTTGGGTCGACGACCGCCGCCCGGCGGGACGGTCGTGCCCTCCGGGGGACAGGGCGGGGCGGCGCCCCCGTGGTCGCTGCCCGTGGGTGGTTGCGATATCTCCGGGCGCCTGCGCTTTAGCCCCCGGAGGACACGCCCGTCCCGCCGTCCACCTCTCGCGACCCGTGGGTGGTGGGACCCTGGTCACCGTGAGCGGTCCACCCACGGTGACCACAGGTCCACACCACCCACGGGCCGCGAAGCGGTGGCCGGAGCGGCGACGGGCGGTGTCGTGGGGGCTAAAGCGCAGGCGCCCGGAGAAATCGCAACCACCCACGGACAGTCGACCACGAGGGCGCCGCCCCGCCCTGTCCCCCGGACGGCACCGCAGCTGCGCCGCGCAGGCCGACGATCCCGACCCAAGCCCCGCCGCAGGCGGAAACCGCCGGAGGCGGAACTAGCCCATGTAGGGGTACTTCCAGTCCTTGGGCGGGACGAAGGTCTCCTTGATGGACCGCGGGGAGGTCCAGCGGAGGAGGTTGACGGCGGCGCCGGCCTTGTCGTTGGTACCGGACGCACGAGCGCCGCCGAAGGGCTGCTGGCCCACGACGGCGCCGGTGGGCTTGTCGTTGATGTAGAAGTTGCCGGCGGCGAAGCGGAGGGCGTCCTGGGTCCAGGCGATGGCCTCGCGGTCCTGGGCGATGACCGCACCGGTGAGGGCGTACGGAGCGAACGACTCCATCTGCTGCACGACCCGCTCGTACCTCGCGTCGTCGTAGACGTGGACGGCGAGGATCGGGCCGAAGTACTCGGTGTTGAACATCTGGTCCGTCGGGTCGGTGGACTGCACGATCGTCGGGCGGACGAAATAGCCGACCGAGTCGTCGGTCTGGCCTCCTGCGAGGAGGGTCAGGTGGTTGTTGCGCCGGACCCGCGCGATGGCTGCCTTGTGCTTGGCGAACGCCCGGTCGTCGATGACGGCGCCCATGAAGTTGGAGAGGTCCGTGACGTCGCCCATGGTGATCGACTCGGTCTGGGAGATGACGTCGTCCTTGATCTTGTTCCACACCGAGCGCGGCACGTACGCGCGGGACGCGGCCGAGCACTTCTGGCCCTGGAACTCGAACGAGCCGCGGATCATCGCCACGCGCAGCACGTCGGGGTCGGCGCTGGGGTGCGCCATGATGAAGTCCTTGCCGCCGGTCTCGCCGACGATGCGCGGGTAGGAGCGGTACGACGAGATGTTCTCGCCGATCGTCCGCCACAGGTGTTGGAACGTCGGGGTCGAGCCGGTGAAGTGGATCCCGGCCAGGTCGGGGTGGGTCATCGCGACCTTCGAGACGTCGAGGCCGTCGCCGGGAAGCATGTTGATGACGCCGGGCGGCATCCCGGCCTCCTCGAGCAGGTCCATGGTCAGCGACGCGGCGAGCTGTTGGGTCGGCGACGGCTTCCACACGACCGTGTTGCCCATCAGCGCCGGTGCGGTGGGCAGGTTGCCGGCGATGGCGGTGAAGTTGAACGGCGTGATCGCGTAGACGAAGCCCTCGAGCGGCCGGTGGTCGGTGCGGTTCCAGATGCCCGGGCTGTTGGCGATCGGCTGGTCGGTGTGGATCTGCTTGGCGTAGTGGACGTTGAACCGCCAGAAGTCGATGAGCTCGCAGGCCGCGTCGATCTCGGCCTGGAAGGCCGTCTTCGACTGGCCGAGCATGGTGGCGGCGTTGAGGGTCTGGCGCCACGGACCCGCCAGCAGGTCGGCGGCCTTGAGCAGGATGGCGCAGCGGTCGTCGATCGACATCGCCCGCCAGGCCGGCGCGGCGGCGGTCGCAGCCTTGATGGCCGCCTCGGCGTCGCGCGTCGTGGAGTTCTTCATGGTGCCGAGCACGTGCTGGTGGTCGTGCGGCTGCACGACGTGGATCTCCCGGCCGCCGCCCGCGCGCCGGCGTCCGTTGATGTAGGCGCGGAGGTTGTGCGGGCGCCGCTCGAGCCGGGCGAGCTCGGCGAGCAAAGCCTCGCGCTCGGCGCTGCCGGGCGCGTAGGTCAGGTTGGTCTCGTTGACCGGGACGGGCGGGAAGGAGATGGCGTCCATGCCCGCGATGTTGTCAGACGATCCCGCTCAGGAGCGAGTCCAGCTCCTGGCTCGCGTACCACGCGAGGTCGTCGTCGGCGCCGGCGTCGTCGACGGGATCGGCGTGCACGGCCAGGATCCGGGGGTCGCCCTCCTCGAGCACCACGACGACGCGCCGGCGCAGGCCGTCGGCGAGCCCGCCGATCCGGACGGCCGAGAGGTCGGCGGCGGTCATCAGGGCGGCGTACTCGTCGTCCTCGGACTCGCTGTCGCTGACCACGGCGTCCGCGTCCGGCTGCACCGACCCGGCGGCGTACGCCGCGGCGAGCCCGGTCAGCGTGGTCGGCTGGTAGATGCGCATCAGCCGCCCTGACGGGTCGTCCGTTTGCTCGTCTTCTTGGCGCGCCTCCCCCGCGGGGCACGAGCACGGCCGCCGATGGTGTCGAGCAGCTCCGCGAGCGCCTCGGGCACGCACTGGCCGAGCAGGTCGGCGTCGGGGACCTGGTCGCGGTCGGCGGTGATGCCGAAGTAGACGTGCCCGTCGTAGGACGTGACGCCGATCGCCAGCGCGTGGCCCGGCAGCAGGGGGTGCACGGGGTAGGTCTCGACCATTCGCGCGCCGGCGGCGTACAGCGGGGACTGCGGCCCCGGGACGTTGGTGACGCTGAGCTCGAAGCCGCGGCGGAGCTCGTCGGCCGCGACCCGCGCCCCGATGGCGTGGAAGGTCGACGGCGCGAAGCCCGCGATGCCCGCGAGCCGGTTGGCCGCCACCCCGCGGCCGGTGTCCTTGTGGGCCTGGAAGGCGTAGGACACCTGCTGGAGCCGGACGACCGGGCTGGTCTCCCCCACCGGCAGGTCCACGAAGTAGGCGATGATCGGGCTGCCGAGCGAGGTCGTCTCGAGGTCGCGGTCGCTGACCGAGACCGGGACCACGGTCCGTACGTGCTTGAGGCCGCTCATCGACTCCGAGCGGCCGAGCAGCCAACCACGGAGGGCGCCGGTCACGGTGGCGAGGATGACGTCGTTGATCGTGCCCCCGTGCGCCTCGCGGACCTCCTGGTAGTCGGCCAGCGCCGTCCGGACGGTGACCAGCCGGCGTTGCTGGGAGAGGCGACCGCCCAGCGGGTGGTCGCCTGCGGGCCGCCGGTTGCTCAGCGCCCCCGCGATCTCGCTCGCGCGTGAGGCGAACGCGTCAGCCGCCCGCAGGGCCGAGTCCAGGGAGGCGCGCACCGAGTCGAGCACGCTGGCCGGATCGGTCACCGCGTCCTGGAGGGCGCCGGCGACCAGTCCCGTCGACGACGGCGCCGACAGCGGCCGCCAGTCGTCGTGCTGCATCGGCCGGGGCTCCGGCGTGCGGTCCAGCAGCACCTGCGCCAGGTCGACGGTGTGCACGCCGTCGACCAGTACCTCGTGCGACTTGGAGAGCACGGCGACCCGGCCCGCCTCGAGCCCCTCGATGAAGTAGACCTCCCACAACGGGCGGTGCCGGTCCAGGGGGCGGGAGATGATCCGCGCCACCAGCTCGAACAGCTGGTCGGGCGTCCCCGGCCGCGGCAGCGCCGAGCGGCGTACGTGGTAGCCGAGGTCGAAGTCGGGGTCGTCCACCCAGACCGGGTTGGCCAGCCGGCCGGGTACGGGCGCGATCCGCTGGCGGTAGCGCGGCACGAACGTGATCCGGTCGCCGACCAGCTCGATCAGCCGCGCGTAGTCGAACCCCGAGTCGCCGGGGTCGAAGATCTCGACCGTGGCGTTGTGCCGCGGTGCGGACGCTGACTCTCCGGCGAGCACGGCCAGGTCCCGGGAGCCGAGTCGTTCACTCATCGCAGAATCACCTGGGGCCGAATGACCTGGGGCCGAATCACGTGGGCCGCCTTCCCGGGGGGTGTTCAGGACGCGTTCAGGGTCGCGTGGGATTCTTCCAGACATGCTGCGCACGCTTGCTTCGGCGACCGTCCTCTCCGTCGCGCTGCTCGGGCTGACCGCCTGTGGCGACGACGACAGCGGGAGTCCCGGCACCGACACGGACCCGGTGACCATCGACGTCACGTTCGACGGCGACACGGTCACGCCCAACGGCGAGCGGGTCGACGTCTCGACCGGCCAGCCCATCGAGCTGAAGATCACGGCCGACGTGGCCGGCGAGATCCACGTGCACAGCGATCCCGAGCAGGAGCTCGAGTACGCCGAAGGCACCTCGACCGTCGAGATCGAGCCCATCGAGCAGCCCGGCGTCGTCGACGTCGAGTCCCACGACCTCGAAGCGGTCATCGTCCAGCTCGAAGTGAGCTGACCTGGTGATCCCGGGCGGGTTCCTGCAGCACGGGATCGGCGGGGCCAAGGACCTGCCGCTGCCCCCGGAGCTGGCGATCGCGGGTGCCGTCGCGGCGCTGGCGGTGTCCTTCGGCGTCCTCGCGCTGGCGTGGCGCAACCCCCGGTACGACGGCCGGCCGCCCGATCGCCCTCTGGGCCGACCCGCCCCCGCGTGGCTCTCGTCGCTGACGGCCTCGACCGGGTGGCACATCGCCCTGCGGACGATCGGCCTGCTCTTCTTCGGCTTCTTCGCCTTCGCGGCGATCTTCGGCCAGGACCTGCTCACCAACCCCGTCTTCGGGATGTTCTACGTGTGGTGGTGGGTCGGCCTGCCCGTCGCGTCGCTGCTCCTCGGCCCGGTGTGGCGCGCCGTGAGCCCGGTCCGCTCGATCAACGCCCTCGTGGGTCGGCTGACCGGCGGCAGCGGCGAGAGCCTCTACACCTACCCCGCCCGGCTGGGCTACTGGCCGGCCGCCATCGGGCTGTACGCGTTCGTGTGGATCGAGCTGGTCTACCCCCACGGCACCGAGCTGGGTCCGGTCCGGCTGTGGTGCGCGGTGTACGTCGCGGTGATGCTCGTCGGCGGCGCGCTGTTCGGCAACACGTTCTACGACAAGGCCGACCCGTTCGAGGTGTACTCGACCCTGCTGTCGAAGCTGTCGGTCTGGAAGCAGGACGACGGTCGGCTGCGGGTCCTCAGCCCGCTGGCCAACCTCTCGACGGTCGTGGTCCGGCCCGGGCTGGTGGGCGTGGTGTCGGTGCTGTTCGGCAGCACGGCGTTCGACTCGTTCCGCGACTCGACGCCGTGGGTGCAGTTCGTCCAGTCCACCGACGTCAACACCATCGTGCTCAACAACCTCGCGCTGATCGCCTTCTGCGCCGCCGTCGGCCTGATCTTCGTGGCCGGGACGATGGCCACCGGGGTGAAGCCGGGCACGAGCCGGCGGGACCTGCCCAACCTGTTCGCGCACTCGATCGTGCCGATCGTGGCGGGCTACATCGTCGCCCACTACCTGACGTACCTGGTCGAGGTCGGCCAGCAGACCCTCATCCAGGCCAGCGACCCGCTGTCCAACGGCAGCAACTGGTTCGGCACCGCGGGGTGGAGCGTCAACTACGCCATCTCCTACCACCCGACGGCCCTGGCCACGACCAAGGTGCTCGCGGTCGTCCTCGGGCACGTGGTCGGTGTGGTCGCGGCCCACGACCGCGCGCTCACCGTGCTGCCCGAGAAGCACCAGATCACCGGCCAGCTGCCCCTGCTGATGGCGATGGTGGCCTTCACGGTCGGCGGGCTCTACCTCCTCTTCGCGGCCTGACCCGGCGGCCGGCTCCCCTCCTCGAGCGCACCGGCACCGTGCCGGGCGCCACGGCGTCGACGAGGTCGCCGACCGCGCGACCCAGCGGGGAGTCGCCCACCTCGGCCGGCGTGCGACCGGCCACCAGGGCACGGTCGACGGTCGGCCGGTCGTCGGGCAGGAAGTGCATCCCGACCAGCCGGGTGAGCCCCTCGACCATGCCGGCGATGTCCTTCTCGGACCAGCCGAGCGACGGCCGCATCCGGTTGACGACCACGCGCACCGGAGCACCTGCCGTCACCTCGCGCAGCTCGACGAGCCCGCGCGCCAACCGGGAGAGACCGACCGGGTCGGCCGACCCGACGACCACCACCTCGTCGGCCTGGCCCAGCGCGGCCAACGTCATCTGGTTGCGCGGCGGCCGCGACCCGAACTCGCCGGCCGGGTCGGACTCGAGGCTGAAGCCGGTGTCGACGACGACGTCGCCGTGCGCGGCCGCGACCTCGAGCAGGTGCTCGACGGCTCCGGCGCGGACCTCGACCCACCGGTCGGGCCGGGGCAGCCCGGTGACCACGGTCAGGTGCTCGCCGACCGCGCGCTGCACCGACCCGAACCGCGGCTCGAGCATCCCGCCCGCGGCGAGCCTGGCCGCAGCGAGCAGGCCGGACACCTCGTCGAGGATGCCGAGCTGCTGGGCCACGGCGCCCCCGTAGGGATCGGCGTCCACCAGGGTCGTACGGCGGCCACGCGCGGCGAGCTCGGCCGCGACGGCGACCGCCACGGTCGTCCGCCCCGGGGCTCCGGCCGGCCCCCACACCGCGACCACCCGGCCGCCGCCCGGTGACGGTGGCATCTCGTCGGCCAGGGGGTCCGGCACGACCGTGTCGGCGTCGGCCTCCTCGTCGGCTGCCTGGACAGCGGTCGGCAGCCCGTCGAGGCGGTCGTCGGGAACGACGGTCGCGATGCCGAGCCGGGCGGCCCGCAGGCAGTGCTCGTCGGCCGGGCCGGCGGGCACCACGGCCAGCGGTCGCACCTGGAAGCGGCGGAGGTGGTCGACCGCGGCCTGGTCGAGGCCCGGCGCCTCGAGGGCGACCACGGCGGCGTCTGCCTGGCCCGCCGAGGCTGCCGCGAGCAGGTCGGGGACGTCGACGCAGCGGCGCAGCACGACCACGCCCGGCTCTCGCTCGAGCAGGCCCAGCACCGAGGACTCCCAGGCCGCACCCGACGCCAGGATCAGGACGATGACCACCGCTGCCTCCCGGTCCTCAGCCGCGGCGGACCACGGTGACCACGGGCGAGTCCGCGCTCCCGTAGGCCTCGAAGAAGACGCCGGCGTCCTCGTCGGCGACCCCGAGCACGAGCTGGCGCTGGCCGGACGCCCCGAACCCCTCGTCCAGCGACGAGGCCGAGATCACCGTGACCGACGTGAGCACCGGGGCGCACCGCGCGGCGCACCGCCCGCCGCCCGACGGCAGCACGTAGAGGTCGACGACCGAGCCGGCGGCCACCGACGGCGGCACGCGCTCCGCGTCGACGGCCACGGGCACCTGGAGCAGTCCCTCGTCACCGGCCGGGCCGACCGCGCTGCGCGGCACCAGCTCGCCGGCCCCGACACCTCGCACGAGCTGGAGGCCCTCGGGCAGGGCGGCGTCCCCGCCGAAGTAGCGGTCGAGGTCGGCGGCCTGGTCGAACCGCACGTGCCGGACGACGACGTCGTCGGCGGTGACCGTGTCACCGGCTCCCATGTCGCGGGCCGCGGTCCACACGGTGACCGAGTCGTCGGCCGCCGCCAGCACGCGGGCACCGGCCAGCACGGAGACGGCCACGATGAGGACCCCGACCCACAGGCGCGGATCGCGCCAGCCCGGACGTGTCGCCCGGACGGCGGTCGGGGTGGACGGATGGACGCGAGAGCTCCCGAGGTTCCTGCTCACGGCGCCATCATGCCCGCGACCGGACGACCGGGACAGACGTCCATCCACAGGCGTCCATCGCCAGGCGCCGTCCACAGGCTCGGCGGTGTGCGGACGTCGCGGTCGCGGGGAGTGACACCATGCCCCCATGCCGGCGCCCCGCTTCCTCACGTTGACCGACGTCGCCGAGGTGCTCAACACCTCCAGCGCGCAGGTCTACGCCCTGGTGCGGCGCAAGGAGCTCAAGGCCATCAAGATCGGCGGACGAGGCCAGTGGCGGGTGGAGGACAGCGAGCTCGAGGCCTTCATCCAGCGGATGTACGACCAGACCGACACCTTCATCGACGCGCACCCCTTCGAGGACGCCGACCTGCCGGAGCCCGTCGACCAGCCCGACTAGCCGACCTCGGACCCCAGCGTGACCGAGAGCGTGAGCTCCTCGTCGCCGCGCGTCAGCAGGAAGTCGACGTCCTCGCCGGGCTGGTGCGAGCGGATCGCGACGATCAGCGCGATCCCGTCGGTGACCCGCAGACCGTCGAGCTGGGTGACGACGTCACCCTCCTCGAGGCCGGCCTGCTCGGCGGGGGTGTCGGGCAGCACCTCGCTGATCTCGGCTCCCGTTCCGGAGCCCTCTCCGCCGGTGACGACCTTGGCGCCGATGACCGGGTACCTCGCCTCGCCGGTGCGGAGGATCTGGTCGGCGGTCACCTTGACCTGCTCGACCGGGATCGCGAAGCCGACGCCGATGTTGCCCGCCTCGCCCTGCGCTGCGCCGCCGGTCGTGGCGATGGCGGAGTTGACCCCGACGACCTGGCCCCGCAGGTTCACCAGCGGTCCCCCGGAGTTGCCGGGGTTGATCGCGGCGTCGGTCTGCACGGCGTTGATGTAGGACGACTGGTTGTCCGAGTCGCCGGTCGAGACCGGGCGGTTGAGGGCGCTCACGATGCCCGCCGTGACCGTCGAGCTGAGCCCGAGCGGCGAGCCGAACGCGACCACCGGGTCGCCGACGTTGAGGGCCAGCGACGCCCCGAGCGACGCGGGCGGGAGGTCGGGGCCGTCCTCGACGAACAGCACGGCGAGGTCATAGGTCGGGCTCCGCCCGACGACGGTCGCTTCGTACTGGTTGCCGTCCTGGTCGACGACCTGGATGGGGCCGTCGTTCTCGGCCGCGTCCGCCACCACGTGGTTGTTGGTGATGAAGTGCCCCTCGGTGTCCAGCACGAACCCGGAGCCGGTCGCGCCGGCGTCCTGCCCTTCGTACTGCGCCAGGATCTGGACCGTGCTCGGCAGCACTCGCTGGGCCACGGCGGCCACCGACCCGTTCGCGGCGGGGAGCGGTGACGTGGAGGTCGAGCCGGTGTCCTGCAGACCGCCCGCCACGCGGCCGTCGCCGTCGGGCTCGGAGGCCCAGCGTTCGTACGCCGCCCCACCCAGGGCGCCGGCGGTGCCGCCGACGACGAGGGCCAGCGCGCAGACGACCGGCCACACCCACCGCGAGACCCGGCTGCGCTCCTGGCGGTGCCGCTGCGGCGCCGCGAGGTACGCCGGCATCGGCTGGGTGGCCGGCGGCGGGTACACCGGCGAGGCCTCCGGCGGGGCGCCGAACGCGGCACCGTCACGGCTCTGCCACGGCGGTGGGGGCTGCGTGGTCGGCGGGACCCAGGATGCGTCGACCGGCCCCGGCTCGGGCGGCTCGAACGGCGATCGGGAGCGCGGCAGGCCCGGCAACGGGGCGGTGTCCTCCTGGTCGGAGGGTTGCTCCGGGCGGTCGCTCACTGTCCTATCTTCACAAAGACGGACAAGCGCGGCCTCAGCGGGCGCGGCGGCTGGCCGTCGGGACGACGCTCGGTAGCGGCGAGGGGGTGAGCAGACCGGGCTGCGGGACGTTGGTCGCGGGGACCCGACGGTCGATCGCCGGGGCGTTCGCGGGCGCGGCGCCGAGCGCCAGCACGCCGAGGACGGCGGCGCCGGCCGCGCCGCCGCCGATGGCGACGAGGCTCCCCCGGCGGGGCTTGGTGCTCAGCACCAGCAGCGCGTCGCCCGGGGTCAGTCCGGCCTGGGCGCCCATCAGGGCGTCCTTGAGCCGGTCGGACGCGGGGGTGCCGCCGAGCGACAGCCCGGCGAGGCGGGTCTTGACCCAGCCCTCACGCTCGACGAGGTCGCGGCAGTAGTGGCAGGCGTGCACGTGCTGCCAGGCGCGGTCCTCCTCGTCGCGCTCCAGCTGACCGTCGAGGAGGTCGCTGACGCGGTCGCCGAGGTGCCCGCCGATCACTTCGGGGTCCCTGCGGGAGCGTGAGGCGGAGGAGCGAAGCGGGGGAGGCGAGCGCTCTCGTGGGGCGAGGTCATGCGGGCCCTGCGGCGAGACCGCCGGTGGGGACGGGGCCGGGCAGCGCGGGGCCGGCGTACCGCTGGCGGCCCTCGGCCGGTGCGCGGTGCGCGAGTGCCTCGCGGAGCATGGCCCGGCCGCGGT
Source organism: uncultured Actinomycetota bacterium (assembly GCA_963708915.1). GTDB lineage: Bacteria > Actinomycetota > Actinomycetes > Propionibacteriales > Nocardioidaceae > Nocardioides. The sequence goes on from CAVPUJ010000002.1 coordinate 870,836, forward strand.
GGATCCGGGACCGCACGGTGCCGAGCTTGGCGTCCATGATGTCGGCGATCTCCTGGTAGGAGAGGCCCTCGACGTCGCACAGCACGACCGCGGCCCGGAACTCCGGGGGCAGGCTGGCCAGCGCGAGCTCGACGTCGTCGTCGAAGGTGCGGTCGGCGTACGCCGCGTCCGGCGATGCGCTCGCGCTGGTCAGCCGATCGGCGCGCTCGTCGGAGAGGGCGTCGAAGCGGATGCGCTGCTTGCGCCGCGCCTGGTCCAGGAAGAGGTTGGTCGTGATCCGGTGGATCCAGCCCTCGAACGTGCCGGGCTGGTAGGTGGAGAGGCTGCGGAAGACACGGACGAAGACCTCTTGGGTGAGGTCCTCGGCGTCGGGGCGGTTGCCGGTCAGGCGGTAGGCGAGCCGGAACACCCGGTCGGAGTGGAGCTCGACGATCTCGTCCCAGGTCGGGACGGCGTCCGAGCTGATCTCCACGGTGCTCTCCTGGTGCCTGCGGGTGCCGAACAGCGCTGTCACTTCCTCACAAGGTAGGGACGGGTCCTGAGAGGAACCTGATAGTCCGCTCTCGTCTGCCAGTGACAACGATCCGGGGCAGGGCCGTGTTCCCTGCCGTTCCCCACCTCCCGTGCGCAGTAGGGTCGGCGACATGGCGACGAGTCCTCCCAAACCGGCGACCTGGAGCTACTCGGAGGCGTACGTCCCCGAGGACGAGGTCCTCCAGGCAGCCCGTGCCCGTGCCCAGGAGGTCGGCGTCGCGCCGATCGGCTCCGGTGGTGGCGCGGCCCTCATGTTCCTGGCGTCCGTGCTGGACGCCCGCGCGGTCGTCGAGATCGGCACCGGCACCGGCGTCTCGGGCACCTGGCTGCTGCGCGGCATGCGCAGCGACGGGATCCTGACCACGGTCGACATCGAGGCCGAGCACCAGCGGCTGGCTCGCGAGACCTACACGGAGGCCGGCATCGCCCCTCAACGCGTGCGCACGATCGCCGGCGCCGCCCTCGACGTCCTCCCCCGGCTGACCGACGGCCACTACGACCTGGTCTTCGCCGACGGCGACAAGGTCGAGTACGCCGCGTACCTCAAGGAGGCGCTGCGACTGCTGCGCCCCGGCGGGGTGGTGGCCTTCGACAACGCGCTGTGGCACGACCGGGTCGCGGACCCCGCCCAGCGCGACGAGGAGACGATCGCCATCCGCGAGCTCGGCCGCGAGGTCGCCGAGCACGAGTCGCTCGTGCCGCTCCTGCTGCCCGTCGGCGACGGGCTGCTGCTGGCCAAGAAGGAATGGGCTCCGGAGCAGGTCTAGTAGCTGGGTGCCGCGAGGAAGCCCTCGCCACCTTCGGCGACCGCCACGACGTCGCACGGCTCGATCAGGATCGGCGCCGAGCCGATGATCTGGGAGCCGGGCGACTCGGCGGCAGTGGCCTCGAACGAGGTCTGGAAGTCGGCGCGGGCGTCGTCGGAGACGAACACGTAGCAGCCCTCGAACCACTCCCCCGGACGGCAGCGCCAGGTCTTGAAGCGCAGGCCCTCCATGCCGGAGAACCGGGCGTGGGAGGTCTCGGCGACGTAGGCCGCGAGCTTCTCCTCGACGCCGTCGGGCGCGTCGGTCAGCGACCAGCGGACGGTCAGTGCGTGCATGGGTGCTTCAGATCCCTTCGAGGGGGTCGGGCGAGCCGAGCCAGGCGAGCAGGGCGCGGGCACCGAAGCCGGTCGGGCCCGCCGTCCACTCGAAGCTCTCGGTGGGCGAGTCGCCGACCGACGCGATGTCGAGGTGCGCCCACGGCACCGTGCCGACGAAGTGCTGGAGGAACAGGGCGGCCGTGATGGACCCCGCGCCGCCTGCCGCGTTGTCGGCGTCGGCGACCTTGGAGGCGAGCTTCTCCTCGTAGTCGCTGACCAGCGGGAACCGCCAGAACGGCTCCCCGGACTCCTCGCCGGCCTCGAAGATCGCCGAGGCGAGGGCCTCGTTGTTGGCGAAGTAGCCGGCGACCTGCTGGCCGAGGGCGACCTTCATGGACCCGGTCAGGGTGGCCACGTCGACGAGGGCGGCCGGGTCGAGCTTGTCGACGGCGTACGCAAGGGCGTCTGCCATCACCAGCCGACCCTCGGCGTCGGTGTTGGTCACCTCGCTGGTGCGTCCGCCGTAGTGGCGCAGCACGTCACCCGGCCGCATCGAGTCGCCACCCACGGCGTTCTCGGCGGCGGCGACGAGGCCGGTGACCCTGACCGGGCAGCCGACCGCGGCGAGCGCGCCGAGCACGGAGATGACGACCCCGCCACCGGTCATGTCGCGCTTCATGGTGGTCATCGAGTCGGCGGGCTTGATGGAGAGGCCACCGGAGTCGAAGGTGATGCCCTTGCCGACCAGCACGACCCGAGGCGTCTTCGACGACGCGCCCGGTGGTGTGTAGTCGAGGCGGATCAGGCAGGACGGGTTGGCCGAGCCACGGCCGACGCCGACGATGCCGCCGAAGCCGTCCTTGTCGAGCTTGGACTCGTCCCAGACCTCGGCCTTGAGGCCGGTCTCCGCGGCGAGCGCGACGGCCTGCTCGGCCAGCCAGCTCGGGCTCTTGAGGTTCGCGGGCACGGTGGCCAGCACCCGGGCGCGCCAGCCGGCGCCCCCGACCGCGACCGCCCGGCGCAGCATCGCGTCGGTGGCCTCGTCGGTGCGGCTGTCGCCGATCACGACCTGGGCGGCCGGCTGCTGGCGCGGTCCGTTGGAGCGCCAGTGGAAGCCGAAGGAGCCGAGCATGGTGCCGACGACGAAGGGCTCGAGGCCTTCGGGACCGGTGATGCTCGGGATCGTGGTGGCCACGCCCTGCCGGTCGAGGACGTGGCGGGCGAGCGCGGCACCGGCGCGCCGCAGGTCGATCGGGCGGGCGTCGCCCACCCCGACCAGGAGCACCATCGCGAGGTCGGGGTTGTCCGGGCTGCCGCCCGGCACCAGCACGCTCGTCACCTCGCCGGTCTTGCCGGTGGCCTTGGCGATCTCGCAGGAGCCGAGCAGGTCGAGCCCCGTGCGGTCGCTCAGCGCGTCCGCGCCCGGCCCGAGGAGGACGCCGTCGTCACCCGGCAGCACCGGGAGCGCGACGACGTCCACGCCCTTGAGGGCGTGCGGCAGCGCACCGCTCAGGGCGAACTGGGGGGGAGATACCTGCGGTGGGAGCGTGGGTGTCGTGGTGCGAGACGAGTCAGCCACCGGGCTCAGCCGACGACGTCCTTGAGGGCATCCCCGAGAGCGCCGGCCTCTTCGGCGTTCAGCTCGACGACCAGGCGGCCGCCACCTTCGAGCGGGACGCGCATCACGATGCCGCGTCCTTCCTTGGTGACCTCCAGCGGACCGTCGCCTGTCCGCGGCTTCATTGCCGCCATCCGGCACCTCTTCCTGATGTGTTGCTCCCTGGGTGCGCTGCGTGCGCAACGCCATTATCCCCTATCGCGCGCACTCCTGCGGCCCCGCCTCCAGCGTTGAGGCAGACTCGGCGACATGCACGCCCGCTCGGCGCTGTTCGACGTGTACGGCGACCACCTGCGCACCCGCGGCAACCAGGCGCCGATCGCGTCGTTGGTGCGGCTGCTCGCGCCCGTCGGGATCGGCGCTCCCGCGGTGCGCACCGCGGTCTCGCGGATGGTCTCCCAGGGCTGGTTGGCCCCGGTGACGCTGCCGGCCGGCCCGGGCTACCGCGCGACCGAGCAGGCCGTGCACCGCCTGGCCGACGCCGCCGACCGGATCTACCGGCGCGGCACGCCCGCGTGGGACGGCCGGTGGCGGCTGGTGTTCGTCGACGCGCCGCGCGACCGGTCGGCACGGACCCGCCTGCGCGCCGAGCTCGTCTTCCTCGGGTTCGCCGAGTACGCCCCGGGCGTCTGGGTGAGCCCCTGGCCCCACGAGGACCTGCGGTCGACCGTCGAACGCGCCGGCGGCACTCTGCGGACCGCCCTCGCCGAGACCTTCGACGTCGACCCCGCCGGGGCCTGGGACCTGGGGTCGCTCGCCGCGTCGTACGACGAGTGGACCACCGCCGCGGACCGGCTCGTCGAGACCGAGCTCGAGAGCCACGACGACCAGGACGAGGCGATGTTCGCGGCCCGGTTCCACCTCGTGCACGAGTGGCGCAAGTTCCTCTTCACCGACCCGGGGCTGCCCGCCGCGCTGCTGCCGGAGCGGTGGCCCGGCCGCGTGGCCGAGGAGCTCTTCCACGACGAGGCGACCCGGCTGGAGCCCGGTGCCACGCGGTTCGTGGTGCGCTGCCTTGCGGCAGGATGACCGACATGAACGATCCCGTGCTGCTCGACGTGTCCGACGGCGTCGCCACCATCACGCTCAACCGGCCCGACGCGATGAACAGCCTCGACGTCGCGACCAAGGAGGCGCTGCTCGACGCCGTCCGCTCCGTGGCCGACGACCCCGCCGCCAGGTGCGTCGTGCTCACCGGCACCGGCCGCGCGTTCTGCGTCGGCCAGGACCTCAAGCAGCACATCGAGATCCTCCAGAGCGGGTCGCCGGACCAGCTGTTCCGCACGGTCGACGAGCACTACAACCCGATCGTCACCAGCCTCGCCGGCATGGCCAAGCCGGTGATCGCCGCCGTCAACGGGGTGGCCGCCGGCGCCGGCGCGTCGCTGGCGTTCGCCTGCGACCTGCGGGTCGTCGCCGACACCGCGGGCTTCAACCTCGCGTTCGCCGGGGTCGCGCTGTCGTGCGACACCGGCTCGTCGTTCACGCTGCAGCGCCTCGTCGGGCCGGCCAAGGCGATCGAGCTGCTCTACCAGCCGCGCACCATCAAGGCCGACGAGGCCCTTGCCCTGGGCCTGGCCACGCGCGTGGTCCCGGCCGCCGACCTCGCGGGCGAGGTCGGCGTGCTCGCGGCCACCCTGGCCGCCGGACCGACCGTCGCCTACGGCGCCATGCGGCGCTCGGTCGCGTTCGCCGCCGGCCACACCTTCGAGGAGTCGGTCGCGTTCGAGTCCACGATGATGACGCTCACGGGCGCCACCGCCGACCATGCCGCCGCCGTCCACGCCTTCGTGAACAAGGAGAAGCCGGTCTTCGAAGGCCAGTGACTCTCAGCCAGTGACTCTCAGCCCACTGGCTCGAACATGTTGGTCCCTCGCCAGCCGCCGAAGATGCGGAGGACCTGGCCGGGCGCGACCTGCGTCATCAGGTGCCTGGACGGGCTCCAGCCGTACTCGACGGTGAGCGCGAAGCCAGGGTGGTGGTGGTTGTACCAGCCGGTCATGGTGCCGTGGCAGACGCCGCCGCAGTCGAGGGTGGTCGCGGGCAGGCGCAACAGCCGTGCCACCCGACGCGCGAACCTCGGCCGCTCGACGGCGACGTCGACGCCGTCCAGCGGCTGGTGGAACGACAACACGTAGTCCGGCCGGACCCGCGCCAGGAACTTCATCATCGCCCGCGTCTCCGGCTCGGAGGCGGGCTCGGGCCCGGAGTAGTACGAGCCGGTCAGCGGCGCCCAGTGGTAGGGGTAGTTGCGGTTGAGGTCGACGCCGTGGGCGTTGCGGCGGGACCGGTGCGCCAGGCCGTCGGGGTTGTACGCCGGCACCACCCACAGGTCGACGCCGTGCACCGACTTGCCGTCGCGGAGGGTACGCAGGATCGCGGTCGGCGCCGGCTCGTTGCCGTGCATGCCGGCGATGAGCACGACCCTCGGCTTCTTCGTCTCACCCAGGTGCCAGGCCACGATCGGGCGCCCCTGGACGGACCTCCCGACGACGACCGAGGCGTACGCCGCCGTGACCGGCTTCGCCTCGGACGCGGCTGCCTGCGGCCCGGCGAGCACCGTCAGGCCCGTGGCCGCGACGGCGACCGTCAGCGCGAGACGTAGTACCACGTGAACACCAGGACGCCGACGAGCAGACCGACGTGGGCCAGCACCGACAGACCGGGCCCCTCCGACCACGTGTCGTCGCGGGCACCCGTCGCGTGCTTGCCGTGGCTGGGCAGCCAGCGCAGCAGGATGAGGAGCCCGGCGAAGGTGGTCAGCCACCAGAACGCCAGGGCGACGACGCCGACCAGGTCGTTCTCGCCGACGAGGTAGACGATCCACCCCACGAGGGCGAGCACCCCGCAGAAGGTGTGCACGTTGAGGACCCCGGCGCCCACCTGGTGGCGACCGGCCGCGGCGTCCTTGGTCAGGCGCAGCCGGGTCAGCACCACGACGACCGCCGCGAGGGCGGTCAGCACGTAGACGACGTACTCGGGTTTCACGGCCAGCAGTCTGCCTCACTCGGAGGCTGGGTCGCCTGGGACTCGCTCGCCGGGCTCCTCGGCCTGCTCCTTCTCGCGGGCGAGCCGGTCGAGGAGCGAGTCGACCTCCGACATGCGGTAGCCCCGGAACGCCAGGGAGAACCGCACGCTGCGCAGGTCCTCGGCGCCCAGCACGCCGTCGCGCGGCACGGTGACGTCGGGGCGGTCGTCGTACGCCGGCCCCATCGGCGCCCCGCGGCCCGCGGCCACCAGGGCGATCCCGCCCATGGCCAGCACCACGAGGATCGCGAAGAACCACATCATCGGATGGGCCAGCCGTTCTGGCGGGCGGCGACCATCACGGCCACCGCCTCCTCGACGTCGTCGGTCAGCCGCAGCATGTCGAGGTCGGACTGCTTGATGGTGCCCTGGTCCAGCGCCGTGTCGCGGAGCCAGTCGATCAGCCCGGACCAGTACGCGACGCCGAGCAGCACGACCGGGAACGACGTCACCTTGCCGGTCTGCGCCAGGGTCAGGGCCTCGAAGAGCTCGTCGAGGGTGCCGAAGCCGCCCGGCAGCACGATGAAGCCCTGGCTGTACTTCACGAACATCGTCTTGCGGGCGAAGAAGTAGCGGAAGTTCACGCCGATGTCGGACCACTGGTTGAGTCCCGACTCGAAGGGCAGCTCGATGCCGAGCCCGACACTGACGCCGCCCGCCTCGCTGGCGCCCTTGTTGGCGGCCTCCATCGAGCCGGGGCCGCCACCGGTGATGACCGCGAACCCCTCGCCCACCAGCGCGCGTCCGGTCTGCTCGGCCTGGTCGTAGGTCGTGTCGCCGGGGTGGGTGCGGGCGGAGCCGAAGACCGCGATCGCCGGCCCCAGCTCGGCCAGCGCGCCGAAGCCCTCGATGAACTCGGCCTGGATCCGCATCACCCGCCACGGGTCGGTGTGGATCCAGTCGCTCGGGCCGCGCGAGTCGAGCAGCCGCTGGTCGGTCGTGCCTTCGTCGATCTGGTCGCGACGCTGCACGACGGGACCCTTGGTCTTGCTCTTCACCACGTGCTCAGCCTGTCAGGTGGGTGGACGCTTTTCGGCACCTGGTGCCGGAAAGTGTCCCCGGTCTCGGTGTTCGGCCGGTCAGTCGGCGACGTCGACCACCAGGCGCGAGGGGTCGGCGAGCGCGAAGACCCGGAACGGCACGCGGTCGCCCTCGATCCCGGCGAGCACCTGGGTGTAGCCCTCGAAGGTGCCACCGACGTACACGTCGTCGACGCCCCCGTTGTCGGGCTCGAACTGCTGGGGACCGCTGTAGTAGCCGTCAGCGGGCCAGGTGGTACCGGAGGCGTAGATGTCGAGGAACGCGTCGCCGCCGAGCTCCACCACGTCGCCGCTCCCGTCGAGCACCGCCTGGTCGACGTAGTTGACCGTCCAGCCGGGAGTGCCCGTGCCGGTGAACTCCAGCACGATCCGGTCGAAGCCCTCATGGTCGGCGACGCGAACCTTCGAGAACACCAGGTCCCACTCTCCCGAGTTCTCCGCGAACTGGCGTGCCGTGCTCTCGGGGAACGCCGGACCGCCGTCGGTCGGGTCGTCCGCCGGCGTCTCGCTCGGGGCGGCGACACTCGTCCGGTCGCCCGCCACGTCGCCGCCTGGGTCGTTCCCGCAGGCCGCCACCGACAGGGCCAGGAGTCCGCCGATCAGGAGCCGCGCCACGTTCGTCACACCGATGAGACTCGCCAGAGGCCCCATCGGTTGGCGCGGGAGTCGATCAGGCTCCCAGCCACGTGCGCAGCACGGACTCGCACCGGTGCACCTGCTCGACCGGGACGAACTCCTCCTGCTTGTGGGCCAGCATCGGGTCGCCGGGGCCGAAGTTCACGGCGGGGACGCCGAGGGCGGAGAAGCGGGCGACGTCGGTCCAGCCGAACTTGGGGTTCACCTCACCGCCGACAGCCTCGATGAACTCCTTGGCCGCCGGCCGGTCCAGGCCCGGCAGGGCGCCCGGCGCGCTGTCGGTGAGCTCGACCTCGAAGCCGGCGAAGAACTCCCGCACGTAGGCCGCCGCCTCGGCCTCGCTGCGGTCCGGCGCGAACCGGTGGTTGACCTGCACCGTGCAGACGTCGGGAAGCACGTTGCCGGCGACTCCGCCGTTGATGAACACGGCGTTGAGGCCCTCGTGGTACTCCAGCCCGTCGATCACCGGCTTCCGTGCCTCGTAGGCGTTGAGCCGGTCGAGGATCGCGCCGGCCTTGTGGATCGCGTTGACGCCCATCCACGACCGAGCCGAGTGGGCGCGCTCCCCGCGGGTCGTGACGTCGACCCGCAGGGTGCCCTGGCAGCCGGCCTCGATCACGGCGTCCGAGGGCTCCATCAGGATCGCGAAGTCGGCCCGCAGGAGGTCCGGGTTGCTCTGCGAGAGCAGGTGCAGGCCGTTGAACTCGCTCTCGATCTCCTCGGCCTCGTAGAAGAGGTACGTGAGGTCGCGGTTGGGTGCGGGTACGCCGGTGGCGAGCTTGAGCATCACCGCGACCCCGCCCTTCATGTCGCACGTACCCAACCCACGCAGCACGTCGCCGTCCCGGACCGCGGGCAGGTTGTCGTTCAGCGGCACGGTGTCGAGGTGGCCGGCGATGACGACCCGCTCGGGCAGCCCCAGGGAGGTACGGGCGACGACCGTGTTGCCGTGCCGCGACACCTCGAGGTGCCCGAGCGGACGCAGCGCGGCCTCGACGGCGTCGGCGATCCGCTGCTCGTTCTTGCTCACCGACTCGATGTTCACCAGCTGCTCGAGCAGCGTGATGGTGTCGGCGGTCAGGTCCAGGGAAATGGCGTCGCTCATGTTCGCTCCAGCTCGATGACGGGGTGCTCGACGTCGGAGACCTCGACGGCGACCGAGGTCGCCAACGTCTCGGCGGCGATCAGGGCTTGGTGGGCACGGGCGGCGTCGGCGACCTCCGCACGCGCCGCGATGGTCAGCGCGATCCGGTCGGAGACCTCGAGGCCGGCGTCGCGCCGGGCCTGCTGGACCGCGCGCACCAGGTCGCGGGCCACGCCCTCGGCCTCGAGCTCGGGGGTCAGCGCCGTGTCGAGCACGACGAAGCCACCGCGTGGCAGCACCCCGGTCGCGGAGTCGTCGCCACCGCCGGCGACGGTGTCCAGCGCGTACTCGCCCTCCTGCAGCACCAGGCCACCAGCGGTGACCGTGCCGTCGTCGGCCACCGACCAGTCGCCGGACTTCGACGCCTTGATCGCGGTCTGCACGTCCTTGCCCAGCCGCGGGCCTGCAGCGCGCGCGTTGACCGTGAGCCGCCGGGACACGCCGTACGTCGCGGCGTCGGGGTGCTGGTCGTCGAGCAGGCGGACGGACTTCACGTTGAGCTCGTCGGCCACGATCGGCTCGAACCCGGCGAGCTCGCCGGCGCCGCTGACCACGATGGTCAGCTCGGCCAGGGGCAGCCGGTTGCGGAGGCCGGCGCCCTTGCGCAGCGCCGAGCCGGCCGAGCACACCTCGCGCACCTGGTCCATCGCCGTCACGAGCGCCTCGTCGGCCGGCAGCGTGTCGGCCGCCGGGTAGTCGGTCAGGTGCACCGACCGCTCGCCGGTCAGCCCGCGCCAGATCTCCTCGGTGGTCAACGGCAGCAGCGGCGCCGCGCAGCGGGCGACCGTCTCGAGGACCGTGTACAGCGTGTCGAACGCCGCCTCGTCGACCTGACCCCCTGTGCTGCCAGTGGCCCAGAAGCGCTCGCGGGAGCGGCGGATGTACCAGTTGGACAGCACGTCGAGGAACGCCCGCGTCGAGTCGCACGCGTTGGCGATCTCGTAGTCGTCGAGCTGGCGCGTCATGTCGGCGACGTACTGGTGGGTCTTCGCCAGCAGGTAGCGGTCCAGCGGGTCCTTCGAGTCGGTCCGCCGTTGGGCCGTGTAGCCGGCCGCGTTGGCGTAGAGGGAGAAGAAGTACCAGCAGTTCCACAGCGGGATCAGCACCTGACGGACGCCCTCGCGGATGTTGCGCTCGGTGACGATCAGGTTGCCGCCGCGCAGGATCGGGCTGGACATCAGGAACCAGCGCATCGCGTCGGCCCCGTCGCGGTCGAAGACCTCGCGCACGTCGGGGTAGTTGCGCAGGGACTTGCTCATCTTCTGGCCGTCGGAGCCGAGCACGATGCCGTGGCTCAGGCAGGTCTCGAACGCCGGCCGCTCGAAGATCGCCGAGGCCAGCACGTGCATCGTGTAGAACCAGCCACGCGTCTGGCCGATGTACTCGACGATGAAGTCGCCCGGGAAGTGGTGCTCGAACCAGTCGGTGTTCTCGAACGGGTAGTGCACCTGCGCGAAGCTCATCGAGCCGGACTCGAACCAGCAGTCCATGACGTCGGTGACCCGGCGCATCGTGGACTTCCCGGTCGGGTCGTCCGGGTTGGGTCGCGTCAGCCGGTCGATGAACGGCCGGTGCAGGTCGTCGGGGCGCACGCCGAAGTCGCGCTCGAGCTCGTCGAGCGAGCCGTACACGTCGACGCGGGGGTAGGCCGGGTCGTCGCTGCGCCAGACCGGGATCGGCGAGCCCCAGAAGCGGTTGCGGGAGATCGACCAGTCGCGGGTGTTCTCCAGCCACTTGCCGAACTGGCCGTCCTTGACGTGCTCGGGCACCCAGCGGATCTGCTGGTTGAGGTCGAGCATCCGCTCGCGGATCTTGGTCGTCGACACGAACCACGACGAGACGGCCATGTAGATCAGCGGCTCGCGGCAGCGCCAGCAGTGCGGGTAGGAGTGCTCGTAGGACTCGCGGCGCAGCAGCACCGTGCCTGGCGTGACGGAGCCGGTCTCGCCGGTCCCCTTCGTCGTCGCGCGGAGGTGGTCGATGATCGCCAGGTTCGCCTCGAAGACGTGCAGACCGGCGTAGTCGTCGACCGGCGCGGTGAACTTGCCGTCCTTGGCGACCGGCACGACCGGCTCGATGCCCTCGCGGTCCGTGACGACCTTGTCCTCCTCACCGAACGCGCCGGCGGTGTGCACCAGCCCGGTGCCGTCCTCGGTGGTGACGATGTCGGCCTCGACGACCCGGAACGCGCGCTCGTGCCCCAGGTAGTAGGACATCGGCGGCGTGTACGTGCTCTCGAGCAGGTCGACCCCGCGGAACCGCGCGACGACCGTGGGCTCCTCGCCGAGCTCCTTGGCGTACGCCGCCACTCTGGCCTCGGCCAGCAGGTACCGCTCCGTCGTCCCGGTGAAGTCCGACTCGACGACCACGTAGTCGATGTCGCGGCCGACCATGACCGCCAGGTTCGCCGCCAGCGTCCACGGGGTCGTCGTCCAGATGAGGGCGAGCGCCCCTGCGGCCGGCCCGCTCGTGAGCCGAAGGCCGACGGTGACGGCGGGGTCCACGCGCTGCTGGTAGACGTCCTCGTCCATCCGCAGCTCGTGGTTGGACAGCGGGGTCTCGTCGTTCCAGCAGTAGGGCAGCACCCGGAAGCCCTCGTAGGCGAGCCCCTTGTCGTGCAGCTGCTTGAACGCCCACATGACGCTCTCCATGTAGGGGAGGTCGAGGGTCTTGTAGTCGTTGTCGAAGTCGACCCAGCGGGCCTGGCGCGTCACGTAGTCGCGCCACTCGGAGGTGTACTCGAAGACGGACTTGCGGCACTCCGCGTTGAACTTCTCGATGCCGAGGTCGAGGATCTCCTCGGTCGTCTTCATCCCGAGCTGACGCATCGCCTCGAGCTCGGCCGGCAGGCCGTGGGTGTCCCAGCCGAAGCGCCGTTCGACCCGGCGGCCCCGCATCGTCTGGAACCTCGGCACCAGGTCCTTGACGTAGCCGGTCAGCAGGTGACCGTAGTGCGGAAGCCCGTTGGCGAACGGGGGGCCGTCGTAGAAGACGAACTCGTTGGCGCCGTCCTCGCCGGCGTCGCGCTGCGCCACGCTCGCCCGGAACGTGTCGTCGTCGGCCCAGTAGGCCAGCACCGCTTCCTCGATCTGCGGGAACGACGGGCTCGACGGGACGCCCTCGCCGTGCCCGTCCTTGGCGGCGGTGTGGGAGACCTGGGGGTAGGCCATGCGGTGCGCTCCTCGTGTCGGGTCCTGACACGAGGACGACTTCCGCCGCGGTACCACCTCGCTTGCCGCCGGAGCTCCGGCGACCACTCGTTCAGGGCTGTGACGGGCCCACCCGTCCGGCTCTACTGAGCCCGCTTGCGCGGACTGTTCTTCCGGAGGCTCGCCGCTGATGACGGCTCGAACGCCTGTGTCGCCAGCGTACGGCGTGAGCCCGGCGCGCACGAATCGGTTCTGGGCAGGCGGGTCAGGGCCGGCGTCCGCGGACCCGCCAGTTGCCGAACGGTCCCCGCCCGGCCTCGACGTCGACGAAGCCGTGGGCCTCGAGCTCGGCCACGAGCTGGTCCGCGCTCCGGTCGGGAACTCCCCACGAACCCAGGACGACGCGGAAGACGGCCCGCTCGCGCGCAGCCTGACCGTGCGGCTCAGCGGCCAGCTCCCCGGGGTCGCCGAGCAAGGGGGCCTCGATGATGCCTCCGCTACGAAGGCTCCGCATCATTGTCGCGAGGGCGGGTCCACGGCTGTCCTCGGCGAAGAAGAACTGGCTCCAGTAGCCACGGTCGAAAGCGGCGGGGCGGTCGAACGTCGCGGCGTCGGTGCGCACGACCTCGAACCGCTCGGTCAGTCCGAGCTCCTCCGCCCGGCTGACCGCCACCGCGGCGAGGTCGGCCGACAGCTCGATCCCGACCGCCTGCATGGCAGGGATCGCCTGCAGCATCACCAGCACCCGGCCCGCGAGGCCGCACCCCAGCTCGAGGAGGGACCCGCCGGAGCGGAGCACGTCGTACATCGGGTCACCGTCGAGGGCCTTCCCCATGCCGGTCACCAGCCCGGCCGCGAACGGATCGGGGGAGATCGCGCGGGCGAAGCTCAACCGCTGGTCGGGCGACATGGTCCAGTAGTCGTCCCCTCCTCCGAGGGCACGCAGCACCGCACGCTCGACCTCGGAGGACTCGAGGACCGAGGCCAGCGGAGACATCGCGGCATCCCCGGTCAGCACCAGCCAGCGCGCGGTGAGGCGGTAGGCGCCGGCCTCGCGCTCCACGACGCTGTTGACCTCGAGGGCCTCGAGCAACGAGGAGACGGCGACCTCGGACAGCCCCGCGAGGCGGCCGAGCTCGCCAGGGGTGCGCGGCTCGCGGAGCGAGGTCATCATCCCGGTGACCTCGGCCGTGTGGATCAGGTCCAGCAGGCCGCGCGCCAGGAACAGGGGCGCAAGGACGTCGTCGTACGCGTCGTCGTACGAGATGGCCTCCGAGCTCATGCAGCCGGCGTCAGATGCCGTCCATGTGGCCGCACGAGCTCATCAGGTGCGTCACGACGATCGGTGCTCGCGCGGGCTCCTTCCTGGCCTGCGGGGCAGCCGAGGCGGTGGCACCCCACGACACCGACACCAGGATGAGAGCGGTGGCGGCGAGGGTCCGGCTGGTGCGCATGCCCGTGCTCATGAGTGGCACGCTACGCCGATGGCCCCTGATAGTCACCCAGAGCGCAGGTACCCCGACATGTGGGTGGACCCCGAGGACGACCCCCGCGAGAGCGGGGTCGTGCCGAAGGGCGAACGGGCCGTGGTGCTCGACTACCTGCGCGCCTACCGGCTCACCTTCGAGATGAAGCTCGCCGACCTCGACGCCGACCAGCTCGCCCGGCGCTCGGTGCCCCCGTCGACGATGTCCCTGCTGGGGCTGCTCCGGCACCTCGCCGGCGTCGAGCACTCCTGGTTCCGCCGCCGCCTCGACGGTCAGGACATCCCGCGGCTCTACGTCGACGACTCGGACTTCGACGGAGCGGTCGCCGACCCCGCCGTCGTCGAGCAGGCGTGGGAGGACTGGCGACGCGAGGTGGCGTTCGCCGAGGCGTGGGCCGAGAGCAACGTGGACCTCGACCGGCTCGTCGACCTCGGCGACGAGGAGACCGAGGTGCGCGACATCCTGGTGCACATGGTCGAGGAGTACGCGCGTCACTGTGGGCACGCCGACCTGCTGCGGGAGTGCATCGACGGGCGCACCGGCCAGTAGCTCGGCCAGTAGCTAGGGCGCCTCGAACCTCGGGCGCACCCACCGGGCGTACCTCAACAAGAAGGCGACCCGGACGCCGAGCCGCCCGGTGCGTTCCTGGATCCGCACCTCGTGGAGGAGGCACTGCCGCCAGAGCGCCTGGGCCTGCTGGACGGTGCGATGGACGACCGGTGTCTCCAACGAGCGCGCCAGCGCCTCCTGGTGCGCCGACCACAGCACGGCCGGGTCGTCGCCCTCGACCAGCGTCACCAGACGTCCGGGTGCCGAGCGGTCCTGCTCGGGCCGCAGCCGGAACCGGGAGGCGTACGGCGCCAGGGCGAGCGGCTGGTCGGGCATCCGGTCCCACGCGCGTTGGGTCTCGACCAGGCGGCCGTCGACCAGCAGGGAGCGCAGCCGCACGGACGGCTGGCCGTAGAACCAGTCGACGCCGAGGAACGCGGAGGCGTCGGGCGCGGCGAGCACCGACTCGGGGATGCGCGCCGACCGGCGCAGGTCGGCCCGGACGTCCGGCGCGTACCTGCCCACCAGGTCCTCCACCTCGGCGTCGGTCAGGTCGGCGAGCAGGCCGCCCACGCGGCGGAAGCCCAGCGCCTCGAACCCGGCCACCACCTCTGGGTAGTACTCCGGCGGCCCGTCCACGGGCACCGGCCTGGTGCCGAGGACGAGGTCGGACGCACTGGCCACGCACGCACTGTAGGAGCGCGGCGTCGGCTTTCGCGGTTGATCCGTAGGCTTTCCGCGTGACTGACGCCCCCGCCACCGCTCCCACGACCGCTGGGGGGCTCGGCCTCGCGACGCTGATCGACGGTGGCGCCGACGACGGCACCGTGCTCGACGTGTGGTTCCCGGAGCCCCGGCTGGGCGGGCCCGTGGAGGACCCGGCCCTGCGCGAGCGGCTCGAGGCGCTCGCCGTCCGCGACGACGCACGCCGGGTGCGGAGGGAGGTCCGCGAGGTGACGGCAGCCCTCCAGGAGCCCGCGACCACGACCGAGGACATGTGGCTGCGCCTCCACCTGCTGTCCCACCGGCTGGTCCGCCCGCACACGATCGTCATGGATGGCGCGTTCGGGCTGCTGACCAACGTCGTGTGGACGAGCGCCGGGCCGTGCGCGGTCGCGGGCTTCGAGGAGACCCGAGCGCGGCTGCAGGCGGCCGGTCCGGTGATGGTCTACGGCGTCGACAAGTTCCCCCGGATGGTCGACTACGTGCTGCCCAGCGGCGTGCGGATCGCCGACGGCGACCGGGTCCGCCTCGGCGCCCACCTGGCGCCCGGCACCACCGTCATGCACGAGGGGTTCGTCAACTACCACGCCGGGACGCTCGGGACGTCGATGGTCGAGGGCCGCATCTCCGCCGGCGTGGTCGTCGGGCAGGACTCCGACATCGGCGGCGGCGCGTCGATCATGGGCACCTTGTCGGGTGGGGGCAAGGAGGTCGTGTCGATCGGAGAGCGCTGCCTGCTCGGGGCCAACTCCGGCATCGGCATCTCGCTCGGCGACGACTGCGTGGTCGAGGCCGGCTGCTACGTCACGGCCGGTACCAAGGTCACCCTGCCCGACGGCGCCGTGGTGAAGGCCGTCCAGCTCTCGGGCTCCGACCACGTCCTGTTCCGCCGCAACTCCGTCACCGGCGCGATCGAGGCGGTGCCGTGGAAGGCCGGCCGGATCGAGCTCAACGCCGCCCTGCACGCCAACTGAAGGCGAGTCCCGCGTGACCCGGCGCCTGGTGGCGATCCTCGCCGTCGCCGCCCTCGCCTTCGGCGGCGCGGCGGCGTTCGTCACCTGGCGCGACGGCTCGTTGCCGCCGCTGATCCCCGCCGTCGAGGAGTGCCAGGCACAGGTCGACGGCCACCTGGTCGAGCTGGACCTCGAGCAGTCCCGGTACGCCGCCCTGATCGCGGCCATCTCCGTGCAGCGCGGGATGCCGGCCCGGGCCGCGACGATCGCCCTCGCCACGGCGTACCAGGAGTCGGACCTGCGCAACCTCGAGTACGGCGACCGCGACTCCGTCGGGCTGTTCCAGCAGCGGCCGTCGCAGGGCTGGGGCACGCCCGAGCAGCTCCAGGACCCCTCGTACGCGGCGAACGCGTTCTACGACGCGCTGGCCCAGGTGGACGGCTACGAGTCGATGCCCGTCACCGAGGCGGCCCAGGAGGTGCAGCGCTCGGGGTTCCCGGAGGCGTACGCCGACCACGAGCAGGACGCTCGGGTCCTCGCCTCCGCCCTGACGGGCAACTCGCGGGCGGCCTTCTGGTGCACGGTGGACGAGGACCGCGACGCGGACTCCCCCGCCCTCGACGAGGCCGGGCTGACGGCGCGGGCCGCGGAGGTGCGGGCCGATCTCGCCCGCACGTTCGGCGAGCTCCCGCTCGGTGGCTTCGCGCCCGGCGGGGTGCACGACGGCCACATGGAGGGCTCGGCCCACTACGACGGCCGGGCGATCGACGTCTTCGTCCGCCCGGTCTCGGAGGACAACAAGCGCCGCGGCTGGGCCATCGCCGGGTACCTGGTCGCCCAGGCCGACCGACTGGACATCAACACCGTGATCTTCGACGACCGCGTCTGGCGGGTCAGCAGCTCGGGGGACGGGTGGCAGGACTACCGCGTGCCGAGCGGGTCGCAGGGCGACCGGCGGATCCTCGAGCACCGCGACCACGTGCACGTCGACGTGGCCCGTTGAGCGTGGAATCGGGCTCCCGACACCGCGTGACACCTCGTTGACACGCCCGATCGGAGGGTGGTCTAGGCCAGTGACAAGCCGTTTGCCTGGATGTGCCCGCTCCGGTGGCACTCCTGTTACGACACGACGAAATCAGCACCTCGAAGGGCTACACACAGTGGTTCTCGCAGGCTAATTTTCTCTTCAACGCCGAGGAGGGGGCTTTTCGGCAGCGGGGGGGAGATCAGGAACATGCAGAGCACCACGATCTTGACAATGGGAACTGCGCTGAACAGGGCGCACGACCATGACGCAATTGTGGAGGTGCTGGTCGGAGGCCAGTGGCTCACCGGTGTCGTGGCGGGGGTCGACGGGTACGGAGTGGTACTCGTGGACGCTCAGAACGACCACTCGGTGGTGCGGATGGAGGCGATCAGCGCCGTCCGCGTGCCCGGCCGGCTGGCTGAGCACCAGATCGAGGCGAGAGACCTGTACGACGCCTCTGTCTGCTGAGAGAGGTGCATGTTCTCTAAAAGGCTGTGGCGCCCGTCTGGGGGGGCGGGCGCCGCGGCTCTTTTAGCCCTGGGTATTGGCCGATAAATGCGCCCTTGGTCGCGTTTGTCGGCCCTTACTTATTTCCACCTGATATCGCCGGATAAAACCTCGGCGCCACGCCGGAATTCTTTACCCGGCCCTTGTGCCCGGTGGTTGACAACCCGCTTTGCCAGGCCCGTGTCACAGCCGGGCCGCAGCGGCGGCGACCCGCTCGTCGGTCGCGGTCAGGGCCACCCGCACGTGCTCGCTCCCCGCCGCGCCGTAGAAGGCGCCCGGCGCGACCAGGATCCCGAGCTCCGCCAGCGCCGCGACGGTCGCCCAGCAGTCCTCGCCCCGGGTCGCCCAGAGGTACAGGGACGCCTCGGAGTGGTCGACCCGGAACCCGGCGCCCTCGAGGGCGCCCCGCAGCACGGCCCGCCGGCCGGCGTACCTCTCACGCTGCTCGTCGACGTGCGTGTCGTCGGCCAGCGCAGCGGTCATCGCGACCTGCTGCGGGCCCGGGACCTGGAGGCCGAGGTTCTTGCGGACGGCGAGCAGCTCGCCGACCAGGGCGGGGTCGCCGGCGACGAACGCGCAGCGGTAGCCCGCCACGTTGCTCCGCTTGCTCAGCGAGTGCACCGCCAGGACGCCCTCGGCGGAGCCGCCGCACACGTCGGGGTGCAGCACGGACACCGGTCGGCTCTCCCAGCCGAGCTCGATGTAGCACTCGTCCGACACGAGAACCGTGCCGCGGTCCCGGCACCAGTCGACGACCTTGCGGAGGTGCTCGACCGGGAGCACCCGCCCGGTCGGGTTGGCCGGCGAGTTCAGCCACATCAGGCGGGGTACCTCGGGCCCGATCGCGGTCAGCGAGTCGGCGGCCAGGGTGCGGGCGCCGGCGAGCATGGCGCCGACCTGGTACGTCGGGTAGGCCAGCTCGGGGTGCACGACCAGATCACCGGGGCCGACGCCGAGATGGGTCGGCAGGCTGGCGATCAGCTCCTTCGAGCCGATGGTCGGGATCACGGCGTCGAGGCCCAGCCCGGTGACCCCGAGCCGCCGCTCCATCCAGTCGAGCGCGGCCTGACGGGTCTCGACGCGCCCGACCGTCAGCGGGTACCCGGGACTGTCCGCGGCATCGGCGAGCGCGCGGCGTACGGACTCGGGGGTCGGGTCGACGGGCGTGCCGACCGAGAGGTCGACGATCCCGTCGGGGTGCTCGCGCGCCCGCTCGGCCGCGGGGGCGAGCTTGTCCCAGGGGAAGTCAGGGAGTCTCTGGGAGACCCGCTGGCGCACTACTCGTCGTGCTCTTGGGGCGGCAGGGCCGCGACGAGCTCGTGGTCGTGGTCGATCTCGCCGAGCTTCGCGGCGCCACCGGGCGAGCCGAGGTCGTCGAAGAAGTGGACGTTGGCGTCGTAGTAGCCCTTCCACTGCTCCGGGGTGTCGTCCTCGTAGAAGATCGCCTCGACCGGGCAGACCGGCTCGCAGGCGCCGCAGTCGACGCACTCGTCGGGATGGATGTAGAGCATCCGCTTGCCCTCGTAGATGCAGTCCACGGGACACTCGTCGACGCAGGCCCGGTCCTTCAGGTCGACGCACGGCTGGGCGATGACGTAGGTCACCAGTTCCTCCTGTTTCACACCGCAGATGCGAGCGGCTCGAGCGGACCCGCCCAGCCTAGTCTTTGCCCGTGCCGCCGTCCCCTCAGGCCCAGGGCTTGGGCCCGCATGTCGTCGGGACGCGCGTGGTCGTCAGACGCGTGCTGCCCGGGGAGACCGGCCCCTCCGGCGGGCCGGCGATGACCGACGTCCTCGGCGTGTGCACCGCCTGGGGCGACGGGGTGTGCGTGGTCGAGCCGTCCTCGGGCGGAGCGCCCGTGGAGATCCGCATCGCCGACATCGTCTCCGGCAAGCCCGTGCCACCTCGGCCCTCGCCGCGGTTGCGGGTCACACCGCGCGAGGCCCAGGTCCGCGCGTTCGCGCTGTTCCCGGACCTGGTCGTCGTCCCCGTCGGCGACGAGTCCGGGTGGCTGCTGCGCTCGTCGGTCACCGCGACCGCCCGCCGCGCCAACTCCGTCCTCGCCTTCCCCGCAACGTCATACGAATCGGTCGCCCTGGCCACCACTTCGTATGACGTTGCGGCAGTGGTGCGGCACTACGCGGCGCTCGGGAAGCCTCCGGTGGCCGCGGTGCTGGCCGAGTCGGACGAGCGGACGTACCTCGCGGACCTCGGGTGGGTGCCGGAGAGCCACGACGCCGACACCCAGTTCCAGCTGGCGTCGGTGGCGACCGCCCGACGCGCCCTCCGCGGCGTCGACACGTCGAACGTCGTGGTCACCGTCGACGACGGCGTCGCATCGGCCTCGGTGCCGGGCGCGGGGCAGGTCATGGCGCAGGGCTTCGCCGCGTACGCCGACGACTGGGTCGGCTTCCGCGGCGTCGAGGTGGCCCCCGAGCACCGCCGCCAGGGCCTCGGCCGTGTGGTGATGGCCGCCCTGCTCGAGTGGGGCGCCGAGCAGGGCGCCACCACGGCGTACCTCCAGGTGCTCGGCCACAACACGCCTGCCCTGGAGTTGTACGAGGCGATGGGTTTCACGACCCACCACGCCTACGCGTACCTGACGCCCGGCCCGTGAGTGGCAAAGGACTTGGAGGGACAGGGCAACGGTCCGTAGGATTTCCTCGACGCCGGTGAGGCCTGACAACCCTCTCTCGATGACTGAGCAGCCGGGGTCCGCGCGTCCGGCGTACCGACGAGAGGCCGATGGCACATCGGCGAAGGTGTGGTGGCACCGCGACTTTGCCCCCGCCCACACCTCCAGGGCTTCCGCCGACTGGAGGTGCTTCATGATTCCGCGCACGCTTGCTCACGACCTGCCCACCGCCGAGCCCGGCTCGACCGTCCGGCTGCAGGGGTGGGTGCACCGTCGCCGTGAGCTGGCCCAGCTCACGTTCCTCGTCGTCCGCGACCGCACCGGGCTCGCCCAGGTCGTGGTGCGCGGCGGGGCCGACGTCCCGCCTGAGGAGACCCCCGTCGAGGTGATCGGGACGGCGACCGCCAACCCGCAGGCGCCCGGCGGGGTCGAGGTGACCGAGCCGACGATCCGCGCGCTGTCCGACGACGCGGACACCCCGCCCGTCGAGCTGTGGCGGCCGACCCTCAACGCCAGCCTGCCGACCATGCTCGACCACGCGGCCGTCACCTGGCGGCACCCGCTCCAGCGGGCCAAGTGGGAGCTCGCGGCCGCCAGCCTCAAGGGCTTCCGCGCCACCCTCGACGACGGCGGGTTCACCGAGGTCTGCTCCCCCAAGCTCGTGGAGTCGGCCACCGAGAGCGGCGCCAACGTCTTCACCGTCGACTACTTCGGCCGGCCGGCGTACCTCGCGCAGAGCCCGCAGTTCTACAAGCAGGTCCTGGTCGGGGTGTTCGAGCGCGTCTACGAGGTCGCGCCGGTCTTCCGCGCCGAGCCGCACGACACGGTCCGACACCTGGCGGAGTACGTCAGCCTCGACGTCGAGCTCGGCTTCATCGAGGACCACCGCGAGGTGATCGCCTGCCTGCGCGACACCGTGGCCGGGATGGTCGCGGCCGTGCACGAGCACGCCGCGCCCGCGGTCGAGCGGCTCGGCCTCGACGTGCCGGTCGTGCCCGAGGAGTTCCCGCTGCTGCACTTCCGTGAGGCGCTGCGGATCGCCGGCGCACCCGCCGACGAGCCCGACCTGGCCCCGGCGCACGAGCGCGCGCTCGGCGAGTGGGCGAAGGCCGAGCACGGCAGCGACTTCGTGGTCGTCGAGGGCTACCCGACGGCCAACCGGGCGTTCTACAGCCACCCCGAGCCCGAGGACCCGCACTGGAGCCGGTCGTTCGACCTGATCTTCCGCGGCGTCGAGCTGGTCAGCGGCGCCCAGCGGCTGCACCGGTACGAGGACTACGTCCGCACGCTCGAGGAGCGCGGCTACCCGTACGCGCCCTACGCGTCGTACGTCGAGGCGTTCCGCAGCGGCATCCCGCCGCACGGCGGCTTCGCGATCGGCCTGGAGCGGTTCGTCGGCCGGCTCACGGAGAGTCCTAACATCCGTGAGGTGACCCTGTTCCCCCGCGACCTGCACCGCCTGGCGCCCTGATGGACGACCGGACGAGAGATCGGGTGGCGTCCGGCTCGCCGTACGAGCAGACCGTGGGCTTCAGCCGGGCGGTCCGCACGGGGCAGCACGTGTACGTGTCGGGCACCGCGCCGATCTGGCCCGACGGGCATGTCGATCCGGACCCGCTGACGCAGGCCCGCCGCTGCTGGGAGATCGCCCTCGACGCGCTCTTCCGGCTCGGCGGGTCGGCGGCCGACACCGTGCGCACCCGCACGTACCTCACCGACCGCAGCTTCGAGGGTCCGGCCAGCCAGGCGCACGGCGAGGTCTTCGCCGACGTGCGCCCGGCCTCCACGATGCTGGTCGTCGTCGGGATGCTGGACCCGCGATGGGTCGTCGAGGTCGAGCTCGACGCGGTGCTGGCGGAGCATCCTGCTGGTTGAGGAGGGCGCGCAGCGCCCGTCACGAAACCCGGTGACTCGAAAGCCAAGGTGTCCTGGTCACTCACCGGGTCTCGTGACGGGACTTCGTCCCTCCTCGACCAGCGGCTAGCGCGGGGGCTTGCAGATGACCGTGTCCGAGGGCGTGTACGTCGTGTGCATGACCTCGTCGTGGTCCTGGGTCGGGTCGGACGGCAGGTGGAAGTGGCGGGTCACGTCGATGTCGAAGCCGCCGTAGCCGGTGTTGGGGTAGCAGTCCTCGGTGCGCAGCACGCGGGTCTGCGGCTCGGTGAGGTTGTACCTCGCGGACTCCGACGTGGTGATCTCCCAGTACTTCGTCGACCACATCGTCACCGTCGCGACGCCCTGCGCCGACGGGCTGCTCGGGGTGATGCCCGCCTGGATGAGGACGCCGTACGGCGTGTTGTTGGTGAACTTCAGGTCGACGGTCGGCCAGGCCACGGTCGCCTCGCGGCCCACCGGGTAGCGGTCGATGTAGAACGAGTGCGGCTTGTGCTCGACGTCCTCGAGGCCGGCGAAGAAGGCGGCGTTGAAGGTCGTCGTGGCCGACTGCGAGACACCGCCGCCATAGTCCTCCTTGAAGATGCCGTCCTCGATGATGAAGCCCTTCACGAAGCCGTTCTCGGGGGTGCGCTCCCCCACGGTGTCGTTGAGGGAGAACGTCTCGCCCGGCTTCAGCACGGTCCCGTTGATGAGCTCCATGGCCCGGCCGATGTTGGTGTTGCGGTAGTCGGCGTACGGGAAGTACGTCGTGAAGGACGAGACCTGCTCCTTGATCTCCAGTGCCTCGGCGTCCGCCGTGCTGAACGCCGGCTCCTCGACCTGGGCGCTCACGGTGGCCTCGCGCTCCCCCTCCGGCTGCGTGAGGGCGGCGGTGAAGGCTGCCGTCACCTCGGCCGGCTCGAAGGTGACGCCCGGCTTGGCCGGGATGACCTCCGGTTTCCCGTCGACCAGGGCCACGGAGGCGTCGACCGGGGTGCCACCGTCGGCGGCGACCACCTGCTCCACCAGGCGGAGCAGGGTCTGCTGGTCGACGTGCAGCCGGAGCTCGCCGTTCTCGGCCTTGAACGACAGGGCTGCGGCGAAGTCGCGGGGCTGGAGGCGTACGCGGCTGTCCCCGAACACGAGCGTCACCGGGCCGGACACGGCCGGGTTCGCGACCTCGTTCACGGCGGTGCGGACGTCGGCGTCGTCGATCTCCGGCTGGGCGGCGACCAGGTCGACGACCGCGGTCGGGTCGGCGGCGAGGTAGGCCGAGGTGATCGCCTCGCGGGCCTGGACCGGGTCGATCGACCGGCCGGCCTTGGGTCGGTCGACGAGCACCCGGGTGTCCTGGAAGCGGACCCGGCCGTCGCGGGCCGGTCTGCCCACGCGCTCGGCCAGGCTCGTCAGGTAGTCGGTCATGGTCATGTCCGAGACCGTCACGACGGGGTCGAGCTCGGCGCCGCCCGTGTAGTAGTTCCAGAGCCAGACCGGGTCCCAGCTGCGGCCGGCGCCGACCTCACGGACCGACGCCACGTAGTCCACCCCCAGCCCGAGCTCGGACGGGGTCGCAGTCATCTCCGTGCCGTCCACGTCGAGGGTGATCGGCGCCTCCGCGCGCGACGCCAGCCCCGAACGTAGAGTCGCGGCAGCGTCGGGGAGCGTCTGGCCGCCCACCGGCACGTCGCCGACCTCGGTGCCGCGCGGCGTCTTGTCCTGCGCGGCGGCGTACGCAGCGAGGTAGCCGACACCGAGCATCAGCGCGAGCACGAGCAGCATCACCAGCACCACCCGGGCGCCGGCGCGCTCGCGCTGCGGCTTCTTGGTCACCGGCTCATCGTAGGAAAGCAGTGGTCACCGATCCGACCGGCTCACCGGCCGCCGAGGTCACAGTCCGGCGAAGAGATCGGACTCCCAGCCGTCGTCGTCGAGGGGTCCGCGCGGGCCCTTGGCGATCCGGTAGAACTCCTCGCCCCACATCGACTGGCCGTTCTCGGCGCCGGAGAAGAACGGCCCGTCCATCTTCACCTGGCTGCGGTGCCGGCGCAGGGCCTCGAGCTTGGTGTCGAGGTAGTCGGTCCCGTCGATGCGCGCACTCACGTGCTCGTCGGGAGTGATCCACGCCCCGAAGTCGCCGTCGGGGTCCATGCCCTCGAAGGTCTCGGTGTCGCCCTCCTCGCGCAGCCGACGCAAGGTCGCGCGGAACCGTCCCTCGTTGATGGCCACCCAGTAGATCTTCGCGATGTCCCAGGCCTCGCCCAGGTCTGGGCGGTAGGACGGCACGGCGGCGAGCGCCGCGGCGTACGTCGCCACCCGGTGCGCCTGGATGTGGTCGGGGTGCCCGTAGTTGCCGAACTGGTCGTAGGTCAGCAGGACCTGGGGCCGGATCTCGCGGACGATCGCGACGAGGTGGTCGGCCGCCTCACGCAGGTCGGCGTTCCAGAAGGCGTTCGCGTGCGTGTCGTCGGCGGGGATCGCGTAGCCGTCGGCATGCCACTGCATGCCGGAGTCGCGGTAGGTGCCGAAGCCACCGAGGAACCGGTGGTCGGTGACACCGAGCTCCTTCATGGCGTCGTCGAGCTCACCGCGCCGGTGCTCGCCGAGCCCGTCCTCCCGGTCGGCGGCGAGGTGCTCGAGCTCGGGCACGAGGATCTCGCCCATCTCACCGGCCGTGCAGGTGACCAGGGTGACGCCGCGGCCCATGGCGACGTACTTCGCCATCGTCGCGCCGTTCTGGATCGTCTCGTCGTCGGGGTGGGCGTGGACGAGCAGCAGGCGCTCGTCGGGTACGGAAGTCACGGTGCCGAGCGTAGGGCTGAGGCCAACAGCGGGAGGAACGGGCGGTCGGGGTCGAGCCAGTCGACGTCGCCGAGGTCGTCGACGCTCAGCCAGCGGACGGCGTCGTGCTCGACGGGGTCGGGCTCACCGGCCACCAGCGTGGCGACCGCGACCCGCAGCACGTAGCGGTCCCCGATCGGCGTCTCGTCGGCGAGCCAGGCGGTGACCGCGATGTCGCAGCCGAGCTCCTCGCGCACCTCCCGGACCAGCGCCGCCTCCGGGGCCTCCCCCGGCTCGACCTTGCCGCCGGGGAGCTCCCACCGGCCGGCGACCTCGACGGGCGCCGTACGGCGGCACGCCAGGACCCGCCCGGCGCGCACGATCGCGGCGCCGACGACGACCTGGCGGGTCCCGACCACGGCACGACACTAGGTTGGGCGCCGTGAGCATGGGGGTGCACCTGCGGCGCACGGACGAGAACGTCCGCGAGATCGACGCGCTCGGCACCCTGCTCGGCGGGGCCGTCGGGGTCGACGCGGTGCTCGCCGACCTCAACCGGAAGGCGTCCCGCACGTTCGTGCTCGGGCGCGGCCGGCTCGGGAGGGCGGTCGACTGGGGCTTCGCCTGGGACCGCGAGGACCGCGGCGACGAGCGCTGGTGGCCGCAGGGCGTGTCCACGTCGGCCGACGCCTCCGACACCGAGGACATCGGCGGCAAGCACGTGCTCGCCGTCACCTGGTACGCCAAGGACGAGAGCGGCGTCCGGGTGACGTTCGTGGACCTGGCCGGCCTGAGGTACCGCCACGTGCTGCTCGTGGTGCCGCTCCTCGACCAGCACGGGAAGCTCGTGCTGCGACCCCTGCGCGTGCACGCCGGCGGCGTGGTCTGGAACGGCCCGTACCTGCACGTGGCCGCCACGGCCCGCGGCCTGGTCACCTGCCGCGTCGACGACATCATGCGCGTGCCGGACGTGCGCGGCACCGACGCCTACCGGCTCGGGCTCCGCGGCCAGCAGATGGCGTCGTACGGCTACCGGTACGTGCTGCCCGTGCGGTTCTCCTACCGGGCCTACGCCGACGAGGGCAACGACCCGCTGAGGTACTCCTTCCTCTCGCTCGACCGCGGCACCGAACCCCCGGCGATCGTCGCGGGCGAGTACGGGCGGACGGGGCAGAGCACCCGGCTGGCGCGCTACCACCTGGAGCCGGACACCCTGATGCTGCGGACCGGCGACGACGGGCTGGCGCGGCCGATCGGGCTCGACGACGGCGGCATCGCCCGGATGCAGGGTGCCTCGATCGTCGACGGCAGGTACCACGTGACGGTCTCGCACGGTCCGTGGAAGCCCGGCAGCGTGTACGTCGGCACTCCCGGGGAGATGGTCGAGCACCGGCTCGCGACCCCGATGGGTCCCGAGGACATCGCCTACTGGCCGTCGACCGACCGGTTCTGGTCGGTCAGCGAGCACCCGCACCGGCGCTGGGTGTTCTCGATGAAGCGCTCGTCCTTCGACTGAGGCTTCGCGAGATTTCTCCGGCTGGCCGGTGAAATCTGAACATGGCGTGCCTAGCGAGGCACGCCAAGTTCAGGAAACCCACGCCAGGTACGGGCTCCCGGGCGGGTGGTCACGCCGGGCGCGGCAGGCGGGCGAGCTGGCGGGACTGGGCGACCAGGCGGCCGGCGGAGTCCCAGACCTCGCAGTCCTCCTCGAACATCCCGCCGGCGACGTTGCGGGTCGCGTGCCGCAGCCTCAGCCAGCCCGGGGCGGGGCGGGCGCGGACGTGGACGGTCAGCTCGAGGGTGGGCGCCCACCCGGGCAGACCGAGGTCGAAGGTGACGGGCGGCATGGCGTCCACGGCCAGCAGCAGCGCCAACGGGTCGGGCTCACGTCCGGGCAGCCGGAACCAGCACTGGATGAGACCGCGGCCGCTCGGCGCACCCACGGCCCAGCCCGCGGACGCGGCGTCGAACCGCATGTCGAAGCGGGACATGAGCGGCGGCGTCTGGCGCTGGAGCTCCGGCGGCGCGTCGGCGTACCCGAGGCACTCCTCCACGGGCGGCAGGTCGGGCGGCTCGGCCGTGGTGCCGACGTCGTCCGGCAGTCCGGACAGGTCGCCGTACGTCGCCAGGGCCGTGATCCGGTGCCCGTCGCCCTGGTGGAGGTCGGCGGCGACGGTGGCCACCGACCCGCCCTCGCGCAGGACGCGGGTGCTGATGACCGCCGGCCCCGGCGTCGCCGCCGAGAGGTAGTACGCGCTGATGGCGATCGGGTCGGGCTTGCGGGGCACCGTGGCGCCGAGGGCCCGGCCGACCGTCGCCAGCAGATAGCCGCCATTGATGCCGGCGCCGACCATCCACCCCTCGCCGAGGTCGGCGGTGAAACCACCGTCGCCGGGCGAGACGGACGTGTCGCGGTCGAACTCGGTCACTGCCGGAGGCTAGCGAGTGGGGTCACGGCATCATGGGTCCGGTGACGGCGGGCCTCGACGAGCACTTCCGTACGGCGGCCGCCTCGCTGTCGCCGTCCGGCGTGACGGCCGGCGACCCGGCGGAGCTGGCGCGGCTGTTCGAGGCGCAGGCGCTGAGCCGGCACCTCGACCTCGAGGCCCGTCGGCTGTCGGCCGCAGGCGTGGGCTACTACACGATCGGATCGGCGGGACACGAGAGCAACGCGGCCGTCGCGATGGCGCTGCGCCCCACCGACCCGGCGCTGCTGCACTACCGTTCGGGCGGCTTCTACTGCGCGCGGGCCGCACAGGTCTCCAGCCACGACCCGGTCCGCGACGTGCTGCTCGGGCTCACCGCCTCCCGCGACGAGCCGATCACCGGCGGGCGGCACAAGGTGTTCGGGAACGCCGCCCTCAACGTCATCCCCCAGACCTCGACGATCGCCTCGCACCTGCCGCGCGCGGTCGGTCTCGCGTTCGCGCTGCACCGCGCGCCCCGGATCGGCGTCCCGACCCCGTGGCCCGAAGACGCCGTGGTGGTCGCCAGCCTCGGCGACGCCTCGATCAACCACTCGACGGCTGTCGGCGCCCTCAACGCCGCGGGGCACGCCGTGCACACCCGGCTGCCCCTCCCCCTGCTCGTCGTGGTCGAGGACAACGGCTGGGGCATCTCGGTGCCCAGTCCACCGGGCTGGGTCGAGACGGCGCTGTCGTCCCGGCCGGGGTTCACCTACCTGCAGGCCGACGGCTCGGACCCGCACGACACCCTGGCCACCGCCCGGGAGGCGGCCGACCGGGTCCGCACGACCCGGAAGCCCGCGATCCTGCACCTGCGGACCGTGCGGTTCCTGGGCCATGCGGGCTCCGACGCCGAGCTCGGCTACCGCCGCGAGCGTGACGTGACCGCCGACCTCGCTCGCGACCCGCTGCTGGGCACCGCCCAGGCGCTGGTCGACGCCGGCTGGTCGACCGGGGCCGTGCTGGCGAGGTACGACGCCGCACGCTCGCGCGTCCGGGCGACCGCCGAGGACGTCCAGCCCGTCGAGCACCTGGCCTCGGCGGCCGAGATCGCGCACCCCGTCGACCGGCGGACCAGGGCCGGCCACATCACCGCGGCCGAGGACCGCAAGGCTTCGTTCTCCCGGGGCCTGCCCGAGGAGAGCGGGCCGCTCACCCTGGCCCAGTCCGTCAACGCCGCGCTGACCGACGTGCTCGCGGCGTGCCCGCAGGCGATCGTGCTCGGCGAGGACGTCGGCACGAAGGGCGGCGTGTACGGCGTCACGCTCGGCCTGCAGAGGGCCTTCGGCGCCGCCCGCGTCTTCGACACCCCGCTCGACGAGCAGACCATCCTCGGCCTCGCTCTCGGCGCGTCGCTGGCCGGGCTGCTGCCGATCGCCGAGATCCAGTACCTCGCCTACCTTCACAACGCGGAGGACCAGCTGCGGGGCGAGGCCGCGACGCTGGGGTTCTTCTCGGACGGGCAGTACGCCAACGGCCTGGTCGTCCGGATCGCCGCGCTGGCCTCTCTCAAGGGTTTCGGCGGGCACTTCCACAACGACAACGCGATCGGCGTGCTGCGCGACATCCCCGGCATCGTGGTCGCCTGCCCCTCCAGCGCTGCGGAGGCACCCGAGCTGCTCCGCATCCTGGCCGGGCTCGCGGTCGGCGAGGGACGCGTGGGCGTGCTGCTCGAGCCGACGGCGCTCTACCACGACAAGGGCGAGGCGGCGCCGTACGCCGCCCCCGAGCGCTGGCGCCCCGGGCACCACGGCCGCGACATGGGCCGGCTGCACTGGGCAGGTCGCGACGTGCTCGTCGTGACGTTCGGCAACGGCGTGGGGATGGCGAGACGAGCTGCCGAACGCGCGGGCGTCGCGGCCTCGATCTTCGACCTTCGCTGGCTGGCACCCCTGCCGGTCCTGCACCTGCTGGCGGTCGTCGCCGCCTTCCCGCGGGTCCTGGTCGTCGACGAGACAAGGCGCTCCGGGGGCGTCTCCGAAGGAGTCGTGACGGCGCTCGTCGAAGGTGGCTACACGGGTCCGGTCGAGCGGGTGACCGCCGAGGACTCCTTCATCCCGCTGGGCCCGGCGGCCGCACACGTGGTGCTCACGGAGGACGACGTGGTGGCTGCCTTATCGTCGCTCGTATGAGCCTCCCCTCCGAGTCCGACCTCCGCTCGCGCGCCGAGGCGGCCGCCGCCGCGTGCGGCGTGGACCTGTCCGCCGTCGCCGGTGACCATGTCGGGCTCTCGCCGGTCAACGGTCTCCCGGTCTCCTCCCTCGCCTGGGCCTCGCCCGACGACGTCGCGAGCGCGGTCGCGCGCGCGGCCACGGCGTACGACTCCTGGCGCCTCGTACCGGCTCCGGTGCGCGGCGCGGTGGTGCGGCGGTTCGGCGAGCTGCTCCGCGAGCACCTCGACGACCTGGCCACGCTGGTCACCGTCGAGGTCGGCAAGATCACCTCTGAGGCCCGCGGCGAGGTCCAGGAGATGGTCGACATCTGCGACTACGCGGTCGGCCTGTCGCGGCAGCTGTTCGGACGGACGATGACCTCCGAACGGCCCGGTCACCGGCTGATGGAGACCTGGCACCCGCTGGGCGTGGTCGGCGTCATCTCGGCCTTCAACTTCCCGGTCGCGGTGTGGTCCTGGAACACCGCCATCGCCCTGGTCTGTGGCGACACCGTCGTCTGGAAGCCCTCGGAGCAGGCGCCGCTGTGCGCGCTGGCGTCCGGCGCCCTCCTCGCCCGGGCGCTCGACGAGGCCGGCTTCCCCGCCGACGTGTCGCAGGTCGTGCTCGGCGACGCCCCGGTCGGGCTGGCGCTGGTCGAGGACCCGGCCGTCGCCCTGCTCTCGGCGACCGGGTCGACCCGGATGGGCCGCGAGGTCGGGCCACGGGTGGCGGCCCGGTTCGGCCGCTCACTGCTCGAGCTCGGCGGCAACAACGCGGCCATCGTCGGTCCGTCGGCCGACCTCGACCTCACCACGCGCGGCATCGTCTTCTCGGCCGCCGGCACCGCCGGCCAGCGGTGCACCAGCATGCGCCGCGTGATCGCGCACTCCTCGGTCGTCGACGCGGTCGTCGACCGGGTGGCGGCGGCGTACGAGAAGCTGCCCATCGGCTCGCCGTTCGAGCCCGCCACGCTGGTGGGTCCGCTCGTCAACGGCCGTGCCCACGCGTCGTACGCCGCGGCCGTCCACGCCGCGGTCGACGCCGGGGGGACGCTCGTGACGGGAGGGACGAGGGTGCTGGCCGCGGACGCGGAGGACGCCTACTACGTGCAGCCGACCGTCGTCCGGATGCCGGCGCAGTCCGAGGTCGTGCACACCGAGACGTTCGCGCCGCTGCTGTACGTGATGACCTACGACGACCTCGACGAGGCCGTCGCGCTCAACAACGCGGTGCCGCAAGGGCTCTCGTCCTCGATCTTCACCCAGGACCAGGCCGAGGCCGAGCTGTTCATGTCGGCCGCCGGCTCCGACTGCGGCATCGTCAACGTCAACATCGGCACGTCCGGCGCCGAGATCGGCGGGGCCTTCGGCGGCGAGAAGGAGACCGGCGGCGGCCGCGAGTCCGGCTCCGACGCCTGGCGCGCCTACATGCGGCGCGCGACCAACACCATCAACTACTCCGGCGACCTGCCCCTCGCCCAGGGCGTGACGTTCGACGTCTGAGGCGGCGGCGCGGACGAACCCTCCGCGTACACCGCGTCCACCCAGACGGCCTTGTAGCGCAACCGGGGGTCTCGGTGGGCCCGCGAGGTCGCCCCCACGACGGCGTGGCCCCAGGAGCGCAGGGTGTCGGCGACGGTCTCCCGGTCCTTCTCCTCGTTGAAGACGCCGACGACGAGCCGACCGCCCGGGGACACCACCTCGTCGAGGAGTCGCGCCACGAAGTCGGCGCGGCGACGCGGCGGCACGTAGTCGAGCCCGGTCCGGACGACGTCGAACCGTCGCGGCGGCACCCACGTCATCGCGTTGCCGGTCCAGATGCGATCGGCCCACTGCGGCAGCCGGGTGCGCGCCAGGTCGGCGAGCCGGTCGGAGATCTCGACGCCGTACGGTTCGACGACCGTGCCGTCCTCGGCTGCCCACTCGACCAATGACTCCATGAGCAGCCCGTTGGCGCACCCGACGTCCAGCACGTCGCTGCCGCCGGGCACCGCGTCGAGGAGCAGCCGACGGGCGTGCTCCCACCCTGCGGCGTCACCGCTGCGGCCGGACTGGCCCTGCGGCGTCTCGGCGGCGAGGTACGCCGGCTCGATGATGTCCAGCACCCGCGCGTGCCACCCGTCCTCGTCGATCTCGCCGCGGAGGAGGGCCTCGTCGATGACGCCGAGCTCGCGCCAGCCCCGCTCCTTGTTGCCAGCCAGCGACTCGTCCGGCCGGGTGGCCACGAACACCATCTCCCGACCCGGCCGGTCGGGCGCCTCGCGGAGGTCCTCGACCACGAAGCCGGCCTCCACCAGGTCGGCCGTCACGGCGTCACGGCCGCGGAAGCGCAGGGTCGACTCCGAGGTGATCGTGGCGTCGGTGAACACGAGGGTCGAGCGGAAGGTGACCAGCTCGTCGCGCACGTCGGTCACCTCCACCCACGACTCGACGCGGCCCTCACCGGGGGTGTCCGCGACCGTGGCCGACGCCTCCCGGGTCCACTCCCGCCAGGCCTCGCGAGCCGGGTCCCGCGTCTCGAACACCAGGTGGCCGCCCGGACGCACGACGTCATGCACGGTCGCGAGCATCGCCCGCCACGCCTCGTCGGCCACGAACACCTGCGCGACGTTGCCCGTCATCGTCACCAGGTCGAACCTCAGGTCGGCCACGGCGTCGATCTCGCCGACGACCCAGCGCACCCGTTCGGCGCCGGGCTTGGACCGGGCGACGTCGATCGACGCGGCCGCCGGGTCCACACCGGTCACGTCGAGGCCTCGCGCGGCCAGCAGCACCGCGAACGTGCCGGTACCGCAGCCGAGGTCGAGCACGGTCCGCGCGCCCAGCTCGCTCGCGACGGCAAGGTAGGCGTCGAGGTCGCTGCGGTCGGGGTCGAGCGGGTCGTAGACCGCC
Source organism: uncultured Actinomycetota bacterium (assembly GCA_963708915.1). GTDB lineage: Bacteria > Actinomycetota > Actinomycetes > Propionibacteriales > Nocardioidaceae > Nocardioides. The sequence continues at coordinate 903,111 of CAVPUJ010000002.1, forward strand.
GCGAGGCGGCGGTCGGCGAACAGACGGTCCGGCACCGATGCATCCAAGCACCCGCACGTCACCCACCTGCGGGGGTGCACCACGACACCCCCGTCGCCCCGAGACTGACGCGGGCGCAATCCGGATGACGGACGGTGCCGAAACACCTAGTGGCGCACGTCACTGACGACGTGCGCGTTCCCGATGTGGAGGACCAGCATGAGTGAGACCAGCAGAAGGAAGTTCCTCGCTGCGACAGGGATCGGGGCGGCCGCCACGGTCGGCCTGACCGGCGAGTCGGCATCCGCGGCTCCCGCCAACCGCAACACCGACAGTGCGCGCGAGCCCGTCGTGGCATTCGTCGAGCACCCGTACGCGGACCGAGTCCACCTCATGGTCGGAGAGCGAGAGATCGTCGTCCACGACAAGGACCTCGCCACCCGCATCCTCAACGCAGCAGGAGGTCGCTGACATGTCGTCACACCGCGAAGCACCTGAAATCAGCAAGGACCCCGTCGCTGACGGCACGGACGTCTACGCGTTCGTGAGCCCGAACCGGCCGGAGTACGTGACGCTGATCGCGAACTTCATCCCGCTCCAGAAGCCCGACGGCGGCCCGAACTTCTACGAGTTCGGCGACGACGTGCTGTACGAGATCCACGTGAACAACCGCGGCGACGCCACGCGCGACGTCTCGTTCCAGTTCAAGTTCCAGACGTCGGTCCGCAACGACAAGACGTTCCTCTACAACACCGGTCCGATCGATCGGATCGGCAGCCCGAACTGGAACCGGCCGCAGTTCTACTCGCTCACGCGCGTGGACTGGAAGGGCGAGAAGAAGAACAAGGAGGTGCTGCTCGGCAAGGGGCTGCGCGTCCCGCCGGTGAACGTCGGTCCTCGCAGCACGCCCAACTACGCGAAGCTGTCGGCGCAGGCTGTCGAGAACGTCAAGCAGGGCATCAAGGTGTTCTGCGGCCAGCGGTCCGACGCGTTCCACGTCGACCTCGGCAGCATCTTCGACCTCGGCGCCCTGCGTCCGTTGAACGAGGCCCACCTGATCTCGATGCCGAACATGAACGGCGTCAACTCGGTGCAGTCGTACAACGTGCACACCATCGCGATCGAGATCCCGATCAAGCAGCTGACCCGCGACGGCAGCGTGCCCAAGAACCCGCTCAGCAAGAAGTCCGTCATCGGCGTGTGGGCCACGGCGAGCCGCCGCAAGTCGCGCATGTTCGACAAGGCCAAGGGCAAGTACATCGGCCACGGTCCCTGGGAGCAGGTCTCCCGCCTGGCCAACCCGCTGTTCAACGAGGTCATCGTCCCGATGGCCGAGAAGGACGAGTGGAACGCCCGCCCGCCGTGGAACGACAAGCGGTACGCGAAGTACGTGAACAAGCCCGAGCTGCAGGGGCTGCTGCCCGTGCTCTACCCGGGTGCCTTCCCGAACCTCGCGAAGTACGACAAGCCGCGCGCCGACCTCAACGCCGTGCTGCTGACCGGGATCCCGAAGGGCATCGTCCCCGGGTTCCAGAACTACACGGGTGCGGTCGAGGCGGACATGCTCCGGCTCAACGTCGCGATCCCGCCGACGGCCAAGCCCAACGATCTCGGCCTGGTGGCCGGCGACGCTGCCGGCTTCCCGAACGGGCGCCGGGTGAACGACGACGTCGTGACGATCGAGCTGAGGGCCATCGCCGGCCTGACCATCCCGCTCGTCGACCCGTCGTTCAAGCCCGACGGGGCCGCCTCGGCGGTCGCGGACGGCACGTCCAACGCCAACCCGGCTGTCTCCGACAGCTTCCCGTTCCTGGGCCTGCCCGGTGGCGGGTACCAGACGGTGCCGGGGACCACGACCGCGAAGTGACCGAGGGAGTCCCGGTGAACGAGAACGAGAACCCGCACGCGGGTCAGGGCTCGGTCATGCTCGACATCGGCGGCGACGTGGGGGCCCTCGTGGTCTCCATGCCGCCGGCGATGGTCGGGGTGGAGATCGAGATCGCCCCCGTGGGCAGCAGTCATGAGCACGACCACGGGCACGACCACGGGCACGACCACGGGCACGGCCACGGCCACGGGCATCGGCCGCACGTCGCGGTCGTGGACCGACCCGTGACCGATGGCCACCAACCGTCGTTGGTCTTCCCGGACCTGGTCGAAGGCTCCTACGAGCTCTTCGACAAGGGCCAGGACACCGTGCTCCTGACCGCCGAGATCATCGGTGGCCAGGTCACGTTCCTGGAGTGGCCGACCGGCTGACGTGGCACGGTGCGGCCCTGCGGGGACGCGCACGACGGCCGCCCGGGGTGTGGGGCCCCGGGCGGCCTCTCCGTGTCCCCCGACGCATCGAGGCGGGGGCGTGGCTGTCTAGCCCTGGGGGTGCGGTCCTGGAGTCGCCCTGACACCACCAGCCGGGCCTTGTTACCTTGGCAACATGGGTTCTCTCCCCCCAAGAGCCCGGTTGTTCGCTGCGCTCGTGACGACCCAGGTCCTGTGCCTGGCCACCGTCGCGACTCCCGCGGTCTCCGGAGCGACGACGAGCAAGGCCACGGCCGGCACGCAGCCACGCGCTGCGGGACCGGTCCACCGCCAGACGGTGCAAGGCACCGACGGCAACGACACGATCATCACCAAGCGTCGCGCTCAAGAGGTCTACGGCCTCGCGGGCGACGACTACATCCGCCTGGGCAGCAGCAACGACGTCGCCTACGGCGAGGACGGCGACGACTACCTGCACGGCAACGACGGTCGTGACGTCGTGCACGGCGGCCCGGGCAACGACCACCCCCAGGGTGGGCCCGGCGCGGACCGCGTGTACGGCGAAGAGGGCGACGACGAGCTCGACGGCGACCAGGGCAACGACTTCATCGACGCCGGTCCCGGCGACGACGAGGTCACCGGCGACGAGGGCGACGACGTCATCTACCCGGGTGACGGTGCCGACACGATCTACGGCGAAGAGGGCAACAACACCATCTACGCCACCAACGACGGCGTCCGTGACGACATCTTCTGCAACATGATCAAGGTCGCCACGCCACCGGGCACGATCATCTACATCGGCGAGGTCGACCCGCTCGACGCCCTGCGCAACTGCAAGGTCGTCGTCCAGTAACCACCCAGTCAAGGCACCTAGCCGCGGGCGCTGGCGTAGCCCAGCACCGCGGCCAGGCCGAGCGCACTCCGCGGCTCGTACGGCGCCCTCCACAGGCCGCCGTGCACCGCGGCGTGCGCCTCGTCCTGCCACGGATGGGGGTGAGCAGCCGGTTCGGCCACCAGGTCGTGCACCAGCAGCGCGGCCATCAGCGTGTTGGAGGTGGCGGGGTCGAAGACCTCGACGCCGAACCGGTGGGCGCCGGCGAACGCCGCCGCCAGGGCCCGGTTCTTCACGCACCGAGCGCGTCCGCGTCGAGGGCGCCACGTGGAACGACACCTGGCGGCCCGCGGCCCGGTCGACGCTCGCCCGCCAGCGCTGGATGCGCTTGGCCAGGGCGTAGTTGGGACCCTGCTGCGGCACCAGGCAGTCGGCGATGCCCGGGTCCGCCCGACCTTCGAGCAGGGGCGGGTACTGACGGTGGAGCAGCCTGCCCCGCGAGGCCCAGCGCAGCGGGCGGCCGACCAGCTTGGCGGTGCCCGAGCGTCCGTCGTAGGCGCGGCCCGACGCCTCCACCGCCACGCCGGGCACCGCGAACACGTCGGTCGGTGTGGCCAGGAAGGCGACCGCGGTGTCGGGTCGCGCCGCCGCCACCCGGGAGGCCAGCACGTCGGCGGCGACGGAGACGCGGACGTGGGTGCCGCCGTCGGCATAGAGGTAGTTGCCGACCACGAGCCGGCCGTCGAGACCCGCCAGCCAGTCGGCCGTCTCCGGCACCTCGGCGAGCAGGTCGACGCCGGCGTCCTCGGTCCCGGGCGACACCGGGACGAGCAGTCGGCCGCCGGCCGCGCGGGCGGTACCGAGCACCCGTTCCCAGATCGCCGGCGTGGGCAGGTCGACCGCGGCCACGGTGGCGCCCCAGCGGAGCAGCGGTCCGAGAGGGCCCATCTCCGCCCCTGCGCCGAGCACCGCGACGGTCCGGCCCTCGAGCCGGAGCCACTCCGGGTGCGCGGCGACCTCGCGGACCGCGACAGCCGCCGAGGGCTCGAGCACGCCCGCGCCCTCCCACGCCGTGAGCTGCGCGTCCAGGTCGGCCCCCACCAGGCGCCGTCCGCGGTACGGCAGCACCAGCTCGGCCAGCGGCTCGCCCTCGCCGGTCACCGTGAGCGTCTCGAGCGTGCGTGCGGCCGGTGCGTCCGCCAACGAGTCCAGCGGACGGTCGCCGTCGGGGTGGGCGACGACGAGGCGACGGCGGACGGCGTCCAGGCCGGCGCCCGCGACCTGCTGCCATGCCTCTGGCGTCGCCAGGCCGGCCTCGACCAGCCGCCGGAGGTGGATCAGGTAGCGACTGCGCCAGGCGGTCTCGTGCTCGGCGGCACGGGCCCCGAGCGGGTCGACCGGCCGCAGCGCCTCGGCCACCACTTCGCGGGCGACCTGGCTCGTAGGTCGGCTGCCGTCGGCTGCGGTCGGGAACGAGATGCCGTGGCTCACGGGACCATCATGGCGTCGGGACGCGCGGGGTGATCACGGGTGCGGCGGCCAGGTCGCGCATCACCCGGCGGGCGGCCGCCTCGGGCCCCAGCCGGCGTCCCGACTGCTGGAGCCGGCCGGCTCGTTGGAGCACGAAGACCGCCAACCACGCGGACGCGCCCAGCGCTGCGTCGTCGGCCGGGCGGCCCGTGCGCTCCGCGAGGGCGGCGACCAGCTGCTCGTACTCCCGGCTGAGCCAGTCGAGCAGGCCGGCGTTGAGGCGTGGGTTGGCCTCGACCACCTGCCGCATCGTCTCGGCCGCGGCCTCGTCACTGTCGGCGACCAGAGCGAGCACGGCGTGGCCGAGGACCTCGTCGACGGGTTCGCCGACCGGACGCCGGGCCACCTCCGCGGCCATCACGCCCGGCTCACCGAGCGGCGCCAGGGCCAGCGACTCCTTGGTGGGGAAGTAGCGGTAGAGCGTGGAGGAGCCCACGTCGGCGCGGTCGGCGACCTCCTCCATCGTCGTCTCCTCGTAACCCTGCTCGGCGAACAGGGCGTAGGCGGCGTCCGCGATCAGTGCGCGCGTCCGAGCGGCGTTCAGCTCCCTCAGTCCCATGGCGGCATGGTAGCCCCTTCTGGGTGAGTTATCCGATTTGGAAGTTACTTTCATTTTGGGTTAGTGTCCTGCCACCGGACATCCGGTCACCGATCGAAGGAGCAGGACGATGGCGTGGAAGCTCTACCAGCTGGGCCGTTGGTGCTTCCGGCACCGCGGCCGCGTCGTCGCGGGCTGGCTCGTCCTCCTGGTGCTCGGCGGCGTCGGCGCCGCCACGCTGTCCGGCCAGACGAACGACACCTTCGAGCTCCCCTCCACCGAGTCCAGCCAGGCCTTCGACCTGATCAAGGAGCGCACCCCGCAGGCGGCCACCGACGGAGCGATCGCGCGCGTCGTGGTGCAGGCGCCCGAGGGTGAGCAGGTCACGGCTCCCGCCACCCAGGAGGTCGTCGCGACCGCCCTGGACGAGCTCACCACCGAGCACGTCGCCTCCGTCGCCGACCCGTTCACGACCGGGACGGTCTCGGCGGACGGCCGCACCGCGTACGCCGTCGTGAGCTACGACCGTCCGGCCGTCGAGCTCACCGAGGCCGATGAGGACGCGATGCACGACGCCGTCGCCACGCTCGAGGACGCCGGCCTGACCGTCGCCGTGGGCGGCGACGCCTTCGCCGAGCAGGCCAGCGCAGCGGGCGCTGCCGAGGGCATCGGCATCCTGGTGGCCCTCGTGGTCCTGGTCATCACCTTCGGATCGCTGGTCGCCGCCGGCCTGCCGCTGCTGACCGCGATCATCGGCGTGGGCATCGGCATCCTCGGCGTCACCATCCTGACCGGCTTCCTCGAGCTGTCCTCCACCACTCCGGCGCTGGCCACCATGCTCGGGCTCGCCGTCGGGATCGACTACGCGCTGTTCGTGATGTCGCGCTACCGCCACGAGGTGGCCGCCGGGCGAGAGCCCGAGGAGGCGGCCGGCCGCGCCATCGGCACGGCCGGCTCGGCCGTGGTCTTCGCCGGCCTCACCGTCGTCATCGCCCTCGCCGGGCTGTCCATCACCGGCATCACGTTCCTGACCCAGATGGGCCTGGCGGGCGCCGCCACCGTCGCGGTCGCCGTCGTGATCGCGCTCACCCTGCTGCCGGCCCTGCTGGCGTACGCGGGCCGGCGTGTCACCACCGCCACCCTGCCCGGTCTCAAGAACCGCGACCCCGAGGGCGACAACGTCCGCACCAACGGCCGCCGCTGGGTCGACCTGGTGACCCGTTTCCGGGTGCCGGCGTTGGTCGCCGGACTGGCCGTCGCGGCGGTCTTCGCCCTGCCGCTCGCCTCGATGGAGCTCGCGCTGCCCGACGACGGCTCGGCGCCGGCCGACACGGGTCGTCGACAGGCCTACGACCTGATCGCCGCGAACTTCGGGGAGGGTGCCAACGGCCCGCTCACGGTCGTGGTCGACACGCAGGACGCCGCTGACCCGGCTGCCGCGGTCGATGCCGCGGTGGCGATCGCCGCCGGGGTGCCGGACGACGTCGCCGCGGTCATCCCTCCGGTCGCGGACCAGAGCGACGAGCAGGCGATGACGGCGTACGAGCAGCAGCTCGCGGCGCTCGGATTCGCGATCATCACCGTCGTCCCCGAGAGCGGGCCGTCGGACGTCGCGACCAAGGAGCTCGTCGACACCCTGCGCGAGGAGTTCGCCGCGCTGCCCGACGAGACCGGAGCCCGGGCCCTGGTCACCGGCCAGACGGCGGTCGGCGTCGACATCTCCCAGAGCCTCGCCGACGCCTTCCCGAAGTACCTGTTCGTCGTCGTCGGTCTCGCGTTCTTCCTGCTGGTGCTGGTCTTCCGGTCGATCCTCGTGCCGCTCAAGGCGACCCTGGGCTTCCTGCTGTCGGTGGGCATCGCGCTCGGGGCGACGGTGGCCGTCTTCCAGTGGGGCTGGCTCAACGAGCTGATCGGCCTCGACGCCACGGCGCCCGTGGTGTTCATCCTGCCGCTGCTGCTGACGGGCATCCTGTTCGGGCTGGCCATGGACTACGAGGTCTTCCTCGTCACCCGGATGCGGGAGGAGTACGTCCACGGCTCCCCGGCACGCCAGGCCGTCGTGATCGGCTTCCAGCACAGCGCCCGCGTCGTGACGGCCGCGGCCATCATCATGGTCGGCGTCTTCGGCGGCTTCGCCACCGGCGAGGACCCGATCATCAAGACCATCGGCTTCGCGCTCGCGGTGGGCGTGCTCGCCGACGCCTTCCTGGTGCGGATGACGATCGTGCCCGCCGTGATGGCCATCGTGGGCGCGCGCATGTGGTGGCTCCCCCGCTGGCTCGACCGTCTGCTGCCGGACCTCGACATCGAGGGTGAGTCGCTGGGCCGCCGGCTGGCGGCCGCCCGTCAGGAGTAGCCGGAGGGCTGACGCGGCGTGTACGACGCCTCGAGCTCGGCGACCTCGTCGTCGGTGAGCTCGAGGTCGAGGGACGCGACCGCGTCGGCCAGGTGGTGCTCCTTGGTCGGCCCGACGATCGGGGCCGCGACCACCGGGTTGTTCAGCACCCAGGCCAGGGCGACCTGCGCCATCGGCACCCCGCGGGCCTCGGCGATCCGGCCAACCGCGCCAACGATCGGGGCGTTGGCCTCGTCGACGTACCGCTGCCCCATCGGGTCGTTCTCCGAGCGCCGCGTCGTCTCGCCCCAGGGGCGGGCCAGCCGACCCTTGGCCAACGGGCTCCACGGGATGCTGCCGACGCCCTGGTGGGCGAGCAGCCCGAACATCTCGCGCTCCTCCTCGCGCTGGAGCAGCGAGTACTGGTTCTGCATCGAGATGAAGCGGGTCCAGCCGCCGAGGTCGGCCGCGTGCTGCATGGTGGCGAACTGCCAGGCCCACATGGACGAAGCCCCGAGGTAGCGGGCCTTGCCGGCCTTCACCACGTCGTGCAGCGCCTCCATCGTCTCCTCGACCGGGGTGTCGGGGTCGAAGCGGTGGATCTGGTAGAGGTCGACGTAGTCGGTGCCCAGCCGGGTCAGGGACGCGTCGATCTGCTCCATGATCGCGCGGCGCGAGAGGCCGCGGCCGCCCGGACCCTCCCCCACCGGGAAGAACACCTTGGTGGCCAGGACGACGTCCTCGCGACGGGTGTACGTCCCGATGGCGCGGCCGGTGATCTCCTCCGACGAGCCGCTGCTGTAGACGTTGGCGGTGTCCCAGAAGGTGATGCCGAGGTCGACGGCCTGACGGAAGATCGGCTCGGCCGCCCCCTCGTCGAGGGACCAGCCGCCGCCGACGTCACCGCCACCACCGAAGCTCATGCAGCCCAGCGCGATACGGCTGACCTTCAGCCCGGACGTCCCGAGGTTCGTGTACTCCATGACGCCAGTCTGCCCCCGGGCCCCGAGGCCTCGGCGTGGGGGCGGCTCTGCCACAGCGCCCAGTCGGCGCTGACCTCACCTGCCGCGCGCAGCAGGTGCGGCAGGTGCTCGTCGAGCAGCGTGTCGACGCTCGTCTCCGCGGCGTGCACGGTGACGTTCATGGCGGCGCGCACGGCGCCCGCCCCGTCCCGGACGGGGACCGCGACGGAACGGACGCCGGGCGCGAGCTCCTCGTCGGCGAGCGCCCACCCACGGGCGCGTACCTGCGCGAGCTCCTCCAGCAGCTGATCGAGGGAACGGCCGATGGAGGGCGGCAGGCCGGCCTGGGTGGGGACGGCCAGGGTGGGTGCGACCTCCTCGGGAGGCAGGGCTCCCAGCAGCACCTTGCCCTGCGAGGTCTGCGCCGCAGGGAAGCGCGTACCGATCTCGACGCGCAGGGCGATGATCTTCGGGACGCTCACCCGCGCGACGTAGACGATGTCCGAGCCGTCGAGCTGCGCCATCGACGACGACTCCCCGGTGCGCGCCACGAGGTCCTCGAGATGGGGGCGGGCGACGTCCCAGAGGCCCTGCGCCCCGACGTACGCCATCCCGAGCCGCAGGACCCGCGGCGTGAGCGCGTAGCTGCCGTCGCGCAGGCCGACGTACCCGATCTCCTCGAGCGTGAGCAGCAGGCGGCGCGCGGTCGGGCGCGCCAGGTCGGCAGCCGCGGCGACCTCGGCGAGGGTCATCGGACCATCGCCGAGCACAGCCAGCACGTCGAGCCCGCGCGCCAGCGCCTCGACGAAGTCCGGGCCGGTGCCGCGTCCCGCCACTAGCTCGTCTCTCCCGATTCCTGGCCCGACCCCGGCTCCCCGAAGATGGAGCCGCGGGCCTCGCGGGTGGAGTCGGACTTGTAGTCGGTGTACTGGTAGGGGTTGTCGAGGACCTCCTGGTTGGGCAGCTCGGGGTTCATGCCGGACTGCCAGACGTCCGCGCCCATCGCGCCCTTGAGGAAGTCGACGGTGTTCTCGACGGCCGTCCGCACGGACGCGAGGTCGGCGCCGACCAGCTGGTGCTCGCTCTTCACGACGTGGCCGTCGACGACCACGGTGTGCACGTCGCCGCGCTGGGCCTGGAAGGCGACGTGGCCGTAGGGGTTGAGCAGCGGGAAGGAGAAGGCCGAGTCGTCGTTCTTGATCAGCACGACGTCGGCCTTCTTGCCCGGGCTCAGCTCGCCCAGGTCGTCACGGCCGAGCGCCCGTGCGCCCCCTCGGGTCGCCCAGTCGACGACCTGCTCGGCCCTCAGGGAGGAGTTGGTGACCGTGTCGCCGGCGGCGTGTGCCTCGAGGTGCTCGCGCGAGCGGTCGGCGCCGAGCGTCGTGCGCATGGCGGTGAACAGGTCGCTGCTCCACCACACGCTGGTGTCGTGGGACAGCGACACCGGGATGTCGTGACGGCGTACCTGCCAGGTGGGCGGGTACCCCTGCCCGGCGCTCTGCTCGGACTCCGTCGAGACGGAGACGGAGCCGCCCGATGCCGCGATGCGCTGGTAGCTGTCCTCGGTCAGGGTGGCGGCGTGCACGTAGATGTTGTCCTCGCCCATGAAGCCGTTCTCGTGCATCAGCCGGATGCCGTTGTCGTTGGTCGCTCCCCAGACCCCGGCGTGGGTGGTGTGCGGCAGGCCGAGCTCACGGGCGAACGCGAACGCCGGCCCCTCGGGGAACGACTCCTCGCCGAGCACGTCGAACGCGATCTGGAAGGCGAGCATGTCGTCGTCGGAGCGGCGTCGGTCGAAGAACGACTTCACCGCCGGGTCGGCCGTCCACTCCCAGGGTGCGGCCTGGATGTTGCCGTACGCGAGCACGAACCGGCCCGGCACCGCCTGCAGCGCGTCGACGGCCGCGTCGGCGTGGTCGACGCTCTGGAGGCCGTGGGACCAGTCGACGGTGGTGGTCACGCCGGACTCGAGGGCGTCCCACCCGGACAGCACGTTGCCGGCGTGGATGTCCTCGGGACGGAAGAGCCGGCCGTGCTCGAGGTAGTACCAGACGAAGTACTGGGTGAGCGTCCAGTCGGCGCCGTAGCCCCGCATCGCCGTCTGCCACATGTGCCGGTGCGTGTCGACCATGCCGGGCATCACGATGCCGCCCGTGGCGTCGACCTCGAGGGCCCCGTCGGGCGCGGACAGCCCGGTGCCCACCTCGGCGATCCGGTCGTCGACGACGAGCACGTCGCCGCCCTGGATCACGGTGTGCGCGTCGTCCATGGTCAGCACGGTCCCGTTGCGGAACAGCACCGGTCGACGGTCGGCCATCGCCTTCGCTCCTGTCTCGGACATCTGTCCGTCTGACGGTCATTCCGAGTGGTCCCCATCACTTTTGCCCGCCAGCTCGACCGTGTCAAGGGTCAGCCGGTTCGGGATAGTCCCTGACGTTTTAGTCCTCGAATCGGCCTAATGGGGACCCAAACGTCAGGGACTATCCCGGTTCGGACGCCTTGACAGGGGTCGGGGAGGTGGAGAGGGTGGGTGCGGACGCGTGTCCGCGGAGCGGGCAGGTCGAGGAGGTGGGGCATGCCGGGACCGTTGGACGGCGTGCTCGTCGCGGACTTCTCCCGGATCCTGGCGGGGCCGTACGCCACCATGCTGCTCGCGGACCTGGGGGCCGACGTGGTCAAGGTCGAGGGGCCGGCCGGCGACGACACCCGTACCTGGACGCCGCCGGTGCGTGACGGGGTCTCGACCTACTACCTGGGCGTCAACCGCAACAAGCGGTCCATCGCGCTGGACCTCAAGGACGACGCCGACGTCCGGGTCGCGCGGACGCTGGCCGCCCGGGCCGACGTGCTGATCGAGAACTTCCGCCCGGGTGGGCTGACCCGGTTCGGCCTCGACTACACCGCCGTGTCCTCGTCGAACCCGGCCGTCGTGTACGCCTCGATCAGCGGCTTCGGCAGCGGCGAGGAGGGCGCGAAGCTGCCGGGATACGACCTCATCGTGCAGGCGATCTCCGGGCTCATGAGCCTGACCGGCGACCCGGACGGTCCGCCCTACCGGGCCGGCATCTCGGTCTTCGACGTGATGGCCGGGCTGCACGCGACCATCGGGATCCTGGCCGCGCTGCGGGCTCGCGAGGGGTCGGGAAAGGGCCAGCACGTCGAGGTCAACCTGCTGTCCTCCGCGCTCTCCGGTTTGGTGAACCAGTCGAGCGCGTACGTCGCCGGGGACACGGTGCCGTTCCGGATGGGCAACAGCCACCCGAGCCTGTACCCGTACGAGCCGATGCCCTGCAGCGACCAGGACCTGATCATCACCGCCGGCAACAACGCCCAGTTCCGCAAGCTCGTCGAGGTGCTCGGCGTGCCCGAGCTGGCCGAGGACCCGCGGTTCGCCCGCAACGAGGACCGCACGGTCAACCGTGCCGAGCTGCGGCCGCTCCTCGTCGACCGGCTCCGGAGCCGGACCGCGATGGAGTGGTTCGAGGCGATCATCGGTGCGGGCGTGCCGTGCGGCCCGATCAACACCGTGGACGGCGGCTTCGCCTTCGCCGAGAGCATCGGACTCGACCCCGTGGTGCACGTCGGTGAGGGCGACGCAGCGGTCCCGTCGGCGCGCAACCCGATCACGTTCTCCGCGACACCGGTGCGCTACGACCGGCCGCCGCCCTCGCTCGACGAGCACGGCGCGGAGATCCGCGCCTGGCTGGAGGAGACCCCGTGAACGACCTGCAGTTTCCGACCTCGCTCGGCACCTCCACCGCCGACGAGATCCGGCTGCTCGGCCAGGACCTGACCGCCGACCTGATGGGCAAGGTCGGCTTCGGCGAGCTGGCGTTCTGGCTGGTGGCGATGCGTCGTCCGACGGCGCAGGAGGTCCGTGTGTTCGAGGCCGTGCTGGTCGCGTTGGCCGACCACGGCTTCACGCCGACGGCGATCGCCGCCCGCCTGACGTACCTCTCCGCGCCCGACTCGCTGCAGGGCGCGCTCGCCGCCGGCCTGCTGGGCGGCGGGTCGCGCTTCCTCGGGGTCACCGAGGACTGCGGGGCCTTCCTCCACGCGGCCCTCGACGACGTGGACGAGACACCCACCGACGACGCCGGCTGGGACGCGGTCGCCCTCGACGCCGTACGCCGCACGCGCGAGGCCGGCAGGTACGTCCCGGGTCTCGGCCACCCGGTGCACAAGGTCCAGGACCCGCGGACCCCCGTGCTCATCCGGATCGCCGAGGAGGAGGGTCTGCGCGGCCCGCACCTGCGGCTGTTCGAGGCCATCGGTCGCGTCCACCCGGAGGTCCTCGGCCGCACGCTGCCCCTCAACGGCGCCGGCGTCTGCGGAGCGGCCCTGGCCGACCTCGGGCTGCCGGTCGAGCTGCTCCGCGGGTTCGCCCTGCTGGCCCGGGCGGCCGGGCTGCTCGGCCAGATCGCCGAGGAGCGCCGTCGCCCGATCGGCATGGACGCCTACCTCGCCGTCGACCGCAACGCGGTCTACGTGGAACCCACCGAGACATAAGGAGACGGCATGGCCCAGGTCGTTGCGGTCATCGCCTCGACGCACCACCCGTTCTACTACCGCGCCAGCACGTCGACGGGAGCCGACCGACCGCCGTTCGCGGACGAGTGGGTCAGCAAGATCGAGACCTTCCGCGAGACGCTCACGCGGGCCCGGCCCGACGTCCTGGTCATGGTCGGCAGCGATCACTTCCACCAGCTGTGGCTGGACAACATGCCGCAGTTCCTGGTCGGCAAGGCGCCCTTCTTCGACGCCAACTGGCACAACGAGGAGCGCGAGTTCGGCCTGCCGCGGATGACCCTGGCGGGCGAGGAGGACCTCTCCCAGCACATCCTGCGCAACGGTCTGGACGCCGGCTTCGACCTGGCCTTCAGCAACGAGCTGCGGATCGACCACAGCATCACCTGCCCGATCATCACGCTGCGACCCGAGCACGACCTCCCGATCGTGCCGATCTACACCAACATCTTCGCGCCGCCGCTGCACCAGCCGAGACGGTTCGTCGAGCTGGGGCGGACGATCCGGCAGCTCGTCGAGTCGTGGCCCGACGATCGTCGGGTCGCGATCATCGGGACCGGTCACCTGTCGCTCGAGCTCGGCGGCCCCCGTCAGTTCGGTCCCCACGGCCCCGACCCGGACTTCGACCGCAAGGCCGTCGACTGGATCGCCCGGGGAGACCTCGACGGCTGCCTGGCCGAGGTGACGCTCGACAGCCTGCACACGCCGGGCAACGCCACGCACGGCTTCATGGACTTCATGCTGATGATGGGCGTGGCCGGCGACGGCGTGGCGGCGGACCACGTCGACTCGCTCGACCTGTTCCACACGATGGAGGCGTACTTCACCTGGTATCCCAAGGAGGTGGGCGCATGAGCAAGTACCTGCTCGACAAGTTCCTCTTCACGATCGACCGCGACCCCGCGCTCGTCGAGCGCTATCGCGACGACCCGGCCGGCACCGTCACCTGGTGGGAGGCCGACGAGGCCAACCGGATCCTCAACTGCACCAGCGACGAGAGGTCGACCTGGCTGGCGTTCACCGACGAGGAGCGCGACGTGCTCGTCCGCCAGGACCACGTGCGGCTCTTCGAGCTGGGCGCCCATCCCTTCCTCACCCTCACGCTGTTCATCGCGATGTTCGAGCGCGACCACGGTCCGCTGGAGTACCAGGTCGCCTACGGTCAGGCGATGGCACACCTGTCCCTCCCCTACCCGGACATCGCCACGTGAAGGCCGCGGTCCTCACCGCCCACGGCGAGCCCGCGTCGTACGGCGACCACCCCGACCCGACTCCCACCGACGGGCAGGTGCTCGTGCGGATCAGTGCCGCGCCGCTCGTCCCGCTGGACCTGTTGTGCGCGTCCGGCACGTCGTACTTCGGCGCCCCGTCCCTGCCGTACGTCCCGGGCGTGCAGGGGGTCGGCGTCACCGAAGCCGGCCGGCGCGTGTGGGTCTCGTCGTCGGCCGGCATGAAGCCCGGCGACGGCACCCTCGGCGAGCGGTGCGCGGTCCCGGAGGCCGACGTGGTGCCGCTCGCGGACGGCGTCGACGACACGGTGGCCGCAGCCTTCGGGCTCTCGGGGGTCGCGGCGTGGTCCGCGCTGAACCTCCGCGCGCGGGTGCAGGCCGGCGAGCGGGTGCTCGTGCTCGGTGCCGGCGGCGCCGTCGGTCAGGCCGCGGTCGGCGTCGCCACGGCGCAGGGCGCCGGTCGGGTCGTGGCCGTGTGCCGCGCGGGCGGTGTCGACCGGGCCCGCCGCAACGGGGCCCACGCCGTGGTCACGCTGCCGCAGTCCGGCGACGTCGCCGAGCTGGCCGCCGCGATGACCGACGCGCTGGAAGGATCCGCCGACGTGGTGGTCGACCCGGTGTTCGGCTGGGTGGCCGAGGCGGCCTGCCGGGCGATGGCGCCGCGCGGTCGGCTCGTCAACCTCGGCGGCTCCGCGGGTGACGCCGCCTCGCTGTCCTCGGCCGTCATCCGCGGCAAGTCGCTCGACGTGCTCGGCTACACCAACAACTCGCTGACCTCCGAGCAGCGGGCCGAGGCCCTCACGTCGGTCCTCGCGCTCGCCGGGGACGGGCGGGTGTTCGTCGAGCACCACGTACGACCGCTCGCCGAGGTCACCGCCGCCTGGAAGGACGTCGCCGCGGGTGCGGTCCGTCAGGTGCTGGTGCCCTGACGCTCGCGCGCCACCCGCGCCACGTACACCGGCTGGTACCGGTCGTGCATCGAGGTCAGCAGGCTGAGCAGCAGCACGAAGAAGAGGGTGTGGCCGACGTTGAGGTCGGTGGGGCCGAGCACGACGCGCGCGACCAGCACCAGGACCACGTTGACCGCGATCCGGACCAGGAAGGTCACGACCAGCGACTCGAACGACACCTGGCGGCGGGCCGCCGCGATCACGACGGCCGCGTTGACGACGATCAGCACGGCGACGCCGACGAACAGCTCGAGCTTCGAGACGTGGAGCCCGGGCAGGGACTGGGAGAAGATCACCGACAGGAGCCCGACCAGGACGACCTTCTCGAGGGTCAGCAGCGACCAGAGGCGCGAGCTGCCCGCCCGCCACGCCGCCTGCTCAGCGGCGGTGTCCATCTCCTCCGGCAGGGGGTCGGCGGCGAGGCGCAGCGGGTGGTCCGGGTCCGGGGTCCGCGGCAGGACCAGGAACCAGACGACCCCCGCGAGGGCCAGCAGCAGCCCTCCGAGCAGCCAGGGCGCCCACGCGTGGTCCCGAAGGGTGTCGGTCATGTCGAGCTGGGCGACGTGGATCCAGTACTCCTGCGGCAGCTTCACGCAGACCCAGATCGCCGCGGCCACGGCGACCCAGCCGGCCGGGCTCAGGCGCCGCGGGTCCCAGCGCGTGCGAACGGTCTCGTAGGCGATGAAGAAGTACTCGAAGGTGTTGGCGAACACCAGCAGCATCGCCCGCATCTGGAAGACCTCGAAGGCGAGCACGCCCACCAGTCGGTAGAAGTACAGGAACCGACCCACCGCGAACCCGCCGGGGCTGGTCCAGTTGCGCATCGTCGCGAGGTACGCGATGGCCAGGTAGTAGACGTCCATCGCCTTGTCGTAGCCCTGGTAGCCCGGCGGGTCGTAGCCGAAGGCCTGGAAGATCGTCTGGTCGACGCCGTCCACGACCAGGCACGCCAGGATCGCCGGGAGCGGGTAGCGCGGGATCAGCAGCGGCAGCAGGAACCGGGTGCCGACCACCAGCACGAAGACCGCCGTCATAGGCGCAGCATCCCGTACGGCCCGGGGGCCGGGACCAAGGGCCCGAGAGACGCGGACCGCCGCCCCTGCTGGGCCCCCACCGCGCTCCCTAGCGTCGGAGACGAGGCGGAGAGACCGCCTCACCTGACCAGAGGACTCGTCATCATGCGCTCCGCCTTCGACAAGCTCATCTCCGGCGCGGGGCTCGTCCTCGCCGCCGTCCTTCTCATCGGCGGCGGCCTGATGACCTGGGCCAACGTCTACATCGGCAACCAGGTCGACGACCAGCTCTCGATGCAGGGCATCACGATGCCCGAGGGCGATGCCCTCGCCGGCCTGCCGGAGGCCGACGCGGCCGCGCTCGAGGAGTTCGCCGGCAGCCCGCTCGACACCGGACCGGAGGCCAAGGCCTACGCCGACCACTACATCCTCGCGCACATGAACGCGGCCAGCGACGGTCGGACCTACGAGGAGGTGAGCGGCGAGTACATCGCCCTCTCCGACGCGGACAAGGCCTCCGAGGAGGGCCAGGCGCTCGCCGGGCTGCGCCAGACGCTGTTCATGGGCAACACCCTGCGCGGCCTGCTGCTGTACGGCGCGGCCTTCGCGACCATGGGCACGATCGCCGGCATCGGCGCCATCGTCGCCTTCGCCGGGTCGGCCGTGCTGCTCCTGCTCGTCGTTCTGGGTCTGCGGCACGCCCGCCGGGCCGACGCGGTGGCCGGGCAGAGCCCCGCTCCCGAGCGGGTGGCACAACCGGCCTGAGGCTAGGCCCGCGACCCGAGTCCCGCGACCCTCTGAGGGTCGCGGGACTCGGCCGTTCCCGAGACTCTTGCGATATACGTATGCGTGTGCGTATATTGCTGTTGGAGGTTAGGATGACGCCGTGCCGAACAAGACGATCTACGTGTCCGACGGGGACCTGCCGGTCTTCCAGCGCGCCCAGGAGCTGGCCGACGGCAACCTGTCCCAGGCCATCAGTCGCGCGCTGCGTCGGTTCGTCGACGTGGAGGAGGGCAAGCTCGAGGGCTACCACGAGATCACCGTCCAGGTGGGCGCCGGCAAGCACCGCCGTCAGCGTTTCGTGGGGGTCCAGCTCGTCGAGTGGGCACGCTCGAGCAAGGACCGCACCGAGCAGTTCACCGTCTACCGCTCCCGCACGGGCAAGTACGTCGTGTACTGCGAGCGCTCCCCCGAGTTCGTCCACCAGGCCGGCCCCGACGGCGAGGCCACGGGGTGGCGCAAGCACTTCAGCTCCGACCAGGTCTGGGGCCAGACCCCCGTGACCGCCACCCTCGAGGTGTTCGAGACCCTCGAGGAGCTCCGCGAGACGATCCCGCGCGACCTCTACGCGCTGGTCGCCGCCGCCGCCGACGTCCCCGAGGTCGAGGACCTCGACATCTGACGCCCCGCGGCCATGACGGCCGCGCCCCGCTGCGCTCTCCCGACCCCCGACGTCGGTCGCGCCCGCCTGCCCAGAAGCTGTCCAGAAGGAGTCCTGACATGCCCGCACCACGCCCACCGGCCATCCGCGCCACGGGCCTCCGCAAGTCGTTCGGAGCGCTCACCGTGCTCGACGGCATCGACCTCACTGTCCCCGCCGGCACCGTGCTCGCGCTGCTCGGCCCCAACGGGGCCGGCAAGACCACGACCGTCAACATCCTCTCCACGCTGGTCCGCGCCGACGCCGGTACGGCGGAGGTGGCCGGTCGCGACGTGGCGACGTCCGCCGACGCCGTACGTTCCGCGATCGGCGTCACCGGCCAGTTCTCGGCGGTCGACACGTTGCTCACCGCCGAGGAGAACCTCCGGCTGATGGCCGACCTGCACCACCTCTCCCGTGTCGAGGGACGGGGCCGCGCCGACGCCCTGCTCGAGCGCTTCGAGCTGACGGACGCCGCCCACAAGCCCGTGGCCGGGTTCTCGGGCGGCATGCAGCGCAAGCTCGACCTGGCGATGACCCTGATGGGCGACCCGTCGGTGATCTTCCTCGACGAGCCGACGACGGGCCTCGACCCGCGCAGCCGACGAGCGATGTGGGACGTCGTCCGCGGGCTGGTCGCCGACGGGGTGACGGTCCTGCTCACGACCCAGTACCTCGAGGAGGCCGACCAGCTGGCCCACGTGGTCGCGGTCCTGGACGGTGGACGGATCGTCGCGGAGGGCACGCCGGCCGAGCTGAAGCGACGCGTGCCCGGCGGCAGCATCCGGCTCCGGCTGGCCGACACCGCCGCCCTGGACGCGGCCGAGCGCGTCTTCACCGGCGCCGCTCGCAACGACGACGCGCTCACGCTCAGCATCCCCGGAACCGGCGACGTCGCCGCCGTGCGCGAGGTGCTCGACCGCCTCGACCGCGCGGCCGTGGTGGCCGAGCACCTGGACGTGACCAGCCCGGACCTCGACGACGTCTTCCTCGCCCTGACCGGCCCGACCGCACGAGAGGCGGCCTCCCGATGAGCACCCTGTCCCCCAGCACCCTGACCCTCAGGACCCTGTCCCTGGCGGTGACCGACTCGGCCACCATGTTGCGCCGCAACCTGCTGCGCATGCGGCGCTACCCGAGCATGACGGTGCTCCTGATCGGGATGCCCGTCGTGTTCCTGCTCCTGTTCGTCTACGTGTTCGGCGGGACCCTCGGCGCCGGCCTCGCGACCGGCGGCGGTCGGGCCGAGTACCTCGACTACGTGACGCCGGCGATCATGCTGATGGCGGCCGCCGCGGCCGCGCAGGGCACCGCCATCTCCGTCGCGATGGACAAGACCGCGGGGATCTTCGCCCGGTTCCGCACCATGGCGATCGCCCGGGCCTCCGTGCTCACGGGTCACGTGCTCGGCAGCGTCATCCAGTCGGTGCTCGCCATGACGACGCTCCTGGTCGTCGCGGTGGCTCTCGGCTTCCGCCCCTCGGCGTCGGCCCTCGACTGGCTCGCGCTGCTCGGCTTCGTGACGCTGGTCGCCTTCGCGCTCACCTGGCTGACGGTCGCGATGGGACTCTCGGCGGCCACCGTCGAGGTGGCCAGCAACTCACCGATGTTCCTGGTGATCCTGCCGTTCCTGAGCAGCGGCTTCGTCCCCGTCGAGTCGATGCCGACGTGGCTCGGCTGGGTCGCGGAGCACCAGCCGTTCACGCCGATGATCGAGACCACGCGTGGCTTGTTGGCCGGCGAGCCGGACGGCTCGACGGCGCTGCTGGCCGTCGGCTGGTGCGTGGCCATCGCGGTCGCCGGGTACCTCTGGGCCCGGGCGCTGTACCGCCGCGACCCGTCGAGCTGACGGCCTCCGATGAGGAGCCAGCTCGGCAGAACTGTCGGCCGGCTGACTGTTGCTGCGGCTCCCCCCGTTCTAACGTGATCTCACCGGGGCGGACCGCTCTCGGCATCCGATCGTCCGAGGGAACCGCTCATGTCACGTCGTCCACGCACGCTCGCCCGGGCTCTGCTCGTCGCCCTGCTGTCCGTCGCCATCGCCGTGCTGGGCCTCGGGTCGATGCCCGCTGCCCAGGCTGCGCCGAAGGCGCAGATCGGCGGCACCGTCACCGACGCCGAGGGCGCCGGGATCAAGGGCATCGTCGTCACGGCGCTGGAGTACGACGGCGACGGCGGCTGGGCCTTCGTAGCCGACACGACCACCAAGAGGGACGGCACCTACACGATCAAGAACCTGCCGCCGGCGACGTACACCGTGGAGTTCCGCGACGACGACGGCACCTACGTCAACGAGTACTACGACGACCAGCGGGACATCGAGGACGCCACCGATGTCCCGGTCGCCGCGGGCCAGGCCGTCCCGAACATCGACGCCGAGCTGGAGCTGACGGGCTTCGTCAGCGGCACGGTGACCGACGAGCAGGGGGAGCCGCTCTCCAACATCTACATCGACTTCTACTCCCTCGACGAGGACGGCTTCCCCTCGGGCGAGGGATTCGGCGGCACCACCAACGACCTCGGCCGCTACCACGTCCCGTTCGTGACTCCGGGCGACTACGTGATCGGGTTCACCGACCTCAGCGGCACCTACGTCAACGAGTACTACGACGACCACCTGAACATCTTCGACGGCGACCTCGTGCATGTGTCCGCCGGAGCGGACACGACGGGCATCGACGCCGAGCTGGCGCTCGGCGGTCACCTGTCCGGCACCGTGACCGACTCCGAGGGCAACGGCCTGGGCGACATCGAGATCGAGCTCGGCATCCTCCTCGACGGGGACTGGGCCTCCTTCGGCGAGGAGTACACCTACATCACCGACGAGGACGGCACCTACCAGATCGACGGCCTGCCCACCGGCACCTACCAGGTCGAGTTCAACGACCCGGAGCGCACCTACCTCTCCGAGCGGTACGACGACAAGGGCCCGCTCGACGAGGGCACGCCGGTCACGGTGACGGCCCCCGCGACCACCGTCGGCATCGACGCCTCCCTGGCCAAGGCCGCGCGGGTCACGGGCACCGTCACCGACGAGTCCGGCGAGCCGATCGAAGGCATCTTCGTGGCCCTCCGCGGCCTGGAGGACGGCAACTGGTCCTTCTTCGGCGACGCGGAGACGGCCGCCGACGGCACCTACACGATGGACGGCCTGCGCCCCGGGACGAACTACCGGGTCTCGTTCGAGTCGCAGGGTGACTGGGCTCCGGAGTACTGGGACGACGTCGCCACCATCGACGACGCCACCGTGGTGGCCCTCACCAACGGGCAGACGCTGTCCGGAGTCGACGCGGAGCTGGCCGCGGCCGCTCACATCACCGGCACGGCGGCCGACCCCGACGGCAACCCGTACGACCTGACGGCAGTGGACGCGTGGCGGTGGACGGGCTCGCAGTGGGAGGAGTTCGCCTTCGAGTTCGCCGGCGACGACGTAGGCCCCACGCACTACGACATCGGGGGCCTGATCCCCGGCACCTACCGTCTGGAGTTCGACGCCCTCGACTCCTTCGACACCCCGACCGGCGGAGGCCTCACCGAGGTGGCCCACGAGTTCTGGAACGACCAGCCTTCGCTGGAGCTCGCCCAGGACATCGTGGTCACGAGTGCGGGCCAGGTCCTGGAGGGGTACGACGCCGTGCTCGTGCGCGACCAGTACCCGAGTGCGGTGGAGAACCTCACCCCGCCCGCCATCACCGGCACGCCCGCCGTCGGCCAGGCCCTCACGGCCTCGCCCGGCACGTGGAACCTCAAGGGCACGACCTTCCACTTCCAGTGGCTGGCCGGCACCACTCCCGTCGGCACCGACTCGGCCACCTACGCGCCGACCGCGGCCGACGTGGGCCGGGCGATCTCCGTCGTGGTCACCGCTGCCGTCGCCGGGATCGGCAGCGCCACGGCGACCTCGGCCGCGACCGCTCCCGTGGCGGCCCCGGTGACGACCACTCCTCCGCCTCCTCCGCCGCCGGCCGCCAAGAAGGTCCTCCTCGTGAAGAAGCCCGCCATCAAGGGCTCGCTCGAGGTGGGCACGAAGGCCCGCGTCACGCACGGCACGTGGAACCCGGCCACCGTGGTGCTGAAGTACCGGTGGTACGTCGGCGGCAAGCTGGTCGCCAAGGCCGACGGCGCCCGGCTGCTGCTGAAGGAGAAGTGGGCCGGCCAGCGGCTGCGGGTCAAGGTCGTCGCGAAGGCCGACGGGTACCTGAAGGCAGCGGTCCTCACCCAGCGCAGCCCGCAGATCACGGGCTGAACGATCCGGGAGGTACGTCGGAAACGTAGGCTCTCCGCCGTGGCCCTCGCTCTCGTCGCGGTCGACGCCGGGGGCTCGTCCACCCGAGCGGTGGTCGTGGACGCCACGGGACGCTGCCTCGGGCTGGGTACGGCCGGGAGTGGGAACCCCATCTCCTCGGGGCCGGAAAGCGTCGTGCTCGCCCTCGGCGCCGCCGTGCTTCAGGCCCTCGAGTCCGGCGGCGTGCCGTCGTCCGCGGTCGCGGGCGCCGCCGTCGCGATGGCAGGGTCGCGGTCGGTCCGGTCCGACGCGGGCCCCGAGCACCCGAGCATCACCGCCGCCCTGACGGCCGCCGGTGTGGACGCACCGTTCGTGGTCGAGTCCGACCTCCTCGCCATGTTCTGTGCGGGATCGAGCGACCTGGACGGACATGCGCTGGTCGCCGGCACGGGTGCGGCCGCGATCCGGGTGCGCGGCGGCGAGGTCGAGGGCGTGTCCGACGGGAGCGGTTGGCTGCTCGGCGACGAGGGCTCCGGCTTCTGGATCGGCCACCACGTGGTGCGCGCCGTGGTCGCGGACCTCGACGGTCGCGGTCCGGCGACGGGGCTGACACCGCTCGTGCTCGCCGAGCTCGGTATCGACGACACCCTCGAGTCGCGCCGTTCGTCGCTGAGCCGCCTGACGGAGGTCGTCTACGACATGCGGCCGGTACGTCTCGCCCGCCTCGCCCCGGTGGCCTTCGCGGTCGGCGAGGATGCCGTGGCCCTCGCGATCGTCGCCGGTGCCGCGGAGGCCCTCGCTCGCACCCTGGGCAGCGTGCTGGACCCCGCGATCGACGGACCGCTGGTGCTCGGGGGGAGCGTCCTGCTGCACCAGGCCGAGCTCGCGGCGGTCGTCGAGACGTCCTTCCACCGCCAGGGCGGCGCGGGACGCGTCGTCCGCGTCGCCGACGGCGTCGCGGGTGCGGCGGCGCTGGTCCTGCGGCACCACGGCGTCGTCGTCGACGCGGCGGTGTTCGCGCGGATCCAGGCATCCCTGGCGGACCTGCGCAGGGGTTGAGTCGCTAGGGGGTGTCCTGGCGCACGCGGGTGCGGCGCGCCGCGACGGCGTGGGACGGAGCGATGTGCTCGGTCAGCGCCATCGACTCCGCGGCGCGCTCGGGGGTCAGCTGGACCACGCGGATGTAGAGGCAGTCGGCGATCATCATCTGGGAGTGACGCGCGGCGAGGCTGCCGTTGCGGTAGGACGTCTCCAGCGCCGCCGTCGTCAGCATGTGGAGCGACGACGCGGCGACGGCCGAGCGCGGGTCGCCGGTGAGCCCGACCGTGACCGCACCACGGTCCGCGGCCAGCCGCAGCGGTTCGACGACCTCCGAGGTCGCACCCGAGTGGGAGATCGCGATCGCGACGTCATCGGGCGTGAGCAACGCGGCGGAGGTCAGGGCCTCGTGCACCTCGGTCCAGGCCCGCACCCTGACCCCGACCCGGAAGAGCCTGGTCTCCAGCTCGTAGGCCACGCTCGCCGAGCTGCCGATGCCGTACACGTCGACGCGCCGGGCGGCGGCGATCGCCCTGCTCGCGAGGTCCAGGGCGTGGTGGTCGAGCTGGTTGACCGTCTGGGTGATGGCGCGGATGTCGGCGTTCGCGACCACCTTGATGACCTGCCGCACCGAGTCGTCGGGGCGGATCTGCACGCCGACGTCCATCGCGACGCCCGGCGCCGTCGAACGCCCCTTCTGCTCTGCCAGGGCGAGCCGCAGCTCGGCGTGGCTGGCGAGCCCGATGGACTGGGCGAACCGCGTGACCGACGCCTGAGACACACCGGCGCGGGCGGCCAGCGCCACCGCGGAGAGCCTGGCAGCCTCGTCCGGGTCCGCGAGCACGGTGTCGGCCACCTCGCGGAGCGCACCGGTCAGCCGGGGCGCGACCGTGCGGATCAGGTCGGTGAGGTCGGTCGGATCGGTCGGGCCGGTCGAGTCGGTGACCCTCGTCGCGTCGCCAGCCTGCGTCATGGCTACTTCGACGTTCCTTGGGTGACCGAGCCCTGCAGCTGCCGCTGGAAGATCGCGTACACGACCAGCACCGGCACGACCGTGATGACCACGGCCGCGAACAGACGTCCGTAGTCGACGTTGTAGCCCGCCTGGGACGCGAAGGACGCCATGCCCTGCGAGAGGACGTAGTTCTCCCGCTTGGTGTTGAGGGCCACGGGCAGCAGGAACTGGTTCCACAGGCCGAGGAAGTTGAAGATGGCCACCGACGCCATGCCCGGCGCGGCCATCGGCAGCATCACCTGGAAGAACCTCCGCCACTCGCCTGCGCCGTCGACCTCCGCGGCCTCGGAGATCTCCTTCGGCAGCGCCCTGAAGAAGGGATAGAGGAAGAAGACGGTGAACGGGAGCGCGAAGGCAACGTAGGTGAGGATCAGGCCGGGCAGCGTGTTCAGCAAGCCGATCTGCTTCAGCACGAAGAACAGCGGCACGATCGCCATGAAGATCGGGAAGGTCAGACCCGCGAGCATCGAGTAGTAGATGAACCGGCGCCCGGGGAACGAGTAGCACGCGAGCACATAGGCGCACATCGAGCCCAGGATCATCACGATGACGAGGGCGCAGCCGACCACGATCACCGTGTTGAGGAAGTAGCGCCCGATGCCCTGGGTGGTCCACGCGGAGACGTAGTTGTCGAAGTTCCAGTCAGCGGGCAGACCGAACGGCGACGCGAAGATCTCCTTGCTCGTCTTGAACGACGACAGCAGGGTCCACAGCAGCGGGACGATGATGAGCAGGGTCCAGAAGCTGAGCACGACGTGCGAGACGGTCGACACGACCTTGTCGCCGGCAGGCGAGCGTTCCGGAGCCTGCTGCGTGGTGGTCTCCCGGTCGTCCCGGATGTCCGTGGTCATGCTCGCCCGACCTTGTCGCCGTCGCCGCCCACGAAGCGGTTGACCGTGAAGACGATCGCGGCGAAGGCGAGGGTCGCGATCGCCATCACGACGCCCATCGCGCTGGCCAGCCCGAACTGGCCCTTCGCGAAGGCCGTCTCGAGGAGACGTTGCGGCATCACCAGGGTCGAGTTGTCCGGACCGCCTCCCGGGTTGAGCGCCGCCATGTAGACGAACGCGTCGAGGGCCAGGATCCCGAGGTAGATGTAGGCGGTCTGCACCGTGTCGCGGATGAGCGGGATCGTGATCGACCAGGCGATGCGGAACCTGCCCGCACCGTCCATGCGGGCGGCGTCGAAGTACTCCGACGGGATGCCTTTGATGGCAGCCACGAACAGCACCATGTAGAAGCCGACAAATCCCCAGATGATCACGAACATCGAGGCCGGCATGGCGGTCGTGGTGTCGCCGAGCCACGGGAACGACTCGAACTGGTCGAGCCCGATCCCGGTGAGCAGGCCGTTGAGCAGACCGCTCGACGGGTCGTACATCTGCGCCCAGATGAGGCCGATGATGATGGCCGGGACGGTGTAGGGGAAGAACGAGATCACCCGGTAGAAGCCCGAGCCGCGCAAGCCGCGCACCCGTCCGTGCGACGCCCCGCCCACGGTGACCATGGTGGCGAGCGCGAAGCTCAGCACCACCGTGACCAGCGGGACGACGACCGCGAGCAGGACGTTGTTCCACACGGCCGTCATGAAGATGTCGTCGTGGATCAGCTTCCGGTAGTTGTCGAGGCCGACGAAGCTCATGTCCGGCGTGAAGCCCGTCCAGTCGGTCATCGAGTACCAGATCGCCTGCACGAACGGCCACACCACGATGAACAGGAACAGCGCCACGGGCAGCCCGAGGAACACGAGGAAGAAGCTGACCCGGTCGAAGGTCAGCGGACGCCGCGACCTCCTGCGCGATGGTGGTGCGGTCGCGGCGTCCGTGAGGGGGACCAACGAGGAAGCGGTCACGTGACCTCGATCTTCTTGATCGAGTCGTCCTCTCGCACCTTGTCGGTGATCTCCTGCAGCCCGGACGTCAGCTCGGCGACGCTCGAGTCGCCGGCGAGGAAGCTGTTCCAGACGACGAGCTGGTCGACGTTCATCCCGTAGAGGTCCACGAACCCCCACGTGAACACGTCGGTGCCGGCGTCGGTGAGCATCTTGCTCTGCGAGACCAGGGCGGTCGACCCGAAGCCGTCCGCGGGGACGGTGTCCTTGACGATCGTCGGCGCGAGCTTCTCCTTGGCGAAGTTGGTGGCAGCCGCCTTGGACAGCATCGTCCGGAGCAGCTCCTTGCCGCCCGCGACGTTCTTGGCCTTCGACGGGATCACGAACGGCTCGCCGGCGGTGCTGTGCATCGCGGTGTAGGGCATGGCCGAGTCGGACCCGAGCACCATCTCCGGGAACCCGGTCATCTGGAAGTCGGGCTTGGTCTGGTCCTTCATCTCGTTCTCGATCCACGAGCCCGACGGGTAGAGCAACGCGTCCTCGTTGTTGCTCCACTGGGCCTGGGCCGCCGTGAACTGGGTGCCCGAGCCGCCCGGCTTCATGTAGCCCGCCGAGACGATCTGGCCCATCGCCTCGAAGACGCCCTGCACCGCGGGCTGCGACCAGCAGTCCGGCGTCAGGTTCTCGAGGGCGAGGCGTACCTCGTCGCCGCCCTGCTTGATCGACGAGCCGATCGCCAGGGTCTGGTAGTAGGTCGCCGCCTCCTTGCCCCACAGGAACAGGTACTTGCCGGCCTTCTTGGCCTCGGCGCCGAGCGCGATGGCGTCGTCCCAGGTCTCGGGCGGCGTCCAGCCGTTCTCCTCGAACAGGCTCGCGGAGTACCACACGGCGTACACGGTCAGCACGTAGTTGATCGCCGCCAGCTTGCCGTCGAAGGTGCCGGGTGCCTCCACGCCACCGAAGAGGGTGTCGCGGATGGTGGTGCCCTCGAGGTTGGGGGCGTCGAGGACGTCACCGAGGTCCTCGAGCTGGTCGAGGATCGTGCTGAACCCGATCGCGTTCTCACCGGAGTTGTCGATCAGGTCCGGCGGGTCGCCGCCGACGAAGCGCGGCTGGAGCTCCTGGGCGATCTCGGTGGTCGCCGACACCTTCACCGTCGAGCCGGGGAAGCCGTCCTGCATGATCGTGGCCGCGAACGACACGTAGTCGGTGCCGTAGCCGCCGTCGAAGATGACCGCGTCCGTGGTGGAGTCCTCCACCATGCCGAAGGGGTTGTCGGCGCTCTTGGTGCCACCCTTGGTGTTGCTGTCACTGTCGCTGTCGTCGCTGCTGCCGGCGCAGGCGGCGAGCGCGCTGCTGAGCGGGACCACGGCGGCCGCGGCGAGCGCTCCCCGGACGATGGAGCGTCGGTTGAAGGTCCTGATCGGGGCCCTGCTGGTGTGATGGATGTTCACTCTGGTGGTTCCTTCCGGTGGGGGTGGTGCTTCAGGCGTGACGCCGCAGCCTGTCGCCGTACTGGTTCTCGAGTCGGTTGTTGTGGTCGTCCCCGGCGGGGATGTTCGCCGAGAGGTAGATGGGCGGGACCGCGCCCGCAGCGACGATGCGCTCCGAGACGGCGACCGTGAGGAGCTGGGCGATGAACGCTGCCGTCATCGAGGAGACCGCCCCGACGCCGATCGTCCCGTCCGGCCCGCCGTCCAGGGCGAGGGTGGTGTCGCCGTACGGCGCCAGGTTGTCGATGACGACGTCGGCGATCTCGCTGAGGCGCGCCCCGCTCGGGTGCTTCGGGGTGACCCGGGCGGTGTGCTCGAGGCTGGTGACCGCGATGACCCCGTGGCCGTGCTCCTTGGCCGCGAGCGCCATGCCCACGACCGAGCCGTTGACCCCGGAGTTGGACGCGATCACGAACACGTCCTCCGGGTGCGGCTGGATCGTCTTCCAGAGGTCGTCCACGACGGTCGGCTCACGCTCGAGGGCGGCCCCGTCGAAGAGGATCGAGGCATCCTGGCCGCCGAGGAGCACCACGTCGCGCAGCGCGACGTTGTTGGTCGGGATGAGTCCCCCGGCTCGGCCGGCGACCTCCATGGCGAAGGCCTGCGAGTGGCCGGTGCCGAACGCCTGCACGATGCCCCCGGCGTCGAGCGCCCCCACGATCATCTCGACCGCAGCGTCCAGACCGCCGGCGTCGGCGAGATCCGCGAGGCGGTCGAGCCTCGTGGTCACCTCGCCCAGCAGCTGCCGGGATGAATCAACCATTCAGAAAGATCCATTCAGATAGTTCGGAGAAGATGAACAAACCAAACGAGAGCGGCGGTGTCAAGGGTTCACGCGGATCTGTTGCCCAGAGGTGATCTCGTGGTGACCTTCGCCGTGATCACGGGGCCGACGGCGAGACTTGGTCCCTTTCGTGCGATGCGCCCGGGGACGTGAGCGGCCAGACTGGGCGCAGCGCCGGAGCCCCGGACGCCATCACACGTCTGACGGAGACGCCATGTCGGAGCTCTCGCCACCCAGTACCCCCAGCAGCCCTGTCGAACCGGCGCCAGCAGCGGAGCGGCCCTCACGCGGTCGCTCGGTCGCCGCGGTGATCTGCGTCGTGCTGGCCGGTCTCCTCACCATGCCGGCGGCCGTGGCGTACTGGGGCCAGCGCACGCTGAACGACACCGAGCGCTACGTCGCCACGGTGGATCCGCTCGTCGCATCGCCCGAGGTGCAGGACGTCATCGCCACCAGGGTCACCGATGCGATCCAGAAGCAGGTCGACATCGAGGCCATCCTCAACAACGTCTTCGCGGGGGTGATCACCGACCGGCCGCGCCTGGAGCAGCTGGTCGGGCCGCTGGCGGCGGCCGTCAACGGCCTGATCGACCGCCAGGTCCGGGAGTTCATCGCCTCCGACGAGTTCGCCGACCTGTGGGTGCGGATCAACACCCGGGCCCAGCAGGCGCTGCACCGGGTCCTGACGGGGGACGGGTCGGGAGCCGTCACGGTCCAGGGCAACGAGGTGGTTCTCGACGTGGACGAGGTCATCAATGCGGTCAAGGAGCGACTGGTCGCACGCGGGCTCACCCTGGTCGAGAACGTGCCCATCCCCGAGACCGACCGGCAGATCGTGCTCCTCGAGTCGGACGGGCTCGAGCAGCTGCGCACCATCTACGCCTTCGGCAACCCGGTGGCCATCTGGATGCTCCCGCTGGTGGCCGCGCTCTACCTGATCGCGTTCGTGCTGGCTCGGCGCCGCCCGCGGATGGGTGTGGTGATCGGAGCACTGCTCGCGGCGAATGCCGTGCTGTTGGCCCTGTTCCTCTCGATCGGGCGCCAGCTGTGGGTCAACCAGCTCGAGGGGACCGTGTTCGGGCCGGCGAGCCGGGTCTTCTACGACACGCTGCTGGCCTATCTCGAGCGCGGGCAGGACGTCCTGCTCGGGGTCGGCCTGGTGATCGTCGTCGCAGGCTGCTTCGCCGGCGAGAACAAGTACGGCACCGCAGTCCGCACGACGGTGGCCTCGGGCCTGGAGAACATCGGCGCGCGAGCAGGCGGCGGGCAGGTCCGCTCGACCGGTCGCTGGGTGGCAGCCAACCGGGCGTGGCTGCGCGTCGTCGCGGTAGCCCTCGGCCTCGTGGTCCTGCTCTGGGGCAACCAGGTCTCCATGGAACGGCTGTGGTGGTCCCTGGCGACGCTGGTGGTGGGCCTGGCCGCCGTCCAGATCCTCATCGGCACCGGTGGCGGCACCCCCGAAGGGGAGCCGATCGCGCCCATCAGCCCGCCCGTCGAAGGGACGTAGCACCAGCGCCGACCGTCAGGTGTCCTCCCCATGGCGGGCACCGCCGCCCACCGCGAGCGGCACCGTCGAAGGGTCGGTGAGCTCGACCACGATGTGGTCGAGCCGTCCCAGGAGGCTGACGCTGTCGAGCACCATGGCGACGGAGGTCTCGTGAGACGTGGCGTCGCGGAGCGTCTCCCCGAGCCTCGACCGGAAGGCCGCGGCGGCCTCCGGGACTGGTTCGGTCGACTGGTCGGGGACGAGAGCGGCCGCATCGAACAGCAGCCCGCTCAGCGTCAGCCGGTCGACGCGCGGCTCATGCACCGACCTGTCGTACAGCGCGTCGACGCCCAGGGCGAGCGCCTCGACCTGGAGCGACAGCCGACGGCACCAGGGAAGGACGTCGGCGAGCTCTTGGACCTTCGCCTTCTTTCGGCGGGCTCGCGGGTTGAACTGGATCGACTCGAAGGCGACGCTCACCGAGGACGTGAGCGCTTCATCTGCGGCGCGCAGTCGGTTGATCATCCGGTCGACGAAGGGGTGCTGTGCTGCTGTGGGAACCGGCTGCCCGTCCCTGACGGCCAGCGCCGCCGCGATCTCCCGGAGCGACTCCCGGAGCTCGCGTGACCACCCGGTGATCGCTGTCCGGACCGGTTCGATCTGGGGGCTCTCCGGGACCAGCAGGGCGACCAGGATGCCGATGGCCCCGCCGATGGCACAGTCGAGCAGACGCGCGGTGCCGTAACCGGACGTCGGTCCCAGGGCGACGACCAGGATCATCGAGAACGTGATCTGTCCGCGGGCACCCGACCCGATCGGGAGCTGCTTGGAGACCGCCAGCCCGACGAAGGTCGCCACGAACAGAGCGACGGCGGTGCGGCCGGCCACGTTGACCAGGCCAGTAGCCAGGGCCACTCCGATGATGTTGCCCGCCGCGGTCTGGAAGCCTTGAGCGAAGGTTCCGTACAGGCTGCTCTGGACCGTTGTCAGCGCCACGATGGGCGCGAACAACGGTGAGTCGTCCCCCGGCAGGGCGCTGGCGATCTGCCATGCCACCGCGACAGCGACGGAGGCCTTGATGATCGTCAGCCAGGTGAGTCGCCGCGTCGGGGCGTTCAGCAGGTGGCTGACCGGTGACAGGTCGGTGAGGCTGATGCCGCCGACCGCAGGAATGCCCTGCGGCTTCACAGACGCGGTGCCGGCTCGGGCATGCTCTCCTCGGGCAGCAACGACTTCTGGTCGAGCACGTAGAGCAGCACGAACGCCGGGACGATCAGGACCGCAGCGAGTGCGGTGGCGACCAGCACGGCGGTGATGGTGCCCGACGGCGCGGCGGCCGCGGAGACGGTCAGCGACTCGGGGAGCAGGTAGTCCCACTGCGCCACCCCCCACGCCAGCAGGACACCCACGACCGCGCCCACGGCGGCGAGACGCGCACCGCGGCGGATGGCGCGGGTGACCAGCACGAGCGCGGCCAGGCCGGAGACGGCGGACAGGATCACCAGCGGGAGGGCTCGTGAGGTGAGCCCGTCGAAGAGGTACTCCGCGTCGTTGGACAGCACGAAGATGCCGACGACCGCCACCAGGCCGGCGGCGACGCCGGCCACGGTCGCGCGGCGCCGGAAGTAGGCGACCATCGACTCGTCGGCGAGCCGGTCGGCGTCTCGGACCAGGAAGAAGGCCGCCAGGTAGGCCGTGAGGCAGACCGCCAGCACCCCGCCCAGGATGGACGTGGGGTTGACCCAGCTGTGCCATGGGTCGCCCGCCTTACCGCCGGACGGGACGCGACCGGAGGCGATGGCACCGACGACGGCACCGAAGCAGTAGGGCACGAGGACCGAGGAGATCGCGAAGGCGGCACCGAAGTTTCGCCGGTCCCGCGTGCGGAACACCACCTTGCGGAAGGCGAAGCTCGCCCCCCGCAACACGATGCCCAGAGCGGCCAACGTCAGCGGCACGAACAGCGTCAGCGTGATGGAGGCGTACGCCTCCGGGAAACAGGTCCACAGCAGCACCCACACGAAGATCAGCCACACGTGGTTGGCCTCCCAGACGGGCGCGATGGCGTGGTCGATGACCTCGCGTGGCCGTTCACCCCGCTTCGTCCCACCAGCCACGAGGTCCCAGAACCCCGCGCCGAAGTCGGCACCTCCGAAGACCGCGTAGGTCGTGATCGCTGCGAACAGGATCAGCGCCGCCGTGGTGGCCATCAGAGCGGCACCTTCTGCTCGTCCTCGGCGCCCACCTCGAGGGGATCGCTGGGCCCGTACGGCACGTCGGCCTCGCTCGAGGGGCCACCGGCGCGGAACCGCCGGCTCATCTGGCGCAGCACCAGGATCGTGGTGATGCCGAGGCCGACGTAGAGGATCACCACACCGATGAAGGTGATCCAGATGCCGGTGTTCGCGGTGGCGGCGTCCTCGACCTTCATCTTCTCGTAGACGATCCACGGCTGACGTCCGACCTCGCTGACGGTCCAGCCCGCTTCCATGGCGACCACGCCGAGCACCCCGGCCGCGGCCGCGGCCCGCAGGAACCATCGACTTCGCGGCATGTCTCGCCGGAAGATCCAGGAGGCCCACCACCACAGGGTCAGCAGGAACAGCAGGGTCCCCACCCCGACCATCACGTCCCACGCCAGGTGCACGACGTTCACCTCGTGGATCGTCGGCCGCTCGGCCTCGGGCGTCTCGTCCAGCCCCTGGACGACGGTGGACTTGCCAGTGCTGGGGTCGGAGAGGAACGAGGCGAGACCCGGGATCGGGATGCCCCCCACCACCTCGCCCTCGGAGTTGAGATGACCGAGCAGCACCTCGGGCACGTCGCTGCTGGTCGTGGTGACCATCTCGATCGCCGCGAACTTGGTGGGCTGGTTGTTGTAGACCCAACGGGCCAGCCCGTCACCCACGCCCATCTGCACGGGCGTCGCGATCGCCGCGACCGTGAACGGGATGATCAGTCCCAACCGGTGGTAGCGGTCCGTGCGTCCGCGCAGCATGCCGACCGCGTACACCGAGCCGACCATGAAGCCGCCGACCAGGTACGCCGCGACCACCATGTGCGCGGCCATCCACGGCATCGCGTCGTTGAAGATCACCCCCATCGGGTCGACCTTCGTCACCTTGCCGGCCGAGTCGAGCGTGACCCCCTGCGGCGAGTTCATCCAGGCGTTGGCCGCCACGACCGAGACGCTGCCGAAGATGCCCGCGACCGCGATCGGCACACCGGTCCAGAAGTGGGCCCACGGCTTCAGCCGACGCCACCCGAAGATGTAGATCGAGATGAAGACCGCCTCGGTGAAGAAGAAGATCCCCTCGAAGGCGAACGGCACTCCGAACGCCGCACCCCACTGCCCCATGAACTTCGGCCACAGCAGACCGAACTCGAAGGACAGCACGGTCCCGGTCACTGCCCCGACCGCGAACGTCACCGCCATGTACTTCGACCAGCGCTGGGCCAACAGCATGGCGTCCGGGTCGTCGTGCTTGATCCCCCGGTAGTTCGCGATCAGCGTCATCACCGACCACGACACCCCCAGCGGAACCAGGATGATGTGGAACGCCAGCGTGAACGCCATCTGCGACCGCGCCCACGGCACCGGATCCACGGCGAAGACCACGTTCGACAAGACGTCAGTCAGCACGGTCGCTCACCAGATCCTCCGCTCCAGGGACACGTTCGAGCGCGTCATGACGTTCATGTCGTCTGCGGTCCGCTCAGCTGACGTGCGTGCGCAGCTCCGCGGCGGACCAGGGGCGGAACGACTCGGCCGACGCCTGGTCCCAGAAGTGCTGGAACCGGGCGGGTGCGGTGCCTTCGATGAACGCGCCGGGCTTGACGAAGTCGTAGATCTCCTCGAAGGCCAGCGCCTGGAACTCGCTGACCCGCCGGACGGCGTGGTAGGGGCGCAGCTCGCTGGTGTGGTCGAGGCCCATGGCCGCGATCAGCTCGGCGAGGGCGTGCACGGTGTTGCGGTGGTAGTTGTGCACTCGTTCGGCCTTGTCCGGCACGATCAGGGCGCGTTGCAGCTTGGCGTCCTGGGTGGTGACCCCGACGGGGCACTTGTTGGTGTGGCAGCGCTGGGACTGGATGCAGCCGACGGCGAACATGAAGGCACGGGCCGAGTTGCACCAGTCCGCCCCGAGGGCCATCGAGCGCGCCATCGCGGACGCGGTGACCATCTTGCCGCTGGCGCCGATCTTGATGTGCTGGCGCAGACCAGCGCCGACCAGGGTGTTCTGGACGACCAGCAGGCCTTCGTTGAGGGGCGAGCCGAGGGAGTCGGAGAACTCCAGGGGTGCCGCGCCGGTGCCGCCCTCGCCGCCGTCGACGACGATGAAGTCGGCGTAGATGCCGGTCTGGAGCATGGCCTTGACGATCGCGGCGAACTCTCGGGGGTCTCCGACGCAGAGCTTGAAGCCGACGGGTTTGCCGCCGCTGAGCTCGCGGAGCTGGGCGATGAACGCCACCATCTCCAGGGGCGTGGAGAACGCCTTGTGGTAGGTCGGTGAGAAGACGTCCTGTCCCTGGGGGACCAGCCGGGCCTCGGCGATCTCCGCGGTCACCTTCGCCGCGGGCAGGATGCCGCCGTGGCCGGGCTTGGCTCCCTGGGAGACCTTGATCTCGATCATCTTGACCTGCGGGAGCGTCGCGTTCTTCTTGAAGGCCTCGGGGTCGAAGTCGCCGTTGGCGTCGCGGCACCCGAAGTACCCGGTGCCGATCTGCCAGATCAGGTCCCCGCCGGCCTCGGCGTGGTACTTCGAGAGGCCGCCCTCACCGGTGTCGTGGGCGAACCCACCGGCCTTGGCTCCCTGGTTCATGGCGCGAACCGCGGCCTCACCCAGGGCGCCGAAGCTCATGGCGGAGATGTTGAGCACCGACGCCGAGTAGGGCTGGGTGCACTGCGGCCCGCCGATGATGACCCGCAGGTCGGCCTCGGGGTCGGCGACCATCGGCCGGGGCGAGATGGAGTGGTTCAACCAGCTGTAGCCCGCGTCGTACACGTTCTGCTCGGTACCGAACGGCTTCTTGTCGCCCACGTTCTTCGCACGCTGGTAGATCACCGACCGGGTGTCCCGGTCGAACGGGCGGCCGTCGGTGTCGTTCTCCACCAGGTACTGGTGCAGCTCGGGACCCATGCCCTCGAGCAGGAATCGCATGCGGCCGGCCAGCGGGTAGTTGCGCAGGATGCTGTGCCGAGGCTGGAAGTAGTCGTAGATGCCCAGCAGCACCAGCGGGACGAAGATGATCTCCAGGAGCCACCACCACGGGCTCACCAGGACGGCGAGCGGGACCACCAGCACGGCGAGGACGATGACCGCCCACAGTGCCTTGGTGCGGATGGATTCGATCATGAGTGTTTCTCCTTGTTGGGACGGCAATGTGGGACCGGACCGGGCCGGACTGGGTTCGGTCAGTCGAAGACGTGCCCGTGCTCGTAGCGCTCGTCGGCACCCGCGGCCGCCGTCAGCGACGCGACGTTGTCGCGGGTGAAGAACCCCTCGAAGTTGTGGCAGCGCTCGATGTACTCGGTGATGAGCAAGGAGTACGGCGAGCTCTTGGAGAAGATCTGCTTGAGGTTCGGGTCGTCCTTGCACTCACCGACGACGTGGGCCAGGAAGGGCGTCCCCATGTCGGCGAGCTGGCGGACGACGTAGTCGACGTTCTTCTCGTCGGCGACGTGGCCGTCGATGACGGCCATCGCCAGGTGGTGCATGCGCCGGCCGAAGTTGCGCACGAAGTCCTCGGTGGGCATCGGCAGGTTGTCGAACGAGTTCACGATCGAGGGCGTGTTGTTGGCGGTGAACACCCGCGCCGGCGACTTCTTGTCGTCGCCGATGTCGGGATGCCGGGTGACGTTGGTCGAGGAGTTCATCTCGTGGATGTTGTAGGCGCCCCAGAAGTAGTACGGCACCACCGTGAGGTACTCCAGCAGCGCGTGCTCACGGTCGCCGGCGAGGATCCGGGTGGCTGCGTGGTCCACGCCGAGCACGAGGCCCGTGATGCCGTGCTCGGCCTGCAGGGCGTCGGCGCGCTCGAGCTTGCCCCGCTCCTCCGCGGTGAGGTCGATCGTCTCGCCGAGCGCGAGCGCGTCCAGGTCGTCGATGTCGACGTCGACGTAGCCCGACCCGGTTGTAGGTGAAGTCGGACATGAAGGTGAACGTCAGGTGCTTGTTGGTGTAGAAGTCGCTCACGGTGTCGCCGGGGTAGGCGAAACGGATGTTCTGCGGCTCGAGGGCGTCGCGGACCGCCTGGGTGGACTGGGCCTGGTAGACCTCGCCGATGTAGCGGGCGTTCGGCTTCTTGCGCGCCAGCGGGTAGAGCATGTTCCACCGCGTGATGTTGTCCTCGTAGGTCGCGGACAGCGGCTCGAGGACGATGAGCCGGGGGTAGTCGGGCTGCGACTGGAGCACGTAGACCTTGTGCGTGCCCGTGAGGCGAGCGGCCTGGAACCGGTAGGGGCCCATCGCGGTGAGCTCGGCCATGTAGTCGACGGCGTCGCCGTGCTCGACCTGGACCACGAGCGCCGCGGTGTTGCCCACGATCTGGTTGAGACCCGACGCCTCGCGTCGCTCATAGACCTTGGGCAGGTACTCCTCGAAGAAGTCCGAGTTCTTCTTGTCGCCCATCGGGGTGTACGTGGCGAGATCCATCATGGTGTGCTGGTCCTTTCGGGGAGGGCGGGCATTTCTCTCTACTCCTCAAGCTCTGCGGCGAGCTCTGCCTCGTCGGTGGTCGTCCACTCGGGGCGGCGGAAGCGGTACAGGAGCTGGGCTGGCAGGGCGAGGACGACGACGCCACCGGCGATGATCGCGGCGTACGGGCCCGCCGCGAGAGCACTGAAACCGGCCGGTGGGGTCAGCCCGAGGACGATGGCCGACAGGGCCGCGAGGATGCCGATGACCGCGATCACCGGCAGCCCGGTGATCCGGATCGGACGCTCCACGTCCGGCTGGGAGCGGCGGAGCCGGATCGCCGAGGCGAACATGCAGATGTACATCAGCATGTACAGGCTGATCGAGACGTCCTGCAGCATCGCGAAGGCCGCCGAGGTGTTGGGGGCGACCACGAACACCAGCGACAGGATCGTGACGATGGCGCCCTGGAACAGCAGGATCGGCATCTGCACGTCGTTCTTGTTGGTCCGCTGGAAGCGTTGGGGAAGGTAGCCGGCGCGGCCGACCAGCCACATGCTGCGGCTCGGGCCGGCGATCCACGCGATCGACGCGGCCACGGCGCCGAGCACCAGCAGCCCGGACAGGATGTTGGAGAGCGCCGGGATCCCGAAGCCGTCGGCGTACACCGTGAACGCCTGCGAGGCGCCGGAGGTGAGCTCGAGGGTGCTGTCCGGCACGGCCACCGAGATGGCGATCGAACCAAGGAGGTACATGACGAAGACCAGCAGCGCGGCGGAGAGGACGGCCTTGAAGTAGGAGCGCGGTCGGCCCTTGAGGTGCTTGATGTGCACGGCGTTGACCTCGAGCCCCGCGAACGCCACGAAGGTCCCGACCACCAGGGCGATGCTCGAGAGACCGTCAAAGGGGGGAGTGATGTCGCTGAGGTGGAGAGGAGCGGCCGAGGGCTTGTCGTCGACGAGCCAGGCGAACATGAAGAAGATCAGCGCGAACGCCGGCACGATGGTCCCGAGACCGACGCCGAGGTTGCTCAACCCGGCCGTGGTCTGCATGCCTTTCGACACCACGAACGTGGCCAGCCAGAACCCCACCAACACGACGCTCCCCATGTACAACCCGTTGCCGGCCAGGTCCGGCCGGCCGAAGGCGGTCGCCAAGGCCGCCGCGCCGAAGGACAACAGGGACGGGTACAACGTCACGCTGTTCATGAACACGAACCAGGTGGCCTGGAAGCCGGTGCGGTCGCCGAACGCCTCGCGGACCCAGACGAAGATGCCACCTTCGTGGCTGGTCGCGAGCTCTGCCGACACGAGGCCGACGGGCAGCAGGAAGAGGAGCGCGGGAATGAGGTAGACCGTGACGGCACCCAAGCCGAAGGTCGCCGAGTCCGACAGCTGCGCGATGCTCCCCACGCTGGCGACCATCATCATCGCCAGCGCGGGCCAGACGATCGTGCCGGCGGAGACACCGGCGGCAGCCGGGACCGCTTCCGAGGCTTCGTGTCTTGCCATCTCTGGTCCGATTTCGTAGGTGGGTGTGGCTGAGGGGTGCTATCTCGTGGTCGTGGTGGGGTCGATGTCGGCAACCAGGTCGTCGTACGTCGACAGCTCGTCCGGGCAGTAGGTCTTCACGACCAGCCGCTCATAGGTCACGGCGTCGGTGGTGACGAGCTTCTCCCGCCGCCCCGAGGGGTTGCCCGACAAGAGCATCGACTCCGCTGAGCTGACCCCGTCCTTCAGCACGTCGCAGATCTGCGACGCCGACGTCCCGTAGAGCGACTCCGCCACCTCGACCGTCAAGCCCGGCGCGACGCCGGCCGCGTGAGCGGCGGAGACGAGGGTCTCTGCGTTCGCCTGCTCCGTCGCCTGCTCCTCGGCTCCGGTCGACGAACAGGCCGCCACCAGCACCAGGACGCCGAGCATCACTGTCCCTCGAGCTGCACCCCGCTGTCGGCCGGTCACGACCTGAACGTAGGACCGCTCTGGGTGAGCGCGCATCATCCCGATTGGGTGATGCTCTCTCACCCGTGCGCGTGGTCTGGTTGCTTGTCGCGCCCCACTTGCAACCGGGAGGAAGCATCTCCATGACGTCCACCAAGTTCACCCTCGGCAGCAGTGCAGACGGGTCCCGTCACATCGAGATCCACGCCCGGGGGCTTGCCGTGCTCGACGACCCCGAGGTCAACCGCGGGACGGCGTTCACGCTCGAGGAGCGCGACCATCTCGGCCTGCACGGGCTGCTGCCGTCGGCGGTCGAGACGATGGACGAGCAGACGGCTCGGTGCTACGAGCAGTTCAACGCCAAGGACTCCGACGTCGAGAAGTGGGTGTTCCTCTCCCAGCTGCACGACAACAACGAGGTGCTCTTCTACCGCCTCGTCGGTGAGCACGTGCACGAGATGCTGCCGATCGTCTACACGCCCACGGTGGGCGCGGCGATCCAGGAGTTCAGCCACCTCTTCCGCCGGCCGCGCGGCGTCTTCCTCAACATCGACGACGTCGACGGCATCGACCGCGCACTGGACGCGACCGGGCTGGGGGCGGACGACATCGACCTGGTTGTGGCCTCCGACGCCGAGGCGATCCTCGGCATCGGCGACTGGGGGGTCGGCGGCATCGACATCTCGATCGGCAAGCTCGCGGTCTACACGGTCGCCGCCGGCATCGACCCGGCGCGGGTCCTCGCGGTCGGCTTGGACGTCGGTACGAACCGCGAGGCGCTGCTCAACGACCCTCGCTACCTCGGCCTGCGTCGCTCCCGCGTGCGTGGCGAGGCCTACGACAAGTTCATCGACACCTACGTCGCCGCTGCAGCCAAGCGGTTCCCGAAGGCGATCCTGCACTGGGAGGACTTCTCGGGCCCGCCTGCCCGCGGCATCCTCGCGCGGTACGGCGACAGCCTCTGCACGTTCGACGACGACATCCAGGGCACCGCCGCGGTGGGTCTGGCCTGCGTGCTGGCCGGGGTCCGGGTCTCCGGCGGGCGCCTGGTCGACCAGCAGATCGTGGTGTTCGGCGCCGGGTCGGCCGGAGTCGGGATCGCCGACCTGATCGCCCTGGCGATGACCGAGGAGGGTCTCACCGCCGAGGAGGCCGCCGGGCGGATCTACCTGCTCGACCGTCCCGGCCTGCTCACCAGCGACATGACCGACCTCTACGACTACCAGCAGCCCTACGCCAAGGACCCCGCCGCCGTCGCGGACTGGCGGACACCGGACGGGACCCTGGGTCTGCAGGAGGTGGTCGACCACCTCCACCCCACGATGCTCGTCGGCACCTCGGGAGTCACCGGCGCCTTCACCGAGAAGGTCATCCGCTCCCTGCACGAGCACTGCGAGCGGCCGATCATCCTGCCGATGTCCAACCCCACGGTGCTCGCCGAGCAGACACCGGAGAACCTGTTGGCCTGGACCGACGGTGCGGCCCTCGTCGCCACCGGCAGCCCGTTCGGACCGGTCGAGCGCAACGGCACGACCTACCGCATCGGCCAGGCCAACAACGCGCTGATGTTCCCGGGCCTGGGTCTGGGTGTGATCGTCTGCCGCGCCGCCACCATGCCTCCCTCGCTGTTCATCGCTGCGGCGCGTGCCCTGGCGAAGCTGGCCGATCCCTCGGACCCCGCCAAGGGCCTCCTTCCCGACATCGACCGCTTGCGGGAGGTGTCGGCCACCGTCGCCGTCGACGTCATCAACACCGCGACCGCGGCCGGCATCGCGCGGGTCCAGGTCGACGACCCGATCGAGGCCGTCCACGAGGCGATGTGGCAGCCCGAGTACCTCCCCATCGCCCAGACCGCACCGCAGTAGGACAGGAGCACGAGCATGGCGCAGACAGTGGCGGAGATCCTCGTCGACCAGATGGTGGAGGTCGGGATCCGGAAGGTCTACGGCATCGTCGGTGACTCGGCGAACCCGATCGTGGACGCACTCCGCAGGCACGAGTCGGACATCGAGTTCGTCCATGTCCGCAACGAGGAGGCCGGGGCATTCGCCGCAGGCGCCGACGCCCAGGTCTCCGGGCGACCGACAGCCGTCCTCGGATCGTCGGGACCGGGAAGCCTGCACCTGGTCAACGGCCTGTACGACTGCCAGCGCAACGCGGCACCCGTCTTCGCCATCGCCACCCACATCCCCAGCACCGAGATCGGCAGCGGGTACTTCCAGGAGACCAACCCCGAAGCGATCTTCTCCGGCTGCACCAACTACGTCGCCCTCATCTCCACCGCCGGGCAGATGCCCCGCGTCTCCGAGCTGGCGCTGCAGGCGGCCATCCTCGAGCGCGGCGTCGGCATGGTGATCCTGCCGGGCGACATCGCGGCCCAGACCGTGGAGACCCCGATGCTGGGCCACCCGGTGCTCACCGACCGGCCGGTGATCCGGCCGAGCGACGAGGCGCTCGAGAAGGCGGTGCAGCTGATCGCCGGCGCCAAGAAGATCGCGATCCACGGCGGCGAGGGCACGCGCAACGCGCGCGACGAGGTGCTTCGGCTCTCCGAGACCCTGCAGGCCCCGATCTCCTTCGCCTACCGCGGCAAGGACGTGCTGGAGGCCGACAACCCGGCCGGGGTCGGGATGACCGGCCTGCTGGGCTGGGGTGGCGCCACCGAGGCCCTCGCCGAGTGCGACCTCCTGCTGATGCTGGGCACCGACTTCCCGTACCACGCGTTCCTGCCGTCGGGAAAGACGATCATCCAGGTCGACGACAAGCCGCTCCACCTCGGTCGCCGGGCAGCCGTCGACCTCGGCCTGGTCGGCGACGTCGGAGAGACCCTCCGCGCACTGATCCCGCTGCTCGAGAAGCGCACGGACTCCCACTTCCTCGACACGGTGGTCAAGCACCACCACGCGATGGTCAAGGGCATCCAGACCTACGTCAACCACGAGGGCCACGGACAGGGGCTTCGGCCCGAGATGGTGGCGACCGCCCTGAGCGACCTGGCCGAGGACGACGCCGTCTTCACCGTCGACACCGGCATGTGCAACGTGTGGGGGGCGCGGTACCTCGAGATGAAGCCGGGCCGCCGCATCCTGGCGTCCTTCAGCCACGGCTCCATGGCCAACGCACTGCCGCAGGCCCTCGGCGCCAAGGTCGGGTCCCCCGACCGGCAGGTGGTGGCGCTGTGCGGCGACGGCGGCCTGTCGATGCTCATGGGCGAACTGCTGACCGCAGCGGGCCTGGACATCCCCGTGAAGCTGATGGTCTTCAACAACTCCACGCTCGGCATGGTCCGCGCCGAGATGATGGTGGTCGGCTACCAGCCGTGGGGCACCGACGTGAAGAACCCGGACTTCGGTGCGGTGGCCTCTGCGGTCGGCCTGCACGGCGAGCGCGTCGAGAACGCGGCCGACATCCGTCCGGCCATCGAGCGGGCGTTCGCCCACCCCGGCCCGGCCCTCATCGACTTCGTGACGGACCCGCGCGCTCTCGCGGTGCCGCCGCACACGACCATCGAGGAGGTCAAGGGCTTCGCGCTCACGACCGGCAAGCTGGTCTTCGGCGGAGACTTCGCCGAGGCCTGGGGCCAGGCCAAGTCCAACATCCGCGACGTCGGCCAAGCGCTGTGACGCAGCGCGATGGCTGAACGAGTGCTCGTCCTCGGCGGTGGCCTCGCCGGCGTGGCGTGCGCGCGCAGGCTGGGCGACGAAGGCATCGATGTCACGCTGGTCGACCGCAACGACTACCACCAGTTCCAGCCGTTGCTCTACCAGGTCGCCAGCTCGCAGCTGCCCGCAGAGGACATCGCTCGTCCTCACCAGACCATCTTCCGCAAGCATCCCACTGTCGACGTGCTCAACGCGCACGCCTCCCAGGTCGACCTGTCCTCGCGCAGCCTCACGCTCGACGACGGCACGACGTTGCACGGCTCGCACCTCGTGGTGGCCGCGGGCGCGCGCCCCAACTTCTTCGGGGTGCCGGGCGCGGCTGAGCATTCGTTCCCGCTCTACTCGGTGGCCGACGCCGAACGGCTCCGCCTCCATCTGCAGCGCCTGCTGCAGGCCGCCACGGCCGACGAGGCCACAGCGCAGCCGGGTCAGCTCGACGTCGTCGTGGTCGGAGGCGGCCCGACCGGCGTCGAGACCACGGGTGCACTGGCCGAGCTGATGCAGGCGTTGCACAAGACAGGACGCCTGGCCCGGCCGGGGCAGATCACCTTGGTCGACCGCGGGGACGCCCTCCTCGCGCAGTTCTCGAGCAAGGCCCACGGCTACGCGACCAGGAAGCTGGTCGAGGCGGGTGCCGCCGTGAGGCTGGGCGTCGGCGTCGCGGCGGTGACGCCCGACGGTGTCGTCTTCGACGACGGGACCGAGATCGCGACCCGGACGGTCGTCTGGGGTGGCGGTGAGTCCGGCGCGACCGTGGCGCAGGCTGCCGGCCCGGTCCCGGGCCGCGGAGGGCGCATCGATGTCTCGCCGGACCTGTCGGTCCCCGGCTACCCGGGTTGCTACGTGGTCGGCGACGTGGCCAACATCCCGGACGCCACGACGCCGGGTGCCACGCTGCCCCAGCTGGGGTCGGTGGCGCAGCAGTCGGGGAAGTGGGCCGCGGAGAACATCGTGCGAGACCTGCAGGGAGCCCCGCCGTCGTCCTTCGTCTACAAGGACAAGGGGGTGATGGCGATGATCGGTCGGAATGCAGCCGTTGCGGAGGTCGGCAAGCACCGCCACCAGGTGGAGGGCCCCCTCGCGTTCGCTGCTTGGCTCGGCGTCCACGCCATGCTGTTGAGCGGCGTGCACAGCCAGACCGACGCGTTCCTGACCTGGGCGTGGGACTACTTCGACCGCGACCATGCCGCCACCGTGGAGGTCTCGGCTGCTCCTCAACGCGTGGCCTGGGCCGACCACGGCGAGGACGCCCCGCACATCTTCCTCACGTGACTCCCCCGACGACACCCGAGGGGCGATCAGGTCCTACGGCTGCAGTCCGAGGTCGATGATGCGAGTGACGGCCGCGCTGCGCGAGGAGACGCCGAGCTTCCTGTACATGGAGATCGCCTCGGACTTCACCGTGTGCCGGGAGATGTGGAGCCGCTCCCCGATCTCGGCCATGGAGAGGTGCGTCGGCAGCAGGGGCACGAGCCTCAGCTCGGCGGCCGTCAACGATGCCGCTCCGGCGATGGTGCCGTGGACGGCGCCCACGCGTGCCCGCAGGCCGTCGACCGAGCTCGTCAGGTTGCCGAGGTCTGGACGTTGCCGCAGGATTCCCGCCGCTTGGTCCAGGGCGGCTGCCGCCCCTCCATGGTCCAGGAACCCGAGACTGGCATGGGCGAGCCCGACCAGCGCCTGGACCGACACCACAGGCAGCGCGTAGGTGAGGACCGGGCGCAGGCGGACCGCGCGTCGGACCAGGAGCCGCGCCACCGGCATGTCTCCGCGGTGCACGGCAGACCGGGCGGCCGTGGCGAGGACCAGCCCACTGGTCCAGTAGCCGTCGAAGCCGCCGTCGTCGACGGTGGCGAGGGC
Organism: uncultured Actinomycetota bacterium; assembly: GCA_963708915.1. Classification (GTDB taxonomy): domain Bacteria; phylum Actinomycetota; class Actinomycetes; order Propionibacteriales; family Nocardioidaceae; genus Nocardioides. The sequence goes on from CAVPUJ010000002.1 coordinate 946,657, forward strand.
CTCCTGGGCAAAGGAGTCGGCCGCCGTCCAGTCGCTGCCCTCCATGGCGACGACGCTGCGCTCGGCCAGGATCAGGCTCAACAACGGCGTGCTGCCGAACGCGACGGCCAGGTCGTAGGCGCGGGACAGCACCGTGTCCGCCGACTCGAGATCTCCTTCGAGCAGGTGAGAGACACCCTCGACGTGCGCCATGGTCGGCTGGAACGGACTGCCGGGATCGAGCCTCCGTTGGGCCACCCGCGCGTCGTGACGCATGGCTGCCACGCCTTCCCTGGCCAGGTTCGCGCGCAAGTAGGCGAGCGTGCCCTCGACGGAGCTACCGTCGGGCAGAGCGTCCCCGGTCGGCATCTGCTCGGCGACGTTGGCCCATCGCACGGCGTCACCGGTCCGCCCGAGCAGGGCGTAGATCAGGGAGCCGTGCGCCATGACGGCCGCATAGTGCCGGGCCGACGGATGGTCCTCGAGCCACTGCATCCAGCCGAGGACGGTGGCGACACGTCCGCTGCCCCAGACCGGACTCATGTGTTCCAGGATCAGGGCAGCCACCCGGTCGGCGTCGCCGGCAGCCTGGGCGTGGTCGAGGGCAGCTTCTGGCATGTCGTTGGCCTCGTACCAGGAGGCTGCCCGGGAGTGAAGCTGGGCCATCTCGTCCGGGTGCTCCACACGAAGCTCGGCGAGGAGGTGATCGCGCAGGAGGTGGTGGTAGCGGTACCACTCGCGGTGTCGGTCGAGGGGAAGGACGAGCATGTTCTGGCCCGCCAGGTCCTCGAGGGCGCGGGCCGCGCCGGTCACCCCCGCCACGGCATCGCACAGCGGGCCGGAGAGCCGGTCCAGGATCGACGTGCGCATGAGCAGGTCCACCCGGTCGGCGTCCACGCGGGCCAGCAGCTCGGAACGGAGGTAGTCGCTGACCCACCGGTCATCTCCCGCGAACGCCGCGTCCCCGAGGGGTTTGCCGGCCTCCATGGCGAGCGCGGCGAGGTACACGCCGACGGGCCAGCCCTCGGTTCGTCGCACCAGGTCATCAGTCCAGCTTGCCGGCGCCTCGACGCCCGCCCCCACGAGCAGAGCCTCGACTTCCAGCGTCGTCATGGCCAGCTCCCGCGGCCCGAGCTCGAGGATGTTGCCTTGGGCACGTAGGCGGCTCACCTTGATCGGCAGGCGCTCGCGGGAGGCCAGGGCCAGCTGCCAACCTGCGGGGACTCTCATCGCGAACTCGGCCAGGGCCTCATGACAGCCGTCGTTCGCGATGTGCTCGAGATGGTCGAGCACGATGGTCATGGGTGCGCCGATCGGCTCGATCGCGGCCACGAAGGCGGGGACGACCGCGATGCTGCCGCCGCTCGCTGCCAGCAGCCGCGAGGGCGCCGGCCCCAGGTCCGAGACCGCAGAGATGGCCGCAGCGACGGCGCTCCAGAGTGCGACGGGGTCGTCGTCGGCCTTGTCGCACGACACCCACGCCACCCGGGGCCCCAACCGCTCGGCCCACTGCGCCAGGACCGTGGTCTTCCCGTAACCAGCCGGCGCCACGAGGGTGATCACGGACGCGTCCGACTCGAGCAGGCGCTCGACGAGTGCGTCGCGGACGACGATCCCAGCGCGTGCGGACGGGGGATGGAACTTCGGCCCGAGGCGCGCCGAGGGCAGCGCGGAGTGCAGCGCCTCCCCGCGCGGACGTCGTGGCTCCTGCTCGACCCGTCCGGGCACGACCACGGACACTACTCCCGACGCAGACCCCTCTGACCTGGGCGTCTACACGGTGAACCGGAGCGTGCGCACCGGTCTTCCCTGCGTACCCAGGCCTCGGACGCCACGGAGCGCTCGGCGAGCCCGGTCATCCATACCGGGTGATGACGCGAGCGTCGTCCTGAACAAGGATGTCCACCACAGGCCACTACCGAGGGAGATCGTGATGCCGCGAATGTTAAGGCGAGCTGCTGTGCTGGGAGCCACAGCTCATGTGGCGTCCAACCGTGGTGCGGCGAAGGGCGCTCAGCAGCAGGCCGCCGCGGATGCGGCCGCCTCGCCACCGCCGCCGGAGCAGGTCGCTCCCGCCGCTCCGGCCGCTCCAGTGGCGTCCACGGACTCCTACGCCGAGCTGATGAAGCTCAAGGAGCTCTTCGACGCCGGCGTGCTGACCCAGGAGGAGTTCGACGCGCAGAAGGCGAAGATCCTCGCCGGCTGACCCGCCATCGCCAGACCCCACAACTCCGAGCCCACGTTCGGCGTACCAAGGAGCTCAGCATGCCAGTAGGACCCGTTCAGCTACTCGTCATCGCCTTCGAAGAGCCGCAGTTCCGGGGCGAGATCATCGAAGAGCTCAAGCGACTACGAGCCGATGACCTGATCCGCCTCCTCGACGTCCTCGTCGTGCAGAAGGATCTCGACGGCTCCGTGACCGCCGTCCAGGCGAGCGACCTCTCCATCGGTGAGGCCGAGGAGATGGGAGCGACGATCGGGGCGCTCATCGGACTCGGGCTCGCCGGTGACGAGGGCATGGAGGCCGGGGCCATCATGGGAGCCGAGGCCGGCTCGGACGGTCACCTGATCCCGGACAGCGAGATGTACGACGTCGCGGACTCCATCCCTCCCGGCAGCGCCGCGGCTCTCGCCCTGATCGAGCACCGCTGGGCGGCTCCCCTGCGGGATGCCATCGCCCGCGCCGGCGGCTACCCCGTCAGTGACTCCTGGGTCCATCCCCTCGACCTCGTCGAGGTAGGTCTGCTCGCGGCTGACGAGCTCGAGACGATCTAGTGCTGCTGACCCGAAGGAGCAGTTCGCGCCGTTCCACAACTCAGGTGAAGGCCCGGGCCGACCACGGTGAGGACGTTCCGCCCAGTCTTCTGGACCGTGGCGAGGCGGCAGCCACCCGAGGCGAATCCTCATTGCCGCGATAGCCGCTGGGGTGAGTGACCGATGGGGGATGTTGTGAATCTGACCGACATCAACAGCGGAGACACCTCGTGGGTGCTGTTCTGCGCGGCCGCGGTGCTGTTCATGACCCCTGGTCTCGCGTTGTTCTACGCGGGGATGGTGAGTCGGCGGAACACCTTGGTGATGCTCCAGCAGAACGTCATCGCCCTGGGCGTCATCAGTTTGACGTGGGTGATGATCGGGTACAGCCTGGCGTTCGGGAACGACACCGGGAACGGTCTCGTCGGCGATCTCAAGTCGTTCGGTCTGCAAGACCTCGGGCTGGCTCCGCCACCGGCACTGCATGCCATCAGCACGACGGTCGCGATCCCCACGCTGGCCTTCGTGGCCTACCAGATGATGTTCGCGGTCATTACCCCCGTCCTGGCGACGGGTGCTGTGGCGAGCCGACTGAAACCACTGGGCTGGGCGGTGTTCCTGGCCTTGTGGTCGATCCTGGTCTATCCGCCGATCGCGCATTGGCTCTGGGCGCCTGCGGGTTGGTTGACCACGCGTGGGTCGCAGGACTGGGCCGGCGGCATGGTCGTCCACGCCTCGGCCGGGGCGGCGGCGCTGGCGCTCCTGGTCGTTCTGGGTCGGCGCCGCGTCTGGCCTGATCATGCGCCTCTGCCGCACTCGATCCCTCTCGTCGTCCTCGGGGCCGGGATCCTTTGGTTTGGATGGTTCGGATTCAACGCCGGCGACGGGCTGCAAGCCGACGGGGTGGCCGCCCAGGCCTTCGTCAACACCCAGGTTGCGGCCGCGGCGGCCATGATCGTCTGGCTCGTCGTCGAGCGGGTCAAGGACGGGCACTCCACGGTGCTCGGAGGGGTCACCGGCGCCGTGGCGGGGCTCGCGACGATCACACCGGCGGCGGGCTACGTGGACACGACGTCGGCCGTCGTGATCGGCGCGTTGGCCGGCCTGGTGTGCCACGTCGCGCTGCGTCTCAAGGTCGTCTTCCGCTACGACGATGCGTTGGACGTGATCGCTGTTCACTTCGTCGGTGGTGTGCTGGGGTCGTTGCTCGTCGGATTCTTCGGGGACGAGGCGATCAACAGCATCGGCGCGGACGGTCTGTTCTACGGTGGTGGTTTCGGACTCCTCGGTGATCAGGTGCTCGCCCTCGCGGTGGTGATCGCGTTCTCCTTCGTGCTCACCTGGCTGTTGGCCACCTTCATCGACCACAGTGTCGGCCTGCGTGTCTCACCCGAGGAGGAGGAGCACCTGGACGAGGTCCAGCAAGGCATGCGTCCGTACGACGAGTCGCCGTTCGCCGCGTCCAGTGGCACGAGGATGTCTGCTCAGACCGCGCCGGTACTGGATGCGATCGGTGCGGGGCGGGACCTACGACTCGTCTCTGCCCTGGTAGATGCATCGGACATGGACGGCGCCGTCCTGACGGACTCCCTCGTGGCCGCCGGAGCGCTCCGCATCGTCAGCACGCAGGCCCAGGTGTACGCCGCAGAGGCGGACGTGCGCGTTGTGCGCGGCGAGTCGCGGCGACCGCACGCGGTCCCACGTACCCGTCTGGAGATCCTCGCTGGTCACACCGAAGTCGACGCTGTCACAGCAGCGCTCCGTGAGAACGCCGGCACTGGGGTGGAGACGTTCGTCCAAACGGCCGACCGCACGTCGTGACCAAGCACGTCGTCCCGGCCGGATGTCTGGCCCGAGCGCAGGCCCAAGCCCTGGCCCAGGCGAGGCGGGCTCAGCTCGAGACGCGCGTCGGGTCACCGAGTCAGCGGACCGAGCATGAGTGGTGACGACGGCGTTGACGCCGAAGCCCGCACGGGTGAGTCGGCGTACGGGGAGTCCCGGTGGCCGATGGCAGCGGCCGTCCTGGCCGCCATCATGCTGACGCTGTTCCTTCCCGAGGACTTCCGCCTGGCACGTCGTTGGCTCCTCCCCGCTGTTGAGGGACTCCTGCTGGTCGCGCTCATCGCTGGCGACCCCGGTCAGATATCTCGCCGCTCGACCGCCTTACGTGCCGTCTCCCTGACCCTCATCACCGTGATGGCCCTCAGCGCGCTGTGGCTGACGATCCAACTGGTCGACGACCTCCTCCGCGGCGGCCCCGAGACCAGCTCAGCACCCGCCCTGCTCCAGGCCGGCGGCAGCGTCTGGGCGTGCACCGTCCTCGCCTTCTCGCTGCTGTACTTCGAGCTCGACGGCGGTGGTGCCGCGGCCCGGGCCGAGCGCATGCCGGACATCCCCGACCTCGCTTTCCCCCAACAGCTCAACCCTCATGTGAGCGACCCGCGGTGGCGACCGCGATACATCGACTACCTCTACCTCGGCGTGACCAACGCCATGGCGTTCAGTCCCACCGACGTCATGCCCCTCGCACCATGGGCGAAGATCATCATGTCGGTCCAGTCCGTCGCGTCACTGGTCATCCTCGGCCTCATCGTTGCCCGCGCGGTCAACGTCCTGGCGTGAGGTCAGCGTCTTGGCGTGAGGCCCCAGCTGGCAGCGTGGTCAGCAGACGCTAGGGCTCCAACCCGAGGTCGATGATGCGGGTGACGTGCGGCCAGCACGAACCAGGCGTCGTGGTCGGGGACCAGGTCGCGGAGCCGGCGTCCGGGCGTACGCGATACCTTGAGGATCGCCCCGACCTGTCATCGGCGGTTCCTCGAGGCCCGCGATCAGGCGAACACGCGGCCCTCTGGCGGCGGTTAGACGCACCTGGCAGCGGAGTGTCGTCCGGTTGCTTCAGACGAGCGGTGGTCCCGCAACCGGTCGGACCCCGTATCGGAGGCTGATCTCGAGGAGCACTTCGGCATCGGGGGGACCTTGAAGCGACGCAAAGTACTCGGCCTGCTCATGAAACATTCCAGTGAGTCCGGGTGAGCTGAGGAGGCCGACTGTCCAAACGTCCTCGCTGCCGAGGTTTGCGAATGCATGCGGGACCTCGCGGGGGAGCCAGACGAAGCTCTCGGCTCCGACTTCGTAGCGCTCCTCTCCGACCTCGACGGTGAGAACTCCAGCGACGACGTAGATGCCCTCGTCCTCGTGTGTGTGGACGTGACGGCCAGGGCCGGGCGCGCCAGGCAGGATCCTTCCTTCACCCAGCGCCATTCCGTTGCTCAGGCTGCCATCAGTGACCACTCGCCAGGGCCGGGAACGGTCGGGGGGTGGTCCAACTACGAACGGATCCCTTGCTGTCATACGTGCGCACCCATCGCACGAGCGTTCCACCGGTCATATTCGCTGGCAAGGCAAACGCGAGATGCCTCCCAGATGACGGGGTCACCGAACGCGCGGACATGCCGCCCGGGCGCTGCTCAAGCGACTCGCACGTGGGAGTGACGCACGCCTGGCAGCCTCCTGCCAGGATTGGCGCGGCGATCTTCTCGACTACTTCGGAGACCTGTCAGGTGCGTCAGCGGTTCTTAAGGACTTCGGCCTTCCACGCGGGATCGTTGCGCCCTAGCGTTCCCGGGTAGGAGCCGCTGATGGGGAGGTCGCAATGAGGGAGGCCTGGGAGCTTCTGACGGCGGGACCGCCGGAGGCGGATCGATCGGTCCTGCTTCTCCCTGGCGGAGCCAACGCGGCCCGCTCGTTCAACATGGTGATGGCTGACCCGGGGCTCTCGGGTGTGCGCATGGTGGCCACCACGCTGCCGGGCATGGCAGGCGCGCCGGTCTCTGAGGACGTCTCCATCCGGGCCCTGTCGCGTCGGGCAGGGGAACTGGCCGAGGAACACGGGTGCGATGTGGTCGTGGGGTTTTCCCACGGTGCGACGGTGGCCTTGGACATGGTGCTGTCGGGGCACTTCGGGGGGCCGCTGGTGTTGCTGGGCATCAGCTTGACGACCGAGGATGAGGCGGCGTTCTTCCGGGGCGTGGTGCGGGCGTCGCAGAAGGTGGGCAGCTGGCCGATGGCTGCCCTGCTCCGGCTGATGCCACTGATGGCCAGGTCTGCCAAGACACCGGAGCTGCACAAGAAGGAGCTGATCGAGGACTTCAAAGAGAGCCGTAAATGCCCTCTGACCTCGGCCTCTACACGTTGAAGCGGAACTCCACGACGTCGCCGTCGGCCATGACGTAGTCCTTGCCCTCCATGCGGACGCGGCCGGCCTCCTTGGCCTTGAGCATGGAGCCGGCGGCCATCAGGTCGTCGTAGGAGACGACCTCGGCCTTGATGAAGCCGCGCTGGAAGTCGGTGTGGATCACGCCCGCCGCCTCGGGCGCGGTGGCGCCCTGGCGGATGGTCCAGGCGCGGGACTCCTTGGGGCCGGCGGTGAGGTACGTCTGGAGACCGAGGGTGTCGAAGCCGACGCGGGCGAGGATGTCGAGCCCCGGCTCCTCGACGCCCATCTCGTGGAGCATCTCGCGGGCCTCGGCCTCGTCGTCGAGCTCGACCAGCTCGGACTCGAACTTGGCGTCGAGGAAGATCGCCTCGGCGGGCGCGACGAGCTCCTGCATGCGGGCCTTGAGGTCCGCGTCGCCGAGCTCGTCGGCGTCGCAGTTGAAGACGTAGATGTAGGGCTTTGCGGTGAGCAGTGACAGCTCACGGAGCAGCGCGCCGTCGAGCTTGCCGGCCTTGATCAGGTCGATGGCGGGCGTGCCCTGCTCGAGGGCGGTCTGCGCGGTCCTGGCCGCCTCGAGGTTGGCCGCGAGGGCCTTGTTCCCCCGGGCTTCCTTCTCCAGACGGGGGATGGCCTTCTCCAGCGTCTGCAGGTCGGCCAGGGCGAGCTCGGTACGGATGGTCTCGATGTCGGAGGCGGGGTCGACCTTGCCGTCGACGTGGGTGACGTCGTCGTCGCGGAACACCCGCGTCACCTGGCAGATCGCCGCGGACTCGCGGATGTGGGAGAGGAACTTGTTGCCCAGCCCCTCCCCCTCGGACGCGCCGCGCACGATGCCGGCGATGTCGACGAACTCGACCGTCGCCGGCATGACGCGAGCGGAGTCGAAGAGCGCGGCCAGCTTCGGCAGGCGGGGCTCGGGGACCGCGACCACGCCGACGTTCGGCTCGATGGTGGCGAACGGGTAGTTCGCCGCGAGCACGTCGTTCTTGGTCAGCGCGTTGAAGAGGGTCGACTTGCCCGCGTTGGGCAGTCCGACGATGCCGATGGTGAGTGCCACGTCGGGCGAGTCTAGGAGTTGGACGGCCGCGCGGCCGATTCGGCGGCCGAGCGCGACGCAGGGTGCGCCGACGAAGGCGAGAAGGTCAGCCAGAGGCTGACCGCCACGTAGTACACGACGTACACGAGCGACAGGGCGACGAGGGCCACGGGCGCGTCGGGGAGGCTTGCGGTGATCGCGGCCCACAGCGCGAGCCAGAGGGTCGCCAGCGTCATGTTGACGTACCAGAGCTTCTCGGTGCGCGACGGATAGAGGTACTTGATGGGCACGAACACGAGCACCGAGAGCAGGAGCAGCAGCACGGTCGTCCCGACGGTCGACATCTCCCACACGACGACGTAGAAGGCGACGATGTTCCAGTACGACGGGAAGCCGAGGAAGAAGTGGTCGTCGGTCTTCGCGTCGGTCCGGCAGAACTGATAGGTCGACGCGAGCAGGGGAATGGACGCGACGACGCCGCCGGCGGCGCCGTCCGGCAGGTACCCGTTGGCCCAGAGCAGGGCCATCGGTGCGAGCGCGTAGGTCATGTAGTCGACGATGTTGTCCAGCAACCCCCCGTCGAAGCCCGGGAGCACCTCCTTGACCCTGAACCGGCGGGCCAGCATCCCGTCGGTCCCGTCGATGACCATCGCGACGAGGAACAGCCACAGGACCGTCTCCACCTGGCCGTGGTAGGAGAAGTGCACCATCAGCAGTGCGAGCACGGCGCCGGTGGCCGTGAACAGGTGCACCGCCGCAGCCGCCGCCCGCGCGCCTTGGGTGGCCATGACAATCACCCTAGGGGGTGGATGTCGGCGAAGGTGGATCGCCGGGGCGCGCCTCGGCGGCGGGCCAGGCGTCACGTCCCAGCCGCGTTCCCCATGCCACCACCGGGACGAGCAGGAGCAAGGTGCCGATCAGGGCGATCACCAGACCGAACCAGAAGCCTGTCTCGTCGCCCGAGTAGCGGCCGAGCGCGTCGGTGTGCGGCCTGGTCGAGGCGGCGATCGAGCCGCCGATCGCGACGAGAGCGACGCCCCAGAGGGCGAACTGGATCAGCACGATGCGCGCCTGCTTCGGGTCCACGTCTCGGTTGTACGCCGTGTCGGCCCGGCTCACTAGTGTGGAACGGGTGCGGATCGCCACGTGGAACGTCAACTCGCTGCGCTCGCGGATCGACCGGGTCGAGGCCCTGCTCCAGCGACACGAGATCGACGTGCTCGCGCTGCAGGAGACCAAGGCCCGCGAGGACCAGCTCCCGTTGATGGGCCTCCAGGCCCTCGGGTACGACGTCGCGGTCGCCGGTGTGAACCAGTGGAACGGCGTGGCGGTGATCAGCCGCGTCGGTCTCGAGGACGTCGAGGTCGGGTTCGCCGACCAGCCGTCCTGGGGCGAGCCCGCGGGCGTGGAGTCGCGGGCCATCGGCGCGACCTGTGGCGGCGTACGCATCTGGTCGCTGTACGTGCCCAACGGCCGCAAGGTCGACGACCCCCACTACGTCTACAAGCTCGACTGGCTGGCGAAGCTGCGGGCGACGGCCGAGTCCTGGCGGGGCGACCAGGTCGCGCTCGTCGGCGACTGGAACATCGCCCCGCAGGACGAGGACGTCTTCGACATGGCGGCCTACGCCAACGACACCCACGTCACTCCTCCGGAGCGCGCGGCGTTCCAGGCGTTCGTCGACGACGGCTGGGTCGACGTGGTCCGCCCTCACACCCCCGGCCCCGACGTCTTCACCTACTGGGACTACTACCGCCAACGGTTCGAGCGGAACCGCGGCATGCGGATCGACTTCGTCCTCGGGTCACCGCCCCTCGCGAAGCGGGTCACCGGTGCCTTCATCGACAAGGACGAACGGGCCGGCAAGGGCGCGTCCGACCACGCACCGGTGATCGTGGACCTCGACTGACAAAGTTCCCGTGACGACGGAATCCCTTGTGGACAAGGGGTTCTGAGGCCGGAGGAGTGTCGGTGGTGGGTGCTTGGGTTGTTCCATGGCCAGCACGTACGCCTCCCCTCTCGACCTGGTCGAGCGTGGGCTGGACGAGCTGGCTGCGATCGGTCCGGAGTTCCGCGACCGTTGGTGAGAAGCAGGAGTTCCTGGTCGGGATCTCTCGGCTGATCTCCCGCGCCGAGGCCGAGCGGCTCCGCGTGCTCGCGGCCGCCGACGACATCGCCGAGACGACCGGCGACCGGTCCACGGCCACGTGGTTGGCGCACCAGACCCGGGACGACCCACGGGACCGTACGGCGCCACGCAGGCGTTGGCGTCGGCGCTCGCCGCGCGGTGGGGCCAGACGGCGGAGGCGTTGGGTGCCGGTGACCTGAACCTGGCCCAGGCGCGGGTGGTCGTCGAGGCGTTGGACGCACTGCCCGACGACCTGGGGGACGACCTGGTCGTGAAGGCGGAGGCGTACCTGGTCGAGCAAGCAGCAACTTTCGGGCCGCGGGAGCTGCGCCACCTCGGCCGTGGTGTCCTCGAACACCTCGCCCCCGAGATCGCCGACGAGGCCGAGTACCAACGGCTGGTCGCCGAGGAGACCCGTGCCCACGCGGCGACCCGGTTGTCGTTCCGCCTCGCGGTGACGGGTCCACCGACCTCCACGCCCGGGTCCCCGACCACGTCGCCAACCGGTCGCGCGCCTACCTGGACGCCTACACCTCCCCACGCCGCAGCCCGCTCGGTGAGGTCGACCAGCTGCCGGTCGCCCGCCGACGGGGTGAGGCGTTCGTGGCGTTCCTCGAGAACGTCCCCGACACCGGCCTCCCGATCCATGGCGGCACCACCACCAGCGTGATGGTCACCCTCGACCTGCGACACCCTGGTCACCGGGATCGGTGTCGCCACCACCTCCACCGGCGACCGGCTCACCGCCGAACAAGCCCGCCGGCTCGCCTGTCAGGCCCGGATCATCCCGGTCGTCCTCGGCGGCAAGGGTGAGGTCCTCGACCTCGGGAGGTCCGCCCGACTGTTCTCACCGGCCCAACGCAAGGCCATGGCCCTCCGCGACAAGGAGTGCACCACCGAGGGCTGCACGGTCCCCGCCGCCTGGTGCGAAGCCCACCACTGGAAACAACCCTGGTCCCGCGGCGGGCGTACCGACCTCGCCGACGGCAAGCTGCTCTGCTCCTTCCACCACCACCGCGCCCACGACCCCGCCTGGCAGGTCCACCACCACCCCAACGGCGCGACGACCTTCCACCGGCGGACGTGAGGGGACCGTTGCTACGGTCGCACGCATGCACACTCGGATGATCGGCAAGCACGAGGTCGGCGCGATCGGGCTGGGCCTGATGACGTTCGACCAGACCGGCACACAGGCTCGCGAGCAGCTCGCCGACACCGTACGGGCGGCCCTCGACGCAGGCGTGAGCTTCTTCGACACCGCCGACGCCTACGGTCCCGGCGAGGAGCTCGGCGCGCGGACGCAGGGCGCCAACGAGTCGCTGATCGCCGGCCTGCTCGACGAGCTGGGTGTCCGCGACCGGGTGCTGCTCGCGACGAAGGGCGGGCACGTGCGCGTCGGGGACGACGCACGATGGGACCTGGACAGCAGCTCCTCCCACCTCAAGCAGGCCGTCGACGCCAGCCTCCGCCGTCTCGGCGTGGAGCGGATCGCCCTGTGGCAGCACCACCGGCCCGATCCCCAGGTCGACTACGCCGACGTGATGGGCACGCTCAAGGAGATCGCCGACTCCGGCAAGGTCGAGATGGTCGGCCTGAGCAACGCGAACCCCGAGCAGATCCGGCTGGGCAAGTCGGTGCTGGGCGACGCGTTGGTCAGCGTGCAGAACCAGTTCTCCCCGGCGTTCCGCAGCAGCCGCCCCGAGATCGACGTCTGCGAGGAGCTGGGGCTCACCTTCCTGCCGTGGGGTCCGCTCGGCGGGCTCTCGTCGGCCAAGGAGCTCGGCGACAAGCACCGCGCCTTCGCAGAGATCGCCGAGGCGCACGGCGTGAGCCCACAGCAGGTCACCCTCGCGTGGGAGCTCGCCCAGTCGCCCTGTGTGATCCCGATCCCCGGCGCCAAGCGCCCGAGCTCGATCACGGACTCCGCCGCGGCCGCGGACCTCGAGCTGACCGCCGAGGAGATCGCGCGCCTCGACGCGGCCTGACATCACACCGGCTGGTGGCATCTCCACATCCCGGTGTCGGTGCCGACCTGCAGACTGCCGAGCATGGTGATGACGATGGTGCTGATGTTGTGCCTGGGGCTGGTCCTGGGCACCACCGTGGGCGTGCTCTGGGTGCGCTCGCGGCCGACCTACGTCGCGGCGGCCGTCGACGCGGGCGTCGACCGGGCCGAGCTGCTCCAGGGCCTCGACCGGCTCAGCGACCAGATGCGCGACCTCGACCACCAGCGGTCCAGCTGGCAGGGCCAGCTCAGCGAGCAGGTGCTCGACATGCGGATGGCCACCGACACACTGCGACGCGAGACCCAGACGCTGTCGACCGCGCTCCGCAAGCCGCAGGTACGAGGGCGCTGGGGCGAGATGCACCTGCGCCGGGCGGTCGAGCTGGCCGGGCTGGTCGACCGGTGCGACTTCACCGAGCAGGCCCACACCGTGACCCGCGACGACGGCATCCAACGCCCCGACCTGGTCGTCCAGCTCGTGGGCGGCCGTCGGGTGGTGGTCGACGCGAAGGTGCCGCTCGACGCGTTCCTCGACGCCACAGGCACCGATGACGACGACGAGCGGGAGGCCCACCTGGCCCGCCACGCCCGGCAGCTGCGGCAGCACGTCGACCAGCTGGCGTCCAAGCGCTACTGGCGCTCGCTCGAGGGATCACCGGAGTTCGTGGTGCTGTTCGTGCCGGCCGAGTCGTTCCTGTCCGCGGCCCTGACCGCCGACCGCGACCTGCTCGACTTCGCCTCCGGCAAGCACGTGGTGCTGGCCACGCCGACCACGCTCATCGCCCTGCTGCGGACCGTCGCCCACGGCTGGCGTCAGGAGGCCCTGGCCGACAGGGCCGAGGAGATCCATCAGCTCGGTCGCGAGCTCCACGAGCGGTTGGCCACCCTGACGACCCACGTCGACAACGTGGGCCGGTCGCTGAACGCCGCGGTCGGCCACTACAACGCCGCCGTGGGCTCGCTGGAGTCGCGGGTGCTGGTCTCCGCTCGCCGGTTCGCCGACCTCGGAGTCACCGACGACGAGCTCCGGGCGACCCGACCCGTGGTCGCGCTGGCACGGCGCGCCGCCCCGGATGCGCACGTCGAGCCACCTAGCGTGGCCCTGTGAGCCACACCCGGGCTGTCTGGGACGAGGGTCGCGAACCCGGCCGCGCCGTGGTCGCGCTCGGGGTTGCCGTCGCGCTCACGGTGATCGTGGTCAACGTCGCGATGGTCGGCCGGGTCAGCCTGTTCTTCGACCTGTGGTTCGTGCTGCTGTGCCTGGGCCTCGCCCTGCTGGTGCGCCCGCGCGACTTCTTCACCGTCGGGGTGCTCCCGCCGCTGATCATGGTCGTGGGGTTCGCGATCCTCGCCGTCGACCGGCCGGGGGCCATCGCCAGCCCGCGCGACGGACTGGTGCAGGCCGTCGTGTCGGGGCTCGCCCACCACAGCGTTGCCCTCGTGTGCGGCTACGCGCTGTGCCTGGTCACGCTGCTGGCCCGCCAGCGCACGGCGCGCTGACCGTCAGGCCACGAACCTCGCGGGGTCGCCCGCCCCCACGCGCACGACCTCCGGCACGCCCTCGGACCAGTCGATGACCGTGGTCGGCTCGGCCGGTGTCTCCCCCGCCTCGACGACGATGTCCACCTCGTGGTCGAGCTCCTCCTTGACCTCCCAGCCCATCGTCCGCGGCTCGGACTCCCCCGGCAGGATCAGCGAGCTGGTCAGCAGGGCCTCACCGAGCGCCTCGAGCAGGGCCTGGTCGAAGACGTGGTCGGGGATCCGGACGCCGACGGTGCGCTTGCGCGGGTGGAGCAGCCGCCGCGGCACCTCGGGCGTCGCCGGGAGGATGAACGTGTACGGCCCCGGGGTCGCCGACTTGATGGAGCGGAACGCCGCGTTGTCGACGTGCACGAGCTGGCCGAGCTGGGAGAAGTCGCGGCACATCAGGGTGAAGTGGTGCCGCTCGTCGAGGCCGCGGATCTTCAGGATCCGGTCGCGCCCCTCGCGGTTGCCGATCCGGCAGCCGAGCGCGTACCCCGAGTCGGTGGGGTAGGCGATCAGCGCGTCGTCCTCCCGGAGCGCGGTGACCACCTGGTCGAGGAGCCGCGGCTGCGGGTTCTCGGGGTGGACGTCGAGGAAGCGAGCCATGACGCGACAGGTCTTAGGAGCGCGAGGCGGCGCGCAGGTCGCGGCGCAGCTCCGGCGGGAGGGCGAAGATCAGCGACTCCTCGGCGCTGTGCACGGCCTGGGCGTCGGGGTAGCCGCGCTCGGCGAGGAAGCCCAGCACGCCGTCGACCAGGGACTCGGGGACGCTGGCCCCGGAGGTCACGCTGACCTTCGTCACACCCTCGAGCCACGTCTCGTCGATCTCGCTGGCGTCGTCGACGCGGTAGGCCGCCGCGGCGCCGGCCTCGAGGGCCACCTCGACGAGGCGCACCGAGTTCGAGGAGTTGCCGGAGCCGACCACGATGACCAGGTCGGCGCCCTGCGCGATCTCCTTGATGGCCAGCTGGCGGTTCTGGGTGGCGTAGCAGATGTCGTCGCTCGGCGGGTCGAGCAGCTCGGGGAACCGCTCCCTGATCGCCGCCACCGTCTCGAGGGTCTCGTCGACCGACAGCGTCGTCTGCGAGAGCCAGGCGACCCTCGACGGATCACGGACCACGATGCCGGCGACGTCGCCCGGACCCTGCACGAGCTGGATGTGCTCGGGCGCCTCGCCGGCCGTGCCCTCGACCTCCTCGTGGCCCTCGTGGCCGATCAGGAGGATGTCGTAGTCCTGGTCGGCGAAGCGCTTCGCCTCGTGGTGCACCTTGGTGACCAGCGGGCAGGTGGCGTCGATCGTCTTCAGCTGACGGTCGGCGGCCTGGGCGTGCACGGCCGGGGAGACGCCGTGCGCCGAGAAGACGACGGTCTCGCCCTCGGGCACCTCGTCGAGCTCCTCGACGAAGATGGCGCCGCGCGACTCGAGGTCGGAGACGACGTGCTTGTTGTGCACGATCTGCTTGCGCACGTAGACGGGCGCGCCGTAGAGGTCCAGGGCCTTCTCGACCGTCACCACCGCGCGGTCGACGCCGGCGCAGTAGCCGCGAGGGGCCGCCAGCAGGACGGCGCTGTCGGCGATGCGGGGAATGCCCAGGTCGGTGGAGGTCACAATCGCCGAGTCTAGGCTGCCGCCTATGGCGCTGGAGACTTCACCTCACGCCCCCGCGCCCGTCCGCCAGGTCGCCCAGGCCGTCGCCGGCTGGGTCGACCGGCTGGGGGTGGTCTGGGTCGAGGGTCAGGTGGCGCAGGTCAACCGCCGCGCCGGGGTCGGCAAGGTCTTCATGACCCTGCGGGACTCGGTGGCGGACATCTCCATCCCGGTGACGTGTCCCCGTGCGGTCTTCGACGCCCTGGAGACGCCTCCGGCCGAGGGCGCGAGCATCGTGATCCAGGCGAAGCCGTCGTACTACGCCAACCGCGGCTCGTTCTCGCTCGAGGCCCGCGAGATCCGGTTGGTCGGCCTCGGCGAGCTGCTCGCCCGGCTCGAGCGGCGTCGCCAGCTGCTCGCGGCCGAGGGGCTGTTCGCCCCCGAGCTCAAGCGTCGCCTGCCGTTCCTGCCCCAGCGGGTCGGCCTGGTCACGGCGCCCGACTCCGCCGCCGAGCGCGACGTGGTCGAGAACGCCCGGCGCCGCTGGCCCGCGGTGGCCTTCGAGACGGCGTACGCCGCCATGCAGGGCACCCGCGCCGCAGCCGAGGTGATCGCCGCCATCGACCGCCTCGACCGCGACGACCGCGTGGACGTGATCGTCGTCGCCCGGGGCGGCGGGGCGGTCGAGGACCTGTTGCCCTTCTCCGACGAGGGCCTGATCCGCGCCGTCGCCAAGTGCCGGACCCCGGTCGTCTCGGCGATCGGCCACGAGCCCGACCAACCACTGCTCGACCTGGTCGCCGACGTCCGCGCCTCCACGCCGACCGACGCCGCCAAGCTCGTCGTCCCCGACGTCGCCGAGGAGCAGCGCATCGTCGAGGTCGGCCGCCAGCGGCTGCGATCGGCGCTGACCGGCTGGCTCGACCGCGAGCACACCCTGCTCGCGACGCTGCGGGCCCGGCCCGCCCTGGCCGACCCGGGGTCGCTGATCACCCACCGGGCCGACGAGGTCGACGCCCTGCGCGAGCGGGCCCGGCGGACGACCGCCCACCGGCTCGACCGGGCCGCCGACGAGATCGCCCACCACCGGGCCCGCGCCCGGGCGCTGTCGCCATTGGCCACGCTGCAGCGCGGCTACGCCGTGCTCCAGGGCGCGGACGGCCGCGTGCTCACCTCCGTCGCCGACGTCGCACAGGGGGCCGCGGTCTCCGTGCGGGTCGCCGACGGACGCGTGCACGCGCAGGTCATGACAACCGAGGAGATCGATGGCTGACGAGAAGATTCCCTACGAGCAGGCCCGCGAGGAGCTCGTCGAGGTGGTCCGGAGGCTCGAGGCGGGCGGCACCACGCTCGAGGAGTCGCTGGCCCTGTGGGAGCGCGGCGAGCAGCTCGCGACCATCTGCCAGGAGTGGCTCGACGGCGCCCGGGCCCGGCTCGACGCGGCTCGAGGCGACGAGGACTGACTCAAGCCACCGGTGCGTCGGTCAGCGACCGGACGACGGTGAGGAGGTCCTCGGTCGGCGCGGAGCCGTAGACGAGCACTTCGCTGTCACCGACGGTGGCGGAGTACGCGTGGTCGCCGCCGGCGTCCGACCACTCCTGCCACTCGGGCACGATCGCCCCTTCCACGGTCACCACGTCGCCCATCTCGGCATCGGCGTCGACGTAGGTCTCGAGCAGGGTGGCGAGGTCGTCGTCCGCCTGGCGCACCCCGACGTACAGGTCCTCGTCGGTCAGCATCCCCACACCGAAAGCGGGCCTCGCGCCCGGCACGAAGTCCACGCTGGTCGCGGTCCAGCCCTCCGGCAGCGACGGCGGGTAGACGATCTGGATCCCCGCCTCCTGGGCGGGCGCGACCACGGCCAGGTAGTCGACCGGCTCGACCTCGACCGCGTCGTTGTCACGGAAGAGCGCACGGAAGCCGACGAAGGCCAGCACCACCACGACCAGCACGATCAGGGAGCCGACGCCGCCGGCGATCGAGCGCTGGTAGCGACCACCCCGGCCGACCGGCTGCTGCTGGTCACTCACGGGCCCATCCTCACAGGTGCCTTAGGTTGACCCGGTGCCGCCTCTCGCCGAGATCGTGCCGGCGGCGGCCCTCCTGGCACTGCTGGTCACGGCCTACTCCCACCCGCGCGGCCGGACCGAGGCGGCCGTCGGCCTGGTGGCCGCGGCGGCGACCCTGGCCACCGGCGCGCTCACCGCGGACGAGCTCCTCGAGGAGGTGCAGCACCTGGGCCCGGTGGTGCTGTTCCTCGTCACCATCCTCGTCGTCGGCGACATCTGCGGCCGGTCCGGCGTCTTCGCGGCGGCCGCCGGTTGGGTCCGCAAGCTCGGACGCGACCGACCTGTCCCCCTGTTCACCGGCGTGTTCCTGCTCGGTGCCCTGGTGACCACGACGCTCTCGCTCGACGCGACGGTCGTGCTGCTCACGCCCGTCGTCCTCACTGCGGCAGCGGCGGCCGGCGTCTCCGCGCGGCCCGGCGCCCACGCCTGCCTGCGGATGGCCAACTCCGCCTCGTTGCTGCTGCCGGTCTCCAACCTCACGAACCTGCTGGCCATGCGTTACGTCGGCCTGACCTTCGTCGGGTTCGCCTCCGTGATGGCGCCGGTGCTGGCCGTCGTGCTCGTCATCGAGTACGTCGCCGCGCGGCTGCTGTTCCGCCGCGAGCTCACCGAGGAGGCCGACCCGGCCCACGTCGTCCCTGACCGTCCGCCGGTGCCGCGCCTCCCGGTGATCACGGTCGGCGTGATGCTCGTCGGCTTCGCCGTCGCGTCTCCGCTGGGTGTCGAGCCGTTCTGGGTCTCCGGCGCCGCAGCCGTGGTCCTGCTGGCATGGGCCGCGCGACAGGGCCGCGTCACCCTGGCCCAGGCCGTGCACGCAGGCCACCCGGCGTTCGCGGTCTTCGTGCTCTGCCTGGGGATCGTCGTCGCGGCCCTGGCCGTCGGTCCGCTCGGCGACGCTGTCCGCGACCTGCTTCCTGACGGGACGTCGTTGGGCGCGCTGCTGCTGATCGCGCTGCTCGCGACCGTGCTGGCCAACCTGCTGACGAACCTCTCGGCCACCCTTCTGCTCGTGCCGATGCTGGCACCGCTGGGCACGACCGCGGTGCTGGCGGCGCTGCTCGGGCTGAACATCGGCTCGGGGCTGACCTACACCGGGTCGCTGGCCAACCTGCTCTGGCGCCGGACGCTGGTCCGGAACGGCCGGCGACCGACGATGTGGGAGTTCCACCGGGTCTCGCTGCTGGTGACGCCCGTCAGCCTGCTGGGAGCGGTCGGCGCGCTGGCGCTGGTCAGCCACTGACCGGGCCGGGTCACTAGGATCCGGTCATGAGCAACCCGAACCGTCCTGACCGGAACCTGGCCCTCGAACTGGTCCGCGTCACGGAGGCGGCCGCCATGGCGGCCGCGCGATGGGTGGGCCGGGGCGACAAGAACGACGCAGACCAGCAGGCGGTCAACGCGATGCGCTACATGATCAGCTCGGTCGGGATGCGGGGCACCGTCGTCATCGGCGAGGGCGAGAAGGACAACGCCCCGATGCTCTTCAACGGCGAGGAGGTCGGCGACGGCACCGGCCCCGAGTGCGACGTCGCGGTCGACCCGATCGACGGCACGACGCTGACGGCGAAGGGGATGAACAACGCCATCGCGGTGATGGCCGTCGCCCCGCGGCACACGATGTTCGACCCTTCGGCCGTGTTCTACATGGAGAAGCTGGTCACCGGCCCCGAGGCCGCCGACGTGGTCGACATCAGGAAGTCGGTCGCCGAGAACATCCACGCCGTCGCGAAGGCCAAGGACATGCACGAGCACGACGTCACCGTCGTGGTGCTGGACCGGCCCCGGCACACCGGGCTCGTCGAGGAGATCCGCGCCACCGGGGCCCGCATCAAGTACATCCCCGACGGCGACGTCGCCGGCGCGATCATGGCCGCCCGCCCCGACACCGGTGTCGACCTGCTGCTCGGCATCGGCGGCACCCCCGAAGGCATCATCGCGGCCTGCGCGATGAAGTGCACCGGCGGCGTGATCCAGGCCCGGCTGTGGCCCAAGGACGACGAGGAACGCCAGCGTGCCCTCGACGCCGGCCACGACCTCGACCCCGACACCATCCTGACGACCGACCAGCTCGTCACCAGCGAGGACTGCTTCTTCGTGGCCACCGGCATCACCGACGGCGAGCTGATGAAGGGCGTGCACTTCCGCTCCCAGGGCGCGGTGTCGCACTCGCTGGTGATGCGCTCGCGCAGCGGCACCATCCGCCAGATCACCGCCGAGCACCGCTTCGAGAAGCTCCGCGAGTTCTCCGAGATCGACTACGAGAGATAGTCCCGGCCGCCGCTGGTTGAGGAAGGCGCGCTAGCGCCTGTCACGAAACCTGGGTACCGGTGTGCTGTCCCGTCACGGGGTCTCGTGACGGTCGCTGCGCGACCTCCTCGACCAGCGAGGAAGTGTCCAACGCCTTCAGCACCTCGGCGATCACCCGCGGGTCGAAGGCCAGGCCGGCGTGCGAGGCGGTGACCTCGACCGGCGTCGCGAGCGGGTCGACGCAGGCACGCCAGTCGACGATGCCGTCGCGCCTGGAGTAGATCGCGGTGAACCCGACGTCGGGCGGCAGCGGCTGCCGGCTCTCGTCGAAGCTCTGCCGGGCGCAGTCACCGGCCACGCAGTCCTCCGACATCAGGCCGGGCCACCCGGCCCGGCTGAGCCGGACGAGCATCTCCACGCTCCGGGTCAGCGACGCGTGGTGCGCGCCCGGCGCCAGCATGGGGCTGCCCAGGGTGACGATGCCGGCCACCAGGTCGGGCCGGCGTACGGCCAGGCCGCGGGCGAGCATCCCGCCGAGGCTGTGCCCGACGATCTGGACCCGGGTCCCGCGGCGCAGGGAGATCGACTCGAGCCGGCTCTCCAGCTGGGCGGCGGCGTTGAGGGTGCAGCCGGCGTTGACGTGGATCGAGGAACGGTAGGTGCGGTAGCCCTCCTCTCGCAGCACCCGCGCCATCGGGGCCAGCGTGCTGTCGCCCGCCAGGAAGCCGGGGACCAGGATGACCGGCGTCGCGTGCCGCACGGCGACCGGGCCGGCGTACGACGACCGTCGCCGCGAGCGCCGACGCTCCAGAGCACCGACCGCGAAGCGGCCCGCCTCGGCGAACGCACTCGCCTCGCGCAGCATGGCCCCGACCCGCGGGGCGGAGAAGCCCTCCGGGGTCAGCCACGGCGCCAGCGGCGTTGCTGTCACACCGACAAGGTTACCCAGAGGTAACCGTTTGACACGTCGAATGCTTGGATGGTCGACATGGTGGCGGAGCAGCGGAGAGATCCCTCCGAGACCGACATCGCGGTCTCGAGCGAGCTCTTCGCCCCCGGCGCGCCGGGAGTCGAGCTCTGCTACCAGACGTTCGGCGACCCCGACGACGAGCCGCTCCTGCTCGTGATGGGCCTCGGCGGCCCGATGACCTGGTGGGACCCGGCCCTGTGCCGGATGCTGGCCGGGCGCGGCTTCTACGTCATCCGTTACGACAACCGCGACACCGGCCGGTCCACCAAGGTGGCCGGTCGGGTGAGCAGGACCATGCTGGTCCGGGCGTTCTCGGGACGGCACGTGCGGACGCCGTACGGCCTCGCGGACATGGCGGCCGACGCGTTCGCGCTCCTCGACCACCTCGGCCTCGAGTCGGCCCACGTCGCCGGGGTGTCGATGGGCGGGATGATCGCCCAGACGATGGCCATCGAGCAGCCGCGTCGCGTGAGGTCGCTGACGAGCATCATGTCCACGACGGGCAAGCGCTCGGTCGGGTGGCAGCACCCGCGCCTGCTGCCGGTGCTGATCGCGAGGCGGGGCCGCGGCCGCACGGCGTACGCCGAGGGCAGCGCCGCGATCTGGAACCTGATCGGCTCCCCGCTCTACCCCAACGACCCCGAGTCGGTGCTGACCAAGGCCCACGAGACCTTCGACCGCGGCTGGTCCAACGGCGGCGTGCTGCGGCAGATGGTGGCCGTCACCACCCAGGAGAACCGCACCCAGCGGCTGCACGCGGTCCGCGTGCCGACGTTGGTGGTGCACGGCACCGCCGACCGGATGGTGCACCCCTCCGGCGGCCGCGCCACCGCGGCGGCGATCCCGGGAGCCGAGCTGCTGCTCGTGGACGGCATGGGTCACGACCTTCCGCCGGCCCTGTTCGAGACCTTCGCCGACGGCATCCGCCGCACCGCCGACCGCGCCTGACGCCGAGTCGGCGCATCTGCAGGTCTCCACGTGCGCGAGTCGGCGCATCTGCAGGTTGTTCACCTGCAGATGCGCCGACTCGAGGCCGTACTGGTCGGCAGAAGCGCCGACTCGGCAATCAGTCCGAGAGGCGCTCGCCGGTGTCGGTGTCGAAGACGTGCACGCTCTTCGGGTCGGTCGTGACGTAGATGCGGTCACCCTTGGCGATGCGACCCTGTCCGCTGACCCGGACGATGATGTTGGAGGGCGTGCCTTCTACGTCACAGTTGCCGTAGACGAAGCCGTCGGCGCCGAGCTCCTCGACGACCGTCACGTCGACGGGCAGGCCGCCCTCGCCCTCGCTGACCAGGCGCCATGCCTCGGGGCGGACCCCGACGGTGATGTTGGCGTGGCCCTCGCCGAGCTGCTGGGATGCGGCCGGGTCGACCGGCACCAGGTAGTCGCCGATCTGGGCCTTGCCCTCCTTGGAGCGCGCCTGGATCAGGTTCATCTGCGGCGAGCCGATGAAGCCGGCGACGAACAGGTTGACCGGCTTGTCGTAGAGGTTCAGCGGGGTGTCGACCTGCATGAGCTCGCCGAGGTTCATCACCGCGACGCGGTCACCCATCGTCATGGCCTCGACCTGGTCGTGGGTCACGTAGACCGTGGTGACGCCCAGGTCGGACTGCAGCTTGGCGATGTCGGTGCGCGTCTGCACCCGCATCTTCGCGTCCAGGTTGGAGAGCGGCTCGTCCATGCAGAACACCTGCGGGCTGCGGACGATGGCCCGGCCCATGGCGACGCGCTGACGCTGACCACCCGAGAGCGCCTTCGGCTTCCTCTCGAGGAACTCCGTCAGGCCGAGGATCTTGGCCGCCTCCTGGACGCGCTTCTCGCGCTCCTCGGCGGGCACCTTCGCCATCTTGAGGGCGAACGCCATGTTGTCGGCGACGGTCATGTGCGGGTAGAGCGCGTAGTTCTGGAACACCATCGCGATGTCGCGGTCCTTGGGTGCGACGTTGGTGACGTCGCGGTCACCGATGAAGATCTTGCCGCCGTTGATCTCCTCGAGCCCCGCGAGCATCCGCAGGGTCGTGGACTTGCCGCACCCCGAGGGGCCGACGAGAACCATGAACTCGCCGTCGCCGATCTCGAGGTCGATGCCGGGGACCGTGGGCTTGTCGTTGCCCGGGTACCACCGCTGTGCCTTCTCGAAGGTCACTGTTGCCATGTCTGTCCAACTCCTTCACCGGCAGGTACGTGCCGGACGATCCGTAGTGAAGTGACCCGTGTCACGCTACGGGCGGTGTCAACCCGCGCGCCACCGTGGGCAGGGAACCACCGGGCTCGAGCCGCATGGGCAGCGCGACGTGGCGCGGACCTTCGTACGCGGGGTCGAGCAGGATCTCGACCGCTCGCCGGCCCATCGCGGCGAAGGGCAGGGCCACCGACGCCAGGCGGGGTCGCAGCCACGCGGCCAGCTCGGACCCGTCGAAGGAGACGACCGCGACGTCGTGCGGCACCCCCAGCCCGTACTCGGTCAGCGCCTGGTAGACGCCCATCGCCACCCGGTCGTTGAGGCAGATCAGGCCCCGGGGCCGGACCCCGCCGGCCAGCAGGGCCGAGACGGCGTCGTACGCCGGCGTCACCGCCCACGTGCACGCCACCGTCCCCGCGAGCTCGAGACCGGCCGCACTCATGGTCTGGTGCACCCCCTCGAGCCGCGCCGGGCCGGCGACCACCAGGTCGTCCGGGTCCTCGCCGACGACGTAGATCGCCTCGTGGACGCCCGCGTCGAGCAGGGCCTGCGCCGCCACCCGGCCGCCCATCACGTCGTCCGGCATCACCGACGGGAGGTCTGCCCGCGGGTCGACACAGTTGAGCAGCACGACCCGCTGGCCGAACAGGTCGCGCGGCACCGTGACCGATCGTGCGGCGAGGGTGGCGTAGATGATGCCGTCGACCTGGCGGGCGATCATCTCCTCGATGAGACTGGACTCGAGGCCCGGCTGACCACCGCTCTCGCCGATCACCACCAGGTGGGCGAGCTCCTGGGCCGCCTCGTTGGCCCCGGTCAACAGGTGGCTGGACACGTGACCCCCGGCGATCAGGTCCGAGATCATGCCGATCGTCGAGGTCGAGGCCGTGCGCAGGTTACGGGCGCTGCGGTTGGGCCGGTACGCCAGGTCGGTGGCGGCCCGACGGACGCGCTGCTCGGTGTCGCTGGAGATCCGCATCTCGAGGGTGCGCCCGTTGAGGATGTAGGACGCGGTCGTCGCGGACACGCCGGCACGGGCCGCCACGTCGCTCAGGGTCGGCTTGCTCGACCTCGCCACCTGCCAGCCTCCCGTGCCCGATTCGGGTCTTCGGAATCAGCACTTGGATCGAGCCAATTCGCGCGGATGAGTGAACAACCGGCGGCCGTGATGTTTCTGGATCGTTGCTTGACACCCGCCAGTCACGCGGCAATGATCCTGCTGATTCGTTTCAGCAGTGAGGTCTATCACATGAAGGCACGAATCGGCAGTCCCATCGAGGTGCTTCTGGACGGACCCGCTCGGAAGCGCCGCCGCAACACACGAGGAGAACTCCCAGGATGCGATCCCCCGTCAAGAAGAGCACGACACTGCTCGGCGTCGCGGCGCTCGCCGCCTCGCTGGGCCTGACCGCCTGCGGTGGTGATGACGGCGGCGGCTCCGACAGCGACACCGTCACCATCTGGAGCAGCGTGGACCAGCCCGTCCAGGACGGCCTGCTGAAGTCCCTCGAGGCGAAGCTCGGCGGCGACGTCAAGGTCGACTGGCAGAAGGTCGAGAACATCAACCAGCTGATCATGACCAAGATCCAGGCCAACGACACCCCGGACATCGCGTTCATCCCGCAGCCCGGTGTCGTCAAGGACATCGTCTCGCGTGACGCGGCCCAGCCGCTCGACGACGTGGTCGACATGACCGCGCTCGAGAAGAGCATGGTGCCCGGAAGCCTCGAGGCCGGCACGGTGGACGACAAGCTCTACGGCATGCTCGTCTCGGCCAACGTCAAGGGCCTGATCTTCTACCCGAAGAAGGCGTGGGAGGAGGCCGGCTACCCGACCGAGGTGGCCACCATCGACGACCTCAACGCGCTGACCGAGCAGATCAAGGCCGACGGCAACACCCCGTGGTGCATGGGCATCGAGTCCGACACCGCCACCGGTTGGCCGGCGACCGACTGGTTCGAGACGCTCGTCGCCAAGTACAACGGAGTCGACGTCTACAACAAGTGGGTGACCAACGAGGTCAAGTTCGACTCACCCGAGGTACGTCAGGCGGCAGATGAGTTCGAGACCCTGATGTTCACCGACGGCAACGTGCTCGGTGGGCGCGAGGCGATCGCGAGCACCAACTTCGGCACCGCGGGCAACCCGATGTTCGACGCGAAGCCCGGCTGCTGGATGTACAACCAGGGCTCGTTCATCACCGGGTTCTTCCCCGAGGAGATCCTGTCGCGACCTCGACGCCAACGTCGGCGTCATGGGCTTCCCGCCGGCCGACGGCCGGTGGCGAGAACCCGGTCATCGGTGGTGGCGACCTGGCCATGCTCCTGAGCGACAGCGCGAACGCCAAGACCGTGATGGCCGCGCTCGCCGAGACCGACATCGGCAACGACGCAGCGGGCTCCAGCTCGTTCATCTCGCCGCACACGGACTTCGACGCGTCCCTCTACCAGAACGATCTGACGCGCAGCTACGCCGAGATCCTCAGCAAGTCGTCGTCCTTCCTGTTCGACGGCTCCGACCAGATGCCGGGCGAGGTCGGCGCCGGCACGTTCTGGCAGGACATGACCGCGTGGATCAGCGGCCAGGAGGACCTGGACACCGCGCTGAGCAACATCGACGCCAGCTGGCCTTCCAGCTGACCTAGCGCGTCAGCACACATCGTCGCCGGGGGTGCGGGTCTAGCGCCCGCGCCCCCGGCGGTGCTCTTCTAGGACCCACGCCCCGCTTGCGAGAAAGGTTCGCCCATGGCTGGCAAAGGCCTGACCGCCCTGATCACCGTCGTGATCGGCATCGGCGCCGCCCTGCTCCTCTTCTACGCGCTCAACAAGATCGCCGAGGTGCTCCCCGACAAGTGGGAGGAGCGCCGGTCAAGCCCTACCTGTACATCCTCCCCGCCTTCGCAGCGATCGTCGTCTACCTCGTCTACCCCGCGATCCTGACGGTCATCAACAGCTTCAAGGACCGGTCCTCGACCGAGTGGGTCGGCCTCCAGAACTACGACGACCTGCTCACCGATCCCGGCTTCCAGGACACGATCTTCAACACGTTGTTGTGGATCCTCATCGTGCCGGCGGCGACCGTCATCCTCGGCCTGGCGATCGCCACCCTGGCCGACCGGCTCGGGCCCAGCGGCGAGAAGCTGTCCAAGACGGTCATCTTCCTGCCGATGGCGATCAGCATGGTCGGTGCGGCGACGATCTGGCGGTTCGTCTACTACGCCGCGCCGGCGGGCCAGCCGCAGATCGGTCTGATGAACGCCACGCTCGGCGTCTTCGGCGTGGACCCGGTGGCCTGGCTGCAGCAGAGCGAGTACCACTTCAACAGCTTGCTGCTGATGGTGGTGCTGCTCTGGTCCCAGGTCGGGTTCGCGATGGTGCTGCTCTCCGCGGCTGTCAAGGGCGTGCCGGGTGACACGCTCGAGGCGGCGCGCATCGACGGCGCCAACGAGCGACAGATCTTCTTCAAGGTGGTCGTGCCGCAGATCAAGGGCACGATCATCACGGTGTTCATCACGGTGACTCATCGGCGTGATGAAGGTCTTCGACATCGTCTACGTGATGACCAACGGCAACTTCAACACCAACGTGCTCGGCAACGAGTTCTGGAACCAGCTCAGCACCAACTTCAACAACGGTGCCGCCGCGGCGATCGTGGTGATCCTGATGATCGCCGTGATCCCGATCATGTGGTACCAGGTGCGGCACTTCAAGGCCGAGGAGGCCAACGCATGACCTTCCCCGCGACCACGGTCACCGACACCACCCCCAAGGTCAGCGCGAAGAAGGCCATGGGCAACGACCCCAACCCGGCCAAGGCAGGCTGGGGCACCAAGATCTTCCTCACGGCGCTCTGCGTGCTGTGGATGGTGCCGATCATCGGCACCCTGGTGACCTCGTTCCGACCGCTCGACGACGCCAACGGCACCGGCTGGTGGGAGGTCTTCACCCACCCCGGTCGAACCTCGGCAACCTGACGTTCGACAACTACAACCCGTGCTTGGGAAAACTCGAACATGGGGCAACGCCTTCATCAACAGCCTGGCGATCGCCCTGCCCGCGACGTTCATCCCGATCCTGATCGCGGCCTTCGCGGCCTACGCGTTCACGTTCATGGAGTTCCCGGGTCGCGACGTCCTGTTCCTCACGATCGTCAGCCTGCTCGTGGTGCCGAACTACGTCGCCTTCGTGCCGATGCTGAAGATCTACGCGAACCTGGGCATGAACGGCACGTTCCCGGCGGTGTGGCTCGCCCACATCGGGTTCGGCATGTCGTTGGCCATCTACATCCTGCGCAACTACATGGCCACGCTGCCCAAGACCGTGATCGAGTCGGCCAAGATCGACGGGGCCAGCCACTTCCAGACGTTCTTCCAGCTGATCCTGCCGATGTCGGTGCCCGCGCTGGCGTCGTTCGCGATCTTCCAGTTCCTCTGGGTGTGGAACGACCTCCTGGTCGCGCTGGTGTTCATCGGTCCTGGCACGAACGAGCCCGTGACGGTGGCCCTCGCCGGTCTCCGCACCAGCGTCGGTCAGGGCTGGGAGCTCACCACCGCCGGCGGGTTCATCGTCATCATCCTGCCGGTCATCGTGTTCCTGGCCATGCAGCGGTTCTTCGTCCGCGGCATGACGGCGGGCGCCGTCAAGGGCTGACGCGGCCGCCACCGCAAGCACGTCGGACGCCCGGGCAGCCCCGCTGCCCGGGCGTCCTGCTTGACCCACCCGTCGTCGCCCAACTCCTGGGGAGGCCTTTCCCATGCTGTTCCCGCGCCCTCTCGGCGCCGACCCACGCACCGCCGTCACCCTCGTCGACGTCGACGACGCCCTGCCCGTGGTCTCGTGGCTCGGCGCGACCGACCGAGCTGAGGACGCCGACGGCTTCAGGGTGGTCGCCAACGGCCCCGGCCTCCCGCTCCTGGGCGAGCACGCGCGGGGCCGGTTCACCCGTCCGCACCTGCGCGGCCATCGCGTCGACGGAGGCGCGTGGACGACGTGGTTCCGCCCGACCGGCCGCGACGTCGACGACACCCTGCTCGTCGTCCGGGCCGAGGACCGGGCCGCCGGCCTGGCGCTGGTCTACGAGCTGGAGGCGGTCGTCGGCGGCGGCCTGCGCGGCCGGGCCACCGTGACCAACGTCGGCGAGGGCGCGTACGTGGTCGACGGCCTGGAGATCGTGCTGCCCCTCGCGGACGACCATGTCGACCTGCTCGACTTCACCGGCCGTCACGAGCGCGAGCGCACCCCGCAACGGCACACCGTCGACGACGGACTCTGGCTGCGCGAGGGCCTGGGCGGTCGTCCCGGGCTGGACGCGGCCACCATGGTGGTGGCGGGGACGGCCGGGTTCTCCACCACGCGCGGCAGCGTGGTCGGCGTGCACGTCGGCTGGAGCGGCAACTCGGTGCTGCGGGTCGAGCGCACGGCCGCCCACGGCGCGACCATCGGCGGTGGCGAGCTGCTGCTGCCGGGCGAGGTGGTGCTGCCGCCCGGGACGTCGTACGTCTCCCCCTGGGTGTACGTGGCGGCGTCGGACGGTGGCCTCGACGGGCTCGCGGCCGTCTGGCACGAGCTACCAGCGGTCGCTCGACGCCCACCCGACGCACCAGCCGGTGGTCCTGAACGTCTGGGAGGCGGTCTTCTTCGACCACGACCTCGACCGGTTGCGGCAGATCGCCGACCGGGGCGCGAGCGTGGGCGTGGAGCGGTTCGTGCTCGACGACGGCTGGTTCCACGACCGACGCGACGACACCGCCGGCCTCGGCGACTGGATGGTCGACGAGCAGGTGTGGCCCGACGGGCTGGACCCGCTCATCGAGCACGTGCGCGGGCTGGGGATGGAGTTCGGGCTCTGGTTCGAGCCGGAGATGGTCAACCCGGACTCCGACCTCTTCCGCGAGCACCCGGAGTGGATCCTGTCGGCCGGCGAGGCACGGACACCGCTGCTGCACCGCAACCAGCAGGTCCTCGACCTGACGCGCCCCGAGGTCGTCGACCACCTCTTCGACCGGGTGCACGCGGTGCTCTCCGAGCACGCCATCGACTACGTGAAGTGGGACCACAACCGCGATCTGCTCGAAGCGGGCTCGGGTGCCCGCGGCGGCGCACCGGCGGTGCACGCCCAGACCCTCGCGTTCTACGACCTCCTCGACCGGCTGCGTGCGGCGCACCCCGATGTCGCCTGGGAGTCCTGCGCCTCGGGCGGTGGTCGCATCGACCTCGGCGTCCTCGAGCGGGTGCAGCGGGTGTGGACCTCGGACATGACCGACGCCCTGGCGCGCCAGTCGATCCAGCGGTGGACCACCCAGCTGGTGGCGCCGGAGTACGTCGGTGCGCACGTCTCCGCGACCACGACGCACAGCACCCACCGGACCCTGCCCCTCGACTTCCGGGCCGCGACGGCTCTCTTCGGGGCGTTCGGCATCGAGTGGGACCTCACCGAGGCCTCGCCGGCGGAGCTCGTCTCGCTCGCCGACTGGATCGCCCGCTTCAAGCGGCTCCGCCCGCTGCTGCACTCCGGACGCGTCGTCCGGCCCGAGTCCAGCGACCCGGCGGTGCTGTTGCACGGGGTCGTCGCGGTGGACCGCGAGTCAGCCCTGGTCGCCCACGTGCAGCTCGACGAGTCGGTGCACAACCGTGGCGTCCAGGTCCGGGTGCCCGGCCTCGCACGGGACCGTGACTACGCCCTCGCCTGGGAGGGCCCGGTCGCCGAGCGGGAGACGAGCATGTCGGCGCCGCCGCCACGGACCGGCCCGACCGGCGGGCGCCCCGTGAGCGGCGCCGTCCTCGCGACGCGGGGGTTCTGGATGCCGCGGATGCGGCCGGAGACCGTGACGCTCGTCCGAGCGGAGCTCGTCTGACGTCGCCTGCGGCGGCCTATTCGCCTGCAGCGGGCTTGGGTCGGGATCGTCGGCCTGCGCGGTGACAGCGGCAGCGCCGTGTCGCCGCTCCGGCCACCGTTCCGGCCCGTGGGTGGTGAGTCCCGTGGTCACCGTGCGCTGATCTCTCACGGTGACCGCAGTTCGATCAGTACGTGCCGAGGATCTTCTTGGGCGTGCCCGGGGGTGGGAGGCGCTGGACGGTGACGCTGCCCATCAGGGCCATCCCCTTCACGCGCACGATCGGGGCCTCGGGGCCGAGCTGGGGGGCGACCTTGTCCTTGGCCTGGTGGAACTCGCCCATGATCGGGACACCGCTGACGACGACGTTGGTGCCCGCGTCGACGATGACCTTGACCTCGCCCATGATCGCGTTGGCGGTGATGGTGATGTCGGGCTCGGCGAAGGTCGCGCCGCGCAGGTCGAGCGTGACGCTGCCCATCAAGGTGAACGCCGTGTGGCTCGCCGGCACCAGCCAGGCGCCCTGCCGCTTGCACTCCCCCATCACCGCGAACGACGACTGGTGGCTGGTGGTGGCCGGCGTGGTCTCTCGCCGCGGCACGGGTGGGTTGCTGGCCTGGTGGCTCGGCAGGTCGACGGTGATGGGGACGAGGTCGGCGTACGTCTTCGCGGCGTAGGTCGCCTCGAGACGCTCGTCGAGCTCCTCGAAGTCGATGCGCCCGTCACCGGCCGCCTGGCGGAGGATCTCCGCGACCTTGTGACGGTCGTCGTCGGAGACCCTCAGCTGAGCGGGGTCGTGCCTGTCCATCGACATGCCCACAGCCTAAACCGGCCGCCGAGCGACCAGCACGTCCCGCTGGATCGCCTGGTCGACGCGGTGCGGGAAGGCGCGGTAGGCGCCGTCGTCGAGGACCTCGAGGCCGGCGTCGGCGAGCAGCGTCAGGGCGTCCTCCCTCGCGGCCACGTGAGTGTTCCAGGCGATGCCCAGGGCGCCGCCGGGGCGGAGCACGTCGACCCAGCCCGGCACGGCCTCGCGCAACAGGTCGAGGGGACTCCGCGTCAGCCGGCCACCGTTGCGGCTGGCGTGCTGGACGCCGTACGGCGCGTCCGTCACGATCGCGTCCATCGACGCCGCCTTGTGCACGGCCCGCGTGTTCAGGGTGTCGGTGTTGACGTACTCGACGGTGAGCGCGGCCCCGGCCTTCCACTCCTCCTTGGTCGGCCCGATCTCGGCGTGCAGCCGGCGCCCGAGCTTGGCGCCCTCACGCCGGACGGGCGTGACGTCAGCCTCGTGCTTGAGCCGCTTGGCCTTCAGCCAGGTGCGCAGGAACGCGGAGTACGTGTCGAAGTCCCGCTCGTCCAGGTCGAGCCCGGCCGCGTGCCAGCCGTTCATCAGCACCTGGTTGAGGGTGGTGCCGCGCCCGCACATCGGGTCGAGCACGCGCAGCGGGCGATCGGAACCCGAGTTCGCGCTGCCCGACCACACGGTGACGTTGAGCAGCAGCTTGGTGAAGACCTGGTTGGTCTTGCCTGGGTACTTGAGGATGGTCAGCAGGTCGTCGTCGAACCGGTCGCGGCGCGGCAGCTCGACCGGCCGCAACGCCTCGCCGTCCCGCTCGTACAGCGCCATCGCGGTGGAGACGTCGCCCAGCAGGGCGAGGTCGCCGTCGGCCGGCTCGGCGGCGAACGTCACGTACCGCACGCCGGCGATGACGGTCGGCTCCGCCGCCTCCAGCCGGCCGGCGAGGCGGGTGCGTGCCAGCACCCCGAGCTCGGCGACGGTGAGCGCGGCCGAGGTCTCGGCGTACACGCGGTTGGCCGACGGGTGCACGAGGAGGGCGTACGACCGCACGACATCCAGTCTGGACTAACGTGCGATCCGTGGCTGCTGCTGATCCCGAGTTCCGCTACTCCGACCTGCTTCCCCTCGGCGAGGACCGGACGCCGTACCGGCTGGTGACGGCCGAGGGCGTCTCGACGTTCGAGGCCGGCGGACGCACCTTCCTCCAGGTGGCTCCGGAGGCGATCCGACAGCTGACGGCCGAGGCCATGCACGACATCGCGCACTACCTGCGGCCCGCGCACCTGGCCCAGCTGCGGCGGATCATCGACGACCCGGAGGCGTCTGGCAACGACCGGTTCGTGGCGCTCGACCTGCTGAAGAACGTCAACATCAGCGCGGGTGGCGTGCTGCCGATGTGCCAGGACACCGGCACGGCGATCGTGATGGGCAAGAAGTCGGAGGGTGTCGTCACCGGCGCCGACGACGCGGAGGCCATCTCGCTCGGTGTGTACGACGCGTACACCAAGCTCAACCTCCGCTACTCCCAGCTCGCGCCGGTCACCATGTGGGAGGAGAAGAACACCGGGACCAACCTGCCCGCGCAGATCGAGCTGTACTCGACGCCATCGGACAGTGAGCACGGGCCGGAGTACAAGTTCCTCTTCATGGCCAAGGGCGGCGGCTCGGCCAACAAGTCCTTCCTCTACCAGGAGACGAAGGCCGTCCTGAACCCGAAGCGGATGCTCTCCTTCCTCGACGAGAAGATCCGCTCGCTGGGCACGGCCGCCTGCCCGCCGTACCACCTGGCCGTGGTCATCGGCGGCACGTCGGCGGAGTTCGCGCTGAAGACCGCGAAGTACGCCTCGGCGCACTACCTCGACAACCTCCCGACGTCGGGATCCCTGTCGGCGCACGGGTTCCGCGACCTCGAGCTCGAGGAGGAGGTGTTCAAGCTGACGCAGTCGTTCGGGATCGGGGCGCAGTTCGGCGGCAAGTACTTCTGCCACGACGTCCGGGTCGTGCGCCTGCCGCGGCACGGTGCCTCGTGCCCGGTGGCGCTGGCGGTCTCCTGCTCGGCGGACCGGCAGGCGCTCGGCAAGATCACGTCGTCCGGTGTCTACCTGGAGCAGCTGGAGACCGACCCCGCGCAGTACATGCCCGACGCCGGGGTCGCCGAGGACATCGCGGGTGGCTCGGTGGTGGGCATCGACCTGAACCGGCCGATGTCCGACATCCTGGCCGAGCTCTCCCGGCACCCGGTCAAGACGCGGCTGTCGCTGACGGGACCGCTCGTGGTTGCCCGCGACATCGCCCACGCGAAGATCAAGGAGCGGCTCGACGCGGGCGAGGAGATGCCGTCGTACCTGCGCGACCACGCCGTCTACTACGCCGGACCCGCCAAGACGCCGACCGGGATGGCCAGCGGCTCGTTCGGGCCGACGACGGCCGGGCGGATGGACTCGTACGTGGAGCAGTTCCAGGCCGCGGGCGGCTCGAAGGTGATGCTGGCGAAGGGCAACCGGTCGAAGGTCGTGACGGCCGCGTGCCAGGAGCACGGAGGGTTCTACCTCGGGTCGATCGGCGGGCCGGCCGCGCGGCTGGCCCAGGACTGCATCCGGTCGGTCGAGGTGCTCGAGTACGCCGAGCTCGGCATGGAGGCCGTCTGGAAGATCGAGGTCGAGGACTTCCCGGCGTTCATCGTCGTCGACGACAAGGGGAACGACTTCTTCACCGACCCGGGTGGCACGGTCACCGTCCCGCTCTCCGGGATCCGCGTGCGGTCGGACGGCTGAGGAACCCTCGCGGGTCGCGTCCCGTTGGTGGGGGAAAGACGTCGACGAGGGGAAGTGTCTCCATGCAGTGCCCGACCGACCACACCACGCTGGTGATGAGCGAGCGCAGCGGGATCGAGATCGACTACTGCCCGCAGTGCCGAGGCGTCTGGCTCGACCGAGGCGAGCTGGACAAGATCATCGAGCGGTCCGCCTCCGAGCAGAGCGCTTGGGCGAACCCGCCTGCGCAGCCCCAGCAGGCCCCCGCCCCCAGGTACGCAGCCTCCGGCGACCACTACACCGGCCCGGGCAAGTACCAGAAGAAGCGCAAGGAGTCCTGGCTCAGCGAGATCTTCGACTGAGGTACTGCCGACAACGTCAGGAGGATGGGGGGCGTGGAGGAGGTGGCGCGGGCGGAGTCGCAGCGCGGGGAGCTCGTACTCAGGCAGCGGACCGGAACCGGACGGGTCGACGACGCTGGAGCTGCGGGCCAACGGGGTGTTCGTGATGGACACCCGGGAGACGACGAGCGAGCGGGCGCTGGCCCGCGAGGCGCTGGCGCGGCACGAGGCGCCGGGCAGCGTGCTGGTCGGCGGCCTGGGTCTCGGGTTCACGCTGGCCGAGGTGCTGGCCGACACGCGGGTACGGAGGGTGGTCGTCGCCGAGATCGAGCCCGCGCTGGTCGGGTGGCTGCGCGACGGGACCGTCCCGCACGGGCCCGGGCTCCTCGACGACCCCAGGGTGGAGGTCCGGGTCGACGACGTCGCCCACGTCATCGCAGGGGCCGAGGACGTGTTCGACCTGGTGCTGCTCGACGTGGACAACGGCCCCGGGTACCTCGTCCACGACGCCAACTCCGCCCTCTACGGCCCTGCCTTGCTGCGCACGACGCGACGGGCGTTGCGGCCGCATGGCGTCTGCGTGATCTGGTCCGCCGCCCACGACCAGGGCCTGCACGACGCGATGGCCGAGGTGTTCGACGAGGCCGAGGCGACGGCGTACGACGTCGACCTCCAGGGCCGGGCCGAGCAGTACTGGCTTCACCTCGCGCGGGTACCTTCGACGGCGTGAACGACTCCCCAGCCGAGTACCGCACCGAGCACGACTCCATGGGCGAGGTCCGGGTCCCGCGGGACGCCCTGTGGCAGGCGCAGACCCAGCGGGCCGTCGAGAACTTCCCGATCAGCGGGCAGCCGCTCGAGCCGGCGCTCATCCACGCGCTGGCCCACATCAAGGCGGCAGCCGCGCGCACCAACGCCGTGCTCGGGACCCTGACCGACCGAGCAGGCGGACGCCATCACCGAGGCCACCGGGCAGATCGCTGACGGCGAGCACGACGACCAGTTCCCGATCGACGTCTTCCAGACCGGCTCGGGCACCAGCACCAACATGAACGTCAACGAGGTCATCGCCACTCTCGCCCAGCGGGAGGGCGTCGAGGTGCATCCCAACGACCACGTGAACGCCGCGCAGTCCTCCAACGACACCTTCCCCTCCGCCATCCACGTCGCCGCCGTGCTCGGCACCCGCGACCTCCTCGACGGCATCGCCCGGCTGCACGACTCGCTGAGGGCCAAGAGCGTCGAGTACGCCGACGCCGTGAAGTCCGGACGTACGCACCTGATGGACGCGACGCCGGTGATGCTCGGCCAGGAGCTGGGCGGGTACGCCGCCGTCGTCGACCGCGCCCGCGAGCGCATCGAGGCCGCGCTTCCTCGCGTGCGGGAGCTTCCGCTGGGTGGAACCGCGGTCGGCACCGGCATCAACGCGCCCGCCGGGTTCGCCGAGCAGACGATCGCGCGCCTCAACGAGGCCACCGGCGAGCAGTTCACCGAGGCCCGCGACCACTTCGAGGCCCAGGGGGGCCGCGACGCGATCGTCGAGCTGAGCGGCGTCCTCCGCACCTACGCCGTCGGGCTGGTGAAGATCTGCAACGACCTGCGCTGGATGGCCAGCGGCCCGACCACGGGCCTGGCCGAGATCCACCTGGCCGACCTCCAGCCGGGGTCGAGCATCATGCCCGGCAAGGTCAACCCGGTCATCCCCGAGGCGACGCTGATGGTCTGCGCCCAGGTGATCGGCAACGACGCGGCGATCGCGTTCGCGGGCGCCTCGGGCTCGTTCGAGCTGAACGTGATGCTGCCGGTGATCGCACGCAACATCCTCGAGTCCGAGCGGCTGCTGGCCAGCACCAGCCGCCTGCTCGCCGAGTGCGTCGACGGCATCACCGCCGACCGCGAGCGGATGCGCCGCTACGCCGAGTCGTCCCCGTCGGTGGTCACCCCGCTCAACAAGTACGTCGGCTACGAGAGCGCCGCGAAGATCGCCAAGCAGGCGTTGGCCGACGGCGCGACCATCCGGGATACGGTCATCGCTCTCGGGCACATCGAACGGGGCGACCTGACCGAAGCCCAGCTGGACGAGGCCCTCGACGTGGAAAGCATGACGACATCATGATCATCGACGACCCGACGGACGTGCGCAGCCAGTACCTCACCGAGGACAACCTGGAGACCCGGCGTTCGGTGTGGCACCCGACCGCCGACGGTCGCGACCCCACCACCGAGGCCCTCGACGCCGTGGTCGCCGAGCAGCCGCTGAGGGTCCTCGAGATCGGGCCCGGGACGGGCGGCTTCGCCGCCCGGGTCGCGGCGGCGCTGCCCGGCGTACGCCTCACCGCCATCGACCAGTCGCCGCGGTTCGTCGAGCTGACCCGTGCCCGCGGCATCGACGCCCGCGAGGGCGACGTGCAGGACCTGCCGTTCGGCGACGAGGCGTTCGACGTGGTCGCGGCGCTGTGGATGCTCTACCACGTCCCCGACGTCGGTCGGGCGCTCGCCGAGATCCGTCGCGTGCTGCGACCGGGCGGTCTGTTCGTGGCCGTCACCAACGGCGACGGCCACCTCGCCGACCTGCGTCGCGAGGCCGGGGGCGACGCGGTGGTCACCGGCTTCAGCACGCAGAACGGTGAGGCCCAGCTGCGCGCGCACTTCACCGAGGTCGCGCGGAGCGACCTCCAGCCGCGGGCCGTGTTCGCCGACAGCTCGATCGCCGAGGCGTACCTCCGGTCGTCCGGTGAGGACGTGGACTGGCGGGTGCCGTCGTTCGACGAGCCGCGCGAGTACCCCGGCGAGGCCACGATCTTCTGCTGTCGCTGACCTGCTGCCGCTGACCCACCCCGGGAGCGTGGTGGGTCAGCGGCGGCTGCTCGGTCGACCGACCCCCGTGTGTCCGAGGCAGCCGGCCGGCGGAGATCACGGGGCGGTCAGCACCGCCTTCTGTTTGACGGGCGTCGAGACGTTGCCGGCCACGTCGGTGGCGGAGGCACGGACGAGGAGCTTGCCCTTGCGCAACCCGGTCAGCCGCACGACCCAGTCGCCCTTCGCGGTCGGCACGACGACGGCGGCCTTGGCGCGCTTCCACGCCTTGCCCTTGGTCGCGGCCTCGGCCCAGGTCTTGCTGGTGGCCTTGAAGAAGAACCAGCCGGTGGCGCGCTTCTCGATGGCCAGCACGGACACCGACGCGACTCCGGTGCCCTTGTCGTCGGTCGCGTGACCGAGGAGCTTCTTCCACGAGCCGACCTCGTCGGCGACGCCCTTCTTGGGCAGCACCAGCTTCACGACGGGGACGACGGTGTCCGCCTCGACCGTGACGGCCTCGGCCGCGACGGCGCGGGTGTTGCCGGCCTCGTCCTTCAGCACGACCTGGGGCGTGTACACACCGGCCGTGGCGTAGACGTGGCTGGCGCTCACCGACGCAGTCCAGGCCTCGACGGCGCTTCCGTCGCCCCAGTTGATCCACCGCAGCACGTCGGCCGCAGCGCTGAAGTCGTCGCTCAGCGAGGTCTGGGTGATCGAGACCGTGGTCAGCACCTGCCAGGCCTTCGCGGGGGTGGTGGTGAACGTGCCCACGGGAGCGGTCTTGTCACCGGGGACGATCGCCGCCAGGTTCACCACGCGGGTGTTGCCGACGCCGTCCTTGAGCGTGACGGTCGGGCGGTACAGGCCGTCCGCGGCGTAGAGGTGGTTGATGCTCGTTCCAGCCGTCCACGCCTGGGCTGCCGTGCCGTCGCCCCAGCTGACCGTGCGGGTGATCTGGCCCACCGGGCCGTCGTCGGTCAGCGCGGTCTGGGTGATGGTGCCGGTGCGGTCGACCCACGAGACCGTGAACGCGCCGTTGGGCGCGTTGAGGTCGGGCACGTCCTGGGTGACGGAAGCGGCCGTGCCCGAGCGCGTGTTGTACGGCGTCACGGTCAGCCGGATCTGGGTCACGCCGGTCAGGTTCACCGACGCCGACCAGCTGGTCACGCCGACGGTGTTGCCCGCGAGGGCGGCGCCCGTGGTCGCGTTGGTGAGTGCGACGACGTAGGTCGTGGCGTTGGTGGCCGCGGTCCAGGTCGCACCGACGGTGAAGTTGTCGGCGGGCTTGGTCAGCGTGACGGCCAGGTTGGTCACCGGGCCGGGCTTCACGGGCGGCTTGGCCTGGACGGGCGCGGCGAACGCGGAGACCGTCAGGGCCGCAACGGTGGCGGCGGCGGCCAGCATCGCGAACGGACGCAGCAGTCGTGTGGACACGTGGTTCCTCTCGTGGGGCGAGGCGACACGAGGAGAGACCCCGTGGCGTCCGCCAGCGTGGAGGACGCCACCGGTCTAGCGCGGCAGATTCCGCGAAACCGGACGAGTGGTCAGTACCACCCGCGGCCGTGCTTGAACGACAACGCCGAGCAGGGGCTGCCGTAGCGGTCCTGGATGTAGCCGAGGCCCCACCGGATCTGGGTCACGGGGTTGGTCGCCCAGTCGGCGCCTTCGGAGGCCATCTTCGAGCCGGGCAACGCCTGGGGGATGCCGTACGCCGACGAGCTCGGGTTGTCGGCGTCGACCCGCCAGCCGCTCTCGCTCATCCACAGCGCGTCGAGGCACGAGAACTGGTCGGCGGCGTAGCCGAACTCCGCGAGCAGCGCCTGGGCGATCGTGCGGGGGTCCTCCTGCGCGAGGCTCTCGGTGCCGGTCATGGCCTGGCTCGTGGGCTGCGCCAGGGTCGCTGCCTTGTCGCGGTCGACGCTGTCGCGCCGGTCGGACCGCGACACCGGCACCCGGGCGCGGGCAGCGAGGTCGGCCGCACTCAGCGGGGCGACGGACGGACCGGAGGCCGCGGCGGCCGCCAGGTCCCCGGCGGCGTCGATGACGGGCGAGCCGGCCGACAGCACCCCGCCCCCCACCACCGCAGCCGTGGCCAGCGACGCCAGCCCTCCGGTGATGGTCGCGTTGCGCAGGAACCGTCGCCCGGTCGTCCGTCCCGAGGTCGGGCGCGGTGCGGCGTGGCTGCCGCGGTGCGACCCACCCGTCGTACGAGGGGTCGCCCGTTCGCCACGGTCGCCGGAGTCGGCGCGGTGGGATGCGCGGTGCGAAGAGCTCACAGGGGAAAGTTCTCGGTGTCGACGGCAGGTCAGGGGTGCTGCGGTGGCGCTGGAACAAGGGACGTTCCGTGCGGGAGACGAGTCGCCAGATCACGGAACGATCACGCCACCATGCCCAGGTTCGGCGAGGGACGGCAAAACAACGGCCCAGAAAACCCCAGGGGTGAACGTAACAATTCACCCCTCTGGTCACAAAGGTCACAGGCGTCCCGCCCGTCGCGGGCGGGACGCCTGCGCGAGGTCAGAGTGTGACGTTCTCCAGCATCTCGGTGACCAGGGCAGCGATGGGCGAGCGCTCCGAGCGGGTCAGGGTCACGTGGGCGAACAGCGGGTGGCCCTTGAGCTTCTCGACCACGGCCACGATGCCGTCGTGCCGGCCCACGCGCAGGTTGTCGCGCTGCGCCACGTCGTGGGTCAGGACCACCTTGGACCCGGCCCCGATCCGCGACAGCACGGTGAGCAGCACGTTGCGCTCCAGCGACTGCGCCTCGTCGACGATCACGAAGGCGTCGTGCAGCGACCGGCCACGGATGTGGGTGAGCGGAAGCACCTCGAGCATGCCGCGGTCGAGCACCTCGTCGATCACCTCCCGCGAGGTGATGGCCCCGAGGGTGTCGAAGACCGCTTGTGCCCAGGGCGACATCTTCTCGCTCTCGGAACCCGGCAGGTACCCGAGCTCCTGGCCGCCCACGGCGAACAGGGGCCGGAAGACCACGACCTTCTTGTGCTGGCGGCGCTCCAGGGTCGCCTCGAGCCCCGCGCACAGGGCGAGTGCCGACTTGCCCGTGCCCGCGCGGCCGCCGAGCGAGACGATGCCGACCTCCGGGTCGAGCAGCATCTCCAGGGCGACGCGTTGCTCGGCGGACCGGCCGTGGATGCCGAACGCCTCCCGGTCGCCGCGGACGAGACGTACCTGCTTGTCGGGGCCGACGCGGCCCAGGGCCGTGCCCCGGTCGGACAGCAGCACCAGGCCGCAGTGGCAGGGCAGGTCGCGCGCGGCGGGCAGGTCGATCGACCCGTCGTCGTACAGCTCGTCGAGGTCCGCCGCGGTGACGTCGAGCTCGGCCATGCCGGAGTAGCCCGGGTCGGAGTCGCTGATCGCGTCACCCCGGTAGTCCTCGGCGTCCAGGCCGACCGCCGAGGCCTTGATGCGCAGCGGCAGGTCCTTGGAGACCAGGGTGACGGCGTGCCCCTCGTCGGACAGGTTGCGGGCGACGGCGAGGATCCGGGTGTCGTTGTCGCCGAGCCGGAAGCCCGACGGCAGCGAGGCGGGGTCCGTGTGGTTGAGCTCGACCCGGATCGTGCCGCCGTCCTCTCCGACAGGTACGGGCTCGTCGAGGCGACCGTGCGTGATCCGCAGGTCGTCGAGCATCCGCAGCGCGGACCGGGCGAAGTAGCCCAGCTCCGGGTGGTGGCGCTTGCCCTCCAGCTCGGTGATCACCACGACAGGGAGCACCACCTCGTGCTCCGCGAACCGCTTGAGCGCACCGGGGTCGGCGAGCAGCACGCTGGTGTCGAGGACGAAGGTGCGGTGGGAGCTGACGGCGACCCGCTTCGGCGCCTTGTTCTGGGCCTTCTCCTGGGCTTGAGGCACTGGATACCCCTCAACGACCGGCGCGGGCACTCCTGCCCCCGGTCCTGTCTCAGTTCACGCGGACGGACCGGGAAGGGGTGGGTGAGCCGGAGTGCCGGCCCCCGCACACAGGGAGGAGAGCTCCCCTAGCGCGGTCGCGAATCGTCACGAACTTGCCTCCCAGTACGGCGGGCTTCCCCACTCGCCGATGCATCGAAAGTACGACGCCACACCGGCGGTTCGCGGCGACACGCCCGAAGTCGGGGTGAACGTTGGATGTCGGCGCGACGAGTGGGCCAGACCAGCGACGCGTCAGGAGCTCAGGTGCCGTAGCGGCGGTCGCGCTGGGTGTAGGCGCGGATGGCCCGCAGGAAGTCCACGCGGCGGAAGTCCGGCCAGTACGCCTCGCAGAAGTAGAACTCGCTCTGCGCCGACTGCCACAGCAGGAAGCCGCCCAGCCGCTGCTCGCCGGAGGTCCGGATCACCAGGTCGGGGTCGGGCTGCCCCTTGGTGTAGAGGTGCTCGGCGATGTGCTCGACGTCGATGACCTCGGCGAGCTCCTCGAGGCTGGTGCCCCGCTCCGCGTGCTCCTGGAGGAGCGACCGCACCGCGTCGGCGATCTCGCGCCGGCCGCCGTACCCGACGGCGATGTTCACCAGCATCCCCTCGACGTGCCGGGTGCGGTCCTCGGCGTCCTTGAGCACCTGCGCGGTGGCGGCGGGCAGGACGTCGAGGGCGCCCACCGGGTGCAGCCGCCAGCGTTGCTGGTCCGCCAGGCCGGTGACGGCACCCTCGATGATGCCCAACAGTCCCGCGAGCTGCTCGGACGGCCGGTTGACGTTGTCGGTCGAGAGCAGCCAGAGGGTGACCACCTCGACGCCGACCTCGTCGCACCACTCCAACAGCGGCTCGATGTTGGCGGCCCCGGCGCGGTAGCCGTGCGCCGAGTCGCCGCCCACGGCCTTCGCCCAGCGGCGGTTGCCGTCGAGCATCACGCCGACGTGCTTGGGCAGCTTGTCCTTGGGGAGAGCGTGGAGCATCCGGGCCTCGTACGCCGGGTAGAGGAGCCGTCTGACACGTTCCTTCCACTCGTCCACGGTGCCGATGCTAACTTCAACGAACATGAACGACGCGCTACGCGACGCTCGGGAGTCATTGGTCGACTCATGGGTCGAGACCGTCGCCGAAGTCAAGCCGCACCTCCGCGGCTGGCTTCATCTCGCCTCCGCGCCGCTCACCCTGGCCGCCGGCATCGTGCTGATCGCTCTCTCGCCCACCGCATCGACCCGCGTCGGCTCGAGCGTGTACGCCGCGTCCGCACTGCTGCTCTTCACCGTCTCGGCCGTCTACCACCGCGGTCACTGGTCGCCCCGGACGCACGGCTTCCTGCGGCGTTTCGACCACGCCAACATCTTCCTGCTCATCGCGGGCTCCTACACGCCGTTCGCCATCGTGCTCCTCGACGGTGGCAAGCGCGTCGGCCTGCTGGCCCTCGTCTGGTCCGTGGCGGTCCTCGGCGTGCTCTTCAAGGTGTTCTGGATCGGTGCGCCCAAGTGGCTCTACATGCCGATCTACGTCGGCATGGGCTGGGCTGCGGTGTTCTACATCCCGGCCTTCGCCGCAGGCTCGGCCCGTCTCGGCGTCGGGATCGGCACCGCGATCCTGGTGCTGGTCGCGGCCGGCGGGGCGCTCTACACGGTCGGTGGCGTCGTCTACAGCATCAAGCGGCCGAACCCGTGGCCGCGCTGGTTCGGCTTCCACGAGATCTTCCACACGCTGACGATCCTGGCGTTCGTGACCCACTACGTCGGCATCTCGATGGCGGTCTACAGCCAGCGGTGACTGGCATCACCCCCCGAACCGGCAACCCTGGGGGCGGCCGGTTCGTCCCTCCCATGACATGTCTGACGAAAACCGCCCCTCCCTGACCTATCCCGCCGTCCTGGCCGGCGCCGTGGCCGCCGCGACCGCCACCGTCCTGAGCACCCGGCTCGGCCTGGTCGGGACCGTCGTCGGCGCCGTCGTGGCCAGCGTCGTGAGCACGCTCGTCTCGACGGTCTTCGTGCGCTGGCTCGAGCGCACGCATAACCGGGTGACCACGGCCCGCGACGCCGGGCCGCGCTCGTGGCAGCGGCTGGCCGTGGGGGTGCTGGCCGTGGCGCTCGTCGGCGTCGCCTTCCACACGGGCGTCGGCCTGCTCACCTCCGACCTGCCGCGCGACACCTTCAGCGCCCGGCTCCTTGCCCAGCTCGGCGTCGACTGAGACCCCGCCGTCGGGGTAGTCCCGTGCGTTTGACCGGCGACACGCCGACACCAACCGGCCGAATGCACGGGACTACCCCGACGGGACGAGCAGCGCGGTCAGGTCGGCGACGGTGGTCACCGGCCGCTCGCACACCATCTCGCGACACACGTACGCCGCCGGGTCGCCGCCGACAGGCCCGCGCGCGTCCAGCAACGGGATTCCTCCCGATGACCCGTCCCCCGCCGCTGCCACCACGACGGTGACGCCCGGAGCGCGACGCGCGACCCGCTCCAGCTCGTCGCGCGCCGGCCCGGCCGGCCCCACGACCGCGACCTCGAGCGGCCCGGCCGCGAGCGCCTCGGCGGCCGCCAGCGACCAACCGGTGAACCGCGGCGCCTGCACCGCGAGAGCGGCGACGGTGCCGAGGGCCTCGTCGGCGGCCTCGCGGTAACGTCCCTCGCCGGTCATCGCTGCGGCGACCACCAGGGCGTTCACGAGGGCCGAGAGGCCTGACGGGCTGGCACCGTCGGACGGGTCCCGCGGCCGGGCTACCAGTGCCTCGGCGTCGGCCGACGTGTCGTGGAAGCCACCGTCCTCGGCGCGGAACTTCTCCAGCGCGTGGTCGAGGACGAGCCGCGCCCGGTCGAGCCAGGCCACGTCGCCGGTCGCTCCGGCGAGCGCCAGGAAGCCGTGCGCCACGCAGCCGTGGTCCTCCAGCACGCCCCGGTGCCTGCCGGCGAGTCCGTCGCGCGAGACCCGCAGCAGCGAGCCGTCCCCGCGCAGGTGCAGCGCGGCCAGGAGCGTGCCCGCCCGAACCGCTGCGTCGACGAGGTCCTCGCGGCCGAGCAGCCTGCCGGCGTCGACGAGCGACACGATCGCGAGACCGTTCCAGGCGGCGACGACCTTGTCGTCGCGGGCCGGTCGCACCCGCCGCGCTCGCGCGGCGAGCAGCCGCGCACGGACGTCGGCCAGCCGCTCGGAGTCGGTCGGCTCGGCCAGCAGCTGGAGGGTCGAGGCGCCGTGCTCGAAGGTGCCGGAGGCAGTCACCTCGAACGTGTCCGCGGCCCACGCACCGTCGTCCTCACCGAGCGCATCGGTCAGCTGGGCCGGTGTCCAGACGTAGAAGCGGCCTTCCTCACCCTCGGAGTCGGCGTCGAGCGCGGCTGCCAGCCCGCCCTCCGCGGTCCCCAGCTCGCGGACCAGGAAGTCCGCAGTCTCCGCGGCGACCCGCGCCCCCAACGCCGTGCCCCACCGGGCGTAGACGCCCAGCAGCAGCGCGTTGTCGTAGAGCATCTTCTCGAAGTGCGGCACCACCCACGCCCGGTCGACCGCG
Source organism: uncultured Actinomycetota bacterium (assembly GCA_963708915.1). Classification (GTDB taxonomy): domain Bacteria; phylum Actinomycetota; class Actinomycetes; order Propionibacteriales; family Nocardioidaceae; genus Nocardioides. Next base: position 990,313 of record CAVPUJ010000002.1, read on the forward strand.
TACCTCGCGAAGCCGCCGCCCAGCTGGTCGTACATCCCACCTCGCGCCATCGCCTCGCACGTCGCGTCCACCATCGCCCGCGCGTGGGGGGAGCCGGTCCGCCACGCGTGGCGCTGCAGTGCCTCGAGCACCATCGACGGCGGGAACTTCGGGGCCCAGGAATTGGCAGAGCCGAAGCCCCCGTGCAGGTCGTCGCGCTCGGTCCACAGCCGGGCGACGGCCGCGTCGAGGACGGCGGTGTCGACCGGGGCCGAGGTGCCCGACACCGATCGCTGCAGGTGGTCGCGCAGGTCCGCGGCCACCCGGCGTACGTCGTCGGGCCGGGCGGTCCAGGCCTCGTGGACCGCCTCCAGGACCTGGCGGAACGCCGGCATGCCGCCGCGCGCCCGGTCGGGGAAGTACGTGCCCGCGAAGAACGGGTTGCCCTCGTGGTCGAGGACGACGGTCATCGGCCAGCCACCGTGGCCGGTCATCGCGGTGGTCGCCTGCATGTAGATCGCGTCCACGTCGGGCCGCTCCTCGCGGTCGACCTTGACGCTGACGTAGTGCTCGTTGAGGTAGGACGCGGTCGCGTCGTCCTCGAACGACTCGTGCGCCATCACGTGGCACCAGTGGCAGGCGGAGTAGCCGACGCTCAGCAGGACCGGCACCCCGCGCTCGCGCGCCGCCGCGAAGGCGTCGTGCGCCCCACTCCCACCAGTCGACCGGGTTGTCGGCGTGCTGGAGGAGGTACGGCGACGTCGCGGACGCCAGTCGATTGGTGGGGCGGTTCGGCACGCCATCACGCTAGTCGGCGATGCAGACCATCCTGGAAAGTAAGGATAGCCTTACTTCATGGCATGGCATGGACAGGTCGAGACCCGTGAGTGGCTGACACCCGGGCTGGTGCGCATCGTGCTCGGCGGGACGGGACTGACCGGCCTCGTCGTGCCGGACGACACCGACACCTACGTGAACGTCGCGATCCCGCCGACCGGGGCGCCCTACGGCCCGGTGTTCGAGCCCAAGGCCGTCCGCGACGAGCACCCGCAGGAGCTCTGGCCCGTCCGCCGCCGCTACACCGTCCGCTCGTGGGACGAGCGGTCCGGCCTGCTGACCCTCGACTTCGTGGTGCACGGCGACGAGGGCGTCGCCGGCCCGTGGGCCGCGGTCACGGGGCCGGGCGACATGCTCGTCTTCGAGGGACCCGGCAGCGGCTACCGGCCCGACCCCGAGGCCGACTGGCACCTGATGGTGGGCGACGAGTCGGCCCTGCCGGCGATCGCCGCATCTCTCGAGGCCGTGCCCGCCGGGCGCCCGGTCGTGGTGCGGCTCGTGTGCGACGGCCCCGAGCACGAGATCCCGCTCTCCTCCCCCGGCGACCTCGACCTGCGCTGGCTGCACCGCACCGGCGCGGCCGACGACGTCGACGCGCTGGCGGACGCGGTGTCCGACCTCGAGTTCCCTCCCGGCCGCGTGCACGCTTTCGTGCACGGTGAGGCCGAGGAGATCCGCGGCGTTCGCCGCCACCTGCTCACCGAGCGCCGTCTCACCCGGGCCGACATGTCCTGCTCGCCGTACTGGCGGCGGACGATGACCGACGAGGCGTGGCGCAGCGTCAAGGGCGACTTCGTAGCCGCCATGGAGGCCGACGTCGCCTGACCGGGTTGACGGACGCACAGGTAACGCACAGGCAGCCCCACGTCTCCGCTCAGCGCACGTTGCGACGCTGGGCCCATGAGCAACGACGAGACCCAGCCCGTCAGCGGCTCCCGCTGGGAACAGCCCGCCGCCGACGCCACTCCTCCGGTCCTCCCTGCCGCACCCGCGGCCTCGTACGCCCCTGCGCCCCCTCCTCACCGTGACCGCGGTCGGCTGCTGCTCGCGGGTGGCGCGGTCGGGGTGGCGCTGCTCGCCGGGGCCGGTGGGTTCGCCGTCGGGCACGCGTCGGGCGACGACGACCGCGACGCGGGCATCGGTCGGCCGGGGTTCGGCCCCAACGGAGGCCCGACCCAGGGCTTCCCGAACAACGGCCAGCCGCCGCCGGGTTTCCAGGGCGGACCCGGTGGACAGGACGGGTTCGATCACGACGACGACGACGACGATGACGACGACGACGCGCCCGATTCCTCGAACTCGTGACCGTGGCTGCCGCGCCACCGGGGCTCCGCGCGAGGACGGACGAGACGGTCCGGACCGGTGCGGCGGGCGCCCTGGCCCTCGCTCTCCTGCTCGTCACGTACTGGTGGCTGACCGGCGCCGTCCAGGACCTGGGTAGCCGGGTCGACGCCCTGACGTCACTGGGCCGGCTCACCGGCCTGCTCGCCTCGGTGCTGCTGCTCGCCCAGGTGGTGCTGATGGCACGGGTCCCGCTGCTCGAGCGGGCGTTCGGACAGGACCGGCTGGCCCGCCACCACCGGTTGGTCGGCTTCACGTCGTTCAACCTGATGGTCGGGCACGTCGTGCTGATCACCTGGGGCTACGCGCTCGGCGACCTGGGCCAGGTGCCGCAGACCTTCTGGAACCTCACCGTCACCTACCCCGGCATGCTCCTCGCGCTGGGCGGCACCGTCGCGCTGGTCATGGTCGTGGTGACCAGCATCAAGGCGGCGAGGAGGAAGCTGCGGTACGAGTCCTGGCACCTGATCCACCTCTACGCCTACCTGGGCGTCGGCCTGGCGCTCCCGCACCAGCTGTGGACCGGCACGGACTTCACCTCGTCGCCGGGCCGCACGGTCTTCTGGTGGACGGCCTGGGCCATCGCCGCGGGCTCCGTGCTCGTGTGGCGGGTGGGCCTGCCGGTGTGGACGAACGCGAGGCACGGTCTGCGCGTCACCAGCGTCGTCCCCGAGGCAGCCGGGGTCTGGTCGGTCTACGTCACGGGCCGGCGGTTGCACCGGCTACGCGTCGAGGCCGGCCAGTTCCTGGCGTGGCGGTTCGTGGGCCGGCCGGGCTGGACCCGCGCCAACCCGTACTCCCTGTCCGCAGCCCCGGACGGGCGCAGCCTGCGCATCACGGTCGCGGAGGTCGGGGACGGCAGCGGCGGGGTGGCCACGCTGATGCCCGGGACGCGGGTGCTCGTGGAGGGCCCGTACGGACGGCTGACCGACCGCGCCCGCACCCGCCACCGCGTCGCCTACTTCGGCGCCGGCGTCGGGATCACCCCGCTCCGGGCCCTCGCCGAGGGGGCGCCGTACGGCTGGGGCGACGCCATCGTGTTCCAGCGCTTCAGCGCCGAGCCGCTGTTCCGTAGCGAGCTCGACGTGCTCGCCCGCGAGCGCGGCCTGCGGGTCGTCGAGCTCCCCGGCCGACGCCGCGCCGAGGGATCCTGGCTCGGCACGAGCCCCGACCTCCAGGGCTACGACGACGCCACGGTATTGCGGCACTGGCTGCCCGACCTGTCGGAGCGAGATGTCTACGTCTGCGGGCCTCCCGCCTGGACCGACTCCCTCGTCAACGCGCTGCTGATCGCCGGGCTCCCGGCCGACCAGCTCCACCTCGAGAACTTCAGCTGGTGACCTGAGATGAGACGCATCGCGACCTGGTTCCTGTCCACCGTGACGGTGGTGGTGCTGATGTTCGGCTACCACACCTCCACCAGCAGCACCCTCACCGTCGCCTCCCCGCCCGCGTTCGTCGGCTCGTCCAGCACCGGCGAGTCCCCGTCCGCTGCCGAGTCGAGCAGCGCCACCACGGTCACTGGCGACGTCGCCCAGACCGAGTGGGGTCCCGTGCAGGTCGCGGTGACCGTCGACGCGAGTCGCGTGACCGACGTCGCGGTGCTGCAGTACCCCACCGGCAACTCGAAGGACGAGGAGATCAACTCCTACGCGCTCCCGATCCTGATCCAGCAGACGCTCGACAGACAGAGCGCGGACATCGACATGGTCAGCGGGGCGACCGTCACCAGCGGCGGTTACCAGCAGTCGCTGCAGAGCGCGCTCGACCAGGCGGGGCTGTGACGACAGCGGTCCGACGACGGGTCGAGCACGTCATGGGCCTCCCGGTCAGCGTGGCCCTGCGCGGACGGCACGTCGAGGATCGCCGGGCCGACGAGGCCTGGGCCGCCGTCATGGCGGACCTGCAGGAGTCCGACCTGGTCTTCAGCACCTACCGGGCGGACTCGGTGATCTCCCGGATGGCGCGCGGCGAGGTGGTCGACGTACCTCCCGGCGTCACCGAGGTGCTGGCCATCGGCGAGCGCGCCCGCAGCGCGTCGGCTGGTGTCTTCGACGTGGTCCGGGGCGGGGTGCTCGACCCCAGCGGCGTGGTGAAGGGCTGGGCGGTGGAGCGGGCATCGGCGGCGCTCCGCAGCCTCGACGACACCGACTTCTGCCTCTCGGCCGGCGGCGACATGGTCGTGCACGTGGCCGACCCCGCCCGGCCCGACTGGCGGGTCGGCATCGAGGACGCGACCGACCCGACGCGGGTACGCGCCGTCGTCCCGCTCCGGTCCGGCGCGGTCGCGACCTCCGGCCTCGCGCACCGAGGGGCGCACGTGGTCGACGCGCGTACCGGCGTCGCGCCGACGCGGCTGGCGTCGGTCACCGTCATCGGGCAGGACCTCACCCGGGCCGACGTCGTGGCGACCACTGCGCTGGCGATGGACTCCGAGGCGCCCGCCTGGCTCGTTCGTTGCGGCGGGCTGACGGCCTTCCTGCAGTGGGTCGACGGCCGGACCCAGACGTTGGTCGGGCTGCCAGACTGACCGGCATGGACGCAGCCGGATGGGACGAGCGGTACGCCGCCTCCGAGCTCGTCTGGTCGGCCGAGCCCAACCGGTTCGTGGCCGAGGCGTGCGCCGACCTGTCGCCCGGTCGGGCGCTCGACGTCGCCGCCGGCGAGGGGCGCAACGCCATCTGGCTGGCCCAGCGCGGCTGGACCGTCACGGCCGCAGACTTCTCGCAGGTCGGTCTGGACAAGGGGCGCCGCCTCGCCCAGGAGCTGTCAGGGCACGCCGGCGTGGCCGACCGCGTCGCCTGGCTGCTCGCCGACGCGACGCGCACCGAGTGGCCCGACGACCACGACCTCGTCGTCGTGGCGTACCTCCAGCTCGTCGAGGCCGAGCGTCGCGAGGCCGTGCTCCGCGCGTTCGCCGCGCTGCAGCCCGGCGGTCGGTTGGTCTGGGTCGCCCACGACAGCAGCAACCTCACCGAGGGCACCGGAGGCCCCCAGGACCCGTCGGTCCTGATGACCGCCGACGACGTGCTCATCGACCTCACCGGCGAGCCGTTCGAGGTGATCCGCGCCGAGCGCGTCGAGCGCCAGGTCGGCGGCGCCACGGCCTACGACTGCCTGGTCGTCCTCGAGCGCGACTGACGAATCCGGGGTAGTCCCTGTCGTTTGGGCCCTTTTCCACAGGCAAGAGGGACCCAATCGTCAGGGACTACCTCGGCGTTCGCACTTCTTGAGTTGCCGCAGTTACTGCGGTAACCTGTCAGGCATGAGCACCGCACCCGACCCGACCGGCACGGCCGTCGAGCGTGCCCGCGAGGCGCTGGAGGGGGTCGACCTGGGTGACCCGGCCGGCGCGCTCCCCCGCCTCCGCGAGGCGCAGGAGCTGCTGACCGCTGCCATCGACGAGGCCATGGCGGCCGCCGTGGTCGACGGCGAGACGTTGCGGGGAGCCGGGGCGCTGGCGGGTCTCAGCGAGAACGCGGTCGGTCCCCGGCTCGCACGTACCCGGACCCTCGCGGCCTACCAGTCCGAGGAGGGGCGGGTGACCGCCGCGGGCGTCGAGCGGGCGAGGTACGACGTCGAGCAGGGCCGCCACACGCCACTGCCTCCGGGCGCAGCCCCACCAGCCCCGATGCGGTTCCGGCCGCGCCGACCCACCACCTGACGGCCACCAACCCAAGGAGATCGCGATGACGAACACCGACCTGACGCACCTCTACTTCCTGCTCGACCGCTCCGGCTCGATGAACTCCATCGTCGAGGACACCGTCGGCGGCTTCGACGCCTTCATCGCCGAGCAGCGCAAGACCCCCGGCGAGTGCCGGGTGACCCTGGCGCAGTTCGACGACGCCTACGAGGAGGTGTACGCCGACCGCCCGATCGCCGACGTCCCGTCCCTGGTCCTCCAGCCGCGCGGCACCACGGCCCTGCTCGACTCGGTGGCCCGGATCGTCGTCGACGCCGGCAAGCGGCTCGCGACCCTGCCCGAGGACCAGCGACCCGGCACGGTCATCGTCGGGATCATGACCGACGGCCTCGAGAACGCCAGCCGCGAGTGGAGCCACCCGCAGGTCAAGCAGCTCATCGAGACGCAGACCCGTGACTACCAGTGGCAGTTCCTGTACCTCGGCGCCGACCAGGACGCCGTCGAGGTCGGGATGAGCATCGGCGTCAGCGCCGGCCACTCGGTGACCTATGGTCGCGGCAAGGTCAAGCAGGCCATGGCCGCCACGGCGGCGAACGTGTCGTCGTACCGCCAGGCGCGCGCCGGGGGCATGCCGGCGCCGGCAGCCGCGGCCCTCTCCGAGTTCACCGAGGAGCAGCGGAGGGCGGCTCAGGACTGACGTCGGCTCGGTCGGCAGGGTCGGGTACGGCGGCCGGCGGGTCGCCGTACACGCCGGCGTCGCGAGCGGCCTGGGCCTTGCGCAGGTGCCTGACGAGGCTGACGCCCAGGACGGCGACGGCGATGATCAGGCCGACGAAGACGATCAGGGCGGTCCAGCCGGCGGTGACGTCGTTGTCGGTGGGCACCGGGTCGGGGTTGCCGCCGTCGGCGAACGGGAGGAGCGCGACGACCCACGGGAGTGCCATGGGTCCATTGTCCCTCGCCGGCGGCCCGATCGGGACCCGGGGGCTCAGGCGTCGGGGGTGACGCCGGCGAAGAGGTCGTCCTCGGGGATCTCCGACTCGACGTGGCTGGTCACGAGCTCGTAGTCCTCGGTGCCCCACACCTTCTGCTGGATCTCGCGCGGGATCACGAACCACGGGCCGTCGGGGTCGATCTGGGTGGCGTGCGCCAGCAGCGCCTGGTCGCGCACGCCGAAGTAGTCACCGCACGGGATCCGGGTCGTCACCCGGGCGTCCCACTCGGGGTCGGGCTTCCATTCCTCGAGGCGCTCGGCGTACGGCGACTCGAGCCCGTGCTCGAGCATCGCCTCGTGGATCGCCATCATCTTGGGGCGGTTCCAGTTGTGGGAGTAGTAGAGCTTCAGCGGCTGCCAGGGTTCGCCGGCGTCGGGGAATCGCTCCGGGTCGCCGGCCGCCTCGAACGCCGCCACCGACACCTCGTGGCACCGGATGTGGTCGGGGTGCGGGTAGCCGCCCTTCTCGTCGTAGGTCGTCACGACGTGTGGACGGAACGAGCGCATCAGCCGGACCAGCCGCTCGGCCGACTCCTCGAGCGGGACCAGCGCGAAGCAACCCTCCGGCAGCGGCGGCTTCGGGTCGCCCTCGGGCCAGCCGGAGTCGACGAAGCCCAGCCAGTCCTGGGAGACGCCGAGGATGTCGCGGGCGCGCTCCATCTCCTGACGGCGGACCTCGCTGATGTTGGCCAGGATCTCGGGCCGGTCCATCTTCGGGTTGAGGATCGAGCCACGCTCGCCGCCCGTGCACGTCACGACGTGCACGTCGACGCCCCGGGCGACGTACATCGCCGTCGTCGCCGCACCCTTGCTCGACTCGTCGTCGGGGTGCGCGTGCACGTGCATGAGTCGCAGTCCATTGCGGGCGGCATTGGTCACGGATGGGAGTCTAGGGACCGTGACCGACGGCTCCCGCACGCTGGCCGACCGCTACGGGCGGCCGGCGCCCTGGCGGCGTACGGCGGTGTTCGTCGGATCCGGGATCCTCGGCCTGCTCGCGGTGACGTGGCTGACGTGGACGACGTTGTTCCACGCCTCGCCCGACGTGAGCTCGGAGATCGTCGGGTGGGAGGTCGTCGACGACCACGCGATCACCGCGCAGGTCGACGTCGTGCTGCGAGGCGACGCCGACGACCTCGGGGCGACCTGCCAGGTCCGCGCGATCGCGGCCGACCACGCCGTCGTGGGCGAGGCGAGCTTCGTCCCGGAGGACGGCCGCAACGAGGTCGAGGTACGCACCGAACGTCGCGCGACGGCGGTCGACTCGGTCGGCTGCACCACCCCTGACCAGCCCCGACCGCGCTGACGGTCGGCGCGACGGTTGGTCGTCCGACGGGTCTTTCCCGCCTCACTTTGCTAGCCTGGACGTTCCGAACCACCCCGTGGCTGCCCCGTGACGGCACGACGCAACCGGTTGTGCAGCCGCCGGCGGCACCGTCCATGAGTGCCACCCGAGTCCGGATCCACGCCCCAACCTTCGGCATCACGCCTTCAACGCCGCAGCACAGGAGATACCCATGACGCAGCCCGTCCAGGACAAGATCTGGTTGACCCAAGAGGCCTACGACAAGCTGCAGGCCGAGCTGGACAACCTCACCGGTCCGGTGCGCCAGGAGATCATCGAGCGCATCAGTGCCGCTCGTGACGAGGGCGACCTCAAGGAGAACGGCGGCTACCACGCCGCCAAGGACGAGCAGGGCAAGATCGAGGCCCGCATCCGTCAGCTCGAGGACATGATGCGTCGCGCCGAGGTCGGCGAGACCCCGGCGGACGACGGCATCGTCGAGCCGGGCATGAAGGTCACCTACAAGTTCGTCGGCGACGACGAGACCGCCGAGTTCCTGCTGGGCAACAAGGCCCTCGAGGACGGCAAGATCGACGTCTTCTCGCCCGAGTCCCCGCTCGGCGCCGCGATCCTCGGCGCCAAGGTCGGCGACCGGGTCAGCTACACCGCCCCGACGGGCAAGGAGCTCAAGGTCGAGGTCGTGGAGGCCAAGCCCTACAACGGGTGATGCCCTCTAGCTGAAGACCTCGTACCCGCGGTCGCGCAGCCTGCGCACGACCAGGTCGGAGTGCTGGGGGCCGCGGGTCTCCAGCTGCACCAGGACCTCGACCTCGTTGAGGTGCAGGGTGGGCGAGATGCGCTCGTGGACGACCTCGATCACGTTGGCGCCGCTGTCGGCGAGCTCGGTGAGCATGGCCGCGAGGCCACCGGGCAGGTCGGGGATGTGCACCCGCAGGCCGAGGTAGCGACCGGCGGCGGCCATGCCCTGACGGATCACCTTGCCGAGCAGCAGCGGGTCGATGTTGCCGCCGCTGAGCACCACCACCGCAGGCGTCTCGAAGCGCGTCGGGTCGTCGAGCATGGCCGCGACCCCGGCCGCACCGGCCGGCTCGACGACCTGCTTGGCCCGCTCGGCGATCGACAGCACCGCGCGGGACAGCGAGTCCTCGGAGACGGTGACGATGTCGTCGACGTACTCCTGCACGGCGTCGAAGGTGACCTGGCCCGGGCAGCCGACCGCGATGCCGTCGGCGATGGTGCGCATGTGCTCGAGGGCCACCGGGTGCCCGTCGGCGAGGGACTTCGGGTAGGCCGCGGCGCCGGCCGCCTGCACGCCGACGACGCGCACGTCGGGCTTGAGGGCCTTGACGGCGATGGCGATCCCTGCGAGGAGCCCGCCACCCCCGGTCGGCACCACGACGGTCTTGACGTCGGGCACCTGCTCGATGATCTCGATGCCGCAGGTTCCTTGGCCGGTCACGATGTCGACGTGGTCGAAGGGGTGGATCAGCACGGCGCCGGTCTCCTGCGCGAACGCCCGGGCGGCGACGAGGGCCTGGTCCAGGTACTGGCCGTGGAAGACGATGTCGGCGCCGTAGGCCTCCGTGGCGCGGACCTTGGGGATCGGCGCGCCCTCGGGCATGAACACGGTGGACTTGATGCCGAGCAGGCTGGCCGACAGGGCCACGCCCTGCGCGTGGTTGCCGGCCGAGGCGGCGACCACGCCGTTGGCGCGCTCGGCCTCCGACAGCCGGGAGATGCGCAGGTAGGCGCCGCGGGTCTTGAACGAGCCGGTGCGCTGGAGGTTCTCGAGCTTGAGGTGCACGTTGCCGCCGGCGGCGGTGGACAGCCATCGCGAGGTCTGCATGGGCGTCACGACGGTCACGCCGTCCAGCACCTCGCGAGCGGCCTCGATGTCGGCGAGCGTCACCGTCACCTTCCCTGGCACCTTCCCTGGCACCTTCCCTGGCACCGTCACGAGGACCCTCTTTCGTCGGGCGCGGCCGCCGGGTCCGTCCCGCGCCGGTTCCCGTACGACGGGTCGCGGTCCTCGGGATCGGGCGGCGGCTCGTCCCCCTGTTCCTCTGCGGGTGGCTGCTCGCCGTCGGCGGCGTAGTCCTTCTCGAGCTGTCTCTCCGGATCGTCCCCCGGTCTGGTGTTCGCGGCCAGGTGCTGGGCGACCGCGTTGACCGTCGCGGCGAGGGGCACGGCGACCAGGGCACCCGGGATGCCGGCGACCACCACGCCGACGCCGATCGCGACGATCACGCCGAGCGGATGGACGGAGACGAAGCGGCCCATCAGGAACGGCTGGAGGACGTGGCCCTCGATCTGCTGGACCAGCACGACGCCACCGAGCATGAGCAGGGCCGTGACCGGGCCCTGGTCGACCAGCGCCACCAGCACGGCGACGGTGCCGGCGACGAACGCACCCACCATCGGGATGAAGGCACCCAGGAAGACGAGCACGCCGATCGCCATCACGAACGGCACGCCCAGCACGGCCGCCACGATCATCACGCCGATGGCATCGGTCGCCGCCACGATCACCGTGGCCCTGACGAACTGGGTGAGGGAGACCCAGGCGACCCGGCCCGAGCCGTCGACCAGCACCCGGCTGGCCCGCGGCGAGAGCCGGACGAACCAGGCCCAGATGCGGTCGCCGTCGGCGAGGAAGAAGTACGTCGAGAACAGCACGATGAAGAACCCGGCCAGTACGTGCCCGACGGCCGCGCCCACCTCCGAGATGCGACTGAAGATCTCGCCGTCCTTGGCGAAGTTGCTGATCGCCTCCTGGGCGCGGTCGAGGAGGTCGTTGATCTGGCTGTCGCTGGCGTGCAGGGGGCCGTTCTTGAGCCAGTCGGTGATCTGCCCGACCCCCTCGCTCGTCGAGTCGGCGAGGTCCTGGGCACCGTTGGCCACCTGGTTGCCGGCCACGCTGAGCAGGGTGACGACCGCCCCGATCACCAGGACGACCATGAGGCCGGCCGCGAGCCCCCGGGGCACACCGCGACGGTGCATCGCGCTCACCACCGGCTCGACGAGCGCGGCGATGAACATGGCCACCACGACGGGCAGCACGATCACCATCAGGAACCCGAGGACGCGGGCGATGAGGTACGCCGCGGCGGCGATGACGAGGAACCGCCACGCCCACGCGGCCGTCAGGTCGACGCCCCACGGCACGTGCGCCCGCGAGAAGTTCGAGCTCCCTGCGACGACCGGCTCGGGTGGCGAAGGACGCCGCTCGGTCCGGCCGCGGGAGAGGGTGTGCCACTGCTGGGCGATGCGCTCGGTCAGCCGGTCCCCGGCGGCGTCGTCCCCGGAGACGTCGTCCTGGGACCCCGCGGACGCGACGGACGCGTCCGGTCGCGTCTCGTCAGCGCCGTTGCTCACGGGCGACAGGCTAGTCCCCGGCCCCGAGCCGGGAGACCAGGCGGTACGCCGCCTCCGGGTGCCGGTCGACGAGGAGCCCGGCCGCAGCGAGCACGTAGTCGTGGTCGACCACCACGCGCGGCCGTACGGGCAGCTGCCAGCCGCCCTCGACGTCCCCGGTGCTGCCGCCGAGCACGCGCTCGGCGACGCCGGGCCGGCCGTGACGCAGCACGCCGCCGGACCCGACGAGCAGGTCGACCTCGCGCAGGTCCTTGCCGGTGCGCTCGACGACGCGCCCGTCCGGCCCGACGACGACCTGGCTGCGGCCGGCGTGCCGGCGCAGGGCGAGGCCGACGGCGGCGGCCGCGATGCGCTCGTCCTCGTCGTACTCCGCGTCGGTCGACGGCAGGAAGCCCGGGTCCGCGTGCCGCACCTCGGCCGCGGCGACCAGGTCGTCCAGCTCGCCGGCCTCGACCGTCGAGGTGGCCGACCAGCGCATGCCGAGGTCGCCCTCGACGGTCCGGGTGACGGGCGTGGTGGCGACCACCTCGCGGGAGAGGGCCGCCTCCTCCGGGTCGAGCTCGACCACCGAGTGCACGTCCGTGGTCGCGCCGCCCACGTCGACGACCACGACGTCACCCGCGGTCCGCGCCAACACCTCGACCCCGGTGAGCACGATGTCGGGCGTCGCCCCGGTGACCATCTCGGTGAAGGCTGGATGACCTGCCCGCTTGCTGAGGTGCTTGCCGCCGATGACGTGGGACAGGAACATCTCCCGGATCGCCGCGCGGGCCGAGTCCGGGGCGAGCACGCCGATGCGGGGCACCACGTTGTCGGCGACGACGTACGGGTTGTCCCTCAAGGCCTCCTCGACCTGGGACCGGGCGTCGACGTTGCCCGCGACCACGACGGGACCCGTCCAGCCGCCGGCCACGATGCCCCGGGCCGCGTCGACGATCACCTGCGTGTTGCCCCCGTCCGTCCCGCCCGTCAACAGCACCACGTCCGGTCGGGTCGTGTGCCCCAGGCTGCGCCAGAGCGCTGCGTCAGGCACCCGACCCGCTGCGGCGACGACCTCGACCACCCGGCCTCCGCTGGAGAGGGCGACCCTGCGGCCGGCCTCCGCGGTGACGAGCTCCTCGTTGCCGACGACGGCGATCCGCAGCCCACCGCCCGCGGACGAGCAGGCCAGTACCTCGGCCTCGTCGGCCCGCGGGTCCTGCTCGCGCAGGACGGCGAGGCACGCGTCGTACCCGTCGAGCACGTCGGTCCCGATGGTCGTCGCGTGCGACGCCCGGGCCACGATCCGGCCCTCGGCCAGGTCGACGAGCGCCGCCTTGGTGAAGGTGGAGCCGAAGTCGACGCAGATGGCCGTCGGGGCTGGGTCAGCCGAGGGCACGGTCGAGGTCGCCGAGCAGGTCGTCGATCGTCTCGATGCCGACGCTGAGGCGGATCAGGTCGCTGGGCACCTCGAGCGGGGTGCCCGCGACCGACGCGTGGGTCATCCGGCCGGGGTGCTCGATGAGGCTCTCGACGCCACCGAGCGACTCCCCGAGGGTGAACACCTCGGCGCGGCCGCAGACGTCGACGGCTTCCTGCTCGCCGCCAGCCACCTGGAAGCTGACGATGCCGCCGAAGCGCTTCATCTGGCGGGCGGCGACGTCGTGGCCGGGGTGGTCGGGCAGGCCCGGGTAGTAGACGTGGGAGACCGCCTCGTGACCGGTGAGGTACTCGACGACGCGCTCCGCGTTGTCGCAGTGGCGGTCCATCCGCACCCCGAGGGTCTTGAGCCCGCGCAGCACCAGCCACGCGTCGAAGGGCCCGGCGACCGCACCCATGGCGTTCTGGTGGAAGGCCACCTGCTCGGCGATCTCCAGGTCGCGCACCACGACGGCGCCGCCGACGACGTCGGAGTGCCCGCCGGCGTACTTGGTGGTGGAGTGCAGCACCACGTCCGCACCGAGGGTCAACGGCGTCTGGAGGTACGGCGTCGCGAACGTGTTGTCGACCACGAGGAGGGCGCCGGCGTCGTGGGCCACCGACGCGATCGCCTCGATGTCGCCGATGTTGAGCAGCGGGTTGGTGGGGGTCTCCACCCAGACCAGCCGGGTCTCGCCGGGCCGGATGGCGGCGCGGACGGCGTCCAGGTCGGAGGCCGGAGCGGGGTCGTGCCGCAACCCCCAGGCCGTCGCGACCTTGTCGAACAGCCGGAACGTGCCGCCGTACGCGTCGTCCGGCAGCACCACGTGGTCGCCCGGCCGGCACAGCGCACGGATGACGGTGTCCTCGGCGGCCAGCCCGCTGGCGAACGCGAAGCCACGCTCGCCCTCCTCCAACGCCGCGATGTTGCCCTCGAGGGCGGTGCGGGTGGGGTTGGCGGAGCGGCTGTACTCGTAGCCGCCGCGCAGGCCGCCCACGCCGTCCTGCTTGTAGGTCGAGGTCGCGTAGATGGGCGGGATCACCGACCCGGTCGCCGCGTCGGGCTCGTAGCCGGCGTGGATGGCCCGGGTCTCGAAGCCGCCCTTGGACCGGTGCGTCCCTGCTGTGTTCTGCTCACTCACCCACAGCACGCTATCGCCGCCCCGTAACACTTCCGTCAGGTGTGCTGTGGAAGGTCTGGGCGCCCCCGGTGGTTATCTTGTCGACACCCGAGGAGGCAGCATGTTCTTCAGCCGCAGCAAGTCCACGATCCCCACGCCCGAGGAGGCCCTGGCCGGCCGTCCGGAGCGCCCGTTCCACCTCTCGCCGCAGCACCTCGTGCTCGACGCGCCGCTGGTCACCGACCCCCGGGATGGCGGAGTCCCCGAGGGGCACGAGGCCGCCATCTTCGGTCTCGGCTGCTTCTGGGGCGCCGAGGAGCTCTACTGGCAGATGCCGGGCGTCTACTCGACGTCGGTCGGCTATGCCGGCGGCTTCACCGCCCACCCGTCGTACGAGGAGGTGTGCTCGGGCCGGACCGGCCACACCGAGGCCGTGCGGGTCGTCTTCGACCCGAAGGTCGTGTCCTACGCCGACCTGGTCAAGCGGTTCTTCGAGGTGCACGACCCGACCCAGGGCATGCGCCAGGGCAACGACGTCGGCACCCAGTACCGCTCCGGCATCTACGCCACCACGCCCGAGCAGGAGCAGACCGCCCGCGACCTCACCAAGGAGTACGGCGAGGAGCTCGCCCGCCGCGGCTTCGACCCGATCACCACCGAGATCAAGCTGGTCGACGGACGCCGAGCCGGCGTACTACTACGCCGAGGACTACCACCAGCAGTACCTCTACAAGAACCCGAACGGGTACCGCTGCCACAGCACCACGGGGATCCCGTTTCCCGGGTGACAAGGCACGAGAGCAGCGCCCACCTGGTCAACCCGGGTCCAAGCGCTGCCGAGCAGCAACGGGCGGAGCTCGAGCGGCGGTTGCGCACCCCGATCTCGGGATCGCGACGGGTCGTGGTGATGAGCCGCAAGGGCGGCGTCGGCAAGACCACGATCTCGCTCGCGCTGGGCAGCACGTTCGGGATGCTCCGCGGCGACCGTGTCATCGCCGTCGACGCGAACCCCGACGCGGGCAACCTCGCCCACCGGGTGGCCCCGCCCCACGACAAGAACATCACCGACGTGCTGCGCGACCTGGACCGGATCACCAGCTACGCCACGCTGCGTTCCTACACCTCCCAGGCAGCCGAGTCGCGACTGGAGGTCCTCGCGTCCGACGACGACCCCCGCATCGGGATGGCATTGAACCAGGAGGACTACCACCGCCTGGTCGTCCTGCTCGACCGGTTCTACAACCTGATCCTGCTCGACACCGGGACCGGGATCCTGGACAGCGCCAACCAGGGCCTGCTCACCGAGGCCGACCAGGTCGTCCTGGTGGTGCGGTCGGGCCTGGACGGCGGCCGGGCGGGCGCCCTGACCCTGGACTGGATGGACGCCCATGGGTTCGACGACCTCGTCGCCCGTGCGGTCGTCGTCGTCAACGCACAACGTCGCGGAGGTGCGCCACCGGACCTGATGCGGCGCCACTTCGAGAAGCGCTGCCAACACGTGGTGACCGTCCCGTGGGACGACGCCCTCGAGCAAGGAGCCCTGACCGACATGTCCTCACTTCGCAGAGCCACCCGGGACAGCCTCGTGGACATCGCCGCCGCTGTCGCCGACAACTTCGTCCAGATGGGGGACCAGACATGAGGCTTCGCTCCGCAGCGCCGTGCGTCGTCATCGCCGCAGCTCTGCTCGTCACCGGCGTCGAGGTCTCGGCACCCGGCGCGCACCCGGACCCCGAGCCGCACAACCTCGACCTCCTCGCGAGCGCGCAGCCGACGACGGACCAGCCGCTCGCTGTCGGATCCGTACCTCGCCGTTCGTGGAGTAGAAACAGCGGCGGACATCGGGTCCCCAGCGACGCAAGGAGCAGACATGGCCGAGTACCTCTTGTACTTCAACCAGCAGTGGGTCGGCGACCACCCCGAGGAGTGGTACGAGCCGAAGGGACCGGCCGCGAAGGCGGTGGTGGAGGAGATGAAGCAGGCCGGCGTGTACGTCTTCGCCGGCGGGCTCGAGGAGGAGGACGGCCCCATCTACCACGCCGACCCCACGAGCGGCAGCGTGGTGATCAGCGACGGCCCGTACGTCGAGACCAAGGAATGGCTCGGCGGGTTCGCGCTCGTGGACGTGCCCGACGACGAGACCGCGAAGATGTGGGCGGGCAAGGTCGCGGAGGCGTGCGGCTGGCCCCACGAGGTCCGCAAGTTCAAGTAGTCGGCGCGAAACGCCGACTCACAGGTCGGTCTTCCCGTCGATCGCCTCCCGGATGAGGTCGGCGTGTCCGGCGTGCCGGGCGTACTCCTCGACGAGGTGGACGAGGATCCAGCGCAGCGAGGCGTGCTTGCCGTGGCGCGGTCTCGTGGCGAGCAGGTCGAGGGCTTCGGGTGTGGCGAGCGCGGCGTCGAGGATCGCGTCGCACTCGGCCACGACCTCCCGGTAGCGCGACACCAGCAGCTCCCAGGTGTCGTCCTTGGCCGAGGCCCACTCCCAGTCGGGGTCGGCGGCGAAGCCGTCGCCGACCCACGACAGCTCCGGCAGCCCGTGCAGCACCCTGCGGAACCACCAGCTCTCCACCCACGTGAGGTGCTTGAGCATCCCGCCCAGGGTCATCGTGGTCGGCGGCAGCGGCGTCGCGAGCTCGAGGGCGTCCAGGCCCTCCGTCTGCCGGAGGATCGTCGCCCGGTAGTAGTCGACGAACGACCGCAGCATGGTCGCCTCGTCGGCGGCGGCGGGTGGGTCGGCGCGAGGGAAGCTGCTCACTCCCCCACCTGACCGTCGACCGCCTCGCGCAGCATGTCGGCGTGGCCGTTGTGGCGGGCGTACTCCTCGATCATGTGCAGGAGGATCCAGCGCAGGCTGAACGGCGTGCCCTCGCGACGGCTCGGCGTCGCCGACAGGGTGTCGAGGCCGTCCTTCGCGAGGCCCCGCTCGATCGCGGCGTCCGCCGCCGCGGCCGTCTCGTCGAAGATGCGGCGCAGCTCGGCGGGGCTGTCGTCCGTGGCGGAGCTCAGCTCCCAGTCCTCGTCGTCGTCGAACGCACCCGCGGGCACCCAGTCGGGTTCGGTCTCCCGACCCTCGAAGACCCGGCAGAACCACCAGTCGTCGTTGAGCGCCGCGTGCTTCAGCAACCCGCCCAGGGTGAGCGCCGACGGTGGGTGGACCTGCGAGAGCTGGGCCTGGTCGAGGCCCTCGGTCTTCAGCCGCAGCGTGTCGCGGTGGTAGGCCAGGTACGCGCGGAGGGTGTCCGCCTCGGACGCCGCGAGGGGAGGGTCGGTGCGCTGGGTCGCCATGCGCACGACGCTAACGGCGCCTCCCGTCGCCGGGCACCCCGGTTTCGGCCGCCAGCCTCTCGCGGTGGCGGTCGGTGAGCTCCTGGATCGCGACGAGGAAGTCGCGCATCCGGGTCAGCTCGTCGGCGCCGAACCCGAGCAGCTGGGCCTGGCCCTCCTCGACCATCGGCCGGTACATCTCGTACGTGCGCGTCATCCCCTCCTCCGTCATCTCGACCAGCACCTTGCGCCGGTCGTCCGGGCTCGCCACCCGACGTACGTAGCCCTTGTCGGTCAACCGGTCGATGAGCGTGGTCGTGGCGGCGGGCTTCAGACCGACGGCGGCGCTGAGCTCACCGGCGCTCTTGGGACCGTCCACCAGCCAGTCGAGGCAGCGCAGGTCGGCGGGGTTGAGGCCCAGGCGCTTGCCGACGATGTCGTCGTACGCCTGGGTGCTGCGCTGGTAGGCCTGCATCGCCCGCCCGAGCTCACCGACGAGCTCGCGCACTTGCTTGGTGGGTCGCACCATGAGTATCCTTCGAATATCGAAATACACGAAAGTCGTACGAAAGGATAACCCATGCGCGCACTCGTCGTCGGTGGCGGCGTCGCCGGTCCCGCCACCGCTCTCGCCCTGCACCGGGTCGGCTTCGACGTGGAGGTCCTGGAGCGTCGCCCAGCCGATCCCGGTGACGCCGGCTCGGTCCTGACCCTGGCGCCCAACGGGGTCGATGCCCTCGACGCGCTCGGGGTGCTGGGCCGCGTCCGCCCCGACGCCGTACCCAGCCGGCGCAACGCGATGTACGGCGCCACCGGACGCCTGCTCGGCACCGTCACGCTGGGCTCCCCCCTGGCCGACGGCACCCCCGCCCTGACGCTGCGCCGCTCGCGCCTGGCGGCGGTGGTCTCCGCGGCGGCCCGGGAGACGGGCGTGCGGACGCGGTACGACGCCAAGGTGCGTGCCGTCGACGTCGCGGCCGGCACCGTCGCCCTCGAGGACGGGACCGTGCTCGAGGCCGATCTGGTCGTCGGGGCCGACGGCGTCCACTCGCTGGTCCGCACCGCCATCGACCCCCAGGCGCCGGCACCGCGCTACGTCGGGCTGT
Source organism: uncultured Actinomycetota bacterium (assembly GCA_963708915.1). GTDB lineage: Bacteria > Actinomycetota > Actinomycetes > Propionibacteriales > Nocardioidaceae > Nocardioides. The sequence goes on from CAVPUJ010000002.1 coordinate 1,008,683, forward strand.
GGAACTTCGGCGGTCGCACGCGGGCGAGCGTGCAGGCCGCGGCGCTCGCGCCGGAGCAGTGGCACTTCGTCTTCGGCCGTCGCGCCTTCTTCGGTGCGCACCCGACGCCCTCCGGCGACGTGCTGTGGTTCGTCAACGTCCCCGGACCTCTGCTGTCCCGCGAAGACGCGAGCGCGAGGACCACGGAGGAGTGGCGCGAGCACCTCGTGGGCCTCCTCGCGGTCGACGCGGGACCGGCCGCCGACCTGGTCCGCGGCGGACAGCTGGAGCTGGCGGCCGACATGACCTACGACCTCGGCCACGTTCCCACGTGGTGGCGCGAGCGGGCCGTCCTCGTCGGCGACGCCGCGCACGCCCCGTCACCCAGCTCGGGCCAGGGCGCCTCGATGGCGCTGGAGGACGCCGTGGTGCTGGCCGACGCGATCGCTGCCGCGCCGGACGTGGCCGCCGGCCTGGCGGCGTACGAGCAGCGGCGCCGCGACAGGGTCGAGCGGATCGTCAAGGCGGGGGCCCGGAGCAGCAGCTCCAAGATCCCCGGTCCGGTCGGTCGGGTGTTCCAGGAGGCCGTGCTGCGCCTGGTGTTCCGCGCCTTCGTCACCGACAGGTCGGTCGCGTGGATGACCGACTACAGAGTCAGCCGGGAGGCTGCGGCCAGCACGTCCTCGTAGGTCGCCCGCGTCGCTGCGGTGAGATCGAGGCCGGGCACCAGGTCGGGGTCGACGAAGACGATCTGGCGACCCTCGGTGCACACGACGTCGGCGTCGGTGGCGTCGGTGCGGCCCACGAAGACGGCGGCCACGTCCTCACCGTGGTACGGGCAGGGCAGCGATCCGGTGCTGAGGTGCGTCAGCTCGGCAGTCAGGCCGGTCTCCTCCACCAGCTCACGGTGAGCCGCCTCCGCGGCCGTCTCGCCGGGCTCGACACCACCGCCGGGCAGCCCCCACCTGTCCGGGTCGATCCGCGTCTGGTCGTCGCGCTCCTGGAGGAGCAGCCAGCCGCGGGCGTCGACCAGCCCGACCAGGGCGACCTCGGCCCTCACCAGACCCCCAGCACGTCGCCGCCGATCCGGATGATGAACGCCGAGACCACGACGATGAAGAAGACCCGCACGAACCTCGTCCCCCGCGAGACGGCGACCCGGGCGCCGATGTAACCCCCGACCAGGTTGCAGGCGCCCAGCACCAGACCGATCTTCCACAGGACCACCCCCTGGGGCACGAACACGCACAGGGCGGCGAGGTTCGTCGCCCAGTTGGCGAGCCGGGCCTTGGCGGAGGCCTCCAGGAACGAGTAGCCGAGGAGCGCGACCAGGCTGATGACGAAGAAGCTGCCGGTGCCCGGGCCGAGCGCCCCGTCGTAGAACCCGACCACCAACCCGACGCCGATGGCGGCAGCGGTGTGGTGGTGCCCCGCGAAGCGCAGCTCGGTCACCTCGCCCATGCTCGGCTTGAACAGCACGTAGGCGCCCACCACGATGAGCACGACCAGCACGATCGGCTCGAACGCCGACCGCGGGATGTGGCTGGCCACCAGCGCCCCCGCCGCCGAACCGATGAACGCGAACACCATCAGGGGCAGGAACGTCTTCGGGTCGGGCCGGACGCGTCGGTAGTACGTCGCACTGCTCACGGTGGTGCCGCAGATCGCGGCCAGCTTGTTGGTGGCGAGCAGCTGGACCGGGGACGCGTTCGGCAGCCCGAGCAGCAGGGCCGGCAGCTGGATCAGGCCTCCGCCCCCGACCACCGCGTCCACGAACCCCGCCGCCAGGCCCGCCAGCGCGAGGAGCGCCAGCACGCCGTACGTCGGGTCGTCCACGCGAGCAGGCTATGCGCCGGCCCCGTAGCGTGAGCCCGTGCGCATCGTCTCCCTGCTTCCCTCGACGACCGAGATCCTGTTCGCGATCGGGGCCGGGGACGACGTGGTGGGGGTGACGTTCGAGTGCGACTACCCCGAGGAGGCGCGCACGCGACGGATCGTCTCGACCAGCGCGATGCCCGAGGGGCTCACGCCGGCCGAGATCGACGCGTTCGTGGTGGCGGCCATGGCGAAGGGCGACGACCTCTACCACCTCGACGAGGGTGCGCTGGCCGGTCTCGACGCCGACCTGGTGGTCACCCAGGACCTGTGCGCCGTCTGCGCGGTCGACGTCTCCGTCGTGGACGACGCGCTGGCCCACCTCGGCTGCACGGCCGAGGTGCTGACCATCGACCCCTCCACCCTCGACGACGTCTTCGCCTCGATCGAGACCCTGGGCAAGGCCACGGGCCACGAGGAGGAGGCGACCGACCTGGTGCGGTACCAGCGGCGGCAGCTGGCCGCGCTGTGGGGCTGGTCGGTCTCACGTCGCAAGCCGCGCGTGATGTTCCTGGAGTGGACCGACCCGCCGTTCGCACCCGGGCACTGGATCCCGGAGATGATCGAGCTCGCCGGCGGCATCCCGCTGCTGGGCACCGGGGGCGAGAAGTCGCGGCGCGTCACGTGGGACGACGTACACGCGGCGCAGCCCGACGTCGTCATCGTGGCGCCGTGCGGCTACGACCGGACCGGCAGCCAGGTGCTTGCCGACGACCTGGTGGCGAGCGGCGTGCTGCCGGCCGGCGTACCGGTCCACGCCGTCGACGCCAACGCGTCCTGGGCCCGACCCGGCACCCGGCTGGTCGACGGCGTCGAGGAGCTGGCCAGGCTCCTGCACCCGCCGACGAGGTCCTGACCGGAGACGGTCTCAGGTACGTCGGGGACAATGGCGCTGTGATGACCCGGTGATGACCCCGTGACCGAGCTCCCGCGCAAGGCCGCCGTGCGGACGGCGCGACTGGCGGCGCTCCCGCTCGGGTACGCCGGCCGGTCCGCGCTCGGCCTCGGCAAGCGGTTGGGCGGCCGGTCGGCCGAGTCGGTGCTCACCGAGGTCCAGCAGCGCACGGCCGAGCAGCTGTTCCGGACGCTGGGCGAGCTCAAGGGCGGCGCCATGAAGTTCGGCCAGGCGCTGTCGGTGCTCGAGGCCGCGCTGCCGGACGAGCTGGTGGCGCCCTACCGCGAACACCTGACGGCCCTCCAGGACTCGGCGCCGTCGATGCCCGTGGCCATGGCCTACGAGGAGATCGAGGACAACCTCGGCCCCGACTGGCGCGACCTGCTGGTCCAGATGGACGAGAAGGCCGCCGCTGCCGCGTCGATCGGCCAGGTGCACCGCGGGCGCTGGCACGACGGCCGCGAGGTGGCGGTCAAGGTGCAGTACCCCGGCGCCGGTGACGCGCTGCTCGGCGACCTGCGCCAGATCGCGCGGGTGGCCAAGGGGATGGCGCCGGTCTTCCCCGGCATCGACATCAAGCCGCTGGTCGCGGAGGTCCAGGCCCGCGCGGCCGACGAGCTCGACTACCACCTCGAGGCCGAGGCCCAGGCGGCGTTCGCCGCGGCCTTCCGCGGCGACCCCGAGATCGTGGTGCCCGACGTCGTCGAGGTCGGCGACACCGTGCTGGTCAGCGAGTGGCTGGAGTCCAGCGGCTCGCTGGCCTCGATCATCGCGAAAGGCACGCGCGAGGAGCGGGACCACTACGGCCAGCTCCTGGTCCGGTTCCTGTTCGCCGGGCCTGCGCGCACGGGCATGCTCCACGCCGATCCGCACCCGGGAAACTTCCGGATCATCCCGAACGCCGACGGCAGCCCGGGCAAGCTGGGCGTGCTCGACTACGGCGCCGTGGCCCGCCTCCCCGAGCGGTCCTTGCCGCCGGCGATGGGCCGCCTGATGCGGCTGGCCACCAACGGCGACCCCGACCTCCTGCTGGCCGGACTGCGCCGCGAGGGCTTCGTCAAGGACAAGATCCAGGTCGACCCCCAGCAGGTCCTCGACTACCTCGCGCCGTTCGTCGAGCCGGCGCGCGTCGACTCGTTCCGGTTCAACCGCGAGTGGATGCGTGAGCAGTTCGAGCGCGTCAACAACCCGCGCTCCGACTCCTACGCCATCACCACCCGGATCAACCTGCCGCCGGCCTACCTGCTCATCCACCGCACCTGGCTCGGCGGCATCGGCCTGCTCAGCCAGCTCGAGGCCGAGGCGCCGTTCCGGGCGATCCTCGAGGAGTCGCTGCCGGGCTTCGCGGAGTAGTCGCGGCTAGCTGCCGACCCAGAACCCGCGGCCGCCGAACCAGTCGCCGTAGTGGCCGCCGGTGTCGGGTCCGCGCGAGCCGAGGTAGCTGCCCACGACGGCGGCGCCGAGGTCGTCGAGCTCGGGCGAGACGACCCGACCGTCGACGCGGCGAGCCATCGAGTCGATGAACCGCGCCAGCCCAGGGTCGTCGCCGAGCCGGAAGAACGTCGTCTGGGCGCCGAGCCGGCCGGCGTTGTCGAGCTCGCGGACGGCGTACGCGACGGTGAGCGGGTGGGGTGGGTACTCGAAGTAGACCTCGCCGCCGGGCTCGAGGTGGGAGGTGGGCTCGCCGTCGGTGACGATCAGCAGCACCGGCTGGGCGTTCGGATGCTTGCGGAAGTGCCGGTTGGCCAGCAGCAGCCCGTGGTGCAGGTTGGTGCCCTTGTCCCAGCGGGCGTCGAGGCCGGTGAGCTCGTCGATGTCCATGGTCTGGGCGTACCGCCCGAACGTGATGAGCTGGAGGTCGTCGCCGCGGAACCGAGACTTGATCAGGGTGTGCAGGGCGAGGGCGGTGCGCTTCATCGGCACCCAGCGGCCGTCCATCGCCATCGAGAACGACGTGTCGACCAGCAGCGCCACGCACGCCTGGGTGCGCGCCTCGGTCTCGGTGACCTCGACGTCGTCGATGTGGAGGCGGACGGGGTGGCGATTGGTCCCAAACGCCATCGAATCGGGCCCTGGGGCTGGCGTTCGTGACCAATCGCGGTGCTCGGCTTGCTCGGAGGCCTCGCGGAGGACGGCATTCGTCACCGTCCGCGTGACGTCCCAGGGCTCGGTGTCGCCGAACTCCCAGGCGCGGGTGGCCCCGGAGCGCTCCCCCGCGGCGCCGGCCTGACGGAGGTCGCGCTGACCCTGGCGGCCGGACATCCGCGAGGCCACGTCACGCAGCAGCGCCTGGCCGAGCTGGCGCATCGCCTTGGGTGACAGCTTGAGCTGGCCGTCGCTGGTGCGCTTGAGGTAGCCGTTGTCCCGCAGCGCCTGCTCCAGCTGCTGGAGGGTACGGGCGTCGACCGCGGCCTCGTTGCCGAGCTGGCGCGAGAGCTTGTCGAGGTCGAGGTCGTCCATCCGTGCGCCCTCGTAGCTCTGGGACAGCTGGTCGGCGAGCTCGTCGAGGTCCGCGAGGTCCTGCAGCACGCCGGTGCCGTCGCCGAGACCGAGCCCCTGCTCACCGTCGAACCGTTCGGAGCCCGACCAGTCCTCGCCGGGTCGCAGCGACTGGAGGTTGGCGTCGAGCTGGGCGAGCTGGTCCATCAGCGCGGGGCTGCCGAACGCCTGCTGCGACAGCGCCATCAGCTCATCGCGCTGCTCGCGCGACATCGAGTTGAGCATCCGCTGCGCCGCGGCGGCCCGCTGGGCAAGGGCGTCGATGAGCTCGTCGACGTTGCGGGGGTTCTCGGGGAAGAAGTCGCCGTGTTCCTCCATGAACTGTTCGAAGTCCTCGGGCGTGTCCGTCCCCTGGGCGTGCTTGGCCAGCAGCGCGTTGAGGTCGGTGAGCATCTCGTTGATGGCCTCGCGGTCCTCGTCCGAGGCGTTCTCGAGGGCCTGCTTCATGCCGGCGAAGCGCTGGTCGAGCATCTCGCGACCGAGCAGGTCCTTGATCCGCTCGTAGTCCTCGCGGGCCTCGCGGCTCTGCCAGTCGTAGTCGGACAGCTCGCTCACCGCGGCCGCCGTCGACTGCGGCAGGTTGTCGAGCTGCATCTCGCGGAACGCGCGGTCCGCGTCGTCGAGGTCCACGTCGCGGGCCAGCTGCTTGCGCTCGCTCAGCACGGCCCGGTCGAGGAGCTCGCGGACCTCCTGGAGGGTGCCGTCGAGGTTGTGCTTGGCGGTCAGCTCGCGGCGCTTCTCGGCGACCCGGCGGGCCAGGTCGTCGAGGCCGGTGCGGTCCTGGTTGCCGCGTCGCAGGAACTCCCGCATGGCGCGCTCGGGGCTGTAGCCGGCCATCACGTCCTGGCCGATCGCGTCGAGCGCCTCGGCGAGGTCGACCGGCGGGGCCAGCGGGTCGGGCCCGCCGTCGTACGCGGCGTACCTGTGCCTAGCCGTAGACCGTCTCGCCACCACCGGACTCCTTGCTGATCTTGCGGGCGAGGTAGAGACCCTCGAGCGCGAGCTCGATCGCGCCGGCCCGCTGACCGTCGTTGGTGGCGTCGAGCCGGTCGCACACCTCGTCGTACAGCTCGGACTCCCCGAGCACGGGCAGGCCGGTGAGGAAGTCACGGGCGGTGACCTGCTCGCCGGTGGTCACCATCTGGCCGGCCTCGATGCGGTCGACGAGGAGCGAGAAGTCGAGGCCGCGGAAGTGGTGACGCACGGTCTCAGCGGTCGCCGTCCGCAGGAGGTGCAGCAGGATCTCGTCCTCACGTCCCTCCTCGCCGGTCTCGAACTCGACCTTGCCCTTGAGCGTCTCGGAGGCGGCCTCGAGGTCGACCATCCGGGCGACGGCGTCGTCCTCGCCCTGCACGGTCGCCCGGTGCAGCGCGGCCGCGGCCACCGTCTCGGCGCCGGCGATCGAGAAGCGCGCGCTGACGCCGCTGCGTTGGTCGACGGAGCTGGACTCGCGCAGGTTGCGGGTGAAGCGGGCCAGGATCTCGACCAGGTAGTCGGGCACCTCGGCCCGCAGGTCGGCCTCCTGCCGGATCACCGCGATCTCGTCCTCGAGCGCGACCGGGTAGTGCGTCCGGATCTCCGCACCGAACCGGTCCTTCAGCGGCGTGATGATGCGCCCGCGGTTGGTGTAGTCCTCGGGGTTCGCGCTGGCGACGAGCAGGACGTCGAGCGGCAGCCGCAGCACGTAGCCGCGGATCTGGATGTCGCGCTCCTCCATCACGTTGAGGAGCGCCACCTGGATCCGCTCGGCGAGGTCGGGCAGCTCGTTGATCGCGACGATGCCGCGGTGGCTGCGCGGCACCAGCCCGAAGTGGATGGTCTCCGGGTCGCCGAGGCTGCGGCCCTCGGCCACCTTCATCGGGTCGACGTCGCCGATCAGGTCGCCGACGCTGGTGTCGGGGGTCGCGAGCTTCTCGGCGTACCGCTCCTCGCGGTTGCGCCACTCGACCGACAGCGTGTTCACCCAGCTCGACCGCGCGGCGCTTGGACTCGGGCGCGATCGGCTCGTAGGGGTGCTCCCCCAGCTCGCTGCCCGCGATCACGGGCGTCCACTCGTCGAGCAGACCGACCAGGGTGCGCAGCAGCCGGGTCTTGCCCTGGCCGCGCTCACCCAGCAGCACGAAGTCGTGCCCGGCCAGGACGGCCCGCTCGAGCTGGGGGATGACGGTGTCGTCGAAGCCGTGCAGTCCCGGCCACGGGTCCTCGCCGGCCCGCAGCTTGGCCAGCAGGTTCTCGCGCATCTCCTCGCGCAGTGACTTCTGGACGTGCCCGCTCGCGCGGAGCTCGCCGACGGTGGTGGGTTGGCTCACGCACTTCACGCTAGCCCCGCTCGTCAAGAACCGGAGGGGCTGTCCGGTCCGTCGGCGGGATGGGTAGGTTCGGCGGGTGGAGACCGACGAGGTGCTGACCCTGCTGCAAGAGGTGGCCGAGGAGGTCATCAACCCGCGGTTCCGCAGCCTCGACGACGACCAGATCACCGAGAAGAACCCCGGCGACCTGGTGACCGTGGCCGACCGCGAGGCCGAGGTGCTGATCACCGCGGCGCTGCAGGCGGCGTACCCCGATGCGCTGATCCTGGGCGAGGAGGCCACCCACGCCGACAAGACCCTGGTCGAGCGCTACTACGGTGCCGAGCACGCCTTCACCGTCGACCCGGTCGACGGCACGAAGAACTTCGTCAAGGGATCCAAGGACCACGCGGTGATGGCCTCGGAGGTGCGCGGCGGCGCGGTCGTGCGGGCCTGGATCTGGCAGCCGCAGCACGCCACGGCGTACGTCGCCGAGCGCGGCGCCGGCGCCTACCGGGACGGCGAACGGCTCGTCCGGCCGCCGGTCGGCGAGGCGTTGCGCGGGGTGACCTCGCGCCGGCGTTGGATCGGCCGGGCCCTGGGGGTGCTGACCGAGCTCGACCTGACCTGGGTGTGCTGCGGGGTCGACTACCCGAAGCTGGTCGAGGGCGAGGCGGACTACGCGCTCTACAGCAAGGGCAAGCCGTGGGACCACGCTCCCGGCCTCCTGCTGCTCAGCGAGGCGGGTGGGTACGTCGGCACGTTCGACGGCCAGCCGTACGACCCCCAGCGCGGGATCCCGTCCGGCCTGGTCGCCGCGGCCGACCGACCGACGTACGACCTGGTGCAGGGCCTCATCGACGACCTGCCCGGTCTGTGACCGACGCCCGGCCTCCGGATCGCCGACAGCACGCCGAGCGGCCACCCGAGACCTCGGGTGGCCGCTCGTCGGTCGACCTGTCAGGCAGTGGCGGCCCGGCGGACGGGCGGCCCACGCACGTGGACGATCGTCAGGGCGTGCGGCGCGTGGGCCCGGCGTGCGTGGCCGACGTGCTGGGGGCGGCGCCAGGGTCGTCTCCTCCGTGGTTGGTACGAGCCCAGCGGCGTACGGGCGCCAGGAGGTCCCGAACCGCCCCACGCGGCGGCCACGATGTCCTCGAACTCACGCCGGACCCACTCGTCGTCGGCGACCAGCAGGTCCATCCAGCTCTCGGCCGTCGTGACGTCGTGCGTAACGGCGTCGGCGTCGAGCGGGGCTCCGGAGTGCTCTGGGAACGACATGGCCATGCACCTGCGACCTTCAGGAGCTGATGGCAGCGGGTTCCTGGGACGACGTCGCCACCTCGATCTTGCGCGGCTTGGCCCGCTCGGCGACCGGGATGGCCAGCCGGAGCACCCCGGCGTCGTACTCGGCCTGGATCTTCTCGAGATCGAGGTTGTCGCCGAGGACGAGCTGGCGGCTGAACAACCCCTTGGGGCGCTCGCCGGCCAGCATCTCCCAGTCGCCGTTGGTGGTCGGGCGCTCGGCCTTCACGGTCAGGACGTTGCGCTCCACGTCGATGTCCAGCGTCTCCGGGCTCACGCCGGGGAGGTCGAACTCGAGGACGAACGTGTCGCCCTGCCTCCAGGCGTCCATCGGCATGACTGCCGGGCGGGACGTGGTGCCCGCTCCGACCAGCTGTTGGGCGAGCCGGTCGAACTCACGGAAGGGGTCGGTGCGCATCAACATGGTTCTCTCACCTCCACACTGATGGGTTCTTCTTGCGATGCCGTTCAGATCGATACTGAATGACATAGATTTTATGTATCATACGAAAGGAGACATCCGCAAGCCCGAGCTCGAGGAGACGTCATCGATCCGCAGGAGGGCACCGACGGGGCCCACCGCGACCGCGCGGTCTACGCCATCTCGGTCGCCGGCGAGCTCACCGGCGTCGACCCCCAGATGCTCAGGGTCTACGAGAGCCGCGGGCTGCTGGCGCCGACGCGCACCTCGGGCGGGACGCGCCGCTACAGCGCACGCGACATCGACCGCATCGACCGGATCACGATGTACCTGGCGACCGGTCTCAACCTCGCCGGCATCGAGCGGGTCTTCGTCCTGGAGGCCGAGGCCGACGACCTGCGCGACCGGGTACGCCGGCTCGGCGGCCGCCCACCTCGACAGGCTGAGCCCCGCTCGACACCGTTCTCCTGACGCAGCACCCTTGCCAGGGCTCCTTGCGCGCTCTCACGGAGACAGCACGGCTTCCCCACACCGGCGGGCGATCCAGTCCTCGATCGCCTGCGCATCCAGACCGTGGTCGTCAGCGAGCAGGAACGCGACGCGAATGTCGCTGAGAGCCGCCAGCGTGACGGCGGCATCGGCGACGACGATCCCCTCTGCCAGGGCACCCAGCTCGGCCAGGCGTGCGGCCACCCGCTGCGCGCCGGCGCGGTGTCGACGTCCGCCCTCCTCCGCGACCTCGGCCAGCTCCGGCTCGGCGCGCGCCCCTTCGAAACCGGCTCGCACCAGGTCACCGCACCGCTCGTAGATGCGTCGCGTCACCTTGGCCGAGACCGCGACCACCGCGCGGGCATCGGTCTCGCTCGACAGCGTCCCGGCCAGTTCGCCGACCTGAGCCTCCTCGTCGATCAGGTCGTTCAGCCGCCTCACCAGGTCCGCCTTGGCGCCCACGCTGTCGTAGATGGTCTGCACCGACACGCCCACGTCCGCCGCGATCGTCTTCAAGCTCGTCCGCGCATAGCCCTCCGCGGCGAAGTGCCGGCGTGCCGAGGCCAGGATCAGGCGCCTGGTCTCGGCTGCCTGGAGCTCTCGGCGGGTCGATGGCGGGCTTGTCGACATGTCACTTGACTCCTATTCAAGTCACTTGTATCTTCATCAAGTCATCTGACTCTATCTCAACCGAACAGGAGCACCATCCCATGACCGTCCAGACCCAGCCCGCTCACATCCCCGCCGACACGGATGCCGATACCGCCGCGAGGGTGTTCGTCGCGGGTCTCGAGACCGGGTGGAACGCCGCCGACGGGGCTGCCTTCGGCGCCCGGTTCACCCACGACGCTGTCTTCGTGGACGTACGGGGCTCGCGGCACCGTGGCCGTCCGGCCATCGCCAGCGGCCACCAGGGCATCTTCGACTCGATCTACCGCGGGAGCACGGTGCGGTACGAGGTCGAGACCATCGACCACCTCGGACCTGACGTCGCTGTCGCCCACGCCAACGCGACCCTCGACTGCCCCACCGGCCCGATGGCGGGCGTCAACCACGCCAGGTTCACCGTCGTGCTGGTGCGTGGCGGCGACGCGTGGGAGGCGACGACCTTCCACAACACCCTGGTGGTCTCCTGACCGTCACCGGATCTCGACACCGAACTCCTGGCGGATCACCAGGGCGACCGCGTCGCGCTGGTCGGCGAAGCGGGGGTCCTCGAAGACGGTCCGCTTCACGAACGGGAACCGGCCCGACAGCATCCGGGACCAGGCGCCGAGCACCGAGTCGGTGCCGGGGCTGACGCCGAGCGCCTCTTTCGGCCAGCCCACGTCGGTCGTCATCCCGTGGCTCTGCAGCAGCTCGCTGAGCCCGAACTCGTAGGTCTGGATCACGTCCCGCTTGGTCTCCTGGGCGTCGGACGTTCGCGAAGAAGCCCCGCAGCGGCTCTCGGGCGAGCACGCCGTCACGGAACGCGAGCAGGTAGCTCTGCAGGTGGACCTGCGGGTACATGTTCGAGGTTGCGGCCCACACGTCGGCGGGTGACGCCTCGATGCGCGCGACGAGGTCGTCGAGCGGTCCGTAGGGACCGGCGAGCGAGTCGTTCGTCAGCACCACCAAGGGCTTGGAGGCGAGCTGTGGGTACGCCGTGAGGGCCGCCCCCCAGGACCCGAAGTCGTACCCGACGTTCGGCCGCCGCACGACCGCGACTCCGTCCGGCAACGGGTCGACCTGCAGGGTCTTGGGGGACCAGGCGTCGCGTGCGGCGACGATCAGGGTCGGTACGCCGGCCGCGGCCCAGGCCGCGGCTCCGCTCAGGGCTTCCGGGCGGAGCCGGCCGCCGAAGGAGTACTCGGCCAGCACGACCACGCGGTCGGCACCGAGCACGGCGTCGAGGTCACCGGCGACCAGGCGCGGCTCCTGGGGCAGGCTCTCGTTGAGCCGCCGCTGCACCCGCCACTTGGTACGTCGGGCGTCCTTCTTGCGGTCCTCCAGCTGGCGGTGCAGTGACGAGAGCTGCCAGCGGGCCCGCTGCTCCCGCTCGAGCTGTTGGACCCGGTCGGTGAGCGTGGCCCCGTCGTCCTGCGGACGCTCATGGGTGCCGCGCAGCCGCCAGCTCCACGCCTCGACCACCTTGGTCAGCTCCCCGGGATGCGAGGCCCAGAGCTTCGCCAGCCGACCGGCCTGGCGGGCCCGGGCAGCGAGCAGGTCGCGCCCCGCGATGTCGGCGTCGTACCCCAGGTCGAACCGGAGGCGTTCGGCCACCACGGCCGGATCAACGCGCGGGCCGTTGACGATGTTGGAGAGGTTGAGGTCGTGCACGACCTGCGCCCACATCACCGGCGCCCGTACCTCGCGGATGGGCCCGTGGGCGCGGGCCCGGGCGTGCTTGGCGACATACACGGTGTCGGGAAGCCGCTCTGGCTCGCGCCGCTCGATCAGCGACAGGAACGGGTTCGACAGCTGGTCGCTCAGGTAGACCGCTCCCGACCGGTCGATCTGGACCCCGCGCGTGATGCTGACGAACAGGCGGTCCTGACGTGCGAACTGGCCCTGCACTTCTGCCATGAAGTCGACGGCCATCGCGTCGTCGGAGTCGATCCGGGTGGTGATGAGGAACGGCGCATCGGCGATGGCGGCGACCGGCTTCGCGAAGCTGTCCCTGCGGAACAGCTCGTGCGACCACACCGGCGTGAACACGTCCTCGGCGATGCTCTCGATGTCCTCGCGGAACTCGTCGCTGCAGCGGTCGTCGAACAGCACCAGCCACGTGAAGTCGTCCACGGACTGCGAGGCGACCGAGGGGTACGTCGCGTCGTAGAAGAAGCCGAGGCGGTAGCGCAACCACTCCTCACCGGCCGGTTCGGCATCGGGCGCGAGCACGGCGCTGAACCTCGTCAGCAGGACATGGTCGAACTCGGTGGGCACGCGGCTATCGTGCCCGCGTGGCAGCGGTGGCGCGAGCGAAGCGGCGGATTCTCGGCATCACCGGCGCCCCCGGCGTCGGCAAGACGACGTACGCGCTCGCGCAGGTGTCCATGAGCGGTGCGCCCGCGGCGTACGTGCCGATGGACGGCTTCCACCTCGCCGACGCCACCCTGACCGCGCTCGGCCGGCTCGACCGCAAGGGTGCGCCGGACACCTTCGACGCGTGGGGGTACGCCGCCCTGTTGCGGCGGCTGCGCGACGAGCGCGACCACGTCGTGTACGCGCCGGGCTTCGAACGTCACCTCGAGCAGCCGATCGCCGGCGCGCTGCCCGTGCCACCTGACGCGCAGCTGGTGGTGACCGAGGGCAACTACCTGTTGCTCGACCGGCCCGAGTGGCGGGCGGTCCGCGAGCAGCTGGACGAGGTCGTGCACCTGGTCACCGACGACGACGTCCGCCGCCGTCGGCTGGTCGCCGGCACGTGGAGTTCGGCAAGAACCCCGCCGACGCGGAGGCGTGGGTGGCCCGGGTCGACGACGCGAACGCCGCTCTCGTCGAGGCCGCGGCGCACCGCGCGGACCGCATCGTCGCGCTCCCGTGACGCACCGAGCGCGCTAGCGTCGTCCGGGTGCACCGACCGGACTGCCCGTGCGGGAGCGGGACGCCGTACGACGCGTGCTGCGGCGTGCTGCACCGCGGCGAGCGTCAGGCGACGACCCCCGAGGAGCTGATGCGGTCGCGGTACTCGGCCTACGCCCTCGGCGACCTCGGCTACGTGGACCGCACCTGGCACCCACGGACCCGGCCCGACGCGGTCACCCCGAACCCGGGGCTGCGCTGGACCGGGCTCGAGGTGCACGCGGCCGACGGCGACGTCGTGGAGTTCACCGCGACGTACGACGGTCCGTCCGGGCCGGGCGCGCTGCACGAGGTGAGCCGCTTCGAGCGTCGCGTGCGACGTTGGTGGTACGTCGATGGTGACGTGAGCTGACGAGGAATCCGGAGCGGACTAGGCCGGATCCCTCTGTTTTGGGGCTGAATGCCCCCTGAAGCAGTCGTTTCTCCGCGCATCCACCAGTGATCCGCTAATTTCTACGTATTGGCTGAACCGTCGTTCAGGGCTGGGGGGCTCGAACGACCCGGGTTGTCAGCTGTGGCCGGACGATGGCACGGGGGGCCGTGCGCACGTCCTACGCCGGGGTGGTGGAGCCGTTCAGGCTCCACCCCCGGCGGCGCCGCTCAAGGGTCTCGTGACGGTTGCCAGGGCAACCTCCTCGACCAACGGAGCGAGGCTCAGCCGCGGACCAGGAAGCCCAGCAGGTCCTGCCGCGTCAGCACGCCGACGGGCTTGCCGTCCTCCTGGACCAGGACCGCGTCGGCCTGCTCGAGCAGCTTGACGGCGTCGGTCGCGGACTCGCTCGAGCCGATGGTCGGCATCGGCGGCGACATGTGCTGCTCGACCGGGTCGGTGAGCAGGGCCTGGCCGGTGAAGAGCTTGTCGAGCAGGACCCGGTCGGAGACCGAGCCGGCCACCTCGGCCGCCACGATCGGCGGCTCCGCGCGGACCACGGGCATCTGCGAGACGTCGTACTCCTCGAGGATGTGCACCGCCTCGGCGATGGTCTCGGCCGGGTGGGTGTGCACGAGGTCGGGCAGCTGGCCGGACTTGCCGCGCAGGATCTCGCCCACGGTCTGGCCGGCGCGCTCGGCCCCGTCGACCGGGAAGCCGTACTGCGCGAGCCAGTCGTCGTTGAAGACCTTGGTGAGGTACCCGCGGCCGGAGTCCGGCAGCAGCACCACGATCACGGCGTCCTTGCCCTCGGGGGTGCCGGCCAGCTCGCGGGCGAGGACCTTCGCGGCCTCGGCGGCCATGCCGGACGAGCCGCCCACGAGCAGCGCCTCGGTGCGCGCCAGCCGACGCGTCATCGCGAAGGAGTCGGCGTCGGAGACCTCGATGACCCGGTCGGCGATGGTGCGGTCGTAGGTCTCCGGCCAGAAGTCCTCCCCGACGCCCTCGACGAGGTACGGGCGGCCGCTGCCGCCGGAGTACACCGAGCCGGACGGGTCCGCACCGATGACCTGGACCGCGGGGTTCTGCTCCTTGAGGTAGCGGCCGACGCCGCTGATGGTCCCGCCCGTGCCCATGCCGGTCACGAAGTGGGTGATGCGTCCCTCGGTCTGCTCCCAGATCTCCGGACCGGTGGTCTCGTAGTGGGAGCGCGGGTTGTGCGGGTTGGAGTACTGGTCGGGCTTCCAGGCACCGGGCTGCTTCGAGAGCCGGTCGGAGACGTTGTAGTAGGAGTCGGGGTGCTCGGGCGCCACGGCGGTCGGGCAGACGACGACCTCGGCGCCGTACGCCTTGAGCACGTTGCGCTTGTCCTCGCTGACCTTGTCGGGGCAGACGAAGACGCAGTGGTAGCCCTTGCGCTGCGCGACCATGGCCAGCCCCACGCCGGTGTTGCCGGAGGTCGGCTCGACGATGGTGCCGCCGGGCTGGAGCTCACCGGAGGCCTCGGCCGCCTCGATCATCCGCTCGGCGATGCGGTCCTTCACCGAGCCACCCGGGTTGAGGTACTCGACCTTGGCCAGCACGAGCGGGCCGTCGTCGGGCCAGTCGCCGTCCGGCGAGCCATCCGGGCCGCCCAGCGACGTCGACAGCCGCAGGAGGGGGGTGTGACCGATCAGCTCGAGGAGAGAGTTCACGTACTGCACCTGTTCAGGTTATGGGGAAAGCGCTGCGCGGTCGGAATTCGCGGTGCGTAACCTGGCGGCGTGGGGACAGCGGGAGCGGCTCGGAAGCTGGCGTCGGCGGCGGCGTACGGCGGCGGTGGCCTGTCCGTGCTCGGGGCCGGGCTCTACGGCCTGCTCCGCGCGGAGGCCAAGCTGGCCCGGCGCGCCATCGGCGAGACGACGGGCGCGCCGCCCGACGCGACCGGCTGGTACGGCCGCGGCCGTCCCGGGCCGGCGATCAAGGTCGCGCTGCTGGGTGACTCCAGCGCGGCCGGGTACGGCGTCGAGCGCGTCACCGAGACGACCGGCGCCTTCCTGGCCAGCGGCCTCGCGGAGAGCACCGACCGCCGCGTGCACCTGCGGTCGTACGCCGTGGTGGGCGCGCGTTCCTCTGACCTCGTCGGCCAGATCGACCGCGCGGTGCCGACCGAGCCCCACGTCGCCGTCATCCTGATCGGCGCCAACGACGTGACCCACAGCGTGCTGCCGTCGCAGTCGGTGCGACACCTCTCCGAGGCGGTCCGCCGGCTGCGCGACGCCGGCGTCGAGGTCGTCGTCGGGACCTGTCCCGACCTCGGTACGGTCAAGCCGATCGCACCCCCGCTCAAGCAGGTCGGCCGCGCCTGGTCGCACCGCCTCGCCGCCGCGCAGACGATCGCGGTCGTCGAGGAGGGCGGTCGGACCGTCTCGTTGGCCTCGATCCTGGGGCCCGAGTTCTATGCCGCCCCGGCGCTCCTGTTCGGGCCCGACCGTTTCCACCCCTCGGCCGACGGCTACCGCCGGATGGTCGACACGCTGCTGCCGTCGACGATCGCCGCCCTCGGCTTCGCGCCCGAGGACGAGGCCGAGCCCGAGGCCTACCGGGGCGAGGGCGTGCTGCCCGTCACGACGGCGGCCGCCGAGGCCGTGAAGACGCCGGGTACGGAGGTGGACGGCACCGAGGTGGGCGGCTCGCGCCGCGGCATGCGCGGTCTGTGGGTCGAGATGCGGCACCGCCGGCGGACGCCGACCGCCGCCACCGAGGTCCCCACGGAGGACGAGGACGCAGCCGAGGCCGCGGGCGAGGTCGCGGGCGAGGTCGAGACCGAGGAGCCCGAGCGCTCCGCGTAGCCACCCAGACGCGCGGAGGGACATGCCAAAGGGCCGGGGTCATCGCGACCCCGGCCCCTCAGGCAGTCAGTGCTGTGCGTCAGTCCGAGCTGAAGAAGGCCAGGATGCGCAGCAGGTTGGTGTAGATCCACACCAGGCTGACGGTCAGCCCGAAGGCGGCCCGCCAGGACTCGCGCTCGTCGACGCCGGCCGCGATCCCCTGCTCGACCATGTCGAAGTCGAGGATCAGCATGAAGATGCCGAGCGCCAGGCCGGCGAAGGCGGTGATCATGCCGATGCCGGAGACACCGAACAGGCCGGTGCCGCGGCCGAACATGCTGAGCACGAGCTCCATGACCGACAGGCCGACCATGCCGAACATCGCGGCGATCACGAAGGTGCGGAACTTGGCGCCGACCTTGATGTTGAAGAACTTGTACGCCGCGAGCGTGCCGATGAAGGCACCGAACGTCCCCAGCACCGCGCTCATGACGATGTGGTCTTCGAACTGGGCGTCGAAGAACTTGCTGATGGCGCCGAGCGCGACACCCTCCGCCAGGCAGAACGCCACCACGAGGGCGGGGCTGACGACCCGCTTGAACGAGTTGACCATCGACAGCCCGAAGGCCGCGAGGCTGCCGATCGTCATCGCGGCGAAGATCCCGGAGAGCTGCGAGCTGGGCATGTCGGCGGTGATCTCGGGCGTCAGGTACCACGTCACGGCGGCGGCCACGAGCACGGCGGCGAACGAGATCGCACTGGCCTGGACGACCGAGTCGATCGTCATCGGACCGCGGCGATCGGTCCCCTGCGTGGTGGGGGAGCCCGGTGTGCCGGTGCCCCAGGTCGCGGGGTCGCCGTAGCCGGCGTACGAGCTGCCGTTGCCGGCGTAGGTCTGGTTGCCGTAGGCGTTGGCCTGACCGGTGGCCTGCCCGTTGAACGCCTCCGAGCGGCGGAAGACGGGGTTGTTGCTCTGCATTGGTCTCCTCCTTGGAGGCCGAGGTGGCGTCGAGGTGACGTCCACCAGTCCACGCGACTGTATCGAGCGGACACCGGTAGAACGAGCGCGCGCCCCCCGGTGTTCCCGCGATCAGGTCGTGCGGGTGACCTTCGTCAGGCCGCCGGGACGGTCCACGTCGATACCGCGGGCGTCGGCGACCCGCTGGGCGAGGAGCTGCGCCGGCACGACGGCCGGCAGCGGCGTCAGCCACGGCGCGACCCGGGCGCCCGACGGCAGCAGCACGGGCGTGGCGTCCAGGTCCGGGACGACGGTCGGCCCGACCGTCACGACCGGGGACCCGCGCCGCGCCACCTCGCGAGCCAGGTCCAGCACGCTGGCCGTGGCGGGTTCGTCCGGCGCCACGGCGAGCACCGGGACGTCCGGACCCACCGCCGCGACCGGACCGTGCAGGAGGTCCGCGGGCGAGTACGGCGCCATCAGCGACCCCGTCAGCTCGGTCAGCTTGAGGGCCGCCTCGAAGGCCGTCCCCAGGTTGAGGCCGCGGCCGACCACGACGCCGCGCATCGATGCGGCGAGCACCTCGGCAGCCGCGTCGATGCCTCCGGTCCCGCCGACCGCGGCAGCGACGGCCTCGGGTACCTCCGCCAGCTCGGCCAACCTCACGGCGTCGTCGGCCGGGTCACCCAGGGCCAGGCCCAGCACCGCGACCGCGAGCACCGTCGCCGTGTAGGTCTTGGTCGCCGCCACCGACCGCTCCGCGCCGGCACCCAGGTCCAGCACGTCCGCCGCCGCCCGCCCCAGCGGTGAGTCCGGGTCGTTGGTGATCGCGACGGCCGGGACCCCCTGGTCCCGCGCGGCGGTCAGCACGGCCACCACGTCGGGCGAGGCTCCGGACTGCGACAGCGCGACCACCGCCTTGCCCCTGAGGTCGATGCGGCCGCCGTACACGGTGTGGAGGCTGGGTGCGGCCAGGGCGACGGGCAGGCCGGTTCGCAGCGACCAGAGGTACTGGGCGTACCTCGCCGCGTTGTCGGAGCTGCCGCGCGCGACGACCACGACCCCGTTGATCTCGCCGCGGCGCAACGCAGCGCGCCAGGCGTCCAGCCGCGGCAGCTGGGCGTCGAGCAGCCGGGCCAGCACGGCTGGCTGCTCGGCGATCTCGGAGGCGAGGAGGCTCATGCGACCGGTACGCCGTCCAGGTACGTCGCGCGCAGGACCAGGTCGTCGTCGAGCACCGTCAGGTCGGCGCGAGACCCGGGTCGCAGCACGCCCACGTCGTCACGTCCGATCAACGCAGCGGGTGCGGACGTGACGGCGCGCAACGCCTCGACGGGGTCGATGCCGAGCTCGACCGCGTTGGCGATCGCCACCGACAGGGTCAGGGCGCTGCCGGCCAGCGCGCCGGCGCTGTTGCGGACCGCACCGTCGGTGACGTCGAGGGCCACGTCGCCCAGGGCGAACCGCCCGTCGGGGCGGCCGGCCGCGGCCGTCGCGTCGGTGACCAGGACGACGCGGCCCCGGGCGGCGGCCCAGACGACCCGGACCACCTCGGGCGCCAGGTGGTGCCCGTCGAGCACGAGCTGGACCACGACGTCGGGCCGGGCGAGGGCGGCACCGGGGAGCCCCGGCTCGCGGTGGTGCAGCGGGCTCATCGCGTTGAACAGGTGGGTGACCGTGCGGGCCCCGGCGTCGAAGGCCAGGCCGGCCTCGTGAGCGGTCGCGTCGGAGTGGCCGAGCGAGACGAGCACGCCGTCGGCGGCCAGGCTCTTCACCAGGGGGACGGCGCCGGGCAGCTCGGGCGCGATGGTCACGGCGACCACGTCGGCCCGCCGGCGCCAGGCCGCGAGCTCGTCGGGGTCGGGGTCACGCCGGTGCTCGGGCGGGTGGGTGCCGAGCCGCCGCGGCGAGAGGTACGGCCCCTCCAGGTGCACACCCAGCGACCGCGCGGCGCCGGCCGACGACCCGCGGAAGGCCTCGGTGAGCCGGTCCAGGGCCCGGTCGGTGTCCGTCGCCGCCGCGGTGATCAGGGTCGGCAGGAAGGCGGTGACGCCGTAGGTCGGCAGGGCCGTCGCGAGCGCGAGCATCTGGTCGACGTCGGCGGTCATCAGGTCCACGCCGGCGAAGCCGTTGACCTGGAGGTCGACGAGGCCGGGTGCAGCGATGCGCCCGCCGGGCGCCGGAGGCAGCCCCACGGCGGCGACGACGTCACCGTCGAGGCTGACGTCACCGGGTACCAGGTCCCCGTCGACGAGCGCGGCGGACACCCCCAGCTTGCGTGTCATGGCGCTCCTCCCGGCACCAGCACGCGGAGGCGCCTGGGCTGCTTGTGGTAGGCGTTCGCGGGCGGTGGCAGGCGGAGAGGCTCCGCACCGGGGGTGATGCGACCCAGTACGCGCGGCGCCTCGGACCCCGCGGCGAGGGTGGTGCCGGGGACGCCGTGCCACGTCAGGAAACCCAGGAGGGCCCACATGACGGCCTTCTTGGCGTCGGCGGGGATGCCGAGCTCGTCACTGACGACGACCCTCACGCCGTCGAGGCGGCGCCGCAGGGCCGCCATCAGGGCCGGGTTGTGCACGCCGCCACCGGAGACCACGACGCCCATCACGCCGTGCGGCCGCAGGGCCCGCGCGACCGAGTGGGCCGTGAGCTCGGTCAGCGTGGCGAGCAGGTCCGGCCCGGACACCTCACCGTGGCGGTCGAGCACGTCGTCGAGGTACCCCGCCGAGAACGCCTCGAGGCTCGTCGACACCGGTGGGGCGAGCGTGAAGTGCGGGTGCTCGAGCAGCTGGTCGAGCAGGCTGGTGACGACGGTGCCGGCCACCGCGAGCCGTCCGTCGTCGTCGCGGGTCTGCCGGCCGTCGGTGACCCGGGCGGCGGCGACGTCGAGCAGGCAGTTGGCCGGACCGGTGTCCCAGGCCAGCACAGGCTCTTCCTCGTCGCGGACGACGGTGACGCTGGCGATGCCGCCGAGGTCCAGCGCGGCCCGCGGCCCGCCCGGTGCGGCGAGCCACAGGGCGTCGAGGGTGCTGGCGAGTGGCGCGCCGAGGCCGCCCGCCGCGACGTCGCGGGCGCGCAGGTCGGAGATGACCGGCAGGCCCGTGCGCTCGGCCACCCAGGCGGGCTGGCCGATCTGCAGGGTGCCGACGCAGAGCCCGTCGCGGACGTCGTGGAACACCGTCTGTCCCGGCGAGACGACCAGGTGCGGCGGCCGGTCGAGCATCGCGATGGTCGTCTCCACGGCGTCGGCGACGGCCTGGCCGATGCGCTGGTCCAGGAAGCACAGCGCGGCCGCCGACGTCGTGGCCGGTGGCTCCAGCGCGAGGATCTGCTCGCGCAGGCCGTCGGGCCAGGGATGCGAGCGCCACAGCACCGTCTCCATGCTCACGTTGCTGTCCTCGAGCCCGAGGTCGACCACCGCCACGTCGAGATCGTCGGCCGAGGTCCCCGACGCGACCGCGCACACCCTCATCGCTGTTCCCCCTCCAGCCGGGCGACGGCGTCGCGGGCGCGACCGTCGCTCTCGATGAGGGCATTCTCTGCTGTTGCGGTGTCGACGCGGGCGAGAATCGAGACGAGAGCCGGCTTCACCCGCCAGCCGGTGGCCTCGAGGGCGACCCGCGACTCGTCCTCGGTCACGCCGGTCGCCTCGGTCAGCATCCGCTGCGCACGGCGACGGAGCTTCCCGTTGGACGCGTGCAGGTCGACCATCCGGGCGCCGTAGCTCCCACCCGTCCGCACCATGGCGCTCGTCGAGAGCACGTTGAGGACGACCTTCTGGGCGGTGCCGGCCTTCATCCGTGTCGACCCGGCCAGCACCTCGGGGCCGGTGAGCAGCTCGATGGCCACGTCGGCCGCGCCCGCGATCACGCTGCCCGGGTTGTTGACGATCGCGACGGTCGGCGCCCCGTGCTCGCGGGCGGCGCGCAGGGCCTCGAGCACGTACGGCGTCCGGCCGGACGCCGCGATCCCGACGACGAGGTCGTCTGGACCGGGAGCGAAGGCGAGGATGTCGTCGCGACCGGCCTCGACCCGGTCCTCGGCCCCCTCGACGGCGCGCGCGCCGGCCCGGCCGCCACCGGCCAGGACGGCGACCACGCGGCTCGGGTCGGTGCCGAAGGTCGGAGGGATCTCGGCGGCGTCCTGCGCGGCCAGCCGCCCTGGCGTCCCGGCGCCGACGTAGAACAGCCGGCCCCCGGCGAGGAGGGCCTTCTCGGCCATCGCGACCGCCGCGGCGATGTCGTCCCGCGCCGCCGCGACCGCGGCGGGCACGGTCGCCTCGGCGGCGAGCAGCACGTCGACGAGCCGTTCGGGCGAGTACGTGTCCAGGTCAGCCAGGTCGGGGCGTACCTGCTCGGTGGCGAGCAGGTCCAACCCCGACACGGGGGTGACCTCGCCCCGCAGCCGCTCGACGTGCGACTCGTGCGGGAGGTCGGCGCGCTCGGCGAGCAGCGCGGCACCGTCGAGGGCGGAGCCCGCCGCAGCGACCACGGTGAGGTCGTCGGGGAGGTGCCCGCGCCAGCGCTCGGCGAGGACGGGCGCCAGCCCGCCCACGGCGGCGACCAGGTCGGTCCCGCTCTCCCGGGCCGCGGTCACCGTGGTCCGGGCGAGGGCCTCGGCGGCGGAGTCCAGGACCTCACGGGCAAGGACGTCGCCGGACTCGGCGGCCGCCACGACGTCCACGGCGAAGGCCGCCGTCACCGCGGCGACCCGGTCGCCCGCCGCGAGGGTGCCGGGCAGCCGCGCGAGGTCGCCGTACCGCGCCTCCGCCGCCGCGACCAGCGAGGTCGAGGGGCCGCGACCCGCCTTCGCGTCGAGCGCGTGCCGCAACCCGATCCGACCGATCCAGGATCCGCCGCCGTCGTCGCCCAGCCAGTAGCCGAGGCCGTCGACGCGGACGAGTCCGCGGGTGCCCAGGCCCACGGCCACCGCCCCGGTACCGATCGCGACCACCGCACCCGCGCCACCCGAGAAGGCACCGGCGTGCGAGGTGATCGAGTCGGACGTCAGCACCAGCTCGCGGGTCGGCAGACCGGCCAGCAGGGCCGGGCCCAGGTCGGGGGCCGCTTCGGTGCCGGCCGCACCGACCGCGAGGACGTCGAACGTCGTGTCGTCGGCGAGCCCGGACTCGCGTCGGACGACCGCCAGGCCCGCGGCGATCGAGGCCCGGGCCGCCTCGACACCGCCGGGGTCGGCCAGTCCTCGGGAGCCCGGGACCCGGACGTCGCCCAGGGCCACGCCGTCGCGGAGGGGGCGCACGCGACAGCTCGTCTTGCCCAGGTCGATGCCGGCGACCAGGCGTCGGGCGGTCACCGGACCTCCCCCAGCACCAGGTCGGCCGCAGCCTCGGCCACGGCGCGGCCGCCGCCATGGGTGAGGACGACGTGCTCGCCCGGCACGTCGAGGTCGACGCCGGACCACACCACGACGGCGTCGGGGTGCCGGCCGACGAGGTCCGCGACCTCGGCGAGCTGGCTGGGGTGGCTGGCCAGCACCACGAGGCGACCCTCCCCCGCGCTCGCCGCAAGGAGGTCCCGCAGATGACGGTCGCGCTCGCCGGCGGCGATGTTGACGGCGCCGCCGAGGTCGACGACGCGCGGCGCGTGCACCCGGACGTCACCGCGACGGGTGACCGCCCGGGCCGCGACGTCGCCGGCGTCCTCGACCGTGCCTGCGGGCTCCTCCCGCAGCCAGGCGCGCAGGGCGTCGACGCGGGCGGCCGCCTGCTCGAGCCGCTCGACGCTCAGGCGACCCTCGTCCACGGCGGCGACGACGGCGTCGACCACGAGGCCGAGCCGGGCGTCCGCGTCGTAGGTCTCGGGGTAGCCGGGGTTGCCGATGCACAGGAGGTCCGCACCCGCGGCCAGTGAGCGCACGGCGCCTTCGGCGTGCCCGACGCCGGCCGCGATCGCGTTCATGTCCAGGGCGTCGGTGATGACCACGCCGTCGAAGCCCAGGTCCTGGCGCAGCAGGCCGAGCAGGACCGGGCTGAGGGTGGCCGGCTCCGCGTCGTACGCCGGGAAGACGACGTGCGCCGTCATCACGCACCGCACGCCGGCCCCGACGACCGTGCGGAACGGCGCCAGGTCGCGCTCGCGGAGCACCTCGACCGGGTCCGCGACGGTCGGGAGGGCGAGGTGGGAGTCGGTACGCGTCGAGCCGTGTCCGGGGAAGTGCTTGGCACACGCCGCGACGCCCGCCCCCTGCAGGCCGGTGACGAACGCCGCGCCGTGGCGGGCGACGACGTCGGGCGTGGCGCCGAACGAGCGGACGCCGATGACGGGGTTCTCGGGGTCGGCGTTGACGTCGACCACGGGCGCCAGGGCCACGTCGACGCCGACGTCACGGAGGCGCCGTCCCATTGCCGCCGCCACCCTGCGGGTCGCGTGCACGTCGTCCAGGGCCCCGAGGGCCGCGTGACCGGGGTAGGAGGAGCCGGTCGCCGCCTCCAGGCGGGTGACGTCGCCACCCTCCTCGTCCGACAACACCAGCACCGGGCCGAGCCCGTGCAGCGCGCCGGCCAGCCTGGTCGCCTGCGACTCGTCCGCGACGTTCTGGGCGAACCAGCAGACCCCGCCCAGGCCGGCGTCGATCCGGCGGGCGAGCCAGTCGGGGACGTCCGTGCCGACGAAACCGGTCACGACCGCCGCGTGGGCGAGACGTCTGATCATGCGACCTTCCGAAAACGAGACCATAGGTCTAACTCTGGAGACGATTGTGGCCATGCCCGCGGCGTCCGTCAATGGGAGGCCGTTGTCCCTCCGGGGAAGATGTCCACCACGATCCGATAGCGGTCGCCGCGGTAGACCGACCGGACGAACTCCGCGATCCGACCGTCGGCCACCCGCGAGGTTCGTTCGAACAGGAACGCCGGTGCGCCGACCTCGGCGCCCAGCAGCTCGGCCTCCTCCACCGAGGTGAGGCACGGCTCGACGGTCTGCGTACCGGCCACGATCGGCGTGCCGTAGCGGGTCGCGAGCAGCTCGTAGAAGGACGTGTCCTCGAGGTCCTGACCGGTCAGGCCGGGCGCCACCTCGCACGGGACGTGGAGGTCCTCCAGGGCCATCGGCTCCTCGTCGGCGGTGCGAACCCGGCGTACGTGCAGGACGTTCGCGTGCGGAGGTACGCCCAGCAGGCCGGCCCGCATCATGCCGGCGGGCGAGACGCGGGCGAAGACGGTGTGGCCTCCGGGCCGCAAGCCCCGTGCGCGCATGTCGGCGGAGAACGACGTGGCCGTGAGCCGCTGGGTCACCTTCGGGGAGGCGACGAACGTCCCCGAGCCCTGCCGTCGGATCAGCCGCCCCTCGGCCACCAGCTGGTCGACGGCCCGGCGCAGCGTCATCCGGGCGACGCCGAGGTCGCGCGCGAGGTCGCGCTCGACCGGCAACGGCTCGCCGGGCGACAACGTCGCGATCAGCTCCACGAGGCCGGCTCGGACGCGCCGCTGCTTGGCGGTCTCCCGTCCCGCGTCCACGGACGTCATGGACCATTGGTACAGCATGAGAGTCGAACGGGGCCACCGCTCCACTCCCCCGGGGAGCTCAGACCGTGGTGCCCCCGCTGGGGTTCGAACCCAGACTGGATCGCTTTTAAGGCGACTTCCTCTACCGGTTGGGATACGGGGGCCAGGCCCGGACGTCAGACGAAGTGGTCGCCCGGGCGACCAGATCGTATGACGTCAGGGGCGGTACGACGCGGCGCGGCCGAGGACGTCGTCGAGCATGGGTTCGGTGAGGCGACCGGTGAAGGTGTTCTGCTGGCTGGGGTGGTAGCAGCCGAGCAGGGTGACGGATCGACCGTCGGGTCCGGCGAGCACGACCGACGCGCCGTGGCCGAACTTCGGGCGGGGCCTCGGCACCACGTACCCGGCCGCGGCCAGCGCGTCGAGGGCGCCGGTCCACCCGAACCCGCCCAGGGCCACGACCACGCGCAGGGAGTCGGCCACCAGCGCGATCTCCTGGCGGATCCAGGGCTGGCAGGTGTCTCGCTCGAGCGTCGTCGGCTTGTTGAGTGGTGGCGCGCACCGCACGGTCGCGACCATCCGGGCGCCGAGCAGTCGCTGGCCGTCCCCCGCGTGGTGCGACGTCGACTGGGCGGCCAGCCCGACCCGGTGCAGCGACGCGAAGAGCCAGTCCCCCGACGAGTCGCCGGTGAACACCCGGCCGGTCCGGTTGCCGCCGTTGGCCGCCGGGGCCAGGCCGACGATCAGCACCGACGGGTGCTCGTCGCCCCACCCCGCGATCGGCCGGCCCCAGTACGGCTGGTCGGCGAACGACGCCCGCTTCTGCTCGGCGACCTGCTCGCGCCACGTCACCAGCCGCGGGCAGGCCGAGCAGACGCTCACCCGCGCGTCGAGGTCGCCGAGGTCGTCGACGAGGGCCAACCGACGTACGTCCTCCGCAGACGACGCGACCGGGGTCGAGGCCGACGCCGGGTCGTCCGGCCAGCCGGTGCCGGGTGGTACGGGCGAGGCGAACTGCCGTCGAACCAATGGGTGGGTCAGGAGCGTCACACCACCTAGCATGACGACACGGCTCGACGGAGGCCTGCTTTCCTCGACCGGCCGGCGAACGGGAGGGGCTCCGTGGGACACACACCGAAGTACCTGAGAGCAGGGTTCGGCGCCATCGTCTGCTGTGCGGCCGTCATCGCGATGGTGCCGGGTCCGTCGGCGGCCCGGATCACGCAGCCCGCGCTGACCTCGGCCCGGACCGTGCCCGGCGCGCCCGCACCGCTCACCATCACGACCGAGGGCGGCGCACCGATCACCAGCAGGGACGACTACGTCGTCGGCTCGATGTTGCTGGACGGCGTCCAGCGTGCGATCGAGATCCGAGGACGCGGCAACTCCACGTGGACGTGGCCCAAGAAGCCGTACAAGATCAAGCTCGCCGAGGACGCGGCGCTGCTGGGCACCGAGCCCCGCGACGAGTGGGTGCTGCTGGCCAGCTACGCCGACCGCAGCGCGCTGCGCACCTTCCTCGCCATGAGCCTGGGCGCGTCGACCCGGCTCGCGTTCACGCCCCGCACCCGGTTCGTCGACGTCGTCCTCAACGGCACCCCCCTCGGTCTCTACCTGCTCACCGACCAGGTGGAGCAAGGGACCGAGCGGGTCGACCTCCCGGACAAGAGCTTCCTCCTCGAGGTCAACAAGAGGTACCGGGACCAGGGCGACCGCGGGTTCTGGTCCGACCACGGGATCCCGGTGTCGTTCAAGGACCCCGACGAGCCGAACCGCACCCAGCGCCAGCGCGTGCGTGGGGTGGTCAGCCGCTTCGAGAAGGCGCTCTACGGCAAGGACTTCACGGACCCCGACACCGGGTACGCCAGTCACATCGACGTCGAGAGCTTCATCGACTGGTACCTCGTGGAGGAGCTGTTCCACAACCAGGACTCGAACTTCGCCACCAGCGTCCACCTCACGTGGTCGCCGGGGGGCAAGATCGCCATGGGGCCGCTGTGGGACTTCGACCTGAGCGCCGGCACCAAGTGGAACGGCTACTCCTTCACCGAGGGCTACTACACCCGCTACCACGGACGGCACTGGATCAACCGGATGTTCGACGACCCGGCGTTCACGCGGGCGGTCAAGGCGCGCTGGGCCCAGCTGCGGCCCGCCGTCGACGCGATGATCGCCGACATCCCCGCGGCCGCCGGCGTGATCCGTTCGTCCGCGCTGTCCAACTGGGCGATCTGGCCCGAGACGACCGAGAGCGAGCTGTGGGGCAGCGTGCACGCCGACAGCTTCGACGGCGAGGTCGCGTTCCTGAGCAGCTGGCTGACCTCCCGGGCGGTGTGGATGAGCAGGGACGAGGCGATCTTCGGCGTCGCGTCGTCGCGGGTCCGCGAGAAGGCGATGGTGGTCGAGGTACCAGTGCGCATCCTCGCCGAACAGGTACGGCCCGTGCAGGTGGCCTACACGGTCGCGCCCGGCTCCGCCGCGCGGGGCGAGGACTTCCGGGTCATCGGGAACACGCTGACGTTCGGTCCGGGCGAGAACGCCAAGTTGCTCAAGCTGCGCATCCTCGACGACGGTGAGGCCGAGGGACCCGAGACGGTCGTGCTGCAGCTGGACGGCGCGGCGTCCGGCGTACCGCTGAGCGATCCCTCCACGGTGACGTTCACGATCATGAGGAACGACCAGTAGCCCGGTGCGGCAGCACGGTCACGGCGTCACCGGTTCGTGAGAACTCGCGAGCCCTTGCGCACCTAGCGTCGAAGCAACGACAAGGAGCCTCGACATGATGCACATGGCCAGCACGCTCGCAGTGATGATGGTGGTCCTGATCCTGGGGGTCGGCGGCTTGATGCTGGCGGTCCGCGCGATCGGCGCCCGTGAGGTCAAGGACGACCACCCGAGCTGACCATCGACCACGCGATGCCGTCCAGGATGTCGGCCTCGGAGGCGATCATGGTCGGTGCCGAGCAGCGGCGCAGCACCCGGCTCAGGATCAGCCCTCCGGCACCGAGCACGTCGACGCGGCCGGGGTTCATCCAGCCGAAGGTGAGCCGTTCGGCGATCGGCATCGCGACCAGCCGGTCGACGAACCTGTGGACATCGGCGGCGCGGACCTCGGACTGGTCGATGACGCTCTTGTCGTACGTCGCGAGGTCCAGCACGCCGGCGGTGACCGAGAGCGCGGTGCCGGCGACCGCCACCACCGTGACCGCCGAGGCCACCGGCACCGGGCAGGCGTCGAGGTGGGCGTCGATGTCCGCGACGCACGCGGCGACCGCGTCAGGTGAGGGCGGGTCCGCGGTCAGGTACCGCTCGTGCATCCGCACCGAGCCCATGTCCATCGACTGCGCCGCGCTCGGCCCGGAGGCGTCGCCGAGGACGAGCTCGGTCGACCCGCCGCCGATGTCGACCACCAGGACGGGGAGCTCCGGTGGGGTCCGCAGGTTGCGCACCGCACCGTCGTAGGCCAGCGCGGCCTCCTCGGAGCCCGACAGCACCTCGGGCCAGACGCCCAGCCGCGCATGCACACCCTCGCGGAAGACGTCGGAGTTCGAGGAGTCACGCGTCGCCGACGTGGCGCAGAAGCGGACCCGTGAGACGTCGTGCGAGTCCAGGATGGCGGCGTACTCGTCGATCGCGGCGAACGCCGCGCACCAGCGCCTCGTCGGCCAACCGTCCGGTCGCGTCCACGCCCTGGCCCAGCCGGACGATCCGGGACTCCCGCACGGAGACCTCCGGCAACGCGCCGATCAGCAGCTTGATGGTGTTGGTGCCGCAGTCGAACGCCGCCACCTCGGACCCCCGCACCTCAGACACAGGGTCCGGCCTCCCACCACGCTCCCAGCAGATCGAGCACCTCGTCGCCGAGGGGGTTCACCCCCGGTCCGGCCGCCAGCGCGTGGGCGGCCAGCACGTGCAGGCACTTGACGCGGTTCGGCATGCCGCCGGCCGAGATGCCCTCGATCTCGGGTACCTCGCCCAGCGCGGACCGATCGGCCAGGTAGGACCGGTGCGCGGCGGCGTACGACGCGGCGAGCCGGTCGTCCTCGCCGAGCCGCGCCTCCATCTCCTTCATCAGGCCCGAGCCCTCGAGGGTGCCGATCATCGAGGCGGCCCGCGGGCAGGTCAGGTAGTAGGTCGTCGGGAACGGCGTCCCGTTCGGCAGCCGCGGCTCGGTGGTGACGACGTCGGGGTTGCCGCACGGGCACCGGTGGCCGATCGCGTGGATCGCCCGTGGCTCGCGCCCGAGCTGGGCGTGGACCGCGGCCTCGTCCGAGGGGTCGATCACGCTACTCCTTCGGCGGACCGATCTTGGCCAGCGGTTCGGGCTTGTCCTCAGGGGCGGGCGGGTTGCCGGCGATCAGCACCGAGTCCCAGGCGGTCGTCCACCAGGCCGTCGGCTCCTTGACCAGCACGTCCTTCTTCGGCAGCAGCGCGGTCACGGACTCCAGCGGCTTGCCGTCGGCGCCGAGCACGACGTACGACGTCTCGCCCGGCATCACGTAGCCGAACCGCGCGCGGGCCTGGCTCGAGATGAAGGCGGGGTCCCGCCAGCGTTCCTTCTCACGCTCGAGCCCGTCGATGTCGGCCTCGCTCTGCGCGATCTGGGCCTTGAGCTCGGCGATGTGCTGGCGCTGCTGGAGATAGGCCTTGAGCGAGGAGGCGTAGCTGACGGTCAGCACCGCCAGCACCAGCACGAGCACCGCCGCACGCCCGGTCAGCTTCGGTCGCCACGACCGCTTGCCCGTGACCGCGGGGGTCGAGCCCGTCGTGACCCACGGCGTGCCGCGAACCTCGGTCTCCGGGGCGTCCTCGGCGGTCGGGGCCCGTCGGACGGCACCCCGCTGGGGCAAGCGCTGCCCCGGACGCCGCGAGCCGTCCCGCGAGACCCCGTGGGGCGCACGCGACGTACGGCGGTCGGGCTTCGGCACGTGCCGAGTCTGCCCGACCGCCCCCGCGAATCAGCCCTGGAAACGCGGGAAGGCGCCGGCTCCGGCGTACCTGGCCGCGTCGCCGAGCTCGCCCTCGATGCGGAGCAGCTGGTTGTACTTCGCCACGCGGTCGGACCGGGCCGGTGCGCCGGTCTTGATCTGGCCACAGTTCGTCGCGACGGCCAGGTCGGCGATGGTGACGTCCTCGGTCTCGCCCGACCGGTGGCTCATCATGCAGCGCAGACCGTTGCGGTGGGCGAGGTCGACGGAGTCGAGGGTCTCGGTGAGCGAGCCGATCTGGTTGACCTTCACCAGCAGTGCGTTGGCCGTGCCGGTGTCGATGCCACGTTGCAGCCGCTCCACGTTGGTGACGAACAGGTCGTCGCCGACGATCTGGATCTGGCCGCCGAGGAGCTCGGTCATGGCCTTCCAGCCGTCCCAGTCCTCCTCGTCGAGCGGGTCCTCGATGGAGACGATCGGGTAGGCGTCGACGAGCTCGGTGTAGTAGGCGACCATCTCGTCGCTGGACTTGGAGCCGCCCTCGAAACCGTAGGAGCCGTTCTCGTGGAACTCGCTCGCGGCGACGTCCATGGCCAGCGCGATGTCGGTGCCGAGGGTGAAGCCCGCAGCGCTGACGGCCTCCCCGATCAGGTCGAGCGCGGCCCGGTTGCTGTCGAGGCTGGGCGCGAAGCCGCCCTCGTCGCCGAGCCCGGTCGAGAGGCCCTTCTGCTTCAGCACGGACTTGAGCGCGTGGTAGACCTCGGCGCCGGTGCGGACGGCCTCGGCGAACGTCGGTGCTCCGATCGGCGCGATCATGAACTCCTGGACGTCGACGTTGGAGTCTGCGTGTGCGCCGCCGTTGAGGATGTTCATCATCGGCACCGGCAGCAGGTAGGCGTTGGGCCCGCCGACGTAGCGGTAGAGCGGCAGTCCCGACGACTCGGCTGCCGCCTTGGCGACGGCGAGCGAGGCGCCCAGGATCGCGTTGGCGCCCAGGTTGGCCTTGTTGGGCGTGCCGTCGAGCTGGTTCATGACCTGGTCGATCTCGCGCTGGTCGTCGGCACCCATGCCCTCGATCGCCGGGCCGATCTTCTGGATCACCGCGTCGACGGCCTGCTGCACGCCCTTGCCGAGGTAGCGGTCGCCGCCGTCGCGCAGCTCGACCGCCTCGAACTGGCCCGTGGACGCCCCGCTGGGCACGGCTGCGCGGCCGAACGCGCCGTCGTCGAGCAGCACCTCGACCTCGACGGTGGGGTTGCCGCGCGAGTCGAGGATCTCGCGGGCGCCGACTGCTTCGATGGATGCCACGTGGTGCTCCCTGATGGTGGAGGTGGACGGTCGTCCTCACCCTATTGCCGCCGTCGTCGGGGGCAACCGGTGTGCAGCCCGTGGACAGGGCGTGCCCGGCAGTCCCACGATGGCGGACATGGAGGAACCCCTCACGCCGTACGCCGAGATGTTCGACGAGCTCTCCGGCGTCTACGACCAGACCGGCGTCCCGTTCTTCTCGGTGATGGCCCGGGGGCTCGTCGACCGGTTGCGGGTGCGGCCGGGCGAGAAGGCTCTCGACATCGGCTCGGGTCGCGGCGCGGTGACCCGCCCGCTCGCCGAGGACGTCGGTCCGACCGGCCGCGTCGACGCCGTCGACCTCGCGACCGGCATGGTGCGCCTGTTGAGCGAGGACACCGAGCACCTCGCCCACGTGCACGTCACCCAGGGCAACGCCGCCGACCCGCGGCCACCCGCGCCGCCGTACGACGTGATCGCCTCCTCGATGGTGATCTTCTTCCTCGACGACCCGACGGAGGCGCTGAGCCGGTGGCGGGCGTTGCTGCGACCGGGCGGCCGCGTCGGGGTCGCGACCTTCCAGCCGTGGGAAGGCGCGTGGAACGACCTGGATGCTCTCCACGACGAGTTCGTCGAGGATCCTGGGCCGACCGACGACCGCTGGGACACCGACGCGCAGGTGGAGGCGATGCTGACCGGCGCGGGCTTCGCCGGGGTGCACACCGACAGCGCGGCGTACGAGATCCCGTTCGCGGACTTCGACGAATGGCGGCGATGGTCGTGGGCGACTCCCATGGGCGGGCTGTGGCGGCGGACGCCTGCCTCCGTGCATCCCGAGATCGAGCGCCGCGCCACGGAGATCCTCGACGCCTCGCGCACGCCGGACGGCCGCATCGCGCTCATGGTGACCGCCCGGTACACCTTCGGCACCGCCTGACTCAGACCAGCCCCGCGATCTCGCGTCGGGTCGCGAACCACAGGCACAGCACCGACATCGAGAGCCCGAAGGCGGCCGTGGCCACCAGCACGCTGGTCGCGCCGGCGAGGGCGCCGAGCACCGGCATCGAGAGCGGCATCAGGGTCATGTCGCCCAGGCTCGTGACCGAGGAGACGCGGCCGGTGTACGCCGCGTCGACCGCCTTGAGGAACGCACCCGACAGCCACACGCTGGCCATCCCGGCGGTCACGCCGACCGTGAGCATGCCGACGAGCACGACCGGGACGTACGGGACCCCGACCACGGCGAGTCCGACGCCCTGCAGCACGAGCACCCGGAAGCCCGAGCCGGCGGCGTACGTCGGCTGCCACCGGATCGCGGCCAGGCTCCCCACGATCGCGCCACCCGCGAGCGCGGCGTCGGCGATGCCGAGCCACGCAGGACCCCAGGCCGAGCCCTCGACCCGGAGCGCGAGGCCGAGCGCGACCACCGGGCTGACGAACACGTTGAGCGCGGTCAGGCCGATCACGAAGGTGCGCGCCGTGGGGGTGCGGCGCAGGTAGCCCATGCCGGCGACGAACGAGTCGCGCCACCTGGCTTCCTCCGCGCGAGGCAACCGGTAGCGCGCGCGGACCACCAGCGCGAGCACGACGGCGATGACGGCGAACGTCGCGGCGTCCACGACCATCGCGGCCACGAGCCCGCCCCAGGCGACGAGGATGCCGCCCACCGGAGCGCCGAGCAGGCGCATCACCCGGCCGCTGACCTGGTTCCAACCCATCACGGTGCCGAAGTCGTCGGGGTTGACGATCTGGCGGATCAGCGCCATCCCGGACGGGAGGGTCAGTCCTGCGGCCACCCCGAACGCCACCGCGATCGCGAGCAGGGTCGGCGCACCGTCGTACCCGGCGCGCCACGCGAGGGCACCGAGCACGAGGACGGCCGCGCGGGCCACCTGTCCGGCGATCAGCACCCGGCGCGGGTCCCAGCGGTCGGCGATCACGCCGCCGACGAGGACGAGCGCGGCCTGCGGGAGCATCTCGATGCCGATGACGACCCCGGCCATCGCCGGGGAGAGCGTGTGGGCCGCGGTCCAGGCCAGGGCGACGATCCAGACGGCGTCGCCGAACGCCGACACCGCCACCCCGACCAGCCAGGTCAGCACCATCGGGTCGCGGCGCACCGGCGGGGGCGGCGCTCCGATCAGCGTCGTCGTCACGGGCGTACCGGGTTGCTGGGAAAGCAGCGGACCACGGTCCGGACCACACGGCGTACGACGTCGGGGCGCTCGCGCTCGTCGGCCTGGACCTCCTGGGTCCACGCCGAGAGGACGGCGTCCAGACGATGGTGCAGGTCAGCCGTCTGCTCGGCCGTCGCCTTGACCAGGCTGTCGGTCGCCCCGGCGGCGCGACGCCACTCGGCCGGAGCGCCGTCCATCTCCTTCAGCCACGCCTGGATCGCGCGGACCTGGTAGCGGAAGTTCTCCACCTCCGCCTGGTCGGCGACCCGGCGGCCGAGGCTGTCGGGCTCGAAGTCCTCGACGCTCCAGCTGAGGTTGCGCGGCGTGGTCCGCCACCAGCTCTCGCGGGTGTCGCGGGCCAGGTCGGGCGCCGGCTCGATGAAGCCCTGCTGGTGCAGCGGCTTGAGGTGGTGGCTGACGCTCCCGACCGCGAGACCGGTCCTGGCCGCCAGCCGCCCGACCGTCGCCGGCCCCTCCGCCCACAACAGCTCCGCCAGCCAGCGCCGGGTCGGGTGGTGCAGGGCGACGAGCACGTCCATCAGCTCGGTGCTGACGTCCTGCTCGATCCGGTGTCGCTTCTCGGCCGTCCTGCGTGTCATGTCTCCACCCTGAGTCACCCGCCGCACGTTCCACAAGGGCTCTTGTATAAGTGGCGAGCGCGCGGCAGGAGCGAGTGACGAGCCCACGCCGCCGCCGGGCCGAGGTCCCTCGGGACATCACGTCCTCCCTCGGTCGGTCACGTTCACCCAGGAAGACCCGGCCGGGCCCAGGAGCTCACCGCTCGGGCAGGACCCGCCGGACGGCATCACGGAGGGCGTGCTCGGGGTCGACCCCGGACGCACGGGCCTCGACGACGAGGGCGAGGAGCCGGTCACCGAGGTCGGAGGAGGTGGGGACGGCGACGGGCGTACCCGCCCGCTCGGCCCGGTCGAGCACCTTGTCGGCCAGCAGCAGGGCCGGCAGGCCGGGCGGCAGGCCGTCGAGCACCGACGTACGTGCCTTCTCCGTCGCCTTGACCGACTCCCAGAGCTCGTTGACCGACGCCGCGTCCGTCACGGCGACGCTCAGCCCGTCGGGGGCGAAGACGTGCGGGTTGCGCCGCCGCAGCTTGTCGACGATCCCCTGGACGACCTCGTCGAAGGTGAACTCCCCCGCCTCCTCCGCGATCACGGCGTGGAAGCCGATCTGGAGGAGCAGGTCGCCGAGCTCCTCGCGCAGGTGCTCCGGGTCGCCGGAGTCGATGGCCTCGAGGGTCTCCCACGACTCCTCGACGAGGTAGCGCCGCAGCGACAGGTGGGTCTGCTCGCTCTTCCAGACGCACTCGGCCCGCAACCGCCGCATGTCGGCGGCGAACTCGGCGAGCGGGTCGCTCACGCGGCTAGCCGCAGCGTTGCGAGCTGGGCAGCGTGGCGGCGAGCTCCTGGTCCGGCTCGGCCTTGGCGGCGGCGACCGCGTTGGGGCTCAGTGCGTGTGAGGTGCTGGTGTCGACGAAGTTCGGCGCGTCGAGATTGGGGGTGTTGACCGCGATGCCGTACCTCGGGTTGACGTCGGCGGGGTGCTCGGACATCCACTGCTGCAGGGCGTCGGCACCGCGCGCCTGCTTGGTGGCGTCGTCGGCGTCGGTCGTGCCCTCCTCGGCCAGCAGGATGCCGCCGACCTCGGTCTCGACCGCCTGCACGTAGGCCGTGACCGACTCGACCTCCATCACCTGGTCGACCCGGTCCTCGCGGAACCCGGCCAGCTGGGTCTCCAGGTCCCGCAGCGCCTGGTCGTAGCTCGGCGGAAGGTCGACGTCGTACTCGTCGGCCAGCTGCTCGGCGGCGGCGCGGACCGTGAGGTTGCGCACGACGTACGCGCGGACGTAGCTCATGGGGAACACCGCACCGCTGGACTTCAGCTGCGCCTCGAGACCGTCGCAGTAGGCCACCGCCAGGTCGTCCACGTCGGACGTGGCGAGGCTCTGGTCGCCGATGTCGACAGCCGTGCCCGGACTGGCGGTCCCGGGACTGGTGCTGCCGCACGCGGACAGCGTCAGCGCCGCGACGGCGGCAAGACCTGCGAGGACCAGCCCAGAGGGACGGGAAGACATGCTCAAGACTCCTTGTTCGGGACCGGTGGGTCGATCACCGCGTCGATCACACCGCGGGCCCATTCAAGCAGGGCCATCCCAGTGATCGGTTGGCCGCCGACCATCGCCGTCAACGGTCGGGGCACGAGGAGGGTCTCGACCTGCGGCTTCACGATGCTCTTGGGATGCATCCGCTGGAGACGTACGACGCGCGAGTCCGGCAGCACGACCGGCGCGAACCGCACGTTGCGCCCGGCGACAGTGACCTCCTTGATGCCCGCGCGTCGGGCCCGCGCGCGGAACAGCGCCACGAACAGCAGGCTCTGCACCTCGATCGGTGGCTCGCCGTAGCGATCGACCATCTCCTCGCGGAGCAGGTCGACGTCCTCGTCGGCGCGAACCTCGGCCAGCCGCTTGTACATCTCCAGCCGCAGCCGCTCGCTCGCGATGTACTCGTGCGGCAGGTGGGCGTCCACGGGCAGCTCGATGCGTACCTCGCCCAGGTCGGGCTCACCTTCGCCCTTGAACTCGTGCACCGCCTCGCCGACGAGCCGGACGTACAGGTCGAACCCGACGTCCGCGATGTGGCCGGACTGCTCGCCACCGAGCAGGTTGCCGGCGCCGCGGATCTCGAGGTCCTTCATCGCGATGGCCATGCCACCACCGAGGTCGGAGTGTTGCGCCAGCGTGGCCAGCCGCTCGTGCGCGGTCTCGGTGAGCGGCTTCTCCTGCGGGTAGAGGAAGTAGGCGTACGCCCGTTCGCGCGACCGGCCGACCCGGCCGCGCAGCTGGTGCAGCTGGGAGAGGCCGAGGGTGTCGGCCCGCTCGATGATCATGGTGTTGGCGTTGGACACGTCGAGACCGGACTCCACGATGGTCGTGCAGACCAGCACGTCGAAGCTCTTCTCCCAGAAGTCCAGCATCACCTGCTCGAGCTGGTGCTCCCCCATCTGACCGTGCGCCACGGCCACCCGTGCCTCGGGCACCAGCTCGCGGATCTTCGCCGCGGCCTTCTCGATGCTCTGCACGCGGTTGTGGATGTAGAAGACCTGGCCCTCGCGCAGCAGCTCGCGGCGGACGGCGGCCACGACCGTGCGGTCCTCGTATCCGCCGACGTAGGTCAGCACCGGGTGCCGCTCCTCCGGCGGCGTGGTGATCGTGGACATCTCCCGGATGCCCGTGATCGCCATCTCCAGGGTCCGCGGGATCGGCGTCGCGCTCATCGACAGCACGTCGACGCTGGTGCGCAGCCGCTTCATCTGCTCCTTGTGCTCGACGCCGAACCGCTGCTCCTCGTCGACGATGATCAGGCCGAGGTCCTTGACCCGGATGTCGGGGTTGAGCAGCCGGTGGGTGCCGATGACGATGTCGACGCTGCCCTCGCGCAGCCCGTCGATCACGTCGCGGGCCTCCTTGTCGGTCTGGAACCGGCTCAGCGCCTTGAGCGTGACGGGGAACTGGCCCATCCGCTCCTCGAACGTCGACAGGTGCTGCTGGACGAGCAACGTCGTGGGCACGAGGACCACGACCTGCTTGCCGTCCTGGACCGCCTTGAAGGCGGCCCGCACGGCGATCTCGGTCTTGCCGTAGCCCACGTCGCCGCAGACGAGCCGGTCCATCGGCACCACCCGGCGCATGTCGCCCTTGACCTCGTCGACCGTGCTGAGCTGGTCGGGCGTCTCCTGGAACGGGAACGCGTCCTCGAGCTCGCGCTGCCACGGGGTGTCGGGGCCGAACGCGAAGCCCTTGGTGGCCTGCCGGGCGGCGTACAGCTTGATCAGCTCGGCCGCGATCTCGCGGACGGCCTTGCGGGCGCGACCCTTGCGCTTGGCCCAGTCCGAGCCGCCGAGCCGGTCGAGGCTGGGCTGCTCGCCGCCGACGTAACGGGTGACCTGGTCGAGGGCGTCGGCCGGGACGTACAGGCGGTCGGGCGGCCCGCCGCGCTTGGAGGCGCCGTACTCCAGGACGAGGTACTCGCGCGTCGCGCCGTGCACCTCGCGCTGCTTCATCTCCACGAACCGGCCGACGCCGTGCTGCTCGTGCACGACGTAGTCGCCGGCCGTCAGCTCGAGCGGGTCGATCTGCCGTTTGCGGCGGGCCGGCATCTTCCGCATGTCGCGGGTCGAGGCCTTCTGGCCCGAGAGGTCGTCGCCGGTGAGCAGCGCCAGCTTGTTGACCGGGTCGACGAACCCGGACGTGAGCGTCCCGCACGCCACGGTGGCGACGTCGCGGGTCCACACGTCCCAGTCGTCGACGAGGCGCGCCGCCACGTCGTGCTCGCCGAACAGCTCGACCATCCGTTGCGCCGGGCCGTGGCCCGGGTGCACGACGGCGACGCGGTAGTCGTCGGCCAGCCAACCGCGGACGTCGGCGACCGCACGCTCCATGTCGCCTCGATAGGCGTCGGCCGGCTTGGCCGACAGCGACCGCGTCGGCACGGCCCCGACCAGCACGTCGACGTCGACCGACACGATCTCGCCGAGCTCGTCCCGGAGGGGCTCGCTCGCCCCCACCTCGTCGTCGTCGATCCCGAACGGCGACAGCGTCCACCACGGGAGGTCGCGCGCGAGCGAGTGCACCCGGACGTCGGTCAGGGACTGGTAGGACGCGGCGCCCAGGTCGATCGGCGCGGTGCCGCCGCCGGCGGCCGCGGCCCAGCTGGCGCCCAGGAACTCGTCGCTGGTCGCCACCAGGTCGTGGGCGCGCGCCCGGGCACGTTCCGGGTCGAGGACGAGCACGTGGGTGTCGGCGGGCAGCAGGTCGACGAGCAGCTCCATCTCGTCGACGAGCGCCGGCGCCAGGGACTCCATGCCCTCGACCGCGATGCCTGCGGCGATCTTGTCGGTGAGCTCCACGAGGGCCGGGTGCGCCTCGCCGAGCTCCCAGGCGCGGCGGCGTACCTCGTCGGTCAGCAGCAGCTCGCGGCACGGCGGCGCCCACAGGCGCTCGACCTTCTCGAGGGCTCGCTGGTCGGCGACGGCGAACGCCCGGATCTCCTCGACCTCGTCGCCCCAGAACTCCACCCGCAGCGGGTGCTCCTCGGTCGGCGGGAACACGTCGACGATCCCGCCCCGAACGGCGAACTCGCCGCGCTTCTCGACCAGGTCCACGCGGGTGTACGCCGCGTCGGCCAGGCGTCGGACGACGTCGTCGAGCGGCACCTCGACACCGGGCGTCAGCTCGACGGGCTCGAGGTCGCCGAGCCCCTTCACCTGCGGCTGGAGCACCGAGCGCACCGGCGCGACGATGACGCTGAGCGGTCCGTTGGTCTCGTCGGTGCCGGGGTGGCAGATGCGCCGCAGCACGGCGAGCCGGCGGCCGACGGTGTCGCTGCGCGGGCTGAGCCGCTCGTGCGGCAGCGTCTCCCAGCTCGGGTAGTAGCCGACGCGGGCCGGGTCGACCAGGTCGGCGAGCTGCGCGACGAGGTCCTCGGCCTCGCGGCTGGTCGGCGTGACCGCCAGCACCGTGCGGCCCGTCCGGACGAGGCCCGCGACCACGAACGGCCGCAGCGCCTCAGGACCGGTCAGGTCGAGCGCGCGGACCAGCCCTGCCGTGGCGTCGGCCATCGCCTCAGCGAGGGTCGCATCGGCCAGGACGGCATCGGCGAGAGGGGTGAGGGACACGGGCGCTCCAGGGTCAGGCAGCACGATCGCCCCCTGTCGGGCTCGACAGGGGGTGCGCTCACCACTCTAGGCGACGCCCCCGACAGCCCCCCACCCCGATTCGTCTGCGGTGCTCAGCGGCGAAAGTCGCATCAATCCGCAGACGAATCGGTGGTGGCGGCCTTCTCGGCCGGGGTCCGCAGCACGCAGAACTCGTTGCCCTCGGGATCGGCGAGCACCGCCCACCCCGTGCCCGGCCCCCAGGTGCCGCGGAGGTCGTCGACCATCGTGGCGCCGGCGGCCAGCACGCGGTCGGTCTCCTCGTCCCGGGTGCCGGACCGCGGCACCAGGTCGAGGTGGAGGCGGTTCTTGCCGTCCTTCGCCTCCGGCACCTCGATGAACAGGAGGTGGTGCCCGGAGGTGGGGTCGAGGATCATGCACTCCTCGTGACCCGGCTCGTTGGGGTCGCCGTCGACGTCCTGGTAGCCCAGGAGCGCCTTCCACCACTCCGAGAGCTCGTAGGCGTTGCGGCAGTCGACGGTCGTGTGCGAGACGAGACAGGTCATGCGCGCGAGTCTGCCCATCGGCCGCGACGTGGCGCGAGCCGATTAACGGCGGCTACCTCAGTAGAGGACCAGGTCGACCTGGCGACCCGAGACCGCGCCCGGGACCGAGGGCGGCGTGCAGTCGCACGTGTCGCTGCACGGGAGGAAGGAGTGCGGAGCGTGGCCGCACGCGGTGCACGGCATCTCGTGCGACAGGTGGCGCGTCTTCTGCTCGACGACGGTGTCCCACATGGCCTTCTCCTTCCCTCGTTGCTGGTGTCTGCTGGTGGTTCGTTCTCGACGTTGATAAGGATGGTCGAGCAACCGGAGTGATACGTCCGTTTTGATCGGAACTGAACCGCAAGATCAGCGGGATAGCCCGATCGGGCCACACCTTCCTGACCCACAGGGACGAGAACCGCACCGAGAGGGGCCGACCGGTCTAGACGCGACACTCCCCCCGCCGACCGGTGTCGGCGGGGGGAGTCGTGGTCGGTGCTACTTCAGGGTGATCCCGCGGGTCATGCCCATGAACGCGTGCGGCATGCCGCCCATGGAGGCGTCGGGCCAGAAGCAGAGCATCACGTAGTCGCCCTTGGGCAGGTTGTACTTGAACGTCGCCGAGTGACCGGGGCTGAGGACGCCGCTGTCCATGCCGATCTCGAAGTTGACCGGAGAAGGACCAGAAGGAGGACCGTCCATGGAGGAGGCGAACCACTTCTTGAAGTCCTGGTAGGTCATCCCCTTCTTGAGCTTGGCCATCGCGATGAAGTGGTTCTGGGAAGCCGTGTTCTTGAAGGTCAGCAGGCCCTTGTTCGGGATGGACGCGGGGTTCTTCGCCCAGGACGTGTCCTGCACCGCCTTGAGGGTCGCACCCGCCGCCGGCATGACGTTGCCGGTGTCGGCTCCCGCCGCGGAGAACGGGTAGAACTTGTCGGGGTCGTTGGTGTTGGTGTCCACTGCCCAGTAGTCGCCCGGTCCGAGATCGACGACGAGCTTCCCCGGTGTGCCCTTGTCGACGGTCATCCCGCCGAGGAGCGTGACGTTGGCCTCGAAGCGCTTGATCGCTTGCACGTTCCCGCCGTCGAGTCCTTTCTCGATGTCGCGGGCGGCGTCGGCGGCCGAGTACCCAGCGGCCGGCAGGACCAGCTGGAAGGCCGACCCGCGCTTGTTCGCCGTGGTGACCTTGAAGGTGTTGACGCCCGGCTGGATCGTGGCCGGCATCGTGACGACGCGCGTGTTGCTGATGCTCACCGCCACCGGCGGCGCCGATGCGGCCGACTCGGCCGGCGCCGCTGTCACCATCGCGGTCAGCGTGGCCGCAGCGAGGAGCGCCAGACTCGTGGCGGCCGCTCGGATCTGTGGAACCCCCATGTCTTTCCCCCAATACTGCACCGCAGCCCCCGGCCCTTCCGAGCGCCCGAGTGCACCTCACACCTTCCACCTGCGAGGCGCTTTTGCCAATTGAAATGTTCCTCTCGGATCCAGGCCTCGACCTGAGCTAGACCACTTCATCCGCACCGACCCAGCCGTCGATCCAGGATCACGGCGTGGCGTTGACGGGGGTCGGCAGGGTGGCCATGATCGCGGCCACGGCAGACGGGATCAGTCGGTCCCGTGCCGCCGGACGAAGTCGAGGATCGCCTCGGACAGCTCGGGACGGCACACGACGAGGTCCGGCAGGGACACGTCGTCCTGGTTGTACTCCAGCTCCGAGCCGTCGATCCGGGAGCAGAACAGGCCCGCGGCGCGGGCGACCGCGACCGGCGCGGCGTTGTCCCACTCGTACTGCCCGCCGGCGTGCACGTAGGCGTCGCTGATGTCGCGGACGACCGAGATCACCTTGACCCCTGCGGACCCCATCGGGACCAGGTCGGCGCCGAGCTCGGCCGCCAGCGCCTCGACGAAGGCCGGGGGGCGGGTCCGGGACACCGCGATCCGGGGACGGTCGGACGTGCGGTCGGGGACGACGGGTGCGGCGGCCGTGCTGAACGTCTCGCCGAGCGCGGGCTGGGCCACGGCACCGGCCACCAGCTCACCGGACTCCCAGAGGGCGACGTGCACCGCCCAGTCGTCGCGCGGCGGCTCGGAGAACTCGCGGGTGCCGTCGAGCGGGTCGACGATCCAGACCCGCTTCGTCTGGAGCCTGGCCTTGTCGTCCTTTCCCTCCTCGGACAGCACCGCGTCATCGGGCCGGTGCGTGGAGAGCAGCTTCATCAGCAGCTCGTGCGCGGCTTGGTCCCCGGCGTCCTTGAGCTCGCGGCCTTCGAGACCCTCGGCGCGCACCTCCAGCAGGCGCTCGCCCGCGACTGTCGCCAGCCACTCGGCCAGCACGTGGTCGTCGGCACCGGGGGGCGGCGTACGGTCGCCGTGGTTCGTCGTCACGGCGTCACCCTAGCCACGTCGCCTCGAGATGTGGTCAGCGGTTGAAGCGCTGCTGGGTCTTCTCCAGCCCGTCGGCCACCAGGCTCTCGACCGCGTCCGCGGCCTCGACGAGGTTGATGTCCAGCTCCTTGCGCTCGGTCGCGGTGTAGTTGGAGAGCACGAAGTCGGCCGGGTCCTGACGGCCGGGCGGCCGACCGATGCCGACGCGGACGCGGTAGAAGTCGCCGGTGCCGAGCGAGGACCGCATGGACCGCAGCCCGTTGTGTCCGTTGTCCCCGCCCCCGAGCTTGATCCGCAGCGCGCCGTACGGGATGTCGAGCTCGTCGTGGACGGCGATGATGCGCTCCGGCGGCACCTTGTAGAACTTCGCCAGCGTGGAGACCGCCCCACCGCTCTCGTTCATGTACGAGCGCGCCCGGGCGAGCACGACCCGCGGCGTCTCGGCGCCGACCGGGCCGAGCCGACCTTCGACGACGTCGGCACGACCGGACTTGTGGGCGCGGAACGGCGAGCCCATCCGTTCGGCCAG
The DNA here is from genome assembly GCA_963708915.1 of uncultured Actinomycetota bacterium. GTDB lineage: Bacteria > Actinomycetota > Actinomycetes > Propionibacteriales > Nocardioidaceae > Nocardioides. The sequence continues at coordinate 1,051,119 of CAVPUJ010000002.1, forward strand.
CACGTCGTCGACCAGGTAGCCGACGTTGTGCCGGTGCCCGGCGTACGCCGGCCCGGGGTTGCCCAGGCCGACGACCAGCCAGACGTCCGGCAGGTGAGTCGTCGGGGGGGTCATGGTGTCCTCGTCGAAGTTCCGACCGATGAGCCGACCCAGCAGCGCCGTGATGAGGGCACCGGGTCGGTCGAGGATCACCCCTCGTCGCCGCCCTCGGCGGCCGGGGCGTCGCCGCCCTCGCGGTCGGCGTCCTCGGCGGCGGCCTCGACCTGCGCCTCGGCGAGGTCGTCGTCGCTGGGCTCGTGCACGATGCCGACCTCGGCCTCGGCCTCGGCCAGCTCGGCCTCGAGGTCCTCGGCGGACTGGGCCTGCGTCACGTTGATGACCAGCGTCTCGGCGTCGACGACCAGCGTCGTGCCCTCGGGCAGCGCGAGCTGCGAGGCGAGGATCTGGGTGCCCGCCTGGAGGCCCTCGATGTCGACCTCGATGAACTCGGGGATGTGGGTGGCCTCGGCCTCGACCTGGACGGTGGAGTTCTCGGTGACCACCAGTGTCTCGGGAGCGGCCTCACCGACGGTGTGGATCGGCACGTCGACGGTGACCTTCTCGCCACGGCGGACGGCGACGAAGTCGATGTGCTCGAGGACCCGACGCATCGGGTCGACCTGCACCTGCTTGGTCAGCGCGAGCTGCTCGTCGCCCTCGATGTCGAGCGCGAGCAGGGCGTTCGCGCCGCCGTGCTTGAGCGCCATCATCGTGGCGTGGCCCGGGAGGGTCAGGTGGATCGGGTCGTTGCCGTGGCCGTACACGACCGCGGGGATCTTGTTCTCGCGGCGGATCCGGCGGGCGGCGCCCTTGCCGAACTCGTTGCGCTTCTCGGCGGTGATCTTCTCGGCAGCCATCAGTTGTCTCCTCGTGCTCGGGTCAGGGGACCCCGGCGACGGAGGCGGGCCGCGCAGACGGGCGGCACGATGGGCCGGCCCAGTCGATCACGGCACTCCCCGCTCGCACGGGGTGCCCTCGCCGAGGCAACCTGGGAAGTCTAGGGGGGCGGGCGGCCCCACGCGAAATCCCGTGAGGCGACCCGACCCCGGGGAGGTCATGTGGGGCCGGGCCGCCGCTCGAGCTGTGGGGCTCGAGTCAGTTGTCGCGACCCTCCACGAGGGGCGCGCCCTTGCTGGGGACGAACTGGGCTGCTCCCGGGTTGACCGAGCGTGCGGCAGACCTGCCGTTCGGGTTCGCGACGCAGTCGCTGAACGAGATGTTCCCGATGCCGATGTGCTGGTTGCCCGAGTTGCCGGTCATCCCCGCGCGGTAGCGGAACGTGACCTGCTGGAGGGAACCCGCCCACTTGAGGTCCACGAAGTTGAGGCCGGAGTCGATGGCCTGGTCCCCCGTGTGCTGGTTGCGGAAGGGGCCGATGGCCGGCTGGGCGTCAGTGGCGTTGAGGTTGCTGCCCGAGCCGATCCCGATCACGTCGGTACCCCTGGTCGGGACGGTGAAGCCAGGCGTCACGACGATGACCTGGTCGTTCCAGCCCTCGGCAGTCTTGTCGATGTCGTGGATCCGGAACCCGAGGTTCGTCACCGGAGCGGACAGGTTGATCGTCACCTCGACGTAGTCACCCTGGGTGAGCTGCGAGAGCATCTCGACTTCGATGTAGTTCCACGCCGGTGTCGTCGTGGTCTGGGCGACGAGGCCCGTGTCACCCGGCGTGTTGTCGCCACCGTTGCCGCTCGACGTGAACGCGATGGTCGCCGTGATGGTCGACGGCAGGAACTTGAGCACCCCCACGGGCTGACCGGGCGTCAGGTTGTCGAGCACGGTGGTGACCCGGCACGGGATGCTGCTCGCGAAGGCCGGTGCCGCGACCGAGATGGCGGCAAGCGGGGCGCTCCATGCGACCCCCCGGGTCACCGTTCGCCGCGTGATGGTCTTGCTGGTACTGCGTTCGGATGCGGGCATGCCGCTGCCGTCCCCCATTTGCTTACCCCCTGAGTCGTGAGGCTTCCCCCCGAAGCCCCTCGCGGTGCAGATTAGGGCGGCCGGATCTTACTTACTAGGGAGGAAGTGCACAGTTCAGACACAGATCGGGAATTGATGTAACGTTTTTACCTTCCGCCGACCATTTCGTCGACGACAAGCCTGGCGGACGACGGGCAGCCCTTGGTGAAGCCGTAGAAGGGTCCGAAGTCGCGCGTCGAGGAGAACCCCGTGATGTAGAGGTCCTCGAGGGACGTCTCGAAGCCGGGGCTGAGGTCGGGGAACCCGTCGGTGACCGAGACCCGGTCGATGACGCTCGAGAGGTACGGCACGTTGCCGAGGTCGGCGCGGTAGCCCGACGCGAACACGACGAGGTCGACGGTGAGGTCCTGCCCGTCGGTGAGCGTCAGGGTCACCCCGTCGCGCCCGTCCTCTCCCGTCGCCACGGAGGCGACCTCCGTCCCGGGTCGGCTGGTGACGACGTCCGGGCGGAGCCGCGGCGTCAGCCACCACTCCAGCGTCAGTCGGCCGACCTGCCAGAACTGCAGCGCGATCTCCTGCTGCCGGGTCGCGGGCAGGTTGCGCCACCAACCGCGCTCGGCGAGGGTCTGCTCGACCAGCGGGTCGACGAACTTCCAGCTGACCTTCTCGAACTTCGGCGTCTCGTGCCGGTGCACGACGTCGACGTGGGCGGCCCCGTGGTCGCAGAGGAGAGCGGCCCACTCGTACGCGCTCTGCCGGCCGCCGATGATCGCGACCCGCTTGCCGGCCATGCCGTCGAAGTCGACCAGCTCGCTGGTGTGCCCCCGGCGGTCGGCCGGCACGTCGTCGTACCAGGCCGGCAGCTGGGCGTAGTGCGCGATCCCGGGTGCCGCCAGCACCTTGTCGGCGGTGATCGTGGAGCCGTCCTCGAGGGTGGCCACGAACGTGTCGTTCTTGGTCAGCTCGGTGACCATCCGCTGGTCGGGGGCGAGGTTCTTGCGCTCGGCGAACCAGTCGGTGTGGTCGAGGAAGACCCCGATGGGGATGGGGTCGACGTCGGCGGGAGACAAGCCGGCGTGCTCGAAGTACGCCTCGAACGAGTCCTGGCCGGCCGCGTCGAGCGACCAGTCGGGACCGGACCTGAGGAACATGCCCTCGGGCATCTGGTCGCGCCAGAAGGCCATCGGGTGGCCGAGCACGTGGGTGTCGATGCCGCGCTCCTTCGCGTACGCCGCGGCCGAGTAGGCGTAAGGGCCGGCACCGATGACCAGGAGATCGGTGCGGAGGTCGGGATCCGTCACGAACGCAGCCTCGCACAGCCGTTGTAGGGTCGCCCGCTGACCATGAGGGCCGACCCCGCCTGGACGGGCGTGCCTGGGAGGACGAGCTCGACGACCGCCGCTGAGCGGACCGTCAGGCGTGTCCGCCGAACATGGAGGTGACCGAGCCGTCCTCGAAGACCTCCTTGATCGCCCGCGACAGCAGCGGAGCGATCGAGAGGACGGTCAGCTTGTCGAAGTGGTTCTCGGGGGCGATGGGCAGGGTGCTGGTCACCACGACCTCCGCGGCCGAGCAGTTCTTCAGCCGGTCCACGGCCGGGCCGGAGAGCAGCGCGTGGGTGGCGGCGATGACGACGCCTGCGGCGCCGTCGGCCATCAGCGCCTCGGCGGCCTGCACGATCGTCCCGCCGGTGTCGATCATGTCGTCGACCAGCACGCAGATGCGGTCGTCGACGCGGCCGACGACCCGGTTGGCGACGACCTCGTTGGGCCGGTCCTCCCGGCGGGTCTTGTGGATGAAGGCCAGCGGCGCGCCACCCAGGGCGGCCGACCAGCGCTCGGCGACCTTGATCCGGCCGGCGTCGGGCGAGACCACGGCCAGCGGCTGGTCGCCGTACTTCTCCCGGACGTAGTCGGCCAGGATCGGCAGCGCCATCAGGTGGTCGACCGGACCGTCGAAGAAGCCCTGGATCTGGTCGGCGTGGAGGTCGACGCAGATCAGCCGGTCGGCGCCGGCGGTCTTGAACAGGTCGGCCATCAGCCGGGCCGAGATCGGCTCGCGGCCGCGGTGCTTCTTGTCCTGGCGGGCGTAGCCGTAGAACGGCTGGACGACGGTGATCCGCTTGGCCGACGCACGCTTCAGCGCGTCGACCATGATCAGGTGCTCCATGATCCACTCGTTGATCGGAGCGGTGTGGCTCTGGATCACGAAGGCGTCGCAGCCGCGGACCGACTCCTCGTAGCGGACGTAGATCTCGGAGTTGGCGAACTCGTAGGCCGAGGTGGGCACCAGCTTGGTGCCGAGCTGGGCGGCGACCTCCTCGGCGAGCTCGGGGTGCGCCCTTCCCGAAAAGACCATCAGGTTCTTCTTGGTGGTCTTCTTCAGTCCGCTCACGGGGCTTCTCTCCTGGGCCGAGGCACTGCCGGCAAGGTAGGGCGGGGAAGGTACGCCCTAGTCTCCCCCACCCTGGTCGTCGTCCGCACGTCCGGGTCCACGATCGCTCGCCTGCGCGGACTCGGCCGCCTCGGCCTGCGACGTGCCCGAGCGCTTGCTCTGCACCCAGCCGGCCAGGTTGCGCTGCGGGCCGCCCGAGACGGCCAGCGCCCCCGGCGGCACGTTGCGGCGCACGACGGTACCGCCGCCGGTGGACGCCCCGTCGCCGATCTCGACCGGGGCCACGAACGTGTTGTTCGAGCCACCCCGGAACCACCGGCCGACCACCGTGCGGTGCTTGGCGACCCCGTCGTAGTTGGCGAAGATCGTGCCCGCGCCGATGTTGGCGTGCTCGCCGATCTCGGCGTCGCCGACGTACGACAGGTGCGGCACCTTGGCGCCCTCGCCGATGTGCGAGTTCTTGGTCTCGACGAAGGTCCCGATCTTGCCGCCGGCGTCCAGGATCGAGCCGGGTCGCAGGTACGCGAAGGGCCCGACGCTCGCCCCGTCGCCGATGACCGCGAGCTCGGCGTGCGTCCGGACCACGCGGGCTCCGGCCCCGATCTCGCAGTCCTTGAGGGTGCTGTCGGGGCCGATCACGGCGTCCTCGGCGACCACGGTGGCACCGAGCAGCTGGACACCCGGCAGGAGCGTCACGTCCTCGGCGAGCTTGACGTCCGCGTCGATCCAGGTCGTCGCGGGGTCCATCACCGTGACCCCGTCGCGCATCCAGCGGGTGACGATGCGGCGGTTCATCTCGCGGCCCATGGCGGCGAGCTGGACGCGGTCGTTCGCGCCCTCGGTCTGGCGCACGTCGTCGATCGCGAACGCGCCGACCGTCAGGCCGTCCTCGCGGGCGATGCGGACGGTGTCGGTGAGGTAGAACTCGCCCTTCGCATTGTCGTTGGTGAGCCGCGGCAGCGCCCCGACCAGGAACTCGGCGTCGAAGGCGAGGATCCCCGAGCTGATCTCCGGGATCTCGCGCTGCTGGGCCGTGGCGTCCTTCTCCTCGACGATGGCCTCCACGTCGCCCTCGTCGTTGCGGACGATCCGGCCGTAGCCGAACGGGTCGGCCACGACGCCGCTGAGGATGCTCACGACCTGCTCGGCCGCCCGGTGGTCGGCCACGAAGCGGCGCAGCACGTCGCCCTCCAGCAGCGGCGTGTCCCCGGTCGCGACCAGCACGGTGCCGCGCGTCGTCCCGCTCGACTCCATCGCCACCCGGACGGCGCCACCCGTGCCGTCCAGCACCTCCTGCACGGCCAGCACGGCGTCCGGCACGAGCTGCTGCACGTGCGGACCGACCTGCTCGCGCTGGTGGCCGATCACCGCCACCACCCGGGCCGGCTCGACCGCCCGGACCGCCATCAGGACGTGGCCGATCATGCTGCGGCCCCCGACCTGGTGGAGGACCTTCATGGTCTTGCTCTTCATCCGGGTGCCGCCGCCAGCCGCCAGGACGACGACGGTCAGCTCGTCAGCTTTGCTCATGCTCCCCGGGTAGGAGTCGAACCTACGTCGCTAGTCCTGATTCAAAGTCAGGCGGGCCCTGCCGGCAGACCAACCGGGGATTGTTCTCCCTGACGGGTCCGCCTGGCGGGGCTGCAAGCCCGCCCGGCAGACCAACCGGGGATTGTCGGCCAAAGGATAGGCCCGCTCTTCGCTGGTGACGTCACGCGGTTGAGAAGGCGGGGCCGACCAAAGTCTGATCCGCCGTTCAATCGCGGCCGATACCTTGCTCCGCATGCGGATCGTGGTGGCGACTCACTCCTTCCACCACGTCGGCGGGACCGAGACCTACGTGCTCACGGTCGCCGAGCAGCTCCAGCGGCTCGGCCACCAGGTCGGGATCTACACCCAGAACCTCGGCGACATGGTGCTGCTCGCCCGCGACCGTGGGATCGACGTGGTCGGTGACCCCTCGGGGCTCGCGTTCGAGCCCGAGGTGGCACTGTCCCAGGACGCGGCGATGGCCTACGACCTCGCCGACCGGTACCCCGGCATGCCTCAGGTCTTCGTCAACCACAGTCCGACGTTCGACCCTCAGCTGCCGCCCCTCGTTCCCGGAGTGGTCTCCGCCGTGGTGGTGATGAGCGAGCGTTTCCGGGCCCGGCTCGAGGCCCTGGACGCCGACTTGCGGATCATCCGGCTCCGCCAGCCCATCGACACCGAGCGTCTCGTGCCTCGCCGTACCCCCTCGCCCATCCCTCAGCGCGTGCTGCTGCTGGGCAACTACCTCGCTGGCGACGCGCGTCGGCTGCTGGTCGACACCTGGACGGAGCTCGGGCTCGAGGTCGTCCAGCTCGGCACCGTGACCCGCTCGACCATGCAGCCGGAGGTCGAGATCGCGGACGCCGACATCGTCGTCGGCAAGGCGCGCGCCCTGCTCGATGCGATGGCCTGCGGCCGGCCGGCCTACCTCTACGACGCCTTCGGGGGCGACGGCTGGGTCACGGTCGACAACTACGCCGCGATCGAGGCGGACGCGTTGACCGGTCAGGCGTTGCCGGACGTCATCGACGGCGACCGGCTGCGCAAGGACCTCGAGGCGTACGACCCCGTGATGGGGCACGTCAACCGCACCCTGATCCTCAAGCACCATCAGGCACGGGCGCACGCGTACGCGCTGGTCTCGCTCTTCGAGGAGATCCTGCCGTCCGCTCGCGTCGCGCCACCCGTGACCCAGGCACGTGAGCTGGCCAGTCAGCTGCGCTTCCGCTGGCGGGCCGAGGAGGAGCTCCTCGGCCTCCGCTCGACCTTCAACCGGGCCGCCGAGCGTCACGCCGCCGAGCTGGCCGAGGTCCAAGCCGCCGCCGCCGACGCGCACCGCGAGACCGCGCGCCTCGCGGAGCGTCTCCACGAGGCCGAGGCCGTGCTGGCCGAGGAACGTGCCGGACGCGCCGCCGTCGTGCTGCAGCGGGACCGCGCCCGGGCGCGCGGCCGACGGCTCCGGGCGAGGTACGACGCCTTGCGATCGCAGCGCTGGGTCCGTCTCGGCGCGGCGCTGAGGCTCGTCCCTCGAAAGCCACGACCGTGAGCCGGCTGGTCAGCTCCGACCGCGCCCCCGGTCTGTTCGTCGCCCCCGGCGTGGAGATCCCGGATGACGCCGTGATCGGCGCGAACGTGGTGATCCGTGCCGGCGTCGTGCTCGGGAGCGGGGTGGTGATCGAGGACGCCGTCACGTTGGGCAAGCTGCCGGCGATCGGGGTCGGGTCGGCGAGCCCGCAGCCGGTCGCGGCCCCGACCCACATCCGCGACGGCTCGATCATCGGCAGCCATGCCGTGGTCTCCGTGGGCGCCGAGGTCGGGCCGAACGCCTTCGTCGGCGACCACGTGCTCGTCCGAGAGGGCGCCCACGTGGGCTCCGGTGCCGCGGTCGGCCACGGGTGCACCGTCGCCCTGAACGCCAGGTTCGGCGACCGGAGCCGGGCCCAGAGCTTCTGCTCGATCGGCGTCGGCGTCGTGATCGAGGAGGACTGCTTCCTCGGACCCGCGGTCATCACGCTCTCCGGCGACAGCATGAGCGACCGCGCCGGAGGCCCCTCGATCGTGCGACGTGGCAGCCGGATCGGCAGCGGCGCACAGCTGCTGCCGGGGGTCGAGGTGGGCGAGGGCGCCGTCGTCGGGTCCGGCTCCGTGGTCACCCGCGACGTACCTCCCGGCGTCACCGTGGCCGGCGTACCCGCCCGACCGCTCGGCTAGGTTCCTTCCGTGGACCTGCCCGTGATGCCGCCCGTGCGGCCGATGCTGGCGAAGTCCGTCAAGGGGATCCCGGACCCCGACAAGTACGGCGGTCTGAGCTTCGAGCCCAAGTGGGACGGCTTCCGCTGCATCGTGTTCCGCGACGGCGACGAGGTCGAGCTGGCGAGCCGCAACACCAAGCCGCTCACCCGCTACTTCCCCGAGGTCGTCGCGGCGATCAAGGAGCAGCTGCCCGAGCGGTGCGTGCTCGACGGCGAGCTCTTCGTGGCCGTCGGCGACAGGCTGGAGTTCGAGACGCTCCAGGAGCGCATCCACCCCGCCGCGTCCCGGGTGAACCTGCTCGCCGAGCAGACCCCGGCCGGCTTCGTGGTCTTCGACCTGCTGGCCCTGGGCGACGAGTCGTACGTCGGCCGCCCGCTGACCGAGCGCCGCGCCGCGCTCGAGCAGGCGTTGGGCGGGCTGGACGGTCCCTGCTACCTGACGCGCACGACCGAGGACCCCGCGATCGCCGAGCAGTGGTTCAGCCAGTTCGAGGGCGCGGGGCTCGACGGCGTGGTCGCCAAGCCGCTCGGGGCGGCGTACGAGCAGAACGCCCGCACGATGCTGAAGATCAAGCACGAGCGGACCGCCGACTGCGTGGTGGCGGGGTACCGCGAGCACAAGACCTCGACCCCGGAGCGGCGGCTGCTGGGCAGCATGCTGCTCGGCCTGTACAAGGACGGTGAGCTGCAGCACGTCGGCGTCAGCGCGAGCTTCACCGAGAAGCGCCGCGCCGAGCTGTGGCAGGAGCTCCAAGACCTGGTCGTCCCGATCGAGGACCACCCGTGGGGCAGGTGGGCCGAGTTCCTCACGGCCAACCCGGACCGGGTGCCGGGCACGCAGAGCCGCTGGAGCCAGGGCAAGGACCTCAGCTTCACCCCGCTGCGCCCCGAGCGCGTGGTGGAAGTCGCCTACGACCACATGGAGGGGCGCCGGTTCCGGCACACGGCGCAGTTCCGGCGCTGGCGCACCGACCGGGACCCCGAGTCGTGTGGCTACGAACAGCTCGAGGAGGTCGTCTCCTACGATCTCGGCCGTATCCTCGGAGTGGAAGGAAGAGACACACCATGAGCGGTACCTACGACGTGGTCCTGCTGGTCGAGCAGGCGCTGACCGTGGCGGACGCCCGCAACCTGCTCTCCCTGCACGAGGAGCTCGACGACCCGGTCGTCTACCACGTGCTGCTGCCGCTCGAGGACGCCGCGGCCCGCATCGAGGCGTCGATGGGTGGCCTCTCCGGCGGCGAGCTGATGGGGAACCCGACCATCGGGATGCAGGAGGCCGACATCGAGGCGATCCGCAAGGACAGCCAGGAGCAGTCGGACGACGAGCTCTCGGCGACCCTCGCCGCCCTGCGCGAGGCGGGCGGGACGGCCGACGGCAAGGTGGTCGGCGACGACCCCATCGAGGCGTTGTCCGCCGAGGTGTCCGCCGTCGACGGCCGCGAGGCGATCATCCTGACCCGCTCCCACGTGGTCTCCGAGTTCTTCCACCTCGACTGGACCTCGCGGGCCCGGCGCAAGATCGGTGTCCCGATCCTGCACCTGCTCGAGCACGAGAACTTCGACGAGCAAGCGGGCAGCGGCGAGGGTGTCACCGGCCTCTAGGCTGGCCGGGTGAAGGTGACCCGGCGGCTGCGCGACCAGCTCGGCACGGTTGCGCGGGAGGCCGCGGACCAGGCGCGCGAGCGTCTCGGGCGCGCCGAGGAGGAGCAGGCCGCCCCGGCCGTCGACGCTCCCGGCAACCGTCCGCAGGCGGCGTTCGCCGGCCTGCTCGACGGACGGCACCTCTGGCTCGCCGTCGACGCGACACCCGGCACCCTGGCCGTGCGCGAGGCCGGCACCGACCGGATCGTCTCGCTCGACACCGACCTGGCCGAGGACGACCCGCGCTACCGCTCCGTGCGCAGCGACCTGGGGCCGCTGACCGGCGGCGACGGCAGGTACGACGTGGTCATCACCGCCCCGGGCGGCAAGCTGCACCGCGTCTGGACGCCGCCGCTGGTCCGCAACGAACCGGTGCGCGTCCCCGCGGGAGACGACTTCGCCTGGTCCCTCGCCCGCACCGACGACGGCACGCTCCAGCTCGTGCGCGAGCCCGCGCCCGCCGGCGCGTTCCTGCTCGACGTCGGGTCGGCGCCCGACGACACCATGACCCTCCACCTCGGCGGGGCGCCCGAGGGGGCCGAGCTGCGGCTGGTGGACGACGACAGCGGCGAGGTGCTGCTGACGCGGCCACTGACCGTCGACGCGGGTGTGGCGGTCGCGACCATCGTGCCGACGGACGTGCCCGAGGGCGTGGGCCTCTCGGCCAGCGTCTACGCCGGCGACCTGCCCGTACGCCGGCGCGCCAACGACCTGGCCCGGCCCGACAACGCGGTGATGCTGCCCCAGGTCCAGAATCCCGACGACGACGGGCCGCTGTTCTCCCTCGTCCTCCGCTGGCTGCCCGACGGCGTGCTCCGCGTCCGCCGCCCGAAGGGGGCAGGCGCGTGAAGATCGGCTACCTGGTCTTCAACCTCGACGGGATGGGCGGCACGTCCCGGTCGGCGATCACCCAGGCGAACGCGCTGGCAGGCGACCACGCCGTCACGCTGCTGTCGGTCACCCGCAGTGGCGACCGGCCGCACTACTGGATCGACGAGCGCATCGAGGTCCGCTACCTGGTCGACGTGCGGGAGGGTCAGGACCCGTCGGTGCCCGGCGTCGAGCTGGCCCCGTCGCAGGCCCGGGCGCTGCACGCACGCGACTCGCTCGTCGTCCCCGATGCATGGGACGGCCAGTTCACCGCGCTGTGCGACGTCGGGCTCGAGCACGTGCTGCCCGGCCTCAGGCTCGACGTCCTCGTGACGGTCACCCCCGGCCTGTTGGCCGCGGCCATCCAGCTGCTGCCGCCCGAGCCGGTCGTGGTGCACCAGGAGCACCGCTCCACCTCCGACCGGTCGTCCGGGCTCGAGCCGCTGCTGAACTTCGCCCCGCGCGCCGACGTCGTCGCCGTCTTCACCCCCGCGATGGCCGACTGGGTCCGCGAGCAGCTCGGCGACTCCACACCCGAGGTCGCGATCGTCCCGAACCCGTTGCCCCTCGGCTTCACCCCGCGCTCGCGCCTCGACAACCCGCTCGTGATGACGGCGGGCCGGCTGGTCAACGAGAAGCAGTTCCCGCGCCTGATCGAGGCGTTCGCCCAGGTCGCCGACCAGCTGCCCGACTGGCGGCTGCGCATCTACGGCACGGGTCCGAAGCGACAGGAGCTGTTGCGCCACATCCGCAAGCTCGGCCTCTTCGACCGCGTGGAGCTGCCCGGCGCCGTGGCCGACATGCGCGGCGAGTGGGCCAAGGCCAGCATCTGCGCGCTCACCTCGCGCGCCGAGGGCTTCCCGCTCGTGGTCCAGGAGGCGATGGCAGCCGGCGTCCCCGTCGCCAGCTACGACTGCGCCTCCGGCCCCCGCGAGATCATCCAGCACGAGGTCAACGGCCTGCTCGTCTCGCCCGAGTCGATCGCGGGCATGGCCTCGGCCTTGCTGCGGCTGGCCACCGACGACGACCTGCGCCGCGCACTCGGCGAGGGCGCCTTCCGGACCTCACGTCAGTACGACGCGTACGCCATCGCCGAGCGTTGGGTGGGCATCTTCAGCGCGGCGCGCACGCGACGTACCGTCGCCGGTCGGCTCACCCCACGCGTCACGGCCCTGGTGGACGCCAAGCCGGTCCCGAAGGCGGCCGCCGAGGCGGTCGCGGCCACCGGCGTGACGCCGGCGCAGGCACGCGAGGAGACCCTCGGCTGGGCCGTCGCGGCCGCCACGGCGAGCAGCGACCACTGGCTGGTGATCCCGGCGCACGAGTCGGGGAGTCCCGTCGTCGTGGTGCCGATGGCCGACCGCGACGCCTTCCTCAAGGAGCTCGGCGACGCGGGCGCGCCGGCGTACCTCTCCCTCCGCGACCCGGCCGAGTACGGCTGGCCCGAGCGTCGCGGCCCGATCTTCCGCCTCGGCGAGGACCTGCGGCGCGGGATGACGCCGCGGCTGTTCGTCGAGCCGTGGCCGGCGGTCGACGAGCAGCGGCAGCTGGTCGGGCAGGGCTGCTCGGTCGAGGTGCAGTTCTGGGAGCGGCACCCCGACGGCGCCCTGGTCTCGCCGCGGCCGAACCGCTACACCAACCGGATCCCCGCCGGCGAGGAGCTCGTTGCCGCTGGAGATCGACGGTGTCGCGGTGCGCACGCTGCCGCTGATGGCCGCGCCGACGGTCAACGAGTGCCGCTTTCCCATCGACGTGGTCTACACCTGGGTCGACGGCGACGACCCCGAGTGGGACGCCAGCCGTCAGGCGCGGATCTCCGGGATGGAGGGCACCGCGCAGACCCGCGAGGCGAGCGGCCGGGCGCGGTTCATCTCGCGCGACGAGCTGCGCTACTCCCTGCGGTCGGTGCACCTGTTCGCCCCATGGGTCCGCAACATCTACGTCGTGACGAGCGGCCAGGTGCCCGGGTGGCTCGCGCTCGACCATCCCGGTGTGACGGTCGTCCCGCACACCGAGATCATGCCGGCCGACGCGCTGCCGACCTTCAACTCGCACGCCATCGAGACCTCGCTGCACCACATCCCCGGGCTGGCGGAGCACTGGCTCTACTTCAACGACGACTTCTTCCTCGGCCGGCCGCTGCGCCCCGAGGCGCTGTTCAGCCCGGCCGGGCTGTCGTCGGTCTTCTTCGCGGGGTCGACGATCGGGCTCAGCGACCTGCCGAACTCGGCACCCTGGCTCAAGGCCGCGTGGAACAACCGGCGCCTCCTCCAGCAGGCCTTCGGCGCGGTCACGACCAACGCGCTCGCCCACGCGCCGTACGCCGTCCGCACCTCGGTGCTGCGCGAGATCGAGCAGCGGTTCGGCGACGTCGTCGAGGCGACGACCCGGTCGCCGTTCCGCTCCGACACCGACATCTCGACGCTGAGCTCGTTCGTCCAGCACTACGGACTGCTGACCGGGACGGCGTACGCCGCCGAGGCCGACACCGAGTTCGTCAACATCGCCAACCCCGACCTCGACTGGCAGCTCTCGCAGCTGCTCCTCCGCGAGCAGGACTTCTTCTGCCTCGGCGACCACCACGACCACGGCTTCCGCCAGGGCCGCCTCGACGAGCTGCTGACCACGTTCCTGCGCGCGTACTTCCCCGTCGCAGCTCCGTGGGAGCAGGACCAACCCGCCGGTTGAGGAGGGACGAAGTCCCGTCACGAAACCAGGGTGCGCGGGGACCTAGCCCTTCAGGCGGGCGATCTCGGCCTCGGCCTCGGCGAGCTGCTTCTTGAGCTTCTTGCGGACCTTGGCCACCTGGGCCGTGGTCTCGTCGAGGGCGATGGCGGCCGACGACTCGTACAGCTCGACGTACTCCTCGCGGAGCGCGTCGACGCGCTTCATCGCGGTCTCGTCGTCGGGCGTCTCGACGAGGACGTTCATCGCGTCCCACGAGCGGTCGGCGAGGTCGACCAGGTTCGGGGCGACCTCGAGGCCCTCCCAGTCGGGCTTGGAGCGGTTGAGGCCGGCGTCGATGAAGTCGTCGACCGGGTGGTGGCCGCTCGTGTCGTTGTACGTCAGCCCCAGCTGCCTCCCGGCCCGCGCCATGGCGGCGCGCCAGTCGCCGATCAGGTCGTAGTACGGGACGAACGCCCGCGGGTTGCCGCGCGTCACGCGCTCGGTCTCGAACGCCGCGTTGACCCAGGCCGCCACGTTGGTGGTCTCGCGCTGGCGGCGGAACTGGCGGTCCATGTCGCTCAGGTACGCGGTGTCGCGCGACCGCACGACCTGGGCCGGGTGGCGCAGCATCGTCAGGCTCGTCAGCTGAGCACCGAACTCGACCGCCATCCGCTGCCACAGGTCGTAGACCCAGTAGGCGCGGGTGTCCTTGAGCAGGATCTGGGTCTCCCCGGTCTCCAGCTGGTCACGCAGCCAGGTACGGAGCTCGTCCTCGACCTCGGGAGTGACGGCCTTCTTGGCGATCTTGCCGGCGTTCGGCCGCGAGTCGATGGTGCGGACCGGGATCGGGTTCAGCAGCCACTTGTGGAACTCGGCCACCCACAGCGGCTCGTAGTACCCGCGCGGGTTGCGCTCGTCGGTCTCCACCTCGGGCTGGGGGATGTAGAGCCCCAGCCGCTTGAGGGTGCCCGCGACGCTGCTCGTCCCGCTCCGTCCGGAGCCGGTCACCACGACGAGCTTCACCTGATCTGCCACGAGTTCAGGCTAGCGGGGTGGGTCCACACCGATTCGTCTGCGGTTGCATGCGGGAAATACTCCGTGGCGCCCCAGACGAATCGGTGTCTACCCTCGGCGGGTGGGAATCCAGGAGTGACCGCAACCAGGCCCCGTCCGGTGGCCTGACGACCGCGTACCCGCGTCGGGAGTGACGTCTCGGGGTGCGCCGGTCAGGCGTCCACTCCCGCCCCGGAGCCCGTCGTGCCCACCCTCTCTCCTGCCGCCCGCCTCTACTCGCGCGCCCGCCGCAACCTCTTGCCCCGCCACGAACGCCTCGTCGCCGTTGCCGGCCGCTGGCAGCACGCCCACCTGCAACGCCTGGGCGTCGAGCCCGAGCTCACGTTGCGGTGCGGCGACGTGCCGTACGACGCGACGGACGACATCTCCGAGAAGATCCTCGCCCGCCTCCACCCCGGCCTCACGGCACCCGCGCTGCTGTCCGTGGTCCGGCTGCCGGTCTGGGCACCCGCCGAGGTGCTGCGGCCCGACGCGCGGCTGCTGCTGGTGGCCGACGGGATCGAGTACGCCGGCAACCTCGGCACCCTCGTCCGCACCGCCGACGCGGCCGGTGCCGACGGGCTCGTGCTCACCAACGCCACCTGCCGGCTGACCCACCCGAAGGTCTTCGAGGCCAGTCGGGGGACGGTGCTGACCCTGCCGACGGTCGAGTACGGATCGGTCGCGGACGCCCGCCGCGACCTGGCCGCCGCCGGCTTCACGGCGTACGTCGCCGACCCGGCCGCAGCGACTCCCTATCTCGACGTGGGGTACGGCCACCGCAAGGTCGCGATCGTGGTCGGCTCCGAAGGCGCGGGGGTCGCGCAGGAGTGGCGCACGCCGGACCTCACCCGCATCTCCATCCCGATGCGCGGCACCGCCGACTCCCTCAACGTGGCCGCCTCCGCCTCGATCCTGCTCTTCGACGCCCGCGCCCGGCTGCGGTAGGTCACGGGCGAGGACATCCCCCAAACAGGGGGGATCGCACGGCCGTCCGGATCGCCCGGCCTTCCCCTCTGCGTCTACTTGTGGGAGGGATGCCAGGAGGAGGCTCGACCATGCGCCGACGGGGACACGTGAGGCACTTGCTCGCGGTCGTCGTCGTGACCGCCGCCATCCTGCTGCCGGTCCAGGAACAGGCCGCGGCGGACACCTTCTCGGACTCGGGGTTCGCCACGGAAAGGGTCGCGACCGTTCCGCCGTACACCCTGGTCGGCATGGCCTTCGCCCCCGACGGCCGGATGTTCGTGTGGGAGAAGAACGGGGTCGTTCGAGTCATCAAGAACGGGCAGCTGTTGCCGACACCGTTCATCGACCTGAGCGCCAAGGTGAACACCTTCGACGACCGCGGGTTCTGGGGCCTGGCGTTCGATCCCCAGTTCGCCAGCAACGGCCGTGTCTACATGACCTACACGTTCGAGAACGCGGGTGACCCGAACAGCAGCGCACCCCGGACCGCACGGCTGACGCGGGTGACGGCCGACCCCGCGAACCCCGACACCGCTCTGCCCGGGAGCGAGGTGGTGATTCTCGGGAGCGTGGGAAGCCCACCCTGCAGCGCCCTGCCCTCCAGCGCCGACTGCATCGCGTCCGACAGCGGCTCCCACACGCTCGGGGCCCTTCACTTCGCGGCTGACGGGACGCTCTTCGTCGGAGTCGGGGACGGCGGGGACGGCGATGCGAACTCGCTACGGGCCCAGGACCTGAACAGCCCCAACGGGAAGATCCTGCGCATCAGGACCGACGGGTCAGCGCCCTCGGACAACCCCTTCTACGACGGCACGAACTCGTGGCGTTCGAGGGTCTGGCTCTACGGAGTGCGCAACCCCTTCGGGTTCACCCTTCAGCCGGAGACCGGGGAGATCTGGTTCGGCGACGTCGGGGAGCACACCTGGGAGGAGGTCGACCACGGAGGCGCTGGGGCGAACTTCGGCTGGCCGTGCTACGAGGGCAACAACCCGATGCCGTTCTTCCAGAGCAACTATCCCCAGCTGTGCGGCGGACTGACGGGGGTCACGCCACCGTTCCACACCTACGACCACAACGTCGGCTCCGCGGTGATCGGCGGACCGATCTACGCGGCCACGGCGTATCCGCAGCAGTACCGTGACAGCTTCTTCTTCGCCGACTACACGGGCAACTTCATCAAGCGGGTGGTGTTCGACTCCGCGCACCATCCCGTCTCGGTGCAGACTTTCGCGACCGACGTGCAGAACCCGGTCGCGCTCACCGTGGGCCCCGACGGGATGATCTACTACCTGTCGTTCACGACGGGTGAGATCCGCCGGATCCGCTACGACGGACCCGTCGCGAAGGCAGCGGCCACACCGCTCTACGGGTCCTCTCCTCTCGCGGTCTCCTTCTCGAGCGCCGGGTCGAGCGCCCCCGTTGGCGGCACGCTCTCCTACCTGTGGGACTTCGGTGACGGCGCGACCTCGACCGCCGCCAACCCGTCGCACACGTACACCACGTCGACGCCGAGAAGGTTCACCGCGAAGCTCACCGTGAGCGTCCCCTCCGGTGCGTCGTCCACCGACGTCGTGGACGTGGTCGTGGGGAGCCTCCCGCCGACGCCGACCATCACCGCCCCCCAGGGCGGGACGACAGCCCTTCCGGGCGAGACCATCTCGTACCAGGGCTCGGCGACCGACCCGGAGGACGGAGTGCTGGGGGCCTCGGCCCTGAAGTGGACGGTGCTGCTGCACCACAACACGCACGTCCACACCTTCGTCGCGGGAAGCGGCTTCGGGGGAAGCTTCCAAGCCGAGGATCACGGTGACATCGGCACCTTCTTCTACGAGATCCTCCTCGAGGCCACCGACAGCACCGGCCTGAAGTCGACCACCAGCGTCAACGTCGCGGTGGGCAACGACGCCTCGCCGCCCTCGGCGCCGACGGGTCTGTCCGCTACCGCCAGTGCTGGTCAGGTGACGGTGAACTGGACGGCGTCGACCGACGACGTCGCGGTCACCGGGTACCGGCTGGAAAGGTGCCAGGGTGCGGGTTGCACGAGCTTCGCCCAGGTCGCCACGCCCACCGGGACCGCCTACACCGACACCGCGGTGGCCGCGGGAACCACCTACCGCTACCAGGTACGCGCGGTCGACCCGTCCGGCAACCTCAGCGCCTACTCCTCGATCGCCAGCGCCACGACGCCCGACGCCCCCGCCGACGCCGCCGGGCCTGGTCGGTGCCTGGGCGTTCAACGAGGGCACCGGCACCACCACCGCCGACGCCTCCGGCAACGGCAACACCGGGACCCTGGTCGGCGCCAGCTGGACCACCCAGGGCCGCTACGGCGGCGCCCTGAGCTTCAACGGCTCCAGCCTGGTCCGCGTCCAGGACTCCGCGTCTCTCGACCTGACCACCGCGATGACCCTCTCGGCCTGGATCATGCCGACCGCCACCCAGAGCGGCTGGCGAACCATCCTCCAACGCCAGACCGACTCCTACTTCCTCAACGCCAGCAACGACGCGGCACTGCGCCCAGCCGGTGGCGGGACCTTCGGTGGCGGCACCTCCTTCGTGAGCGGTCCGACGGCCAACCCGGTCAACGCCTGGACCCACGTGGCCCTCACCTACGACGGCACCACCCAACGCCTGTACGTCAACGGCACCCAGGTCGCCACCCGCGCGACGACGGGCACGATCCAGGCCACCGACAACCCCCTGTGGATCGGCGGCAACAACCCCTACGGCGAGTACTTCACCGGACTCATCGACGACGTCCGCATCTACAACCGCGCCCTCACCCAGACCGACATCCAGACCGACCTGAGCTCCGGCGTCGTGCCCGGAGCCGGCGACACCACGCCGCCGTCGGCGCCGACGGGGCTGACCGCGAGCGCGAGTGCTGGTCAGGTGACTCTGGGCTGGACCGCCTCGACCGACAACGTCGGAGTGACGGGCTACCGCGTCGAGCGCTGCCAGGGCACGAGCTGCACCACCTTCGCCCAGGTGGGCACACCGACCGGGACCACCTTCAGCGACACCGGCCTGGCCGCCAACACGACGTACCGGTACCAGGTGCGCGCGGTCGACGCGGCCGGCAACCTCAGTGGCTACTCCACGATCGCGTCGGCGACGACGCCCGCCGCGGGCGACACGACGGCGCCGTCCGCGCCCACGGGGCTCTCGGGCACGGCGATCACCACGACCCGCATCGACCTGGGCTGGACCGCCTCGACCGACAACGTCGGGGTCACCGGCTACCGCGTCGAGCGCTGCCAGGGCACGAGCTGCACCACCTTCGCCCAGGTGGGCACACCGACCGGGACCACCTTCAGCGACACCGGCCTGGCCGCCAACACGACGTACCGGTACCAGGTGCGCGCGGTCGACGCGGCCGGCAACCTCAGTGGCTACTCCACGATCGCGTCGGCGACGACGCCCGCCGCGGGCGACACGACGGCGCCGTCCGCGCCCACGGGGCTCTCGGGCACGGCGATCACCACGACCCGCATCGACCTGGGCTGGACCGCCTCGACCGACAACGTCGGGGTCACCGGCTACCGCGTCGAGCGCTGCCAGGGCACGAGCTGCACCACCTTCGCGCAGGTGGGCACGCCGAGCGGGACCACCTTCAGCGACACGGGCCTGACGGCGAACACCAGCTACCGGTACCGGGTGCGCGCGGTCGACGCTGCCGGCAACCTGAGCGCCTACTCCGCCATCGTGACCATACGAACGCTCGCCGAACGACA
This sequence comes from uncultured Actinomycetota bacterium, assembly GCA_963708915.1. Taxonomy (GTDB): domain Bacteria; phylum Actinomycetota; class Actinomycetes; order Propionibacteriales; family Nocardioidaceae; genus Nocardioides. The sequence goes on from CAVPUJ010000002.1 coordinate 1,070,191, forward strand.
CCACGCGACCGTCGGCGCCCGACGGGCCTGACCGCGACCGCGAGCGCCGGCCAGGTGAACCTGGGCTGGACCGCGTCGACCGACAACGTCGGGGTCACCGGCTACCGCGTCGAGCGCTGCCAGGGCGCGAGCTGCACCACCTTCGCCCAGGTGGGCACACCGACCGGGACCACCTACACCGACACCGGCCTGGCCGCCGCCACGACCTACCGCTACCGCATCCGCGCGGTTGATGCGGCCGGCAACCTGAGCACCTACTCCTCGATCGCCACTGCGACCACCCCCGCTGCTGTCGACGCCACGCCGCCCTCGGCGCCGACGGCCCTCTCGGCCGCGGCGGTCTCCGCGACCCGCATCGACCTGAGCTGGACGGCCTCGACCGACAACGTCGGGGTCACCGGCTACCGCGTCGAGCGCTGCCAGGGGGCGGGCTGCACCACCTTCGCCCAGGTGGGCACACCGACCGGGACCACCTACTCCGACACGGGCCTCGCGCCCTCGACGACCTACCGGTACCAGGTGCGGGCGGTCGATGCTGCCGGCAACCTCGGCCCCTACTCCTCGATCGCGACGAGCTCCACCTCCGCCAGCGACACGTCCCCGCCGTCGGCGCCGACAGGGCTGACCGCAACCGCAAGCGCCGGTCAGGTGAGCCTGGGCTGGACCGCCTCGACCGACAACGTCGGGGTCACCGGCTACCGCGTGGAACGCTGCCAGGGGGCGGGCTGCACCACCTTCGCCCAGGTGGGCACACCGACCGGGACCTCCTACACCGACACGGGCCTCGCGCCCTCGACGACCTACCGGTACCAGGTACGGGCGGTCGACCCGTCCGGCAACCTCAGCGCCTACTCCTCGATCGCCAGCGCCACGACGCCCGACGCCCCCGTCACCCCGCCGGGCCTGGTCGGTGCCTGGGCGTTCAACGAGGGCACCGGCACCACCACCGCCGACGCCTCCGGCAACGGCAACACCGGAACCCTGGTCGGCGCCAGCTGGACCACCCAGGGCCGCTACGGCGGCGCCCTGAGCTTCAACGGCTCCAGCCTGGTCCGCGTCCAGGACTCCGCGTCTCTCGACCTGACCACCGCGATGACCCTCTCGGCCTGGATCATGCCGACCGCCACCCAGAGCGGCTGGCGAACCATCCTCCAACGCCAGACCGACTCCTACTTCCTCAACGCCAGCAACGACGCGGCACTGCGCCCAGCCGGTGGCGGGACCTTCGGTGGCGGCACCTCCTTCGTGAGCGGTCCGACGGCCAACCCGGTCAACGCCTGGACCCACGTGGCCCTCACCTACGACGGCACCACCCAACGCCTGTACGTCAACGGCACCCAGGTCGCCACCCGCGCGACGACGGGCACGATCCAGGCCACCGACAACCCCCTGTGGATCGGCGGCAACAACCCCTACGGCGAGTACTTCACCGGACTCATCGACGACGTCCGCATCTACAACCGCGCCCTCACCCAGACCGACATCCAGACCGACCTGAACTCCGGGATCACCGGCCCCTAGTCGGGGCCAGGTCCGGCCAGCTCGACCGCGATGTCGAGGTGGCCGGCGTGCCGCGCGTACTCGTGCAGGACGTGGAAGCAGATCCACCGCAACGACGGGATCCCGTCGGTCTCGTCCCAGCGCGGCGACGGCGGCGGTACCTCGCCCAGGTCGTGCTCAGCGAGGATCGCGGTCGTCCGCTCCCCCACCTCGCGCAGCCGTGCCGCGAGGGACTCGGCCGTGACGTCGGCGGGTACCTGCCAACGTGGCTCCGGGCCGTTCACCGGCTCGTCCCACGGTTCGTCCCGCGTCCAGTCGCCCCACGGGTCGGCCACCTCCTCGCCGAGGAAGCCCCAGACGAACCATCGCTGCTCCATGTGCAGCACGTGGCTGAGCAGCTCGATCGGCGTCCACTCCGACGCGATCCTGGTCGTGCGCTGCTCAGCCGCGGACAGCCTCAGCACCGCCTCGGCGACCTCCTCCCGGTAGTAGGAGAGGTAGGCCGCGAAGCCGGACGCCTCGTCGCGGACGTCGGTCTCGGGTTCCTCCGCCATCAGGCTCGCGCCCCTAGAGAGGCGGGTTCTCGCACAGGTAGAAGTCGGGGGGTGCGGCGGGATAGCCGATCTGGTTCAACGACCCGGAGGTCGGCTTGTTGAGGATCGACATGCACGCGGCGTTCGCCGTCGCGAAGCTCGTCGCTCGCACGATCGTGGGGAACGTGAAGGAGTTGCCCGTGCACGTGCCGTTCGTGGACTCGGTGAAGGCGCCGTTCGAGTACGTGTTGACGGGACCTTCGTAGAAGAGGTCGAGGATCCCTGACGGGCTCCGCCAGCACGAGCCCACCGGGTCGACGAACGACACCGCGAACGCGGGGGCCGCGTACGCCACCGCCACGACGGGGGCCGACCACGCGGCGCCCCGCGCGACGGTGCGCCGGGACACGCGGCGTCCGCTCGAAGGTGTTCGTGCTGCGTGCTCTCCCGTGCCCATGGAAACCCCCGAGTGTCGTCGCCAGGATCTCAACCTAGATCGGGCGCAGCCACGACGGAAGGCGCGACGCGGACGCTACGCAGGCCCGATCCAGTTCCCGTCGGCGTCCCAGTGCTCGGCGACCTTCTTCGACGGCTGCACGCGCGGCGGCTCGCCGGGCATCTTCGGGTAGTCGGGTGGGTAGTTGAGCTCGACGGACCCCTGCTCCTCGAACAGGTCCAGCAGCGGCGTGATGTCGTGGAGCACGTCGTCGATGCCGGCCCACGGGTCGCCGTCGGCGACACGGTCGGGCACGGAGAACAGGTGGTACTCCCCCGGGTCGGTGACCCCGGCCAGCTCCTCCCACGTCATCGGCGTCGACACGGGCGCGCCGGGGATCGGGCGCAGCGAGTACGCCGAGGCGATGGTGCGGTCCCGGTTGTTCTGGTTGAAGTCCACGAAGATCCGCTCCCCGCGCTCCTCCTTCCACCAGGCCATCGTGACGCCGCTGTCGCGCTTCTCGAGCTCGCGACCGAAGCCGATGGCCGCGTGCCGCACGTCGACGAACTCCCACCGCGGCTCGATCCGCGCGTACACGTGCACGCCGCGGTTGCCCGACGACTTCACGTACGCCGTGATGCCGAGCTCCGCGAACAGCTCGCGCGCCACGCCGGCGACGCGCACGGCGTCGCCGAACGTCGTCCCCGGCTGCGGGTCGAGGTCGATCCGCAGCTCGTCGGGGCGGTCGACGTCGGCGCGGCGGACCGGCCACGGGTGGAAGGTGAGCGCTCCCATGTGGGCGCACCACACGGGCACGGCGATCTCGGTCGGGCAGATCTCGTCGGCGGTCCGGCCCGAGGGGAACGTGATCGTCGCGGTCTCGAGGTAGTCGGGCGCCCCCTTGGGCACCCGCTTCTGGTAGAACGCGTCGGCGTCCTTGTCCATCGGCCCGGTGGCGAGCTTCATGCCGGGACGTACGCCGCTCGTCCAGCGCTCGAGGGCCGTGGGGCGCTCGCGCAGCGCCCGCATCAGGCCGTCCTCGACCGACGCGAAGTACTCGGCCACCATCAGCTTGGTGACCTCCGGCGTCCGGTCGGTCTTCTCGTAGATGACCCGGTCGGGACTCGAGACCCGCACCGCCCGGTCTCCCGCCTGGACCTCGACCGCCGCCGCCTTCGCCATGAGATCACCGTAACCGCGTCGTAAGCCCGGGCGCTCGGGTGGCGTTGCGCGGCCGACTACCGTTTCGGGCATGGCCCCCAACGTGGAGAAGACCGACGAGCAGTGGCGTGCGGAGCTCACGCCCGAGGAGTACCAGGTGCTGCGCAAGGCCGGCACCGAGCGCGCGTTCACCGGCGAGTACACCGACACCGAGACCACCGGCGTCTACCGCTGCAAGGCCTGCCAGGCCAAGCTGTTCGAGTCCGACACCAAGTTCCACTCCGGCTGCGGCTGGCCCAGCTTCTACCAGCCGATCAGTGACACGATCGACTACATCGAGGACACCTCGTTCGGTCATGAAGCGCGTCGAGGTCCGCTGCGCCAACTGCGGCTCGCACCTCGGCCACGTCTTCCCCGACGGCTACGGCACACCGACCGGCGACCGCTACTGCATCAACTCGATCAGCCTGACGCTCGAGCCGGCCGACCAGCAGGGCTGAGCTGCCAGGGGACTAGCCCGCGGCGGGTGCCAAGGCGGAGTGCACGAACACCAGCCCGGCTCCGTACGTCGCGTCGGCCCAGTCCTGGAGCGAGCCGTCGTCGTGGACGACGTCGACGACCACCAGGTTGTCGCCGGGCATCGTCGACAGCGCACCCGGCAGCTCCTGGAGCTCCCGCCCGATCGCCTCCAGCTCGGCGGCGCTGTGGTCGTCGGCGGCCGAGCTCGTGGGCTGGGGCCAGGGCATCGGGTCGTACAGCGCGCCGGGCACGGCCGAGCCGTACGTCAGCGTGGTGCCGTCGAACCCGCCGGTGACGGCGAAGCTCCCGAACCTCACACCGCCCGCGTCGTCGAAGTCGCCGCGGTGCTCGGCCCAGTCCCAGCCCTCCATCGGCAGTCCCGTGCACTGCGGCGGGTAGGACTCGGCGACGGGGCCGAGGCAGAAGCCGGGCTCGTCGGTGTCGAGGACGAGACCCAGTCCGGTGACCGGTCCGTCGGCCGCGGGTACGGCGGTCGGCATCGCCGGCTTCGCAGAGCCCCCGTCGGTGGCCGAGTCCGCCGTGTCGGTGCCGCACGCGGCGACGAGCAGCACGGCAGCGACGGCGAGCAGAGAACGCATGGGGCTACGACGGGGGTCGCGGACCGACGGTTCCGGCGTCAGGGGAGGCGCTGGACCAGGTCGACCGGCGCGACGCGGGGGCCGGTGTAGAACGGCACCTCCTCGCGCACGTGCAGCCGCGCCCGCGAGGCCCGCAGGTACGCGCATCAGGTCGACGATGCGGTGCAGCTCGTCGGCCTCGAACGCGAGGATCCACTCGTAGTCGCCCAGCGCGAAGCTCGACACCGTGTTGGCGCGGACGTCGGCGAACCCGCGCGCCATCTGGCCGTGCTCGGCGAGCATCGCGCGGCGCTCGGTCTCCTCGAGGAGGTACCAGTCGTAGGACCGGACGAACGGGTAGACGCAGATGTAGCCGCGCGCCTCCTCGTCGGCCAGGAACGCCGGCACGTGGCTCTTGTTGAACTCCGCCGGCCGGTGCAGCGCGATCTGCGACCAGACCGGCTCGAGCCGGGCGCCGAACGCCGGTCCGACGCAGCCGCTGGTAGGCGTCCTGGAGCTCGCTCGACCGTCTCGGCGTGGAACCACACCATCACGTCGGCGTCGGCCCGCAGGCCGCTCAGCGTCGTACAGCCCGCGGGTCACCACGTCGTCCGCACCGAGCTTGTCGAGCAGGTCGGTCGACCTCGGCGGCGTCGCCGTCGCGCGGTCCGTCGGCGCCGTAGGCCGTCGCGAGCCGGAAGACCGACCACATCGTGTAGCGGATGGTGTCGTTGATCTCGCGGGTCCGGGCGGCGTTGCTCATGGGTTCATTCTGCCTCCGTGAGCATCGCGGCGGCCCGGCGGGCCGAGGCGATGACGGCCGGGATGCCGACCCCGTCGTACGCCGCCCCGCACACGGCCAGCCCCGGCACCGCGGCCACGGCCCCGCGGATGCAGCGCGACCCGTTCGACATGACCGACGGCGTACTGCGGGAGGCCACCGCCCCACCGCTGCACGCGGCTGTCGACGGGACGCGCCGCGAGACCGGTCGCGTCGGCGAGGTCGGCGCGCGTCGCGGCGACCAGGTCCTCGTCGGGCACCTGGAGGACGGACTCCTCCCGGTGCCGGCCGACCGAGGTACGGAGGACCAACAGGCCGGCCCCGGCCTCGCGGACCCAGTCCCACTTGGCGAACGAGAACGTGGCGGCCTTGATCGTCCGGCCGTCGACGGGCGGGACGAGGAAGCCGGAGCCAGGGAGGTCCGGCGTGTCCGCGGCGGCGAAGGCGAGCGTGACCACGGCCATCGACGCGTACTCGATCTCCGCCAGCCCGGCGGCCGCGACCGGAGCCACCTCGGCCAGCAGTCGCGCCGCTGGCGCGGCGGGGATCGCCAGCACCACCTCGTCGGCCAGCACCTCCTCGGCCGCGACGGTCGGCCCGACGACGAGCGCGAAGCCGGTCGGCGTGCGCCGGAGACCGCGCACTGGTGCGTCGGTGCGTACGTCGAGGCCTTCTCCCAAGGCGACGGGCAACCGGCCCAGGCCCCCCGCGATCCCGGCGAACACCGGGCCGGGCGTGGCCGAGCCGGCCCGCGCCGCGGCGGCGACCAGCGATGCCTCGCCGCTCCAGCTCGACCAGCTGGGGCACGGTCGCGCGCGCGGACAGCAGCCGCGCGTGGCCGGCGTAGACGCCGCCGAGCAGGGGTTCGACGAGCCGGTCGACGACCTCGTCGCCGAGGCGGGTCGCGACCAGCTCGCCGACCGACACGTCCTCGCCGTCGGCAAGGGGCCGGCCGGAAGTCTCGTGGCGGAGCCGCTCCAGGCCGGCGGAGCTCAGGACCCCGGAGGCCGCGACCTGGTCGACGTCGGCAGGTACGCCCATCACCGAGCGAGGCAGGGGGCGCAACGCGCCGTGGGTCCACACCGAGGACGACGTCGTGGCGGGGTGGACGACCGGCATCCCGAGCTCGCGAGCGAGGTCGACGCCCTCGGGCCGACGGGCCAGCATCGACTCCGCGCCGAGGTCGACCTCCACGCCGCCGACCGAACCGGTGAGCAGCTTGCCGCCGGTGCGGTGCGCGCCCTCGAGCACCAGGACGTCGCGCCCGGCGGCCATCAGGTCCCGCGCCGCGGTGAGCCCGGCGATCCCGGCGCCGACCACGACGACGCGGCGCGGCGGGACGGGCATGCGCCCAGCCTGTCACCCAGCCGCACGGAACCAGCCGCGGGGACGGGCCGTCGTACGCCCATGCGCACCACTCACCTCCTCGCGGTCTCGGCCACCGCCCTGCTGCTCTCACTCACTGCCTGCTCGGGCGGGTCCGACGCCGACTCCCCCGAGGCCACCACGGCCATGGACGGCGGCGCCGCCGGCGGGTCCGCCGGCGACATGGCCGTCGAGTCGGCCCCCGAGGCCCCCGCGGACGCCGCCGCCGGCGCTGCCAAGGGCGGCGCCGCCCGCAACGCGGTCGACCTCACCACCCAGCAGGCGCTCATCAAGACCGGCGCCGTCTCGTTGCGGAGCGCCGACGTCGGCAAGACGCGGTACGACGTGCAGGTGCTCGTCGACGAGCAGGGCGGCCAGGTCGCCGACGACAAGACCGAGACGGACAAGTCCGGCGAGCCGCTCCGCGCACGGATGGTGCTGCGGGTGCCGGTCGACTCGTTCGAGGACGTGATGAACGCGCTCGGCAGCATGGAGACGCTGGCCTCGACGAGCACCAGCTCCGAGGACGTCACCACCCAGCTCATCGACGTCGAGGCCCGGATCAAGGCGCAACGGGCCAGCGTCGAGCGGGTCCGCCAGCTGCTCGCCCAGGCTCGGTCGATCCGCGACATCATGGCCATCGAGTCCGAGCTCGCCCAGCGCCAGGCCGAGCTCGACTCGCTCGCGCAGCAGCAGGCCTACCTGAAGGACCAGACGTCGATGGCCACCGTCAAGGTGAACATCGAGCGCAAGCCCGACCCGAAGGCCCCGGTCACCAAGGACGACGACACCGGTTTCCTCGCCGGCCTCGCCGCCGGCTGGGACGGCCTCAAGAAGACCGTGATCGCCGTGGCCACCGTCGTCGGTGCGGTGCTGCCGTTCGCCGTCATCGTGCTGCTGATCGGTGTCCCGGTCTGGCTGCTCGTCCGTCGGATGCGCAAGTCACCGGCCGCCGTTCCGAGTCGTGTGCCTGACGCAGCGCCCTGACGCCGCCGAGGGGAAACGACCCGTCAGGAGACCGGGATCGACTGCACGTACCGGGTGAGGGCCTCGAGCTGTCCGGGGTCGGTGTCGGGGATGACGCCGTGGCCGAGGTTGAAGATGTGCCCGTGCGCGGCGCGGCCGGCCTCGACGATCGTCGCGGCGCGGGCCGTCATCACGTCCGTCGGCGCGAAGACCAGCGTCGGGTCGAGGTTGCCCTGGACCGCTCGGTCGCCGACGAGCGGGATGGCCGACGACAGCGGGGTGCGCCAGTCGACGCCGACCACGTCGGCACCGGCCTCGGCCATCAGCGGCAGCAGGCTGCCGGTGTTGACGCCGAAGTGGATCCGCGGCACGCCGAGCTCGGCGGCCGCCGCGAGCACCCGGGCGGAGTACGGCATCACGTACCGCCGGTAGTCCTCCGGCGTGCAGGCACCGGCCCACGAGTCGAACAGCTGGACGGCCGAGGCGCCGGCGGAGACCTGGACGGCGAGGTAGGCCGCGGCGATGCCGGCGATCTTGTCCATCAGCGCGGCCCACACGTCGGGAGCGCCGAACATCATCGCCTTGGTGCGGGCGTGCTCCTTCGACGGGCCGCCCTCGACGAGGTACGACGCGACGGTGAACGGTGCGCCCGCGAAGCCGATCAGCGGCGTGCCTCCCAGCTCGCCGACCAGCCGGCGGACCGACTCGGTGATGAAGGGGACGTGGTCGGGCGTGAGGTCCGGGATCGCGGCGACGTCGGCCAGGGTGCGCACGGGTGAGGCCACGACCGGGCCGACGCCGGGCTTGATGTCGAGGTCGACGCCGACGGCCTTGAGGGGCAGCACGATGTCGGAGAAGAAGATGGCCGCGTCGACGCCGTACCGACGCACGGGCTGGAGGGTGATCTCGACGACCAGGTCGGGCGTCATGCAGGACTCGAGCATGCCCACGCCCTGGCGCAGGGCGCGGTACTCGGGCAGCGAACGGCCGGCCTGCCGCATGAACCACACGGGCGTGTGCGGCACCGGCTCGCCGCGTGCGGCCTTCAGGAAGGCGCTCTGGGAGAGCTCGGCCGGCGGGTTCGTCACCCGAGGATCGTCCCAGGTCAGTCGGCGTGTTCGCACATCGGGACTGGACGCCCGACCTACTGTGGGGAGCATGGTGGTCCGTCAGGAGACCCACCCGGGAACGGGTGCGGACTCGAGCCCCCCGGAGTTCCGGGCGGCCGTGGCGACCATGCGCGCGGCGCGGCTGCGGCCCGAGGTGTTCTGCGAGGAGATGCCGGCCCCGCAGCGCATCGCCCCGTACGCCGCCGCGCTCACCGCCGACGTGACCGTCGACGGCACCGACCTGGGAACCGGACGGATCATCCTGCTGCACGACCCCGCGGGCAACGACGCCTGGGACGGCACCTACCGCTGCGTCGCCTACGCGCGCGCCGAGATCGAGCTCGACCTGGTCACCGACCCGATGCTGGCCGCGGTCGGCTGGTCGTGGCTGACCGAGGCCCTCGACGCGCACGGGGCGGCCTACACCGCCGCGTCCGGCACCGTGACCCGGGTGGCGACCGAGAGCTTCGGCGGCATGGCCGACGAGGGAGGGACGGCGCAGCTCGAGCTGCGCGCGTCGTGGACGCCCGTCCAGGTCGAGGGCCCGATGGGCCCCCCGATGGCGAGCGTGGACGTCGCCCCGCACGTCGAGGCCTGGGGCGAGCTGCTCTGCACGGCCGTGGGCCTCGAGCCCGTCCCCGAGGGCGTGACGGCCATCCCGAGCCGGCGAGGGCAACGCGGCCCCGGCCGTTGACCAGCCCGTAGCGATGCCGCCCGACGAGACCCCTTCCCCCGACGCTCCCGAGCCCGATGACGGGTTCCCCTCCCCCCGCAGCACCGCTGCTCCGGCTGCGCGACGGCCTGGGCAAGATCGTCGAGACCGAGGCCGGCCTGGCCGAGGTGTGCGCGGCCATGGCGCGGGGCACGGGTCCGGTCGCCATCGACGCCGAGCGCGCCTCCGGCTACCGCTACTCCGCCCGCGCCTACCTGATCCAGCTGCGTCGCGAGGGTTCGGGCACGTTCCTGGTCGACCCGATCGCGTTCGACTCGATGGCGCCGCTGCAGCAGGTCCTCGAGGGCACCGAGTGGATCCTGCACGCCGCGACCCAGGACCTCCCTTGCCTCAACGAGGTCGGCCTGTACCCGACGAGGCTCTTCGACACCGAGCTCGCCGGCCGCCTGCTCGGCCACCCGCGCGTCGGCCTGGCCACCCTGGTCGAGACCCTGCTCGGCCAACGGATGGCCAAGGAGCACTCGGCCGTGGACTGGTCGACCCGTCCGCTCCCCGAGCCATGGCTGGAGTACGCCGCCCTCGACGTCGAGGTCCTCGTCGAGCTCCGCGAGATACTCGGCGCCGAGCTGGTCGAGGCCGGCAAGGACGGCTGGGCCGGCGAGGAGTTCGAGTGGCTCAAGTCCTTCACGCAGACCGTGCGCGTCGACCAGTGGCGGCGTACGTCCGGTCTGCACAAGGTGCGCGGTCGTCGCGCCCTCGGTGCCGTGCGCGCCCTGTGGACGACGCGCGACCAGATCGCGGCCGAGCGCGACGTGACCCCGAGCCGGATCATCCCCGACTCCGCGATCGTGGCGGCCGCGCTCGCCATGCCCACCACCCGGACGGCCCTCAAGGCCACCAAGGGCTTCTACGGCCGCGGCGCCGACCGGTACGCCGGCCGCTGGGTCGCCGTCCTCACCCAGGTTCGCGACCTGCCCGAGGCCCAGCTGCCGACCAGGACCCCGCGTTCCGACGGGCCGCCGCCACCGCGCGCCTGGGCCGACAAGGACCCGGTCGCCGCCCGGCGTCTGTTGCTGGCCCGCGAGGCGGTCACGGCCACGTCGGAGGAGCTGAAGGTCCCCGCCGAGAACCTCCTCACGCCCGACTTCGTGCGCCGCGTGCTGTGGACCCCGCCGGCGTCGCGAGACCTCGAGCCGCTCACCCGCGCCATCTCGGTCGCCCTGCGCGACATGGGTGCGCGCGCGTGGCAGGTCCGGCTGACCGCGCCGCTGCTGGCGGACGCCGTGCTGGCGGCCGACGAGGCGGCGACGGGACCGGCAAGGGAGCCGGTCACGGAGTCTGGGTCGGGTCCGACGCTTCCGTCTCCGGAGTCGGCGTCGTCGTCTCCGGACTGAGGATCGGCTGCGACGCGGCGTCGATCTCGGCGCCCAGCAGCGGCAGGTCGATCGTCGGCACGGCGAAGAACATCTCGAGGAGGTACGGCTCGACCGCGTCCTCCAGCTCGTCCCACGTGTCGAGCAGCGGGGGGATCACCATCCGTCCGACGGCCTCGTTGAAGACCTGCCCGTTGAGCGGCTTCTCCTCGGGCTGGAGGAAGTCGTCGGAGAGCGCGACCTCCTGGTTGGCCGGCTGGAGGTAGCCCTCCCTCACGACCTCGCTGACCGCTTCGGTGCTCGAGGCGTAGACCATGAAGTCCGCGGCCGTGGCGGGGCTCTCGGCGTCCTGCGAGATGCAGAGCCCGGTGATCTCGCCGACGGTCGCCGCCCCTTGGATCGACGGGATCGGCATCACGTCGAAGCGCAGGTCCTGCACCGCGCGCAGCTCCGGGACCATCGCGCGGGTGCCGGTGATCATCCCGACCTTGCCCTCCTCGAACCACTCGAGTGGGGTCTTCTCCTCGAGCTGCTCCTGGGAGAGGGTCAGCTTCGGGTCCCTGAACAGGGTGAGGATCGTCCCGAGGGCGTCCTGGGTGGCCTCGTCGCTGAACGCGAGCGAGGTCGGGTCGGTGTCGTCGTCGAAGAGGTCGCCACCGCCGGAGTAGACGAACGGCGCCAACCCGGCCAGCGTCGGGTCGATCGCGACACCCTTGGTCTCGCGGAACGGACGAGCCGCGAACTTCGCCGCGGTCACGAACTGGTTCCAGCTCCACCGCCGGTGGTCGCCCGGGACGTCGAACCCGCGGATCTCCATCCGGTTGAAGTCGACCATGTTCTCGTTGTAGAAGACGACCTGGGGCGCGACGCCGTACGGCATGCACTGCAGGCGGTTGTCGCTGCTGAACGCCTCGAGGGCGTCGCGGGAGTAGACGTCGCCGAAGTCGACACCGCGTTCGTCGAGCAGCGTGTCGACGGGTGCGGTCAGGCCGTTCTCGACGAACCACCGCAGGTCGCGACGCGACACGAGGAACACGTCGGGGACGGGCTTGCCCAGCTCGATCGAGCGCCGGAGGCCGTCGTGCCTCAGCCAGGCCTTCACGGTCACCTCGGCGCGGTCGTTGACCGTGTCGAAGTGGCTGGCCATCTCCGTGTAGGCCCGGATCTCCTCGTTGCTGCCGAAGACCCCGAACGTCAGGTCCACCGGCTCGGGCGGGGTCGTGGTCGGCTCGCTCGACGGCTCGGGAGTCGGCGTGGAGCTGGCGTCGTCGCCGGTGCAGGCCGACAAGCCGGAGACGAGAGTCGCGACGACGACGAGACCGCCGAGCGCGCGCGTCAACGCCGTCCGCACCGCTGTCCTCCTCCGCCCGATCTCTGGCCGCCGTCGGGGGCCACACTGTAGTGCCCTGCACGGACGGTAGCGGCCGGCCGGTGACGCCGCCTCGCGACCGGGTCCGTGCCGTGTCGCAGCACGTCGCGGGCGTCGGCGACTCCTACGATCGGCGGGTGCCGACTTCCCCCAGCACCACGCCGTACGCGCCTGTCCGACGCCTGCACGGCCTCTGGCTCGTGCCCCTCGTCCTCGGGCTCACGGCCCTCACCTCCTGTGGGGACGAGGCGCACCCCACGGCTCCCGCGCAGGCGATCGGCGGCGTGGCCCCCCGCAAGACCGGGCCGTCGGCCCACCTGCTGGCCGCCGACAAGATGCCGACCGCGGGCGCGGCCTGGTCGGGCACCGAGACCGCTGCCGGCGACGTCGAGGTCCTGGGGCCCTGCCACGTCACCTCGCTGGTCGACATCGGCGCCCTGGACGCCGTCCGCCGCACCTGGAGCACCGATGCCTCCTCGCCGCGGGCGGTCCAGGTCGTGGCGAAGTTCGCCGACAACAAGTCCGCCTGGCGCGCGGGCCAGGTGCTGGAGGCGTGGCAGTCCGACTGCGCCGAGCGGGTCGCCGCCACGGTCGGCCCCCTGCGCGAGGTCGCCGTCAGCACCGGTGCCGGCCAGGCCTACCGCGTCGCCGAGGACGACCGCGCCACCGACGTCGGCATCGTCCGCAAGGGCGAGTACCTCAGCGTCGTCACCCTCGTCTCCTCCCCCACCAAGCTCCCCGAGGACTCCGCCGTCGCCAAGGCCGCCGTGAAGCGGATCGCCGCGACGTTCTGAGGTGGCCGTGATACCCGGTCGACCGGGTATCACGGACGTTCGAGGGGGTTGCAACCGCCACGAACGGGCAGGAACGACACCGAAGTAGTGGGTCAGGGCAGGGCGTGGTGCTCGCGGGCCGCGGCGACGACGGCGTCGAAGATCGACTCGTCGAGCGCGGCTCCCTCGCGCCGGATGGCGGAGTCGTCGAGCACGAGCAACCGGTCCAGGCGTACCTCACTGGGCCGGCCCTCGCGGTCCCAGCCGCCGGAGCCGACGTCCATCCAGTACCTCCCCCAGCGCTCCTCGTCGGCGGCGTCGCGGTCGTGGTCCTTGCTGGTGAGCATCAGCCCGAGCCACTGGTCGGCCTGCTCGCCCGTACCTCGCGCGAGCAGGATCACGGGCCGGTCCTTGCCCTGCGACGGGTCTTCCTCGTACGGCACCCAGCCCCAGACGACCTCGCCGGGGTCGGGTTCGCCGTCGATCTCAGGGGCGTAGACGATGCCCTGCGGCTCGGCAGGGGCGGGGGTCGAGGTGAAGGCGTTCTTCAGGCGGCGCACGAAGGACATGGCAGCCAACCTATGACGCGGCCGAGGAGAGATGGTGTGTGCCGGACCGGGAGCGCCTCACGGCGCAAGGCCGCTCTAGGCGGCTGAAGTTGGGACCCGGGGCTGCCGCGGCCCGGCACACACCCAGAGTTTAGTCCGTCCGCGGTGAAGGCGGGGAATCTTCCCCACAGGTTCAGCCCAGTTGTTGCGCGAGCTCCTGGCGGGCGGCGGCCTCGAGCTGGTCGGCCAGCGTGCGCATCCGGGAGGCTTCGGCGGCGGGGACGTCGAGGACGGCGCGCCCGGTGGCCACCACGTGGGCGAACGCCGCGGCGCGGAACAGCACGTCCGCGAAGTCGGAGACCGCGATGCCACGCAGCACGTGGTCGACCATCGTCTTGAGCTCCTCGGGGCCGGGCGGGTCGGCGACCCCCGCCACCGCGTCCGCGACCGGTGCGTGCGCGCGGCCGGCATCGAACTGGCGCGCCACGCCGACCGGGTCGGCGTACACCCACTGCCGCAACAGGTAGAGCCGCCACAGACAGCCGGCCAGCGAGTCCGCGGGGGCGCCGGACCAGACCTCGGCGATGGTCTCGATGCCCTCGGTCTCGGCGAGGTGGAGCAGGCGTTCGCCGACGACCTCCTGGTCGGCGTCGCGCGCTCCGCGGACGATGATCGCGGCGGCGCGGTCGGCGGCCTCTGCGACCGCGGCCGGGTCGGCGCCCGCCTCGATCGACTCGAAGAAGCGGTCGCCCGGCGTCATCGGCCGGTGGTAGGGGCGGCCTGCCTGATCCGTCACGGCTCCCAATCTAGGACCGCGGGGTCGCTGCTTCGTGCAGCGCCTTGCGGATGCGTTGGTCGCTGACGCTGTACGCCGTGCCGAGCTGCTGGGCCCACAGCGAGACGCGGTACTCCTCCAACATCCAGCGCACCCGCCGCAACGCCGCGCCGGGCGGCCGTCCCGCGGGCAGCGCCGCGACCTGGTTCAGGTACGCCTCCTGCACGTCGGCCACCTGCATCATCAGCTGGGCGTCCTTCGCCACCTGGGAGTCGAGCCGCTCGCGGCGGTGCTCGACGGCGGCGAGGTACGTCGGGTAGCGGCGCAGCTGCTCCGGCCCGGCCTCCCCCACGAACCCGCGGTCGACCAGCCGACCGACCTGCGCGCGCATGTCCTGCATGGCGGCGAGGGTGAGCAGCTCGGCCCGGCCGCTGATCCGCTTCTCGGCCTGCCTCCAGGCGGCCAGCACCCGCAGCACGTCGGCGACGACGGCGGCGAGCCGTTCCGCCAGGACGACGTCGAGCTCCCGGGCGAGCGCGGCGTACGAAGCCGGGTCGCGCGCCGGCGGGGACGCGTCGACCACCGACCCGGCGACCGCGGCGCGCACGTCGTCGACCAGCTCGGCGACGGTCGGGTACGGCGACCCGGCCAGCCCGAGCTTGGCCGCGTTGTCCAGGCCCGCTAACGGGTCGACGGACCGCATCGCCAGCAGGAGCAGGCGTCTGACGCCGAGCCGGTGGCGGGCCTCGGCCTCGTCGGCCGAGCCGAACACGCCAAGCCCGACCGTGGCTCCTTCGTCGACGAGGGCGGGGTACCCCCGCACCTCGTGCCCGGCCCGCCGCTGGACGACCGACTCCTCGACCGTGCCGAAGGTCCAGGTCGTCTGCCCGGTCGCCGACAGCCCGACGTCCGAGGCGACCTCGGCGAGCGCGGCGTCGAACGCCGGCTGGAGCGGGGCCTTCAGCGCCTCGAGGTCCTTGCCGCGGGCCTGCTCGGAGCCGGCGTCGTCGACGACCCGGTAGGTCGGCCGGAGGTGCGCCGGCACCTTCTCCCAGTCCCAGGCGTCGCGCGGCACGACCACGCCGGTGGTCGAGCGCAGGTAGCGCTCCAGTGCGTCGAGCAGCGCCTCGTCGCCGGCCGGCACGTGGGCGAGGAAGGCCTTGGCCGTGTTGGGCGCGGGGACGAAGGAGACCCGCAGGTTCTTGGGCAGGCTGCGCAGCAGGCTGGTGACCAGCTCCTCGCGCAGGCCGGGGACGTTCCACGAGAAGTCGTCGGCCTCGACCCGGTTGAGCGTCGCGACCGGGACGTCGATCGTCAGGCCGTCCTCCGGTGTGCCGGGCTGGAAGACGTAGGAGATCGGGAACGTCAGCCCCTCCGCCTCCCATGTCTGCGGGTAGTCCGCCTCTCGTACCTCGTCGGCGGTCTCGTGGGTGAGCATCGCCGGGTCGAACGTCAGCAGGTCTGGGTTCGTACGCCGCGCCTGCTTCCACCACGTGTCGAAGTGCGCCCCGCTGACGACCTCGGGGCCGATCCGCGTGTCGTAGAAGTCGAACAGGGTGTGCTCGTCGACGACGAGGTCCCGGCGGCGGGCGCGGTGCTCGAGCTCCTCGGCCTCCTCCAGCAATCGGAGGTTCTCGCGGTAGAACTTCTGGTGCGTCGACCACTCGCCGTACACGAGGGCATGGCGGATGAACATCTCCCGGCTCAGCGCCTGGTCGATCCGGCCGTACTGGATGAGCCGGTCCGCGACCAGCGGGACGCCGTAGAGGGTGACGCGCTCGTAGGCCATCACGGCCGCGCGCTTCTTCGACCAGTGCGGCTCGGAGTAGGTGCGCTTCACGAGGTGCGCGCCGACCTTCTCGGCCCACTCCGGCTTGATCGCGGCGTTCTGCCGCGCCCAGAGCCGGCCGGTCTCGACGAGCTCGCCGGCCATCAGGTACGTCGGGTTGGCGCCTTTCAGAGAGCTGCCCGGGGAAGATCGCGAACCGGCTGTTGCGCGCGCCCAGGTACTCACGAGGGCCGCGTTCCTTCCGGTCGCGCTCCTCCAAGAGACCGATGTGGCTGAGCAGCCCGGCCAGCAGGGCTTGGTGGATGCCGTCGGAGTCCACCCCCTCGGCCGGCTTGCCGATCTGGATGCCCATCTCCTTGCAGACCTGGCGCAGCTGGGACTCGAAGTCCTGCCACTCGCGCACGCGCAGGTAGTTGAGGTGCTCGCGCTTGCACATCCGCCGGAACGCGCTGCCCGACAGCTCGCGCTGCTGCTCGCGCAGGTAGCGCCACAGGTTCAGCCAGGTGAGGAAGTCGGAGGTCTTGTCGGTGAAGCGGGCGTGCTGCTGGTCGGCCTGCTGCCGCTGCTCGACCGGCCGCTCGCGCGGATCCTGCAGCGAGAGCACTGCGGCGATGACGAGCACGTCCCGCAGGACGCCGAGCCGTTCGGCCTCGAGGATCATCCGGCCCAGCCGCGGGTCGATGGGCAGGCGGGCCAGTCGCTGCCCGACCTTGGTGAGCCGCATCCTCCCGTTGGTCGAGGAAGGCGCGCCGGCGCCTGTCACGAGACCAATGGCACCGAGCTCTTCCAAGAGCTGGACGCCGTCGGTGATGGTGCGCTTGTCCGGCGGCTCCACGAACGGGAACCGCGCGATCTCGCCGAGCCGGAGCGACGTCATCTGGAGGATGACCGAGGCCAGGTTGGTGCGCAGGATCTCGGGGTCGGTGAACAGCGGCCGGGACTCGAAGTCCTCCTCGGAGTACAGCCGGATCGCGATGCCCGCCTCGACGCGGCCGCACCGGCCGGACCGTTGCTGGGCGCTCGCCTGGCTGATCGCCTCGATGGGGAGGCGTTGCACCTTGGTGCGTGCCGAGTAGCGGGAGATACGGGCGACGCCGCTGTCGACGACGTACCTGATGCCGGGCACGGTCAGCGACGTCTCGGCGACGTTGGTGGCGAGCACGATGCGGCGCCCCGTGTGCGAGGCGAAGACCCGGTGCTGCTCGGCCGCCGAGAGGCGTGAGTAGAGGGGCACGATCTCGTCCCGCTCGCGCGCGCCTGCCAGCACCTCGGCGGTGTCGCGGATCTCCCGCTCGCCCGGCAGGAACACGAGGATGTCGCCCGGACCCTCGGCGGCCAGCTCGGCCACGGCGTCGACGATCGCCTCGGTCTGGTCGCGGACGATCGTCTCGCCCTCCTCGTCCTCCTCCGGGCGCTCGACGAGGGGGCGGTAGCGGACGTCGACGGGGTAGGTGCGGCCGGAGACCTCGATGATCGGTGCGGGGTTGCCGCGGCGGTCGGCGAAGTGCTCCGCGAACCGCTGGGGGTCGATGGTCGCCGAGGTGATGATCAGCTTGAGGTCGGGCCGGCGAGGGAGCAGACGCTTCAGGTACCCCAGCAGGAAGTCGATGTTGAGGCTGCGCTCGTGGGCCTCGTCGATGATGATCGTGTCGTACGTGCGCAGGTCGCGGTCGCGCTGGAGCTCGGCGAGCAGGATGCCGTCGGTCATCAGCTTGATCCGGCCGGCCCGCGAGGTCTTGTCGGTGAAGCGGACCTGGTACCCGACGACGTCCCCGAGCTCGGTGCCCAGCTCGCTGGCGATCCGCTCGGCCACCGACCTGGCGGCGATCCGTCGCGGCTGGGTGTGGCCGATGATCCCCCCGCCCTGCGCTCCACGGCCCTGGCCGCGGCCGAGCTCCAGGCAGATCTTCGGCAGCTGCGTGGTCTTGCCCGACCCTGTCTCGCCGGCGACCACGACCACCTGGTGGTCGCGGATGGCCGCCGCGATGTCGTCGCGGCGCTGCGAGACCGGCAGCTCCGGCGGGAAGGTGATGTCCACGGCGCCGACCATCGTGCCAGGGCGGGCCTAGGTGCGCCTGGTGGTTTCGAGCCGCCGGAGGTTGAGGAGGGACGAAGTCCCGTCACGAAACCCGGCGAGAGGTCCGCGTGCTTCTCACCGGGTCTCGTGACAGGCGCCAGAGCGCCTTCCTCGACCGACGGCGACCTACGGGTCGAACAGGTGTCGCACAGGAATCTCACAGGAGACTGGGAAACTCTGTGAGCATGGAGCTCACCCGGCCCGACGGAACCCCGCTGCGCGTGCTCGTCGTCGACGACGAGGTCAACATCGCGGAGCTGATCTCGATGGCGCTGAGGTACGAGGGGTTCGAGGTCGCCACGGCCCACACCGGCAGCAAGGCGGTCACCGCGGCGAAGACCTTCCGGCCCGACTCGGTCGTGCTCGACATGATGCTGCCGGACTTCGACGGCATGGAGGTGCTGCGCCGGATGCGCTCCTCCGACCCCGGCGTCCCCGTGCTGTTCCTGACCGCACGCGACTCCGTCGAGGACCGCGTGGCCGGGCTGACGGCCGGCGGCGACGACTACGTGACCAAGCCGTTCTCCCTGGAGGAGGTGGTGGCCCGGCTGCGCGCGCTGATGCGCCGGACCGGTGCCCACCAGTCCTCGGAGTCCTCGGTCCTGGTCGTCGGCGACCTCGTGATGGACGAGGACAGCCGTGAGGTCAGCCGCGACGGCGCGCGACATCTCACTGACCGCCACCGAGTTCGAGCTGCTGCGCTTCCTGATGCGCAACCCCAAGCGGGTGCTGTCGAAGGCGCAGATCCTCGACCGGGTGTGGAACTACGACTTCGGCGGCCAGGCCAACGTCGTCGAGCTCTACATCTCCTACCTGCGCAAGAAGATCGACGTCGGCCGCGAGCCGATGATCCACACCATGCGCGGGGCCGGGTACGTCCTGAAGCCCGTGGCCTGACCGTGGACCGCTTCCGCTCGCTGACCTCGCGGCTGGTCCTGACGGCCGTCGCCCTGGTCGCCGTGGTCTCGGTCCTGGTGGCGGCCGCCACCACGCTCGCGCTCCGGGGCCAGCTGCTCGACCAGCTCGACACCAAGGTCGTGGAAGCGGTCCAGCGAGCGGTCGGTCCCGGCGGTCCGGACGGGGGTCTCGGGGCACAGGCCCCGGGCACGCTCTACGCCTACCTCGACTCGGACGGCACGGCCGGGTACGTGCAGGGCGACGGCCGCGGCGAGCGCGAGGCGCTGTCCGACGACGACCTCGACGCCCTCGCGGACGTCCCCGTCGAGGACCACGGCCACGAGGTGTCCATCGACGACCAGGGCGAGTACCGCGTCATGGCGTTCGCCACGACGTCCGGCAGCACCGTGTTCGGTGGTCTGCCGCTCGACGACGTCAACGACACGCTCCGGTCGCTGATGTGGACCGAGGCCCTGCTGTCCCTGCTGGCTGTCCTGGCGGCGGCGGGGGTGAGCACCGTCGTCGTACGCCGCCAGCTGCGGCCCTTGCGCGAGGTCGCCGCCACCGCCCACGCGGTGTCCGAGCTCCCGCTGGCCTCCGGCGCGATCGCCCTGGAGGAGCGGGTGCCCGAGCACCTCACCGACGAGCGGACCGAGGTCGGCCAGGTCGGCTCGGCGCTGAACGCGATGCTCGAGCACGTCGAGGCGTCGCTGGGCGCCCGGCACAAGAGCGAGCAGCAGGTGCGCCAGTTCGTGGCGGACGCCTCCCACGAGCTGCGGACGCCGCTGACGACGATCGCCGGCTACACCGAGCTCGCCCGCAGCCGCCCCGACGACAAGGCCGCGGCCGACACCGCCCTGGCCAAGGTCGAGGAGGAGTCCGGACGGATGACGGCCCTGGTCGAGGACCTGCTGCTCCTCGCCCGCCTCGACTCCGGCCGCCCCCTCGTCAGCGAACCCGTCGACCTCACCCGCCTGCTCGTCGAGGCCGTCTCCGACTCCCGGGTGCTCGCCCCCGACCACCAGTGGCGGCTGTCGCTGCCGGAGGAGTCGGTCGAGGTCACCGGCGACGAGCAGCGGCTGCACCAGGTCGTCACCAACCTGTTGGCGAACGCCCGCAAGTACACCCCCGCGGGGACCACCGTCACCGTCTCGGCCCACCCGGGCGGCTTCGCCGTCCACGACGACGGCCCCGGCTTCCCCGACGACCTCGTCCACCACGCGTTCGAGCGCTTCGCCCGCGGCGACGTCGCGCGTACGCGTGCGGGAAACGAGGGCGGGTACGGCCTCGGCCTCTCCCTGGTCTCCGCGATCGTCACCGCCCACGGCGGCACCGTGGCGTTGCGCTCGGTACCTGGTGACACGACGGTGTCCGTGGAGCTGCCTGCCTAGAGCTGGTTTCGTGACAGGCGCTGCGCGCCTTCCTCAACCAGCGGTCACGCGCCACACTGGGCCCATGCCTCGTGGGTTCCACGACGGAAGCCGGTCGCTCCAGGACGCGTTCGACACGCGGGCCCTGGCCGACCGCATCGACGACCTGCTCGTCCACGACACGATCGACGATGGCGACCGAGCGTTCATCGAGGCGCGCGACATGTTCTTCCTCGCCACCGCCGACGCCGAAGGCCGGCCGACGTGCTCGTACAAGGGCGGCGACCCCGGGTTCGTCCGCGTGCTCGACGAGCACACGCTGGCGTTCCCCAGCTACGACGGCAACGGCATGTACCTCTCGACGGGCAACGTGCTGGAGAACCGCGCCGTCGGCCTGCTCTTCATCGACCTCGAGCGTGGTCACCGGATGCGTCTGGAGGGCGACGCGACCATCGAGGTCGACGACCCGTTGACGGGCGAGTACCCGGAGGCCCAGTTCGTCGTGCGCGTCCGGGCCCGCGCGGTCTACCCGAACTGCCCGCGCTACATCCACCGCTACCAGCTCGTCCGCCGGTCGCGCTTCGTGCCCCAGGAGGACTGCCTGACGCCGGTGCCGGAGTGGAAGCGCTCGGACTGGGCGATCGACGCGCTGCCCGCCGCCGACCCCGCCCGCGACCCGGGCGACCGCGACGTCCTCGGTCGCTGACGGTCCCCGGTAGCGTCTGAGGCGTGTCCCTTCCCACCCACGTCGACCACCTCGTCGTCGGTGCCGGCTTCGCCGGCGTGGCGCTGGCGATCGGT
The DNA here is from genome assembly GCA_963708915.1 of uncultured Actinomycetota bacterium. Classification (GTDB taxonomy): domain Bacteria; phylum Actinomycetota; class Actinomycetes; order Propionibacteriales; family Nocardioidaceae; genus Nocardioides. The sequence continues at coordinate 1,091,584 of CAVPUJ010000002.1, forward strand.
CTCCAGCAGGACGGGGAGGAGTTCCTCGTCATCGAGAAGGACGAGGCGCTGGGCGGCACGTGGTGGGCCAACACCTACCCGGGCGCCACGTGCGACATCCCGAGCCACCTCTACAGCTTCTCGTTCGCGCCCAACCCGGACTGGTCGCACGCCTACTCCCCACAGGCCGAGATCCTCGCCTACCTGGAGAAGGTCGCCGCCGAGGCCGGCGTCCTCGACCGCTTCCACTTCGGGGTCGAGCTCCTCGAGGCGTCGTGGGACGACGAGGCGGTGCTGTGGCGGGTACGGACGTCCGCGGGCGACCTCACGAGCACCACGCTGATCAACGCGACCGGGGGCTTGTCCGCGCCGAAGCTCCCCGAGATCGAGGGCATCGAGACGTTCGCCGGGCACCTGTTCCACACCGCGCAGTGGGACCACAGCGTCGAGCTCGCCGGCCGACGGGTGGCCGTGATCGGGACCGGCGCCTCGGCCATCCAGGTGGTGCCGGCGATCCAGCCGGAGGTAGGTCACCTCGACGTGTACCAGCGGTCCGCCCCGTGGGTCATCCCCCGCGGCGACCACCCGTTCACGACAGCCCAGAAGCGTCGGTGGCGACGGTTCCCGGCGCTGCAGCGCGCGTACCGGGCGCGGCTCTACTACAGCCACGAGGCACTGGTGCCGGGCATCACCCGGTGGCAGCGGCTGAACGCCCCGGCGGAACGGCTGGGCCGCGGCAACCTGGCCAAGGGCGTCGCGGACCCGGAGCTGCGCGCCCGGCTCACGCCCCGTTTCGGCATCTTCTGCAAGCGCATCCTGGTGTCCGACGACTACTACCCCGCGATGTCGGCGGCGAACGTCGAGGTGGTCACCGACCCGATCGCGCGGGTCACGCCCACCGGCGTGGTCACGTACGACGGCGTCGAGCGACCGGTCGACGTGCTGGTCGTCGCCACCGGCTTCCACGCCACCGACCCGCCGATCCGCCACCTGGTGCGCGGACGCGACGGGCACACCCTCGCCGAGGCGTGGTCGGACGCCGGGATGTCGACCTACAAGGGCACGACGGTGCACGGCTTCCCGAACCTCTTCTCGGTGCTCGGAGCCAACACCGGCCAGGGTCACACGTCGGTGATCGTCTACATCGAGGCGCTCACCGGCTACGTCCGCGACGCGATCCGGACCCTGCGGCGCGGCGGGTACGCCGCGGTCGAGCCACGCGCCGACGCCCAGGACCGCTGGAACGCCGACATCCAGCGTCGGATGCGCCGCACCGTGTGGATGCGGGGCGGGTGCACGTCCTGGTACCTCGACGACCACGGCCGCAACCCCATCCTCTGGCCGCGCGGGACCGGCGCGTTCCGGCGCGCGGTCAAGGAGTTCGACGTGGACGCCTACGACGTACGGGCAGCCCCACAGTGAAGTCGTTCGACAACCGCGTGGTCGCGATCACCGGAGCGGCCTCGGGCATCGGGCGGGCGCTGGCGGTCGACCTGGCGGGGCGCGGCGCGCTGCTGGCCCTGTCCGACGTGTCCGCCGACGGGCTGGCAGAGACCGTCGACCTGGTGAAGGAGGCGGGCGTGCGGGAGGTACGCAGCGACGTCGTCGACGTGGCCTCCGCCGAGGCGCTGGAGCGATGGGCCGAGGACGTCGTCGGCCAGCTCGGCCGCGTCAACGTGCTCATCAGCAACGCCGGCGTCTCCCTCACCGGCGAGGTGGCCGACCTCGATGCCGCCGACATGGAGTGGATCGTCGGCATCAACTTCTGGGGCGTGGTCAACGGCACCCGCGCCTTCCTGCCGCACCTGATCGCCTCGGGGGACGGGCACGTGGTGACGATGTCGTCGCTCTTCGGGCTGCTGTCCATCCCGGGGCAGTCCATGTACAACGCCACCAAGTACGCCGTCCGCGGCTTCTCCGAGTCGCTGCGCGAGGAGCTGCTGATGGCCGGCCACCCCGTCGGCGTGACCGTCGTGCACCCCGGCGGCATCAGGACCGCGATCGCCCGCAACGCCCGGGTGTCCTGGCGGGAGGACCACGAGTCGTTCGCGCGGATGTTCGACGAGCAGCTGGCCCGGATGTCGCCGGAACGGGCCGCCGAGATCATCCTGCGCGGGGTGCTGCGTGGCAAGCCGCGCGTGCTGGTCGGGCTCGACGCCCACCTGCTGCACCAGTTCGCCCGCATCGCCGGTGCCCGCTACCAGGACGTGGTCGCGCGTCGCGCCGCCCGGATGCGTCGCCCGTGACGCTCGCTGCTCGGGGACACCGTCGAGGTGCGGATGACCAAGTGGGGCGACCGTCCGCACTGGCGCTTCGCGAGCCTCTACCTCGGCGACGACGAGCACGGCACGTGGCTCGGGTTCCCCCGCGGCACGCACATGACCCGGCCCGGCGCCGAGTACGTCTCCCCGACCGACCAGCTCGGCCTCGTCCCCCCGGCCTCGGCTCCCGACGCCGAGCGCGGCTGGCTGACCACCTTCCACGGCCCCGGCGGACCCCTCTCGGTCTACGTCGACATCACCGCTCCAGCCACCTGGGACGGGCCGACCGTCACCGCCTGCGACCTCGACCTCGACGTCGTGCGCGAGCTGGACGGCCGCGTGTGGGTCGACGACGAGGACGAGTTCGCCGAGCACCAGGTCTCCCTCGGCTACCCGGCCGACGTCATCGACGCCGCCCGCGCCTCGTGCGACCGCCTGGTCGCGCTCGTCGGCGGTGGCCACCCGCCGTACGACGGTTCGGCGGCGCCGTGGTTCGACGTGCTCCATCGCTGTGCGGCGCGTCAGTAACCGCCCTTTGGCGGCACCATCTCGTACCTCACCCCGAGCAGGCGGACGGGCTTGTCCTGCTCGACCTTCTCGAGCAGCGCGACCGCGACGTCGCCCAGCACCTCGGGGTCGTTGGTCGGCTCCGGGAGCTTGCGGGAGCGGGTGAGGGTGAAGAAGTTGCGGTAGCGGATCTTGAGGTGCACGCGCATCGCCGGTCGGCCCTCGGCGTCGATGTCATCGACCACGCGGGCCGCCAGGGCCCGCACCGCGGCCGGCACCTCCTCCCACGTGAGGTCCTGCTGGTAGGTCTCCTCGCGCCCGTGCGCCCTCGCCACCCACGGCGTCGCGTCGACGGGCGAGGAGTCGACGCCGCGGCCCATCCGGTGGAACCACGGCCCCATCGTCGGCCCGAACTCGCCGACCAGCACCTCGGTGTCCGAGGTCGCCAGGTCGGTCACCGTCTCGATGCCCAGGGCCGACGAGCCGCCCGGCGATCTTGGCGCCGATGCCCCACAGCGCACGGGTCGGGCGGGCGCCCATCTCGGCGTACCAGGTGTCGTCGGTGATCGCGTACGCGCCGCGGGGCTTGCCGAAGTCGGTGGCGATCTTGGCTTGCAGCTTGTTGTTGCCGATGCCGACCGAGCAGTGCAGCCGCGTCCGCTCCAGCACTGCACCCCGCACCACCATCGCCATGTCCCACGGGTCACCGAGGTCCCTGACAACGCCCGGGGGCCCCTCCCCTGGCCCGAGGAACGCCTCGTCCCAGCCGAGGACCTCGAGGACGACAGGTACGCCGCCCCACTCGAGGCCGCGCAGCGCGGCCATCACCTCGGCGGAGGCGGCGAGGTAGTGCGGCGCGTCGACGGGCAGGAAGACCGCGTCCGGGCACTTCTTGTACGCCGTCCGCAGCGGCATGCCGGACCGGATGCCGAGCTCGCGCGCCTCGTACGACGCCGTCGAGACCACCGCGCGCTCGTTGACGATCCCGCGCCCACCGACCACGACCGGCTTGCCGGCGAGCTCCGGCTTGCGCAGGATCTCGACCGCCGCCAGGAACATGTCGAGGTCGACGTGCAGCACCCAACGGGTCATGCCGTGCGCTCCGGTGGCGGCGGCAGGGCGTCCGTCGACTCCAGCTCGTCGAGACCCGTGAGCAGCAGCAGGTCCGCGACCACCGACCGGATCTGTGCGAGCAGCACGTCGGTGTTGAGGTCGGCGGTGCGCTCGACCCGCCCGGTTGCGTCGCCGACCTCGAGCAGGACGGGCCGCGCGGCGGTGGCCATCCGGTCGGCCATCAGCTCGCGGGACACCACGTCGGCGGCGTCAGCCAGGTCGCGGCAGAGCCGGGCGTAGGACGGGGGCACCGGCCGGCCGCGGTACGCCGTGACCGCCGTCCGCCGGACCAGGACCCGGGTGCTGCGGAGCGCGCGGTCGATCGGGTCGACCAGGTCGACCATCCGTCTCATGCCGGGTCTGTGGCGGATCCGGAACGGCGAGGAGGCGACGACGGCCAGCCCCTCGTCAGCCGCCGCGCGCAGCTCGGTGACGTAGTGGTCGGTCGACCGCGCGTCGGCCAGCAGGTCGAGCGCGTGGTCGACCTCTCCCTCGTCCATCACGTCGCCGGCGGCGCGCAGCAGCTCGGCCACCTTGCGGACCACGCGCGCCGCCTGCTCGCGCGGTCGCCGCAGCGGCGCGGCCGGGACGACGGTCGCTGCCACCAGCGCCACCAGGCCGCCGACCACGGCGTCGGTCCACCGCGTCAGGGCGGCACCGGGGTCGACCACCAGGGTCGCGACCACGATCGACTGCACCGCCGCCTGCATCATGAAGAGCTGACCGCCGTCGAGCAGCACCGCCGTCGACATGGCCAGCGCCACGATGATCGTCAGCTGCCACCACCCTGAGCCGATGCCGGCCACGATCAGGTCGGCGAGGAAGACCCCGACGGCGACGCCGACAGTCACCTCCGCGACCCGACGCAGGCGCTGCCCGTACGACGTCCCGAGGCACAACACCGCCGCGATCGGCGCGAAGAACGGGGTGGGGTGGCCCACCACGTCGTGCGCGATGAACCACGCGACGCCCGCCGCGATCGCGCACTGGCCGATCTGCCAGCTCTTCGACTGCCATCGGTCGGCGCGGTTCCCGACCGAGGTGCGCAGAGAGGTGCGCCCGCGGCTCCACAGCCTGTCGAGCGACTCTGCCGTTCCCTGTGCCCTGCCCTGGGGCTCCATGCCTCCGATCGTGCCAGGTCACGAGAGGAGGCGACCCCACCCCTGGCGGCCCTAGGATCGCTGGGTGGCGACCCCTCTCGATCCGACCGCTCTGGGCTTCCTGTTGGCCGAGAACCGCCGCATGCCGATGCACGTGGGAGGGCTCCAGCTCTACAAGAAGCCCGAGGGCGCCGGCCGCAACTACGTCCGCGACCTGTTCGAAGAGGCGCGGGACACCACCGACATCGCGCCGCTGTTCCTCAAGCACCCGCACCGGTCGATCAAGACCGCCGGCCAGTGGGTGTGGGTGGAGGACGACCAGTTCGACATCGAGCACCACGTCCGCCACAGCGCGCTGCCCAAGCCGGGCCGGGTGCGTGAGCTCTTCGAGCTCGTCTCGCGGCTGCACAGCACCCGCCTCGCCACCGAGCGCCCGCTCTGGGAGTGGCACCTCATCGAGGGACTGCGCGACGGCCGGATCGCGATGTACACCAAGCTGCACCACTCGCTCGTCGACGGGATCTCGGCGATGCGACTGCTGCAGAGCATCCTCTCCAGCGACCCCGCAGACCGCGGCATGCCGTCGCCGTGGGCGATGCGGCCGCCGAGCTCGAAGGTCGGCAAGGCCCAGGAGGCCGCCGAGCACCTGTCGTCCGCCGCGACGATGAGCGCCCTGCGTTCGGCGCTCGGCATCAGTGTCGACGCCGCCGGCATCCCCAAGGCGCTGGTCAAGACGTTCAACAAGAGCCTGCGCAACGAGACCTCGACCCTCTCGCTCTACGCCCCCAACACGATCCTCAACCGCGAGATCACCGCGTCGCGCCGGTTCGCAGCCCAGGACTGGCCGCTCGAACGCATCCGCGCCATCGGCAAGGCCACCGGCACCACGCTGAACGACGTCGTGCTGGCCATGTGCAGCGGCGCGATGCGCACGTACCTCCTCGAGCTCGGCGAGCTCCCCGACACCAGCCTCATCGCCATGGTGCCGGTCGGGCTCCACGCCAAGAAGTCGGGCAGCGGCGGTGGCAGCGGTGGCAACGCCGTCGGCTCGATCATGGTGAAGCTCGGCACCGATCTCCCCGACGCCGAGTCGCGCCTCAAGGCCATCCACGACAGCACGCGCGACGGCAAGGACGCCCTCTCCACGATGAGCCCGCTGCAGATCCAGGCGATGAGCGCCGTGGGCCAGGTGCCCGCGATCCTGCCCACCCTGCTCGGGCTCACCAACCTCACGAAGCCGGCGTACAACCTGGTCATCTCCAACGTCCCCGGCCCCCGCACCACCCAGTACTTCAACGGCGCCGAGCTGCTCGGCACCTACCCGCTCTCGGTCCCGATCGACGGCAACGCCCTCAACATCACCTGCAACTCCTACGCCGACCAGATGGCGTTCGGCCTCACCGGCTGCCGCCGGACCGTGCCTCACCTCCAGCGGATCCTGACGTACCTCGACGACGAGATCGGGGCGCTGGAGAAGGCGGCGGGCCTCTGACCGTGGATCAGCGCCCGTGGATCAGGCGCCCGTGGATTAGGCGCCTGTGGATCACGGCGGCCCGGCCTCCCGATCTGTGCTGGGCTCGCCTCGTGCTTCGGATGGACTCCCCCGCCCGGCGGGACGTGGTGACCGACATGGCGATCGGGCTCATCCTCGAGAACGGGTTGGCCGCCGTCACGGTGCGCGGCGTCGCGAAGAGGATCGGCATCGCCGCGCCGACGCTGCTGGGGTGGTACGGCAGCGCCGAGCGAGTCCGCCTCGTCGTGGGCCAGACCTACTGCGGCCGCTGGGTCCAGTGGATCCAGCGTCGCGAGTTCCGCGATGGACTGCTGGCGCTGCTTCCCCTCACCGCTGAGGAAGTGGGATGGACGCGCGTCTGGGAAGCCGTGCTGGAGCTGGCACGCCTCGACGGCGACGTGTCGGAGTGCGTCGGCGAGGCGGTCGCGTTCGAACGGCACCTGGCTGCAGGAGTGGTTGCCGAGGACGACGTCGACGAGGCCGTGGCGCTCGTGAACGGTCTCCGGGAGGCGGTGACGAGGAGGCTGGACCCCCTGGATCCCGTCCGCGCCAGGGAGATCCTGACCCGCTGGCTCGTCCGCACGAGAGGTCCTGTTCCCGATCCGAACTAACGTTAGTTCGGATCGGGAGCAGAGGCCTCGAAACCACCACCCAGCGTGTCAGCGACCGCCCGGAGCCGTGCCCGCGTGATGTCGGCCACCGTCGCGTACCCGGCCAGGTCGGCGTTGGAACCGGGCCGCACGGGCTCGGCGGAGTTCACGCTGATGCAGCGGCGGGTGCCGCCGTCGGCGAGGTTCTGCAGAGCGACCGCGTGGCCGGTCGTCCCCGAACCCGCGAAGAAGTCGAGCACCACCGCGTCGGCCGGCATCGTCTGCAGCAGCCGTCGCACCAGGCCGGTCGGCTTGGGCGACTCGAAGACGTGTCCGACGATCGCCTTGAGCTCCGCGACAGCGGTGTCCGTCGAGCCGACTTCTTCCGCCAGCCAGATCGTGCGGAGCTTCTTGCGCCGGCCGCCCGGGCCGTCGCGGTGCAGCCAGTCCTTCTGGAACACGTCGACCCGCTCGCCGTCGCGGCCCTTGATCACCCGACAGACCAGATCATCGGGTCGTTGCTCGATCAAGGGCGCCGACCACCGCCACACGGCCGGCCGCCCGTCCCCGAACACCGGCTCGACCTCGACCGAGCCGTCGAACGGCGTCGCGGCCACGCGGCCCGACACCGGGTCGCCGTACACCGGGAAGTGCAGAGTGCGCGCCGTGACGGGGTTGAACTTCTTGTTGGTGTTCCGCAGCGGAAGGTGCCGGTACCGCCGTCCGTCGGGCGACTCCAGCGGGAAGTCCGCGGGGTCCACGGTCTCGGGGCTGCTGGCGTCGAGCACGCACCCGCGTACGTCGCGGGCGTACGCCAGCAGGTACTCGTGCGACGTCGCGAACCCCTTGCCCAGCTGACGTCCCTTGGCGTTGAGGTTGACGACGATCTGTGCCAGGAAGTTGGTGGGCCCGAAGACCTCATCCATGAGCAGCCGCAGGTGGGCCTGCTCGTTGTCGTCGATGCTGACGAAGATCGCGCCGGACTCGGCCAGCACCTCGCGCGCCGCCAGCAGCCGCGGCCGCATCATCGTCACCCAGTCGCCGCGGAGGTCGTCGCGGTACGCGAACGCGTTGCCCGTGTTGTACGGCGGGTCGATGTAGATCAGGTCGACCGTCTCGCGCCCGGCGAGAGATCGGAGCACGTCGAGGTTGTCGCCCTCGACGAAGGTGTTCCAGACGCCCACGTCCCGACTGTAGGGGCGCGACCTACCCCTGGCTGGACGCCGCGTCGAACGACGCCGCCGGCGGGGTCAGGGTGTGACCCCCAGCTCGACTCGTTGACCTGACCGTGCCCCACTCTCCTCGATCGCCGCCAGCACCCGCTGCACGGCCAGCCCGTCGGCGAAGGACGGTGACGGGTCCTCGCCGGAGGCGATCGCCGTCAGGAAGTCGGCGGCCTGGCTGGTGAACGTGTGGTCCCAGCCGAGGATGTGGCCGGGGGGCCACCACGCGCCGACGTACGGCTGGTCGGCCTCGGTGACCAGCCGCCGTGTGAAGCCTGCCGCGGGGTCGGTGCACACCGACAGCTCGTTGAGGGCCTCGAGGTCGAAGGCCAGCGCCCCCTCCGACCCGTAGACCTCGATGCTCAGCGAGTTCTTGCGGCCGGTGGCCATCCGCGTCACCTCGAGCGACGCCACCGCACCACCCGACGTCCGCAGCGTCGCCCAGGCGGCGTCGTCGACGGTCACGTCCTCGAGCCCGTCGGCTCCCGCGCGCCGGGGGACGAACGTCTCGGTGCTGCCGGACACCGACACCACGTCCTGCCCGAGCAGGAAGCGGACCTGGTCGACCGCGTGCGAGGCCAGGTCGCCGAGCGCGCCCGACCCTGCGGTCTCCTTGCGCATCCGCCACGTCATCGGGGCGGCGGCGTCGGCGAGCCAGTCCTGGAGGTAGGCCACCTTGACCTGACGTACGTCGCCCAGCCGGCCCGAGGCGACCAGGTCGCGGGCGAGCACCAGGGCGGGTACCCGGCGGTAGTTGAAGCCGACCATCGACACCACGCCGCGCTCACGCGCCGCCTGGGCGACCACCAGCATCTTCTCGGCCTCGGCGACGGTGTTGGCGAGCGGCTTCTCGACCAGCACGTGCTTGCCGGCCTCGAGCGCCGCGATGGCGACCTCGGCGTGGAGGTGCCCCGGGAGGCAGACGTCGACCACGTCGACGTCGTCGCGGTCGATGACGGCGCGCCAGTCGGTCGCGGCCTCGGCCCAGCCGTACCGGGCCGCGAGGTCGCGCGTCGCCTTGGCGTCGCGGGCGACCAGGACCTGCTGCCGGACCGCAGGGACATCTGGGTAGAACGCCCGCACGTTGCGCCACGCGTTCGAGTGGGCCTTGCCCATGAAGGCGCTGCCCACGACGGCAACACCCAGCGGCCTCCCTTCGGCCATGCGGGTCTCCTCAGGTCTCAGGTCGGATCAGTGGGTGAGCGACCGCAGGAACGCCAGCCCGTCACGGGCCAGGTCGTCCTGGGTCGGGGCCAGCGGCCGCCAGATGGAGGCGGCGGTGGCGATGGAGGCGTTCTCGGCGGTGAAGCTCTCGATGTTCAGCGGACCGGCGTAGCCGACCTCGTCGAGGGCCGCCACCAGCGCCTCCCAGTCGGTCTGGTCGCCGCCGGGTGCACCCCGGTCGCTCCCGCACACCTGCAGGTGCAGGAGATGGGGGCCCGCGAGGCGGACGGCGTCGGCGCTCGACCGTTCCTCGATGTTGAGGTGGTAGGTGTCCAGAGCCAGCCCGAGGGATGGGCCGAGCAGCCCGTCCAGCGCGGTGAGCGCCTGGTCGACGGTGTTGACGAGCGAGGTCTCGTAGCGGTTGAGCGGCTCGATGCCGATCGACACGCCCCGCTCCGCCGCCTGCTCGACGACCGGGGCGAGCGACTCGCGCAGCTCGACGTACGCCGCCGCCCGCTCGTCCTCGGTCATCCGCCACACGCGGCCCGTCGCCGCGTAGAAGGGCCCGCACACCGCCCCGGCGCCGATGGACGACGCCAGGGCGGTGCACGCTCCCAGGTACTGCTGTGTTGCTGCCACGCTCTCGTGATCGGTCATCACCAGGTCCCGGCCCGGCGCCATCGCGCCGACGACGTACGGCGTCAGGCCGGTCGCCTCGAGCGCCGCACCGACCACCTCGGGCGACAGGTCGCCCGAGGTCTCCAGGGGAAGCTCCACCGCGTCGAAGCCGAGGGCGGCGACGTGGTGCAGCAGGTCGGTGACGGTCTCGTCGGTCAGGGGCGAGGCCCAGACCCAGGTGTTGATGCCGATCTCGCGCGACATCAGGGGATCTGACGCTCCTGCCAGACCTCGGGGTAGCCCGGCAGGTTCTCGCCACCGAACTTCGCGTAGTGACCGTCCGGCATGCCGTCGTTGGCCTCCAGGTAGTCGGCGCGCTCGTCCTCGGTGATCGGCACCTGCGGGAGCACCCACTCGCTGGGCACCTCCTCGCCGGCGAAGATCTTCTGGAGGGCGAGGAGCGGGGTGCGCCACTGGAAGTTGGAGTAGACCGGGGCCAGGCCCGTCAGCCCGGTGTCCTCCCACTTGCGCAGGAAGCTCATCTCGTCCTCACCGGTCATCACCGGGTAGTCGGCGCCGGCGTCCTCGAACGCCTCGATGGCGGCCACGCCACCGTCACCGGCGTCCATCCAGACGCCCTGCACGTCGCCCTTGGCGAGCTCGTCGCTGATGATCTTCTTGATCTCGGTCGGGTCGGCGCCGGTGAAGTAGTCGACGGCCTCGATGCCGGCCTCGTCGAAGAGCTTCTCGGCCGCGGCCCAGCGCTGCTCCAGCACGTCGACGCCGGGCAGGATGCGCAGCGCGACGACCTTGTCGCCCTCCTCGAGGTTGCCGATGAGGAACTCGGCCGTGTCGATGCCCCAGGCGAACCCACCGATCGGGTGGATGAACGAGGTGGCGCAGTCGGTCTCGACCCCGCGGTCGAACACGACGACCGGCTTGCCCGTGTCGCACGCACGCTCGACGGCAGGCGTCATCGCGGCGGTCGAGTTGGGCGAGATGACGAACGCGTCGCAGTTGCCCTCGGAGATGAAGTAGTCGATGTCGGCGATCTGGGTGTTGTCGTCGTCCTCGGCGTCGCGGGTCTCCATGTCGGAGATCACGCCCTCGTCCTGGAGCACCTTCAGCTGCTGGTTCATGGTGATCCAGCCGGTCTGCCGCCACGGGTTGGAGATCGAGGCGTTCGCGAAGCACACCTTCTTGGCGCCGTCGGACTTGTACTCCGAGGTGTCGGTCATCTCGCCGTCGATGTACTGCAGGTACGGCTCGGCGGGGTCACCCTCGAACGTCGCCCCGCGCTGCTCGTCCTGCTCGTCGAAGACCGCCTGGTCGAACCACTCGGTGTCGTCGCCCGAGTCCTCGGTCTCCTCGGCCGTGGCCTCGCTGGTGGCGGTGTCGGTGGGGTCGTCGCCCGAGCTGGGCTCGGACGTCTGGCTGCAGGCGGTGAGGACCGCCAGCAAGAGAGCCGCCGTGACCGCAAGCGGCCCTCGGATGGACTTTCGGCGCATCAGTGTTCTCCTGTGTCGGTGCCCGGCCGGGGTGGCGGCGGGGCAGTGGGGTCCACCGCGGTTGCGGTGCGTCCAGATGGGTCGCCCGACGGTGAGGGCGGGCGACGCCCGAGAGTCCACGCGCGAGCCGAGGCGGCCACGGCGAGGATGATGATGACGCCCTGCACGGTGTTGCGCCACGTCGACTCGACGTCGCGGAACGTGAGCAGGGCGAGGAGCAGCTCGAGGGCGAACGCGCCGGCTGCTGCCGAGAGCACCCAGCCCCGGCCACCACCCAGCACGACGCCGCCGAGCACGACGGCCGTGATGGCCTGGAACTCGTACCCCTGGCCGACCGACGGGTGCACGCCGGCGTACCCGACCAGCAGGATGCCCGCGACGGTGGCCGACAGCGACGAGAGCATGAACGCCCAGGTCTTGGTCCACCACACCGAGGTCCCGGCGAACGCCGCGGCCTCCGGGTTGTCGCCGACGGCGAGCAGCGTGCGCCCGTACGACGACCGCATCAGCAGCGCTCCCAGCACCGCGACGACGGCCAGCACGATGACGGAGTACGGGATGACCTCGACGATCGGGACGTCCGTGATGCCGCCCCGGCCGATCTGGCGGAACTTGTCGACCGGGTTGCCGGTGGCCGCGCCGCCGGTGAGGTACTTCACGAGGCCCCCGAGGGCCAGGAACATGCCGAGCGTCACGATGAAGCTGGGCACCTTGAGCAGCGTCGTGCCGACGCCGTTGAGAAAGCCGATGAGCGCCCCGACAGCGAACATCAGGACCATGACGGGGAGGATGCGGTCCTCGTCCTGGCCGATGAGGTTGCCGGCCATCACCACCTGGGTGGCGATCACGGCGCCCATCGACAGATCGAACTCGCCCGAGACGATCACGTAGTACTGCCCGATCGCGGCGATCGCCAGCGGCGCCGTGCGGCCGACGAAGCGGATCAGGAACGGTGGCTCCCCGAAGTTCGGGTTGGACCAGATGACCGCGACCAGCAGCACCACGACGAGCACGAAGACCGCGCCGCCGGGCGTGATGGCCGCGCGCAGGATGCGCTGGGCGAGAGTTCCTTGGTGTTCCGGGATGGTCCGGGGGACGGCTGTGGTGGTCGTCATGCGTCCTCCTTCAGGACCGCGCCGAGAGCCGACGCGTTGCCGAAGCGGGCGGGCCGGCGCACGATGCTGCGCCGGGCGTAGACGGCGACGGCGCCCACGATGATCAGGCCGCGGACGAAGTCCTTGAGGAAGGGGTTGATCCCCATCACGCCCATCACGTTGTCGAGCACGGCGAAGATCGCGACGCCGCCGATGGTGCCGACGATGCTGCCCTTGCCACCGGCCAGCAGCGTGCCGCCGAGCACGACAGCGGCGATCGAGAACAGGTCGTACCGCCCCTGGCTGCCGATCGTCGGGCTGCCGATCCCGGTCCGGGACAGCAGCGTGAGCCCGGCGAGCGCCGCGAACATCGCGCACAGCACGTGCGCGACGATCACCGGGTAGGCCGTGCGCACACCGGACATCCGCGACACGGCGCGGTTGCCGCCGACGGCGTACAGGTGATGGCCCCACCGGGTCCAGCGCAGCGCGGCCCACATCACGGCCGCGGCGATGAACATGAACATCGCGACGTAGGGCATCACGCCGATCCCGGTGACACCGAAGAACTTGAAGTCCTCCGCGGCCTGGCCGGTGCTGCCCTGGTAGTTGGACGCGAGGTAGCCGCTGATGATCAGCCCCACCCCGAGGGTGGCGATGAACCCGTGCACGTCGAGCAACGTGACGATCAAACCGCTCGCCAGCCCGATCAGGGCGGCGACCGCAAGCGCCGTGGTGACGCCGCGAACGACGTTGGCGTCGTTGCCCGCCATGATCCCGCCGGCGATCAAGGTCGTCAGGCTGGCGACGTACGGGACGGAGAGGTCGAGGCTGCCGGCCAGGATCACCAGCGTCTGACCGATCGAGATGAAGCCCAGCACGGTCATCGCGGTGAAGATCGTCCAGAGGTTGCCCTGGCTGAAGAAGTTGCGGTCCTGGGTCCGCGTGAGGATCGCCGACACGACGACGATCAGGCCGAGCACGACGTACACCAGCTGCGTCGAGGTGAGCGGGGCCGTCCGGCGACGACCGCGGCGGGCGCCCTTCGTGCGCGGGGTGGCGGTGGCGGTACTCATGCTGCACCGTCCTCGGTCGCGGCGCCGGTGGCCAGCGCCAGCACCTGCTCCTCGGTGGAGCCGGCGGGCAGCTCACCGACGAGCAGGCCGTCGCGCATGACCAGGATCCGGTCGGACATGCCGATGACCTCGGGCAGCTCGCTGGAGACCATCAGGATCGCGACGCCGTCGGCGGCCAGCTGGCGCATCAGCTCGTACACCGCGTGCTTGGCGCCGACGTCGATGCCACGCGTGGGCTCGTCCATCAGCACGACCCGCGGCTCGATGCTGAGCCAGCGCGCGAGCACGACCTTCTGCTGGTTGCCGCCGGAGAGGAACTGCACCTCCTGGTCGAGCCCGCGGGCGGAGACCTCGAGGCTCGTGAACACACCCGGCAGCTCGCGGCGCGCGGACCCGGCCTTCGACGGCAGCACGGCACGCACCACGCCGAGCGCGTTGTCGAGGATGGACTGGTTGAGCGCGAGGCCCTTGGCCTTGCGGTCCTCGGTGACCAGGGCGAGGCGGCGGCGGACGCCCTGGCGTGGGCTGCGCACGGTGACGGGCTTGTCGTCGAGCGCCATCGTGCCGCGGTCGAACGGCTGCACGCCGAACACCGCCTCGACCAGCTCGGTGCGGCCCGAGCCCTGCAGCCCGGCGAGACCGACGATCTCGCCGGCGCGGACGGCGAGGTCGACCCCGTCGACGTACGGGTTGCCGGCGCCCTTCAGCGTCAGCCGGACCTCGCCGACCTCGGTCCCAGGGAGCCGGTCGGGGTAGTACGACGTGAGTGGTCGGCCGACCATCTGACGCACCAGCGAGGCCTCGGTCAGCTCGGCGGCCGGTCCGCTGCTGACCTGGCTGCCGTCCTTGAGGATGGTGATGGTGGAGCAGAGGTCGAAGATCTCCTTGAGCCGGTGGGAGACGTAGAGGATCGCCACACCGCGGGCCTTGAGGCGCTCGATGATCGAGTAGAGGAGCTCCACCTCGTGGTCGGCCAGCGCCGCCGTCGGCTCGTCCATCTGGATGACCTTGGCGTCGAAGCTGACCGCCTTGGCGATCTCGACGACCTGCTGCTCGGCCACCGAGAGCTGGCGCACGGGCGTCGTGGCCCTGAGGTGGGTGACCCCGAGGCCCTGGAGCAGCTCGTCGGTGTCGCGGTGCATGCGGCCGATCTGGACGAAGCCGAAGCGTCGCGGCTCGCGGCCGAGATAGACGTTCTCGGCGATCGTGCGCTCCGGCAGCAGGTTGAACTCCTGGAACACCGTCGAGACGCCGGCGTGCTGCGCCTGGACCGGGTGGCCGAAGGACACCTCGCTGCCGTTGAGCTCGATGGTGCCGCTGTCGGGCTGGTAGACGCCGGCCAGCAGCTTCATCAGCGTCGACTTGCCCGCGCCGTTCTCGCCCACGAGCCCGTGCACCTCACCGGCGTGGAGGACGACGTCGACGTCCCGGAGCACGGTGTTGCCCAGGAAGCTCTTGGTCATCCCACGGGCGGTGAGCACCGGGACGTCTGCGGTCGGCACGGGCGTCACTGTGGCACGCGTCACGCACTTTTGTCGAGAGGCGCGCAAAAGTTGATGTCTAGACGGCGGAAGTCGTTGGTGCTTCACTGCTCGCTGTGCACGCCGGCGACATCTTCGAGCTGCTGCGCGACGGCCGCCCCTGGACGCGCGCCGAGCTCGCCGACGCCACGGGCCTGGCGCGCTCCACGATCGCGGCCCGCATCGACGTCCTCATGCGCCTGGAGCTGGTCGCTCCGTTCGGCGGCGCCCGCTCGACCGGTGGCCGACCACCCGCGCTCTTCGCCCTCAACCCCGCGGCCCGGGTGGTGGTCGGCGTCGACGTCGGGGCCACCCACGTCCGCGCCGCGATGGCCGACCTCTCCGGCGACATCCTGGGTGAGGTCAGCGCCAGCATGGACATCGCCGAGGGGCCCGAGGTCGTGCTCGGCTGGGTGTCCACGACCGTGCGCGCGCTGCTGAAGGAGCAGCGCCGCCCGGTCAAGCACCTGGCCGCGATCGGCATGGGCCTGCCGGGCCCGGTCGAGCACGCGACCGGCCGACCGATCAGCCCGCCGATCATGCCGGGCTGGGACAGGTACGACGTCCCGGGACGCCTCCAGCGCGAGTACGCCGTGCCGGTGCTCGTCGACAACGACGTCAACATCATGGCGCTCGGCGAGCAGCAGGTGCACCTGACCGACGTCGACGACCTGGTGCTGATCAAGGTCGCCACCGGCATCGGCTCCGGCATCATCTCCGGCGGCCGCCTCCAGCGCGGCGCCACGGGCGTGGCCGGCGACCTCGGCCACGTACGGGTCCCCGGCGCCGACGACGTGACCTGCCGCTGCGGCAACACCGGCTGCCTCGAGGCCGTGGCCGCCGGGCCGGCCCTCGCCGCCCAGATCCGCGCCGGGGGAGGTACCGCCCAGGACGGCCAGGACGTCGTCGACCTGGTCCGCGCCGGCGACGCCCTCGCCATCGCCGCCGTCCGCCAGGCGGGCCGCGACATCGGCGACGTGGTCGCCGCGATGGTCAACCTCATCAACCCGTCGGTCGTGGTCATCGGCGGCCAGATGGCGCAGGCCGGGGAGCACCTCCTCGCCGGCATCCGCGAGACCGTCTACCACCGCTCCCTGCCCCTGGCCACCGAGCACCTGCGCATCGTCCCCTCCCGCGCCGGCGCCGAGGCCGGCGTCCTCGGCGCCTCCGTGATGGCCATCGAGCACGTCCTCTCCCCCGCCGCCATCGAGGCCGCCTCCCTCGCCCTCACCGCCGGTTGAGTTGCGCCCCGTGCACCGTTGAGTTGCGCCTCGTGCACCGTTGAGTTGCGCCTTGTGCTCGCCCCCTAGCCTCGACCCCATGTCCCGCCGCCTCGCGTCCCTCGCCGGCCTCGTCCTGGTCGGCGTGGCGGCGGCCGCGGCCGTACCTGCCGCGGTCGCGGACCCGGGTACCTCCCGCCCCGAGGCCGACAAGCAGCAGGCGCAGCGTGGGCCGCAGACCTCGGACCGCGTGCACGGCCGGCTCGCACCGTACGTCCCCCGCGCGCTGCGCAAGCCCCCCGTCATCACCAGCGACATCACCTGGGCCGTCGCGCCGGGCATCACGTTCCGGCAGTGGGACCAGATCGACATGCGGGGCCCGAACCGCGCGTACCTGCTGACCATCGACCCCGCGACCCCTGGCGTGGCGATCGACTACGCCTCGAGCAGGTCGGTGACCAAGACCGAGACCGTGCGCCGCATGCTGTGGCGGGACCACGCGATCGCCGGGGTCAACGGCGACTTCTACGACATCTTCGACACCGGAGCCCCGCTGGGCCTGGGGGTCGACCGCGAGCTCGGGACCCTGCACGCCCGCAAGTCCGGCTGGAACCGCGCGTTCCTCATCAAGAACGGCGTCCCCGCGATCGCCAACCTCCCGATGAAGGCGAAGGTCGTCCAGGAGCCCTGGATGAAGATCACGCACTACAACTCCCCGACGATCTTCGACGGCCAGATCGGCGTCTACGACTACCGCTGGGGCAACACCGCCGGGTCCCGGGTCGTCGACGGACAGACCGAGAACGTGCGGCAGGTCGTCATCCGGGACAAGTACGTCGTCTCGAACGAGCCAACCCTGACGGACGGTGTGCCGGTCCGCGGCCTGGTGCTCGTCGGCCGCGGCACCGGCGCCAACGCCCTCAACGCCCTGAAGCCGGGTGACAAGGCCCGGGTCACCTGGGAGATACGACGCGAGCCCGAGGTCGCCATCACTGGCAACAAGGTGCTGCTGCTCGGGGGCGTACGTCGCGTGGTCGACGACCTCGAGATGCACCCGCGTACCGCGATCGGCATCGACAAGGACACCGGCCAGGTGCTGATGCTCGTGGTCGACGGCCGCCAGTCGTTCAGCCGAGGCCTCACGATGGTCGAGCTGGCGAACCTGATGACCTCCCTCGGCGCCGAGGACGCCCTGAACCTCGACGGCGGCGGCTCCTCCACCCTCATCGCCCCGGACCCCAACGGCGTCATGGGTGTGCGCAACTCCCCGTCCGACGGCTTCGAGCGACACGTCGCCAACGGTCTCTCGGTGACCTACACGCCGCTAACGACGGCTCAGGCCGGCACCGCCACGATCGCGACGCTGGTGACCGGTGCGAAGCACTCCTGGAGCGGGCTGGGGACCTTCTGCGGCGTGACGACCCAGCCGTCGGGGCCCTCCTCCACCGAGACGTCGGGGGGTACGTCGCAGCCGATGGAGACCACGGCGCCCATCACGGTGTACCCCTCCGGGACCGTGGCACCGGCGACGGCGGTAGCGATCTTCTCCTCGAGGCCGGCCTGGTCGAACTGCGCCGTGAACTCCTGGAGCGCCGCGTCGTCGTCGACGGGGACGGCGTTGAGGTCGACCTCGCCTCCCGCAGCCGTCTGGGACACGATGGCGATCGTCTGAGGTGCTGCCGACTCCGTCGGCTCGTCCGGGGCCGTGGTCGAGGGCTGCTGGGAGGCGGTATCGCTCGCGCTGTCCGAGGTCGAGTCGCCGCAGCCGGCGAGCAGCACGAGGGCGGCGAGCAGGAGTGGTCCGAGAAGGCGCTTCATGGTCATGGGACGGTAGCCGCCCACAAGCCGGTTCCCTCGGTCAGCCCTCGACCGACTGTCCCTTGCCGAGGATCGTCAGGCCGTCCTCGACCATGAAGCCGCGCTCGCGGTCCTGGTCCTGGTCGACGCCGATGCGGGTGCCGGCCGGGATGTCGACGGACTTGTCGATGATCGCGTTGCGCACCACCGCGCCCGCTCCGACGTGCACGCCGTTCATCAGCACCGAGTCGGACACGATCGCGCCGCTGTCGACCCGGACGGCCGGTGACAGGACCGACCGGTTGACCGTCCCGCCGGTCACCACGACTCCTGGCGACAGGAGCGTCTCGTCGGTGCGGGACGGCTGGCCGTCCTCCCCCTGACCGACCTTCACCGGCGGCTGCGGACCGTACGACGTGTAGATCGGCCAGTCGAAGTTGTAGAGGTTGAAGATCGGCAGCGGCGAGACGACGTCCATGTGGGCGGCGTAGTAGGACGCCATCGTCCCGACGTCGCGCCAGTAACCGCGGTCGCGATCGGTCGAGCCCGGCACCATGTTGTCCTTGAAGTCGTAGACGCCGGCCGCGCCCTTGCCGACGAAGGCCGGCACGATGTCGCCGCCCATGTCGTGCTTGGAGCCGTGCAGCGTGGCGTCGCTGGTCACGGCGTCGACCAGGGCGTCGGCGTCGAAGACGTAGTTGCCCATCGAGGCCAGTACCTCGTGCGGGGCTGTCGGGCAGCCCCTCGGGATCCTTGGGCTTCTCGAGGAAGTCGCGGATCGAGTTGGGGTCGTTCGGGTGCACGTCGATGACGCCGAACTGGTCGGCCAGCGCGATCGGCTGCCGGATCGCCGCGACGGTGCACGTCGCGCCGGAATCGATGTGCTGGTCGACCATCTGTGAGAAGTCCATCCGGTAGACGTGGTCGGCACCCACGACCACCACGATGTCGGGCCTCTCGTCGTTCATCAGGTTCAGGGACTGGAAGATCGCGTCGGCGCTGCCGAGGTACCAGTGCTTGCCCACCCGCTGCTGCGCGGGTACGGGGGCGACGTAGTTGCCGAGCATCGTCGACATCCGCCACGTCTGCGTGACGTGACGGTCGAGGCTGTGGGACTTGTACTGCGTGAGCACGACGACCTTGAGGTAGCCGGAGTTCACGACGTTGGAGAGCGCGAAGTCGATGAGCCGGTAGATGCCCGCGAACGGCACCGCCGGCTTCGCGCGGTCGGCCGTGAGCGGCATCAGCCGCTTCCCCTCCCCACCGGCGAGGACGATCGCGAGCACGTTCCTGCGGTGTCGGGCGGCCATGTGGTCAACGTAGCCGCTGCCCCGCTCCGTCAGGGAGGGGTAGTTTCATCAGCGTGCGCGTCGACGTCGTGAGCAAGGAGTACCCGCCCGAGGTCTACGGCGGAGCGGGGGTGCACGTCGCCGAGCTCGTCCGGGCCCTCCGAGCGCTCCCCGAGCTCGACACCCGCGTGCACGCGTTCGGCAAGCCGCGCGACGAGGCCGGCACCACGGCGTACGCCGACCTGGCCGAGCTCGCGGGTGCGAACGGCGCCCTCACGACGATGGGCGTCGACCTCGCCATCGTCCCGGGCTGCGAAGGCACCGACCTCGTGCACTCGCACACCTGGTACGCCAACTTCGCCGGGCACGTCTCGTCGCTGCTCTACGGCGTCCCGCACGTGATCACGGCCCACTCGCTGGAGCCCATGCGGCCGTGGAAGGCCGAGCAGCTCGGGGGCGGGTACGCCGTCTCGAGCTGGGTCGAGAAGACCTCGTACCTCGCTGCGTCCCGCGTCATCGCGGTGTCGGCGGCGATGCGTGAGGACGTGATGTGGTCCTACCCGGACATCGACCCCGACAAGGTCAGGGTCGTGCACAACGGCATCGACACCGACGACTGGGCCCGCGTCGACAAGCCTGACCGGGTGCGCGAGCTCGGTGTCGACCCCGACCGCCCGTCGGTCATCTTCGTCGGCCGGATCACCCGCCAGAAGGGGCTGCCGCTCTTCCTGCGTGCCGCCGCCCAGCTCCCGCCCGACGTGCAGCTCGTGCTCTGCGCCGGTGCCCCCGACACACCCGAGATCGAGGCCGAGGTGCTCGGCCTGGTCGATGAGCTGAGCCAGACCCGCACCGGTGTCGTCTGGATCCGCGAGATGCTGCCGCGGCCCGACGTGGTCGCCCTGCTGTCGAACGCGACGGTGTTCGCGTGCCCCTCGATCTACGAGCCGCTCGGCATCGTCAACCTCGAGGCGATGGCGTGCGAGACGGCGGTCGTGGCCACCGCGACCGGCGGCATCCCCGAGGTCGTCGTCGACGGCGAGACCGGCCGCCTCGTCCCCATCGAGCAGGCCACCGACGGCACCGGCACCCCGCTGGACCCCGACCAGTACGTCGCCGACTTCGCCGCCGCCCTCAACGAGGTCGTCTCCGACCCCGACCGCGCCGCCGCGATGGGCCGGGCCGGCCGCCAGCGCGCGATCGACGCCTTCAGCTGGGACGCGATCGCCCAGCAGACACTGGCGATCTACCGCGACGCAACCGCCGGTTGAGGAAGGCGCGCTAGCGCCTGTCACGAAACCCCGTCAGTGGTGCGCGGTCTCGTGACGCGACTTCGTCGCTCCTCGACCAGCGCTCGAGATCACTCCGCCTTGGACGTCGAGATCACGTTGCCGTCGAGGTCGCCGACCAGATAGCCGTTCTGCCCCTCGTCGTTGGTGATGTAGACCATCACCTGCGGCGTCTCGTCGATGACGTGGCGGTCGTAGATCACGTAGGTCGTCGCCGGCTCGTCGACGAGCAAGGTCGCCTGGGCCTCGCGGACGAGCGACATCACCTTGGCCGGCTTGAGGTCGGCGAGGTCGACGGGCGCGGTGTCGACGACGTCCTTCATGGGCTCGCCGAGCTGGGTGAAGGCACCCTCCTGGTAGTTCCAGGTGACGACCTTGCCGTCGCTCTGCGGCACCCACGAGACGACGTACTCGTCGTAGAAGACCGCGCGCACGACCTCCGTGTCGTCGAAGGCCTCCTCGAACGCCGCGACGTACTGGCGCAGCCCGGAGCCGGACAGCTCGAACGGCGGCCCGGCCGGGATCGGCTCGGCCTCCTGGGCGACGAAGCCGTCGCCGCTCTGGGACACGAGCAGGACGACCCCGAAGATGATCGGGACGATGAAGAACAGCAGCCCGACCGCACCGCAGCCGATGGCGATGCGGCGACCGGCCGGGTTGGCCTTCGTCGTCAGTCCGGTGCCGCCGGCGACGGTCTTGGTGGTGGTCGGCGTCGGGCCGTAGAGGTCGGACGGCACGCCGGTGACCGGGCGCGTCGAGCCGGGGTCGTACGGGTTCGGCGCGGGCGTCGGCGGCGCCGCGGGCGCGACCGGGGGCGGTACGACGGCAGTGGGCGGCATCGGCGCGGGCGCCGACGCGATGTCGTGGGTCAGCGTCTCGAGCTCGCCGATCGTGTGCGCGGCGCGAGCGCGATCGACCCGGAGGTCGCGGTCCTGCTGGGTGATCTGCCCGTTGCGGAGGGCCGCATCGACCACGTACACGGCCCGGTCGCGGTCGCGGTCCTTCGCCCGGGCCTGCGGGTCGCCGTCGAACACGGGGTCAGGCTAGTGCCGCGGCGCCTCCGCCGTGGTGCACCTCGGCGCTGCGAGCCGGACTAACCCGCAACGGGAGCGAGCGACCCCAGCCGCAGCGTGGCCGGGTAGGCGATGGCCGTGGCATCGGGGTCACCGCCCACGGACACGCGGGTGTGGCTGCGGACCCAGTGGCGGTAGCCGATGGCGGCGAGCGACAGGTAGCCGAACGCACGCTCACGCAGCGCCCGCTCGAGGAGCAGGCTCGCGCCGTCGGCGATCAGGAGGCCGTGGACCTCCGCGTCGCCCAGTCGGTCGCCGAGCTCGGCACGCAGCCAGTCCACGAGCACGGCCAGCTCGTCGTGGGCGTTGTGGCCCACGGCAGTGGTCTTGTGCTGGATCACGAGCCAGTCGCCACGGCGGACCGTGTCACCGTCGTCGATGATCCGCGCCACGAGGTCGGGGCGGCGGCCGTCGTCGAAGGAGTGGGCGAGGCCGTCGAGACCGTCGTCGTCCTCGGTGGCGATCCGCACGCCGTAGCCGTGCCGGCCCAGCATGTCGAACCGGTCGAGCAGCCAGCCGCGGAACGCGCCGCGGCTGCCGGTCGGCAGGACCTCGAAGTCACGGCCGGCTTCCTCGGCGTACGTGCCGAGCCAGGTGTCGAGCATCCGCAGGTGCAGCTCGGCGTCCTCGTCGGAGACCGACAGCCGGTCCAGGCACTTCGCCAGGATCCCGAAGCGGCCGACGATCGGGTAGGCCTCCACGACCTCGACCGGCAGGCGCAGCTGGCCGGCCAGCTCGGCCGGCGAGATGTCGATGCTCTCGGGCAGGGTCCAGCGCGGGTCCTCCAGGCGCATCGCCAGCCGGTCGAGCACCGGGTCGCCGAAGCGTCCGACGATCAGCGGCGGTGCAAGCACCGAGACGTCGTCGGTCACGTGCTCCTCGACGATCTCCTGGACCACCTCGATGAACGCGGTGGCCTGGTGGGCGGTGACGCCCAACGATCGAACCAGGTGGTTGATGACCTTGGTCGAATCCTCCACGGCGGTGCCCTTCCCCCCAGAAGACGTGCTACTGATGCTACGAGACTGCCTGGGGTTGGCCCAGGAGCGATAGAGGGGTCCAGACCGGGAATTGGGTTAAATCTCGCGGGTTCCGGCCCGCCGTGGGGTGGTGGGTGCTACCCGTCCCGCGCCGAAACCACCCCTTGGCTACCCTCGCCGCGTGCCCGACTACGGCCATGACCTGCAGTTCGGCGTCTTCCTCTCCCCCGACGCGGTCGCCGCCGCGCGCACCCTCGAGCTGGCCCAGCTCGCCGACGTGCTGGGGTACGAGCTGGTCACGGTGCAGGACCACCCGTACCAGGCCAAGCACCTCGACGCCTGGACGTTGCTCGCCGCCATCGCCGCCCGTACGTCGGCGGTGCGGGTCGCCCCGAACGTCGCGAACCTGCCGCTCCGCCCGCCTGCAGTGCTCGCCCAGGCCGTGGCGACCCTCGACATCATCAGCGACGGCCGGGCCGAGCTCGGCCTGGGCGCCGGGGCGTTCTGGGACGCGATCGTCGCCGTGGGCGGGCCGCGCCGGACTCCCGGCGAGGCGGTCCAGGCGCTCGAGGAAGGCATCGCCATCATCCGCGGCGCCTGGGGCGTGGACGGCAACCGGACCGTCGACGTCGACGGTGACTTCTACCGGGTGAAGGGGATGCACGCCGGCCCCGTGCCCGTGCACGACGTGCAGATCTGGCTCGGCGCCCTCAAGCCGCGGATGCTGCGGCTGACCGGTCGGCTCGCGGACGGCTGGCTGCCCAGCCTGGGCTACGTCACCCCCGACAACCTGGGCGAGATGAACGCCGTCATCGACGAGGCCGCCGACAAGGCGGGTCGCGGTCCGCTGGCCGTGCGGCGGATGCTCAACATCTTCGGCGGCCACGAGTACCTCCGGGGCGGCCCCGCCGTGATGGCCGAACGCCTCGCCGCCCTCACCCTCGAGCACGGCACCAGCACGTTCATCCTCGGCTCCGATGACCCCGACGAGCTGCGCCGCTTCGCCGCCGAGGTCGCCCCCGCCGTCCGTGTCGCTGGTGGAGGAGGAACGAAGCGACCCGCAGGTCGAGGAGGGACGACGCGCCCCGCAGGTTGAGGAGGGACGACGCGCCTCGCTGGTTGAGGAGGGACGAAGTCCCGTCACGAAACCAGCCCAACCCAACAGCCCACCCCTCCCCACCCCGACCCCCGACGACGGCAGCCGCCTGTCGGCGTCGCTGCCGTGGGACGAGACCACCCGCCCGTCGTACGCCGGGCCGAGCGATGCCGATCAAGGGGGGTACCCGCAAGCCGCCGTCCCCCAGCACCTCGTCGACATCCACGACCACCTGCGAGGCGAGCTGACCCAGGTACGCGACATCGTCGACCAGGTCCGCCGCGGCCAGCTGACCGTCGGCGCCGCCCGGTCGGAGATCAACACGATGACGATGCGTCAGAACAACTGGACGCTCGGGGCGTACTGCGAGTCGTACTGCCGCATCGTCACCGGCCACCACACGCTCGAGGACCGCAGCGTCTTCACCCACCTGCGCCGCCGCGACCCCGACCTCGGCGCCGTGCTCGACCGCTTGTCGGAGGAGCACGTGGTCATCCACGACGTGCTCGAGCAGGTCGACGACGCGCTGGTCGGCCTGGTCGGCGCTCCGTCCTATGGCGCCGACGCCGCCGCCGCCCTCGACGAGCTGCAGCGCGCTCTCGACCTGCTCACCGACACCCTGCTCTCCCACCTCGCCTACGAGGAACGCGAGCTCATCCCTCCCCTGGCGAGGTACGGGTTCGGCTAGCACACCGATTCGTCTGCGGTTTCATGCGGTTTCTCCCGCTCAGCCACGCAGACGAATCGCGTCTCGGCGTCAGCTTGGACGTTCCTCCGGCCACTCCCGGTACGCCTCGACCGTCGTCGGCAGGGTCGCGAAGATCCGGTCCGGGAGGACCTGCCGGAGGAACTCAGTACCCGAGAGCTCCTCGCGCAGCTCCTCCTTCATCCGCGCGATCCCGACCTCGATGCCGCGACGGTCGAGCTCCTTGCGCAGCTCCTCCAGGGCGTCCGCGGCGGTGATGTCGATCTCCGAGATCGCCTCGGCGTTGAGCACGAACCAGCGGACCGGGACGGTCGCCTCGTCGACCGACGCAAGGGCGCGCAGGCGGAAGTCCTCCGCATTGGCGAAGAAGAGCGGTGAGTCGTAGCGGTAGATCATCAGCCCCGGCACGACCTGTGCCGACGGGTAGTCGTCGACGTCGTGCATGCCCGCCACGCCGGGGACGATCCCGAGCACGGCGTCGTGCGGGCGCGCGACCCGGCGCAGCAGGTCGAGCACCGACAGGGCGATGGCGGCCACGATGCCGAGGAGGACGCCGAAGATCAGCACCGCGATCGTGGTGGCGAGCGCCAGCACGAGCTCGCTGGTGCGGAAGCGACCGAAGCGGATCAGCTCGTGTACGTCGACCAGGCGCGTCGCGGCGTACACGACGACGGCCGCGAGGCCGGCCACCGGGAACGCCGCCAGCAGCGGCCCGAGCGTCAGCACCGCCAGCACCGTGCACACGACGGTGACGAGCCCGCCGAGCTGGGTGCGCTGCCCGACGGCGTCGCCGATCGCCGTCCGGCTGCCGCTGCTGCTGACGGGGATGCCCCCGACGAGTCCGGCGCCGAGGTTCGCACCGCCGAGTGCCAGCAGCTCACGCTGAGCGTCGACGGTCTCGCCCTTGCGGGCCGCGAACGCGCGCCCCGTGAGGATGTTGTCGGTGTAGGCCACGAAGGCGACCCCGACGGCTGGCCCGATCAACGCGGTCAGGTCGTCGGCCCCGACGTCGGGGAGGCCGGGGACGGGAAGGCCGGCCGAGATGGTGCCGACCACGGCGACGCCCTTGTCCTGGAGGTCGAAGAACCACACGACCGCCGTCGCGCCCAGCATGCCGATCAGCGCGACCGGCGCGCGCGGGAAGAAGTGGCTGAGCGTCAGCAGCACGGTGAGCGTGCCGAGGCCGAGGATCGCCGTCGGCGCCTGCGCCTCGTCGAGGTTGCCGAACACCTGTCGGACCTCGTCGACGAACGAGGACGCGTTCTCCGGGATGCCCAGCAGCTTGCCCAGCTGTGAGGCGGCCATCGTGAACGCGATGCCTGCGAGGTACCCGACCAGCACGGGCCGCGACAACAGGTCGGCCAGGGCGCCGAGTCGCAGGACCCAGCCGACCAGGCAGCAGAGGCCGACCATGAGCGCGAGCGCCGCGGCCAGCGGGACACGGTCGTCGCCGGTGGCGACCAGCGACCCGAGCGCCGTGGCCGTCATCAGCGCGGTCGTCGACTCGGGACCGACCGAGAGCTGGCGCGACGACCCGAGGAACACGTACACCGTCAGTCCGCCGACCGCCGCCCACAGGGTGGCTTCGGGAGGGACGCCGGCCACCTCGGCGTACGCCATCACCTGCGGGATGAGGTACGCCGTCACGGTGATGCCGGCCAGCACGTCACCGCGCAGCCACGTCCGCTCGTAGCCGCGGACCCACGTGGGCTTCGGCACGGCCTTCATGGCGTGAGGCTAGAGCCTGTGGATGGGCGCCGACGTGATCCGCCGATCCGGTTCAGGGTGGTCGCATGACCACTCCGTTCCGTCCGACCGTCCGTTCGCAGGCCGACCTCGAGGCGGTGTGGAAGCACCTGATGGGGCCGTGGGGGTTCGGCGGCCACTCCGTCTGGATGCTCGTCATCGACGCCGACGACAGGCCGTTCCCGCACATCACCGAGATCACCGAGGCCCTCGAGCCGCCCGCCGACGAGAAGGTGTCATCGCTCGCGGAGCTGATCGGCGGTCTCGCGGAGCCCGGGCGCAGGTTCGCCTTCCTGCGGTCGCGGCCAGGCCCCGGCGGCGTGAGCGACGACGACCGGGCCTGGGCGCGGGCCCTGTACGACGCGGGCCGGCAGGCGGGCGTGTCCCTGGAGGTCGTGCATCGAGCCTGCGACCACGACCTGGTCGCGGTGCCGATGGACGACGCCCTCCCCGCCGCCGGTTGAGCCCCCCGCTGGTTGAGGTGCGAGGAGCGCCAGCGACGAGCCTCGAAACCCGGTGAGCGACAAGTCGGTCCGATGTCGAAGTACGGTGCCCGCGTTCGACGCCCAGGTACCACCGACCTGAGGAGGACGCCATGAACGCCACGCCCAGCCCCACCGCGTACGTGACCTCGGCTGACGGCACGCGCATCGCGTACGACACGTTCGGCTCCGGCCCTGCGGCGGTCGTCGTCGAGGGCGCGCTGTGCCAGCGTGCGATGGGCGTGGCCAAGACGCTGCGCGAGTCGCTCGGCGCACGCATGACCGTGTTCGCCTACGACCGGCGCGACCGCGGTGAGAGCGACGCGGGCGCTTCGCCCTGGTCCGTGGACCGCGAGGTCGAGGACCTCACCGCCGTGCTCGAGGCAGCGGGCGGCACGCCGCACGTCGTGGCCGCCTCCTCCGGCGGAACGCTCGCCCTCGAGGCGGCTCGCCGCGGCATCGCGATGGAGAGGCTGGCGGTGTACGAGACGCCGTTCATCCTCGACGACACCTTCCACCCCAACTCACCGTCGCTGCCGGCGGACGTGCAGGCCCTGGTCGACGCCGACCGGCGCGGAGACGCGGTCAAGCTCTTCATGAAGACCGTCGGGGCGCCGGGCGCCATGGTCGCGATGATGCCGTTGTTCCCGGTGTGGAAGCAGCTCAAGGGCGTCGCGCACACGCTGCCCCACGACCTGGCGCTCTGCTCGCCGTTCCAGCAGGGCACGCCGCTGCCCGAGGGCTACTACGCGGAGGTGAAGCCGGAGACGCTGGTGATGGTCGGCGACAAGAGCCCGACGTACATGAAGAACTCCCAGGCCGCCGTCGTGGCGCAGCTGCCGCACGGCCGGCTGCGGAGCATCGCCGGCCAGACCCACATGGTGAGGGCCAAGCCGCTCACACCGGTCCTGCTCGACCACTTCGGGGTCGCGCCGATCGCTGGTTGAGGAGGGACGAAGTCCCGTCACGAAACCACCGATCGCTAGCGTGGGCGCGTGCCCTCCCGCCGCCTCTGGTCGCGCAACCGGCTGTTCGTCGACGCGGTGCTGACCGAGTCCGGCGACCTCGTGTTCGAGGGGCAGGACCTCAACGGCTGGCTCGGCGCGGAGGAGTACGAGTACTGGGTCACTGCCCCCGCCGCCCTCGTCCCCCGCGTGGTCGAGGCCCTCGGCGGCTCTCCTGGCGACGACGTGCTCGCGCTGCTGGCCGACCATGCCGACGAGATCGTGCTGCGCGGCGAGTCCACGTGGCTGCGCTCGCTGGGCATCGACCCCGACATCCACGTCGAGACGTCGGGATGAGCCTGGCCTACCTGCCTGCTGCGACCGACTCCCAGTACTTGTTGAGCGCGTCGTTGGTCTTGACGAACCACACGATGGCGCCGACCAGGAAGAACCATCCGAGCAGCAGGAACCACAGCCCGGTCGCGGCGGTCACGGGCTCGCGCTGGCCGCGGCGGGCGTAGAGGCTGCCGACCTCGCTCGAGGTGAAGAAGGGGATCACGAACCCGAGGAAGATCGCCAGGACCAGCGCCAGCCCGCCGCCGATGCCCTGGCCGCTGTGGCGCTTCATCTCATCGTGCGTCTTGTAGAACCAGTACCAGGTGTAGAAGCCCAGCGTGACGATGGTGAGCAGGATGCAGGTGCCCGTGCTGCGCACCTCGCCGCGAGGTCCCAGGCCCAGCGGGGCGCCGTACACCGACACCGCATCTCCGGACGGGTACGGCGCCACCGGCGGCGCACCATAGGGGTTGGCGGCTTCGCCACCGAACTGCGGCTGGTCCGAAGGATGGTCGACCGGGTCGGCCGGCGAATTGCTGTCGCTCACGAGAGTTCCTTCGGGGCTGGGGCTCGAGGCAGGCGCTCGGGCGGACGGGCCACACCGTACGTGAGCCCGGCCTCGCTGTCCGGGAAGTCCGACCCACTCCGATGGCCGGCTGAGTGCCAGCCGGAGCCTCGTCTACGTCGCGTCGCGCAGCAGTCGCTCCTGCTCCTCCTCCGAGTCCACCAGCACGCGGATTCGTTTCAGGACCTCGTACGGGACCTCGGCCCGCGTCAACAGGATGGCCACCTGAGCCTCCAGCCAGGGCGCCGTCTCCAGCGCCCTTCGCTGCGCCTCGGTCTGCGTGGTGAGCCACAGCGCCGGCACCCCGTCGCGGTCAGGCAACCAATGCCCCGCCACCACTCCCCACGATGCCAACGACGCGACCAGTCCTGTCATCGCGCTCTCCACGCCTCGCGCGTGGGCCGGGTCTGTCACGTGTTCAGTGAACACCCGGACCGGGGGCAACCGGAGCGAACTAGTAGCCGAAGATGTGTACGGCCCGCACGTTGGTTGCGTTACCGGGCGCGAAGAAGGTCTTGAGCCGCTTCACCACCGATGCGTACTCCTTCTTGGGAGTCATCGCCTCGTTGTGCTTGAGCGCCTGCGGAACCATGAGGAACAGATAGTCAGCCTGCTTGCACAGGTGACACTTCCAGAAGTCGAGCAGATCCATGTTGTTCGTCGTTGTCTTTCCGCGCTCCACCTCGAGCAGGATTCCCGAGCCCTCTACTGGTCGAAAGTAGTCGGGACGAAGTTTGTTCTCGTACTCGCGAAAGAGACCCCGCGCCTCACTCGTGAAGCCCAGTTCGGTGGCGAACGGCAGGAACGTCGCCTGCACCTGCGCACTGGAGATGCCGGGCAGGTTCGCCGCGAGCATAAGGCGGAGCGCTTCTTCCGTGTTCAGATGCTCCAGCAGTCGGTCACTGATGTCCGCGACGAGCCGATGCGTCTCGGTTCCGGAGTATTCATCCTGTTCGTAAACGGTTCGCTGAGTCTCCACAAGAGCTCAGCTTGAACGGCAGGAACCGAACCAGCTGCGTTTCCGCGCAAATTCGACTGAACGCAGGCGAACGGGCCCGACACTGGGTGTCGGGCCCGTTCTCAGGCGGATCAGCTGCAGCCGCTCGTGCTTCCGCAGCCCTCGCACACGTAGCAGGAACCGGCGGGACGCATCTTGGTGCCGCAGGTCATGCAGAGCGGGGAGTCGACGGCGGTGCCGGTGAGCTGCTCGAAGAGCTCGGCGGAGGTGTGGGCCTGCTTGACCTCGACCTTGGGCGCCTCGGTGGTTTCGTGACGGGCCTGGCGGCCCTCCTCAACCAGCGGAGCGTCGTCCTCGACGATCGTCGCCTCGACGGGGACGTCGGCCTTGAGGGACTCGGCCTCGCTGAGGGCGAGGGCCTCGTAGCTCCCGGTCTCGAGGTAGCGCTGACGCTCGTCGGCGGAGTAGATGCCGAGGGCGGAGCGGGACTCGAAGTCGAGGTAGTCGAGGGCCAGGCGGCGGAAGATGTAGTCCATGATCGACTTCGACATCCGGACGTCGGCGTCGTCGGTGAGGCCGGCGGGCTCGAAGGACAGGTTGGTGAACTTCGAGACGTAGGTCTCCAGCGGGACGCCGTACTGAAGGCCGATCGAGACCGCGATGGAGAAGGCGTCCATCACGCCGGCGAGCGTCGAGCCCTGCTTGCCGAGCTTGAGGAAGACCTCGCCCAGCTCGCCGTCGTCGTGGGCACCGGAGGTCATGTAGCCCTCGGCGCCACCGACGGTGAACGACGTGGTGCGGGACTGGCGCGACTTCGGGAGGCGCTTGCGGGTCGGGCGGTAGACGATCTTCTCGACGACCTCGGTCTCGGGCGCTGCGGCGGTGGCCGCACCGGCGCGAGCCTGGTCGGCCTTCGAGGAGTCCGACTTGCCGTCGGCCAGCGGCTGGCCGACCTTGCAGTTGTCGCGGTAGACGGCGGTCGCCTTGAGGCCGAGCTTCCAGGACTGGAGGTAGATGTCCTCGATCTCCTCGACCGTGGCGGTCTCGGGGAGGTTGACCGTCTTGGAGATCGCGCCGGAGAGGAACGGCTGGGTCGCCGCCATCATCCGGACGTGGCCCATCGGCTTGAGGGCGCGGGCACCCATCGCGGTGTCGAAGATCTCGTAGTGCTCGGTCTTGAGGCCGGGTGCGTCGATGACGTGGCCGTTCTCGGCGATGAACGCGACGATCGCCTCGACCTGCTCCTGGGCGTAGCCGAGCTTGGTCAGCGCCCGCGGGATCGTCTGGTTGACGATCTGCATCGAACCGCCGCCGACGAGCTTCTTGAACTTCACCAGGGAGAAGTCGGGCTCGATGCCGGTGGTGTCGCAGTCCATCATGAAGCCGATGGTCCCGGTGGGCGCGAGCACGGAGGCCTGCGCGTTGCGGAAGCCATTCTCCTCGCCGATCTTCTGGACGTCGGCCCATGCGGCGGTGGCCAGCTTGTGCACCTGCGCGTCGGCGATGCCGAGCGTGCGGACCGTGTCGTTGGCGGCCTGGTGCTTGCGCATCACGCGCTGGTGGGCGTCGGCGTTGCGGGCGTAGCCGGCGTAGGGGCCGACGACGCCGGCCAGCTCGGCCGAGCGCCGGTAGGAGACACCGGTCATCAGCGACGTGATGGTCGCGGCCATCGCGCGGCCGCCGTCGGAGTCGTAGCCGAGGCCCATCGCCATCAGCAGCGCGCCGAGGTTGGCGTAGCCGATGCCGAGCTGGCGGTAGTCGCGGGTGGTGTCGCCGATCGCCTCGGTCGGGAAGTCGGCGAAGCAGATGGAGATGTCCATCGCGGTGATGATCACCTCGACGGCCTTCGCGAACAGGTCGGCGTCGAAGGTGTTGTCGTCCTTGAGGAACTTCATCAGGTTCAGCGACGCGAGGTTGCACGAGGAGTTGTCGAGCGACATGTACTCCGAGCACGGGTTGGACGCGGTGATCCGGCCGGTCTCGGGGTTGGTGTGCCAGTCGTTGATCGTGTCGTCGTACTGGAGCCCCGGGTCGGCGCACTCCCACGCCGCCTTGGCGATCTTGGTGAACAGCTCGCGGGCGTCGACGCGCTCGATGACCTCGCCGGTCTTGCGGCCGCGCAGCCCGAAGTCGGTGCCCTCCTCGACCGCCCGCATGAACTCGTCGCTGACGCGGACGGAGTTGTTGGCGTTCTGGTACTGCACCGAGGTGATGTCGGCGCCGCCGAGGTCCATGTCGAAGCCGGCGTCACGCAGCGCGCGGATCTTGTCCTCCTCGCGCGCCTTGGTCTCGACGAACTCGACGATGTCGGGGTGGTCGACGTCGAGCACGACCATCTTGGCCGCGCGGCGGGTGGCGCCACCCGACTTGATCGTGCCCGCGGAAGCGTCGGCGCCGCGCATGAAGGAGACCGGGCCGCTCGCGGTGCCGCCCGAGGAGAGCAGCTCCTTGGACGAGCGGATGCGGGAGAGGTTGAGGCCGGCGCCGGAGCCGCCCTTGAAGATGAAGCCCTCCTCCTTGTACCAGTTGAGGATCGAGTCCATCGAGTCGTCGACGGCGAGGATGAAGCAGGCCGAGACCTGCTGCGGCGACGGGGTGCCGACGTTGAACCACACCGGGGAGTTGAAGGAGAAGTACTGGTTGACCAGCAGCCAGGTCAGCTCGTGCTCGAAGACCTCGGCGTCGGCCGGCGTCGCGAAGTAGCCGTGGTCGCGGCCGCCCTTGACGTAGGTCGAGACCACGCGGTCGATGAGCTGCTTGAGGCTCCACTCCCGGACGTCGGTGCCCACGGCGCCGCGGAAGTACTTGGTGGTGACGATGGTCGAGGCGTTGACCGACCAGGTGGACGGGAACTCCACGCCGCGCTGCTCGAAGACCGTGTCACCGGTCTTCCAGTTGGTCTGCACGACGTCGCGGCGCTCCCAGGTGAGCTCGTCATAGGGGTGCACACCCTCGGTGCTGAACACCCTCGAGATGCTCATCCCGGCGCTGGCCTTGGCTGCGGCCTTGCCAACTGTCGGGCCGGTGTTCACCGTCTCGGTCATGGGCTCTCCTCGTGCTTCCTCGTGGTGGGCACTGCTCTGGCTGGTGCTGCTGGTGGCCTCTGCGGCCACCGGGGTGGTGCGCCCGGGACGGACTGCTTCCCCACAATCCATCCCGGGCGGTCTGGGTCAGCCCGATCTGGCGGGCTGTGGCTCCGCGTGGTCTCGTGACGGTCGCTGCGCGACCTCCTCGACCAGCGGGAGTGCGGCGGATCTCTCCGCGCGGAGCAGGGCGATCTCGTCCTCGAAGTCGTCGGCGGACTCGAAGGCCCGGTAGACGGACGCGAACCGCAGGTAGGCGACCTCGTCGAGCTCACGGAGCGGGCCGAGGATCGCCAGGCCCACCTCGTGGGCCGGCACCTCGGCGGCCCCCTCGAGCCGCAGCGTGTCCTCGACCGCCTGGCCGAGGCAGGCCAGCTGGTCCTCGGTGACCGGGCGACCCTTGCAGGCCTTGCGCACGCCGGCGACGGCCTTCTCGCGGGTGAAGGGCTCGGTCGCCCCGGACCGCTTGAGCACGGTCAGCTGCATCTGCTCGACGGTGGTGAAGCGCTTCTGGCAGGCCGAGCACGACCGGCGTCGGCGGATCGACGTACCGTCGTCGGAGACGCGCGAGTCGATGACCCGGGTGTCGGTGTCGCGGCAGTACGGACAGTGCATTCCAGGCCTCCTTCTCGCTGGTCGGGTCACTCGTCAGGGCGCGCCGAGGAGAACTCACCCTCACCTGTGGATAACGTCCGCGGAACGGTCAGTAATCCGGGCTGGACTGTGAGTCTCGGGGCCTTGCCTGTGGAAACGATGTGGATAACTACATCGGTGTAACTTCACTATATGTAGGGGCTGGCCCCCTGGCAAGCCCCTAGATAGGCGAGTCTCGATTGCCGCAGGTCAGCGGGTCGCGACACGCTCACGGCGGCGCGGTGGGTGGTACAGACCGGCTCCGCGGAGGGGGCCAGAATGGCCCCGTGGAGACATCGGGCAAGCACGCCGGCAAGCGTCGTGCCGAGCCCGCTCCCCAGGCGCCCGCGAGCAAGGGCGGCGAGTCCGCCGGCCGACCGTGGGCCAAGCTCCTCTCGCTCGCCCTCGGGGTGACGCTCTGCGTGGTGGCGTGGGGGTACCTCGTGTACGCCGCCATCGACTTCGGTGCGACGGCCCGCGGTGGCGAGACCCGGGCGTGGTGGTTCCTGGCGATGGCCTCGCTGGGCGCGGTGGTCTGCCTGTTCGCCGGCCTGCTGCTCGTCGCCCGCCTCATGCGGCTGGTCGGCGTCACCAAGACCGAGGACGCCGAGCCCCCACCCCCACGGCCGATCGGTGGCAAGCGGGCGGCCCGATGACGGCGGACTCGACGGCTGGGTACTCCGGCACGCCGCTCCCCCAGAAGCTCGGCATCAAGCCCGACCACGTGCTGCTCCTCGACGGGCAGCCCGCCGGCCTGGACCTCGGGGACCTGCCCGCCGGGAGCGTCGTCCGTCGCCTGCCTCGCGCGGGCAGCCGGCTGGACGTCACGCTCACCTGGCACACCTCGCTGGCAAGCCTGGAGCAGAGGCTGCCGGTGCTCTTCGAGCGCACGGCCACCGCCGGGATGGTGTGGGTGTGCTGGCCGAAGAAGGCCAGCAAGATGCCGACCGACCTCGACGAGAACAAGGTGCGCGACCTCGGCCTCGAGCTGGGGTTCGTCGACGTCAAGGTGGCCGCGATCGACGGGACCTGGTCGGGGTTGAAGTTCGTACGGAGGCTGCGGGACCGGTAGGGCACTTGATGGTCGCCGGGTCTCGTGACGGGACTTCGTCCCTCCTCGACCAGCGGTGGACATCGTCCCTCCTCGACCAACGGTGGACATCGTCCCTCCTCGACCAACGGCGGTGCCAGCGAACCGCGAAGGGCGGGACCGGATGGTCCCGCCCTTCGTCTTCCCCGGTCCGCCAGCCGGGGTCGAGTCGGCCAGCGAAGTCTGTGGTGTTGCTCAGTCGGTGGGGACCCGGAGCCGCTGGCCGGCCAGGACCATGCCGGACTCGAGGGCGTTGAGGTCCTCGATGCGATCGACCATGAGACGGACGTCGTCCTCGCCGGTGGCGGCCGCCGCGTCGGCGGCGATGGCCCAGAGGGTGTCACCGGTGCCGACCTGGACGACGCGGGTGGAATCGGCGCCCGGTCGCTCGGTCGCGGCCGAGCCGGCCCCCAGGAAGATGCCGCAGGCCAGCGCGAGCGCCAGGCCGAGCAGGAGGACGGCGCCGCGGCCGCGGCGGGTGAGCCGCACGGTCGAGGGGCGTTCGACGCGACGGGCGGCCGGTCGGGACACCCGTGTGGGGCTGAGGCGGACCTCGTGGATCGTCATCGTGCTCATCGGGACCTCCTGGGGAAGAGTGGGGCGTTCGATCCCTGTCTAACGGTGACCACCGACATCGGTGCTGGTCGCCGCTCGATCAGACGTTCGATCGAACATGTGATCGAGAGTAGAGCATGTGTTCGAACGATCGCAAGCCCCGGTTCGCACACGTGTTCGAGACACGCCGTTCGAACACGTGTTTGAACATCTGCCCCTCGGGCCACTACCGTGACGCCATGGCAACCGAGGACTCACCGGCCGGACGAGGCGCTTCACGCTCCCGCGGCAAGGCTCGCTCCAAGGTCAGCGAGCTGCCCGACGGC
The DNA here is from genome assembly GCA_963708915.1 of uncultured Actinomycetota bacterium. GTDB lineage: Bacteria > Actinomycetota > Actinomycetes > Propionibacteriales > Nocardioidaceae > Nocardioides. The sequence goes on from CAVPUJ010000002.1 coordinate 1,127,015, forward strand.
CCACCCGACGCGACGGGCCTCACGCCCCGGCAGCAGCGCGTCCTGGGCCACATCAAGGAGGCCATCGAGAAGCGTGGCTACCCGCCGAGCATGCGCGAGATCGGCGAGGCCGTGGGGCTCACCAGCTCCTCGAGCGTGGCCCACCAGCTCCGGGTGCTGGAGGAGAAGGGCTTCCTCAAGCGCGACCCGAACCGGCCGCGCGCCCTCGAGGTGTTCCTGCCCGAGGTGATGGCGGCGCGGCGCTCGCTCGGCGCGGCCGAGGAGACCCAGTACGACGAGACCGACATCGGCGACACCGTGACGCCGGCGACCTACGTCCCCGTGCTCGGCCGGATCGCCGCCGGTGGTCCGATCCTGGCCGAGGAGCGCGTGGAGGACGTCTTCCCGCTGCCCAAGCAGCTCGTCGGCGAGGGCACGCTCTTCCTGCTGCAGGTCGCGGGCGACTCGATGGTCGACGCCGCGATCTGCGACGGCGACTACGTCGTGATCCGCCAGGAGCAGACCGCCGAGAACGGCGACATCGTGGCTGCCCTGATCGACGGCGAGGCAACCGTGAAGACCTTCCAGCGGAAGAACGGCCAGCTCTGGCTGCTGCCGCACAACGCGGCCTACGACCCGATCGACGGCACCAACGCCAGCATCCTCGGCATCGTCACGGCCGTCCTGCGCAAGGTCTGACAGGCGGGCTACCCGCGCACGACCTCGAAGCCCCGCACGATGTCGTCGCGGCCGACGAACAGCACCCTGTCGTGGCCCTTGCCGCCGTACAGCCGGTCGTCCCCGGGCGTGGCCGTGACGTAGTCGTCGCCGCCACCGGCACGCACCACGATCGCGTCGCGCCGCAGGTCGCCGCCGTAGAACGTCTCGTCGGCGCCGGTCCCGATCACGGTCCAGCGCCCGTCGGGGATCCGCAGCCGCTCGACGGCCGACAGGGTCGAGGTGTGCGACCGGTCGCCCAGGCGCATCGCGAGCTCACCACTGCCCAGGTCGATCCGGCCGACCACGTCGAGCCGGCGCCGGTCGCCGACGTCGACCGACCAGACGTACGTCTCGTCCTCGCCCGGTCCCCCGTCGACCACCGACCCGGTCGCAAACTGCATCCGCGTCTCGAGGTCGTCGTCGCCGGCACCCGCGCGCAGGTCGGCCAGGCCGGAGCCGTGCGAGAGGTTGTCGTCGCCGCTGCCGCCGCGGGCCACGTCGTCGCCGTTGCCGAGGTAGATGCCGTCACCACCGGGACCGCCGTAGATCCGGTCGTCGTAGGCCACCGCGTCCGGCGTCGGCAGGTCGCCGTCGTCGCCCAGGAGGTAGTCGCGCCCCTTCCCGCCCCGCAGCAGGTCGTCGCCGGCTCCGCCGTACATCTCGTCGGACTCGTCGCCGCTGATCAGCACGTCGTCGTACACCGTCCCGACGACCTGGACCCGTCCCTCGAGGACGAGCGTGTCGGCGCCGTCGCCGGTCGCTCGCAGGTTCGGCAGGTCGACGCTGACCCCCGACGCGGAGTCGGCGTAGGAGATCGTGTCGGGGATGAACCCGCCGTCGGCGTCGGTCGACACGTCCCACCCGGGGTCGAGCAGGTCGTCGCCGGGACCGCCCACGACGTCGTCGCCGACGTTGTCGGGCGGGTTGTCGGGATACGGCTGCTGGAGGCCGTTGAGGCCGCCGTACACCCGGTCGTCGCCCGCCCCGCCGTCCAAGGAGTCGGTCCCACGGTCCCCGCAGAGGACGTCGTTCCCGGCCAGCCCTCGAATCACGTCGTCCCCGAGGCCACCGGAGATCACGTCGTCGCCGGGCGTCCCGACCAGCTCGTCGTCGCCCGCGGTGCCCACGATCGTCGCCACCACGCCGGCGCAGTCCACCTGTGCGGATTCGGTGGAGAATCCGCTCGCCGCTTGCGGAATGCAGACCGCACCGATGAACGTTGCCCCTACGAGGAGTCTGGTACTCATGGGGTGTCGGTGCCCGCTGACATGCTTGGTGAAACCACCGGTATCCACGACGGTGCCGGGGTCTCCTCAGGGGAGGGTCCGGGTAACAACTGATGTGCAGAAGTTGAGGGAACGGGGCAGGCTCTGATCATGGGGAGCACGAGGAACGCGGAGAGCAAGGTCCGGGGGGACGGCACGAAGGCTGCCGCCCGGGGCTGGCGCGCGGCCTTCGTCGAGATGCTCATCATCCTCGCCCTCTACGTCGCCTATTCCGGATCCCGCCTCTTCGCGAGCGACTCCCTGCGCCCGGCCCAGCGCCGCGCCGCCGAGCTCCTCGACATCGAGAGCGCCCTGCACCTCTCGTGGGAGCCGGCCCTCAACCAGATCTTCGCGGTCTCCCGCGGCCTGAGCCTGTTCGGCAGCTTCTGGTACGCCACCGCGCACTACGTGGTGACCGCCGTCGTCCTGGTCTGGCTCTACCGTCGCGGCGCCGACGCCTACGTGCCCGCCCGGCGCGCGCTGCTCGTCGGCACCATCGTCGCGCTGGTCGCCTACCTCTTGCTGCCGACCGCTCCGCCCCGGCTCTTCGGCGGGTACGCCGACGTGCTGGCGCTGACGTCCGGTGACGGCTGGTGGGGCGGCGACGCCTCGGCCCCCAAGGGTCTCGGCGGTCTGACCAACCAGCTCGCGGCGTTCCCGTCCCTGCACGCCGGTTGGGCGCTGTGGGTGGCGATGGTGCTGCAACGGCACGCGCCGTACCGCTGGATGCGGATCGCCGGCTGGGCGCACGCCGCCATCACCGGGCTCGTCGTCGTCGGCACCGGCAACCACTGGGTCGCCGACGTGCTGATCGGCTGGCTGGTGATCTGGCTCGGCTTCGAGCTGACCTCAGGCGCCACCGGCGCCCGTCTCGGCCAGGCGCTTCAGGGCCTTGCGCACCACGTCGGGATCGGTCGTGGCCCACATGGGCGGGAGGCTGGCCTTGAGGAAGCCGCCGTAGCGCGCGGTGACCAGCCGTGGATCGAGGACGGCGACCACGCCGCGGTCGGTGGAGCTCCGGATCAGCCGACCGGTCCCCTGCGCGAGTAGCAGCGCGGCGTGGGTGGCGGCCACCTGCATGAACCCGTTGCCGCCCGCCTGGTCGGCCGCGCGCTGCCGCGCCGACATCAACGGGTCGTCGGGCCGCGGGAACGGGATCCGGTCGATGATCACCAGCTGACACGTCTCGCCCGGCACGTCCAGGCCCTGCCACAGGCTCAGCGTGCCGAACAGGCACGTGTGCGGGTCCTCCACGAACTGCCGCGCCAGCTCGGGCAGCTGGGCGTCGCCCTGGGCGAGCGTGGTCAGGTGTGGCAGCCGGGTGCGTACCTCGGCCGCCGCCGTCTCCGCCGCCCGCCGGGAGCTGAACAGCCCCAGCGTGCGGCCCTCGGCGGCGTCGACCAGCTCGACGATCTCGTCGAGCTGGGCCTTGCCGAGGCCGTCGCGACCGGGGGTCGGCAGGTGGCGGGCGACGTACAGGATCGCCTGGCGTCCGTAGTCGAACGGCGACCCGGCGTCCATGCCACGCCAGGGCAGGACGTCCTCGTCGGAGGGGTTGACGGGTTCGCCGTCGACGACCCGCTCGGCCGGCTTGAGGCCGACCGACACCGCCATCGCCGAGAAGTCACCGCCGAGCATCAGGGTCGCCGACGTGAAGATCGCGGTCTTGTCGCTGAGCAGCTTGTCGCGCATCTGGCCCCACACCTGCAGCGGCGCCACGCACAGCCGCGGCGGGATCCGGTCGCCGCCCTCGTTGAGCCAGAGCACGTCGGCGTCGGAGCCGGCCGCCATCCGCTCGGCGGTCACGAAGACCTCCTGCACCATGCCGCGGGCCTGGGTGCGCCCCGCGTCGCCTTCCTTCTCGCCCTCGGGCTCGCGCGGGTAGGCCGAGAGCACCGCGCGGGCGGCGTCGCGGACGAGCACCAGCGCGTCCCGCAGCCCCTCGGGCACCTCGTCGAAGCGACCCGGGCTGGCCTCGTCCATCGCGAGCTGGAGGGCGTCGCCCGCGTCGGCCAGGTCGTCGGCCGCGGTGGACTCCCCCACGTGCCGCTGCGACCGGCGCGACGCCCGCTCGACGTCGTTGACCGCCAGCTCGTCGGTGGCGGCCTGCGTCACCCGGGACACCAGCTCGTGCGCCTCGTCGACCACCACGACGTCGTAGTCGGGGATCATCGGGACGCCCTCGATCGCGTCGATCGCGAGCAGCGAGTGGTTGGTGACGATCAGGTGGGACCGGTGGGCCTGCTCGCGGGCCACCTCGACGAAGCACTCCTGGCCGAACGGGCAGCGCGTCGCGCCCAGGCACTCGCGGTGGTTGACCGAGACCTGTCGCCACTCGCGGTCGGTGTGCCGGGGCGCGTGGTCGCGCTCGCCCGAGCCTCCCGAGCCGGCTTCCTTCTCGGCCCAGGACCGCAGGTCGAGGACCTTCTTGGCCATCGAGCCCTGCGGCACCTCCACCAGCGCCCCCTGGTCGTCCGGCACTCCCTCGCGGATGCGGTGCAGGCAGACGTAGTTGGAGCGGCCCTTCAGGACGGCGTACGAGGTGTCCACGGCGCCCTTGAACTCGCCTGCGCCGACCGCCTCGACCAACCGAGGGATGTCGCGCTCGACGAGCTGGTGCTGCAGGGCGAGCGTCGCCGTGGCCACCACGACGCGGCGGTCGTGGAGCAGGGCGGGCACGAGGTAGCCGAGCGACTTGCCGGTGCCGGTGCCGGCCTGGACGAGCAGGTGCTCGCCGCCGCTCATCGCCGCGGCCACCGCCTCGGCCATCGCCACCTGGCCCGGCCGCTCCTCGCCGCCGAGGGCCTCGACCGCCGCGGCCAGCACCCCGCGGACCGTCGCCGGGTCGGCGTTCTGGGGGTCGTCCTCGGGCACCGCGCCACCCTATGTCCGGGTGGGGACAGGGCGGACGGCTCGCCCACAGGTGATGGTTTCGAGGCTCGGGCCTGGCGGCCCTCACACCTCAACCATCGAACAACTTCCGGTGGTTGAGCCTCGAAACCACCCCCGGCGACGCGCGACACGACGGATCCGTAACACGAACGTGCTTGTGACGACGGAATCCGACGCCCTAGGTTCCGTTCATGTCCGCAGTCCGTCTCGAGTCCGTCACCAAGCGGTTCGGCACGGTCACGGCGGTCGACGACCTCGACCTCGAGATCCGCGACGGGGAGTTCTTCTCGATGCTCGGGCCGTCGGGGTCGGGCAAGACGACGGTGCTGCGCATGATCGCGGGCTTCGAGGCGCCCACGTCGGGGAAGGTCTTCCTCGGCGGGGACGACGTCACCAAGCAGGCGCCGTTCGCCCGCAACGTCAACACGGTGTTCCAGGACTACGCGCTCTTCCCGCACCTCGATGTGCTCGGCAACGTCGAGTACGGCCTGGCGGTCAAGAAGGTGCCGCGGCGCGAGCGCCGGCAGCGCGCCGAGGAGGCGCTGGAGTCCGTACGCCTCGGCGGGTACGGCGGCCGCAAGCCGGGCCAGCTCTCCGGCGGGCAGCGGCAGCGCGTCGCCCTCGCGCGCGCCCTGGTCAACCGCCCCCAGGTGCTGCTGCTCGACGAGCCGCTGGGCGCGCTGGACCTCAAGCTGCGTCGCGAGATGCAGATCGAGCTCAAGCAGCTGCAGCGCGACGTCGGCATCACCTTCGTGTTCGTCACCCACGACCAGGAGGAGGCGCTCACGATGAGCGACCGCATCGCGGTCTTCAACGACGGGCGCATCGAGCAGGTCGCCGCGCCTGCCGAGCTGTACGAGGCGCCGGCGTCGTCGTTCGTGGCCGGGTTCGTCGGCACCTCCAACCTGCTCACCGGCGAGACGGCTCGGGTGGTCCTCGGTCGCAGCGGCATGTTCTCGATCCGGCCCGAGAAGATCCACCTCAGTGGCGCCGACGAGGCGGCGGGCCTGCGGGCGCGGGCGACCGGCGTGATCGAGGCGGTGGTCTACCTCGGCTCGGTCAACCACTACGTCGTCCGCCTCGACGAGGGCGGCACCCTGACGGTGCTGCGTCAGAACCTGCACGGCACCAGCGACCAGCAGGTCGGTACCGAGGGCGAGAAGGTCACGCTCGCGTGGTCCGACGAGCACCTCATCGACCTGACCCCGACCGCCTCGGGACCCCACCAGGAGGAAACATGAGAAACAGACGCACCCTTGCCGGAGCCGCCGCGCTGGGCTTCGCCCTCGCGGTCAGCCTGGCTGCCTGTGGCACCGACTCGGGCGGCGACAGCGGCGCCGACAGCGAGGAGGGGGCCGCCGAGGAGCAAGGCGGGTTCACCCCACCCGACATCCCGATGGCCAGCGAGCTCGGCGACAACGAGGGCGCGCTGAGCGTGCTGGCGTGGCCGGGGTACGCCGAGGACGGCAGCACCGACAAGTCGGTCGACTGGGTGACGCCGTTCGAGGAGGAGACCGGCTGCCAGGTCGACGTCAAGTACTTCGGTACGTCCGACGAGGCCGTCACCCTGATGAAGTCGGGTCAGTACGACGTCGTGTCCGCCTCCGGCGACGCGACGCTGCGCCTGATCGCGGCGGGCGACGTGGCCCCGGTCAACACCGACCTGATCCCCAACTACGCCGACGAGTGGGACTTCCTCAAGGACCGGCCGTGGAACTCCGTCAACGGGCAGATGTACGGCGTCCCGCACGGCTACGGCGCCAACCTGCTGATGTACAACACCGACGTGGTCAGCCCCGCGCCGACCAGCTGGGGTGCGGTCTTCGACGGCGCGGCGGACTACAGCGGCAAGGTGACGTCGTACGACTCGCCGATCTACATCGCGGACGCCGCGCTGTACCTGATGAAGACCCAGCCCGACCTGGGGATCAAGGACCCCTACGCCCTCGACGCCGACCAGCTGGCCGCTGCGGTCGACCTGCTCAAGGCGCAGCGCGAGCACGTGGGTGAGTACTGGTCGGACTACCTCAAGGAGATCCAGGCCTTCCAGACCGGCGACAGCGTCATCGGCACCACCTGGCAGGTCATCGTGAACCTGGCCGAGGCCGACACGCCGGTCAAGGCGATCCTGCCCGAGGAGGGCGCGACCGGCTGGTCGGACACCTGGATGATCGGAGCCGACACCGAGCACCCCAACTGCTCCTACGCCTGGCTCAACCACATCACCAGCCCCGAGGCCAACGCCGCCGTGGCCGAGTGGTTCGGCGAGGCGCCGGCCAACAGCAAGGCCTGTGACCTGACGTCCGAGGGCTTCTGCGACAGCTACCACGCCGGCGACGAGGCGTACGCCGAGCAGATCCACTACTGGACCACGCCGATCGAGCAGTGCCTCGACGGGCGCACGGACGTGAAGTGCACGACGTACCAGGACTGGACCCAGGCCTGGACCGAGATCAAGGGCTGACGGCCGGTGGTCGAGGAGGGCCGTCAAGGCCCGTCACGAGACCCCTCACCGGGTCTCGTGACGGGACTTCGTCCCTCCTCGACCAGCGGGGGTGTGCTGCACCGCCACCCCCGGCTACGGCTCGGGCTGCTCCTCGGGCCGCCCATGCTGTGGCTGGGGGTGGCGTACCTCGGCGCGCTCGCGGCGCTGTTCATCACGGCGTTGTGGACCGCCAACGGGTTCACCGGCAACATCGAACGGACGTGGACGCTCGACAACTTCCGCGAGCTCTTCAGCCTCGAGGTCTACCGCACCATCACCATCCGTACCCTGCTCACCGCGGTCGGGGTGACGATCATCGACGCGGTGATCGCGTTCCCGGTCGCGCTGTACATGGCGAAGGTCGCGTCGCCGAGAGCCCAACGCCTGCTGGTGATCGCGGTGCTGACGCCGTTGTGGGCGTCGTATCTCGTCAAGGCGTACGCCTGGCGAGGGATGTTCTCGTCGAGTGGTCCCATCGACTGGCTGCTCGCGCCGTTCGGGCTCAGCTCGCCCGGCTACGGGTTGTTCGCGACGGTGGTGACGCTGTCCTACCTGTGGCTCCCGTACATGATCCTGCCGATGTACGCCGGCCTCGAACGGCTGCCCAACTCCTTGCTGGAGGCGTCGGCCGACCTCGGCGCCGGTGCCGGTCTGACGATGCGGCGGGTCGTGCTGCCCGTGCTGTTCCCCGCGATCGTCGCCGGGTCGATCTTCGCGTTCTCGCTGACGCTCGGCGACTACATCGCGGTCCAGATCGTCGGCGGCGCCAACCAGATGCTCGGCAACGTCATCTACGACAACGTGCTGAAGGGCAACAACCTGCCGTTCGCCGCGGCCGTGGCCACGATCCCCGTCGTGATCATGCTCGTCTACCTGGCCGCCGTCCGCCGGACCGGCGCCTTGGAGAACCTGTGACGCTCTCGCCGCTCATGCGCCGCGTGCTCGCCATCAGCACGGGGTTCGCGCTGCTGTTCATCTACGCCCCGCTGGCGCTGGTGGTGCTCAACTCGTTCAACATCTCGCGCACGTTCGCCTGGCCGCCGCCGGGTTATACGACCGAGTGGTGGCAGGTCGCCTGGCACTCCCAGGGCGCCCGCGACGCGGTCTGGGTGTCGGTGCAGGTGGCCATCGTTGCGACGCTGGTGGCGCTCGTGCTCGGCACGATGGCCGCGCTGGCGCTGCAGCGGTTCCGCTTCTTCGGCCGCGACACGGTGTCGCTGCTGATCATCCTGCCGATCGCCCTGCCCGGCGTGGTGACCGGCATCGCGCTGGCCAACTTCTTCACCACCATGATCGGCATCAAGCTGGGCATGTTCACCCTGATCGTGTCGCACGCGACGTTCTGCATCGTCACCGTGTTCAACAACGCGGTCGCGCGGCTGCGCCGGCTCGGCAGCAACCTCGAGGAGGCGTCGATGGACCTCGGCGCCGGCACCTTCCGCACGTTCTACAGGATCACCCTGCCGATGCTGCGCTCCTCGCTGCTGGCAGGCTGCCTGCTGGCGTTCGCGCTGAGCTTCGACGAGATCATCGTGACCACGTTCACCGTCGGTCAGGGCATCCAGACCCTGCCCATCTGGATCTACCAGAACCTCTTCCGCCCCAACCAGGCTCCCGTGGTCAACGTCGTCGCCGCCGTGCTGATCCTCGTGTCCATCGTGCCGATCTGGCTGGCCCAGAAGCTCGCAGGTACGGACGAGAGCGTGGCGGCCGCGCGCTGAGGAAGGTCCGCTGGTTGAGGAAGGTGCGCTAGCGCCTGTCACGAAACCTGCGGGGGTAACGCGTGGGGACTTCGTCCCTCCTCAACCACCGGCGCCGAACAGGGCGAGCACTCGGTCGGCGGAGGCGAAGGTGATGTCGCCGTGGCCGGCGCCGGGGAGCACGGTGAAGGTGGCGTGCGGGACGAGCTCGGCCAGCCGGTGGCCGTTGGCCACGGGCACCATCTGGTCGGCGTCGCCGTACAGCAGGTCGACCGGGGCGGTCACGGTCGAGAGGTCCACGTCCCACGTACCGCCCCAGGACAGGTTGTCGCGGGAGAAGCCGTCGGACGGGTCCAGGGCACGGCGGAGGTCGGCGAAGAAGACGGCGGCCTCGGCCGGGCGTTCGTCGAAGTAGTGCTCGTTGGGCGGCAGGTCGGCCGTCATCGCGGCCTGGAAGGCGGTCGGGTCGAGCGGCAGCAGGTGGTCGGCGAACTCACGGACCCCGGCCTCGATCTCCTCGAGGGAGGGTTCCTCCTCGGACGGCCCCGGTCCGGCGGCGACCGCGACCTGCGTGACCCGGTCAGGCGCCACCGCGGCCGTCGCGAGGGCGTACGGCCCGCCACCCGACGAGCCGAACGTCCCGAACGTCGACCAGCCCAGGAGGTCGGCCAGCTCGACGACCTGGCGCCCCACCGAAGCCAGGCCCGGCGGCGTTGAGGTCGAGGCGCCGTACCCGGGCCGGCTCACGGACACGAGTCGTACGCCGTGTCGGCGCGCGGCCTCGTCGAGCAGCACTCCTCCACCGGCCGTGCTCGGCGAGCCCGGTTGGTAGACCACCGGCACACCGTCCGGGTCGCCGAGGTCGACGTACTCGAGGACCGTCCCGCTCGGCAGGCGAGCTTCGGTGAACACCTGCCGAGCGTAGGGCTACTTCGGGACGACGACGCCGGCGGAGCCGCCACCGCGACGGACGGGCTCGGCCACGGCGACGACGTGGCCGTTGTCGAGGAACTCGATCGCGGTCGCGGCGCCGATCTCCGCGGCCGAGGTCCCCGGCGCACCGGCGGCCACGAACTTGTGGCCGAGCGCGCCGAGCAGCCCGCCGTACGCGTCGATGAACGACTGCTCCGCCGTGACCGAGGCCGTGTTGCGCTGCGAGGCGCGGGGCGCCGCGATGGCCTGCTCGATCGTCATCCCGCGGTCGATGCGGTTGAACAGCATCTGCAGCACCGTGGTGATGATCGTCGAGCCGCCGGGCGAGCCGAGCGCGAGCCAGGGCTCACCGTCCTCGAGCACGATGGTCGGCGACATCGACGAGCGCGGGCGCTTGCCGGGCTGGATCCGGTTGGGGTCCGAGGCGCTGTAGACGGTCGAGAAGTCCGTCAGCTCGTTGTTGAGGATGAACCCGCGGCCCGGCACCACGATGCCCGAGCCACCGGTCTGCTCGATCGTCAGCGTGTACTCGACCACGTTGCCCCACCGGTCGCTCACGGTCATGTTGGTGGTCGAGATGTTCTCGGTGTCCACGTCGTCGCGCGAGGCGCCGGGGGCGGGCGTCGCGCAGCTCCCGTCGTACGCGGCGGGGTTGCCCGCCGCGACCGGCTTCGTCGCCGCGGTGGTCTCGCTGATCTTGCAGGCCCGCTCGGCCGCGAAGGTGTCGTCGAGGAGGGTGGACAGCGGGACGTCGACCTTGTTGGGGTCGCCGACGTAGGCGCCGCGGTCGGCGAACGCCAGGGCCGAGGCCTCGAGGTAGTGGTGGAGCGCGTTGGTGTCGGTCATGGCACCGAGGTCGTAGCGCTCCATGATGTTGAGCGCCTCGCCGACGGTCGAGCCACCGCTGGAGGACGGCGCCATGCCGAACACGTCGTACCCGCGGTAGCCCACCGACGTCGGCTTGCGGTTGACGGCGCGGTAGCCGTTGAGGTCGGCGGTCGTCATCGAGCCGGCCGGGACGGGCAGCGTGGTGGTCGCCGTCTTCGGTGGCTTCTGCACCGTCCGCGAGATCTCGCCGGCCAGCTTGCCCTGGTAGAACTTCTTGACGCCCTTGTCGGCCAGCAACCGGTAGGTGTCGGCGAGGTCGGGGTTCTTCAGCACGCTGCCGACCGCGGGCGGCTGACCGCCGGGCAGGTAGATCTGGCTGGTCGAGGGGAACGCCTCGAAGCGCTTCTGGTTCTCCGCCGTCTGCAGGCGGAACGTCGGGTCGACGATGAACCCGCGGTCGGCCAGCTTGATGGCCGGCTTCAGAGCCTGGTCGAGGCCCCACGTACCCCACCGCCGCAGCGCCTTGTCCCACGTCGCCGGCGTGCCGGGCACGCCGACCGAGACACCGCTCGTCACCAGCTCTGGTGTGAAGTTGTAGGCCTTGCCGGTCGCCGGGTCGATGAACGCGTCGGACTTGATGCCCGCGGGCGCCTTCTCCCGGCCGTCGATCGTCTGCACCTTGCCGGTCTCCGCGTTGTAGAACACGAAGTACCCGCCACCGCCGATGCCCGAGCTGTAGGGCTCGGTCACGCCGAGCGCCGCGGCCGTGGCGATCGCGGCGTCGACGGCGTTGCCGCCCTTCTTGAGGACCCGGAGCCCGACCTTGGTCGCGGCCTTGTCGACGGTGCTCACGGCCCCGCCGAGGCCGGTGCTGGTCGAGGTCGGGGTCGCCGCTGGCGCGGCCGGTGGAGCAGGGTCGGCGCCCAGGGCGGGTACGGCGAGCGCCGGGGTGGCGACCAGGGCCGCGATGGCGAGCGGGGCGATCAGGCGTGCATGCATGGATGTCCTCCCGAGCAGAGACAGTCCGTCCACCCTCACCCCATCGGGCCGAGATGTCGACCGCCCTGCGGGGTGGGCTCTAGACCGAGAAGGAGGCGAGCTCGCCCGCGAGCGCCTCGGTGGCGCGGCCGCGGACCAGCGTGCCGTCGCCGGTGTGCTCCATCGAGTCGATCTCACCCTGCTGGTGGATCCGGTCGATCAGGTCACCGCGGGCGTAGGGCACCAGGGCCTCGAACTCGACTCCGAGCCGGGGCAGCTCGTCCTCGACCACGCGCAGCACGTCCTCGACGCCTTCGCCCGTCTTGGCGGACACGACCACGGAGTGCGGCTCGCGCTGACGCAACCGGGCGATGACCATCGGGTCGGCCGCGTCGGCCTTGTTGATGACGATGACCTCGGGCACCTTGTCGGCCCCGATCTCGGCCAGCACGCTGCGGACGGCGGAGATCTGACCTTCGGGGTCGGGGTGCGAGCCGTCGACGACGTGCAGGATCAGGTCGGAGTCGGCGACCTCCTCCAACGTGGACCGGAACGCCTCGACGAGGCCGTGGGGCAGGTCGCGGACGAAGCCCACCGTGTCGCTCATCGTGTAGACGCGGCCGTCACTGGTCGCCGTACGACGGGTGGTCGGGTCGAGGGTCGCGAACAGCGAGTCCTCCACGAGCACGCCGGCTCCGGTCAGCCGGTTGAGCAGCGACGACTTGCCGGCGTTGGTGTAGCCGGCGATCGCGACCGACGGGATCTCGTGACGCTTGCGCTCCTGGCGCTTGGTGTCGCGGGTGCCCTTCATGTGCGCGAGCTCGCGGCGCAGCTTGGCGATCTTGGTGTTGATCCGGCGCCGGTCGGTCTCGATCTTGGTCTCACCGGGGCCACGGCCACCGATGCCGCCACCGTCGGCACCGACCCGGCCACCGGCCTGGCGGGAGAGGTTGCCACCCCAGCCGCGCAGCCGCTGCTTCATGTAGTTCAGCTGGGCCAGCTCGACCTGCGCCTGGCCCTCCTTGGACTTCGCGTGCTGGGCGAAGATGTCGAGGATCAGGGCGGTCCGGTCGACCACCTTGACCTTGAGCCGGTCCTCGAGGTTCCTCAGCTGGCTGGGTGCGAGCTCGCCGTCGCAGATCACCGTGTCGGCCCCGGTGGCCTGCACCATCTCCTTGAGGCCCTCGACCTTGCCGCGGCCGATGTAGGTCGCCGGGTCGGGCTTGTTGCGTCGCTGGTAGATCGCGTCGAGCACCGTCGAGCCGGCCGTCTCGGCCAGCAGCGCGAGCTCGGTCATGGAGTTCTCGGCGTCCTCGACGGAGCGGGTGGTCCACACCCCGACGAGCACGACGCGCTCGAGCCGCAGCTGGCGGTACTCGACCTCGCTGATGTCCTGGAGCTCGGTCGACAGGCTGACCACGCGGCGCAAGGCGTGCCGCTCGGCCAGGTCCTGCATACCGACGGTGAGCTCGGCCTCTTCGGGATCCGGCTCGTCGGCGTAGCCCGAGGCCCAGTCGTCGGTGTCGTCGAGGGCGATCTCGGACTCGGCGTCGTCGAGGTCCCAGCCGGCGGTCTCGTCGAGCTCGGCCTCGAGGGAGAAGTTTTCGTTCTTTGCGTTGGTCATCTGACCTCAAGAGTAGGCGGCGGCCCCGAACCAGGGCGAACCGTTAAGGCAGCCGGACACCGAACAGGTCGAGCCGCGGCTGAATGGGACGACGTCCTGCAGACCCGCGTGGCGACGTGGGAGGACCTGAGCGGCGGGCTGGATCCCCTCGCCGTCTTTCCGAGCGTGGGTCACCTGGGGCGTCGGCCTCTGACCTGGGCGGCTGCCGGGTGGGGATGATGGTCCAGTGACCCCATCCACCCTGCTCGTCGTCGTCGCCCACCCTGACGACGAGACGTTCGGTTGCGGCTCGCTGCTGATGCACGCGGCGGCGCGCGGCGTCCGCACGATCGTCGTCTGCGCGACCCGCGGCGAGGCGGGCGAGGTCGAGACGGACGTCCCGGTGCCCGCTGGTGGCGTCGGTGAGCTCCGCGAGGGCGAGCTGCGAGATGCAGCGGGCGCCCTCGACGTGGCCGCGGTAGAACTACTGGGCTTCGCCGACTCCGGCCTGACCGGCGACGCCGGCCCGGACACCCTGGCCGGCGCACCCGTGCGGGCCGTCGAGGCAGCCGTCCGCGCCGCCCTCGAGCGTCACTCCCCGGACGTGGTGGTCACCCTCGACGGCAGCGACGGTCATCGCGACCACGTGAGGGTGCGCGACGTGGTCACGGGACTGCTGGCCGGCACGGGCACCCCGGTCTACCTGCAGTGCCTGCCACGGTCCCTGATGCACGCTTGGGTCCGGCACCATGCCGCGGACGAGGGGAAGTCGGCCTACGTCGAGCTCCCGGAGATCGGCACCCCCGACGAGGAGCTGACCACGGTCGTCGACACCTCGGCCCTGCTCGGCCGTCGGCAGGCGGCGATCGCGCTGCACCGGTCGCAGCAGTCGCCCTTCGACGGCCTCCCCGACGACGTCCAGCGAGCGTGGCTCGGCCGCGAGCACCTGGTCCGCGTGAACCCGCCGTGGGACGGCGGGCCTCAGGAGACGGAGCTGCTCGGCCTCACGGGAGCCTGACCCCGAACAGGTCGACCTGCGGCTGTGCTTCTCATGGGACTCCTCGAGCGTCCGGGTCCGCACATCCTGGGATCGGCGGCCCGTGTCGTCTGAACACCGATTCGTCTGCGCGTCCGAGCGGGGAAAGTGGCATGGATCCGCAGACGAATCGATGGTGCCGTCTGGGAGAGTGCTCCCGTGGCCGCCGACCTCCCCGATCATCTGCCTGGCCGTGCCCGCGTCGTCGTCATCGGGGGCGGCGTCATCGGTACCTCGATCGCCTATCACCTCGCCCACCTCGGGTGGGGCAGCGACGTGGTCCTCCTCGAGCGCGACCGGCTGACCAGCGGGACGACGTGGCACGCAGCGGGGCTGATGACCTGCTTCGGGTCGTTCTCGGAGACGTCGACGTCGATGCGGCTCTACTCGCGAGAGCTGTACGCCCGGTTGGAGGCCGAGACCGGTCAGGCCACCGGCTTCAAGCCGGTGGGGCTGATCGAGGCGGCTGCGGACGCCAACAGGCTCGAGGAGTACCGCCGGGTCGCCGCGTTCCAGCGCCACCTCGGCCTGGAGGTCGACGAGATCTCCCCCGCCGAGATGAACGCACTGTTCCCCTGGGCGAGGACCGACGACCTGCTGGCCGGCTTCCACGTACCCGGCGACGGCCGGGTCAACCCCGTCGATCTGACGACCGCGCTCGCCAAGGGCGCGCGACAGCTCGGCGTACGGGTCCTCGAGGGCGTCACCGTCACCGACGTCGTCACCGAGACCCGCGGCCGGGTCGAGAGCGTCACCGGCGTCCGCGTGGGTGACGAGGTCGTCGAGTGCGAGTACGTCGTCAACGCCACCGGCATGTGGGCGCGCGAGCTCGCGCTCAAGTCCGGCCTCAACGTGCCGAACACCGCGGCCGAGCACTACTACCTGATCACCGACACGATCGAGGGCCTCGGCCCGGACACCCCGGTGTTCGAGGACCCCGCCGCCCACGGCTACTACCGCGAGGAGGGCGGCGGGATGATGGTCGGCCTCTTCGAGCCGCGCGCGGCTGCGTGGCACCCGGAGGGCGTGCCGCCCGGCTCGTCGTTCACCACTCTCAAGCCCGACTGGGACCGGATGGGTCCGTTCCTGGAGACCGCGATGTCGCGCGTGCCGGTGACGCTCGAGGCCGGGGTCCGCACGTTCTTCTGCGGGCCCGAGTCCTTCACGCCCGACCTCTCGCCGATCGTCGGCGAGGCGCCGGGCACCCGCGGGTACTTCGTGGCGGCGGGCATGAACTCCGTCGGCGTGCTGTCGGCCGGCGGCCTCGGCCGCGTCGTCGCGCAGTGGATCGTGGACGGCAGGCCCGACGTCGACGTGACGGGCTTCGACGTGGACCGGTTCCGCGCGTACCAGGCCGAGGAGACGTACCGGGCCACCCGCACCACCGAGATCCTCGGCACCGTGTACGCCGCCCACACGCCCGGCAAGCAGCTGTACTCGGCTCGCGGCGCCAAGCTCTCGCCCGTGCACGACCGGCTGGTGGCGAACGGCGGCTACCTGCGCGAGGTCTCCGGCTGGGAGGGCGCGGACTGGTTCGCCGGCCCGGGTCAGACCCCCGAAGCCACGCCCACCTGGGGTCACGCCGACTGGTTCCCGCGCTGGGAGGCCGAGCACCGCGCGGTGCGCGAGGGCGCCGGACTGATGGACATGTCGTTCATGACCAAGCTCCGCGTCGCCGGCGCCGACGCGGGACGGGTGCTCGACCACGTCTCGGGCGGTGCGGTCGACGGCGCGGCCGAGCAGATCACCTACACGCAGTGGCTCGACGCCGACGCGAAGATCCAGGCCGACCTCACCGTCACCAAGCTCGCCGACGACGACTTCTGGGTGGTCGCCTCCGACACCGCGCACGGACACGTGCTCGCCTGGCTGGCCAAGCACATCGGCGGCGCCGACGTCACGATCGAGGACGTGACCGAGGACTGGGCCCAGCTCAACGTCCAGGGCCCGCAGTCCCGCGACCTGCTCGCCACCCTCACCGATGCCGACCTGTCGACCGAGGCGTTCCCGTTCCGCACCGCCCGCTTCGTCACGCTCGCCGGGGTCCGCGTGCTGCTCGTGCGGATCACGTACGTCGGCGAGCTCGGCTACGAGCTGTACCTCCCGGCTGCCGGAGCGCTGGCCGTGTACGACGCGGTGGCCGCCGCGGGCGCCACGCCGGTCGGCCTCAAGACGCTGGCGAGCTGCCGGATGGAGAAGGGCTACCGCGACTTCGGGCACGACATCGACAACACCGACAACGTGATCGAGGTGGGGCTCGGCTTCGCGGTCGACCTCGACAAGCCGAACTTCATCGGTCGCGATGCGGTGGTCCGCATCAAGGCCGCGGGCGTCCCGCACCGCCGGCTGGTCCAGGTCCGCCTCATCGACCCCGGACCGGTCCTCCACCACGCGGAGCTGGTCCTGCGCGACGGCGAGGTGGTCGGCTACGTCCGCGCCGCGTCGTACGGCTGGACCCTCGGCGGCGCCGTCGGCCTCGCTCTGCTGGAGGCCGGCGAGCCGTTGACCGCCGACTGGATCAAGGCAGGTACGTGGACCGTCGACGTCGCCGGCACGCAGCACGAGGCCGTCGTGTCGCTGCGGCCGATGTACGACCCGACGAACGAGCGGATCAAGCAGTAGCCGCTGGTCACTTGGGTGGCATCCGGATGCCGCCGTCGACGCGGATCGTCTCGCCGTTCATGTAGGTGTTGGTCAGGCAGGCGAGGACCATGCCGGCGAGCTCGTCGGGGGTGCCGAGGCGCTTGGGGAACAGCACCGACTGGCCGAGCTGCTCCTTGAACGCCTCGGGCTCGGGCGCGAAGTCGTAGATCGGGGTGTCGATCAGGCCGGGTGCCACGGTGTTGAGGCGGATGCCGGACGCCGCGAGGTCCCGGGCCACCGGCAACGTGAGGCCGACGAGGCCGCCCTTCGACGCGGCGTACGCCGCCTGGCCGATCTGTCCGTCGAAGGCCGCGACCGAGGACACGTTGACGATCGCCCCGCGTTCGCCGGCTTCGTCGGGCTCGTTGCGGCTCATCGCGGTGGCGCCGATGCGTACGGCGTCGAACGTGCCGATCAGGTTGATCGCGACGACCTTCTTGAAGGCGTCGAGGTCGTGCGCCGAGTCGTACTCGCCGTCGCGGCCGATCGTCCGCTGGGCCCAGCCGATGCCGGCCGAGTTCACCAGTGCGCGCAGGGGTCCCAGCTCGAGGGCCTGGTCGACGGCCTGCTGGATCTGGGTCGTGCTCGTGACGTCGACCGGCACGAACATGCCGCCGATCTCGGTCGCGACGGCCTCGCCCTTCTCGGCGTTGAGGTCGGCCACGACGACCCGCGCGCCGTGGGCGGCGAGCTGGCGGGCGCACGCGGCGCCGATGCCCGACGCTGCTCCGGTGACGACGGCAGAGGCTCCCTCGAGGTTCATGCCCGGGAGCCTAGGACCGGTCAGAGGCTGGTCGTGCCCCGGGCCACGATGACGGCCGGTCCGGTCAACAGGACGCGGTCGTCCTCGGTCCAGGTCAGGGTGAGCGTGCCTCCGGGCACGTCGACGGTGTACGTCGCTGGTCGGGGCGCCGCGTCGGCCGTCGCCACCGCCACCAGCACGGCGCCGGCGCCGGTGCCGCAGGACCGCGTCTCGCCGGAACCACGCTCGTGGACGCGCATCGCCACGCGCCGCTCACTTCGCCGGACGACGAGCTCGACGTTGACCCCGTCGGGGTAGGCCCCCTCGTCGTGCTCCGGCGGCCGGGTCAGGTCGAGGGCCGCCAGGGTGGCCTCGTCGTCGACGAACGCGACCGCGTGCGGGTTGCCCATGTCCACGTGGACGGCGGGCCAGCTCGTCGCCCCGATCGTCACCTTGGTCTCGGGGAGCACCTGCGCGACGCCGAGGTCGACCGTCACCAGGTCACCCTCGAGGAGCAGCGTCTTGATGCCGTCGCGGGTGGCGACGTCGATGGGGCCGGACGGCTCGACCAGGCTCTCCTCGACGAGGTGCCGCACGAAGACCCGGATCCCGTTGCCGCACATCTCGGAGACCGACCCGTCGGCGTTGCGGTAGTCCATGAACCACCCGTCGCCCTCCCGCACGACGCGCAGCACGCCATCGCCGCCGATGCCGGCGCGGCGGTCGCACAGGGCCCGGACGCGTGCAGCCATCTCCTCCGCGGTCAGGTCGCCGTGGATGGTCCCGTCGTGGTCGGGCAGCAGCACGAAGTCGTTCTCCGTGCCGTGCCCCTTGAGGAACGGATAGTCACCCACGCACCCATGGTCCCACGGCGCCGAGCGCATGCTCGAGGCGTTGCGGGTCGTCGTACCGCACCCAGGTGACCCGGGGATCCTTCCTGAACCAGGAGTCCTGCCTGCGCGCGAACCTGCGCGTGGCGACGACGGTCCGCTCGCGTGCCTCGTCGAGCGTGAGGTCGCCGTCGAGGTACGCCGCCACCTCGCGGTAGCCGATGGCGCTCGCGGCGGTGCGCCCCTCCCGGAGGCCGGCGGCGAGCAGCCGCTCCACCTCCGCGACGAGCCCGGCATCGAACATTCGCGCGACCCGCCGCTCGATGCGCTCGTCGAGGGTGGCCCGGTCGATGTCGACGCCGATCTGCACGCTGAGCGGGTCGGCGTACTCGAGCACCGGAAGCGTGGCGGAGAACGGCCGGCCGGTGATCTCGACGACCTCGAGGGCGCGCACGATGCGGCGGCCGTTGTCGACCAGGATGTTGCCGGCCGCGACCGGGTCGACCTCCGCCAGCCTCCGGTGCAGCGTGGGCGCGCCCACCTCGGCGAGCTCGGACTCGAGGCGGCGGCGGACGGCCTCGTCGGTGCCCGGGAACTCGAAGCGGTCCAGCACCGCCCGGGTGTAGAGCGCCGAGCCACCGACCAGCACGGGTGCCCCGCCACGCGCCCGGATCTCTGCCATCACTCGACGGGCGTCCCGCTGGAACTGCGCGACCGTCAACGGTTCGTCGACACCCATGGAGTCCAGCAGGTGGTGCTCGATGCCTCGGCGCTCGGCGACCGGGAGCTTCGCCGTCCCGATGTCCATGCCGCGGTACACGGCCATCGCGTCGGTGTTCACGATCTCGCCCCCGAGGCGCTCGGCGAGGTCCAGCGCCAGGTCGCTCTTGCCCGAAGCCGTCGCGCCGACCACCGCGACGATCGGCGGAAGGGCGGACATACCCGCGAGTCTCCCAGCCTCACCCCGTGGGGCGGTTGAAGTCTCCTGTCGGGGCCGGTTTGGTGGGAGGCGGGAGAAGGACGGAGCTTCCGTCCGGAGGGAGAACCACTGCCATGACGACCACACCTGATCCGACCGAGCCACTACCGCCCGGAGACCCGATCCCCACGCCGGACCCGGGTTCCGAGCCGCCGGCGCCGCCGGACGACCCGATCCCCAGCGACCCGGTGCCCGGCAACCCGGACCCGACCGTGGTCCCGAGCGGCGATCCCCAGCCGAGCCCGGAGGTTCGTCCGTGATGGAGGTCGGACCCATGCCCACCCCGCGGACGGAGGAGCCCGAGCGCTTCCCTGGCGGAGCCGACGCGCTCGACGACCAGTCGCGCTACGGCGAGATCCCGGACGGCCCGATGGGGGTCGACCTGCCCACGCACAAGAACCCGGTGACGGCCGGCGCCGACGACCGCGTCCCCGACGAGATCACCGAGCCCGACGACGAGAAGACCCAGGAGCCCACGCCCGAGGAAGAGGCCTCGGACGAGCCCGAGACCCCTGTCTGAGCGGGGTTAGGCTGGCGCCGTCGTGGTCATCCGGGCCACGGGACCGAAGGGTGCGCCATGGGTTTCCTCGACGATGCGGTGGACAAGGCCAAGGGTCTGGTCGACCAGAACGACGAGAAGGTCGACGACGCCATCGAGAAGGCCGGCGACCTGGTCGACGACAAGACCGGCGACAAGTACGCCGGCCACGTCGACAAGGCACAGGACCTGCTCCAGGAGAAGACCGGCGAGGGCGACACCAACCGGTGATCGACCCGGCGACGGGAGCTGCGACGGCGGGCATCATCGACAGGTTCGTCGTGGTGCCCGCTTCGTACGTCTTCTTCCTGCGCGACGACCGTGTCCTCCTCCAGCTGCGACAGAACACCGGCTTCATGGACGACCACTGGGCCGCCGCCGCGGCCGGTCATGTCGAGAAGGGCGAGACGGCGTACGACGCGGCCCGCCGCGAGGCCGTCGAGGAGGTCGGCGTGACCGACCTCGAGCTGGAGTTCGTGACCGCGATGCAGCGGACGCGCGGGGGTGAGCCGATCGACGAGCGCATCGACTTCTTCTTCACCTGCCGGTCGTGGTCGGGCGAGCACCGCATCGTCGAGCCGACCAAGGCGGCAGCCCTCGAGTGGTTCCCCTTCGACGCGCTGCCCGACCCCGTCGTCCCGCACGAGCTCGCGGTGCTGCAGGGACTGAACGCCGGCATCGCGTCGTACTCCACGTTCGGCTTCTAGCCACCAACCTGCTGGCCGAGTACAGCTAGCGCCTGTCACGAGACCCGCGGAGGTTTCGTGACGGGCCTTCGGCCCTCCTCAACCAGCGGGTGTGGGCGCGCCGACCGCCGGCATCCCGAGGCCGACCACGGGAGCGGCTGGGAGTGCCGTCCGTGCCTCCCAGGCGTCACCGGACCGCGTCCGCCGCACGGCGAGCACCCCGCCGTCGGCGACCAGGTGGTGCGGGGCGGCGCGGGTGATCTCGACGGTGACCATGTCACCGGGCCTCACGTCCTCGGCGCCCACGGGGTCGAAGTGCACCAACCGGTTGTCCGGGCCGCGGCCCGAGAGCCGGCGGGTCGCGGCGTCCTTGCGACCCTCGCCCTCGGACACCATCAGCTCGACGGTGCGACCGACCAGCCGCTTGTTCTCGTCCCACGCGATGTCGTTGACGAGGGCGGCCAGCCGCTCGTAGCGGCGCCGCACCACGTCGGGCGGGACCTGGTCGGGGAGGGTCGCGGCCGGCGTACCGGGCCGCTTGGAGTACTGGAACGTGTAGGCGCCCGAGAACCGGGCGTCCGCGACGACCTCGAGCGTCTGGGCGAAGTCCTCCTCGGTCTCACCGGGGAAGCCGACGATGATGTCGGTGGTGATGGCGGCGTCGGGCATGGCGGCCCGGACGCGGTCGATGATGCCGAGGTACTTCTCGCGGCGGTAGGACCGGCGCATCGCCTTGAGGATGCGGTCGGACCCGGACTGCAGCGGCATGTGCAGCTGCGGCATCACGTTGGCGGTCTCGGCCATCGCGGCGATCACGTCGTCGGTGAACTCCGCGGGGTGCGGGCTGGTGAACCGCACCCGCTCGAGACCCTCGACCTCGCCACACGCCCGCAGCAGCTTCGAGAACGCCTGCCGGTCTCCGAACTCCACGCCGTAGGCGTTCACGTTCTGCCCCAGCAGGGTGACCTCGCTGACGCCCTCGGCGACCAGCGCGCGGACCTCGGCCAGGATGTCGCCGGGCCGGCGGTCCATCTCCTTGCCACGCAGGGCGGGGACGATGCAGAACGTGCACGTGTTGTTGCAGCCGACGGAGACCGAGACCCAGGCGGCGTACGCCGACTCGCGCCGGGTCGGCAGCGTGGACGGGAAGACCTCGAGCGACTCGAGGATCTCCACCTGCGCCTCGTCGTTGACCCGGGCCCGGTCCAGCAGCGCGGGCAGCGAGCCGATGTTGTGGGTGCCGAACACCACGTCGACCCACGGCGCCTTGCGGGTGATCTCGCTGCGGTCCTTCTGGGCGAGGCAGCCGCCGACGGCGATCTGCATCCCGGGCCTCGTGGCCTTGACCGGCGCGAGGTGGCCGAGGTTGCCGTAGAGCTTGTTGTCGGCGTTCTCCCGCACCGCGCACGTGTTGAAGACGACGACGTCAGCCTGGTCGTCCGCCGGTGCTGCGACGTAGCCGGCTTCCTCCAACAGGCCGGTCAGGCGTTCGGAGTCGTGGACGTTCATCTGGCACCCGTAGGTGCGGACCTCGTAAGTGCGCGGCATGGCCGGCCAAGCGTACGGCGTTGCTCAGGCCTCGGCGGATTCGGCGACCTTGCGCCGGACGTCGTCCATGTCCAGCGCGCGGACGGCGTCGATGAGCTGGTCGAGCATCGGCGCGGGCAGCGCGCCGGGCTGGCGGAACACCATGATCCCGTCACGGAAGGCCATCAGCGTGGGGATGGAGCTGATCTGGAGCCCACCGGACAGGTCACGCTCGTCCTCGGTGTTGATGCTGCCGAAGACGATGTCGGGGTTGGCCTCCGCCGCGGCCTCGTAGACCGGCGCGAAGCTGCGGCACGGGCCGCACCAGGAGGCCCAGAAGTCGAGGAGGACGATGCCGTCCTGCTCGATGGTGGTCGCGAAGTTATCGACACCGACGGTGACGGTCGACATGGGTGGCCCTTTCCCTGCGGCAAGCTGTTGATCGGTCGTGCAGTCCATGTAACCAAGCCCGCCGCCGAAACCTTCCCCGTGGCCGATCCGGGCGCGTACGGCTAGGGTCTGGAAATGACCGTCTCGGACACGGCCACCTCGGACAACCCCCGCCGTCGGGCCTCGGACGACACTCTCGTCGTGCTCGACCACGTCGACAAGCACTTCGGCGACCTGCACGTCCTGCGGGACATCAACGTCAGCATCAAGCGCGGCGAGGTGGTCGTCGTCATCGGACCGTCCGGGTCCGGCAAGTCGACGCTGTGCCGCACCATCAATCGGCTCGAGACGATCGACAGCGGCACCATCAGCCTGGACGGCGTCCCGCTGCCGGAGGAGGGCAAGGAGCTCGCGGCCCTGCGTGCCGAGGTCGGGATGGTCTTCCAGAGCTTCAACCTCTTCGCCCACAAGACGATCCTCGAGAACGTCACCCTCGGCCTCACCAAGGTGCGCAAGACGCCCAAGAAAGCGGCCGACGAGGTGGCGATGCGCCAGCTCAAGCGGGTCGGGGTGGCCGAGCAGGCGGGCAAGTACCCCGCCCAGCTCTCCGGCGGCCAGCAGCAGCGTGTGGCGATCGCCCGCGCGCTGGCCATGGAGCCGCAGCTGATGCTCTTCGACGAGCCCACCTCGGCGCTGGACCCCGAGATGATCAAGGAGGTCCTCGACGTGATGGTCGGCCTCGCCAAGCCCGAGGAGGGCGACCCGATGACGATGGTGGTGGTGACCCACGAGATGGGCTTCGCCCGGACCGCCGCGGACCGCGTGCTCTTCATGGCCGACGGACAGATCGTGGAGGAGAACACCCCCGAGGAGTTCTTCACCAACCCGCACAGCGAGCGCGCCAAGGACTTCCTCGGAAAGATCCTCAAACACTGACCCAGCTCCCAAATCACTCGGAAGAAGGAGAAATCAGGATGCGACTCATCAGGACGAAGGCGGCCGTCGTAGGACTCGGCGTCGCCCTCAGCCTTGCCGCCTGCGGCGACGCCGGCGACGACAGCAGTGCTGGCGTCGACGTGGAGGTGGCCGACAACGCCGCCGAGGAGTTCGACGACGGCACGCGCATGAAGGAGCTCGCCGACTCGGGCGACGTCATCATCGGCGTCAAGTTCGACCAGCCCGGTATCGGCTTCAAGGGCGCCACCGACGACATGCCCGTCGGGTTCGACCCCGAGCTGGGCAAGGTGCTCGCGGCCTCGCTCGGCATCGAGCCCGAGGACATCACGTGGACCGAGACGATCTCCGACAACCGGGAGCCTTTCCTGCAGTCGGGCGAGGTCGACCTGGTGCTGGCGTCGTACTCGATCACCGACGAGCGTCGGGCCGTCGTCGGCCAGGCCGGCCCCTACTACGTCACCGGCCAGCAGCTGCTGGTCGCCTCCGACAGCGACATCGACAGCCTCGACGACGTCAAGGGCACCGAGGTCTGCTCGGTGACGGGCTCCACGTCGCTGGAGAACATCGAGGCCGAGGGCGCCACGCCGCGCGGCTTCGACACCTACTCCGAGTGCGTCGACCAGGTGCTCAGCGGCGCCGTCGATGCGATGACGACCGACGGCGCGATCCTGCTCGGCTACGCCGCCGAGCACCCCGACGAGCTCAAGGTCGTCGTGGAGCCGTTCTCGGAGGAGCGGTACGGCGTCGGCTACTCGCTCGACCACCCGGAGATGTGCCAGTGGATCGTCGACACGCTGACGGCCGCGCAGGACGACGGCACCTGGGAGGACGCCTTCGCGGCCACCCTGGGCGCCTCGGGCGTGGAGACGCCGGAGCCGCCGGCGATGGACGAGTGCCCCGCCGCCTGACCGTCCAGATCACTCGCTGAGTGCCGGCCCCGCCTCCACGTGCGGGGCCGGCACCCACCACCGAAGGAGGACGACCCGCCGTGGAGCTGGTGTTCTCGAACTTCGACCTCTACCTCAGCGCGTTCCGGCTGACCATCGGGCTGTTCCTGGTGTCGGCCGTGGGGTCGCTCGTGCTGGGAACCCTCTTGGCGGCCATGCGGGTCGGGCCGATCGCATTCATGTCGAAGGCCGCGACCGTCTACATCACCGTGGTCCGCAACACCCCGCTGCTGATCATCTTCGTCTTCGTCATCATCGGCCTGCCGAAGCTCGGGATCCTGTTCCGCTCCGTCGAGGAGCTCGGGATCAGCTCGTTCTTCTTCCGGGCCTGCCTCGCGCTCACGCTGTACACCTCGACGTTCGTGGCCGAGGCGATCCGCTCCGGCATCAACGCGGTCCCGCTGGGGCAGGCGGAGGCCGCGCGGGCCATCGGCCTCACCTTCGGCGGCACCATGACACAGGTCGTGCTGCCGCAGGCGTTCCGCGCCACGGTGCCGCCCATGGCCAGCGTCTTCATCGCGCTGCTGAAGAACACCTCCGTGGCCTACGCCTTCGGGATCCTGGAGGCCACCGCCCGGATGAAGTACTTCACCAACATCAGCGGCAACGACCTGCCGATCTTCCTGATCTTCGCCGCCGGATACGTCGTCCTCGTCGAGATCGTCTCGTTCGGCGCCCACCGCCTCGAGCGTCGCTGGAGCATCGCGCGATGAGCCAGACCAGCGTGCTCTTCGACGTGGCCGGTCCCCGCACGCGGGCCCGGCACCGGATCTACACGGTCATCTCGCTCGTGGTCATCCTCGGCCTGGCCGCGCTCCTGGTCCTGCGGATGGCCGCCCGCGGCCAGTTCGCCTACGACCTGTGGGAGCCGTTCCTCACGCCCGACTACATCCGGGCACTGCTGGTGGACGGCCTGCTCACGACGCTGCGGATGGCGTTCTTCTCGGTGATCCTCGCCGTGGTCTTCGGCACGATCTTCGGCGTCGGCAAGCTCTCCGACCACGCCAGCGTGCGCTGGGTGTGCTGGTCGGTCGTGGAGTTCTTCCGCGCCGTGCCCGTGCTGATGCTGATGATCTTCCTCTACTTCGGCTACGGCGCCGGGCCCGGCGGTCTGGACGCCTTCTGGTGCGTGGTCATCGCGTTGACGCTGTACAACGGCTCGGTGCTGGCCGAGGTCTTCCGGGCCGGCATCCTCGCCGTGCCGCGCGGGCAGTCGGAGGCGGCCTACGCGATCGGCCTGCGCAAGACCCAGGTGATGACGCAGATCCTGCTGCCGCAGGCCGTCAAGATCATGCTGCCGGCGATCATCAGCCAGTGCGTGGTGGCGCTGAAGGACACCAGCCTGGGCTACGCGATCACCGCCCCGGGACTCACCTTCGTCGGGAAGCAGATCTACACCGACTTCCAGAACCAGCTGCAGACCGTGATCGTCATCGCCGCCATGTACGTGAGCGTGAACCTCGTCCTCACCTGGATCGCCACCTGGGTGCAGAGGAAGTTCGTCGGCGAGAAGAAGATCCTGGAGGTGTCGATGGTCGCGGAGACCGACGCGGGGACGGGGTTGACGCCGGGCGCCCGCTGAGGGCTCAGGACGTTGACAGGTGCTGCACCAGGAACTCGATGGCCGCGGGGTACGCGTCGATCCGGTTGGCGCGCTTGGCGAGGCCGTGACCCTCGTCGTCGTACACGCGCAGCTCGCAGTCGACGCCCTTGCCGTCGAGGGCGGCCTTGATCTGCCGGGCCTCTGACAGCGGGACGCGCGGGTCGTTGGCGCCGTGGATCACGAAGAGCGGCGCGACCATGTCGTCGAGGTAGGTGAGCGGCGAGGCCTTCTCGAGGAACTCGCGGTGGCGGTCGAGGAAGCCGTACTCGCGCTCGCGGTAGGCCCGCCGGTACGCCGAGGTGTTCTCGAGGAACGTCACCAGCGACGAGATCCCGACGATGTCGACCCCCGCGGCCCACCGGTCCGGCTGCATGGCGACGCCGGCCAGCACCATGTAGCCGCCGTACGAGCCACCCCACAGCGCCGAGCGCGAGGCGTCGAGCCCGACCGACGGGAGCCAGTCGTGGATGGCCGCCAGGTCCGCCACCGAGTCGAGACGCAGCTCGAGGTCGTCGAGGGAGACCCAGCGCTTGCCGTAGCCGGCCGACCCGCGCACGTTGGGCACCAGCACGTCGAAGCCGGCCATCGCCAGCGACTGCCACACCGCCGAGAACATCCGGGTCGCCTCGGACTCGGGACCTCCGTGCACGTGCACCACTGACGCTCCCGCAAGTACGTCGTCGGGAGACGCCGCTGCGAACCGGAAGCACGGCACCTGCTCGCCGTCGGGCGTCGGGACGCGGTGCACGGTCGGAGTCACCAGCCGGTCACGCAGCTCGGCCGGCACCGTGGCACGGCCGTCGACGAGCTGGGTCACCGCGCCGGTGGTCGCATCGACGCTGAGGATCGAGCCCGGGTCGACAGGCGTCATCGCGGTCATCACGAACCGGGAGCCGTCGGCGGCCCAGCGCACCGACAGCGGCACGGCCGGCCCGAGGTCCACGTCGACCCGATGGCTGCCGTCGGCCTCGTGGATCGCGAGGACGTCGAGGCCGTCGACGTGGTGGCTGACCAGGAGGCAGGTGCCGTCGCGCGAGGCCGCCGCACCGAGGTCGTGCTCGTCGTCCTCGACGAGGATGCGCCAGGTGCCTTCGAGGTCGACGTGCCAGACCGCATGGTGGTCGCGGTCGTGGTCGGAGGCCACGAGCACGCCGTCGTCGTCGGCCGCCCAGCCGACCACGTGGTGGTTGGCGTGCTCGTCGGGGTCGGTCAGGGCGCCCGAGCCGAGCGGGCCCGCGAGCGAGACCACGGTCCCGTTGGGCTGGAGGCTCAGGGCGGTCACGGCCACCGACGACTCGTCGTGGGAGACCGAGGTCTGCACGACGTAGCCACCGTCGTCGAAGACCACGGTCTCCTCGCCCGAGTCCAGGTCGCGCACGACGATGTCCATGTCGACCTCGTTGCGCCGGTTGGTCGAGTAGATCAAGGACGTGCGGCGTGACGTCGTGCAGCACGTTCATGTGCTCGGCGTCGCGGACCACGGGCGTCAGGTCGTCGAGGCCGACCGGTGACGTCGGCAGGGTCGTGAGGTCGAGCAGGGAGATCTGCCACTTCTCGTCGCCCCCCGAGTCGTGCTCGACGAGCACGTGACGGCGCCCCGGCACGTACCTCCCGGCGCAGCGCGACGGCAGGTCGGTCAGCTCGGTGACGGTCCCGTCCGGGGCGATCTCGACCAGCTGGAGGCTGCCGAGGTCGTCGTGGCCGGCCAGCACGCGGCCGTGGTCGTCGATGTCGAACGCCAGCCAGAGGCGGACGTCGAGGAGGGCCTTCACCGTTCCCGAGATGGACTCAGCGAGGTCGCCCGAGAGATCGCCCGAGGCGAAGGTGGGAGTCACCGTTGGACGCTAGCACCGGCCGGAGGTGCTCCGACCCCGTCGCCCGGGCGCGGAGCCAGGGCGGCAGGCGGGTGCGCGATCTCCCGCTCACCCGCCTGGCCGACTGCGCTCAGGTCTCGCACTTCACGATGACGTCGTTGCCGCCTCCGCCGACGCCCTTGTCGCGTCCGGGCCCGCCGTTGAGGTGGTCGTCGCCGGCGCCCCCGCTGAGGTCGTCGTCGCCACCGCCCCCCGCGAGGACGTCGTTGCCGCCGCTGCCGATGAGCACGTCGTCGCCCGCGTCACCGGCCAGCTCGTCGTCGCCGCCGCCGCCGACGAGCTCGTCGTCCCCGCCGTTGCCCTGCATCCGGTCACGACCGGCCCCACCGTCGATCTGGTCGGCCCCACCGCCCCCGAGCAGCTTGTCGTTCCCGCCGTCACCGTCGACGACGTCCTTGCCGCCGGCCCCCTGGATGGTGTCGTTGCCGTCACCACCGCAGATCAGGTCGTGGCCTCCACCGCCGTTGATCTTGTCGTTGCCGCCCAGGCCGACGATGACGTCGTTCCCGCCCGTACCCGACAGCACGTCCGGGCCGGAGGTGCCGACGATCGTCGCCGTCTTCCCACCGCAGGAGTAGGTCGGGACCGGCGGCACGGGCGCCGTCACGGTGAACGTCGCGGCCGCCGGGCTCGCGTCGGTGTTGCCCACGGCGTCGATCGCCCTCACCTCGAAGGTGTGCGCGCCCAGGGCGACGGTCGTGGTGAACGGCGTGGCGCAGGCCGCCCACGCACCGCCGTCCATCCGGCACTGGAAGGACGTGGCGTCCCCGCTGCCCACGAAGGCGAAGGACGGCGTCGTGTCGGTGCTCGACGCGGCGGGACCGGAGGTGATCGTGGTGTCCGGTGGTGTCGTGTCGACGGTGAACCCGCGGCTGGCCGGGGTCGGATCGGTGTTGCCGTGGCTGTCGGTGGCGCGCACCTCGAAGGTGTGCGGGCCGTCGCCCAGGGCCGCCGTCGTGAAGGGTGACGTGCACGCCGTCCACGTCCCCCCGTCGACGCGGCACTCGAAGCTCGCCCCCGCCTCGGAGGTGAACGAGAACGTCGGCGTGCTGTCCGCGGTCGTCCCGCTCGGGCCGTCGGTGATCGTCGTGTCCGGTGGTGTCGTGTCGGAGGTGTCGACGGTGAAGGACCGACTCGCGGGCGTCGCATCGGTGAGCCCGACCCCGTCAGTGGCGCGCACCTCGAACGTGTGCGCCCCGTCCGCCAGGGCCGCCGTCGTGAACGGCGAGGTGCAGGAGGCGAACGCCCCCGCGTCGACCCGGCACTCGAAGGTCGAGCCTGCCTCCGTCGCGGTGAACGAGAACGTCGGCGTGCTGTCGCCGGTGAGCCCCGAGGGACCAGCGGTGATGGTCGTGTCCGGAGGAGTCGTGTCCACGCTGAACGACCGGCTGGCCGGCGACGCGTCGACGTTGCCCACTCCGTCCTTCGCGCGCACCTCGAACGTGTGCGGCCCGTCCGTCAGGGCTGTCGTCGTGAACGGCGACGTGCACACGGCGAACGACGCCCCGTCGACCCGACACTCGAAGGTCGCCCCGGCCTCGGAGGAGAACGAGAACGTCGGCGTGTTGTCCGTCGTGGGCGCCGAGGGACCAGCCGTGATCGCGGTGTCCGGAGGAGTGGTGTCCACGCTGAACGACCGGCTCGCCGGCGACGCGTCGACGTTGCCGACCCCGTCGATGGCGCGCACCTCGAACGTGTGCGCTCCCTCCGCCAGGGCCGCCGTGGTGAACGGCGAGGTGCAGGAGGCGAACGCTGCCGCGTCGACCCGGCACTGGAAGGTGGAGCCCGCCTCGGTCGCGGTGAACGAGAACGTCGGCGTGCTGTCGTTGGTGGGTCCCGAGGGCCCTGCCGTGATGGTCGTGTCGGGCGGCGTCGTGTCCACGGTGAACGACCGGCTCGCCGGCGACGCGTCGACGTTGCCCGCCGGGTCGGTGGCGCGCACCTCGAACGTGTGCGCTCCCTCCGCCAGGGCCGCCGTGGTGAACGGCGAGGAGCAGGAGGCGAACGCTGCCGCGTCGACCCGGCACTGGAAGGTGGAGCCCGCCTCGGTCGCGGTGAACGAGAACGTCGGCGTGTTGTCGTTGGTGGGTCCCGAGGGCCCTGCCGTGATGGTCGTGTCGGGCGGCGTCGTGTCCACGGTCGCCGGCGTCACCGTGACCGGGGCGACCCCGTTGGCGGCGATGACGGTCACACCGCTGCCGATCGCGGAGACCGAGTTGGTGTAGGTGCCCGGCGTCGCGGAGACGAGCACGCCGAAGTGGAGGGTCGACGTGCCCGGCGTACCTCCGACGGCAGCGGGAACGCTGAAGGAGCCGGTCCAGGTCAGGTTCTGCCCGGACACGTTGGGGTTGGCGGTCGTGACCCCGGAGCTCGTGCCCGCGACGTACGAGAAGCCGGCGGGCAGCGTGTCGGTGATGCTGGTCAGGGTCTGGGCGACCGCGCCCGGGTTGCTGATGGTCACGGTGTAGCCGTCCGCGGCGCCCGCCTCGACCTCCGAGTCGTCGGCGGTCTTGGTCAAGCTGACCGGCGTCCCGCCGACCGGGGAGAAGACGGTGAGGCTCGCGATGGTCGTCGATCCGCTGGCTGCGATGGCGGCAGGCCAGCTGAGGCCGATGCCGTTGTCGAGGAGGGTGGGGCACTGGCAGGTGTCGGGCAGCTGCGTCCTGGTGCCGACGGCGCTCCACACCTGGGAGAAGCCCGCCTCCATGTAGTGACTGCCGCCGGTCAGCGGGAAGAACCCCTCGATGCGGTTCGGGTCGACCGACGTGGGCTCCGCCTTGCAGCTGGGCGCAACCCCCGAGAACACCTGCCCGAGGCCTTCGTCGCTGTCCTGCAGGTAACAGTCACCCGCGCGGTACACGATCGCGCTGTGGGGCGCGTTGTCGGTGCTGGCCAGGGAGACGTCGGTGCGGTAGCTCTCCTGGCCCACGACGTAGCTGTCGGTCTGCGTCAGACGCAGGCCGGACGTCCCGAGGTCGACCACGGTCGTCAGCACGTACGGCGAGCCGGCTGAGCCCGTGCCCGTCGGACCGTTCTGGCTGACCGCCGTGTAGGCCTGGTAGCCCGTGGCGCCCGTGACGCCGGAGCCGGCCGGAACGCCGGCCGGGCCGAAGATCGCGGTGCCGACCGCCACGAAGGTGCCGCACGCGGTGTTGCCGTACCACTCACCCGAGGCGTCCCCGGCGTGGCGCACGTCGCAGTTGAGGAGCGGGCTCGTGGTGATCCTGGTCAGCGGCCCGGGCGTCACGATGCTTCCTCCGGGGGCGGCCAGGATCTCCACCTCGACGGTGGCCGGGGGTGACGTGGTGGTTCCGTCGTTCACGGTGAACGTGAACGAGACCGTGGTCCCGGCTCCCCCGCTGGGCGTGTACTCCACCTCCGCGGAGCACAGCCCGTCGACGTCGCACGTCGACGGGCCGATCGCCGACAGGGTCCCGCTCGCCGGCGGGGTCGCGATCGCGAAGGTGAGCGGCTGCACGTCCGCGTCCTGGCCGGTGAGCTGGATGACGACGCTCGAGCCGACGTACACGCTCTCGAAGGCGTCGTAGGCGTCCGGTGGCGTCTCGGCAGTCGCCGGCGGAGCAGCGAGCACCGCTCCGGCCGCGATCGTGACGAGGACAGCCAGCAGCCGGACGAACCGGACGAGAAGTGCGTGCACGTGAAGTCCCCCAACTTCCGGCGCCATCCCCCCAGACGGCGTGCATCGTCAGGATGGGGACGGGCGCTGAAGGTTCGCTGAAGGCTCCGGGATCGAGGCCTCCACCTCGCGCACGAGGAGGAGGGCGCCCTCGTGGACGGGTGACTGTGGCGCGCGCGTGCGGACGCCGTCAAGCCACCGGGTCGCGAACTCCACCTCGGACGCGGTGGCCCCGACCCCGGCCTCGACGAGGAGCGCGTCGTACAGCCCTCGCGCCCGGGCGGCCTCGTCCTGCTGACCGACCCGGTGCAGTCCGGCGGCGAAGCGGAGGAGGCCCTCGGTGAGGCGCCGGAGGTCATGGTTCAGCGCCGCGTGCGCGACCGACTGTGCGATGCATCGCACGCTGGATCGGTTGCCTGACAACAGCTCGCCGGTCTCGACGATCTCGAGCATGGTGCGCACCAGGGCGCGGTGGTGCAGGTCTGCTGCGAGGGCCGCGCACTCGCGGGCGTGGACGGCCGCCTCACCGGGGCGTCCCTGGTCGAGGGAGGCCATCGACAGGTTGGCGAGCGCCATCAGGACCAGGCCCACGTGGTTCTGGGAACGAGCCGCTGCCAGGGCCCGTCCGAGGGTATCGGCGAGGTCCTCCGGCGTGGACTCCGTCGGGTAGAGCAGGCACAGCGTGGCCGCGACGACGACCGGGTCCCCCGTGCTTTCTGCCAGCCGCACAGCCTCGCGCTCGCACTCGAGGTCCGAGCCGAGGTCGACGGTCAACAGCAGCTGCGAGATGGAGAGCTGGGCCAGCACGACCGCCGTCCGGCCGGCGTCCTCCCGCTCGCGCGCCAGCACCAGCGCCTCGCCGAGACGACGGCGCGTCTCCTCGGTCCGGTTGTGCGCCACGGCGGTCGTCGCCTCGGAGACCAGCAGGTCGATGCGGCGTCCCGGGTCGAGGTCGTCCCGACCCAGCAGCCAGTCGGCGCGCCCGGGGGGCGGCGGGGTCCCGTGGGTGGCGTAGTGCAGCTCGGGGAGCAGCAGGGCCAGGTCCCCGCCGGCGGCAACCAGGTCGACCTCGCCGGCCAGCCCGACCGCGCGGACC
The DNA here is from genome assembly GCA_963708915.1 of uncultured Actinomycetota bacterium. Taxonomy (GTDB): domain Bacteria; phylum Actinomycetota; class Actinomycetes; order Propionibacteriales; family Nocardioidaceae; genus Nocardioides. The sequence continues at coordinate 1,159,883 of CAVPUJ010000002.1, forward strand.
AGGACCGGCTCCAGGGCGACCAGTCGCCGGCACAGCGACGGGTCGGTGGCATGCATGGGGAGGTACTGCCGTGGAGAGCCCGTGGTGGTGGCCAGCACGGTGACCAACCTGCGCACCGAGTCCGCACAACGCTCCGGCGAGCGGGTGTCGCGAACGTGGTGGCCGACGGCTCCGACCAGCGTGTAGACCGGACGACCGTGCGGACCTGGCGTCCGCACGACGATCCCGTCACGCACCAGGGGAGCCAGGGACTCCAGGAGTCCCGCGTCGTCGACGAGCTCGGCGTCCACCGGGTGCAGGGCGGTCGCGAGAAGATCCACCAGGTCGGTCTCCTCGTCGCCCAGGCGGTCCAGCGAGCTGGTGAAGGAGATCCGGGCCGCCGCACCGCGAGAGCCCCGGGCCAGGATGCGCACCAGCTCGTCGAGACCGGACACCGCCAGCGGCGCGACGAGCTCGATGGCCAGCGGCAGCCGGTCGACCAGGCGTGCGCACTCGACCGCGACCCCCCGGGTCTCCGCGTCGTCCGGCAGGTCCGCGCCCGCGTGCCGGGCCCGGACCAGGAGCAGCTCGCCGGCCGCCTCGTCGTCGAGTGCGGGCACGGACCAGATCCGCTCGCCGCGCAGACCGCTCGGACGCGCGGAGGTCACCACGAAGGTGGACGTGCCGCACGCGACCACCTCCTCCAGGCGCGACCGGACCTCCGGCGTCGCCACGAGGTCGTCGAGGATCACCAACGCCTGCGCCCCGACGGCGGCGCGCGCCAGCTCGTCGGGCTCGGACAGGACCCCGGCGACGTCGGCCGACAGGGCGTCGGCGAGCCGGCCGAGCACCGCCTCCGGGGTGGACACGCCTGCCAGGGCCACGAGGACGGCCCCGTCGGGGTACACCGCTTGGCAGCGTGCCGCCAGCTCCGTGGCGATGCGGGTCTTCCCTGCTCCCGACGGCCCGACCAGGGTGTGCACCCGGTCGCCGCCCAGCTCGGTCTCGAGTCGGAGCAGGAGCGTCTCGCGGCCCACGAGCTGGTCGGCCGGGCGCTCGAGGGGCGTACGCCACGCAGCGCTGGATCGCGGCGCAAGCGCCAGCGACTCGTCGTGGCACAAGATCTGCTGCTGCAAGGCCTGCACCCGCGCGCCGGGCACGACGCCGAAGTCCGCGTGCAGGCGTCGCGCCAGGTCCCCGAACACGTCCAGGGCCTCGACCTGCGCACCGCCGCGGTAGAGGGCGAGCATGAGGCGGGCCGCGACCTCCTCGTCGTACGGTCGCTCGGCCGCCAGGTCCATCAGCTCGTCGACGACGAGCAAATGTCGCCCGAGTGCGAGGTCGGCGTCGACCCGCGCCAAGCTCGCCATCGCGTACAGCCGGCGCAGCCGCTCGCGCTCGATCTCGAGGCCCGGCAGGGTGGGGACACACTCGAGGAGGTCGCCGCGATAGAGGCTCAGCGCCGCACGCAGCAGCCGCGCCGCCTCGGCCGGACGGCCGGCGACGGCCTCGCGCCCTCGCCGGGCCAGCTGCTCGAAGCGCAGCACGTCGACGTCCGACGGCTCCCCGCAGAACCGGTAACTCTCCCTGCCGCTCTCGATCGTGTCCGCGCCCATGAGCCGGCGCAACGCCGAGACGTGCACCTGGAGGGTGTTGCGCGCCGTCGCCGGCGGGTCCTCGCCCCACAAGGCGCCGACCAGGCGGTCGACGGGCACGGGGTGGCCGGCGCGGCTCACCAGGACCGCGAGCACGGTCGCCTGGCGGGCGCTGCCGATGGGGTGCGTGCGCTCCCGGTCCACGACCGCTGCGCTCCCTAGCAGGAGGACATGCACGGCGTCCCCCCCAGGCCCGAGCGTCAGATCACGCAGTGTACGCAGCGTGACGGGGGTCTGCACCGCCTTCCCGAACACCGCCCGGACGGCGCGCCCGGGAGCCTCATGACCCCAGGTGGTTGCGTACTGGCAGGATTGGTCCCATGTGCAGTCCGGTTCGTTGCCGCACGTGCGGCAAGATCACCTGGTCCGGCTGCGGTGACCACATCGACAGCGTCAAGGCCCAGGTGCCCGACGAGATGTGGTGCCCCGGTCACGAAGAGGACCCGGGCGGCAACGCTCCGCAGGGCTTCTTCCAGCGCCTCGGCCGCTAGGCGAGCCGCTCCAGGACCTCGACCCGGTTGCCGTGCGGGTCGAAGACGTGGAAGCGCAGGTAGCCCTCGAAGGTCGTCCGCTCGCGCTCGTCCACGTCGAACCCGCCCTCGCGCAGACGCGCGGCCACCGCGTCGAGGTCGTCGACCACGAACGCCGGGTGCGCCTTGCGCGCAGGAACGAACGGCTCCTCCACGCCGATGTGGAGCTCGGCAAGGACCTCGCCGCGGTCGCCGTACGCCCGGAACCATGCCCCGCCACGGGCCCGCAGGTCCGCCGGCTTCTCGACCTCGACCAGCCCGAGCCCCTCGGCGTAGAAGGCACGAGCAGCGTCCTCGCCGCCCGACGGGCAGGCGACCTGGACGTGGTGCAGGGCGATCACGTGGTCACCTGACCCACGACGAAGATGCGCCGGAACGGCAGGACCACGCGCCCGTCATGATCCGGGTACGCCTCCCGCAGCCGCTTCTTGAACTCCTCCTCGAAGCGGACCCGGAGGTCCGCGGGCAACGCCTGGAGCGTCGGCCGGGCCCCGGTGCCCGAGACCCAGGTGAACACCGGGTCGTCCCCCTCGAGGACGTGGAGGTACGTCGTCTCCCACGCGTCGACGTCACAGCCGAGGCCGCGCAACGCGTGCAGGTAGACCTCCGGGTCGTGCGATCCCGGCACCGCCACCCCGGTGGTGTGCTCGGCGTACGGCGCCTGCGCGGCGAGCTCGGCTCGGATCGTGTGGCTCGGCTCGGCGAAGTTGCCGGGCACCTGGAAGGCCAGCCAGCCGCCGGGGCTCACCCGGGCGACGAGGTCCGGCAGCAGCTCGAGGTGGCCGGGCACCCACTGCAGCGTCGCGTTGGAGACCACGATGTCGGCCTGCTCCGCACCCGTCGTCCAGTCGCGCAGGTCCATCACGTGGAAGTCCACCGCGGGTGTCGTGGCTCGCGCCTTCTCGATCATCTCGGCGCTGGAGTCGAGGCCCACGACGCGAGCTCCCGGCCAGCGCTCGACGAGGAGCGCGGTGAGGTTGCCGGGCCCGCAGCCGAGGTCGACGACGGTGGCGGGGTCGGCGGCATCCACCCGGGCCAGCAGCTCCACGAACGGGCGGCCACGCTCGTCGGCGTAGGTGAGGTAGCGGTCGGGGTCCCAGGTGTGCACGGCAGCATCCTCCGACGGGAGTCTCTTGATGTCAAGATTCTTGATCGATCGCTACACTGCCCCCATGCGCGACGATGTCGACGAGCTCGCCGAGGCGTGGGCCCGCGAACGCCCCGACCTCGACCTGGCACCCGTCGCGGTCTTCAGCCGGATCTCCCGGCTCTCGCGACACCTCGACCTGGCGCGCCGCGACGCGTTCGCGGCGTACGCGATCGAGCTGTGGGAGTTCGACGTGCTCGCCGCCCTGCGACGGACCGGGGCGCCCTACGAGCTCTCCCCCGGCCGCCTGCTCCGCGAGACGCTGGTCACCAGCGGCACGATGACGAACCGGGTCGACCGGCTCGCCGCCCGTGGCTTCGTCGAGCGCTTCCCCGACCCCGACGACCGCCGCGGCGTGATCGTCCGGCTCACGCCCGACGGCAAGGCGGCCGTGGACGGCGCCTTTGCCGCGCTGCTGGACGCCGAGCACCAGCTGCTGGCCGACCTGCCCGGCCGCGACCGCCAGCGCCTCGCGGGCCTGCTGCGCACCCTCCTCGCGCCGTACGCCGAGGCGAAGTGAGATGCAGGAGCACCACTACCTGATCCGCGGCGGCATCGCGGGCCGGGAACGGCTGCGCGTGCTGGCCCGCGTGATGCGCCCCGGCACTCTCGCCCTCCTCGAGCGGGCCGGTGTCACCGCCGGCCTGCGCTGCCTCGACGTCGGCTGCGGCGGTGGGGACGTGACGTTCGACCTGGCGGCGCTGGTCGGGATCACCGGACACGTCGTCGGCGTGGACCTCGACGCCACCAAGGTCGAGCTGGCTCGTGGGGACGCGGAGCAGGCCGAGGTCGCCAACGTCGAGTTCCGGGTGGCCGACCTCGGCGGCGGGCTGGGCGAGGCCGAGTACGACGTCGTGTACGCCCGCTTCGTGCTCACCCATCTGCGTGACCCGGCAGCCGCCGTCGCGCTGATGCAGGCCGCGCTGCGGCCGGGCGGGCGGATCGTGCTGGAGGACATCGACTACCGGGGGTCGCTCTGCCACCCCGACTCCGACGTGTTCCGCCGCGCCAACGAGATCTACGAGGAGACGGCGCTCCGCAACGGCGGCGACCCGCACGTCGGCATCCGGCTGGCTCGCCTGCTGCTCGACGCCGGGTTCGAGCGGGTCCAGCCCTCCATCGCGCACCCCGTCGGCCTCGAGGGGGAGGTCAAGCTGTTGCCGCCACTCACGATCGAGAACATCAAGGCGATGGCCGTCGCGCGTGGCGTCGCCACCGCCGACGAGGTCGACGCGGTGGTCGACGAGCTGTACGCGATCGCCCGCGACCCCACGATCTTGGTCACCAACCCGTACGTCTTCCAGGCCTGGGGCTCTCTCGCTGGTTGAGGAGGGACGAAGTCCCGTCTCGAAACTCGGTCAGCGACGAGCCAACCACCCCTGGGCAGCGGTGACCCTGGCACGGTTTCGACCCCGCAAAGCGTGCCTAGCTCACCGCTCCCCCGCGCCAACCCTTCGGCGACGGTCACTCGAGCTGCTCGGCGGCCTCCAGCCACTCCGACTCCAGCTCGTCGCGCTGCCCGGCAAGCACCTGGAGCTCGGCGGACAGCTGCGCCAGCCGCTCGTAGTCCTGGCCGGCATCGAGGATCGCGGCGTTCAGCGCCGCCTCCTGCGTGGCGACCCGCTCGAGCTGCTTGTCGAGGCGGGCCATGTTCTTGCGAGCGGCCCGCTCCTCAGCACTGCCGGCGCGGACGCGGTCGACCGGCGCGGGGTCGGGCGTCACGGCGACCTGCGCCGCGGCGGCCGAGAGGTCGGCGGCCCGGCGGCGGAGGTACTCGTCGACACCGCCCGGCAGCATCGAGATCTGACCGTCACCGAGCAGCGCCCACACCGAGTCAGTGACGCGCTCGAGGAAGTAGCGGTCGTGGGAGACGACCACGAGCGTGCCCGGCCAGCCGTCGAGGAAGTCCTCGAGGACGTTGAGGGTGTCGATGTCGAGGTCGTTGGTGGGCTCGTCGAGGAGCAGCATGTTGGGCTCGGTCATCAGCAGGCGCAGCAGCTGGAACCGCCGCCGCTCGCCGCCGGACAGGTCGCCGATCCGGGTGGTGAGCCGGTCGCCGGTGAAGCCGAACCTCTCGAGCAGCGAGCTGGCGGTGATCTCGCCGGACTCGGTGCGCGAGACCCGTTTGACCGACTCCAGCGTCGGCAGCACGCGACCCTCCGGGTCGAGGTCGTCGAGGTCCTGGGTCAGGTGCTGCAGGGCGACGGTGCGTCCGTGGCGGACGCGCCCGGCTGACGGCGCGATCGAACCGTCGAGGAGCCCCAGGACCGAGGTCTTGCCGGCACCGTTCACGCCGACGATGCCGACGCGGTCGCCGGGGCCCAGCCGCCAGGTGGCGTGGTGGAGCAGCGTGCGGGTGCCGCGCACCAGGTCGACGTCCTCGACGTCGACGACGTCCTTGCCGAGCCGCTGCGTGGCGAACCTCTGGAGCTCGAAGCGGTCCCGCGGCGGCGGGACGTCCTCGATGAGCTGGTTGGCCGCGTCGATGCGGAACTTCGGCTTCGAGGTCCGCGCGGGCGGGCCGCGGCGCAACCAGGCGAGCTCCTTGCGCACCAGGTTCTGCCGGCGCTCCTCGGTGGCCGCGGACTGACGGCTGCGCTCCGCCTTGGCCAGCACGTACGCCGCGTAGCCGCCCTCGTAGGCGTCCACCTGGCCGTCGTGCACCTCCCACGTCCACTGGCAGACGGCGTCGAGGAACCAACGGTCGTGGGTGACGACCACGAGGGCGGACGGACGAGAGGCGAGGTGCCGGGCCAGCCAGTCGACCGCCTCCACGTCGAGGTGGTTGGTCGGTTCGTCGAGCACGATCAGGTCGTGGTCGCCGAGCAGCAGCGCGGCCAGCGCACAGCGACGGCGCTCGCCGCCGGACAGACCGAGGACGGCACGGTCGAGGGTGACCCCGGCGAGCAGCTCCTCGACGATCTCGCGGGTGCGTGGGTCGGCGGCCCACTCGTGGTCGGCCCGACCGGCGAGCACGGCCTCGCGCACCGAGTGGGTGTCGACGAGGGCGTCGTGCTGGTGCAGGAAGCCGACGAGCAGGCCGCGGGACCGCGAGACCCGGCCGGAGTCCGCCGGCTCCTGCCCGGTCATCACCTCCAGCAGCGTCGTCTTGCCGTCGCCGTTGCGGCCGACCACGCCGATGCGCTCGCCCTCGGCGATGCCGAGCGAGACGTCCGCGAGCAGCGGGCGGACGCCGTAGGCCTTGGAGACCCGTTCGAGGTTGAGGAGGTTGGCCATCAGTGCGGACTCATGGGAGGACGTGTGCGCCCGCCACGGGGCCGTTGGCGACCAGGACGACGGGCAGGTCATCCCCCTGGAGGGTGTCGGCCAGGGAGCGCGCGTGGTCGCCCGACCAGCAGAGGAAGGCCACCGTGGGCCCGGAGCCCGACACGATGCCGCGCAGGGCGCCCTCGGCCTCGCCGTGGGCGATCAGGTCGCCGAGGGCCGGCCTCAGGTCGAAGGCGGGGGCCTCGAGGTCGTTGTGCAGGGCCGCGGCGAGCCGGTCGGGGTCTCCGGCCGCCAGCGCCGCGAGGGTGCCGGCCGAGCTCGCCGGGGTGGCCGGCGCGTCGGGGAACATCTCGTCGAACCGACGGTAGACCGACGGGGTCGCCAACCCCTCCGGCGACGGGACCACGACCCACCACCACGTGATCGGGTCGGGGATGGGGTGCAGCAGCTCGCCGCGGCCGGTGCCGTGCGCGGTCCCACCGAGCAGCGAGAACGGCACGTCGCTGCCGAGCGCGGCGGCCAGCTCGAGGAGCAGGTCGTCAGGAGTGCCCAGGTCCCAGAGCCGGTCCAGGGCGACGAGCGTCGCGGCGGCGTCGGCCGAGCCACCGGCCATGCCGCCGGCGACCGGGATCCGCTTCTCGACGAGCAGGTCGACGAGCGGCAGCTCGTCGGGGGCGACCACGGTCGCGGCGAGCAGGCGGGCCGCGAGCGTGACGATGTTGCCGTCCGGGCTCGCGAGCTCGTCGAGCACGCTCGCGGGCAGGTACGACGCCGGCTCGACCGTCACGGTCCCCTCACCGTCGGTGGCCCGCACGTCGTCGTAGAGCCCGACGGCCTGGAAGACCGTGTCGAGCGGGTGGAAGCCGTCCTCGCGCGGGCGGCCGACCCCGAGGTGGAGGTTGATCTTGGCGGGCGCACGCACGGTGACCGAGCGTTGCGCGTCGGGCTGGATCGAGAGGGTCACGAGCGATCCCCCGCGAGCGCCTCGGCGATGCGGGTGAAGTCGCCGACCGTCAGCGACTCACCGCGCTCCAAGGGCGCGATGCCGGCGGCGGCCAGGGCCTTCTCGGCCAGCTCGGTGGAGCCGGCGAGGCCCCGCAGCGCGCCGCGCAGTCCCTTGCGGCGCTGGGCGAACGCCGCGTCGACGACGGCGAACACCTGCTGACGGGTCGCGGTGGTGGCGGGCGGGTCACGGCGAACCCACGCGACCAGTCCGGAGTCGACGTTCGGCTCGGGCCAGAACACGTGTCGCCCGACGGTGCCCGCGCGACGTACGTCGGCGAACCAGGCGGCCTTGACCGACGGGATGCCGTAGACCTTCGAGCCCGGTCCGGCGGCCAGCCGGTCGGCCACCTCGGCCTGCACCATGACGAGACCGCGCTCGAGGGAGGGCAGCAGCGTGAGGAGATGGAGCAGGACCGGGACCGAGACGTTGTACGGGAGGTTGGCAACCAGGGTGGTCGGCGGCGGCCCGGGGACCTCGGTGACGCGCAGCGCGTCCGCCGTGACGACGTGGAGGCGGTCGAGCGCCTCCGGGGCGTGCTCGGCGACGGTGACGGGCAGTCGCGTGGCGAGCCGTTCGTCGATCTCGATGGCCACGACGCGGGCGCCCACCCCGAGGAGGGCCAGGGTCAGCGAGCCCAGGCCGGGACCGACCTCGAGCACCACGTCGTCGGCCCCGACGCCCGCCTCGCGCACGATGCGTCGCACGGTGTTGGCGTCGATGACGAAGTTCTGCCCGCGTTGCTTGGTCGGCCGCAGGTCGAGCTCGGCGGCGAGCTGACGGACCTCCGCCGGCCCGAGGAGTCTCGGACCGGCGGTGGGCATGAGACTCAACCTAGCGAGGCAGGCCCAGGCTGGCGGCACACGCCGGCCACGCGCCGTACCCGCCCGAGGCGTCGCGCACCTTGGTGGCGATGGCGATCTGCGTCTCGCGGCTGGCGTTGCTCGGGAGCCCGCTGCCGCCGTACGCCTGCCAGGTACCCAGCGAGAACTGCAGGCCGCCGTAGTAGCCGTTGCCGGTGTTGGTGGCCCAGTTGCCGCCGGACTCGCACCGCGCGAGGGCGTCCCAGACGGTGCTGCCGCCGGCGAAGTTCGTGGTCACGACCTCGCGGGTGCCGACCGTGACGATGCGTGGCGACTGGCTTGGCGATGCACCCGCTGGCGCAGCACCTTGCGGACGACGAGGTGGCCGTTGCGGAAGGTGATCTCGTACGTCACGTCGCGCAGCACCGTCCTCGCCCTCACGGACGACGCTGGTGGTGCCCTTGTCCATGGTGTCGTCGGACTGCTCGACGGTGCCGTGCTCGACGACCTCGCGCTTCACGCGCTTGGTGACCGTCTTGACGCGAGTGACCACGACCTTGTCGCCGTCGTCGAGGGTGGCGCCGAGGGCGGGCTCGACCTTGTCGTCCTTGTCGACCCGGACCTCGAGGTTCTCGAGCAGGTCGCGTACGTCCAGCGCGGCGACGTTCTTCGTCTTCGCCTTCGCGGCGCCGACCTTGAGGGTGACGCGCTTCGGGGTGGCGACCTCGAGGGCCAGGCCACCGCGGTCGATGCCTGCGCCGCGGCTGACGGACAGGGCGGCGCCGGTGAAGGCCCGGCCGATCTGCTGCAGGGCGCCGTCGACGGTGGTCGCCGTCACCCAGTAGGTCTGCTCGTTGCCGTCGACGTTCAGCGCCAGCTGGCGGGCGTACCGGACGCTGATCTTGGTGCCCTCGGTGATCTCGTCGTCGAGGCCGGGAGCGACCTGGTCGTGGTCGCGGATCTCGATGCCCTCGGCGTCGAGGAGGTCACCCACGGTGCCGCCGAGGGCGGTCACCTGCTGGGACTCACCGTCGACCGACAGGGTCACGGACTTGGTCATGGACGCGTACGCGACGGTGGTACCGGCGACCGCGAGGGCCACCAGCGCCACGAGGACGGCGAGCAGGCCGCGCTTGCGACTCAGGTTGTCGAGCTTGAGAAACAAAACACTCCGAACGTAGAAGTTCCGGATCGTGTGTTCCTGCTTCCCCCGATCGAATCCGGCCAACAATCACGAGACGATAACGACCACCGGGATTGTCGACAAATGCCCGCACGCCGTTTCTGGGCTACCAGGCGCCCCCGTAGGCGGCGTCCGTGGCGAGGCTCACAGCCACGCAGAGCGCCTCCAGGTCGTCCCCGCGGACCTCCGCCATGGCCCGCATCGTGTGCGGGACCAGGTACGACGCGTTGGGGCGACCGCGGTACGGCGCGGGGGTGAGGTACGGCGCGTCGGTCTCGACCAGCAGTCGGTCGGCGGGGACCACCACGAGCGCGTTGCGCAGCCGTTGGGCGTTCTTGAACGTCACCGTGCCGGCGAAGGAGAGGTACGCACCGCGGTCCAGGCACTGCCGCGCGAAGTCCACGTCGCCCGAGAAGCAGTGCATCACCCAGCGCTCGGGTGCGCCCTCGCTGTCGATCACCTCGAGCACCTCGTCGTGGGCGTCGCGGTCGTGGATCACCAGCGTCTTGTCGAGCCGCTTGGCCAGGTCGATGTGCCGCCTGAACGACTCCTCCTGCGCCGCCCGCCCCTCCGGTCCGGTACGGAAGTGGTCGAGCCCGGTCTCGCCGACCGCGCGAACCTTGTCGTGGGCCTGCGCGAGGCGTTCGATCTCCTCCAGTGCCGCGTCCAGGTCGCCGGTCGCGGCCAGTCGGGGCGCCTCGTTGGGGTGCAGCGCGACGCCGGCGACCAGGGCGTCGTACGACGCCGCGGCCTCCACCGCCCACCGCGCGCCGGGCAGGTCGCAGCCGATCTGCACGATGCGGGGGACGCCGACCCCGGTCGCCGCGGCGATCGCGTCCTCGGTCGTGAACCAGTGGTCACCGTCGGGGCCGTCCGCGATGTCGAGGTGGCAGTGGTTGTCGACCACGGGGTGCGGCAGCGGCTCCGGCAACGGCGGCCGCTCCCGGTCCCGCCGCGACCCGTCCTCCGTCGTCCCCGCCCGCCTCCGCGTCGGCTCCTCGGTCACGCCGCCAACTTATCCACAGCCGCACCGGGATAGTCCGTGACGAAACTGTCGCAGTGAAACGTTCCAGGACGACAGTTTCGTCACGGACTATCCCGAAGGCGCACGGTGAACGGCGTCGTACACCTCGCGCTTGGGGACGGCGGCGGCCCGAGCGACGTCGGCGATGGCGGCCTTGCGCGACGTACCTTCCGACTCCAGGGCGGCCACGGCGGCGCGCCAGTCGTCGGGGGTGGGGCCGACGGTACGGACGTCGGTGGCGCCCTGCACGACGACGGTGACCTCGCCGCGGACGCCCTCGGCGGCCCAGGCGACCAGGTCGCCCAGCGGGCCGCGGCGTACCTCCTCGTGGGTCTTGGTCAGCTCGCGGCAGACGGCGGCTGGACGGTCGGACCCGAACGCCTCCGCCATGGCCCCGAGCGCCGTCTCGGTGCGGTGCGGCGCCTCGAAGAACACCATCGTGCGCTGCTCGGTGGTCAGGTCGGCCAGTCGTCGGGCCCGCTCCCCTGCCTTGCGGGGCAGGAAGCCCTCGAAGCAGAAGCGGTCGACCGGGAGCCCCGAGACCGCCAGCGCCGTGAGCACGGCCGAGGGGCCGGGGACGGCGATCACCTCGACACCCGCCTCGAGGGCGGCCGCGACCAGCCGGTACCCCGGGTCGGACACGCTGGGCATCCCCGCGTCGGTCACCAGGAGCACCCGCTCGCCGGCGAGCATGGCCTCGACGAGCGAGGGGGTGCGGGCGGTCTCGTTGCCCTCGAAGTACGAGACCACCCGGCCGGTCACGGTCACGCCGAGCTCGCGGGTCAGCCGCCCGAGCCGCCGGGTGTCCTCGGCGGCGACCACGTCGGCGGTGGCCAGCTCGTGCGCCAGGCGCGGCGAGGCGTCGTCGACGCGCCCGATCGGCGTCGCTGCGAGAACCAGCACGCCCGTAGTCTTGCCGACCGTGACGACCGCCGCGCCGGTGAGGCCGCCCCAGCGCCCCGACGAACGCTCCGGGCTCTCGCGTACCTCCGACGGCCGCGTCGTCCCGTCGGCCACCCGACGGGCTGTCGGTCGGCTGCGTACGGAGGACCCGTTCGTCGGCTGGGTGGGTGCCATCTCGGTCGGCCTGCTGGCGCTGTTCCTGCGGCTGTGGAAGCTGGGCACGCCGCACGAGTTCCTCTTCGACGAGACCTACTACGCCAAGGACGCGTGGTCGCTGCTGCACTTCGGGTACGCCCGCGAGTACGGCGACGGCACCAAGGCGAACGCCGCGATCCTGGCCGGGAACCCCGACGGGCTGTGGAAGGACAACGCCTCGATGGCGGTCCACCCAGACCTCGGGAAGTGGCTGATCGGGCTGGGCGAGAAGGCCTTCGGCATGGACCCGTTCGGCTGGCGCATCGCCGCGGCCGTCGTGGGCTCGCTGATGGTCGTCGTGTTGGTCCGCCTCGTCCGCCGGATGACCGGCTCGACCCTGCTCGGCGTGGTGGCGGGCCTGCTGCTGTGCTTCGACGGCTTGCACTTCGTGCTCTCGCGGATCGCGCTGCTGGACATCTTCGTGGCGTTCTTCATCCTGCTGGCCGTGCACTGCCACGTGGCGGACCGCGACTGGACGCGCGCCCGGCTCGCTCGCCTGCTCGAGCCCGACGGCGGGCACGTCACCCGCGGCACCGGACCCGTCCGCGGCCTGCTCTGGCGGCCCTGGCTCGTCGCGGCCGGTGCCACCTGGGGGCTGGCGTGCGGCACCAAGTGGGAGGCGGTCTACCCGCTCGCGGCGTTCGGGCTGCTCACGTTCTTCTGGAGCGTCGGGGCGCGGCGCTCCTTCGGGGTCCGTGGCGCGTTCCTGAGGTCGGTGCTCGCCGACGGCATCCCCGCGTTCGTCAGCGTGGTCCTGGTGGGGGTCATCGTCTACGTGGCCACCTGGACGGGCTGGCTGATGCACGCGTCGCAGTACGAGAAGGACCTGTCCTCGTCGCAGTACACGCAGTACACCGGCCAAGGTCACTGCAACGACAAGTCGTACGTCTCCGACAACCCCGACAGCAAGGCCCGCTGGCCCACCGCGAGCGAGCCCGACGCGAGCGGCATGGGCGAGGTCGTCCAGTCCCTGCGGTCGCTCTGGTACTACCACCAGGACGTCTACACGTTCCACACGCACTTCCTGAACTGCTCCACCCACACGTACGCCTCGAAGCCGTCGGGGTGGCTGCTGCTCAACCGATCGGTGGGCGTCGACGCCGACACCGCGATCCAGCCCGGCACGCAGGGCTGCGACGCCCCCAAGGGCAGCGACTGCCTGCGGGTGATCACGCTGCTCGGCACGCCGGCCCTGTGGTGGGGCGGCTGCCTGGCCGTGCTCGTCGCGGCGGCGCTGTGGGTGGGCGCACGGGACTGGAGGTACGGCGTCGCGGTCATCGGCACGCTGTCGACCTGGCTGCCCTGGCTGCAGTACGACGACCGACCGATCTTCGCCTTCTACGCGATCATCACCATCCCCTTCATGATCATGGCCATCACGCTGCTGATGGGCCGGATGCTGGGGACGTCGGCCACACCGACCCCACGACGGACGGTCGGGGTGATCGTGTCGGGCGCCTTCTTCGTGCTCGTGCTGCTCAACTTCGCGTGGTTCTGGCCGATCTACACCGACCAGCTGCTCACCCACCGCGAGTGGCTGGACCGCATCTGGTTCACCCGCTGGATCTGACCCAGCCACCGGTCGCGGCGCGGTACGTTCCAGGTCACATGTTCGTGCCGTTCGACGCCCACGTGCGGGTCTGCCTGACCGTCGTCACGCTCGGCACCCCGCCGCGGCTCCGCGCGTGCCTCGAAGCCCTCCGACGACACGGGTCGCGGCACGACTTCACGGTCGCCCTGGTGGTGAACGCCGACACCCAGGACGGCGTGCACCCGATGCCGGACGACGTGACGGAGCTGCTCCAGGGACTGGCGGTCGACCTGGCCCCCACCAACGTCGGCTGGCCCGGTGGGCTCCACCGCGCCCGGGCGCTCACGAACGCCGAGCTCCTGGTCTGGGTCCAGGACGACATGCTGCCCGAGCCCGGCTGGTTGGACGCGCTCGTCGACGCTGCCGATGCCCACCCCGAGCTCGACGGCTTCGGTTCGGTGCGCGTGGACGACTCGGGCCGCGTGGTCGTGACCAACGCCGGCCGGGCCGAGCCGCCCGGCGCCGTCGCAGAGTGGAACGAGACCGACACCACCGGCGAGAGCCTCCCCGCGGAGGTGACGACGTACGACTGGGTCACGAGCAAGGGCTTCCTCACCAGGACCGCCGTTTTCGACGAGGTCGGAGGACCGGACCCGCGCCTGTGGCCGCTCAACCACGTCGACAAGGACTACTGCACCCACCTGCGCTGCCACGGGTACGCCGTGGCGCTGGTCCCCGGCGCGCGGCTGCGGCACACCGGCAGCCAGTCCGCGCCGACGACGTTGCGCGGCTTCCTCAACGTCTGGCGGGAGACGTGGTTCGACCAGCACTGGCACGGTCCGCTCGAGGCTCTCGCGGGACGCACAGCGGCAGTGGTGCCGCACCCGTGCTCCGACTGGCGTACGGACGAGGCGGCGGCACCGCTCGACGCCGTGGGTGCCGTGGTCGGCCTCGAGGCCGGCCGGATGCTCGTCCCGCTCAGTCGCTACGCCGCCCGCGAGCGCGCCGCCGCCGAGGACGTCCTCCAGGCTCGGCTCGTCGAGCTGCGGGCGGAGGCCGACCGGCTCGCACTGGAGGCGAACTCCGCGACCTCACGCGCCGACCGGCTGGAGGAGCACGCGGCCGGCCAGGAGCGGCAGCTCGCGCACCAGGCCGAGATCCTCCTCGCGGCCGAGGCCGCGGGCGACCGGGCCCGGCGCCGAGCCCGCAGGTCGCGGCAGCGGCTGCGGAAGCTCGAGAGCTCCCTCGAGCGGTCGCTCACATGGCGGGTGACCCAGCGTCTGCGTCGCCTGGTCGCTCGGCCAGGATGAACCCCGTGGAGGCTGAGAACACCGGTCCAGGGGAACGCGACGTCCAGACCGTGACGCCCGAGGGCGTGCCGACGCGCGTCCCCATCGACGGCGTGGTCACGCACACCCCCGTCAGCCACATCGACCACCGGGGAGCCCTCTTCGAGATCCACAACCTGGACCCCGCGCTGGGGACCGAGCCCGTCATCTGGGCCTACGCCGACACCGTGCGCCCCGGTCAGACCAAGGGCTGGGCCCGGCACGAGGTGAAGGTCGATCGCTACACGCTGATCGTCGGCGAGCTCCTCGTCCTGCTGCACGACGGTCGGGCCGGGTCGTCGACCCACGGCCAGACGCAGGCGGTGGTGCTCTCGACCGGCCACGTGCGGCAGATCCGCATCCCCGTCGGCGTCTGGCACCTGCTCGTCAACATCGGGGGCGCGGACGCCCACTTCGTGAACCTGCCGACCGAGCCGTACCACCACGAGGCCCCGGACCGGATCCTCCTCGCGTGGGACACCGACGAGCTCCCGGTCGACGTGCGCCACTACCTGCCGCGCTTCTGAGGTCCACCGCCGCGGCCGTCGCGTTCGGCCCGCTTTGGTGGTCTGGTCACCGAGGTCGCCGTCAGCCCGAGCGGGTGGCCGCCAGGTGCCGGGCCGCCCACACCACTCGGGACAAACACCCGGATGAGCCGTCCCACATGACGGACCCAGCGCAAAGATGACCCAGATCTAGTCCCTTCGGGCCATCGGGGCCATGGCCCAGGCGTCACCGATTTGACCCGAAATGACCCTGCGGTTGCCCTGCGGAGTGCGCATGGGCCGGGTGAGGATGGTGCCCTGGAAGCGCTTCGGCGGCCCTCGAGGGCCTGTCTGGACCAGTTCGCCATCTGAGCGGGCAAGGTACGAGAAATGCCGTTTTTGACCGGATTCGCCCCCGTTCGGTCACACTGGCGCACATGGATGCCCGTCAGGCGGACCTGCTGAGGAAGATCGACCCAGCCGAGCTGGGTCATCGGTTGCGCGCCGCGCGCGTGGCCAAGGGAATGACCCAGACCGACCTCGCCGGCGCCGACGTGTCGGTGGGTTACGTCTCCCGCATCGAGTCCGGGCATCGTCGCCCGAACCTCCAGGTGCTCACCGATCTGTGCGTCCGCCTCGGCACCCCCGTGGAGCAGCTGCTCATGGGTGTGGCGCCGCAGGAGCTCGAGCAGATCAAGCTGACCCTCGACTTCGCCGAGCTGTCGCTCGAGTCGGGTGACGCCCCGACCGCCGAGCTGAAGGCCCGTGACGCCTGCGAGGCTAGCCGAGGCGGCTGCCCTCAAGGAGCACGTCTACCGCGCTCGCTTCCTGGTCGCCCGCGCACTCGAGGCCCAGGGCCTCGTCGACGACGCCGTCATCGAGCTCGAGACGCTGCTCTCGCCGCGCGTCGGCACCGTGATGCAGATCAAGGTCGGCATCGCGCTGAGCCGCTGCTACCGCGAGTCGGGCGACTTCTCCAAGGCCGTCGAGGTCGGCGAGATGATCCTCGAGCAGCTGGCGGACACGCCGCTCGACACCTCCGACGAGGCCGTGCAGATGGCCGTCACCCTGGCCGCCGCCTACTTCGAGCGCGGCGACACCAGCCAGGCCGTTCGCGTCTGCCGCAAGGCCGTCGACCAAGGCCGAGACGCTCGAGTCGCCGACCGCTCGCGCCTCGGCCTACTGGAACGCCAGCATCATGGAGGCACGCCCAGGGCTGCGGTCCGCGACGCGATCCCGCTCGCCGAGCGCGCGCTGCCCTGCTGGCCGAGGGACAGGACGGTCGCAACCTCGGCCGTCTGCGCACCCAGCTCGGCGATCATGCAGCTGCGGATGGATCCGCCGCAGATCGACGAGGCCCAGGAGCACCTCGCAAGCCGCGGCTGCAGAGTTCAGTGGTGCAGCGCCGGCCCGCGTGGACATCGGCCGCAACGAACTCGCCCAGGCGTCGGCGCACTCTACCTGGCAGGGCGAGGTTGACGACCGCTCACGTGATGAGCGCGCGAGTACACGAGACGATCTACGCGACAATCACCGCATGATCGCCGCGGACGCGAAGGCGCTTGGAGGGACAGATGCTGCGGCCGCGCGAGAGCGTCGAAGGGCGAAGCTCGCGCTTACCGCGAAGCGTACTCGATGACTCTGACCGGAGTCGGCTCCGATCGCGGGCGCGGCTCAACTGTGGTTCGAGTTGGCGGGACTGCTCGAGGATGTCGGCGACCTCGACGCTGCGCGCGACGCATACGAGAGCGCCGCCGCTTCGACGGGTTGCGCAGTCACGCCCACGGATCGAGCAACCAGCAAGTGCTGAGACAGAAGCACCAGACCGCCGGGTCGTCAGGGAGTCAGCAGCACCAGTTGCCGGTGTCGCGCTTAGCGAAGGTCGGCGCACTGTCAGGGGCAACGGCCACCGAGGTGGCGCCCATGCTGGCGACGATTGCCGCGGCGACTGCCGCGATGGCGAGCTTGCTCCGACGAGCCATGTCAATTCTCCCTCTCACAGGTGGCCGGCTGACTAGTCCGGTCGAGGACCATCGTGGAGCGGGTCTGACAAAAAGTCGATCTTGACTTTTGACGCTCGTCCAGCATCCGCATCCCCAGGCACCCCAGGACGGCACGTTTTCGCAGGTCAGAGGCCCTTTCGAGGTGTGCTAGACCACTGGGTGAGACGGTGTCCGAAATGGCTGATTCGGCCCCGCGAAAGTGCCCACGTTGTAAAGTTGAGTCAACATCGAGGGGCAAACCAAGATCCCGCTCCTCGATCGAAGTTAACAAGTCTCGCGGGCGTCAAACCCCCCCGGCAACCGTGAGATTCACGCACTGGATTCCCCCCCAACCAGTGCGACAGACCCCCTGTGGCCCCCCGCAGGGGGTCCTTCGATTTCAGGGGAAGGTCGCCAGCCGGCCAGGTCCGTTGCCGGGTCCGGAGCTGCTGCGAGGACGGACCATGGAGCGCTCCACGTCCAACAGCCGTGAGTCACTTTAGAGTCACACTCTAATGTGTCACTCAAGTAGGCTGAACCCATGGTCGACCACCCTCGTTCCAGCCGTCCGATCGACGCCAGACGCCAACGGGCACACGAGAATCGCCAAGCAATGGTGCGATCCGCGACGGACCTCTTCACCAGGGTCGGCTACGCCGGGACCACCATGGAAGGCGTCGCCGCGGGTGCCGGCATGTCGGTCCAGAGCGTCTACTTCGCCTTCCACACGAAGGCCAACCTGCTCCAGGCGGCCATCGAGGCCGCAACTCCGGATCCGGATCCTCGACCCAGGGAGACGGATCCGGACCGGGCCCTGGCCGAGCTGGTCGAGGGCGCCTGTCGCCAGCTGGAGAGCACCGGTCCCCTGGCCCTGGCGGCCGCGGCTGCCGGGCCTCGGGACGCAGCCGCCGACGAGGTGCTCCGCCGGTACGAGGCCGCCCGCTCCAAGGCGGCATCGGACCTCGTGGCGAAGCTCCGGAGCAGGCGTCCGCTCGCGATCGGGGTGACCACCCGACGGGCGTCCGACGTGGTCTACGGCCTGCTCAGCCCCCAGCTCCACGCGCTGATGGTGCAGGAACGCGGTTGGTCGCCGAAGCGCTACGCCGGATGGGCCGGTGACGCCGTCGGCCGAGCGCTCTGGGGCTGACCCGGACGGGGCGCGCTCCCGTAGGCGGCGTGCGGGGGCGCGTAAGGTCCGGTGTCCATGACCCGACCCGACATCGCGGTCAGGACCGTGTGCCTGGACTGCGACGACGCCCACGCGATGGCCGGCTTCTACGGCGCCCTCTTGGGCTGGCAACCCACGTTCACCGAGCCCGACTGGGTGATGATGCGCAACCCGGACGGCGGGATCGGGCTCTCGTTCCAGGCCGAGCCGTCGTACCGATCCCCCACGTGGCCGGAGCAGGGTGACCTCCAGCAGAAGATGATCCACCTCGACGTCCGGGTGACGCCGTTGCCGGGGCAGTCGTCCGAGGAGGCGCTCGCCGCCGCACTCGAGGTGGCCGTGGCGGCCGGCGGCAGACCGGCCGACCATCAACCCCGCGACGACCTCAGGGTGGTGCTCGACCCGGCCGGGCACCCGCTCTGCCTGTTCCTGGATTGACGCCAGGTGACGCGTGGGTGAGCGCAGCGCGAACCTTGGGCGTCGAACGGCCCGCTCACCTTCTGGCGGCGACCACCGCGTGCCAGGATCCGCCCCATGGGCATCCGAGCCGTCTTCATCAACGCCAAGGAACAACGTGAGGTCCCCGCTGGCGCGACCGTCTTCGCCGAGGGCGACACCGGCGCGGAGATGTACGGCCTCATCTCCGGCGCCGTCGAGCTGCGCAAGGGCGAGCAGAGCCTCGGTGTGCTCGAGCCCGGCGACACCTTCGGCGAGCTGGCCATCGTGAGCGAGGCTCCGCGCAGCCTCACCGCCATCGCCACCGAGCCGAGCGTCCTGGCCGTCATCGACGACAAGGCGTTCCTGTTCCTCGTGCACGAGACACCGACCTTCGCCCTGCAGGTGATGCGCTCGATGGCCGACCGGATCCGCGACCGCGATCCGCACGCGTGAGCCGCTATTGTCTACTAGGTCAAGTGAGTAACTTCTGATCTAGAGGCGGAGCCGTGTGGGAACGCTGGCTGTGGACCGGCTGCGTCGTGGTCGGCGTCGTCGCGGGCTTCACGGTGCTGGCCGCGGTGATCGAGCTCGGCCTCTGAGTCGGGCCGGCCTGAGTCATGCCAGTCTTGTCCCCATGGAGTTCACCGTCACGCTGCCGAGCCACAGCCCTTTGTCCTACTCCGGCGAGGACGCCCGTTACACGATCGATGAGGAGTCGGGCGTGCTCACCGTGACCGAAGGCATCCGGCGCTGGAGGTACTCGCCGGCGGGCTGGCTGTCCGTCGAGGACACGTTCGGCGAGCCCGTGCACCTCACGCCGAGCACTTCCTGACACCCTCTCCCACGAATCCGCCTGCCCCAGAGAAAGTAGGAATCACGTGACGACGAAGGACACCTTCACCGAGGAGGAGTGGACCAGGATCGTGCGCGGGCCCTTCGTGGCCGGGCTGGCGATCTCCCTGGCCGACCCCGGCGGCCCCATCGAGGCGGCCAAGGAGACGATGGCCACGCTGAAGTCCGCCACCAACCCCCCGAGCCGCGAGCAGCTGCTGACCGAGGTGGCCCTCGACGTCCAGACGATGACGCAACAGAGGAAGCACCCCCTCAAGGGCTACAAGCCTGCGTCCGGCAGCCAGATCCTCGACGAGCTCCGCGCCGTCCAAGCGCTCGTCGCGGCCAAGGCCACGCCCGAAGAGGCCAAGGCGTACGGCGCCTGGCTGACGGCGAGCGCCCAGGCGGCCGCCGAGGCAGCCAAGGACGGTGGGTTCATGGGCTTCCACGCCAAGCGGATCAGCGACGGCGAGCAGGCGATGCTCGACCAGGTCCGCCAGGCCGTCAGCGACTGACGACCCGTCGGGCCGGCATCGACGTCGGCGCGTCCCCCGCACCACGCCCCGCTGCAGGGTCATAGTGGCGTGGAGAAGGGCAATGCGACCGAGGAGGAATCCATGTCTCAGCTCAGTCCGGCGGAGCGCACCTGGGCCAAGGGCCTGACCGTCTTCGCCGCCACCATCATGATCGTCGCCGGCGTCTTCCAGGCCCTCCAGGGCCTTGTCGCCCTGGCCAACTCCGAGTTCTACGTCGTCGGCAGTGAGTACACCTTCGAGTTCGACGTCACGGCGTGGGGTTGGATCCACCTGCTGCTCGGCATCGGGTTGGCCGTCGTCGGCTACTTCCTCTTCGTGGGAGCCACGTGGGCACGATGGACGGCCATCGTGCTCGTGGGCCTCTCGATGTTCGCCAACTTCATGTGGCTGCCCTACTACCCGCTCTGGGCCCTGATCATCATCGCCCTCGACGTCGCGGTGGTCTGGGCGATCACGAACGGCGACTAGCTAGCCGGAGTCGCCGGTGCGCAGCAGGAGCGCCAAGCTGGTTCGCCGGAGCCGGCGGCTCTGGTGCGCAGCGAGGAGCAGCGCCACCACGGGCAGGGCGACGGCGGCCAGCCAGGTCCACAGCGGTACGACGAGCTGCGGGGTCTCGCTCTGACCCGTCACCTCCTCGAGCCCGAGCAGAGCCGAAGGTCGCCCAGGCGGTGGCGACGCCGACCACGAGACCGGTCAGCACGCTGGCGAGGACGGGCACCAGCAGCTCGCCGGCGAGCACCCGGCGCAGCTCGCGGTCGGCGAGGCCGAGCGAGCGCAGCCGACCGAGCGCGGTGGCGCGGGCAGGGGCGTCGACCGCGGCACCGAGCACCACGCCGAGCCCGGCCAGCAGCACGCAGCAGCAGCGAGGCCGCGACGGCCAGGTGCACCAGCGCCGCGGGCAGCGGCGCGTCGCGGAGACCGGTGAGCGCCTCGTCGTAGCGTCAGCACGGTGTCGGCCGGGTCTTCCTCGGCCGCTGCGCGCAGCGCCTCGGGGGCGCCCGGCCCCACCGCCCAGATGGTGTCGGGGTCGGCGAGCGCGCCGGCCGCGGCGAAGGCGGCGGCGTCGACGACGACCACGGGGTCGGTGGTGGCGTCGACACGCGGCGCCTCGCCGACCACGTCGAGCGCCACGTCGTCGTCCGCACCCCAGCGCACGTGCAGCCCGTTCTCGAGACCCGGCGGGCCTCCGAGCAGCAGGGCCGGCACCGGCGCGTCCTCGCCGCCCGTGGCCGTCAGCCGCTCCAGCTGCGGCGCGTCGGGCAGGTCGCTCGCGGCCAGCAGCCGCTCGTAGGCGCGGGCGTCGACGACCACCAGCCGCACCGATGCGCCCGTGGACACCGAGGACGCCAGCGTCCCGTCGGCGACCCGGCCGGCGACCGCGGCCCGCACGCCGGGCGCCTCGGCCGACCGCGGCGGCCCTGTCCGCGACCTCTCGAGGCGGGCACCGCCTTGAGCCGGGCGTCACCGCCGACGGCGAGCAGGGCTCCCGACTCCTGGCCACGCTGCTGGGTCGCGGCCAGCGAGGTGCCGAGCACGAGCTGGGCCACCGCGACCACCACGACGACCAGCGGCAGAGCGCGCAGCCCGCCGCCGGCGACCCGGGCCGCCACGAAGAACCGCAGCCGGCCCGCCGAGCGACCCGTCCGCCGCAGCGACCCGCCGCACCAGCGGCGGCAGGACGCGGACCAGCACGAGCGCGCCGACCAGCGCCCACACGGTGGGCGTGCTGGCCGGGGCGAGGTCGCCCTCGACCGGGCCGCGCTGCCGCAGGGCGACGAACGTGAGGCCGGCCAACCCGAGCGACCGCCGCCTCCAGCACCACGCGCCGCACCTGTCGCCGTCGCTCGGCGATGCGCCGAGCGGCACGGTTGGCGGGCACCCGACGGACGCTCGTGGCCCGGCCGGCCTCGACGGTGCCGAGCACCGGGGCGGCCAGCACCGCCACCAGCGACGACGGGCAGCACCCACCGCCCGCCGACCGACCCGAGCAGCGTCGCGGTGACCGCGAGCCCGACGGCTGCGCCGGCCACCGCCACCAGCAGCGACTCGACCGCGAGCTCGGCGCCGACGCCCACCAGCGTCGCGCCCCGCTCGCGGGCGAGCGTGAGCGGACCGGCGCGCCGGCGCGCCAGCAGCTGGGCGGCGAGGACCAGGGTGAGCGATCGCCGTGGCGAGCAGCCCGACCAGGAGCACCTGCGCCCGCCCCCGCGCGTCTCGCGACCTGCGCCGACGCGTCGTCGAGCACCCGGTCCAGCGCGCTGTCCCAGCCGACGCTCGCCGGCGGTCAGGCCGGGCATGGCCTTGAGCTCGACCACGTCGCGCCGCAGGTCCGAGCGACTGCTCCCAGCGCACCCGCTCCGGGTCGGGCAGGAAGGTGATGCGCTGCGGTCAGCTCGTCGGACGGTACGGCGATCCGCAGGTCGGGCAGCGACTCCGGCGAGACCAGCGCCGCCACCGAGGTGCGCTCGACGCCGTCGGAGTGCCGACCGCCGGGCTGAGCAGCTCGCGCGCGACCGTCCACGCGGGGTCGTCCGGGTCGTCCGGGGAGTAGATGCCACTGATGCGGACGTCGACGTCCTGGCCGTACTGGTCCTCGACGGTGAGCCGGTCGCCCGGCTCGACGTCGAGCGCGACGGCGGCCCGCTCGGACAGCCCGACCTGCACCGGCCACGGCGGGTCCTCGGCGGACAGGACGATGGCGTCCTCGCCGGGCCCGGCGCTCGACTGCGGGGCAGAGCCCGCGACCCAGGTCACCGCCGGCGGCTCGGTCGGCGACTGGACGTAGACCAGCCGCAGGTACCGTCTCGGTCCCGGACCGGACACCGACAGCGCCGGCGAGATGAGCGAGGCGAGGCTGCGGCCGCACCACCGACGCGAGCCGCTCGGGGATCATGTCTCGGGTGGTCGGCGATGTCACGCGCGAACCTCTCGACGGCATCCGGCAACCGGTGGCGCGTCGCCGTCGAACGGCGGCTGCGGCACGGTCGCCACCACCGAGCGCGCCCGGGCCGACCTCGCGGACGCTGTCGGCCATCGCCTCGTCAGCGGTGCGCACGGTCAGCGGCCAGACCGCCGCCAGCAGGGCCGAGGCCAGGGCCACGACCAGCCCCGATGAGCACCAGCAGCCCGCGGTCGACCCGGAGCCGTCCGCGCACCGTGGGCCGGTGCACCTGAACCGGGCACCCGCACGCATCACGAGTCCCCCGTCCGCAGCCCGGCCCGGTCCGAGGCGCGCACCTGGCGCACCACGACCACCCAGGTCACGAGCGCGGACCCGAGCAGCGCGCCACCGAGCACCAGCGCGGCGGTGACCCACGGCCAGTCCGCCACCGCGGCCGGCACCGGGGCCGCGCCCAGGTCCGAGCGGACCATCAGCGGTGCCGAGCACCCACGACGCGGCCACGCCGACGCAGAAGCCGAGGCAGCACCAGCGGCACCAGGAACGTCGCGTGCTCGGCCAGCAGCAACCGCCGGGCGCCGCGTCGGGGCAGCCCGAGGGCACGCAGCCGGGTCAGCTCGACCGCCCGGCGGCGCTGGTCCGCACCGGTGACCAGGGCGATCCCGGCCAGGAGCAGCACCACCGCGGCCACCACGAGCGTGGTCAGCACCGTCGGCACGATGATCTCGAACGGCCCGCGGGCCAGGTCGTCGGTCACCTCGGCTCGGGTGACCACCTCCCCGAGGTCCGAGCTCGCCCAGGGCCCGCTCCGCCTGCGCCGTGGGCTCGCCGACCCACCAGGCATCCACGAACGGCTCCAGCTGCGCCGCCGGCGATCAGGCTGCGCGAGACGGCGTCGACGTCGGCGAGCACCGCCGGCCGGCCCGGCGCCGACGGCACGTCGGGCACCACCGCGACGACCTTCAGAGGAAGCGGGGTGGCGCCGACGTTGCCCGTCGAGCGAGTCGCCGATCTTGGCGTCGATGGCGTCGGCGAGGTCTTCGGACAGCGCCACCGGTACGCCGGTCCGGCGCGGCGAAGGACGTGACCAGCAGGTCCCCGCCGCCGTCGTGCAGCCGACCGGTGTCCACCACGGCGCCGGTCCGCAGCCGGATGCCGTCCGCGCCGGGCTCGACGGTGACGGACGGGTCGTCGACCGGGTCTCGTCCTGGGGCTGGGCGTACCAGTCGTCGACCCGTCCGTCGCCGCGCCGCCGGGCACGGTCACCGTGAGGTCGACGTCTGCCGCAGCGATCTCGTCCGCGCCCGGGGACGACGGCCCGTCCAGGTGCAGCGCCAGCGCCACCAGCCGGAGCCCGTCGTCGACCGGCTCGCTCCAGGTCAGCGGGTGGACCTGGCCGTCCAGCGGCACCGGCGCGGCGGTGAGCGTGTGCCGCAGGCCGGTCGTGCCCTCCACCACGGCGGTGGCGGTCGCCGTGATCGGCAGCGCGCCGGCCGACCGCCCCCGGAGGGTGGTGGCGCCGTCGGCGAGGGCCAGTCCGGTGACGGCCGGACCCGGGTCCAGCCGCGCGGCGAGCGCCGCCCCAGGTGCCGTCGTCGAGCCGGCCGCGGAGCAGGTCACCGGCCACGTGGCTGTCGACGGCGACCAGGGTCGGCGGCGCGTCCGCCGTGCCGACGTAGCGGCCGATGGCCACCGGTCGGTCGATCGACCGCCGAGACGGCCGCGGACCGCCCCTCGACCGCGGCGAGCACGGCCGCCGCATCGGCCCCGGTCGGCGTCGTGGGCACGGTCGAGGCTCAGGTCGGTGCCGACCCGCAGGTCGGCCTGGTCGACCTGCGAGCGCTCCCAGGTCGAGCGGAGCCCGAGCCCGAACGTCGCCGCCGCGACCGCGGCCGCGATCAGCACCATGGCCGTGCCCGGGTGCGGACGCCGGGCCGCCTGCTGGACCGACAGCGGCAGCACCAGGGCCGGCGAGCGGAGGGCCAGCCGGGAGGCGGCGCGCAGCAGCACCGGCACCAGCCGCACCACGACCAGGGTGGTGGCGACCAGGCAGACCACCGGCGCGAGGGTGAGCGTGACGTCGCCACGGCCGGCGGTCGTGTCCGGCTGGCCGCGCAGCTGCCACCACGCGAGGACGCGCCGACCACCACGGCCGCCACGATGAGGGTCCAGTCGGCACCGGCGCGGGCCAGCGCCCAGCGGCGCCGGGTGGCCGCGGACGTGGTGCTCGTGTCGACGGCGGTCAGCACCAGCACCGGAGCGAGCGACCAGGGTGCAGCCGAGCACGGTCAGCACCAGCCCGCCGGTGACGGTCGGCGCCTGGGTCAGCCCGGCCGCCGCCGGCCCGGCCAGGTGGGTGAGCCACGAGTGCACCAGCGCCGCGGCCGGCAGCGCGAGCCCCGCGGCGACCAGGGCCAGCAGCACCGCCTCGAACCCGGCCGCGACCAGCTGCTGGCGCCGGCTGGCCCCGAACGCCACGAGCAGCACCCGCTCCTCGTCGCGGACCGCGGCGACGAGCCGGCCGGCGAGCAGCAGCGCCGCCAGCGAGAGCGCGGCCCCGAGCAGCACCGCGACGAGCACGATCGAGCGACCGGCGGCGCGTTGGGCCTCGATCCGGTCCAGGGTGTCCGGCAGGCGGGAGGCCACCCGGGTGAGCTGTCACGCGGTCGGCGAGGTCGGCCGCGAGCCGGTCGCCGGCGCCGTCGTACGCCTCGACCGCGGCGGTCACCGACACACGGTCGGCCCGGGTCATGTCGGGCCGGGCCGTCACCCGCAGCCGGGCGACCGGCGACCCGCTGGCCAGGAACGCCGCGTCGTCGACCACGAACGGTCCGTACGCCGCCTCGGTCTCGCGCTCGTCGCTGTAGTCGGGGTCCACGCCCTCGCCGGTGAGCGGGTCGCTCTCCCACCCGAGGTCCGACTGCCGGGCGGAACGTGCCGACGACCACCAGCGTGATCGGGTCGTAGACAGCCGCTCGAACCCGCTGTTCCCGCCCAGGCGGACCCGGTCGCCGAGCGAGAGGCCGAGCAGGCGCGCCGCGGTCTCGTGCACGGTCGTCTCCGTCGGCCCGGCCGAGCTGCCCGTGGCGCTCTCCGGCCAGCGGCCCGAGAGCAGCTCGGCTCCGGGGCGCGAGCCCGTCCCCGGCGGAGAGGTAGCCGACCGCCGAGTCGCCGTGGCTCACGAGGTCGCGCATCGGCGAGGTCTCGACCACGGTGACCTCCGGGTCGAGCGGCCCCAGGACCTCGCGGAGCTGGTCCGCCGCGGTCTCGCGCACCTCCACGAGGTCGTCGTTGCGCACACCGTGACGAGGAACGCGTCGATGTCGAAGTCCTCGGCGGCTGGCTGGGCTGCAGCTCGCGCGTCGAAGGCCCGGTCCTGGGTCGGCCCGAGGAGCAGCGCGCACACGCCGAGCAGGGTCGCCGCGACGGTGACGAGCGCGACCACGGCGGCGACCAGCCGGTACTGCCCGAGGGCACGCCGCAGGACCAGGCTCAGCACGTCGGTGCCGTCACCCCTCGACGCGTCCGTCGGCGATGGTGAGCACCCGGTCGGCCAGCGACATCATCACCGGGTCGTGGGTGGCGACGACCGCGGTCAGCCCCTCGGACTCCACGACGCCGCGCAGCAGCGCCATGACCGCGAGCCCGGTCTCGGCGTCCAGCTGCCCGGTCGGCTCGTCGGCGATGAGCAGCCGCGGCGACCCGGCGAGCGCGCGGGCGATGGCCACCCGCTGCTGCTGCCCCCCGGACAGCTCGGCCGGGCGCTGCTCGGCGTGGTCGCGCAGCCCGACCAGGTCGAGCAGCAGGGCGACCCGCTCCTCGCGCTCGGGCACCGGCGTACGACGCAGCCGGAGCGGTACGCCGACGTTCTCGGCCGCGGTGAGCGGCGGCATCAGCCCGAAGGTCTGGAAGATGTAGGACACGGTCTCGCGCCGCAGCCGGCTCAGCCCGTCGTCGTCGAGGCCGGTGACCTCGGTGCCGTCGACGCGCACGGTCCCGGCGTCCGGCCGGTCGAGGCCGCCGACCATGTTGAGCAGCGTGGTCTTGCCGGAGCCGGACCGGCCCACGACCGCCACCATCTCGCCCGGCGCGACGTCGAAGGAGACGTCCCGCAGCGCGTGCACGGTGCCGGGCCCGCTGCCGTAGGTGCGGGTCAGCCCGCGGACCTCGACCATCGCCGCCGCGGCGAAGCCGCCGTCCGCGACGCTCACGGCAGCTCCTCGGCGTCGCGGTCGGACCGGATCTCGACGTGGTCCTCGGCCAGCGCCAGCCGGACCCGCCGGGTCAGGGCCAGGGCCTCGCGGAACTCGCGCGGCACCTGCACCCGCCCGGCGCGGTCCATCACGGCGTACTCCTCGGCCAGCGCGTCGTGCGCGTCGCCGCTGCGCAGCACCTCGCTGCTGGTCCGGCCGTCGCGGATCGCCACGGTCCGCGCCACCTGCCCGCTCACCGCGGCGTCGTGGGTGACGACGATGACGGTCGCGCCGAGGTCGCGGTTGGCCGTCCGCAGCGCGGCGAAGACCTCCTGCGCGGTCTCGCTGTCCAGCTCGCCGGTCGGCTCGTCGGCGAGCAGCACCCGCGGCTGGTTGGCCAGCGCGACGCCGATCGCCACCCGCTGCTGCTCGCCGCCGGACATCTGGTCGGGCCGCCGGTCGGCGCAGTGCGTCACGCCCAGGGCCTCGAGGAGCAGCGTCGCTGCGCTCGGCGCGCTCGCGCCGGGGCGTGCCGGCGATGCTCATCGGCAGGTCGATCACCTGGCGTCGCGGTGAGGTACGGCACCAGGTTGCGCGCGGTCTGCTGGCGCACGAACCCGACCACGTGGCGCCGGTAGCGCACCCGCTCGGCCCGCGAGAGGTCGAGCAGGTCGTGGCCGGCCACCCGAGCCCGGCCCGCGGTCGGCGCGTCGACGCCGGCCAGCACCTGCAGCAGCGTCGACTTGCCGGAGCCCGAGGCGCCCGACGATGGCGATCATCTCGCCGTCGTGCACCAGCAGGTCGAGACCCTGCAGGGCCTGCACCTCGATGCCCTCGGTCTGGTAGATCCGCACCAGGTTGTCGCACACGACGAGCGCGTCGTGCCCGTACTCCGGCTCGCGGTCCGGCGCCGCGGGAAGCCTCAGCCCCTGACCCGCCACCACGTCTCCTCGTCCCTTCTGCTCGCGCGACCTGCGCGGTCTGCGGACGGTACTACTCCGGGCCAGGCCGCGCGTGGGTTCACGAGCAGCGCGTCGTCCGCAGGACGGAACCGTCCTTCGGTCCCCGCGAAGGCGAGCGTCAGCCGCGCATCAAGATCGTCTCGAGCTCGACGAGGGCGCGGTCGGCGTACCCCTTCCACATCCGGCCGATCACGTTCATGGTCAGCCGCGCCGGCGGGGCCTTCGCGTGCATCGTCCACGCCCAGCCGACCTGGGCGCCGGTGCCCTTCGCCGTGACCGACCACACGCCCTCGACGGAGCGTACGAAGGGTCGGAGCCGGCCGTGGATGTCGTCGAGGACATAGGCGTAGCTGTGCGGTCGGTCGACCGAGGTGATGGTCTGGTGCAGGCTGCCGCCGTCAGCGAGCTGGATCGTGCGACTCTGGCCGACGGTGCCCCAGTCGTCTGGCTCCTCTGTCACCTCGCGGACCGCTGGGAAGGCGGCGTAGCCGCGTGAGAAGACCTCGGTCTGCCGGGCTGCCATCAAACGGTCGAAAGCATCGGTGGGCCGCACGGCAACCAGTCGCGACTCCTCCACGCGGTGACCCGGCATGGTGGTCAGGCTACGCGCGACCGGCGGCACTGCGCGATCGATCATGCGCGCCCGCCCTCTCGTACCCTCACGTGTCGCGGTCCGGGCCCGTCGGAAGCCCCTCTCAGGCTCCCGACGGGCGGCTCGGATCTCCTACCGCCTGACGGCGTAGGCATCGGTGACCTCCTGGGTCACCGTGCGCCCTGCGGTGTCCGTGGCGGAGACGCGGAGGCTGGCACGGCCGCCGGCCTCGTTGCGCACCCGGACCTTGCAGGAGGTGTCGCCGCACCGGGTCGTCGCCGGACCCCACGTCTGGCCGCCGTCCCACGAGACGTCGATCCTCCGCTTGACGATCGGCAGCAGCGCGACGGTGTCGGGCATCGAGAACCTGACGGTGAAGTCGTACCTCCCCGCCGGCGCCGAGTTGGTGGACGAGAGCGGCATCACGTAGTCGATGCCGAGCATCGGCAGCACCTGCAGGAAGTCCCGTGGCTGGTCGGACTCGAAGGTCCACTCGGTCTTGATCCCCGTCGACAGCTGCCAGAACAGGTTCTTGCGCTGCAGGTCGGTGACCACCCGGATGCGGTGGTCGCCGGCGGGGATCGCGGTGTTCATGAACACCGAGGCGAAGATGTCGTGCTCCAGCACGTCGTCGACGTAGATCTTGCCGTTGTACTCCGAGCTGAAGATGTCGGAGTTCGCGAGGTGTCCGGCCGCGTCGGTGAGGGCGCCCATCGAGAGGAACAGGTCGTTCCCCTCGCGCGTCGGCGGCGGGTTCCCGTTGGTGATCGACGCCAGGGGGGACACGCGGGAGCCGACCGGGCCGCCGAACCAGGTGTCCCGGGTCGTGGTGCCACCGACGTAGGTACGGCGGGGGGCGTAGAGCCGGCCGTACTCGCCGCCGTACTGGGCGTCCTGGATCGCGACGGTGCGCTCCCACACGGCTCCGGTGGAGACGTAGTGGGTCACGGTCGTCGGGAACGGGACAGCCCGGTTCAGCCCGATGTTGGCCCTGCCGTCCCGCTCCGGGATCCAGCCGACGAGCTCCTCGACAGCCTGCAGGCCATCGGCACTGGTGCTCCCCATGCCGCGGTAGTGCTCGACCAGGGCGGCGACGGACGTGCCGGTGCCACGCACGGTGCCACCGTTCGGGACGCCGTCGCCCCAGAAGTGCACGAGGTCGTACATGTACGCCGGCGAGGAGTGCGTGGTCAGCTCCGCCCGGCCTCCGCGCGCAGCGAGGAGAGCCCGGGCGTCCCAGGGCTTGGCCTGGAGCGTGGGCAGCTCGACGGATCCGTCGATGGTGCCCGCACACTCGTGACCGGCAGCCGCGTAGGCCACCATCGCCTCGGCTCCCGCGTCGGCCAACGCCTGGGCGGCGCCGGTCAGGTCCCCGCAGGTCCCGGAGACCACGGCCACCGCGCCCCTGAGCGAGGACGTCCGCGGCGAGGCCGCACTGCCTGCGTCGACGATCCGGAACCGGCCGTCGATCTCGGGGACCGGGGTGCTCGCCGGCGTCGCGCCTGTCGCGGGGACCGGGCGCAGGGCCACCGGCTTGCGGCCCGCGGGGGTCAGCGAGCCCTCGGGCTGGCTGAGCAGCCAGTTGGCGGCCACGGTCGCGGACCCGCCCAGGCCGGCCGATGGCCGGCCGTAGAGCCGGTCGACGGCACCGTAGAAGAGCATCCCGTTGTCGCCGGCGTCCGTGGTCCACCCGACGTCCAGGATCGCGCCGTCGTCGACGACGGGGCGATCGACCCGGTAGCCGAAGCGCCCGGTCTGGTTCTCGTCGAGCACGATCTCGGTGTCCTGGGAGACGGTGAACGACGGCTCATAGGTGACGATGCCTTCCTTGGCGCCGTCACCGGCCAGCCCGAAGGAGATGGCGCCGGTGCTGTAGGTGCCCGGCGGCAGCCGGAACGTCGCGCTCTGGGCGCCCGGTGCGGTGCCGAAGGAACGCTGCTCGAAGACCCACGGCTCGCCGAAGCTCGACAGGCCCAGCTCGTGGGAGGCGGCCTGGGTGCCGACCCGGGGCTGCACGGTGACGGTCACGTCGTACTGCTCCGGCTCGAGCATGTAGGCCAGGCCGGTGCGGACGGTGCCGCCGCCGTCGTCGGGCGTCGCGCTGACGACTGCGGAGTAGGCGCCCGCGGCCGCGATGGTCGGGTCGAGCAGCACGTCGACCGAGGTGGTGCCTCCGCCCGGAACGGTGACCGTGTCGCTCGACAGCGTCATCGAGCCGGTCGGCTCGGCCGAGCCGTCCTGGCTGGTCAGCGCGAGCGCCAGCGTGACGGGGGTGGTGCCGGTGTTGGTGTACGTCAGCGACGTGCTGGTCGGCTGGAGGTCGGAGTAGGGCCAGGCGTAAGAACCCAGTGACAACGAGGCCGGGGCGAGCACGTCCTGCTCGAGGGCTTCCATGGCGTCCACCCGACCGGTGCCGGCGTCGAAGCCGGTCGCCTCCGCCACGGGCACGGCGCTGTTGGCGATGACCGACTTGATCTGCTCGCCGTCCCAGCCCGGGTGCTTCTGCTTGACCATCGCGGCCAGGCCGGCCACGTGCGGGGTGGCCATCGAGGTGCCGCTGATGGTCGTGTACGCGTCGTCGACGATCGGGCCGAGCTCGGTGCCGGCGGCGCGGGCCGCGGTCACGTCGACGCCGGGAGCGACGACCTCCGGCTTGAGGGCTCCGTTCCTGAAGCGCGGACCGCGGCTGGAGAAGCCGGCCATCACGTCGTGGACGTCGACGGCGCCCACGGTCAGGGCCGCGTCGGCCGAGCCGGGTGCCGTGACGGTGGAGGCGCCGTTGGCGCCGTTGTTGCCGGCGGCGACGACGAACAGGCTGTCCGAGGAGGCCGAGAGCTCGTTGATGGCCACCGCGAGCGGGCTGCTGCCGTCGTCGGTGTCACCGCCGAGGCTCATGCTCACGACGTCGGCACCCTCGTTGACGGCCCAGACCATGCCGGCCAGGACCCACGAGTCCTCGCCGTAGCCGCCGTCGCTGAGGACCTTGCCGACCATCAGGCTGGTCCGCGGGGCGACGCCCTTGCGCAGTCCGCCGGACGCGGCTCCGCTCCCGCCCACGGTCGAGGCCACGTGGGTGCCGTGGCCGTTGCCGTCGGTGACCGAGGCGTCGGTCGTGAAGTTGGCCGACGCGCCCACCCGACCCTGCAGGTCGGGGTGCGTCGGGTCGTAGCCGGTGTCCAGCACCGCCACGGTGGTGCCGAGCCCGTCGTAGCCGGCTGCCCAGGCCTCGGGCGCGTGGATCTGGGGCACCGAGTCCTCGAGGGCCACCTCGACGCGACCGTCGAGGTCGACACGGGCGGCGCCGTCGTTCAGCGAGGTCGGGTTGCCCGCGGCGTCCTCACCGCGGGTGAGGTCGGCCCAGAACTCCCGGCCGGTCGTCTTGTCGGCGTGGAACGCCGCGATGCCGAGCCGGGGCAGGGTGACGGTGCGCTCGGCGCCCGCCAGCGAGGAGGCTCCTCGACTCCTGCGCGGCCTGCGCGCCCTTGCCGTAGTCCACCAGCACCGGCAGCGACTCGCGTGAGGCGTCGTCGTACTCCGCATCGATCAGCGCGGTGACGTCGAACAGGTCGGGGTCGAGCCGGTTCGCCTCGAGGAGGCCCAACGCCTCGCTCGGCACCACGTAGACGTGGTCGTGGACCTGCTGGATGGCCGCCTGCGGGATGGACCCGTCCGGTCGCGGCTGCAGCGTCACGGACTGTCGTCCGTCGGACGCCGTCGAGACCTTGACGACGTCTCCGGTGACCAACGTGACCGTCTTGACCGTCGGCGGGCCGACGCGCTCGGGTGCGCGGGCGGGCGCCGACGGGGAGGCTGTGGCTGGTCCCGGTGCGGACACCAGGCCGGCCGAGATGGCTGCGACTGCCAGGACGACCGTGGTTCGCACGGTCCGGCGGGCGGACAGGGGCATGCAGGAGTCCCTTCGGAGGGGCTCGCCGGGCGGGGGGACACCCGGCGAGCCAGAAGTCGGTCGGTTGACCGACTTGGATGTACGTTAGCCGTGTCACACCACGAGACCAAATCTCGATCGTGCAAGACTCGGTCGGCCATATCGAAGGGGGCAACCCGATGGCCTACGTCAAGGCGCACGAGCGACGTCGCCAGCTGGTGTCGGCGGCTCGCACCGTGCTGGTCCGTGACGGCGTGGCGAGCACCACCCTGAGATCAGTGGCCGCGGAGGCGGACGTGCCGCTCGGGACGCTGCACTACGCCTTCTCCTCCAAGGAGCTGCTGCTCACTGCGGTGTTCGAGGACGTCAGGGACGAGGTCTCGGCCGTGCTCAACGACGTGGCCGAGAAGGGCACCGGCCTCGAGCGTGCCATCCGCCACGGGCTCGCGACCTTCTGGGAGCAACAGATCGTGGGTGACCCCCGGCTGCCCCTGATGCGGCAGGAGCTGTTCCTCTACGCCGTGCGGACCCCAGGGCTCGAGGACCTGGCGCGACGGCAGGTCGAGGGCTACGGGCAAATCGTGGCGGAGTGGTGCCGGGACGCCGCCAGCAACGCCGGCGAGGTCTGCGAGGTTCCCTTCGAGACCCTCGCGCGCGCCTTGGTCGGCGGAACCCTGGGGCTCGCGATGCACTACCTCGGCGACCCGGACCGGGATCGTTCGCGCCAGGACGTGGAAGCCCTCGCCGAGATGGTGGTCCGACTCGCGGCCGTGCGGCGCTCGGACTGAGTGAGGGGGCCCAGGCGCGTGCGGGTCAGGCCGCGACCACCGCGGCCGTCTCGTTCGACAGCGCCTGCCGGACGACGTCCAGGACGTCGCCGACCACGTGCACCGTCAGGGCCTCCAGGACCTCGGTCGGTACGTCGTCGAGGTCCGGCTCGTTGCGGAGCGGGACGAACACCTCGGTCAGCCCGTTGCGCTGGGCGGCGAGCAGCTTCTGCTTCAACCCGCCGATGGGCAGCACCCGGCCGTTGAGGGTGACCTCCCCCGTCATGCCCACCTCGGAGCGCACGGGGCGACCGGTGGCGAGCGAGGCCAGAGCGGTCACCATCGTGACGCCGGCCGACGGGCCGTCCTTGGGTGTCGCACCCGCGGGTACGTGCACGTGGATCGCCCGGTCGAAGAACGCGGGGTCGACCCCGAGCTCGGTCGCGTGGCTGCGGACGAACGTGAGCGCGATCTGGGCGGACTCCTTCATCACGTCGCCGAGCTGGCCGGTCATGGTGAGACCGGCCCGACCCTCGTGCGCGGACGCCTCGACGAAGAGCACGTCACCGCCGAGCCCGGTCACGGCCAGTCCGGTGGCGACCCCGGGCACCGAGGTGCGTTCGTGGGCCTCCGCGGTGAAGCGCGGCCGCCCGACGAGCTCCTTCAGGTCGCGCAGGTCGATGTCGACCCGCTCCGCTCCGGTCGCCAGGCGAGTGGCCGCCTTGCGAAGGGCCTTGGCCAGGAAGCGCTCCATCTGACGTACCCCGGCCTCGCGGGTGTAGTTGGCCGCGATCTCGCGCAGCGCTGCGTCGGAGATCGTGACCTCCTCGGCGGTGAGTGCGGCGCGCTCGAGCTGCCGGGGCAGCAGGAAGTCGCGCGCGATGGCGACCTTGTCGTCCTCGGTGTAGCCGTCGACGGTGACGAGCTCCATCCGGTCCAGCAGCGCGGATGGGATCTGCTCGACCACGTTGGCGGTCGCGATGAAGAGCACGTCGGAGAGGTCGAGGTCCAGCTCGAGGTAGTGGTCGCGGAACGTGTGGTTCTGCGCCGGGTCGAGCACCTCGAGCAGCGCCGCCGCCGGGTCGCCCCGGTAGTCCGCGCCGACCTTGTCGACCTCGTCGAGAAGGACCACCGGGTTCATCGAACCGGCCTCCTTGATCGCTCGCACGATCCGGCCCGGGAGCGCGCCGACGTACGTCCTCCGGTGCCCGCGGATCTCCGCCTCGTCCCGGATGCCACCGAGGGCGACCCGGACGAACTTCCGACCGAGCGCTCCTGCGACCGACTCGCCCAGCGAGGTCTTGCCCACTCCGGGCGGACCCGCGAGCAGGATCACGGCGCCCGAGCCGCGCCCGCCGACCACCTGGAGCCCACGCTCGGCGCGACGGCTGCGGACCGCGAGGTACTCGACGATCCGCTCCTTCACCTCGTCGAGCCCGTGGTGGTCGGCATCGAGCACGGCCCGGGCGGCGACCACGTCGGTGGAGTCGTCGGTCGTGACGCCCCAGGGCAGCTCGAGCACGGTGTCGAGCCAGGTCCGGATCCAGGCGGTCTCCGGGCTCTGGTCGCTGGACCGCTCGAGCTTGTCGACCTCGCGCAGCAACGCCTCGCGGACCGCGTCGGGGACCTCGGCGGCCTCGACACGGCTGCGGTAGTCGTCAGCGCCTTCGGGCTCGCCCTCACCGAGCTCCTTGCGGATCGCGGCGAGCTGCTGACGCAGCAGGAACTCCCGCTGGCTCTTCTCCATGCCCTCACGAACGTCCTCACCGATCTTGTCGGCGACCTCGACCTCGGCGAGGTGCTCGCGCGTCCATCCGATCAAGGCCTCCAGCCGCACCTCCACGTCCGGCGTCTCCAGCAGCTCCCGCTTGCGGTCCACCGAGAGGTACGGCGCGTAGCCGGCGGCGTCGGCGATCGCTGACGGGTCGGTCATCTGGTGCACCGTGTCGATGACCTGCCAGGCCTCGCGCCGCTGGAGAACGGCGACGACCAGCGCCTTGTACTCGTCGGCGAGCTCGTGGGCCCGCTCGGTGACGTGGTCGTCGATCGGCTCGACCTCGACCCACAGGGCCGCTCCGGGCCCGGAGACACCGGTGCCGATCCGGCCACGGCGCTCGGCCTTCAGGACGGCCGCGGGGCTACCGCCACTGAAACGGCCCAGCCGCTCGACGGACGCGATCACGCCGTACGACGCGTAGCGGTCCTCGAGCCGGGGGGCGACGAGGAGCCGGCCGTCGCTGCTCGCACGGGCCGCGTCGATGGCGGCCCGGGACGGCTCGTCGAGCTCGATCGAGACGACCATGCCAGGCAGCACGACGAGGTCGGACACGAAGAGGACGGGAAGGCTGTGGTGGGACACGGTGTCTCGCTTTCGGAAACCTGAGTGATATGCGCTCAACTTCCAGAAGCGTGGGCGTGTTCCGGCTCGGGCCTCGTGTTCATCCAGGGCGAACACGGAGGCCGGCCGCCGTCAGCCGCGGTAGTTCTCCACGGTGCCGGCGTCGCGGACCCCGGCTTCACCCGGATCTTGCCCGAACTCGCGCCGCGCCCGGCGCTGCCGGAGCAGGTCCCAGCACTGGTCCAGCTCGACCTCGAGACGAGCGAGGTCAGCGTGCTCGACCTCGTGGGTGATCTCGCTGGCCCCGAGCCGCCGCCGAAGGTCGTGCTCCTGCTCGATGAGGCCCTTGATGCGGGCCTGGATGTCCTCGTCGCTCACGAGGTCCACGATAGGGCGGCGCGGGCCACGTCGCGGCCCGGTGCCCGGCGTAGCTCCTCGCCGATGTCGCGGGCCACGTGCGGCGCGTGGCCGTCGAGGACGGCGCGCACGGCGGTACCGAGCTCGATGGACGTGACTGCGTTCGGATCGAGCGCAGCCCCCAATCCGGCGGCCTCGATCGCCGCGGCCCCGGCGAACTGGTCGGTCGAGAACGGCAGGACCACCATCGGCACGCCGGCGGTGAGGGCCTCCGTCACGCTGTTGTTGCCACCGTGGGTGACCATCACCCCCGTCCGGTGCAGCAGGGCGACCTGCGGCAGGTAGGGGCGCATCAGCCAGTCCGGCGGCACGTCGGGCAGATCGGTGGCGGAACCGGTCGCCACTGCGACCCTCATGCCGAGCGGACGCAGCGCCTCCAGCACCGTTGCCAGGACGTCCCCGCGCGCCGACAGGAAGCTGCCGAAGCTGACGTAGACGACCGGCCCGTCGTCGGCTTCCAGCCAGCTCCGGACGTCGTCGGGGGCCGGCTCGGCCCGCACGGCCGAGCCGAGGAACGCGTGCGGTGGCAGCAGCGCCGTACGTGCAGGGTCGTGCAGTGCGGCCGGGTAGTTCAGCAACAGCAGGTCCCCGTGCTCGGCGAACGCGTCCGCCGACGGCGTGGCCCCGGGTGCCAGCACGTGCAGGGCGGCGTTCCATTCCGCGGTGAACGCGTCCCGGACCTCACGGCACAGCCGGTGCAGTGATGCGAGGTCGGACGCCGGCGGAGTGAACCCAGCAGGCCAGGAGGGCGGGTAGCCGTAGACCTCGTCGCCGACCGGTAGCGCGGACGGGTGGCCGAGCACGACATCCGCGTAGGGGATGCCCGCCACGTCCAGCGCGAGGCGGGCGCTGAACGCCAGATGGTCGACGATCACCTGGTCGGGCTTCACCCGATCGACGACGTCCAGGACGGCCCGTGCCCGGTCCACCGGTTCCCACAGCAGATCGGTGCGCCGCGCCTCGGCTTGGTAGCGCAACGTCGCCACCATGCCGTGCCGGGTAGCGGCGAAGAAGCCACGGAGGGCGGAGTCCTCGCCGGGTGGCTGCTGTTCGGCCCGGATGACACCAGGGTTCGAACCCCGGCCCAGGACCAGGTCCTCGCGCTGGAAGCCGAACTGGGCGACGATGTCGGCGGTCGCCGGGCCGGTGGCCACCACCACCTGTTCGCCGGCGTCCCTCCAGGCCGTCGCCAGAGTCGCCAGCGGCAGCAGATGCGATGCGTAGTCCGGGCTGATCACCAACAGGGTCATCGGAGCAACCGCGTCACTGGCGTCCCGCCGTCCGCGCGACGCCGACGTAGATCGTGCTCAACCGGTCGGCCATGGCCTGCACGGTGAAGTCGGCGCTGATCCGCTCCAGGGCACGGTCCATCCGCTCGGCCTGACCCGGCGCGGTCGCGAGGTCGAACGCAGCCCGGATCGCACGCGCCACCTCGTCCGGCCGGCGGGTCTCGGCGAGGACGCCGGTCACCCCGTCGTCGATGTAGGTGGCCGGCCCCCCGGCTGCCGGGCCCACGACCACCAGGCCGGAGGCCAAGGCCTCCACCAGGGCCAGGCCGAACTCCTCCTTGAGGCTGCTGCAGACGTACACCCCGGCCGGTCCGTTGCCGCCTGCCCTGCCGGCCTGCGCAGCGGCGAGCCAGACCGCCACCACGTCGTTGGGGCGGTGACCGGGCATCACCAGCCCCGCAGCGGCCGCGGGGAAGCGGGTCAGCACCTCAGCGATGAGGTCGAGCTGCTCGCGTTCGTCCGGAGAGGGATCGGCCAGGTCGCCGCCGACGATCAGCAAGTTGGACCTCTCGGCCAGCTCGGCATCGCCGGCCCACGCCTCGACCAGTGTCGCCATGCCCTTGACCCGGTGCAGTCGCCCCACGCTGACCACCAGCGGCAGCCGCCGACGGCGCTCGGGCAGCGCGGCGACGAGCGCGTCGAGCTCCGCCAGCGCCGGGCCGGGCGTCCCAGGCCGCTCCAGCTCGGCGGCGGCCGTGGCGTTGACCCTCAGGTCGATGCCTTCGGGCACGACCGTGAAACGGCTGGGCTGCTCGGCCACATCGACGCCGAGCAGCTCGCGCATGTCGTGCTGTACGTCGGGACGGGGGAAGAGAACGATGTGGGCGGCGTCCTCGGCCAGTCGTTGCACCAAGCGGGCACGGAACCAGTAGTGCTCTCGTTCGTCCTCGGTGCCGAAGTTGCCCCGGTGCAGGGCGCCGGTCATGTCCAGGGCATGGATGACGGCGTGCGGGTCGGGAGCGAGGGTGAAGACCACCGGGATGCCCAGCTCGCGGGCCACCTCAGCGGCGGCAAGGCTGCCCACCTCCGCCATCCGCAGGTGCAGCACGTCGGCGCGGTACGTCCGCAGCACGCGTCGGATCCCGCGCTCCGCCGCCACCCGCGACGGCCACGCCTGAGCAGCGGGGGCGGCCTCGGTGATCAGGGGCACCGGGGTCAACAGGTGCCCCTCGGCCGGCGCCAGCGCTTCCAGGGCGTCGCGAGCGCTGCCGCGGGAGAGGGTCAGCACCCGACCGACACCGGGGCTGTCCGCCAGTGCGTCACCCAGACGGACCAGGAGCGTGGCGACGCCACCGTTGTCACCGGCACCGGCCCGGCTGAGGTCACGGTCGATGTCGGCGTGCAGGAAGAGCTGGGCGATGGTCAGACCGGGCCCGGCAACGCCACGGTCGGCGGCGTCGATGCCCAGATCGATGGCAGCCAGCCGGGCGACAGTTCCCAGGTCGCCGTCGGCCGTCCTGAGGTCACCGACCAATGCCACCGCGGCGGCGTCGGTCGGGCGGTCACCGAGGGCTGCGACCGCGGTCAGCCGGACCGTCGCGTGCTCGGAGGGGTCGGCGGCGAGCTGCAGGAGGGCGCGGCCGGCGATCGGCCCGGGCACCAGCCCGAGGGTCTCGACCAGCCTGCTGCGAACCGCCGGATGGGCCGCCCCGGCGAGTGCACCTTCGATGGCGAGCGCGACCTGCCCCGGCGCGGAGGCGGCCCATCGGGCCAGCGTGCGCTGGGCGAGGACGCCGGAGAACTCCCCGCTCACCACGACCCTGACCAGCCTGCCGATGGCGTCGAGGCGGGGCAGCCGGGCCTTGAGCGCCCAGCTGGCGTGCTCGCGCAGGAACGCCCGGGGGTGAGACAGCAGCTCGGAGAGGACGGCATCGGCCCCGTCGTCGAACACTTGGGAGAGCGCGTGGACGGCCGCCACCGCGGTCAGTTCGTCATCCTCGTGGATCACCGAGGCGAGCAGCCGCACCGATTCCGGTCCGCCCTCGGCGCCGGCGGCGGCGGCGAGGCGGTCCCCGCTGCGCAACACGTCCACCACGAACGGTGCCTGTTGGACCTCGTCCAAGGTTTGTCTAAGGAAATCGACCACGTTCCGTATTCGGCTCCGGGGGCCCTATCGGATGCCCGGCATCGACACGGGCGTGGCGCAACAGGAGCTCCACACGCGACAGCACCCCCGGCTCAGCGCTGCGCGCCCTGCCGGGGGTGCGATGTCCCGTGTGGAGCTGAGGGGATTCGAACGAGGTCACCGTGCGACCGACCGCGCGTCGCACCGACGGCCGTCGATGACGGTGACGGTGCTGCCGGTCGGGTTGGGGCCGTTGGGGTTGAAGCCGTTGGCGACATAGATGGTGTCGGTGGTGGCGTCGTACGCCGTGGCGCCCGGGTTGTGGCCCGTGGGTGCGGATCCCAGCAGGGCGGTGCCGAAGGTCGGGACCTCCGAGCGGTGAGGTCGTGTCTGGGCCTGGGTCGGGCCCAGGACGGTCAGCGGGGCGACGGCCAGGACGGCGGTTGCCGAACAGAGCCAGTTTGCGCAGCATCCTCCGACGCTAGGAACGTCTGCGGCGCGGGCGCCTGCGTGCGATCACCCGTGGCCGGTTGCGTGTACACACGCAGACGGCGAGTGGCGGTCAGCCCTTGATGTAGGTGAGCACGGCCAGCACGCGCCGGCTGCTGTCCGGTGACTCCTCGAGGCCGAGGTGCACGAAGAGGTTGCGCACGTGCGACTCGACGGTGCGCGGGCTGAGCCCCAGCAGGGTGCCGATCCGTGCGTTGGAGTGGCCCTGCGCCATCAGGTCGAGGATCTCCCGCTCGCGAGGGGTGAGGTCGTCGAGCGGGCCGCGGACGCGGCTGCGGTTCATCAGCTGGGTGACGACGGCCGGGTCGAGGACGCACTGCCCGTCGCTGACCCGTCGCAGGGCGTCCTCCAGGACGTCGGGGTGCGCGACGCGTTCTTTCAGCAGGTAGCCGCACGCGCCCGCGCCGGTCTCCAGCAAGTCCGAGGCGTACCTCACGTCGAGGTAGCTCGACAGCAGCAGGGCTGCGGTCGACGGGTGCTCCTGCCGGATTCGGACAGCTGCCCGCAGGCCTTCGTCGGTGTGGGTGGGCGGCAGCTTGATGTCGACAAGGGCGACGTCGGGCCGGTACTCCGCCACGAGGGACAGCAGCGCCTGTGCGTCGCCCGCCTCGCCGACCACCTCGATGCCCGGCGGTGCCGAGCAGCTGGGTGAGTCCGGCC
The DNA here is from genome assembly GCA_963708915.1 of uncultured Actinomycetota bacterium. GTDB lineage: Bacteria > Actinomycetota > Actinomycetes > Propionibacteriales > Nocardioidaceae > Nocardioides. The sequence continues at coordinate 1,200,410 of CAVPUJ010000002.1, forward strand.
CGCAGGAGCACCATGTCCTCGGCGATCACGACCCGCACGGGATCTCACCCTCCACGACCAGTCCATCGGGTGTCGAGTTCACGGTCAGCGTGCCGCCGAGGGCCACGACCCGGTCCTCGGCACGCTCGAGCAGGCCGTCGGGCTGCGCCGCAGGTTCGGCCAGCCGACCCGGATGCGAGCCGGTTGGTCGCCCCCGCCGGACAGCTGACCTGCACGAGGCTGCCTGGTCCATGGCGCCGCACCCGCGATGTCGACGACGACCTCGTAGAGCGCGGTGTCGACGGCCACGCCGGGCGGGGCCGTGAACCCGCCCTCGACCACCAGCGGCACGGCAGTGTGGTCGCCGAGCTCGCGCAGGGCCGGCGCTCAGGCCTGCCTCGCTCAGGCTCACCGGGAACAGCCCGCGGGCGATCGTGCGCAGGTCGTGCAGGGCGGCTGTGATCTCCCGCTGGGCCTCGTTCTGGTGGGGACCGGCGCCCGCGGTCACCTGCATGCTCAGCGCGATCAGCGCCTGCTGGGCGCCGTCGTGGAGGTCCCGCTCCAGTCGGCTACGCTCAAGCGGCCGCGCGTCCAGACAACGCGGCCGTCCACCGTCGCCGGGCTGCAGGCGGGCCTGCGCTGCGACGTACTTCAGCGCGAGCCCCGAGACACGGCCGACGGTCGGCCGGCGCCGGGGCAGCCCGCACACGATCTGCACCCAGCAGTGGTCAGTGCGCCGAGAGCGATCGTGGCGGCGAGCACCGGCTCGTCGTGGTGGCGGGCCGGCGGGGCGCGCCACCAGCGGACCGCGGCCCCGGCGACGAGCAGCGCCCCCGTGATCACCAGCGCCACCGACGAGGCCGCGGTCGAGAGCGCCGGCTGACCCGACAAGGCCCTGCACCATGAGCGGGTTGACGGGGCAGGCCGAGCAGCCCGTCGCACGGGTGTCGAGGCCGACCGCCTGCAGGAGGCCCGCGGCCAAGCCGCCCGCGAGCACAGCGACGCCGACCCCGAGAAGCCAGCGACCGGGTCGGCGTACCGGCCACCAGAGCCCCGCGACCCCCACGACGCAGGGGGCCAGGGGAGTGGCCAGGAGGGAGAAGGCGAAGAGCCCGGCGGACACGGTCTCGGACGTGGCCGAGCAGATCAGCAGCATCGCGCCCGCGAAGAGCAGGCCGGCGGAGACCGGGGCGAAGCCTCGACGCCGCACCGCGAAGCACGTCACCCCGCACGCGACCGCCGTGACCAAGCGCAGCCAATCCGGACCCATGAGGTGATGGTGGCACCGGGCCTGCGTGTGCGCACCGATGCGCGGACGGCAGTTCTGAAGGTCGACACTGTGGCCATGAAGCGGGTGCTCGCCGTCTCGGCTGCAGTCGTGGTCGTCGTCGGGCTGGCTGCGTGCAGCAGCGCCGGCAGTGAACAAGCAGGGAGGGACCGACGACGGCGAGGTGCTGACGCTTCACCTGGGCGCCGCCGACCCGAGGGAACCGTTCGCTGGCGTACTTCGTGGAGCAGGTCGAGGACCTGTCGCACGGTCGGCTGGCCGTCGAGGTGGACGATACGACGTACTTCTCCGAGACGCGCGGAGGGCCGCAGCAGTTGGCCCCCGACCTGCGTGACGGGACGGTCGACCTGGCGATGATCCCGTCCCGCGACTGGGCGGCGATCGGCGACCCGGGCTTCCAGGCCCTCCAGACGCCGTTCCTCGTGGACACCAACGACGCCTCGAAACCACGCCCGAACACGCGTCACCCTGCCGCCAGACCGGTCCAGGTCCGCGCATCCCGCCGGGCCACGAGGCGAGGTCGAGCTTCTACGACGGCACCCTCACCTTCACCGACGTGCACGCGGCCGATCCCGCCGGCGAGGCCATCTACGGAGTGCCCTGGCACCTGGTGTCCCCCTGAACCGGTATGCCGCCGCCGCGATTCTCGCCGGTGGGGCCATCATCGAGGCAGGCTCGGGTCAGTCCCTTCCCGCCGCGGCCGCCGACTGGCTGGTGGGGGCAGCATTCGTCGGCGTCGCGGTGTCCCGACGTGGTCGCCACCTGGATCCCGTGGCGCTCCTGGCGGCCGCCCTCTGGTACCTCGCCACCGTTTCGCTGACACCCGAGGGGTGGTGGCACAGGCTGGACGGGCCGCTGGCGCTGGCGTATCGCGGGCCGGTGCTGCACCTGCTCGCCCGCCCACTGCTGAGGACAGCCGGACGGTACCGGTGGCCGGTGCTCGTAGTGGTGTACGCCGTGCCGCTGCTTGTCTCGCCGGTCACCGGCACGCTGACGGGGCTGCTCGCCTTGGGCCTGGCCGTCCTGGTCGCGACTCGCGACCGGCCCTCGGCGACGTTGCTCGTGGTCCTGGCCGCGGTGTGGATCGCCATCGGGCTCGAGGTCGTCACCGGCACAGCGGCGACGGTCGTCGGCAATGCCGCCCTCTTGCTGGTCGCCGCGCTAGTGGGCTGGCGGCACCGGACCAGCGTGGACCGCGTGGTCGCGGGCATGGTCGTGGATCTCGGCCAGGACGACCGGCCGTCATCCCCGCTCTCGGCGTCGCTGGCCGAGGCGCTCGGCGACCCCGCGCTGCAGATCGCCGTCTTCGAGCCCGGGACCGGCTGGCGCGACGACGCGGGCCTGTCGGTGCCGCCGCCCGACCTGGACGAGCTCGGAGGGCGGCTCACGGTGGTCCCGGTGCCCGGCGGCGGCTCGCTCGCCCTGGTGCACGGCCCGGCCGGGGTCGCCGACCCCGATCTCGCCGCCGCGGCAGCTCGGGCGGCGGTGCTCGTGCTGGAGCGGGCCCGGCTGACCACGCAGCTGCGGCGCTCCGGCGACCAGGTCACCGACGATGGAGCTGGGGATTCGAACCCCTGACCTTCTCATTGCGAACGAGACGCGCTACCAACTGCGCCACAGCCCCAAGCGAAGCGAAAGGCTAGCACCGGGCCGAGCGGGCGCTTCGAATCGGTTGGAGTCAGACGAGAGAGCGCTCCAGCTGCTCGAGGGCCTGCCGCGCGTACCCTCGCCACATCCGCGCGAAGATCGGCAGTCCGGCGGCGCCGATGCGGCCCTGGGGGTGCATGACCCAGGACCAGGTGACGCGGGTGCCGGTGCCGGCCTTCTCGAACGCGTACAGGCCCTCGATGCGCTCCACGAGCGGTGACAGGGCGCCGTGCAGGTCGGTGATGTCGTAGCCGAAGGCCAGGGGGCGGTCGCACCGGGTGAGCGTCTCGGTCATGGTGCCGCCGTCGGCGAGGTGGATGGTGCGGCTCTGCCCGACCGTGCCCCAGGGTCCGGGGTCGCGCTGCTCGACGCGCGTGACGCCCGGGACGGCGAGGTATCGCCGCGAGAACATCTCCGTGAGCGGCAGCTCGATGGTGTGGTGGTACGTCTCGTCGAGTGGCGCCGGCACGGCGCGGGAGCTGGAGACGGTGGTGGGTCCGGCCATCCGCCGACCCTAGGCGATCCCGGTCGACGACCCGTCAGGAACCGACCGCGCGGTCGCGGGCTGCCCGGGCCTCGTCGGCCTGCTTCTTGTCACGCGCGGTCTGCTCGGCGCCACGGGCGAGCTTGCTGTCGGCCTGGGTGTGGCCGGACGTCCAGACGCCGGTGGCGTCGAGGTCGATGGTGCGGACCGTGCGCTGGGCGGCCGCCTTGCCGACGTAGGTCGGCAGCGTCACCGGCACCGGGTCCCACAGGTCGGGGTCGGCCTCGACGGCAGCGAAGGTGTCGGTGTCGGCCTCGTCGACGGGCACGGCAGGCGGCTCGGCGGTCTCCTCGATCAGCGCATCGACGACCTGCTCGACGACCGACGGGCGCCAGGTCCGCTCGCGACGGACCATCAGCCGGCACGCGACCAGCCATGCGACGAGGACGGCTGCCGGAGCAGCCACCCACCACGCGCTGATGACCCCGGCGGTCGCGAGGGCGATCACGGCGACGTTGGCGAGCAGCAGCAGGAGCAGGACGCGGCGACGACGGCGGGCGGCGAGGTTGGTGGCCTGGCGGCGGGCCGAGAGCTGCTCGGCGGTCGTCACGACCTCCTCGCCCTGGGTCACCGCCTCGACCTGCACCGCCGGACGGCCGGGCGTCACGACCAGGCGGGCGTTGCGCCGGTCGACCGGCTCGCGCCGGGCCAGCACGCGCATCCGGTCGGAGAACCGGTCGACCGACCGCGTGCGCACGACTTCCTCATGGTGCTTGAGCGCCTTGGGAATCAGGTAGGCGGCCCAGGCGAGCGCCAGGGCGACGAAGATCAGTCCGCTCAAGTCCACGAGTGCGAGCCTAGGTTTGCTAGCGCACGGTGGGGCGGATGTCCATAGGTGTGTCGCCCGGCAACTCGTGTGACTACTGGGGTTCGAGCAGCCGGCGGAGCAGCCCGCCGGGGCACTCCTCTGTCGTGACGGCGTACAACCGGTGGTCGCGCCAGTGGCCGTCGATGTGGAGGAAGCGCGGCGCATAGCCGTACTCCGCCAGCCCCAGCTTCTCCACCACACGCAACGAGTTGGAGTTCTCCGGGCGGATCGCGATCTCGATGCGGTGCAGGCCGGCGGCACTGAAGCAGTGGTCGATCACCAGCGCCACCGCGACCGGCATCACGCCGCGGCCGGCGAACCCCCGGTCCAGCCAGTAGCCGACGGAGGCGAACTGGGCCGATCCACGCACGATGTTGTTCACGGTGATCTGGCCGGCGAACCGTCCGTTGACGTCGATGGCGAACGGCATGCACGCCCCCGACCTCGCCGTCCGGTCGAGGCGCCGGACCAGCGCCCGGAACGTCGCCGGCCGGTCGCCCCCACCAGGAGGGACGGTCGCGTCCCACGGCTTCAGCCAGTCGGCGTTGGCCCGCCGCGCGGCCCGCCAGGCCGTGGCGTCGCCGTACTTGAGCGGGCGGACGGTGACCTCACCGTGCCGGAGGGTGGCCGGCCATCCCGGCGCCTGGCTCAATGATCGCTCCCGACGATCTGCTCGACGGCGTGCTCGAGGATCGGTGCGAGCACCTCGAGGCCGTCCTTCACCCCGCCCTTCGAGCCCGGCAGGTTGACGACCAGGCAGCTGCCGATCACGCCGGCCGTCCCTCGCGAGAGCGCGGCGGCCGGGATGCCCTTCGCCGCGCCGTACGCCCGGATGGCCTCGCCGATGCCCGGCACCTCGAAGTCCAGCAGGGCCCGGGTCTGCTCGGGCGTCCGGTCGGTCGGCGTCAGGCCGGTCCCTCCCGTGGTCAGCACCACGCGCGCACCGTCCGCGACCGCCGCGGAGATGGCCGCCCCGACCGGAGGCCCGTCGGGTACGACGACCGGGTCGCCGACCGAGAACTCCAGCGACCGCAGGAAGTCGACCAGCAGCGGGCCGGTCAGGTCGTCGTAGACCCCCGCCGCGGCCCGGTTGGACGCGACGACGACCGCCGCCGGGACGTGCACGACCTCCTCGGTCACGAGACCATCACCGGCTCCAGTCCCCCGACTTGCCGCCGGTCTTGGTCTCCACCCGGACGTCGGTGATCACGGCCCCCTTGTCGACGGCCTTGACCATGTCGATGACGGTGAGCGCTGCGACGGAGACGGCGGTGAGCGCCTCCATCTCCACGCCCGTGCGCTCGGTGGTCGACACGCGGGCCACGATGTCGACGGACTCGTCGCCGACCGCCAGGTCGACCGTCACCGACGACAGCATCAGCGGGTGGCACAACGGGATCAGCAGCGGCGTCTGCTTGGCGCCCATGATGCCTGCGAGCCGGGCCACGCCGAGGGTGTCGCCCTTGGGCACACCGTCGCCACGCAGCAGGGCGACGACGGCGGGCGAGACCAGCACCCGCCCAGAGGCGGTGGCCGACCGAGCCGTCACGGCCTTGGCGGAGACGTCGACCATCCGAGCGGCGCCGGACTCGTCGACGTGCGTGAGTCGAGGCTCGTCAGGCATCAGAACTCCCGGTCCAGTGGCACGACGGTGACGGTCGCACCGGCGTCGAGGGAGGTGGTGTCGGACGGCACCACGATCAGCGCGTTGGCCTGGGCCAGGTCACCGACCAGGTGCGAACCCGGCCCGCCGACCGGGGACACGGTGACGCGCTCGTCGGCGGAGTCGAGCTCGCCGCGGAGGTACTGCGCGCGTCCGGGAGGCGAGGTCACCGCGTGCGTGAGCGTCGCCTCGACGGTCGGCCGCGCGTACGGCAGCCGGCCCATCATCCGGCGCAGCGCCGGCAGCACGAACATCTCGAAGGAGATGAACGAGGAGACCGGGTTGCCCGGCAGCGTGAAGATCGGGATCTCGTCCTCGCCCACCACACCGAAACCCTGGGGCTTGCCCGGCTGCATGGCAACCCCGCCGAACCACACGGTGCCCGACGGCGTCAGCGCTTCCTTGACGACGTCGTAGTCGCCCATCGACACACCACCGGTCGTGATCACGACGTCGGCGCGCACCAGCTGGTCGCCGAGCGCGTCGAGGAAGGCTCGCGGCTCGTCGGGCACGATGCCCACGCGGTAGGCGATCGCGCCCGCGCGGCGGACGGCCGCAGCGAGCATGTAGGAGTTGCCGTCGTAGATCGAGTCGTGGCCGCGGACCGTGCCGGGCTCGCGGAGCTCCGAGCCCGTGGACAGGATGACCACGCGCGGCCGGGGCCGGACGACCACCGACGCGCGGCCCACGCTGGCCAGCAGACCGAGCTGACGCGGACCGAGCAGCGTGCCCTCCTCGATGAGCAGGTCACCCTCGGCGACGTCCTCACCGGCCGAGCGCACGTGCTGCCCTCGCTGGGGTGCTCTGGAGATGACCACCTGGGCGACGCCGCGGTCGGTCCACTCGTACGGGACCACCGCGTCCGCGCCCGCGGGTACCGGAGCGCCCGTCATGATCTTCACGGCCGTGCCGGGCGACAGCGCGAGGATGCGGGCCTGGCCCGCGCCGATCTCGCCCACGACCGGCAGGTGCACCGGAGTCTCGTCGGTGGCGGTGGCCACGTCGTCCTGCACCACGGCGTAGCCGTCCATCGCGGAGTTGTCGAAGCTCGGCAGGGCGATCGGCGCGACGACGTCCTCGGCCGCGACCAGACCGAGGGCGTCGAGCAGCGGCTGGTCGTACGGCGCCAGGGGTCGCAGCGAGTCGAGGATCAGCTGGTGGTGCTCGGCGACGGTGCGGAGCGTCGTGGGGGGCTGTACCGACGACTGGGCCATCAGCCGTCGAGCACCGTGTCGGCCGCGATGCGCTTCGCCGAGTCGGACTCGAGCTCCACGTCGCCGACGACCTGCACGCCCTTGCCGAACGTGAAGTCGCCCTCGACCTTGAGCGAGTGCGCCTGGCGCAGCGATGGCGCACCTTGGGGGAAGCGCTGGTCGAAGTCGCCGACGAGCTTGTAGAAGTCGGGGTCGAGCTCGACGTACGGCACGTCGGAAGCCTGGTCGAGACCGAAGTCCTTGCCGAGGTCGTAGACGTCGGAGCGCAGCACCAGCAGGTCGTTGGTGGTCTTGACGGGGATGAACCGGTCGCGGCCCACCTCGATGGTGCGCGCGTCCTCGAACACCTCGATCGCCGCGCCCATCGCTGTCTCGATCTGGACGACCTTCGGCGAGGACGGGTCGGCCGGGTCGAGGTTCTTGACGTTGCGGATGAGCGGCAGGCCGAGGATGCCGCCGCGGCGGTCGAGCTCCTCGCGCATCGCGACGAGGTCGAACCACAGGTTGTTGGTCGAGCAGAACCGGTGACGGTCGAGGTCGGCGAGGGCCGCCAGGTCCCCGGGCAACGTCTGGGCGGTCTCGCGGAGCACGATGCGGCCGTCGTTCTTGCGACGCGCGAAGTGGCCGCCCTTGCGGTCGGACGGCGTGCGTCGGACGGCCTCGATCGCGAACGGCGTCCCGCACGTCTTGAACCAGCCGGCGACCCTGACGTCGGGCAGGGCGCCGAGGTTGTCGGAGTTGGACACGAACACCCGCTCGTAGCCGCGCTCGATCAGCCGTTCCAGCAGGCCGGTGCCGCGCAGCGCGGTGTAGAGGTCGCCGTGGCCGGGCGGACACCACTCGAGGTCGGGGTCGCGGGGGTAGGACACCGGGAGCGAGGTCCTTCTCGAGGAGCTTGGGCTCCTTGTTCTGCCAGAACTCCAGCGGCAGCCCCTCGACGGCCAGGTCCTCGTAGCGGGCGACCGCGGCCATCGTGTCGGCCGAGGTGCGGAAGGAGTTCATGAAGATCAGCGGCAGAGGCGCGTCGTACTCCTCGCGCAGGTGCAGCACCTGGCGGGCGATCACGTCGAGGAAGGACAGCCCGCGCCGTACGCACAGCAGCGACTTGGCGCGGTCCATGCCCATCGACGTGCCGAGCCCGCCGTTGAGCTTGATCACGGCAGTCGTACGGATCGCGTCGGCGGCGGCCTGATCGTCGACCTCGAGGTCGGCCAGGGACTCCATGTCGAGCGGCTCGATGGCCGACTCAGGGATCATGCCGGTCTCGCCGTGCTCGAGCAGCCGGTAGTAGTGCGCGAAGGTCTCGACGGCGACCTCGTCCACGCCCGCGTCCACCATCTTCTGGCGAGCCTGGTTCAAACCTGGACTACCCATGCTTCGATCGTAGGCTTGTCGGATGGTCGAGCGGCAGTCACCTCCCTCTCCGGACGTCCCGGGCGCTACGCCTACGGCGAACGCGGCCAAGGTTGCGCTCCGCGACCAGCTGCTGACCGCCCGCCACCGGCGCGGTCTGCTCGAGGTCGGGGCGGCCGGCCGGGCCATCGCGGAGCACGTGCTGACGACCCCGGACGTACGTCGGGCGGCCACCGTGGCGGCGTACGTCTCGATCGGCGCCGAGCCCGGCACCTCCGCCCTGCTCGACGGTCTGGTCGCGCTGGGCAAGCGCGTGGTGCTGCCCGTCGTGCTGCCGGGCCTCGACCTCGACTGGGCGGTGTACCACGGGCCGACCGCGCTCGCGCCGGCTCGTCGCGGCCTGCTCGAGCCCGTCGGCCCGCGCCTGGGTGTCGACGCGGTCGGCACCGCCGACGTGGTGCTGGTCCCCGGCCTCGCGGTCTCGCCGACCGGCCTGCGGATGGGCCAGGGCGGCGGCTGCTACGACCGCGCCCTCGGCCGCGTCCCCGTCGGCACCCCCGTCTGGGTGCTGCTCTACGACGACGAGGTCGGCCTCGACGTCCCCGCCGAGCCCCACGACCGTTCCGTCACCGGGGTGGTGTCACCGAGCGGGCTCACGAAGCTCGCTGGTTGAGGAGGGACGAAGTCCCGTCACGACACCACCGGGTTTCGTGACAGGCGCTACCGCGCCTTCCTCAACCAGCGGTGGGATCGGCCGGCAGCAAGGTCAACGTGTGCTCGCCCGCACCTTCGACGGCGTCGCGACTGAAAGCCCACGGGAGCGTCTCGCCCCGGACCCAGAGGTCGGTCTGGTCGGTGTAGTGGGCGCTGAACGGGTGGCCGGAGACGCCCGTGAGGTTGATCCACCGCGACTGGTCGAAGTCGGCCAACGAGACGACCATCCGCATCGAGGGAGCGTTGTCGACGACGTACCCGTCGGTGGCGAGGTACGAGGACGCGTCGACGGCCGCCGGACCTCCGCCGACCTCCCAGCCGCCCCGGTTGACCAGCCACTCGACCGGTCCGATGCCCGACGTACCGAGCGTGGGCTCGGTGAGGTCGAGCCGGTGGATGTGGCCCCACTCCCACCCGTCGACCAGCACCGCGTCGAGCTTGGTGACCTGGTCGCGGGCCTCGGTCATCGCGAGGGCCAGGATGTCGTCGCGGGTCTCGACCTCAGGCGTCTCCCTGTCGTCCCACCAGGCCGACGTCGGGTCGTCGAGCAGCCCGGCCATCACGGCGATCCAGCGGTCGCCGCCGCTCGGCCAGACGTCCTCGGGCATGTCGTCGTGGAACGTCAGGTCGAGCAAGGTGCGCCAGACGACGTTGAAGTACTCGGCCGGGGCGCTGTCGGCGGGCTGGTCGAAGTCCCAGTGCCGCAGCTGTCGCTGGCCGGCGGACCAGTACCCCCGCGGGAGGTCGACGGCGAGCAGGCGCGGGACGAGCACCGGTGCGAGCGGGCTGCGGGTGTCGGTCTGGATCTCGGCCATGTCGGCGACCGACAGCGTCCCGGCGTCCTCGATCCGCCGCTCGATCAGGTCGCGGATCCGCTGGGAGCGGTAGCCCTGGTCCCAGTCGTCGGTCAGGTGGTACGGGTAGTCCGGCCCGATGACGGCCTGGTTGGCGGTCACCACGAAACCCTCGTCGGGGTCCAGCACGTGGGGCAGACCCTCGAACGGCACGTAGTCGCCGGTCCAGTCGTTCTCGCTACGCCAGCCCTCCTGCGGCTCGAGGCCGTCGTTCCCGGACTTCCGGATCGGGACCAGGCCGGGAGCCTGGTAGCCGATGTGGCCGTCGCGGTCGGCGTACACGATGTTCTGCGCGGGCACCGCGAACGACGAGACCGCGTCGCGGAAGCTCGTCCAGTCGGTCGCGGTGTCGAGGGCGAAGATCGCGTCCGCGGTGCGCGACGGTGTCAGCGCGGTCCAGGCGAGGGACACGGCCGTGGAGCTGCCGCTGCCGGCCAGGTCGCCGTAGAAGTCCGAGACGTCGCTGATGATCGGTCCGTGCGCCGTCGCGCGCACGTGCAGCGCCACGTCGTCCTCCCCGCGCACGCGGATCGTCTCCTCGCGGGTCGTCAGCGGCCGCGGCCGGCCGTCCTGCTCCCACGTGTCGTCGGTGACGCGCTCGAGGTACAGGTCGGTCACGTCCGGCCCCAGGTTGGTGAACCCCCAGGCGATGTCGGCGTTGTGGCCGATGACCACGCCGGGCACACCCGAGAACGTGAAGCCCGCGACGTCGAGCGGGCACTCGCTGCTCACGGTCGTGCAGTGCAGCCCCATCTGCATCCAGATCCCCGGCACGCTGACACCCAGGTGCGGGTCGTTGGCCAGCAACGGCTCTCCGGTCTCCGAGTGCTCGCCGTCGACGACCCAGCTGTTGCTGCCCACCCCGTCACCGCGTCCGACGAACGACGGCAGCCGTTCCAGGGTGCGGTGCAGCCCAGCAAGCTGGGCCCGCTGGTCGGCGGTGAACGCCGGTCGTTCGGGGTTGCGCGTGCCCCCCTCCTCCGCGTCCGGCTCGAAGACGCCGTCGACCACGGCCCCGCCGCCGACGATCGGGGCGTGGGCCTGGAAGTCGTACGCCGGGAACAGCTCGGCGACCTGCTCCGGCGTGTGGTCGACGGAGACCAGGGCACGCTCGATCTCCTCGTCGATGTTGCCCTTGAGGTCCCAGGCCATCGCCTTGAGCCAGGACAGCGAGTCGACAGCGGTCCACGGCTCAGGGCGGTAGTCGAGACCCCCGAGCCCGAGGACGGTGTACTGCACGGCGATCTCGGAGAGGCTGCGGTCCTCGAGGTAGGCGTTGACCCCCACGGCGTACGCCTCCAGGGCGGCGCGCGTCTCTGGCTCCAGCAGCGGCAGCTCCTGCTCGGCCACGCGGCGCCAGCCCAAGGTGCGGACGAACTGGTCGATCTCGAGGGTGTCGGGGCCGAACAGCTCCGACAGCCGCCCGGCCGTGGTGTGCCGCCGCACGTCCATCTCGTAGAACCGCTCCTGCGCCTGGACGTAGCCCTGTCCTGCCATCAGGTCGGCCGTCGTGTCGGCGTACAGCTGCGGGATGCCCTGCTCGTCGCGCACCACCTCCACCTCACCGGTCAGCCCGGGCACGCGGACCGACCCCTCGACCTGGGGGAAGGGCCGTCGGACGAGCACCACGGCGGTGACGAGGCCAGCGAGGAGCAGGAGCACCAGGCCGACCGCGACGTACACAGACCAACGCACGGCCCGCGGCCACCCCAGGAACACCTGCCACCGCGAACGGGAGGGGAATGCTCGCTCGCTCATGGTGGTTCTCAGTGTGCCGTACCATTGGCAGTCGCCTGCGGCGAGTGCCAGCAAGATCGAAGGGGAACCGTGCCGACCTACCAGTACGCCTGCACCGAGTGCGGGCACGCCTTCGACCAGTTCCAGAGCTTCTCCGACGACGCGCTGACCGAGTGCCCGGAGTGCCAGGGCCGGCTCCGCAAGGTCTTCAACGCGGTGGGCGTCGTGTTCAAGGGCTCCGGTTTCTACCGCAACGACAGCCGCGACAAGAAGTCGTCCGCCCTCTCGTCCGACAGCAAGTCGGACAGCAAGTCGGACTCGACGTCCGACTCGGGGGCGTCGAGCGACACGAAGTCCGAGACGAAGTCGGAGAAGAAGTCCGACACCTCCTCGTCGACGAGCCCCAAGGCTCCGGCCTCCGCCTAGTCACGGGCTGTGGAGAGCGGGCTCCGCCGCCTCTCCGACCGGCCTACGGTCGTCGCGTGCTCGACCGCTCGCAGCTCGTCCGCCGGCGACGCGCCGTCCGCCGCGTGGTGCTGTCGCGACGCCGGCCCCTCGCCGCGCTGCTGGCCGCCGCGGCTGTGGTCGCCGGGCTGCACGAGCTGCGGCCCCCGCCACCCGAGGTGGTGGCGGTGCTCACGGCCGCTCGTGACCTCCCGGCCGGCACCACGCTGCGCGAGCGGGACCTGACGTCGGTCGACTACGCGCCGGGCACGGCGCCGACCGGCCTGGCCGCGCGACGCCGTGGGGCGCGTGCTGGCGGGGCCCGTGCGGGCGGGCGAACCGGTCACCGACGTCCGCCTCGTCGGCGACGCGCTCGCCGCGGCGTACCCGGCCTCGGTCGCGATCCCGGTCCGACTGCCCGACGCAGGCATGGCCGCGTTGCTGCACCTCGGCGACCGGATCGACCTGGTCGCGGCCGATCCGCAGGGCGTGACGGCCCGCGTGGTCGCGTCCGACCTGACCGTCGTGGCGCTGCCGCAGCCCGACGAGGAGGCGTCGGCCAGCGGTCTGCCGGGCCGCCTGGTCGTGCTCGCGGCACCCGAGGCTGCCCGGGAGGACATGGCCCAGGCGGCGGTGACGGGGTTCCTGAGCTTCACCTACGCCCGCTAGCGTGCAGTCGTCGCATCGCCTTGGCCGGCCCTCGGGCACGGCCGCCTGAGGAGCAACTCATGACCGGTTTCAGGAACTTCGTCCTCAAGGGCAATCTCATCGAGATCGCCGTGGGCCTGATCATGGCGCTGGCCTTCGCCGCGGTGGTCTCCGCCTTCGTCGCGTGGCTGACCAGCCTGATGCCGGACTCGGCATCGAACATCTTCAGCGACGCGGAGCCCTTCGGCGCGTTCATGAACGCCGTCATCTCGTTCCTGTTGATCGGGGCCATCGTCTACTTCTTCGTCGTGCTGCCCTACACCAAGGCCAAGGAGCGCTTCTTCCCGACCGAGGAGGCGGGCACGCCGGCCGACATCGCGCTGCTCGAGGAGATCCGCGACCTGCTGGCCCAGGGCAACCGCCCCGTCTGACCTATCCGTGGTGCGGCGGCACCTGGTCGCGGTACCAGGTGTCGCGAGCCGACTCGTCCCCCCGCCCGTCCGAGCCGGGGTCCCGCTCGTCGGTCGTCGTCTCGGGGAGCACGTCGCCGAAGACCTCGGCCAGCCGGCGCTTGCGCTCGGCCTCGCGATGGGCCTCGTCCGGGGGCAGGTCCGTCACGCGCAGAGCCCGTTGTCGATGGCGTCCTGGGTGTCTTCCTCGGTCGGCGTCGGCGAGGTGGACGGCGTGGCGGGCGAGCTGGGGCCACCGCTCGGCGTACCGGTCGGCGAGCCGCTGGGGCCGGCCGTGTCGGACGGCGTCGGGGTGGGCGCGCCGGGCAGGTGCTCGGCGCTGATCGCGTCGTCGAGGAACCGCGGCGCCAACGGCTTGTCGTCGATCATGGCCTGCCAGACCTGCTTGGACTCGGGGAGCCAGCGGATCCGGTTCGGGTCGGCGGGGTCGTACTGCCAGGGGACGGTGATGAACTGGATGTTGTCGAGGCCGATGTTCTTGAACTCGACGCCCAGCTTGGCGATCTTGACCAGGCTGCCGAGGCCCTCGTCGAGCTGGAGGGACTTGGTCGAGGCGTCGAGGAACTTCAGCAGCCGGTCGGGCCGGGCGAGGGTGTTGGCGCTGAGCACCTGGTGCGCCATGGCGGCGATGAACGCCTGCTGGCGCTTCATGCGGCCGATGTCGGAGCCGTTGCCGAGCACGTACCGCTCGCGCACGTAGTTGAGGGCCTGGAACCCCTCGAGCTTGCGGGTGCCGGCCGGGATGTTGATGCCGTGGGCCGGGTCCTGGATGCCCGGCTCGGGGATGCAGACCTGGACGCCGCCGATCGCGTCGACCATCCCGCGGAACCCCGCGAAGTCGACGACGATGAAGTGGTCGATCGGGATGCCGGTGAGCTGCTCGACCTGGTGCACGGTGCAGGCGGGGCCGCCGACGGAGAAGGCCTCGTTCCACATCGCGTCGGTGCCACCGGGGATCGGGTCGAGGTTCGCGTCGAGGCACTCGGGCCGGTTGACGAGGGAGTCCCGGGGGATGCTGATGCCGTACGCGCGCTTCCGGTCCGCCGAGAGGTGCAGCAGGATCGTGGTGTCGGACCGCTTGCCGCCGCCGGTGAGGTTGTCGATGTTGTTGCCCGGGGCGTCGCGGTCGTCGGAGCCCATCACCAGGATGTTGAGCGGCTCCTTGGGGCCTTCGACCTTCTTCTTCACCGGCCGGTCGACGATCTGCTTCCCGACGTCGATCACGTCGAGGTTGCCGTTGTAGTGGCGGTAGAGGTACAGCGTCGAGAGGCCGGTCACCAAGGCCAGCACGACCGACGTGACGAGGAGCACCCGCCCGACGGTGTGGCGCTTCTTGACCCGGCCGCGCCGCTTCGGCTTTCCTTCCGAGGGGTCGCCGGTTCCCGGCGTTGCGCCCTCGGGGGCGTCGGACTCGGACACGCGGAAGCCTCGGGTAGGCGAACAGGACAAGGCGTCGTGGCCACGACGCCTGCCCCCATGGTGACGTTCGTTCCTGAGAAGAACCAACTCCACCGACCGTGGGTATGAGCCGGGTACGCCCAGCGTGACAGGATGTCCGGCGCCGAAACGTCATCGGCTCGCCCCAGTAGCTCAGTGGATAGAGCAGCCGCCTCCTAAGCGAAAGGTCGCCAGTTCGACTCTGGCCTGGGGCACCACGGCGCCTCCCCACCCAGGCAGGTGGGGCGTACCGCCGCGAATGTCCCGATGATGGGTCGGATGAGCGACTCACCTCGGACGATCGGCGGCCGCTACCTGCTGCGACGCCAGATCGGCCAGGGCGGCATGGGCGCGGTGTGGCTGGCCGACGACCAGGTGCTCGGTCGTGAGGTGGCCGTCAAGCGCATCGGGCAGTTCCACGACGGCACCTCGCCCGACCTCATGCGGGCCCAGCGCGAGGCCAAGCTGGCCGCCAAGCTCAACCACCCCCACGTGGTGGCCGTGTTCGACTTCGTCAACGAGCGGGACGAGCAGTGGCTGGTGATGGAGCACGTCGACGGCGCTGACCTGGCCGTGCTGGCCGAGCAGTCCGGCGGCTTGGAACCGGACGAGGCAGCGGCGCTGCTCGCGCAGGTCGCCGGGGCCTTGGACGCCGCGCACGCGGCGGGCATCGTGCACCGGGACGTCAAACCGTCCAACGTGCTGGTGACGCACGAGGGCACGGCGAAGCTGGCGGACTTCGGCATCGCGCGGGCCCGCGACTCGACGATGACGGTGTCAGGTCGCGTCTCGGGTTCGCCGGCGTACCTCTCGCCCGAGGTGGCGTCCGGGCATCAGGCCACCGAGGCCAGCGACGTCTGGTCGCTGGGCGCGACGATGTACCAGGCCCTCACCGGCCGGCCGCCGTACGACACCTCCGACAGCGTCCTGTCGGCCATGTACCGCATCGTGCACGAGACGCCGCCCCGCCTGCGAGGCCACGAGTGGCCCGCCGGGCTGCTGGAGACCACGATGGCCACCGACCCCGCGGACCGCTGGCCGATGAGCCGCGTCCGCGACTACCTCCTGGCCGGGCCGCCGGACGTCGAGGAGCAGGCGGCGCCGACGACGGTCTTCACCACCACCCGTGCCGATGTCGTCGAGACGGCCGTCCAGCCCGAGGTCCCCGCCGAGCGGCGATCGTGGCTGCTGCCGGCCCTGCTGGCCCTGGCCGTCCTCGCGGTCGGTGCGGGACTCGGGTGGCTGGTGCTCCGGCCCGACTCCACACCCACGGCAGAGAAGCCGTCCGGCGCGCACTCGTCGAAGCCGGCGAAGCCGACGAAGTCACCCTCGCGCACGCCGTCGCCCACGGAGTCGGCCTCCGAGCCGGCATCGACTCCCTCGACGGCGTCTCAGTCGGCGCCCAGTTCGGCGAGCGCCGAGCCGCCGACCGGGGGTGGCAGTGCTGCGGCCATGAGCGCCTTCGTGCAGCAGTACGTGGACACGGCCTTGGCCGATCCGGCAGCGGCCTGGGACCTGCTCACGCCGCGCTTCCAGCAGGACTGCTGCACGAGCGAAGCCAGCTACGCCGGGTACTGGAACACGATCGAGACGGCCAGTCTCCGCGACGTCAAGGCCAACCCGGGGCAGATGACGGTCGCCTACACGATCACGTGGGACCCGGTGGACCGCGGTCCCGAGGACGAGGACGTCACCCTGGGTCTGGTGGAGAACGGCGACAGCTACCTGATCGACTACGAGCTCTGACCGGTCACCGCACCTCGAACTTCAGCCCGCCCGCCTGCACCCGGGCCAACAGGTTGCCGCCCATCGCCTGGGCGGTGGTGACCTGCCCGGCCACGTCGGGGTTGTCGTCGAAGGCCAGGCACAGGCCGGACTCGGCCAGCATCATCGCCGTCTCGGTGTAGCCAGGATCACCACCGGAGACGCGGGTGCGCACGGTCTCGCCGCCCGCCTCACCGACGAAGTCGACGCTGAACCACGAACGTTCCCGCCGTTCGGGGTCGGGGCCGTCGCCGGCGGGATACCACTTCATCAGCAGGTCCCGGGTGAGCTTGAGCTGGGCGGCCAGGCCCAGCCCGGCCATCACGGCGGCGCCGCCGAGGGCGTACGGCAGCGTCTTGGTGCCGGCGTAGTGCGAGTAGCGGAACTTCGGGCCGTACGCCGGCAGGGCCGCGCCGCTGCGGGCGACGATCGCCGGATCCATGGTGGGCAGCGGCAGCAGCCAGTAGCCGAGGACCTCGTCGCGGTGCGGCTTGCCGGCCACCGCGCGCGACGAGCGTCCCTCGGGCCGCGGCTCGACGCGCTTGCGGGCCTGCGCGGCCTCGCGGATGTGCCGGACCCGGGACATCCCGGTCAGGGCCGTCTCGAACGTGCCACCCGACGGCAGGCCGCCGGCGCGGACCACGCCACGCAGGTCGATCGGCACGTCGGCGGGCAGGTGCTCGACGGTGAACATCGCGCCGAGGTCGTGAGGGATCGAGTCGAAGCCGCAGCCGTGCACGAGGCGGGCGCCGCTGGCGACGGCGGTCTGGTGGTGGGCCACGTACATGCGGTCGACGAACTCGCCCTCGCCGGTGATGTCGCAGTAGTCGGTGCCGGCGTCGGCGCACGCGCCGACGAGAGCCTCGCCACGGCCGACGTACGGCCCCACGGTCGAGAGGACCACCTGCGTACGGGCCGCGAGGTCTGCCAGAGCCACCGGGTCCCCCGAGTCGGCGACGATCAGCTCGACTCCGGCGCCGGCCTCACCCAGGGCCTCGCGCACCTGTTCGAGCTTGGCCAGGTTGCGGCCGGCCAGGGCCCAGCGCAGGCCGTCGGGACCGTGGTCGGCGAGGTACGCGGCGGTCAGCCCGCCGGTGAATCCCGTCGCCCCGAAGAGGACGACGTCGAGCTCGCGGCTGTGGGGCATGGCTCATCGTCGCAGTCCGGGGAACCGGTCGCGCCAGTGGTCCGTCGTACCCCCCGTGCACCAGCTCACTCGTTCCGGACTCGCCGTCGCCGCCGTCGGCGCGCTCGGTGCCGCCTTCGCTGCCGGCGTCTCGTTCGGCTCGGCCGGCCCGATTTCCGGCGCGGACCGTCGGCCGCCCGTCGACGGCAATGGCATCGCGGACCTCCGGCTGGTCAACGCCGACCTCCGGCCGGCAGCGTCGTGCGACGAGCTGCTGCGGTGGTACGTCGACCACGGCGTCGACCGCGTGACGCCGTATGGCTGGGACTACCTGCGGGTCTACACGATGGCCGACACCGCAGGCTCGCCCGAGGCTCCTCAGCCGGCCGGCCAACCCGAGGAAGCGACCTCCAGCGACACCGGCACCAACGTGCAGGAGGCCGGCGTCGACGAGCCGGACGTGGTGAAGACCGACGGCTCGCTGCTGGTGCGGGTCGTCGACGACAGCACCCTGGTCGTGTACGACGTCACGGGCGCCGAGCCGATCGAGGTCGGTTCCCTGCCCCTCGACGGCATGTTCTCTCCCGAGCTCCTGCTGGTCGGTGACCGCGTCGTGGTCATCGGTCGGGAGCCCGCCGCCGCACCGGGCCGGGTCGCGCCGGGGACCCGGGTGCTCGTCGTGGACGTCGCCGACCCGAGCTCGCCCACGGTCGTGCGCGAGTCGGCGTACGACTCCTCGCTCGTCACCGCCCGCCAGCACGGCGACGTCGTCCGGCTCGTGGTCTCCACCGGACTGCCCGACCTGGACTTCGCGCAACCGGGCTTCTTCCGCCGCGAGGGCACGGCCCTCGAGAAGAACCAGGGCCTCGTCCGGTCCAGCACCATCGACGACTGGCTGCCGCACGTCACCACGACCACGCCCGACGGCACGGAACGCGAGCAGCTCGTCGGGTGCGACGACGTCGCGATCCCCTCCTCCGACGCCGGGCTCGGCACGGTCGCGGTGGTCGGCTTCGACGTGCACGACCCGGCGACCACCGACACCACCGCGGTGACCACGCCGAGCGAGACGGTCTACGTGTCGGGCGAGCACCTCTACCTGGCCAGCTCGGCCTACCGTGCCGGCTGGCAGGTCTGCTGCTGGGACGTCCCGCAGACCGAGCCCGACCCGCAGGCGGTGTCCGACGACGGCACGACGTACCTCTACGGCTTCGACCTCGCCGGCACCACCACGACGTACGCCGCTTCCGGCCAGGTCGACGGCTCGATCGCCGACCGCTGGTCGCTGGACGAGCACGACGGCGTGCTGCGGGTCGCGGTCGGGCCGACCATGCGGACCGGCAGCTTCAGCTCGATCGTGACGCTCTCGCAGGAGGGCAGCCACCTGGTCGAGGCCGGTCGCGTCGACCGGCTCGGCGTGGGCGAGGAGATCAAGTCCGTGCGGTGGTTCGACGACCTCGCGGTCGTCGTGACGTTCCGGCAGACCGACCCGTTCTACGCGATCGACCTGAGCGACCCGTTCGCTCCGGAGCTGCTCGGCGAGCTCAAGATCCCCGGCTTCTCCTCCTACCTGCACCCGATCGACGGCGACCTGATGATCGGGATGGGCTCGGCGGCCGACCCGACGACGGGGCTCACGTCGGGGGCGAAGGCTTCGCTGTTCGACGTCAGCGACCTGACGGCGCCGCGCGAGGTCGACACCGTGTCGTACCCCGCCGGCTCGACCGCGCAGGCCGGCCTCGACCCACGCCAGTTCACCTGGCTGCCCGACCAGCGCACTGCTCTGACCGTCATCTCCGAGGGCTTCGAGGGCGTCACGGGCTACGTGTCCGTGCTGCGCATCGGCGACGACGGCCAGGTGAGCGACGAGCTGGTCGAGGTGGAGCACGGCGTCGAGGTGGCCGACGTACGGATCGTCCCGCTGCCCGACGGCCGGGTGGTGCTGGTCACCGGTGACGCCGTGTCCTTCTTCGACCTCTGACTTACGCTCGGAGCATGTGCCGCAACATCCGCCCGCTGAACAACTTCGAGCCGCCCGCGACGAACGACGAGGTCCACGCGGCCGCGCTGCAGTTCGTGCGCAAGGTCAGCGGCACGACGAAGCCGTCGCAGGTGAACCAGGAGACCTTCGACCAGGCGGTGCGCGAGATCGCGCACATCACCCGGCACCTGCTCGAGGACCTCGTCACGGCCGCGCCGCCGAAGAACCGCGAGATCGAGGCCGAGAAGGCCCGCGCCAAGGCGCGGTTGCGGTACGCCACGTGACGGCTCTCTCCACCCGCTCCACCTACGACGCCGCGTTGACCCTGCTGGCCGGACGACCGCTGGTCGTGCTGACCGGCGCCGGGCTGTCGACCGACTCCGGCATCCCGGACTACCGCGGACCGGGGTCGCCGTCACGGATGCCGATGACCTACCAGGAGTTCGTGTCCGGGTACGACGCCCAGCAGCGCTACTGGGCCCGCAGCCATCTCGGCTGGTCGCGGATGCGGGGTGCGGAGCCGAACGCGGGTCACCTCGCCATGGCTCGCCTCGACCCTTCCCTCCTGATCACCCAGAACGTCGACGGGCTGCACGAGCGCGCCGGCTCCCGGTCCCTCGTCGCTCTGCACGGACGGATCGCCGACGTCATCTGCCTGGCGTGCCGGTCGGTCACGCCTCGCTCGGCCCTGCAGTCGCGGATGGCCGAGCTGAACCCGGACTGGGTCTCCCGTCATGCCTCCGTCGCCACCCGCCCCGACGGCGACGTCGACCTCGACGACACGGCCGGCTTCGTGGTGCCCGGTTGTGCGTGCGGCGGCGTGCTGAAGCCCGACGTGGTGTTCTTCGGCGAGAACGTGCCCGCTCCGCGGGTGGCGCGCTGCTACGAGGCCGTCGACGGGTTGGGTCCGTCCGGCGCCCTGCTCTGCGTCGGCACGTCGCTGACGGTGATGAGCGGCTTCCGCTTCGTCCGCCGGGCGGCCAAGGCGGGCACCCCGGTGGTGATCGTCAACCGGGGAGGTACCAGGGGCGACGAGCTGGCGACGTACAAGGTCGAGGCCGGTTGTTCGGAGTTCCTCGGCGACCTGGTGGCCTGAACTTCGGTGTCGTTGCTGCCCCTTCGTGGGGGTTGCAACGACGCCAAACGTCCGGGATACCCGGTCGACCGGGTATCACGACGTCCTACGGCTTCCCCACGAAGATGTGGGCGGCGGCTTCCAGGTCGATCTCGGCGGCCTCGCCGCCGGAACCCACCAGCACGCCGTCCTGGGTGCCCGAGACACCGACGATCTTGTCGGGCAGGGCGCCGATGCGACGGAGGGTGGACATCAGGACCTCGTCCTTCTGCAGCTCCTCGGAGATGCGACGGACGCGGACGGACGCCTGGTCGCCGACCTTGGTGGTGACCTCGGCCAGCGACACCATGCCATCCATGAACTCGTCGGCCTGACCGCTCTCGCCGAGCTCGTCGAGACCGGGGATCGGGTTGCCGTACGGCGACTCGGTGGGGTGGCCGAGCAGCTCGACGAGGCGACGCTCGACGGTCTCGGACATCACGTGCTCCCAGCGGCAGGCCTCGGCGTGCACGAGCTCCCAGTCGAGCCCGATGACGTCGGTGAGCAGGACCTCGGCGAGCCGGTGCTTGCGCATCACGCGCGTCGCCAGCCGCATGCCCTCGGCGGTGAGCTCGAGGTGGCGGTCACCCTCGACGGTGACCAGGCCGTCGCGCTCCATCCGGGCCACGGTCTGCGAGACGGTCGGGCCGCTCTGGTGCAGCCGCTCCGCGATCCGGGCCCGCAGCGGGACGATGTCCTCCTCGACGAGCTCATAGATCGTCCGGAGGTACATCTCCGTGGTGTCGATGAGATCACTCATGCCGCGCTCACGGGCCCATTCTTACCTACGACCGCGGCGCTGGCAGAGTGGAGGAGTGCCAGCAGTCATGTGGTTTCGGCGCGACCTGCGCCTCTCGGACAACCCCGCCCTGCTCGACGCCGCCGACCGGGACGGCGACGTGCTCCCCCTGTTCGTCCTCGACCCTGCGCTGTGGCGGCCGAGCGGCCCGTCGCGACGGCACTACCTCGCGGAGTCCCTGCGCGACCTGGACTCCCGCATCGGGATGACGATCCGCTCCGGCGACCCGGTCACCGAGGTCGTCCGAGCCGCCCGCGAGGTCGGCGCCGACCGGGTGCACGTCGCCGCCGACTTCGGCCCGTACGGCCGCGCGCGCGACGAGCGGGTCGACGCGGCCCTGGCGGAGCACGACATCGAGCTCGTCCGCACCGGGTCGTCGTACGCCGTCGCGCCGGGCCGGGTGACCAAGGGGGACGGGACGCCGTACCAGGTGTTCACGCCGTTCTCCCGCGCGTGGCAGGAGCACGGCTGGCGCGAGCCGGCCGGCGACCTGGGTCCGGTGAGCTGGCTCGTGGCCGACTCCGTCGGCGTGCCCGACGAGTCCCTCCCCGACGGCCTCGGCCTGCCGTCAGCCGGCGAGGATGCCGCGCGGCGGCGCTGGCGCGAGTACTGGAGCGAGAAGCTCGAGGACTACGACCGGGCGCGCGACCGACCCGACCTGGACGCCACCTCCCACATGTCGGTGCACCTCAAGTGGGGCGAGATCCACCCGCGCACGATGCTGCACGACCTGCGCGGCCTCACCGCCAAGGGCGCGACGACCTACCGCAAGGAGCTCGCGTGGCGGGAGTTCTACGCCGACGTGCTCTTCCACCGGCCGGAGTCGGCCCGCGACTACTACAAGCCCGAGTTCGCGAGGATGGCGTACGACGAGCCGGGCGACCAGCTCGTCGCGTGGCAGGAGGGCCGCACGGGCTTCCCGATCGTCGACGCCGGCATGCGCCAGCTGCGCGCGACGGGGTGGATGCACAACCGGGTGCGGATGATCGTGGCGAGCTTCCTGGTCAAGGACCTGCACGTCGAGTGGCAGCACGGCGCCCGTCACTTCATGGAGTGGCTGGTCGACGGTGACCTCGCGTCCAACCAGCACGGCTGGCAGTGGACGGCGGGCTGCGGCACCGACGCGGCGCCGTACTTCCGGGTCTTCAACCCGATCACGCAGGGCCGCAAGTTCGACCCGGACGGCGCCTACATCCGCACGTGGGTGCCCGAGCTGCGCGACGTCGACGACCCGCACGAGCCCGTCGACCCGATCGTCGACCATGCCGAGGAGCGCCTCGAGGCCCTCGACAGGTACGAGAGGATCAAGCGATGAACGACCTCCTCGTGCCGGCCCGGTTCTGCGGGCCGCCGATCTCCGGCAACGGCGGCTGGACCGCCGGGGCGATGGCCGAGCTCGTGCACGGTCATCCCGACGACCACGCCGTCCCCTGGCCGGCCGTCACGGTCACCCTCCGTCGTCCTCCCCCGCTGGACACACCCGTGCCCACGACAGAGACCGACGGGGTGACCACGGCGGCCGACGACGACGGCACCGTGGCCCAGGCGGAGCGGGTCGAGCAGGCGCTCACAGAGGTCGAGTCGGTCGACGCCGCCACGGCGCGCGCGGCCGAGGCGTCGTACGCCGGTTGGGTCACGCACCCCTTCACGACCTGCTTCACGTGCGGTCCCGACCGCGCGGAGGGCGACGGGCTCCGGATCTTCCCCGGTCCGGTCGACGAGCTCGACGGCGCGACCCGGGTGGCCGCCGCGTGGACCCCGCACCCGAGCACCGCGGAGGACTGGCACGCCTACGAGGACGACCATCGGAGGGCCTCGCTCCCCGTGACCTGGGCCGCCCTCGACTGCCCTGGCGGCTGGGCCGCCGACCTCGCGAACAACCCGGCCGTCCTCGGCCGGATGACCGCCCGCATCGACACCCTCCCCGTCGTCGGCGAGGAGCACGTCGTGGTGGGCCACTTCCGCGGCAGCGAGGGCCGCAAGCTGCACACCGCCGCCACCCTGTACGACGCCGACGGCCGCATCGTGGCCACCGCCGAGCACACCTGGATCACCGTCGACCCGGCCGCCTTCCGCTGACCCCACCCCTGACACCGATTCGTCTGCGGATCCATGCGGCTTTCTCCGCTTGGCCACGCAGACGAATCGGTGCCTAGGATGGCGCTCGTGTCTTTGAACGATCCAAACTCCGTGCCGTGGTGGCGCGACGCCGTCGTCTACCAGGTGTACGTCCGCTCGTTCGCGGACTCCGACGGCGACGGTCTCGGTGACCTGCCGGGCATCACGTCGCGGCTGCCGTACCTGCGCGACCTCGGGGTCGACGCGCTGTGGATCACGCCGTTCTACCCGAGCCCGCAGCACGACGCGGGGTACGACGTGTCCGACTACGTCGACGTCGACCCCAGGTTCGGCCGCCTCGCGGACGCCGACGCGCTGCTCGAGAAGGCGCACGCCCTCGGGCCTCAAGGTCGTCGTCGACCTGGTGCCCAACCACACCTCCGACGAGCACGAGTGGTTCCAGCAGGCGCTGGCCGCGGGGCCGGGCAGCCCCGAGCGGGAGCGCTTCGTCTTCCGCAAGGGCAAGGGTCGCGGCGGGAAGCAGCCGCCCAACAACTGGAACTCGGTCTTCGGTGGGATCGCGTGGGAGCGTCTCGACGACGGCGACTGGTACCTCCACATCTTCGACCGCACCCAACCCGACCTCAACTGGCGCAACCCCGAGGTGCGCTCGATGTTCGAGGACGTGCTGCGCTTCTGGCTGGACCGCGGCGTCGACGGCTTCCGGGTCGACGTCGCCCACGGCCTGTTCAAGGACAAGCGCCTGCGCGACGAGAAGTCGGCTGACCCCAGCTCGCGCCACGTGTCGTCGCTGCTCGAGACCGACACCAAGGACGAGCCGATGTGGGACCAGCCCGAGGTCCACGAGGTCTACCGCGACTGGCGGCGCATCCTCGACGAGTACGACGGCGACCGGATGGCCGTCGCGGAGGCCTGGACCCAGACGCCCGCCCGCACCGCGGCGTACGTCCGCCCCGACGAGCTCCAGCAGGCCTTCAACTTCGCCTGGCTGCTGGCGAAGTGGAACGCCGCCGACATGGCCGACTGCATCCGCCGGACGTTCGCCACGCTCGAGCCGGTCGGTGCCAACCCGACCTGGGTGCTGTCCAACCACGACGTCGTCCGGCACGCGACCAGGTACGGCGGCGGCCCGGTCGGCGTGGCCCGCGCCCGCGCCGCCACGCTGGCGATGCTGGCGCTGCCCGGCTCGTCGTACCTCTACCAGGGCGAGGAGCTCGGCCTCGAGAGCGTCGACGTCCCGGAGGAGCTGCGACAGGACCCTGCCTGGTTCCGCACGGGCGTCGAGTGGCGCGACCACTGCCGGGTGCCGATGCCGTGGAAGGGCACCAAGGCACCGTTCGGCTTCGGCGGGCGCAAGCAGCCGTGGCTGCCGATGCCGGCCGAGTGGGCGGCGCTCACCGTCGAGGCGCAGACCGGCAAGCGCGGGTCGACGCTGGAGCTGTACCGCAAGGCGCTGAAGGTACGCCGCACGTTCGCCACCACCGCCCCGCGCGAGGTGGAGATCCTCGACCGCGCGAAGAGCGTGCTGGCCTTCCGCCGCGGCCCGGTCACGGTCGTGCTGAACGCCGGCACCCGACCCGTCTCGTTGCCGAAGGGGAAGGTCCTGGTCAACAGCGGTCGCCTGGTCGAGGGCAAGCTGCCGCCGAACACCGCCGTCTGGATCCGCTGAGACCCGGCCGAGACCTGTTCGAGACCACCCTCGCGTGGAATGCTCCTTCCATCAGACCTCGGGAGGCACCATGCGAGTCCGACGCACCATCCCCGCCCTGCTCCTACTCTGCCTCGGCACCGCGATCGGGCCGCCGGTCGCGACGGCCGCAGTGCGGACGTCGGTGACCACCGACGAAGGAGGCTGCCTCGAGGCGGGCTACATCCGGGGCGGAAACGTCGCGGCCGTCGAGGCGCTGGTCCCCGACCGCTTCACGATCGAGCTGCTGGCCGGGACAGGGCCCGCGCGGGCACGCCTCTTCGTCAACGAGGTGACCTGCGAGACGGTCGACATCGAGGGCCACGCGTCCTACCAGCCTCCGACGACCACCATGATCGTCAGCGCCGCCATCGACGCCGTCGACGGGCAGCCGGCGGACGGCAGCTACGTCTTGTCGTACGCGACCAGCAACCCGGTCCTCTGGGCTCGGTACCGGCAGCTCGGGTGGCCGGCCGAACGGCTCGACCCGTCGTCCGGGGTGGCCGTCGAGGCCCTGCCCGACGGGGTCACGCAGGCCACCTGGACGGTGTCAGGCGGCGGTTGGGACCACGTCACCCGCATCCAGGCAACCGCGGCGACGACCCCGATCTCCGACATCGCGACCTACTACTACGACCGTGCCGACGAGCGGTTGAGGCTCACGTACGACGAGGAGCTGCTGGTGTCGGCCGGACGACTCGACGGCGACCTGTCCGGCACGCCGCTGGCGGCGGTCGCCTACATCCCGCCCGTGTTCACCAACTTCAGCGGCGGCTTCTTCCGTGGAGGGTGGGAGGCCACGCTGGCGGTCAGCCGGTAGCGCTCAGGCGTCCAGCGCGCGGTTGTAGCGGCCCAGCGCCGCCACGAACCCGGTCAGGTCCTCATCGGCCCAGTCGCCGAGCCGCTCGTCGAGCCACTTGCGACGGTGCTGGGCCACGTCGGTCAGCCGGGTACGTCCCTCGTCGCTGACCGACACGAGCATCGCCCGGCCGTCGTCGGGGTCGGTCACCCGGGCGAGCAGCCCGAGCTCGGTCAGGTGCGTGACCTGGCGGCTGATGGCGCCCTTGTCGATGTCGAACTGCTCGGCGATCTCCGAAGCGCGCATCGGGCCGTTCTCGGCGACGTACGTGAGCATCAGGTACGACGAGGGCGCCAGGTCGACGTGCACGGCACGCGCCCGGTCGGCGATGACCCGCCGGATCCGCCGCACCATGACGCCGACCTCACTCTCGAGCTCGCCGAGGACCTCGGCCCGTCGGGCGGTCATCGCGCGGGCACCTGCTCGACGGTGTCCTCGAGCCGGCCGGTCGCCTCCGGGGCGATCTCGTCGGCCCGCAGGATCGTGGTGCGCAGGGGCACCTCGCGGATGAACAGCACGCAGAAGAACGCCGCCACGGCGAACGGCACCGCCACCAGGAAGATGTGGCCGGTGGCCTCGCCGAACGCCTGCTCGAAGATCACGCGGATCGGACCCGGCAGCGCGTCGAGGTCGGGGATCGAGTGGCTCTCGGTCGAGCTCGAGGTCACCCCGATCGCGGTGAGGCCCTTGGCGACCATGGCGGCCACCTGGTGGCTGAGCACCGCGCCCAGCGCGGCGACGCCGATCGAGCCACCCATGCTGCGGAAGAACGCGACCAGCGAGCTCGCGGCACCCATGTCGGACTGGGCGGTGTTGTTCTGCACGGCGAGCACGAGGTTCTGCATGGTCGCGCCGAGGCCCAGGCCCAGGACGGCCATGAAGGTGCCGACGAGGGCCAGCGGCGTGTTCGCGTCGATGGTGGCGAGCAGGCTCAGGCCGATGATGACGGCGACCATGCCGCCGACCAGGTAGCGCTTCCAGAGACCCGTCCGGGTGATGATCCGGCCGGTCGTCATGCTGGAGACCACCAGGCCGCCGACCATGGTGATCGACATCAGGCCGGCGTGGGTGGGACTCATCCCGCGGGCGAGCTGGAAGTACTGGCTGAGGTAGACCGTGGACCCGAACATCGCGACGCCGATCAGCACCGAGGCGGCCGTGGCCAGGCTCGTGGTGCGGTCGCGGAACAGGCGCATCGGGATGATCGGCTCGACCGCGACCTTCATCTCGACGTAGATGGCCGAGACGAGCACGAGCAGCCCGGCGACGACGAAGCCGATGCTGGTGGCGGAGTCCCAGGCGAACTGGTTGCCGGCCAGGGACACCCACACGAGCAGCAGGCTGACGCCGCCGACGATGAGCGTGGCGCCGAGGTAGTCGATGTGGACCTCACGGCGCACGACGGGCAGGCGCAGCGTCTTCTGGAGCAGCGCGAACGCCGCGACCGCGACGGGCAGGCCCACGAAGAAGCACCAGCGCCAGCCGAGGCCGGGGGTGTCGACGATGAGGCCACCGATGAGCGGTCCGGAGACGGTGGCCACCGCGAAGACGGCGCCGATGTAGCCGGAGTAGCGGCCGCGCTCGCGCGGGGTGACCATGCTGGCGATGACGACCTGGACCAGCGCGGTCAGGCCGCCGACGCCGAGGCCCTGGACGACGCGGGCGCCGATCAGCACCTCCATGCTCGGCGCGAAGCCGGCGATGAGCGAGCCGATCGAGAAGATGACGAGCGCGCTCTGGACCAGCAGCTTCTTGCTGAACAGGTCGGCGAGCTTGCCCCAGATGGGCGTCGTGGCGGTCATCGCGAGCAGGGTGGCGACGACGACCCACGTGTAGCCGGTCTGGCTGCCGTGGAGGTCGGTCACGATCGCCGGCAGCGCGTTGGACACCACGGTGCTCGAGAGCATCGCGACGAACATCGCCAGGAGGAGGCCTGACAGCGCCTCGAGCACCTGGCGGTGGCTCATGGAGCCGTCGGCCTCGGCGGCGTCGACAGTGACCGGCTGGGTGGTGGATGTTGCGGACAAGACGGACATCTCGATTCATCGCTGGAAGCTGTGGTTGACCATATCAACCGTTGATGTCCGCAACCAATTCCCGCGATGTCAGGATCCGGGCACGGTGAGGGACACGTGCCGCCCACCCAGCGTGCCGCGCACCACCAGCACCGTGGTCTCCACGCCGAAGCCGAACCAGACGCCGGCGATCCGCAGGGTTCCGTCCAGGACGCCCGGTCCGTCGACGGTCACCTCTGCTCGGAGCTCCTGGCTCGAGCCCACGTACTTTGCGGTCCCCTTCACTGCCACGTCCGAGGCGAATCGAGCCTGCTTCAGCTCGATGACCGCCCGGGTCGGCTCGAAGGCCACCCGGTACCGGCCACCGCGCAGACCCCGCCCGCGGTCGGTGAAGACGGGACCGAAGGCCCGCCGGAACGCGTCGGTCACCGCGGCGGTCGCGACGGTGGCCACCTGACGGTCGGCCGCGGTCGACTGGTCGCCGGCATCGCCGACGGACGCCTCGACCGCGTCGGCGGCCACCACGGGGAACCGCCCGAGGGCAGGGAAGGAGAACGTCTCCGGGAACGTCTTCCGGCAGCTGGTGTCGCCCGGCCTGAGATCACGGATGAAGCGGACGATGATCGGCTCGGCGCAGTCGAAGGCCGCGAAGAACACATGGTGGTTCGCGTTGCGGATCTCGACGTACCGGCTGTTCGGCCACAGCTCCTTGAGTGCCTCGGAGTCGGCCGGCGGAATGTTGAGATCGAGGTCGCCGGTGATGATGAGCGCCGGGACCTTCGCAGGGAACGGTGCTCCCGCGGGGACGGCCTTCGGCGTCGTCGGACGCGGGCCCGGCCACACGATGCAGACGTCGGGCGCGAACGGCGAAGGTGGCCGCGCGACCCAGCTGGCCTTGGAGAACACCCCGAACTGGTCGTTAGGCAGGTCGGCCAGGGCCTGCTCCCACTGCTTCATCCGCGTCGGCACGGGTGCGTCGGTGTCCCACGGGAAGCCGTGCGTGTTGTCCATGCAGAAACGCGCCGGGTTGTCGCCCTCGGAGAAGATCCGCGCCGGGTCGGGTTCGCCGCCCTGTGGTGTGGCGGCCTCGGCCGCCAGTCGCAGCAGCGGCGCGGCGTCGCCGGTGCGCAGGGCGTCCGCGGCAGCTGCGACCTCACTCAGCGCCGTCTGCCCGAAGTCGCCGGACTGGAGGATGCTCCAGGCGAGCGAGCTCTCGGTGACCTCCACGTCCTGGAGCTCACCGCCGTAGCCGTAGGCGCTGCCCGTGACCGGGCTCATCCGGAGCCGCTCGGCGAGCCAGGCCAGGTCCTCCCGCGCGTCCGACCGCTCGGTGGAGCAGCTGGTCGAGCGCGCGCAGAGCCGGTCGGCCACCTCCGGCACCGCCTGGGAGAGATCGGTGCCGAAGTCGTCGAACGCGGAGCCCTTGCTCCCGAACGCCGAGGCCGAGAACGGCGAGTCGAGAACGGCCGAGCGCACGTGCTGCGGGAAGCGGGCGGCGTACGACTGCACGTCCTGCGCGGCGTACGACGCGCCGTACAGGTCGAGCTTGTCGATCCCGAGTGCGCGGCGGACGGCCTCCATGTCGAGGGCGACGTCACCGCTCCCGTAGAGGGTCGCGGTGTCGCCGAGCCGTCGAGCGCACGCGGAGACCTTGCGCAGGATGCTGGGCAGCCAGTAGGCCGGGTCCCTCTGGAGCGCCGGGCACTGGATCACCCCGGACCGGCCCACGCCGCGCTGGTCGAGCATGACCAGGTCGCGACGAGCCATCAGCGACCCGAACGAGTCGAGGTACGCCTGCTTCTCGAACTCGGTGTTGGTGACCGAGTAGCCGGGGCCACCCTCGCTCAGCATGATCGCCGAACGCGCGGGTCCGGGCTTGCGATGCCGGTAGAACAGGAAGAACAGACGCACGGTGCCGCGATCGGGATGCGCGCGGTCCAGGGGGACGCGGAGGGTCCCGCAGTAGCCGCCGCCGGGCGCGGCCTCGCACTCCACCAGCCGGACGCCGAGGCGCGCCAGCTCGTGTCGGTCGGAACGGCTGACACGCCCGTAGGTCTGAGGCGCCGAGGCGGCGGCCGGTTGCGCGTGGGCGTGCGGGAGTGCCCGCGACGACGGAGTGAGCGGCGCCGGGCGGCTCGGGTCGGTCCGGGGGTCGGCCACCGCCGGGCTGGTGAGTGAGGCGACCAGCGCGACGAGGACGAGCACGGCTGCAGCGCGGCCCGCCCGAAGGCGGCGGCGCCGGAAGGACGTGATGGGCATCGGACTCCTCCTGCCCTGATCCCGAGCACAGGTGTCGGATCCGACGGTACGACTTCGGGAGCCCGGAGTCACCAGGGTTAGCACGGTGCCAACATGCAGACAACCCGCAGGTGTGGGCTCTTCGAGCCCCCTCCGGCGGACGTGCGGCCGGATCACCTGCGGGTCGGGTGTCTGCGTTGGATTGCCAGCAGTACTTCGAACGGCTGGCCGTCGGTTGCTGCTAGACCGCAGCCACCTCACGCGTCCTGAAAGTATTCAACTCTGGACCACCTCCTTTCCCGTGTACGACGACGGTATCCGCCCGATCAAGGGCGCAACAAGGGGTTTCCACCCAGGACGTCATCCGAGCTGGTGGCTGGGGCCACCGATTCGTCTGACGTTGCCGGGACCTAGCCGACGGTCTCCGGGACGGCGGCGCTGAACTGGGCCTGGTACAGGCGGGCGTACGCGCCGCCGGAGGCGAGCAGGGAGTCGTGCGTGCCCTGCTCGACGATCGCGCCGTCCTCCATCACCAGGATCAGGTCGGCGTCGCGGATGGTCGAGAGCCGGTGGGCGATCACGAAGGAGGTGCGGTCGGTCCGCAGGGCCGCCATCGCGTGCTGGAGCAGCAGCTCGGTGCGGGTGTCCACCGACGACGTCGCCTCGTCGAGGATCAGCAGGTCCGGGTCCGAGAGGAACGCCCGCGCGATGGTGACGAGCTGACGCTCGCCGGCCGAGAGGTTCGAACCCTCCTCGTCGACGTGCGTGTCGTAGCCGTCGGGCAGCGAGTGCACGAACCTGTCCACGAACGTCGCGCGCGCGGCCTCGAGGATCTCCTCCTCCGAGGCATCCGGACGCCCGTACGCGATGTTGTCGCGGATCGTGCCCTCGAAGAGCCAGGTGTCCTGCAGCACCATCCCGATCTCGCGGCGCAGCTGCGAGCGGGGTACGGACGCGATGTCGACGCCGTCGAGCGTGATCCGGCCGCCCGTCACCTCGTAGAACCGCATGACCAGGTTGACCAGCGTGGTCTTGCCGGCGCCGGTCGGGCCGACGATGGCCACGGTCTGCCCGGGGGCGGCGACCAGCGACAGGTCGGAGATCAGCGAGGTCTCGGGGTCGTAGGAGAACGAGACGTTCTCGAAGCGCACCTCGCCGTGCCGGTCGGCCTCCGGCACCAGGGCTCCGGTCAGCTCGGCCGACTGCTCCTCGGCGTCGAGGAGCTCGAAGACCCGCTCGGCCGACGCCACCCCGGACTGCATCACGTTGGCCATCGACGCGACCTGGGTGAGCGGCTGGGTGAACTGGCGGGAGTACTGGATGAACGCCTGGACGTCACCGAGGCTGATCGACCCGTTCGCGACCTTGATCGCTCCGAGGACCGCGATGACGACGTAGTTGAGGTTCCCGATGAACATCATCGTCGGCATGATGAGGCCGCTGACGAACTGGGCCCCGAACGACGCCTCGTAGAGCTGGTCGTTCTCCTCGGCGAAGGTCCGCTCGACCTCCTCCTGGCGGCCGAACACCTTGACCAGCGCGTGACCCGAGAAGGTCTCCTCGATGTGGGCGTTGAGCTTGCCCGTGCGGCGCCACTGGTCGATGAACATGCCCTGGCTGCGCTTCATGACGGCACCGGTGACGATCATCGTGACCGGCACGGTGACCAGCGCGACGAGCGCGAGCTGCCAGGAGATCGTGAACATCATGATCACCACGAAGACCACCGTCAGCAGCGAGGTCAGGAGCTGGCTCATCGTCTGCTGCAGCGACTGGCTGACGTTGTCGATGTCGTTGGTGACGCGGCTCAGCAGCTCGCCGCGCGGCTGCCTGTCGAAGTAGCCCAGCGGCAGGGAGTTGACCTTGTCCTCGACGTCGGCGCGCATCCGGCGGACGGTGGCCTGCACGACGTCGTTGAGGATGTACCCCTGGAGCCACGCGAGCAGCGACGCCACGACGTACACGACGAGGACCAGCATCAGGACGTCACCGACGGCCGCGAAGTCCACGCCCTGCCCGGGCACCAGGTTGTCGGTGTTGGCGATCAGGTCGGCCTGCCGGAAGTCCCCCTGCGCGCGCAGCGCCTCGGCGGCCTGCTCCTGCGTCATGCCCTCGGGGATCTCGCGGCCGAGGACACCGGCGAAGATCAGGTCGGTCGCCCGGCCCAGGATCCGCGGGCCGATCGACATCAGCGCGACGCTGACGACCGCGAGCAGCAGGACCAGGAAGACCTTGAACCGCTGCGGCCTCAGCTGGTGGACCAGCCGCCTCGCGGACGGGCCGAACGCGCTGGCCTTCTGGCCGACCATGCCGCCGCCCATCGGGCCACGACCCGGGCCGGCACCCTGGGTGATCCGCTCGGTCTCCTTGAGCTGGCCGGGCTTCTCGGGGGACTTGGTGTCGGTCATCTCGGGGTCCCCGCGGAAGCGTGAGTCGGAGGAGCGAAGCGGGGGAGACGAGCGGTTTCGTGGGGTGAGTTCATGCCGCCTCCTCCGCGCTCAGCTGGGACGCGACGATCTCCTGGTACGTCGTGGACGTCGCGAGCAGCTGCTGGTGCGTGCCGCGGTCGACGATGACGCCGTCCTCGAGCACGAGGATCACGTCGGCGTCGCGGATCGTGGAGACGCGCTGGGCGACGATCAGCACCGTCGCCTCGCGGGTCACCGGCCGCAGAGCAGCCCGGAGCCGCGCGTCGGTGGCGAGGTCGAGGGCGGAGAACGAGTCGTCGAAGAGGTAGATCTCCGGGCGCTTGACCACCGCGCGCGCGATGGCGAGACGCTGACGCTGGCCGCCGCTGACGTTGGTGCCGCCCTGGGCGATCGGCGCGTCGAGCCCCCCGGCCGTCTCGCTGCCCATCTCGCGGACGAAGTCGGCGGCCTGCGCGATCTCCAGCGCTGCCCACATCTCCTCGTCGGTGGCGTCCGGCTTGCCGTGCATCAGGTTGGAGCGGACGGTGCCGGAGAAGAGGTACGCGCGCTGCGGGATCAGGCCGATCACCGACCACAGTCGCTCGGGGGCGAGGCGCCGTACGTCGACGCCGTCGACCCGCAGCTCACCGGCGGTGACGTCGAACAGTCGGGGTACGAGGTTGACCAGCGTGCTCTTGCCCGCGCCGGTGGAGCCGATCACCGCCACGGTCTGACCGGGCTCCGCGCGGAACGTGATGTCGCGCAGCACCGGCGCGTCCGCGCCCGGGTACGTGAGCTCGACGCCATCGAGCTCGAGCGTGCCGCGCAGGGGGAGGTCCGTCACCGGCTCGGTCGGCCGGGGCACCGACGTCTCGGTCCCCAGCACCTCCATGACGCGGTCGGCGCAGACAGTGGCCCGCGGCAGCATCATCATCATGAAGGTGCCCATCATCACCGCCATCACGATCTGCATCAGGTAGGCGAGGTACGCCGTCAGGGCACCCACCTGCATCTCGCCGGCGTCGACCCGGTGGCCGCCGAACCAGAGCACGCCGACCGACGCCACGTTGGCCACCAGCATCACGACCGGGAACATCGCGGCCAGGTAGCGGCCGGCCCGGGTGGCGACGTCGGTGAGCTCGCCGTTGGCCACCGCGAACCGCTCGGTCTCGCGCTCCTCGCGGACGAACGCGCGCACGACGCGGACGCCCGTGATCTGCTCGCGGAGCAGCCGGTTCACCTCGTCGATGCGGGTCTGCATCAGCCGGAAGCTGGGCACCATCCGCGTGATCAGCAGCGCCATCGCCCCGGCCAGCACGGGCACCGTCACCAGGATGAGCCACGAGAGCCCGAGGTCGACGTGCATGGCCATGAAGATCCCGCCGACCATCATGATCGGCGCCATCACCATCAGGGTGCACGACATCAGCACCAGCATCTGTACCTGCTGGACGTCGTTGGTCTCGCGGGTGATCAGGCTGGGAGCACCGAACTCCTGGACCTCGCGCTGCGAGAACGAGCCGACGCGGTGGAAGATCGCCGCACGCACGTCACGGCCGAAGCCCATGGCCGAACGCGCGCCGAACCACACCGCCGCGACGGAGCAGAGCACCTGCACGAACGCGACGGCCAGCATCACGCCGCCGGTGCGGATGATGTAGCCGGTGTCGCCGGTGATGACGCCGTTGTCGATGATGTCGGCGTTCAGCTTGGGCAGGTACAACGCACCGAGCGTGCCGACGAACTGCAGCAGCACGACGTACACGAGCAGCTGCTTGTACGGCGCGAGGTACGTGCGCGCGAGGCGGATCAACATGTCAGTCCTCCCGAGGGGTCGAGGGGCGGCGGACGCCGTCGAGCACGAGATCCGCGATCTGGTCAGAGGTCAGCGCCGGGGCCAGGCCCCACTCGGGGCGGGCGGCGCCGAAGGTCAGGGCACGCAGCGCGAGGGCGGCGGTTGCCGGGTCGACGGCGAGCTCGTCCGCGTACGGCTCGAAGAGCCCGGTCAGCCGGTCGTGCAGGTCGGCCTGCGCCTTCAGCATGAACGGCGGGCTCAGCGGGATCTTCTTCTTGTCCCGGGCGGCTTCGTGGATCCTGGTGGCGAGGTACGGGCGGACGGCGCTCATCACGGCCATCGTCAGCCGCATCCGGTCGAGGATCCGGTCGGCGCCGATGACGACGCTCTCGCGCAGGTCGGCCGCGCCGGCCATGGCGGCCGCGAACTCCTCCTGACCGCCGGCCGGGTTCATCGCCTCCTCGGCGGCGGCCACCAGCAGGGTCGCCTTGTCCGCGAAGACCCGGAAGATCGTGCCCTCGGCGATGCCCGCTGCGTGGGCAATCTCCTTGGTGGTGACCTCACCACCCTTCTCGACCAGGAGCGGGATCAGCGCCGCGAGGATCGCCGTGCGGCGGTCCTCCGGGGCGAGCGGCGCAGCGCGGGGAGTCACGTCCGCGAGAGTAACTGAGTGAGTACTCACTCACAAGCGGATTAGGGGTAGTCCGTGACGAAACTGTCGTAGATCTGGGCTCGGAACGACACTTACGTCACGGACTATCCGAGTCAGACGTCGCGACGGGAGGCGATGCCGAGCTTGGCGAGGATCGAGGCCACGTGGTGCTCGACGGTCCGGCGCGACAGGACCAGGCGCTCGGCGATCGCGGCGTCGGGCAGTCCCTCGCGGAGCAGCTCCAGCACCTCGGCCTCCCGGCGGGTCAGGCCGTCCGGATGGGCACGGGTGTCGGCACGGCGGCCACGAGGCGGAGCCCACCCGTGGGCGCGGGAGATGGCCCGGGCCCGGGCGGCCGCTCCCTCGGCCCCGAGGTCGTCGAAGGCGAGGGCCGCGTCGGCCAGCCCCTCGCGCGTACCTCCGCGGGCCAGGGCCAGGGCGCTCGCGAACCCACTGCCGAGCCCACCCCAGATCTGCGCCGCCGCCTGCCAGTCGCCGCCGAGCTCGGCGAGGTACGGCGGCGCGAGCGGCTCCAGCTCCCCCACCTCGAGCTCCGGGGGCAGCCACGTCGCTACCTGGCCGCGGGTCCAGCCCGAGCCGTCGAGCCGGACGAGCTCCCACGCCGACGTGGCCGTCCGCACGACGTCCTCGACCGTCGTCGACGATCCAGCCGATCTCGCACGCCGCCTCGGCGACGACCGAGACGCGCTGGACCTCTCCCGTACCCGCCGCGAGCGCCCGCGCCTCGGCGAGTGGCGTGCGCCAGTCCCCCTGTCCCGTCCACGCCCTGGCCCGGGCGATCACGCACAAGGGGCCGATCCGGCTGACGGCGGCGGCGCGCGGGTTGCGCAGGACCTGCTCGGCCTGCGCGGTCGCCTCCTCGGGCAGCCCCTCGGCGAGCAGGTTGGTGGCGAGCCAGCCCCGCATGTAGTGGTCCCACGCATCCAGGTC
This sequence comes from uncultured Actinomycetota bacterium, assembly GCA_963708915.1. GTDB lineage: Bacteria > Actinomycetota > Actinomycetes > Propionibacteriales > Nocardioidaceae > Nocardioides. Next base: position 1,236,678 of record CAVPUJ010000002.1, read on the forward strand.
GCGCTCGAGGCAGTAGTCGAGACCGGCAAGCAGGTGCCGCCGCGCATCCGCGTGTCGGTGCTGACGTACCGCGAGCGCACCCAGGTTGGTGAAGGCCCGTGCCGCGTGCTCGTGCAGGTCGCTGGCGACCGCACCGTCGAGGCTCTCCTGCAGCAGGCGAGCCCCGAGCGCAGCGTCCCCGCTCTCCAGCTCGACGGTGCCGAGGTTGTTCTGCGCGTGCACCCGGACGTCCTCGACCCGAGGACCTGGCGGCAGCGTGTCGAGCAGCCGCAGGGCCTGGCCGGCCCAGTCCCTCGTACCTTCCAGGTCGCCGGCCAGCATCGTCAGCTGCGCGCGGTTGCTGAGGGCCATCGCCTCGTCGGGCGTCCCTCGACCAGCCAACGTCTCGCAGGCGGCGATGGCGTACGTCTGCCCGTCGGCGCTGTTGCCGGCGAACCAGCTGAGCCTCGACAACCAGCGCTGGGTGTCGCCGACCTCGTCGACGTCACCCACGTCGACCCAGATGGCCAGTGCCTCGCGGCGGGCGTCGAGCGCCTCGGCGATGCGACCGGTGACGTACTGCTCGTACGACAGGGCGGCCAGCAGCCGGGCGCGGTGCTCGGCGGGGGCTCCGTCGCTGTGGCGGAGCACGCGTTCGTACTGCTGGACGGCCTCCTTGTGCGCCCCGAGCGACGCGGCGCGGCCGGCGGCCACGAGCGCGTGCCGGGCGGCCTCGTCGCCCAGCCCGGCCGCCTCGGCGTGGTGCGCACGGCGAGCGGGGTCGGCCGCAGGGTCCGCGTCGAGCGCCTGGAGGATCCTCCGGTGGAGGGCGATCCTCCGCAGCCGCGGCACCTCCTCGACCACGGACAGTCGCGCGAGCTCGTGGCGGAACATCAGCGCGTCGCCCTGGAGCTGGAGCACGCCGGCGCCGAGCGCCTCGTCGAGCCCGGCCTCGCTGCCGGGCGCCACCGAGGCGACCAGGGACAGCTCGGCCCGCGGCCCGGCCAGCGCGACCACCTCGAGACCGTCGCGCGCTTCGTCGGTCAGCCGGGCCGTCCGCGACAGCACGGCGTCGTGCACGCTCCGCGGGACGGCGCTCCCGCCGGCCGCGATCACCTCGGTGACGTAGAACGGGTTGCCTTCGGTCTCGCGGTAGAGCTCCTCGGCGTCGACGTTGCCCGCGGTCCCGACCAGGCGTCGTACGGCGTCCAGCGTGAGCGGCGCGAGGTCGATGCGGCGGATGCCCGACGGCGCTCGCCACGTCTCCCAGCACCAGGCGGAGCGGGTGCTGCCCGGTGGTCTCCTCGGAGCGGTAGGTGACCAGCACCAGCACCCCCAGCCGGTGCACGCGCCGGGCCAGGTGTCGGATCAGGTCGAGGGTGGCGTCATCGGCCCAGTGCGCGTCCTCGATGACCAGCAGGAAGGGCCGGACCGGGTCGCGGAGCGCTTCGGACAGCCGGGTGAAGACCTCGTGCCGGTCGGCCCCGTCGGGCCAGACGTCGGTGGGCAGGTCCGGCAGCATCTCGCGCAGCGGGCCGAGCGGAGCCGGCGTCGCTGACCCGTCACACGCCCCGAGGGCGACGGCGACCGTGGCGCCGGCCGACGCGACGACGGAGTCCACGAAGACGGTCTTGCCGACGCCGGCCTCGCCCGCCACGAACACCAGCCGGCCATGACCGGTGACGGCATCGGCGAGGTACCCGGCCGCCGCGTCCTGCGCCGAGTCGCGCTCGAGCAGCGACATGGTCGGGACGCTAGGGGGCCAGGCGCTCGGTGCGCCAGGCCTCGAGGTCCGGACCGGTGCGGCGGTAGACGAGCCGGTCGTGCATCCGCCCGGGTCGCCCCTGCCAGAACTCCACGACCTCGGGGCGGACCCGGTAGCCGCCCCACTCCTCGGGCACCGGGACGTCGTCCGGGAAGGCCGCCTCCGCCTCGGCGTACGCCGTCGCGAGCTCGTCGCGTGATGCCACGACCCGCGACTGGTGCGAGGCGTGCGCACCGAGGCGCGACCCGCGCGGCCGCGAGGCGAAGTACGCGGTCACGTCCTCGTCGGGCAGCACGGTCGCCGTCCCCTCGACCCTGACCTGCCGCTCGAGCGGGTGCCAGGGGAAGAGCAGCGCGCACCGTGGCTCGGCGGCGAGCTCGACGCCCTTGCGCGAGGCCTGGTTGGTGAAGAACACGAAGCCCGCCTCCGAGAAGCCCTTGAGCAGGACCATCCGCGACGAGGGCTGACCCTCGCCCGACACCGTGGAGACGACCATCGCGTTGGGCTCGTACAGCCCGGCCGCCCGGACCTCGTCGAACCATCCGGCGAACATGGTCATCGGGTCGGCGGTCAGGTCGCCCTCGGTCAGCCCGCGGTCGGAGTACTCACGCCGCAGACCGGCGACGTCGTCGGAAGCCACGTCCCCAACCTAGAGCGCGACCTGATACTGCAGCTCGCGCGCCATGACCCGGTACCCGAGCCGCTCGTTGACGCCGACCATGTGGTCGTTGGACTCGGCGTTGAACGTGTCGACCGTCTCCAGCTGCGGCTCGACGTCGCGGAGCCACCGCATCATGTCGGCCTTGAGCATCAGGCCGAGCCGATGGCCCCGGTGGCTGCGCACGACGGAGGTGTCGTGCTGGTGGCCCTGGGACGGCGTCTCGGAGTCGGCGGTGACCACCGAGAGCCCGGCGATCTCGCCGGTAGCCCGATGCCGGGCGATGACGCGGTAGAACCGGTAGCCGCTGTCGAGCTGGGCTCGTTCGTAGGCCCGTACCCGGTCGGCGGTGAACACCTCGTCGTCCAGCTCGATGCCGTCCAGCGGCGCGTCGTTGATGGCCTCGGTGGCCTCGGCCAGTCCGGTCAGGAGCTCGTCGGGAGTCGCGCCGACGATGCGCAGCAGCTCGTAGTCGCCGGCGTGCGAGGCCGCCTCGTCGTACAGCCGGTCGGCCAGGCCCGGATCGAGCTCCTGCGGGTGCTGACGGCGGCACACCGCGACCGACTTCGGCTCGCAGCCCAGCGCCGCGGCGAAGGCCTCGGTCCGCTCCCCCGCCCAGCCGAACCAGCCGGCCTTGGTCCGGCCCATCGACCGCACGACGTCGAACGCCTGCTGCATGCCGGCGGTGCCGTACCCCTGACGTCGCTGGTCGGGGTGGATCGAGAGCTCGACCCAGGCAGCGTCGAGGTTGTCGTGGTCGCTCGAGTGGACCGCCGCTCGACCGACGACCTGGCCGCCGACGTGCAGGAGGAAGTGACGGCCGACCTCGCCGTCCCATCCGTGTCGCATCAGCATCGCCTGGCGGTAGACGGTGTGGGGGTGCCACCACGGCGCGTCGACGAGGCAGGCGTTCTCGATGGCGACGTACGTCGAGACCGAGGCCTCGTCGTCCGGTCCGAACTGCAGGAGCTCCACGAGCAAGCAGCCTGACCCCACCGCGCCGATGACGCGACCGATTAACGGGTGCAGAATGCCCGACATGCCTGAAGCCGACGTCACGGTTCACCACGGGTTGGAGGGCGTCGTCGCCTTCGAGACCGAGATCGCGGAGCCCGACAAGGAGGGGTCTGCGCTGCGCTACCGCGGGGTCGACATCGAGGAGATCGTCGGCCGGGTGCCGTTCGAGAAGGTCTGGGGCCTGCTCATCGACGGCTCGTACGAGCCCGGGCTGCCGCCCGCCGAGCCGTACAACATCCCGATCCACACCGGCGACGTGCGCGCGGACGTCCAGGCGGGCGTGGCGATGCTCGCGCCGATGCTGGGGATGCGGCAGACCTACGACATCTCCGACGAGCAGGCGCGCCTCGACCTGTCGCGGGTCGCGGTGATGGTGCTGTCGTACGCCGCCCAGGCAGCGCGCGGGTTGGGCCTGCCCATCGTCCCCCAGGTGGAGGTGGACCAGGGGCACACGCTCGCCGAGCGGTTCCTGATCCGCTGGAAGGGCGAGCCGGACCCCAAGCACGTCAAGGCGATCGACGCCTACTGGAGCTCGGCCGCCGAGCACGGCATGAACGCCTCGACCTTCACCGCGCGGGTGATCACCTCGACCGGCGCCGACGTGGCGGCCGCCTTCTCCGGGGCCATCGGCGCGATGAGCGGTCCGCTGCACGGCGGCGCCCCTTCCCGGGTGCTGCACATGATCGAGGAGGTCGAGAAGCGCGACGGTGACGCCTCGACGTACGTCAAGGAGCTCCTCGACAAGGGCGAGCGGCTGATGGGCTTCGGGCACCGCGTCTACCGCGCCGAGGACCCGCGTGCCCGGGTGCTGCGGCGCACGGCCCGCGAGCTGAACGCGCCGAGGTACGAGGTGGCCGAGGCGCTCGAGCAGGCCGCGTTGGCCGAGCTGCGCGAGCGACGTCCCGACCGCGTGCTCGAGACCAACGTGGAGTTCTGGGCCGCGATCGTCCTCGACTTCGCCGAGGTGCCCGCGAACATGTTCACCTCGATGTTCACCTGCGCGCGCACCGGTGGCTGGTCGGCGCACATCCTCGAGCAGAAGCGCACCGGCCGGCTGATCCGCCCGTCCGCGATCTACGTCGGCCCGCCGTCGCGGGCGGCCGACTCGGTGGACGGCTGGAACACGGACTGGGAGAAGTGATGAGGGCGGGCTCCTGACCCGGCCCGTCCTGCTCACCGAGCGGCTGCGCCTCGAGCCGCTCGGCCCGGAGCACGCCGAGGACCTGGTGGCCCTCGACGGGGACGTCGAGGTGATGCGGTACCTCACCGGCCGCGCCCGCGCGCGGGCCGAGGTGCTCGAGGAGTGGCTGCCGGTGATGACCGAGGACGTCGGTCCGGGCGGTCTCCTCGGCTACTGGGCGGGGTTCTTGCTCGACGATTGGTCACAAACGCCAGGTCATGGGGCCGGAATCACGGCGTTTGGGACCAAACGCCAGGGCCAGTTCGTCGGGTGGTGGTGCCTCAACCCGGCGCCCGAGGACCCGAGCGACGCCGAGCTGGGATACCGCCTCCGCCGCGACGCGTGGGGCCACGGCTACGCCACGGAGGGGGCGCTGGCGCTCCTGGCCCACGGCTTCGACGCGGTCGGGCTCGAGCATGTCTGGGCCCAGACCATGGCCGTCAACCGGGCGTCCCGGGCCGTGATGGGACGGATCGGCCTGGAGCCCGAGCGCACCTGGGTCGGTGCGTGGAACGAGCCCCTGCCCGGCTGGGAGCAGGGCGAGGTGGCGTACGGGCTCAGCCGCCAGGAGTGGCGCGCGCGTTCGTAACCAAGTGAGCTACCTGGTCGTTGACACCCTGTTCAGCTGTCACACGAGCCCGGGAGGGACCCCCCACATGTCGATCCGCCGCCTCATCGCCGGCGTCGCCACCGCAGCCGTCACCGCCGCGCTGGTCACGGTGTTCGTGGCCCCTGCGGCGCAGGCGGCCGGCCGGCCCACGGACTTCGCGTTCACGTCGTTCGCCTACGGCACCAAGGTGAAGGCGGCCGCCGGCGAGCTCCGATCGGGCCGGACGGCGCCCAGCTGGATCGGCTGCACGCGCCAGGCCGGGAAGGTCCGCAGCAACGAGGTGCTGGGCGTCGACGCCCCGACCAACAACCCGCTCGTCCAGCTGGGTGCGATCACCAGCAGGAGCAGCACGTTCAAGGCGAAGAAGCAGGGCATCGCGGCCGGCACCGAGAGCACCTCGACCGTCGCCAGCGTGGTACTGGGACTGCAGAACCCGCAGATCCCCGCGCCGGTGCTGACCATCGACGGCCTGACCACCACCGCGACCGCGTGGGCGACCACCGACGGCAAGCTGCACGCCACCACCGCCTCCTCGGTGCTGGACATCAACCTCGACGTACCTCCCACGGGGACGCCCCTGGACGGACCACTCGCCCAGCTGCTCGACCTGGTCAACGGCACCGTGGCACCGACGCTCGACGAGGTGATCGCCCTGCTCCAGGAGAACGCGGGCGGCATCGAGATCCCGGGCCTCGGCAGGCTCGAGCTCGGCTACGCGCGCACCGGCATCGGGCCGCGACAGGCCGTCGCCCTGGCGCTCTCGCTGCGCGTCTCGCTGTACGGCCTGGACGGCGTCGCCGGCGGCGCCGACGACTCGACCCTCAAGATCGGCCGCAGCTACGCCAAGATCCTCGGCAACATGCCGTACGCCGTGATGGGCGGCTCCGGCTGGGCCGCGGACGCCGACCTGGCCGGCGGCACCGCCCACATCGGCGACATCGTCCCGAAGCAGCTGCCCTGCCAGGGGACCGACGGCCAGACCCGCACCAAGGCGCTCGCGTCGACCATGATCCCCGGCGTCAGCATCGCCGGCCTGCAGGGTCGCGCCAACGGGCGGATCACCAAGATCGGCCGGGTGCGCGCGTGGACCGAGGGCTCGGTCGCCCACGTGGCGCTCGGCTCCGGCGACACGTCGCTGACCATCGACGGCGTGGTCGGGCGGGTCAACCTGGTCACCGACCGCCGCGGCCGACTGGTGCGACGCGACACCGAGGGCACCATCCCCGGCGTGCTGACCTTCCAGGGCCAGACCTACACGCTGCCACTGGGCGAGGCACCCGAGCTGCCCGCCGAGCTGGCCGCGCTGATCAGCATCCAGACCGGGGTCACCGACCAGTCCGACAACCGAGGGCTGAAGGTGACCGCGCTGCGCATCACGCTTCTCGACGGCACCGCCGCCGGGACCGTCGTGAACCTCGGCAACGCCAAGGCCACCATCAGGGAGAGCTGACCCGCCCGGCCCGGAGATCGCGTCCGTAGCAGCGGTTCTGCGGGGCGTCACGGTAGTGGCCGAAGCTCTCGATGCGCGCATAGCCGGAGCTCTCGTAGAGCGCCATGGCCTCCGGCTGGGCCGTGCCCGTCTCGAGGATCATCGCCCCGGCTCCGGCCTCGGCGGCCGTGTCCTCGAGGCGGGCGAGCATCCGCCGGGCCAGGCCGAGTCCGCGCGCGGCAGGGGCGACGTACATCCGCTTGACCTCGGCCGTGCGCCGGGTACCGAAGGCCTCGACGTCGTCGCGCAGCCGCCAGGCGCCGGTCGCGACGGGGACGCCGGCGCGGTACGCCACGAAGAACGCGCCCTGCGGCGGCTCGAACATCGCGGGGTCGAGGGGCGTGGCGTCCTCGCCGCCGTACCGGACGACGTACTCGGCCTGGACCTCCGCGATCAACCGTTGGGCGTCCTCGTGCGTCAGGGAGACGCGGACGAGGGCCTCGTTGTCCATGCGGGTCCTTCGTGTCGGTCGGTCCGGGGGCGGCTGACAGAATAGGGAGACATGACCGACGTGCTCACCATCCCCGCCGACCTCAAGCCCGCCGACGGGCGGTTCGGGGCCGGGCCTTCGAAGATCCAGACCGGCCACCTCGACGCGCTGGCCGCCACGGGGTCGACGCTGATGGGGACGTCCCACCGACAGGCGCCCGTGCGCCAGGTCGTGGGTCGGGTCCGCGACGGGCTGGCCGCCTTCTTCTCGATGCCGGCCGACTACGAGGTGGTGCTGGGCAACGGTGGCGCGACGGCGTTCTGGGACGTCGCGACGTACGGACTGATCCGCGAGAAGAGCCAGCACCTGACGTTCGGCGAGTTCTCCGCGAAGTTCGCCTCGGCCGCCAAGGCCGCCCCGTGGCTCGCCGACCCGTCGGTCATCGCCAGCGACCCGGGCTCGCGTCCGGTCTCCGTCGCCGAGGACGGCGTCGACGTCTACGCCTGGGCGCACAACGAGACCTCGACCGCGGTGATGGCGCCGGTCCTGCGCCCGGCCGGGACGACGGCCGAGCAGGCCCTGGTCCTGGTCGACGCCACCTCGGGTGCGGGCGGCCTGCCGGTCGACCTCGACGAGGTCGACACCTACTACTTCGCGCCGCAGAAGTGCTTCGCCTCCGACGGCGGCCTCTGGATCGCGATCATGTCGCCCGCGGCGATCGAGCGGGTGGGCCAGCTCAAGGAGTCGGGCCGCCACGTACCGGCGTTCTTCGACCTCGACACCGCCATCACCCAGTCGCGGCTGAACCAGACCTACAACACCCCGTCGGTCGCGACCCTGTTCCTGATGGCCGAGCAGCTCGACTGGATGAACGGCCAAGGCGGCCTCGCCGGCATGGTCGAGCGGACCACCGCCTCGTCCGACGCGCTCTACGGGTGGGCCGAGAAGACCGCCTACACCACGCCGTACGTCGCCGACCCCGACCACCGCTCCCTCGTCATCGGCACCATCGACCTCGACGACGCGATCTCCGCCGACGCCGTCGCCGCGACCCTGCGCGCCAACGGCATCGTCGACACCGAGCCCTACCGCAAGCTCGGCCGCAACCAGCTCCGCATCGCCATGTACCCCGCCATCGACCCCTCCGACGTCGAGGCCCTCACCACCTGCATCGACTGGGTCGTCGAGAACTCCTAGTCCGCCGAGTCGGCGCATCTGCAGGTGCGAAAGAGGCCGAGTCGGCGTATCTGCAGGTCCAGGAGCGTTCGAGTCGGCGTATCTGCGCACGCCAGACCTGCAGATGCGCCGACTCGGCGCAGTTTCGGGCTGCAGATGCGCCGACTCGGCTAGGGCTGCTTCTTCACCAGGTGGAGCAGCCGGTCGTGGGTGTCGGGGTCGGTGGTGATCATCGCGTAGCGGCGGGCGCCGTCGCGGCCGTGGAGGACGAACACGAACCGCTTGGCCGTGCGGTCCTCGAGCTCCCACCAGCCGGCGTCGGCGATGAGCTTGTGCTCGTCGGTGTACGTCGCGTGGTCGAGGTCGTGGTCCCCGACCTGGACCGCCAGCCGGTCGTGCCGCGAGTCGGTCGGCAACCCGCGAGGTACGGCCCACGACTTCAGCACCCCGTCCTCCTCCAGCCTCAGGTCGAAGTGCGGCGCCGGCTTCCGGTGGTCGTGCAGCACGAAGACCGCCCGCTCCGGGGTAGTCCCTGACGTTTGGGCCCTGTCCGGGCTCTCTGAGGGGCCCATTCGTCAGGGACTATCCCGCAACGCGGCCACGATCGCGTCGTACGTCGCGCGGTCGAAGGCGACCAACCGGGCTTCGGAGACGGACGTCGGGGTGGAGCGGAGGGTCGAGATGGCGGCGGCGATGGCGTCGGCCTTCGGCCACCCGTAGATCCCGGCCGACACCAGCGGGAACGCCACGGTCGTGGCGCCGAGGTCGTCGGCGACCTCCAGCGCACGGGAGTAGCAGGACGTCAGCAGGGAGCGGTCGGTCTGGCCGGCGGCGTAGTTCGGCCCGACGACGTGGATCACCCAGCGGGCAGGCATCTCGCCCGCGCTCGTCCAGCCGGCGTCGCCGGTGGCCAGCCCCTCGGGAAACCGACGGCGGCAGTCCTCGAGGATCGACGGACCGCCCGCGCGGTGGATCGCGCCGTCGACGCCGCCACCACCCCGCATCCGGTTGTTCGCGGCGTTGACGACCGCGTCCACCTCCTGGGTCGTGATGTCGCCCTGCACCACGGTCACGTCCACGCCGCTCACTCCTTCAGCAGGCGCAGCACGGCGCGTTCGAGCGCCGCCTGCCGCGCGTCCGCCGTCTTGTACGTCCGCCGCGTCACGGACTCGATGGTCCTGCCCTCCTCGAACGCGTCCACGACGCGCGGGTCGACGTACGCCGACCGCGCCAACGTGGGCGTGTTGCCGAGGAACTCCGAGACCTCCTTCATCGCCGCGACGACGGCCCGTTTGCGCGCGGTCTTCGTGGCCGGCACGCCCGCCGACGCCAACGAGGCCGCCGCGATGACGGTCGCGTGCCAGGTGCGGAAGTCCTTGGCCGTGGCCTCCATGCCCGTCGTCCGGCCGACGTACTCGTTGACGAGCGACGGAGTCCACCGGCCGCCAGGTCCTGCCGTCCTTCCACGCCAACAGTCGGTCGTCGCCGCCGCGACGCTTCCGCATCACGTCCAGCGCCTCGACGGCGCCGGGATCGTCGATGGTGATCAGGTGCTCCACCCCGGACTTGCCGACGAAGTCGAAGACCACCGTCTTGCCCTCCCGCCGGACGTGCCGCCGCTCCAGCGTGGTCAGTCCGAAGCTCTGGTTCGTCTCCGCGTAGACGTCGTTGCCGATCCGGAAGTACCCGAGGTCGAGCAGTCGTACGGCGACCGCGCACGCGCGCTCCTTGGTCATCCCCTCCGCGCCGAGGTCGACCAGGACCTGCTCGCGCGCCTTCGACAGCGCCTTCCCGAACGTCAGCATCTTCTGGAACTTCTCCCCGTCCCGACGGGTGCGCCATTCGGGGTGGTAGAGGTACTGCCGCCGGCCGGCGTCGTCGGTACCGACCGCCTGCAGGTGGCCGTTGGGCCAGGGGCAGACCCAGACGTCCTGCCACGCCGGCGGGATCACCAGGTCCTTGACCCGCTGCGCGTCGTCGGCGGACAAGCGCCGGCCGTCCGCGTCGAGGTAGACGAAACCCTTGCCCGCGCGGCGGCGGGTCCAGCCCGGGCGGTCGGGGCTGCTGCGCCGGAGTCGGACCATGCGCCCACCCTAGGGAGCCGGAGGGGTGGTCCACCTCGCCCGCAGGGGCGACCTCGGACCGGGACGGCCCTACCGTGGGCGGAGGGCGCGGGCGAGCACGATGACGATGCCCAGGCCGAGGAGGCCGCCCAGCGCCCACCCCCAGGCTGACCGGTCGGACGGCGGCTCCTCGGGAAGCTCGGTCCCGACCCGGTTCCCGGGCGCCGGGGTGACGCTGGGAGTGACGCTCGGGGCGGGAGTCGCGCTGGCGACCGGCGGCTTCATGGCGCTCCGGACGGCGGGCGGCAGCGAGATACGCAGCACCGGAGCGTGCAGGCCCTCGGACGAGGCGTAGATGGTCCCGTCCAGCGGGTCGACGGCGATGCCCTCGCCCTGCTGCTGGTCGGGCAGCCCGAACCTGCCGATCTCTTCGAGCTCGGGCCAGGAGTACACGGCCGCCTCGCTGTAGTTGCGCACGATGATGTGCCGCCCGTCGGGGAAGAACGCCGCGTCGGTCGCGATCGGGAGCACCGGGCCGACCTCGGTCAGCTGGTTGGGCCGGTCGGCGCGCAGCCGCTCGGGAGCGGCGTACACCGTCCCACCGAAGACGCCCTTGCTGATGACGTACAGCCGGTTGGTCGCCGGGTCGGCCAGCAACGACTCGGCGTCGCGTGGCCCTTCCCGGAAGACGAGCTCGTACGACGGCACGTCGACGTCACGGTTCCCGCGGCCGACCGGCACCCGTGCTACCGAGACCGAGGGGCGCTCGGCCCGGTTGTCGCCGATGTCGCCGACCCAGACCTCGCCGTCACCCGCCGGGGCCAGGGCCTCGACGTCCACCGGGTCCGCGGACCACTGCGTCACGCCGACCGTCTCACCGGTCGCCGGGTCGACGGTGAAGACCCGGCCGGAGTCGCCCGAGTCGTTGGTGGTGACCAGCAGCCCTTCGTCGACGGCGAGGCCGCTCGACTCGACGATCTGGGGGTCCTCGAACCGGGTGACCTCGTTGCCGCCGAGCAGGGCGCCCGGCAGGAACGCGGCCACCACGAAGGGGACCGCCGTCAGCCCGAGCAGGTACCGCTCACGCATGGTCGTCCCGGGTGAGGAGCTCCCCGCTGAGGAGCTCCGCCAGCTTCGGCCGGATCCCCCACGTCGCGACCAGGTCGTCGTACTCCGTTGCGCACCGCGCCGCCCGGGACCGGGCTGCCCGTACGCACCGCGCGCAGCAGGGTGTTGCGCGGGGTGTGCTTGCTCTCGACGAACTGCATCACGTCGACGCGGTAGCCCTGGAGCCGCAGCAGCTGGGCCCGCACCGCGTCGGTGAGCGTGTCGGCGAACCGCTCGCGCAGGATGCCGTGCCGGGTGAGCATGGCGTACGGCGCGGGCGTGGGGTTCGTGCGCAGCTGCGCGGCGATGTCGTGGTGGCAGCACGGGGCGGCCAGCACGAGCGGCGACTCCCAGCCGACTGCCCGTGCGAGCGCGTCGTCGGTGGCGGTGTCGCACGCGTGCAGCGCGAGCACCACGTCGGGAGCCGGGTCGAGCACAGCATCGGCGATGCCACCCACGACGAAGTCGGCGGCCATGCCGAGGCCGGTGGCGACGGCGGTGTTGTGGTCGGCGGACTGCTGGCGCACGTCGACCCCGGTCACGACGACCGGCAGCCCGCGCACGTGGGTGAGGTACCGCTGGGCCGCGAACGTCAGGTACCCGTTGCCGCACCCCAGGTCGGCCATCCGCAACGGCTCGTCGTCGGTCGGCCGGCGGAGGTGGCCCTTCTCGATCGCCTCGGAGACCGACGCGTCCAGGATGCGCAGGAACTCCTCGACCTGGCGGTACTTCCCCTGCCGGCTCGGCTTCATCCGACCCTCGTGGTCGGACAGGCCGAGGGCCACGAAGACCGGGTCGTCCTCCGGGAGCAGCCGGCCCTTGTCGCGGTCGTGGTCGCGGTTCTGTGGCCCGTCACCGTCCGCCTCGCGCGCGGCGGTGTGCAGCAGCGCGTCGCCCTTCTTCGTCACGCGGACCTGGTGCGACTGAGTCGTGGTGTCGACGTGCCAGTTGCCGAACGGCTCCTCGAGCAGCGCGTCCACGGCGTCGCGGGCCTCGTCGCCGGGCTCGTAGTTGGAGGTGTGCGCCTGGCGGTCGTCGTACGCCGTCACCTGCAGGCGGCGACCGGCCTTGAGGTCGACGTAGCGGAGCTCCACGCGCCGCCAGGCCGGCGTCTGCCCGCGGCGGCGGCCGGACGCGACGGCCCGGACCAGGGCCTCGGGGTCGAGGATCTCCCGGCGCAGCTGGGTCAGCACGCGGAGCAGGGGTTGGGCAGGCATGTGCTCACTTCACCAGGGCGGCGATGACGACGATCAGGAGGAGGGCCCCGAGCGCCACCGGGATGATCAGGCGTCGGTGGCGGGGGTTCACCTGCCGAGTTTACGGGTGGCTGCGGCCACAGGCCTCATGGACGACGTCGAGCACCGGGCGGCTCCCGTCGGTCACCTCGCGCAGGGGCACCCACGCCACCTGGTCGGTCGTGCCGCCGACCTCGACGACGTGTGGCTCCGCGCCAGCAGGCACGGTCGCGGCGAAGACCAAGGAGACCGCGTGGAAGTCCTCGTAGCGACCCGACGGCGCCGTCCCGCTGAAGTGTTCGTCGTGCACCAGCAGCAGCTCACCGACATCGGCGGCCACCCCGCACTCCTCCTCGACCTCGCGCACCAGCGCATGGGCGGGCCGCTCGCCGTGGTCGATGCCGCCTCCGGGCAGGCTCCACGAGCCGGTGTGGAAGCCCTTGACCGAGAACCGGACGAGCAGCACGTCCCCCTCGACGGGATCGCCGCGACGCACCAGGGCGTACGCACCGACCCGCTGCATCCGGAACGGCGACCAGTCGGCGAGCGCCTGCTGGACCATCGGCACGGTCGGCACCGTGCCGTCGAGCACGTCTCCGAGCGGGAGCCAGGCCGAGTCGACCGTCGAGCCGTCGACCTCGACGACGCGCGGCTCCGGGGCGTCGGGGGGCACCCACCCGTCGTACACGATCCGCAGTGCGTGGTAGTCCGACCGCCGTCCGTCACGGCGCATCCGGGCCTGGTGGGCGGAGTACACGCGAGCCTGCTCACCGACGACCGCGTCGAGGCCGGTCTCCTCGCGGATCTCGCGGACGACGGCGTGCCGCGGGTCCTCCCCGTGGTCGATCCCTCCCCCGGGCAGGGTCCACTGCTCGTTGGTCGTGATCCAGGGCGCCAGCTTCGACAGCAGGATGCGCCCGTCGCGCACGATGACGGCGTACGCCGCCACTCGCTGTCGCCGGGGCAGGGCCATGGCCTCCAATCTAGGCCGCGACCGCGCGACGATCGGACGGGCCGCGCGGGTCCCGCCGCTCTATGGTTCTCGCGATGACCCAACCGCTGCAGCCCGCGACCCCGTCGAAGGCCAAGCTCCGCGACCCGTGGCTCGACAACGCCAAGATGGTGCTGGTCACCATCGTGGTGGTCGGGCACATGATCGTGCTGGTGCCCCCGGGTGACGAGCAGTCGCGCACCTACGACTTCATCTACTACTTCCACATCCCGGCGTTCGTGCTGGTGACGGGGTACCTGTCGAAGTCGTTCCGCTACAGCAAGCGGCACCTGTGGGCGCTGGTCACCACCATGGTCGTCCCGTACATCATCTTCTCCTGGCTGATGATCCACTGGCGGGAGCTGCTCGACCAGGTGCCGCCGGACCTCGAGTGGTTCCTCAACCCGCGATGGCCGATGTGGTACCTCGCCGCCGTCGTGATGTGGCGCCTCGCCACACCGGTCCTCCGCTGGCACCCGGTGATGGTGCCGGTGTCGGTGGTGATCAGCCTGCTCGCCGGGCTGAGCAACCACGAGACGTTCGACATCAACCGGGTGCTGGGGTTCCTGCCGTTCTTCGTGCTCGGTCTGCACCTCAAGGCCGAGCACCTCGCCGTGCTCCGGCGGCGCGGGGCGTGGGTGGCGGGGATCGTCGGCATGCTGTTCATCTGGTGGCTGGCCGGCCGCACCGACGACCTCTGGGCCACCCAGTTCCTGTACTTCCGGGCGCCGTACGCCGAGCTCGGCGTCGAGCGACGCCGAGGGCATGTGGATCCGGGCCCGGTTGATCGTGGTGGCGCTGATCGGCACGGCCGCCGTGCTGTCCCTGGTCCCGCACCGGCGCAGCTTCCTCACGCGGATGGGCGCGTGGAGCCTGGTCGTCTACCTGTGCCACGGGTTCGTGGTGAGGTACCTCGAGTACCGCGGCTACGAGGAGTGGATGCCCGGCACCAGCTGGTGGTCGGTCATCATCACGGTCGCCGTCGGCATCGCCCTGGCCCTCGTCCTCGCCTGGGACCCGATCGCCCGCACTCTCAACTACCTCGTGGACCCCGTCAACAGCATCGGGAAGCTGGTCCGGGGCCGACGCACCGCAGCCGCGGATCGCTAGCCGGAGCTGTCCACCTCTCGCGCGATTGCCTCGAGCTTCTCGACGTACGCCGGCCAGTCGAACCCCTCGGCGATGTTGCTGTCGCCGGCGGACCGGCCGATGTCACCGTCGATCATCTCCCGGACGACGTCGAGGTGTCCGGCGTGCCGGGCGGTCTCGTTGGTCATGTGGACCAGGATCTGGTGCAGGGTCACCTCGGGCTGCGACCACCACGGCACCGAGCCGACGCTGTCGAGGTCGCATTCGGCGAACGTCTCGAGCGCGTGCTGCCACGACGCCCGGTAGAACGCGATGACGCTGTCGCTCGGCTCGTCGGCCCGGGCGTACATGTCGGCCTGCGGGTCGTCGTCGTCGAACGGGAGGTCCTCCGGGTACGGCCGGCCGAACGTCGCGCCGAAGTAGCCCGCCTGCACCGAGGCCAGGTGCTTGACCAGGCCGAGGAGGTTCGTGCCCGTCGGCGTCATCGGCCGGCGCAGGTCGTGCTCCGAGAGGCCGTCGAGCTTGTGCAGCACCTGCTCGTTGAGGAGGCCGAGGCCGTCGACGAGGGTGGACTTGGGGTCCGAGATCGTCATGCCAGGATCGTAGAGGCCGGCGCGGCGTACGATCGCGCCATGGATCGGACCTCGAGCGACCCCGTCGCCCGCGTCCGGCTCGCGCTCGCCCTCACGATCGCGGGCGCCATCGGCCTGGTCCTTCCCTCGATCGCCACCGCGGTCGAGAGCCCGTCGACCCTGGTCGTCGCGTCGCTGGCGATGGCCGTGGCCGCGATGGTCCACGTCGGCAGCCGGCGCCAGCTCGCGCTGGCGTTCGTGCCGGTGCGCGTGCACCCCTCGTCCGACGAGGTGTACGACGTCCGCCCCGGACAGGCCACCGACCCCGGCCACCACCCGATCCGCCCACGCGCTCCTGGACAGGTCTGACCGCTCGCTCCGGCGAGCCTCCGTCCGACCATTCCGTCCCACCTCCAGGAGCTCTGCCATGTCCCTGCTCGACCCTGTCTCGCATGCCCTCGCCGTCATCGTCGCCACTGCTCACGACGGCCTGACCGCCCTCGGTGCCGACCCCGCCGCCGGTGCCACGTGGGTGCTGTCCATCGCCGCCGTCGTCGTTGCCGTCCGGCTGGCCCTGCTCCCCCTCGTCGTGCACGGCGTCCGCCTCGCGCACGCGTCGGCCCGGGCCCGCCCGCAGCTCCAGGCCCTGACCGCCCGCTACCGCGACGGCACCGACGCCGCGAGCCTGCGGCGGCTGCGCGAGGAGCGCAGCGCCATCACCGCCGAGCACCGCATGCCTCGGCTCGGCTGCCTGCCGTTGCTCCTCCAGCTGCCCGTGTGGCTGGCGCTCTACCACCTGCTGTCCCAGGTGGCAGCGGGTGTTTCCGTCGGGGCGATGACCCCGGACCTGGTCGCCTCGCTGGGCGCGGCCACCCTGCTCGGCGTGCCGCTCGCCGACCGCGGTTACCTCGGCCTCGGTCCCACCCACCTGGCCGTGGTGGGTGGGCTCGCGGTGCTGGCGGCCGGGCTCAGCTACGTCACCCAGCGATACGTCGTCGCGCCCAACACCCTCACCGACGGGCTGCCCGATGCGGTGGTCGCCGCCCAGCACTTGCTGCCGGTCGTGTCGGCGCTCTCCCTCCTCGTGGTGGGCGGGGTGGTGCCAGTCGCGCTGTTGACGTACATGGTGTGCAGCTCCACCTGGACCCTGGCGCAGTCGGCCGTCGTCACGCGATGGTTCCCGACGCCCGGGACGCCGGCGGCGGCCCGGGCGTAGGCGGACCCCAGCTCGGCGGGACGGCCGACCGCGGGACGTCGTCCAACTCCAGCGCCTCGGCCCGGTCGGGGGCATGCCCGCCCAGGTGGGCGGGGTACCACGGGGCGTGCTCGCCCGGCGCCGGTACGTGGTCGGGGTGGCGCTGGAGTCCCTCGACCAGGCCGGTGAGCGAGTGGCCGAGCCGCGTGGTGGCCGCGACGAGGTCTTCGTCGGGCGGCACGGTCAACGGCTCGCCGAACGTGACGTCGACGGGCCGGTGCCGCCGCAGGCTCGGCCGCGGCTTCCGCCCGTCGACCGGTCGCCCGACCGACCAGATCCGCTGGGTGCCCCACAGCGCCACCGGCACCAGGGGCGCGCCCGTCTCGCGGGCGAGCGCGGCGGGGCCGCGCATCAGCGAGCGGACGGCGTACGACCAGGAGATCCCCGCCTCCGGGAACACGCACACGGCCTCGCCCTCGCGGAGCAGGCGGAGGGCGGCGAGGTACGCCGCAGCGGGGGCCTCGCGGTCGACCGGCACGTGCCGCATCCCGACCATGGCACGGCGGACGGGGCTGTTCCAGACGTCGTGCCGGGTCAGGAACCGCGGCCAGCGGTCGCGCTCGTGCGCGGCCAGCCCGATCCAGAGGAAGTCCGGGTAGGACACGTGGTTGCTGGCCAGCACGACGGGCCCGGAACGCGGCAGGTGCTCGAGGCCGGAGTAGCGCAGCCGGACGTCGAGGGCGCGGACGATCGTGCGCGTGGCGACGCCGGTCGCGCGGTACCAGCGCTCCATGTCGGTGGTTCGGAGCCGTTCAGGCGAACGGCGGGCGGGCGTCGAGAGAGATCGACCGGCGGCCGGCCCAGCGCCAGATGCGGGCGGCGCGGTCGCGGTCCTCGTCGGTGACCAGGTTGCCCATCCAGCGCAGCGCGAGGGTCATCAGCCAGTCGGAGCGCATGCCCGCCGGACCGAGCGCCGGCAGCACGCGGGGCACGGTCACCAGACCCGCGAGCCGGCGAGCGATCGAGAACGCCTCGCCGTAGTGCTCACGCAGCAGCGCCGGCCAGGCGTGCGAGAGGTCGCTGTGCTCCGCCATCGTCTCCACCAGGAGACGGCCCGACTCCAGGCCGTAGTCGATGCCCTCACCGTTGAGCGGGTTCACGCAGGCGGCGGCGTCGCCGATCAGGGCCCAGTTGACGCCCGCCACGCCCGAGACCGCGCCGCCCATCGGCAGCAGCGCCGACGTGGGCATCCGCAGCTCGTCGCCGAGCCCGAAGTCCGCCCGCCGTTGCGCTGCGTAGTGCGCCATCAGCGGCTTGACCGCGATCTCGGCGGGGCGCTTGGCCGTGGCCAGGGTGCCGACGCCGACGTTCACCTCTCCGTTGCCGAGCGGGAAGATCCAGCCGTACCCCGAGAGCACCTGCCCCTGCTCGTCGCGCAGCTCGAGGTGGCTGCTGATCCACGGGTCGTCGGACATCGTCGAGTCGGCGTAGCTGCGTCCCGCGACGCCGTACACGGTCTCGCGGTGCCACTCCCGGCCGAGCAGCTTGCCCAGCGGCGAGCGCACCCCGTCGGCGACGACGAGGCGGTCGCAGGCGACCTCGAAACGCTCGCCGTCCCTGGCGCTGCCGCGCGCGAACTCGACGGCGGCGACCCGGTCGCCGTCCATGCGTACGCCGACCGCTCGCGCGCCGTCGACCGCCTCGGCGCCCGCCTTGATCGCGGTGGTCCGCAGGTGGTCGTCGAGCTCGGTCCGGGCCACGGCCGAGCCCCACGCCGGCAGCGTGCCGCCGGGCCAGGGCAGCAGCAGGGTCTGCCCGAACCCGTGTGCTCGGAGTCCCTGGTTGACCGTGTGGGCCCGCAGCCAGTCCTCCAGGCCGAGCTTCTGCAGCTCGCCGATCGCCCGGGGGGTGAGCCCGTCACCGCACGTCTTGTCGCGGGGGAAGACGGCCGCGTCGGCGAGCAGCACGTCGTACCCCGCCTGGGCGGCCCAGGCTGCTGCCGCCGACCCCGCCGGACCCGCGCCGACGACCAGCACGTCGGTGCGCACGGGGACCTGGAGGCTCACTCCCCCAGTGTCCCAGCCCCCTCCTGGGAGCACCGAATCCGCCCTGGAGATCCGCACACACGCCGAAGGCCCCGGCTCCCTCTCGGGGGCCGGGGCCTTCGGTCAGACGATCAGTGACTCAGTTCTGGAACGGACCGAAGTCGAAGTCGTCGAGGGCCACGGGCTGGCTGGCGTTGCCGAACTCGTAGTCGTAGGAGTCGTAGCCGGTGACGGAGTACGCCGCGGCGCGGGCCTCCTCGGTGGGCTCCACCCGGATGCTGCGGTAGCGCTCCAGGCCGGTGCCGGCCGGGATGAGCTTGCCGATGATCACGTTCTCCTTGAGGCCACGCAGGCTGTCGGAGCGGGCGTGGATCGCCGCGTCGGTGAGCACGCGGGTCGTCTCCTGGAAGGAGGCGGCCGAGAGCCACGACTCGGTGGCCAGCGAGGCCTTCGTGATGCCCATCAGCACCGGGCGACCGGAGGCGGGCTTGCCGCCCTCGGACACGACCCGACGGTTCTCGACCTCGAACAGCACGCGGTCGACCAGGTCGGCCGGCAGGATGTTGGTGTCGCCCGCCTCGATGACCGTGACCCGGCGCAGCATCTGCCGCACGATGATCTCGATGTGCTTGTCGTGGATCGACACACCCTGGCTGCGGTAGACCTGCTGGACCTCCTGCACCAGGTGCTCCTGAGCGGTGCGGACGCCGAGGATGCGCAGCACGTCGTGCGGGTCCTCGGTGCCGACGATCAGCTTCTGGCCGACGTCGACGTGGTCGCCGTCACCCACCAGGAGGCGGGACCGCTTCGACACGGGGTACTCCTGGACCTCCGACCCGTCGTCGGGGGTGATGAGCACCTTGCGAGCCTTGTCGGACTCCTCGATCTCGACGCGGCCGGCGGCCTCGGCGATCGGCGCACGACCCTTGGGCACGCGCGCCTCGAAGATCTCCTGGACACGGGGCAGACCCTGCGTGATGTCCTCGGCCGAGGCCACACCACCGGTGTGGAACGTCCGCATCGTCAGCTGGGTGCCGGGCTCACCGATCGACTGGGCCGCGATGATGCCGACGGCCTCGCCGATGTCGACGAGCTTGCCCGTCGCCAGCGACCGGCCGTAGCACTTGGCGCAGGTACCGGTCTTGGCGTCGCAGGTGAGCACGGAGCGCACCTTGACCATCTCGATGCCCGCCGCGACCAGCTCGCCGATCTTGACGTCGCCCAGGTCGTCGCCCGCCGCGGCCAGCTCTTCGCCGGTCTCGGGGTGGGAGATCGCCACGGCCGACGTGCGGGCGTACGCCGAGGTCTCGGCGTTGTCGTCCTTGCGGACGTTGCCGTCCTCGCCCTTCACGCCGATCCGCTTGTCGAGGCCACGCTCGGTGCCACAGTCGTCCTCACGGATGATGACGTCCTGCGACACGTCGACGAGACGACGCGTGAGGTAGCCCGAGTCGGCCGTCCGCAGCGCGGTGTCGGCGAGACCCTTGCGGGCACCGTGGGTGGAGATGAAGTACTCCAGCACGGACAGACCCTCGCGGAAGTTGGCCTTGATCGGCCGCGGGATGATGTCGCCCTTCGGGTTGGCCACCAGACCACGCATGGCCGCCACCTGACGGATCTGCATCATGTTTCCGGAGGCGCCCGAGCTCACCATCATGAAGATCGGGTTGGTCTTGGCGAAGTTGGACTCCATCTCGGCGGCGACCTTGTTGGAGGCCTCCGTCCAGATCTCGATGAGGTCCTGACGACGCTCGTCGTCGGTGACCAGACCGCGCTCGTACTGGGTCTGGACCTTGGCGGCCCGGTCCTCGTACGACTTGAGGATCTCCTTCTTCTTGTCGGGCGTCGTCACGTCGTCGATCGACACCGTGACACCCGAGCGGGTGGCCCAGTGGAAACCGGCGTCCTTGAGGGCGTCCAGCGAGGCGGCCACCTCGACCTTGGTGTAGCGCTCGGCGAGGTCGTTGACGATCGTGCCGAGAGCCTTCTTGCCCACCTCGAAGTTCACGAAGGGGTAGTCGGCCGGCAGGGTGTCGTTGAACAGCGACCGACCCAGCGTGGTCTCGAGGGTCAGCGACTGGCCCTCCTCCCACTCGTCCAGCCCGAGCTCGAGCGGCGGGACGATGTCGGTGAAGCGGATCTTGACCTTGCTCTGCAGCGTGATCTCGCCACGGTCGAAGGCCATGATCGCCTCGGCCTGCGAGGAGAACGCGCGGCCGGCGCCCTTCTCGTCCTCGCGGTCGGTCGTCAGCCAGAACAGGCCGATGATCATGTCCTGCGAGGGCATGGTCACCGGACGGCCGTCCGACGGCTTGAGGATGTTGTTGGTCGAGAGCATCAGGATCCGCGCCTCGGCCTGGGCCTCGGCCGACAGCGGCAGGTGCACCGCCATCTGGTCACCGTCGAAGTCGGCGTTGAACGCGCCGCAGACGAGCGGGTGGATCTGGATGGCCTTGCCCTCGATCAGCTGGGGCTCGAAGGCCTGGATGCCGAGTCGGTGCAGGGTCGGTGCGCGGTTGAGCAGCACCGGGTGCTCCATGATGACCTCTTCGAGGACGTCCCAGACCATGGCGTAGCGGCTCATGCCGGACGTCGCGCGCTCGACCATCCGCTTGGCGGACTTGATGTTCTGCGCGTGGCTGAGGTCGACGAGCCGCTTCATCACGAAGGGCTTGAAGAGCTCCAGCGCCATCATCTTCGGCAGACCGCACTGGTGCAGCTTGAGCTGCGGACCGGAGACGATGACCGAACGGCCGGAGTAGTCGACGCGCTTGCCGAGGAGGTTCTGGCGGAAGCGACCCTGCTTGCCCTTGAGCATGTCGGACAGCGACTTCAGCGGCCGGTTGCCCGGGCCGGTGACGGGACGACCACGACGGCCGTTGTCGAACAGCGAGTCGACGGCCTCCTGGAGCATCCGCTTCTCGTTGTTGACGATGATCTCGGGCGCACCGAGGTCGAGCAGCCGCTTGAGACGGTTGTTGCGGTTGATGACCCGGCGGTAGAGGTCGTTGAGGTCGGACGTCGCGAAGCGACCACCGTCGAGCTGCACCATCGGGCGCAGGTCCGGGGGGATCACCGGGACGGCGTCGAGCACCATGCCGAGGGGTGAGTTGTTGGTCTTGCGGAACGCGTCGACGACCTTGAGCCGCTTCAGCGCGCGCACCTTCCGCTGGCCCTTGCCGGTCGCGATGATCTCGCGCAGGTTGTCGACCTCGCCCTCGATGTCGAAGGTCTCGAGACGACGCTGGATGGCCTGAGCGCCCATGTGGCCCTCGAAGTACTTGCCGAACCAGGTCTTCATCTCGCGGTAGAGCATCTCGTCGCCCATGAGGTCCTGGACCTTGAGGGACTTGAACGTGCTCCAGACCTCCTCGAGCCGGTCCAGCTCGCGCTGGGCCCGGTCGCGGGTCTGCTTCATCTCGCGCTCGGCGCCGTCCTTGACCTTGCGACGGGCGTCGGCCTTGGCACCCTCGGCCTCCAGCGTCGCGAGGTCCTCCTCGAGCTTCTTGGCGCGCTCGTCGAGCTGGCTGTCGCGGCGCTTCTCGAGGCGCTCGCGCTCCAGGCCGACCTTGCCCTCGAGGGAGGACAGGTCGCGGTGCCGGGAGTCGTCGTCGACGGCCGTGATCATGTAGGCCGCGAAGTAGATGACCTTCTCGAGGTCCTTCGGCGCCAGGTCGAGCAGGTAGCCCAGCCGCGACGGCACACCCTTGAAGTACCAGATGTGGGTCACGGGAGCGGCGAGCTCGATGTGGCCCATCCGCTCGCGGCGGACCTTGCTGCGGGTCACCTCGACACCGCAGCGCTCGCAGATGATCCCCTTGAAGCGCACGCGCTTGTACTTGCCGCAGTAGCACTCCCAGTCCCGGGTGGGACCGAAGATCTTCTCGCAGAAGAGGCCGTCACGCTCGGGCTTGAGCGTGCGGTAGTTGATGGTCTCCGGCTTCTTGACCTCGCCGTGGCTCCACGTACGGATGTCGTCCGCGGTGGCCAGGCCGATCTGAAGCTGGTCGAAGAAGTTCACATCGAGCACGGTGGCTACTTGTCCTTCGTTAGTTCTGGAGTTTCAAAGCTGTGGACTGAGGGCCCGCCGGGCCCGCGTCCGCTGGTTGAGGAGGTCGCGCTGGCGACCGTCACGAAACCTGCGGAAGCGGGCCGGCGACACACTCAGACTTCTTCGACGCTGCTGGGCTCGCGACGGGAGAGGTCGATGCCGAGCTCCTCGGCCGCCCGGAAGACGTCTTCCTCGGCGTCCTTCATCTCGATCGGGGTGCCGTCCTGCGACAGCACCTCGACGTTGAGGCAGAGGGACTGCATCTCCTTGACGAGCACCTTGAACGACTCGGGGATGCCCGAGTCGGGGATGTTCTCGCCCTTGACGATCGCCTCGTACACCTTCACGCGACCAGGCACGTCGTCCGACTTGATCGTCAGCAGCTCCTGCAGGGCGTAGGCGGCGCCGTAGGCCTCCATCGCCCAGACCTCCATCTCGCCGAACCGCTGGCCGCCGAACTGGGCCTTACCGCCCAGGGGCTGCTGCGTGATCATCGAGTAGGGGCCGGTGCTGCGTGCGTGGATCTTGTCGTCGACGAGGTGGTGGAGCTTGAGGATGTACATGTAGCCCACCGACACCGGCTCACGGAACGGCTCGCCGGAACGCCCGTCGAAGAGCGCCGCCTTGCCGGTCTCGTTGATCATCCGGACGCCGTCACGGTTGGGGAACGTCGCACCGAGCAGGCCGGTGATCTCGTCCTCCTTGGCACCGTCGAACACGGGTGTCGCCACCTTGGTGCCCGGCGCTGCCTTGTCGGCGTGGATCGAGATGAGCCGCTGCTTCCAGCCGTCGGGGTCGGAGTCGCTCTTCGCGCCCTTGGAGGCGTGGAGGTCGAGGTCCCAACCCTGCTTGGCCAGCCAGCCGAGGTGCAGCTCGAGGATCTGGCCGATGTTCATCCGTCGCGGCACACCCAGGGGGTTGAGCACGACGTCGACCGGCGTGCCGTCCTCCATGAACGGCATGTCCTCGATCGGCAGGATCTTGGCGATGACGCCCTTGTTGCCGTGGCGTCCGGCGAGCTTGTCGCCGACCGAGATCTTGCGCTTCTGCGCGACGTACACGCGGACCAGCTGGTTGACGCCCGGGGGCAGCTCGTCGCCGTCCTCGCGGTCGAAGACGCGGACGCCGATGACCGTGCCGGACTCACCGTGCGGCACCTTCATCGAGGTGTCGCGGACCTCGCGCGCCTTCTCACCGAAGATCGCGCGGAGCAGCCGCTCCTCGGGGGTGAGCTCGGTCTCGCCCTTGGGCGTGACCTTGCCGACCAGGATGTCGCCCGTCGTGACCTCGGCGCCGATGCGGATGATCCCGCGCTCGTCGAGGTCGGCCAGCATCTCCTCGGAGACGTTGGGGATGTCGCGGGTGATCTCCTCGGGGCCCAGCTTGGTGTCGCGGGCGTCGACCTCGTGCTCCTCGATGTGGATCGAGGTGAGGACGTCCTCCTGCACCAGACGCTGGCTGAGGATGATCGCGTCCTCGTAGTTGTGACCCTGCCACGGCATGAACGCGACCAGCAGGTTCGTGCCCAGCGCCATCTCGGCGTTGTCGGTGCACGGACCGTCGGCGATCGGCGAGCCGACCTCCAGCCGGTCACCCTCGGTCACCAGCGGACGCTGGTTGATGCAGGTGCCCTGGTTGGAGCGGCGGAACTTCGCCAGGCGGTAGGTCTGGTAGGTGCCGTCGTCGTTCATCGTCTCGATGAAGTCGGCCGACACCTCCTTGACCACGCCGGGCTTCTCGGCCACCAGCACGTCGCCGGCGTCGACCGCGGCGCGGTACTCGATGCCGGTGCCGACCAGGGGCGAGTCGCTGCGGATGAGCGGCACGGCCTGGCGCTGCATGTTGGCACCCATGAGCGCGCGGTTGGCGTCGTCGTGCTCGAGGAACGGGATCAGCGCGGTCGCGACCGACACCATCTGGCGCGGCGAGACGTCCATGTAGTCGACGTCCTCGGCCAGCACCTCGGACACCTCACCGTGACGCTGGCGCACGAGCACCCGCTCCTCGGTGAAGCGGAACTTGTCGTCGAGCGGCGCGTTGGCCTGCGCGATGACGTACTTGTCCTCGTCGTCGGCGGTCAGGTAGTCGACCTGCGTGGTGACCTTGCCCTTGGTGACCTTGCGGTAGGGCGTCTCGACGAAGCCGAACGGGTTGATCCGCCCGTACGACGCCAGCGAGCCGATCAGACCGATGTTGGGACCCTCAGGGGTCTCGATCGGGCACATCCGGCCGTAGTGGCTGTGGTGGACGTCGCGGACCTCCATGCCGGCGCGGTCGCGGGACAGACCACCGGGGCCCAGCGCCGACAGGCGACGCTTGTGGGTCAGGCCCGAGATCGGGTTGGTCTGGTCCATGAACTGGCTCAGCTGGCTGGTGCCGAAGAACTCCTTCAGCGCCGCCACCACGGGACGGATGTTGATCAGGGACTGCGGCGTGATGGCCTCGACGTCCTGGGTCGTCATCCGCTCGCGGACCACGCGCTCCATGCGGGCCAGGCCCGTACGCAGCTGGTTCTGGATCAGCTCGCCGACCGTGCGCATCCGGCGGTTGCCGAAGTGGTCGATGTCGTCGGCCAGGACCTCGATGGTCTTGCCCTCGGGGTCCTTCATCTCGGCGCCGGACGCGTCGGTCACCACGGTGTCGCCGTTGTGCAGGCGCACGATGTAGCGGATCGCCGCCACGATGTCGTCGATGGTCAGCGTCTGCTGGTCGAAGGCCTCGTGGGTGCCGAGCTTCTTGTTGATCTTGTAGCGGCCGACCTTCGCGAGGTCGTAGCGCTTGGGGTTGAAGTAGTAGTTGTTCAGCAGCGTCTGCGCGGCCTCCTCCGTCGGCGGCTCGCCCGGACGGAGCTTGCGGTAGATGTCGAGCAGGGCGTCGCGCTGGGCCTCGGTGTGGTCCTTCTCGAGGGTCAGCATCATCGACTCGTACTGGCCGAACTCCTCACGGATCTGCTCGTTGGTCCAGCCGAGGGCCTTGAGCAGCACGGTGACGTTCTGCTTGCGCTTGCGGTCGAGGCGGACGCCGACCATGTCGCGCTTGTCGATCTCGAACTCCAGCCAGGCGCCGCGGCTCGGGATGACCTTCGCGGTGAAGATGTCCTTGTCCGAGGTCTTGTCGGCGGTGCGCTCGAAGTACACGCCCGGGGACCGGACCAGCTGGGAGACCACGACACGCTCGGTGCCGTTGATGATGAACGTGCCCTTGGGCGTCATGAGCGGGAAGTCGCCCATGAACACCGTCTGGCCCTTGATCTCGCCGGTCTCGTTGTTGGTGAACTCGGCGGAGACGTAGAGCGGGGCGGAGTAGGTGAAGTCCTTCTCCTTGCACTCGTCGACGGTGTACTTCGGGTCGTAGAAGACCGGGTCCTCGAACGAGAGCGACATCGTCTCGGAGAAGTCCTCGATCGGGGAGATCTCCTCGAAGATCTCCTGGAGCCCGGACTTCTCGGAGACGTCCTCGCCGACCTCACGACGACGCGCGACCTCAGCGGTCCAGGCGTCGTTGCCGACCAACCAGTCGAAGCTGTCGGTCTGGAGAGAGAGGAGCTGAGGGAGCTCGAGAGGCTCGGAGATCTTTGCGAACGAGATGCGGCGTGAGTTTTCGGCGGAGCTGCGCGCGGCCAACAGGTTTGTCCTTCGACGTGTCCTGGGGTGATTGCGTCTCCCACCACACCATCGGCCACCGGACAGGCGGATGGGCATCTGAGAGCAGACGCAAGGAGCCACGATAGCGTAAACCTGCGCGCGCCACAAGGGGGCAGACATGCCATGCGCAAGTCGCTGACCACGATGATGACCCGCCAGGCAGGCGAGGTCAAGCAGAACGGCGAAACCTGTGGACCGGCGTGTCGGCCCTCAGGAAGCCGTCGACCGGCCGGATCAGGCGGTCAGGACGCCTGGGTCTGCCTCTCGTGAGCGGCGTCGGGCCGCTGCCGTCGCCCTCGCTGGGCTCACGCTCCTTGCGACGCATGAGCGGCCCCGGGCCGGTCATCCCCCGGCGGGTGAGGTGAGGAGGTCGTCGACGAGCCAGGTGTCGCCGACCCGCTGCATGGTGACGGTGACCTGGTCCTTGTAGACGACGGGGTCCTTGACCTGCTTGTTGGTGGTCGGCCGGTTCACGAAGACCAGGACCGAGACCCGGTCGTCGCCGGAGCGGACGACGCCCGAGGCGACGACCTCGGCCGAGACCTTCGTACCCGTCTCGGGGGCGTTGGCCTTGATGACCTCGAAGAGCTTGGCGTACTCGGCGCGGTAGTCGGCGGTCATGAAGCCCTCGGCCGAGCGCTGGTCCTCGTCGAGGTCGCCCGACCGGCTCGCGTCGTAGGACAGGATCGGCACGATCGCCCGCTCGGCGCTGCTCTGCGCCTGGCGGGTGGCGTCGGCCACGCTGGCGTCGGAGGGCGCCGTCGCGACCAGCACCGCGCTGGCCCCCACCACCAGCGCGGCGACGGTCGCGACGGCGACCAGGAGCCAGCCCGGCGCGACCCAGCCCGGCCCACGACCCTCGTCCGGGGTCTCGGCGCGGGCGCTGTCGTCCTGGTGCGCGTCGAGCTCGGCGGTCAGCAGCTCGGCGTCGTAGGCCGACCGGCGGTCGCGGTCGAGGAGCACCTCGGCGGCCTGGTTCAGCAGCCGGAACCGGCGGTCGGTCGGCTCGAGGTCGGCGATGGCGGACTTCCAGGCGGCCCGTACCTCGCGCTCCCCCGCGCTGAGGTCGACGTCGAGGACGTCGTACCAGCTCGGGCTGGCGTCGCGGGCGCTCACTGCTCGGCTCCGGTCACCGGGGTGAAGTTGTCGACGAGCCACGACCCCTTCACCTTGACCAGCGTCACCTCGAAGCGGAACGGCGTCGGCTCGAGCTGCCCCTGCTTCGGGTAGGCGTCGGTGAAGGTGCCGGCCACCAGCGCCGTCGCTGAGTCGCTGTCGATGGACGAGACCCCGGTGGCGAAGACGTCGGCGGTGCGCGAGATGTCGGCCTTGGCGACGATCTCCTCGGCCGTGCCGGCCTGCTTGTCGAAGGACACCGCGAACTTGGGCGTGATCACGTCCTTGACCCGCTGGCGGTAGTCCGGCATCGCACCCTGCTCGTCGAGGAGGTCGGGGCCGTACGTGCCGAACCGCAGCACGAACTGCTCGGTCTGGGCCATCACCGCCTCGCGATCGCCCTGGAGCTGCGCCTGGTCGCCGCCGATGCCCACGGCGTCGACGGCGCGCGTCGACAGCAGGTAGGTGAGCGAGCCGACGCCGGCGACCAGCACGGCCACCAGGGCGACCAGCAGGGCAAGACGGAAGCCCGGCGCGCGTACGGACGTGCCCTCGGCGGCGCCCGTCCCGGCGTCAGCCTCGGGTTCTTCGTGCACCTGCTCGTCCGGCCGGACCGGCGTCATCGTCATGGAGTCACTCCCGACTCGTCATCAGGGGCTGCAGGAACAGCCACTTCCACGAATCCCCTCCCAGGGTTCTTGGTGCCAACGAGCCAGGCGACGAAAGGTCACGCGGAAGACGCGTGCCCCAGTGCAGGTCGGAGCCGTCGTACCAGGCCACCGGAGCGCGCTGCGGGGCGTTCTGCGCGCCGCGGGCGTTGGACTGGGTGGGCGGTTCGGCGCAGTGTGCCCCCATGTTCATCGGCCGGTTGTCGCCGTCCTGGGGCGGCCTCCGGTCCGTCGACTCGTACCCCGCGTGGCAGACCTCGGGGTTGGTCGTGAGGATCATCCCGAAGTGGGCGTCGTACAGCCCGGTGTCCGGCGACCGGGCGACGACGGTGAAGCCGCCCTCGACGACGTACGGGTAGACCACCAGCAGCTGCTCGACGCCCGCCAGGTGCTTGACCACGACCTCGCCCGTGGTCACCAGCTCGTTGATCAGCTCGGCCAGGTCGACCTTGTTGTCGTCGAGGAAGCGACGTAGCTCGTTCGCCGTCGCCGAGCCGTTGTCGATCACCCGGCGCAGGTCCTTGTCCGAACCCGCCAACGTGCCGGTGAACAGCTCGAGCTGCTTCGCGAAGGTCCGGATCGCGCCGGCCGAGGCGATCTGGCCGCGAAGAACGGTGTTGCCGTCGCGGATCAGGGCCGTGGTCGTGTCGAAGTTCGCGTTGGCCGCGTCGATGAACGAGCTGCCGCTGTCGATGATCCGCTCGAGGTCCTGGCCGGTCCCGGCGAACGCGGTGCCGAGCTCCCCCACGGTGGTCTGCAGCGCCTGGTGGTCGACCGACTCGACGGTGGTGGAGATGTCACCCAACAGCTGCTGGGTCGGGATCGGCGTCCGGGTGTCGGCGGTCGCGATCTGCGAGGCGTCCGTCAGGTACGGCTTGTCGTCGGACTGCGGCTGGAGCTCGACGTACTGCTCCCCCACCGCGGAGCGGTTGCCGACGAGGGCCTGCGCGTCGGCCGGGATGTCGTCGTGGTCGTTGTCGATGTCGAGGTACACGTCGACGCCGGCGTCGGTGAGCTCGAGCTTCTCGACCTGACCGACCCGCACGCCGCGGTAGCTCACCTCGGCGCCGGCGAAGATGCCGCCGGAGTCCGCGAAGTGGGCGACGACGGTGTACGACGTGTCGACGAACATGCGGTCCAGTCGCGCGTAGCGCGCCCCGACGAAGCTGACCCCGACCAGGGTGATGAGCACGAAGACGACGAGCTGGACGCGGGTGCGGCGGGTGATCACGGCGCCATCACCATCCCGGGCACGAGCAGGGTCACGAGGTCGGGGTCGTAGAGCGCCATCAGCTGCCGCACCGTCGGGCCGTGCCTGCCGAAGTCGAGCCGCTGGCGCTGGCCGCCGACCGGCGCGCGCGGGAGGCCGGGGACGGTGGGCAGGGTCGGCAGCAGGGTCGTGACCGACGGCAGCGGGACCGGCAGGGAGCTGTCGGCAGTCGGCAGACCGGGCAGGAGGGCGAGCTGCTTGCAGACGGCCTTGTCCTTGTTCTCCTGCTTGGCGCACTCCTCGCGCAGCTGGAGCAGCTTCTCCGGTGAGGCCAGCACCTTCTGGCACTCGGGGCTGGCCAGGTCGCCGCTCTGCAGGCAGGCGAGCACGTCACCGATGATCACCGTCGGGTCGAGGATCGTCGGCAGCGTGGTCGGCAGGTTGGTGGGCAGCGTCGGGAGGCCGGTGGGCAGACCGGTGGGCAGACCGGTCGGCAGCGTGATCCCCGTGTCGATGTCGATGTCGAGGGTGATCGACAGGTTGGTGTAGTCGCCCATGTGCAGGTTGCGCGCGACCTGGGGGTCGCGGCCGACGACCTCGTCGACGAACGGGTAGGTCAGGAAGACGTTGAAGGCGTTGACGAAGTCGTCGCCGGACGCGGCGATCTGGGTCAGCACCGGGTCGAGCTGCTGCAGCGAGTCGATCGTGGCGGCCTTGGACGCCTGGATGACGCGTACGCCGACGTCGCTGAGGTTCGCGAGCGCCTCCAGCATCTTGACCAGGTCGTCGCGCTGCTTGTCGATCGAGACCAGTGCCGACGGCAGCTCCTCGAGAGCGGCGTCGATCGTGTCGCGCTGCTTGTTGATGGAGACCGACAGGTCGTTGAGCTTGTCGATGGCGTTGACGATGTCGGCCTTGTTGTCGTCGAGCTGGGTCATCAGCAGCCGGACCTGGTCGAGCACGGACCGGGCCGTCCCCTCGCGGCCCTCCAGCGCGATGTTCAGCTCGCGGGCGATGGTGCGCAGCTGGGCGACCCCGCCACCGTTGAGCAGCAGGCTGAGGGCGCCGAGCACCTCCTCGACCTCGGGGTTGCGGCCGCTGCGTTCCAGGGGGATGACGTCGCCGCTGGCCAAGGGCTCCGTGCTCGCGCCACTGTCGGGTGCGGCGAGCGACACGAACTTCTCGCCCAGCAGGCTGGTCTGCCGGATCGATGCCACCGCGTTGTCGGGGAGCTCTGTCCCACGCCGCAGCTGGACCGTGACATCGGCGGTGAAGCCGTCGAGCCGGACGTCGGTCACCTTGCCCACGCTGACGTCGTTCACCTTCACCGACGACTGCGGCACCAGGTCCAGCACGTCGCGGAACATGATGTGGACGGTGACGGGGTCGTCGCCGACGTCGGTGCCGCCCGGCAGCGGCAGCCGGTAGACGTCGAACCCGCAGCCAGAGATCGTCAGCGCACCGACGAGCGCGAGCAGCAGCAGCTTGAGGGACGCCGGACGTGATACCCGGTCGACCGGGTATCCCGGACGTTCGTGAGGGTTGCAACGTCCCCGAACGTCCAGGAACGACACCAGAGCTGGCGCATGGCGCAGGGTCATCGGGTCGCCACCAGCCCTCCGAGGCTCGGGTCGAACTGCTCGGGGGCTCGTACGCCGCCCAGACCGGTGGCCTGGCCGAGGGCCGCCGCCCGGGGTACGGCCGGCAGGTCGTCGAGGATGTCCTTGATGACGTCGCAGACATCGCCGGCCTGGTCGGCCTGGTTGACGATGCCGCAGAGCAAGGTGGCCGGGTCGTTGGTGATCTGGTTGCCCAGCTCCTGGATGTTCGCCCGGGTGTCGAGGGTGCCGGCCTGCGGGTTGTAGGTCAGCGCCAGGTTGTTGAGGGCCACCGGGCCGGCCGTGAGGATCTCGTCGAGGGCACCCCGCTGCTTGACCAGCACCTTCGCGACCCGGTTGAGGCCCTTGATGTTGGAGCCGAGGATCTCGCGGTTCTCCTTCACGAACCCGGAGACCTGTTTCATCGCGACGGCCAGGTTGCGGAGCGAAGCCGCCAGCTCGGTCCGCTCTCCAGCGAGCATCTCGGAGACCGACGCGAGCGACTGGTTGAACCGCCGAACGGTCGAGTCGTTGCGGGCCAGCGTGCGGATCAGCCCCTCCAGGGCCTCCGCCGAGCCGAAGAGCTCCTCCTTGTTGTCGTCCAGGGTCCCGGTGAGCTGACTGAAGTCGTGGATCGTCTGGTGGAACTTGGCCCCCTGCCCACCGAAGTTCGCCGCCGTGGTCTCGAGCAGGTCGGTGAGCGCACCCTTGGCGTTGGCGCCGTTGGGACCGAGGGCGACCGTCAGGTCGTCGAGGCTCTGGTAGATCTGGTCGAGCTCGAGCGGTACGGCGGTCCGGTCGGTCTGCAGCGTCGCACCGTCGTCCAGCACCGGTCCGTCGGTCCAGACGGGGGTGAGCTGGACGAAGCGGTCGCCGACGATCGACGGCGACACGATCACGGCCTTGGCGCCCTCGGGGACCTTGACCTTCGCGTCGTACGACATCGTCACGGTCACGTCGGTACCCGACGGCGTCACGGTGTCGACGGTCCCGATCGGCACACCGAGGACACGGACGTCGCTGCCCTCGTAGATCGAGATGGTCCTCGGGAAGTGGGCGGTGAGGGTCTTGCGCTCCTCGCCGCCGAGGAACGTGAAGGCCGTCGCGACCAGCAGTGCGACCACGATGGCGGGGACGACCAGCTTCCGGAGGCTCATGTCAGCCCACCTGCGGAACGGGTGGGAGGTTCTGGATGTAGGTGTCGAACCACGGCCCGTTTCCGAGCGTGTTGGCGAAGACGCGGTAGAACGGCGCCATCAGCCGCAGGCTGTTGTCGAGGTTGTCCTCGTTCTTGTTCAGCACGCCGACGACCGAGTCCAGGTGGGTCAGGGCCGGCTTGAGGTCGGCCCGGCTCTGCCGGACCAGCTTGGTCAGCTCGGTCGACAGCGTGCTCGTCGACACGAGCAGCCGGTGCACGGCCTCCCGGCGCTCGACGAGCGCCCGGAACAGCACGTCCGAGTCGCGCATCAGCCCGATGATGTCCTGGTCGCGCGCGTCGAGGACCTCGGCGACGTTCTGCAGGTTGCCGAGCAGCTCGTTGATCTGGCCGTTCTTCGCTGCGACGTTCGTGGACAGCCGCGAGACGCCGTCGAGGGCGGCCTGGAACTCCTCCGGTGTGTTGCGGGTCAGGTCGGCCAGCGTGGTGAGGGACTCGGCCAGCCGGTCGGTGTCGATCCGCTCGGAGGTCTCGGCGAGGCCCGAGAAGGCGTCCACGACGTCGTACGGCGAGCTGGTGCGGGTCACCGGGATCTCGTCGCCCTCGGGCAGCTGGCCGGAGCCGGCGGGGGCCAGGCTGAGGTACATCGCCCCCAGCAGGGTCTTGACCTTGATGTCGGCCCGGGTCTCCTTGCCGAAGTCCGCACTCTCCTCGACACGGAAGGTGACCTTCACGTGGTCACCGTCGAGCTCGACCTTCTCGACCTTGCCGACGCGGACGCCGGCGACGCGTACCTCGTCGTTCGCCTTGAGGCCGCCGGCCTCCGCGAAGGCCGCGGTGTAGGTGTCACCGCCGCCGATGACCGGCAGGTCCTGCGCGTTGAAGGCGGCCAGGATCAGCCCGGCCACGACGGCGAGGCTGATCGCCCCGATCACGACCGGGTTGCGCTCGCGGAAAGGGGTGCTCATCCGAGCTCACACCTGTCGGAGCCGGTGTTGTACTGCACCGGCACGGTCAGGCCCGCGACGGTGACCTTGCCCTGGAACTGGCAGAGGTAGAAGTTGAACCACGAGCCGTAGATCGCGGTGCGACCGACCTTCTCGAGCTTGATGGGCAGCACCTGCAGCGCCCGGTCGAGCTCGGCCTTGTTGCGGTCGAGGTTCTCGGCCACGGCACGGAGCTGCTTCACGTCCTCGACGAAGGGTTCGCGGATGCCGTCGACCAGGTCGGCGGTCTCGACCGACAGCGTGGAGATCTGGTCGAGCGATCCCAGGATTGCCTTGCGGTCGTCCTTCAGCCCACCGACGAACGTACGGAACGTGGTGATCAGGCGGTTGAGCTGGTCGTCGCGGCTGCCGAGGTGGGCGAGCACCTCGTTGAGGTTGTCGATCAGCGCGCTGATGATCTGGTCGCGGTCGGCGAGCGTGGAGGTGACCGACGCGGTGTGGGAGAGCAGTCCTTCCAGGTTGCCGCCCTCGCCCTGGAAGACCTGGACGATCTCGTACGACAGCTGGTTGATGTCGCTCGGCGTGAGTGCCTCGAACAGTGGCTTGAAGCCGTTGAACAGCACCGTCAGGTCGAGGGCCGGCGACGTGCGGGTCACGGGGATGGTGGCGCCCTCGGCGAGCTTGGCGCTGTCGCCGATCTGGTTGCTCAGCGAGATGTAGCGCTGGCCGACGAGGTTGCGGTAGCGGATGTCGGCACGGGTGGCCGTCGACAGGGCGGTCGTGTCCTGGACGCTGAAGGTGACCAGTGCGCGGGTGCGGTCGGCGATCTCGACCTTCTTGACCGTGCCCACCTTGACGCCGGCGATCCGGATGTCGTCGCCCTTCACCACCCCGGTGGCGTCGGTGAACTCCGCTCGGTACTCGCGGGTCGTGCCGAAGTCGAGGTTGCCGATCGTGACGACCAGGACGCCGGTCGCCATGGTGGTCACCACCATGAAGACGAGCAGCTTGACGAGGTCGCCGGTGGTGCGCCGGTCGAGGGCCTTCATCGCAGGGTCACCTCCGCCCCTCGGGCCATCGGACCCACGAGGAGGACGCCGAGGTCGGGCACCCGGTCGGCGGTCACGCCGAGCCCCGGGCCGAGCAGGGACTTGAGGATGCCGGCCTCCTCGCGGCTGCCGGCGTAGCCCGACCCGCCTCCGAACCCGGGGGCCACGCGGCTGATGCCCTTGCCGGTCGGGGAGTCGACCCCGTCGTCGAAGTCCGGCTGGCCCGGCAACGGGTTCGCCTGGTTCCACGGGGGGCTCGGCAGGTTGAGGCAGTCCGGGCCGCGGGTCTCGCCGAGGCGGGGTACGTCGGCCTCGTTGTAGCCGCGCGGCTGGTTGGGCAGCGTCTCCAGCACGATGTGCAGCGTGAAGCCCCGGAACGCCTCCGCCTGCAGCTTGCCGGCCCTGACGATGCCGGCGGTGAGGCAGGGGTACTCCGGCGCGTACTTCGCCAGCACCCGCAGCTGCGCGGCACCGAGCTGGCCCAGCCGGATGATGTTGTCGCCGTTCTGGTCGAGGAAGGTCCGGGCGTCGTCGGAGAACGTCGACAGGTCGCGGAAGAACACCTGGAGCTGCCGCTCGCGGTCCTCCAGCGTGCCGGTGGTCTTGATCGTGTTGCGCAGGATCTCCGCGATCTGCGGCATCACGTCGGCGTAGGTCGTCGAGACCTTGGCCGTCAGCCGGAGGTCCTCGACGATCGCGGGGATCTGCGGGTTGAGCCGCTTGAGGTAGGCGTCGACGGTCTCGAAGTTCTCGCCGATCAGCTCGCCGCGACCTTCGAGCGCGGTGGCGATCGCGTTCAGCGTCTGGTTGATCGCGGCGGGCTGGACGGCCCGCAGCAACGGGTAGAGGTCGTTGAGCACCTTCTCGACCTCGATCGCGACCTGGGTGCGCTCGATGGTGGCGCCCGCCTCGATGTGGTCGCGCGACGGTTGGTCGGGCACCTCGAGGGCGACGTACTTCTCGCCGAACAGCGTCTTGGGCACGATCGCGCCGGTGACGTCGGCGGGGATCGTGCGCACCTGGTCGGGGAAGAGGCCGAGCGTCACCTCGACGCCTTCGGCATCGGCGTCGAAGCCGAGCACCTCGCCCACGATGACGCCGCGGATCTTCACGTCGGCGCGCTCGGGCAGCTGGAGGCCGAGGGCCGAGGTCTGGAGGGTGACCCGGTCGTAGTCCACGAACTTCTTGGTGAAGATGCCGTAGGTCAGCCACACGCCCACCAGCACCAGGCACAGGAAGACCACCCCGAGGGCCTTGTGGTTCACCGTCATCGGGCTCAACCCGCCAGCCGGACGGTCGTGGTGGTCCCCCAGATGGCCATCGACAGGAACAGGTCGAGGACGTTGATCGCCACGATGCTCGTGCGGACCGCGCGACCGACCGCGACGCCCACGCCGGCCGGGCCGCCCGAGGCGTTGTAGCCGTGGTAGCAGTGGATCAGGATCACCGTCACCGCGAAGACCAACACCTTGCCGAACGACCACAGCACGTCGCCGGGCGGCAGGAACTGGTTGAAGTAGTGGTCGAAGGTGCCTTCGCTCTGGCCGAAGAACTTGGTGACGGTCAGCCGCGTCGCGAAGTACGACGACAGCAGGCCGACGACGTACAACGGGATGATCGCGATCAGGCCGCCGATGATGCGGGTGGTCACCAGGAACGGCAGCGACGGGATCGCCATCACCTCGAGGGCGTCGATCTCCTCGGAGATCCGCATCGCCCCCAGCTGGGCCGTGAAGCCGCAGCCGACGGTCGCAGCCAGCGCGATGCCGGCGACGAGAGGGGCGATCTCCCGGGTGTTGAAGTAGGCCGAGACGAAGCCCGAGAAGGCGGCGGTGCCGAGCTGGTTGAGGGCGGCGTAGCCCTGGAGGCCTACCTCGGTGCCGGTGAAGAAGCACATCGCCGTGATCACGCCGACGGTGCCGCCGATGACGGCCAGCGAGCCCGAGCCGAGCGTGACCTCGGCGAGGATCCGCAGGACCTCCTTCTTGTAGCGGCGGATGGTGCGCGGTGTCCAGGCGAGCGCGCGGATGTAGAACGCGAGCTGTCCGCCGAGGTCGTCGAGCGACTTCGCGGGGATCTCGTAGACGGACTTCAGGCTGGTCATCTGCTTGGCCACGTCGTCAACCCGTCTTCGGCGGGACGAGCTGGAAGTAGATCGCGCTCATCACGAAGTTGATGACGAACAGCAGCATGAAGCTGACCACGACGGACTCGTTCACCGCGTCCCCGACGCCCTTGGGCCCGCCCGCCGCGTTCATGCCCTTGTAGCAGGCGACGATCGCGGCGACCATGCCGAAGACCAGTGCCTTGGCCATGCCCTGCCACAGGTCGGGGAGCTGGGCGAGCGCGGTGAAGCTCGCGAGGTACGCCCCTGGCGTGCCGTCCTGCAGGACCACGTTGAAGACGTAGCCACCGGTCACCCCGACCACGCTGACCAGGCCGTTGAGGAACACCGCGACGAGCATGCAGGCGAGGACCCGGGGGACGACGAGGCGCTGGATCGGGTCGATGCCGAGCACCATCATCGCGTCGAGCTCCTCGCGGATCTTGCGCGCTCCCAGGTCGGCGGCGATGGCCGACCCGGCCGCACCCGCGATGAGCAGCGACGTGGCGATCGGCCCGGCCTCCCGGACGACCGCGAGGACGGAGGCGGAGCCGGTGAAGGACTGCGCGCCGAACTGCTTGATCAGGCCGCCGACCTGCAGCGCGATCACGGCTCCGAAGGGGATCGCCACCAGCGCCGTCGGGATGATCGTCACCGAGGCGATGAACCACGCCTGCTGGATGAACTCCCGGGTCTGGAACGGCCGGCGGAACAGCCCGCGGCCGACGTCGAGACCGAAGGCGAACAGGTTGCCGGCGGTGCCGACGGGCGCGAGGAAGCGCGCCTGGGTGGTCGAGGACATCCGTCAGACCCCCGTGCTCATGATCATGTTCTCCTGGAACGACCCGGGAGGAGGGGTGACGCCGTTCTCCTTGCACCACTCGCCCGGCGGGCGCTGGCTGCGACGCGGGATCCCGTTGGACGGCTCCTGCTGCAACGGGATGGGCGGCAGCGGCGGCAGCTCCTGACCGGCCTCGGCGGCGAGGTCGTCGGCGTCCTTCTCCTCCGACATCCCGATCGGACCGATGGTCTGGGCGTTGAGGAACTGCCGGACGACGGGTTCCTCGGAGCTGAGGAGCATCTCGCGCGGGCCGAACATCGCCAGGTGACGGTGGTAGAGCAGGCCGATGTTGTCGGGCACCGTGCGCGCCGTGTTGATGTCATGCGTGACGATCAGGAACGTCGCGTCGATCTGGGCGTTGAGGTCGATGATCAGCTGGTTGAGGAACGACGTGCGCACCGGGTCGAGCCCCGAGTCGGGCTCGTCGAACAGCACGATCTCGGGGTCCAGCACCAGGGCGCGGGCCAGACCGGCCCGCTTGCGCATGCCGCCGGAGATCTCTCCCGGCAGCTTGGTCTCGGCACCGATCAGGCCGACCAGGTCCATCTTCTCCATCACCACGGCGCGGACCTCCGACTCCGACTTCTTGGTGTGCTCGCGCAGCGGGAAGGCGACGTTGTCGTAGAGGTTCATCGAGCCGAACATGGCGCCGTCCTGGAAGAGCACGCCGAAGAGCTTGCGGATCTCGTACAGCTCGCGCTCGGGGCAGCTGGTGATGTCGGTGCCCTCGATGACGACCGAACCCCGGTCCGGCTTCAGCAGGCCGATCAGGGTCTTGAGCAGCACGGACTTGCCCGTCCCGGACGGACCGAGCATCACGCAGATCTCACCGGCGGGGACGGTCAGCGTCACGTCGCCCCAGATGAGCTGCTTGCCGAAGGACTTGGTGAGTCCGTCGATCTTGATCTCGACACCCATGGCGACTCCCTTCGCTCCGACGTGCCCAGGCCTGTGGCCTGCCCAGGAAGGAGCGCCTCCCGTTCGCCCACTTCCACGAGGCTCAACGGACGCAGGCGGCGGAGGTTACGGCTCACGTCGCGGCGGACACGAGCCGAAGTGAAGCGGAGGCGCACACGGGCAGCGCGAAGGGCGGGCACCCACCGGAGTGGGTACCCGCCCTTCGACGGTGGTGCGTCAGGTGCTGAGAGTCAGCGAGAGGTCACTTGAGGGTGACGCTGGCCCCGGCGCCCTCGAGGGCCTCCTTGGCCTTCTCCGCGGCGGCCTTGTCCACGCCCTCGAGCACGGCCTTGGGGGCCGCCTCGACGAGGTCCTTGGCCTCCTTCAGTCCGAGGGAGGTCAGGGCGCGCACCTCCTTGATGACGTTGATCTTCTTGTCGCCGGCAGCGTCGAGGATGACGTCGAAGGAGTCCTGCTCGGCAGCCTCCTCGCCGACGTTGCCGGCACCGCCGGCGGCGGGCGCGGCGGCCACGGCGACCGGGGCGGCCGCGGTGACGCCGAAGGTGTCCTCGAACTGCTTCACGAACTCGCTGAGCTCGATGAGCGTCATTTCCTTGAACGCCTCGAGCAGGTCGTCGGTGCTGAGCTTCGCCATGGTGGCGTTTCCTTCCGATCGGTGACCCTCAGGTGCTGGTGCCTGCGGGTCGAGGTGGTGATGGGGTGGGGTGACCGGCCCTCAGGCCTCGGTCGGGTCCTCGGACTCGGTCGACTCCGCAGAGCTGTCCTCGGTGCCGACGTGGCCATCGGCCTCGTCAGCAGACTCGTCCGTCTCGGTGACGGGCTCATCGCTCTCACTGCTTGCCTCGTCGACGGCCGGAGCCGGCGTACCGGCACCACCCGCGAGGATCGAGGGGTCGCTCTCGGCCTTCGCCTGGAGCGCGCCGGCGAGCCGGGCGACCTGGGCGATGGGGGCGTTGAGCAGGTAGACGGCCTGGCTGAGCGACGCGAGCATCGCACCCGCCAGCTTGCCCAGGAGCACCTCGCGCGACTCGAGGTCCGCCAGCTTGGCGATCTCGGCAGCGTCGAGGGGCTTGCCGTCCAGGACGCCACCCTTGATGACCAGGGTGGGGTTCGCCTTGGCGAAGTCACGCAGACCCTTGGCCGCCTCGACCACGTCGCCGTTGATGAAGGCGATCGCGGTCGGTCCGGTCAGCAGGTCGTCGAAGCCGTTGATGCCCGCCTCGTTGGCGGCCAGCTTGGCCAGCGTGTTCTTGACCACGGCGTAGTCGGCGTTCCCACGCAGTGAGCGCCGCAGGTCCTGCAGCTGCTTCACGGTGAGACCGCGGTACTCGGTCAGCACGGCACCCGCGGAGTCGTTGAACGACTCGACGATCTCCGCAACGGCCGCAGCCTTGTCTGCCCGCGCCATGGATCTCCTTCCGGTGGGGAGACCGCCGGCTGGTGGATCTGGCCCGGAACGACGAACGCCCCGAGCGCAGGGCTCAGGGCGTCATGGAACGGAACGCTCAAGTCACCTGCGCGGGTCGTCCGACGGATCGGAACCTTCTGTCGGGCCACTCGTGGTGACCGGCCCGACGACCAGCGGTCTCTGGATTCAGTGACCCAAGGTACGCCGCCTCCTACGACACCGCCAAATTGGCCGGCCGGCACCCGCACGGGCAGTCATCTGTTCGGGCGTTACATGTGGTCCCAGCGGACTAGTCCGATTTCCCCGTTTGGTTCACGCGCCCACCCCCTGTCTGTTGCAATGAGAGGGTGGACTCAAAGCTGACTTCGCTTGCCACGATCTTGGATCGTGCTGACGCTCGGTTGCGGTCCCCGGAGTCTTCGGTGCGGATCTGGCCTACTGGGTTCCCACTGATCGACGACGTCCTTGGGGGAGGCCTTCGGGCCGGGGCGCTCAACTTGCTTGCCGGGCCGCAGGGCCAGGGCAAGACGACCATGGCTCTACAGGTCGCGCGCAACGCTGTTGCCGCCGGCAGGGCTGCCATCTTCTTCTCGTTCGAGCTCGACGCCGAGGCACTGCTGCAACGGCTGATCGCGCTCGAGTCGGGACTCATCGGCGGTGTCCGGGCCCCGGGCCTGACCAAGGTGCGCGAAGCCTTCGAAGGCAACGACGGCGGGACCGGGGGGTTGCCGGAGCGCCTGGCCGGCACCGCCGGCATCGAGGCCATCATGCGGATCCAGGGGTACGCCGACCGGCTGGTCGTGCACCGCTCGACGACGACGCAGACCGACATCCCGACGATCGCCGACGCGGTCAAGGACGTCGTGGGTGAGACCGGTCAGCCGCCGCTGATCATCGTCGACTACCTGCAGAAGGTGAAGTTCGACGACGCG
The DNA here is from genome assembly GCA_963708915.1 of uncultured Actinomycetota bacterium. Classification (GTDB taxonomy): domain Bacteria; phylum Actinomycetota; class Actinomycetes; order Propionibacteriales; family Nocardioidaceae; genus Nocardioides. Next base: position 1,276,921 of record CAVPUJ010000002.1, read on the forward strand.
CGCCTCAGCGACGAGGAGAGCATCACCAAGATCACCGAGCAGCTCAAGGACCTCGCGATCGACTTCGAGGCGCCGGTCTTCGCGGTCGCCGCCGCCGACAAGAAGGGCCTCGAGCCCGGCCAGCGGATGCGCGCCCGGCACCTCCGTGGCGGCACGGCTCTCGCGTACGAGCCCGACGTGGTGCTCATCATGAACACCAAGTCGGACGTGGTGGCGCGCAACCACCTGCTGTTCGACGTCAACGGGCTCGACAAGTACCGCGAGTGGACCGTCATCACGGTGGAGAAGAACCGCCAGGGCCACGACGCGGTCGAGCTGGAGTTCCGCAAGAGGTTCCAGCAGGGGCGGTTCGAGACCGCGGGCAAGATCGTGGCCGAGCAGCTCGTGGAGGAGCGACTCTTCGCCGACCGCTGACCCGGCGCGAGTGGCCATTTCGGGTGATGTCGCCATCACCCGAACGGGCCATGTTCGCTCCTTCGGACCATGGGCACAGCCCTGCTCTGCTCCAATCGCATCATGGACCAGAAGCTCACGTCGCTCACCACGGTGGTCGAGCGGACCGACGTGCGGCTCCGGTCCCCCGAGGCCGAGGTACGGATCTGGCCGACCGGCTTCCCGATCCTCGACGAAAGCATCGGCGGCGGCTTCCGGGCCGGCGCCCTGAACGTGCTCGCCGGCCCCCAGGGCCAGGGCAAGTCGACGATGGCCATGCAGATGTGCCGCAACGCGGCGGTGTCCGGCTGCTCGGCCGTGATGTTCTCCTTCGAGCTCGAGGCCGAGGTGCTCCTGCAGCGGCTGATCTCCATGGAGGCCGGGCTGATGTTCGGCCACTCGGCGCCGCCGATCTCACAGATCCGCGCGGCCTTCGACGGCCGCGGGCAGGCCGGCGGTCTGCCCGAGCGCCTCGCGGAGTGCGCCGGCCCGATGGCGATCGAGGCCCTGATGTCGATCGGGCGGTACTCCGACCGGCTCGTGATCCATCGCTCGACGACCGCGCACACCGACATGCAGTCGATCTCCGAGTGCGCCAAGGAGGTGTACGCCGACACTGGCCAACCGCCGCTGATCGTCGTCGACTACCTCCAGAAGGTGAAGCCGTTCGACCGGACCATGTCCGAGGAGCAGCAGATCACCCTGATCACCCAGCAGCTCAAGGACCTGGCCATCGACTTCGCCAGCCCCGTCCTCGCCCTCTCCTCGGCCGACCGTGACGGCCTCAAGCCCGGCCAGCGGATGCGCGCGCGGCACCTCAAGGGTTCGACCGCCCTGGCCTATGAGCCCGACGTCGTGATGATCATGAACACCAAGGCCGACATCGTGAACCGCGACGCCCTCGTCTACGACGTCAACGGCCTCGAGAAGATGCGCGAGTGGACCGTCGTCACGCTGGAGAAGAACCGTCAGGGTTCCGGCGGCCTCGACATCGAGTTCCGCAAGAAGTTCCTCCAGGGCCGCTTCGACATCGACGGGACCATCGTCTCCGAGCGCCTCGTCGAGGAGCGCCTCGACGGCTGACGCGTTCAGTTCCGCCTCGTGATGCGTTGAGTTTCGCCCCGTGACGCGTTCAGTTGCGCCTCGTGACGCGTCGAGACGCGCACGAGGCGCAACTCGACGCGTGCACGAGGCGAAACTCGCGACATCACGGGGCGCAACTCGACGCGGGGACAAGCCGACGCCCCGCCGGGAGTGAACCGGGCGGGGCGTCGTACGTGCTGGGTCAGCCTGGGCAAGGCCAGGGATCAGGCCTGTACGGCCTCGTCCTCGGCCGCCACGTTCTTGGTGCGGTTGGGGTCCACCTGGACGCCGGGGCCCATGGTCGTGGAGACCGTGATCTTGCGGATGTAGCGGCCCTTGGAGCTGGCCGGCTTGAGCCGCAGCACCTCCTCGAGGGCGGCGGCGTAGTTCTCGGCCAGCATCGCCTCGGCGAAGGACGCCTTGCCGATGATGAAGTGCAGGTTGGCGTGGCGGTCGACGCGGAACTCGATCTTGCCGCCCTTGATGTCGGTGACGGCCTTGGCGACATCGGGAGTCACGGTGCCGGTCTTCGGGTTCGGCATCAGGCCACGGGGGCCGAGCACGCGACCCAGCCGACCGACCTTGCCCATCATGTCGGGGGTCGCGACGACGGCGTCGAAGTCGAGCCAGCCGCCGTTGACCTTCTCGATCAGCTCGTCGCCACCGACGATGTCCGCGCCGGCCTCACGGGCGGCCTCGGCCTTCTCGGCGTTGGCGAACACGAGGACGCGGGCGGTCTTGCCGGTGCCGTGGGGCAGGTTGACCGTGCCGCGGACCATCTGGTCGGCCTTGCGGGGGTCGACCCCGAGGCGCATCACGACGTCGACGGTCTCGTCGAACTTCTTCTTGCTGGTGCCCTTGGCGATCTTGATCGCGGCGAGCGGGGCGTAGACCTCGGCCTGGTCGTAGGTGTCGGTCGCCGCACGGTAGGTCTTGCTGCGCTGCATGACTGGTTCTCTTTTCGTTCTGGGGTGTCCAGGTGTGGTCAGCGGGCCAGCGCGGCCCTGCCACTTGTTCGTTGGAGCGGGACGTCAGCTGGTGGTGACGCCCATGGAGCGGGCGGTGCCCTCGACGATCTTCATCGCGGCTTCGATGTCGTTGGCGTTGAGGTCCGGAAGCTTGGTCGTGGCGATCTCGCGCACCTGGTCCTTGGTCAGCTTGCCGACCTTCTCCTTGTGCGGGACGCCCGAGCCCTTCTGGAGACCGGCTGCCTTCTTGATCAGCTCTGCGGCCGGCGGGGTCTTGGTGATGAAGGTGAAGGACCGGTCCTCGTAGATGGTGATCTCCACGGGGATGACGTTGCCGCGCATGGACTCGGTCTGGGCGTTGTAGGCCTTGCAGAAGTCCATGATGTTGACGCCGTGCGGACCGAGAGCGGTACCGACGGGCGGGGCCGGGGTTGCGGCGCCGGCCTGGAGCTGCACCTTGACGAGCGCAGCGATCTTCTTCTTGGGAGGCATCTGTCTTCAGCTTTCTATCTCGTGGTCATGACGAGGGGCTCTGCTCTGTCTGGGCCCTCTGCCACTGGTGGTGCTTGGTCGCCCACACAGGGCAACCTCGACATTGTGCCTGGCCCGCCGGCCAGGAGGGAAATCTGCGGTTCAGACCCGTTGGATCTGCGAGAAGCTGAGCTCGACCGGGGTCTCGCGGCCGAAGATCTCCACCAGCGCCTTGACCCGCTGGGCCTCGGCGTTGATCTCGGTGATCGTGGCGTGCAGCGTGGCGAACGGGCCGTCGACGACCATCACCGAGTCGGAGACGTCGAAGTCGGCGACCTCGACGGGCTTCTTGGTGGCGCCGCCGCCCGCAGGCTGACCGCCCGCGGCCGCGGAGGCGGCCTCGGCCGCAGCGACCACGCTCGGGGCCAGCATGTTCTCGACCTCGTCCATGCTCAGCGGCACGGGCTGGTGGCTGTGGCCGACGAAGCCGGTCACCGAGGGCGTGTGCCGGACTGCGGCCCAGGACTCGTCGGTGAGGTCCATGCGGACCAGGACGTAGCCGGGGAGCACGGTGCGCTTGACCATCTTGCGCTGGCCGTTCTTGATCTCCGCGACCTCTTCGGTCGGGACCACGATCTCGTGGATGTAGTCCTCCATGTGGAGGGAGGAGATGCGGTTCTCGAGGTTCGCGCGGACGCGGTTCTCCATGCCGGAGTAGGTGTGCACCACGAACCAGTCACCCGGCTTGGCCCACAGCTCGCGGCGGAACGCCTCGAGCGGGCCCTCCTCGGACTCCTCGTCCCCGGACTCCTCGTCGCCGTCCTCGGCCTCCTCGGCCTCGTCGGACCCGTCGGTGGCTTCGACCTCGTCGGTGGACTCGTCCGCAGGCTCGTCGACGGTCTCCTCGATCGCCTCCTCGGCGACCTCGTCACCCAGGGGCAGCGCGTCGACCGCCTCGGCCGTCGGCTCGTCGGTCACCTCGGGGGCACCGGCCTCGTCGTCGACCGGCTGGTCACTGGGCTGGTCACTGGGCTCATCACTGGGCTGGTCACTGGGCTGGGTCTGCTCGACGGCGTCGGCCGTCGGGACCTCGAGCTCCTCGGACTGGTACTGCTCTGACACGTGCTGCTCCATCAGTGGTGGTTCGGGTGGGTCGGGGGAAGGTCGGCGCTGGGACCGGGGCGGCTACTGGGTGGCCCCGCCGGAGAAGACCCAGAAGACGAGCTTGCCGAACGCCAGGTCGAGCACGGACACGATGCTGATCATCACCAGCACGAACACCATCACCACCAGGAAGTAGGTGATGAGCTGCTCCTGGGTCGGCCAGACCACCTTGCGGAGCTCGGCGACCACCTGCCGGTAGAACGTGGGCAGGCTGGTGCGCTTGTCGGCGTCACGACGCTCGTTGCGAGGGCCGCGTACCGCCTTGCTGTCCGACACTGACCGTCCGCCTTCCGTCTGCGTTGTCGCAGGTCATTTGCAGGGCACGAGGGACTTGAACCCCCAACCTTCGGTTTTGGAGACCGATGCTCTGCCAGTTGAGCTAGTGCCCTCCGGTGAGGCTCCGATGGGCAGGCCAGAGCCTGTGGGAGACCACCAGTGAGGGAGTCTACGGGGAGCGGGGAAGGCACGTCCAAACCGCCCTCGCAGCCGGGGACCGGTCGCGCCTCGCCCCACCCCTAGCATGGAGCCATGACTTCTCCTCGTGACCGTCGAGTCTCCGAGCGGATCGGCGCCATCGCCGAGTCGGCCACGCTCAAGGTCGACGCCAAGGCGAAGGCGCTGAAGGCCGAGGGCCGCCCGGTGATCGGGTTCGGGGCCGGCGAGCCGGACTTCCCCACCCCCGACTACATCGTCGAGGCCGCCGTCGACGCCTGCCGCGACCCGAAGAACCACCGCTACACGCCCGCCGGTGGCCTGCCCGAGCTCAAGAAGGCGATCGCCGAGAAGACGTTGCGCGACAGCGGGTACGCCGTCGAGCCGAGCCAGGTCGTGGTCACCAACGGCGGCAAGCAGGCCATCTACGAGGCCTTCGCGGCGATGTTGGACCCAGGCGACGAGGTGATCGTCCCGGCGCCGTACTGGACGACGTACCCCGAGGCGATCCAGCTCGCGGGCGGCGTGCCCGTGCCGGTGCTCGCCGACGAGACCCAGGGCTACAAGGTCAGCGTCGAACAGCTCGAGGCGGCGCGCACCGAGAGGACCAAGGTGCTGCTGTTCGTCTCACCCTCCAACCCGACCGGCGCGGTCTACACCGCCGACGAGATCCGCGCGATCGGCCAGTGGGTCGAGGACAACAACCTGTGGGCGCTCACCGACGAGATCTACGAGCACCTCGTGTACGACGGCGTGGAGACCGGCTCGCTGCCCGTGCTCTGCCCGTACCTCGCCGACAACTGCGTGGTGGTCAACGGGGTGGCCAAGACCTACGCGATGACCGGCTGGCGGGTCGGCTGGATGATCGGCCCGAAGGACCTGGTGGCTGCCTCGGCCAACCTCCAGTCGCACGCGACGTCCAACGTCGCGAACGTGTCGCAGCGCGCCGCCCTCGCGGCGATCCAGGGCGACCTGTCGGCCGTCGACGCGATGAAGACCGCGTTCGACCGGCGCCGCAAGACGATCGTCTCGATGCTCAACGAGATCGAGGGTGTCTACTGCCCCATGCCGGAGGGCGCGTTCTACGCGTACCCGTCCGTGAAGGGTCTGCTGGGCCGATCACTGGGCAACGGGCACGACGGCCGAGTCATCGAGACCTCGGCCGAGCTGGCCGAGTACATCCTCGACACCGCCGAGGTGGCGATCGTCCCGGGCGAGGCGTTCGGCTCACCGGGCTACCTGCGACTGTCCTACGCGCTCGGCGACGAGGACCTCATCGAGGGCATCACCCGGCTGCAGAAGCTGTTTTCTTGAGCAGGCACAGCGCTTGAGGGACCTCTCGCGGCTGCCGAAGGCGCACCTGCACCTGCACTTCACGGGCTCGATGCGGCACGCGACGCTCGTCGAGCTCGCCCGCAGGGACGGCATCGTGCTGCCCGACTCGCTCGAGGCCGACTGGCCACCGGTGCTGTCGGCCGCCGACGAGAAGGGCTGGTTCCGGTTCCAGCGCCTCTACGACGTGGCGCGGTCCGTGCTCCGCACCGAGGACGACGTACGCCGGCTGGTGCTGGAGGCGGCCGAGGACGACGTCCGCGACGGCGGACGGTGGCTGGAGATCCAGGTCGACCCGTCGGGGTACGCCGCACGCTTCGGCGGGATCACCGCGTTCACCGACCTGGTCCTCGACTGCGTGCGCGACGCCTCGGAACGCACCGGCCTGGGCATCGCGGTGATCATCGCCGCCAACCGCACCCGGCACCCGATGGACGCGCGGGCACTGGCCCGGCTCGCCGTGCAGTACGTCGACCACGGCGTCGTCGGCTTCGGGCTGTCCAACGACGAGCGGCGGGGTACGACGGCCGACTTCGCGCCGGCCTTCGCGATCGCCGACCGGGGTGGCCTCGCGCTGATGCCGCACGGCGGGGAGCTGATGGGTCCGGAGTCCGTGCGCACCTGCCTCGACTCGCTGCGCGCCGACCGGTTGGGACACGGCGTCCGATCGGTCGAGGACCCGGCGCTGCTGGAGCGGATCGTCGAGCAGGGCGTCGCCCTCGAGGTGTGTCCGGTCTCCAACGTGGCGCTGGGGGTCTACAGCGACCTCACGTCCGTACCCCTGCCCCAGCTGCTCGAGGCCGGCGCCACGGTGGCCCTGGGCGCCGACGACCCGCTGCTGTTCGGGTCACGCCTCGCCGGGCAGTACGCCACCATGCGCGCCGCCCACGAGCTCACCGACGAGCAGCTCGCCGAGCTGGCCCGGATGTCGGTCCGCGCCTCGCGCGCCCCGTCCGACGTGGTGAAGTCGCTGCTGGCCGACGTCGACGCCTGGCTGGCCGGCTGAACACCGATTCGTCTGCGGATCCCTGCGACTTCTCCACCGCAGGAACACAGACGAATCGAGGGCTACAGCTCGCAGCCGACGAGGACGGGCTCGTTGACGAGGGTGATGCCGAACTTCTCGCGGACGCCGTCGCGCAGCTCGCGCGCGAGGGCGAGCAGGTCTGCGGTGGTCGCCGGGCCGCGGTTGGTCAACGCCAGGGTGTGCTTCGTCGAGAGGGAGACCGAGTCGTTCCCGTACCCCTTGCCGAACCCCGCGTGCTCGATCAGCCAGGCCGCGCTCGTCTTCACGGCGCCGTCGGGCTGCGGCCAGGCCGGGGCGCCGTCCGGCACCGCGGCGGGCGCGACGACCGGGTTGGTGAAGAAGGAGCCGGCCGACCAGGTGTCGTGGTCGGTCGGGTCGAGCACCATGCCCTTGCGGCTGCGCAGGGCGAGCACGCCCTCACGCACCGACTCGATGAGCGCTCGCTGGCCGACCTCGAGGTTGAGGGTGCGCGCGAGCTCGGCGTACGCCAGCGGGGCGCCGTACGTCCCGAGAGGCAGCTGGAAGGTGACGTCGAGGACGACGTGGCGGCCGGGGTCCTGCTTGAACCGGCTGGTGCGGTAGCCGAAGCCGCAGTCGCCGGCGGCGAAGGTACGGACCCCGCGGAGCCTGCGGTCCCAGACCCGCACGGCGGCGATGGTCTGGCTGACCTCCTGGCCGTACGCGCCGACGTTCTGGATCGGGGTGGCGCCGACGTGTCCAGGGATGCCGGCCAGCGCCTCGACGCCCGACCACCGGCGCTCGACCGCCAGCGCGACGAACGGGTCCCACGGCTCGCCGGCCGCGACCTTGACCGTCGCCCCCGAGCAGGAGGCGTCGACGTCGTCGTCGAGGTCAGAGCTGATCCCGCGGGTCGCCACCTCCACGACGGTTCCCGCGAAACCCTCGTCGGCGACGACGACGTTGCTGCCGCCACCGAGCACGAGCACGGGCTCGCCGGCGGCGTCCGCGGCGGAGACCGCCTCGACCAGCTCGGCCTCGGTCTCGGCACGCACCCAGGCCTTCGCCGGGCCGCCGAGACGCAGGGTGGTGTGGTCCCTCAGGTCAGGCACGGACCACGGCCCTGGGCATGCCGAGCACCTTGGCCCCCTCGCAGGTGACCTCGAGGGCGATCGTCACGAGGCCGTCCTCGACGCTCTTGACCGTGCCGGCGACCACGACGTCGACACCGGTGTCGTCGTCGGGGACGGCGACCGGGTTGGTGAACTTGCAGCCCAGCTCGACGACCTCGGCGCCGTCGGTCCAGGTCGCGACGGCCCGGGCCGCCAGCGCCATCGTGTACATCCCGTGCGCGATCACGCCCGGGAGACCCACGGCCGTGGCGACCCGGTCGGACCAGTGGATCGGGTTGAAGTCGCCGCTGGCCCCGGCGTAGCGGACCAGGTCGGCGCGCCGCACGGCGTACGTCTGCGGCTCGAGGGCGTCTCCAGGGTTCATGCGTCCCCCCGGTGGACCAGGGTCGCCGTGGTCGTGCAGACGAGGTCGCCACTGGAGTCACGGATCTCGCTGCGGGTGCCGATGATGTCGTTGCCGCCGATCTGCCGCAGGCTCGCCACCGAGAGCGTCGCGGTGAGCTCGTCACCGACGGCGATCGGGCGCTCGTAGGCGAAGCGCTGCTCGCCGTGCACGATCCGCTGGAGCTCGACGCCGACGTCCTCGAGGAAGGTGTTCATCGCCTCGAACGCCATCACGATCGGGAAGGTCGCGGGCACCGGGCCGGGTGCGCTCCCCGTCGCGGCCGCGAGCTCGCGGACCTTCTCGGCCGACACCCGGTAGGGCTGGGTCGGCGGGAACTCCCGGCCGACGAGGGACTGGTCGACGGGCATGTGGTTCACCCTAGTGGTGGTTTCGAGGCTCGTCGCTGGCGCTCCTCGCACCTCAACCACCGATCCGTCTGCAAACGCGAACGACCCGTCCGGAGGCCGGACGGGTCGTACGTGAGAGGGCTGAGGTCAGCGGGTCTCGCGGTGCGGCTGGTGCAGCCGGCAGCGCGGGCAGAACTTCTTCAGCTCCATGCGGTCGGGGTCGTTGCGCCGGTTCTTCTTGGTGATGTAGTTGCGCTCCTTGCACTCGGTGCAGGCGAGCGTGATCTTCGGGCGAACGTCGCTGGACTTGCTGGCCACGATATTTCCTTCTGTCGGTGACGCGTCAGTTGCAGTAGCGGGGGCGGGATTCGAACCCGCGACACCACGATTATGAGCCGTGTGCTCTAACCACCTGAGCTACCCCGCCAGGGGTAAGGGGTGGCCTTCTCAGTCGTGTCCGGCGAACCCCACCGCAGAGCCCCTTTACGGAATCGAACCGTAGACCTTCTCCTTACCATGGAGACGCTCTGCCGACTGAGCTAAAGGGGCAACGACCGATGAGGATACACAGGCTCGCGGGTGATCCCGAAATCGTCTGAACCTCGCCCGGAGACGCTCTATTCCCGCTGGTCAGCCCGCACGTCAGCCCCCACGTCGATGGCAGCCGACGAGGTGGTCGTCGACGATGCCGATGGCCTCCATCAGGGCGTACATCGTCGTCGGCCCGACGAACACGAAGCCCTGCTTCTTCAGGCCCTTCGAGAGGGCCACCGACTCCGGCGAGGTGGTCACCATCTCCTCGGTCGTCGCGGGCGCCGGCCCGACCTCGGGTCGGAACCCCTCGACGTACGCCGCGAGCCCCCCGTGGGCGCGCAGCGCGACGGTCGCGCGGGCGTTGGTGATGGCCGCATCGATCTTGAGGCGGTTGCGCACGATGCCCGCGTCGGCCATCAGGCGGGCCCGGTCGGCGTCGTCGTAGGCCGCGACGGTCTCGGCGTCGAAGTCGGCGAAGGCGGCGCGGAAGGCCGGCCGCTTGTTCAAGATGGTCAGCCAGGACAGTCCGGACTGGAACGCCTCGAGGGTGAGCCGCTCGAGGTGGGCGGCCTCGCCCTCGATGGGTCGGCCCCACTCGGTGTCGTGGTAGTCGCGGTTGACGGGGTGGCCGGCCGCCCACGGGCAGCGGGCGAGTCCGTCGTCGCCGACGATGGGTCCGGGCACGACCCCATCGTGACGGCGACCACCGACTACCGGTACTCGGGGTTCTCCCAGTCGAAGCGGGTACCCGCGTCCCAGGCGGTGCGCTGGTTGCCGTACTCGGGCACGCCGCCGGCGTCCTTCAGCATCTTCGCGAGGTGCATCAGGTTCCAGGTCATGAAGGTGGTGTTGCGCTGCGTGAACTCGTTCTCGGGGCCGCCGCTGCCCGGGTCGAGGTACGACGGGCCCGGGCCGGCCTCGCCGATCCAGCCGGCGTCGGCGTTCGGCGGGATCGTGTAGCCGACGTGCTGGAGGCTGTAGAGGATGTTCTGCGCGCAGTGCTTGATGCCGTCCTCGTTGCCGGTGATGATGCAGCCGGCGACCCGACCGTAGAAGAGGTACTGGCCCTTGTCGTTGGTCTCGCCGGACAGCGCGTAGATCCGCTCGATCAGCTTCTTGGTCTCCGAGGAGTTGTCGCCCAGCCAGATCGGCCCGGCCACCACGAGGATGTCGCTGGCGAGGATGCCGGGGTACAGCTGTGGCCACTCGTCGCTGGCCCAGCCGTGCTCGGTCATGTCGGGGTAGACGCCGGTGGCGATGTCGTGGTCGACGAACCGGATCTCGGACACCTCGACCCCGTGCTTGCGCATGATCCCGGCGCTTGCATCGACGAGGCCCTGGGTGTTGCTGACCTCGGGGCTCCGCTTGAGGGTGCAGTTGACGAACGTGGCCTTGAGGCCGGAGAAGTCGTGATCGGGCATGCCCCCACCCTGTCCCGGCCGAGGTACCGCGGCAACGCCCGAGTCGTGACGGATCGGTGACGTCCGACGCATCACGACACGCAACTCAAGGCATCACGAGGCGCAACTCAACGTCGGGGTTTGAGGCGAGCGGTGGGGAGGGCGGGCGCGGGGACGGGGGGCAGGTGCTCCCCGACGACGACGCCGAAGCGTCCGTCGGCGACGTCCTGGCCGTCGGTGGCGACGGCGCCGTCGCGGGTGATCTGGGCCTGCCACTCCTCGCGGGCCTGGACGACCTCCTCGTGGGTGCGGCCCACGAAGTTCCACCACATCACGATCTCCTCGCCGAACGGCGGCCCTCCGAGCACCACGAGGCGGCTGGCCTCGAGGGCCTCGAGCCGCAGCGACGTACGTCCCGGCTCGACGTACGCCAGCTCGGCCGGCTTGACCTGCTGGTCGCCGACCACGAGCGAGCCGGAGTCGAGGAGCACGCCGTGCTCGAAGGTCTCGTCGACCTCGAGGTCGAGCACCGTGCCGGGCTCGAGGAGCAGCTCGATCCCGAGCAGGGGCGTGGCGGTCCGGACCGGTGAGGTGTCGCCCAGCGCCGTGCCGAGGAAGACCCGGGCCTCCCAGCCGGGTGCTGCGAGCGGCGCCGGTACGTAGTGCTCGAAGTCGGCGGGGTCGTCGCGGGCGGCGTCGGGGAGCGCGACCCACAGCTGGACGCCGTGCAACGTGGTGGTGCCGGAGGTCGAGACCTCCGAGTGGCTCACGCCCCGGCCGCCGGTCATCAGGTTGAGCTCGCCGGGGCGGACCAGCGCCTGGTGGCCGGCCGAGTCGCGGTGCTCGATCTCGCCGGCGAACAGCCAGCTCACCGTCTGCAGGCCGGTGTGCGGGTGGGGCGGCACGACCATGCCGCCGGAGTCGTCGACCTCGTCGGGCCCGTAGTGATCGGCGAAGCACCAGGCGCCGACGAACGTGCGGTCGCGCTGCGGGAGGGTACGGCGCACGTTCATCGCGCGCAGCCCGCCGAGCGGAACCTCGCGAGGGGTCAGTACCTGCGTCATGCGAGCGCCTCCTGGCTCTGGTCGTAGCGCTCCTGGGCCTCGCGGACATCGGGTACGTGGTCCTCGGCCCACGCCTTCATGTGCTTGATGGGCTCGAGCAGGGAGAGGCCGAGGTCGGTGAGCGCGTAGTCGACGCGTACGGGGACGGCCGCGGTGACCGTGCGGGTCAGCAACCCGTCGCGCTCGAGGGTGCGCAGGGTCTGGGTGAGCATCTTCTGGCTGACGCCGGCCAGCTGCCGGGACAGCTCGGAGAAGCGCATCGGACCGTCGCCGAGCGAGGCGAGCACCAGCGTCACCCACTTGTCGGAGATCCGGTCGAGGAGGAAGCGGCTCGGGCACTCGGCCAGGAATGCGTCGAACTCCTGCTTCGCCTGCTCACGCTTCTGCGCCGCGGTCATGGTCGGCATCAGGGCCTCCTGCTTACGTCTGGGTGCCTGCCCTACTTGAAGGTGCCTGCTTCCCGACGGGAAGCAACACGCCGATCGTACTGCTGACACCCGTGACCAGTCCATCCCATCCCAGGAGGCATCCCATGCGTTCCGTCCACTCCATTCCCGGCCACGACGAGCCCCAGGTCGTCGAGGTCCCCGACCTGACCCCCGGCGCTGGCCAGGTGCTCATCCAGACGTACGCCGCGGCCGTGAACCCCGTCGACGCGTTCGTCGCCAGCGAAGCCGGCCGCGGTGCCGTCAACGGCGGCGGCGCGACCGGCCTCGGCTGGGACGTCTCCGGTCGCGTGCTCCAGGTCGGCGACCAGGTCACCACGATCGCCGTCGGCGACATCGTCGCCGGCGTCGACGACGTCATGGTCGGCGACAACCGGGCCCAGGCCGACCTGGTGCTCCTCGACGCCGACGCCGTCGCCGTCGTCCCCGACGGGCTCGACCCCGTCGACGCGGCGTCCGTCCCGCTCAACTCCCTCACCGCCGCCCAGGCCGTCGACCTGCTCGGCGACCCTGACGGCCGGACGCTGCTGGTGACCGGTGCCGGTGGCGCGGTCGGCGGGTACGCCGTCGCACTGGCCAGGTCCGCCGGCTGGAAGGTCACCGGGCTCGGCCGGCCGGGCGACGAGCAGTTCGTGCGCTCGACGGGCGCCGACTTCACCGCGGACGCCGAGCGCGCGGCGTACGACGCGGTGCTCGACGGCGCCGTGCTCCAGCAAGAGGGCCTGGCGTTCGTCCGCGACGGCGGCACGTTCGTCGGCGTCCAGCCGAGCGCGCCGGTCCCGACCGAGCGTGGCATCACCGTGAAGGCCGTCAAGGTCGTCCGCGACGCGGCCCGGCTGGCCGAGCTCCTCGACCGGTCGGTGACTGGAGAGCTCGCCGTCCGGGTCGCCGGTACGGCGCCGCTCGCCGACGCCGCCACCGTCTACGCCAAGGTCGGCTCGGGCGGCCAGCGCGGACGCTGGCTGCTGGTCCCGTAGCGGCTACGAGTTCGAGTAGACCGCGGGCCCGCCGTCGCCGGTGTCATCACTGTCATCAGAGGCGTCGGGCCCGCGGCCCGCCCACGTCCAGGCGTACGCCGGGTCCTCGGCCGCCAGACCGGCCTCACCGAGGTCGAGGGGCAGGAAGGTGTCGATCATGACGGCGAGCTCGTCGAACGCCTCGGCCCCGAGCGAGGCCTCGATCGCACTCGGCTGGGGGCCGTGGGCGTGGCCGCCCGGGTGCAGCGAGATCGAGCCGATGTTGATGCCGGAGCCCTTGCGCGCCTCGTAGTCACCGCCGACGTAGAACATCACCTCGTCGGAGTCGACGTTGGAGTGGTAGTACGGCACCGGGATCGCGAGCGGGTGGTAGTCGACCTTGCGGGGCACGAAGTTGCACACCACGAAGTTGTGACCCTCGAAGACCTGGTGCACCGGTGGTGGCTGGTGCACCTTGCCGGTGATCGGCATGTAGTCCTCGATGTTGAAGGTGTGCGGGTAGAGGCAGCCGTCCCAGCCGATGACGTCGAACGGGTGCGTCGCGTAGGTCAGCCGGCTCCCGCCGACGCCGCCCGGCAGGTTGCTGACCCGGTGCTTGACCAGCACCTCGACGTCGGTGCCCTCGACGAGGTGCGGCTCGCTGGGGCCGTGCAGGTCGCGCTCGCAGTACGGCGCGTGCTCGAGGAGCTGCCCGTACCTGGACAGGTACCTCTTGGGCGGCGCGATGTGGGAGTTGGCCTCGATGGCGTAGAGCCGGCTCGGCTCCGCCGGCACCCAACGGTGGTCCGTGGCCCGTGGCACCAGCACGTAGTCGCCGGTGCGGTAGGGCAGCACGCCGAACACGGTCTCGACGGTGCCGGTGCCCTCCTGGACGTAGACGCACTCGTCGCCGATCGCGTTGCGGTAGATCGGGGAGGCGTCCGTGCCGGTGACGACGTAGCCGATGCGCACGTCGTTGTTGCCGAGGACGAGGCGCCGGCCCTCGACGGGGCAGTGCGCGGCGCCGTCCTCGACCTGCGGGGGGAACAGCCCGTGCAGCTTGAGGTGGCGGGGCTTGAGGGGGTGGTTCGGGGTTCGGGACTGGTCGGGCAGCTCCCATGGCTGGCTGTCGACGATCGCCGACGGCACGCCGCGGTGGTAGAGCAGGGAGGAGTCCGAGGAGAACCCCTCCTCTCCCATCAGCTCCTCGCGGTACAGGAAACCGGACTCGTCGCGGTGCTGGGTGTGACGCTGGGGAGGGACGGACCCGACGGCGCGGTAGTAGGCCATACAGGCACCCTAGAACGGGCCTGAGCACGGGCCCGACGAGACGGGCGTCACCGCGTTATTGGTTCGCTCGCCGTCGGTAGGCCCACCTACGCTGAACAAGCGATGCGCGACTTCCCACCGGTGATCGACACCTTCTATGCGCGCGGCGGGGCCGAACCCTCTGCTGCGCCGGACACGCGCACCCGGGCGCGCTTCCTGGTGTGGATGCTCAAGCTCCAGTGGCCGGTGATCCTGACCACCACCGCGCTCGGGATGTTCTGGCAGCTCCCGCCCATGTTCGGGCCGTTCATCTTCGGTCGAGCGGTCGACCAGGGCATCGTGCCGGGAGACGTCCACTCGACGGTGCAGTGGGCCGGGCTGCTGCTCGCGGTGACCCTGATCGGTGCCGTGTTCGGCATCCTCATGCACACCTACATCGTCCGCACGTGGCTGATCGCGCTCTACGCGACCATGAAGATGGTGACCCGCAAGGCCGCCCAGATGGGCCACGTCCTCCCGCGGCGCACGCCCACGGGCGAGGTGCTGAGCGTCGCCTCGGCCGACTCCGACGAGTTCGGCGCGCTGACCGAGATCCTGGCGCGCACCTGCACCCAGCTGGTCGCGTACCTCGTGGTCGCCTTCATCGTGCTCAGCACCTCGGTCGAGCTCGGCGTGGTGCTGCTGATCGCCGCCCCGGTGCTGGTGGGTGCGGCGTTCCCGCTGCTCAAGCCGCTGCACCGGCGCCAGGAGACCGAGCGCGGCCGCAACTCCGACCTGACCTCGCTGGCCACCGACATCGTCGCCGGCCTGCGGATCCTGCGCGGCATCGGCGGCGAGCGGACCTTCGGCAGCAACTACGCCGCCCAGTCCCAGCTCGCCCGGCAGGCCGGCCAGTCGGCCGGCATCTGGCAGGCGGGCATCGAGGCCGTCGGCGTGCTGTTCTCGGGCGTGTTCGTGGTGCTGCTCGTGTGGCTGGGCACCCGCCAGGTGATCAGCGGCGAGCTGACGATCGGCGAGCTGATCAGCTTCCTCGGCTACGCGCTGTTCATGATCTACCCGATCCAGACGTTCTTCGAGTTCGCCCAGAAGCTCACCCGGGCGACGGTCTCGGCGCGCAGGGCGATCGCCATCTTCGAGCAGCAGCCGCCGTGGATCAACGCCAGCGACCCGCGGTCACTGCCCGAGCACGGCGACCTGGTCGACGAGGAGACCGGCTTCGTGGCCCGCGAGGGTCAGCTGACGATCGTGGTCAGCGCCGTGCCCGAGGACACCTCCGCGCTCGCCGACCGGCTGGGCCGCTACCTCACCACCGACGTCGAGCCCATCAGCGAGGACATCGGCGAGGGCGTCAAGGGCCGCGCCGCCCGGCGTGCCCGCGCCGAGCGCGAGGCCGATCGTGCCCGGATCGCGGCCCGCGACGAGGCGCGCGCCCGCCAGCGGTGGGGCGTGACCCTGGGCGGCGTCGACCTGTCCGAGGCCCGGTTGACCGACGTACGAGGCCGCATCCTCGTCAGCGACTCCGGCAGCCAGCTGTTCGCCGGCACCCTCCAGGACGCCGTCGACCCGCACGGCCGTCTCGACCGCCGCCAGGCCGAGGACGCTCTGCGCGTCGCCAGCGCCGAGGACGTCTACGACGCGCTCCCCGGCGGCTGGCAGGGCCAGCTCGACGAGCGCGGTCGCGGCCTGTCCGGTGGGCAGCGCCAGCGGGTGGTGCTCGCCCGCGCGATCGCGGCCGAGGCCCCGGTGCTGGTGCTGGTCGAGCCGACGTCCGCCGTCGACGCCCACACCGAGGCGCGGATCGCCGAGCGGGTGGCCGACGTCCGTCGTGGCCGGACGACCGTGGTCACGACCGTCTCGCCGCTGTGGCTGCACCACGCCGACCGGATCGTGCTGGTGCAGGACAACCAGGCGATCGTCGAGGGCACCCACGAGGACCTGCTGCTCGACAGCCCCGACTACCGCCGCGTGGTCACCCGAGCGATGGACTTCGACGGCGAGCCGGTCGAGTCATGGTCGGACGACGACCTCGAGGCGGTCCCTGCACAGCTTCCTCACACCCCGGCTTGGGAGGTGGATGACCGTGTCTGACCTGCTCGCCACCTCCTCCGACACCTGGCGTGACCGGAGCTCCGAACCTCCCGTGATCCCGGTCGAGCTGGTCCCGCCGCGCGAGGGCTCCTTCACCGACCGGGTCCGCGCCCTGAGACGCCGGCATGCCCTGCGCGAGCGCCGGGCGCTGGAGAACTACGCCCAGTCGCGCAAGCCCGAACGTGGCTGGCCGGTGGCCGACAACCGCTCGGTGCTGGCGTTCTTCCGTACTCTCCTGCGCGAGCGGCGGCGGGTCTTCGTCGTGCTCGTCGTGCTCAACGGCCTGGCCGCGGCGACCGGTCTCGTCGTGCCTCGCCTGCTCGGCTCGCTGATCAACGAGACCGTGGCGGGCGACGCGGAGACGTCGCTGAACTCGCTGGCGTTGCTGATCATCGGCGTGGTCTGCGCCCAGGCCCTGCTGACGTTCGTGGCCCAGCGCACCTCGACGATCTTCGGCCAGGACCTGCTGTCGTCCGCCCGCGAGTACATCGTCCGCACCATCCTCGCCCTACCGCTCGGCCGGGTCGAGAGCGCCAGCAGCGGCGACCTGGTCACCCGCGTCACCCGCGACGTGGGCACGATGAGCCGCTCGGTGCAGTACGGCGTCCCGATGGCGATCATCTCCAGCCTCACGGTGGTGCTCTCGGTCATCGCCATGCTGCTGAACTCCGTGCTGCTCGCCGTGCCGTCCCTGATGGTGATCGGGCTCGCCTTCCCGCAGGTGCGCCGCTACCTCCAGAAGGCCCCGAAGGGCTACATCAACGAGGGCGCGACGTACTCCCGCATCAACAGCACCCTGACCGAGACGGTGGAGGGTGCCCGCACGGTCGAGGCGCTCGGGCTGGCCGACCGACGCGTGCAGGCCGGCGACGACGACATCGACATCTCGGCCCAGGCCGAGCGCTACACGATGACGTTGCGCAACCTGCTCTTCGCGGTCATCGACGTGGCGTTCAACGCCCCGCGCGTGGTGACCCTGCTGGTCGGCGCCTACGGCTACGCCCAGGGCTGGCTCTCGCTGGGGCAGATCACCGCCGCGGTCCTCTACGTCGAGGCGCTGAGCGGTCCGCTCGACCGGCTCGTCGGCGAGGTCGACCGTCTGCAGGTCGGGGCGGCCTCCACGAGCCGGCTGCTCGGCATCGCCGAGGTACCTGCCGACCGCATCGCCGGCACCGATCTCCCCGACGGCCCCGAGCTGGTCGGCGAGGACCTCCGCTTCGCCTACCGCGAGGGCCACGACGTGCTGCACGGCGTCGACATGCGGCTCAGCACCGGCGAGCGACTGGCGATCGTCGGCCCGTCCGGCTCCGGCAAGTCGACCCTCGGGCGGCTGCTGTCCGGCATCAACGGCCCGCGCACCGGCACCGTGACCGTCGGCGGTGTCGAGCTGATCGACCTCCCGCTCGAGACGCTGCGTACCGAGGTCGCCCTGGTCACCCAGGAGCACCACGTGTTCAAGGGCTCCGTCCGCGACAACATCATCCTGGCCCGCGAGGACTCCGGCGACGAGGCGGTGTGGGACGCCCTGCGCGCCGTGGGTGCCGCCGAGTGGGTCGAGCGCTTCCCGACCGGCCTGGACACCCAGCTCGGCTCGGGCAACCAGCCGCTCACCCCCGCCCAGGCCCAGCAGGTCGCCCTCGCGCGCCTGATCATCGCCGACCCGCACACGCTGGTCCTCGACGAGGCCACCTCGCTGATCGACCCCCGCACCGCCCGTACCCTCGAGGGCTCGATGAGCGCCCTGCTCGAGGGCCGCACCGTGGTCGCCATCGCCCACCGCCTCCACACCGCCCACGACGCCGACCGGATCGCCGTGGTCATCGACGGCCGGATCGTCGAGCTGGGCTCGCACGACGAGCTGGTGAGCCGGCCCGACGGCGAGTACGCCGCACTGTGGCGGGCCTGGACCTCCTAGCCGAGTCGGCTCATCTGCAGGCCCCAGCGACATCGAGTCGGCGCGCTCTGCAGGGCGAGAACGCGTCGAGTCGGCGCATTTGCAGGACGGAAGCGCAGCGCGCGAGCGGCGGATGCGCCGACTCGCGCCTTCCCCACCCTGCAGATGCGCCGACTCAGCCCCTCCCTGCCCTGCAGACGCGCCGACTCAGCCCCTCCCTGCCCTGCAGATGCGCCGACTCGGCGTCCTAGGGTGAGGGAATGCTTCCCGACGCCTGGCGAGGACTCGTGGACGACGCGGCGGTGTTCCCGCCCGGGGACGCGCCGCTGCCGGAGGCCCTGACGGCGTACGTCGACCGGGCAGGCGTGTGGTGGGCGGACCTGGTGGGCTCCTTCGTGGTCACCGACACCGCCCTGCCCGACGTCACCGCTGAGGTGCCGGTCTCGATCGTGGTCACCGGTGGAGCGGGGGCCATCGGCGGGGCGCTCGGCTTCGCCGCCAAGCGAGGCAAGCGCGTGGCGGGGCTGGAGGTCGCGTTGCGCGACCCCGACGACCTGGCCGGGAACGCCCGCCGGGTCCAGGCCGCCGTCGACGCGGCGCGGGCCGAGGGCGTCCTGGACGACGAGACCCCGGTCTACGTCGAGCTGCCGCAGGCCGAGGCCGACCACGGGTGGCTCGCAGCCGCGGACGTGGTCGCCGAGGGTGAGCACCGGCTCAAGTTCCGCACGGGCGGCCTCGAGGCCGACAAGTTCCCCGCACCGGCGACCGTGGCGGGCTGGATCGACGCGGCTCTCGACCGCGAGACACCGTTCAAGTGCACCGCAGGGCTGCACCACGCCATCGCCCACCGCGACCACGCGACCGGCTACGAGCACCACGGCTTCCTCAACGTGCTGCTCGCGACCCGGCAGGCGTTCGACGGGGCGACCCGGGCGGAGGTCGCGACCCTGCTGGCCGACCAGTACCCCAACGACCTGGTCGCCCTCGCCCGCCAAGGTCAGCAGTCGGGGGACCTCGCCGGTGCTCGGCGTTGGTTCACCTCGTTCGGCTGCTGCGACGTCCGCGAACCGCTCGACGACCTGGTCGGGCTGGGGCTCATCGAGGGAGAGCACGCGTGACGAGCTGGGTGGACGGCGCGAGCGGGTCGGCGTACGACGCCGACAACCTGCCGTACGGCGTGTTCTCGCGCGACGGTGAGGAGCCGCGGGTCGGCGCCAGGATCGGCGAGTACGTGCTCGACCTCGCGCCCGTCGCCGCCGCGGACATGCTCGACGTGCACGCGGTGTTCGGAGAGCCGACGCTCAACGAGCTCCTCCGCCAGGGCCGGCCGGTCTGGGACTCCATCCGCACCTGGCTCGTCGGGCTGGTCACCGACGAGACCGAGCGCGACCTGGTCGAGCCGAACCTCGTGCCGCTCGCGGACGTCGAGCTGCGGATGCCGTTCGCCGTCGGGGACTACGTCGACTTCTACGCCTCGCTCGACCATGCCTCCAACGTCGGCCGGATCTTCCGCCCGGACCAGGAACCCCTGCTGCCCAACTGGCGGCACCTGCCCGTCGGGTACCACGGTCGCGGCGGCACCGTGGTGCCGAGCGGCACGCCAGTCATCCGGCCTTCCGGCCAGCGGAAGGCTGACGACGGTCCGGTGTTCGGTCCGAGCACCCGCCTGGACATCGAGGCCGAGCTCGGTTTCGTGATCGGTGACAGGAGCGTGCTGGGCAGCCCGATCGCCGCGGGCGACTTCGCCGACCACGTGTTCGGCGTCGTCGGCCTCAACGACTGGTCGGCCCGCGACGTCCAGGCCTGGGAGTACGTGCCGCTCGGACCCTTCCTCGGCAAGTCGTTCGCCACGTCCATCTCCGCGTGGGTCACTCCGCTGGCCGCGCTCGACGCAGCCTGGACCGACCTGCCCGGACAGGATCCCGAGCCCCTTCCGTACCTCGCCCCCGGCGGCACGCAGGGTCTCGACATCGACGTCGAGGTCGTGCTCAACGGCGAGGTCGTCAGCCGGCCGCCGTACCGCACCATGTACTGGTCACCGGCCCAGATGCTCGCGCACCTGACCGTCAACGGCGCCAGCACCCGCCCGGGCGACCTGTTCGCCTCCGGCACGATCAGCGGACCCGAGCCGGGCCAGCGGGGGTCGTTCCTCGAGCTCAGCTGGGGTGGGAAGGAACCGATGGCCGACGGCCGTACGTTCCTGGAGGACGGCGACGAGGTCACGCTCCGCTACTCGGCTCCGGGCACGAGCGGCGGCCGGATCTCCCTCGGCGACGTGGTCGGACGGGTCGAACCCGCCCGCTAGCCCGCGCCGGTCGAGGAAGGCGCCCTGGCGCCTGTCACGGCACCCGGTGAGCGGAGAGGACCGCGCACAACCGAGCCGCGCGCTCACTGGTGAAGACGTCCTCGAGCAGCATCGGCCGGCCGTCGGGGCCACTGAGCGGCACCCGCCAGTTGGGGTACTCGTCGATGGTGCCCGGCTGGTTCTGCGTACGCCGGTCGCCCACCGCGTCGGTGAGCGCGACGCACCGCAGGCGCGACGGGCGTCCGAGCCAGGTAGGCGTGCAGTGCCCGCACCGTGCCCTCCACGTCGGCCCCGTCGGCCCCGGCGGCAGACAGGAGACCGACCCGCTGCAGCTCGCCCAGCCAGGCCTGACGCTCGACCGCGTCGACGGCGAGCTCCTCCTCGACGGACCGGGTGAGCAGCCCGAGGGAGTCGCGGAGCCGGACGTGGTCGCCGGCGAGGTACCCGGCCGACGGCGGCAGGTCGTGCGTGGTGACCGAGGCCAGGCACCACTCGCGCCACCGCTCGGCCGCGAGCGGTCCGCCGCCACCGTCATGGTCCATCTCGAACCACAGGATCGAGGTGCCGAGGATGCCGCGCTCGGCGAGGTACGTGCGGACCCACGGCTCGACGGTCCCCAGGTCCTCGCCGACGACGACGGCGTCGGCCCGATGAGCCTCCAGTGCGAGGATGCCGATCATCGCCTCGTGGTCGTAGCGGACGTACGTGCCCGCGGTGGGCCCGGCGCCCTTCGGGATCCACCAGAGGCGGAACAGCCCGATCACGTGGTCGACCCGCAGCCCGCCCGCGTTGCGCAGGGCCGCAGCGACCAGCCGTCGGAACGGCTCGTACGCCGCGTCGGCCAGGCGGTCGGGCCGCCACGGTGGCTGCTGCCAGTCCTGGCCGTTCTGGTTGTAGGGGTCGGGCGGGGCGCCGACGGTGACCCCGGCGGCGTACGTCTCCTGCAGCGACCACGCGTCGGCGCCGCTCCAGTGCACACCGACCGCGAGGTCGGTCATCACGCCGAGGCCCATGCCGGACCGGCGCAGCTCGAGCTGGGTCGCGGCGAGCTGCTCGTCGAGCACCCACTGCAGCCACTGGTGGAACTCGACCTCCTGGGCGTGCTCCTCGCGGAACCTCGCCACGGCTGGCAGGTTCGGGTGCCGGAGGTCGGCGGGCCAGGTGAGCGTGTCGGCCCCGTGCACCTCGGCGATGGCCGCCCAGGTGGCGTAGTCGTCGAGACCGCTGCCCTCGCGCCGTCGGTAGCCCTCGAAGGCCAGGTCGCGGCCTGCGGACGGACGCACCTCGAAGATCTTGCGCAGCGCGGCCCGCTTGGCGCTCCACGCGGAGTCGCGGTCGATCCGGTCGTCGACCGGGTCGCCGGCCTTCTCGTGCAGCGCGTGCAGGGACGCCCGGTCGGCCGAGGTCAACCCCGCGTGCTCGGGGATGCGCTCGGGCCGCAGGTACATCGGGTTGCCGAAGCGGCGCGTGGTGGGCAGGTACGGCGACGGCTCCATCGGCGCGACCGGCTCGGCAGCGTGCAGCGGGTTGACGAGCACGTAGTCGGCGCCGTGCTCGACGGCCGCCCAGACGCCGAGGTCGGTCAGGTCGGTGAGGTCGCCCGTCCCCCACGAGCCGGCCGACCGCACGCTGTAGAGCTGGGTGGCGAGCCCCCAGACACGGCGCTCCCCCAGCCGCACGGGCAGTCCGACCCAGTGCGGCGTGACGACCAGGCTCATCCGCGCCTGCCGGTCACCGCTGTGCGCGTGCACCCAGTGGTACCCCAACGGCAGGTCGCCCGGGATCGCGAACGTCGCCTCGCCGACCAGCTCGCCGCCCACCGTGCGGGGCGGGTCCCAGTTGTCGTGCTGGTCCACTCCGCCCCGGTGCTCGCCGGTCTCCAGCTCGACCCACACGTCGACGGGCCACCCCTCGGGCACGTGCACGTCGAACGTCGTGCGCCATCCCTGGCGCGTCACCAGCACCGGCGGCAGCATCCGCCGCCAGGCCTCGTCGGCGATCGCGCCGAGAGCGGCGCGGGCGGCGTCCTCGCTGCTCGCGTCGACGCCGAGCGCGGCCAGCACCGCCACCATCGTGTCGACGGCCACGAGCACGTGCTCGCCCTGCCAGTCCCAGTAGTCGACGGCGACGCCGTACGCCGCGGCGAGCTCACGCACGGCGTCCTCGTGGTCGCGGGGATCGTGCGGCGCCATGCCGGTCACCCTAGACGCCCTCACGGTCCCCGATGCCGGGGTGGACGAACGTCTCGCCGCGCTTGAGCTGCTCGATGGCGCCGGGGTGGACGCGGGCGAGGTGGACCAGCGCCTTGCGGCGGTACCGGACCACCTGGAACGCGCCGATCACCCAGAAGATGTACTGCACGCTCATCGCGACCCGGAAGTCGTCGAGTCCGTACGCCGACTGGCCCGCTGGCTCGCGCGCGTCGAGCACCAGGCCGATCAGCGCCATCGTCATCAGCGACGCCGAGAAGCCGCCGATGTTGACCAGCCCGTTGGCCCGTCCGCTGGCCTCGGCCGGGGTGAAGCTGCGCGCCAGGTCGAAGCCGACCATGGACGCCGGCCCGCCGGACGCCATCGCGAAGACCAGCATCACCAGCATCCACATCGGTGCCGGGGTGGTCCGCACCAGCACCAGGCCCCACATCAGGGCCATCGACGCGACGACCACGAGCACGATCACCGAGCGGTAGTAGGGGTACTGCGTGACCAGCCAGCCCAGCAGCAGACCGCTGACCACGACCCAGCCGGTCATCGCCATCAGCAGAGCACTGGCCTGGGCCGGGCTCAGGCCCTGACCCGCGACCAGGAACGGGTAGCCCCACAGCAGCGAGAACACGGTCACCGAGAACTGCGAGACGAAGTGCGACCACAGGCCCAAGCGCGTCCCGGGGTTGCCCCACACGGCGCGCAGGGTGCGGGCCAACGCGAGCAGCTTGACCTTGATGACGCCCTCGCGACGGTACGGCGAGTCCTTGACCAGCAGCGCGACGGCGACCATCACCACCAGGCCGATCGACGAGGCGGCAGCGAACGCGGGGGTCCATCCCCACTCCTGAAGGGCGTACGCCAGGGGCGCCGCCGCCAGGATCGCGCCGAGCTGACCGACCTGCCCGGTGAGCTGGGTGACGGTCGGCGCCTGCCGGACCAGGAACCACGCCGTCACCAGCCGCAGGACCGAGGTGAAGATCATCGCGTCGCCCGCGCCGAGCACACCCCGCGAGAGCAGCGCGAGCGGGAACGTCGTCACGAACGCGAACGCCAGCTGTCCGGCCGTCATCAGGACCAGTCCCGCCAGCAGCAGCTTCTTCGGCCCGTAGCGGTCGATGGCCACCCCGACCGGCACCTGCATGCCGGCGTACACCAGGAGCTGGAGCACCGTGAACGCCGCCAGCTGCGTGGCCGAGATGTCGAACCGATCCGCCGCCAACAGGCCGGCCACCCCGAGGGAGCTGCGGTTGAACACCGCCAGCACGTAGACCGAGAGCGCCACCAGCCACACCACCCACGCCCGGCGACGCCCGATGTCGTGCACCTGCCGGGAGCTCACGCGGTCATCCTGCTCCGTTGGTCGAGGAGGGCGCGCAGCGCCCGTCACGAGACCCGGTGACCCGTCAGCCGGCTCCCTCGGTTTCGTGACGAGCCTTCGGCCCTCCTCAACCAGCGGGCCGCACTGGCTCTACGCTCCTGCCGTGCAGCCCCTTGGCCAGTACCCGAACCCCAGCCACACCATCGCGCACGTCAGCGACACGCACCTGCTTGCCGGGGGCACGCTGCAGTACGGCGTCGTGGACACCGTGCAGCACCTCGAGATCGCCCTCGACCGGCTCGGACGGCTGGACCCGGCCCCCCAAGCACTCGTGTTCACCGGTGACCTGGCCGACCGCGGGGAGCCGGAGGCCTACCGGCAGCTGCGCGAGATGGTCGAGCCGTTCGCCGAGCGGATCGGCGCCCAGGTCGTCTGGTGCATGGGCAACCACGACGACCGGGCCGCGTACGCCCGTGGGCTGTACGACGCGGACGTGTCCCCCGACGTGCTCGACCGGGTCCACGACGTCGACGGCCTGCGCATCGTCTCGCTGGACACGAGCGTGAGCGGCTACCACCACGGCGAGATCAGCGACGCGCAGTACGAGTGGCTCGCGTCGGTGCTGGCCCAGCCGGCGCCGCACGGCACGTTCCTGGCCATGCACCACCCGCCGATCCCGGTGCCGATGCTGCCGGCCGCCGCGATCATCGAGCTCGACGACCAGCCGCGGCTGGCCGAGGCGCTGGCCGGCACCGACGTGCGGATGATCCTGGGCGGCCACTTCCACTACTCCTCGTACAGCACCTTCGCGGGCATCCCGGTCTCGGTGGCGTCGGCGACCTGCTACCTCAGCGACATCGCGCCGAAGGACCGCTTCATCTCGGCGATCGACGCCGAGCAGTCGGTGAACATGGTGCACGTCTACGGCGAGTCGGTCGTCACCTCGGTCGTGCCGACGCACGACTCCGCCGAGATCAGCGGGTACGGCATCGACGTCGCGCCGCTGGTCGAGGCCCTGTCCTTCGAGGAGCGCCGTGAGATGTTCTCCCGCAAGGACTCCGACTTCAACCGCCACGAGGCAGACCCGATCGTCGGCACCTGACGATCAGAGGTAGTGGGCGCGGATCCTGGGCTCCCCGCGGCCCTCGGCCCGGCCGACGTGCTCGAGGGCCTGCACCACAGTGGCGACGGCTTCCGGCCCGAGCTCCCGGGCGAGCCGCGCCTCGAACCGGCGGTGGAACGCCCGAGCCCTCCGCAGCGTCCGGCGTCCCTCGGGCGTCAGCTCGAGCAGCCGCGCCCGCCCGTCGGCCGGGTCGGGTCGCCTTGAGACCAGGCTGCGCTCCTCCATGTCGGTCACGATCTGGCCGGCCGCCTGCTTGGTCACCCCGAGACGGCCGGCCAGCTCGCTGACCGTGAGCGGCTGCTCGTCCAGGGCCCGGAACACGTAGCCGTCGGCCCGGCCGAGACCGTCCAAGCCGGCTCGCTGCAGGTCATCGCGCAGCTCGACCACGAACGCTTGGTAGGCCAGCCCGAGCAGGATGCCGAAGTCGGTGCCGTGCCGTTGCGTCGCCATGAGCCCATGGTAGACAATCACGCTTGATAAAGTTTGCTTGTCTAACTGAGGAGACCACCATGCCGATCATCCGAGCGGACCAGGCGCCCACGTTCGAGCTGCCAGGAGTCCGGTTCACGGCGTACGCCGCGCCGAGCCGAGGCTCCGCCGAGCTGTGCACGTGGCAGATCGCCGTGGCTCCGGACCAGGAGCCCGCCCCGCACACCCTCGACCGCGACGAGACCTTCCTCGTCCTCGAGGGCCGACTGAGGGTCACCCCCGACGGCGAGGACCTCGGTCCGGGCGACGTGGCGGTGGTGCCTGCCGGCGAGACCATCGCCGTGGTCAACCCGGGCTCGGTCCCGGCGCGGGCCTACGTCGCGATCGGTGCGGGCTTCACCGCGACGACCCACGACGGCCAGACGATCCAGCCCCCTTGGGCGCAATGAGCCGTGCCCGACCTTCGAAGGCCTCGGTGACGACCCGGACCGCCGGCGTCCGGCTGCTGCGCGTGAGCAGGTAGACCGAGCGGCCGATCGAGCCCTCGACCAGGTCGCGGACGACGACCCCCGGGGCCTCGTACCCCAGCACCAGCTCGGGGAGCAGCGCGCACGCGCCGGTCGTGCGGACCAGCTCGAGCAGGATGAGGAAGTCGTCGGAGGCGTAGCGGAGGTCGGGCTCGAACCCGCCGAGCTGCCGGCAGGTCCGGATCTGCATCTCCCGGTGGCCGGTCCCGGGCTGGCACGCGGCCCACGGCTGGGCGGCGAGCTCGGCGAGCGGCACCTTGCGGCGCCGGGCCAGCGGGTGGTCCAGGGGCAGGACCAGCCGGACGCGTTCGCGCACCAGGTCGGTCCGCGCCAGGTCGCTGTGCACCGGGCGCGGCTGGTCGTCGTACTCGTCCCCCACCACCACGTCGAGGTGCTGGAGCCGGAGGGCCGGCACGCCCTGCTCGACCTCCAGCTCGCTGGCCTCGACGCGGACGTGGGGGTGGGCCTCGGCGAGCTCGCGCACCGACGGCGCGACGATGCGGAGGAACGCGGACTGGAACGACGACACGCGGACGACGCCGGCCACCCGTCCGGCGGCGACCTGGGCGACCTCGGCCTCGGCCGCCTCGGCGCCGTCCAGGAGGGTCTGCGCGTGTCGGACCAGGACCAGGCCGGCCTCGGTCAGCCGCAGGTTGCGGCCGACCCGCTCGAACAGCGCGGCGCCCGCCTCGCGCTCGAGGACGGCCAGCTGCTGGGAGACCGCGCTCGTCGTGTAGCCGAGCGCCTCGGCGGCGGCCCGCACCGTGTGACGGGCGTCGAGCTCCCGGAGCAGTCGGAGCCGGTGCAGGTCGAGCATTCGTCAAGCATATCTTCACGATGACGTCCACATAGTCGCGATGGACGTGAACGGTCTCGACCTCCAGGCTGGACCCGTGGGAGCCATCTACTGTCTGCTGTCGGCAGCAGCCTTCGGCGCGATGGCGATCTTCGGCAAGCTCGCGTACGACGAGGGGGTGACGGTCGGCGACCTGCTCCTGGTGCGGTTCGGCGTGGCGGCGGTCGTGATGCTCGCCATCGTCTGGTGGCGTGGCGGTCTCGGCCCGCTCCCCCGGCGGACCGCCGTCGCGGCCTTCGCCATGGGGGCGGTGGGCTACGCGGCGCAGTCGGCCTCGTACTTCGCGGCGCTCGAGCGGATCGACGCCTCCCTGCTGACCCTGCTCCTCTACCTCTACCCGGTCCTGGTGATGGCGGGCGCGGTCGCTCTCAAGAGGGAGTCGTGGTCGAGGCGCCGGCTGGTCGCCCTGGGGCTGGCACTGTCGGGAATCCTGCTGGTGCTGCTCGGTGCCGCCACCGACCGGTTCGACTGGGTCGGGGTGGCCCTCGGAGTGACCTCGGCGCTGGTCTACACGGCCTACATCCTGACCGGCGACCGGGTGCTCACCGGCATCGCGCCGCTGAGCCTGACGGCCCTGGTCTGCTGCGGTGCGGCGACGACGTACGCCGTCGCCACGGTCGTGCGCGGCGGTCCGACGTCGCTGGACTCGGGGCTCGCGGCCTGGTTCTGGCTGGTCACGCTCTCCCTGGTGAGCACGGTCGGGGCGATCATCTTCTTCTTCGCCGGCCTCGCCCGACTCGGCCCCTCGGTCGCCTCGATCCTGTCGGTCCTCGAACCGGTCGTCACGGTCGGCCTGGCGGCAGCGGTCTTCGGTGAGTCGCTGTCAGCCGGGCAGCTGCTGGGCGGGCTGCTGGTGCTCGCCGCCGTGGTCGTCGTCCAGTGGCCGCGGCCGCGTGTGCCGCAGGATCGCCCCGGTGGCCTGGGCGCGGACGGCGACGGGCGGGCGTTCGTGGCCCATGCCGGGCACTCGTAGCAGCGTCGCGTCACCGATCTCGCGGGCGAGCGCCTCGCCGTGCGCGAGGGGGAACATCGGGTCGGTGGTCCCGTGGATCACGAGCGTCGGCGCCGTGATGTCGGTCATGGCGAAGCCGTCGTCCTCGTCGTCACCCGCGACCAGCCAGTGGTTCTTGCTGGCGGCCTCGATGTCGACGGTTCGGTCGACGACGTGCTCCACGAGCCGGCGGGCGGCGGGTTCGTCGAAGCCCAAGGCGCCGGCGTACGGGCGGTAGCTCTCGACCAGGTGGTCGACGACCGCCTCCCGGTCCGTCCAGTCGGGATCGGGCGGCGGGTTGCCGAACGTCTCCGCGACGCGCGGCTCGGGTGGGGGCAGCGGCGACTGGTCCTGGCGCCGGCCGGCCGGGCTGGTCGCGACCAACGTGACCGTCGCGACCCGGTCGGAGTGACGCGCGGCCACCTCCTGGGCGATCCCGCCGCCCATGGACAGGCCGACCAGGTGAGCGCGGTCGACGTCGAGGGCGTCCAGGATCCGCAGCACGTCACCGGCCAGCGCGCTGCCCGGGTACGACGGGTGGCCCGGCGGGCTCGACGTCGAGCGTCCGCTGTCGCGGTGGTCGTAGCGCACCACCCGCCGACCTGCGGCCGCCAGCTCCTCGCACCACGCGGGGTCCCACCCGTCCATCGACTCCGCCGCCCCCGAGATGAGCAGGATCGCCGGGTCGCCGGGTCCGCCGAAGCTCTCCACGCACAGCGAGACGTCGCCGAGGTCCAGGAACTCCTCGGTCATGCATCCGCTCCGGGGGGACCGTCCAGCACGGTGGGGACGTACTCGAGAAGCTGGAGCCGGCCGTCGAACGTGCGCTGCTCGACCAGGTCGAGGGCGACGTCGGGATAGGCGTCGAAGATGCGCTCCCTCCCGGTGGCACCGGTGATGACCGGGAAGACGACCACCCGGAATCGGTCGACCAGGCCGGCCGTGAGCAGCGACCGGGCCAGGCTGACACTGCCGATCGTCCTCAGCGGACGCGAGTCCCGGCTCTTCATCTCGCGCACCTCCGCGACCGCGTCCCCGGTCACCAGCTCGGAGCCGGCCCAGCTCAGTGGTCCCTCGAGGGTGGAGGAGAAGACCACCTTGGGCAACGCGGTCAGGCCCGCGAGACCGGGGTCGTCGGGCATCTGCTCCGCGAACCCCGACATCAGGCGGTAGGTCGTCGCACCCATCAGAGCGACGTGCTCCTCGACCTCGTCGTCCCCGATCCAGGCGAGGTACTCCGGTCCTTCCATGCCCCAGTACCCGGGCCAGCCCTCGGCGGCGCCGTAGCCGTCGAGGGACATGATGAAGTCGACCATCAGCTGTGACATCGGGCTCTCCTCGTCTCCGTAGGCGTGCTCGTGTCAGTACCGACTCGTCGCCAGGACCGGACTCATCGCCGATCCGCACACGGTGTCAGGCGAGTCAGGTGACCTCGCCGGGCGCGGCCTTCCGGATGACCAGCCGGGTCCACGAGCCGACGTAGATCCGGTCGTCGGGCCCGACCTCGCGCTTCACCCCGACCTCGATCGGGGTCTTGGGAAGGGCGTCGACGGCCTCGGCGACGAAGGTGCCGTTGGACGAGCCGAGGTCCTCGACCCACCAGCGGGTGCCGTCGGTGGTCAGCTGGGCGTGCCGGCGGCTGACACCGTTGTCGGTGCCGCAGTCGATGTCGGGGTGGATGTCGCGCGACTTCGAGGCTCGGCCCACGAGCAGCGAGGTGTTGCGCAGCGGGACGACCTCGGGCGGACCGGCCGAGGGGAGCGGGTCGGGGCTGGACTGCTCGCCGTACCACTGCGGGTCGATCCAGAGCTCGGCCACCCACGTGTCGTCGAGCGGCGGCGAGATGTTGCCGTCGGCAGGTGGGGTGGTCGTGCTCTCGGCTGCGGCCGGGGTCCCGGTGCGGGGCATCGAGCCGGTGGTGAAGTCGTAGCCGCACGCCTCGCAGAAGAGGGCGTCCGGGGCGTTCGCCGTGGCGCAGTTGGGACACTCCTGGCCGTCAGCCGGCGTGGCCGACGCTGCGGGGGCCTCGGGGTCGAGCACCGGCACCGGGATGGTGTCGCCGGGCTGCGGGGAAGGCGTCTCCGTGGCGACCATCGCGACGCCACAGGTGTCGCAGTAGTCCGTGGCCTGGGACTCGTGCCCGTTGGGACAGGTCATTGACGCACCCGCGTGGTCTTCGTGGAGGCGGTGTCGAGGGCCATCTCGTCGGCCTTCTCGACGGTCTTCTTCAGGCGGACGGTGCCGGCGTCCTCGTCCTCGACGTCGACGACCTTGCGCAGCTTCGACGTCGCCTCCTCGTTGCCCGTCTCCTTGGCGAGCTGGACGGCGCGGCCGAGCTTGGTGGTGGCCAGCTCCTCGTTGCCGGCCGCCTTGGCGGCCAAGCCTTCCTGGATCGCCTGCGCCAGCTCGGTCTGGCCCGTGTAGTGGGCCACCTGCTGGTCGATGCGCGTGGTCAGCTCGGAGTCGTCGGACCACTTGGCCTTGACCAGCCCCTGGGCCTTGACCTCCTCGCCGACAGCCAGCTGCACCCGGGCGGCGAGCTGCTCCTGGCCGACGGCCTTCGCGGCCAGCCGGACCGCGACGTGGTAGTCGCGGGACTCGTCGGACCAGGCACCCGTGGGATAACCACCGGTCAGGTCGTTGACGGCCGTCCGCCGGTGGGTGAGGTCCTCGACCGTCGGCGAGACCTGGCGGACGAAGAGGATCTGGGCGCCCTGCGGTGTCCACACCCGCAGCTCGGCGTTGGCGACACCGCGGGCCATCGAGGTCTGCATCATGGCCTGGAAGTCGGCAGCCATCGTCTCGGGCCGCGCAATGATGTCGACGGTGCCGAGGAGTGCCTGGGCGATCCGGCGGATCTCCTCGACCTTCCAGTCGACGCCCACGCCGCGGCAGTCGCACTGGTAGAAGCCGGTGGCCCGGGCGATCGCCTCGTCGAGGACCGGCGCCGGCTCGTTGTTCTCGCCGTCGGTCAGCAGGATCGCGTGCCGCTGCACCACCTGCGGGACGGACGTGAACAGCACGCCGGCCATGTCGAGCCAGGTCGAGATCTCGGTGCCGCCACCGGAGCGCAGCCTCGAGATGGCGTCAGCCGCCTCGGCGCGGGTGGCCTCGCTCATCGGCACCATCGCCGGGCCCGCGTTGACGAGCGGGTAGGCGAGGAACGCCGCGCCGTTGCCGGAGATCACGGCGAAGTACGTGCCGTCGACGATCTCGGCCAGCGCCGCCTGCGCTGCCTGCTTGGCGGCCGCCATCGCCGACTGCCCCATGGAGCCCGAGGTGTCGATGATGACGATCTCGCCGGCCGCGCCGGAGCCCGTCTGGCCGGCCGTGCCGGCGCCGCTGCAGTCGACGGTGACGATCGCGTGGACGTCGGTCGCACCGTCGGGCAGGAACTCGTTCTGGAACACGGTCGCTGTGAACTCAGCCATCGGTCTCCCCTCCTTGGGAAGCAGCATTGTTGCGTACGTCGTCGTTGCCGGTGGTCGAGGAAGGCACGCCAGGGTCTGTCGCGAGACCACCGGTCACGTCCCCCACCCGTGCCAAGGCGGCGGTGATGTTGTCCTGCCCACCCGCGGCGTTCGCAAACGCGACGAGGTGCCGCGCGACCACCAAGGGGTCGCCGGATCCCGCCGCCGCGATCTGCTCCTTGAGCGCGGCCGGCTCGGAGGCGTAGTTCCAGAGTCCGTCGGAGCACGTGAGCAGCCAGCCCGGCCCGGTCACCGGGACCTGGCCGACCCGAGGCACGATCTCGGCGCTGTCCTTGCCGAGCCACCTGGTGATGGAGTGCGCCTGCTTCGACGCCTCCGCCTCCGCCCGCGGCATTCCGCCGGCGATGAGCAGCTGCGCCATCGAGTCGTCGACGGTGAGCATCTGCCCGTCGCCGGCGTCGGGCAGGAGGTAGATGCGGGAGTCACCGAGCCCGCAGAAGTGCACGACGCCGTCCTCGAGCACGGCCGCCACGAGGGTGCAGGAGGGCGGGTTGGGGACGTCCTCGGACACGGTGGCCGCGATGGCTTTCTGCCCGGCAGCCGCCGCGTCGGTGAACAGCCGGGTGATGGCGGCGTCCCGACTCTCGGGCACCCCGAGCCCACGCGGCAGCGGCGGCCGCAGCACGTCGAGGACCGCGTGCGCCGCGTTCATCGACCCGATGTGAGAGTCCACGGTGTTGGACACGCCGTCGCAGACGACCAGGACGACGCGCGGCCCGTCGACCGCCATCGCCATCGCGTCCTCGTTGCGGTGGTGCCGGAGGCCCCGGTCGCAGACGCCGCCCACCCACGGCGCGGGCTGCTCCTCGAAGTGGTCGCGGGGGTCCGGCGCCTTGGTGCCGCACTGGGTGCAGTAGCCGTCGTCGTCGACCGCACCGCCGCACTGGAGGCAGGGGGCGCGGGAGCCCGCTGCGACCTCGGGGGCCGTCGTACCCGGGCGTGCCGTGACCGCACTGATGGGGCTGACGTCGTCGAGGGGGCTGGGCTCTCCGGCCGCCGCGGGGGCCGCAGGGGTCTCCGCGCCGACGGCCTTGCCGCACGCCTCGCAGAACTTGGCGTCGGTCTCGAGGAGCGCCCCGCAGTGCGGGCACGTCTGCGCCGACGTGGCGGGGGTCTCGGTCACGTGAGCGTCCAGTTGCGCACGGAGTTGGCCCGGCCGACCATGAGCACCTGGGTGTCCCGGTCCTGCGCCTCGCGGGCGAGCACCCGGTAGCTCGCCTCCAGCCCCTCACGCAACGACGGCTCCTTGGCCTCGTAGCTGCCGATCCGCACGGTTCCCGGTCCCTTCCTCGCGACCACCTCGAGCGCCTGCCCGAGGATCCTGGCCGACAGCTTGGCCCGGTCGTAGGGCTCCATCCCCGCGCCGTCGACGCTGATCATCGCGGCACCGAGCCGCATCAGGTCGTCGCCCGCGCCGCGGAGCAGCACCTCGGCGCGCAGCTGGCGCGACTCGCCGTACCCGCGGCTGGTCGGCGGCACCAGGTCGAGGGCCGAGACGGCCCCGTCGGTGTCGCCGGTGTCGGCGCGGATGCGGGCCATGCCGAACGCCGAGGTGGCGACGTACGCCGCGTCGGTCTCGGCACAGGTGTTGTAGAAGCCCTCGGCCACCTCGGGGCGGCCGCCCTTCTCGCACGCCAGCGCCAGGGCGAGCTTGGGCGCCAGCTCGCCGGGGACCTGCTTGTAGACCGCGTTGAACGCCGCGGCCGCGTCGTCCCAGCGTGACTGCTGGAGGGCGGCCAGGCCGGAGACCCACAGCGCCCGCCACTCCCACGGGTCGGCCTGGAGCATGGCCGCCGACTGGTCGATCGCGAGCTGCGTGTCGTCGGCCTCGAGGGCGGCCTCGGCGCGCCAGAGGCGTACCTCGGCGGTCTCCTCGGGTGCCTTCTGGAGCTGTTCGATGCGCTTCTTGGCCGCCACCGGAGCAAGGCTGCTGAGCCACGCGTGCTGGGTGTCGGACGTGTCGTCGCGGAGGTCGGGCAGCTGGTCCCAGTCCAGCGCCACCGTGGTGACGGCCGGGGTCTCGAAGAGCTGGGAGGCCGCCGACGTGATCGCCGTACCGGCCCGCTTCTTGGCCACCACCTCGCGCAGCACGCCGAGCAGCTGTACGCGCAGCTCGTCGGCCGACTGGAACCGGTCGGCCGGGTCGGTCGCGCAGCACTTGGCGACGAGGCAGTAGAGCGAGTCGTTGTCGCGGAACAGCGGCGTGGACTCGGGGTCGGGCAGGGAGGAGAGGAACGTCGACTGGTAGCCCTTGAACTCCATGCACAGCACCACGAGGGTGCGGCCGATCGTGTAGATGTCGGAGGCGACACTCGGGCCGACAGCGGCGACCTCTGGCGCCTGGTAGCCGACCGTGCCGTAGATCGCCGACTCCTGGTCGTCGACGTGCCGGACGCCGCCGAGGTCGATCAGCTTGAGCGCGTCACCGACCTGGATGAGGTTGTCGGGCTTGAAGTCGCAGTAGACGAGGCCGAGGTCGTGGAGGTACTGGAACGCAGGCAGGATCTCGAGGATGTAGGCGAGGGCCTGGTCGACGGGGAGCGGGTCGTACGCCCCGCTGTTGGCCCGCATCCGCTCCTTGAGCACCTGCTTGAGCGAGCGGCCGCCGACGTACTCCATCACGATGTAGCCGGCGTTGTCGTGCGTGACGAAGTTGTAGATCTCGACGATCAGCGGGTGCTCGACCTGGGCGAGGAAGCGCTGCTCGGCGATCGCGGCGGCGAGGGCGTCGGCATCGCCGGAGTTCAGCAGGCCCTTGAGGACGACCCAGCGGTCCGAGACGTTCTTGTCGCGAGCGAGGTAGATCCAGCCGAGGCCGCCGTGCGCGAGACAGCCGGCGACCTCGTACTGCCCCGCGACCAGGTCGCCGGGGTGCAGCTTGGGGGTGAAGGAGAACTCCTGGCCGCAGGTCGGGCAGAACCCCTCGGTGCGCCCGGGGCGGCCGTCCTTGCTGCGGCCGACCGGGCTGCCGCACTTGGCGCAGGTGCGCTTGTCCTCGGCCACCTCCGGGTTCTTCATGACGACCTTGGCGGCGTCCACCAGCGGGATGGGCGGGATCGTGGTCAGGCCCGCTCCGAGCCGCGCGGACCTGAGTCGCTGCGACGCCGAGCGCACGCGGTGGGTCGCACCCGTGCCGCTCGCGCGCTGCGAGCCGATGGCCGCCGACTGGAGGCGGAAGGACCCGGTGGCCGCGGAGGCTTCGTCGAGGGCGCCCTGGAACACGGCCGCCGAGTCGGCGGCGGGGGTACCGCCCGGCGTGCCACACACGTCGCAGTAGCCGTCGACGATGGTCCCGGAGCAGCCCGGCTGCTGGCACGCAGACCCGTCGGCGACCCCGCCGGTCGAGGAAGGCGCGGCCGCGGGCGTCGGGGTCGTCGTGGACGCACCCTCGGCGGGCGCCATGCCGCAGACGTCGCAGTAGCCGTCGACGATCGTCCCGGTGCACCCGGGTTGCTGGCACTTCATCTGGAGCCTTTCGCAGCGGAGGTGCGGGAGGACGCGTAGGTGAGCCACGCGTCGTACGCGTCGACGAGCGCCCTGGCCACCGCGACCGGGCACGGGTGGCGGGTGAGCACCTCGCGGGCGGTCGCCTCGGCGGCGGCCAGGTCGCGCTCACCGGACAGCCGCTGGGCCGACGCCTTGAGGGTCAGCGCGTCCAGCCGGGCGACGAGGTCGTCGTGGGCCGCGAGCGCGGCGGCGTACGACGCGTGGGCGAGGTTCATCGCGTCGCCGACCCGCCCGAGCCGCTTGCGGTAGACGGCGAGCTCGGTCGGCGAGGCCGGCACCGGGCCGAGCGCCTCCACGTCGGGGACGGCGTAACGGGGAGCGGGGTCGACGGACTCGACGCAGCGCGCGGCGAGCTGCTCGAGCGCGGCGGACCGGGCCAGGAGGTCCTCGCGGAGCTCGGTCGCCGCGGCGGCGCGGTCGCGGGTGTCGCGCCGCTCGGCTCCCCCGACGATGAGGTCGCGCTCGAACAGCGCGGTGTCGTTCTCGAGCGGGCCGAGCAGTCCGCCGACGTCGCCGCCGCGCTGCAGCCGCTCGGTGACGTCCTTGATGCGCGCCGCCAGCCCGTCCCAGGTGCGCTGGGCCCCGGCCTGGGAGGTGTCGGGCTCGAGGGAGACCTGGTCGCGCAGCCGCTCGAGCGCCGCGCGCAGGTCCTTGACCCGTGCGGCGTTCTCGTCGGCCGCGGGGTCGAGGGAGAGGCGCTGGCGCAGCTGGCCGGCGAGCGCGTCGCTGAGCCGGCACGCCTCGGGCAGCGAGACCGCGAGCGCTCCCGGCGTCGACCCGGGGATCGCCGCGCTCCGGGCGAGGACGTCGGGGTCGAGGGTCGCGTCGAGGCGGCCGTGGATCAGCGTGGCCAGGCGTTCCCGCTCGGCCTCGAGCACGCGACCGCCGCCCCACACCGCGAGCAGCAGCTGGAGCCGGTCCGAGACGGCCTTCCAGAGCGCCATCGACAGCGTCATGTCGCCGGTCAGCTCGTTCTTGCGCGGCGACGCCAGCGCGGCGGCGTCCAGCTCGTCGAGCTCGTCCTTGCGGAAGCGCACCCAGGCGTCCAGCTCGGTGAGGTACGCCTGCATCGCCATCACCTCGACCGGCTCCCCGAGCCGCCCGGGCGCGTCCGGCGCGTGCACCGGACTCATCGAGTTTCGCCCCGTGATGCGTTGAGTTGCGCCTCGTGACTCGTTGAGTTGCGCCTCGTGATCGCTTGAATTGCGCCTCGTGATGGCTGCACCCGATCACGGGACGCAACTCGATGCATCACGGGACGCAACTCACCACACCACGACACGCAACTCAACGCATCACGGGGCGCAACTGAACGCTGGGCGGGGGTCACGGAGTGCGTCCGTACTGGGGCTGGGGCTGGCCGGAGGACTTGCCGAGGGTGGGCTGGAGCCACTTCGCGTAGCTGGCGTCCCACGAGCCGTCGGCGCGCATCCGCTCGAGCACGCCGTTGACGAACCGGACCATGTCGACCTGGTCCAGCGGGATGCCGATGCCGTACGGCTCCTCGGTGAACGGCGCCTCGTCGAGGACGACGGCGTACGGGTCCTGCGACGCCAGGCCGGCGAGCACGGTGTCGTCGCCGGTGATCGCGTCGACCTGGCCCTCCTGGAGCAGCACCAGGCAGCCGGTGTGGTTGTCGGCACCGACCGGCACCGCCTCGGGAGCGAGGCGGATCAGGTTGTCCATGCTGGACGTACCGAGCGGGGCACAGACCCGGTGCCCGGCCAGCGAGTCGAGCCCGGTGATGTCGGAGCCCTTGCGGACCAGGATCTTCTGTCCGGCCAGGTAGTACTCGGCCGAGAACGCGATGGACTTCCAGCGGTCGCAGGTGATGGTCATGTTGCGGACGACCATGTCGACCTCGTGGTTCTCCAGCACGGGGATCCGGTCGGCGGCGGTGATGACCCGCAGCTGGTACTTGTTCTCGTCCCCGAAGATCGCCTTCGCGACCTGCTTGACCAGGTCGATGTCGAATCCCTCGACCTGTCCGGTGACGGGGTTGCGCGCGCCGAGCAGGAAGGTGTCGGCCGAGACACCGGCGATCAGCCGGCCGCGTTGGCGGATCTCCGCCATCGTCGAGCCGGACGGAATGCCCAGCGGGTCACCGGCGGGCGCGAAGGACTGCAGCCGGTTGTCGCAGTCCTGGGCGACCGGTGCCGCACCACCCGAGACCTCCGGCGCGGCCGGTGGGGCCGGGACGGGTGTGTCCGTGACCCCGCACGCGCCGAGGACGAGAGTCAGCGCCGCTGCGGCGAGCAGGCCCAGTCGTCGCGATCTCATGAGAACTCCTTGAGGCGCTGGTTGACGCCCGATGCGGCGAACCCGGCCGCGGCCAGGCCCGCCAGGAACGCGATCACCGCCAGGACCAGGAGCACCGAGTTGCCGTTGGTGAGGGTCTGCGTGGTGCGCGGTGCCCGACGCGCTCAGCGAGTCCTGCAGCTGACCGTCGAAGTCGGCGAACGTGTCGGATGCCGACCCGTCCTCGGTGCTCGTCGCCGCGGCCACCGCCTCGTCCCAGTCGCCGCCGTCGTCGAGGTCGACGATCTCCTGGTGCTGCGACTTGTACGTCGCCCACGAACCCTGCAGACCGTTCAGGCTCGGCTCCAGGAGCGCCTGGTCGACGATCGCGGCCGCGGCGACCCAGGCGTCCTCGAACGCCTGACCCGAACCCCGGGCGATCAGCCGCAGGCTCTCGTTCGCCTTGGCGTCGTTGGCCGACGTGCGGGCCGAGGACCCGTCCACCACGGCCTGGAACGAGCCGTCGGTGAGATCGTCGTTCTGGTTCTGCTGGTCGTTGACGAGGAACGCCGCAACGATCCCGACGACACCGACGGCGAGGACCGCGATGAGGATGCCGGGGTTCACCCGACGGTGGAACCGCCTCCCGATCCAGCGGTTGGCGAACCACAGCAGCACCACGGCGACGACCGCCGGCAGGAACACCCACCAGGGATGGTGCGCGCCCATCGCGTCGGTCGTCCGGGTCGAGTTGGAGGCCACCAGCTGGTCGACGATCGGCAGCGCTGTCGACCGCAGCTCACTGCTCGCCTTGCGCAGGTACGCACCCCCGACCGGCAGGCCCTGGCGGTTGTTGGCGCGGGCCAGCTCCATGTCGCCGACGTAGTCGAGCACCGCGCTGCTCAGCTCGCTGAGCGCGGCACGATCGGCGGGCTGCGCCTCGGCCGCGTCGGTGATGGCACGCACCGTCTGGTCGATCGCGCCGTCGTATGCCGCCCGCTGCTCGGCCGGCTCGAGGCCACCGATGAGGAAGGCGTTGGTCGCCAGCGCGTCGGCCCGCAGCAGGTTGGTCTTGATGGCCTGCACCCGGATCAGCTGCTCGGTGTCGGCGGCGGCGGTCCGGTTGGCCTGCCACGACAGCGCGAGCTGGAGGCCGGTGAGGGCGCCGAAGAGCAGGCACACCACGATCGCGCCGAGCCGCAGCCGGGTGAGGGTCCTCGGGACCTGCGCCGCCTGGCGGCGGGCGACGTCGTCCTCACGCGAGGTGCCGAGCGACTCGTACGCCGTCGCACGGCCGGTGCCCGGGGCCGCGGGCGTCGGCGCGGGCGTCCCGACGACTGCCGTGGTCGGTGGCGCCGCCGGTTGAGGGGCCGGGGCTCCTTGCGTGGCCTGGCTCATGAGGTGGACTCCTCAGCCGGCATCTCGGCCGGCGGCTCGGGCTGGGGCGGCAGCGGTGTCCCGGGGTCGATGACCAGCGGACCCTCCGTCGGCCCGTCGAGCGCCTCCGCGAGTGTGTGGTCCACGGTGTCGTCGACCGAGACGTAGACGAGGTCCTCGGGCGCCAGCGTGCGCAGCTGCTCCACGGTCGGCTCCTCGATGTCGCGCAACCGCCAGGCATGCTGGCCGATCGCGGCCTCGAGCACGTTGCGGGAGTAACGGCCGTTGCCGAAGGTCGGCCCGCGACGGATGCCCTTCAGCATCTCGCGGAACCGCGCCTCCACCTCGTCGGGGAGGTCGTAGTCGGCCCCCTCGGCCAGCACCCGGAAGATGCCGACCAGCTCGTCGTCGCTGTAGTCGGCGAACTCGATGGTGGTGCGGAACCGGCTGGCCAGGCCCGGGTTCTGGGCGATGAAGAACGCCATCGGCTCGGGGTAGCCCGGCGACGATGACCACCAGGTCGTGGCGGCGGTCCTCCATCTCCTTGACCAGGGTGTCGACGGCCTCGGTGCCGTACTGGTCGCCGGCCAGGCTGTAGGCCTCGTCGATGAACAGCACGCCACCGACCGCGGACTTCACCACGTCGGCGGTCTTCATCGCGGTCTGGCCGAGGTAGCCCGCCACCAGCTCGGAGCGGTCGACCTCCACGAGCTGGCCCTGGGACAGCAGGCCCAGCGCGCGGTAGATGCCGGCCACCAGCCGCGCGACCGTGGTCTTGCCGGTGCCGGGGTTGCCGACGAACACCAGGTGCCGCGTGATCGTCGGGACCTTGAGCCCCGCCGCCTCGCGCTTGGCCTCGATCTTGAGCACCGCGACCTGGCGGTGGATCTCGCCCTTGACCGCCTCGAGGCCCACCAGGGCATCGAGCTCGGCGAGCAGCTCCTCCAGCGACTTGGGAGGTACCTCGGGCTCCTTCGGCGCCTCGGCCTCCGCAGGCTTCTCCGCCTCGGCCGGCGGCGCGGCCTGGGTCGGCTGGCCGGACCGGTCGTCGAGCTCGGGGGGCGCCGGGCTGCTGGAGTCGGTCGTGGGTGGGTCCCCCAAGCCGCCGACCATGTTGGTCAGTGCGTCGCGGACCGCGTTGAGCTGCTGGGTCACCGCCCGCCCGGACTCCGCCGCGATGCGCAGCATCTCGTCCTCGGTGAGCACCTGGCCGGGGGTGCTCGGCAGGGCGGTGAGGCCGCCAGCGGGAACAGTCGCCGGGGCCGGACGTACGGCGCCCAGCTGGGCCGCGGCGGCGGTCGAGGCGTTGCCCATCACCCGGGGGGTCGGGGTGCCGAGCATCGCGGCTGCAGTGCAGACCTCGCTCAGGGCCGTGGCGTAGGCGAGCGCCTCCGGATGGCGGGCAAGGGCCAGGGCCGCCACCGACGGCGTCGGACCCGACCGGTAGCGCCTGCCGCGCGAGGCCGCGTCGAAGAAGTCCTCGGCGCTCCGGTCGCCACCGGTCTGCCCACTCGTCTGGGCCGACCAGTCCAGGTAGGCGCCGGTGGCGGCCTCGGAGACGGTGGCGGCCAGCGCCTCCCCCTCGGAGCGGGCGACGGCCGGGTCGACGCCGGCGGCCGCGGCGGCCGCGTCCAGCGCGGCCAGCGCGGCCGCCAAGGTCGACGGCGAGGTCTCAGACATCCATCACTCCAGGTCGAGGGTCGAGCGCGGGGGCGGCGGCGGGCTCGTCGGCGGCGCGAGCGGCCCCGCACCGGCGTCGGCACCGGCATCGAGGGTGCCACCCGTGGAGGAGTGCCCGAACTTCGCCTCGAGGAAACGGCCGTGGGCGATCAGCGCCTCGGCGTCCGCGCGGTTGGCGGCGTCGAGCATCTTGCTCATCGTGGACGCGAGCAGCTCGAGCTGGTCGATGAGGATCATCAGGGCCGTCTTGCCGCCCTCGATCGGCCGGGAGTTGGCCCAGTCGCGCGGAAGGCGGAGGTAGCCACCCACCGCCTCGGGGAGGTAGTCGGTGGCGGTGGCCACCACGGCGTACGCGTCGGAGCTCCCCCATCCCAGCTGCGGCAGCTTGGGCAAGGTCTCGCGGATGGTGCGGTCGATCCGCGCGACCCGGGAGCGCACCACGGCGGGCGCCGTGCCGTCGGCCAGCATCGCCTCGACGCGGGCCAGGGACGCCAGGATGTCGGCCTCCGTGGGGGCAGGCGGGACCGTCACGGGTGGGGGCGCCTGCTTGCGCGACCTCCCCGTCAGCCAGTCCCAGAAGCCCACGCGACCCCAATCCCCGCGGCCCGGGCCTAGCGACCCATGTTGTCGAGGTCGAGCTGGCCGCTGGCCGCGCGCTGGTCCTGCGTCTGCACGCGGGCGACGTACGCCTTGGACTTCTCGACCTCGTTCTCGAGGACGCCGATGGTCTCCGACATGGAGTCGAGAGCCTTGAGCTTGAACTCGTCGATGGAGTCCATCGTCGCGTAGATGTTGGCGAACGCCGCCTGGAGCTGCTCGATCCCGATCGACGACGACGCGGCCTGCTCCTGGATCGCTGCGGAGTTGTCCTTGAGCATCTCGGAGGTCCGCTCGATCATCCCCGACGTCGTGGTGTTGAGCGCCGCGATCTGGTCCAGGACGAGCTTCTGGTTGCCCAGTGCCTGCGCCACGATCACGGCCGTGCGCAGCGCCGAGATGGTGGTCGTCGAGGCGCGGTCGACGCCCTTGATGAGCTCGATGTTGTTCTTGATGATGATGTCGATCGCGAGGTAGCTCTGGATCGAGACGGCCAGCTGGGTCAGCAGGTCCTGATGCTTCTGGCGCACGTAGAACAGGACGTCCTGGTTGAGGATCCGGGCCGTGTCGGGGTCGGAGACCTGCAGCTCGGCGATCCTGGCCGAGAGCTTCGCGTCGAGCCGCTCGGAGATGTAGACGTACTGGTTCAGCCGCCCCATCGCGGCCCACAGGTTGGTCTTCTCCATGTTCAGCGCCACGTTGTCGCGCTGGAGCTCGTCCTGGCCGTTGCGCAGGCTGTGCAGGATCCCGTTGAGCTGGGTCTGCGCGGACTGGTAGCGGCGGAAGTAGTCGACGACCTTGTCGCCCATCGGGATGATGCCCAGCCACTTGCGGGTGCCGGTGAGCGCGCTGGGGTCGAGGTCCTCGACCGTCCGACGCAGCTCGAGGAGGGTCTTGCCGACCTCGGAACCCTCGGACAGGCCTCCCTTCTTGAGGGCCTGGACCGGCCGGTCGAGCAGCCGGTTGGAGGTCTCGGCCGCCTTGCGGATGTCGGCGTCGCCCATGGTGCGGACGTTGTCGGCCTGGGCGGCGAACTCCGGGCTCGAGGGCTGTGCCGCCGACAGAGCGCTGAGGTACTCCTCGACCTTGGCGTCGAGAGCCGGGATGGCCTCCTCGGCGACGGCCGGAGCCATCTTCGGGGCCGCGGTCTCCTGGACGACTGCGGGCGCCGCGGGCGCGACCAGCGTCAGGACCTGGTCCGGTGGCTCCAGGGGCTGGACAGCAGCCGCGGTCGCCGCTCCGGTGCCGGTCTCAGGGTCGTTCGTGGTCATGCCGTCTCCCGTTCGCACACCCGGGCCCCGTGACCCGGTGCTTCGGGGTCGATCCTAGGGGTGAGGGCCACGGTGCGAGCGGGATCCGGCCCGGCCGTGGGCGAGGGTCGGTCTCGGTGGGGCCGACGGTCCCGTGTGCGACGGTGGTGAGCGTGCGCGTCCTGTTCTCCTCGACCTTCGGGTACGGACACATGTTCCCGATGTACCCGCTCGCGCGAGCGTTCCTGGCGGCCGGGCACGACGTCCTGTGGGCGACCAGCGCCGACGCCGCCGACCGGCTCGAGGCTGCCGGTCTGCCCGCCGCTGCCGCCGGACTGGCCGGTCCCGAGCTCCGTGAGCGGGTGGGCAGCCTGCAGGCCCGGGTGGCCGAGGTCAGCCCGCAGGAGCGGGCCGCCTTCATGTACCCCCGCCTGTTCGGCGAGACGCTCACCCCGCCGATGGTGGCCGACCTGCTCCCCCTGGCGCGGCGATGGCGGCCCGACCTGATGGTCCACGAGCACGGCGAGCTGGCGTCGCCGCTGGTCGGTGCGGTGCTGCAGGTCCCGAGCGTGACGCACGCCTTCGGCGGCGGGATCCCGCCGAGCATGCTGGAGGACGCCGGCGCCCGGCTCGCCGGCCTGTGGGCCGAGCACGGGCAGGCCGTGCCGCCGTACGCCGGCAGCTTCACCACCCTCTACCTCGACATCTGTCCGCCGTCGGTCCAGTCCGTCCCCCTGGACCACGTCCCGGCGCGGCAGCCACTGCGCCCCGTCGCCGACACCGGCCGCCCGGGCGGGGCGCTCCCCGGCTACCTCGAGCGGGACGGGCGACCGCTCGTGTACGTCACCCTGGGCACCGTCCAGAACCGGCTGCCCCTGCTGGCTCCGGCCGTCGCGGCACTCGCCCGCCTCCCCGTCCGGGTCCTCGTCACCGTCGGCCCCGACGGCGACCCGGCCGCTCTCGGACCCCAGCCCGACCATGTCCACGTCGAGCGGTGGGTCGACCAACCGCGCGTCCTGCGGCACTGCGACGTGGTCGTCTCGCACGCAGGCTCGGGCACCTTCCTCGGCGCCCTCGCCGAAGGACTGCCCCAGCTGTGCCTGCCCCAGGCCGCCGACCAGTTCCGCAACTCCGAGGGAGCCAGGCGCGCAGGAGTGGCCGCCGTCCTGCATCCGGACGAGTCGTCTCCCCAGGCGATCGCGAGCTCGGTCCACGCCCTGCTCACCGACACCTCCGTACGT
The DNA here is from genome assembly GCA_963708915.1 of uncultured Actinomycetota bacterium. GTDB lineage: Bacteria > Actinomycetota > Actinomycetes > Propionibacteriales > Nocardioidaceae > Nocardioides. Next base: position 1,320,441 of record CAVPUJ010000002.1, read on the forward strand.
CAGCGGGCCGGGGCTGTGGCCGACGAGATCGCCGCCATGCCTGCTCCCGCCGCAGTAGTCGGTGTCCTGGTCGCGTGGGGTGCTGGTGGCAGGTGAAGTGGTGGCTGCTGAAGGATCGGGCAGGGTGGCAGCCTCGGTGTCGGCTGATCGGACAGGGACATGGCTGAAGCGGGCGAGGTGTACGAGTCTCTCGACCTGGCGTTGCGGATCGGCGAGGTTCTCCTGTCGTCGGGCGCCGGCGCGGCGGACATCACCGCCACGATGCTGGCGGTGACGCGGGCTTGTGGCGTGCGTGACGTGTCCGCGGACGTCACGTTCGTGGACCTGTCCCTCCACCACCAGCCGGCCATCGACCAGCCGGCGGCGGTGAGAATGCGGCGAGCGACCCAGCGGCGAGTGGACTACGGGGACCTGACCGAAGTCGACCAGACGGTGGCCGACCTCGTCGCGGGTCGCATCACGCGTGAGGAGGCCCGCGACCAAGTCTCGCGGATCGTCTCCACCGGGCCCCTCCGCCGTCGGTGGGTGGTGACCCTCGGGTGGGGGGCGATGGGGACCGGTGTGGCGCTGACCCTAGGCGGTGGTGTGGTGGTGTGCGTCTTGGCGTTCCTGGCCGCATGCGCGATCGACCTGACGAAGCAGCTGTTGTCGGGTCTCCGGATCCCGTCCTTCTACGAGCAGGCGGCCGGGGGGTTCGTGGCCACCCTCATCGCGGTCTCCGCCGCGGCCACCGCCCTGGAGGTGAACCCCTCCCGCGTCGTCACAGCCGGGATCGTCATGCTCCTGGCGGGCGTTGGTCTGCTGGGCGCCACCCAGGACGCGATGACGGGCTTCCCCATCACGGCCAGTGCCCGGCTGATCAACGCGTCATTGGACACCGTGGGCATCATCGCGGGAGTGGCGGCCGGCCTCACCTTCGGCGAGGTCGTGGGAGTCGAGATCGAGGACTTCAAACCTGGCGCGTCGGGGCTCGCGACCGCGAGCGTTACCGTGGTCGGTGCCTCACTGGCCGCGGCGGGGTTCGCGTTCGCGTCGTACGCCCCGCTGCGGGCGTTGGTGGCCGTGGGGGTGGTCGGGGCGCTCGGACAGTCCGTCGAGCTCAGCGTCGTCAGCGCCGAGGTCGGCAAGACCTGGGGGTCCGCTGCGGCCGCCATCACCATCGGCGCCGTCTGCTACCTCGCCGCCAGTCGGTTCCGGGTTCCACCCCTCGTCGTCGTGGTCCCCGCGATCGTGCCACTCCTGCCGGGGTTGCAGATCTATCGAGGGCTCGCGCTGCTGGCGCAAGGTCAGGACGGTGTGCTCCAACTGGCTTCCGCGCTGGGGACCGCGATGGCCCTTGCGGCCGGGGTGATCCTCGGCCAGTACCTGGCAAGTCCGCTCAAGCGGGAGGCGCGCCGGCTGGAGACCCGACTCTCGGGCCCTCGCATGGTGGGTCTTCTCCTCCGACGACCCGGCTCTCGCGGAGAGAAACCGGACGGTCGGGCACCCTAGGCCGTCGAGGGGGCCGGTGAGCGCAAGGCCAGGCCGATGAGGGTCAGGACGATGCCGAGGACGAACGCCATGCCTGCGACTCCGAACGCGACCACTGAGGTGAACAGCGAGGCCTGCAGGAACGCGGAGTCCATCGCGACCGCGCGGTTCGGGTCGTCCTGGGGAAGCTCGGCGTACGTCTTGCCGCCAGTGATCGCCTGGGTGTGGTGGTCGATGATGTCCGCTTGGCAGAACGCGGAAATCGGGCCGTTCACGTTGTCGCCGGCTGCACAGTTGGCGTCGTCGGAGACCGTGATCCTCTGGTCCTCCAGCGTCGACGAAACCACGAACCAGGTGGCTACCCCGGCGATCGCCATGATGACGCCGACCACAATGGACGTGAGTGCCGCAACTTTCCGCATGACATCTCCTGCTTCCTCGAACGATCGGCTGTCCTGTATCACCTGAAAGTAGCCCATGCGGGGCGGCTGGACAGTCGTCGGCGCTCCCGATCTTCCAGGACCGGGCTGCCGGGAATGGAGACGTCCTCGCCCTCACGCCCCACGCACGAGATGAGGGGGGCCCAAGGTGTCAGGCCCCCATCCCGACCGAGCGTGCGTCCGTGGCACCTGTTGACAACCTTCATCTGGAAGAGAATCGTCTCGTGGTGCCGGGGTCGAGGCTTTTCCTGGCAGCCCGCGTTCTCGCCTCGTCGCAGTTCACAGTCCCTTGGTCGGATGCCACACCGTACGGGAGGAACGTGGGATGAAGCAGGGTCTGATTCCTGTTCTCGCGGCCGCGGCGGCGTCTGTCCTCCTCGCGGGCTGTGTCTCGGACGGCGGCGGCCCACCGGAGTCCGCGAACAGCTCTCGCGGTCCCATCGAGATCTGGCTCTCGACCAACCCCGAGGAGGTGGCCTGGGGCGAGGAGGTCGTCGCGGCCTGGAACAGTCAACACCCGGACGAGAAGATCACTGCCCAGCAGATCCCTGCCGGGAAGACGTCGGAGGAGGTCATCTACTCCTCCATCGTGGCGGGCAACGCCCCGTGCCTGGTGCTGAACACCGCTCCTTCGGCGGTGCCGCAGTTCGAGAAGGCGGGGGGTCTGGTGCCGCTCGACACCTTCCCTGACGGTGACTCCTACGTCGAGGAGCGGACCGGGAAGCAGCTGGCCGACCAGTACCGCTCACCGGACGGGCGCTTCTACCAGATCCCGTGGAAGGTCAACCCGGTGATGATCTTCTACAACAAGAAGCTCTTCGCGGAGGCCGGGCTCGACCCGGACAACCCGCCGTTGAAGACGTGGGCGGAGTTCCTGGATACGTCCCGGACGCTCGTGGAGAAGGGGGTGGCGCACGCTGCGATCTGGCCGGCACCGTCGAGCGAGTTCTTCCAGTCCTGGTTCGACTTCTACCCGCTGTTCGCCGCGCGGACCCAGCAGCAGCTCGTCGAGGACGGGAAGGCGACGTTCGACTCCCCCGACGGAGTGGCGGTCGGAAAGTTCTGGCGGACCATGTACGCCGAGAAGCTCGCCCCGCAGGAGAAGTACAACGGTGACTCGTTCAATGACGGACAGGCCGCGATGGCGATCGTCGGGCCGTGGGCGATATCGGTCTACAAGGACTCCGTCGACTGGGGTGTGGTCCCGATCCCGACCGAGGACGGGAAGCCGGCCGACCAGATCTACACGTTCAGCGACGAGAAGTCGATGGCCATCTACTTCGCCTGCGAGCACCGACTGACTGCCTGGGACTTCGCGAAGTTCGCGACCAGCGAGGAGTCGGACGGCAAGCTCCTCGAGATGACCGGCCAGATGCCGATGCGGAAGAACCTGCCTGAGGTCTACGCCAGCTACTTCGCCGAGCACCCGGAGTACGTGCAGTTCGCGGATCAGGCAAGTCGGGTCGTGGAGGTGCCGAACGTGCCCAACTCCACCGAGATCTGGCAGGAGTTCCGGAACGCCTGGACCGCGTCGGTCGTGTTCGACGACGAGTCGATCGACAAGGCGTTCGCCGACGCGGCCGAGCGAGCCAACGAACTCTCGGCGGAGGAGTGAAGGCATGACAACGGTAAGCGGCGTGACCGGGCCCTCCACCGAGGCTGACCCGGAGCAGACGACCGGTCCTGCGCGCACGGAGAGATGGGTCGGCCGACAACCCCTCGGTCTGCTCTTCGTCCTGCCTTACGTGATCTTCTTGGCATTCATCTTCGTCTACCCCCTCATCGTGCAGTTCTTCATCAGCTTCAAGGACTACTTCTTCGCGGCACCGGGAGCCACCGTCGACCGTCCCTGGGTGGGCCTGCAGAACTATGTCGACGTCCTCAAGGACCCGACCTTCCAGCGCTCGATCTTCAACGTCTTCGAGTTCTTGATCATCAACGTGCCCGCCACGGTGGTCCTCTCGCTCGTGCTGGCCTACGCGTTGAACGCGAAGATCCGCGGGCTGTGGTTCTTCCGCGGCTCCTACTACGCGCCGTACGTCACGGCCAGCGTGGCGATCGTGACGGTGTGGCTGTTCATGTTCGGGGAGACCGGCCTCGTCAACACGGTCCTGGGGCCCCTGGCTCCCGACCCGTCGTGGCTGATCAACAAGTACTGGGCGATGCCGATGATCGCGGTGTTCGTGACCTGGAAGCAGCTCGGCTTCTTCATCCTGCTCTACCTGGCGGCGCTGCAGAACGTCCCCAAAGAGGTCTACGAGGCCGCCGACGTGGACGGGGCGGGCACGCTCGCGAAGTTCTGGTCGGTCACCGTCCCGGGCGTCCGGCCGGCGACCGCGCTCGTCGTCATCCTGGCGACCATCACCGGGATGAACCTGTTCACCGAGCCCTACCTGCTCACCAACGGCGGCGGGCCCAACGGCGCATCGGTCACGCCGGTGTTCTACATGTACCAGAAGGGCATCGAGCAGGGGCAGGCCGGCTACGCGGCGGCCATCGGCATGATCCTGCTGGTCATCACGCTCTTCATCGCGTTGGTGCAGCGACGACTGCTCGAGCAGGACTGAGGGGAGGCGACACCATGAGCACAACGGCCACGACGTCGACGGAGATCACGGCGGCCGCGCCTCCCGTCGAGAAGACACCGCACGGCGGGATCAGGGTGGTCGTCCTTGCCCTCGGCGCGGTGCTGTTCCTCTTCCCGTTCTACTACATGGTGATCGGCTCGTTCCAGGCCGTGGCCGACAAGTCGCTGTCCGGCATCCTGCCGCATCCGGACAACATGACGACGACGAACTACCAGGAGATCAACGCCGCCATCGACGCCCCCCGGGCCCTGTTGAACTCCAGCATCTTCACCATCGGCGTGCTGTTGTTCACGATCGTGTTCGGACTGCTGGCCGGCTACGCCCTCGCGGTCATGCACTTCCGGGGACGGCAGACGGTGCTCTCCGGCGTGATCCTCGTCCTGGTCATCCCGTTCCAGCTGCTGCAGATCCCGCTGTACGTCCTGATCGTCCGCGGCTACGGCCTGGGCGACACCTACATCGGGATGATCCTCCCGTTCGCGATCAACTCCACGGCGGTGTTCATCTTCCGCCAGTTCTTCCTCCAGCTGCCCAAGGAGCTGTTCGAGTCCGCCCGCATCGACGGGGCGGGCGAGCTGGGCACCATGCTGCGCATCGCCATCCCGTTGGCGCGGCCGGCCATCCTCAACGCCGTCCTGCTCACCTTCATCGGACCGTGGAACGAGTTCCTCTGGCCGTTCCTGGTCACCAAGCAGCAGGACATGCAGCCGTTCGCGGTGGCGTTGGCCAACTACATGAACAACGTTGCCGGCCGGGCCACCAACCCGGACGGGGCGAACATGGCAGGCGGAGTTCTCCTGGCGATCCCACCGGTGGTGCTGTTCCTGATCTTCCAGAAACACTTCACCTCGGCGAACATCGGGTCCGGGGTCAAGGGCTGAGCTCACAAGGAGCGTGTTGAACATGGTTGAGGTGCCCTATCAACTGACCAGGGTCGGCACCGTGATGGTCCCGGACCCGGATCGTGCCGAGGAAGCCGAGGGTGTCCTCAACCCGGCGAGCGGATACGGTCCCGACGGCCGGCTGTACCTGCTCCCCCGCGTCGTCGCAGAAGGCAACTACTCTCGCGTCGGACTCGCCGAGGTCCTGCTCGACGAGGGCGTACCGGTCTCGGTCGAACGACGCGGGGTCGTCCTCCAACCTGACGAGGCGTGGGAGCACGGCGCAGATCACGGCGGCGTGGAGGATCCCCGGGTCACGTGGGCCCCCGACCTCGGTGTCCACATCATGACCTATGTGGCCTATGGCCCGATGGGCCCGAGGCTCGCGCTGGCGAGCTCGGAGGACCTGCGCTCGTGGCGACGGCTGGGTCCGGTGCTGTTCGGGTACGAGCCGGATCTGCAGCTCGACTTCAACCTGTTCCCCAACAAGGACGCCGTGTTCTTCCCGGAGCCGGTGCCAGGGCCGGAGGGGAAACTCTGCTGGGCGATGCTGCATCGGCCGATGTGGGACCTGGGCTGGATCCGCGAGGGCGAGGGCGACGTCCTGCCGGTCGGCCTGGATGATCCGCGACCGGGGATCTGGATCTCCTACGTTCCCGTGGATGAGGTCGGGAAGGACGTATCTCGACTCGTGCGCATGTCCGGCCACCGGCTCGTCGCGCTCTCGCAGCACGGCTACGAGGACACCAAGATCGGCGCTGGGCCACCGCCGCGCCGGGTCCCCGAGGGCTGGCTGTTGCTGCATCACGGCGTGTCGGGGGAGATCGCGCCAGGGTTCGGGCTGCAGCAGCGTCTGGTGTACTCCGCCGGCGCGATGATCCTGTCCGCCGACGACCCCGGCAAGGTCCTGGCGCGGACCTCGGAGCCGCTCATGTCTCCGGACAATCCCGACGAGCAGGTCGGCACGGTGTCGAACGTCGTCTTCCCCACGTGCATCGAGGAGACGCCCGCAGGAACGTTCGTGTTCTACGGGATGGCGGACGCTCGGATCGGCGTCGCTCGCCTGGACCGGGTGGACTGAGGATCCGCGCGGGCGGGGGTCAGCCCGTGACTGAGTTCACGGTGGCGACGTGGGCGATGCCAGGACCACGCACCTGCACCGGCGTTGGGCCGGCCGCGATGAACACGGCGTCACCCTGGGCGACCACGCGTGGCGCCGACCCGTCGACGACCTGGACCTCACCGGCGGTCGCGATGAGCAGATGAGGCTGGCCGGCGGCCAGGTCGACGCTCGCCCGGGCGGGCTCGACCCGCATGAGCAAGAAGTCCGCGACGGGTACGGGGTAGCTCGTGACAGAGTCGCTGATCACCTGCACCGGTGAACGCGGTTGGAGCAACGGCCGGAAGTCCGCGACCTGCATCAGCTCGGCGACGTCGATGTGCTTCGGGGTCAGGCCGCAGCGGAGCACGTTGTCACTGCTGGCGAGGATCTCGACGCCGAAGCCGCGCAGGTAGGCATGGACGTTGCCGGCCCCGAGAAAGATCGACTCCCCCGGACGCAGCCGGACATGGTTGAGCAGCAAGGCCAGGACCGCGCCGATGTCACCGGGAAAGTCCGAGCCGGCAACAACTGACGCGCCAGCCGCGGGTGCCCACTCTCCGCCTGCGGCCGAGACGCGCGATGCGGCCTGCTGCACCTGTGCGACCAGGGCGGCCCGGTCGAGCTCGGTCAGCGTCAGCAGCGAGCTGAACACCGACCTGAGGCCGTCGGATGTCGTCAGCAACGCGCGGTGCGGCCGCAGTAGGTCCGCTCCAGCATCGATCAGCTCGCCGAAGAGCTCGACCGTCGGCGCGACCGGGCGGAACCCGCTGAAGGCCTGGAAGTCCGTCAACGCGCAGAGCAGCTCCGGCTTGTGGTTGTCGTCGCGGTAGTTGCGCTCGGGCGCGTCACGAGGAACACCTTTCGCCTCCTCGTCGGCGAAGCCCTTGCGCGCCTGATCGATCGTGGGGTGCACCTGGATCGAGAGCGCCTTGTCGGCCGCCAGCAGCTTCAGCATGAACGGCAACCGACCGCCGAAGCGCTCGCTCGTCTCCCGCCCGAGCAAGCCGACCGGATCCGCCGCGATCAGCTCATCCAGCCCGGTCCGGTCGGGATGCTCGCGCCAGCGTGACGGTTCGTCCGGATGCGCACCGAGCCACAGCTCCGCCGCCGGCTCACCGGTAGGCACCTGACCCAACAGATCGGGAATCGCGGTGACCGATCCCCAGGCGTACGGGCGGATGCTGCTGTCCAGGGGGAAGATTCGCCTCCCGGAGGTGCCCTCGCCGGGCTGCCAAGCGCCACTCACGCGGACCGCCAGGGGTCGGCCACGTCACCCGCGGCAACCAGCGGGTGACGACGTCTGCTCCTCGATAGGTGCGGCATGTTCCTGGCCATGGTCGCACCCGAACGTGCTGCGGGCACTCAGGGCGACCTCGGCTCGGCGTCGGCCACGGACTCGACATGCAACGACTCGAGGCTACGTGTCGCAGCTTCGGCGATGCGCACGGCGTCCACGCCCACGTTGAGGCCCGCCCGTGGCGTTCGCCCGGTGATGATTGCGGAGACGAGGTCGGACACCGCCGCACGGACCGACTCGGCATAGATCGCGTGCTTGGTGTCCGGGGACCCGATCTCGATGGTCGCCTCGACGAAGAGCGGCACGTTCACAGACTGTCCACGGCCGACAGCATCGCCGGGCACGGCCGGCCCTGCCACGACTGACGATGCCTCTGTCCCACTGAGCTGGAAACCCGGCACGGACAGAAGTTCCGGCAGGTTCGCAAGGCTACGTTCGAGAGCCCGCAAACCGTCCGCATCCGTCCAGAGGTCGATGTCGGCGCGCAGCGGTATCCAACCTTCGATCCGGGTCTCCGCACGACCGTGGTCCAACCGCATGTGCTGACGTTCGCATCGATCGGCGTGTGTGAAGGAATGAGAATGAGTCGCCAGCACTCCGTCAGGGTGGCTCGCCACCGCGACGACGGTGTCGACGATTCCGTTCGTGCGACCGCTCGCGACACCAGAGACAGCAAACGGACTTGTTCCGATGAGCATGGTGGCGGCGTCGAAGAAGTGAACGCCGTGCTCGAGAAAGATCCCGCCGGAGACCGCGGGGTCCCAGAACCAGTGATCGACATCGAGGTTCTCATCGGCGGCATCGTTGTCGAACGTGAAACGGCGCACCGCCGGCAGGACGCCACGCTCGACCAGCCGCCGGATGGCGGCGAGCAGGGGGTTGTACCGCAACACGTGATCGACCACGTAGCACCGCTCGCTGGTTGTTACGGCTTCGACGACCTGTTCGGCTTCGACGGCACTCAAGGCCGCGGGCTTCTCACAGAAGACGTGCTTGCCCGCCTGGACAGCCGCGATCGTCAGCGGCGCGTGGGTGTTCGGCGGGGTGGCGATGATGACAGCGTCGACCGAGGGATCGGCCAGCACGGCGTCCACGGAGGGGAACGCGGCAACGTCATGGCGACGCGCGAAGGCGAGCGCCCGATCGGCACCCTGATCTGCCACGGCGAGCAGGAGCACATCGTCGAGTGGAGCGAGGGCATCGGCGACGAAGGATGCGAACTGTCCGGCGCCGATCACGCCGAATCGCACCCCAGCCGTCGAGTCGTGAGCAGTCGGCCGTGCCGATTCGGTCAAGGCTCTCAACTCCGATCCTGCTGGCGGTCCTATCGAGGAGCTCCGCTGAGCTCCAGCGAGTGTGGCTGATCGAGGCGGTGAAACACCAGGTCGGGTCACCGTGCTGGCGAGCGACCCCGACATCGAGGTGGTCGCCCAGGCACCCGACGGGCCGACGGCGGTCAGCCTGGCGCTGTGATGAAGACACGGACGGGCGCACCGGCGGTGTGTGCCGCTCGGCTGAGCGTTGAATTGCTCGGCTGGTACATCCGATACCGAAGCCCGATGCGGGAACCGTGCCTGCAGCATGTCTTCTACGGTGGACGCGCCTGCAGCAGTGGCACCGGGAAAGCAGCGGAGGGTGACATGGATGCGTTGATCGACCGTCGAGAGTATGCGGGTCTGTCCGACTGCACGTACTTGAACCAGGCCTCTCTCGGACTGATACCCCGGGTCGCGCTGGAGGCGAGTACCCGCTTCTTGACCGATGTGGCCCAGCACGGGAATCTCCGTCTGTCGGATCAGGCCGAGAGCGAGATTCTCGACTCGTTGCGAGCGGCTGCAGGCGACCTGCTCGGTGCGCCGCTGGCGTCGGTCGCGATCATCGGTGGAGCGAGCGAGGGCCTGGGTCAGCTTGCCGGGTTGCTCTCCCGTCCGGAGGGTGAGGTGATCTTGGTGCCGAGCGACTTCCCGAGCGTGACGTACCCGTGGCTGGCCGCCCATGAGCGTTCGGGCATGAGCATCCGCTGGGTTCCCGACCTGGCGACCACGGACCTCACGCAGTCGATCATCGACGCCATCAGTGAGCGAACAACCGTCGTATGCGTCAGCGCGGTTCAATATTCGACCGGTACCCGTGTCGATGTCGCTGCCCTCGTTGCGCGTGCTCGAAGCGTCCGAGCCCGGGTCGTCGTCGATGTCACTCAGATGGCTGGAGCCGTCCCGGTCACCATGAGTGCTTGGGGAGCCGACGCGCTGGTGTGCAGCGGGTACAAGTGGCTCGCCGCCCCCGGCGGCGTCGCGCTGCTTGCGGTCACCGAGGAGCTCGCAGCCGACATTCCACCTCTCGTCGGTTGGAAGGGCAGTGCAACACCGTTTGAGTTCGAGCCGCAGGAACTCTCGCTCGCCGTGGACGCGCGACGATTCGAGTTGTCCACGATGTCCTACAGCGCAGCGTTGGGGCTGCTCGCTTCCATCAAGCTGCTCAGCGGAGTCGGGCTGAGCTCGATTCGCGAGCACGCGGACCGGCTTGCCGACAACCTCGTGCAGCGGGTCGCGCCGTTGGGTTGGACCCCATTCCGGCCCCTGGGCGACCACTCCGCAAGTGGGCACATTGTCTCGCTACGACACCCGACCGCCCCGGTCGACGACGTCCAAGCCGCACTTGCGGACGAGCACAGGATCATCACCAGCGCACGCGTGGGCGGCATTCGTGTCTCGCTTCACCTCTACAACGACGATGACGACGTCCGAGCACTGTCCGAGGCGCTCGAGTCAATGGGCCGCGACCAGAGCTAGCCAGGGCGACTGCCGCACTCCTGGGGTCTGCCTGGTGGCCGGGTGAGTGACCCCAGCCGCGATGCGACCTTTCCCGGTCAGTCGAGGTGATAAGGGCCAGGGCCCGGCAACCAGGTGACATGGTGCTCGGCCGCGTACGCCTCAACGGCTGTCCGGATGGTCGGGTAGAAGCGGTCGTCGCTGAGGGGGAGGTGTTCGTAGCTCTCGATCTTGTGTTGGACGGCATCCTTCAGCTCGGCGAAGGCGAGTCGCGTTCCATCTCGAGCGAGGTCGGCATCGAGATCTTCGAGCATGTCGGCTGCGGTGGTGTCGACGTCGGTGATCGGTTCGGCGGCCACGATGATCCATACGGGGCGAGGTTCGATGGCCGCGACGCGTCGCACTTGGTTGCGGAACGTTCGCGCGTTCGCGAACAGCAGGGGTGCATCGAACCGGTAGATGGCGAGGCCGGGGAGGTGTTCGGTGGTCTCGTGGTATGCCGAGTCGTGGTAGCCGCGGAGGTCGCCGGCCCGGCCGAGCAGTGCTTGGTGTGGCCACCACACTCGCCGGAACACGTTGAGGATGGACATGGCGACGGCGACCGCGATGCCGTACAGCACTCCGAGCAGGGCAACGCTGAGGAAGGCGACGAGGGCAAGGATGAAGTCGGAACGGCGTTGTCGTCGGAGCCGGCGTACTCCGGCGATGTCGGCGAGTGAGAGGGACGCGGCGATGACGACTGCTGCGAGCGCAGGCTGCGGAAGGTTGCGCAGCAGGCCGGGAACGAGGAGCAGCATGGCGAGGATCGCAGCGGCACCGACAAGGCCGGTGACCTGAGTCCGGGCGCCGCTCTGGAAGGCGACTGCGGTCCGCGATCCGCTGGTGCTGACGGGGAAGCCCTGGAAGAGCGCGGCGGCGATGTTGGCCGCTCCGACGCCGACCATCTCGCGGTCTCCGTCGACCTCTGCGTCGGTCTTGTCGGCGAACACGGAGGCAGTGGAGATGGTGTCGGTCAGGGAGACCAGGGAGATGCCGAGCGCGCCGGCGAAGAGCAAGGCTAGGTCCCCCAGTGGCACGGTGGGGATGGTGAACGGTGGGAACCCGGACGGCAGCGCCCCGACGAGGGCGACATCGTGGTCCTCGAGGTTGAACACGGCGACGGCAGCGATCGCGAGGATGACGGCAGCAAGAACGCTCGGGAAGACGGGCCACAGGCGCTGGAGGACCAGGATCAGCGTCAGACATGCCACGCCGACCGCGAGCGCAGCGGCGACTGTTTCGCCTGCCTGGACCGCCTCGACGAAGGAGACGGCTTCGTCGATCAGGCCGTCGGCGTCAACGGAGAACCCGAACAGCTTGGGGAGCTGGCTGACGAGGATGGTGAGCGCGAGGCCGTTCATGTACCCGATCTGGGTCGGCTTCGAGAGCAGGTCAGCGATGAAGCCGAGCTTGAACACTCCGGCGAGCACCGTGATCGCGCCGACCATGAGCGCGAGCACCGACGCATAGGTCACAGCGGTCTGGGAACTGCCGTCGGCGGCCACGAGCGGGACAAGGGTGGCAGCGATCATCGGACCGAGGGCTGAGTCTGGTCCGAGCACGAGGATCCGCGATGGGCCGAACAGGGCGTAACCGATCAGCGCGAGGATCGTCGTGTAGAGCCCGGTGATGACAGGCAAGCCGGCCAGCTCCGCGTACGCCATCCCTTGAGGGACCAAGAGAGTTGTGAGGACGAGCCCAGCGACGAGGTCCTTGCCGATGAGGCTGGGCCGGTACGACCGCAGCATCGACAGGCCCGGGATCACGCGCGAGACCGCGTCAATGCGGGAGGGTGCATCTGCCGTCACGCCTGCGCTCCTCCCTCGGCTGCCTCGTCGTCCCCGACCGGCGCCTGTTTGAGGCCGCCGGTGATCAGCGCGATGAGATCGCCGACTCCACGAATCCCGAGGCCCCCTCCGCGACGGCGACGATCTCGCACGCTTCGATCAGGGTCGGGGCCGAGCCGATGAACTGGGAGCTGGGTGCGACGCCATCGGGTGCCGCTACGAGCGACCAGCGCACCGTGAGACCGCGCATTGCTCGAGCGTACGCCCGCCAGCGGCTCGCGGCACTCCCGCCAGCGACGCACCGATCGTGGCGGGGAGCCGGCGCGAAGGACGTCCCAGACCAGGCCAGGGGCCGAATCTGCCCTTGGGCTTCGCGGATGCCACGGGTGCATGCTGTGACGCACGGACGGTCCGAGAACCGTGGACACGATCGAGGAACTCGTTGCTGGCGCCACGGACCGGCGACCGGTCCGCAGCTCCGACGCCAAGTCGGGGTCCGCATTCGAGCTGCTCACCCTCGAGGGTCGGTCCTGCTTCCTGAAGGTGAGCGACGCCGAGCCCGACTGGATCATGCCCATGACCTGGGCACCGCCGCCACCATGCGCGCTGCGGCCCGGGCTGCCGACCTCCAGCACGTCGACGTTGTCGACCAACCGGTACGAACCGGGGTCACCGACCCGCGCGACATCGTCCGCTATCGGCTTTCCCAACCGCAGAGAGCTCTCTTCCTGGGCGAACTCGGCAGCCGAGCCAGGCGTCGGGTCGTTGAGGAATGTGTAGCCGCGGTGGCCGAGCTCGGCGGGGCCTTCGACCCCGGCGTCGTGCTCCTCGCCGCCCACACCTGACCTCGCCAGGACTGAAACGACGCGTCACCGCGAGCCCTGGGAAGAAGTGGGAATGGGCGACGCCCGGGCTTGGTCGCGCGAAGACCGTTTGCCCATGGCTGGAGCCGCGACGCTCACAGCGTGCTACCAGCGGGCGTACACCTTGCCATCGCAGGCACGGCGGGTTCACGCTGGCTCTCCCTTGATCGAGGCAGTGCATACGCCTTGCCTGTCGCGGACAATGGCATCGTGGCGATGTTGGAGGGCCTGCTGGTCGTGGGCGTCATGGGCGTGCTGTTGTACCTGGCGATCCGGGCGCTGCTCGGCAGCAAGGGTCAGGAGCCGCATCCGGCCTTGAGCGCCGGGCATTGGCGGACCGCCCACTATGACGTTGACGGCCACACCAAGGTGGTGGTGCAGAAGGTCACCCCAGCCGGCACGCACGTGCTGGACGAGCACGTCATCGCCGAGGTCCCGGTGAGAGACCCGGACTACGACGAACTCTTCATGACCGCCATGGCGACGGCGCGCCAGCGCCAGGCAATCTTCGAGACCGAGGAATGAGCACGGGCCACGCCATACCGACCAGCCAATTTGGTCGCAGACTCCTGCCGTTCCCGGACGCCTGGGTGGCCGCCCGCCCCCCGTTCACACCCAGGGGCATGTGCGTGGAGTTGGGCAGGCCGGGACTTCCGTACGTATTCCGCAAGGGACGAACTCGCGTCCTGCCATTCACGCAGAAGCGAGCCATGAGGGTCGCCACAGAATCCGCCACATGTTGCACGCCGCGGGCGGAGGGCGCGGGGCCGGCTGACCACGTTTCCGCAGCTCAGCAAGCCACGGGCTGGGTGGCAGGTGAAGGATTCGAACCTTCGAAGGAATACTCCGGCGGATTTACAGTCCGCTCCCATTGGCCGCTCGGGCAACCTGCCGTCGCCGGCACCCGCGTTTGGCGGATGGTCAGCAGGTCGGAACAATAGCAAGGCCGGACCGGAGGTCCGAATCCGCCAGAGACCAACCAGGAGGGCCCGTCACATGGCCGACTCGTCGTTCGACATCGTCAGCAAGCTCGACCGCCAAGAGGTGGACAACGCCCTCGGGCAGGCAGCCCGGGAGATCGCGACGCGCTTCGACTTCAAAGGCACCGGGGCGACGATCGAGTGGCAGGGCGAGCACGCCATCGAGATCACCGCGTCGGCCGACGACCGGGCCTCGGCGGTGCTCGACGTCTTCAAGGACAAGCTCATCAAACGCCAGCAGAGCCTGAAGATCCTCGACGCCTCGGAGCCGCGCCAGTCCGGTCGCGAGAGCAAGATCTCCATCACGCTCAAGGAGGGCATCACCTCCGAGGACGCCAAGAAGATCGGCAAGCTGATCCGCGACGAGGGCCCCAAGGGCGTCAAGGCGCAGGTCCAGGGCGACGAGCTGCGCGTGTCCAGCAAGAAGCGCGACGACCTCCAGGCCGTCCAGGCCCTCGTGAAGGCCCAGGACTACGACTTCGCGGTGCAGTTCACCAACTACCGCTGACCGTCCCCGGATTCGTCTGCGGGTCTGAGCGGGGGATACCCGGTCAGACCGCAGACGGATCGGTGTACGAGACGGGTCAGCCGGCCCGGGGGACCGACGAGGCCATCGAGGGGACCAAGCCGGGGTTCGGAGAGACCCACACGGTGGCGCCCTCCTCGAGCCTCAGGCGGGTGGCCTGCGACTTGGTGAGCTCGACCGCGACCTCCTCGCCGGCGTCGGTGAGGACGCTGACGCGCACCTCGAAGCCGATGCGCAGCATCCGGCTGATGGTCCCCTGGGCGGCGCCGGCCAGGATCGGCGTCGTCGAGATGTCGACGTCGTGGGGACGCACCCGCTGGCCGTTGACCGTCGTGACGTCGCCGAGGAAGCCCATCACGAAGTCGTTGGCGGGGTTGTCGTAGAGCTCGTCGGGTGTGCCGATCTGCTCCACGCGTCCCTCGTTGATCACCACGATCTCGTCGGAGACCTCGAGGGCCTCCTCCTGGTCGTGGGTCACGAAGACGGTCGTCACGTGGACCTCGTCGTGGAGGCGACGCAGCCACTCCCGCAGCTCCTTGCGGACCTTGGCGTCGAGCGCACCGAAGGGCTCGTCGAGCAGCAGCACCTTGGGCTCCACCGCGAGCGCGCGGGCCAGGGCCATCCGCTGGCGCTGCCCACCCGAGAGCTGCGAGGGCAGCCGGTGCGAGAACTGCTGGAGGTGCACCAGCCGGAGCAGCTCGTCCACGCGGTGGGCGATCTCGTCCTTGGGACGCTTGCGGATCTCCAGGCCGAAGGCGACGTTCTTCGCCACCGTCATGTGCTTGAACACCGCGTAGTGCTGGAACACGAACCCGACGTTGCGCTTCTGCGCCGGCAGGTGGGTCGCCTCGGTGCCCTCGATGCTGATCGTGCCCTCGTCGGCCGAGTCCAGGCCCGCGATGATGCGCAGCAGCGTGGACTTGCCGCCGCCTGACGGGCCCAGCAGGGCCGTCAGCTGGCCGGTCGGCAGCGACACGGTGACGTCGTCGAGCGCGACGAAGTCCCCGAACCGCTTGGAGACGTTGCGGACCTCGATGCTCATGAATCTTTCTCCTTCGGACGCAGCAGGGCGACGACGATGAGGGACAGCACTGCGGCGGTCGCGAGCATGAACGCCATCGAGTACGCCGTCTCCTGTTGGAAGTTCTGATACTTCTGCTGGACCAGCACGGTCGCAACCTGTGTCTCGCCACCGACGTTGCCGGCGACGACCTTGACCGCGCCGAACTCGCCGAGCGAACGGGCGAGGCTCAGCACCACGCCGTAGACGATCGCCCACTTGATGCCGGGCAAGGTGATCCGGCGGAAGGTCTGCCACGCGTTGGCGCCGAGGCTGCGCGCGGCCTGCTCCTGGTCGTCGCCCATGTCCTCGAGCACCGGCACCACTTCACGGATGACCAGCGGTAGGGCCACGAACGTCGTCGCCAGGATCATGCCCGGCACGGCGAACACCACTTGGAAGCCGTGGTCCTCGAGCGTCGGCCCGAACCAGCCGTAGCGGCCGTTGTAGACCAGCACGAGCGCGAGGCCGACCACCACGGGCGAGATCGCCAGCGGGACGTCGATCATCGCGTTGAGCGCCCGCTTGCCGGGGAAGTCGTAGCGAACCAGGAGCAGCGACATGCCGACACCGAACAGCGTGTTGATGAGGACCGACGCGATGGCCACCTTCAGGGTCAGCTGCAGCGCGTGCACCACGTCGGGGTCGCTGAGCGCCTCGGAGATGCCCTGCATCCCGTTGCGGAAGGTCTCCCTGACGATCAGCGAGGTCGGCCAGGCGACGAGGAAGAACAGGTAGGCGATCACCAGGGCGCGCAGACCCCACTTGACGGCGGGGCTGCCCTGACGCAGGGGGGTCGAGCTAGCCACGGCGCGACACCCGCCTCTGGATGATGTCCAGGGTGACGATCGCGAACAGCGCGACCACCAGCAGGATCGTCGCGACGGCAGCTGCCGACGCCGTGTCGCCGCCCTCGAGGTAGCTCAGCATCCGGACGGAGGTGACCTCGGTGCGGTAGGGCAGGTTGCCACTGAGCAGGACCAGCGAGCCGTACTCGCTGATGCCGCGGGCGAAGGACAGCGACGCGCCCGCGAAGATCGCGGGGACCAGGGTCGGCAGCGTGACCCGGCGGAACGTCGTGAACCGGCTCGCGCCGAGCGAAGCCGCCGCGTCCTCCACGTCGCGCTCCATCTCCTCGAGCACGGGTTGCACCGTGCGCACCACGAAGGGCAGCGTCACGAACGCGATCGCGAGGAAGACGGCGAGGCGGGTGTTGCTGGCGTGGACGCCCACCGGGCTGGTCGGCCCGTAGAGCGAGAGCAGCACCAGGCCGGCGACGATCGTCGGCAACGCGAACGGCAGGTCGATGAGGACGTCGAGGATGCCCTTGCCCCAGAACCGGTCACGGACCAGGACCCAGGCGATGATCGTCCCCATCACCATGTTGAGCATGGTGACCCCGATCGACGTGAAGACGGTCAGCCGCAGCGAGGCCAGGGTCTGCTTGTTGGTGACTGCGTCGGCGAAGTTGCTCCAGCCACCGTCGGCCGCCACCACCACCACGGCGGACAGCGGGATCAGCACGAGGAGGCTGAACCACAACATCGCGACGCCGAGCCCCAGCGCGGAGCCGGGGGTCAGCGAACGGGCGCTCGAATGCGACCGACCCGGCCGACGCTTGCGCGCCGGCCGGCTACGGTCACTGGCGGCCGCCGCTCCTACGACAGGAGCAGAGACACTCATGAGTTACTCGCCCGCCTCCGCCTGGATCTGGGTGATGATGCCCGCCTCCTCGTCGAAGTACTTCGTGTTGGCGTCTGCCCAACCGCCGAAGTCGTCGTCGATGGTGAGCAGCGTCTCGGGCTCGGGGAACGCGTCGCTCGGGTCGTTCGCGCCCTGCACCTCGACGTCGCCCACGTCGACGAGCGGGCGGTATCCCGTCTCGGCGTAGAGCTTCTGGCCGTCGGCGGACTTCTGGAAGTCCATGAACGCCTGGGCCGAGTCGGGCGCGCCGTCGGTGGTCGCGCACGGGTTCTGGATCAGCAGCGTCGAGTCCGGGATCACGTAGTCGAAGTCGGTGCCGCTCTGCTTGGCGAGGATCGCCTCGTTCTCGTAGGAGAGCAGCACGTCGCCGGTACCGCTGGTGAAGGCGGTCGTGGCGTCCCGACCGCTGTCCGGGAGGGCAGCGACGTTGCCGAAGAACTTCTCGAGGTACGCCTGGGCGTCCTCGTCGGTGCCGCCGGCGCCGAGCTCGGCGCCGTACGCCGCCAGCAGGTTCCACTTGGCGGAACCGGAGGAGGCGGGGTTGGGCGTCACGATGCCGACGCCCGGCTTGATCAGGTCGTCCCAGGAGTCGATGCCCTTGGGGTTGCCCGTCCGCACGACCATGACCACGACGGACTGGGTGCAGATGCCCTCGGTGTCGTTGTCCTTCCAGTCGTCCGCCACGATGCCCTCGTCGACCAGCTTCTGGACGTCGGGCTCGAGCGAGAGGTGGACCTCGTCGGCGTCCTGGCCCGCGATGACGGCGCGAGCCTGGTCGCCGGACGCACCGTAGGACTCCTTGAACTCGACGTCCGCCCCGGCGTCGGTGTCCTGGAAGGCGGAGATGACGCCCGCGTTGGCCTGCTCCAGCACCGAGTAGCCCACCACGTTGAGCGTGTTGGAGTCGGAGCCGGAGGCGGAGGCTGAGTCGTCGCCGCCGCAGCCGGCGAGAGCCAACGTGCCGACGAGCGAACCGGCGAGCAAGGTCGCCTTGAAGTTCATGCGCATGTGTGTCGTCCCTTTCGAAGCACCTCGGGAGTGCCGTGAATACCTAACTCGCGCAGACTACTAGAGATAAGTGCCAAACTCGGTATTGGCCGGAGTGTGAGCCGCGTCCCACCCCGAGAGACCGAGACGGTGAGGGTTACCTGACCTGGGCGGACTATCCTCGGAGGTCGGTGTCACCCGCCCACCACGGGCGTGGCGCAAGTGTCGGAGTAGTCGCCGCGGCACCGGGCGGCAAGGGAGTGCAACCACACGTGGCCACCAAGCAGGTCAAGCAGCTCGACCGCGTCATCATCCGCTTCGCCGGCGACTCCGGCGACGGCATGCAGCTGACCGGCGACCGGTTCACCCAGGAGTCGGCGGCGTTCGGCAACGACCTGTCGACGCTGCCCAACTTCCCCGCCGAGATCCGCGCGCCCCAGGGCACGCTGCCCGGCGTCTCGTCGTTCCAGGTGCACTTCGCCGACCACGACATCCTCACGCCCGGTGACGCGCCCGACGTGCTCGTCGCCATGAACCCGGCGGCCCTCCGGGCCAACCTCGGCGACCTCCCCGCCGGGGCGGCGATCATCGTCGACACGCACGACTTCTCGGCCCGCAACCTGACCAAGGCCGGCTACACGACCAGCCCGCTCGACGACGACTCCCTCGCGTCGTACGCCGTCCACCCCCTCGACCTGACCGGCATGACCGTCGAGGCGGTCAAGGAGTTCGGACTGTCCCGCAAGGACGCCGGCCGCGCGAAGAACATGTTCGCCCTCGGTCTGCTGTCGTGGATGTACGGCCGTCCGACCGAGACCACCATCGCCTTCCTCGAGAAGCGGTTCGCGAAGGTCCCCGACATCCGCGACGCCAACATCACGGCCTACCGCGCCGGCTGGAACTTCGGCGAGACCACCGAGACGTTCGTCGTGAAGTACGAGATCAAGCCGGCGCCGATGAAGGTGGGCACCTACCGCAACATCACCGGGAACCTGGCCTTGTCCTACGGCCTGGTGGCGAGCGCGGTGCGCTCCGGGCTCCCTCTGTTCCTGGGGTCCTACCCGATCACGCCGGCGTCCGACATCCTCCACGAGCTGAGCAAGCACAAGTCGTTCGGCGTCACGACCTTCCAGGCCGAGGACGAGATCGCCGGCATCGGCGCTGCCCTCGGTGCGGCCTTCGCGGGCGCGCTCGGAGTGACGACGACCTCTGGCCCGGGACTGGCGCTGAAGTCCGAGACCATCGGCCTCGCCGTGATGACCGAGCTCCCGCTGCTGGTGATCGACGTCCAGCGCGGCGGCCCCTCGACCGGGCTCCCGACCAAGACCGAGCAGGCCGACCTGCTCCAGGCGATGTTCGGCCGCAACGGCGAGTCGCCCGTGCCGATCGTGGCGCCGCAGTCGCCCGGCGACTGCTTCGACGCCGCCCTCGAGGCTGCCCGGATCGCCGTCACCTACCGCACGCCGGTGATGCTGCTCTCCGACGGGATGCTGGCCAACGGCTCCGAGCCGTGGCGGATCCCCGAGCTCGACGAGCTGCCCGACGATCGACCCCGGCTTCGCCACTCACCGCAACCAGGGCTCCGGAGAGGACGCCGAGTTCTGGCCGTACCTCCGCGACGAGGAGACCCTCGCCCGCCCGTGGGCCATCCCCGGCACGGCCGGCCTCGAGCACCGCATCGGCGGCCTCGAGAAGGCCGACGGCAACGGCAACATCTCCTACGACCCCGCCAACCACGACTTCATGGTCCGCACCCGCCAGGCCAAGGTGGACCGGATCGCGGAGAGCCTGCCTCCCCTCGAGGTCGACGACCCGTCCGCCAAGGATGGGCAGGGCGCGAAGGTGCTCGTGCTGGGGTGGGGGTCGACGTACGGGCCGATCGGGGCCGGGTGCCGCCGTGTCCGCCACGCCGGCTACCACGTGGCCCAGGTGCACCTGCGCCACCTCAACCCGCTGCCGCGCGACCTCGGCGACATCCTGAAGCGCTACGACCGGGTGCTCATCCCCGAGATGAACCTCGGCCAGCTGAGCCTGCTGGTCCGGGCGAGGTACCTCGTCGACGCCGTCGGCTACCACCAGGTCAACGGGATGCCGCTCAAGGCCGCCGCCCTCGCCCACGCCATCGCCGACCTGGTCGCCGAGGCCGAGGGCATCGAGGCACCGCTCGGCGTGTGGGGCGAGACCGTCGTGAAGGAGCATGCCCTGAAGGAGACTGTCCAGTGAGCACCATCGACCTCCCGGCGCCCGGGATGCCCCATGGTTCGCGAACGGGCATCGACCTGGTGCCCACTGTTCAACCGGGCGACGGCGCCCAGACCGCCAAGGAGTTCACCTCCGACCAGGAGGTTCGCTGGTGCCCGGGCTGCGGCGACTACGCCGTGCTCAAGGCCGTGCAGGGCTTCCTGCCCGACCTCGGCCTGCGCCGCGAGAACATCGTCTTCGTCTCCGGCATCGGCTGCTCGTCGCGGTTCCCCTACTACCTCGACACCTACGGCATGCACTCGATCCACGGCCGTGCACCGGCGATCGCGACCGGCATCGCCACCTCGCGCTCCGACCTCTCGGTGTGGGTCGTCACCGGTGACGGCGACGCGCTGTCGATCGGCGGCAACCACCTGATCCACGCGTTGCGCCGCAACATCAACATGACGATCCTGCTGTTCAACAACCGGATCTACGGGCTCACCAAGGGCCAGTACTCCCCCACCTCCGAGGCCGGCAAGGTCACCAAGTCGACCCCGATGGGCTCGCTGGACCACCCGTTCAACCCGGTGTCGCTCGCGCTCGGCGCCGAGGCGACGTTCGTGGCCCGCACGATCGACTCCGACCGCAAGCACCTGACCAGCGTGCTGTCGGCGGCCGCGGCCCACCGCGGCACGTCCCTGGTGGAGATCTACCAGAACTGCCCGATCTTCAACGACGGCGCCTTCGACGCCATCAAGGACCGCGACCCGTCGGCCGCCTCGATCATCCCGCTCGTCGACGGCCAGCCGATCCGGTTCGGCCCCGAGGCGGCGAAGGGTCTGATCCGCGACAACGTGACCGGCGGTGTCAAGGTCGTCGAGGTCGCCGACGTCGGCGAGAACGCGATCCTCGTGCACGACTCGCGCGCCGACGACCCGACCACCGCGTTCGCGATCTCGCGACTCACCGACGCGGGCTACCTCTACCGCGCCCCCATCGGCATCTTCCGCCAGGTCGAGCGGCCGACGTACGACGACCTCGCCCGCGAGCAGATCGACACCGCCCGGGAGCAGACGCCCGGCGAGACCGAGGACCGGCTGACCGCGCTGATCAACGGATCGGACACCTGGACCGTCGTCTGACCTTCGGTGATCCCAGGCCCGCAAGCTCGACCACCGATCCCGTCCGGCGCGCAGTCTCGTCTGGACTGAGGAGCGAGGCGAGCCCCTGGGCGAGCCAGCGACGAGGGAAGACGAGACGCCGTAGCGCGCCGGACACGCCCCGAAGCGAAGCGGAGGGGCAAAGGTGCACAGCGCAAGGGGCCCCACCCGGGAGGGGGCCCCTGTGACGCGACCTCGGGACTGATCCGAGGCGTTGGAACGGCTACTCGACGAAGGTCCGCCAGACCTGGGTCACGGACGTGCCGTAACCACCGGCCTTGGGGACCACGCCCTTCCAGTACCAGTAGCCGGTCCGGGGTGCGTAGATCCGGGTGCGCCAGCGGCCCGATCCGTCCGTGCGGGTCACCTTGACCGGGGTCCATGCGCAGCCCTTCTTGCACGGGCGCTTGTAGATCTGGACGTTCCGGTCGTTCCACCCGGGATCGACGTTCCCCTTGAAGATCAGCCAGCCCTTGGCGTTGCGGAACACCTCGTCGTTCATCGCGCGGCGCGGCAGGTCCCGAGATCCTGCCGCGGACACGAGGTCCGAGGACGATGCGCTCGCCTGGGAAGGTGCGGGCCCGGCGACGAGGAGGAGGACGCAGACCGCGAAGGCGGTCACGATCCTCGGTCGTCGCACGGTGCCTCCAGCGGACTGACTGGCGGGTCGGCGGCTGCCGGCCCGAGGGGCTCCTTCCCCCTGGTCCCGAGCTCCAAACCCCGACCCTGCCACAGGATCGGCCGTCCGTATGCTCGCCTGGTGTCGCGGTCTCGCCAGGGCTTCCTGTTCGGCATCGCGGCGTACCTGCTGTGGGGCGGTTTCCCGCTCTACTGGCCGCTCCTCGAACCCGCGGGCTCGGTGGAGCTGCTCGCCCATCGCATCCTGTGGTCGGTGGTGACCCTGGGCGTGCTGGTGCTCGTGCTGCGCCGGTCGCGCCAGTTCCGCGCGCTCTTCCGCGACCGCCGGGTGTTCCTGCTCCTGGCGCTGGCGGCCGCGGTCATCACCGTCAACTGGGGCACCTACATCTACGGCGTGACGAACGACCGCGTGGTGGAGACTTCCCTGGGCTACTTCATGAACCCGCTGGTGACGGTGCTGATGGGCGTGCTCCTCCTGAGCGAGCGGCTCAGCCGGCCCCAGTGGCTGGCGATCGGCGTCGGCGGCCTGGCCTGCGTCGTGCTCACCGTCGACTACGGCCACCCGCCCTGGATCGCGCTGGTGCTCGCGTTCTCCTTCGGCACCTACGGGCTGGCCAAGAAGCAGGCCGGCGCCGAGGCCGTCGAGAGCCTCACCCTCGAGACCCTGCTCGTCGCACCGCTCGCCCTCGGCTACCTCGCGTGGCTCGTCGCGCACGACCGGTCGACGTTCGGCACCGAGGGCACCGGGCACGCCCTGCTCCTCATGTCGGCCGGACTCGTCACGGCGCTGCCGCTGCTGTGCTTCGGCGCCGCGGCGATCCGGGTGCCGCTGGTGACCCTCGGCCTGCTGCAGTACCTCGCGCCGGTCCTGCAGTTCCTGCTCGGGGTGCTGTGGTTCCACGAGGACATGTCCACCGGTCGCTGGATCGGCTTCGCGCTGGTCTGGGTGGCCCTGGCGATCTTCACCTTCGAGTCGATCCGCCACCGGCGCCGACAGCTACGCGTGGCCGCCGAGGCCGTCGCCGTGTGAGTCGAGCGGCGGTGGGTGAGGGTCGGCGTTCGCGAAGCGGCGGTGAGCTGGGCACGGTCTCCGTCTACCACACCGTGCCAGGGTCACCGCTGGGGTGCGCCCGGCGGCGGCGAGTCTCAGCTCGCGCGGGTGGCGACGATGTCGGCGAACTCCTCGAGAGCGGTGCGGACCGGGCCCTCGGGGACCGCGACGAGCTGGGCCTTGGCCTCGGCGGCGCGGGCGATGACGTACGCGCGGGCCTCGTCGACGGCGGGGTGGCGGCGCAGCAGGGCGAGGGTCTCGGCGTGGAGGGCGTCGTCGGTGAGCGGTCCGTCGAGCAGCTCGATCAACCGGTCGTCCTCGGGACGTGCGGTGGCGCGGGCGATCAGCACCGGCAGGGTCGGCACGCCCTCGCGCAGGTCGGTGCCGGGGGTCTTGCCGGAGACGCCGGACTCGGAGACGACGTCGAGGATGTCGTCGGAGAGCTGGAACGCGGCACCGACGACCTCGCCGTACTTGGTCAGCGCCAGCTGGACCTCGGTGGTCGCGCCACCGAAGATCGCGCCGTACCTCGCCGACGTGGCGATCAGCGAGCCGGTCTTGCCGGCGACCACGTCCAGGTAGTGCTCGAGCGCGTCCTCGCCGGGAGCCGGCTCGATGGTCTCGAGGATCTGGCCCTCGACCAGGGCGGTGAAGGTCTGCGCCTGGATGCGGACGGCGTCGGGCCCCAGCTCGGCGGTCAGCTCCGACGACTTCGAGAAGAGGAAGTCGCCGGTGAGGATCGCGACGTGGTTGTCCCAGCGGGCGTTGGCCGACGCGGAGCCCCGCCGCAGCTCGGCCTCGTCCATCACGTCGTCGTGGTAGAGCGACGCCAGGTGGGTCAGCTCGACCACGCACGCCGCCGTGATCACGTCCTCGACGTCGGGGTGCTCGCCGGTCTCGGCGGCCAGCAGCACGAGCAGCGGCCGGAAGCGCTTGCCGCCGGCCTCCATCAGGTGGCTGGCGGCCTCGGTCACGAAGCCGGCCCGGCTGCGGACGTGCCCGGACAGCGCCTTCTCGACCTCGGCCAGCCGGTCCTGGAGCCGCGCCGACAGCCCCTCGTCGAGGACCGGGAAGGCGAGACCCGCGGAGGTGCCAGGTGGGTTGCCTGTGCTCACCTGAGGAATTGTCCCGCAACACCGGCCAGGTTCAGCACCGGGCCGGGCATCACGCCGAGCACGATGGTGGCGGCCGCGCCCACGGCGATGGTGATCGAGGTCAGCGCCGACGGGTGCACGACGTACGCCGCGGAGTCGGGCTCGGGCTCCCGGAAGAACATCACGACGATGACGTAGACGTAGAAGTACGCCGCCACGATGCTGCTCAACACACCCACGATCACCACCGGCCAGGCGCCGGACGACATCGCGACCTCGAAGACCGCCCACTTGCCGATGAAGCCCGACGTGAGCGGGATGCCGGCCAGGGCGAGCAGGAACAGCGCGAACACACCGGCCACCAGGGGCGAGTGCTTGCCCAGGCCGGCCCAGCGGGCCAGCGAGGACTGCTCGCCCGCGGAGTCGCGGACCAGGGACACCACGGCGAACGCGCCGAGGGCGGCCAGACCGTAGGTGACGAGGTAGAAGAGCACGGCCTGCAGGGACGTGAGCTGGCCGGTGCTCAGGTCGCTGGCGCTCTGGACCCCGAGCACGCCGGTGAGCAGGAAGCCGGTGTGCGCGATGGCGGAGTACGCCAGCATCCGCTTCACGTCGCGCTGGGTCACTGCCATCACCGCGCCGACCGACATGGTGAGGATCGCGACGACCCACAGCATCGGCTGCCAGCTCCAGCGGTCTGAACCGAAGGCGACGTAGAAGAGCCGCAGCATCGCGCCGAACGCCGCCGCCTTGGTGGCCGCGGACATGAACGCCGTGACGGCGGTCGGGGCACCCTGGTAGACGTCGGGGGTCCAGGCCTGGAAAGGCACGGCGCCGACCTTGAAGAGCAGCCCGACGGCCATCATGCCCATGCCGATGAGCAGCAGGGCCTGGTTGGAGGCGTCGTTGCGGACGGCGTCGTTGATCTCGCCGAGGTTCATCGAGCCGGAGTAGCCGTAGATCAGCGCCACGCCGTAGAGGAAGAAGCCGGACGAGAACGCACCGAGCACGAAGTACTTGAGCGCGGCCTCCTGGCTCAGCAACCGGCGCCGACGGGCGAGACCACACAGCAGGTAGAGCGGCAGCGACAGCACCTCGAGCGCGACGAACATCGTGAGCAGGTCGCCCGACGCCGGGAACAGCATCATGCCGAAGACCGCGAACAGCAGCAGCGGGTAGACCTCGGTGTGCTCGAGGCCGGCAGAGCGGCGCTCGGCCTCGGTCCCCGGCAGCGCGGCGGCCTGGCCGGCGAACGCCGACACCCCACCGTCGAGCTGCCGCTCGGCGAAGAGCAGGCAGCCGCCGAGGGTGAAGAGCAGGATCAGCCCCCACAGGAAGACGCTCGGGCCGTCGACGACGACGGTCCCCATCGAGCCGATGATCCCGCGCGCGTCATCGCCGTGCATGTCCAACCCGTACGCGACCCAGATGACGGCCGCGAGGGTGAGCAGCACGCCGCCGATCGCGAGCGTGACCTGCACGAGGTAGCGGTGCTTGCGGGGCACGAACGCCTCGACGAGCACGCCGAGGCAGGCGATACCGAAGATGATGAAGAGCGGCGAGAGGTGGCCGTACTCGAGGGTGGGCTTGACGAAGTCGTCCATCAGTGGCTCTCCTGCCCAGCGGTGTCGACGGTGGGCGCGGGATCGTGCACGCCGACGTTCTCGAGGATCGTCGTGGTGGCGGGGTTGATCACGTCCAGCAGCGGCATCGGGTAGAAGCCGAACAGCACCAGGGCCAGCAGGAGCGGCGCGAGCGCACCGATCTCCCGGCGGTTGAGGTCCTTGACCTCGACGCCCGTGACGCCCGGGCCGGTGAAGAGACGCTGGTACATCCACAGGATGTACCAGGCGGCCAGCACGATGGCCGAGACCGCGATCGCGCCGATCCACCAGTGGTGCTGGAACGCCGCGATGATGACCATGATCTCGGAGACGAACTGCGACAGGCCCGGGAGGCCGAGCACGGCGAGCCCGGAGACCAGGAACACGCCGGCCAGCACCGGGGCGGTCTTCTCGACGCCGGTGATCGCCGAGATCGAGGTCGTGCCCTTGCGGTGGACCAGGTAGCCCGCGGCCAGGAACAGCGCCGCAGTCGCGACCCCGTGGTTGACCATGTAGAGGATCGAGCCGGACGTGCCCTGCGTGGTGAACACGAAGATGCCCAGCACGATGAAGCCGAAGTGGCTCAGCGAGGTCAGGCCGATCAGGCGCAGGATGTCGTCCTGTCCGATGGCGATGAGGGCGCCGTACACGATCGAGATCAGCGCCAGGGTGACCACGAACGGCGTCGCCCACTGCGACGCGTCGGGGAACAGCCCGAGGCAGTAGCGCAGCATGGCGTACGTACCGATCTTGTCGAGGACGCACACCAGCAGCACGCTCGTGCCGGGAGTCGCCTTTCCTGTCGCGTCGGCCAGCCAGGTGTGCACCGGGAAGAGCGGCGCCTTGACCGCGAACGCGAAGAAGAAGCCGGCGAACAGCCACTTCTGGGTGTCGGGGTCGATGTCGATCTGCGAGAGCTCGCTCAGCAGGTACGTCGGGTGGCCGGCGTCCGCGGACACGGCGTACAGGCCGACGACCGCGGCGAGCATCACCAGACCGCCGGCGAGCTGGAAGATCAGGAACTTGATCGCGGCCTTCTGGCGACCCTCGCGGCCGAACCCGCCGATGAGGAAGTAACCCGGTACCAGCGAGGCCTCGAAGAGCACGTAGAAGAGGAAGACGTCGGTCGCCATGAACACGCCTAGCGACAGGGCCTCGAGCGCGAGGGCCCAGGCGAAGAACGCCTTGGTGTTGCCCTGGTCGGCGTCGAACCACGAGGCGCCGATGACGACGGGCACGAGCAGGGTGGTGAGCAGCACCAGCACGAGCGCCATGCCGTCGACGCCGAGCGCGTAGTGGGCGCCGAAGACGTTGATCCACTCGTGGGTCTCGGTGAACTGGAAGCCGCCATCGGCGTTGTACTGGGTGGCCATCACGGCCGCGAGCACGAGCGTCAGCACCGAGAAGCCCAACGCGATCTTCTTGGGCTGCGACTTGTCGCCCTCGTAGGGCAGGGCAGCCGTCACGACCGCGCCGACGAGCGGCACGACGATCAGGGCTGTCAGCCAGGGGAAGTCGTTCACGAGAAGTTCACCGCCAGGAGCGCGAGGATGACGAGGAGGGCGCCGCCGAGCAGCGAGAGTGCGTAGGACCTGACGTAGCCGTTCTGGGTGCGTCGCAGGAGCATGCCGATCCCGCCGATGCCCCTCGACCCGCCCTCGACCACGCCGTCGACACCGTGCTGGTCGAAGGACGTGAGGTTGCGGACGAGGACCGCGCCAGGCGCCACCACCAACGTGTCGTTGATCGCGTCGCCGTAGAGGTCGGCCCGGGCGGCGTTGGTCGCCCAGGAGACGTCCGTCGGAGCGGTCCGCGGGACCTCACGCTTGCCGACCAGGAACCAGGCGATGGTGACGCCCACGGCCACGACCACCAGCACCAGGACGGACACCGACCAGGCGGGAATGGGCGGCTCGACGTGCTCCGCTGTTCCGGTGACCGGGGCCAGGAAGTCCACGATCCAGTCGTTGAGCAGCATCAGGCCACCCAGGGCCGAGAGAGCGGCCAGCACGATGAGCGGGATCGTCATCACCTTCGGCGACTCGTGGGGGTGGACACCGTCCTCCCAGCGCTTCTCGCCGAAGAAGGTCATCAGCATCAGGCGCGTCATGTAGAAGCCGGTGATGCCCGCGCCGAGCACGGCGAGCAGGCCCACGAACCACGAGTCGGCCAGCGCCACCTCGATGATCTTGTCCTTGGACCAGAACCCGGAGAAGGGAGGGACACCGATGATCGCGAGATAGCCGAAGGTGAAGGTCACGAAGGTGATCGGCATCGCCTTGCGCAGAGCGCCGTAGTGCCGCATCTCGACGTCGTCGTCCATGCCGTGCATCACCGAGCCGGCGCCGAGGAACATGTTGGCCTTGAAGAAGCCGTGGTTGAGCAGGTGGAAGATCGCGAAGGCGTAGCCGGCGACGCCGAGACCGGCGCCGAGCATCATGTAGCCGATCTGGCTCATCGTCGAGCCGGCCAGGGTCTTCTTGATGTCGTCCTTGGCGCAGCCGATGATCGCGCCCCACAGGAGCGTGACGACGGCGACGACCACGACGACGGTCTGGGCGTCGGGCGCGCGGTCGAAGATGAAGTTGCTGCGCACGATGAGGTAGACGCCCGCGGTCACCATCGTCGCCGCGTGGATCAGGGCGGACACCGGGGTCGGGCCCTCCATGGCGTCGAGCAGCCAGGACTGGAGCGGCACCTGGGCCGACTTGCCGCAGGCGGCCAGCAGGAGCAGCAGGCCGAGGACGGTCATGGTGGTCTCGGACGTCTCGCCGGCCAGCTCGCTGACCGTGGAGAAGTCGACGCTTCCGAACGTCGTGAACATCAGTGCGATGCCCATCGACAGGCCGATGTCACCGACCCGGTTGACGATGAAGGCCTTCTTGGCGGCGGCCGCGGCGGACTGCTTGTGCTGCCAGAAGCCGATCAGCAGGTACGACGCCAGGCCGACGCCCTCCCAGCCGAGGAACAGCCCCAGGTAGTTGGCCGACAGGACGAGCATCAGCATGGCGGCGACGAACAGGTTCAGGTAGCCGAAGAACCGACGCCGGCGCGGGTCGTGCTCCATGTAGCCGATGGAGTAGATGTGGATCAGCGAGCCCACGCCGGTGATCAGCAGCAGGAACAGCGCGGACAGCGGGTCGTAGAGCAGGTCGAAGTTGACCTTCAGGCTCCCGGCCTCGAACCACGTGAAGAGGTGCTGCGAGACCTGCCGGTCGTCGTCGGCGCGCCCCAGCAGCTGGACGAACAGCAGCAGGCTGACCAGGAACGACCCGACGGGCAGCGCCGTGCCGAGCAGGTGAGCCCACTTGTCGATCCTGCCTCGGGCCAGCGGGCCGCCGACGAGCAGCACCACGGCGCCCAGGGCGGGCAGCGCGACGACCAGCCAGAGCAGGCTGAAGGCGCCGTCCGCCGCCGAGGGGTCGACCACGGGGATGTGGGCGCCTTCGTGAAGGGAAAACATCTGCGCTCTACTCCTAGAACTTCAGCAGGCTCGCGTCGTCGACCGAGGCCGAACGGCGGGTGCGGAAGATGGTCATGATGATCGCCAGACCGACCACGACCTCGGCGGCCGCGACGACCATCACGAAGAACGCCGCCACCTGACCGTCGAGGTTGCCGTGCTGCTTGGCGAAGGCGACCAGGGCCAGGTTGCTGCCGTTGAGCATGAGCTCGACACACATGAAGACGACCAGCGCGTTGCGGCGGGTCAGCACCCCGACCGAGCCGATCGTGAACAGGATCGCCGAGAGGATGACGTACTGGGTCACGACGTCTCCTCCTCGTCGCGCGAGGAGGCGGACGGGTGCGCGCTCGGGTCCCGGTCACCGCTGAGCTGCCGCTCCACGGCAGGTACGTCGTCGGCCATCGCCGGCGCCGACCGCACCGTGCCGCGCGCGATGAGCACCCGCGACACCGATGACTCGGCGGCGGTGCCATCAGGCAGCAGCGCGGGGGTGTCGACCGCGTTGTGCCGGGCGTAGACGCCGGGAGCCGGCATCGGCCCGAGGTGCAGGCCGTGCTCTCCGTAGTCGCGGACCCGCTGGTTGGCCAGGTCGGCCTGCGACGACTTGGGCACCAGGCGCTCGCGGTGGGCCAGCACCATCGCACCGACCGCAGCCGTGATGAGCAGCGCGCTGGTGGTCTCGAACGCGAAGACGTAGCGCGAGAACAGGATGTCGGCGAGGGCCTCGACGTTGCCGCCCGCGTTGGCCTCGTCGAGGCCGACCACCGTGCCCAGCGCCATCTGGCTGAGGCCGATGACGAGCACCAGCCCGAGCAGCAGCCCGCCGATGATGGCCAGGACGCGTTGGCCACGGATCGTCTCGACGACCGAGTCGGAGGCGTCGACACCGACCAGCATCACGACGAACAGGAACAGCATCAGGATCGCGCCGGTGTAGACGATGATCTGCACCGCGAACAGGAACGGGGCGTCGAGGGAGGCGTAGAGGAACGCGAGGCTGATCATCACCACGGCCAGCAGGAGCGCGGCGTGGACCGCCTTGCGGACGAACAGGATGCCGAGGGCCGCGATCACCATGATCGGCGCCAGGATCCAGAAGATCACGGGGTCGCCTCCTTCGGCTCGGGAGCCGCGAACTCGCCGCGGTAGTAGGCGCCCTCGTCGTCGCCGAGCCGCATCGGGTGCGGCGGCTGCTCCATGCCGGGCAGCAGCGGCGCCAGCAGGTCGGACTTCTCGTAGATCAGGTCGGCGCGGTTGTTGTCGGCCAGCTCGTACTCGTTGGTCATCGTCAGCGCGCGGGTGGGGCACGCCTCGATGCACAGCCCGCACAGGATGCAGCGCAGGTAGTTGATCTGGTAGACCCGGCCGTAGCGCTCGCCCGGGCTGAACCGCTCGCCGTCTGGCCCGTCGCTGTTGGACGCGCCCTCGACGTAGATCGCGTCGGCCGGGCAGGCCCAGGCGCACAGCTCGCACCCGATGCACTTCTCGAGGCCGTCGGGCCAGCGGTTGAGCTGGTGCCGGCCGTGGAAGCGCGGCGCCGTGGGCATCTTCTCGAAGGGGTACTGCTCGGTGACGACCTTCTTGAACATCGTCCGGAACGTGACGCCGAAGCCGGCGACCGGGTCCCAGAACTGCTCCTTGAGGCTCTTGGCCCCCGAGGTGGGTTCAGCCATCGATCCGCTCCTCCGTCGTCGCCGCGTCCTGGGGGTCTGTCGGTGAGTCGCCGACGGTGCTGGACACCGTCGCCGGCTGCGGCTCGCGGCGCCCGAACTCGAGCGGCGCCGCAGCCCCGCGGACCGCGCCGCCGGCAGGCATCGCCGGGACGGGGAAGCCGCCCGCCTTCACCGGCGCCTCGGTGGTCTCGGCGGCCTGGTCGGCCTGGTCGGCCTGCTCGGAGTCCTCGCCGACGAAGAACATCACGAGGAACAGCACGGCGAGCACGCCGATCCCGATGAGCAGGTAGCTGCGGTCGATCGAGCCCTCGAGGGAGATCGAGCGGATCGTCCCGACCGCGACGATCCAGACCAACGAGATCGGGATCAGCCGCTTCCAGCCGAAGGCCATGAACTGGTCGTAGCGGAGACGGGGCAGCGAGCCGCGCAGCCAGATGAAGATGAAGATGAAGAACAGGATCTTG
Source organism: uncultured Actinomycetota bacterium (assembly GCA_963708915.1). Lineage (GTDB taxonomy): Bacteria > Actinomycetota > Actinomycetes > Propionibacteriales > Nocardioidaceae > Nocardioides. The sequence goes on from CAVPUJ010000002.1 coordinate 1,352,271, forward strand.
CCGAAGAACCAGATCAACGGCACGTAGCCCTCGTTGGCGCCTGGCCAGAACGTGTCGATCCAGAACGGCGCGTGCCAGCCGCCGAGGAACAGGGTCGTGGCGAGCGCTGCCACCGTGGCCATGTTGATGTACTCGGCCAGGAAGAACAGGGCGAACTTCAGCGACGAGTACTCCGTGTGGAAGCCGCCGACCAGCTCGCCCTCGGCCTCGGGGAGGTCGAACGGCGCGCGGTTGGTCTCGCCGACCATCGAGATCGTGTAGATGGCGAAGGACGGCAGCAGGATCAGCCCGAACCACAGGTCGTCCTGCGCGGCGACGATCTGCGAGGTCGACATCGAGCCGGCGTAGAGGAAGACCGCCACGAGGGCGAGCCCCATGGCGACCTCGTAGGAGATCATCTGCGCGCTGGAGCGCAGGCCTCCCAGGAGGGAGTACGTCGACCCGCTGGACCAGCCGCCGAGGACGATTCCGTAGATGCCGATCGACGCGATGGCCAGCACGAACAGGACGGCCACGGGCATGTCGGTGAGCTGCAACGGCGTCTGGGTGTCGGTGAACGGGATGGTCACCATCGGGCCGAACGGGATGACCGAGAACGCCACGAACGCCGGGACGACCGCGATCACCGGCGCCAGGATGAAGACGACCTTGTCGGCGGCCTTCGGGGTGATGTCCTCCTTGAGCGCCAGCTTGACGCCGTCGGCCAGCGACTGCAGGAGCCCGAAGGGTCCGTTCACGTTGGGGCCGATGCGGTGCTGCATCCGGGCCACCACGCGGCGTTCCCACCAGATGTTGAAGAGCGTCAACAGGACCAGGACCACGAAGATCAGCACGGCCTTGAGCGCGATCACCCAGCCCGGGTCGTGGCCGAAGTCGCTGAGCGTCGGGTTGTCGATGTCGGTGAGCAGGCCGATCGAGCTGGTGAGCATCACGATGCTGCTCCCTTCAGGGTGACGGTGCTGCCTGGGAGTCCGACGTCCGCGAGCAGGCCGCGCCCGGTGGAGTTGGCCGGCAGCCACACCACGTCGTCGGCGATCTCGGCGATGACCGCCGGCAGGGTGACCGACCCGCGGTCACCGGTGACGGTGATGCTGGGCCCGAGGGCGTCGTACACGGTGGCGCTCACGCGCACGATCGGCATCCGCGCGGTGGCGCGCAGGTTGTCGTCGCCGTCCTGCATCGAGCCGTTGTCGAGCATCTGCTTCCAGGTCGCGAGCGTGACTCCGGGATCGGAGACGTCGTGGGCCTGCACGGCCTCGAGCGCGGCGCGGTCACCGTCCCAGGGACCCATGTCCTCCATCTGGGCACGTGCCTCGGCGACGGTGCGGAACCCGAGCGGCGTGCCGAGCTCCTCGGCGATGCCGGCGAGGATGCGGAGGTCGGGCAGCGACGTCGGCGAGCTGAGCACGGCCTCGAACGGCCGCGGACGGCCCTCCCAGGTGACGAAGGTGCCGGACTTGTCGCTGACGGGCGCGACGGGGAAGACCACGTCGGCCACGCGCGTCACGTCGGTCTCCCGCTGCTCGAGCGCGACCACGAACGACGCCCGGTCGAGCGCCGCACGGAACGCCGCGGGGTCGGCCGTGTCGTCGGGGTCCACACCGCCCACGACCAGTCCCCAGACCTCGCCGGCGTTGACGGCGACCACGATCTCGTCCGCGTCACGCCCGGCCGTCTCGGGCAGGCCGTCGACGCCCCAGGTGGTGGCGGCGTCGACGCGAGCCGACGGGTCGGCGACCGGCCGTCCTCCGGGCAGCAGCGTGGGCAGGCAGCCGGTCTCGACCGCGCCCCGGTCGCCCGCACGTCGCGGCACCCACGCGAGCTTGGCGCCGGTCTTGGCGGCGACCTCGGCCGCGGCGCTGAGCGCCCCCGGGGACGTCGCGAGACGCTCACCGACGAGGATCACCGACGTCGCGTCGATGCCGAAGTCGCCATGGCCGAGCAGGTCCTGGAGGGCCAGCGCCTCGCGGCCGGGCCGGGTCTCGACGAGCTGGCCGCCGAGCTTCTGCAGGCCGCGGGACATGAACGGCGCGATGGAGACGACGCGGGTGGGCGCCTTCCCACGCTGCGTCGCCTTGCGCAGGCGCAGGAAGATCGCGCCCGCCTCGTCCTCGGGCTCGAGACCGGCCAGCACCACGGTCGCGGCGGCCTCGAGGTCGCCGTACGTCGCGCTCTGACGGAGCACGACCTCGGCCCCGAGGAACGAGGTCTCCTCGGCGGACAGCGGTCGGGCGCGGAAGTCGATGTCGTTGGTGCCGAGAGCGACGCGCGCGAACTTGCTGTAGGCGTAGCCGTCCTCAGCGGTGATCCGGCCGCCGGTCAGCACGGCGGACGCGCCGGCCGCGGCCAGGCCACGCGCGGCGACGGTGAACGCCTCGGGCCACGACGCGGGCCGCAGCGAGCCGTCCTCGTCACGCACCTGGGGGTAGGTGATCCGATCCGGGGCGGTGGCGTAGTGGAACGCGAAGCGGTCCTTGTCGGTGATCCACTCCTCGTTCACCTCGGGGTCGTTGCCCGCGAGGCGACGCATCACCTTGCCGCGACGGTGGTCGACGCGGATCGCGGAGCCGCAGGCGTCGTGCTCGGCGACCGCCGGCGTGGAGACCAGGTCGAACGGTCGCGAGCGGAAGCGGTACTCGGCGGAGGTGAGCGCGCCGACCGGGCAGATCTGGATGGTGTTGCCCGAGAAGTACGACTCGAACGGCTCCTTCTCGTAGATGCCCACCTGCTGCAGGGCACCCCGCTCGAGGAGCGAGATGAACGGGTCGCCCGCGATCTGCTCGGAGAACCGGGTGCAGCGCGCACAGAGCACGCAGCGCTCGCGGTCGAGCAGCACCTGCGCGGAGATGTTGATCGGCTTGGGGAAGGTGCGCTTGACCCCGCCCGACACCGCGAACCGGGACTCGCCGCGGCCGTTGGACATGGCCTGGTTCTGCAGGGGGCACTCGCCACCCTTGTCGCAGACGGGGCAGTCGAGCGGGTGGTTGATCAGCAGGAACTCCATGATCCCCTGCTGCGCCTTGTCGGCGACGGCCGACGTGGCCTGGGTGTTGACGACCATGCCCTCGGCGACCGGCAGCGTGCAGGAGGCCTGGGGCTTCGGGAACGGGCGACCGTTGCCGGCGTCCGGGATGTCCACCAGGCACTGGCGGCAGGCGCCGACCGGCTCGAGGAGCGGGTGGTCGCAGAACCGCGGGATCTGGACGCCGACCTCTTCCGCCGCGCGGATCAGCAGGGTGTCCTTGGGGACGCTGACCTGGATGCCGTCGATGGTCAGCGTGACGAGATCTGTCTTCTCGGGTGCCTGGGTCATCGCCGGGCTCCTGCGGTGGCGAAGAGCGTGGAGGCGGCCGGGTCGAACGGGCAGCCGCCGTGCGTCAGGTGGGCGACGTACTCGTCGCGGAAGTACTCGATCGAGCTCTGGATCGGGCTGACCGCGCCGTCGGCCAGCGCGCAGAACGAGCGGCCCATGATGTTGTCGCACTGGTCGAGCAGGAGGTCGAGGTCGGCCTCGCTGCCGATGCCGCGCTCGAGCTTGGCCAGCACCTGCACCAGCCACCACGTGCCCTCGCGGCACGGCGTGCACTTGCCGCAGGACTCGTGCTTGTAGAACTCGGTCCATCGGAGTACGGCGCGAACCACGCAGGTGGTCTCGTCGAAGATCTGCAGCGCGCGGGTGCCGAGCATCGAGCCCGCGGCGCCGACGCCCTCGAAGTCGAGGGGCACGTCGAGGTGCTCGTCGGTCAGCAGCGGCGTGCTCGACCCGCCGGGCGTCCAGAACTTCAGCTGGTGACCGTCACGGACACCGCCGGCGAGCTCGATCAGCTCACGGAGGGTGATGCCCAGCGGGGCTTCGTACTGCCCGGGCTTGGTGATGTGGCCCGAGAGGCTGAAGATCCCGTAGCCCTTGGACTTCTCGGTGCCCATCGAGGCGAACCACTCGCGGCCGTGCTCGATGATGCTGGGCACCGAGGCGATCGACTCGACGTTGTTGATCACCGTCGGGCTGGCGTAGAGGCCGGCGACGGCGGGGAACGGCGGCCGCAGACGTGGTTGGCCGCGACGGCCTTCGAGACCCTCGAGCAGCGCGGTCTCCTCGCCACAGATGTAGGCGCCCGCGCCCGCGTGCACGATGACGTCGAGGTGGTAGCCGGAGTCGTGGATGCCCTTGCCGTTGAGCCCAGCGCCGAGGTGACCCGCGGCATAAGCCTCGTCGACGGCGGCCTGGACACGGCGGATGACGTGGAGCACCTCGCCGCGGATGTAGATGAACGCCGTGTTGGCGCGGATGGCGAAGGAGCTGATGATCACGCCCTCCACGAGCGTGTGCGGGCTCGCCATCATCAACGGGATGTCCTTGCAGGTGCCCGGCTCGGACTCGTCGGCGTTGACCACGAGGTACTTGGGCTTCGGGTTGTCCTGCGGGATGTAGCTCCACTTCATGCCCGTCGGGAAACCCGCGCCGCCACGGCCGCGCAGGCCGGACTCCTTGACCTCCTCGACGATCGCCTCGGGGGCCATGCCGAGGGCCTTCTCCAGGGCCTGGTAGCCGCCCTGGTCCTCGTACGAGGGCAGGGTCCAGGCGCGGTCGGCGTCCCAGTTCTTGGTGAGGACGGGGGTCAGTACGTCGGTCACTTCGCCTCGTCCTTCTCAGCTGCTGTCTCGTCCGAGCTGGTCGACTCCTCGACGGCCGCCGACTTGGCGTGGTTGCTCTGGTCACTGGCTGCCGAAGGCGCGTCGGCGCCTGTCTCGCGACCCGCTGAGCTGTCCGGCGCCTCCCAGCCGTTCTCGCGGGCGATGCCGAGACCGACCAACGAGGCGTGACCGGCCGCAGGACCCTCGTCGACGAGGCCGTCGGGGAAGCCGGCGAGCACCCGCTCGGCCTGGCGCCAGGTGACGATCCGCGGGCCTCGGGTCGAGGTGACCTCGGTGCCCTCGCGCAGGTCGTCGACCAGCTGGGTGGCGGACTCGGGGGTCATGTTGTCCATGAACTCCCAGTTGACCGTCATCACCGGGGCGTAGTCGCAAGCCGCGTTGCACTCGATGTGCTCGAGGGTGACCTTGCCGTCGGCCGTGGTCTCGTCGTTGCCGACGTCGAGATGGGTCTTGAGACGGTCGAAGATCACGTCGCCACCCATCACCGCGCAGAGCGTGTTGGTGCAGACGCCGACGTGGTAGTCGCCGACCGGGCGGCGCTTGTACATCGTGTAGAACGTCGCGACACCGCTGACGTCGGCGGCACTGATGCCGAGGATGTCGGCGCAGGCCTCGATGCCCTCGGGCGTGACCCGGCCGTGGGCCGACTGCACGAGGTGCAGCATCGGCAGCAGACCCGAGCGCGGCTCGGGGTAGCGGGCCGCGATCTCCTGCAGCTCGGCGTAGGTCTTGTCGTCGACGGCCGGATCGATTGGCTGACTCATCGGTCGACGCCTCCCATCACGGGGTCGATGCTGGCGATGGCCACGATCACGTCGGCGACCTGTCCGCCCTCGCTCATCACGCTGGTGGCCTGGAGGTTGGTGAACGACGGGTCGCGGAAGTGGGCACGGAACGGGCGGGTGCCGCCGTCGGAGACGACGTGGGCGCCGAGCTCGCCGCGGGGCGACTCGACCGGCACGTAGGCCTGGCCCGCCGGGACGCGGAAGCCCTCGGTCACCAGCTTGAAGTGGTGGATCAGCGCCTCCATGGACTCGCCCATGATGTGGCGGATGTGGTCGAGGCTGTTGCCCATGCCGTCGCTGCCGATCGCGAGCTGGCTGGGCCACGCGATCTTCTTGTCGGCCACCATCACCGGGGCGCCCTCGAGGTTGCCCAGGCGCGCGGCGGCCTGCTCGACGATGCGCAGCGACTCCCACATCTCGTTGAGGCGGATCCGGAACCGACCGTAGGAGTCGCAGGTGTCCCAGGTCTGGACGTCGAACTCGTAGTCCTCGTAGCCGGAGTACGGCTGGGTCTTGCGGAGGTCCCACGCGTAGCCGGTGCTGCGCAGCACCGGGCCGCTGATCCCGAGCGCCAGGCAGCCCTCGAGGTCGAGGTGACCGACGCCCTCGAGGCGGCCCTTGAAGATCGGGTTCGCGTTGCAGAGCGCGGCGTACTCGGGCAGCCGCTTCTTCATCAGCGCGACGAAGTCCTTGATCTGGTCGAGCGCGCCGCGGGGCAGGTCCTGGGCGACGCCGCCCGGCCGGATGAACGCGTGGTTCATGCGCAGCCCGGTGATCAGCTCGAACAGGTCGAGCACCAGCTCGCGCTCGCGGAAGCCGATCGTCATCACCGTGAGGGCGCCGATCTCCATGCCGCCGGTGGCGATGCAGACCAGGTGCGAGGAGATGCGGTTGAGCTCCATGAGGAGCACCCGCATGACCTCGGCCTTCTCGGGGATGTCGTCCTCGATGCCGAGCAGCCGCTCGACGCCGAGGGTGTAGGTCATCTCGTTGTAGAACGGGGAGAGGTAGTCCATCCGCGTGCAGAACGTGACGCCCTGCACCCAGGAGCGGTACTCCATGTTCTTCTCGATGCCGGTGTGCAGGTAGCCGATGCCGCAGCGGGCCTCGGTCACCGTCTCGCCCTCCAGCTCGAGGATCAGGCGGAGCACCCCGTGCGTCGACGGGTGCTGCGGGCCCATGTTGACGACGACGCGCTCGTCGGCGACCTCGTCGCTGAGGCCCTGGGTGATCGAGTCCCAGTCCTGACCGGTGACGGTGAAGACGCGACCCTCGGCGGTCTCGGCGTTCCCTGCGTACATGTCCTGGTCGGTGCTCATCAGCTGTACGACCTCCGCTCGTCGGGCGGCGGGATGGATCCGCCCTTGTACTCCACGGGGATGCCACCCAGGGGGTAGTCCTTGCGCTGCGGGTGACCCGGCCAGTCGTCGGGCATCAGGATCCGGACCAGCGCGGGGTGGCCGTCGAAGATGATGCCGAACATGTCGTAGGTCTCGCGCTCGTGCCAGTCGTTGGTGGGGTAGACGTCGACGATGCTCGGGATGTGCGGGTCGGCGTCCGGAGCGGTGACCTCGAGCCGGATGCGGCGGTTGTAGGTCATCGACAGCAGGTGGTAGACCGCGTGCAGCTCGCGGCCGGCGTCGCCGGGGTAGTGCACGCCGCTGACGCCGGAGCAGAACTCGAAGTGCAGCGCGGGGTCGTCGCGGAGGGTGCGAGCCACGATGGGCAGGTCCTCGCGGCGGACGTGGAAGGTGACCTCGCCGCGGTCGATCACGACGCGGTCGACGGGGATGGTCGCCTCCAGCGCGTCGGCCACCTCGTCGTACCACCCGCCGTACGGGCGCTGGGCCGCACCCGGCAGGACGACGGGCGCGACGAGACCGCCGTAGCCACTGGTGTCGCCGGTGCCCTTGGTGCCGAACATGCCGCGGCGGACGCCGACGGCCTGGTCGACCTGGGCGTCGGCGGCGACGACGTCGGTGGACGGGTCCTGCGTCTTGGCCTCGGGGACCTGCGGAGCCTTCTCGGTGTTGTCCGGGCTCACCGCAGCAGGCCCTTCCGGTCACCGGTCGGCAGGGCCAGAAGGGCGTTGGCCTCGAGCTCCTGGATCTGCTGGGCGCGGTTCGCGCCGAGCTTGCCGTGCTGGATCTGGTCGTGCAGCTTGAGGATCGCGTCGATGAGCATCTCGGGCCGGGGCGGGCAGCCCGGGAGGTACATGTCGACGGGCACGACGTGGTCGACACCCTGGACGATCGCGTAGTTGTTGAACATGCCGCCGGAGCTGGCGCAGACGCCCATCGCCAGCACCCACTTGGGCTCGGCCATCTGGTCGTAGATCTGGCGCAGGACCGGGGCCATCTTCTGGCTGACGCGGCCGGCCACGATCATCAGGTCGGCCTGGCGGGGGCTGGCGCGGAAGACCTCCATGCCGAAGCGGGCGAGGTCGTACTTCGGTCCGCCCGACGTCATCATCTCGATCGCGCAGCAGGCCAGCCCGAACGTCGCCGGCCAGAACGACGCCTTGCGCATGTAGCCGGCGACGCCCTCGACGGTCGTCAGCAGCACACCGCTCGGCAGCTTCTCCTCAAGACCCATGACGGATCACCTCCAGTCCCATGCTCAATCCCACTCGAGGCCGCCGCGGCGCCACACGTAGACGTAGGCGACGAACACGGTGGCGATGAAGATGACCATCTCCACGAGCCCGAAGAACGCCATCGCGTCGAAGCGCACGGCCCACGGGTAGAGGAAGACGATCTCGATGTCGAAGACGATGAAGAGCATCGCGGTGATGAAGTACTTGACCGGGAACCGGCCACCGCCGACCGGCTGTGGGGTGGGCTCGATGCCGCACTCGTAGGAGTCCAGCTTGGCCCGGTTGTAGCGCGCGGGGCCCGATCAGCGAGCTGACCACCACCGAGAAGACCGCGAATCCGGTCGCCAGCGCGGCCAACGCCAGGATCGGCGTGTACAGCTCCATGCGGCGTGCGTCCTTCCACCCTCGACAGACCCGCCCGGATGTGACCCCGGTCACGAGATTGTGACCTTGTGAACGGGTTCACGAGCAGCGCCGCGCACAGTCTAGGACGGTGACGGACCAGATCGCACCCCGGGGTTCGACGCCCCGAGACGCCCGCTGACCTGGCCATTTAACGCACGATGCCGTGCCCTAAATTGATTGGAGTTGCGGCCGCGTGACGCCTCGAGCTTGCGCGTCGCCTGAACTGGCGGCAAGCGAGGTCACGCTAGGCGCAACTCGCACCTCGACCACCGAGGCGAAACTCGCGGGTCAGGCGGTGGCGCGGTGGAGGGCGACGATGCCGCCGGAGAGGTTGCGCCACTCGGGGGACAGCCAGCCGGCCTCGGCCAGCATCGCGGCCAGGCCGGGCTGGTCGGGCCAGGCCCGGATGGACTCGGCGAGGTACACGTAGGCGTCGGGCGAGGACGAGACGGCGCGGGCGATCGTCGGGAGTGCCTTCATCAGGTACTCGAGGTACACGGTGCGGACCGGCGCGTACGTCGGGTGGCTGAACTCGCAGACCACGAGCCGGCCGCCCGGCCGGGTCACGCGGAGCATCTCGCGGAGGCCGGCGACCGGGTCGACGATGTTGCGCAGGCCGAAGGAGATCGTCACCGCGTCGAACGAGGCGTCCGCGAACGGCAGCCGGGTCGCGTCGCCGGCGGTGAAGGGCAGCTCCGGGCGCGCCTTCTTTCCGACTCTCAGCATGCCGAGCGAGAAGTCGCACGGGACGACCACGGCGCCGGCCGCGGCGAAGGGTTCGCTCGACGTACCGGTGCCCGCCGCCAGGTCGAGCACGTGCTCCCCCGGGCGCGCGCCCACGGCCGCAAGCACCTCGCGGCGCCAGCGCCGGTCCTGCCCCATCGACAGCACGTCGTTGGTGACGTCGTAGCGGCGCGCCACCGCGTCGAACATCCGCTGGACGTCGGACGGCTGCTTGTCGAGCTCGGCGCGGGTCACGAAACCGAGCCTAGGTCCGCGCTGCGCCACGCAACCAAATGCCACGGATGGGCGTCTTCCTCAGGTCAAGATGAGAGGCGTCGGGTACTTCCCCGTTTCGCCCGACCGGAAGAGGCACGATCCATGACCGCCCCAGGCAATGTTCGGCGAGTCGTCGTCACCAGCGCCGTCCTGTCCCTGCTCACCGCCGGCGCGGCGTACGGCGTCGGCCTCGCCGTCGCACACTCCTCGCCGTCCGCCGGCCCCGAGCTCGGTCCGCGGATCGCCCGCCCGGCGGTGGCCGAACAGAGCCCGACCCCGTCGGAGCCCGCGGTCCCGGTCGAGACACCGACGACCTCGCCGAGCCCGACGGTCACGCCCACCGAGACCGCCACGCCGGAGCCCGAGCCCGTGCTGCCGACCGTCGTGCTGCGACCCGGGGACAAGGGCGAGCAGGTGCGCGAGCTGCAGAGCCGGCTGTACCAGCTGGCGTGGCTGCCCGAGGTGACGACCGGCGTGTACGACCCGACGACCCAAGAGGCCGTCCAGGGCTTCCAGGTCAAGCGGCACCTGAAGGGCACCGGCGTGCTCGACCGCAGGAGCTGGCGTCGGTTGAAGGCGATGACGAAGACGCCCAGCCACGACGCGATGTTCAACGTCTTCCACCCCGGCCCACCGATCCTCCAGGCCGGCGACGAGGGCGACACCGTGCGCGACGCCCAGGCGCGGCTCAAGCAGATCGCGTGGATCTTCGGCGACGTCACCGGCACGTACGACGCCGGCACGGTCGCGGCGGTGCGCGGCTTCCAGGCCAAGCGCCAGGTCCCCGTGACCGGCAAGATCGACAAGCGCACCCTCGACCGGCTGCACGCCATGACCGTGACGCCGAGCCACGAGGAGCTCTTCAACATCGAGCCGAAGCCCGGCGCGCTCGACCCGCGGTGCCGCACCGGTCGGGTGCTCTGCATCGACAAGACCAGCCGCACCCTGCGCTGGGTGATCGACGGCAAGGTCCAGCTGACGCTGGACGCGCGGTTCGGGTCGACGATCAACGACACCCCGACGCGCGAGGGCCTGTTCCACGTGTACTTCATGAACGCCGACCACGTCTCGAAGCTGTACGGCTCGGAGATGCCGTACGCCATGTTCTTCTCCGGCGGCCAGGCCGTGCACTACTCGTCGGACTTCGCCTCCGTCGGCTACTACGGCGCGTCGCACGGCTGCGTGAACATCCGCGACTACGAGGGCGTCAAGTGGCTGTTCTCGCAGGTACGCGTCGGCGACACCGTCGTCGTGTACTGGTCGTGACGAAGCAGACACCTGCCGTGGTGCCGAGGGGCCGGATCGCCGCGAGTATGGTCTGACGCGTGTCGAGCCCCCTCGTCGTGCGCACGGAGCTGCTCGACCTCCCGGACGCCGACCTGCTCGACATCCTCCCTCTCGACAGCCCGGTCGCCTGGTTGCGCCGCGGCGAGGGCATGGTCGGCTGGGGTGTCGCTGCCGAGGTTCGGACCAGCGGCTCGACGCGCTTCGCCGACGCCAACAAGTGGTGGACCGAGACGACCAGCCGCGCCGACGTGCGCGACGAGGTCGGCGAGCCCGGCACCGGACTCGTGTGCTTCGGCACGTTCGCCTTTGCCGACGAGCCCGGAGAGTCCGTGCTCGTCGTCCCCGAGATCATCGTGGGCCGCCGGGCAGGCGTCACCTGGCTGACCACCGTCGGCCCCACCGCGATCGACCCCCCCGCGGTGGTCACGACGGAGCCTCCCGCGCCGCCGGTCGACGTGGCCTTCGCCGACGGCGCCCTCGACGGCGAGCGCTGGATGGGCGTCGTGGCCGATGCTGTTGCGCGCATCAACGCCAACGGCCTCGAGAAGGTCGTGCTGGCCCGCGACCTCGTCGCGACCGCCGACGCGCCGATCGACGTGCGGTGGCCGTTGCACCGGCTGGCCGAGGACTACCCGATGTGCTGGACCTTCCACGTCGACCACCTCTTCGGCGCGACGCCCGAGATGCTCGTACGTCGCGAGCGCGGACTGGTCACGTCGCGGGTGCTCGCCGGCACCATCCGTCGTACCGGTGACGACGGCGCCGACCTCGCCCTCGCCGCCACCTTGGCCCGGTCGTCGAAGGACCTCGAGGAGCACGAGTACGCCGTCCGGTCGGTCGCCGAGGCCCTCGAGCCGCACTGCTCGTCGATGAACGTGCCCGAGGCGCCGTTCGTCCTGCACCTGCCCAACGTGATGCACCTGGCCACCGACGTCGCGGGCGTGGTCCACGACGCGGCGACCGTCTCGTCGCTGGAGCTCGCCGCGTCGCTGCACCCGAGCGCGGCCGTCGGCGGCACGCCCACCGCGGTGGCCACCGCCGTGATCGCCGAGCTCGAGGGCATGGACCGCGGGCGGTACGCCGGACCGGTCGGCTGGATGGACGCCTCCGGCGACGGCGAGTGGGGCCTGGCCCTCCGCTCTGCCGAGGTGCACGGCGACACCGTCCGCCTGTTCGCCGGTTGCGGCATCGTCGCCGACTCCGACCCCGAGGCCGAGCTCGCCGAGGCCCAGGCCAAGTTCCTCCCCGTCCGCGACGCTCTCGTCGGCCGCTGAATCGGGATAGTCCCTGTCGTTTGGGCCCCTCAGCCCTGTGGAAAAGGGCCCAAACGACAGGGACTACGCCGACTAAGAGTTCAATCCAGGTCGGCGCCGTCGGCGAGGCGGACGTAGGACTGGGAGTCGGGGAGCAGGCGGGTGAGGTGGGTGTCGACGATGCCCAGGCCGGCCTCGGAGTAGACCCGGTCGTGGATGGCGAGGTTGCGCGGGGCCCCGACGAGGCGGGCGAAGTCGACGGCCTCGGCGGCCCGCATCCAGGGTGCGGAGACGACGACGCACAGCAGGTCGACCGGCTCGCCGGGCGGCGTCAGCGCGTCGCCGGGGTGGTAGATCGTGGAGTCGCCGAGCGTGACGACGTAGCCACTGTTGTCGAAGCGCGGCAGGTCCGGGTGGATCACCGCGTGCAGCTCACCGACCGCGCGTACCGGGAGCCCGGCGGCCTCGAACGACTCCCCCGGCGACACGACCGTCAGCCGCTCGGCGATGTCGGGCGCCTCGTCGCGGATCCGCTTCGCGACCGCCTCGATCGTCAGGACCGGGGCGTCGGTGCGTGCGAGGTGCTCCGGGAAGTAGTGGTCGGGGTGCTCGTGGGTGATCAGCACGGCGTCGGCGCCGTCCACCGCCTCCGGCTGGGTGAAGCCGCCGGGGTCGACCACGATGGTGTGGCCGTCGTGCTCGATCCGGATGCAGGCGTGCCCGAACTTGGTGATCCGCATGGGTGCCAGCCTAGGCCGGGACGGCATCCAGGCGGCGGGCCAACGACGTGGCCGCCGTCCCGAGGGAGTGGCCGAGGAGCTCGCCTGCTTTGACCCGCTCCTGGTGACCGCCGCCGAGCAGGACCGGCAGGTCGGGCCGCGCCGCAGCGAGAGCGGCGACGGTGTCGCGGACGGCGGGTACGTCCTCGGCGGCGGGGACGCCGATCACGACGGCCGCGGGTCGCTGCGTCGTCGCCGCCACGACCCAGCTGTCGGGTGGCAGGTCACCGCCGACGTAGACCACGTCGAGGCCGGCGCGGGCCAGCGCGACCGAGAACGTGAGGACGCCGAGCTCGTGCCGGGAGCCGCGGGCCAGGCCGACCAGCACCCGGGGGGCACCGGCGTGGGGAGGTACGGCGTCGAGGGCGGCGGCCAGCCGTCGGTGCACGCCCGCGCTGACGAAGTGCTCGCCGGCGACGGAGACCTCACCGCGGTGCCAGGCCTGGCCCAGACGCAGCAGGGCCGGCATCAGCCAGTCGTCGGCGAAGGTCTCGAAGTCGGTGCGCGCGAAGACCTCGTCGAGCGACCGGCTCAGGGTCGTGGCGTCGAGGTCCTCGGTCAGCCGCACCAGGAGGTCCAGGTCGTCGGACTGCGCGGCCGGCTCCTCCGGCTCGTCGCCCATGGGTCCGAGGGTGGTGCCGGACGCGACCTGCTCGGCCGCCCGGCGCGCCGACCAGCCGGCCGCCACCAGCGCGTGCATGGCCGTCAGTCGTGCGATGGCCGCGTCGTCGTAGAGCCGATAGCCACCCTCCGACCGGATCGGCGCGACGACGCCGTAGCGCCGCTCCCACATCCGCAGGGTGTCGGCCGGGATCCCGGTCAGGGCCGCGGCGTGCTTCACGGTGTACACCTCGCACACCCTACGCCCGACCTTCGACAAAGAGTGGACAGATCTCGGGACGTCGGGCAGAATCCTCTCATTCGACAAACCTTGGACAACCATCAGAGAGGCAGTCAGATGAGTCGCACCAGCACCGCTCGCATCGGTCTCGGGGTCGCCGCCCTCGGTCTCGCCGTGGCCGGCACCGTGGCAACCTCACCCTCCGCCTCGGCCGCGAAGCCCGACACCACCTGCCAGCGGGCCGGCATCGCCACGCTGCAGGGAGCCGGGCTCCTCGACGACGTCGCCCGCGACGGTCTGTCCATCTCGTACGCGGTCACCAAGCTCGGCGTGACGGCGCGCCCCGGCACTGACGTGAGCACGCTGCCCGACCCGCTGCCGCTGAGCGTCGTCCTCGCCGACCACCGGGCGGGCGACAACAGCCTGTTCGTCTACCCCTGGTGCTGATCTGATCAGCACCCCCACGATCCCGCCGGGGACCGGTCAAGGCCCGACGCGGTCCCCGGCGGACCTATCCAGTAGCGCTCCTCGCCCTCGGACCACCACAATCCGAGCGTGCTCGAGGTGGTGCTCGCCGGACTCGTCACCGGCTGGGCCATCGCCATCCCGATCGGCGCCGTCGGTGCGCTGCTCGTCGCCCTCACCGCCCGTACCTCCGTCCGCACCGGCTCGGCCGCCGCGATGGGCGTGGCCACGGTGGACGGCGGGTACGCCGCGCTCGCCGTCGTGGGCGGGGCCGCCATCGCCGCCAGGGTCGGGCCGTACGCCGACTGGTTGCAGGTCGCGTCCGCACTCGTGCTGCTCGGGATCGCCGTCCTCACCGTCTGGATGGCCCGTCGCAGCGACGGACACAGCGGTGCGGCGCCCGCATCGGCACGTGACCTCCGGCCCTGGCAGGCCTACGCGGCCTTCCTCGCCCTGACCGCGGTCAACCCGACCACGGTCGTGTACTTCGTGGCGGTCGTGCTGGGCAACCCGCACCTCGCGGACGGCTGGGCCGAGGGGACGGTGTTCGTGCTGGCGGCGTTCGTGGCGAGCGCCTCGTGGCAGCTCACCCTCGTGCTCCTCGGCTCCGTGCTCGGCCGGTCGGTGACGAGCAAGCGCGGCCGGTTGGTGACGGGCTGGGTGTCCGGCCTGGTGATCGCCGCCCTCGCCGTGCGGACCCTGGTCGGCTGATCTGCGGCGGCTATCCTCGGCGGCACTCGGGACGACAGGTGCGGGAACGATTCGAGGAGCCGGCATGGGTTTCATGGACAAGGCCAAGGAAGCGGCCGAGGACCTCAAGGCGAGCTTCGCCACCACCGAGGTGCGCGACTCCGAGCAGGCCTACCGCGACCTCGGCATGATCGCCTACCTGACCACGACCGGCCGGCCGATCGACGAGGCCGACCGCCAGCGGCTGGTCAACACGCTGTGGGCCCTCGAGCAGCAGGCCAAGCTGCCGCCCTTCCGGCTGGTGACCTCACCGCCCCCTCCGCCGCCTCCGCCGCCGCCGGCCCCGCCGGCCGCCCCGCCCGCAGCGCCGGCAGCAGCGACACCTCCTGCTCCCGCAGCACCCCCGGAGCCGCCGGCACCGCCGGCACCGGCGGCACCCACCGAGCAGCCCCCGGCCTGAGTCAGGCGGTCACGTGGTGCACGTAGCACCACCGCCAGTCCTCCAGCGGCTCCGCCGACTGCATGACCGGGTGGGTGGTGTCGCGGAAGTGCGCCGTCGCGTGCCGCCCCACCGACGAGTCGCAGCAGCCGATCTCCTGGCACTCCAGGCAGATCCGCAGCGAGACCCACGCGAGGCCGTCGTCGACGCACCGCTGGCAGACCGGCGACGGCTCCTGCTGGACCTCCTGGACGGGCTGGGACTCCAGGTGCTCGCACGTGGCGCCGGTACGACGGACGCGTGAGTACTCGGTCTGGAGCTCCGCCCGGCTCGCCTGCGCGACGTCGATCATCGACTCCTCGACGTCGAGCATGGCCAGCACCTCGCTGACCACCTCGCTGGCGACCTGGCCCGCGTCGCGGACCTCGAGGACCCGCGCCCGCTCGGCGTCCAGCATCGCCAGCCGGATCCGCGCGTACAGGTCGCTCGGGCTCTCCGTGTCGGCCTGGGTCCCCAGTCGTTCCCAGGCGGCGAAGTTGCGTTGCTCGATGCGCTGCTTGACCAGCGCGACGACACCCTGCTGGTCGTCGTACTCCATGTCCGTGAGCACCTGGTAGCCGGCCTTGGACGCCTGCTGGAGGAGCGTGGCGCGCGCGAGGGCGTCCTCCATGGGGTCGGGGGACGGGACACGCAGGCGACGGGCCAGCATCGGCAGCGACAGGCCCTGGATGAACAGCGTGCCCGCCACCACGGTGAAGGCGATGAGCAGCAGCACCTCGCGGTGCGGCGTGTCCGCCGGGATCAGGAACGCGGCGGCCAGCGTCACCACGCCACGGATGCCGGCCCAGCCCAGGATGAGCGTGAACGTCCAGGGTGGCCGGACGCCGGTGCTGGGGTCGGGGCCGGGACGCACCAACAGGTAGCGCGCCGCGAACACCCAGGCCATCCGGAGGACGATGCAGCCCGCGAGGACGGCGGCGCACACGGCCGCGATGCGCCCGGTGGACAGGGTGCTCTCGCTGACGTCGGCGACGATCCAGCCGGCCTGGAGGCCGATCAGCAGGAAGACGGTGTTCTCCAGGACGAACGCGATGGTCCGCCAGTTCATCCGTTCGGCGATCCGCGACTGGGCGGTCTGCACGACCGGCGCCTTGTGCCCGAGCAGCAGGCCGGCGATGACGACTGCGATGACCCCCGAGGCGTGGATCTCCTCGGCGGCGATGAAGGCCACGAAGGGGACGACGAACGAGATCGCGGTGTCCAGCACCGGGTCGGTGATCAGCTTGCGCAGCTTGGCGACGATGACGAAGACGACGAAGCCGACGGCGGCTCCCCCCAACGACGCGACGAGGAACTCCTGCCCGACGTGGAAGGCCTCCACGCCGGCCGACATCGCGGCGATGGCGGTACGCAGCGCGACCAGCGCCGTGGCGTCGTTGAGCAGCGACTCGCCCTCGAGGATGGTCACGACCCTGCGGGGCAGCCCGATGCGCCGGGCGATGGCGGTGGCCGCGACCGCGTCCGGAGGCGCGACGACGGCGCCGATCGCGAACGAGATCGGCCAGGAGATGTCGGGGATCAAGGCGTGCACGATGACGCCCACGCCCAGGGTCGTGAACACCACCAGGCCGACCGACAGCAGCAGGATCGCGCGCCGGTTGGCGTTGAAGTCGACCAGCGAGGTCTGGATCGCCGCGGCGTACAGCAGCGGCGGCAGCAGCCCGAACAGCACCACCTCGGGCTCGAGGTGGATCTCCGGGACCCCCGGGAAGTACGAGCCCGCGACGCCGACCGCGATCAGCAGCAGCGGCGCCGGGAAGTCGATGCGGTCGGCCAGGGCGGTGAACGCCAGCACGGCGACGGCCATGGCCACGAGCAGGACCGCGATCTCCACGGCGCCCATTGTGTCCGAGCCTGCGAGGACCCGATTCGTCTGTGGTTGCAGGCGAGATTTCCCGCTGGGCGTCGCAGACGAATCGAGGGTGGGGTCAGGCGGGCTCGGCGACCCAGCGCATCGGGTCGCCCCAGCCGAGCTCCTCGAGGCCGTGCTTGCCGAACGCGAGCACGACGAGCGTGCGCCGGTGGGCGGCGAAGGTGAGGACGTGCGCGATCATCCCGCCGTAGGTGAAGACCTCGGCCGGCTCGCACAGCGCGTCGACGAACGTGTCGTCGACGCGGCCGTGGTCGGCGACGTCGCGGACGTGCGTGAGGTACGTCGGGCCCTCGACCGCGAGCCGCTCGCGCATCGAGCTCAGCGACTCGTGCTCCTCCACCGACCAGTCGTAGTCGCGGGTCGCCATCGCGGCGTTCCACATGCCCATCTGGCCGATGAGCCTGCTGAGCAGGGACCGGATCGTCTGCCGGTCGTCGTCGACGTTGAGCTCGATCTCCTCGTCGAGCTGCTCGTCGGTGAGGCGCTCAGCCAGGCGAACCATCTCGCCGGTGAGCCAGATGTGGTGCTCGACCATCTTCGTGAGCAGCTCCATGGGCGTGACCTTGTCTCGTGCGGGCAGCCGGATGCTGCCGGGTGGGTGGAAGTGGACCCCGCTCGGCGCGGGGACCTGGAGGTGTCCGGGCTTCTTGCGCCAGGCGGCGGGCGTGGCGCCGTACGCCTGCTTGAACGCCCGGGTGAACGCCTCGTGCGAGCCGTAGCCCGCCTCGACCGCGATGTCGATCAGCGGCGCCCGGGTGGTGATCATCCGGTACGCCGACCGCTCCAGCAGGATGCGCCGGCGGAAGGCGCTCGGCGGCTCCCCCGCGACCGACTTGATCATCCGGTCGAAGTGGAACCGCGAGAAGTGCAGCCGCAGCGCGAGTTCCTCGCCCGACGCGTCGTGGTCGTCGAGGACGTCGACGAGGGTGTCCACGAACTGCGCGAACGTGTCGGTGGCGACGGTCATGGGTCCATCGTGGAGTGATCCCGTCCTCCCGGCTTGATCAGCGTTGCGCGAGCCGACGGATGCGCTCGTCGAGCTCGCGCCGGTTGTCCCTCCGGGTGCGGACCTCGACGACCTCGATGCCGCCGTTGGGCGACGCGAGCGCCTGCTCGAGCTCCGGCAGCGAGTCGACCCGCCAGTGCGGGGTGCGGGTCGCCGCGCACAGGCTGGCCAGGTCGACGCCGTGCGGGGTGCCGAACAGCCGGTCGAAGCGGTCCGCGTGCTCGGGTGCACCCTGCTCGAGGGTGGCGAAGATCGAGCCACCGTCGTCGTTGACGACGACGATCGTGAGGTCCGGCTCGGGGTCGTGCACGTCGTGCACCAGCCCGTTGGCGTCGTGCAGGAACGTCACGTCGCCCATCAGCGCGAAGCTGCGCGTCGAGTCCCGGCCGAGCGCGGCGCCGATCGCCGACGAGACCGTGCCGTCGATGCCGGACAGGCCGCGGTTGGCGATGGTCTTGCGACGTCCGCCGACCTCGTACCTCGGCACCATCAGGTCCAGGTCTCGCACCGGGTTGCTCGCGCCGACGACGAGCAGCCCGCCG
Organism: uncultured Actinomycetota bacterium; assembly: GCA_963708915.1. Classification (GTDB taxonomy): domain Bacteria; phylum Actinomycetota; class Actinomycetes; order Propionibacteriales; family Nocardioidaceae; genus Nocardioides. Next base: position 1,370,947 of record CAVPUJ010000002.1, read on the forward strand.
GCCGGCAGGGCGCGCGCCACGGCGCCGGCGGCTTCGTACGGCGTCAGGTCGACCTCGTCACGGAGCAGCGCGTCGAGCGCGTCACCCACGCGCCGGTCCTCGACCCGCCAGCGGTCGAACCAGTCGGACCCGTCGGGCGCCTCCACGACCGGCCGGGCCTCGAGGTGCTGCGCCACCCGGAACGGTCGCTCGCCCCAGACGCCTCGGTGCGGGACGGACAGCACCTCGACGTCGTCGCGCTGCATCAGCCGCATGACCGGCCGGCTCAGCGTCGGGTGACCGAACACCACGACCCGCTCGACCTCGTCGGCGAGTGGTCCGCCGAGGAGGAGACGGTAGGTACGGATCGCGTTCTCCCCCGTCCGGCTCCCGCTCGTCGGTTCGGCGAACAGCGGCCAGCCCGCCTGCTCCGCCAGCACCCGCGCCGGCGGGCCCGCGTCGTCCCCGGCCACCACGACCGTCTTGGGGCCCTGGGCGATGGCGATTGGTCCCAAACGCCAACGTTCGGCGTCGGAATCCTGGCGTTCGTGACCAATCGCGGGGGGATCCCACCGATCGGAGGGCACCAGTGGGTCGTCGAGCTGGACGTTGAGGTGCAGCGGACCGTGGCCGAGACCAAGAGCGGTCCACGCCACGCTCGCGTCGCCGGGGCCGAGGTCGACGTACGGCACCAGCGGCCCGAAGACGCCGACCTGGTCCGTGGTCTGGTTGGCGCCCGTACCGCGCAGCCGCGCCGGTCGGTCGGCGGTCACCGCCAGCAGCCGTACCCCCGCATGGGCGGCCTCGAGCATCGCGGGGTGCAGGTTGGCGACCGCGGTGCCGGAGGTACAGATCACGGCCGCCTGGCTGCCGACCTTCGTCAGTCCGAGCGCGAGGAAGCCGGCCGACCGCTCGTCGATGCGGGTGTGCAGGCGGACGAGGCCGGCGGTCGCGGCGTCGTACACCGCGAAGGACAACGGGGCGTTCCGCGAGCCGGGAGCGACCACGACCTCGCGGACCCCGGCCTCGACCAGCGCCGAGACGACGGCTCGGGCCAGCTCGGTGGACGTCACGAAGACCGATCCTGGCCCACCGCGCGTACCTCGGCCAGCCGGGCCCTCCAGTGCGCCTCGCGCTCGGGATCGGCCGCGCAGCGCGCCAGCCGCTCCTCGGAGACCTCGGGACGGTGCACCGGCACGTACCCGTCCACCGCGACCAGCCGGTGCTCGGCGACGTCGTCGGCCAGCATGCCCACGGTCGCGAGGCCGGACGCGTACTCCAGCTCGGGCAGCGCCGCCGCCAGCGCGACGCCCGCGGCCAGGCCGACCGACGTCTCCAGGGCCGACGAGACGACCGTCGGCAGCCCGATGTCCTCGGCGATCCGCAAGCAGGCCCGCACCCCGCCGAGCGGCTGCACCTTGAGCACCGCGATGTCGGCCGCCTCGAGGTCGCGCACCCGGTAGGGGTCGGCCGCCCGTCGGATCGACTCGTCGGCAGCGACGAGGATGGAGGTACGTCGCCGGACTGCGGCCAGCTCCTCGACGGTGGCGCACGGCTGCTCGACGTACTCCAGCCCGCCGGCCGCCCGCTCCAGCACCTTCAGCGACGCGAGGGCGGTGTCGACGTCCCAGGCGCCGTTGGCGTCCACCCTGATCCGGCCGCCCGGGCCGAGCGCGTCCCGCACCGCCTCGAGCCTGGCCTGGTCCTCGGCGAGGGTGCCCGTCGCGTCGGCCACCTTCACCTTGGCGGTCCGGCAGCCCGACCGTGCCACCAGGGCGTGCGCGTCCTCGGGGGAGAGCACGGGGACGGTCACGTTGACCGGGACCCGGTCGCGGACCGGATCCGGCCAGTCCCCCGCGGCCGCCTCCTCCGCGCAACGCAGCCAGGCGGCCGCCTCGCCGGCGTCGTACTCCAGGAAGGGGCTCCACTCGCCCCAGCCGGCCTCACCGCGGATCAGCAGCCCTTCCCGCACGGTGATGCCGCGGAACCGCACCCGCATGGGGATCGAGAACACCACCGCATCAGTCACGGGACTCACCCCGCAGCGCGCGTCGGTCGACCTTGCCGTTGCGGAGCATCGGCATCTCGTCGAGGACCCGCAGCTCGCGCGGCGCCCACGACCGCGGGTGCAGCTGCGCCACCCAGTCCCGGGCCTCGTCGAGCGACAGGTCGCCGACCACCCAGGCGACCACGCGCTCGCCCCACTCGTCGTCGGCCAGCCGGCCGACGTCGACGGCGGTCACGCGCGGGTGCTCACGCAGCCGGGCGGCCACGATGCCGGTCGGCACCTTGACGCCCCCGGAGATGACCATGTCGTCGAGCCGACCGAGGACCTGGAGCCGGCCGTCGTCGTCGAACCGTCCGGCGTCGGCGGTCAGGAACCAGCCGTCGACCAGCACCTCCGCCGTCAGGGCGGGGTCGCCGTCGTAGCCCTCGAACAGCGTCGGCCCGCCGATCCGGATCCGCCCGCCGGTGCCGACCGCCACGGCTACGCCGTCGAGCGGGAGCCCGTCGTACACGCAGCCGCCCGCGGTCTCGGCCGAGCCGTAGGTCGCCACGACCCGGATGCCGCTGTCGGTCGCCCGCTCGCGCAGCTCCCGATCGACGGGACCACCGCCCACGAGGACCGCGGCGCACCGGGCGAGTGCCGCCGCATCGTCCGGCGACCGGAGCGCACGGACCAGCTGGGTCGCGACGAGGGAGACGTACGGCGCACCGCCCGCGGCCGCGACCGCCCCCGCCAGCGAACCGTGGTCGTCGAGCAGCACCGGCCGGTGCCCCGCGGCCAGCGAGCGGCAGGCGACCTGCAGGCCGGCGACGTACGTCATCGGCAGCGCCAGCACCCACGGCCCCGTGCCGCCGAGCCGGGCGGCCGTCGCGGTGCCTGACGCCAGCACGGCCCGCCGCGACAGCACGACCCGCTTGGGCCGCCCCGTCGACCCCGACGTCTCGACCACGATCGGCTCCGGCTCGTCCGGCCGGGCCAACCAGGCGTCGAGCTCGTCGACGGTCGGGGACGCAAGCATGCGACGAACGCTAGTCATGCTTGAATCCTCACCCGTGACGACTCCCGCGCAGTGGGTGGCCGGTGCGCGACCGCGCACCCTGCCGGCCGCGGTCGCGCCCGTGCTGGCGGGCACCGGCGTGGCGGCGTACGACGGGGCCGAGGTCTGGTGGAAGGCCCTGCTCGCCCTGGTGGTGAGCCTGGCGCTCCAGGTGGGCGTCAACTACGCCAACGACTACTCCGACGGCATCCGCGGCACCGACGAGGACCGCGTCGGGCCGATGCGGCTGGTGGGCTCGGGCGCGGCCACGCCCGCCTCGGTGAAGACGGCGGCCCTGGCGGCGTTCGGCGTCGCGGCTGCGGCGGGCCTGGTGCTCGCGGCCAGCACGGCCTGGTGGCTGGTGGCGGTGGGCGCGGTCGCGGTGGCCGCCGCCTGGTTCTACACCGGCGGGTCGAAGCCCTACGGCTACCTCGGGCTCGGCGAGGTGATGGTCTTCGTGTTCTTCGGGCTGGTGGCGGTGCTCGGCACGCAGTACGTGCAGGCCGAGCGGTTCACGCTCGTCGGGCTGTACGCCGCGTGCGGGATCGGCGCCCTGGCCTGCGCGATCCTGGTCGCCAACAACCTGCGCGACATCCCGACCGACACGGTCGCGGGGAAGATGACGCTGGCCGTCCGTCTGGGCGACTCGCGGACGCGGGCGCTGTACGTGCTCCTCGTCGTCGGCGCCCTGGTCGCCCTGGTCGGCGTCGTGCTCGGGACCACGTGGTGGGCAGCCCTGGCGCTGGCCTACCTGGTGCCCGCCGGCCGGGCCGTGTCGGTCGTCCGCCGCGCGTCGGGGCGTGACCTGGTCCCGGCCCTGCAGCTGACGGGCGTCGCCGAGCTCGCGTACGGCCTCGGCTTGTTCGTGGGCTTGTTGGTGGGGGCCGCGTAGGCTCGGGTCATGACCTTCTTGATCATCCTCGTGCTCATCGTCGCGGGCGTGGTCGCCTACAAGAACCGCGTCACGCTGATCGCCAAGCTCACCGGCCAGCCCACGTCGCGGATCGAGCGGCGACTCAACGGTCCGAAGCGGTAACGAGCAGCCGCCCATGGCGATCGTGCTCGCACTCGTGCTGATAGTCGGGCTCGTCGTGTGGGCGATCGTCTCGGATCGCTGAACGCCTGCTACTCGGCGTCCTCGCGGGCCTTGCGCGCCTCGAACGCCGCCGAGGCGCGACGCGCGCGCTCGTCGACGCGCTGGGCGAACCGCTCGCGGGGGCGGTTGAGGATGAAGTACGACACCACGCCGGAGATCACGAACGCGATCACGAGGACCCACAGCAGGGGCACCTCGTCGGCCACGGCCAGCCAGATGCCGGCGACGATCGCGAACGAACCGGCCAGCAGCACCAGCCGCAGCAACGTGTAGACGGCAAACTCCTTCACGAGATGAGGGTAGATGCCGACCACCAGCCGCCTACTCTGGAGGCGTGCTGAAGGTCCTCTTCCTCCTCGCCCTCCTGGCGCTGGCGATCTACCTGGTCGTGCGCTCCGTCCAAGGTCGCGGCGGTGTGGTGCCGAAGCGCAAGCCTCCGCAGCGTCGCCCGCCCACCCGGCCCATCGCCCCCGACGACGACCCCGACTTCCTGCGTGACCTCGACCGCAAGCGCAAGCACCCCGACGACCCCGAGGTCTGAGCCCCGACTTCGGTGTCGTTCCTGACCGTTGGTGACGGTTGCAACCCCCCCGAACGTCCGTGATACCCGGTCGACCGGGTATCACGCCCGAGTTCACCCGCCGTAGTAGTCGGCCTGGGCTTGGGAGGCGCGGGCGGCGAGGTCGGCCAGCTCCGCGACCGACACCTGGTACTCGGGCGGCAACGGAGCCCGGCAGGCGTCGGTGGCGCAGGCGCGGTACTGGCGCCACAGCTTCGTCAGGTCGCGGCGGACCGAGTCGTACGCCGGGTCGTCGTAGCGGGAGCGCAGCTGCAGGGGGTCGCGCTTCAGGTCGTAGAGCTCGCCCTCGCCGGTGGAGTAGCGGAAGTAGGCGTAGCGGCCGGTCCGCAACCCGATCTCGGTGAGGCCGTCGGGGAACCCGCCGACCTCGTGGGGCAGCGGCTGCAGGCCCTCGGTCACGACGGGCACGGTCCACGGACGGTCGGCGGCGAACGCCGGCACGGCCGAGGTGCCGTCCACGGCCGGCAGGGAGGCGGAGGCGAGGTCGAGAATGGTGGCCGTCACGTCGATGGTCGTGATCGGCGCGTCGCGGACGCCGTGCGGGATGCCGGGCCCCGCGACCACGAGTGGCACGCGCAGCGACGGCTCGTGCGGCTTGATCTTCCCGCTGCGCTGGCGGTGCTCGCCCAGGAAGTAGCCGTTGTCGCTGGTGAAGACGATGACCGTGTCGTCGTACTGCCCGGTGTCCTTCAGCTTCTGCATGATCCGGCCGAACTGCCGGTCCCACGCGAACAGCGCCTCTGCGCGCTGACGTTCCACCTCGACCAGCGAGCGTCGCTCGGCGCCGACCAGCTCGGGCAGCTTCTGGATGAACTCCGGCTTGTCGCTGACGTCCTGCTCCACGGGCTTGCCACCGGGCCGCACGCCCGGCGCGCGGGTGATGACGTCGTCGAACTTCCCCTTCACCCAGTCGGGCCGGGCCGGGGTGTCGAACCGCGACAGCGTGCCTTCGGTTGTCCGGTAGGGCGCCGGGTCGTCGGGCTCGGCCGGCCCGCCGAGGTGCGGGGCCACCGGCGTCGCCCAGATGAACCACGGATGACCGGTGCCGTCGTACTTCCCGATCAGCGACTGGACCTCGTCGCCCACCACCACCGAGGAGTAGGTGCCGCGGTTGCCGACCACCTTGCCGTTCACGTTCTGGGTGAAGGACTGGTAGTTGTAGGTGCCGCCGCGGTAGGGCGACCCGACCGGCCAGCGCTTCTCGATGCTGACCATCCAGTCGGTCCAGCCGTCCGGCACGTACGTCGCCGACGGCCCGCCGGTCACCTTCGACTGCTGCTTGCCGTAGCCGTTCAGGTACTTGCCGACCAGCGCGGTCTGGTACCCCGCCTGGTTGAGCGCGGTCCCGACGGTCAGGTGGTCGTCGAAGGCGGCGAACCCGTAGGGCGCCTCGTGGCTGTAGACCCGGTGGTTGTGGGAGTACTGACCGACCAGGAACGACGCCCGCGACGGGCAGCAGAGCGGGTTGGGCGCGAAGGAGTTGCGGAACAGCAGCCCCCGCGACGTGACGTACTTGCGCACGTTGGGCGTGTACCTGAGCTCGTCCCACCGCATGTCGTCGGTCGTCACGACGAGGATGTTGGGCCCCTTGTTGGGGGCCAGCTCCTGGGTCGGCACGAAGGACGGGGGCGGGGCGGGCGGCACCGACGTGAGCGCCGCGCGCTCGGCCGGCTCGCCGCCGGTCTGACCGCTCGAGCACGCCGTCAGGAGGGCGCAGGCCAGCACCGCAACCAGCCACCGCCTCATGCAGTCAGTCTGCCTCAGCGTCGTGGTGGCGCCGAGGAGATCGCGGGCGCGCCGGAGGCGTAGGAGTGCTGGCTGGTGGTGGAGAAGTAGTTGATGCCGATGAAGTTGAACCACAGCGTCGCCATGCCGAGCAGGGCGAGGTAGGCCGCGTTGCGCCCGCGCCAGCCAGCCGTCGCGCGGGCGTGGAGGTAGGCGGCGTACACGACCCACGTGATGAAGGCCCAGACCTCCTTGGGGTCCCAGTTCCAGTACGACGACCAGGCCTGGTGCGCCCAGATCGGACCGGTGATCAGGACCGCGAACGTCCAGACGGGGAAGGCGAACGCGTGCAGCCGGTAGGCCGTGCGGTCGAGCGACGCCGGCTCGGGCACGCGGGCGAGGAAGCCGGTGGTCTTCGTGCGCTTGCGGTCCTTGACGAGGTACAGCGCCGAGCACAGCCCGCCCAGGGTGAACGCGCCCGTGGCGATCACCGCGGACACGACGTGGATCACCAGCCAGTAGGAGTTCAGCGCCTCGGTCAGCGGGGCCACCGGCTCGTAGAGCCAGATGACGGCGACCATCAGGAGGGTCAGCACGATGGCGACCACGGGCAGGCCGGCCCAGTCGAGACCCAGCCGGCGGCGGGCCACCAGGAAGATCAGCATGACCACGAAGGTGCCCGCGAGCGTGAACTCGTACATGTTGCCCCAGGGCACGCGGTTCGGGTCCGCGGCCATGCCACGCCCGAGCAGCGACACGAACTGCAGCCCGCACCCGAGCCCGGCCAGGAGCAGACCGAGCCGACCGGTCAGCTCGACCCGCCGCGAGTCCTCGACCTCCGCCGGGCCGTCGGGCGTCTCGGGACCAGAGCCACCGGCCCCCACGGCCACCTTCGCGGTGGCTGCCACGGGCACGTTCCGCAGCGACGCCCACTGCACGAGGTAGGCCAGCAAGGAGAGGAAGTAGACGATGCCGGCGGCCGCGATCGCCTGGTTGCTCAACGTCTCCCACGCTTGTTCGGTCATGAGTGCTCCTCCTCCGCTGGCTCGGGCCCGCTCAACTGTCGCAGACGGTCCGCAACCTCGGTGACCTCGGCCTGGACGTCACCCGCGGTCGACCGGTCGAGGCCGGCGACCTCCACCGTCGTCGGCACGTCGTCATCGTCGCGCCGCGCACGTACCCAGACGCGGCGCGGCCGGATGAACAGCGACAGCAGCAGGCCGACCAGGGCGAGCACGACGCCGGCCAGGGTGACGTGCATGCCGGGAGTCCGGCTGATCTGCAGCTTGTTCCAGCGCTCCACGCCCTCGAAGGTCACCGACCCGGCGCCGTCGGGGAGGTCGAGCGACTGCCCGGGCTGGAGGTCCACGCGGAACATCGAGCCGTCGGGCTTGGTCACCTTCGTCGCCCGGGCCGTGTCGAGCTCGTAGACCGACGAGGGCGAGCCGTCGTCCATCCCGAGGTCGCCGGTCCAGGCCTGCATCGAGAGGGTCGGGTTCTTGAGGTCGCCCATCACGTTGACCGGGTCGCCGTCGACGTTGAGGTAGGTCGGGAAGAACAGCCCCTCGAGCCCGATGCCGGCAGGCTCGGCGTCGGGCGCCTTCACGACGCCGAACGACCGGAACCCCGAGTCCTCGGGCAGGAAGACGGTCGGCCCGCTGTAGGCCACGTCGCCGTTGCCGTCGCGGATCGTGATGATCGGGGCGTAGCCGTGCCCGATGAGGAAGACCTCGGTCCCGCCGATCTTGAGCGGGTGGTTCACCTTCAGGTCGTACTGGTGCGGCTCGTCGCCCGGCGCCTCGCGATAGGTGAGGTGCGCGTTGAAGCCCTGCGCCATCCCCTGGCGTGGCCCCGAGTCGATCCACTCGACGTCGAAGTCGTCCACCTCGAAGCTGAACGGCTCCATCGAGCCTGGGTCGAACAGCGAGCCCGGGTCGAAGTCGTCGTACTGCGTGAGGTTGTTGGAGAACCCGTTGCCGACCACGAGGATCACGCCGCCCTTGTAGCCGAACAGCCCGCCGACCGCGAAGCCCACCAGCACGACCAGGACGGCGAGGTGGAACAGCAGGTTGCCTGCCTCGCGGAGGTAGCCGCGCTCGGCCGCGACCCAGCCGTCACCCTCGAGCACGCGGTAGCCACGGTCCTTCAGCACCGTCCGCGCGTCGACGAGCACGTCGGCGGGCGCGCGGGCGGCGTCGTACGACGTGTGCACCGGCAACCGGGAGAGGTACCGCGGGGCGGCCGGTGGCTTCGCGCGCAGGCCCCGCCAGTAGACGAAGAGCCGGGGGATGATGCAGCCGACCAGCGAGACCATCAGCAGCGTGTAGATGGCCGCGAACCAGGCCGAGTCGTAGACCGAGAACAGCCCGAGCCGTTCGTAGATCGGTGTCAGGTCGGGGTGGTCGGCCTGCCAACGTGAGGTCTTGAGCGAGTCGACGCCGCTCTGCGGGATCACCGAGCCCGGGATCGCCGCCAGCGCGAGCAGCAGGAGCAGCACCAGCGCCGTCCGCATCGAGGTGAGCTGGCGCCAGCCCCACCGGAAGAGCTCGCGGGCGGTGAGCTCACCGGTACGTCGGTCGGCCGGCTCCTCGGCGTCGGCGTGCGCCTCGGGCAGCGAGTGCCGGGTGGGGGTGGTCATACCGGTGTCTCCGTGCTGAGGATGACCACCTGGAGCCACTGGACCATGTCGTTCCAGAAGCCCGTCACCAGCAGCACGCCCACGGCGACGAGCATCAGGCCGCCGGCGCGCGTCACCCAGACCTGGTGGCGGCGCACCCAGGCGAACGCCCCGAGCGCCCGGCGGTAGAGCAGCGCGGCCACGATGAACGGGATGCCCAGGCCGATGGCGTAGACCCCGCTCAGCAGGGCGCCCCGCTCGGCCGTGCCCTCGTTGAACGAGAGCAGCTGGATGGCGGCCAGGGTCGGGCCGAGGCAGGGTGTCCAACCCAGCCCGAAGAGGAACCCGATGACGGGCGCGGCGGCGAGCCCGACCGAGGGGATCGTGTGGATGCGCCACTCCCGCTGGGAGAAGAACGGCAGCCAGCCGGCGAAGGCCAGGCCGAGCAGGATCATCATGATGCCGAGGCCGAAGGCGAGCTCGTCCTGCTGGCGCACGAGCCACGAGCCGAGGGCGCCGGTGGCCAGACCGAGGATCACGAACACCGTCGTGAACCCGGCCACGAACAACACCGATCCTGCGAGCATCCGCCCGCGCTTGGCCGAGCCGAGGTCGGCGCCGGACAGGCCGGTGGTGTAGGAGAGGTAGCCCGGCAGCAGCGGGATCACGCACGGGGAGAAGAAGGAGACGAGGCCGGCCACGAGCGCCACCGGGATCGCCAGCAGGAGCGACCCGGACAGGGCCTGCTCCTGGAACCACTCAGCCATTTCTCGGGCCGTCGCTGGTCTCGTCCACGACGTCCTGGGTCACGTCCACGAGGGTCTGCTCGGACGGCAGCTTGCCGATGATGCTCGCCGCCACCCTGCCCTCGGCGTCGAGCACCGCAAAGGCCGGGATCGTGCGCAGGCCGAGCACGCCGGGGAAGGCGAGCAGCGCCTCGCCGCTCGGCGAGTACAAGGAAGGGAAGGCGACGTCGAACTTGCGGGTGAAGGCCTGGGCCTGGGCCGTGCTGGCGTCGCGGATGTTGATGCCGACGAACTGGACGTCGTCCCCGAGCTCCTCGGCGGCGCCGACCACGTCGGGCGCCTCGTCGCGGCACGGCGCGCACCACGAGCCCCAGACCACCAGCACGACCGGCTTGCCACGGAAGTCCTGGACCGCCAGTGGGTCGCCGTCGAGGTCCTCACCGTCCAAGGAGATCGCGTCCTCGCGGGCGTCCACGGCCACGGTGTCCAGGACGCCGTCGGCGGTGATGTACCCCTTGTCACCCGTGCCCTCGAGGTCGTTGCAGGCGGTGACGCCCGTCAGCAGGGGCAGACAGGCGAGCAGGGCGAGGGCACGCTTCAGGGCCGGTGCTCCTCGGGAGCGCCGCCGGCGCTGAAGGTGGCGTGCTTGTCGGCCACCGGGATCATGTCGCCGGCCGGCTCGGAGTACGACACCCGTACCAGCCCGCGGTCGTCGAAGTGGAACGACGTCAGCGAGCACAGCGTGCACTGGCGCTTGCGCGGGTCGTGCAGGAACGAGCGCTTCTCCGCGGACAGCCGGGTGATCCAGATGGGCAGCTGGTGGGACACGAGCACCGCCTCGTGACCGTGCGCGGCGGCCCGCGCGTCGAGGATCGCCCCGAGCATGCGGTCGACCACGACGTCGTACGGCTCCCCCCACGACGGCTTGAGCGGGTTGCGCAGGTGCCACCAGTTCTTGGGGTTCGTCAGCGCGCCATCGCCCTTGCCGAACGCCTTGCCCTCGAAGACGTTGGTCGACTCGATCAGCCGCGCGTCGGTCTGCACGTCGAGCCCGAGGAGCTTGGCGGTCGGCGCGGCGGTCTCCTGCGCGCGCTCGAGCGGGGAGGCGCCGACGTGCACGATGTCGCGGTCCCGCACGGACTCCGCGACCCGCTCCGCCATCGCGCGGCCGAGCTCGGACAGTCGGTAGCCCGGGCGACGGCCGTAGAGGACGCCCTCGGGGTTGTGCACCTCGCCGTGTCGCAGGAGGTGGACGATCGTCTCTGGCTGTCGCGTCACTCAGGAGGCCTTCCGGGTCGCCGCGGCCGCCTCGGCGGCCGCGGGCAGGGCGTCGAGCACGGTCTCGACCGCGTGGTCGTCGTGTGCGCTGGAGAGGAACCAGGCTTCATAGGCCGACGGTGGCAGGTGCACGCCGGCGTCGAGCATGGCGTGGAAGAAGGCGGCGTACGCCGCGGTGTCCTGCGTCGAGGCCGCCGCGAAGTCATGGACCGGGTCGCCGGTGAAGAAGACCGAGAACATCGTGCCTGCGGCCTGCACGACGTGCGGGACACCGGCCTCGGTCAGCGCCTTGGCGGCGGCGGTCTGCAGGGTGTCCGCGACGTGGGAGATCCGCTCGTACACCTCGTCGGTGGCGAGCCGCAGCGTGGTGAGGCCGGCGGTGGTGGCGACGGGGTTCCCCGAGAGGGTGCCGGCTTGGTAGACCGGGCCCTCGGGGGCGAGGTGCCTCATCAGGTCGGCGCGGCCGCCGAACGCGGCGGCGGGCAGGCCACCGCCCATCACCTTGCCGAAGGTCATCAGGTCGGGCCGCCAGCCCTCGGTGGCACCGTCGAGGCCCCACTGGCCGAGCTTGCTCGCCCGGAAGCCGGTCATCACCTCGTCGCTGACGAACAGGGCCCCGTGAGCCGCGCAGGTCTCGGCGAGGAAGGCGTTGAAGCCAGGCTGTGGCGGGACCACGCCCATGTTGCCGGGGGCGGCCTCGGTGATCAGGCAGGCGATCCGGTCGCCGTGCTCGGCGAACGCGGCCGTGACCGCCGCCCGGTCGTTGTAGGGCAGCACGAGGGTCAGGGCCGTGGAGGAGGCCGGGACGCCGGGCGTGCCGGGCAGGGCAAATGTCGGGGCGAACGTGGCGAGCCCCGAGCCCGCGGCGGCGAGCAGGGAGTCGACGTGGCCGTGGTAGCAGCCGGCGAACTTCACGACGACGTCGCGACCCGTGACGCCCCGGGCCAGCCGGATCGCGGACATGGTGGCCTCGGTGCCGGAGGAGACGAACCGGACCTGGTCGATGGGCGTGCGTCCGACGATCTCCTCGGCGAGCTCGACCTCGGGCTCGGTCGGGGTGCCGTAGGACGTGCCGCGCGCCACGGCGGCCGCGACGGCCTCCTGGACCTCGGGGTGGGCGTGCCCGAGCAGCATCGCCCCCCACGAGCAGACCAGGTCCACGTACTCGTTGCCGTCGACGTCGGTCAGCCACGCGCCCCGGGCGGAGCGGATGAACCGAGGCGTGCCGCCGACGGCGTTGAACGCCCGGACCGGGGAGTTCACGCCCCCGGGGGTCACCGCGCGGGCCCGGTCGAACAGGGCCTCGGACGCGGTCGTGCGCCGGTCGTTCGTGGTCACCGGGTCATTCTCTCCAACGGGCGGTGAACCACCACATCGGCCTGCGCCTGGGCCGTCCCGCACGTATCGTGAGGGGACGTCGGTCTCGGGTGTGACCCAGGTCACAGTCTGGATTGATCCGCGTAACCCGTGGGTACGAACCCTCGTTGGAGGGGTGCCTGCGGGTGAGGGACGCACCCGGCCAGCAAGATCGGCCAACAGGTCCAGGCAGATGGCGAAGGAGGGCTCCGCGATGGCGGATGTGCGGTTCGGCCGCCTCCAGCGCGCCGCCACCCTCGTGCCCCTGGCCCTGCTCTCGGCCGCCTGGAGCGTGAGCATCGTGACCTCGGACGGCGGGTCGGCCCCCGCCAGCGCGAGCGCCGACGGCACGCTGCCCGACGGCAGCACCGTCCCCGAGGAGGCCATCGAGGCTCCGGCCAGCCTGTCGACCCGGGCCCAGCTCGCGCCCGGCGTGCAGGGCGACCCCGACGCGGCGGTCGGCAACGCCGCCGTCAACGGGATCCCGTCGGCCGCCCTGGCGGCCTACCAACGGGCCGAGACCGTCATCAACGCCGCCGACACCTCCTGCCACCTGCCCTGGCAGCTGGTCGCGGCGATCGGCCGGGTCGAGTCCGACCACGGCCGCGTCCACGGCAGCCACCTGACGAGCGAGGGGCTGGCGCGACCGGCCATCTACGGGCTGCCGCTCGACGGCACCCAGGGCACGGCCCGTATCGGCGACACCGACGCCGGCCTGCTCGACCACGACACGGAGTTCGACCGCGCGGTCGGCCCGATGCAGTTCATCCCGTCCACGTGGGCCGTCGTGGGCGTCGACGCCGACGGCGACTCCCAGCGCGACCCGCAGGACATCGACGACGCAGCCCTGGCGACGACGATCTACCTCTGCTCCGGTGACGACGACCTCGCCACGGACGAGGGCCGGCGGTCCTCGGTGTTCCGCTACAACCACAGCGACGAGTACGTCGACCTGGTGCTGGCGTTCTACGACGCCTATGTCGCCGGCGACTACCTCTCCGTCCCGAACGGCTCGGGCGGCGGCGGCACCGTCTCGCCCAGCGAAGGTCCCGGCGGCGGTGGCGGCGGTGGAGGCGGGGGTGGAGGCGGCGGCACCCCGACCGCCGAGCCCGAGCCGACCAAGGGTCCGACGAGCAAGCCCAAGCCCACCCCGACACCCAAGCCCAGCCCGACGGCCGGCCCCACCACGCAGCCGACGCCGACCCACGACCCGACCCCCACGCAGCAGCCGTCGCCGACGAAGGCACCCACGGCCGTCCCGACCTCGGCCGTGCCCACGACCGTCCCGACGTCGGCCCTGCCCACGATCCTGCCGACCGACCTGCCGACCACGCTGCTCACGCCGATCCTGACCGTGGCCGAGGCGATCCTCCAGTGCACCGCCCAGGGCCTCATCGACAACCCCCTCGACAACAACGACGCCTTCGACCAGTGCGTCGACAACCTCACCGGCGGCTAGGCCGAGTCGGCGTATCTGCAGGTCGCCAGGGGGCCGAGTCGGCGTATCTGCAGCCCGACGTCCGTGATTCCGTCTGCGGATGCGCCGACTCGGGTCGATTTCGGCCTGCAGATACGCCGACTCGGCTGTGTCAGCGGGTGAGGAGCACCGCGGCCTCGGCGGCCCAGTACGTGAGGATCACGTCGGCGCCGGCGCGGTGGATGGAGCCGAGCGTCTCGAGGATGGCGGCCTCGCGGTCGATCCAGCCGTTCGCGGCGGCGGCCTCGACCATGGCGTACTCGCCCGAGACGTTGTACGCCGCCACGGGCACGGTCACCGCGTCGCGCACGCGCCGGACGACGTCGAGGTAGCCGAGGGCCGGCTTGACCATCACCACGTCGGCGCCCTGCTCGACGTCGAGCAGCGCCTCGCGGACTCCCTCGAGGGCGTTGGCGGGGTCCTGCTGGTAGGTACGTCGGTCGCCGATCAGCGAGGAGGCGACGGCCTCGCGGAACGGGCCGAAGAAGGCCGAGGCGTACTTGGCGGAGTACGCCAGGATCGCCACGTCCTGCTGCTCGGCGGCGTCGAGGGCCGCACGGACCACCGCCACCTGCCCGTCCATCATCCCGCTGGGGCCGACCATGTCGACGCCAGCGGCGCCGTGCGCCCGTGCCATCTCGGCGTACGCCGCGAGCGTGCGGTCGTTGTCGACGCGCCCGTCGGGGGTCAGCAGACCGCAGTGCCCGTGGTCGGTGAACTCGTCGAGGCACAGGTCGCTCATCACCGTGAGCGCGTCGCCGACCTCGGCCACCACGTCGGTGATGGCCAGGTTGAGCACGCCGGCCGGGTCGATCGCCCCCGACCCCTCGGCGTCCTTGGACTCAGGGATGCCGAACAGCATCACGCCGCCGAGCCCCAGTGAGGCGGCCTCGTGCGCAGCCTTGAGCAGGGACGACCGGGAGTGCTGCACGACGCCGGGCATCGACGCGATCGGGTGCGGCTCCGCCAGCCCCTCACGGACGAACAGCGGCAGCACCAGCTGGCTGGGGCGTACCGCCGTCTCGGCGACCATCCGGCGCAGGGCCGGCGTGGTGCGCAGCCGACGTGGCCGTACGACGGGGTTCGAGACCCCGGGGACGTCGGCCGCCTGCTCGCTCATCGGTCCTACTTGGCGCCGGCCTTGCGGCGCGACGCGGGCTTGCGCTCCGAGGGCTTCGCGACCGGCTGACCGGCCTCGATCATCGACAGCCGACGCGAGGCACCGAAGTCGGCCAGTGCCTCGACCAGCAGCTCGACGTCGGGCTGCGGGGCCAGGACGTCGACCCGGAGGCCGTGCTCCTCGGCGGTCTTGGCCGTGGCCGGGCCGATGACGGCGATCACCGTCGAGGGGTGCGGCTTGCCGGCGATGCCGACCAGGTTGCGCACGGTCGAGGACGACGTGAACACGACGGCGTCGAACTTGCCGGCCTTGATGGCGTCGCGGGTCGGTGCCGGCGGCGGCGCGGCGCGCACGGTCCGGTAGGCCGTCACGTCGTCGCACTCCCAGCCGAGGTCGATCAGCCCGGCGACGAGGTTCTCGGTGGCGATGTCGGCGCGCGGCAGGAAGACCCGGTTGATCGGGTCGAGCAGCTCGTCGTACTCGGGGAAGTCGGCCAGCAGACCGGCGGCGGACTGCTCGCCCGACGGCACCAGGTCGGCCCGCAGGCCCCAGGCCGCGATCGCCTGGGCGGTCTTGTCGCCGACCGCAGCGATCTTGAGACCCGAGAAGGCGCGGGCGTCGAGGCCGTACTCCTCGAACTTCTCGCGCACGGCCTTGACGGCGTTCACCGAGGTGAAGGCGATCCACTCGTAGCGGCCCTCGACGAGACCGCGGACGGCCTTGTCCATCTGCAGCGGGTTGCGCGGCGGCTCGACCGAGATGGTCGGCACCTCCTCGGGCACCGCGCCGTAGCCGACGAGGCGCTGGGACAGCACGCCCGCCTGCTCCTTGGTGCGCGGCACCAGGACGCGCCAGCCGAACAGCGGCTTGGTCTCGAACCACGACAGCGTCTCGCGCAGGTCGACGACGTCACCCACGACGGTGACGGCCGGCGGGCTCATCCGGGCCGCGCGGGCGTCGCCGGCGATCCGCTCGAGCGTGGAGACGACGGTGGTCTGGTCGGTGGTGGTGCCGGCGCGAGTCATCAGGACCGGCGTCTCGGGCGAACGGCCCGCGGCCACCAGGGCCTTGGCGATCTCGCCGATGTTCTGGACGGCCGACAGCAGCACGAGGGTGCCGGCGTCGCCGTGGCGGCTCCAGTCGACCTTCTCGCGGCAGGTGATGACCGTCAGCTCGCGGTGGTCCTTGGTGGTCAGCGGGATCCCGGCGTACGCCGGCACCGACGCGAGCGAGGACACGCCCGGCACGACCTCGAAGCACAGGCCCGCCTTGGCGCAGGCGAGCGCCTCCTCGGGCCCGGAGGCGTAGAGGAACGGGTCGCCGGCCATCAGCCGGACCACGCGCAGACCGCGCTTGGCCTGCTTGACGACGACCTTCGCCCGGGAGGCGTGGGTCAGCGGTTGGCCGTCCTCGCCGAAGCCGCCGTCGACGAACTCGGGCCCGGCCTCGTGGCTCACCTCGCCGCGCACCGCGCGGACGAGAGCCTCGTGCTCGGGGGTCTCGGTGATCACCACGTCGGCCTCGCGAAGGAGGTCCACGGCCCGCACGGTCAGCAGGCCCGGGTCACCGGGTCCGCTGCCCACGAACGCGACCCAACCGCGGCTGGCGGTGGGCTTCGCAGGGGTCTTGGTGGCGTCGATGCTGGTCTTGCCTCGCGTCATGCGTTTACAGCCTTCTCACTGTTTCTGCCGGTGCGTCGGTGAGTGCGCCCGCTCCCTCAGCGAGCATGTCGGTTGCGAGCCGTGCGCCCAAATCGGCGGCGTGCTCAGGGGTTCCGGTGGCCGACATCCGTACGGCGATGGTGCCGTCGGGCGACATGGCGACGGCGCGGATCCACAGCTCGTCGCCGTCGTCGCCCTCCGCCACCTCGGCCAGTACCCCGATCGGGGCGGAACAGCCGCCCTCCAGGGTCGCCAGGACGGAGCGTTCGGCGGTGACGGCGGCGCGCGTGGCGGCGTCGTCGAGGACGGCCAGCTCGAGGGCCAGGGGGTCGTCGGCACGGGCCTCGACGGCCAGCGCGCCCTGGCCCGGAGCGGGCAACATCTGGAGAGGGTCGAGCACCTCGGTGACGTCGTCGAGCCGACCGATGCGCGCGAGGCCGGCGCGGGCCAGCAGCACGGCGTCGTACTCCCCCGACCGCACCTTGCCGACGCGGGTGTCGACGTTGCCGCGGATGTCCACGACCTCGAGGCCCATGCCCAGCGCGTGCAGCTGCGCGGCCCGGCGCGGCGATCCCGTACCGACGCGGCTGCCGGCCGGCAGCTCGCCGAGGGTGAGCCCGTCGCGGGCCACGACGACGTCGCGGGGGTCCTCGCGGGGAGGTACGGCGGCCAGCGCGATCCGCGGGTCGGGTGCGGTCGGCAGGTCCTTCAGCGAGTGCACGGCGATGTCGATGCGACCGCCGATGAGCGCCTCGCGCAGGGCGGTGACGAAGACACCGGTGCCGCCCATGGTGGCCAGCGGCGCAGCGGAGCGGTCACCCTCGGTGGTCACCTCGACCAGCTCGACCGGTCGGCCGAGCCGGGCCTCGACGAGGTCGGCGACCAGGCGGGCCTGGGTGGTCGCGAGCAGGGAGGCGCGGGTGCCCACGCGGATCACAGCCGTCATGAGAGACCCTCCGGCCTCGTCACGGCCTCCACGGCGTCGGGGTCCAGCGCGAACAGCTCGGCGAGGGCGGCGGCGTACGAGACGGCACCGGTCTCGTTGACGAGCTCCTTGACCCTGACGGTGGGCTGGTGCAGCAGCTTGTCGGCGACCCGGCGCAGGCTCTGGAGCACCTCGTCGCGGGAGGCTTCGTCGAGGTCCGGCAGGCGGGCGACGAGCCGGGCCAGCTCGGCGTCCACCACCTCGGTGGCCATCGACCGCAGGGCGACGACCGTGGGCGTCACGCTGGCCTGGCGGCGCGCGGTGAGGAACGCCGCGACCTCCTGCGTGACGATGTCGCGGACGGCCTCGACCTCGGCGCCCGCCTCGCTGCCGTGCAGGTCCTCGGCCAGGTCGGCGAGGGTGACCAGGGTGACGCCGGGGAGGTCGGCGACCTCGGGCTCGACGTCGTGGGGCAGGGCCAGGTCGACCACGGCCAGCGGTCGCTGCCGTCCGGCCACCATCTCGGTGGTCACGAGCACGCCCGTCGAGCCGGTGCAGGCGACCACGAGGTCGGCCGCGGCCACTTCGGCGGACAGCCGGGTGAGGGTCGCGGCCCGAACGCCGTGCTCGGCGGCGAGGCTGCTGGCGTGCTTGGCCGTGCGGTTGACGACGACGACGTCGGCGGCGCCGCGGCGGGTCAGCGTCGCGGTGGCGAGGGCAGCCATCGAGCCGGCGCCCACCACGACCGCCCGGCGACCGAGGACCTCACCGATCCGGTCGAGCGCGGCCGACACGAGGGTCGGTGCGAACTGGTCGATGGCCGTCTCGGCGTGCACGCGCTTGCCGACCCGCAGGGCCTGCTGGAACAGCACGTTGAGCGACGGACCCACCGTCCCGGCCTCCTGACCGCGGGCCAGCGCCTCCCGCGCCTGGCCGAGGATCTGGCCCTCGCCGACCGCCATCGAGTCGAGCCCGGCCGCCACCTGGAACAGGTGCGAGACCGCGCCGTCGTCGTAGTGGACGTAGAGGTGCGGGAGAAGGTCCTCGGTGGCCCGGCCGGCGCGCTCGACCAGCAGCCCGGACAGCTCCTCGACGCTGCCGTGGAAGCGGTCGACGTCGGCGTACACCTCGAGGCGGTTGCAGGTCGCGATCACCGCCGCCTCGGTGACGTGCTCGCCCGCCGCGACGTCGCGGAGCAGCTTGGCCGCACCCTCGCCGTCGACGGCCACCCGCTCGAGCACCGAGACGGGGGCGGAGCGGTGGGAGATGCCGACGACGAGGACGCTCATGCCGTCACCCCCTGCGCCCCGAACTGTGACTTGCGCTGCTCGTGGTACGCCAGGATCTGCAGCTCGATCGAGAGGTCGACCTTGCGGACGTCGACGCCGTCGGGCACGACGAGCACCGTGGGCGCGAAGTTGAGGATGCTGCTGATGCCCGCGGCGACCATGCGGTCCGCGACGTCCTGGGCCGCGACCGCCGGGGTGGCGATCACGCCGATGGCCACGCCCTGCTCGGCCACGATCTGTTCGAGGTCGTTGAACGGCCGGACGTCGACCCCGGCGACGACCTCCTGGTGGCGTTCCGGGTCGGCGTCGAGCAGCGCCACCACGCGGAAGCCACGGCTCCGGAACCCCGAGTAGTTGGCCAGCGCGTGCCCGAGGTTGCCGATGCCGACGATGACGACCGGCCAGTCCTGGGTCACCCCGATCTCCCGGGCGATCTGGTAGCGCAGGTAGTCGACGTCGTAGCCCACCCCACGGGTGCCGTAGCTGCCCAGGTACGAGAGGTCCTTGCGCAGCTTGGCGCTGTTGACCCCGGCGGCCGCCGCGAGCTCCTCGCTCGAGCACGTACCGGTGCCGGCGTCGCTCAACGTGACCAGCGCCCGGAGGTACACGGGCAGTCGCGCCACGGTCGCCTCGGGAATGTCCCGGGCGTTCTCGCTGGACGCTTTGGCGGTCACGGTTCTCGTTTCCAGCCGGCGAGCGACGATCTCGCACGGCGACGTCCACTCTAAAAGTTTGTGAACGCGAGAACAAACCCACGCGGACCCGTGAGACAACCCTCACCATCGGGGGCCGCAGCGGCTTGTAACAGGGTGTTCGTGTGCCTTCGCACGCGTTCAAACGCTTGCGAAGTCGCACCAACACCCTGTTACAAGTGGTTACGAGGGCGGGGCGGGCGACAGGGCGGCGCGAAGACGCGCCTCGTCGACCCGCCAGAAGTCGTGGCGACGGCCGTCGACGAGGGTCACGGGGATCTCCTCGCCGTACTCCTCGCGCAGCGCCTCGTCGTCGTCGATCGAGACCTCGACCCATGTCTCGCCGAGGTCGTCGCACACCCGGGCGATCACCTCGGCGGCCTGCTCGCACAGGTGACAGCCGGGCCGGCCGTACATGACGACGCGGGCGGTCTCGCTCACTCGAGCAGGCCCAGGGCACGCCGGCGCTCGAGCTGGCGCAGCTCGCCCTTGCGGACGCGGCCCGCCAGCGTCGTGGGGAGCTCGTCGACGACCTCGATGCGGGTCGGCCGCTTGAACGCGGCCAGGGCCTCGTCGCAACGCACCCGGACGGCCTCGACCACGGCGGCCGCCACGGCGTCGGGCGCCCGCACGTAGGCGACGACGGAGTGCCCGGTCGCCTCGTCGGGTACGCCGATCACGGCGGCCTCCAGGACGCCCGGCACCTGAACGATCACCGCCTCGACCTCGCGCGGGTAGACGCTGAAGCCGGCGACCACGACGACCTCGGCCGCCCGGTCGACCAGGAACAGGTCACCGCCGTCGTCGAGGTAGCCGACGTCACCCGTCGGCCACCAGCCGTCGGGCCCGGGCGCCTCGGCCCCGTCGGGCCAGTAGCCGCTGAACAGGTTGGCCCCGCGGATCTCCACCTCGCCGGGGTCACCCGGCTCTGGCTCGAGGCCGTGGTCGTCGACGAGCCGCAGGCCGACACCGGGCAGCGCGGACCCGAGCGAACCGGGAGCCGGCTCGGTCGAGGCGAGCGTGCTGGTCACCACGGGAGCGGCCTCGGTCAGTCCGTACCCCTGGTGGACCGGCACGCCGGTGCGCGAGGCGAACTCCTCCATCACGGCCCGCGCCAGCGGCGCCGACCCGGACGCGACGAGTCGTACGCCCTCCATCGCGGTCGCGAGGTCGTGGAGCGCGAGCCAGTGCGGGAACACCGCCGGCGCCACGGGCACGACCGTGACCCCGTGCTCGGCGACCACGTCGAGCGTGCCGCGCGGGTCGAAGTGGTCGACGAGCACCAGCGTCGCGCCCTGGCGCAGGACGCTGCCGAGGACGGCGTTCAGGCCGTAGACGTGGAAGAGCGGCAGCACCCCGAGCACCACGTCGCCGACGTCGACCATGGCCAGGCCGTCGTGGGGGCGGACTGCGGCCGTCTGCTCGATGTTGGCCAGCAGCGCGCGGTGGGTGAGCATCGCGGCGCGCGGCAGGTCGACGGTGCTGCCGGTGTAGAGGAGGCAGGCAAGAGTCTCTGGGTCGGGGCGGGTCAGCAGGGGCCGCGACAGGGAGGCACGGAGGGCGGCGAAGGCGAGCTCGTCCTCGTTCTCCGGCTCGGTGTCGACCAGCACCAGGCGGGGCTCACGGGCGCGCGCGGCCAGGTCGTCGTCGAGCACGTCGCGCGAGCCGGCCAGCGCCTCGCGCACCAGCACCGCGGCCGCGCGTACCTCGGCCACCGTCGCGCTGTCGACCACGACCAAGCGGGCGCCCGAGTCGGCGATCATCCACGCCAGCTCCTCGACCTTGGCCCGCGGGTTCACCGGGACGGCGACGGCCTGGGCGCGCAGGGCGGCGAGGTAGGTCGTGACCAGCTCGACGCGGTTGCCCATCGCGAGCAGCACCCGCTGGCCCGCCACCACGCCGACGGCGCCCAGCCCGGTGGCGACGCGATCGACCTCGCGGTCGAGATCCGCCCAGGTCAGACGGCGTCCGGAGGTCTCCACGAGCGCGTCCCGGTCCCCGTCGCGGTCGGCCGCCAGCGCCACCAGGTCGGCGACCAGGGTGGGCACGAGCCGCCCCGCCGAGGCGGCGAGGACGCTGTCCAGGGACATCCGTCCATGGTTCCACAGGGGTTGGTGGGCCGCCGGGGAACCTCACAGCCTCGGTAGGCTGGTGGGGTGACCGCACCCCGTCGGCTGGACCTCCAACGCCGGTCCACGATGGCCGGTGAGGCGGCCGCGTCCTCGGCCGAGGTCGAGGACGCCCTGGCCACGCCGGCCGAGCCGCAGGTCGCGGCGTTCTTCGACGTCGACAACACCCTGATGCAGGGCGCAAGCATCTTCCACCTGGCCCGCGGGCTCTACCGCCGGCGCTTCTTCACGTCGCGGGAGATCGCGTCCGCCGCGTGGAAGCAGGCGAAGTTCCGGGTGATCGGGTCCGAGGACCCCGACGACGTGGCCGACGCCCAGGCGTCGGCCCTGGCCTTCATCGAGGGCCACACCGTGCTCGAGCTCGAGCAGCTGGGCGAGGAGATCTTCGACGAGGCGATGGCCACCCGGATCTGGCCCGGCACCCGGGCCCTGGCCCAGCTGCACCTCGACCAGGGCCAGCGGGTCTGGCTGGTGACGGCCGCGCCGATCGAGATCGCCGGCATCATCGCCCGGCGGCTCGGTCTCACCGGCGCCCTCGCCACCGTCGCCGAGCACGTCGACGGCGTCTACACCGGTCGCCTGGTCGGCGGGATGCTGCACGGCCCCGCGAAGGCGGAGGCGGTCGCGGCCCTCGCGGAGCGGGAGGGCCTCGACCTCGCCCGCTGCTCGGCGTACTCGGACTCCGCCAACGACCTGCCGATGCTGACGCTGGTCGGCCACGCCTGCGCCATCAACCCGGACGCGCGGTTGCGTGCGCACGCCCGGCGTCAGGGCTGGCGCATCTACGACTACCGGACCGGACGCAAGGCGGCCCGCGCCGGCCTGGTCACCGGGACCGTCGCGGGTGGGGTCGCCGGCGCGGTCGCGGCGGCGCTCGCCGTGCGCGGCCGGTCGTCGACGCGCCTCTGACCTGCGACGACGTCGTCGGCCCACGACGAGTGGGCTACGACACTTAACCTTTCGGGCGGTTCCCATGGTCGGGTGGGTCCACCTACCCTGGGGGCGGCGAGGGGTATCAGGGAGGTACCGGCGTGGAGCCAGATCCGGGCACGGTGGCATCGCGTGGGCTCGAAGCCCTGCGATCGCTCGTGCGTGCCCTCATCGTGGAGGAACGCCGGCTCGGCGCCATCACGACCGCCCACGGCTCCGGATACCTGTGGATGGCCGGCGACGTCCGGGTGGGCCCACCCGCGAGCGACCGGAGCCCCGGCGGTGGCGGCTCCGGGGGTCCCGGCGACTCGGGCGACGACCACCAGTTCGCCGCCAGCAACGAGGACTCCGCGGCCGACCGCGACCGGCTGATCGCGCTGGTCGAGCTCGCCCGTACCGGTGACGCCGAGGCGTTCGGGATGTTGTTCGACCACTACCACGGCTCGGTCTACCGGTTCTTGTTCCACCGCACCCGGTCCACCACGCTGGCGGAGGACCTGACGTCGGAGACCTTCTTCCGTGCGCTGCGCAGCATGAGCAGCTTCCGGTGGCAGGGCAAGGACTTCGGCGCCTGGCTGATGACCATCGCCCGCAACCTCTGCATGGACCACTTCAAGGCCGGCCGGACCCGCCTGGAGCTGACCACCGAGGACATGGGTCTCCACGACGACAGCACGACCGAGGGTCCCGAGGACGCCGTGCTGACCAGCCTGACCAACGAGGTGCTCCTCGAGGCGCTGACCGAGCTCCCGACCGAGCAGCGCGACTGCCTGGTGATGCGGTTCCTCCAGGGCATGAGCATCTCGGAGACCGCGGCGGTGCTCGGGCGCAGCGACGGAGCGGTCAAGCAGCTCCAGCTCCGCGGCGTACGCAATCTGGCCAGGCTGATGCCCGAGGGGATCCGGGACTCATGAGGCACTGGACCAGTCCACTTCTTGCTACCGACCGGTACGCCGTAACCAGCGCGCTCCGGGAGTCGTTGAGGTGGGTGTCCGGCGGGGGCGCCGGAGCCGATGACCTGACAGGACCGCTGGGATGAGCCCGCTCTTCGCGACACGGCGTCGCGCCGAGGAGTTCGACGCAGTCGTCGCACGGGCCACGACGCCCAGGCATCCTGGGGAGGCGGCGTCGGACGACCGGTACGACGACCTGCTCGCGCTCGTCGGCGCCCTGCGTGCGGTGCCCCCACCGCAGCCGCGACCCGAGTTCGTGGCGGAGCTGCGCAGCGAGCCTGGTGGCCGAGGCCGCCACGAGGCCCGCTCACGGCCTGTCCGACGAGGAGCGGCTCCGGTTGCGCACGTCCGACCCCGGCCGGGTCCGCAACCCGCGGGAGCGTCGGGCCCGCATCGCCGTCGCCGGACTGGCCCTCGTCGGCGCCACGGCCACGCTCTCGGTGGTGGCCCAGTCGGCGCTGCCCGGCGACCTGCTCTACCCGCTCAAGCGCGGCATCGAGTCGGCCGAGGCCGGCCTCCGCGTCAGCGAGCAGGGCAAGGGCACCACGCTGCTCGCGAGCGCCACGACCCGTCTCGACGAGGTCTCGCGCCTCGACGCCGAGGACCACCCGGCCGAGATCGCGGACACGCTCGACGACTTCACCGCCCAGGCCACCGAGGCCTCCGACCTGCTGCTCTCGTCGTACGCCGCGAAGGGCGACGACGCCACCGTCGTCGACCTGCGCTCGTTCACCGCGGAGTCGATGACGTCGCTGTCCGACCTCGACGGCCAGCTGCCGGGGAGCGCCCAGGACGAGTGGGTGCACGCGGTCACGACCCTGATGCGCATCGACGACGAGGCACAGCTGGCCTGCCCGACCTGCGCAGGTACGGACCTGGACGAGATCACGCCGACGCTGCCCACCGTGGGCACCGGCTTCGGCACGGGCGCGCTGCCGGCCCTCAACCTGCCGGACATCGTCCTGCCCTCGCTCGTGCTGCCCTCGTTGGCCGGGGACCTGCCCCCGGGCAGCGTCACCAAGCCCAGCCCGACCGTCGGTCCCGGCGGCGGGCCGACCGCCGGCCAACCCACCGGCGACCCGACGTCGCTGCCCACCACGCTGCCGACGGGCGTACCGACGACCGGTGTCCCCACCGCGGGCCTGCCCACCGCGGGCCTGCCCACCGGGGTGGCGACCTCCGCCGCGGTGGTCGTCCCGAGCGTCGACCTGACCCAGCTGATCGACGACCTGACCGGGGGCCCGTCCGTGCTCCCCGTCGACCTGCCCTCGGTCGACGTCACCGCGCTCCTCGGAGGCGTGCTCGGCAGCGTCCTGCCCACCCCCGTCACCGACCCCCTCGGCGACCTCCTGGACCCCTGACCGGCTGAGGCCGCATCAACGCCAGACGGACTCGCGCTGCATCAGCAGGTTGTAGAGGGTCTGCTGGATGGTCTCGCGGACCTGGTCGGTGAGGTGGAAGACCAGCATCGGGTCGTCGGCGGCGCCGGCGTCGATCTCGTCGGTGCGGATCGGCTCGCCGAACTCGAGCAGCCACTTCGAGGGCAACGGGACCAGGCCGAGCGGTCCGAGCCACGGGAAGAACGGCGTCACGGGGATGTACGGGACGCCGAGCAACCGCGCCAGCGCCGGGATGTTGCCGACCAGCGGGTAGGTCTCCTCGGCGCCGACGACCGAGAGCGGGATGATCGGTACGCCGGTGCGCAGCGCGGCGCTGACGAACCCGCCGCGGCCGAACCGCTGGAGCTTGTAGCGCTGCGAGAACGGCTTGCCGATCCCCTTGAAGCCCTCGGGCCAGACGCCGACCAGGTCGCCGCGCCGCAGCATCCGCTCGGCGTCCTCGTTGCAGGCCAGGGTGGCGCCGCCGCGGCGGGCCATCTCGCCGATGAACGGCATCCGGAAGACGAGGTCCGCCCCCAGCAGCCGCAGGAACCGGCCGGTGTTGTCGTGGACGGCGACCGTCGTCATCAGGGCGTCGAGCGGCACGGTGCCCGAGTGGTTGGAGACGATCAGGGCGCCGCCCTCGGCGGGGATGTTCTCGATGCCCCGGACCTCGACGCGGAACCACTTCTCGGCGATCGGCCGCAGCAGCGCCAGGGTGAGCTTCTCGGTGACCTCGGGGTCGAAGCCGAACTCGTCGACCTCGTAGTCGCCGGTCAGCCGCCGCCGGAGCACGGCGAGCAGCTGCGCGAGCTGGGGCTCCCACTGCTCGCCCCAGACCTCGCGGGCCGCGCCCTGCAGCATCGAGAGCCACACGTCCGGCGCGATCCCGGCCAGTGGCCCGCGGTCGACCGTCGTCACGGCCGGACGCGGCGCGGGGTTCGGCGGGGAGGCGGGGGGCACGGCCTCGGTGGTGACCTGCTCGATGGTCTCGGCGGCCGCAGGCTTCGGCGTACGTCGCGGGGTCGCCGTCCGCGGCTTGCCCGCCGCCTTGGAGGCCGGCTTGGCCGCGAGGCTGCGGGCGGCCGACGAGGGCTTCGGGCTGCCCGTACCTCGGCCCGGGCGCCCGCGGGTGCCGATCGGGATGATCTCGGCGTCAGCCACGGGACGCTCCCACGGGGCCTCGGTCGTCGGGCAGCAGCTCGGCCAGGCCCGCGACGGCACGCTCGGAGATGCGCGACGAGGCCGGCATGGAGGAGGCGAAGTCGGCGAACGCCTCGGCGGTCGTGTACGCGGGCTCGAACCCGAGCTCGGTCCGCATCCGGGTGGTGTCGATCCCGCGGCCGAAGGTCAGGAAGCTCAGCTGCTCGGGCGAGAAGTCGGCGAGCCGCGCCTGCCGCAGCACCGAGCCGAGCTGCCCGACGGCGAAGCCGGGCAGCGGCACCGTGGCGCGCTGCAGCCGGCGCAGCGCCTGCGACAGCATCAGGAAGCCGTCGCCGGCGATGTTGAACGTGCCCGGGATGTCGGCGAGCACGGCGTGCCGCAGCACCCGGTCGAGGTCGCTCCTCGTGGACGAACTGCATCCGGGCGTCGTAGCCGAGCACGGTGGGGACCACGGGCAGCCGGAAGTACGACGCCATCGGGCTGACGACGTGGGGGCCGACGACGTTGGCCAGACGCAGCATCGTGACGCGGACGTCGGGACGCCGGCGGGCGAACCCGCGCACGTACCCCTCGATCTCGGCGGCGTCCTTGCCGAACCCCGATCGGGGGTTGCGGCGCGGGCCCATCTCCTCGGTGAACATCGCCGGGTCGCGCGAGCTCGCGCCGTACACCGTCGAGGTCGACTTCACCACCAGGTGCTGGACCGACGGCGCCTTCTGGCACGCGGCGAGCAGCTGCATGGTGCCGATGACGTTGAGCTCCTTCATCGTGCCGCGGCCGCCGGCGCTGCCGGGCGTGGCGATGACGCTCATGTGGACGACGGTGTCGACGTCCTCCTTCGCGATCACCTTGGCGATCACGGGCGTGCGGATGTCGGCGCGGATGAAGGACATCGCGCCGACGTCACCGCGAGGAGGGACGACGTCGACCCCGATCACGCGGTCGATGCCGTCGGTCGCCGCCAGGCAGCGCGCGAAGCGACGACCGAGGTCACGAGAGACCCCGGTGACGAGCGCGACCCGGCCCATGACGGCTCCTGAGACCCGGTGGGGACTACTTGCCGAGCTTGCGGCGCTGGACGCGCGTCTTCTTCAGCAGCTTGCGGTGCTTCTTCTTCGCCATGCGCTTGCGACGCTTCTTGATGACAGAACCCACGCGGAAACCTTTCACCTGCAACTCGTTCGCCCCAGGTACGGTCCGTGGGACCTCGTCAGCCTAGCCGCCGCGCAGGGGGCGGCTTAATCGACGCCCACCACTCGCTGGTCGAGGCGGAGCGAGGGCAATCAGCCAGCGTTGTAGAAGGACTTGCGCAGGTACTCGTTGACGTCGTCCTCGGTGACCCGGAACGAGCGGCCCACGCGCACGGCGGGCAGGTCGCCGTTGTGCACGAGGCGGTAGACGGTCATCTTCGAGACCCGCATGGTGGCGGCGACCTCGGCGACGGTCAGGAACTTCACTTCCGAGATGTCTCCCGGGCGGGGCCGGTTGTCTCCTGTGGCAGGCATGGCGCACCGATCTCTCTGTGCAGAACTGCACCGGCTTCCCCACCGGTGACTCCACGTCCCGCGTCCGGTGAACATAGCGCCTGTTGTGACTCGTGGGGAAGGGTTCGACTAGAGAAACCTGAGAGGTACGGCGTGTCGGCTTGCATTGTCTGCACCAGTCGCCATCGAGTCACACCGCTGTCGTTCTGCGGTGACGCTCACGGCTCCGGGTCGAGCCCGTGCCACGGAAAGATCTCCTGGCGGGTCGCGTGGATGCTGCGGTCGAGCCAGGTGTCGGGGTCGTAGCCCTCCGTCCAGTCGCGCCACAGGGGCGTCCGGCCGTCGGTCATCCGCGACGGCGCACGGCGGCCGAGGGTCGAGAGACGTGGTCGCGCCACGTCTGCGGGGTCTCGGTCGCCGGGTCGATCGGGTGGCCGGCGAGGATCGCGAGCAGGTGCGTCCAGGCGCGAGGCACCACCTCCACCAGGGCGTACCCGCCGCCACCGGTGGCGACCCACTTCCCCTCGCAGACCTCGTGGGCGAGCTCGTGCAGGGCGAGGTACGACTGCGCGCTGGCCGTCGACCGACAGCATCAGGTGGGCGAGCGGGTCCTCCATGTGGGAGTCGCAGCCGTGCTGGGTGACCAGCACCTGCGGCGCGAACGCCCGGACCACGGGAGGCACGACGCGCGTGGAACGCCCGCAGCCACCCCGCGTCGGCAGTACCCGGCGGGAGAGCGACATTGACGGCGGTGCCCTGCGCCTGCGGGCCGCCGGAGTCGCTCGAGAAGCCGGTGCCGGGGAAGAGCATCTGCCCGGACTCGTGCAGCGAGATCGTCAGCACCCGCGGGTCGTCGTAGAAGATCGCCTCGACGCCGTCGCCGTGGTGGACGTCGACATCGACGTACGCGACCCTCTCGACGCCCTGGTCGAGCAGCCACTGGATGCCCACCGCGACGTCGTTGTAGATGCAGAACCCGCTCGACCGGTCGCGCATGGCGTGGTGCAGGCCGCCCGCGATGTTGGCGCTGTGCAGGCTCTCGCCGGAGTACACCTGGCGGAACGCCTCGAGGCTGGCGCCGACGACGTGCGCGGCCGCGCGATGCATGTCGACGAACACCGGGTTGTCGTCGGTCGCGAGGCCGTGGTCGTCGACCTCGATCGAGTGGGGGTCCTTGCCCGCGCGGGTGACCGCGTCGATCAGCCCCTCGTCGTGGACCGTCGCGATCTGCCCGTCGTCGGCGAACGGCGCCGGCACCACCTCCAGCCGGTCGAGCACGCCGAGGTCGCGGGCCAGCCGCATGGTCAGGTCGACGCGGATCGGGGACATCGGGTGCGAGGGACCGAAGTCGTACGCCGTGAGTGACGAGTCGAAGACGACGGTGGCGGGTCCGACGCACTCCATGGTCGCAAGGTACTCCGTGCGGTTACCCTGACCTCGTGCGCAACTCCATCAACCGGAACTGGTGGCCCGCCTCCTAGGCGGACCACCTCGTTGACGTACACCTCAACCCACGGCCGCCTCCGGGCGGCCGTGCTGCATCTCCGGCACGCGGTCGACCGGGGGCTCTCACCTCAGGAGCTCCTCATGCACCGCAACCTCTCCCTCATCACGCCCACCGGTCGGCTGACGCTCGGCAACCACCTCGGCGCGTTCCGCGGCATGGTGGCCGCCCAGGCCGGATCATCGGTGGACGACTGCTTCTACGGTGTCGCCGACCTGCACGCGATGACCACCACCCACGACCCGCGGGTGCTGCGCGACACCATCGCCGAGGTCACCGCCCTGTTCCTCGCCGTCGGGCTCGATCCCCAGCGGGCGGTGCTGTTCCGGCAGTCCGACGTGCCGACCCACCGCGAGCTGGCCTACCTGCTCGAGTGCACGGCCTACACCGGTGAGCTGGCGCGGATGATCCAGTACAAGGAGAAGGGCAAGGACCAGCCATCGACGCGGGTCTCGCTGTACACCTACCCGGCCCTGATGGCGGCCGACATCCTGCTCTACCGACCGTCGCGCGTGCCCGTCGGCGACGACCAGCGTCAGCACGTGGAGCTGACGCGCGACCTGGCGGTGCGCTTCAACAACACCTACGGCCCGGTGTTCACGGTGCCCGAGATCGTCACGCCGGCGGCCGGGGCGAGGGTGATGGACCTCCAGGACCCGGCGAGGAAGATGAGCAAGTCCGCGGCCCCCGGTGCGGACGGTGGCGTGATCAGGCTGCTCGACCCGCCGGACGTCGTGCGCCGCAAGATCGGCCGGGCGGTGACGGACTCCGAGACCGGCACGGGCGCCGTACGGGTCTCCGACTCGAAGCCGGGCGTGACGAACCTGCTGGACATCCTGGCCGCGTGCGGCGCCTCCGCAGCCGGCCTCGCGACGTACGGCGCCCTCAAGGCCGCCGTCACCGACGCGGTCGTCGCCGAGCTGGAGCCGATCCAGAAGCGGTACGCCGACCTGGCCGCCGACCCCGCCTACGTCGCCGACGTCTTCGCCGCCGGGGCCGAGCGCTGCCGCCAGGTCACCGCCCCCGTCCTCGCCGCCGCCGAGGCCGCGATCGGGCTGCGGTGAGGCGGACGTGATACCCGGTCGACCGGGTATCCCGGACGTTCGGTGTCGTTGCAACCGTCACCAAGGGGCAGGAACGACACCGAAGTCAGCTCGCCTCGAGCTCGCCGAACCCCGCCTCGCACCATCTCCCGGACCGCGGCCACGGCCTGCTCTGCGTCGGCCCCCACCGCCGACACGGTGATCTCCGTACCTTGGCCCGCACCCAACGTCATCAGCTCCAGCGAGCTGGACGCGTCGGCGCGGCGACCGCCGGACTCCACGGCGACCTCGGCGGACGAGTCCGCCGACCGCGGTCGCGATCTGGGCGGCCGGGCGGGCGTGCAGTCCCTGCGGGTTGACCAGCGTCAACCGGGCGGAGACGTCCGCCTCGACCGCGACCAGAGCGGGCAGCGGCGTGTGCTCGGCCAGGCTGACGACCTTCGGCAGCAGCGCCGCCTCGGCCTCGCGGGCGACGCGTCTCGAGGTCCGCTCCCCCGGCAGCCCGGACGACCGCGGCGACCAGGCCCTCGACCATCGGCGCCGCGGTGAGCCGTACGGCGTGCTCGGACGGCGGTCCGAGCTCCAACGCCAGCTCGGCGCTGAGCACGGCCGAGCCGAGGTCCATGAGGACCAGTACGCCGTCCGGCGACGCGGCCTTCTCCATCGCCCGCCGTACCTCGGTGGCGTCGGTACCGAAGCCGCCTGCCGCGCCGGCGGCCACCGCGACCACCGGCCCCTCGCCGTGCACCATCTCGTCGGCCAGCGCGACCGCGGCCTCCGCCAGGGCGAGGCTGTGGGAGACGACGACGATCCCGATCATCTCGTCCTCAGCTCTCGAGCGTGTCGGCCAGAGCCGAGAGCAGCAGCGCGGACGATGCGGCACCCGGGTCGACGTGGCCGACGCTGCGCTCGCCGAGGTACGACGCCCGCCCCTTGAGGGCCAGCATCGGCTCGGTGGCGTCGCGTCCGGCAGCCGCGGCATCGGCCGCAGCCCGGGCGGCGACGTCGGGCTCGGCACCCGAAGCCAGAGCCTCCTCGAACGCGCCCATGGCAGGCGCGAGCGCGTCGTACATCGTCTTGTCGCCTGCCTCGGCCTTGCCGCGCGCGACGATCCCCTCGAGCCCGGCCCGGAGGGCCGTGAGCAGCGCGGGACCGTCGAGGACGGTGGCGTCGCCCACGGCCGTGGCCGCGCGCAGGAAGAACGTGCCGTACAGCGGGCCGCTCGCGCCGCCGACCGAGGTCACCAGGGTCATGCCGACCTTCTTGAGAAGGTCACCGGCGTTCCCAGGCGGGGGCTCGACCGCTGCCATCACCGCATCCATCCCGCGGATCAGGTTGGCCCCGTGGTCCGCGTCACCGATCGCCGAGTCGAGCTCGGTGAGGTACGCACCGTGCTCGTGCACGGCGTCGCGGAACGCGGACAACCAGGCGACCAGACGGTCGACGGTGACGGCTTCGACCACGCTCAGACTCCCCATCGCAGGCCTGCGGTCTCCACGGGAGCATCCCACAGGCGGATGAGCTCGTCGTCGGCCTTGAGCACGGTCACGGACGCGCCGGCCATGTCGAGGGAGGTGATGTAGTTGCCGACCAGCGTGCGGGCGACCTGGACGCCGGCCTTCTCGAGCAGCGTCGCCACCTCGCCGTACATGAGGTACAGCTCGATGAGCGGCGAGCCGCCCATGCCGTTGAGCATCACGATGCTCGGGCCGCCGGTGAAGTCGAGGTCGGCGAGCACGGGCTCGACGAGCATCTCGGCGATCTCGGCAGCGCCTGCGAGAGGGACGCGGCGTCGGCCGGGCTCGCCGTGGATGCCGACGCCCATCTCCATCTCGTCCTCGGGCAGGTCGAAGGTCGGCTTGCCGGCCGACGGCACCGTGCAGCTGGTCAGGGCCATGCCCATCGAGCGGCCCTGTCCGTTGATGCGCTTGGCCAGCTCGACGATCGCGTCGAGGTCGCGGCCCTCCTCGGCCGCCGCGCCGACGATCTTCTCCAGCAGCACCGTGACACCGACGCCGCGGCGACCGGCCGTCCACGTGGAGTCCTGCACGGCGACGTCGTCGTCGGTGACGACCGTCTCGACGCGTACGCCGGAGTCGGCGGCCGCCATCTCGCCGGCCATCTCGAAGTTCATCACGTCGCCGGTGTAGTTCTTCACGATGTGCAGCACGCCGGCTCCGCGGTCGACGACCGAGGTCGCCTCCTGCATCTGGTCGGGCGTCGGCGAGGTGAACACCTCACCGCAGCAGGCCGCGTCGAGCATGCCCGGACCGACGAACCCGCCGTGCAGCGGCTCGTGGCCCGACCCGCCGCCGGAGATCAGCCCGACCTTGCCGTCGGCCTTGGGGCGGCGCGCGGTAGATGACGCGGTGCTGGTGGTCGACCCGGAGCTCCGGGTGGGCCGCGTCGATCCCCTTGAGGGCGTCGGCGAGCACGTCCTCGGGACGGTTGATGAGCTTCTTCATGTCTCAGACCTCCGCAGGAACAGCGGCCGGGGCGGACGCCTTGGCGTTGTCCTGGGCCGTGTGGGCAATGAAACCGAACAGGACTGCCGCCGCGACACCCGCCGCGAGCTCGGCGATGACGTACACCGGCCACTGCGCCCAGTTGAGCTCGCCACCCATGATCTGCTGGACGATCATCGGGCCGGTGGTGCGCGCCGGGTTGATCGAGGCGCCGGTGGTCGGGGCGACCGGGATGATCGCCGCGAACACGACCATGCCGATGGCCAGGCCGGCCCAGCCGGGCGCCGCCTTGCGGTAGATCACGCCGAACACCCCGAACACCAGGAGGAACGTGCCGATGAACTCGGCGAAGAACGCCTGGTACCACGGGATCGAGTCGCCGTACGACGCGACGCCGAGCCCGATGTCGCTCGCGGCCGTGCCGAGCACGCCCACGATGGTGAAGGCGCCGGCGACGGCTCCGGCGACCTGCGCCGCGACGTACGACGGCACCTCGGACCACGGGAACTTGCCGGTGGCGGCCAGTCCGAGCGTGACCGCAGGGTTGATGTGGTTGCCGCTGATGTAGCCGAAGACGTAGACCGTGACGATCACGATCGACGCGAAGGCCAGCGAGATGATCCCGAGGTCCGAGCCGCTGAACGTCGAGCCGTTGGCCTTGTTGACCAGGAGCAGGGCCGGGACCGAGCCGACGCCCACGAAGACCAGGAACGCGGTGCCGAGGAACTCTGAGGCGAGCTTCTGCCACCTCGTGTTTTCATCCATGCCAGTTACCTTCCGTGTGATGCGAAGCACATTCGACAATGTCGAATAATGATCAGAAAGAGCGACGCTGGTCAAGAGGTTCGCGAAAATCGCCGCGATCGGTCTATCCTCAGGGTCCGTCGGGCCGGCGCTCGTGACAGGACCGTGAGCAGGAGAGGGGACTCGGGTGATCCAGGCGATCGACCGCGCCGCCCGCGTGCTCGCGGCGCTGCAGGGCTCGCGACACCTCGGCATCACCGAGCTCGGCGCGATCCTCGAGCTGCCGCCGTCGACCGTGCACGGCATCGTGGCGTCGCTGCGTGACCACGGGCTGGTGGTCAAGGAGCCGCACGGCCAGCGGTACATGCTCGGCCCCACGCTGCTCCAGCTGTCGAACGTCTACCTCGACACCCTCGACGTCCGCGCCCGTGCGATGCGATGGACCGGTGACCTCAGCGAGCGCACGGGCCTCGCCGTCCGGCTGGGCGTCGAGTTCTTCGACCAGGTCATCGTCATCCACCACGAGCCGCGCCCCGACGGCACCCGGCAGATGCCCGAGACCGGCGTGACGATCCCCGCTCATGCGTCAGCACTCGGGAAGGTCCTGCTCGCCTACCGACCGTCGTTTCTCCAGTCCCTGCTGGGGAAAGTACCCCTGCGCAGCCTGACCGGCGAGACGATCGTCGACCCTGTGGAGCTCGAGAAGGCTCTCGTCGAGGTGGTCGAGAAGGGGTACGCCGTCGAGGACGAGGAGGCCGTCCTCGGTGAGGCCTCGATCGCCGTCCCGGTGGCCGATCGCGACTCCGAGGCGATCGCCGCGATCGCGGTCGTGCTGCCCGCCAGCCAGCAGCCGGTCGCCGACTCGGTGCTCACCCTGCTGCGCGAAGCCGCCCGCAACGTCTCGCGTGAGCTGGGCTCACCGACGTGGCCGCCGGTGGTCTCCGAGCTCGACGACTGACGGCTAGATCCCCTCGGCCAGCGACCGCGAACGGTCGCGCGCGGCCTCCATCGCGGCGAGGAACGCGGCGCGCACCTTGTGCGTCTCGAGCTCGCGCAGCGCGGCCGCGGTGGTGCCGCCGGGTGAGGTGACCTGCTCGCGCAGCACGACGGGGTGCGTCCCGGTCTCGCGCAGCATCTTGGCCGAGCCGACGAGCGTCTGCACGACGAGGTCGGTCGCGGTCACGCGCGGCAGCCCGAGGTGCACGCCCGCCTCGATCATCGACTCCACGACGAAGAAGATGTACGCCGGCCCGGAGCCGCTGATGGCCGTCACCGCGTCCATCTGGCGTTCGGGCACGCGCAGCACGCGGCCGGTCGAGCCCATCAGCTCCTCGGCCTCGGCGAGGTGGTGGTCGTCGCAGTGCGAGCCGGGCGAGATCGCCGCCATGCCCTCGTCGACGAGCGCCGGGGTGTTGGGCATGACACGGACGACCGCGACGCCGTCGGGCACGCGGGCCTCGATGAACGCGGTCGTGATGCCGGCCGCGAGCGACACGATCAGCTGCCCGGCCCGGAGCTCGGGAGCGATCTCGTCGAGCAGGTCGCCCATGTCCTGCGGCTTGACGACCAGCGCGAGGGTGTCGGCCTTGCGGGCGGCTTCGAGGTTCGAGACGACCAGGACGCCGTACCGCTCCTCGAGCTCGCGCGCACGCTCGGAGCGCTTCTCGCCGACGAGCAGGTCGTCGACGCGGCGGCCGGCGCGGACCAGACCTGACAGCAGGGTCTCGCCCATCACGCCGGCGCCGAGGATGGCGGTCTGGGGCATCGCTCTTCGCCTTTGTTTCTTGGAGAGCTACTTCTTCGAGACGAGGGACTTCACAAAGAATGACAGGTTCTGCGGTCGCTCCGCGAGACGTCTCATCAGGTACCCGTACCACTCCTGGCCATAAGGCACGTACACGCGCACGGTCTCCCCCGACTTCGCCAGGCGGCGCTGCTCCTCGGGCCGGATGCCGTAGAGCATCTGGAACTCGTAGGAGCCCTGCGCCCGCCCGTAGCGGCTCGCCAGCGAGGACGCGATCTCGACGATGCGCGGGTCGTGGCTGGCGATCATCGGATAGCCCTGGCCGGCCAGCAGGATCTTGAGGCAGCGGATGTAGGAGCGGTCGACGTCGAGCCGGCTCTGGTAGGCGACCTCGTCGGGCTCGTTGTAGGCGCCCTTGCACAGCCGCACGCGCGAGCCTTCGTACGCCAGCGCACGGCAGTCCGCCTCGGTGCGGTGCAGGTAGGCCTGGAGCACCGCGCCGGTCTCCGGGAAGTCCTTGCGCAGCTCGCGCAGGATGCTCAGCGTCGAGTCGGTGGTGGTGTGGTCCTCCATGTCGAGGGTGACCGTGGTGCCGGCGTTGCGGGCGGCCCGGCAGATGCTCCGGGCGTGCTCGAGGGCCGTCTTGTGGCCCACGTCGGGCAGGGCCTGCCCGATCGCGGAGAGCTTGACCGAGACCTCGGCGTTGCGACTCAGGCCGTGGGAGGAGAGCGACTTGAGGAGGTCGACGTACGCCGCCACGGTGGCGTCCGCCTGCTCCACGTCGAGGGTGTCCTCGCCGAGGAAGTCGAGGGTCGCCTTGAGACCGTCGTCGACCAGCCCACGCGTCGCCTCGACGGCCGAGTCGGTGGACTCGCCCGGCACGTAGCTCTTCACGATCCCGGCCGACACCGGCATCGTGCTGACGAGCTGCTTGACCATGCCGCTCCGGGACAGGAGCAGGAGAGGTTCGCGGAGCAGAGCCATGCCGTCAGGCTAATCCCTGGCGCTACGGCGTACGACGACGCAGGGTCGCCGCACCCAGGCCCAGGGCCGCGAGAGCGAAGGCCGTCACGATCGCGACGTCCCGCCAGACCTCCCCCGTCGCGCTGGTGGTGGCGAGGGTCTGCATCGCGTCGGTGGCATAGGACAACGGCAGGACGTTGCTGATCGCCTCGAGGACCGGAGGCAGCTGCTCACGCGGGATGAACAGTCCGCACAGCAGGATCTGGGGCACGACGAAGGCCGGCATGAACTGGACCGCCTGGAACTCCGTCGTCGCGAAGGCGCTCACGAACAGTCCGAGTGCCGAACCGAGTACGGCGTCCGCGATCGCCACGACGGTCAGCAGCCAGACCGGGCCCTGTACGTCGAGCCCGAGCAGCCCCACGGAGAGTGCGACGGCGAGCGCGGACTGGACCGCCGCCACGACACCGAACGCGATCGCGTACCCCAGCAGGAAGTCGAGCTTGCCCATCGGCATCGCCAGCAGCCGTTCGAGCGTGCCGGACGACCGCTCACGCAGCGTGGTCACGCTGGTCACCAGGAACATGATGATGAACGGGAACAGCGCCAGCAGGCCCGGCCCGAGCTCGTCGAAGAACTGCACCGGCGAGTCCACGAACATCCACCACAGCAGGGTCATCAGCAGGCACGGCAGCACGAGCAACATCGCGGCCGTGCGGTGGTCGCGACGGATCTGGGTCAGCACGCGCCTCGCGACGGCGAGGGTGACGCGCGGGTTCATGCCGCGTCCCCCGTCTCCTCGACCAGCGAGAGGAAGGCGCTCTCGATGTCGTCGGTCTGCGTCTTCTCACGGATCCCGTCGGGGGTGTCGTCGGCGATGATCACGCCCTCGCGCATCAGCAACAGCCGCTCACAGCGGTCGGCCTCGTCCATCACGTGGCTGCTCACGAACACGGCCGCGCCGCGGCCGGCGATCTCGTGGAACAGCTTCCAGAGGTCGCGCCTCAGCACGGGGTCCAGGCCGACGGTCGGCTCGTCGAGGACGAGGAGATCGGGGTTCCCGAGCAACGCCACCGCCAGGTTGGCCCGGCTGCGCTGGCCGCCGCTGAGCCGACCGACCACCTGGTCGGCGTGGTTGCCGAGGTCGACGGCCTCGATCGACTCGTCGACCTGGTCGCCGCTGACGCCGAGCACCTGGGCGAAGAAGGTGAGGTTCTCGGCGACGGTCAGGTCGTCGTACACGCTGGCTGCCTGGGTGACGTACCCGATCCGGCTGCGCAGCGCCTTGCTCCCGGCCTCCAGACCGAACGCCTGGACCGAGCCGCTCGTGAGCTGCTGGACGCCGACGAGGGCGCGCATGAGGGTGGACTTGCCGCACCCGCTGGGTCCGAGCAGTCCGGTGAGGCTGCCCTCCTCGATGGTGAAGCCGATGCCCTTGAGCACCTCGCGCCCGCCTCGGTTGACGACGAGGTCCCTGACCTCGACCGCGTTATTCATCATTTGATGAATTATGCGCCGGTCGGCTGCTGAGGTCAAGCCATCCACAGGGACTGGGGTCGACCGTTTCCGCGATCGCGATTTCGGGCTAGCGTCCGGGTGACGGTTGCCTGGATCTCGGGAGGTCCTCGTCGTGAAGCGCTTCCTCGCGGCTCTCACGTGCTGCGGCCTGCTCGCGCTGTCCTCGTGCAGCGACGACTCCTCGTCGTCCGCCGACCCCCCGACCCCGTCGCCGACCTCGACGTCGTCGGAGCCGTCGCCGACGCAGGAGGTGGAGACGCCGGAGGAGTTCGTCCGGCGGTGGGTCGAGGTCGAACACGCAGATGCAGAACACCGGGAACACA
This sequence comes from uncultured Actinomycetota bacterium, assembly GCA_963708915.1. GTDB lineage: Bacteria > Actinomycetota > Actinomycetes > Propionibacteriales > Nocardioidaceae > Nocardioides. The sequence goes on from CAVPUJ010000002.1 coordinate 1,408,875, forward strand.
GGCGACTACCGCGCGATCTCGCGTGGAAGTGCCGACCATGCATCGCAGTCGCCGATCAGGTCGAGGGCGATCTACGCAGGCGGGTGGCTACGTGAAGACGGATGGCTGGATCGATCAAGTCGACTCGAAGCGTCGAAGCCGGGCACGAATGGCGACGTCACAGTCACGATCGATGTCGAGTCTGCACCCACTGAGTACGTGGAGGCTGCAGGGGCAGATCCGACAAGCACTGGCAGGCGGAGCCGTCAGCGACATCTGATGACCATCGCGCCGAACGGCGACACGTGGATCGTCACGAACTTCGAAGCAGCTGGCGCAATGAGGTGGCACCTGCGCGGTTGGTCCTTCATTGCGCTCGGCGTCGCGATTCTCAGCTGGCGGCGCAGGCGTCATGCCGACGATCCGTGCCTGCCTGCTCTGTCGACGCAGATCTGTACGCGGCACACCAGCTTCTGCCACTACAGCGGCGACCAGTTCCATGTCCTGGTGACCGACCACGCGGACGGCGTCAGCTACTCGGTCAAGCCCATGTGCGTGGAGACGCAGGACGTGGCGGATGCGTGCGTGAACCAGCAGACGTGCGAGGAGCCACCGAACACGTGGAAGTTCATGGTGTTCCAGACGAGTCCCGGCTCCCCGAACGTTCCCTGGGGGACGGTGTGCCTCGACACCGACACCGTCAAGGAGCTCGACGTGATCACGCCGGCCAAGGTGTTCAAGGAGATGCAGAAGCTCGCCTGGCCCGAGGCGGAGCTGGTGATCCAGCCGCCCGACGGACGCACGTTGGTGAACCTGGAGACGAACTTCCTCACCACGACCACCGAGCCGACGACCCAGCGCATCCAGCTGCTCGGGCACGGCGTGGAGATCGAGGCGACGCCGGTCAACTACGTCTGGCACTTCGGCGACGGCGCGAGCCAGGAGGGGTCGGACCCAGGGGCGGAGTACCCCGACCTGCGCATCACCCACGTCTACGTCGAGGCGGGGGTCACGGTGACGCCGAGCGTCGACGTGACGTACCAGGGCCGCTACCGCGTGGACGGCGGCGACTGGGTAGCCATCCCCGACACCTTGACGGTCGCCGGCACCCCGCTCGACCTCCAGGTGCTCTCGGCGACCCCGCACCTCGTGGGATGACGCGTTGAGTGGTCGATCGTCGACACCAGGTGCCGGGGATCGACCACCTAAGGCAGGTCGCCGGTCAGGTACCGCTGGATGGTCGGCGCGTACGTCGCGATGACGCGGTCGCGGGGCATCGAGGCGAGGGGCTCGACGACCAGCACGTACCTCATCAGGATCAGCCCGATGACCTGCGAGGCGACCAGGGGCATCCGCTCGGCGGGGCGGTCGATGCCGAGGGCGACACCGATGGGCTCGATGACGACGGGGAGGACGCCCTCGGAGAGGAGCCGGTTGGCGGCGGGGTCCATGATCCCGCGGGCGACGGCCAGCAGCGACGGGCGGATGTCGGGGTCGTCCCAGACCGTGAGGAACACGTCGAGGAACCGTTCGGCGGCCTGCTCGACCGGGCCGGCGACGGCCGGACCGATCAGCTTGCGCGGGTCGACGGGCAGCTCGAGGGCGGCGAGGAAGAGCTCGTCCTTGGTGCCGAAGTAGTGGTGCACCAGGGCCGCGTCGACGCCGGCGGAAGCGGCGACCCCGCGGATGGTCGTCCCGGCGAAGCCGTGCTCTGCGAACGACGACCGGGCCGCCGCGAGGATCGCGGACCGGGTGTCGGGCGACCCGCGCCGCCGGCCGCGTGGAGGTCCCGAGGAGGCTCGCTCAGCCATGGGACGACGGGACGACGAAGTGCTCGCGCGTGAACTCCAGCGACTCGACGAGGTCGCGCTCGCGCTCCTCGCGCGTGGAGCACTTGCGGGTGTTGATCTCCAGCACGATGTGTCCGTCGAAGCCGGTGACCGCCAGGTGCCGCAGGAAGGCGCCGGCCTCCATCACGCCGCGGCCGGGCACCAGGTGCTCGTCCTTGGCCGAGCCGGACCCGTCGGTGAGGTGCACGTGGCGCAGCCTCGAGCCCATCCGCTCGGCCATCGACACCACGTCGGAGCGCGCGATCGCCGCGTGTGAGAGGTCGATCGTCTGGTTGGCGTACGACTCCTCCGACGGGTCCCAGCCGGGCACGTACATCTCGACGCCGCGGTCGGCTCCGCGCTTGGAGGAAGCCCGCCAGGGATACATGTTCTCGACGGCGAAGGCCATCCCCGTCTCCTTCTCGAGCGCGGCGATGCCCTCGACGAAGCCGGCGGCGTACTCGCGCTGCCACCGGAACGGCGGGTGCACGACGACCACCTCGGCGCCGACGGCCTCGGCCATCTCCGCCGACCGCTGGAGCTTGCCCCAGGGCTCGGTGCCCCAGACCCGCTGGGTGAACAGCAGGCACGGCGCGTGGATCGCCACGATGGGCAGCTCGTGGTGGTCGGACAGCTGCTTGACCGCGGAGACCTGCTGGCTCAGGGCGTCGATGCCGACCATCACCTCCATGGCGTCGTAGCCGACCTTGGCGGCGTACGCGAAGGCGTGCGCGGTCGACTCGGGGTAGACCGAGGCGGTCGAGAGGGCGACGGAGGTCGGCACGTCAGGCGTCTCTGCCAGGGAACCCGCCGGTGACGACGCTCTCGACCAGGCCGATCCTGTCGATGCGTTCGAGGATGACGCCCTCGCGCAGCGCCCACGGGCAGATCTCCAGCTCGTTCAAGCCGAAGATGTCCATGCACGCCTCGGCGACGAGCGCACCCGGCACGATCTGATGTGCCCGCGACAGGGAGACCCCGGGCAGCACGCTGAGCTCGTCGCCGGTCATCGAGACGAGCAGCGGGATCCAGTACGCCAGGTCCTTCATCGGCAGCGTCCGCGGAACCAGGGCGCCTTCGCCCGCCGGCGCGGCTCCGCAGATCCGCGCCAGCGACCGGAACGTCTTGGACGTCGCCGCCGCCTTGTCGGGACGTCCGGCCCGCAGCAGCTGACCGGCGTCGCGGGCGATCTCGGCGCGGATCTTGCGGCGCAGCTGCTTGAGGTCGGCCTCGTCGGGTCGACCCTTCGCGAAGTACTCCCGCGCCAGCCGCGCCGCCCCCAGCGGTACGGACCACGCGACGTCCGGCGACTCGTCGGAACCGCCCGCGATCTCGAGCGAGCCGCCACCGATGTCGAAGACCGACAGCCGCCCGGCCGACCAGCCGAACCAGCGGCGTACGGCGAGGAACGTCAGCCGCGCCTCGTCCTCACCGGACAGCACGTCGATGCGGACCCCGGTCTGCTCGTGCACGTGGTCGAGGACGTACTGGCTGTTGCCGGCGTCGCGCACGGCCGAGGTGGCGAAGCCGACGACCTCCTCGCAGCCCTTGTCCTCGGCCACCACGACGGACGAGGCGACGAAGTCGGTGAGCGCGTCGCGCCCTTTCTCGGTGACGTCGCCCGCGCCGTCGAGGTGCTCGGCCAGGCGGAGCGGCTCCTTGTGCGAGTACGCCGGGAGCGGTGCTGCGCCGCCGTGGGCGTCGAACACCAACAGGTGGCCCGTGTTGGAGCCGATGTCGAGGACGCCCAGCCGCATGGCCCAACGGTATAGCCCGTCGTGGCACCCTCGTACGCTTGCGGCGTGCCCCCCGAGGTCGACCTGGTGTTTCCGCGTGCGTTCGTCGAGTTCGTCGACCCCGGTGACCCCGACCAGGTCTTCAAGTGCGACCTGACCTGGCTGACGTCGAACTACATGTGCATCTTCGGCCAGGGCTGCCAGGGCATCTACGCGGAGTCGCCCGACACCGGCTGCTGCACGTTGGGTGCCCACTTCGCCGACAAGGGCGACGAGGACCGGGTGGCCACGTACGTCGCCCAGCTCACCCCCGACCTGTGGCAGCTGCGTCCGGACCGCAAGAAGATCCGCCGCAAGGACTGGGTCGAGACCGACGAGCACGGCGACCGCAAGACCCCGGTGGTCGAGGTCGACGGCCAGTCGGCGTGCATCTTCCACAACCGCACCGACTTCGCTCTCGGCGCCGGCTGCGCGCTGCACGCACTGGCGTTGCAGCAGGGCAGGCACCCGCTCGAGACCAAGCCGGACGTGTGCTGGCAGCTGCCGATCCGCCGTACGTTCCGCACCATCGAGCGGCAGGACGACACGTCGTACACCGAGGTCACCATCGGCGAGTACGACCGCCGGGGCTGGGGTCCAGGGGGCCACGACCTCGACTGGTACTGCTCCGGCAACACCGAGGCGCACGTCGCCCTCGAGCCGGTGTACGTCACCAACGCGCCGGAGCTGACCGAGCTGATGGGCGAGGCGGGGTACGCCGAGCTGGCGCGTCACTGCGAGGCGCACCTGCGCTCGCGATCGGCGCTCGCGCTGCATCCCGCCGACCCGCGCTGACGCCGCGTTCACCCGCCGTTGAGCGGCTTACGGCGATGTCTCGACGTCAAGAGAAGCCGACCCCCGTGCACGGCTTCCCTGAGAGAGAGTTGAGAATGTCGGGCATGCGCTTGGACCATCTCTCCTTCGCCGCCGGACCAGACGGCCTCGCCGGAACCGCCCAGCGCATCGGGGGACTGCTCGGAAAGTCGTTCACCGATGGGGGCATGCATCCGCGGTTCGGGACTCGCAACATGATCCTGCCGCTCGCGGACCACACCTACCTCGAAGTCGTCGAGGTGCTCGACCACCCGGCGTCCGACAAGGCGCCGTTCGGCCAGGCGGTACGGGCGCGCTCGGCGCTCGGCGGCGGCTGGCTGGGCTGGGTCGTGGCGGTCGACGACATCGAGACCGTCGAGCAGCGGCTGGGTCGTGAGTCGGCTCCTGGCAACCGCTACCTGCCCGACGGCACGGAGCTGACGTGGAAGCAGATCGGCGTCAACGGCCTGATCTCCGACCCACAGCTGCCGTTCTTCATCGAGTGGTCGATCCCGGAGTACCTGCACCCCAGCACCGGCGGCCAAGGCGGCGTCTCCCTTGCCTGCCTGGAGATCGCCGGAGACCCGCAGCGAGTCAGCGAGTGGCTCGGCGAGACCGTCGAGGCGCCGCTCGAGGACGTCAAGGTCGACTGGGTCGCGCCGAACGGCACGCCCGGCATCCTGGCGGCACAGTTCCAGACGGCCAACGGCCTCGTCCGTATTTGACCGACCCGCGCCTCCCCCGCGGAGCGATCCCCAGCCCGAACATCTGGGAGCACACCGCGACCTACGAGGTCGAGAACCGCGCCTTCGACCCCGACGACCTCGTGTTCGCTGCGATGACCGCCCGTACGTCGTGGGCCGACCGCGTCGTCCTCGACCTGGGCTGCGGGACCGGCTTCCACCTCCCGCGCTTCGCCGCGACGGCCGCCTCGGTGATCGGCGTCGAGCCGCATCCCGACCTGGTCGCGCTGGCCGGCCGCCGTACGCGGTCCCTGACCAATGTCACGGTGCTCACGGGGACCGCGCAGGCGATCCCGCTTCCGGACGCGTCCGTCGACGTCGTGCACGTGCGCTGGGCCTACTTCTTCGGCCCGGGCTCCGAGCCCGGCCTGCGTGAGCTGACCCGCGTCGTCCGCCGCGGCGGTACGGCCTTCGTGATCGACAACGACGGCACGCGGTCGACGTTCGGGCGGTGGTTCAGGCTCGGGTACCCGAAGATCGATCCTCGTGCGGTCGAGCGGTTCTGGGCCCGCCACGGCTGGACCGCGACTCCGGTCCTCACGCGCTGGTCGTTCGGCTCCGAGGCGGACCTCGAGGCGGTGGTCCGTATCGAGTTCGACCCCGACACCGCCGAGAAGATCCTGGCCGAGCACCGGTCGACGGGTGGCGGGACCGAGGTCGAGTACGCCGTGAACGTCTGGTCTCGCGACTACTAGCTCAGAGACTTCGGCGTCGTTCCTGACCCTTTGTGTGGGTTGCAACGACGCCGAACGTCCGTGATACCCGGTCGACCGGGTGTCACGACCCGTCGCCTCAGCCGGTCTCCCGGACCGCGAGCGTCGGCGTGAGCAGCACGCCGGGCGAGACGACGGGCGGGTGGCTGAGGAGGCCCTCGAGGGCGCGGACGATCTCGACGGCGACCTCCTCGAGGGGCTGGCGTACGGAGCTGAGGCCGGGCTGGATGACCTGGGAGACCTGGGAGTCGTCGAAGCCGACGACCGAGATGTCGTGACCAGGGGTGAGGCCGCGGTCGCGCAAGGTGTGCAGGACGCCCATGGCGAGGGTGTCGGAGGCGCACACGAAGGCCGAGGGTGACGCCTCGTCGAGCAGCACGGCTGCGGCCTCCCGGCCGGAGGACACGGTGTCCTCGGTACGTGAGGCGAGGCCGGTGGTCGAGAGGTGGCGGCCGTGCATGGCGCGGGTCCAGCCCGAACGACGGTCCTCGCCGATGCGGGAGTCCTTGCGCCAGCCGATCCAGGCGATCCGGTCGTGGCCCCGGTCGAGCAGGTGGGTGGTGGCCAGGTCGACCCCGGCCGCACCGTCGACGTCGACCCACGGGTGGTCGGCGGCCTCGTCGTCCCACGGCCGGCCGAACGCCACGAACGGCGCCCGTCGCTGCCGCAGCCAGACGGCCTGCGGGTTGCCGAGGTAGGTGTCGGTCACGATGAACGCGTCGACGGCGGTGGACCGCAACAGGTCGTCGTACCCGCTCAGGTCGTCCTCTTCTTCCCCGACCGCGAACAGCAGGATGTGGTAGCCGGCGCCACCCGCGGTCTCCACGAGCGAGTGCACGAACCGGTCCATCGCGGCGTTCGCCGTGCCCTCCTGGGCCGGGCTGAACTTGAGGCCGATCAGGTGCGAGGAGCGGGTCCGGAGGTTACGAGCGGCCCGGTTGGGCGAGTAGCCCAGCTCCTCGATCGCCTCCTGCACGCGGGTGAGGGTGTCGGCGCGCAACAGGTCGGGGTTGTTGATGGCGTTCGAGACGGTCTGACGCGAGACGCCGGCCCGCTCGGCGACGTCCGCGAGCGTCGGCGGCGCGACGGGATAACGGATCGTCATCGGCCCACCTCCCCGCTGGCGACCAGGCTTGATCGTTCCAAGTCCCGGGCGAGGCCAGCATAAGTGAGCCGTACGGCGCCGCGCCTACCGCCGTCGTCCACAGGCCCCCGCGAGGCGGCGCTGCGATGTCGGCGGCCTCGCCTAGCGTGACCGTCATGTCGAAGTCTCCCCGTGCCGCGCACCGTTGCACCGAGTGCGGCTGGGAGACCAGCAAGTGGGTCGGCCGCTGCGGCGAGTGCCAGGCCTGGGGCTCGGTCGTCGAGGCGGCGACGCCGGTCCTGCGCGCGACCGCCACCGCAGTGACGACGCCCGCCGTGCCGATCGGCCAGGTCGACGTCAGCGACTCCACGTTCCGCTCCAGCGGGGTGCCCGAGCTCGATCGGGTGCTGGGCGGCGGCCTCGTGCCCGGCGCGGCCATCCTGCTCGCCGGCGAGCCCGGCGTCGGCAAGAGCACGTTGCTCCTCGAGGTCGCCTCCCAGACGGCCCGCGTCCACCGGCGCACGCTCTACATCACCGGCGAGGAGTCCGCGTCGCAGGTGCGCCTGCGCGCCGACCGCACCGGCGGGGTGCACGACGAGCTGTTCCTCGCGGCCGAGACCGACCTCGGCGCGGTCCTCAGCCACATCGAGGCGGTCCGGCCGTCGCTGCTGGTGGTCGACTCGATCCAGACGATCTCCGCGCCCGGTCTCGACGCCACCCCGGGCGGGGTCAGCCACGTCAAGGAGGTCGCGGCCGCGCTGATCCGGGTGGCCAAGACCCGCAACATCACCACCGTGATCGTCGGGCACGTCACCAAGGACGGCACGATCGCCGGCCCGCGGGTGCTCGAGCACGTCGTCGACGTGGTGCTGCACTTCGAGGGCGACCGCAACTCCCGGTTCCGCATGGTCCGCGCGATGAAGAACCGCTTCGGCCCGGTCGACGAGGTCGGCTGCTTCGACCTGTCGGCCGACGGCATCACCGCCGTCACCGACCCGACGGGCCTGTTCGTCGAGCACCACGGCCGTCAGGTGGCCGGCACGTGCGTGGCCGTCACGATGGAGGGTCGCCGCCCGATGCTGGCCGAGATCCAGGGCCTGGTGACCCCGACGCCGGCCGAGCGCCCACGGCGTACGACGTCCGGGCTCGACGGCTCTCGGGTCGCCATGGTCCTCGCCGTGCTGCAGCAGCACTGCGGCATCCGCCTCCACACCCACGACGTGTTCGCCTCGACCGTCGGCGGCGCTCGCGTGACCGAGCCCGCCAGCGACCTGGCCGTCGCCGTCGCGCTGGCGTCGGCGACCCGCGGCGTTGCCGCGCCGATGGGCGCGGTCGCCATGGGCGAGATCGGGCTGGCCGGTGAGCTCCGTCGCGTCCGCGACCTGCCGCAGCGCATCGCCGAGGCCGCGCGGCTCGGGTTCGCCGTGGCGGTCGTCCCGACCGAGCGCCGCGAGCCCGGGGTCGCCTCGGTCCCGCGCGACGTCGAAGGGATGCGGGTGATCGAGGTGCCCGACGTCGCATCGGCCCTCCGTCTGCTCGGAGTGACCCGACGGGCGGCCGAGGACTTCGACGACTGGGATTCCGGCGCGGAAGCCGTCTGACCTGCGTTGACAACGGTTCGAGGAGGCTTCTCCCCCTAGACTTCCCGCCGTGGCCGGCATCGAGCGCTCCGACGGCGTCCTCCGCTTGAGGGCGACCCTGGCGTTGATCGCGCCCGGCACGCCGATGCGCGACGGCCTCGAGCGCATCCTGCGCGGCCGTACCGGTGCCCTGATCGTGCTCGGCAACGACAAGACGGTCGAGTCCATCTCCAGCGGCGGGTTCATCCTCGACGTCCCCTTCACGGCCGCGAGCCTGCGCGAGCTGGCCAAGATGGACGGCGCGCTGATCGTCGACAAGGACCTCAGCCGGATCCTGAGGGCCGCCGTCCACCTGATGCCCGACGCGCGGATCCCGTCGGAGGAGACCGGGACCCGGCACCGGACTGCCGAGCGGGTCGCCAAGCAGACCGGTCACCCGGTGATCTCGGTGTCCCAGTCGATGCAGATCATCGCGGCGTACGTCGGCGAGACCCGTCACGTGCTCGAGGACTCCGGCCAGATCCTGTCCCGCGCCAACCAGGCACTGGCGACGCTCGAGCGGTACAAGCTCCGGCTCGACGAGGTCTCCAGCACCTTGTCGGCGCTCGAGATCGAGGACCTGGTCACCGTCCGCGATGTCGCCGTCGTCGCCCAGCGGCTCGAGATGGTGACCCGGATCGCCGCCGAGATCGAGGACTACGTGCTCGAGCTGGGCAGCGACGGCCGCCTGCTCTCCCTCCAGCTCGAGGAGCTCGTCACGGGCGTCGACGCCGAGCGCGAGCTGGTCATCCGCGACTACGTGCCGACCGGCCGCAAGGCCCGCACTCCCGAAGCCCTGCTCGCGCTGCTCGAGTCGCTCTCCCCCACCGACCTGGTCGACCCGCTCGCGGTGGCCAAGGCCCTCGGCCTCGGCGAGCACCTCGACGGCGCCGTCGCCCCGCGCGGGTACCGGCTGCTCGCCAAGGTCCCCCGCCTGCCCGCTCCCGTCGTGGACCGCCTGGTCGAGCACTTCTCCACGCTGCAGAAGCTGCTCTCCGCCGGCGTCGACGACCTCCAGGCCGTCGAGGGCGTCGGCGAGCTCCGCGCCCGCTCGGTCCGCGAGGGTCTCTCCCGCCTCGCCGAGTCGACGATCCTGGAGCGGTACGTCTGAACTTCGGTGTCGTTCCTGCCCCTTGGTGATGGTTGCAACGACGCCGAACGTCCGGGATACCCGGTCGACCGGGTATCCCGCCCCGCCCCGACCCGTCAGCCGCTCTTCGGCTTCTTCGGCTTCTTGGTGGGCTCGGGGTCGGGGATGACGGTGGTGGTGACGGTGGCGGGCAGAGGGGCGGCGAGCTCGAACTGCTCGTCGGCGGGCTCGCCGCCGAGGGCGGCGACGCGGACGTGGTACCAGCCGGGCAGCGCCCACTCGGTCCGGTTCGAGCAGGTGGCGTCGGAGCGACGGCCGTTCCAGGTGACGAAGACGTAGGTCGCCAGGTCCTTGCGCGCGACCACGTCGGTCGTCGGGATCTTGCCGGGGCACTGCACGCTCGACCAGATCGGGTCGGCGCCCGAGGTGATGCTCATGGTGACCGTGTCGGCCGACACGTCGAAGGTGCACGCGGGCGAGACGAGCGTGCGGAGGCTCAGGGCGAACACGACGTCGCCGCCGCCCACCGGCGTACGCGCCTCGGGCGCCACGACCACGTCGTCGGCGGCGCACGGTCCGCTGGGCTGGGCCAGCGGCGTCGCCGCCGGCTTCGGCGGCTTGGACTTGCGCGGCTTCTGGGTGCCCTTGGGCAGCTGGATCTCGGGACCGCTGGAGGTCACCGACGGAGTGATCGAAGCGGCCGCCTGCACCGCGCCGGGGTTCGACGACGCCGAGTCGGCGCCGTCGCTCGACCCGACCAGCAGCCGTCCGATCGCGAACACCATCAGCGCCGCCGTGCCGAGCACCATGACCCGCCGCACCCAGTAGACGCGCGCCGGCACCCGCCGCGACCTGCGCGTCTGCTCACGGGATGGGGCCATGCCGGAACGCTAATCAGCGCCCGGCCCCGCGCCGGGTTGCCACACCGGCCCGCCTACGATCGCCAGCGATGGAAGCCCTGCGAGCGCCGCTGCTGGACTGGTACGACGCCCACGCCCGCGAGCTGCCCTGGCGCGGCGAGCAGGCCACCCCGTGGTCGGTGATGGTCTCGGAGTTCATGCTCCAGCAGACGCCGGTCGCCCGCGTCGAGCCCGTGCACCGTCAGTGGCTCGAGACCTGGCCGACGCCCGCGGACCTCGCCGCCGCTCCGAGCGGGGAGGCCGTCCGCGCGTGGGGCCGCCTCGGCTACCCGCGCCGAGCACTGCGGCTGCACGCCGCGGCCACCGCGATCGTCGAGCGGTACGACGGCAGCGTGCCCTCGGCCTACGACGACCTGCGCACTCTCCCCGGCGTGGGCGACTACACCGCCGCGGCGATCGCGACGTTCGGCTTCGGCAAGCGGCATGCCGTGCTCGACACCAACGTCCGCCGGGTGCTGGCCCGCCTCGTCAGCGGCGTCGAGCTGCCGCCGGTCGCCGCCACGGCCGGCGAGAAGCGCGTCGCCGAGAGCCTGCTTCCCGAGGACCCGGCCGACGCCGCCACCTGGTCGATCGCACTGATGGAGCTCGGCGCGCTGGTGTGCACGGCGGCCCGGCCGAAGTGCGACGCGTGCCCGGTGGCCGACGCCTGCGCGTGGCGGGCAGCGGGCTACCCGGCGTACGACGGCCCGCCGCGCAAGGCGCAGACCTGGGCGGGTACGGACCGTCAGTGCCGCGGCCGCCTGCTCGCCGTGCTCCGCGACGCCGAGGGCGCGGTGCCCGAGGAGAGGCTCGACCGGGCCTGGGACGACAAGCCCCAGCGAGACCGCTGCCTGGCCTCCCTGCTCACCGACGGCCTCCTCGTCCGGGTCCCCGAGGGTTACGCGCTGCCGGGATAGTCCGTGACGTAACTGTCGTGAAATCGCCGAGACGACGACAGTTACGTCACGGACTATCCCGATTTCAGCGGGTGACCCGGGCCAGGACCTTGCGGACCTGGGCGGGCGGGGTGCCGTGGTGGAACGGGCGCTTGGGCTCGCGACGGACGCCGGCGAGCAGGTCGGCGAGCGAGGAGTCCGGAACGGCGGTCGGGAGGTGGCTACCGGCGCGCAGGTCGACGTGCTCGAGGAGAGCGAGGTCGCGCAGGGTGTCGAAGTCGTCCTCGGTGGTGCGCTCGAAGATGCGCATCAGGTAGGGCTCGGCCTTGTCGGGTGACAGGCCCTTGGCGATCAGCGTCTGCAGGGCGATCGCGGTGGGCTCGCGGGCGGGCCGGAAGTTCGGTTTCGGGCCGGCGGCGAGGATCGAGGTCCACTTGCGGACGAACTCCTCGCCGGAGTACGACTCGAAGTGCAGCAGCCGCAGCGCGGCCGGGTCGGTGAACGCCTCGACCTCGTTCTTCTCCGCGTCCACCACGTGGTGGAGGGTCAGCCACAGGTCGGTGGTCGGCCGCACGCCCGACTTGCCCTCGACGTGGCCGTGGAACAGCGCTCCGTTCGAAGGCCGCTCGAGCACGCCCAGGGTCTTGAGGAGGGTCAGGTCGTCGGAGCCCAGCAACCGTTTGAACCAGGTCGGGTCGCCGTCCCAGGACCTGCGGGAGACGGCCTCCAACGGGGCCAGGCTCACCGCCGCCCGGGAGGCGGGGACGGCGTCGAGCACCGCACGGTCGAGCTGGACGATCTCGTCGCCGTCGACGTGGAAGACCCACCCCGCCCAGTCGACGGTCGACAGCAGCGCCTTGACGACGTTGGCGTTGATCCGCTGGCGGGTGTTGAGCTGCTCGGGCCGCTTGTCGGTCCACCACGCGTCGTCGGTGACGACGCAGGTGACGTGCGGGTGCGCGTCGAGGAAGCCCCGGACGTGCGGTGTGGCCGGGTCGTCCGGGGCGTCCAGGAACAGCACCAGGTGGTCGGCGCCGCCGGCGAGGTTGCCGTCGACGTACCGCTGGACGTTGGCGAGCGTGTCCTTGACGGTGCTCGCAAGAACGACGAGGCCCCCGCTCACGCGAGGGCCTCGTCGATGCTCATGGGTCGAACGTTAGTCAGTGCCGGTCGACTTCTCGATGTCGGTCGGGCCGGGTGTCGCCTCGTCGCCGTCGCCGCGGACCGGGTCGGCCGACACCGCCGCGTCGACCGTCTCGAGCGGAGGAAGGTCCGGCAGGACGCCGACCTTCTGGCCCTTGAAGGTGAACTTGGCCGCCGGGCCTTCGCCCTCGACGTCGACCAGCACGATCTGACCGGGGCCGACCTCGCCGTAGAGCATCTTCTCGGCGAGCACGTCCTCGATCTCGCGCTGGATCGTCCGCCGCAGCGGCCGCGCGCCGAGCACCGGGTCGAAGCCCCGCTCCGCCAGGAGGTTCTTGGCGTTCTGGGTCAGCTCGAGGTGCATGTCGCGGTCCTTGAGCCGCAGCTCGAGGAAGGCGACCATGTTGTCCACCATCGCGATGATCTGCTCCTGCGTCAGGGGCGGGAACACGATGATCTCGTCGACACGGTTGAGGAACTCGGGACGGAAGTGCTGCTTGAGCTCCTCCTGCACCTTGTTCTTCATCCGCTCGTAGGAGCCGGCGGTGTCGCTGCCCTGCTGGAACCCGAGGCTGACGCCCTTCGAGATGTCCCGCGTACCGAGGTTCGTGGTCATGATGATCACGGTGTTCTTGAAGTCCACGACCCGGCCTTGGGAGTCGGTGAGCCGGCCCTCTTCGAGGATCTGCAACAGGCTGTTGAAGATGTCGGGGTGGGCCTTCTCGACCTCGTCGAAGAGCACGACGGAGAACGGCTTGCGGCGCACCTTCTCGGTGAGCTGGCCGCCCTCTTCGTACCCCACGTAGCCGGGAGGCGAGCCGAACAGGCGCGAGACGGTGTGCTTCTCGCTGAACTCGCTCATGTCGAGCTGGATCAGCGCGTCCTCGTCGCCGAACAGGAACTCGGCCAGCGTCTTGGACAGCCACGTCTTGCCGACACCGGAGGGCCCGGCGAAGATGAACGACCCCCCGGGACGCTTCGGGTCCTTGAGGCCCGCGCGCGTGCGGCGGATGGCCCGGCTGAGCGCCTTGACGGCCTCCTCCTGGCCGATGACGCGCTTGTGGAGCTCGTCCTCCATCTTGAGCAGGCGGGTGGACTCCTCCTCGCTGAGCTTCACGATCGGGATGCCGGTGGCGACCGCCAGCACCTCGGCGATCAGCTCCTCGTCGACCTCCGCGACCTCGTCCATGTCACCGGCGCGCCACTGCTTCTCGCGGTCGGCCTTCTTGAGGATCAGCTGCTTCTCCTCGTCGCGCAGACGCGCGGCGGCCTCGAAGTCCTGGCCGTCGATCGCGGCTTCCTTGCGCTGACGGACCTCGCCGATCTTGTCGTCGTACTCACGCAGGTCGGCGGGCGCCGTCATCCGGCGGATCCGCAGCCGCGAGCCGGCCTCGTCGATCAGGTCGATGGCCTTGTCGGGCAGGAACCGGTCGGAGATGTAGCGGTCGGCCAGCGTCGCCGCCGAGACCAGGGCCTCGTCGGTGATGGTGACGCGGTGGTGCGCCTCATAGCGGTCGCGCAGGCCCTTGAGCATCTCGATCGTGTGCGCGATCGACGGCTCGGCGACCTGGATGGGCTGGAAACGGCGCTCGAGGGCGGCGTCCTTCTCGAGGTACTTGCGGTACTCGTCGAGCGTGGTCGCCCCGATGGTCTGCAGCTCGCCACGGGCCAGCATCGGCTTGAGGATGCTCGCCGCGTCGATCGCGCCCTCGGCCGCGCCTGCGCCGACGAGCGTGTGGATCTCGTCGATGAACAGCACGATGTCGCCGCGGGTGCGGATCTCCTTCAGCACCTTCTTCAGGCGCTCCTCGAAGTCACCGCGGTAGCGGCTGCCGGCCACCAGCGCGCCCAGGTCGAGGGTGTAGATCTGCTTGTCCTTGAGCGTCTCGGGGACGTTGCCCTTGACGATGTCCTGGGCCAGGCCCTCGACGATGGTCGTCTTGCCGACGCCCGGCTCACCGATGAGGACGGGGTTGTTCTTCGTCCGTCGCGACAGGATCTGCATGACGCGCTCGATCTCCTGCTCGCGCCCGATCACCGGGTCGAGCTTGGACTCACGGGCGTCCTGCGTGAGGTTGCGGCCGAACTGGTCGAGCACCAGCGACGACGACGGGGCGTCGCCCCCGGAGGCCGACGACGACGGTGCCGGACGACGCCGACTCCTTGCCCTGGAACCCGGACAGCAGCTGGATGACCTGCTGGCGCACGCGGTTGAGGTCGGCGCCGAGCTTCTGCAGCACCTGGGCGGCCACGCCCTCGCCCTCGCGGATCAGCCCGAGCAGGATGTGCTCGGTGCCGATGTAGGAGTGCCCGAGCTGCAGCGCCTCGCGCAGGGACAGCTCGAGCACCTTCTTGGCGCGCGGGGTGAACGGGATGTGACCGGACGGCGCCTGCTGCCCCTGCCCGATGATCTCCTCGACCTGGGCGCGGACGGCCTCCAACGAGATGTCGAGGCTCTCGAGAGCCTTGGCGGCCACGCCTTCGCCCTCGTGGATGAGACCGAGCAGGATGTGCTCGGTGCCGATGTAGTTGTGAGAGAGCATGCGGGCCTCTTCTTGGGCCAGCACGACCACCCGGCGAGCTCGGTCTGTGAACCGCTCGAACATGCTCATCGCTCCTGAAAGTTCGTGGTCCGGGGCGCCTTGCGGCTTCCCGGGTGACAGGGTCTACAACCCCACGCACAGCGTACGCGTTCCCGCAGCAGTGCCAACGAGGTCCGCTGAGAGCGAACAAGCCCCTGACAGCACAGAGGCCCCGACACGCCTCTGGGCGCGCCGGGGCCCCGATGTGTGATCGGGCTCGTGGTCAGTTCGCGGCGTCGAACGCCGTCCGTACGTCGGCCGGGATGCGGCCCCGGTCGGGGACGTCGAAGCCGTTGGAACGCGCCCAGTCGCGGACCTCTCGGGCACTCGGCCCGAGGTTGGTCGCACTGCTCGCGCTCTTGCGTCCGCCGCGGCGGGCGCCGCCGACGGAGCGTCCGGCACCGACGTACTGCGCGAGAGCGTCGCGCAGCTTTCCGGCGTTCTTGTCGTTCAGGTCGATCTCGTAGGTCTTCCCGTCGAGGCCGAACGACACCGTCTCGGTGGCGGGGCTGCCGTCGAGATCGTCTTCGAGGACGATATGGACCTTTTGCGCCATGTGCAGGGCTCCCTCAATGCGTCATGGAATGTGCAGGACTAAACCCCCGTGCAGATCAACATTAGCCCCACGGCCCGCAATTGAGTTAACCGATTCGAGATGTCGGCGAATTCGACTCAGGCGTTTCGCCGGAACACCAGCTCGAGTCCTCGGATCGTCAACCAGTTGTCCGATTCGGTGAAGCACCGACATTCGTCGACCACCAGTGGGGCCAGGTATCCGGTGGCGACGACCGTGACGTCGTCGGGTGACTCAACCATTTCCGCGATCATTCGGGCGACAATTCCCTCGACCTGGCTGGCGACGCCGAAAACCATCCCGGACTGCAGCGCCTCGACGGTGTTCTTGGCGATCACCGAACGCGGTCTCGCCATTTCGACCATGCGCAGCTGCGCGCCGCGAGATGCGAGCGCGTCGAGCGATATCTCGATGCCCGGCGCGATGGCTCCACCGATGTACTCGCCTTTCCGGCTCACCACGTCGAACGTCGTCGCGGTGCCACCGAAGTCGACGACGATCGCGGGTCCGCCGTACCTCGTCGCGGCCGCCAGCGCGTTGATGATCCGGTCCGTCCCCACCTCGCGCGGGTTGTCGGTGAGCACCGGGATGCCGGTGCGCACCCCTGGCTCGACGACGACGCTGGGCACGTCGGCGAAGTGGGCGGCGAGCATCAGCCGCCACTCCTGGAGCACGGTGGGCACGGTCGCGCAGACGGCGATGCCGTCGACCTCGTCGACGAGGTCGCCGAGGAGGCCCCGGATCAGCACCGACCACTCGTCGGCCGTGCGGTGTGCGGCCGTGGCGACCCGCCAGTCATGGCTCACCTCACCGTCGTGGACGAGACCGAGCACCGTGTGACTGTTGCCGATGTCGGCGGCCAGCAGGCTCATCGGTGCTCCTCGAGGTCCATCCCGAGGTCGAAGACGACCACCGAGTGGGTCAGCGCCCCCACGGAGATGAAGTCGACCCCGGTCAGCGCCACCTCGCGCGCCCGCTCCAGCGTCAGCCCGCCGGACGCCTCGAGGCTCGCGCGGCCGGCGGTGACCCGGACGGCCTCGGCCATCGTCGGGGAGTCCATGTTGTCGAGCAGGATGCGCTCGCACCCCGCGTCGAGCAGGGCGCGGAGCTGGTCGAGGTCGGTCACCTCGACCTCGACGGGAAGGTCCGGGTAAGCCGCGCGGACGGCTTCGTACGCCGGCACCACCCCGCCCGCCGCGATGACGTGGTTGTCCTTGACCATCGCCATGTCGCCCAGCGAGAACCGGTGGTTCACGCCGCCGCCGCACCGGACGGCGTACTTCTGGAGGGCCCGGAGCCCTGGCAGGGTCTTGCGGGTGTCGAGCACGCGAGCGCGGGTGCCCGCCAGCGCGTCGACCCAGTGCGACGTCGCGGTGGCCACGCCGGAGAGGTGGCAGGCGAGGTTCAGTGCGGTGCGCTCCGCGGTCAGCAGACCGCGGGTCGACCCCGCGACGCGCATCACCACGTCGCCCGCGGCCACCCGGGTGCCGTCGGCGACGCGGTGCTCGACCTCCAGGTCGTCGCCCAGCACGACCCGGAGCGCGAGCTCGGCCACGCCGAGCCCCGCCACGACGCCCGCGCCCCGGGCTCCGAAGTCCGCGACGGCACGGGCGTCCGCGGGGATGGTGGCGGCGCTGGTGACGTCGACGCCGGTGGGCAGGTCCTCGTCGAGGGCCGCGACCACCAGGTCGTAGACGTCCCGGGGCTCGAGCCCGGCCTCCGCCAGCTCGTCGACGAGCCAGGCCGGCAGCGCGTCGAACCGCGTCATGTCACGGGTCACTGGACGGGGACCATCGACGGGTCCGTCTGCGGGGCGGGGACGAACTCGAGCGAGATCCTGCCGTCGCTCATCCGGGCGTCGAAGTGTCCGGCGAACCGGACGTCGTCGCGCTCGGGGAAGTCGTCACGCCAGTGCGAGCCGCGCGTCTCCTCGCGCAGCTCGGCCGCCTGGGCCATGGCCGTGCTGACGGTCAGGAGGTTCGTCAGCTCCCAGGCCGCCTGGTCGACCAGGTCGGTCGACTGCTCGCTCAGGGCCGCGAGGCGGTCGACCGCCCCGGCCAGCCCGGTCGCCGACCGCAGCACGCCCACCCGGTCGGTCATCAGCCCCTCGAGCGCGTCGCGGAGGTCGCCGGAGACGAGCCCGGCCGTCCGCCGGTCGGCGGCGGCCGTGCGCTGCTCCGGGAGCTCGCCGGGCAGCACGTCGGAGATGCGCCGGGAGAAGACCAGCCCTTCCAGCAGCGAGTTGGACGCCAACCGGTTGGCCCCGTGCACGCCCGAACAGGCCGCCTCGCCGGTGGCGTACAGGCCCGGGACCGACGTGCGGCCCCACAGGTCGGTGGCCACCCCGCCCGAGGCGTAGTGGCAGGCGGGGGCGACCGGGATCAGCTCGGTCACCGGGTCGACGCCGTAGGAGCGGCAGGTCACCAGGATCGTGGGGAAGCGTCGCTCCCAGAACGCCTCGCCGAGGTGGGTGGCGTCGAGCCACATGTGCGGGTGGCCCGTCTCGTGCATCCGGCGGGTGATCGCCTTGGCCACCACGTCGCGCGGTGCCAGGTCGGCGAGCTCGTGGACGCCCTGCATGAACCTGTTGCCCTCGAAGTCGACGAGGTAGGCCCCCTCACCGCGGACCGCCTCGGAGATCAGCGGCTGCTGGCCGCGGGAGTCGGGCCCGAGGTACATCACGGTCGGGTGGAACTGCACGAACTCGAGGTCGCGCACCGTGGCGCCGGCGCGGAGCGCGATCGCCGTACCGTCGCCGGTCGCGACCGCCGGGTTGGTCGTCTGGGAGAACACCTGGCCCAGGCCGCCGCTGGCCAGCACCACGGCCCGGCAGTGCACCGCGCCCACGCCGTCGATCTGACCCTCGCCCATCACGTGGAGCGTGAGGCCCGCGACCGCGCCGTCGTCGTCGAGCAGCAGGTCGACGGCCAGCGCGTGCTCGACCACCTCGATCTCCGGGGCAGCCTGGATGGCGGCGATCAGGGCCCGCTGGATCTCGGCGCCGGTGGCATCACCGCCGGCGTGCGCGATGCGGTCGCGGTGGTGGCCGCCCTCGCGGGTCAGGCTGAGGTCGCCGGTGGAGTCGTGGTCGAAGTTCGTGCCGAGCTCGATGAGCTCGCGGACGGCGGCCGGGCCGTCGGTGACCAGGACGCGGACGGCCTCCTCGTCGCAGGCCCCCGCGCCGGCGACCAGGGTGTCGCGCTCGTGCTGGTCCGGGGTGTCGCCGGGACCGAGCGCCGCGGCGATGCCGCCCTGCGCCCACTGGGTGGAGCCGGCGTTGAGGACGTCCTTGGTGACGACCAGGACACGCCCCACCTTGTCCTTGAGGCGCAGCGCCGCGGTGAGGCCGGCGATGCCGGAGCCGACCACCACGACGTCGCACGTGGTGCTCCAACCGGGTGCGGGAGCGAGCAGGCGGCCGGGAAGCATGTCGGTGAGGCTAGTGCCCGAGCACGAGGGGCAGGTTGTCGATGAGACGGGTGCTGCCGACCTTGGCTGCGACGATCGCGCGCGCATCGGTGCCGCGTGGAGGCTCGGGCGGCAGCTCGCCGAGGGCCGGGTCGGTGATCACGAAGTAGTCGAGCTGGATCCCTGTGGCCCTGGTCAGCTCGGCTCGGGCGGCGGCCTCGGCCGCGGCGAGTCCCTCGGCGGCGGCCCCCTGGGCGGCGCGCAGCGCACGGCTCAACGCGAGAGCGGTACGCCGCTGGTCGTCGTCGAGGTAGCGGTTGCGGCTCGAGAGGGCCAGGCCGTCGGGCTCGCGGACGGTCTCTCCCCCGAGCACGTCGACCCCCAGGCACAGGTCCGCGCTCATCCGCCGGACGAGCGCCAGCTGCTGGTAGTCCTTCTCGCCGAACACCGTCACGTCGGGCCGCACCAGCCCGAACAGCTTGGCCACCACCGTCAGCACGCCGGCGAAGTGGCCGGGACGTGACGCGCCCTCGAGGATCGTGGCCAGCGGGCCCGGGTCGACGGTGACCTGCGGCGTACCTCCCGGGTAGACCTCGTCGACCGCGGGCGCGAAGAGCACGTCGACGCCCTCGGCCTCGCAGAGCGCGCGGTCCTCGTCGAAGGTGCGCGGGTAGCGGTCGAGGTCCTCGCCCGGACCGAACTGCAGGGGGTTCACGAACAGCGACACGACCAGGGGCGCGTCGGGACCGATCTCGGCGCGGGTGCGGCGCATCAGGCTGGCGTGGCCCTCGTGCATCGCCCCCATCGTGCAGACGAGGCCGACCCGCTCACCGCGGGCGCGAGGGGGCGCGAGGAGGTCGGCCAGCTCCTGGCGGGAGCCCGCGAGCACCAGGGACAACGCGTTCCTCAGATGTGTTCGCGCGGGGAGACGGGCGCGTCGACGCCGGCCAGCGAGTCGTCGAGCACCTGGCGGATCCGGTTCGCGCGGATCGGCAGCACCCGGCCGTCGGTGACGACGCGGTCGAGCGTGGCGCGCGCCATCGCGACGTAGGACGGCAGCGTGTGCGGCGCGGTGGCGGCGATCTCGGCGAGGTGGCCGCGGATGGTGCCCACGTCGCCGCGGACGATGGGGCCGGTCAGCGCGGCGTCGCCGTGGGCGAGCGCGTTGTCGAGGGCGGCGTTCAACAGCGGCCGCAGGGTCGCAGCCGGGTCCTCGGCACCCGCGGCGCCGAGCAGCTCCATGGCCTGGGTGACGAGGGTGACGAGGTGGTTCGCGCCGTGGGCCAGACCCGCGTGGTAGAGCGTGCGCTTGTCCTCGGGGACGAACATCGGCAGCCCGCCGAGGTCGCCGACCAGCCGCTCGGCGAGCTCGCGCTCCGCCGGGCCCGTCGTGACGCCGTACACGCAGCCGCGCAGGCGGGGCAGGTCGACGTCGGTGCCGGTGAACGTCATCGCCGGGTGCATCGCGATCGCGCGGGCACCCGCCGCGATGGCCGGGGTCAGCACCGCGAGGCCGTGGCGACCGCTGGTGTGCACCACGACCTGACCCTTGCGGATGACTCCCGCGCCACTGAGCGTGGTCGCGACGTTGTCGAGCATGTCGTCGGGGACCGTCAGCAGGAGGACGTCGGCCGCGCGCGCGACGTCGGTCGGCTTGAGGAGCGGGACGCCGGGCAGCAGGGCCGCGGCCCGCTCACGCGAGGCGTCGGACTCGCCGGCGACGGCGACGATCTCGTGGCCGGCGGCGCGGAGGCCGGCGGCCAGCACGGCGCCGACACGGCCGGCGCCGATCACGCCCACACGGAGTGCCCCGATGGATGGCGTCATGTTTCCTCGAACCTCTCGTTTCAGTCCCGCCGCCACTTCCAGGGAGGAAGCCGGTCAGGTACCAGACGATGTGCTCTTGGTGGTCAACACGAGGTTACGGGGCGCTCTTCCGACCGCCTACCCGAACCGGGAGTGACGGTGCTCACTTGGCTCGCTCCGCTCGCCTGTCGGGCGCGCCTACAACATCGCGTCCGACCCCTAACCGACCGCGAGGGGGCGGGCCGCTCGGGGCAGCCACTCCTTGGTCACGAAGTCGACGATGTGCGTACCTTCCGGCGCGACGATGTCGTGGACCCCGGCAGGCACGACGCCGTCCTTGAGGGCGTTGAAGACCTCCCACTCGCGGCGCTTGCGCTTGTTGCGGAACGACGTCGCGAACGACGCCGGGTCGGTCCAGTGCGCGAACTCGTCGCCGTCGAGGTACTTGAGCTCCACGCAGAGGCCCTGCGGCAGGCCGATCGAGCGGACGCCGACGGGGGTCGTCCGGATCTCCCACTCGAAGGCCTTGGTGAACACGAAGTCCGGCCCGATCGGGAAGCCCCACTCCTCGGCGTTGCGCAGGCCGAGGTCGAGGTAGCCGTGGTGGTCGTCCGTGAGGTACAGCCCGTGGCGCGGCACCCGCAGGATCGAGGGGACGTCGCCGACCTGCCAGCCGAAGTCGCCGAGCGAGACCTCGCCCTCGGTCGTCAGCACCATGTCGCCGTCCCACTTGTAGGAGTAGCGGGTCGACACCTGGGCGAAGCACCAGTTGTAGAAGTACGAGAGGGAGTGCACCGAGAGCTCGTGCTGCGCCAGGTGCTCGGCGCCGGCCCGGGCGACGTCGAACGGGTAGTGGGTCTGGCGGAACTTGCCGGCATGCCCCGAGCGGGCGACGGTCTCGGCCGCCACCTCGGGTGTGCCGTCCGTCGAGCCGTTGTCGACGAGCAGCACCTCGTCGCACGCGCGCAGCAACGGCGGCAGCACCCACGGCAGCGACGGCGCCTCGTTCTTCACACGCAGGACCGCGGTCGTGCCTGGACGCAGCCCCTCGGGCTTGGTCCAGGGCCAGACGATGTCGTACTCGGTGTGGCCTTCGAGGTTCTGGAGGCCGGCGCCGACCACTGTCATCGTTCGCGCCCGAGGGCCTTGCGCACGCCGCGGCGTACGCCGGGCGGGATGATGGCGCGCAGGCCGTGCGGGATCCGGTCGGCGAGGTCCCGCTGATCCTCGACCACTGCAGGGGCAGCGGAGCGGCCACCCTTGAGCTCACGCTTCACCCGCTGCTCGGCGGCGACGGCGGAGGACCGAGAGATGGCCTCCGCCTCGGCGTACAGGTCGACGTACGCCTCCCGCAGCTGGTCGAGGGTCGCGTGCGCGTCGGCGGTGTCGCCGCCCGGCTCGGCCAGCTTGTTGAGCTCGTCCCAGGTCTGACCGGTGAGGTCGTGCAGCTTGGGCGGCAGCTGGAGGTCGGCCAGGCTCTGGGTGACGCGACGCAGGCCGGGGTCGACGAACCGGTGCCCGTCGCGGATCTGCTCGCTCTTGGCGTGCAGCACGTTCTGCAGCTCCAGCTGCTCCCCGAGCTGCATGACGACCTTGACCCAGTCGTCGAGCAGGTCGCCGTAGCGGACGAAGACCCGGCCACCGTCGGCCACGGACTCACGGGTGGCGCGCTCGGTGTGGAGGAGCATGTTGAGCCAGCTGGCCGCGAGGTGCGCCGAGCCCAGCCGGTTGGCGTAGTACTTCTGCTTGCTGCCGACCACCTCGGAAGGCGGCCGCAGCATCGTGGCGAACACCGGGACGGCGCCGTCGCGGATCGCGGCCACCCGCCACAGGCCGAGGAACCACGACAGGCGCGGGTCCTTGACCACCAGCTCGTGGTTGACGGCGAAGTGGCCGTCGAGCCACTCGGCGGTGCGGATCCGCTCGGGCTCGCGGGTCGAGACGCGGCCGGTCTCGAACCAGGCGTCGGGGCGGGCGTCGCTGACCTGGACGCCGGCGTCCTTGAGCAGCCGGTCGTGGTGCTCGACCACCCAGGCGGGCTCGCCGAAACCCTTGGGGTTGGACTCGTCGGGCACCACCTCGGGCTGGGGCACGTGCAGGCCCATCAGCTGCATGAGGCCCGACAGCGTGCTGGTGCCGCTGCGGCCGGCGCCCGCCACGAACAGCACCTTGCGCGGGTAGTCCTCGGGCTCGAGGTCGCCCGGCGCGCTGCCGCCTCGGGTGTCGGTGGTGGGGCTGCTCACGGCTGGGAAGCCTATCCGGTGGAACTGGATAGGTTCGCTTCGTGAGGTTCGGGAGACGACCCCAGCGGGCGCTGCCGCGCGTCACGGTCGTCGTCCCGGTGTACGACGTGGAGCGCTGGCTCCCTGAGTCGCTCGACAGCGTGCTCGGCCAGGACGGTGTCGACCTCGAGGTCGTGGTCGTCGACGACGGCTCGCCCGACGGGTCGGGGGCGATCGCGGACGGGTACGCCGCGCGGGACCACCGGGTCCGCGTCCTGCACGTGCCGAACGGCGGCCTCGGCTCGGCCCGCAACGTCGGCACCGAGCACGGGACCGGCGACTACCTGGGGTTCCTCGACTCCGACGACGTGCTGCCCCCCGGCGCCCTGTCCCGCCTGACGCGCACGCTCGACGAGACGGGGTCCGACTTCGTGACGGGCTCGGTCGCCCGCTGGGAGAGCGACGGTCTGCACGAACCGCCCTGGATGGCTCGGCTGCACCGGGAGCCGCTGACCGGCATCACCGCCCGCGAGCACCCCGAGATCCTCGGTGACGTGTTCGCGTGGAACAAGCTGTTCCGCACCTCGTTCTGGAGGGCGCAGGGGCTCGAGTGGCCCGAGGGCGTGAGGTACGAGGACCAGCCGACGACCACCCGGGCGTTCCTCGCCGGCACGTTCGACGTCGTGCCGGATGTGGTCTACCACTGGCGGATCCGCCAGGACGGCTCCTCGATCACCCAGCAACGCGCGTCGACGACCGACCTGCGCGACCGTTGGCTGACCAAGCGGATGGCCCTCGACGCCGTGCAGGAGTACGACGACCCCGCGACGTCGGCGTACTTCGTCGACCGCGTGATGGCCGGCGACCTGCACCGCTACTTCGTCGAGATCCCGGGCGCCTCCGGGGAGTGGTGGCGGCTGTTGGTCGACGGCATCCACGACCTCTGGGGCGACCGCTCGTTGGTGCACAGCGGCCTCCCACCCGTGCACCGGCTGGTCGGCTGGCTGGTCGAGCAGGACCGACGGGCCGACGCGGAGTCGGTGGTGCGGTGGCTTGCGTCCCTCGACGCTCCCGCACCGAGGGAGGGCGACCACCTCGTCGTCCCGCCCTCCGTGCTCGACGTCTCCCGCGTCGCCCCTGCCGCGCTGGTGCTGCGCGACTTCGAGCGCTGACCTCGCGCCTCCTCACGTCTCGTGACGGGCGCTCGTGCGCCTTCCTCGACCAGCGGTACCGGCCGTGGGTACCTGCGACTACCGTCTCCCAGGTGGTGATCCTCTCGGCCGACGGTGTGGCCCAGTGCTACGTCGACAACGACTGGATCTGCGGTCGTTACTGGAGTGACTACCGTCCCGAGCTCGTCGACGCCACGATCGAGCACCTCTGGCTCACGGTCGTCTCGGTCCTGATCGGCCTCGTCGTGGCGGTCCCCCTCGCGTTGCTCGCCCGCCGGAGCCCGAGGATCGAGTCGGGGGTCATCGGGGCGACCACGATCGTCTACACGATCCCGTCGCTGGCGCTCTTCTCCCTGCTGCTGCCGTTCACCGGGCTCTCGCCGACCACGGTGATCATCGGTCTTGCCCTGTACTCGCTGACGATCCTGGTCCGCAACGTGCTGGCGGGGCTGATGGCCGTCCCGGACGAGGTGGTCGAGTCCGCGCGCGGGGTGGGCTACTCCAACGCCCGACTGCTGACGCGCGTCGAGCTGCCCCTGGCCCTGCCGGTGATCATGGCCGGGCTGCGTGTCGCCACCGTCTCGACCGTCGCGCTCGTCACGATCGGCGCGATCGTGTCCTACGGCGGTCTGGGCAACCTCCTGCTGCAGGCCGTCGGCAACCAGTTCAAGGCCCAGATCTTCGCGGCCAGCCTGCTGGGCGTCGTGCTGGCCGTGGTCCTCGACCTCGTGCTGGTGCTCGTGCAGCGGCTCCTCACCCCGTGGACGCGCCATGCCCGGTGACGTCGTCGACTACCTCACCGACGGGGCGAACTGGTCGGGCCCGACGGGCATCGGCACGTTCCTCGTGCAGCAGCTGCTGCTGACGGTCACGGCCCTGGTGGTGGCCGTCATCATCGGGCTGCCGTTCGCGCTGTACGCCGGGCACCGGCGCCGTGGCGGCTTCCTCGCCATCAACGTCTCCAACGTGGGGCGGGCGGTGCCGGTGTTCGCGGTGCTCCTGGTGCTGTCGCTGGGGCCGATCGGGTCGGAGCACTTCGGCCCCTACGGCCGCGCCGGGCTGGCCACCCTGATCGCGCTCGTCCTGTTCGCGCTGCCGCCCCTGATCACCAACGCCTACGTGGGCGTCACCGAGGTCGACGACGACGTCATCGAGTCCGCCTACGGCATGGGGATGTCGCAGGGCAAGGTGTTCTCGACCGTCGAGCTCCCGCTCGCGATGCCCGTCATCCTGACCGGCGTCCGTCTCGCCCTGGTCCAGGTGTGGGCCACCGCCACCATCGCCGCCCTCGTCGCGGGACCTGGGTTGGGACGCATCATCACCCGCGGGTTCGCCAACCATCGCACCGACGAGGTGGTCGCCGGCGCCTTGCTGGTGGCTGTCGGTGCGCTGGTGCTCGAGGGCCTCGCCGTGCTGCTCGAGCGCTACGCCGACCCCATGCGTCGGGCCCGGCGGCGGCCGGCCAAGAAAGAGCTCCCCGAGCCCGAGGCGGTCGTCTGAGGTTTTTCGTAACCGAACCGTCATCGGGGAATGTCGGTGACGCGGTCTATGTTTTGTGACGGGTGCCGAAATGGTGCCCATCGGACACGCGCGGGACTGGCTCTCCGCGGGACACAGAAGGTGGTGCACCCATGCGCTTCACTCGCGCACTCGGGTTGACGGCGGCATCGGCCCTACTCCTGGCCACGGCGGCCTGCGGCGGCGACTCACTCGAGAGCTCCGGCTCCAGCGACGACAGCGGGGCCAGCGGCAGCGCCGACAAGGGCAGCGTCGTCGTCGGCGGACAGGACTTCACAGAGATGCAGGTGATGGCCTCCATCTACCAGCAGCTCCTCGAGAACGAGGGCTACACCGTGGAGACCAAGCTGGTCACCACTCGCGACGTCTACCTGCCCGAGCTGAGCAGCGGCAACGTGGACATCGTTCCCGACTACCTCGCCGGGATCACCGACTACCTCAACACCGAGAAGAACGGTGCCGACGCCGAGCAGGTGTCGAGCAACGACGTGGACGCCACGGTCGCGGCGCTCGAGCCGCTCGCCGAGGAGCAGGGCATCTCGATCCTGCCGCCGTCCGACGCCACGGACCAGAACGCGTTCTTCGTCTCCCAGGACAACGCGGACGCCAACGGCCTGAAGACGCTGTCCGACCTCGCTGCACTCGGGAAGCCGATCAAGCTCGGCGCCCCGCCGGACTGCGAGGGGCGGGCCGACTGCGAGGGCGGGCTCAGTGACGTCTACGGCTTCGACATCACCGAGATCGTCCCGCTCGACTTCGGCAGCTCGCAGGTCAAGGACGCCGTCGCCAAGGGCGAGGTCGACCTCGGCGAGACCGGGACGACCGACGCGTCGCTCGCGGACCTCGGCCTGGTGCTGCTCGAGGACGACAAGGGCATCCAGCCCGCGCAGAACCTCACGCCGGCGGTCAACTCCGACTTCCTGGCGGACAACCCCGACCTCGAGGACCTCTTCAACAAGCTGTCCGACGCCCTCACCACCGAGGACCTCGCCGCGATGAACCTCAAGGTCGACCTCGAGCGCCAGAAGCCCGAGGACGTCGCCCAGCAGTTCCTCGAGGACAAGGGTCTCCTCTGAGCGTCGAGAACGCTGACACCGGGCCGGCCGGATCATCGATGATCCGGCTGGTCGGTGTCGGCAAGACCTACGACGACGGCACGGTCGCCGTCCACGAGCTCGACCTCGATGTCGAGCCGGGCGAGCTGGTGGTGCTCGTGGGTCCGTCCGGCTGCGGCAAGTCGACGACGCTGAAGATGATCAACCGGCTGATCGAGCCGACGACCGGACGGATCTTCATCGACGGCCAGGACGTGACGACCGTCGACCCCGTCAAGCTGCGCCGCGGGATCGGCTACGTCATCCAGCAGATCGGTCTGTTCCCGCACCAGAAGATCCTGCGCAACGTGATGACCGTGCCGCTGCTCTACGGCGAGTCGAAGTCAACCGCCCAGGAGCGGGCACGGGAGCTGCTGGACCTCGTCGGCCTCGACCCGACGACCTACGGCGACCGCTACCCGCACCAGCTGTCCGGTGGTCAGCGCCAGCGCGTGGGCGTGGCCCGTGCCCTGGCGGCCGACCCACCCGTGCTGCTGATGGACGAGCCCTTCGGGGCCGTCGACCCGGTGGTCCGCATCCGTCTCCAGGAGGAGTTCCTGCGGCTCCAGCGCGACCTGGGCAAGACCGTCGTGCTCGTCACCCACGACATCGACGAGGCCGTCAAGATGGGCGACCGGGTGGCGGTCTTCGCCGCCGGCGGTCGGCTGGCACAGTTCGGCACTCCCGTGCAGCTGCTCGCGCACCCCGCCGACGAGTTCGTCGAGGACTTCGTGGGCGCCACGCGTGGGCTGCGCCGGTTGACGGTCACCCCCATCGACCGCGACCACCTCGAGCCGCTCGACGGCGTCACCACCGGTGACATCGGCGGCGCCGTCGACGTCGACGCCAGCCTCGAGGAGGCCCTGGCGGCCATGCTGCGCGACGACAAGGGCGTCGTCGGAGTCAAGGACGGCACCCAGTTCCTCGGTGTCCTCACGCCCGCCGGGATCCACCAGCAGCTGCGCGCCTCGTTGCTCTGACGGGTCACCCGCCGAGGCGCATCAGCGTCTCGGTGACCTGGTCGACGTGCGCGCTGAAGGCTCGACCCGTGGGCAACAGCTCGGGCGTGGCGTGCGCGAGCTGGGCGTGTCCGAGGAACGCGGTGTAGGCCAGCAGGCCGCGGTCCCGGGCGCGCGCCGGCGACAGCCCCAGCTCGGTGTAGAGGCGGGTGAGGAACGCCAGCCGGCGCCCGGTGACCCGGGCGAGCACCGGCGCGACCAGCGGGTGTGAGGCGCTGGCCTGGAGCGCGAGCTCGACCCTGCCGAGCGATCCCTCGGAGCCGACCGGCACCGAGGCGAACGCCCCGTGCAGGAGGGTGCGGAGCCGGGTCGCGGCGTCGCCCGTCTCGCCGATGGCGCCGATCACCCGGTCCGTGTCGCGCAGCTCCCACAGCGCCAGCGTCGACACGATGAGCTCGTTCCGGTCGGCGAAGTGCCAGTAGAAGCTGCCCTTGGTAGCGCCCAGCTCCTTGGCCAGCGGCTCGACCGCGACGGCAGCGAGGCCTCCGCGAGCCAGCGCCACGAGGGCGGCTTCGCTCCAGTCCGCAGCGGTCAACGACTTGCGGGGTCCCGTGGCCACGCCCATACGCTACCGTACGGTCGGGTGCCCGTACGGGAGCGCGAGCGTGCCGGCGGAGCGAACGGTCAGGCGTGCTTGGCGATCGGAGCCGACTGCCATGCGGTGAGCTCGGCGCGCACCACGGCGAGCTCGGCCGTGGCGACGTCGATCTCGGCCTCGAGCTCGGCCACCCGCAGGACGGCCTCGGCGGCCCGGGTCTCGGCGTCGTCGAGCCGTCGGGCCAGGGTCTCGCCCTCGGACTCCGCGCGGTCGGCGCGCTTGGCTTCGGCGTTGAGCTTGCGCGAGGCGTCGGCGGCCCGTCGTTGGGCCGAGGTCAGGGCGACCTCGAGCTCCTCGATGGTGGTCAGGTGTGCGGTCATCTGGTTCTCCATGCCGGCGACGTACGTGGCGTGCTCGTCCGCGCGCTCGGCCGTGAGGTCGCGGTAGGCCTGAGCCTGCTCCGCGCGGTCGCGGTTGGCGTCGCGGCGGGCCTGCATGAGCTCGGAGTGGGTGATCCGGACGGCGGCCGCACCGAGGGCGACGCCGATGAGGGCGGCGGTCGCGAGGAGACTCCACGAACCGGCCAGGACGGCGCCGATGACAGCGACCGCCGCGAGGATGACAAGGGCGGCAGCGACCGTGATGCGGGTACTGCGCTGCCGACGACGAGCCTTGGGGGAAGACATGAGGTCAGGCTAGGTGGCGTTCTCGTCCTTTCGGACGCGACACGCACGCTCCAGGAGGAGCGCGGTGGCGACCACGCACGCCCCCGCGATGGCCGAGATGAGGGAGCGGACCGCCCGTTGCTCGGCCAGCTCGGCGGAGACGCCGAGCCAGCTGAGGGCGTAGCCGAGGTAGCCGCCGGCCACCAGGACGCCGACGTACGCGCACGCGCGCGCGAGGACCAGTCGGTTGACGGCCTGGTGCGGCAGCAGCCGCCGCCGATGGACGTGCACGACCCGCCAGGTGGCCCATGCCGTGGCGCCGAGGATGGCGGCGACGAAGAACAGGGCGAGGGGCTGGGCCCAGGTGACGACCGGGGCGGCGGTCATCTGCCGGTCGGCGTACGCGTGGAAGAGCCAGCCGCCGACGAGTCCCACCAGCCCCCAGATTGTCAGCACGCGCGGGGAGGTCGGCTGGAGCGACCCGCGCGGCTCGTCTGGCTCCTCGTGCCCCGATGTCTCCGAGGGGTCGGGCGGGGCGTCCCTCACTGGATCTGGAGCGTCGCGTCCTCGCGCAGCTTCAGCCCGCTGCGGTCGGTGTGCTCGAGCAGCTCGGCGACGGGGCCGTGGTCGGGCAGCACCGCATCGGGTTCGAGGTCGAGCCAGGGCTGGAGCACGAAGGCGCGCTCGTGGGCGCGAGGGTGGGGCAGCCGGAGGGCGTCCTCGTCGGACCGGCGGTCACCCACGACGATCACGTCGACGTCGAGGGTCCGCGGCGCGTTGACCTCGATGCCGTCGCCACGTTCGCGGCCGAAGGCGTCCTCGATCGCGTGGGCCCGGTCGAGCAGCCGACTGGCCGCCAGCGTGGTGTCGATGAGCACCACGGCGTTGAGGAAGTCCTCCGAGCCGGGCGGGCAGTTCACCGGCTCGGTCTCGTAGACCGGTGAGACGCCGGTGACCCAGACGTCCGGGGTGTCGGCCAACGCGTTGACGGCACCCTGGAGACTCGTCTGCCGCTCGCCCAGGTTGGCACCCAGCGACAGCACGGCCCGCCGGATCGGCCGCATCTCGCCCGTGAGCGTGTCGGAGTCGATGATGTGCGGGTTCGGGGTCTCGGTCATGTGGGGGCCTCACTTCGGGGGGCTTTGGTCATGAGCTCGGTCGTTCTCGGGTGATCGTCAGCGTGACGTCTCCGAAGGTTGCCTCGATGGGGGCGTCCGGCTTGTGCACCGTGATCCGTGCCCATTCAACACGAACATCCCTGAGGCAGACGTCCGCGAGCCGCTGGGCCAGGGTCTCGATGAGGTCGACCGGATCGGCCTCCACGGCCGCTTTCACCGCGGCCACGAGACTCCCGTAGTCGACGGTGTCGCGCAAGTCGTCACTGGCGGCCGCCGCGCGGGTGTCGAGGCCCAGGGTGAGATCCACCACGAACGGCTGTCCCTCGCGTTTCTCGTGCTCGAAGACGCCGTGGTAGCCGTAGCACTCGACACCGGTGACGGTCAGCTGGTCCAGGTGCTCGTCGGTCATGAGGTGGCCTCGGTGGGGGATGGGGTCCGGTTCCAGCGGGCCAGGGCGCGCAGCGCGTCGTGCGCGGCCCGGACGTCGTGCGTGCGCAGCCCCCAGACGCCCTCCAGGGCGAGCAGGACGTGGAGCGCCGAGCTGGCGTGCTCGCGGTCCTCGACGCCGCGGGCCACCCCGTCCGGGCCCGCCAGCAGGCTCCCGAGGAAGGACTTGCGGGACGCGCCGACCAGCACCGGGAACCCGAGACCGGCGATGGGTCCGAGGCCCCGGAGGAGCGCCCAGTTGTGCTCGGCGTTCTTGGCGAACCCGATCCCCGGGTCCAGCACGATGCGCTCCGGCCCGATGCCGGCGGCGAGCATCGCCTCGACCCGCTCGGCGAGCTCGTCGCGCACCGACGCGACGACGCCGCCAGGCCCGTCGTACGACGCGTGCTGCTGCATCTTGTCGCTGTGCGCGCGCCAGTGCATGGCGACGTACGCCGCCCCGCTCGCGGCGACCACCTCGTGCATCCGCGGGTCGGCGAGGCCGCCCGAGACGTCGTTGACGATCCGGGCGCCGGCCTCGACGGCGGCCAGCGCCACCTCGCTGCGCATGGTGTCGACCGAGATCGTGGCGCCGTCACCGGCGAGCTCGGCGATGACCGGGACGACCCGGGCGAGCTCGTCGGTGACCAGCGGCCGGGTGGCGCCGGGGCGGGTCGACTCGCCGCCGACGTCGAGGATGTCGGCTCCGTCGAGCAGCAGCTCGCGACCGTGCGCGATCGCGGCCTCGGGGGTGGCCCAGCGGCCACCGTCGGAGAACGAGTCGGGCGTGACGTTGACGACGCCCATCAGCACCGGGCGGTCGGTCCTGGTGAGACGCTCAGGAAGGCCCGCCGGCATCAGCGACTGCTGCGGCCGGTGCTGATCAGGGCCATCGCCTCCGAACGCGTGGCGGCGTGGTGCATCTGGCCGCGCACGGCGGAGGTGATGGTGCGGGCGCCGGCCTTGCGCACGCCGCGCATCGTCATGCAGAGGTGCTCGGCCTCGATCACGACGATCACGCCGCGGGCCTCGAGGATCCGCATGAGGGCGTCGGCGACCTGCGTGGTCAGCCGCTCCTGGACCTGGGGCCGCTTGGCGTAGACGTCGACCAGCCGGGCCAGCTTGGAGAGCCCGGTGATCTTGCCGGTCTCGGCCGGGATGTAGCCCACGTGCGCGACCCCGGTGAACGGCACCAGGTGGTGCTCGCACATCGACCAGAGCTCGATGTCGCGCACGAGGACCATCTCGTCGTGGCCGATGTCGAAGGTGGTGCTGAGCACGTCCTCCGGAGCCATCCGCAGGCCGGCGGTGAGCTCGGCGTACGCGCGGGCCACGCGTGCCGGGGTGTCGTGGAGCCCCTCGCGGTCGGGGTCCTCACCGATCGCGATCAGCAGCTCGCGGACGGCTGCCTCGGCCCTGGGATGGTCGAACTCGGGCACGTCGGCAGGTGAGCGGTCGGCGGCCGAGACCCGGTCGACGCCAGGAGCGGTCATGCCGACCCGGTCATGCCGGGAGATCGGAACCGCTGTGGGGTGACTCCACGCCGGGGTCCCCGTGCACGTCGCCGCCGGCGCCGGGCGGGGTGAGCACCACGGCGGCCTGCTCGTCGGTGGGCTTGGTCCCGTTGACCTTGACCCGGTCGCGGATCTCCTGGGGGATCTCGATCGGCGGGATCGTCGACGGCACGCGGTTGGGCGACCCGGTCCAGGCCGGGCGCGCGGCGCGTCGCCGCAGCGGCAGGAAGACCTCCGCGACCTCTTCCTTGTCGAGGGTCTCGCGGTCGAGCAGCGCCAGCACCAGGGCGTCGAGGACGTCGCGGTTCTCGACCAGGATGTCGAAGGCCTCCTGGTGGGCGGTGGCCAGGAACTTCTTGGTCTCCTCGTCGACGATCGCCGCGATGTCCTCGGAGTAGTTGCGGCTGTGACCCATGTCGCGGCCGAGGAACGGCTCGCTGTTGTCCTTGCCGAGCTGGATCGCGCCGAGCCGCTCGGTCATGCCGTACTGGGTGACCATGGCCCGCGCCAGCGCCGTGGCCTTCTCGATGTCGTTGCTCGCGCCGGTGGTCGGGTCGTGGAAGACCATCTCCTCGGCCGCCCGGCCGCCCATCATGTAGGCGAGCTTGTCGAGGATCTCCGACCGGGTCGTGGAGTACTTGTCCTGGTCGGGCAGCACCATCGTGTAGCCGAGGGCGCGCCCGCGCGGCAGGATCGTCACCTTGTGCACCGGGTCGGTGCCGGGCAGCGCCGCGGCGACCAGCGCGTGCCCGCCCTCGTGGTAGGCGGTGATGAGGATCTCGTGCTCGCTCATCAGGCGCGAGTGTCGCTGGGGGCCGGCGATCACGCGGTCGATCGCCTCGTCGAGGTACTCGTTGCTGATCAGCTTGCCGTTGTTGCGGGCGGTGAGCAGCGCCGCCTCGTTGAGCACGTTGGCCAGGTCGGCACCGGTGAAGCCGGGGGTCCGTCGGGCCACCGAGATCAGGTCGATGTCGGGCGACATCGGCTTGCCGCGCGAGTGCACCCTCAGGATCTGGTGGCGGCCGTTGAGGTCGGGGGCGTCCACCTGGATCTGGCGGTCGAAGCGTCCGGGTCGCAGCAAGGCAGGGTCGAGCACGTCGGGCCGGTTGGTAGCGGCGATGAGGATGACGCCGCCGCGGACGTCGAAGCCGTCCATCTCCACCAGGAGCTGGTTGAGGGTCTGCTCGCGCTCGTCGTGGCCGCCGCCCATGCCGGCGCCGCGATGGCGGCCGACGGCGTCGATCTCGTCGATGAAGACGATCGCCGGGGCGTTCTCCTTGGCCTGCTCGAACAGGTCGCGGACGCGGGACGCGCCGACGCCGACGAACATCTCGACGAAGTCGGAGCCAGAGATCGAGTAGAACGGCACGCCCGCCTCGCCCGCGACCGCGCGGGCGAGCAGGGTCTTGCCGGTGCCGGGCGGGCCATAGAGCAGCACGCCCTTGGGGATCTTGGCGCCCACGGCCTGGAACTTGGCGGGCTCCTGCAGGAACTCCTTGATCTCGCCGAGCTCCTCGATCGCCTCCTCACACCCCGCGACGTCGCCGAACGTCGTCTTGGGCATGTCCTTGGTGATGAGCTTGGCCTTGGAGCGGGCGAACTGCATGATGCCCTTGCCGCCGCCGCCCTGGACCTGGTTCATCAGGAAGATGAACAGGAACACGATGAGGGCGAAGGGCAGCAGGGTGGCAAGGATCGAGCCGAGCAGGCTGGGCTGCGGGTTCTCGGAGTTGGACTTCTCGATGGTGCCGTCGGTGATCGCCCGGCGTACCTCCTCGAGGATGCCTTCCTGCTGGCCCAGGATGTAGTGGGACTGCACCTCGCTGCCGCCGTCGCGCTCGACGCCCTGGTCGAGGGTGGCCTTGATCAGCTGGTCGCCGTCGACGAACGTGATCTCCTTGACCTGCCCCGAGGTGATGTACTGCTCCATCTGGGAGGTCGGGATCTCGTCGGCCCCGTTGTTGGGCGTGAGGTACTGAAGAGCCACGAGCACGCCCACGACGGCAAGGACGATCCACAGCCACGGACCCTTGAGCAAACGCTTCACAAGACTCTTTCCGGCACGCCCCGGGCGGGGCACTCATCTGAAGGGTCGACGGTACAGCCAGTCGACAATCACCATTCTCTCAGGGAGAACGCCTCACGGGGAGCCGAACGTTCCCAGCAACCGGAGACCATGTCCGCCTTCCGGCGGTTGAGGAGGGCGGCCTGGCGCCCGTCACGAAACCTCCGGGGACCTGTCGCGGGGTCTTGTGACGGTTGCCAGCGCAACCTCCTCGACCAGCGGGGGCCTAGCTGTAGACGTGCGGGGCGAGGGTGCCGATGTCGCGCAGGTTGCGGTAGCGCTCGCGGTAGTCGAGGCCGTAGCCGACCACGAACTCGTTCGGGATGTCCCACCCGACGTACGTGACCTCGACCGGCATCTGCAGGGCCTCGGGCTTGCGGAGCAGGGTGCAGATCTTCACGCTGGCCGGCTCGCGCGAGCTCAGGTTGCTGGTCAGCCAGCTCAGGGTCAGGCCGGTGTCGATGATCTCGTCGACGATCAGCACGTGGCGTCCGGAGATGTCGGTGTCGAGGTCCTTGAGGATGCGCACGACGCCGCTGGACTTGGTGCCGGAGCCGTACGACGAGATCGCCATCCAGTCCATCTCGACGTGCCGCTCGAGGCTGCGGGCGAGGTCGGCCATCACCATCACGGCACCGCGGAGGATGCCGACGATCAGGAGGTCCTGGCCCTCGTAGTCGCGCTCGATGTCACGGGCCAGCTCGCCGAGGCGGTCCTGGATCTGCTTCTCGGTGAACAGCACGTTCACGAGGTCCTGCTCGACGTGGCTGACGTCCATGCTGCGCAGCCTGCCACAGCCTCAGGCCCGCTCGAACACCAGCGTCCCGTCGCGACGTGCCCCGCGGACCCGCCCGGGCAGGTCGACGGCGCCCTGGCCGTGCCAGTCGGTGAGCAGCGCGTCGAGGGCACGTACGTGCTCGTGGAACAGCTCGGCGTCGCGAGCGCCGGCGCGCAGTGCCGCCAGTCGCAGGACGCGGGTGCGGACGGCGGGCGCGAGGTCCAGGAGGGCGGCCACGGGAAGGGGGTCGGGCAGGACGGCGTACGCCGCCGCGGCGAGGTCGTCGAGGTGCTCGACGTCCGCGCGCAGCAGGTCGGCCGTGCGGGCCAGGTTCTGGGCGACGCCCGGGCCGAGCTCGGTCTCGAGCAGGGGCAGCACGTCGCGACGGACCCGGGAGCGGGTGAAGCGCGGGTCCGCGTTGGCCGGGTCGCTCCACCAGCCGATGTCCTGGGCCCGGCAGGCCTGCTCGGTCTGGGCGCGGGTGAGGTCGAGCAGCGGGCGACGGAACACCCCGAACGTCCGGCGCATGCCGGCCAGCGAGCGGCCCCCGCTGCCCCTGGTCAGCCCCAGCAGCACGGTCTCCGCCTGGTCGTCGAGGGTGTGCCCGAGCAGCACGGTCGACGCGCCGAAACGGTCGGCGAGCTCCTCGAGCACGGCGTACCTCGCCTGGCGGGCGGCCGCCTCGAGGCCGTGCCCGTCACCTTCGACCGTGACCCGGATCGAGGCCGTCTCGTCGGCGCCGAGCGCGGCCATCTGCCCGACCACGTGGGTCGCGACCTCGGCGGAGGCCTCGTGCAGGCCGTGGTCGACGGTGACACCGACGACGGGCCACGGCCGGTCCCGCGCCTCGAAGACGGCGGCCGTCAGCAGGGCCAGCGAGTCGGCGCCGCCCGAGCAGGCGACCAGGACAGGTGCGGAGCCGGGGTCGCCGACCGCGAGCGCCCGCCGTACGGCCACCCGGGTGGCGGCGACGGCGGGGTCGGGACCGGTCACGGCGCGGTCAGAGGACCCGGGTCACCCACGCGGCGGGATCGGCGATCTCGGCCTTGGTGGGCAGGTGGGCGGGGTCCTGCCAGACGACGTTGAAGTCGGCCATGCCGACCTTGTCGACGACCGCGCGGACGAACGCGGCGCCGTCGCGGTACTGCGCCATCTTGGCGTCGAGACCGAGTGCGCGGCGCAGGAACTTGTCGAGCATCCCGACCCCCTGACGGCGGTGGGTGAACTTCTTGCGGATGTCCTTGACCGACGGGATGACGCTGGGCCCGACGCCGTCCATCACCACGTCGGCGTGGCCCTCGAGGAGGGACATCACGCCGGTGAGGTGGTCCATGATCTCGCGCTGCTCGGGCGAGCCGAGGATGTCGAGCAGGCTTCCCTTGGACCCGCCCTTGAAGGCCTCGGTGAGGCCCTTGAGCCCGTCGTCGAGCAGTCGGGTGGGCTCGATGACGTCGGACAGCCGGCCGATCTGCTCGTAGAGGTGGTCGCGCATCCACGGCACCGCGGTGAACTGCACGCGGTGGGTCTCCTCGTGGAGGCAGACCCAGAGGCGGAAGTCGGTGGGGTCGGCGGCGAGCTCGCGCTCGACGTGGACGATGTTGGGCGCGACGAGCAGCAACCGGCCCGACGGGGCGTGGAAGGGGTCGAACTGACCGAGCACCTTGCCGCCGAGGAAGCCCAGCACGCCACCGATCTCGGCGCCGGTCACCCGCGAGCCCACGGCCTTGGTGATCCCGCTCGGCGGACCCTTCTTCGCGGTGACCTTGTCGACGAAGGGGGTGAGCAACAGGTCGAAGCTCTCGGTGTTGGCTCGGATCCAGCCCGGCCGGTCGACCACGAGGAGCGGAGCTGTGGCCTCGGCGGCGACCAGTCCCGTGTAGTCGCGGACCAGGCCGGTGGAGCGCCGGGCGTCCTCACGGAGCTCGGCGACCACGGCGTCCGCCTCGGACCGGCTGACCTCCGGGCCGGGGCCGGCGAGCCGCGAGGCGACGCTGATCGCAAGCTCCCAGTCGACCATGTCTGCTGCCGTCATGCGCCGAACCTACCGACCTCTCCCTACCGAGCAGTGGCAACCGCCGAGGGCGGCCGCCGCATCGTCGAGCGCGCCCTCCGCAGCGAAGGTCTTCAGGAACCGGACCCGGTCGGCCATCAGCACGAAGGCCACGGACGTGCCGTCGAGGTCGGTGGCGATGCCCGCCAGGCTGCTCGTGCCCCGCAGGGTGCCCGTCTTGGCCCGGACGTGCCCGCGGGCCGCGGGCGTGGTGTCGGCGAAGCGGTACTCCAGCGACCCGGTGAACCCGGCAACGGGCAGTCCGGTGAGCACGGGACGCAGTGTCGGTTGGTCGGCGGATGCGGCCGCCCTGAGCACGCCGATCAGCGTGTCGGGGGGCAGCACGTTGTCCCGGGACAGCCCGCTGCCGTCGTACCAGTCGGCACCGCCCACCGGGACGCCCAGCTCGGTCAGGGCCTGTCGGACCCCCTGGACGCCTCCTTCGAACGACCCCTCCCCGACGGTGGCCAGGCCGACCTGGTGGGCGAGCACCTCGGCCGCCTCGTTGTCACTCACCGTCAGCATCCGCTCGACGATCTGCGACACGGGGGGACCCTCCACCTCGGCGAGCGGGGTGGCGGCGCCGGCCGCGCGACGCCGTACGGGCGGCCCGGTCACCTGGACCCCGGCGGCGCGCAGCTCCTGGGCGAAGTACGTCGTGGCTGTCAGTGCCGGGTCCGGCACCCGTCCGCTGCCGGAGGCGGGTCGACCCTCGTCGACCCACAGCGCGGTGATGGGCGAGACCACGCCGTCGGGGACGTAGCTCGGCTCCCAGTGCGGGTTGACCTCCGGGCCGGTGAACAGCGTGTCGTCGTAGCCGAGTGCCGCCCTGCGGATCCCCTGGTCGGCGAGGGCGGCGGCCGTCTGGCGAGCGAGGGTGCGGAGGTCGGCGCGCGCGGGGTACGCCGGCTCGTCCTCCGCCGCCGGCTTGCTCGAGAGGTAGGGGTCGCCACCCCCGACCAGGACGACCAGCCGTTGCTTTCCGTGACCTTGGAGAACCGCCTGGGTCGTGAACCGGCGCTCCGGACCGAGCACGTGCAGGGCGGCGACGGCGGTCAGCAGCTTGGTGGTCGAGGCCGGGCGGGCCCGGACGCCCTGCTGGAAGACCACCTCACCGGTCGACAGGTCGGCGACGGCCGCCACGACGTGGCGGCCGAGGTCCGGGTCGGCGAGCAGCGGCTCGAGCAGCCGCGCGACCTTGCGCGGCGCCATCTGGCCGCTCTCGTCGGCCGCCACGCCGGTCGCGACGGGTGCGGGCTGCGACGGCAGCGGGATGCTGACCCCGGCCGGCGGGGGTACGGCGGCCGGTTCGGTGTCGGGGTCGGTGCCCGGGTCGGTGTCCGGGTCGGGAGAGGGAGGCGTCGTGGTGCCGCCGAACCAGCGGTCGCCGAGGTCGTACTCGTAGGCCGCGAAGGCGCTCGCGAGCAGGGCGAGGACGAGGACCACCGGGATCCACCGGGTGACCCACCTGGACTCTGACTGACGCATCGCGGCCATTGTGCGCGAGACTGCCCTGTGTTGACCCGGTGGGCCGCGTGCGGGCCCTGCGGACGGGTGTCGCCGATGTGATCGTGGAGGAACCGTGGAGTTCGACGTCCTGGTGGAGATCCCGAAGGGGAGCCGCAACAAGTACGAGGTCGACCACGAGAGCGGCCGCATCCGGCTGGACCGGACGCTGTTCACCTCGACCCAGTACCCCGCCGACTACGGGTTCATCGAGAACACCCTCGGCCTCGACGGCGACCCGCTCGACGCGCTCGTGCTGCTCATCGGTGAGCCGACGTTCCCCGGCTGCCTGATCAAGTGCCGCGCGATCGGGATGTACCGGATGACCGACGAGGCCGGCGGCGACGACAAGGTGCTCTGCGTACCGGTCTCCGACCCGCGCCTCGAGCACCTCCGCGACATCAACCACCTGCCGAAGTTCGACCGCCTCGAGATCGAGCACTTCTTCCAGGTCTACAAGGAGCTCGAGCCCGGCAAGTCCGTCGAGGGCGCCAACTGGGTCGGCCGCGACGAGGCCGAGAAGGAAGTCAAGAACTCCTTCGAGCGGGCCGTCACCGAGGGCCACGGTGACGACCTCTCCAACATCGCCGACGACGCGCTGGGCGAGCGCAGGCACTGAGGGGTGGCTCGGACGTGATACCCGGTCGACCGGGTATCACGGACGTTCGGGGGCGTTGCAACCGTCACGAAGAGGCAGAAACGCCCACGAAGTCGGCCATCGCGCGGGTGATCTCGGCGAGCGCCTCCGCCGAGCGGACCGGGTCGGAGAGGTCGATGAGGCCGTGGTCGACGCCCTCGATCTGGAGCACGTCGCACCCGTCGGCGGCCAGCGAGGCGGCGACGTCGGCGTCCCACAGGCGGTCCGCCGTACCTCCGACGAGCAGCTGCCGGGCCGGGTTGGCGCGGATCCCTGCCACCAGCACCGGGTCGGTCAGCAGCGGCGTCAGCCAGATCGCCTCGTACTCGCGCTCGGCGGCCAGCCGCGCGGCGTACGTGCCGAGCGACTTGCCGACCACGAGCACCGGGCCGTCGACGCCGTCCGTCGCGGCCGTCAGCTGGGCCCCGACCCAGGCCACCTCCCCGTCCAGCGACAGCGAACCGTTGGCCGGCGGGTCCCACCAGACGTCCCGTACGCGCCACCCGGCGGCCCGCAGCACGTACCCGGCGTACGCGAGGCCGGGGGCAGCGGGCGGGTAGCCGCG
This sequence comes from uncultured Actinomycetota bacterium, assembly GCA_963708915.1. GTDB lineage: Bacteria > Actinomycetota > Actinomycetes > Propionibacteriales > Nocardioidaceae > Nocardioides. Next base: position 1,448,715 of record CAVPUJ010000002.1, read on the forward strand.
GCCAGGGAGAACCACGCAGGTACCGACGGGCTCACCCGTGGGCTCCCACACGTCGGTCGGGACTCCGGGAGGGAACCGGCTCATCGCTTCACTCCTCGGAAGTAGGCGACGGCGCCGCTCGTCGTGACCCGAAGGTCCGGGACGCCGTCGGCAGCGAACCACCTCACCACCTCGGCCCGCGAGCACATCGGCCCGAGCAGGCGCGCCCGGCGGCCGGCCCGCCGCAGCGGCTCGTACCTCGCCCCGGTGTCGGTGGCCAGCATGCTGCCGGTGACCACGCCGCCGGGCCGGAGCACGCGCGCCATCTCGGCGACGGCGCCGTCGCGGGTCGGGGAAGCAGTGCAGGCCGGTGAACGTGACGACCAGGTCCACCGAACCGTCCGCGAGCGGCAGGGCTCCGACGTCGGCCAGCCGCGGCTCGACCTGCTCGGCCACCCCACGCGAGCGCGCGGACGCCATCGTGCGGTCGAGCATGGCCTGGGCGATGTCGGCGGCGAGGTAGGTGACGCCCTGTCCCGGCCGCAGCCCGCGCAGGGCGACTCCCCCACCGCACGGCACGTCGAGCACCACCGAGCCCGCCGGCAGGGTGCCGATCTCGGCCGCGGCGGCGTACAGGAGTCCCAGGTCGCTGCCCACCGCCACCCGCCACCCGAGGCCGCCGACCCGCGGGTGCTCGACCGACCAGTCGTAGACGGTCGCCCAGGGCGGGTCCTCGGCCCAGGAACGCGCGAAGGGCGGCCTCATCCGAGGAGGTCGGGCGAGCGCAGCATCTCGGGAGGTACGCCGAACGCGTCGACGAGCGGGACTGCGATCGGCCGCACCCGGCGGCACAGCCGGTTCACCTCACGCGTGATCGCCTTGGACCGGACGACCGTGAGCCGGCCGTGCTCCATGAACCACGCGCGGTCGGCCTCGATCACCGACAGCGCGTGGAGATCGCACAGCAGGGACAGGGCTCGCTTGTTCTCGCCGTCCTCCGACGAGGCGACCTTGTCGACGAACGCCTCCAGCACCAGCCGCTCGACGTGCGCGCGGGCGGCGGCGATCACGTGGTCCTGGACACGCGAGAAGACGAGGCCGGGGTTCATCCCGTTGTCGATGCCGCGCTTGCAGCCGCCGCGCGACACCGGCCAACTGGTGCTCCTCGCGGAACCGCAGCATCGCCAGGTGGTAGTTGGAGTCGAGGATGCCGGCCTCGTCGTCCCACTTGTCGCCGCCCGGCAGCACGTCCTTGATCCGCTCGAGGAGCTTGTGCACGCTGGTCCGCTCGACCACCGTCTCGACCGCCATCCCGGTCACGAACCGGACCATGCCGAGCTGGTCCATCTCCTCGAACTCGCCCGCGTAGTCGGTCAGCAGCCCCTTGGCCACCAGCTGCAGCAGCACGTGGTTGTCGCCCTCGAACGTCGTGAAGACGTCGGTGTCGGCCTTGAGCGCGGCGAACCGGTTGACGGCGAGGTACCCCGCCCCGCCGCACGCCTCGCGGCACTCCTGGATCGTCCGGGTGGCGTGCCAGGTGCCGAGCGCCTTGGTGCCGGCCGCCCGCGACTCCAGCTCGCGGCGGGTCTTCTCGTCGTCGACCACTCCGGAGAAGACGTCGTGCAGCTGCGCCGCGACGACCTCCTGGGCGAAGTGCAGCGCGTAGGTCCGGGCCAGCAGCGGGAACAGTCGCCGCTGGTGCATCCCGTAGTCGAGGAGCAGCTGCTCCTCGCTCGGAGTCGACCGCCTCGAACTGCCGCCGCCGCACGCCGTACCTCACGGCGATCGCCAGCGCGACCTTCGCCGCGTTGATGCCCGGCGCCGCCGACGCAGACCCGGCCCTGGACCAGCGTGCCCAGCATCGTGAAGAAGCGGCGGTTCGGGTTCTCGATCTCGCTGGAGTAGGCGCCGTCCTCGGCCACCTGGGCGAACCGGTCGAGCAGCGCCGCCCGTGGCACCCGCACGCCGTCGAACCACAGCCGGCCGTTGTCGACGCCGTTGAGGCCGAGCTTGAGGCCGTCGTCCTCGATCCGTACGCCGGTCCGCCGGCGCCCCGGACGCGTCCCGGATCGGCACCACGAAGGCGTGGACGCCCCGACCTTCTCCCAGGGTCTCCAGCTGCGCGAACAGCACGGCGACCCGGGCGTGACGCGCGGCGTTGCCGATGTAGTCCTTGCCGGCCTCCTCGCCCCCTTCGTGACCGGTGTGGTGATCACGAACTCCTGAGATGGCGGCCTCGTAGACCGCGACCGTGCCGAGGGCCTGGACGTTGCTCCCGTGACCCGTCTCGGTCATCGCGAAGCACCCCATCAGCTTCCCGGTGACCAGGTCGCGCAGGTAGGCGTCGTGGTGCGGCTTCGTGCCGAGCTGGAGGATCGCGCCGCCGAAGAGCCCGAACTGGACGCCGACCTTCACCAGCACCGACAGGTCGCCGAACGCCAGCGTCTCGAACGCCGCGACCGACGCGCCGATGTCGCCCCCGCCGCCGTGCTCCTCAGGGAAGCCCATCCCCGTCTGACCCGTCGCAGCCATCTCGACGACGATGTCGCGCACCCGGTCGCGGTAGTCGTCCCGCGTCAGCGTCTCGGCCTCCTCCAGCACGGAGGCGTACGCCTCGAGGTTGCGGCGGACGAGAGCGCGGACGTCGGCGTACCTGCCGTCCAGCACGGCCGCGAGGGCCGGGACGTCGATCGCCGGCGGCGCCGGTCGCGGGTCTAGGGTCGGAGCGACGGGGGTCAGGTCGTCGGTGACGGGTGGGACGGTGTCTTCCCTGGTGTCGGCGGCCATGCAATTCACGCTACCGGGCCAGCGCGCGCCGGATGCTTGGTAGATTTGGCCGTCGATCGAACAGGGTGAGGAAACGTGTCCAGGGACTCCAGCCAGCACGGCCGTGACCGTGCCGACGGCTCTCCCGACGGTGGGGGTGACGCGCACGACTGGCTGCCCTACAGCTTCTCGATCGTCGGCGCGCAGAAGAGCGGTACGTCGACGTTGTCGACCGCCCTCGACCGGCATCCGCAGGTGGCCCGCGCCCCACGCAAGGAGCTCCAGTTCTTCACCCGCGAGGACATGGACTGGTCGCGACCCGACTACTCCGGCTACCGCGCACCCCGGCGCAAGCCCCAGCACCTGATCGCCGGGGACGCCACGCCGGCCTACCTGTTCTGGCCGCACGCCCTCGAGCGGATGCACCACTACAACCCCGACACCCGGCTGATCGCGGTGTTCCGCGACCCGCTCGAGCGGCTGTTCTCGCACTGGACGATGCTGCGTGGCCGCTGGACGACCGCTCCGGACTGGCCGGAGTTCATCACCGAGTTCCGCCCCACCACGACCCCGACGTCGCTGCCCGACGTGCCCTCGCTGTCGTTCAAGCAGCGATCGGGAGTGGCGCGCGGCTACTACGGCGACCAGCTCAGCCGCGGGCTGACGATCTTCCCGCGTGAGCAGTGGCTGTGGCTGGAGTTCCGGGCCATGCTCGCCGACTTCCCGGGCGCGCTCGACCAGCTCACCGACTTCCTCGGCGTCGACCGCTACGGCCGCCACCCCGACGCCGGCCGGCTGATGAGCGGCCCCGACCGGGTCGTCGGCACCGCGCCGACCGCGGCCGACGTGGCCTCGCTCGCCCACCTGTACGCCGCCGACCTGGCGCAGTTCCGCGCGGTCTCCCAGCTCGACATCGACGCCTGGCCGACCGTCCGCATCCTGTCCGGGCCGGATGTCACCGTCCGACCTGGCCGAGCGCTTCGCCGCCCGGGTGGAGACGCGGGGCGGCGTACCCGCCCGCGACGAGGGCCAGGTCAAGGCCGGCTGACCGCCGCTCCCTCCCGCGAAGTCGACGCGCACCCGCTCCTGCACGACGAGCGAGCGAGCGCCAGCGAGCGAGTCGAGGAGGAAGGAGCGGGGTTATAGCGCGTCAGACAGGCGAGCGGAGCGAGCCCAAAATTACGGCCTGGCGAAGAAGTTCGGGGCTGATCCAGTAGTCGATCGGGACCTCGGCGACGTCCTCACCGGTCCGCGGCGCGTGCACGATCATCCCGCCGCCGGTGTACAGGGCGACGTGGTAGATCGACGACGGGCTGCTCGACGAGCCCCAGAACACCAGGTCACCGGGCTGCAGGTCGCCCTCGGAGATCGGCGTGGAGGCGTCGTACTGGCCCGCCGAGTAGTGCGGCAGCGAGATGCCGCCGGCCTGCCACGCGCGCATGGTCAGGCCCGAGCAGTCCCACTTGTCGGGCCCGGCGGCGCCCCACTGGTAGGGGTCGCCGATCTGGGCTCGCGCGAAGGCGATCGCGCCCGCCGCACCACTCGCCGGGGCGGGCGGCGGGGTGGTCGGCGTCGCCGTCGGGGTGGGGACGACCGTGGGCGTCGGGGTCGCGGTCGGTGTCGGCGTGGGTGTCGGGGTGGGTGCGGCGGTGGGCGTCGGTGTCGCACTCGGTGTCGGCGTCGGGGCTGCGCTGGGGGTCGGCGTCGGCGTGGGAGCTGCCGTCGGCGCGGTGGTGGGAGCCTTCGTCGGCTCCTCGGTCGGCTCCTGGGTGGGCGTGGGCTGCGGCGCGGGAGTCGGGGTGGGCGTGGGGGTCGGCGTCGCCTGCGCCTCCAGCCACTCCTGCCGCTCCTCGGCCAGTGCGACGCTGATGCCCTGGAGCCGGGCGAGCTGGCCGATCAGGTCCACCCGCTCGGCGGCGACGGTGTCGGCCTCGCCGACCGCGGCCCGCTGGGTCTCCCGCGCGGTGGCGCGGGCCTGCTTGGTCTCCTCGCGAAGTGCGTCGGCCGCGAGCCGCGCCTGGGTCGCCTGGTCGCTGGACACGCCCGCGAGCAGCGCGGCCGCGTCGTAGTCGTCGTACACCTGGTCCATCGCGGCCTGCGCGTTCTGCAGCGACGCGGTGCGGTCGACGACGGAGGCGATGCCGTCGGACTCCAGGATCGCGGCCATCGCGGTGAGCGAGGGCGACATCTCGTAGGACGACACGACCACGTCGACGTACTGGTCGCGCATGCCGCCCAGCTGGGTCTCGGTGGCCGCGTGGATGCGCTCGGCTGCTCGCTGGTCGCGGCGGGCCTCGCGGTAGTCCCAGCGGGCGCGGTTGAAGGCCTCCTCGGCCTGGGCCACGCGGACGGCGGTGTCGCGGAGGCGACCCTGGGCTGAGGCCAGGCGGGCCTGGACGGAAGCGACCTCGGCCGCCTTGCCGTCGGCCGCGTCCCGGGCGGCGCGGACGTCGGACCGGCTCGGATGGGCATCCCCCGAGCCCTCGTCGGCGGCGGCGACCCAGCCGGGCGAGGCCGCCAGGGCGGCGACCAGGGTCAGGGCGACCGCGGTGGTCGCCAAGCCGTCGACCAGGTGCTTGCGCACGTCGTCGTACTCCTCAGCTCCTCGCCGGCGCCTTCCCCAGCGTCGGCTCGCAAGCCCCGGTGGACTCACTGCGTGTTCGTGTTCATGGCAGGTGCCTCGGGCGACTTCCCCATCGCCCGAGGCACCGTCGAGCACGCTAGTGCGGTTTCGTCACAGGGGGAACAACTTTCCCAATTTTCTCACCAGTCCCCGGCGTGTCGCCTTGACGAACTACAACAATGTAGTTTCGGGGCGGCGCGGTACTCCCGTGCGTTTGACCGCTCGACACGCCGTCGAGAGCCGCCACACGCACGGGACTACCCCGGGTACGGCGCTCAGTCCTCGAGGACGGGGACAGCGGCAGAGTCGGCGGTGGGATGGGAGGAGAGGCCGTGTCTCTCGAACTTCTGGCCGCTGGCGACCCCGCCGACGTAGAACGCGACCAGGGCGATCATCACGCCGGCGACGTCGTCGGCGATGTAGTGCCAGCCGAAGTAGATGGTGGCCAGCACCGTGAGCCCGAAGTTGACCCAGAAGACGATGCGCAGCACCCGGCTCTGGACCGTGTACTGCACCATCAGCGCGACCAGCAGGGTGATCGCGGTGTGCAGGCTGGCGAACCCGGCCACCGACTGGACCGCGTCGGCGAAACCGCCGAGCACCACTTGTTGTCGGATGTTGACCAGGGTCTCCATCAGCGCGGAGGTCGGGGTGTCGGGCAGGTCGGTGTAGATCGAGGGGTACGCGAGGCCGGGGCCGAGGGTCGGCAGCGCGTAGTACGACAGCGTCCCGAGGCTCCAGGCCAGGCTCTGCGAGGTCGCGAACCAGTAGCCGTAGGTGATGTTCTTCGACCAGATCAGCCATGCGGTGAGCGCCAGCGGCACGAGCGGCAGGAACCACAGGTAGACGTACGACAGCACGTGGGCCGAGATGCCCGTGCCGAAGACGTGGTGCAGCAGCACCCCCGGCTCGTGGCCGAAGACGAGCATGCGGTCCAGCAGGTGCAGGGTCCGGTCGTACTTGTGGTCCTCGCCCATCACGAACGGCAGGAAGGACTTGAGGTTCCGGTACGACACGTAGGTGATGTAGAAGCAGACCAGCCCGAGGACCACGAGCGTCCACCGCTCGCGCGTCCAGTGCGTCCGTACGCGGGCCATGAAGATCGCGGGCATGGCGACCGGCTTGAACTTCGACAGCCAGAGGGTGCGCGGCACCAGGTCGAGCGCGAACGCCCCGGTGAGCAGCAGCGGCAGGCGCAGCCACGAGGGTCCGAGGAACCCTTCGGGGTCGACGAGCTTCTTGTCGACGGAGATGGCGGCGATCACGGCCAGGGCGCCCATGACGACGGCGATGCCGACGAGCAGGGCGTAGGCACGGCGATACACGGCGGTCAGTCTAGGAGGGCGCGGGCTGCCGTCGACCAGACCGCGAGCCGACCGGGGTCCGCGGACAGCCGCACTCGCTGCCCGACGGACGGGTGGGCGCCGAGCGGAGCGACCGCGTCGGCCTCCCCGACCCCGTCGACGTCGACCACCAGGCGGACCTGCTCGGACGTCGCACGCGACGACCGCACCTCACCCGCCAGGCCGCCCTCGGGATCCACGGCCAGGGCCGAGCGCCGTACGGCGACCGCCGGCGCGGGCGGCCGGCCCGCGGCCGCCAGGATCGCCGCGGCGGCCGCGTCGCGGTAGACCCGTGCGTAGCCCAGGAAGAGTGCGGTCTCGGGGTCGGCCGGCTCGCGCCAGACATCAGCGATCGGCCCCTCCTGGACCACGTGCCCGGCTCGCATCACGGCCATCCGGTCGGCGACCGTGAACGCCTCCTCGTGGTCGTGGGTGACCATCAGGGCGGTGGTGCCGGCCGAGCGCAGGATGTCGCGCAGGTCGGTCGCGAGCCGCTCCCGCAGACCGGCGTCGAGGGCCGAGAGCGGCTCGTCGAGCAGCAGCAGGCGCGGGTCTGCGGCCAGCGCCCGGGCCAGCGCGACCCGCTGGCGCTCTCCGCCGGAGAGGGTGGCGGGCAACCGGTCGCCGTACCCCGCCAGGCCGACCAGCTCCAGCAGCTCGGCCACCCGCGACGCGGTGTTGGCGGCCCGGCGCAACCGCAGCGCGTACCCCACGTTGCGGGCCACGGTCAGGTGGCCGAACAGCTGGCCGTCCTGGAAGAGCAGCGCGAAGCCGCGCTGGTGCGTCGGTACGCCGGCCAGGTCGGCGCCGTCCCAGCTCACCGCCCCAGCGGCGAGCGGCTCGAGGCCGGCGATGGCCCGCAGCAACGTGGACTTGCCGCAGCCCGAAGGCCCGAGCACGGCGAGCACCTGTCCGTCGGGCAGCTCGAGGTCGACGTCGACCACGGCCGGCACCCCGTCGTAGGACACCGCGACGTCGCGGAGGGACAGCATCAGGAGGTCCCGGCCGGCACGTGCAGCCGCTCCACCAGCAGCATCACCCCGGCGGTCGTCGCGGCGAGCACCACCGACGCGGCCAGCGCCATGCCGTAGTTCATCGGGCCAGGGTGGCTGATGAGCCCGAAGATCACCACGGGCAGGGTCGGGTGCTCGTCGCGCGCGAGGAACGAGGTCGCGCCGAACTCCCCCAGCGAGACCGCGAACGCGAAACCGGCGGCGGCGAGCAGCGGCCGGCCGATGACCGGCAGGTCGACCGTCATGGACGCGCGCCACGGTGAGGCGCCGAGGGTCGCGGCGGCCTCGCGGAGCCGGTGGTCGACGCCGGCGAGAACCGGGGCGAGGGTGCGCACCACCAGCGGCAGGGCCACCAGCGCCTGGGCGATCGGCACCAGCAGGGGCGAGTCGCGCAGGTCGAGCGGCGGCTCGTCGAGGGTGATCAGGAACCCGAAGCCCAGGGTCACGGCCGAGACGCCGAGCGGCAGCATGAAGGCGCCGTCGACGAGGGCGCGCACCCGACGTTCGGCAGTCGACCGCGAGCGCCGGGTCGCGATGGCCGCCACGGTCAGCCCCAGCAGCAGGGACATCCAGGTGGCGTCGACCGCTGTCCTCAGCGACGTCGCCAGCGCCTCGGTGACGGGGACGACCAGCGCCTGCCGCTCACCCGTCGAGCCGAGCGCCCGGTAGTTGGCGAGGGTCCAGGCGCCGTCCGTCCGCAGCGATCCCACGACCAGGGCCACGATCGGACCGGCGACCAGCAGCGCGAGCAGCGTCGTCGCGACCAGGGCCGGCGAGTCGCCACCCGAGAGCCGCCGGGGCCGGGCCACGACCCGGGACACCGACGGGTCCGCCGTGCGGCGGGCCCGCGCTGCACCGAGCAGCAGGCCGGTCACCACCACGAGCTGGAGGACCGACAGCGCGGCCGCCGCCTGCAGGTCCAGGAGCTGGGTGGTGAGCAGGTAGATCTCGGTCTCGATCGAGCTGTAGCGCAGACCACCCAGCGTGAGCACCACGCCGAACGACGTGGCGCAGAACAGGAACACCACCGTGGCCGCGGACACGATCGCCGGTCGCAGGGCGGGCAGCGTCACCGTCCGCAGCACCTGGGCGGGCGTCGCGCCGAGGGCGGCGGCCGCCTCGGCCGGTCGCGGGTCCAGCGACTCCCAGGCGCCGCCGACGACCCGGATCACGACCGAGGCGTTGAAGAAGACCAGCCCCGCGATGATCGCGACGGCCGAGCCGTCCAAGCCCAGGAAGCCGAGCGGGCCGCTCTCGCCGATCAGCTGCCGGAACGCCACGCCGACCACCACCGTCGGCAGCACGAACGGCGCCAACAGCGCCGCGCGCAGCACCTTCCCGCCCAGCAGCCGGCGGCGGTAGAGCACGTGGGCGGCGGGCAGCCCGAGGGCCAGCGACACCAAGGTGCCCACGCTGGCGCTCCAGAGCGTGAACCACAGGACCCGGTGCACGCGCGGCCGGCCGAGCACCTCGAACACCCCCACGGGGTCGAAGGTGCCGTCGGGCTGGAAGCCGAGGGACACCATGGCCACCACCGGCAGCACGAAGAAGACGCCCAGCACCCCCAGCGGGACGGCCGCGACGAGCAGGAGCCGAACGATCCTCATCGCGAGGTGACGTCGCTCCACGTGGTCAGCCAGTCCTCGCGGTTCGCGGCGATGTCGGCGGGGTCCAGGCTGAGCGGCTCGTCCGGCTGCACGGCGAACGACGCCCAGTCGGCCGGCAGCTCGGTCGCCGCGTCGACGGGGAAGACGTACATGCTGGTCGGGAGCGCCGCCTGCACCTCGGGCGAGAGCAGCCAGTCGACGACTGCCTCGGCGCCCTCCGGGTTCGCGGCGCCGGTGAGCACGCCGGCGTACTCCACCTGCCGGAAGCAGGTGTCCAGCAGCGCCGCCGTGGTGCTGGTGCCGCCGTCGACGGTGAAGGCGGGCGACGAGTCGTACGACAGCACGATCGGCCGGTCACCCTGGCCGCCCCCTTGGGTGAAGTCGACCTCGTAGGCGTCCGACCACCCGGCGGTCAGCTTGGCGCCGTTGTCCATCAGCCGGGTCCAGTACGCCGGCCAGTCGTCTCCGTACTCCGCGATCGTCGCCAGCAGGAAGGCCAGCCCGGTCGAGCTCGACGCCGCGCCCGGGAGCACGAACAGGTCCTTGTACGCCGGGTCGATGAGGTCGTCGAGCGACTCCGGCGGCGCGATCCCCTCGGCCGCGAACCAGGTGGTGTCGACGTTCACACAGACGTTGCCGTTGTCGACCGGCGTGAGCCGGCCACCACCTGCATCCTCGTCATCGGGCAGCACGTAGGCCTCGGCACCGGCCGGGAGCTGCGCGGCGTACGGCGCGAACACGTCGTTGTCCAGCGCCCGCGAGGCGAAGGTGTTGTCGACGCCGAACGACACGTCGCCCTGGGGGTTGCCCTGGCTGAGCACGAGCTTGTTGGTGAGCGTGCCGGCGTCGCCCGACGCTCGGACGACGAGGTCGTAGCCGCTCTCCTGCTCGAAGGCCTTGATCAGCTTCTTCGGCAGGAAGAACGAGTCGTGGGTGACGAGCACGACCTCCTGTGGCACGGCGGCGTCGCCGCTCGAGCCACTGCTGCTGCTCTCCTCACCTGCGGTGAGCGAGCAGGCCGTGAGCGGGAGGAGAGCGACGGTCGCCATGACGACCGCGCGCAGACGCAACGGACGGTCCATCGGGTGTGACTCCCTTCGCCGGTGCTAACCGGAGCAGGTTCGAGGGTCTGCGGCTGTCCGCACTCTCAGCCCGCGGCCGCTGCCTGTGTCCGGCGGCGACGACGTGCTCCCCTGTCGTGTGGGTGGTTCGAGCCCAGTGTAGGTCGCCGGCTAGCCCGAGAGCGCCGCGACCACCGCGCGTACGGCTGGCGACTCGCTCATGCTGCGCCGGTGCACGGCCACGATGTTGCGGGTCGGCACCGGGTCGTGGGCGCGGACGGCGACCAGGCCGGCGGCCAGCGCCTCACGTCCGAGACGAGGCACGAGAGCGATGCCCAGGCCGGCCTCGACGAGCGCCAGGTGCGACTGGAACTCCAGTGACTCGTGGGCGATCCGGGGCTGTCGGCCCGTGCCGAGGTACATCCGGGAGAGCCACTCGCGACAGATCGTGCCGTCCGGGGTGGCGATCCAGCCCTCGTCGACCAGGTCGTGGGGAGTCACGCGCCGGCGCTTCGCGAGCCGGTGGCCGACCGGCACGATGACGTCGGCCACGTCGTCGACCAGCGAGGTGGTCTCCAGGTGGTCGGGGATCGCGAGGGTGACGTCGCCCCAGCTGTGGGCCACCCCGACGTCGGCCTGGCCGGTGGCCACCAGCTCGACGGTGTCCCACGGCTCGCGCTCGGTCAGGGACAGGACGAGGTCTGGGTGGGCGTCGCGCAGGGCCCGGACGCGGGGAGCGACCAGCCCGCGCATCGCCGTCGAGAACGCGATGATCCGCAGGTGCCCGGCCACGGTCCCCGCCTGCTGGTGCAGACCCGACTCGATCGTCTCGAGGTCGGCGAGCAGCCGGCCGCCGGCCTCGACCAGGTGGCGACCCTCGCGGGTCAGCATCACTCCGCGGCCCACTCGTTCCAGCAGCGGCACATTGGTCTGCCGCTCCAGGCGCTTGACCTGCTGGGAGATCGCGCTCGGTGTGTAGCCCAGGGCCTCGGCAGCGGCCACCACCGACCCGTGGTCGTCGACGGCTCGCAGCGCGGTCAGGGAGGCGAGGTCGATCATGAAGGAATGCTACATGGAAAGGTGCACGATCATTCGCTGGTGTTTCCGTGACGATGTGGCCAGGGTGGAGGCGTGAACGGACGCGACTCGCTGCTGGCCGCGCTGGTCGCCACCGTGTGGGGCTTCAACTTCGTGGTGATCGACTGGGGGATGCACGACGTGCCTCCCCTGCTGTTCGCCGCCATCCGGTTCACCCTGGTCGTGCTGCCCGCGGTCTTCTTCGTGCCCCGGCCATCGGCGCCGTGGCGCACGGTGGCCGCGGTGGGCGTGTTCATGTCGCTGGGCCAGTTCGGGCTGCTGTACGTCGCCATGGACGCGGGCCTGCCGCCGGGTCTGGCGGCCCTCGTCCTGCAGGCGCAGGTGATCTTCACGATCGCGCTGGCGGCCGTCGTGCTGCGTGAGCGGCCGACGCGACCGCAGGTCATCGGGGTGCTCGTCGCCTCGGCCGGGCTCGTGGTGGTCGCCCTCGGCCGCGGCGGCCACGTCACGGTCGCCGCCCTGACCCTGTGCCTGCTCGGCGCCCTGTCGTGGGGCATCGGCAACGTCGTCTCCCGCGCGTCGGGGATCTCGGGCGGACTGTCCCTCACCGTCTGGTCGGCGACCGTCGTCCCGATCCCGTTGTTCCTCCTGTCCCTGGCCCTCGACGGACCGACGGCTGTCGCCGACGCCCTCACCGGGTTCACGTGGCAGGCGACCGTGTCGACGCTGTACACCGCCGGGCTCGCCTCGCTGGTGGGCTACGGCATCTTCAACACCCTGCTCAGCCGCAACCCGTCGTCGTCGGTCGTGCCCTGGGTGCTGCTGGCTCCCGTGGTCGCGATGGCCTCGGCGTGGCTCCTCCTCGACGAGGTCCCCACGCCGGCCGAGCTGCTCGGCGGGGCGGTGCTCGTCGTCGGCGTGCTCATCGCCCTGCGGCCTGTCGCTCGTACGCCTTGTTCGCGATCCGCCACTCTCCCGACCCCGGCTCCCGCAGGAGCACGAACACGTCGGTGAAGTCGACCTCGCCGTGGTGCAGCGTCATCACCGCGGTGGCCGCCGAGCCGCGCACGTCGAGCCGCTCGATCCGCCGGGAGCGCGTGGTCTCGTCGGTCGCGGGCGAGCCCGTGAAGACGCCGCGGAACTCGTCGAGGGTCCAGGAGACCAGCTCGCCGTCGCGGTACCCGTCGACGCGTGCGGTCGGGAGGAAGGCGTCGTCGAGGTGCGCCGGGTCGCCGGTCGCGTGCGTGAGCGCGTAGGCGTGCAGCGGACGCAGCACCGCGGGGTCGGCGACCACCTCGGGCGAGACGTCGAGCCGGGCGTCGGGCAGCCAGCCGAGATCAGGACCCGCGACGCCGACCACGCTGATGTCGTCGTCGGCCTCGAGCGCACCTGCGGCGAGCAGCGTGGCCACCGCGGACCGCGCGTCGGACACCGTGTCGGTGGCGGACGCGAGCAGCGCGAGGTCCTTGGCCAGGGCACCGGCGGCGAACCTCGCCTCTGGCCGTGCCGCCGTCGCGTCCAGCACGTCGCGCCGCCCGTCGACGAACCGGCCGAGCACGGTCCGGCCCACCACCTCGAGGACCGCGTCACGCGGCAGGCCGAGCGAGTCGCCACGAGCGAGGGCTCGGCGCAACGCGACCAGCGAGTCGCCGAGCACGCCGTTGGCGACGAGCTTGAGCCCGGCGGCCTCGGCCGGGCCGCCGAACACGAGCGTCTCACCCAGTACGCCCAGCACCTCGTCGACCGCGACGGACGGCTTGCCGCCGGCGAGGATCGTCAGCCGTCCGGCCGCGATCGCCGGGGTCGACCCCATGACGGGCGCGTGCAGGTACGCCACCCCGGTCGTCGCCACGAGGGCGTCCAGCGACTCCGCCTCGTGCGGTCCGACCGTGGTGGTGTTGACGACGGTGGTGCCGGCCGACATCGCGGGCAGGACCGCGGCGAGGACGTCGCGGCAGGCCGGGGCGTCGTACAGGCAGAGCAGCACCACCTCGGCGCGTTCGACCGCGACGGTGGGTGAGCCGCCTGCGCTGCGGGTCCAGGTACGGACGTCGTGGGCGTCGGCGAGGCGGGCAGCGATGGCAGAGCCCATCCGGCCGAGGCCGAGGACGGCAACAGAGGTCATGACCCCGAGCCTGGTCAACAAGCAGCCATGCGACAAGCGCAGATGAGGCATACCCGTCATGCGCTTCCGTCATGATGTCTCCATGTCGCTGACGCCCTGGAACGCGTTCGTCGAGGTGTGCCGCACGGGCTCGCTCCGGGCTGCGGCCGAGGCCACCGGCTTCACCCAGCCGGGACTCTCCCGCCAGGTCGCGGCGCTCGAGCGAGAGGTGGGGGTGCGCCTGCTGCACCGCGGTTCACGCGGGGTCACGCCGACGGCGGCCGGCGCGGCGTTGCTCCCCCACGCCCGTCTGGTGGTCAACGAGGTACGGCGCGGACGGGAAGCGGCTCGCACCGCTACCGAGCGACCTGCGACGATCCTGCTCGGCGCGGTCCCGTCGGCGACTGCGGCGCTGGTCCCGCGGGCCATCGGGAGGCTCCGCGACGCCGGCGGACCGGACGTCACGATCCTGTCCCGGATCACGCCCGAGCTCGGACCCATGGTCGTCGGCCGCGAGCTCGACGCGGCCGTGGTCACGGACGCGCCGCCCGGCCTCCCCCGAGACCCGGAGCTCCGCGCGACGCACCTCGGCGACGACGAGGTGGTCGTCATCGCGGCGCCCGGCCACCCGCTGGCCGAGGTCGGCCGGATCGGCCTCGAGCGCCTCGCCGACGAGACCTGGATCGAGGACAACGCCGGCTCCGAGGTGATGCTGCGCCAACTCGCGGCGCGGGCGAGGTTCGAACCACGCATCTCGACGATGGCGGACGACCTCCTCGCCAAGACCGGCATGGTGGCCGCGGGCCTCGGCGTCGCCCTGGTGCCCGACCTGCTCGTACCGTCCCTGCGCGCGGACCTCACCGTCCTGCGTCTCAAGCGCCCGACGTACCGCGGCATCTACCTGATCAGTCGCACCGACCGCGACGACCTGGGGCCTCTCGTCGACGCGCTGGGGGTGGGCTGAGCCAGGATGTCGACCATGGTGGGCAGGCTGAAGACGATCGTGTGGGACGCGCCGGACATCCAGGCCCTGGCCGACTTCTACGTCGGCGCGGCCGGGCTGGTGCAGCACTACGCGGACGACGAGTGGGTCACGCTCTACTCGCCCGACGGATGGCGCTTCGGGGTGCAGGCCGCCCCCGACCACGTGCCACCGCAATGGCCCGACCCCGCCCACCCCCAGCAGATGCACGTCGACTTCCAGGTCGCCGACATCGAGGCGGCTGCCCAGCACGCCGAGACCCTCGGTGCCCGCCGGCTGGCCACGACCGACAGCTGGATCACCCTGGCCGACCCGGCCGGTCACCCGTTCGACTTCTGCAAGGCCGACGTCGAGGGCACCAAGGTCTTCGCCGTCACCATCGACACCGCCGACGCTGCCGAGCTCGGCCGCTTCTACTCGGGCCTTCTCGGCTTGGAGATGACCTACGAGGGCCCCGAGGGCGTGCTGATCGGTCAGGAGGGCGAGCAGGTGATGTTCCAGCAGGTCGCCGAGCTCGAGCGGCCGCGCTGGCCCGACCCCGCCCACCCGCAACAGCTCCACCTCGACGTCACCGTGGCCACCGACGCGGACGAGGCGGAGCGAGCCGCACTCGCCCTCGGCGCCGAGCGACTGCCAGGTGACGGGGAGAACTGGCGGGTCTACGCCGACCCGGACGGCCACCCGTTCTGCCTGCTCACGGGCGCGAGCTGACCGAGAGCAAGCCACGAGCGGCCATCCGGTTCCGGATGGCCGCCCGTGTGCGACATCTGCGAGGAGCTCTTCGCGACAGCTAGGGCAGATCCTGGACAGCGCGGTAGCCCTCCTGGACCGCCGAGTGGAAGTACGCGAAGCCCTGCGAGTCGGCGTTCGCGATCGAGACGTTGCGGAACGGCGCCTTGCCGCGGCGCTGCGGCTGGTCGGCGTACGCACCGTAGAGCGACGGGTCGAACGTCGAGGTCAGCTCATGGGCGTAACCGTAGTTCCAGCGGTTGATCA
Source organism: uncultured Actinomycetota bacterium (assembly GCA_963708915.1). Taxonomy (GTDB): domain Bacteria; phylum Actinomycetota; class Actinomycetes; order Propionibacteriales; family Nocardioidaceae; genus Nocardioides. The sequence goes on from CAVPUJ010000002.1 coordinate 1,464,227, forward strand.
TGATCTCGTCGATGTCCCGCTCGGGGTCGAAGTCACCGCCTGACACGTTGACCGTCCGGTCGAGCATGTCGTACAGCGAGCCCTCGAGGTCAGCGAAGCTCTTCGCCAGCAGCTTCTGACGCCCGACCTCGTACGCCGCAAGCTGAGGCGCCGTGTCGTGACCAGTGGCGACCACCTGGAAGTTGAGCACCGCGGGCTGGTCGGGCGTGTTCGGGGTCGGGCCGTAGACCGATCCGAACCGTGCGCCGGCCGTCAGGCTGACGCTGTCCCAGAAGAGGCTGTTGCCGCGTGGCGCGATGCTGCTGATGTGCGCATCCGCGAACGCGCGCCAGTTGTTCAAGGACGCGCGGGCATAGATCAGCGGCACCTTGCGGGCGTAGCTGAGGTCCTCCACCTGCTGACGCGGCAGCCCCTTCACGACCTGGGCGGTGACCCGGTTCCAGCACGCCATGACGACGTGCTTGGCGTGCACGAAGTACCCGGTTCCGGACTGCACGTCCTCGTACTCGATCTTGGCGTAGTCACCCTTGCGCTCGCCCGCCTTGACCTGGAAGACGAGACTGTTGAGGCGGATGCGGACATTGCTGCCTGGTTGGTCGAGCTTCGAGTAGTCGCAGCGTGCGGTCACGACGTTCTCCTGGTTCGGCTGGCCGTCCGGGAACGACGCCGGCACCAGCCGGCTGACGAGCATCCTGGCCACCGACGCGTTGCCGTCCGGCCAGGCCCGACCGGGCAGGGTCGTCCCGGTCTGGTTGTCCATCTGCGGCGTCCGCCCGATGCCGGGGAAGCCTGCGTCGGCCACCGACTCCGGGTCCGGCAGCTGGTTGGCCGCCGAGAAGCCGGGACGTCCGAGCATGTAGTTGTCGGCAGCCGAGGTTGCCTGCGCGCCCGCGCCGAGCAGCCCGTGCGAGCCGCGTTGGTACTCCTGCAGCGCCTCGACAGGAGCACCGAGGTAGTCCATCAGCCACTGCTTGTAGGTGATCGTCGTCAGCAGGTGCAGCCGCTGATCCGGCGTCATGCCCGGCCCGTGCTTGGCTGCGATCCAGTCGGTCGTGGCGTCCGTCTGGATGCGGACGATCGCGTCCTTGGCGGCCTGCGCGTAGGGCAGGCGGTTCACGTACGTCGTCCACCCGGCCGCCGTGTTGGGCTCGAAACGCGTCCGCTGGACAGAGTCGGATCCCCAGTCCTCCTTGGGGAACAGCACCCTCGCGTTCAGCCCGTAGCTCGATGGGATACCGGGGCCTGTGGTCGAGGGATAGTTGACGAGATCGATGCCGAGGTAGTCGATGAGGTCGAGGGCTGCCTGGTTCGACGGGACGTCCATGAGCGCACCCGAGGGGGTGCCCCAGGTCCGCGGCGAGTCGAAGTTCACCGCACCGCCGTTGCGCAGCATCGTCACGTCGTTGCCGTTGGTCGCATCGGAGACATGGAACTCGTTGCGATGGGCGTGGCCACCGAAGTCCGGCAGCGGGTCGATGATCAGGATCTTCGACTGCGGGCCGAACCGGTCGCGGTACGACTTCGCGGCAGCCAGCCCGCTGACGCCGCCGCCGACGATCACGCAGTCGTAGTCGTTCTCCTTGATGTTGCTGGTCTTCCGGCTGATACCGGGTCCACCGACAGCGCTGTGGATGTTGATCGGATCGGGCAGGCCGTCGATCTTCACGATCTCGCGGATCACGTCGTCGGGCTCGCCCGTGATGCCCGTGCTTCGCGGTGGGTAGTAGCCGGGGGGCAACCCGCCGGCGGCCCGGCCGGCCGAAGCCGCCTGCGCGCCGGTCATCCACGGGAACGCCGCCGCGACCGCGAGGCCGGAGCCGGAGATGGCCACCCCGTCCAAGAACTGTCGCCGGGTGACACGGCTCCTCTTGCTCCTGCTGTCTTCCCGAGAGTCCTGTTCCTCGTGCGGCATCGAGCCTCCCCTTTTCGCGTGCCAACTTAAACGTTTAAGTGGGACGCTAGGAGTGCCGCTTCTGGGCGTCAACCGCCTGGTCACATGCCGGTCGGCGCGGCCGTCGACCTCCGCGGACGGAGGGTCGACGCGACCGTCCGTCGGGCGAGGGGAGGCAGCCGCTGGCCGGCGATGCGTCGGACCAACAGGTCCACCGCTGCCTTGCCGAGGCTCATCGCGGAGAAGTCCAGTGTCGTCAGCTCGCCGAGGGGCCCGCCATCGGGCAACCGACTGTCGCCCGCCGAGGCGACGAGCAGGTCCTCAGGCACTGAGCGGCCCGCGAGCCGAGCAGCGTCCAGCACCGAGGCCGCGAAGCGCTGGGTGAGGCAGTAGACGGCGTCGACGTCACTGCGTCGGACCAGCGCCTCCGCGCGCCGTAGGTCGACGCCGTACCTCGGGGGGTCCCACCGCTCGACGAGCGGCTCGCGACCGTACTCCCCGGCCCACCGCACGTACTCCTGCTCGGAGTCGAGGTTGAAGGAGTCGTCGAGCTGCCACGTCACCAGGGCCACCGAGCGGACACCGCCCGGCGAGAGGTGCTCGAGCATCTCCCGCGTCCCCGCTGCGGCGGCCGTGTCGACGTACCAGCGATCGTCATGGCTGGGGTCGCGGTCGATGGTCACCATCGTGAGTCCGCGCGCGCGCAGGTCTGCCACCCGCAGGTCGCCCGCCCGTGGGTCGACGACCACCACTCCGTCCACCGGCAGCGTGTCCCACAGTCGCTCGTTGACCGCCGCCGGCGCGACCACCAGGGCACGGCCGAGTGCCGTGGACCGGGCAACTGCACCCGCGACGACCTCGGCGAGGTACTCGATCTCCAGGAAGGACGAGAACGCCGGGTCGACCGACGGCACGATCGCCAACAGCCCGGCCGTGCCCTTCACCAGGCCGCGAGCCGCCGGGTTGGGTCGGTAGCCGAGCTCGCGTGCCACCTCCCGGACCCGGTCGCGCGTCCGCGGCGAGACCTGCCCGGTGTCGTTCAGGGCGTACGAGACGGCCGACACCGAGACGTTCGCAGCTGCGGCGACGTCCCTGATCGTCACACGTCCGGACTGCCGGCGCGGGGTCGGCTCCGTCACCGGCCGCGGCTTCTGGAGGGCGGCAGCACTTCCGCAACCTACTCTCGGGCCAGGTCACCCGTTCTGCCTGCTGACCAACGCGTCCTGAGGAAGGACCTCTCGCTAGGGTGGCCGCATGGACGAGGAGCCCTTCCCCATTGCCTACGGCGCCCTGCAGCCCGGCACGCCGGTGCAGACGAGCGACGGCCGCGAGTTCGGCACCGTCGCGGCGGTCCTCGTCGACGAGCCGGTCGACGTGTTCGACGGCATCAACGTCGAGACCTCTGCGGGCACCAGGTTCGTGGACGCCGACCAGGTCGACCGCATCTTCACCACCTACGTGACCACGACCTTGTCCTGGGACCAGAGCGCGAACCTGCCCGGCCCCCGCTGACTACCGCGTGAGCGTGACCGCCTCGTCGAGCCGGGTGAGCTTGGCCGGGTTGCGCACGGCGTAGAGGCCGGCCACCACTCCGTTCTCGACCAGGATCGTGAGCAACGTGTCGACGCGGCCGTCGATGACGAACGCCAGCGCCGGACGACCGTTGACCAACGTGCGGTGCACGGCGTCGATCGGGCCGCCCTTGGTCGCCGCGCCCTCCAGGAACCGCAGCGCCTTGTCCCGGCCCAGGATCGGCCGGAGCGCCGCCTGAGTGACGCCGCCGCCGTCGGTCATCAGCACGACGTCGGGCGCGAGCACGTCCATCAGCGACTGCAGGTCACCGGACTCCACCGCCAGCACGAACCGGTCGAGGATCGCCTCGCGCTGCCGCGCCGTCACCTGCTCGCGGGGCTGCCGGGACTCCACGTGGTTGCGGGCGCGGTGCGCGATCTGACGCACCGCAGCGGGCGACTTGTCCACGGCGGCCGCGATCTCGTCGTACCCGACGTCGAAGACCTCGCGCAGCACGAACACCGCCCGCTCGGTGGGCGTCAGCGTCTCGAGCACGACGAGCATCGCGGTCGAGACGCTGTCGGCCAGCTCGAGGTCGTCGGCGACGTCCGGCGTGGTGAGGAGCGGCTCGGGCAGCCACGGGCCGACGTACGTCTCCCGCTGCCGGGCCAGCGTGCGCAGCCGGTTGAGGGAGAGCCGGGTGGCGATCCGCACGAGGTACGCCCGGTCGTCGCGGACCTCGGCCCGGTCGACCTCCGCCCAGCGCAGCCAGGTCTCCTGGATCACGTCCTCCGCGTCGGCAGCGGAGCCGAGCATCTCGTAGGCCACCGTGAACAGCAGGTTCCGGTGCTTGACGAAGGCGTCCGTGCCCGAGGTGTTGCCCGAGGTCACGAGACCGACCGTACGTTGCCGGCGGCCCGCAGAGGTGGCAGCGGGATCTCGCAGACGTCCGAGAATCCCTGCGCCCTCAGGCCCGCGGCGGAGTTGAAGCGGGCCCGCTCGTTCTCGATCGCGACCATCATCGTGAGCTCCACCATCGCCTCCTCGCCCAGGTGTGCGAGCAGGGAGGCGACCATCTCGTCGGTGACGGTGAGCGGCGTGGTCGACATCGCCTCGGCGTACCCGAGCACCTCGCGCTCGACCGGGGAGAAGACGTCGGAGTCGCGCCACCGCATCACCTCGCGGATCTTCTCGAGATCCATTCCCTCGCTGTGCGCGAGGTAGTAGCCGAAGTCCAGGCACCACGAGCAGCCGACCGTGGCGGCGGTCGCCGCCTGCGCGAGCACCGAGAGGTCTCGGTCGAGGGCGTCGAACTTCGCGACCTTCTGCTCGAACGAGAACACCGCCTTCATGACCTTCTTGTTGTGCCACAGGACGTAGGCGTTGTCGGGCACCTGCCCCCACGAGCGGCGGGCGTACGCCGACAGGGCACGGCCGTAGAGACCGGTGATGGTGGCCTTCGGGATGCGGAACGTGCTGGTGGTCGCCATGTCTCCTCCGGGAGGTTCGGTTGTCTGTTGTCGGTCATGAAGACACCGGCCGGTCCCTGTTTGTGACAGAGGTGGTTTCGCGGTTTCGTGACAGGCGCTAGCGCGCCTTCCTCAACCAGCGGGGTCCCGTTGGATGAGGAGGTCGTCCTAGGCTGCGGCGCATGCCCAGCCGCCTGCACGCCGTGTACGCACGCCTCGTGCCGCGGCTGCGGAAGGCCGGCGAGATGACGAGCGACGAGCCGGCCGAGCGGGCGCGGGTCGAGGCGTGGCACAAGACCCTGGAGCGCACGCTGCCGACCGGGGCCGTGCCTCGGTTCGCCAAGCACTGGTCGGTCGTCACCGAGGACCTCGGCGGTTTCCCGGCGTACGTCATCACCTCGCGCCACCGGGCGCCGACGCGGACGGTGTTCTACCTGCACGGTGGGGGGTTCATGGCGCCGATCAGCGGGTGGCAGGTGCGGTACGCGTCCCGGCTGGCCGACGCCATGGGCGCCCGGGTCGTGCTGCCCGACTACCCGCTCGCCCCCGAGCACTCCTGGCGCGACAGCTTCCGTCCGATCACCGATCTGGCCGCCCGTTGGGCCGCGGAGCCCGGCGGGATCGTGCTGGCCGGCGACAGCAGTGGCGGCGGTTACGCGCTCGCGGTCGGACTCGCGCTGCGCGACCGCGGCGGCCGACAGCCGACACACCTCGTGCTCCACGCTCCGTGGATCGACCTGACGACCAGCACGCCGGAGACCGACGCGTACGACGAGGTCGACCCGTGGTTGTTCAAGGGAAAGATGCGGACCTACGCGCAGTGGTGGGCCGGCTCCCCCGACGACCTCGGTCGACCCGAGGTCAGCCCGGGGTTGGGAGACCTCGGCGGACTCCCCCGGGCGCTGATGTTCTACGGCACCCGCGACCTGCTCGCGCCCGGCTGCCGGCTGCTGGTCCGGCGCGCAGTCACCGCGGGGTGGGACCTGACCGCCGTCGAGTCGCCGGGCCTGATCCATGTGTACCCACTGCTGCCGTACCTCCCCGAGGCGCGGGTGGCGTTCGAGCAGACGGTCGCCTTCCTCGGTGAACAGAGTGTGCGATGACCGTGCGGATCCTGACGTTCGACGAGCTCGACGCCTCCACGGCCTACGGCGTGTGGCGCCTGAGACAGCAGGTGTTCGTCGTCGAGCAGCAGTCGCCGTACCCCGACCTCGACGGACGCGACCGCGAGCCGACCACCCGCCACCTGTTGAGCGAGGCGGACGACACCCTCGTGGCGTACGCGCGCGTGCTCGACGACGGCGAGTGGGCGCGGATCGGCCGGGTGCTCGTGGCGCTGGAGGCGCGGGGCCGTGGGCTGGCCGACGAGCTGGTGCGGACCGCGCTCGAGGAGGTCATCGGCGACCGCGAGGTCAGGCTGGACGCACAGACCGGGCTGCGGGACTGGTACGCCTCGTACGGCTTCGTCGTCACCGGGCCGGAGTTCGACGAGGACGGCGTATTCCACGTGCCGATGAGGCGCCCGCGGGCGTAACGTGGGCTGCCTCCTCAGGAGGCAGCGATGGACGACCTCGAGCTTTCCGCTCAGGATCTCGGTGCGCTGCGTGCCCTGATGGCCATGGAGCCCGTACCGGGCAGTCCGCTCCCAGGCGGTGACGTGCTCCTCCAGGTCAACTCCCTGGTGCCGTGCGACCGCCTCGGCATCGCCTACGTCGACATGACCGGGCTCGTGAGCGCCACGGTGACGGCCGACCCGGCGGCCAAGCGAAGCGGCACGACCATCACCGACCTCGATCACTACGAACAGCACGGCGGGCCCTTCTACCTCGGCTACATGCACTGGCGGCTGCACCCCCACCTGGCCGAGGGTTGCGGGGTCGTGCTCGGTCCGCGCGCGGATGCGCTGGCGGTCGGCTTCCGCAACGGCACCGACCACGTCGTCCAGTACGGCTTCGTCCGGCAGACGAGCCACTTCTCCTCCCGGGAACTGGCGATCTTCGAGCTGATAGGTCCCTTGCTCCAGCGGCTGGCCCGCGAGCGACCGACCCCCTCCCTTCCGGCTTCGTTGACGATCAGCGAGCGGCGCATCCTCTGCGACGTCGCCGCGGGGCTCAGCAACTCCGAGATCGCCGAGGACAGCTGCATCGCCGTCAGCACGGTGCGCAAGCACCTCGAGAACGTCTACCGCAAGCTGGGTGTCACGAACCGGATGGCCGCCATTGCACGGCTCCGCGGGAGCGACGAGCCCGGCCTCGACCTGCAGGAGCGCGTCGACAGATTCGCCTGAAGGCGTATACCGGTCCGACCCCTCGGGCCTCTATCCAGGTAGATGAGGACAACCTCACGACACCTGGAGGTCCACCATGATGCTCACTCGCCGTTCGGTGACGGTCGGCTCCGCCGCCCTCGCCACCAGCGCCCTCGTTCTCGGACCCGAGGCCGTCGCCGCTCCCCGTCGCCACCGCAAGACGTCCGCCGAGGGCGGACAGGCGGTGCTGGACTGGGAGCTGATCACGTTCCGCACCGTGTACCCCGTGCCGCTGTACCCCACGATCCCCATCGCGGTCGGTGTGCCGATCCTGGGCTTCGTGTCGCTGACCATGTACCGCGCCGCGCAGCGCAGCGCCCACCTGGGCGCCAGCTCGGAGTCGGCCGCGGTCGCGCGGGCGGCCCACGACGTGCTCGCGTACTACGTGCCCGAGGCCACCACGCTCGATGCCGACCTCCAGACGACGTACGCCGCGATCGGCCCGGGCCACGAGCGCAACAAGGGCGACCGGATCGGCGCCGACGCGGCCCGGGACTTCCTGGCCAGCCGCGCCGACGACGGCTGGCGGAACCCTGACATCCACTACACCAAGACCGCGGGAGCCGGTGTGTGGTGGCCCAACACGGGCCAGACCGACATGGTCGCGCCGTGGCTGGGCTCGTTGCGACCGCTGTTCGTCCCGCTGGAGCCGCAGAGCGGTCCCTACCCGCTCACCTCGGCAGCGTGGGCCGCGGACTACGAGGAGGTGCGCCGGGTCGGGCAGCTCCACCAGCACCCCGGACCAGCGCATGGCCGACCAGACGGCGACGGCGCTCTTCTACAACGGCTCCAACGCCGGCATGGCGCTCGGGGACGCGGTCGTCCGCTACCTCGCGGCCCACCCGCAGGGGATCCTCGAGACGGCTCGCATCTTCGCCCTCATGCACGCCGCGGCGACGGACTCGATCATCTGCACGTGGCAGCAGAAGCGCGACGTGGGGTTCTGGCGTCCCTTCCAGGCGATCTCCGGCTTGTACGACGACGGCAACGCCGGCACCACGTCGCAGCCGGGCTGGGCACCCCTGGTCGCGAACCCCAACTACTCCGACTACCTCAGCGGTCACGGCGCAGGGACCTCCCCGCAGGCCGAGGTGGTGCGCCGCGTGCTCGGCGAGGCGACCCCGCTGGAGATGCGTTCGTCGGCGGGGGCTCCGCGCCCGTACGCCCACGTGTCGGAGATCGAGTTCGACGCCTTCCACGCCCGGATCTGGGGTGGCCTGCACTACCGCAAGGCGATGGCCGACACCTACGACATGGGGCACCGCACGGCGATCAGGGTGATCTCGGCCCTGGACTGACGGGGGCGTAGGCACGGCCGTCGGCCGTGTCGACGGCGACGGCGTCGCCGCGCGCGACCAGCAGCTCCAGGTGGGCCCGGGTCTCGAGCACCGCGAGCGTCTGGTTGAAGGTGTCGAGATCGGCGAGCGGGTGCTCGTGCCGGGTCCAGGTCAGCCGCGCGGCGACGTCGTACGCGCTCCGCCCTCCGGGCGCGAGCGCGTTCCGGCACTGCGACAGCCGCTCGTCGTGGTGGGCGAGCAGCTCGTCGACCCGGGCGTGCACGGACGGGGCAACCGGGCCGTGCGCCGGCAACAGCAGGGCGTCCGGCAGCGCTCGTACCTTGGTCAGCGAGGACAGGAAGTCGCCGAGCGGCAGCGAAGCGGGCACCGGCTCGAAGCCGATCGAGGGCGTGATCGTCGGCAGCACGTGGTCGCCGGCGAAGAGCAGCCCGGCGTCCGGCTCGGCGAACACGTAGTGCCCGCGGGTGTGCCCGGGCGTCGCCACGGCGCGCAGGGTGCGGGCCCCGACCGCGAGGTCGACGTCGTCCTCGAGCCACTCGTCGGGGTAGCCCCAGTGGGACAGGTCCGGGCCGGGGCCGGCGACCAGGCGCACCCACCGATCGGCGAGGTCGGCGGCGCCCGAGTCGTGCAGAAGAGCGGCGATCCGGTTGTCGTCGGTGCCCTCGTGCACGCGGTCGAGGGTCGGCTTGTCGGCGAGCCCGAGGGCGATCCGCGACCCGAACTCGCGGCGTACGACGACGGCTTGCGTGTAGTGGTCGCGGTGCACGTGGGTGACCAGGAAGCGCCGGATGTCGGAGGCGGCGTACCCGATCTGCGCGAGCCCCTTGTCGAGCGCGGCCCGACCGGCCTCGATGGCCCAACCGCCGTCGACCAGGGTGAGTCCCTCATCGGTCTCGATGGCGTAGACGTTGACCGCGCGCAGCCCGTCGGTCGGCAGCGGCAGCGGGATCCGGTGCACCCCCGGCGCGGCCGGCCAGGCGCCCTCGTCCGCCCAGTGCTGCCCAGAGTCGGGCGAGACGTTGCGGTCGCTCACCCGACCGAGACTAGGGAGTGAACGTTCCCGCTGGTCGAGGAGGTCGCGCAGACCGTCACGTGGTACTCCGGCGCCGCTCGGGGATAGTCCGTGACGAAACTGTCGAGAATCTGCCGGCGCAGCGACAGTTACGTCACGGACTATCCCGGAGACCTGTGGAGATCAGCCCCAGAGCTCGGGTGCCTTGAGCAGCTCGCCGGGGTTCTCGTAGACGGCGGTGGCGCCGTTGGCCATCAGCTCGGCGTCGTCGAACCCACCGGTTCGCACGGCCAGGCACGGGAGGCCGGCGGCCTGCGCGGCCCGGGTGTCCCACACGGAGTCGCCGATGACGATGGCCTCGGTGCCGCCGACCGACTCGACGGCCGCGAGGAGCAGGTCGGGTGCGGGCTTGCTGCGTGCGGTCACCGACCCTCCGTCGATGCGGTGGACCAGCCCCGGCGCTCCGTCCACGAGCTCGAGCAGGCGCGACGTGATGTGCGGCTCTCCGGAGCTGGCGATCACGACGCGGAGGCCACGCTCGCGGAGCAGGCTCAGCAGGTCGGCCGCGCCCTCGGTCGCGCTGACCTCGGGGATCAGCCGCTCGAAGTACTCGGTCTGGCGGCGGGCCACCTCGTCGCCGACCCCCTGGGCGACGGCGTCACCGGCCAGGTGGGCGACGACGCGGTCTCCGCCCATGCCGATCGCGCGGTGGATGCGGTGGCTCGGCACCTCCACCCCGACCTCACGGAACGCGGCCTTCCAGGCGATGGTGCGGGCGTACACGCTGTCGACCAGCGTGCCGTCCACGTCGAGCACGACGGTGTCGAGAGTCACGAGATTCCTTCCCTCAATCCTCAACTCTTGCACGCGCTCCAAGGGGCAGCACCACCCGAAAGGGGGTCAGCCGCGCAGCCCGTCGAGGGCCCAGGCGAGGCGGGTCCGAGCCAGGTCCAGGTACGCCCGCTGGCTCGCGGCCAGCTGATAGGTCCAGGCAGCCAGCGGCAGCAGCTCGAGGGGCGCGAGCCGGTCACGCAGCGCGGCGTCGTGGTGGCCGTACCCGGCCAGGAACGCGTCGTCCTCCGGCCTGCGGCCGCGCGAGCGCGCCGCCGTCTCGTTGCACGTCAGGTCGAGCTCGCGGGGACCGAGGCAGAGCCGCTCGAAGTCGCTCCAGACGGGACCTCCGGGCGCCCGCAGCACGTTGCCGAGCCAGGCGTCACCGTGCACCGGTTGGAGCCGGACGTCGAGGCCCGCGACGGCGCCCTCGGCGAGGGCGATGGCCTCGTCGAGGTCGGCCGCCTCGGCGGGACCGAGGTCCAGGGTCGCGGCGACCGCGCGTACCTCGCCCAGGCGCGCGAAGTGCGGCAGCCCCGTGCCGTCGTGGTCCGCCAGGTGGTCGTGGACCTCGCGCAGCGCCCGGCCGGCCGCGGCGCCGTCGAGCGGGCGGGCGGGGTCGTGGTCGACGCGCCACCACAGCGTCACCACCAGGCCGTGTCGCTCGTGGGGTCCTGCCACCGTCCACGGAGCGGCGACCGGGGCGCCGACGTGGGCGAGGTACGAGGTGACGGCGAGCTCGCGGCGTACGACATCGAGGTCGCGCTGCCCCGCCTGCCACACGCGGGCGACGACCGGAGCGGGTGCCAGGTCGACGACGGTGGAGCCGGTCTCGCGCACCACGACGGCGTGACGGGCGTCGAGCCCCAGGTCCGCGGCGACCTCGCGGGCGACGGTGAGCGGGTGCACGTCTCCATGGTGGATACGTCCGGGCAGGATGTCGAAGGTGGGGGGTCCCGGTCGACGCGTCGGCGTACGAACCACGAGGAGGAGCAGATGCGCTACATGGTGATGCTGACGATGCGGTCCGACGTCGGCCCGCCGCCGCCGGAGCTGGTCGAGGCGATGGACGGCGCGATGAGCGAAGCCGTCGGCAGCGGTCTGCTGATCGACGCGGGCGGGCTGATGGGCGACCACGCGACGACGTTCACGCTGCGGTCCGGTGCCCTGGCCCGGGTCGACGGGCCCTTCGCGGAGGCGAAGGAGGTCGTGGGCGGGTACTCCGTCCTCGACGTCCGCTCGCACGAGGAGGCCGTCGAGGGGGCCCGCCGGATGATGCAGATCCACCTGGACCACTGGCCGGGCTGGGAGGGCTCGTGCGAGGTGCGGCGGATCAGCGGCCGCGAGGAGGGCCCGCCGACCTCATGATGGTCCGGTGACGACCACCACGCACGAGGCCGTGGTCGCGGTCTGGCAGCTGGAGTCGGCACGCGTCGTCTCCGGCCTGCTGCGGATCACCCGCGACCTCCAGCTCGCCGAGGACCTCGCCCAGGACGCGCTGGTCGCGGCCCTCGAGTCCTGGCCGGACGACGGCATCCCCGCCAACCCGGGTGCCTGGCTGATGACCGTGGCCAAGCGCCGGGCGATCGACACCTTCCGCCGCGCCGAGCGGCACCGCGCCCAGGTCGAACGCATCGGCCACGACCTGTCGGAGGCTTCGATGGACGAGCTGGTCGACCAGGTCGACCACGTCGAGGACGACGTGCTGCGGCTGATGTTCCTGACGTGCCACCCGGCGCTGACGCCCGAGTCCCGGGCGGCCCTGACGCTGCGGCTGGTCGGCGGCCTCACGACCGAGGAGATCGCCCGCGGCTTCCTCGTCAAGGACACCGCGGTCGGGCAGCGCATCTCGCGTGCCAAGCGGACCCTGGCCGAGTCCGGCGCGACCCTGGAGATGCCCACCGGCGCCGAGCGGACCGCACGGCTCGACGACGTGATGGCCGTGATCTACCTGGTCTTCAACGAGGGGTACGCCGCCACGGCAGGCACGTCGTGGATGCGCACCGACCTCTGCCTCGAGGCGCTCCGACTGTCCCGGACGCTCGCCGCGCTGGCGCCCGGCGACGCCGAGGTGCACGGGCTGCAGGCGCTGCTCGAGCTGCAGGCATCCCGGCTGCACGCGCGGACGAACGCGGCCGGCGACCCCGTGCTCCTGGATGACCAGGACCGAGCCCGCTGGGACCACCTGCTGATCCGCCGCGGCCTGGCCGCGCTCGCGCGTGCGGAAGGTACGGGGCAGCCGGTCGGCGCCTACACCGTGCAGGCCGCGATCGCCGCCTGTCACGCGCGCGCCCGGCGGGCGGAGGACACCGACTGGGTCCGCATCGCCGCGCTGTACGACCTGCTCTCCGCCGCCGGCGACAATCCCGTCGTCGAGGTCAACCGCGCGGTGGCGCACGGCCGCGCGTACGGTCCGCCCGCGGGCCTCGCCGTGCTGGACGCGGTCGCCGAGGGCGCCGGGGCGGCGTACGGCCACCAGTGGCACGCCGTTCGCGGCGACCTGCTCTCCCGGGCCGGCCGAGGTACGGAGGCGTCCGCCGAGTTCCGCACCGCCGCCTCCCTCACCCGCAACGACGCCGAACGTTCCTTGTTGTTGAGGCGCGCCGAATCCGGATAGTCCGTGACGTAACTGTCGTGAAATCGGGCTGTCCACAGCAGATTCGTCACGGACTATCCCGCGGGCGGGTGGGAGGAGCGGGCGGTGGGGCGGAGACGGAGGGTCTCGGCGAGGACACCGCGGGCGTCGAGGTCGGTCATGGTGCGGAGCCAGGAGGGGTCGCGGTCGAGGGCGGTGAGAGCGGCGGCGTACGCCGGGTGGTCGGCGAAGGTGGCCGTCCAGACGAACGCGTGGTCGGGGCGGACCGGGAGGGCGGGGAAGGTGTTCTCGGCGGGCTCGGTGCGCCACGTGGCGACCGTGGTCCCGAGGGCCGCGGCGAGCAGCGGCTGCACCTCGCGAGCCAGCCACGAGCACGTGCCGTGGCCGGGTTCGTGCAGCCAGGCCGTGACGACGACCCACTCGTCGCCGCTCGCAGCAGCCCCGACCGGCGCCCGCGGTCCGGGTTCGAGCGGCGGGTGCGCCGGGTCGGTCGGCCGCAGCAGCAGCACGTCGTCGCTGTCCACCATCGTGGTGTTGGCGGCTGGGCCGTGCTGCTTCCAGACCGGCCCGCCGTAGAACGCACCCAGGGCGTCGCGCCGGGCCTCCATCGACGAGAACCCGCGCATCCACACGAACCGGTCGGCGTCGTCGCGGTCGTGGAAGAGCCCGCCGATGGCCATCCCGAGCGCCTCCTGGCTCTCGACGAACTCGGCCTCGAAGACCTCGACGAGCGCATCGGCGGCGCCCGGCTTCAGCACGTACTGCCGCAGCTCGACCACCGGCGATTCTGTAATCGACATTGTTACACTTTAGCCGTGTCCGCGAACTCCCGCCTCACCACCGCCGTCCACGCCCTGTGCTGGCTGGAGCTCGCCGCCCGCCGCGGCTACCCGTCGCTGAGCTCGGAGCGGGTCGCCGCCAGCCTCGCCAGCAACCCGGCGCTCGTCCGCAAGGCCCTCGGCCCGCTCCGCGACGCCGGGCTCGTCACCGCGGGCCGCGGCCCCGGCGCCGGCTGGTCCCTGGCCCGTCCGGCGGCGCGGATCCGGCTGGACCAGGTCTACGACGCCCTCGGCGAGGAGGCGCCGTACGCCCTCCACGCCCACGAGCCCAACCAGGACTGCCCCGTGGGGTTCGGGATCCGGCCGGTGCTCACGGACGTGTACGCCGACGCGGCCGCTGCCGTCCGGCGCAGCCTGCGTCGCCGCACCGTCTCCGACGTGCTCGACACCTTGCTCGCCGAGCACCCGCTGCCTACAGCGTGACCGGGAGCCTGGTGTCGATGCCCAGGCCCCAGTCGGGGTGCCCGCCGCGGGCATGCACCTCGGCCGCGTCGACGTCGAGCCGGTAGAGCCTCAGGTCGCCCTCACCGGACAGCTCCTCGGCGCTGAACGCGCGGGCACCTCGCGTGTCCTCGCGCGCGAACGCCCGGCCGATCTCGGCCGGCAGGTCCGCCTCGGGCACCTCGGCCGCGCGTCCCGTCAGGTAGACGGCCCGCGTCTGCGGTGACGGGACCGAGGAGTCGAACACGACCGCGTTCACCCGTGGGTCGCCGCCCAGGTTCTGCGAGTGCTGGGAGTCGGGCGACGACACCCAGTAGAAGGCGCGGTACTCGTGGTGGGTGAAGTACACCGGCGAGACGCGCGGCTGCCCGTCGGCGTGCGCCGTGCCGAGGACGTAGTAGCGGTTGACGTCGACGACGTCGCGCGCCATCGCGGCGAGCTCATCGGCGTACTGAGTGGCAACGGCTTGTTTGTCGGTCACGAAGGCGTCGACCACGCCAGCCCGCGGAACTCATCGCCCCCGTCGGAGTACGCCGCTAGCGTCGGAGCATGGCCCACTTCCGCTGCCTCTGCCTCGACACCGCCGACCCCGCCAGCAACCTCGCGACCTTCTGGGCCGCCGCGTCCGGCGGCACCGTCACGCCTGCGGAGAGCGGCGGCCCGGCCGACGTCTACGGCCGCGCCGAGACCGAGAACCTCCTGGTCGTCCCGGTGCCCGAGCGCAAGACGGTGAAGAACCGCGTCCACCTCGACGTGTACGCCGCTGCGATCAGCGACCTCACGGCGCTCGGCGCCGAGGTGGTGCTGCCCTCGGAGGAGAGCGGGTTCTCGTGGACCGTCATGCGCGACCCCGAGGGCAACGAGTTCTGCGCGTTCCTCAGGGACGAGCTGCCGGACTACCGCATCCACGGCGTGGTCATCGACTCCGCGGACCCCGAGCGGATCGCCACCTGGTGGGGCGACGTGCTGGGGGCCGAGGTGTCCGACAACGCCGAGCACGGGGGCGGCTGGTGGACCCTGCTCGGCGCCACCCCCGACCCGGTCCTCACCTGGGACTTCGTACCCGTCCCCGAGCCCAAGACGGTCAAGAACCGTCTGCACTGGGACCTTCGGGGCGACGTGGACGAGTTCCTCGAGCGCGGCGCGACCCATCGCTGGGAGCGGCCCGGCTGGACCGCCCTGGCCGATCCCGAGGGCAACGAGTTCTGCGTCCTCCCCGAGTCCGACTGACGAGGCAGAGGAGGTACTTGACCTGGCTCGTGTTCCTCGTCGCGATGGCGATCCTGCGGTACGTCCAGGGCCGAGGCCGGGCCCGGAAGCCGGTGGCCATCGGCTACACCGGGTTCATCGACGGAGAGGGCGCCGCGTTCCAATTCTCCCCGCGCACGGGGCGCGCGTGGCTATGCTGCCACGAGTCAGGACACGGATTGGTGGGCAGGGGGGCGCCGGGACGTGAACGAGCACATCGAAGGCGAGCAGCCGGGACGCATCAGTCGTCGCACCATCGCCAAGGGAACGGCCTGGGCCGCGCCCGTGATCGCTGTTGGCGTAGCCGCACCCGCATACGCGGCATCCCCAGGCGAGATCCTCACCGGCAACGGCGCCGCTTGCAAGCTGCCCGGCAACTCACAGGGCCTGTACAAGGGCTACGCCCTCGGCTTCAGCGCCCACAATTCATTGGGCAGCCCGCTGATCATCACGATCATCTCAATGACTCTGAACGGCACCCCGCTCGGCGATCTGCGCATCATCAATCTCAACGGTTGCCTCAACCTTGGCGTCAACAGCTTCACCGTTCCCGCGAACACCGACTACCCGAACCTTGTCGTGCTCACGCAGGGCGCCGGGAACAGTCAGGCCGGAACGCTCGCCGTCACGTACACCATCACGGGCGGCCCAGGCGGGACCGTCACCGTGAGCACGGAGGTCGGTGCGACGCCTCCCATTCAAGGCGGCTCATGCGACGGCTTCACCCCGGCCGAGAAGACTTGCATCGAAGGGCAGAACCGCGCGGAGTGATCGCCTGAACGCCTCGCTCGCGATCGAGGTGCCGCCGGTGGGTGATGCCGCGAAGCGATGGTCGAGGCTGGCATTTCCGCGATCCGGGTGGAGTAGGTCGGCGGCCTCCCGCTTGCTCAAGCGCAGGTAGCGCGCCCACGGCTTACGCTCGGTGGCGATCCTCTTCGACCACGGATCTCGCCGCCGCTGTAGGTCTCCGATCCTCGACGTTGTCCTTCTGGGCAGCACGAACCGGCCGGATGAACCCTTCACCCAGCGCGGGGTCGTACCGTGTCGAGAATGAGCGACTCCGACCTGCCCGCACCCGAGCACCGCCGCCCCGAGGGCGTCGACGACAAGACCGTCGAGGCGCTCGGCAAGCTCTCGGAGGCCCTCGAGGTCGTCGAGAACGCCCGTGGCTACCTCTACGCCTTCCACCGCCTGACCGGGATGGGCGACCTCGCCCTCGGCGAGGCCGTCGACCTCTTGCGCGAGGCCGGCCACGACTCGCTCGCCGGCGAGCTGCAGTCACGCCTCATCGGCCGCAACGTGATCGAGGGGCGGTGGACCTTCCAGGTCGTCGAGGAGTACGACGACGGGTACTACCGGCTCTTCAAGGAGCTGGAGGCCAAGGCGCGCGACAGCCTGGTGCTCGGCAAGCGGCACCTGTTCGAGGCCGAGATGAAGGAGGACCGCCGCACGCGGGGAAACCCCGACCACACGGCGGTCCCCCGCTCGTCGTAGGGGCTCCTACTTCTCCAGGAACGTCAGCAGCGCCTCGTTGAACTCGCTGGCGTGGCTGACGTTGATGGCGTGCGGGCCGCCCTCGATGACGACCAGGTCGCTGCCCTCGATCGCGGCGTGCGTGCGCCGGCCCGAACCCTCGAACGGCACGATCGCGTCGCTGTCGCCGTGGATGACGAGGGTGGGCACGGTGACCTGCTCGATGTCGTTGCGGAAGTCGGTGGCCCAGGCGTCCATGCAGAGCAGGGCGGCCTCCTGGTCCGACTGCTGGGCGATCGCCAGGGCCTCCTGATGCTTCTCCTCGGCGACCTTGAGCTCGCCGTTCGCGGTGAAGAGGTTCCTGGTGAACTCGTCCAGGAACCCGTCGCGGTCGTGCTCGAGACCCTTCCGGAGCTGGGTCGCGCTCTCCTCGTCGAGGGGACCGTCGGGGTTGCTGTCCGACTGGAGCAGCGAGGGCGGGATCGCTGAGGCGAAGACCACGCTGTGCAGCTTCTCCTGCCCGTGCCGCGACACGTACCTGGCGACCTCGCCGCCACCCATGGAGAACCCGACGAGCGTCACGTCGGTGAGCTCGAGGTCGTCGATCACGTTGGCCAGGTCGTCGGTCAGGGCGTCGTAGTCGTAGGCGTCACCCGGGTCGGACTTGCCGAAGCCGCGGCGGTCGTAGGCGACGACGCGGTACCCCGCCTCGGTGAGGGCCTCGGTCTGCGCCGACCACGCGACGTGGCTCAGCGGCCAGCCGTGGATCAGCACGACGGGACGGCCCTCGCCGCCGTTGTCGAAGACGGAGAGGTTGTGGGACTGCTGCTCGGTAGCCATGGTTTCGACGCTAGCCAGGGCCGAGGTGGACGAGTACGCCCATCCGGGTGGGGCACTGGACGTCGCAACTCAGCCGTTCACCGTGAGGGTCACGCCCTCGGCCAGGCGGTAGGGGTGGGTGGCGACGAGAGCGCCGATGGCCCGCCGCATCCGCGACACCTCCGCGCGCACGGTGACCGCATGCTCCGCGTCGCCGTACACGGCGGTGCTCAGCTGCTGGGCGGTGAGCCCGGTGCGACCGGCGCGCGCCACCAGCACCAGCAGCTCGGCGTGCCTCGGGGTGAGCGTGGTGCGCCACGACTCCCCGTCACTGGTGACGTCGAGGACGGGCTCCCCGGTCCGGTCCAGGCAGGCGGTCACCGAGCCGGACCCACCGCGGGGTCGGACCAGCCAACCGTCGCCGAGCCGCTCGGGGAGGCAGAGCCCCAGCCCCGGCACGGCGAGCGCGTGGTGCTCGCGCGGGGCCTGGATCCGGTCGCGGGCGGCGATGCCGGCGTGGTGCGCGACCCAGCCGTGGTCGTCGACGACGAGCAACGGCCCGCTGATGCCCGCGAGCACCGGCTCGGCGCTGCGCCGAAGCCGCTCGAGCAGCCCCGCGTGGTGCCGCCAGAGGCCGGCCTCGGCGAGCCGGACCGCGCTCTCGACCAGCGCGCCGATCGCGGGGTGCAGGGTGAGCGCCGGGCCGCTGACGTCGACCACGCCCAGCAGCTCACCCGTCCGCGGGTCGTGGATGGGCATCGCGGTGCAGTACCAGGGGTGCTGGCCCTGCTCGTAGTGCTCGGCCGAGAACAGCTCGACCGGGGCAGCCTCGGCCAGGGCGGTACCGATCGCGTTCGTGCCGACGACGTGCTCGGTCCAGCAGGCACCCTCGGCGAAGCCGAGCCGGTCGGCGGTCATCCGGACTCGGGCCGCGCCCTCGCGCCAGAGCACGACACCGTCGGCGTCGCAGACGACCATCAGGAACAGGGAGGCGTCGGCCACCCGGGTCAGGGTTGCCCGCAGGTCGTCGATGACCAGGGCCAGGGGCGACGCCGTCCGCCGTGCCTCGACCTCGTGCCAGGGCAGGTGGACCCGCTCGTTGGCGGTGTCCGGGTCGAGGCCCATGTCGACCACGCGCGACCACGACCGCGCCACCACGCCCCGCGGCCGGACCGGCGGTCGCGACCCGGCGAGCACGGCATCGTGGATGCGGACCAGCTGACGTGCGTGCTGGGACAGGTCGGTGCCGGGCTCGATCGCCCCGTAGGCGGGGGCAGCGCCCGCGGCAGCCATGCGTCGAGAATAGGCACGCCGTGTGACCGGCGCCACGTGCAACAGGCTGCAACCCTGTCGCCGCCGGACGGAGAGGTCTTGGGTGGCCCACATGACCCAGACACTCGACGCCCCTCCCGGCCAGTCGTCGGCCGCTGCCCGCGCTGAGGCGTGGTTCCGCGACTTCGAAGCCGCGCTGAAGTCCCGCGACGTGGGCGCGGCATCCGGGATGTTCGCCGCCTCCTCCTTCTGGCGGGACCTCGTCTCGTTCACCTGGAACCTCACGACCGTCGAGAACCCCCGCGGCGTGGCCGGCCTGCTCGAGGCGAACCTCGAGCGGGTCGACCCGTCGGGTTTCACGCTGACCGAGCCCGCCGACGAGGCCGGCGGCGTGGTGACCGCCTGGTTCGCCTTCGAGACGGCCACCGGCCGGGGCAACGGTCTGCTCCGCCTCAAGGAGGAGGACGGGTCCGACAAGGCCTGGACCTTCCTCACCACGCTGCACGAGCTCAAGGGCCACGAGGAGCCGCGTGGCACGCACCGGCCGATGGGCGCCGAGCACGGCTCGAGCAAGGACCGGATGACCTGGAAGGAGAAGAGGCAGGCGGAGGCCGAGAGCCTCGGCAGCTCCACGCAGCCGTACGTGCTCGTCATCGGCGGCGGCCAGGGCGGCATCGCGCTGGGCTCGCGGCTGCGCCAGCTCGGCGTACCGACCCTCGTCGTCGACAAGCACCCGCGGCCCGGCGACCAGTGGCGCAACAGGTACAAGTCGCTCTGCCTGCACGACCCGGTCTGGTACGACCACCTGCCCTACCTGAAGTTCCCCGACAACTGGCCGGTGTTCGCGCCCAAGGACAAGATCGGCGACTGGCTCGAGTCGTACGTGAAGGTGATGGAGGTGCCGTACTGGTCGAGCACCACGGCCACCTCGGCCACGTGGTCGGAGGAGACCGGCGAGTGGACCGTCGAGGTCGAGCGTGAGGGGCGCCCGCTGACCTTGCGGCCGAAGCAGCTCGTGTTCGCGACCGGGATGTCGGGGAAGGCACGGATGCCCGAGATCGCCGGCACGGACGTCTTCCGCGGCGACGTGCACCACAGCTCGGCGCACCCGGGGCCTGACGCGTACCGGGGCAAGAAGGCCGTGGTGATCGGCAGCAACAACTCCGCGTTCGACATCTGCGGCGCGCTCTGGGAGAACGACGTCGACGTCACGATGGTGCAGCGGTCGTCCACGCACATCGTGAAGAGCGACAGCCTGATGGAGATCGGCCTCGGCGACCTGTACTCCGAGCGCGCGGTCGCGTCCGGGGTGACCACCGAGAAGGCCGACATGATCTTCGCGTCGCTGCCCTACCGGATCCTGCACGAGTTCCAGATCCCGGCCTACGAGGCGATGGCCGAGAAGGACAAGGACTTCTACGACCGCCTCGAGAAGGCCGGCTTCTGGCTGGACTGGGGCGACGACGGGTCCGGGCTGTTCATGAAGTACCTGCGGCGCGGCTCCGGCTACTACATCGACGTGGGCGCGGCCGACCTGGTCGCGAACGGCGACGTGAAGCTCGTGCGCGGCCAGGTCTCGCACCTGACCGAGGACTCGGTGGTGCTGGAGGACGGGACGACGCTGCCGGCCGACGTGGTGGTGTTCGCGACGGGCTACAACTCGATGAACGGCTGGGTCGCCGACCTCATCGACCAGGAGACCGCCGACCGGCTCGGCAAGGTGTGGGGCCTCGGTTCGGACACCACCAAGGACCCCGGCCCGTGGGAGGGCGAGCAGCGCAACATGTGGAAGCCCACCCAGGTCGACAACCTCTGGATGCACGGCGGCAACCTCCACCAGTCCCGGCACTACTCGCTGTACCTCGCCCTCCAGCTGAAGGCCAGGTACGAGGGGATCGACACCCCCGTGTACGCACTGCAGGAGGTACACCACACGGCATGACGAAGCTGCTGGTCGCTAGCCTGCGGCCGTGACCTCCGTCGTACTGCCCGTCGTCGAGACGGGGCCCGAGGCCCTGCTGCGGATGAGCGAGCTGACGGTCTCCGACGACGGAGAGTTCCGGGGTTCGATGCCAGTCGGCCCGTGGCTCGAGGTCGAGGGACGTACGCCGGCCGGCGCGGTCGCCGTCCTCGTCGACGACCTGCTGGGGTACGCGATCGTCGCCGACCTGCCGCGCGGCCACTGGTCGGTCAGCGCGGAGATCACCCTCGACGTGCTCCGGCCGCTGCCGACCTCGGGCCGGGTGTTCGCGAACGCGCGCCTCGTGCACGCCGACGCCCTCGGCGGGTACGCCACCGGCACGGTGACCGACGAGGACGGCCTGCTGCTCGCGTCGACCAGCCAGCGCGGTCGCTACCTCGTCGCCCCCGACGGCCTCGTCGAGGAGGGTGCCTGGGGCGGTCCGCCAGGTCCCGGCGACCTCGAGCGGCTGCTGGCCACCCGGGCCGACGAGCCGGTGACCACGACCGACGTGCACGCCAACGAGAGCGGCAACCTCCACGGCGGCGTCTCGATGTTCCTCGCCGACCTGGTCGCCGGCGCCCTGCGCCCCGACCTCGTCACCGCGTCGGTGCACATCACCTACACCCGCGGCATCCCCATCGGCGCCGAGCTGGTCTGCCGCGCGACGACCCGCCACGCCGGCCGTTCGCTGGCCGTCATCGACGTCGACGGCGTGGTTGACGGCAGGGTCGGCACCACCACCCGCGTCGTCCTTCACCCGCCGCCCGCCTGACCCCGATTCGTCTGCGGATACATGCCACTTTCCCCGCTCGGCGAAGCAGACGAATCGGTGTTCAGGCCACCGGGGCGCGACCGAGGGTGACGGTGGCGGCGTGGGAGTTGCCGGAGGCGTCGGTCCACGTGACGCGGACGGAGTCGCCGGGGTCGTGGGCGGCGACGGCCTTCTGGAGCTGGACGTACGTCGTCACGGAGGTGCCGCCGAGCGAGGTGATGGTGTCGCCGGCACCGAGGCCGGCGTCCGCGGCCGCTCCCCCGTCGACGACTCCGGCGAGTGCGGTGCCCGTACCGGCGAGGGAGACGCCGAGGAACGCGTCGTACCCCAGCGTGATCGAGGCCGTCTCCTCGCCGGCGACGACGTGCGCGGCGATCCGGAGGACCCGCTTGACCGGGATCACGTAGCCGGTGATGTTCGCCGATCCGGACGACGCCGCGACGTTCATCCCGACGACGTCCCCGTCGGACTCGAGCAGCGCGCCGCCGGAGTCTCCGGGAATGACGTCGGCGTCCACCTCGATCAGCTGGGTGAGCCGGTGCGCGGCACCGGTCTGCTCGTCGGAGACGGTGATCGGGTGGTCGGTGTCGGTGACCGTCCCGGCGGCTGCGGTCAGCGCACCGCCGTCACCGCCGGCGTCCCCGACCGCGGTCACGTCCTCCCCTACAGCAACCCCACTGACGTCGGTGGAGGCCGTCGCGAGACCGGACGGCGTCCTCGAGCTGCAGGACGGCGACGTCGCGCTTCGCGTTGGTGCCGAGCACCTCGGCGTCGTACGTCCGGCCGGTCGTGACCACCGTGACCCGGATCGACGTCGCCCCCTCGACCACGTGGTGGTTGGTCACCACGAGCCCGTCGCTGCCGATCACGATGCCGCTGCCGGCGGCCTCACCCGCGCCGAACTCGATGTCGCTGGTGATGGTCACCAGGCCCGCCGACTGCTCGGCGGTCGCCTCGGTGGTGTCGAGGGACGCCGGCGGCCAGGTACGGCGAGACATAGCCGTACGACGGCCAGTCTCGGTCGACCAGCACGCTCCCCGCCGCGGCCGGACTGACGGCGGCGACGGACAGGGGCAGGACGAGGGCGCCGGCGGCCGCGGCGGCGAGGGGCCGCTTCACGCGGGTGGGGATCGTCATGTCCCCACGGTGGAACGGGAAGTTGTGGGTCCGCTGTGAGCCAGGTCAGGAGACGACCAGAGCATCTACGGGCTCAGCCGAGGTGGTCGAGACCCGCGTACACCTTCGTCGCGTTGCGGCCGAGCACGCCGGCCACCACGTCGTCGTCGAGCCCGAGCCCGGCGACGGCCCGCGCGTTGGTGGACGTCACCGCGCCCGGCCAGTCCGTCGCGAAGATCCACTTCTGCGCCAGCCGGTTGAGGTCGTACTTCGCGAAGTACTCCGGCAGCCGCTTGGGCGGCAGCCCCGAGAGCTCGAGCCAGACGGTCGGGTAGAGCTGTGCCATGAACGCGGCCGCGTCGTACCACCAGCCGCGCCCGGAGTGAGCGAGCACCACGTCGAGGGTCGGGAAGTCGCGGACGACGGGCAGCAGGTGCTCGGGATGGGCCAGCTCGTTCATCGAGCCGGGGAACGACGACGTCCCGCAGTGCACGATCAGCGGTACGCCGCGCTCGGCCAGGACGGCGTACGCCGGCCACAGCGCCGCGTCGTCGCAGCGGAAGCCGCCGTGGACGGGGTGCAGCTTGAGCGCCGCTGCGCCCTGGTCGAGCTGCCGGCCGAGCTCGTCGGCGATCGGGAAGTGCAGGTGCGGGTTGACGTTCGCGACGGGCCGGAACCGCGACGGGTTGTGCTCGACGATCGGCAGCAGGTCCTCGAACCGCTGGATGCCCGTGACCTTGGGGCTGTACTCGCAGAAGAGCAGGGCCGCGTCGACCCCCTGCTCCGCGAAGAGCTCGTCCAGCGCCGGCGGGTCGATACGGCCGTCGGAGTCCCAGACGCGGTCGAGGATGCCGTCCGGGCCGAAGTCCCTGGCCCACTGCAGCCACGCGGGCTTGAGCGACCCGAGCACGGGGACGTGCACGTGGGCGTCGACCAGCAGGTGTCCGTCGAGCATCGGCTCAGTCTGCCGTCCAGGCGGCGACCAGCTCGGTGTCGGTCCCGAGGTCGCCCACCTTCCGCGCCCCGCCGGGCATGCCGAGCGGCGCGTCGCGTCCCGCCAGCACCACGTCGAAGAACGTGGCGTTGTCCTCGACGAACGGCTCGTCGCCGTCGGCGACGCGGCGGTCCTGGGTGATCGCCTCGACCGGGCAGACCGGCTCGCAGGCGCCGCAGTCGATGCACTCCTTGGGGTTGATGTAGCTCTTGCGGACCCCTTCGTAGATGCAGTCGACCGGGCACTCGTCGACGCACGCCTTGTCGTTGACGTCGATGCAGGCACTGGCGATGACGTAGGGCATGCGGTCGCTCCCCTCAGCCGTTCGGCCGGCCGGCCAACAGGCGGCGGACCTTGAACCGCTGGAGCTTGCCGGTGGCGGTCTTGGGCAGCTCCTCGACGAACACCACGTGGTGCGGCGCCTTGAAGTGCGCGAGGCCGTCGCGGCACCAGACGACCAGGTCCTCGGCGCTCACGCCCTCGGCGATCACCACGGCCACCGGCTTGTCGATCCCGTGCTCGTCGGCCACGCCGACGACCGCGGCCTCGCGGACGGCCGGGTGCTCGATCAACCGACTCTCGACCTCGGCCGGCGAGACCCAGATGCCGCCGGACTTGAGCATGTCGCTGTTGCGGCCCAGGCAGGTGAAGTAGCCGTCGGCGTCGCAGACGTAGGTGTCGCCGGTGACCAGCCACTCGCCCTGGAAGACCTGTCTCGAGGCGACGGTCCGCTTCCAGTAGCCGAGGGCGATCGAGTCGCCGCGCACCCGCAGCGCTCCGGGCTGGCCGGCAGGCAGGGCTCGGCCGTCCTCGCCGACGACCACGACGTCGTACCCGGGCACGGCCTTGCCCGTCGTGCCGGGCCGGATGTCGCCCGGGCTGTTGGACAGGAAGATGTGCAGCGCCTCGGTCGAGCCGATGCCGTCGATGATGTCGACGCCGAAGCGCTGCTTGAACCGGGTGAGCAGCGGGCCGGGCAGGGCCTCGCCCGCGGAGGCGGCCAACCGGACCGACGCGAACGTGTCCTCCGGCAGGTCACCCGAGAGCAGCGCCGCATAGAAGGTCGGGACGGCGAAGAAGAGCGTCGGCCGCTCGGCGCCGACGCGTTCCTGCACGATCGCCGGCGTCGGGCGCCGCCCCTCGAGCACGGTGGTGGCACCGACCGAGAACGGGAAGAACAGCGAGTTGCCGATGCCGTAGGCGAAGAACAGCTTCGCCACCGAGAACGTCACGTCGTCGGGCTGGATGCCCAGCACCTGCTGGCCGTAGGTCTCGCAGACGTGCCGGATGTTGGCGTGCCGGTGCATCGCCGCCTTGGGAAGGCCGGTGGTGCCGCTGGTGTAGAGCCACAGCGCCCACGCGTCGGCGTCGGTGTCGGCGACCGCGCGACGTGCGTCGGGTGCCGCGCGACCGGCGGCCAGGAACTCCTGCCACGACGTCTGGACGACGGCGTCGGGCACGGCGAGGGTGGCGTCGCCGGCCACGACCAGGCGCTCGACATCGGGCGACAGCGGCAGAGCGCCCTCGACGGCCTCCGTGAACTCGGGCGTGCACACCACCAGTCGCGCCCCCGAGTCCGCGAGCACGGTGCCGAGCTCGGCGGCGGTCTGCATGGTGGAGACGGGCACGGCGACCGCGCCGGCGCGGAAGCAGCCCAGGATGGCGGCCAGCATGGGCAGCCCGTCGGACATCATCAGCAGCACCCGGTCGTCCGACCGGACCCCCGCCTCACGCAAAGCGGCGGCGACGACCCCGCAGAGCTCGTCGAGCTCCTCGTACGTCGTGGTCTCCGCAGCGCGGACCGCGACCTTGTCGCCCAGCCCGTCCTCGACGTTGCGGGTGACGAGGTACGTCTGCGCGTTGAAGCGATCGGTCATCTCACACCCGCTCATAGTCGTACGAGCCGCGCTGGCCCGAACCGTAGCGCCGCAGCGCCCCGTCGGGGCCGGAGGCATTGGGGCGGTAGAAGATCCAGTTCTGCCAGGCGGTCAGCCGGCCGAAGATCTTCGACTCGACCGTCTCGGGCCCGACGAACCGGTGGTTGGCCTCCATGCCGGTGAGCGCGTCGGGCGAGAGCGAGGCCCGCTCCTCGAGCGCGATCCGGAGGTCGTCCGCGAGGTCGAGGTCGTCCAGCGCCCAGGTGACCAGGCCGAGCTCGTCGGCCGCGCGAGCGTCGAGGGGCTCGCCGAGCGCCTTGCGGGCCGCGGCCAGCTCGTCGTCACGTCCCCAGAACCGCGACTCCAGGCGGCTGAGCCCGTTGCCCATCGGGAACGAGCCGTCGTTGGCCGCGGTGAGCACGATCGTGGCTGGCTCGGCGTCGGGGTCGACGTCCTCGTAGACACCGTCGAGCATGTACTGCCGGTCGCACGCCAGGGCGAGCTCGGCCAGCATCCCGGCGAAGCACGAGCCCGGCTCGATGACGGCGATGAGGCTGCGGCTGGTGACGTCGAGGCGCTTGAGGGTGCGCTTCCAGTAGTGCCGGACCTCGGCGACGAACCAGTCGTCCAGGTCGGCCAGCTGGGCGTCGTGGGCCAGCACGCGGTCGGTGTCGCCGGAGGTACGGATCACCCAGGTGCCGATCCCGGTCTCGTTGGTGCGCAGCCGGAGCACCAGGTCGTCGAGCTCGCGGGTGACCGCCATCGGCCACCAGTCGACGCCCAGCGCGCGCACGCTGTCCGTGTCGGCCGGTGGGTCGGTCTCGGGCCCGCGCACCTCGATGTCGACCCGGCGGGCGGACCGGTCGATGGTGGCGGTCACGTGGGAGTAGCTGATCGCGTCGTCGGCCTCGGTGCGGACCAGCGGGGCCAGCGCGACGCCCGGGCCGCCCGGCCGGCTCGACCCCTCGGCCAGCACCTGCGCACGCTCGGCCACGTGCTCGGCGAAGCGGTTGCGCGGGGCGGTGGAGTCGACCAGGCCCCAGTCGACGGCGGTCTGGCCGCGGAAGCCCTCGGCCTTGGTGGCGAACAGGTCGGCGCGGTCCTTGCGGACGTGCCGTTTGTCGACGACGCGGGTGAGACCGCCGGTGCCGGGCAGCACCCCGAGGAGTGGCACCTCGGGCAGGGAGACCGTCGACGAGCCGTCGTCGATCAGCACGATCTCGTCGCAGGCCAGCGCGATCTCGTAGCCCCCGCCGGCGGCCGTGCCGTTGACCGCGGCCACCGACCGGATGCCCGAGTGCTCGCTCGCGTCCTCGAGGCCGTTGCGGGTCTCGTTGGTGAACTTGCAGAAGTTGACCTTCCACGCGTGCGACGACTGCGCCAGCATCCGGATGTTGGCGCCCGCGCAGAACATCTTCTCCAGGCCGCCGGTGATGACGACCGCCTTGACCCCGGGGTGCTCGAAGCGCACCCGCTGGATCGCGTCGTACAGCTCGATGTCGACGCCGAGGTCGTAGGAGTTGGCCTTGAGCTCGTAGCCCGGCACGAGCCCGCCGGCCTCGTCGACCGCCAGGGTGAGGGTCGCGACGTCGCCGTCGGTGGCCAGCGTCCAGTGACGGTAGTGCTCGGGCGTGGTGTCGAAGTCGACCACGGGGACGGCATCGGACATGGCCAACACTCTACGCCTGCGTGATGGAACGTCAACAGGTTGTAGCATGTCGCGCGTGACCCAGCTCGGCAGCGCCCGTTCCTTGCTGCTCACGGTCCTGGGTGAGTTCGTGCACCCGAACGGCTCGCCGGTGTGGACGGCCACCCTGGTCGACGCGCTGCAGGTCCTGGGTGTCGAGGAGAAAGCCGCACGCCAGGCCCTGACCCGGACGGCCGCCGAGGGGACGCTGAGCTCGGAGCGGCACGGCCGCCGGGTGCTGTGGAGCCTGACGCAGCAGGGCCACGACCTGCTGGAGGACGGCACCCGGCGCATCTACGGCTTCATGCGTGAGCGGCGCCCGTGGGACGGCCGCTGGCTGGTGGTGAGCGTGCCGATCCCGGAGACGCAGCGCCAGCTGCGGCACCGGTTGCGCACCCGGCTCTCCTGGCTCGGTCTCGGCAGCCCGACGTCCGGGCTCTGGATCGCCACCGACGCCTCCAAGGCCGACGACGTGCAGGCCGTGGTCCGCGACCTCGGCCTGGCCGACCTCGCCTTCGCCTGGACCGGGTCGGCGAGCGGGCTCGGCGAGGAGGGCCGTCTGCTGGCGGAGGCGTGGGACCTCGAGGAGGTCGAGGACCGCTACGTCGCCTTCCTGTCGGACTTCGAGATCCGGATCGCGCCCACCGACATCGAGGCGTTCCTCGCGCAGGTGCAGATGATCGAGGAGTGGCGCCGGTTCCCGTTCCTCGACCCGGACCTCCCCGCCGAGCTGCTGGACCACGACTGGCCCGGCCCCCGCGCCGCCAGCACGTTCCACCAGCAGCACGCCCGCTGGCACCGCCCCGCCCAGTCCGCCTGGCGGTCGTTCGCCGAGGCCGCCGGCCCACTCCCCTGAGCCTGGCTGGTTTCGAGGCTCGTCGCAAGCGCTCCTCGCACCTCGACCACCGACAAGGCCTTCGGTGGTTGAGGTCGTGACGGTTGCCAGCCCGAACCTCCGAGACCAGCGCGCTGGCTAGTACCGGTGCTCGTCGACGTCCACGTACCCGCCCTGCTCCTCGCGACCCGGCGCCTGACCGCCCTCGTCGGCCGCGGCGTCGTACGTCGTGGCATCCGGTCGCGGCGTGCGCGCAGGGGTGGCGGGACTGCTGCCGACGCGCTTGCGCAGGTCGCCGTCGAGGTCACCGCGGAACCCGCGGACGACCAGCCAGTCGTGCACCAGCTCGCGACCCTCGTGCTGCCGGATCGTGTTGTAGACGTAGTTGATGCCGCGGGCGGCCGCCTCGTCCTCGAGACGCGCGAGCACGAAGCTGCCGACGCCGGCCTCCTGCCGCTCGGGGTCGACGGCGAGCAGGATCTCGGCGTCGCCGCCCCAGCCGATGTCGAGGCGGCCGTAACCCACGACGCGGTCGCCGTCCCTCACCACGAACCACTCGCCCGGCAAGGCGTCGCCCTCGTGGAACGGGATCACGAACGCACCTTCGGGCGCGCCCCCGATGACGCGCGCCTTGTCGGCGTCCCAGACGGGCTGCTCGTCGCGCTGCCAGGTCAGGTTCACACCAGGCCTTCCTCGGCGAGGTGCACGTAGTCGAACTCGACCGGCTGGTCGTTGATGCCGGCGAGCGGAGGGGCGATCCAGCCGGCGAACTTGCCGTACTCGTACTCGGGCACCATCAGCGCCGCCACGTCGGCACGGTCCTGGTCCGACGGCAGGTAGCCGTCGCGGACCCTCGCCCACTCCTCGTCGGTGAGCACCTGGCCCTCCGGGGTGAGGTGGTGCTGGGAGTAGGTGCCCACCCGGCGGTTGAAGCCTTCGTGCGGCAGGATCAGCCGCTCGTCGAGGCCGGCCTCCTCGAGGGCCTGGTTCCAGCGACGGACGCCGTTGGAGCAGTCGGCGACGTACTCGTCGCGGAGGTCGAGGTTGAGCGCGCTCAGCATCGGCACCTCCTTCTCGCGGATCTCGCCGTCCTCGACGTACTGCATCGTGCGGGTGTCCTCCAGCAGCACGTGGTCGTCCTTGCGCCGGGTCTCCTGCCAGCGGCCCTTGAGGCCCGAGGAGTAGTAGTTGCCGGCGTTGGTGGACTGCTCGCCGCCGAAGAGGTCCATGGACACCGAGAACTGGAAGTTCAGGTACTTCTGGATGACCTCGAGCGGGATGACGCCGTCCTCGAAGGTCGCCGCTCCACCCTTCTCCTTCATCACCTGGGCGGTGCGCTCCACGATGCGTTGCACGCCGGTCGTGCCGACGAACATGTGGTGGGCCTCCTCCTTCAGCATGAACTCGCAGGTGCGCGCCAGCGGGTCGAAGGCCGACTCCTTGAGGGTGCCGAGCTGGTACTTCCCGTCGCGGTCGGTGAAGTAGGTGAACATGAAGAACTGCAGCCAGTCGGTCGTCGCCTCGTTGAAGGCGCCGAGGATGCGCGGCGAGTCGAGGTCGCCGGAGTTGCGCTTGAGCAGCTGCTCGGCCTCCTCGCGGCCCTCGCGGCCGAAGTACGCGTGGAGCAGGTAGACCATCGCCCAGAGGTGGCGGCCCTCTTCGACGTTGACCTGGAAGAGGTTGCGCAGGTCGTAGATGCTCGGTGCGGTGTCGCCCAGCACGCGTTGCTGCTCGACGCTTGCAGGCTCGGTGTCGCCCTGGATCACGATCAGGCGCATCAGGTCGGCCCGGTGCTCGCCGGGCACCTCCTGCCAGGCCGGCTCGCCCCGGTGCTTGCCGAAGCTCACGACCCGGTCCGGGTCCCGCTCGGCGAGGAAGATCCCCCACCGGTAGTCCTCCATCGGCACGTGGTCGAAGTGCGCCCAGCCGTCCCGGCCGACGGCGATCGCCGTGCGCAGGTAGACGTCCTTGGTCGGCAGCGCCGGACCCAAGGTCTTCCACCAGTCGAGGAACTTCGGCTGCCAGCCCTCGAGCGCCCGCTGGAGCCGACGGTCGCCCGCGAGGTTCACGTTGTTGGGGATCCGCTCGGAGTAGTCGATCTTGCTCAGCGGTCCCGTCGGCATCGGCGCCGGGCCGGTCCGTCCATCCGTGGTCATCCCAACGTTCTACACTCCAACGGCGGAAATGCCAACACTCTGTCGTACGTTGGCTCAGCCGCCGGAGTACAGGTTCTGCAGCCGCACCTGGCCGCGCGCCGACAGCGAGCCGTCGACGTCGGCGTGCGTCTCCACCAGCCAGAGCTGCTGGGACCTGCCGCGGTGCAGCGGCGTCGCGGTCGAGGTCATGGCGCCCTCGCGGACGGCGCGGAAGAAGTCGGTGTTGTTGTTGACGCCGACGACCTTGGCGGTCTCGTCGCGCCCGGACACCCACAGGGCCGCACCGACGCTGGCCAGCGTCTCGACGACGCTGCAGTGCACGCCGCCGTGCAGGATCCCGTACGGCTGGTGCAGCTTGGGCTCGACGGTCCAGGTCGCCACGACCCGGTCGGGCTCGAGCTCGGTGAACTCGAGCCCGAGGAAGGCCACGAAGTTGCCGAGGATGTCCGGGTCGGTGGTCCCGAGCATCGCGCTCAGGCCGGCGTGCGGGGCGGCGTCGTCAGTCACCCGGTCAGTCTGCCGTGCCGGAATACCCGCACCCGCGTTCAGGGTTGCCCCGACATGCGCATCGCCATCATCGGGGCCCACGGCAAGGTCGCCCGTTTGCTCACCCCGCTGCTCCACGAGAGCGGCCACCAAGTCACGGCGGTGGTCCGCAACCCCGACCACGTGGCCGACGTCGAGGCCGACGGTGCCGAGGCCACGGTCTTCGACATCGAGTCCGCGGACGTCGCGGCGATCGCCGGCCTGCTCGACGGCCACGACGCCGTCGTCTGGTCGGCCGGGGCGGGCGGCGGCAGCCCGCAACGCACGTACGCCGTCGACCGCGACGCCGCGATCCGCTCCATGGAGGCGGCCGGCGTGTCCGGCGTGCGTCGCTACGTGATGGTGTCCTACTTCGGGGCCGGCCCCGACCACGGCGTCGACGGAGACGACTCCTTCTTCGCCTACGCCGACGCCAAGACGGCAGCCGACGCAGCGCTCGCGCAGAGCGACCTGGACTGGACGATCCTGCGCCCCAGCCGGCTGACGCTGGACGCCGCCACCGGCCGCATCGCGACCTCGCTCGGCGGCGCGACGAAGGGGTCGGTCAGCCGGGCTGACGTCGCCCTGGTCGCGGCCGAGACCCTGGCCCGGCCCGGCCTGGCGGGCGCGACCGTCGAGTTCAACAACGGCGAGGTACCCGTCGACGAGGCCTTGGCGGCGTACGAGCGCTGAGCCCGTGCGCCCTCCCGCTCACCTCATCGCT
>CAVPUJ010000003.1:0-1074547 GCA_963708915.1 uncultured Actinomycetota bacterium
ATCGCCGAGGTCGTCTTCAGGCTGTCGTTGAAGTTGAGCATGGGGTTCGTGAGCGGGGTGGGCGCGTTGGGGTCCAGCGACTCCGTTCCGCCGAACTCCGTGGGAGTCAGCACCGTCAGGCTCCCGCTCGCGTAGTAGGTGGGAACCGCGATGTACGTCGCGCTGCCGAGGACGACGGCCACGAGGACCGCCGAGACCACGACCCCCTTCCGCAGCATGAGACCGATGATCGTGATCCAGAAGTCCATGCGCAGGTCTACCCCCGTGTCGAGCTCGTTGGCGGCAGACTCCAAGAGAGTCCTGGTTCCTCGACCACCTCAATGACGCGATCCCCTATTCAAGGGATGCCACTGCCCGTCGCCCAGCGCCGACGTCACCGGTCCTTAGCGTTGTCGCGGCCACGCCGGGTGGCGACGAGGCTGTGGAAGATCGGCCCCAGGAGTGACGGATGACGACGGCTGACGTGATGGAATCGAGGCCTGCTCCGGGCCTGAAGGTCGGCGACCTGGTGGAGGTTCTCAGCGCCGAGGAGATCTCGGCCACCCTCGACGCACGGGGCGAGCTCGACGCGCCCTTTCACACCGGAGATGCTCGCCTTCTGCGGCCGGCGCCTCACCGTGCACAAGGTCGCGCACAAGCTGGTGCGACTACATCGGGCAGACCGGCCTTCGCCGGATGGAGGCTGCCGTGCACCTCACCCAGGCCCGTTGCGACGGGTCCTTCCACGGCGGCTGCGAGAACGCCTGCTCGCTGTACTGGAAGGAGCAGTGGCTCAAGCGCGTGGCGCCGGGGGACCCTCCGGCGCCGGTGGATCGATGCGGGCAGCCGCATGCTCCTGCCGCTGCTGGTCGCCAACACGACCAGCGAGCCGTTCGAGGACGGCGCCACCCGATGGTCGTGCCAGGCAACCGAGATGCAGCGTGCCGCGCCGCAGAAAAGCTGCCGCTCAAGAACCTTGCCCAGTACCGAGACGACGTCACGTCCGGAATTCGCTGACGTCGGCGCCGTCGTCGTGGCCTTCCTGGTGGGGGGTCTTCAACCGCTTCCAGAAGCTCACTCGGCGGTTCCTTCCACCGGCCCTCCGCTTCCGCGGCGGTCTGGGCTGGGGGCTTCCTGAAGGGCGGCGTCACCAGTGGTCGCACGCCGACCGCCGTCCTGGACCTCCAGCCGGGCGAGCTGGTCCGCATCAAGTCCCGCGAGGAGATCCTGGCCACTCTCGACGGGGACCTCCTCAACCGTGGGCTCGGGTTCGACGTGGAGATGTCCCGCTACTGCGGGCGGACGGCGCGGGTCAAGGCGCGCGCAACCCGGACGGTGGACGAGCGCTCGGGCCGCATGCTCACCATGAAGTACCCGTGCATCATCCTGGAGGACGTCGTGTGCGAGGGGACGTTCACGGCCAACTGCCCACGTCAGTACGTCTGCGGCGGCGAGATTCGGCTGAAGCGGGTCGGGTAGCGCGATGGGCGTGCGATGCGGGCACGTCGACCGGCCGTTGGTCACGATCGCCCTGCCGGTCTTCAACGGGGGCCGGACCCTGGCAGCCGTGCTCGACTCGGTCCTGGCCCAGACCTGCGACCGGATCGAGCTGGTCGTCAGCGACAACGCCTCCACCGACGACACCCAGGAGATTTGCCGTCACTACGCCGGCAGCGACCCTCGCGTGGTCTACCTGCGGCACCCCAACAACCTGGGGCTGCTGCCCAACTTCGCGGTCGCGGCCGCCCGGGCCCGCGGGGAGTACGTGCGCTGGATCGGCGACAGCGACTCCCTCGCGCCCGACTACGTGGCGCGGGTGCTCGACGTCTTCGCCGAGGACTCTCGCCGCTGAGATCTCCGGCCACCACGCAGGTGGTCTATCGCGACTCCGCGGACGTGAGCGGCTGGACACCGACTACTACGCCGCGCCGTTGTCGGCCGAGGACCCGGTCGACCGTCTCGGCCGGGCTGCTGCGGCTGCTCACCGCCGGCTTCGCCAAGCTGGACCCGCTGTACGGCACGATCCGCCGGGAGCTGCACGACGGTGTCGCGCCGCAACATGTTGCGCGAGGACGAGGTCTTCGCAGCACGCCTGGCCCTGGCCGGCCCCTGGGGTCATGTTGCGGCGCCGCTCGCGGTCCGCGCCCGCGACGAGGCGAGCTCGTCCTCGGTCGCCGCGCCTGCTCGGCGTGCCCGCCTGGCACCGTCACGTCCTAGTCCGTCTCTCAGTGCCGCGAGCTGGCGCGCTGGGTGGCCCGCGCACCGCTGAGTCCGGCCCAGCGCCGCCGTGCCTTGCTGGAGGTCGCCCGGTTCTACGGCCGCACCAAGAGGAACTACGCGCGGCGGGGGCATCGGGAAGATGGGGCGCCGCTATCTCCGAGGTGGTCACGGGGTCCTTGGTGAGGGCTGGAGCGATGACCTCGACCCGCGACGCATCGCCGGGGTCTGCGCGTCGGGTGCTGGTGGGCAGCCGCCTGGAGCGCGGCGGGCGCGATGCTCATGCGGATCGGTGGCCTGGTCATCGGCATCGTGGCCGCGCGGCTGCTCGAGCCCGAGGACTTCGGCGTGCTCCGCGGTGTCCCTGGTCCTCTACACGTTCATCGGTCAGGTCGCCGAGCTGGGACTCCACTCGGCACTGTTGCGAGCCTCGCCGGAGGAGTACGGGACCGTCGCGCCGACCGCTTTCACCCTGGCCCTCGTCAGCTACTCCCTCCTGGGCGTGGGGAACTCCTGGCGACGGCTCCCGTGATCGCTGCCGCCTTCGGCACGCCGGACGCCGTTCCCTGCCATGCGCCTGCTGTCGGTGTGCGTGTTCCTCGGAGCGTTCGCCAGTGTCCCGAACGCCCAGCTGCGCCGCGACTTCCGGATGGCCGTTCAGATGAAGCATCGAGGCCGTCGGCCTGGTCGTGTCCTCGGTCGTGCTGGTGTCTCTCGCGTAGGACGGGCACGGTGCCATGTCCTTGGCCTGGTCACGCGTGGTGGGGCAGGTCATCGTGGTCGGCGGACTCCAGCTCGTGGTTTCGCGGCGCTACCGGCCGGGTTTTCGCCGGGGCCAGGCCCGGGACATCCTGACTCTCGGGATTCCTCTGGTGGGGGCGACCCTGCTGGGCACGCTCATCGCCGGGGTGAACATCTTCTTCGTGGGCCGCATGTCCGGTGCGGACGGGGTCGGGCTGTTCAACCTCGGCACCACCATCTCGGCCTGGCCGGTCGGGCTCTTCCTCCCGGTGCTGCTGAACGTCGGCCTGCCCCTGTTCGCGCAGATCCGGCACGACGCGGCCCTGGTGCAGGACGTGTTCACCCGGTGCGTCGAGTTCATCGTGTGGGTGTTCTGGCCCGTATCCGTCGCGCTGGCGGCGCTCGCGCCCCCGCTGGTGCAGACCCTGTACGGCACGAAGTGGTCGGCGGCCGCCGCGGTGGTCCAGGTGCTGGCGTTCTGCCAGCTGGGCGAGATCCTGATCCGCCTCTGCGTGGACGTCGCCGTCGCCGGCGGGTACACCCGTCGGTACCTGCTGGCCCAGACCCTGTGGCTCGTCGTCCAGGTGCCGATCGTGTGGTGGGCCACCCGGTGGGGGCTGACCGGCGTGCTCGTGGGCGAACCTCGTGGTGTACCTTCGGTGTCGTCGTCCCGGTGCACCTCGCCC
Source organism: uncultured Actinomycetota bacterium (assembly GCA_963708915.1). GTDB lineage: Bacteria > Actinomycetota > Actinomycetes > Propionibacteriales > Nocardioidaceae > Nocardioides. The sequence continues at coordinate 3,624 of CAVPUJ010000003.1, forward strand.
TCGTCCGGCCGATGATCAGCGGGAGGATCAGGGAGGTCTTCGTCACCTCACTCGTGCCGATGGCAGCCGGTGTGGTCGCGGGCGGGTGCGCGGTCGCCGTGGTCCGGTGGATGACCCAGCCGTGGGCCGCCCTGCTGGTCGGCGCACTGGTCGGAGCCGTTGTCTACGGGGTGCTCACCCTGCGATGGGCGCGCTCGACGCTGGCGCGGGCCCGACGCGCTGCGTGACATGGCTGGCTGGCAGGTCTCCGCATGACCCGCGACGTCGTCGTCGGTGCTGACCTACCGCACGTGGGCCGAAGGGCGAGACGACGACCACACGCAGCTCGGTCAGGCGATCGTCGAGCGCCTTGTCAGCGACGTCGACGCTGCCGTCGGTGACGATCGTCGACCCCTTCCGGAACTGGCTCAAGGTGCTGGTGACCCCGGGCGACGGCACGGTCGAGTTCCCGAGCGGTGTGACCCGGCGCGTGGTGCGCCCACGCCGCTGGTCGCGGGGTGACCCCCTGGGTCCCGACATGGTCACGGCCTACCGCAGGCTGGAGCGTCGGCTGCGGGCCGAGGCGGACCGGATGCCGTGCTCATCTCCTGCCACCCGGTGCTGGCGTCCGTGGCGGACACCGACTCCTGGTCGGACGTCGTGTACTACGGCTGGGACGACTGGAGGACCGAGGATCACGGCATCTTCGCGCGAGCCGGCGGCGCCATCGGGCGCAGCTATGAGCAGATGGCCGAGCGTGACGTCAACGTGATCGCGGTGTCGCGGGCCATCGTGGACCGGATCGGGGCGCGGACGGTCGACGGTCGTCCCCAACGGCGTCCGCGCGAGGCGCGTTCGACAGCTCGAGCCTCCCCGCCCGATTGGTTCTGCCGAGATCCGTGGCCCGGTGGCCCTCTGGATCGGGCGATCGAGGGCAGGCTGGACGCCCAGGCGCTCGCCGCCTGTGCCCGGGATCTCGGCGGCGGAGTGGACCGTCGTTCTGGTCGGTCCCGTCGTCGACCCGGCCCCCTTGGCGCCGGCTCGAGGGGCCTCCCCCAACGTGGTCGTGAAGGGATGGCACCCTCGCGCCCAGGTCCTGGCGATGGTCGACGCCGCGCGCGTGTGCCTGCTCCCGCACGTCCGGAGCCCGGTACCGAGGCGCATGAGTCCGCTCAAGCTGTACGAGTACCTGGCGCCGGCAAGCCCACCGTCGCGTCGGACGTCCCGCCCGTCCGCGGGATCTCGACGGGTCGTCTGGTCCCGCCGGGGGTTCCTACGCCCCGCCGTGCTGGCGGCGTCGCGACTCCCCCGCGACGTCCGCGGAGGAGATCGCCGACTTCCGACGGCGCACGACTGGCACGCGCGCTACGCCGCTTCAGGGGCGGCAGCGCTGGAGGGGTCGTCTCCAGGTTGGGGATGATTGGCCCCGAGGGTGCCCTCCGGCCGGAGTTTTTGACTCCGCCAAGACGACGTCTCCTGGCGTCCTCCTGGTCCTCTGATCGTACTGGGCGTGGTCGCACCACCTTCTTCCGCGGCGGCGGTCGCCGTCGTCGCCTTCGCCGGGGGCCTCGTGGCGCGGGGTCGGCCGAGGACGTTGCCTCGGGAAGCTCGACGCCTCGTAGCGGCGTGGTTCCGGTTGACCCTCTCGCCCCGCCTCCACGCCGACGGTGGGAGCGAGCCTGGCGGAAGAGCGACGTGACCGACGCAGCAGCACGCCAAGGTATCGTGGACGTGACGTTGCCGTAGTCCGACCGGGGCGTCGACTCGGGCGAGGTCAACATCGTGGCTCGGGCTCCCGGCGCTGTTGCCTCCCTCGCGCCCCGGTGCGGGACGGCCGGGCTGAACGGCGTCATCTGCCCCGGCTGGCGATCGGCGACTACCGCGTCCGCGCGAGTTCCTCGGCAACGACGAACTCGACGCCGCCGTGTCCGAGGCGGAGACGCTCCTCGTCCGACTCCCTGTCGAGGTCGGGCTGTCCCTGGACCGCACCCAGCTGGCCCCTGGTCAACGGGCCGTCGCCAAGGTGCGGGTCAGGGCCGGCTCCGCGTACGGGAAGGTGAAGGTCGCCGTCGCCGGCGCGGGCCGCGCCTGGTCGGTGACCGGCCAGGTCAGCGCCGGGCGGGCCACACTGAAGCTCCCCCGCTCTCTCGCAGGTGGCGTCCTACCGCGCGCGCGCCACGTTCACGGGCACCCAGAGGCTCTCGACAGCCAAGTCCGGGTTCGTCGGTCTGACGGTCTCCGACGGGACGGGGGGCTCCTGCGCACTGCCGGCGTTCCCGGATGAGACGTGTACGGGTGTCCCGGCGGGGACGTCGTTGTCGGCGTACACGGGGCCCTCGAACATCACGGCGGCGAACACGGTGATCTCGGGGAAGACGTTGGGGTGCATCCAGGTGTCTGCGCCGGGGGTGGTGATCCGCAACAGCAAGATCTCGTGCTCGGGGTCGGCGGTGTACATCTCGGATGGTGAGATCGTGGGGACGCCGTTGTTGCTGGAGGACGTGGAGATCGACTGCCAGGACGGTGGGGGTACGGCGGTGGGTGAGGCGTCGGTGACGGTGCGCCGGGCGAACATCCACGGGTGTGAGAACGGGTTCGACATGAACCAGGACATCACGGTGGAGGACAGCTACATCCACGACCTGTGGGAGACCGGTGATTCGCACACCGACGGGATCCAGATGGCTTACGGGCACTACGTCGGTGGGCAGGTGGTGCGCGGTGCGCTGAACATCACCATCCGTCACAACACCATCTACGGTGTCGGCGCCGACGGTTCGTTGGGGACTTCGGCGATCATCACCAACGGCGTCGGTGACGTCAACATCCTGATCCAGGACAACCTGCTGGCCGGTGGGGCGTACACGTTGTACTGCAACCGTCCGGGCGCCGGTACGAACTTCCGGGTCATCGGCAACCACTTCAGCCGCAAGTTCAGCTCGAAGGTCGGGGCCTTCGGGCCCTCCGACGGCTGCAGCGACGAGGTGCAGTCCGGCAACGTCTACCACGAGACCGGCAAGCCCCTGAAGCTGCCCTGACGCGCGGCGGCGGAAGGTAGTACACGTTGCCGACGGCCGGATCGAAACGTCGCTGGCCTACCCCAAATGGGTGAAAACCGGGCTAGTCCTACCTAGGGTTCCATCGACCTCGGCCCTAGGGTCGCCTACGCTGCTGAGCGTGCTAACCCCCCCTGAGCACAGTGTTGTGCCATCCCCTCAGTCCCCTCACCAGCGGTCCTCAAGGCCCGCCCTGAGGTTCTCGTTGCTCCTTCTCGTCGTCCTGACGGCACTCCTCGTGCCGCTTGGCCACGCCGCCTCGCCCGGCAAGGCGCATCCTCATCGGGACCCGACGGGTGCCGTCCACACGAAGAAGCAGTCGCGTGCCGACGGGCGCAACGCCGCCCCGGCAGCCGGCCGCGTCAAGGCCCCCGGGCCTTCCCGAGCGCGCTCAGCAAGCCCGATGCCGCGAGCCGGGTCGCTGCGCGCACCGTTCGTGCAGGTCGCGCTCTCGGTGTCACCCGGGCAGGTGACGCGGGGGCAGCGAGCCACCGCGGCGGTCCAGGTGACGGGGATCGGCAACCGGGCCGTCGATGCAACCGTCGACGTCACGGTCGTGGGCGCCGCGGGCTCCTGGCAGGTGAGCGGACAGCTGCGCTCCGGCCAGGTGAGCCTGCCGCTCCCCGCACTCAACCAGATCGGGTCCTACCAGGTGCAGGCCAGGTTCACCGGCGTCAAGAGGCTCGCCGCCGCCATCTCAGACCCAGCCCCCCTCCAGGTCGTCGGCTCGACGGGCACGCCGACGCCGACGGCGTCCGCCACGCCCACGGCCACGCCCACGGCCACACCCACCTCAGCTCCCACGTCGGCACCCACGTCGGCGCCCACGTCGGCGCCCACGTCGGCGCCCACGTCCGGCGCCCACCTCGGCCCCGACCTCCGGATCCGGACGATGCGCGCTGCCGGCGTTCCCGGATGAGACGTGTACGGGTGTGCCGGCGGGGACGTCGTTGTCGGCGTACACGGGGCCCTCGAACATCACGGCGGCGAACACGGTGATCTCGGGGAAGACGTTGGGGTGCATCCAGGTGTCTGCGCCGGGGGTGGTGATCCGCAACAGCAAGATCTCGTGCTCGGGGTCGGCGGTGTACATCTCCGACGGTGACATCGTGGGGACGCCGTTGTTGCTGGAGGACGTGGAGATCGACTGCCAGGACGGTGGGGGTACGGCGGTGGGTGAGGCGTCGGTGACGGTGCGCCGGGCGAACATCCACGGGTGTGAGAACGGGTTCGACATGAACCAGGACATCACGGTGGAGGACAGCTACATCCACGACCTGTGGGAGACCGGTGACTCGCACACCGACGGCATCCAGATGGCGTACGGGCCACTTCGTCAACGGGCAGGTGGTGCGCGGTGCGCTGAACATCACCATCCGTCACAACACCATCTACGGTGTCGGCGCCGACGGCTCGTTGGGGACTTCGGCGATCATCACCAACGGCGTCGGTGACACCAACATCCTGATCCAGGACAACCTGCTGGCCGGTGGCGCGTACACGTTGTACTGCAACCGTCCGGGCGCCGGTACGAACTTCCGGGTCATCGGCAACCACTTCAGCCGCAAGTTCAGCTCGAAGGTCGGGGCCTTCGGGCCTTCCGACGGCTGCAGCGACGAGGTGCAGTCCGGCAACGTCTACCACGAGACCGGAGCCGCCTTCTTGCTCCCGTAGGGGTGTCGTCACCCAAATGCGGCATCCGGGCCGACGAGCGAGCTCGCGGCCCGGAGCCGCACGTAGCGTCGTGGCGTGGCGAAAAAGCTCAGCGCGGCCGACGTCGCCCTGGTGACCGTGAGCTACCGGGGAGACCTCGAGCTGGCGCGCGACCTCTGCCGGAGCGTGGACACCCACGTCCCCAAGGACGTCGAGCACGTGCTTCTCGTGCCCCGCGCCGACGTCCCGGTGTTCGCGGCACTCTCGGGCGGTCGACGCCGCATCGTCACGATCGAGAGCGTCCTGCCGCGCGGCTACGTCCAGGTGCCCGCCCCTCGGAGCATCCGGGTCGGGCGGCTGCACCGGCGCATCCGGGAGATCTGGGCCGGCCCGGGCGGGCTGATCCGTGGCTGGATCATCCAGCAGGTCGTGAAGCTGTCCTCGCCGTCCTTCACCGACCGGGAGATCGTGGTCTTCGCCGACAGCGACATCGTCTTCGTGGCGCCTCTCGGCGTCGACCGGCTCACCGACGGCGACCGGGTCCGGCTCTACCGCGTCCCGGACGCGGCCGCGGACCTGGACACCCACGTCCGCTGGCACGACGTCAGTGCCGGGCTGCTGGGGCTGGAGCCCCGGGGCTACCTCGGCGCCGACTACATCGGCAACCTGATCACCTGGAGGCGCTCGACCGTCCTCGCGCTGCAGGAGCGGCTCGCCGAGGTCGGTGGCCGCCGCTGGGACAAGGTCGTCGCCCGCCAGCGGCACCTGTCGGAGTACGTCCTCTACGGCGTGTTCGCCGACCTCGTCCTCGACGACAGCCGGTCGGGTCTGTACCGGACGCCGGAGGACCTGGTGCATGCGGGCTGGTTCTACGACCTGGGCACCGACGAGGGGATCCGGGAGTTCCTCGACGGGTTCTCCCCGGGCCAGGTCGCGGTGGCCATCCAGTCGACCGAGCGGTTCACCCTCGCCGAGCGGCGCGAGATGGTGCGCCGCATCGCGGCCGGCAACGCCGAGCCGAGGGCGGTGCCGGCTCGCACCGAGCAGTCCGCATGACCCAGGTGGCGACGCGGCGGACCACCGCCAGCGTCGTGATCCCGGCCCACAACGAGGCGCGGGTGCTCTCGCGCTGCCTGTCCACGCTGCTGGCGGGGTCCGAGCCCGGCGAGCTCGACGTCGTCGTGGTCGCCAACGGGTGCACCGACGACACCGCGGAGGTGGCTCGTGGCCACGGCGTCCGCGTCGTCGAGACCGGCACGCCGGGCAAAGCGAACGCCCTGCGCCTGGGCGACGACGCCGCGTCGACGTTTCCGCGGGTCTACCTGGACGCCGACGTCGACCTGAGCGTCCACTCGCTACGCGTCCTGTTGCGCACCCTGGCATCGCCGGGCGTCCTGGCGACCTCGCCGTCCCCGCATTACGACCTGTCGGCCGTGCGGCCGGCCGCGCGGCGGCTGCACAAGGTGCACGAGCTGATGATGGAGGGCCGGCGCGGCCTGGCGGGCGCCGGGGTCTACTGCGTCAACGAGGAAGGTCACGCGCGCGTGGCGCCGTTCCCGGACGTGATCTCCGACGACGGGTTCGTGCACCGCAGCTTCCTTCCCGGCGAACGCGTGGTGTCGGCCGGCGCCTCGAGCACCGTCCGGCCGTCGCCGACCTTCTCGGCGACGTTGAAGCGCCGGATCCGGGTCCGCCAGGGCAACCGCCAGCTCGACGCCATGGGCATCTCGGTCCCGGAAGGACGGCTGGGGCTCGGCTCGCTGCTCGGGCTGGTGCGCTCCGGCAGGGTCGGCGCGCTCGACGCCGGCTGGTACCTCGGCTTGACCGGGGTCGACCGGCTCGCCGTCAGGTGGCGGTCGCTGCGCGGGACGGCCGTGTCGTGGGGGACCGACGTCGCCAGCAGGTAGTCCGGAGATCTGCTAGGCGATCTCGGGCATCTCCACCGGCGGGACGGGCCGCGCGCCGGTCCCGGCCTGGTTGCGCCACACGGCCCATGGGCTGCAGCCACGGCGGTACAGGTCCTCGAGGTGGGTGCGCTCCTTGAGGGTGTCCATCGGCGCCCAGAAGCCGTCGTACGGGACGGCCCGGGTCTTCCCGTCGCGTGCGGCCTTGACGCAGCCGTCCATGACGAGGTCGTCGCCCTCCTCGAGGTAGTCGAAGATCCCCTGGCGCAGGACGAAGTACCCCCCGTTGACCCGGAAGCGGCATGTCGCCGGCCGGCACCAGGTCTCTCACCCGCCCCTCGTCGTCGGTCTCGACGACGTGGAACGAGTCCTGGGGCTTGCACGGTGATGAACTGGGCGACGGCGTCGGTCTGCACGAGCTGGTCCGACGAGGTCGTTGATCGGGACGTCGGTCAGCACGTCGCCGTAGTTGGCCAGGAAGTACTCGTCGCCCTCGAGGTAAGGCCGCACCCGGCGCAGCCGCTCGCCGATGGCCGTGTCCATGCCCGTGTCGATGAAGGTGATCGTCCAGTCGCTGATGTCGGTGCTGAGCATGTCGACGTGCTGGCCGCCCTTGGTCAGCACGAAGTCGTTGGAGGCCGTCTCCCGGTAGTCGAGGAAGTAGTCCTTGACGGCCTGGGCGCCGTGCCCGAGGCAGAGGATGAACTCGGTGTGACCGAAGTGGGCGAAGTACCGCATGATGTGCCAGAGCACCGGCCGGCTACCGATCGGCATCATCGGCTTCGGCAGGGACTGGTTGTCGGCGCGCATCCGCATGCCCAGCCCCCCGCAGAAGAGCACGACCTTCATGACGCGTCCTTTCGCAGGGAAGCTGCCTCGGGCTGGTGCGGCGAGGTGCCGGACGGGCGACAGGTGCTTCCCGCCCCGCTCGAGGACCTCGAGGGAGGGGGTACGCCCGCTGAGCTCGTCGAAGACGGCGAGGTACGCCGGTGACTGGTGCTGCCAGGCAAGCCGCGTGACGACGCGCTCGCGACCCCGTCCTTGCCATCGCCGACCGGGCCTCGGGGTCGTCGAGCAGTGCGAGCAGAGTCTCGGCGAAGCCCTCCGCGCCTGACGTCGGGTCGGCGTACACCGCTGCGCCATCCGCTGAGACGCGCGTCTCGACGAGGTCGAACGAGACGACCGGCAGCCCGAAGGCCATGTACTCCATCGTCTTGTTCATCGTGGACAGGTCGTTGAGCGGGTTGAGCGGATCGGGGCAGAGGCCGACGTCTGCGGTGGAGAGGACCTGGACGACGTACTCGTCGGGCACCCGACCCGGCAGCTCGACGTGCTCCTGGAGGCCGAGCCGGTCGCGCTCGGCGACCAGCTCCTCATGGCAGTCGCCGCCACCCATCAGCGTGAAGGCGATGTCGGTGCGGCCGAGCGTGTGCACGACGTGGTCGGCCGCCCGGAGGACGATGTCGACGCCGTCCTGGGGGCCCATCACACCCAGGTAGGCGGCGAGGTACGTGCGACCACGCCGCTCCGACGGCACGGGAGCGACCGGGGTCAGCACCTGGGGGTCCGGGCCGGTGCGGACGACGGTGACGTCGTGCGGCTCCTTCCCTCCCCGCCGGATGGCGATGGCGCGGTAGGACTCGTTGGTCGAGATGACTCGGTCCGCGGCCCGGAAGGTGGCCCGCTCGAGCAGCCGAAGGCCCCTGAGCGCCAGCGGCGACCCTGCGGGGAAGCGCGACTCGAAGAGCTCGGGGCACAGGTCGTGGTGGTCGAAGACGAAGCGCGATCCGTCGCGGCCCCGGAACCAGAGGCCCAGCGGCCAGAAGATGTCCGGCGGGTTGCAGGCCTGGACGACGTCGAAGCGACCGAGCCGGCGCGCCTTGAGGGCCAAGCGGGCCGTGGCCAGGAACGAGTACGCGTACTCGACCACGAAGCCCGTCGCGCTCCCGCCCGGGGCGTAGGGCCGGTAGCCGTGGATCGTCACCCCGTCGACGACCTGGAAGCCGCCCGGTGTCCTTGCCCCGGGGACAGACGACCGTCACGTCGTAGCCGGCGTCGCGCAGACGTCTGGCACTCGAGCCAGACCCTCCGGTCGAAGGGGACCGGCAGGTTCTGGACGATGATCAGCACCCGGGGGGACACCGTCACCAGCCGACCCCGCTGTAGCCCGGCAACGCCTCGAGGTCGGGCCCGAGTCGGCCGGAGAGGTCGATGAGGTGGTGGGGTGCCGCCGCGCGCAACGCGTCGATCACCCCCTCCGCGACAGACGCGACCAGTGCCACCTCGGCGCCCTCGAGCGCCTCCTGCGGGGTGCAGGCGAGCAGCGGAGTGAGGTGCAGCCTCGCTTCGATGTCGCGCAGGTTCGCGCCCACGAGCTTGTCGGGGTTGATGATCGGGTCGTAGATGCGGACGTCGAAGCCCTTGCCGAGGAGTCGTTCCGCCAAGTCGACGCTGGGACTCTCACGAAGGTCGTCGGTGTCGGCCTTGAAGCTCAGGCCGAGCAGGGCTACCCGGCGCTTTCCGGTGTCGATGACGCGCTCGACGACGTCGCGGACGACCAGGTCGTTGGTGACCGTGGTCCCAGCCAGCAAAGGAGCGTCCACACCGTTCATGCGGGCGAGGTGCAGCAGGGCACGCAGATCCTTCGGCAAGCAGCTGCCGCCGTAGGCAAAGCCGGGCCGCAAGTAGGTCGGGGCGATGTTGAGCTTGGTGTCCTCGCAGAAGATCTCCATCACCTCGCGCGCGTCCACACCGGAGGGACGGAGCACGCGTGCGATCTCGTTCGCGAAGGAGACCTTCGTGGCGTGGAAGGCGTTGCAGGCGTACTTCAGCGCCTCCGCCGTGGGCACTGCGACGTACCGCACCTCGAGGTCGAGGAACGAGAAGAGCTCCGCGAGGGTGGCGCGCGCCTTGTCGTCCGCCGTACCGACGACGACGAACGGCGGCGCGAAGAAGTCCGCGACCCCGACTCCCTCGCGCAGGAACTCGGGACACATCGCCGTGCCCACTTCCCAGCCGGGAGGTGGGACGGCGAAGGCCGGCTCCACGAGGTGGTCGACCGTCCCGGGGGGGACCGTGCTGCGGACGACCACCGCGTGGAAACCGCTCGCCGGGGGGTCTGACGTGCGCCATCGCCGCCCGGATCTCCGAGATGACGCGTTCGAGGTAGGTGAGGTCCGTGCTCCCATGGCTGCCCGACGGTGTGCCAACACAGATCAACGACACGTCGGCCCCGTCGAGCGCCTCGGCCGCCGATGTCGTCGCGCGCAGGCAGCCGTTCGTCGCACCGCTGGCGATGAGCTCCACGATCCCAGGCTCGACGACCGGGCTTTGCCCAGTGTTGATCGCAGACACCTTCGAGGTGTCGACGTCCACGCCCACCACTTGGTGCCCACGGTGCGCGAGACCAGCGGCCGTGACCGTGCCGACGTAGCCGAGGCCGAACACTGCGACCTTCATCGACCCCCCAAGGATCCGAGAACGACAAGTGGGCCAGTTCGGCCCTGTGGCGCCAGCGTTGGTCACCGGAGCAGTGGGGCCGAAGCTCGACTCGTCCAATACTCAAGACTGGGGAAGGCCGGGCGCGTACGTCGCACCAGCCCGCGGGCCGCGACCCTCGTTCAGGTCGCCGGAACTCGGAGCGCCTCGATCGGGCTGATCCGGATGGCCCTGCGGGCAGGCGGTCGCGCCGACGCCAGCACCAGCGCGAGCCCTGCGACAGCGATCGCCGCGAGGATGACCCACGGCAGGCCCCAGACGAACCCGTCGGTCATCGAGCCGACGAGGGACTGGGCGCCCAGCGATCCGAAGACCACGCCCAGGGCGATGCCGAAGGCGACCGCCGTGCCCGAGAGGGCGGCGGCCTCGAGCGTGATCATCCGACGTACCTGACGCCGGGTCAGGCCGAGCGTGCGCAGCAGCCCGATCTCGCGGTGCCGCTGGATGACCGTCAGCGACATCGTGCTGACGAACCCGACCGCAGAGATGACCGCCGAGATCACCACGATGGCGATCATCACGGCCGTCGTCGTGGAGAGCAGACGGTGCATCTGCAGCTCGTCCGCCGGTGACAGGTCCCACGAGCCGACCGACTGCTGCAGGGCACGGAGACCGGACGAGAACGTGGTGACGAGGGTGACCCCGACGACCAGGCCCATCGTCGAGCGGGTGGTGCGCAGCGGGTCCAGGACCGCGTTGCGCCCGGCGACCCGCGCGACCGGCCCCGTGCCGAGCAGTCGGCTGACCATCCCGACCAGCCACGGGATGACGAACCGCGCGCCCACCAGGAGCCCGGTGCCGGCCACGACCGAGCCGGCGAACGCGACGACGAACCCCGCCGGCGTCTCGCCGCCCTCACCCACGAGTCCGGCGAGGATGAGCAGACCCGACCCTCCGGCGATCATCAGCCCCGCCAGCGCGGCCCGCACGACCGACGTCCGGCGACGAAGGACCGGAGTGACCGACGACCCCGACATGGCGGCGGCGGGGGTGGCGCGCAGGATCCGCCGCGACCCGACCCACCCCACGACCATGCACGCGGGCGTCATGGTGACGACGGGGAGGACCAGCAGCGTGCTGGCGAACGGGTACGCGACGTCCGGCAACGCGCCGCGCGCCACGAGCACGACGCGGAACACGTCCGCGGTGATGGTGCCGATCGCGGTGCCGACGAGAGCTCCGACGACGCCGGTCAGGGTGGTGCCGCGGACGACTGCTCCTCGCAGGGACCGGCCGCGGGCGCCCAGCAGTCGCAGGAGGGCGATCTGCGGGAGGCGCCCGGCGAGCACCGTGTCGACGGCGTTCACCATCACGATCGCGCCGACGTACACCGCGATCCCGATGAAGACGGTGGCCACCACGCCCAGCACCGCGGCCACGCCGCCGCCGGCCTCGTCCGCCACGGTGACGAGGAAGACGCTGGTCATGATGAGCACGGCGGCGTACGCACCGCACAGCCCGGAGACGAGGCCGACGGTGCCGAGCTCGCGGGGGGAACCGAGCACCAGGCGGCGCAGGCGGCTCATGCCGCGACCTCCAGCGAGATGAGCAGCTCGGCGATCTCCTGCGGCGGTAGCGACGGATGGTCGCCGACGATCCGGCCGTCGGCGATGACGAGGATCCGGTCGGCGTACGACGCGGCGACCGGGTCGTGGCTGACCATCGCGATGGTCTGCTGGTACTCCCGGGCGGCGGTCTTCAGCAGGCTCAGCACCTCACGCGAGGTGGTGGTGTCGAGGTTGCCGGTGGGCTCGTCCGCCACCACGATCTGCGGCCGCGAGGCCAACGCGCGGGCGATGGCGACGCGCTGCTGCTGCCCACCCGACAGCTCGCCCGGCCGGTGTGCCACCCGGTCGGCGAGCCCGAGGCTCCGCATCAGGGTGTCGACCCAGGCGCGCTCGTCGGCTGACAGCCGCCTTCCGGCGAGCTCGAACGGCAGCAGCACGTTCTCGATGGCCGACAACGTGGGCACCAGGTTGAACGCCTGGAAGACGAAACCGACGTGCGTACGACGCAGCACCGTGCGCGCGTCGTCGTCGAGGGCGTGCAGCGGCTGGCCTGCCACCCAGACCTCACCAGACGTCGGGTCGTCGAGTCCGGCGGCGAGGTTCATGAACGTCGACTTGCCGGAGCCGGACGGCCCCATCACCGCGGTGAACTGGCCGGCGGCGATGTCCACGGTCACCCCGTCGAGGGCACGCACGAGGCCGGTGCCCTCGCCGTAGATCTTGGACACGCCGCGGAAGGCGACGATGGGCTCGGGCGGTCGGAGAGTCATGCCTCGACGCTAGGAACCGGGGGTTGCCCGCACATCTGGCGGAGGTCGTCAGTCGGCGTACATCGCAGGAGGTACGCCGACGCGTCAGGCCAGCCCGTGCTCGTACGCGTAGACGACGAGCTGCACGCGGTCGCGCAGACCGAGCTTCGACAGGATCCGCGAGATGTGGGTCTTCACGGTGCCCTCGGCAAGGACCTCGATCGCCGCGATCTCGGCGTTCGACAGGCCTTGCGCGGCGCGGAGCAGGATCTCGCGCTCGCGCCCGGTCAGCGTGCCGTACTCGGGTCCCGGCGTGCGGCTCGGCCGGGCGCGGAACCGCTCCCAGAGAGCTCGGGTGGCGCCGGCCGCCACGACCTGGTTGCCGGCCGCGACGGCGCGCACCGACGCGAGCAGGAACTCCGGCTCGGCGCCCTTGAGGACGAACCCGCTCGCCCCCGCCTCGATCGCGGAGGCCGCCGCCTCGTCGTGGTCGAACGTGGTGAGCACGAGCACCTTCGGTGCGCGGTCGCCGTACGTCGTCACCAGCTCGCGGGTGGCCGTGACCCCGTCCACCGAGCTCATCCTCACGTCCATCAGCACGACGTCGGGGCGGCAGGTCTCGACCAGCGCGGCGACGTCGCTGCCGTCGGCGGCCTCGCCCACCACGTCGAGGTCCGGCTGCGAGCCGATGAGCATCGCGATGCCCGCCCGGAACAGGGCCTGGTCGTCGACCAGCGCGACGCGGATCGTCATCGGGGACTGCCTCCGGGGACGCGGGCCTCGACGACCCAACGGTCTCCGCGAAGGTCGGCCGTCAGCGTCCCGCCGACGAGGGCGACCCGCTCGGCCATGCCGAGCAGGCCGTGACCCTGGCCGGATCCGTGCGCCTCGTTGGCGGCGTTGCTCACCCGGAGCAGGTACCCCTCGCTCCAGTCCTCGACGACCTCGACCGGCTGGGCGAGGTCGCCGTGCTTGAGGGCGTTGGTCAGCGACTCGGTCAGCACCCCGCGCCTGGTCACGTCCAGCAGACCCGTGGGCGCCGGCCCACCGCTGCGCTCGAGGTGCACGTCCATCCCTGCGTCACGCATCCGGGCGACCAGGGCGTCCGGCTGCTCGAACACCAGAGCCTGCTCGCCAGGCGGTTGTTCGCGCAGCCGGCCGAGCAGCACGCGGACGTCGTCCATCGCCGAACGCGCGGTGTCGCCGATGACGGTGAGCGCCTGCTGGGCGCGGACGGGATCCTCGCGCACGACGTAGCGGGCACCGTCCGCCTGCGCCGCCACCACGGCCCACGAGTGGGCCACCAGGTCGTGCATGTCGGCCGCGATCCGACTGCGCTCCTGCTCCTGCTCGTAGAGGTCGTGGAGCCGTCTGCTCTCGAGGGCCTGCAGGGTGGCGTCGGCCCGCGCCTGGACGGCCTGGCGTCGCTGCCACCGCAGGTACCCGGCGATCCACGAGCCGACGACCACGACAGCGGTCGAGGCCGCCAGGGCCAGCGCGCCGAGGACGTGGGCCTGCAGCGACCTCTCGTCGGCGAGCCGGTTCCACTCCCAGCCCGCCGCGACCACGACGGCGACCGCCGCGCACGCAAGGCCCAGCCGGCGTACGCGGACGTCGCGATGACCGCCCAGGGTGACGAACAGCGGGACGTACGCCAGACAGGCGAGCCACGCGACGTTGCCGCTGACGACCTGCACGAGGGACGCGGCGACCGCCAGCGCCACCATGACGAACGGAGCCACGCGACGGACCGCGAGCGCGGCGCCGAGGAGCACCGCAGCGAGCCAGGTCCAGGCGCCCAGCTGGGTCTGGACGAGCCCGACGACCACGGCGAATGCGGCACCCGTGGCCACGTCGACGAGCAGTCCGCGGCGGCTCGGCCCGTCGGCCTCACCCCACAGATCGGTCGTCAGCGTGCTCATGGGGCGAGTATGGCCGCCCGCCCGAAGGCCGCGCCGCCTCCTCCCGCACCCGTGTCCGAATCCCGCGAGATACCGTCGGTGGCGGGGTGCAGGATGGTGCCATGACGACAGCGACCCGCAGGCTGGACAGGGAGGCCTGCTATCGCGCCGTGAGCTCGCGGGACCGGCGCTTCGACGGCTTCTTCTACACCGCGGTCCGCACGACGGGAATCTACTGCCGACCCTCCTGCCCGGCCCGCACGCCGGCGGCGCGCAACGTGGAGTTCCACCCGACGGCGGCCGCGGCCCAGGCGGCCGGGTTCCGGGCGTGCAAGCGCTGCCTTCCCGACGCCACCCCCGGAAGCCCGGAGTGGGACGTCGCAGCCGACGTCGCCGGCCGGGCGATGCGGCTCATCTCCGACGGTGTCGTGGACCGTGGGGGAGTCGATGCGCTGGCCGCGCGCGTTGGTTACACACCGCGCCACCTGAGCCGTCTGCTCACCGCCGAGCTCGGCGCGGGGCCGCTGGCCCTGGCCCGCGCTCGTCGGGCGCAGACCGCGCGCGTGCTCATCGAGACGACCGACCTCCAGTTCGCCGAGATCGCCTTTGCGGCCGGCTTCGCGAGCATCCGGCAGTTCAACGACACGATCCGCGAGGTCTACGCCCTGTCGCCGACCGAGCTCCGCGGTCGTCGCGGCGGCGCGCAGCCCTCGACCGGCACGGTGACGATGCGGCTGGCGGTCCGGACGCCGTACGCCGGGCGTGACCTGCTCGCGTTCCTCGCCCTGCGCGCCGTGCCGGGCGTCGAGACGGCCGGCGACGGCTGGTACGCCCGCACGCTCGCGCTCCCTCACGGCACCGGCACGGTCCGCCTCGACGTCGGCGACCACGACGAGCCGGGACAGACGGCGTTCGTGCTGGCGACCTTCGCCCTCGACGATCTCCGTGACACCACCGCCGGGGTCGAGCGCGTCCGCCGTCTGCTCGACGCCGACTGCGACCCGGTCGCCGTCGACGAGGTGCTCGGCGGTGACCCCTTGCTGGGGCCGCTCGTCGCCGCGCGTCCCGGCCTGCGGGTCCCCGGTCACGTCGACGGCAACGAGATCGCCGTCCGCGCCGTGCTCGGCCAGCAGGTCACCGTGGGAGCCGCCCGCACCATCGCCGGCCGGCTGACCGCCGAGCTCGGCAAGCCGGTCGCGCGGCCCGACGGCGAGCTGACGCATCTCTTCCCCGACGTGGCGACGCTGGCCTCCCTCGACCCGATGGACCTGCCGATGCCGCGGTCACGTGGCCGGGCCCTGGTCGCCCTCTGCCGGGCGCTCGCCGAGGGCGAGGTCGTCCTCGACCGCGGCGCCGGTCGCGACGACACGAGACGAGCGCTGCTGGCGATCCCGGGCATCGGACCGTGGACGGCCGACTACATCGCGATGCGGGCCCTCGGCGACCCCGACGTCTTCCTCCCCGCCGACACCGGCACCCGCGACGCCGTGACCCTCCTGGGTCGCGACCCCCTGACGGCGGGCACCCTCGCCCAGCCCTGGCGACCCTGGCGCTCCTACGCGCAGGTGCACCTGTGGCGCAGCCTCAGCCCTACTCTCACGAACAACACCGAGGAGCACTGACATGTGGACCGTGATGGACAGCCCCATCGGCGACCTGCGCATCGTGGAGCGCGACGGCAGGATCACCCAGATCGAGTTCTCGCCGTTCCGCGACCACGACGGCCGGCCGCGCGGGGCACGCAGCGACGACAGCCCCGTCCTGGTCGAGGCCGTCGCCCAGCTCCGGGCGTACTTCGCCCGCGAGCTCAAGGAGTTCGACCTGCCGCTCGCTCCGGTCGGCAGCACCTTCCAGATGTCGGTCTG
The DNA here is from genome assembly GCA_963708915.1 of uncultured Actinomycetota bacterium. GTDB lineage: Bacteria > Actinomycetota > Actinomycetes > Propionibacteriales > Nocardioidaceae > Nocardioides. Next base: position 19,737 of record CAVPUJ010000003.1, read on the forward strand.
GGACCAGCTGGTGCGGATCGGCTACGGCGACACCGCGTCGTACGGCGAGATCGCCCGGCGGCTGGGCAAGACCAACGCCGCATCCCGTGCCGTCGGCCTCGCCAACGGCTCCAACCCGATCCCGATCGTCATCCCGTGCCACCGCGTCATCGGCGCCAACGGCACGCTGACCGGGTACGCGGGAGGCATCGAGCGCAAGCAGACGCTCCTCGAGATCGAGCAGGACGCCCTTTTCTGAGCCGGCCATCCGCTCGCTGGTTGAGGAGGGCCGAAGGCCCGTCTCGAAACCCGGTGAGTGAAGAGGCAGCGTGTCGACTCACGGGGTTTCGAGACGGGCGCTAGTGCGCCCTCCTCAACCAGCGATGGGCTACTCGGCCGCAGCGCGGCGCAACGACTCCGACAACCGCTCGGCGGCGGCGAGGACGGCGGGGGCGTGCATCCGGCCGGGCTGGCGGGAGAGCCGCTCGAGCGGGCCGGAGACCGACACGGCGGCGATCACCTTGCCGCCGGGGGACTTGATCGGGGCGGACACCGAGGCGACGCCCTGCTCGCGCTCGCCCACCGACTGCGCCCAGCCGCGGCGGCGGATGCCGGAGAGGGCGGCGGCCGAGAAGGCGGCGTTCTGCAGGCCGCGGTGCATCCGCTCCGGGTCCTCCCAGGCGAGCAGGATCTGCGCGGCCGAGCCGGCGCGCATGGTCAGCTGCGAGCCGACGGGGATGGTGTCCCGCAGGCCCGAGGGACGCTCGGCGGCCGCGACGCAGACGCGGTAGTCACCCTGGCGCCGCCACAGCTGGGCCGACTCGCCGGTGATGTCGCGCAGGCGTGCGAGCACCGGTCCGGCGGTCGCCAGCAGACGGTCCTCACCGGCGGCGGCCGACAGCTCGGCGAGCCGCGGGCCGAGCACGAAGCGGCCCTGCATGTCTCGAGCGACGAGCCGGTGGTGCTCGAGGGCCACGGCCAGCCGGTGCGCGGTCGGGCGTGCCAGTCCTGTCGCGGTGACGAGGCCGGCCAGGGTGGCCGGGCCCGCCTCCAGGGCCGTGAGCACGAGGGCGGCCTTGTCGAGAACTCCGACACCGCTCGAGTTGTCCATATGCTAATACTGCCGTCTCACAATCTGGATGGCAAGTTCTATGCTTCGACGCAGACCAACGACGAGCGCACAGGAGTGACTCATGGGCAGGACCCTGGCCGAGAAGGTGTGGGACGAGCACGTCGTGCGCCATGCGGACGGTGAGCCCGACCTCCTCTTCATCGACCTCCATCTCATCCACGAGGTGACGTCGCCGCAGGCCTTCGACGGCCTGCGACTCGCAGGCCGTCCGGTACGCCGCCCCGACCTCACCATCGCGACCGAGGACCACAACGTCCCGACGATCGACTGGGACAAGCCGATCGCCGACCCGGTCAGCCGTACCCAGGTCGAGACGCTGCGCCGCAACGCCGAGGAGTTCGGGGTGCGGCTGCACCCGTTGGGCGACCTCGACCAGGGGATCGTGCACATCATCGGCCCGCAGCTCGGGCTGACCCAGCCCGGCATGACGATCGTCTGCGGCGACTCGCACACCAGCACGCACGGGGCGTTCGGCGCACTGGCGTTCGGCATCGGCACCAGCGAGGTCGAGCACGTGCTCGCCACCCAGACGCTGATGCAGGCCCGGCCCAAGACGATGGCCGTGACCGTCAACGGCGCGCTGCCCGAGGGCGTCACCGCCAAGGACCTCGTGCTCACCCTCATCACGCACACCGGCACCGGTGGCGGCCAGGGCTACGTCGTGGAGTACCGCGGCCCGGCGATCGAGGCGCTCTCGATGGAGGGCCGGATGACGGTCTGCAACATGAGCATCGAGTGGGGCGCCAAGGCGGGCCTGATCGCGCCCGACCAGAAGACCTTCGACTACCTCGAGGGCCGCAAGGAGGCGCCGGAGGGCGAGGAGTGGGACGCGGCCGTCGCCTACTGGCAGACGCTGCTCACCGACGACGACGCGGTCTTCGACGAGGAGATCGTCCTCGACGCGAGCACCATGACGCCGTTCGTCACCTGGGGCACCAACCCGGGACAGGGCGTGCCGCTCGGGGGCAGCGTCCCGACACCCGCAGACTTCGAGGACGCGACCGACCAGATCGCGGCGGAGAAGGCCCTGGAGTACATGGGGCTCCAGGCCGGCACGCCGATGCGCGAGATCAAGGTCGACACCGTCTTCGTCGGCTCGTGCACCAACGGTCGGATCGAGGACCTGCGTCTCGCCGCGTCGATCATCGAGGGTCGCCGCGTCGCCGCCGACACCCGGCTGCTCGTCGTCCCCGGCTCGGTCCGGGTGCGCCTGCAGGCCGAGGACGAGGGTCTCGACGTGATCTTCAAGGAGGCCGGCGCCGAGTGGCGCGGTGCGGGTTGCTCGATGTGCCTGGGCATGAACCCCGACCAGCTCGCACCCCAGGAGCGCAGCGCCTCGACGTCCAACCGCAACTTCGAGGGGCGTCAGGGCAAGGGCGGGCGCACGCACCTCGTGTCCGTCCCCGTGGCCGCCGCGACCGCTGTCCGCGGCACCCTCTCCTCACCGGCAGACCTGGAGTCCCTCTGATGGAAGCGTTCACCAGCCACACCGGCATCGGTGTCCCGCTGCGCCGCAACAACGTCGACACCGACCAGATCATCCCGGCCGTGTACCTCAAGCGCGTCACGCGTGACGGCTTCGAGGACGGCCTGTTCGCGGCCTGGCGCAACGACCCCGACTTCGTGCTCAACCGCAAGCCGTACGACCACGGGTCGGTGCTCGTCGCCGGTCCAGACTTCGGTACGGGCTCCTCGCGCGAGCACGCCGTCTGGGCCCTTCAGAACTACGGGTTCAAGGCCGTGATCTCGCCACGCTTCGGCGACATCTTCCGTGGCAACTCGGGCAAGGCCGGCCTGCTCGCGGCCCAGGTCGACGAGAAGGTCGTGCAGCGGTTGTGGGACCTGCTCGAGTCGCAGCCGGGTGCGACCGTCTCGGTCGACCTGGCGTCGCGGACCGTGCGCGCCGGCGAGGGTGTCGACGCCATCGAGGACTCCTTCGACATCGACGACTACACGCGGTGGCGACTGCTCGAGGGCCTCGACGACATCGGCATCACGCTCTCCCACGAGGCCGACATCGAGGTCTTCGAGGCCGGTCGGCCGAGCTTCAAACCCGCCACTCTGTAGGGGTTTGAGGGCCAGAAAGCCCCAAAACCCTGCATTTGAGCCGGAAACTGGCGATTTTCACCGCGAAACACCCGCAGGGAGATTGTCCCCACGCGCCGCAATACCTAGCGTGCGTTGAAGAAAGTCGAGCAACGGCTCGGCCAGAGGGACCATTGGAAGGGAACCTAGTGAACAAGTCTCAGCTCATCGACGCGCTGGCTACGCGTTACGACGGGAACCGGAAGGCCGCGGCGCAGGCGCTGGAGTCAGTTCTGGACACCATCACCCGTGAGGTCGCCAAGGGCGAGAAGGTCGCCATCACCGGCTTCGGGTCGTTCGAGAAGCGTGTCCGCGAGGCTCGCTGGGTGCGCAACCCGCAGACCGGCGCCCGCATCAAGGCGAAGAAGACCGCCGTGCCGAAGTTCACCGCCGGCGCGGACCTGAAGAACGTCGTCTCCGGCGCCAAGAAGCTGCCGAAGCTGGTCATCGCGAAGGCGACCGCCCCGGCGGCCAAGAAGGCGGCTCCGGCCAAGGCCACTGCCCCCGCGAAGAAGGCGCCGGCGAAGAAGGCGGCTCCGGCCAAGAAGGCTCCGGCCAAGAAGGCCGCTGCCAAGACGCTCGCGAAGAAGTCGCCCGCGGCCAAGGCTCCGGCCAAGAAGGCTGCGGCCAAGACGCTCGCGACGAAGGCGCCGGCGAAGAAGACGGCACCTGTCAAGAAGGCTGCCGCCAAGAAGGCTCCGGCCAAGAAGGCCGCTGCCAAGAAGGCTCCGGCCAAGAAGGCCGCAGCGAAGAAGGCTCCGGCCAAGAAGGCCGCCAAGAAGTCCTGACGCACCATCTCGTCTGAGGGCGGGTCGCCGGTCGGCGGCTCGCCCTCAGGTGATTTCGGCCGGGAGTCCCGCGACCACGACGGCGGTGTGCGCGCCGACCCCGATGCTGATCGCGTCGGCCAGGTCGGCCGCGTCGTCGACGTCGCGGCGCAGCCGCGGGAGGTCCTCGGCGACGAGCTGGGCGCCTCCCTCCCGATGGAGGGCCGCGGAGCGGAAGCCGAACTCGGGCGCGAACGCCTCGTGCTGCGCCGTGTAGAGCGTGGTTCCGTCACCGGACGCATCGGCGACGAACCGGTGCCGGCCGGGACCCTCGGCCAGCGCGGCCTCCAGGTCCGCGGCCGTCACGCACGGCAGGTCGGCGCACATCGCCACCGGGACGAGACCGGGCCACCGACGGGCCGCCTCCCTCGCCGCGAGCACGAGGCTGCCGTTCAGGTCACCCGAGACGCCGTCCGGGATGGCAGCGCAGCCGAGGGCGGACAGCGCGGCGGCGAAACGCGCGTCGTCGGTGACGACCAGCACCTGCTGGACCGAAGGCGCAGCCAGGCAAGCGGTCGCGGTGTCCATCGCGAAGGCCGTCGCGAGCTCGTCGCGGGGAAGGTCGCCGAGCCGGCTCTTGCCGCGCCCCGGCGGCTTCACCGGGAGCAGGACGACGTACCGGACAGGCGCGGACGAGAGGGGCATCGCCTCGATCCTCCCAGGCGGCCGTCACCTGGCCGCGCAGGGCCGCCCACCGAGTAGCCTTCGCGCGTGACTGTCCGCGACCTGCAGCAGCCGCGTGGCTGGGCCTTCAGCCTGGCCGTGCCCATCCTCAAGCCACTGTTGCTGGCGAGTACCAAGAGGACCTGGGAGGGCGGCGAGAACGTCCCGGCCACGGGTGGCTGCATCGTGGTGTTCAACCACATCTCGCACGCCGACCCGCTGACGGCGGCGCACTTCGTCTACGACCACGGTCGCATCCCGCGGTACCTCGCCAAGTCCGGGCTGTTCAGGAACAAGGCGCTCGGCTTCTTCCTTCGCGGAGCCGGCCAGATCCCCGTCGAGCGACTCAGCAGGAACGCCAAGGGCGCGTACGACGCCGCGGTCGCCGCGGTCCGTGCGGGCGAGTGCGTGGTGGTCTACCCCGAGGGCACGCTTGAGCCGAGACCCCGACCTGTGGCCGATGACCGGCAAGTCGGGTGCAGCACGGATCGCCCTGGAGACGGGGGCGCCGGTGATCCCGGTCGGGCAGTGGGGTGCGCAGGAGCTGCTGGCGCCCTACACGAAGACGCCCAAGCCGTTCCCGCGCAAGCACATCCGGATGCTGGCCGGTCCGCCGGTGCCTCTCGACGACCTGATCGCCCTGCCGCGCACGCAGCAGGTGATCAACTCGGCGACCGAGCGGATCATGGCGGCGGTCACCGCGCTGGTCGAGGAGCTCCGGGGCGAGCACGCGCCGGCGCTGCGGTTCGACCCGCGCAGGGCCGGGGTCAAGCTCACCGGGGACCCGCGCAAGACCGACCGGCAGGAGAATCCGTGAACCAGCACCCCAAGGTCGCCGTCTTCGGAGCCGGGTCGTGGGGGACGGCGTTCTCCGTCGTGCTCGCCGACGCCGGCAACCAGGTGTCGATCTGGGGGCGGCGCGAGGAGCTGTGCTCCGCGATCAACAAGACGCGTGAGAACCCCGACTACCTGCCCGGCATCACCCTGCCCGAGCAGGTCACCGCGACCCACGACCCCGAGGAAGCCGCCGCCGGCGCGGACATCGTCGTGCTCGCCGTCCCGTCGCAGACGCTGCGCGCCAACCTCGAGGACTGGGCGTCGGTGCTGTCGCCCGACGCCGTGCTGGTCTCGCTGATGAAGGGCGTGGAGCTCGGGACGCTGAAGCGGATGAGCGAGGTGATCGCCGAGATCACCGGCGCCGGACCCGACCGCATCGCGGTGGTCAGCGGACCGAACCTCTCCAAGGAGATCGCCCGCCGCGAGCCGGCGGCATCGGTCGTGGCCTGCGCGGACGCGTCGGTCGCCCAGCAGGTGCAGGACCGGGTCCACGGCTCGATGTTCCGCCCGTACACCTCCGTCGACGTGGTGGGCTGCGAGATCGGCGGCGCCTACAAGAACGTCGTCGGCATCGCCGTCGGGATGGCCGTCGGGCTCGGGTTCGGCGACAACACGACCGCCTCCCTGATCACCCGTGGCCTGGCCGAGACGGCACGCGTCGCGAAGGCGTTCGACGCCAACCCGATGACGCTGATGGGCCTGGCCGGGCTCGGCGACCTGGTCGCCACCTGCTCGTCGCCGCTGTCGCGCAACCGCTCGTTCGGCGAGAAGCTCGGCAAGGGCATGACCACCGACGACATCTACGCCTCGACCCGCCAGGTCGCCGAGGGCGCCAAGTCCTGCGCGTCGCTGCACGCCCTGGCCCGCCGAGAGGGCGTGTACGTGCCCATCGCCGAGGCCGTCGACGCCGTCGTCGCCGGCAAGATGACCGCCGCCGACACCATGGAGTCCTTCATCGCCCGCGACACGAAGGCAGAAACCGACTAGCCGAGTCGGCGTATCTGCAGCCCTCAGACGTCGCGAGTCGGCGCATCTGCAGGTCTACCGGCCGACCAGTCGGCGATCTCTGCCAGGCTCGACCTGCAGATGCGCCGACTCGAGCGTCCTGCGGCCTGCAGATACGCCGACTCGGCGTGGAAGTCAGGGGAGGGCGTCGAGGGCCTGCGACAGGTCGGCCCAGAGGTCGTCGACGTCCTCGATGCCGACGGACATCCGGACGAGGCCCTCGGGGATGGTCTTGGCCTCGCCCTTCCAGCGCCGGCGGCGCTCGAAGGTCGACTCGACGCTGCCGAGCGAGGTGGCGTGCACCCACAGGGCCGTGGAGTGGGTGAGCAGGTCGGCGGCCTCGGCCGTCGGCAGCTCGGCCGCGATGATGGCCCCGAAGCCCGGGTAGCGGACCGACTCGACGGCCGGGTGCGACTCGAGGCGACGCACGAGCTCGACCGCGTTGGCCTGCGCGCGCTCGACCCGTACGTGCAGGGTGCGCAGGCCACGAAGGGCCAGCCACGCCTCGAGCGTGCCGGGGATCGCGCCGATCAGGTCCCGGCGCCCCTTGAGCACGTCGTACAGCGCGGGGTCGCGGACCACGAGGGCGCCCATCACGATGTCGCTGTGGCCCGCGAGGAACTTGGTCACCGAGTGCAGCACGATGTCGGCGCCGAGCTCGAGCGGCTTCTGGAGCAGGGGAGTGGCGAAGGTGTTGTCGACGACGACCCGCGCGCCGGCCTCGTGACCCGCACGTACCAGCGTCTCGACATCGGCCACCTCGAGGGCGGGGTTGGTGGGCGACTCGATCCAGAGGATGGCTGCCCCGTCGGGTGTTGCGTCCAGGGCCGCGACGACGGCGTCGGTGTCGTCGATGTCGACGAGCGTCGACCGGATCCGGCCACGCGACTCGAGGTCGCCCAGCTGCCCGATGCTGCCGAGGTACGCGTGCCGCGGCGCCACCACCAGCGCGTCCTGGCCGACGAGGTCGAGGACGGTGGAGACGGCAGCCAGCCCGGAGGAGAAGGCCAGCGCACGCCCGCCCTCCAGGGCGCCGAGGGCCTCCTCGAACGCCGCCCACGTCGGGTTCGCGTAGCGGCCGTACTCCAGGTCGCCGCCCGCGACGTACGTCGACGCCATCGTGATCGGCGTGTTCAACGGCTGGTCGACCTCACGCGGCGGGCGGCCGGCGTGCACCACGACCGTCGCGGGGGAGAGCGCAGGAGTGTCATCGGCCATGGCCCCAACCTAGGAGGCTAGGTTGACTGGCGATGAAACCCCATTCGAATGCTCGCTTCGCTCCGCTTCGAACAGGGACCCCGAAGAAACATGAGCCAGCCCAAGAAGCGCGTGGCCGTGGTGTTCGGCGGCCGGTCCAGCGAGCACGCCATCTCCTGCGTGACGGCCGGCAGCGTGCTGCAGGCCATCGACCGGTCCGCGTACGAGGTGGTGCCGATCGGCATCGCCACCGATGGGCGTTGGGTGCTGGAGTCGGGCGACCCGGAGACCCTGCAGATCACCGGCCCCGACAAGCTCCCCGAGGTCGACGGGGGCCGCGCGGCGGTGACCCTCGCGCGCGACGCGCACGCCACCGACCTGGTCGTGCACGAGCCCTCGCAGCCACCGCAGACGCTCGGCGAGGTCGACGTGGTCTTCCCCGTGCTGCACGGTCCGTGGGGCGAGGACGGCACCATCCAGGGGATGCTCGAGATGGCCGGCGTCCGCTACGTCGGCGCCGGCGTGCTGGCCAGTGCCGTCAGCATGGACAAGGCGTACATGAAGGTCGTGCTGGCCGCGGCCGGCCTGCCCCTGATGAAGTCGATCACCGTCACCGCGCGCGAGTGGTACCGCGACCCCGACGGCATCACGCACCGCATCGGCGAGCTGGGCTACCCGGTGTTCGTGAAGCCCGCGCGCGGCGGCTCGTCGATCGGCATCTCCAAGGCGCACCACGCCGGCGAGCTCGCCGACGCGATCGAGGAGGCGCACCGCCACGACCCCAAGGCGCTCATCGAGGTCGCGGCCGAGGGCGCCCGCGAGATCGAGTGCGGCGTGCTCCAGGCGCTGGACGGCACCCCCGAGACCAGCCTGCCCGCCGAGATCCGGATCACCGGCGACCACGAGTTCTACGACTTCGCGGCCAAGTACCTCCCCGAGGAGCACACCGAGCTCGACGTCCCCGCGAACCTCCCGGACGACGTCGCCACGTCGCTGCGCGACCTGGCGGCCCGGGCGTTCGAGGCGGTCGGCTGCGAGGGCCTGGCCCGCGTGGACTTCTTCGTGTTCCCGGACGGGTCGCTGGTCGTCAACGAGATCAACACGATGCCGGGCTTCACGCCGCTGTCGATGTTCCCGCGGATGTGGGCGGCCACGGGCCTGGACTACCCGGCCCTGGTCGACCGGCTGATCACGCTCGCCCTCAACCGGTCGACCGGGCTCCGCTGAACCAGGGGTGGGACCTACTCGCAGTCCTCGACCAGCTCGAGGTTGTCCTTGACCGGCTGCGCCAGCTCGGCGATGACCGCGGCGCCACCCTCGGGGCGGTAGTCGTGCGGCAGCTCGATCGAGACGATCGGGCGGTAGCCGACGGCCGTGAACGTGACGTCGGCCTCCTGGTCGGCGATCACCTCGTCGGGCACGAACCACCCGACGTCGTTGGCCACCTCGCAGTGGGCGAACTGGTCGAAGTCCGCGGGTACGTCGACGCCGCACCGCACGATGATCGCCGGGTCGCCCCAGGCAGCACCGAGGGAGTTCGCCGGGTTCACCTTGCGACGCTCCTCGCCGTCGAGGCGCCGGGGCACGTCCTCGATGAACGCGTTGCACGTCGCGAGGTCCTCGGCGGACACCTGCGGCTGCTCGAGCGTGATCGGCTCGTCCGCGCAGCCGGTGAGGGTCGCGGCGAGCAGCAGCGCCGTCGTACCGACGCAGACGCCCCGGACCGCGGCGGGTACGAGGCGTCGTGTGCTGCGGGACGCGCTCAGATGTGGACCACCGGGCAGGTGAGCGTGCGGGTGATGCCGTCGAGGCTCTGCACCTTCGAGACCACCAGCTTGCCCAGCTCGTCGACGTTGCGGGCCTCGGCCCGGACGATCACGTCGTAGGGACCGGTGACGTCCTCGGCGAGGGTCACGCCCTTCACCTGGGCGATGGCGCGGGCCACGTCGGCGGCCTTGCCCACGTCGGTCTGGATCAGGATGTAGGCCTGGACGACCATCGATCACTCCTCGTGTCCGGGGGGGCCCGGCGGGCGGGCTGCTTGCCGCCGCCCAACCTACAGGCGACCGTGACTGGTGAGATAGGCACATGACGATCCCGACCGTTCCCGCAGGGGCGAGCCTGGCCGACGTGGGCGAGTTCGGGCTGATCGGCGCGCTCGTCGCGCTCTTCCCCCAGGGCGAGCACGTGCTGGTCGGACCCGGCGACGACGCGGCGGTGCTGCGGGTCCGGGCCGGCCATGTGGTGGTCTCCACCGACCTGCTCGTCGAGGGTCGGCACTTCCGGCGGGACTGGGCGAGCGCCGAGGACGTCGGGCACCGCGCGGCCGCGCAGAACCTCTCCGACATCAACGCCATGGGCGGCACCGCCCACTCGCTCACCATCGGCCTGGGCGCGCCGGGCGACCTGCCGGCGCAGTGGGCCCTCGACTTCGCCCGCGGCTTCGCCGACGAGTGCGCGCTGGTCGGGGCGAGCGTGGTCGGCGGCGACCTCACCCGTGCCGACGAGGTCGTCATCGCGGTCACCGTGATCGGCGCCTGCACCCAGGCCCCGGTGCTGCGCTCCGGCGCCGAACCCGGGCAGGTGCTCGCGATCGCCGGCCGCCAGGGATGGTCGGCAGGCGGGCTCGCCGTCCTGGGTCGTGGGTTCCGTTCCCCGCGCGTGCTGGTCGAGGCCTACCGCCGCCCCGAGCCGCCGTACGCCGCCGGCCCGGCCGCCGCGGCCGCGGGCGCGACCGCGATGATCGACGTCTCCGACGGCCTGGTCGCCGACGCCGGCCACCTGGCCTCCGACTCCGGCGTGGCGATCGACCTCCGTAGCTCCGCGTTCGAGGTACCCGAGCCCTTGCACGCCGTGGCCGCGGCCACCGGGAGCGACCCGCTGGCACTGATCCTCGGCGGCGGGGAGGACCACTCCCTGCTCGCGACCTTCGACCCCGGGTCCGTGCCCGCCGGCTGGACCGAGGTGGGCTCCGTGGGTGAGGGTGAGGGGGTCACCGTCGACGGGGCCGAGTACGACGGCCCCACCGGCTGGACGCACTTCTGAGCGGCGATCAGGCGCCGGCTGAGGAGCGTCGACTCGTACTGAGCCCGCGAGGGTCGAGGCACTCCGCAGCAGATCTCGGCTCGGCTGCGCCGCGACTTTCCCGAGACCAGATGGGGCGCGATTGCGCGCTCTCGGCCGTGGCCGGGGAAATCTGAACCTGGAGTGGCTAGGGAGGCACGCCAAGTGCAGGTAAACCACGCCCAGTCGTCGGGGCCTGGGCCGGCGGAGCGTGGAGGCTGTGGCCTGCGATTTCGGCAGTGCCCGGTGACTCGGCTAGGCTTTCCCGGTTGCCCGGAGGACGCGAACGTCCGGGTGACCCCACTTTCCTCAACTGATCCAGGAGCATGACCGTGGCTGCCGTCTGCGACATCTGCGCCAAGAAGCCGGGCTTCGGCAACAACCGTCCGTGGTCCAAGAAGGCCACCCGCCGTCGCTTCGACCCCAACATCCAGCGGGTCCGGGCGACGGTCAACGGCACCCCGAAGCGCGTGAACGTGTGCACCTCCTGCCTCAAGGCCGGCAAGGTCTCCCGCTGACCTGACGCACCTGCACTCGACTCAGACCCCGGGAACGACACCCGGGGTCTTGTCATGTCCGCACCGCACCGGACGACTAACGTTCCCCAGATGGAGCAGGTGCCCGGTCAGTCGCTCAGGGGCAGCGGCACGATCGAGCTGGCGGTGGTGCTCCGGTTCGTCGACATCGCCGTCGACGCGCTCGCCGAGGCCCGTGAGGAGATCGACGCCCTCAACGTCTACCCGGTGCCCGACGGCGACACCGGCACCAACATGTACCTCACCGTGGCCGCGGCCCGCGACGCCTTCCGCGAGGCCACCCAGGACAGCGGCGACCTCGTGGCCGGTCTCGCAGGCCTGCGTCGTGGCGCCCTCCTCGGCGCCCGTGGCAACAGCGGCGTGATCCTCAGCCAGATGCTCGGTGCCCTCGCCAGCACGATCGCCGGCGCGCCGGCCGACGAGCGCAACGCCAGCATCATGGCGCGGGCGCTGCGCGAGGCCACCGAGGGCGCGTACGCCGCCGTCGGGACGCCCGTGGAGGGCACCATCCTGACGGTGATCCGGGCTGCGGCCGAGGCGGCCGAGACCCGCGCGGAGCAGACCGGCGCCCGCGCCCGCGACGTCTTCACCGACGCTGCGGCGGCGGCTCGCGAGGCGCTGGCCCGGACGCCCGACCAGCTCGCGGTGCTGCGCGACGCCGGCGTCGTGGACGCCGGCGGCCGGGGCCTGAGCGTGATCCTCGACGCGGCGGAGACGGTGCTCACCGGCCGTCGGCCGACCCCGGTCACCGCGCCCATCGGCGCGCACCGGATCCCGATCCCGACGTCCGGGCATACGGGTGCGACAGGGCACCCGGACCTGACGCCCGAGGGGCCGGCGTACGAGGTGATGTACCTGCTCGACGCCGACGACGAGCACGTACGGGACCTCAAGCAGGCCCTCGCCGGCCTGGGGGACTCGCTCGTCGTGGTCGGCGGCGACGGGCTCTGGAACGTCCACGTCCACACCGACGAGGTCGGCGCCGCGGTCGAGGCCGGGATCGCCGCCGGGCGCCCGCACCGGATCCGGGTCACGCACTTCGCCGAGCAGGTCGAGGCCGCTCGAGGCAGACGTACGCCGACCAGGAAGGGCCGCCAGGTCGTCGCGGTCGCGGCCGGTCCCGGACTGGAGAAGCTGTTCGAGGAGGCGGGCGCCACCGTCGTCGTCGGGGGACCGGGGAACCGGCCGTCGACCGGGATGATCCTCGAGGCCATCCGCGCCTGCTCGGCCCACGAGGTGATCGTGCTGCCCAACGACGCCGACTCGGTGCGGGCGGCCGAGGCCGCGGCGCGGACGGCGGAAGGTGACGACGGTGTGCGGGTCGCCGTCATCCCCACCGAGGCCCAGGTGCAGGGCCTGGCCGCGCTCGCGGTCCACGAGCCCGGCCGCGCCTTCGACCAGGACGTCCTCGAGATGACCGCCACCGCCCGCCACGCCCGCCACGGTGCGGTGACCGTCGCCGCCAGGCAGGCCATGACGATGGCCGGCCCGTGCGAGCCCGGCGACATCCTGGGCGTGATCGCCGGCGACTTCGCCGTGGTCGGCTCGGACCTCGACACGGTGGCCGCCGACGTCCTCGAGCGGCTGCTGGCCGGCGGCGGTGAGCTGGTCACGATCGTGGGCGGCGAGGGGAGCGACGAGCTGGCCCGGCGGACCGCCGACGGGGTCGAGGAGCGGCACCCCCATGTCGACGTGATGGTGTACGACGGTGGCCAGCAGCGCTATCCCCTCCTCATGTCCGTGGAGTAGACCGTGATCACCCTCGACTCGCCCGTCACCACCGTGCTGGGCGACAAGGCGACCAAGCGCAAGCGGCTGGCCGAGGGCCTCGGCATCGAGACCGTGGGCGACCTGCTGCGCCACTTCCCCCGTCGCTACGTCAAGACCGGCGAGCTGACCCACGTGGCCGACCTCCAGCCGGGCGAGATGATCACCGTGGTCGGCGAGATCGCCGTCAGCGAGCTGCGGACCTACCGCGACAAGCGGAGCGGACGCCCGGCCTACCGGCTGGAGACCGTGCTCCAGACCGACGGTCCCCGGCTGAAGATGACGTTCTTCGCCAAGAGCCAGGGCACCGCCTCGTGGCAGGCCAAGCGGCTGTCGAAGGGCCGGCGCGGGGTGTTCGGCGGCCAGGTCAGCACCTTCCGCGGCGACTGGCAGCTCACCAACCCGCACATGGTGCTGTTCGGTGCCGAGTCCAGCGAGGACGGCGAGGGCGACGGGATGGTCGACAACTTCGGCGACCTCTACCCGATCTACCCGCAGACCAAGGGCATCGAGTCCTGGGACATCCAGCGCGCGGTCAACTTCGCCCGCTCGGTCGTCGACGACGTGCCCGAGGTGGTCCCCGAGGAGATCCGCGACGAGTACGACGTCGTCGACGCGCGCACGGCCGTCGACCTGATCCACGCGCCGGACACGTTCGCCCAGGTCGAGGTCGGTCGCCGGCGGTACCGGTTCGAGGAGGCCCTGGTCACGCAGGTCGTGCTGGGGCGCAGGCGTGCGTTCCTCCGTACCTTGGGCGCCCAGGCCCGCTCGGGCGGCGGGGGTCTGCTCGCGGCGTTCGACGAGCGGCTGCCGTTCGTCCTGACCGACGGGCAGCGGGCGGTCGGCGAGGTGATCGAGGCCGACCTGGCGCAGCCCCACCCGATGAACCGCCTGCTCCAGGGCGAGGTCGGCTCCGGCAAGACCGTCGTCGCGCTGCGGGCCATGCTGCGGGTCGTCGACTCGGGCGGCCAGGCGGCGCTGCTCGCGCCGACCGAGGTGCTCGCCCAGCAGCACTACCGCTCCATGACGGCGATGCTCGGCGACCTCGCCGCCGGCGGCATGCTCGGCGGCGCCGCAGACGGCACGACGGTCGCGCTGCTCACGGGCTCGATGCCCAAGGCGGCGAGGGCCGAGGCCATGTCGCGGATGGTGACGGGCGAGGCCGGCATCGTCATCGGCACCCACGCCCTGCTCGAGGAGAAGGTCATGTTCGCCGACCTCGGCCTGGTGGTGGTCGACGAGCAGCACCGGTTCGGTGTCGAGCAGCGGGCCGCGCTCACCGACAAGGCGGGCTGGCCGCCGCACGTGCTCGTGATGACCGCGACCCCGATCCCGCGCACGGTGGCGATGACGGTGTTCGGCGACCTGGAGGTGTCCACGCTGTCGGAGCTGCCCGCCGGCCGGGCGCCGATCCAGACGAACGTCGTGCCGCTCGCCGAGCACCCCGGCTGGATCGAGCGCGTCTGGGTGCGCGTCAAGGAGGAGGTCGAGAAGGGCCATCAGGCGTACGTCGTGTGCCCCCGCATCAGCGGCGACGAGCAGGAGGAGGGCGGTCGCGACGTCATCGACATGATGGAGGAGGAGTTCGTCGACACGCCTCTCGCCCGCCCGGCCGGCGAGCGGCCGCCCCTCAACTCGGTCACCGAGGCGGTGGAGCGACTGCGGTCCGGTCCGCTCGCCGGGCTGCGCGTGGAGATGCTGCACGGCCGGATGCCGCCCGACGACAAGGACCGCGTGATGCGCTCGTTCGCGGCGGGCGAGATCGACGTGCTGGTGTCCACGACCGTCATCGAGGTCGGCGTCGACGTCGCCAACGCGACCACGATGGTGCTGCTCGACGCCGACCGCTTCGGGATCTCGCAGCTGCACCAGATGCGCGGTCGCGTGGGCCGCGGCGGCCTGCCGGGCCTGTGCCTGCTGGTCAGCTACGCCGAGGCGCTCTCACCCGCCCGGGAACGGCTGGACGCCGTGGCCGCCACCACCGACGGCTTCGAGCTGAGCCGCCTCGACCTCGACCAGCGCCGCGAGGGGGACGTGCTCGGCGCCTCGCAGTCCGGTTTCCGGTCCAGCCTCACGATGCTCCGGGTCCTCCGCGACGAGGACACGATCGTGGCCGCGCGCGAAGCGGCCACCCGACTGCTCGAGCGGGATCCGGAGCTCACCGGTGCGCCGGAGCTCGCCCACGCTGTGGCGGAGTTGGAGCAATCACGGCAGTCTGACTTCATGGAGAAAGCATGACTTTCTTCCCATGACACGAATCATCGGGGGATCAGCCGGGGGGCGTCGTCTCACCACGCCCCGCGGGACCAGCACGCGCCCCAGCAGCGACCGCGTGCGCGAGGCGCTGTTCTCGGCCATCGAGTCCTGGTGCGGCTCGCTGCAGGGGCTGCGCTTCCTCGACCTGTACGCCGGGTCGGGTGCGGTCGGGCTGGAGGCATGGTCGCGAGGCGCCGGCGTGGTCACCCTCGTCGAGCAGGACCGCCGCACCGCCGCGCTGATCAGCAGCAACGCCAAGACCCTCGGCTTCCCCAGGGCCAACGTCGTCGTCGGCCCGGTGACGGCGACCCTGGCGCGGCCGCCCGTGGCGCCGTACGACGTCGTGTTCCTCGACCCGCCCTACCCGACCACCGGCGACGAGGTCGACGGCAACCTCGAGCAGCTGTCGGGTGAGTGGGTGGTCCCCGGAGGCATGGTCGTGGTCGAGCGGTCGTCCCGCAGCCGCGCGCCCCAGTGGCCGTCGTGGTTCTCGGAGACCCGCGAGCGGAAGTACGGCGAGACCACCCTTTGGTACGGTCACGCCGCCCACCCCCGCTGATCAGGAGCCCCCGTGCCCAAGCATGTGACCCGAGCCGTCTGCCCCGGGTCGTTCGACCCGGTCACGCTGGGCCACCTCGACATCGTCGGGCGCGCGTCGAAGCTGTTCGACGAGGTCGTGATGGCGGTCGGGGTGAACCCGTCCAAGAGCCGGATGTTCTCGGCCGAGGAGCGGATCGCGATGCTGGAGCAGGCTTGCGCCGGCTTCGACAACGTCCGGGTGGAGTCGTTCTCCGGGCTGCTGACCGACTTCTGCCGGGCCAACGACGTGCAGGCGATCGTCAAGGGGCTGCGGGCCGTCAGCGACTTCGACTACGAGCTGCAGATGGCGCAGATGAACGCCTCGCTGGCCGAGGAGGTCGAGACCGTCTTCGTGCCGACGGCCCCGGAGTACTCCTTCCTCGCCTCCAGCCTGGTCAAGGAGGTCGCCCGTTTCGGCGGCGACGTGTCCCGGTTCCTCCCCGACTTCGTCAACGACGCGCTCGTGGCGCGTCTGACCAGCGAGAACGCCTGACCGCGGTTTTGCCCGTGCGCGCGGGGGGTGGGTACGCTTCCCCCTGGATCTGCGTGTTTCGACCCGGAAGTGATCTCCCTGAGCAACCTGGACCCGAGAGCGCCGCTCGTGCTCGACACTCGCGAGCTCGGCCGCCGCCCGGGGTCCATGCACGGGGTGTCACGAACGGTGCCGGCGCCCGCGGATCTGGGCATCGAAGTCCTCCGTGTCCCCGAAGGCTCCCAGGTCGACCTCGACCTGAGGCTGGAAGCGGTCATGGAGGGGGTACTGGTCACGGGCACGGCGCGAGCCGGGCTCGAGGGAGAGTGCGTCCGGTGCCTGGGGCCGATCACCGACGAGCTCGAGGTCGATCTCCAGGAGCTGTACGTCTACGACGACCGCGATCACGACCCCGACGAGGACGACGAGGTCAGCATGCTCCAGGACGACCTGCTCGACCTGGAGCCGCTGCTGCGGGACGCGGTGGTGCTTGCACTGCCGTTCCAGCCCTTGTGCCAACCGGACTGCCCCGGACTGTGCGTCGAATGTGGCGCTCGGCTCGCGGACGACCCGGACCACGGGCACGAGGAGCCGGTCGACCCGCGGTGGGCGGCCCTGACGGGGCTGCAGCAGGATGAGACAACCCAGACGAACGATCGGTAGGAGAGAACAGTGGCTGTCCCGAAGCGGAAGATGTCGCGCAGCAACACGCGTCACCGTCGCTCGCAGTGGAAGGCCGTCGCGCCGACCCTGGTGACGTGTGCCAACCCCGCGTGCGGCGCGAAGCACCTGCCGCACCGTGCGTGCGGGACGTGCGGCCAGTACGGCGCCCGGTCCGACCGTCGTCAGGTCCTCTGACCCGGTCGCTGCCCTGACCAACTACGGCACGCTCCGCGCTGCGCTCGGGGATCCGGTCCTGGAGCCCGAGCTCCTCGAGCGCGCCCTGACCCACCGCTCGTACGCCTACGAGCACGGTGGGCTGCCCAACAACGAGCGGCTGGAGTTCCTCGGCGACTCCGTGCTCGGCGTGGTCGTCACCGAGACGCTGTACGTCACCCACCCGGACCTCAGTGAGGGCCGGCTGGCCAAGCTGCGCGCGGCCGTCGTGAACGCCCGCGCGCTGGCCGAGGTGGGCCGCGACATCTCCCTGGGCGACCACGTCAAGCTCGGCCGCGGCGAGGAGTCGACCGGTGGCCGGATGAAGGCCTCGATCCTCTCCGACACCGTCGAGGCCGTGATCGGTGCCGTGCACCTCAGTGGCGGCTTCGACGCCTCCGGCCCGCTCGTGCACATGCTCTTCGACCCGCTCATCGAGGCGGCCTCCGTGCTCGGCGCCGGCCTCGACTGGAAGACCTCCCTGCAGGAGCTCTCCGCCGAGCGCGGCCTCGGCGTGCCCGAGTACGTCATCCAGGACGAGGGCCCCGACCACATGAAGACGTTCACCGCCCAGGTCCGGGTGGGCCACGACCTCTACGGCAACGGGGTCGGCCGCTCGAAGAAGGAAGCCGAGCAGGCCGCGGCCGAGACGGCGTACGGCGACCTCTCGGGCATCTCGGGGCTCGACCTCGCGTCCTCCGCCGACGCCTGAGCCGGCTGGAGAGCTGGCCGCGTGCCCGAGCTGCCCGAGGTCGAGGTCGTCCGCGCCGGCCTGGAGCGCCACGTCGTGGGCGCCTCCCTCGACCGGGTCGAGGTGCTGCACCCGAGGCCCGTACGTCGTGACCCGCGCGGCTCGAGCGGGTTCGCCGCTGCGCTGACCGGCCGCCGCGTCGAGGCCGCTCGGCGTCGCGGCAAGTACTTCTGGCTCGCCCTCGACAACGGCGACGCCCTGCTCGGCCACCTCGGCATGAGCGGGCAGATGCTCGTCCAGCCCGCCGCTGCCCCCGACGACCGGCACCTCCGGGTCCGGTTCACGCTGGGCGGTGACCGGTTCGCGGGCACCGAGCTGCGGTTCGCCGACCAGCGGATGTTCGGGGGGCTGTTGGTCTCCGAGGGCGGCGCCGAGCTGCCGCTCGAGATCGCCCACATCGCCCGGGACCCGCTCGACCCCGAGTTCGACGTGGACGCGTTCGTCCGGCGCGTGCGCAAGCGGCAGTCGGCCGTCAAGCGACAGCTGCTCGACCAGACCCTCGTCTCGGGGGTCGGCAACATCTACGCCGACGAGGCCCTGTGGCGGGCGATGGTCCACGGCGAGCGCCGCGGCGACCGGCTGCCCGCCGCCAAGGTCCGCGAGCTGCTCGAGCACGCCCACCAGGTGATGGTTGCGGCCCTGCGTGAGGGCGGTACGTCGTTCGACGCGCTGTACGTGAACGTGAACGGCCAGTCCGGCTACTTCGACCGCTCGTTGCACGCCTACGGCCAGGAGGGCCGCCCGTGCGACCGCTGCGGGGCGCCGGTCCGCCGGGTCGCCTTCATGAACCGGTCGTCGTACTTCTGCCCCGTCTGCCAACCGGCGCCGCGCGCGCGGCGGTCCGGATCAGGGGTGCCGTGAGATTGACCACGGGGGCGCGGAGTGTCACCCTTGAAGACGGCCCTCACGTCGGGCTGTCAACCGTATTCCGGAAGGCTTCTACTACATGGCCAAGGCGCTGCTCGGCACCTTCCACAGCGACCAGCGGACCGCCGCCCACCTCCTGTCGGAGAACACCCGACTTCGTGTGCGCGTGCGTGACCTGGAAGAGCTCATCGCTCGACTGCAGGACGAGAACGACCGCCTGGCCCAGGCCGCGGCTGTCGCCCTCCTCGACCTCCAGCCGGATGAGCTCAAGGAGATGCAGCCGGTCTGACCGGCGAGGCGATGACGGCGACCTGACGGGTCGCCGCCGGTCCATCGGCGTGCCCGGACGTGCCCGCGCGGCCAGTGGGGTCAGAGCTCGACGCAGAACTCGTTGCCGCCGGGGTCGAGCATCACGGTGAGGGCTCCTTCGTGGTCGCCGTCGTCACCGTGGACGGCCTGGACCGTGGCGCCGAGGGCCTCGAGGCGGGCGACCTCGTCCGGGACCGACCCCGGGGCGCGGAGGTCGAGATGGAGGCGGTTCTTGGCGGTCTTGGGCTCGGCCACGCGCTGGAACCACAGGTTGACGCCCCCCCAGCCGGGCGCCTCGACGTACGCCTTGTCCGACGTGGAGTCCTCGTCGAGCTCGCCGCCGAGGGCCGCGGCCCAGAAGGCGGCCACCGGGAGGGCGTCCTCGCAGTCGACCGTGATGCTCTTGATCCAGCTCGTCGCAGGCGTGGGGGTGGGCATGTCCCGACCGTACGGTCCCGTGGCCGACACACGCAGGCGGGTTTCGGAGCGAGGGAGCCCGGGCGATTAGGCTGGGCGGGCTGCTTCCCCGCGCACACCACGATGACGTCTGTCCGTAGACCGGCGTGAGGAGCTCCGTTGTACCTGAAGAGCCTGACCCTGAAGGGGTTCAAGTCCTTCGCCTCGTCGACGACCCTGCAGCTCGAGCCGGGCATCACGTGCATCGTCGGCCCGAACGGCTCCGGCAAGTCCAACGTGGTCGACGCGCTCGCCTGGGTGATGGGCGAGCAGGGGGCCAAGTCGCTGCGCGGCGGCAAGATGGAGGACGTCATCTTCGCCGGTACGAGCGGCCGACCGCCGCTGGGCCGCGCCGAGGTGCTGCTGACGATCGACAACAGCGACGGCGCGCTCCCGATCGAGTACGCCGAGGTCACGATCAGCCGGACGATGTTCCGTTCGGGCGGGTCCGAGTACGCCATCAACGGCACCTCGTGCCGGCTGCTCGACGTCCAGGAGCTGCTCAGCGACTCCGGCATCGGCCGCGAGATGCACGTCATCGTCGGTCAGGGCCAGCTCGACACGATCCTGCACGCGACGCCGGAGGACCGGCGCGGCTTCATCGAGGAGGCGGCCGGCGTCCTCAAGCACCGCAAGCGCAAGGAGAAGGCGCTCCGCAAGCTCGACGCCACCGACGGCAACCTGATGCGGCTCGGCGACCTGCTCTCCGAGATCCGCCGCCAGCTCAAGCCGCTGGGCCGCCAGGCCGAGGTGGCCCGCCAGGCCGCCACCGTGCAGGCCGACGCCCGCGACGCTCGCGCCCGGTTGATGGCCGACGACCTCGTCACGGCGCGGACCGCGCTCGAGCAGGAGATGGCCGACGAGACGATCCTGGTCGAGCTCCGTGAGCAGGTCGAGGCCAAGCTCGCGAGCTCCAACGAGCGGGAAACGGAGCTGGAGACCTCGCTGCGCGACGACCTGCCGGTGCTGTCGCAGGCGCAGGACACCTGGTTCGCCCTCTCCGGGCTCCGCGAGCGGCTCCGGGGCACGCAGTCGCTGGCCACCGAGCGGCTGCGCAACGCCGCGTCCGCCGAGGCCGAGCCCACCGAGTCCGGTCGCGACCCCGACCAGCTCGAGGCCGAGGCCACTGCGGTCCGTGAGCAGGAGCAGGTCATCGGTGCCGAGGTGGAGACCCACCGGACGACGCTCGAGCAGGCGGTGACCGGACGTCGTACGTCCGAGGACGCCGCCGCCGAGGAGGAGCGCCGCGTGGCCGGGCTGGTCCGCGCCGCCGCCGACCGCCGCGAAGGGCTGGCGCGGCTGCACGGCCAGGTCAACGCGCTGCGGACCCGCGCCGCCGCGGCCGACGACGAGATCGGCCGGCTCCGCGACGCGCGGCAGGACGCCGCCGCCCGCGTCGAGCGCGCCCAGCGTGACTTCACGGCCCTCGAGACGAAGGTCGCCGGCCTCGACGCCGGGGAGGAGGGCCTCGACGCCGAGCACGAGTCGGCGGTCGCCCTGCTCGACGACGTCACCGCCCGGCTCGAGAAGGCCCGCGACGAGGTGCAGCTGGCCGACCGCGAGCGGTCGTCGCTGGCCGCCCGCACGGAGGCCCTCGAGATGGGCCTCAACCGCCGCGACGGCGCGGGTGCGCTGCTCGCCGCGACCGACCACGTCTCGGGCCTGCTCGGCTCGGTGGCCGCGCTGTTGTCGGTGCGGTCGGGGTACGAGACCGCCGTGGCCGCGGCCCTCGGCTCGGCCGCCGACGCGGTGGCCGTGACCGACCCGGACGCCGCCATCGCCGCGATCGACCACCTCAAGACCCACGACCTCGGCCGCGCCGGACTGGTGCTGGGCGGGGGCCCGGTGGACGAGGGTTCGTGGCCGGGCCTCCCCAGCCACGCGTCGTACGCCGTCGACGCGGTCGAGTGCCCCGACGAGCTGCGGCCGTCGCTCGTGCGGCTGCTGCACAAGGTGGCAGTGGTCGACGACCTGACCGTCGCGCGGGCGCTCGTGGCCGAGCTGCCCGACGTGACCGCGGTGACGCGCGAGGGCGACGTCCTCGGCGCGTTCGCGGCCGCCGGTGGGTCGAGCTCGCAGCCCAGCCTGCTGGAGATCCAGGCGGCGGTCGACGAGGCGTCGGCCCAGCTGCTGGAGGCGACGGCGGTCAGCGAGCGGCTGGGGTTCGACATCTCCCGGCTCGAGAGCGAGCGGCTCGACGCCCGGCAACGGGTCGACGTCGCGCTGGCCAAGCTGCACGAGTCCGACGCGACGCTGGCTGCGGTGGCCGAACAGCTGGGGCAGTTCGGTTCGCAGGCCCGGTCGGCGCGTTCCGAGGCCGAGCGCCTCGACACCGCGATCGGCAACGCCGAGCACGCCCGCGACCAGGACCTGGCCGGCCTCGCCGACCTCGAGCAGCGGTTGACGACCGCCGAGTCGGCTCCCGACGAGGAGCCCGACACCACCGAACGGGAGCGGCTGGCCGAGGCGGCCCGCACGGCCCGCGGTCGCGAGATGGAGGCGCGGCTCGCGCTGCGGACCTCCGAGGAGCGTGGCCGCGCCCTGCACGGCCGCGCCGACTCGCTGCTCGCCGCCGCCCAGGCCGAGCGTGACGCCCGCGCCCGCGCGGCCGAACGGCGCGAACGGCTGGTCCGCGAGGGCCGGGCGGCCCAGGCGGTCGGGACTGCCGTGGCCGCGGTGCTCGCCCGGCTCGAGGTGTCGGTGCACCGGGCCGCCGAGGAGCGGTCGGCCGTGGAGGCGACCCGCCGCGACCGCGAGCAGGAGCTGGTCGCGACCCGCGCCCGCCTGCGCGAGCTCACCCGCGAGCACGACGAGCTGGTCAGCTCGGTGCACCGCGACGAGATGGCCCGTACCCAGCAGAAGATGCGCATCGAGCAGCTGGCCGAGCGAGCCCTCGAGGAGCTCGGGCTCGACGTGGACGGGCTCGCGGCCGAGTACGGCCCGGCGAATCTCGTGCCGCCGACCTCGGCGGGCGAGGACGGCGTGCTGCCGGACCCCACGCCGTACGTGCGCGAGGAGCAGCAGAAGCGGCTGCGCACCGCCGAGCGGTCGCTCGCGATGCTGGGCCGGGTCAACCCGCTGGCGCTCGAGGAGTTCTCGGCGATGGAGGAACGGCACAAGTTCCTCACCGAGCAGCTCGAGGACCTCAAGAAGACCCGCAAGGACCTCCTCGACATCGTCCGCGAGGTGGACTCGCGGGTGGAGCAGGTGTTCACCGAGGCGTACGCCGACGTGTCGGCCGCCTTCGACTCCACGTTCACGCGGCTCTTCCCGGGTGGCGAGGGCCGACTGGTGCTCACCGACCCCGACGACATGCTCAACACCGGCATCGAGGTCGAGGCCCGACCGGCGGGCAAGAAGGTCAAGCGCCTGTCGTTGCTGTCCGGCGGCGAGCGGTCGCTGGTCGCGGTGGCGTTCCTGGTGGCGCTGTTCAAGGCCCGGCCGTCGCCGTTCTACATCCTCGACGAGGTCGAGGCCGCGCTCGACGACACCAACCTGGGCCGCCTGCTGGAGATCTACGAGGAGCTGCGCGAGAGCTCCCAGCTCCTCGTGATCACCCACCAGAAGCGGACCATGGAGGTCGGCGACGCGCTGTACGGCGTCACCATGCGCGGCGACGGCGTCTCCGCCGTGATCAGCCAGCGGCTCCGCGAGGCCGAAGCAGGGTGATCTCCTTCACTGTGCCAAGGTGGACGGCATGACTCAGATCGTGGTGTCGATGGTGGTGATCGTGCTGGTCGCCGTGGTGGTGGCGGTGTACGTCGCCTTCCCGCACCGCGGCGAGGACCTGCCCGGTGCGCCGTGGCTGGGACGGCTGATGCGCAAGGGTGCGCGGTCGCTCCCGACCGTCGAGCCCGAGCCCGGTGACGTGATGCCGGCCGACGGCGGCACGCCGGAGACCCTCGAGTCGCCACTCGACGCTCGGCCGACCAGGACCGACACCGGTCCGGGTCAGCACCGCGCCTGATTCTGGCCTGTTTTTGGGCATGATTCCGTGGCTGGTTGGATGGTCGCCATGGGTGACTGGCTGTACCTGATCATCGGCATCGCCGTCGTCGCGATCGGTCTGCTGATCGGACTGGTGACGAGCGGACGGCGCCGCAAGTCGGTGCCCGCACCGACGCACGGTACGGACGTCATCTCGCCGCCGCGCGCGGACACCGACGTCCCGGTGGCCGACGACCTGCTCGTCGAGGAGCCGGCCGCTCCCACGGTCGAGAAGCCCGAGACGGCGGCGTCCCGGCTGGTCCGGCTACGGCAGCGGCTGGCCGGCGCGCAGGGCGGCTTCGGCCGCGGGCTGCTGGCGCTGCTGTCGCGCGACCGGCTCGACGAGGACACGTGGGAGGCGATCGAGGACACCCTGCTGACCGCCGACGTGGGAGTCGCCCCGACCCAGGAGCTGGTCGACGGGCTGCGGAAGCGGCTGCGCGTCGACGGCGCCGAGGCGGGCGACCCGAAGACGGTGCTGCGCGACGAGCTGGTCAAGCTCGTCGGACCCGACATGGACCGTCGCCTCCAGATCACCGGCGCCGACGGACATCCCGGCGTCGTGCTGGTCGTCGGCGTCAACGGCAACGGCAAGACCACGACCGTCGGCAAGCTGGCGCGGATCCTGGTCGCCGAGGACAAGTCCGTCCTGCTCGGTGCGGCCGACACGTTCCGTGCCGCCGCGGTGCTCCAGCTGTCGACCTGGGCCGAGCGGGTCGGCGTCGAGGTGGTCACCGGCCCCGAGGGCGGCGACCCCGCGAGCGTGGCCTACGACGCGGTACGCGAGGGCGAGGCACGCGGCGTCGACACGGTCATCGTCGACACCGCCGGCCGCCTCCAGAACAAGGCCGGGCTGATGGACGAGCTCGGCAAGATCAAGCGCGTCATCGAGAAGGTGGCGCCGGTGACCGAGGTGCTCCTCGTCCTGGACGCCACGACCGGCCAGAACGGCATGACCCAGGCCCGCGTGTTCGCCGAGGT
Organism: uncultured Actinomycetota bacterium; assembly: GCA_963708915.1. Taxonomy (GTDB): domain Bacteria; phylum Actinomycetota; class Actinomycetes; order Propionibacteriales; family Nocardioidaceae; genus Nocardioides. The sequence goes on from CAVPUJ010000003.1 coordinate 44,362, forward strand.
CGTCGACGTCACCGGCATCGTGCTCACCAAGCTCGACGGCTCCGCCAAGGGCGGCATCGTGGTCGCCGTCCAGCGCGAGCTCGGGGTGCCGGTCAAGCTGGTCGGCCTCGGCGAGGGGGCCGACGACATGGCCCCGTTCGACCCGCGCGCTTTCGTCGACGCGCTGCTGGGCTGAGGGCGGGAGATTTCTCCGGCTGGCCGGAGAATCCTGAACATGGCGTGCCTAGCGAGGCACGCCAAGTTCAGGGAACACACGCCACGTACGGCGGAACTCAGCGGGCGAGCACCCTCGCGGCGTCGTCGAGCAGCACCTCGGCACGGTGGTCGAAGGAGTGCTCGCGCATGACGGTCTCGGCGAGCGCGACCCGTACCTCCCGCGGCGCGAAGGCTGAGGCCGGGTCGGCGAGCAGGGGGCCCATCTCGGTCTCGTCGTGGAAGGTCCGGACGACGTCGCCGAACACGTCGGCGAGTCCGTCGATCTCGTCGGTGACCAGCCGGGCGGCGCAGGCGGTCACGTCGAAGAGCCGATTGGCCAGGAACCCGTCGCGGCGCATGTCGTCGTGGTGGTCGTTGAGGACGACGCCGGCCGCGCAGTAGAGGGGGCCGAGGTCCTCGTTGGCGACGATCTTCGAGGCGATCATGGTCGGGGCGAGGAAGCGTTCCCAGTCGGACCCGTGCACCTGGACCTCGGCGCCGACGGCGAGCGCAGACCGTACGGACCGGCGGTAGACGTCGCGGGAGTTGCCGACGAACAGCACGGGGGCACCGGTGTCGGGCTCTGCCCGTGAGGGGTTGAACAGCCGCGGGTCGGTGCACTGGAGCAGCGGGGTGACGTCGATCCCCGTCGCCGCCGACGTCCGGGCCGCCCACGTCGCGCTGGCGGCGTACACGCGGTCGAAGCCGGCCATCTCCTCGCCGGTCACCAGGTCGGGGTGGCTGATCACCCACTGCAGGTTGACCCGCCCGGGCGCCGGCGCGACCCGGTCGAGCCCGCGCAGCACGAGCACCACGTCGTCCAGGTCGCGCGTGTCCCGGTGGCGCTGGTCGCGGGTGTCGATGGTGACCCGCTGGCCGAGGCGTTCGAGGGCGTCGGCCATCGAGCGCGCGAAGTACGCGTCGCCCCAGCGCTGCCCTCGCCGGCCCGACGGGGCCGCGATGTCCACCGCCCAGCGCAGCGCCGGAGGCCCTTCTCGTACGGCGGCCCGCAGCGGCCGCACGAGGGTGCGCGGCGTCAGGGCCGGGGCGTCCAGCGGCTCGTGGTCGGTGCCCGGCGGGACGGTGCGGTCCTCCCAGCGGCGACCGACCACCTCGAAACCGGCACGGGCCCAGGCCTCCTCGGACCCGCGCGGCGACTCCGGCCACCGCTCCTGGAGCGCGCGGACTCCGCTGGAGGCGGTGTCGAGCCGCGGCAGCTGTCCGGCCTTGAGCACCAGCGGCGACCGAGGCACGACCACCGTCGCGCCGCCACCCTGCGCGGCCATCCGGACACCGAGCTCGACCTCGGGCAGAGCGTCGCCGATCCACACGTCGAAGCCGCGCAGGCGGACCAGCTCCGACCCCCGGACCGCCACGACGGGCGACAGCGGGGCGGGTACCTCCCGCGAGTCGAGGGCCTGGGCGTCGGCCACCGAATGGCCGGCCAGGAACGGCTCGGGGTGGGTGCGGCCCGGCCCGAACACCGCGCCGGCACTGACGACCAGCCCGGGCCGGTCGACGACCAGTGGCTGGGCGACGGCGACCTCGTGGTCGGACAGGGCCGACGTCAGGCCGTGGAACGCGTCGCGCGGCGGGTTGGCCGAGGTACGCGCGAGGACCACCACCTCCCCGCTGGTCTCCGCGATCCCGAGGTTGGTGCAGACGGCCGGACCGATCCGGGCGAGCGGCGCCAGCAGCCGCGCGTTCGGGTACGTCGCGAGCAGCATCGCGAGAGGGAGCTCGACGGCCCTCGGCAGCCGGGCACCGACCACGACCAGCTCGAGGTCGGCACCCTCGCGGCGCCGGGACATCGTCCGGGTGACCCAGCGCACCGTGCGGTCGAGGTCGGCCGTGGTGTGCAGCACGATGCTGACCCGCCGCGACTCGCGGGGTCGGTGCTGCGCGGTGGTCCAGTCGACGAGGTGGCGCTCCAGGACCGTCGCCGTCCAGCGGGGGTCGTCGTCCGGCGCGTCCGCCGCGCGGTCGAGCAGCACCCGGGACACGAGCGGCATCGGCGCCGTCGCGGCCAGCTTGACCAGCAGGTCCAGGGACTCGGCCCCGCCGAGCGTCTCGTCGAACCCGCCGACCTCGTTCACCACCTCACGCCGGGCGACGAACGCGGCGAGGTCGACGTGCTCGTGTGCGAGCAGGTGGTCGCGGCCGCCGTCGACGGCCCGGTACGACGCGTCGTCGCCGCGCGTGACCCGCATCGCGGCATGCGCCATCGAGGCCCCGTCCGCCTCCAGGTGGCCGAGCATGACCGCCAGGAAGTCGGGGTGCCAGGTGTGGTCGGGGTCCACGAACGCGACGTACGTCCCCCGCGCGCGGGCGAGGGCCGCGTTGCGCGCCCGGGCCAGCCCGCCCCGCGGCACCGACATCGGAACGACGCGCGGCTCGAACGTCGCGATGCCGGCCAGCACCGCGGTCGTGTCGTCGGCCGAGCCGTCGTCGACGACGACCAGCTCCCACCCGCCGTACGACTGGGCCTGGACCGTGTCCACGACCGCGCGCAACCGCGGTCCGTCGTCGCTGACGGCCAGGACGACGGAGACCAGGGGCTCGTCGCCCGGCGCAGGCAGGGGCGGCGGGGCGGCCCGGGCGCTGGGCGGCAGCTTCGAACGTCGCTGGGCCAGGCGGACCTCGTCGGTCTGCGCCCGTCGCTCGGCCGCCTCGAGGGCGGCGCCGCGCAACCGGCCCCACGCGACCTCGGGGACTCCCTCGGGCACCGGGACCGGAGAGTCCTCCCGGGCCTGGGCGACCCACCACGCCAGCGGCCCGTGCGGGTGCCGGGCCGCTTCGGGGTTCGCGGCCACGATCCGGGCCACGTCCACCAGCGGGTGCGGCGATGCGCCGCCCCAGGTGGGCTCGTACAGCGGGTGCGGCGAGCAGTCGGCCTCGGGCTCGAGGCAGCGCGCGGCGGCGTCCTCGTCGGAGGCGAAGACCGTGCCGAGCTGGGCGCCGACCCAGTCCCGGTCGAGCAGCCCCGAGGCGAGCGGGTCGGGGAGGTCAGGGGACACGGCGGTACTCCACCTGGCGGCGCAACGGGACCAGGGCGGGCGGCGTCGCGCGGAGCTTCTCGGTTGGCCGGGGCGGGTAGAAGACGGCGGTGTCGTCGATGAACTCGCGCACGCCGGCGAACGCATCGGGCAGCTGCTCCTCGCAGTAGGCCAGCAGCTTGTCGGCCCCGAGGCCGTACGGGTCGAAGCGCAGGGTGTCGAGCTTGACGTACGGCAGCCGGCCGCCGTCGAGGGCACGGTCGGCCAGCGCGGCCGACGGGTTCCACGGCTCGCGGGCGCGGTCGCGGAAGGTGTCGAGTCCCGCGCGCGTCCGCGTCAGCCCCGGGCGGTGCGCCGCCCACCACCGCACCCGCCGGCGGGCCAGCCGCCGGTCGGTGTCGGTCTCCCGGAAGTACGAGCCGGACCGGAAGCCCGCGCAGTGCAGACCACCGCTGAGCCCGACCTCGTGCTGCATGATCACCTGCCGCCGCGTCGACAGCGGGTCGAGCCCGGTCCAGAACCGCCGGAAGGTCGCCGACCCGATCACCCACGGCCGGAACGCCACGAAGAAGCTCTGCACGTGCGGGGCGACGCGCTCGGTGCGGGTGAGGCCCCAGAAGTCGACGGGTTGGTCGGCCATCGCGGCGAAGATGACGTCGTACGGCGTCACCGGCACGTACGTGTCGTTGCAGATGACGACCTCGTCGTACGACGTCAGGTCACCCGCCAGCCCCGCCCGGTGCAGGCCGACCTGGTAGCTGGTGAAGTCGTAGCCGTAGTTGGGTCGCTCGACCAGCTCGGCGCGCTCGGCGAGCCAGGTCCGGGACTCCTCGGTGAGGTCCGCGGTGGAGACGACGATCATCCGGTCGACCGCGCCGGCGACCGACTCGACCTGGCGCCGGACGTGGGGGCCGACGCCGCCCCGGTGGTCGTAGTGGGCCATCACGGCCAAGCGTCGGCTCACCCGCGTGAGGTTACCGAACCCCGGGCGGCTCAAGGTTCGGTGTCGTTCCTTGACGTTCGCGTGGGTTGCAACCTCACCGAACGTCCCGGATACCCGGTCGACCGGGTATCCCGCCCCACGACCCCGTTCACACGGATGTAACAGAGTCGCCCGCTTCTTTTCCTCACCGAAACGTGCGGCGGCGCACGGCGAAACGTCGCGTCGTGAGGCTTCGGGGCAACAGGGGGCGGTCTTCTCGCGACAACGCGGTCGAGGCGGGGCCGGTCCCGACCCATACGTTTCCCAATGAATCTCTGGGAGGTTCCATGGACGGCTACTACGCCTTCATGCTGGTGGCATCCTCGCTCGTCCTGATGATGACCATGCCCGCGCTGGCCCTGTTCTACGGCGGTATGAGCCGTTCGAAGTCCGTGCTGAACATGATGATGATGTCGTTCGGCGCGATGGCCGTCGTCGGCATCGTCTACGTGCTGTGGGGCTGGTCGATGTCGTTCGCCGGCACCGACGTCGGCACCCTGTTCGGCAACCCCTTCACCGCCTTCGGTCTCGACGGTGTCGGTGCCGACAGCTACGTGTACGTCGCGTTCCAGATGACCTTCGCGGTCATCACCGCGGCGCTGATCAGCGGCGCGATCGCCGACCGGGTGAAGTTCTCGGCCTGGATGGTGTTCGTCCCGATCTGGATCACCCTCAGCTACTTCCCGCTGGCCCACATGGTGTGGGGCGGCGGCTTCCTGTCGGGCCTCAACCCGGACGGTCTGTCGGCCAGGCTCTTCGGTGTCACCGACGGCGTCGCGAACGTCTTCCCGCAGGACTACGCGGGCGGCACGGTCGTGCACATCAACGCCGGCATGGCCGGCCTGGTGCTGGTGCTGGTGATCGGCAAGCGGCTCGGCTTCGGCAAGGAGGCCATCCGGCCACACAACCTGCCGCTGACGATGATCGGTGCGGGCCTGCTGTGGTTCGGCTGGTTCGGCTTCAACGTCGGCTCCATCGTGTTCGTGGAGGGCGACGGCGGCGTCAAGGACACCGCCCAGTTCATGTCGGAGACCGGTGTCACCTGGATGAACACCACGCTGGCCACCTGTGCCGCCATGCTGGCGTGGCTCGTCGTGGAGCGGTTCCGGGACGGGCACGCCACGTCGCTCGGCGCCGCGTCCGGCGTGGTCGCGGGCCTGGTCGCCATCACGCCCGCCTGTGGGGCGGTGAACATCTACGGAGCCATGATCATCGGTGCGGCGGCCGGCGCCCTCTGCGCCTACGCCGTCGGCCTCAAGTACCGCTTCGGCTATGACGACTCGCTCGACGTGGTCGGCGTGCACCTGGTCGGCGGCATCATCGGCACCGTGCTCATCGGCTTGCTGTCCACGGCCTCCGCGCCGGGCGCCATCGACGGCCTGTTCTACGGCGGCGGCATCAAGCCGCTCGTCATCCAGACCCTGACCGCCCTGTTCGCGATCCTCTGGTCCGGGGTCTTCACCCTCGTCGTCGCCCTCGGGATCAAGTACACGATCGGCTGGCGCATCCACGAGGACACCGAGGCCGAGGGCATCGACTACACCCAGCACGGCGAGACGGCGTACGACCTCGTCGGCCAGGCGGGTGCCCGTCTCATGGGCGGTGGGTCCGGGGGAGTCCTCGGCACCACCAAGACCTCCGTCTCCGAAGGAGCCAACGCATGAAGCTCATCACCGCAGTCATCAAGCCGCACAAGTGGGACGACGTCCGTGAGGCGCTCGAGACCTTCGGCGTGACCGGCATGACCGTCAGCGAGGTCAGCGGGTACGGCCGGCAGAAGGGCCACACCGAGGTCTACCGCGGCGCGGAGTACGACATCGCGCTGGTCCCCAAGATCCGGATCGAGATCGTCATCGACGACGCCGACTCCGAGGACGTGGTGGGGATCATCACCAAGACGGCGCAGACCGGCCGGATCGGTGACGGCAAGGTGTGGGTCAGCCCGGTCGACACCGTCGTCCGCGTCCGCACCGGCGACCGCGACCAGGCCGCCATCTAGCAGTGAACGCCGACCCGCCCGGCTGCCGAGACGCACCGGGCGGGTCGGTCACGCGCGTCACAATCCTCTCGGTGAAGCCATGACAGTCCAGGGACGGCGACAGCGCACCGCCGCCGCCGACGAGCGGTGCGTGCAGGCCTACGCCGGCGCCGGGCTGCCCGAGACCGGTGCGGCGCTCGTGGCGGTCGGCGGGTACGGGCGGTCCGAGCTGGCGCCGTACTCCGACCTCGACGTGGTGCTCGTCGCCAACGACGACGTCGACCTCGGGGCGGGGGCCGAGCAGGTCTGGTACCCGCTGTGGGACTCGGGCACCAAGCTCGACCACTCGGTCAGGACGTTCAGCGGCATGCTGGACGCCGCGGCGGGTGACCTCCGGGTCGTCCTCGGCCTGCTCGACCTGCGCCACCTGGCCGGTGACCCGAACCTCACGCTGCGGCTGCGCACGCAGGTGCTCACCCACTGGCGGCGGACCGCGAAGGAGCGGCTGCCCGAGCTCCGTCAGATGGTCGAGTCCCGGCACCAGCTGATGGGCGAGCTGGCCCACGTGTCGGTGCCCGACATCAAGGAGGCCGAAGGTGGCCTTCGGGACGCCGGTGTCCTCAAGGCACTCGTCGCCACCTGGCTGGTCGACGTCCCGCACGTCGACCTGGAACGCTCGAGGCTCGCCCTGCTCGACGCCCGCGACGTCCTGCACGACGTGGCCGGCCGTGCGGGCGACCGCATCGGGCCCGACGTCTGGGCCGAGCTGGCCCCGGGCCTCGGGCTGGCCGACGCCGCGGCCGTGCAGCGGCACCTCCGCGTGCTGGGCCGGCGGATCGCGCACCTCTCGCGGCTGACGTGGCGGCGGGCGGACGACGTGCTGGCCCGGCCGTCGTCGCCCGCGGCCGCCCGGCGACCCCAGCTCGAGCCGCTCGGTCCCGGAGTCGCGCTCTCCGCGGGCGAGGTGGTGCTCGACGCCGACGCCGACATTGCCAACGACCCACTGCTGCTGCTGCGCGCGGCCGCGCTGGCGGCCGAGCGCGACGTCGAGCTGTCGCCGACGAGCACGGCGCGCCTGGTCCGCGAGGGCCCCGCCCTGCCCGATCCCTGGCCCGAAGGGGCACGCCAGCTCTTCGTCCGGCTGTTGGCCGCAGGTACGGGGCTGCGTGCAGTCTGGGAGACGCTCGAGGAGACCGGCGCGATGGACCGGGTGCTGCCCGAGTGGGAGCGGATCCGGCTGCTGCCCCACGCGTCGGTGATCCACCGGTTCACCGTCGACCGGCACCTCGTCGAGACGTGCATCGAGGCATCCGTCCTGATCCGTCACGTCGGCCGACCCGACGTGCTGATGGTGTCCGCCCTGCTCCACGACATCGGCAAGGGCGAGCTGACCGAGCACAGCGTCGCGGGCGAGCCGATCGCCCGGGCGATCGCGACCCGGATGGGCTTCGACGATCGCTCGGTCGACCTGGTCGGCACCCTGGTGCGCTGGCACCTGCTGCTCGCCGAGACCGCGAGCGCGCGTGACCCGGACGACCCCGCGACCGTCCGCCGGGTCACGGAGCGGGTCCCCGACCTCGAGGCGCTCAACCTGCTCCGGGCGCTCACCGAGTCCGACGCGCGCGCCACGGCGCCGAAGGCCTGGTCCACCTGGCGGGCCAACCTCATCGACACGGTGGGGCGACAGGCGGCCGAGGCGCTGGGCGGGGCCCAGGTCGAGGCCCTGGCCAAGCCGACCTGGGCCGAGGTCGCGGTGCCCAGGGCCGTGCGCAAGGGCGCCACGTGCATCGACCTCGAGCTCCTCGATGACGGTGCCCAGGTGACCGTGATCGCCCCCGACCGCCTCGGTCTCCTGGCGGACGTGGCGGCGTTGTTCGCAACCCAGCGCGCATCGGTCCGGGCGGCCCGCGCCTGGAGCCAGGGCGACGTGGCCGTGTCGGTCTGGGACATCGCGGACGCCCATCTCGACGGGGCCGTGCTGCGCCAGCGGTTCGAGGCGATCGCCGCCGGCAGGCTCGATCCGGCCGCGCGGCTGCGACGTACGCTCGGCGAGGGCCTCGCCCCGACCGTCGTGATCCGTCCTGAGGCGTCGTCCCAGTCGACCGTGCTCGAGGTCCGGGCCGCCGACCGCACCGGGGTGCTCTACCTGGTCTGCGCGGCCCTGGCCGCCCAGGGCCTCACGGTCCGCTCGGCCCACGTCGACACCCTCGGCCCCCAGGCGGTCGACGTCTTCTACGTGCAGGAGGAGGGTGCCGGCGCCCTCGGCGACCTCCGCGCCTCCCAGGCCGCCCACGCCGTCCGCGAGGCCCTCACCCCGACCAGTTGAGCAGCTCGACGTGGGGCCACCGTGACGTCTGGAATGGCCCCACTCAAGGCGCCATGACCTAACCTTGGAGGTTGTTGCCCCGCTCCTCGACGAAGGACCTCAGTTTGTTCGCCACGCTCTCCGACCGCCTTGCCGACGCGTTCAAGAACCTGCGAGGCAAGGGCCGGCTCTCCGAGGCCGACATCGACACCACCGCACGCGAGATCCGGATCGCCCTCCTGGAGGCCGATGTCGCCCTGCCGGTGGTCAAGGAGTTCGTGGCCGCGGTCAAGGAGCGGGCCCGCGGCGAGGAGGTCAGCGGTGCGCTGAACCCCGCCCAGCAGATCGTCAAGATCGTCAACGAGGAGCTCGTCACCATCCTCGGCGGCGAGACCCGCCGCCTGCGCTTCGCCAAGTCCGGCCCGACCGTCATCGTGCTGGCCGGCCTCCAGGGCGCCGGCAAGACGACCCTGGCCGCCAAGCTCGCGCTGTGGCTCAAGGACCAGGGCCGTACGCCGATCCTCGTCGCCGCCGACCTCCAGCGGCCCAACGCGGTGAACCAGCTCCAGGTCAACGGTGAGCGCGTCGGCGTCCCCGTCTTCGCGCCGTCGCCCGGCAACGGCGTCGGAGACCCCGTCGACGTGGCCCGCGCCTCGATCGAGGAGGCCAAGCGCAAGCTCTACGACGTCGTCATCGTCGACACGGCCGGCCGCCTCGGCGTCGACGCCGAGATGATGGCGCAGGCCGCCGCGATCCGTGACGCGGTTCAGCCCGACGAGATCCTCTTCGTCGTCGACGCGATGATCGGCCAGGACGCCGTCACCACGGCGCAGGCCTTCCTCGACGGCGTCGGCTACGACGGCGTCGTCCTCACCAAGCTCGACGGCGACGCCCGCGGTGGCGCTGCGCTGTCGATCGCCTCGATCACCGGCAAGCCCGTCATGTTCGCCTCCAACGGCGAGAAGATGACCGACTTCGACCTGTTCCACCCCGACCGGATGGCCTCGCGCATCCTCGACATGGGCGACATGCTCACCCTGATCGAGCAGGCCGAGAAGACCTTCGACCAGGAGCAGGCGCTCAAGGCCGCCGAGAAGCTCAGCGGTCGCGGCGGCGAGTTCACCCTCGACGACTTCATGGAGCAGATGCAGCAGGTCCGCAAGCTCGGCTCGATGCAGAAGATCATGGGGATGCTGCCCGGCATGGGCCAGTTCCGCGAGCAGCTCGAGAACTTCGACGAGCGCGAGATCGACCGCATCCAGGCGATCATCCAGTCGATGACGCCGGCCGAGCGGGCCAACCCCAAGATGATCGACGGCTCCCGCCGGGCGCGTATCGCGCGCGGTTCGGGCCGCCAGGTCTCCGACGTCAACGGTCTCGTGGACCGCTTCTTCGAGGCCCGCAAGATGATGATGCAGTTCGCCCGCGGCGGGATGCCAGGCACGCCCGGGCTGGAAGGCGTGCCGGGCTTCGCGGCCGCCGCCGGCCGTCGCAAGGTCAAGACCAAGCCCGCCAAGGGTCGCCGGGTCTCCGGCAACCCGGCCAAGGCCGCGGCGGAGGAGAAAGCCAGACGCGAGAAGGCGGCCTCGGCCGCACCCAACCCGTTCGGACAGCCTGATGCTGAGCCGATCGACTACGAGAAGGCCGCGGCGGCTCTGGACCTGCCGCAGGACTTCGGTAAGTACCTCAAGTGAGAGTTCTCGTCGTCGATGCCGCCAACGTGGTCGGATCCCGCCCCGACGGGTGGTGGAAGGACCGCGCCGCCGCATCGCGCCGCCTGCACGAACGACTGCTGGTCGTCGACCTCGACCACGACCAGGTCGTCCTCGTCCTGGAGGGCCAGGCGCGAGGCGCCGCTCGTCGCGGCGTCGACGGGCACGTCAAGGTGGCCCACGCGCCGGGCCACGGCGACGACGCCATCGCCACCCACGTGGCGGCTGCCCGCAAGGACGGGCACGTCGTCACCGCCGTCACCGCGGACGGCATGCTGCGTGCGCGCCTCGAGGGCCTGGGCGCCCAGGTCGTCGGCCCGAGCTGGCTGCTCGAGCAGCTCGACCCAGTCGGTTGAGCACCGTCGGCTGACCCTCCGGTCGAGCCCTAACGACCGACGAGCTCGCTGGCGCGAGCCTCGCGCTCGCGCCGGTGCACGTCGCGCACCGCGTTGAAGGTCCACACCTTGTTGAGCACGAACGACAACGGCGTGACCACGCCGATCACGATCAGCTGGGCCCAGTAGAGACGGGTGCGGAACCCGGTCGAGTCGTCGAGGATCGACGTGGGCAGGGACAGCACCGAGCCCGGGTGCATCAGCGATGTCAGCAGCAGCAGGCCGACGGCCTGCCCGAGCATGCCGACCGCGAGGAACGGCCCGTACTCCTTCCACCACCCGGCGTGCCCGGAGGACTTGAAGGCCCAGCTGCGGTTGAGCTGGAAGTTCCAGAGGTTCGCCACGAGGAACGCGATCGTCGAGTACCCGTGGTACCAGCGCACGTTGAAGTCGCCGAACGGCAGCCCCATGATCGCCTGGGCGTTGGGCGGGCCGAGCTTGTTGGCGACGATCAGCACGATCATGTTGACGACCACGCCCGAGAGCCCGACCGCGACGAAGCGCGCGAGCAGGATGAGGTTGCGACGGTGCCGTACCAGCACGGTCTCTCGCAGGCTGCTCACGCCCCGAGGCTAGCCGGGCGGCGGGCACGGCGAAGGCGATACGTTCAGGATCATGGCCCCGCCCCAGCGCTTCCGCGGCCCTGTCCTCCCCGACGGCGAGGTCCGTGACCTGTACGTCGTCGACGGTCGCATCACCCTGGAGCCCCAGGCGGGCGCGGAGACGGTGGCGGAGGGCTGGATCGTCCCGGGACTGGTCGACGCCCACAGCCACATCGGCCTCGAGGACCACGGCCCGATCTCCGACGAGGAGTCGGAGGCGCAGGCGGTCCAGGACCGCGACTCCGGGGCGCTGCTGATCCGCGACGCAGGCTCACCGGCCGACACCCGCTGGATCCACGACCGCGACGACCTGCCCCGGCTGATCCGGTGTGGTCGGCACCTGGCCCGCACCAAGCGCTACATCCGCAACTACGCCGACGAGATCGAGCCCGGCGAGCTGGCCGACGCGGCCGCTCGCGAGGCTCGCGCCGGGGACGGCTGGATCAAGCTCGTCGGGGACTGGATCTCCCGTGAGGAGGGTGATCTCGCCCCCTCCTTCCCGGCCGAGGCGTTCGCGGCTGCCATCGCGGCAGCGCACGAGAACGGCGCCCGCGTCACGGCGCACTGCTTCGGCAGCGAGGTGCTGCCGTGGCTGATCGAGGCCGGCATCGACTGCATCGAGCACGGCACCGGCCTCGACCAGGGCCTGGTCGACGCGATGGTGGCCCGCGGCACCGCCCTCGTCCCCACCGTCATGCAGCTCGACAAGTTCCCCGAGTACGCCGAGGCGGGTGCCGCACGCTTCCCGACGTACGCCGCCACGATGGAGGACCTGTACGCGCGCCGCCGGACGACGATCATGGCCGCCTACGACGCCGGAGTGCCCCTGTACGCCGGCTCCGACGGCGGCGGGGTCACCCGCCACGGCAACCTGCCCGGAGAGGTGCTCGCGATGGCCGAGCTCGGCATGCCGGCCGACTACGCGCTGGGCGCCGCGTCCTGGCGGGCCCGCGAGTGGCTGGGCTGGAACGCCGCCCTCGACGAGGGTGCCCCCGCCGACCTGGTGGTCTACGACCGCGACCCCCGCGACGACCTCACCGTCCTGTTCTCGCCCGAGCGAGTAGTGCTCCGAGGGGCGGTTGTTGCCTAAGGTCACTTGTCGTGACCGATCTCGGTGAGCGGACGCTGACCGCCGACCAGGCTGCCCGCCTGGTCCGGCCCGGCGACCGGGTCTTCGTCGGTACGGCGTGCGCCACGCCGCGTGCTCTCGTGCGCGCGTTGGAGGAGCTGCCGGACCCGCCGGCCGGCGTCACGCTCGTGCACTCCCTGACGGACCGGATCGGTCTGTCACCCCACGACGGCCCTGCCGCGACGTCGTACCGGCATCGCGTCTTCTACGTGGGCAGCGATGTCCGCGACCTCCTGCCGACAGGGATGGTCGACTACGTCCCGATGTCGCTGGCCGACGTCCCCGCGATGTTCACCGACGGGCATCTCCCGCTGGACGTGGCCCTCGTCCAGGTCGCCCCGCCGGACGCGGACGGGATGTGCAGCCTGGGCGTCTCCGTCGACATCACGCGGGCCGCGGTGCTCGCGGCGACGACGGTCATCGCCGAGGTCAACCCGCACATGCCGCGGACGCGTGGCGACAGCATGGTCCCGGCGGAGCGGCTCGACCACGTGGTCCTCGTCGACACGCCCGTCACCGAGTACCTCCACGAGCCGGTCGAGGGGGTCGGCGAGCAGATCGCCCGCTACGTCGCCCGCCTCGTCGACGACAGGTCCACCCTGCAGATCGGGCTGGGCCGGGTGCCGAACCAGATGCTGCAGCACCTGCGGAACCGCCACGACCTCTCCGTGCACTCCGAGGTGATCACCGAGCCGATCGCCGACCTGGTCGAGGCGGGGGTGGTCACCGGCCCGGTGGTGGGCAGCTGGGCGATGGGCACCCGACGTCTCTACGACCTGTTGGAGTCCGACGACCGGTTCTCCCTGCACTCCATCGAGCACCTCTGCGACCCCGTGGAGATCGCCCGGCACGACCGCATGGTGTCGGTCACCCAGGCCTTCTCGATCGACCTGTCCGGACAGGTGTGCACCGAGCGGCTCGACGGCCAGCTGTACGGCGGCCTGTCGACCGGGCCGGACTTCCACACGAGCACCCTCCGGGCGGCGCACGGCACACCCGTGATCTGCATGGCGTCCCGGACCCCCGCCGGCCAGCCGGCGATCCGCGTCGTCCTCGGTCCGGACGAACCCGTCGCACTGGCCCGCCCGCTCGTGCGCTGGGTCGTGACCGAGTACGGGACTGCCTACCTGTTCGGCAAGTCCCTCGCCGAGCGTGCCGTGGCGCTGATCGAGATCGCCCACCCCGAGGACCGACCGGGCCTGCTGGCGCAGGCTCAGGAGCGCGGCATCCTCGCGCCGGCCCAGGTGCTGCGCAGCCGCACGGCGTACCCCGTCGACGAGGAGCGGGAGCTGACGTTGCGCGACGGGCGGCAGCTGCTGCTCCGGCCGACCAGGGCCGTCGACCGGCGGGCCCTGCAGGAGCTCTTCCACCGGCTGCCCGAGCAGGACGTGCAGACGCGGTTCTTCCAGAAGCTCCGCTCGCTGACCGACGACGCCGCCGACCACCTCTGCAACGTCGACTACACCGACGAGATGGCGTTCGCCGCGGTCGTCGGGCGGGCCGAGCACCAGCGGATCGTGGCCACGAGCAGCTACTACCTCGATCCCCGCGAGCGGGTGGCAGAGGTGGCCTACCTCGTCGACCCCGAGTGGCAGGGCGCAGGTCTGGCCAGGGCCCTGCACGCCCGGACGACCGAGTACGCACGCTCGCAGGGCGTCCGAGGCTTCAGCGCCGACGTGCTGATGAGCAACGTCGGGATGCTCAAGGTCTTCCGGGGGAGGCCCGGGCACGACCTCGTCACCGACCTCGAGGACGGCGTGTACGAGGTCCGGATGATGTTCACGGACGCGGGCGAGCAGGAGCCGGTGTGAGCGCCGAGCTCCTCGAAGGACTCGACGACGCCGCCCGGGCCGAGCTGCGCACCCAGCTGCGACGGCGCGAGCTGGCCGCGGGAGACGTGCTGTGCCGGGCGGGCGACCGCAGCGACTGCCTGTACGTCGTCGAGGACGGCCTGCTCGAGGTGATCGACGGCGAGTCCGGGGAGGTGCTCGGTCGCCAGCGCGTGGGCGACGTGGTCGGCGAGGTCGCGCTGCTGACCAGGGACCCGCGTTCGGCGACCCTGGTCGCCCAGCTGCCGAGCGTCGTCGCCGAGCTCTCGCGCGACGACTTCCTGACCGCCGCCACGCACCACCCGCAGCTGCTGGTGAACCTGGCCACGATCGTGAGCCGTCGCCTGGTCAGCCGGACCGCTCCCGCGAAGGCCGCGGTGACCGCGCTCGTCGTCCGGCCGGGAGGGTGGGCCGGCGAGGATGCGGCGATGGCGGCCGCCCGGTCGTCGAGCGCCGCACCGCTGACGGTCCTCCACGGCACCCGCCCGCTGCCGGAGCTCCTGGCCTCGGTCGACACCGCGGTCGGGACCCCGGTGCTGGTCCGGGTCCCGTCGGACGCGAAGCACCTGACCCAGGTCCTCGCCCTGTGCGACCGCACGGTGGCCGTCGCCGGCCCGCGGGTGCGGGAGCTGCCGGCCCGCGCCGAGCGGGTGGACCCCGGCGACGACCCCGCCCGGGTGGGCCGCCGGCTGGCGCGCGCGTCGGTCGGGATCGCGTTCGGCGCTGGCGGGGCCAAGGGCTGGGCCCACGTCGGGGTGCTGCGCAGCCTGGAGCGGGCCGGGTACGTCGTGGACGCCGTGGCGGGCAGCAGCGTCGGGGCCTGGGTCGGGGCCTGGACCGCGCTGGGCCATGACGCCGCTGCGGTCGAGGAGCTGCTCCGCGAGCGGTTCGACGACTACGCCGTGCACGCGATCTTCCGCCAGGGCGGCCCGCAGGGGACCGCTGTCATGACGCGGGCGGCCCGCGAGACGACCCAGGACGCGCGGTTCGTCGACCTGGCCGTGCCGCTGACCGTGCTGGCCGCCGACCTCGAGGGCAAGCGGCCCGCACTGCTGGACGAGGGGCCGGTCGCCCAGGCGCTCGTCACGGCGATGACGGTGCCCGGCCTCTACCCGCCAGTCCGCCGCGGCGCCCAGCGCCTGGTCGATGCGGTCGTGCTGTCCCCGGTCCCGACGTCCGCGCTGTCCGGGGTCGACGTCACCATCGCGGTCAACCTGTTCGGCAGCGCGACGAGCCCGGCGTGGCCCGGCGCCACGGCCCCACGCGACGCCGGCCACAGCGACCGCGACCCGGTCGTCGAGTCCCTCGAGCTGGCGTCGCACGCCGCCGCCGCCGCGCAGACCGCGGAGGCCGACGTCCAGGTCGTCCCGGACCTCGGTCGCGGCAGCTGGCGTGACTTCGGACAGGCCGAGCAGTACCTCGCCGCAGGGGAGGAGGCCATGGAGGCTGCCCTCCCGGCGCTGCGCGCGCTGGCCCGTCCCTCGTCGTGACGGTCGACCGTCCGTGCAGGCCGGCCTCCGAGGTGGCCGCTAGCGCGAGCGGGCGTGCCGGACGCCCGTCACCGTGAGCACGCCCGCACCGGCGAAACCGAGCACCAGGGGCGCCAGCACGGCGCCCAGGATCGAGCCGAAGAAACCCCACCCGCCGAACGTGTTGGCGATCCGGATCACGCCGGTGTCGCCGTCGCACGCCAGGATCACGTGCCCGTTGCCGGTGGGGAAGGTGCCGACGCCGACCCACTCGTCGCCGTTGATGCTGACGCTGAACGAGCCGCTGGTGTCGAGCGGCAGGTCGGTGCCGTCGGTGTCGGTCGTCGTGCATGTGCGCGTGTCGCCGGGGCGGGCCCACACCATCTTCTGGTCGTCGGGCGGCAGGTCGACCTGGCTCTGGCCGGGCACCCGCACGTCCACGGCGCCGGAGAACACCCGCAGCCCCGAGGTCACCGCGATCCCGATGAAGACGAGCATCAGCACGAAGCCGAGCACGATGAGCCCCGTCCCGAACAGGTACCAGAACCGCCAGGAGACCCGTCGGGGCGGCTCCTCGGCCCGCAGTGGCGTCGGGGTGGGCGGGTCGCCGTACGGCCAGCCGGGCGGCGGCTGGGCGTTCGCCTCGCCGGCGGGGACCTCCGGTGCCATAGCGGGAAGGTAACGTCGATTCAGCCCCTTCCGGGGGGCTCTGGCAGAATGACGCGCTGAGTTCCGTAGCGGTGGGGCCCTCTCATCCTCCCGCGTACGGCGCCCCGAGTCCCCGGCCACCTGGAACCCCACCCGGTCGCCGCGCTCACCACCACCACCTTCCAAGGAGACACCACAGACGTGGCCGTCAAGATCCGTTTGAAGCGCCTGGGCAAGATCCGGGTGCCGCAGTACCGCATCGTCGTCGTCGACTCGCGCAAGAAGCGCGACGGCCGGGTGATCGAGGAGATCGGCAAGTACCACCCCAAGGAGGACCCGTCGTACATCGACGTCGTCGCCGACCGGGCGGAGTACTGGCTGGGCGTCGGCGCGCAGCCGACCGAGGCCGTCGAGAAGATCCTCAAGATCACCGGCGACTGGCAGAAGTTCAAGGGCCTGCCGGGCACCGAGGGCACCCTGAAGGTCAAGGAGCCCAAGCGCGACAAGCTCGAGATCTTCAACGAGGCCCTCAAGGACGCTGCCAGCGAGCCCAAGGCCGGCGCGACCACCGCCCGCAAGAAGGCCGAGAAGAAGGCCGAGGAGGCTCCGGTCGCTCCGGCCGCCGAGGCTCCCGCTGCTGAGGCTCCTGCCGCCGAGACTCCCGTCGCCGAGGCGCCCGAGGCCCCGGCCGAGGACGCTCCGGCTCCCGTGCCCGCCGACGAGACTCCCGAGGGTGCGGCCGACGCGGCCGAGACCGCCGAGACTCCGACGCTGGGTCGTCCGACAAGCCCTCAGGGGCCGAGTCCTGAGCGGCATGCTCGCCGACGCGCTGGAGCACCTGGTCCGGGGAGTCGTCGACAACCCCGACGACGTCACGGTCCGCGACAAGCAGCTGCGCCGTGGGTCGATCCTCGAGGTGCGCGTGCACCCCGACGACCTCGGCAAGGTGATCGGGCGCAACGGCCGTACGGCCACGGCGTTCCGGACCGTGATCGGCGCTCTCGCCGGCCGCGCCGGGGCGCGCATCGACTTCGTGGACGTCGACCGCGGTCGCTGATCCACCACGTCCCGCATGACCGGGTGCCGCCCTCGTGGGTGGCACCCGGTTGTCGTTCCTAGACTCCCCTCGTGGACACCGAGCCCGACGTGGGGGACAACAGGGGCCGAGTCGAGGTCGTGGTCGGCCGGATCGGCAAGCCCCACGGCCTGCGCGGCGAGGTCACCGTCGAGGTGCGCACCGACGAGCCCGAACGCCGCTTCGTCGCCGGGTCGACACTTGCCGCCGAGCCGCCCCGGGGCTCCGCGAACGGCCTGACCAGCCTCGAGATCGTCTCGCTGCGCTGGCACCAGACGACGCTGCTGGTGCGGTTCGCCGAGATCGCCGACCGCAATGCGGCGGAGGGGGCCCGCGGCACGCTCCTGCTCGCGCACCTCGACGCCGACGAGACACCGCATGACCCCGAGGAGTTCTACGACCACCAGCTCGTCGGGTTGAGCGTGGTCGACCTCGACGGTCGCCCGATCGGCACGGTGACCGGTGTGGTGCACGGCGCCCAGGACCTCCTGGAGGTCAAGGCGGCCGACGGCCGGCCCACGCTCGTGCCGTTCGTGGCCGCACTGGTCCCCGAGGTCGACGTACCCGGCGGGCGCGTCGTGGTGGCCGACCGGCCGGGCCTCGTCGCGCCCTTCGAGGAGTCGGACGGGGAGGACTGAGGCCGTGCGCATCGACGTCTTCTCGATCTTCCCGGGCTACTTCGACGCGCTGGACCTCTCCCTGGCCGGCAGGGCCCGCGACAGCGGACTGCTCGAGCTGGCGGTCCACGACCTCCGGGCCTGGACGCACGACCGGCACCGCACGGTCGACGACACGCCCTACGGCGGCGGGGCCGGCATGGTCATGAAGCCCGAGCCCTGGGGCGAGGCCCTCGACTCGCTGGAGCTCGGCCCGGGCGGCGCGGTGCTCATCGTCCCGACGCCTGCGGGGGAGCGGTTCACCCAGGCCGTCGCCCGCGACCTGGCCGCGCGCGAGCACCTGGTGTTCGCCTGCGGGAGGTACGAGGGGATCGACCAGCGGGTGGTCGACGACGCGGCCGGACGGTTCGACGTACGCGAGCTGTCGCTGGGCGACTACGTGCTCAACGGCGGCGAGGTCGCCGCGCTGGCCATCTGCGAGGCCGTCGTCCGGCTGCTGCCCGGGTTCATGGGCAACGCCGAGTCCCTCGTCGAGGAGTCGCACGAGGGCGGCCTGCTCGAGGCGCCCGTCTACACCAAGCCCGCCTCCTGGCGCGGCCTCGACGTCCCGCCGGTGCTGCTCAGCGGCGACCACGGCGCGATCGCCCGGTGGCGCCACGAGCAGTCCGTCCGGCGGACGGCCACCCGTCGACCCGACCTGCTCTCGCCGTCGGTGCTGGCGGACGACGTGGTCCTGCGCCGCGCGGAGCCCGCGGACGCCGGCGAGCTCTACACGTTGCAGCGCGCCTGCTGGCTCCAGGAGCTGCTGGCCAACCCGGGGGTGCGCATCCCTGCGCTCGATGAGTCGCTGGACGACGTACGGGCCTGGCTGGGCGAGCGCCAGGTGCTCGTGGCTCGCTCGCACGGGCGGCTGGTCGGCTCGGTACGCGGACTGTTGCGCGGTGGTGACTGGCACGTGGGCAGGCTGATGGTGGCGCCCGACCTGCAGGGCGGGGGCCTCGGACGGCGACTGCTGGCGGAGATCGAGGCGCTGGCGAGCGACGAGGCGGCGTCGTACGTGCTCTTCACCGGGGCGGGCAGCACCCGAAACCAGCGGATGTACAAGAAGGCGGGTTACCGGACGACGGGGCCGGCGGTCGAGGGCGTGGTGACGATGGTCAAGCGCCGAATTCGTGACGGCCGCTGATCTCTGGCAGACTTGTCCGTCGGCCCAGTCGGCCGAAGGGTCGCTCCGGACGAACCAACCGGGGGACCTGCGTCGGGCACCTGCCACAGGGGGCGCTGACGCCGCCGGCTACAGACATTGTCTGGGACTGGGACACCAACTGCACACCGCATCGATCCGCGGCTGACCTGTGGCAACCGTGAGGAGAGACCATGAGCCCCCAGAGAATCGTGTCCGGGAACTTCGGCGCCGTCGCCGAGCTCGGCAACGCCAGCAAGCGTGCCGACCTTCCCGAGTTCCGCGCCGGTGACACCGTCAAGGTGCACGTCAAGGTCGTCGAGGGCTCGCGGGCCCGCGTCCAGATCTTCCAGGGCGTCGTGATCCGCATCCACGGCTCGGGCGTGGGCCGCACGTTCACCGTCCGCAAGGTCTCCTTCGGCGTGGGTGTCGAGCGCACCTTCCCGCTCCACTCGCCGATCTTCGAGGAGATCGAGATCGTCACCCGCGGTGACGTCCGCCGGGCGAAGCTCTACTACCTGCGCAACCTGCGCGGGAAGGCCGCGAAGATCAAGGAGCGCCGCGAGGCCTGAGGCCCGGTTCACATCCCCCTGATGGCTACGCTCTCCCGGTGACCAGCGAGCATCCCGACGGCCCCGTCGAGCTCGATCACAAGCAGAAGAAGCACCTGCCCCTGTGGCAGGAGACGATCCTGCTGCTGGTGGTCGCCCTCGGCCTCGCGATCCTGATCAAGGCGATCCTGGTCCAGGCGTTCTACATCCCGTCGGAGTCGATGGAGCCTGGTCTTGTCCGCAACGACCGGATCCTGGTCGAGAAGGTCTCCTACTGGTTCGGCGGCAGCCCCGAGCGTGGCGACGTGGTGGTCTTCAAGGACCCGGGCGGCTGGCTCAGCGGCGCCGAGTCGGTCGGGCCGCCGAACGCCGTCACCAAGCTGATGGCCAAGATCGGCCTGTACCCCTCGGGTGGGCACCTGGTGAAGCGCGTCATCGGCGTGGCGGGCGACACGATCAAGTGCTGCGACGCCAAGGGCCGCGTCATGGTCAACGGCGTCGCCCTCGACGAGAAGGACTACGCCCGCAAGGGCAACGGGTCCGAGTGCTTCGGTCCGATGATCGGTTGTGAGTGGGAGGCCGGGCCGGTCCCCGAAGGCACGATCTTCGTGATGGGTGACAACCGGTCCCACTCCGCCGACTCCACCGTGCATCTGTGCCGCGGCGCGACGGACTGCGTGGAGGGCGGCGCGTACGTGCCGGTGGAGCTGGTGGTCGGCAAGGTCTTCGTGCTGCTCTGGCCCCGACAACACTTCTCGTGGCTGCACCGGCCCGACAGCTTCGCGGACGTTCCCGACGCCGCCAGCCCCTAGGAGGGCGTGCCAGGTGAGCGACCTGCCTCGCGGAGCCACCGTCCGCAGCGACGCCGGCCTCTACGGCTACGAGCGCGCGCTGCGTCGTACGGGTCTGGTGCACATCGCCGGCGCGGACGAGGCGGGCCGGGGAGCCTGCGCCGGGCCGCTGGTGGCCGGCGCGGCGATCCTGACCGACAGCAAGGCCGGCGTCATCCCCGGGCTGGCCGACTCGAAGCTGCTGACCGAGAAGGCCCGGGAGCGCTGCTACGACCAGATCGTCCGCCGCGCGCTGTCGTGGTCGGTGGTCGTCATCGGTCACGAGGAGTGCGACCGGCTCGGCATGCACGTCGCCAACGTCGAGGCGCTGCGGAGAGCCGTCGCCCTGCTCGACGTACCGCCCGACTACGTGCTCACCGACGGCTTCCCCGTCGACGGTCTCGGGGTCCCCGGACTCGCGGTGTGGAAGGGCGACCGGGTCGCCGCCTGCATCGCCGCCGGGTCGGTGCTGGCGAAGGTGACCCGCGACCGCATCATGTGCGAGCTGCACGAGGAGTGGCCGGCGTACGACTTCGCGACCCACAAGGGGTACGTCACCGACCTGCACGCCGCCGCGCTGACCGCTCACGGCCCCTCGCCGGTCCACCGGATGCGGTTCGTCAACGTGCGCCGGGCCGCGGGGCTCGAGCCGCCGCTGGACCCCTCGGACCGGGAACTTGTCCAGAGCACTAACGTCGTCCACGAGGAGCGACGAGGGGAGTCAGCATGAGCGCCGAGGATCTCGAGAAGTACGAGACCGAGATGGAGCTGACGCTCTACCGCGAGTACCGCGACGTGGTCGGCATCTTCAAGTACGTCGTGGAGACCGACCGTCGCTTCTACCTCTGCAACCAGGTCGACGTGAAGGCGCGCACCGAGTCCGGCGACGTGTTCTTCGAGGTCTCGATGAGCGACGCCTGGGTGTGGGACATGTACCGGCCGGCGCGGTTCGCGAAGAACGTGAAGGTGCTGACGTTCAAGGACGTCAACGTCGAGGAGCTGAGCCCGGCGGAGATCGATCCGCCCAAGGTCTAGTACGTCCGGTTTCGACCGGTCGCGGGGGAGGGGGGTGTGACTCGCGGCTGGGGTAGCGCGGGTCCCGAGCGCAAGTAAAAGGTCTAGACAGAGGCTTGTCTGAACTTCGGGTTTGAACCTTGAACCGGTTCAATGGCCCTAGCATCCGAAGGGCAGGAGCCTATCGGCTGTGCGTCCCGAGGTCGGAGGAAGAGTGAGGTCACGAAGTCACCGCCAGTCGGGGCGCCGAGAGCGCGGCGCGGCGGCGGTTGAGATGGCGCTTCTCTTGCCGATCATGCTTGCGCTCCTCTCGGGAATCGTCGACTACGGCATGCTGTTCAACAACTCGTTAAGCATGCGTCAGGGAGTGCGCGAGGCAGCCCGTCAGGGCGTCGTCCTCACTCCTCCTACAGGGGCTTGTACAGCGCAGGTCGGCTATATGAATCAGCTTCGATGCACTACCACCGCGCAGGTTGGCGCGATCAACGGCACGGCCTACTCCAAGGTGTTCTACTCCACCTGGGCTACCGGGCAGACGCTCACGGTCTGCTCGATGGTCAGGTCCGGGAGCATCGTGGGCCTCGTTCCGTATCCCGCGGGCGGGTGGTTGCAGTCGAAGACGAACCTTTCCATTGAGGTTCCCACGCCGGTGCCGTCCGGTGGGACCTCCTCAGCGGATGGCTTGCCCGCGGGCAAGGACTGGAGTTGGTGTTCATGACCAGATTCCGCCAGCGCGGCCGTGACGAGCGTGGGGTGATCGCCATCCTCTTCACTGTCTTTGCCCTGCTGATCTTCGTGATGGCAGCCCTGGTGGTCGATCTCGGCCAGGCCCGTGACGTCGATCGCCAGACGCAGAACGCAGCCGACGCTGCTGCCCTAGCGGCCGCCAACCAGCTGTACTTGACGGGCACGGTGGACCTGTCAGCCGGGACCGCTGCAGCCAAGGCCTACGCGCAGTCAAACCTCGGAGTCGCCGACAGCGCCTGGAACTCGTGCACCGATCCCGCTCCACTGCCAGTAGCCTCTGGCACGAACTGCATCACCTACGACAGCGCAACTAAACCGACCCAGGTCAGGGTCTACATTCCGACTCAGACCGTCTCCACCGGATTCGCGCGCGTCTTCGGCGTCACGTCGACCTCGGTGCATGGGATGGCGCAGGCGTACGTGTCTCCGGGAGGGACCGCTGTGTGCGGTCTTTGCGTTATCGGTACTGGCCCACACGACATCCAGAATGGCGACATCACAATCAATGGTGCCAGCGCTTTCTTCAACGGAACCTTGGACGTGAGTAAAAATGGCTCTGTCGTCGTGACGGGGCCGGCCACCACAATCAAGGTTGAAGGAAGTGTGAACAATAAGGGGACTATTTCCCCCGCACCGCTTACTGGCCAGCAGCCAATTCAGGATCCGTTGGCCTTCCT
The DNA here is from genome assembly GCA_963708915.1 of uncultured Actinomycetota bacterium. Taxonomy (GTDB): domain Bacteria; phylum Actinomycetota; class Actinomycetes; order Propionibacteriales; family Nocardioidaceae; genus Nocardioides. The sequence goes on from CAVPUJ010000003.1 coordinate 67,296, forward strand.
GCCACTGCCCCCGAGCTTTGTGGGTCTTGCGTCTAAGGCTGGCAGTGCATGCACTGGAGGTCCGGGGATCTACTTCACCACTTTCCAGTTCACGAGCTGCACGCTGACCCCTGGCCTGTACGTGCTCGCTGGATCTAGCGCGGATCACTACTCTGGGCAAACGGCCGTGAAGGCTCCTGGCGTGACGTTCTACTTCACGTGCATGACTGCCTCGCCCAAGGCTGTCAGGGCCTGCAACTCGAACGGGGGAAGCGGCGAGGCCGGCGGCGGTGTCCTGATGACCGGTCAAGCCTCCCTGACGATGAGCGCTCCGGACGCACCGTCTGCGACGCAGGGCTTGGCTATGGTTTCAGATCGAAACAACAATCAAACGTTCGGATTCAGGGGCAACGGGACGGACCCAACGAGCGGCACGATTTACGCGGCTATCGGCACGTTCGACTACCGGGGTAACGGCAACGGGCCGGCCATCGACTCGCTTGTGGTCGTTAATGACCTCACCTTCAGCGGCAATCCCGCCGCCTTCTCGTCGCTCTACACGAAAGAGAAGAACCAGGGCCTTCCCCCGCAACCGCCCGATTTGGTCAAGTAGGCCCAGGTCACACTTCCGGCGCCCGCTTTCCGTCCACAGCAACGGCCCGCGCACCCCCTTTCCACAGGGGTGACGCGGGCCCGCTGCTCTTGTCGGCCTTGTCGCGCAGGCTGCTCCGCGAGGAGGCAGCCATGGACGACGAAGGTCCCGACCACACCAAGCAAGGACTCGGCCACTACGGCGAGACGCTCGCCGCCCGGCACCTGACCGGGGCGGGGATGGTGCTGCTCGAGCGCAACTGGCGTACCACGGCGGGTGAGATCGACCTGTTGCTGCGCGAGGGCGACGTGCTGGTCGTGTGCGAGGTCAAGACCCGCACCAGCGACGCCTGCGGGCTGCCGCACGAGGCCGTCGACCAGGCCAAGGTGGACCGGCTCCGCAGGGTGGCCGACGAGTGGCTTGCCGGCCATGCCGCCGACCCGCGCGACGTCCGGGTCGACCTGGTGGCGGTGACCCGACCGCGCAAGGGCCCCTCGGTCGTGGAGCACGTGCGGGGGATCGGCTGATGTCGGTCGCGACCGCCTACGCCACGTGGCTCCAGGGCGCGGTGGGTCACCTCATCGAGGTCCAGGCCGACGTCTCGAGCGGTGTCGTCGGCACGACCGTGGTCGGCCGGGCCGACGTGGCCATCAACGAGGCCCGCGAGCGCTGTCGGATGGCCATCGTCAACAGTGGGCTCGCGTGGCCCGGAAGCAAGCGGATCACCATCCTGTTGTCGCCGGCCGACCTGGCGAAGCGGGGCACGCACTTCGACCTGGCGATCGCCGTCGCCGTGCTGGCGGCCCACGACAGGGTCAAGCCGGATCGACTGGCGCAGTCGCTGTTCGTGGGCGAGCTGACGTTGACCGGTGGGCTGCGCTGCGTGCACGGCGTCCTGCCGATGGTGCTGTCGGCCGCCCGTCACGGCATCCGTCAGGTGTTCGTGCCTGAGCCCCAGGTCCGCGAGGCGGCCCTGGTGCCGGGGGTCGTCGTGTTCGGGCTGCGCTCGCTGGCGCAGGTGGCGGCCCTCCTCAACGACGAGGAGGTCCCGGAGGCGCCGCCGGTCGCGGGCCTCTCGTCGGGCAGCCTGCTGAGCTGGCGGGGGCAGTCGCGCCTCGACGAGCTCGACCTGCTCGACGTCGACGGCATGGCCGAGGCCAAGTACGCCGTCGAGGTCGCCGCGGCCGGCGGACACCACGTGATGCTGACCGGGCCCAAGGGAGCCGGCAAGACCACCCTGGCCGAGCGGCTCCCCAGCATCCTGCCCGACCTGAGCGCCGAGGAGTCGCTCGAGCTGACGGCCATCCACTCGTTGGCCGGCGTCCTGGGCCCGGCCGACGACCTGATCGTCCGGCCGCCGTTCTTCGCGCCCCACCACGACGCCAGCAAGGTCGGCCTGCTCGGTGGCGGCAGCGGCCGGGTGCGACCGGGCGACGTGAGCCGTGCCCACAACGGCGTGCTGTTCCTCGACGAGTTCCCGCTGTTCCGCGCCGACGTCATCGAGGCACTTCGTCAGCCCCTCGAGAGCGGCGAGGTCACCATCACCCGGGGCGAGGAGAGTGCCACGTTCCCCGCCCGCGGGCTGGTGGTGATGGCCTGCAACCCATGTCCGTGCGGCAACTTCCATCCCCATCCGAGCCGCAACGCGTGCGACTGCCTCGAGCAGGTGCGACGCCACTACCGCGCCAAGCTGACGGGACCGATCACCGACCGGGTCGACATCAACCGCGAGGTCCAGCCCGTCTCACCGCACGAGCGGCACGACCGTTTCGCCCCGCGCGAGACCTCGGAGGTCGTGCGCGGCCGGGTCGGCGACGCCCGTCGGCGCCAGCTCGAGCGCTACGCCGACCGCAGCTGGCGGCTCAACTCGCAGGCGCCCGGCCCGGTCCTGCAACGGGAGTGGCCGCTCGCCGCCGAGCTCCAGCAGAAGGTCGACGACGAGATCTACAGCGGTCGGCTCACGCGCCGCGGCGCGACGCGCGTGCACCGGCTCGCGTGGACGATCGCCGACCTCGACCGGGTCGACGAGCCGGGTTTCACCCAGCTCGACACGGCGTTGCGGCTGAGACTCGGACTGCCCCTGCTCGACGCCAGCCTGCGCCGGAGGGCCGCCGGATGACGGCGAGCGACCGGGAGCGGCTGGCCCGGGTGGCGCTGGGCACGCTCGGGGAGCCGGGCGATGCCCGTCTCGTGTCCTTGGTGGCCGCGCTCGGTCCGGTGCTGGTGCACGACCAGCTCGCGGCGGGCTACGACGCCGGCGACGGCGTCCAGGATGACGTTGCCGCCCGGCTCGTCGGTGCCGACCCGGCCCGTGACCTCGAGCGCGCCGAGCGCGCCGGCATCAGGTTCGTCGTCCCCGGTGACGACGAGTGGCCGACCCAGGTCGACCAGCTCCTGCGGACCGAGACCCTGCGCGAGCGCGGCGGGCCACCCCTCGGGTTGTGGGTCCGCGGGCCGATGGGCCTCGACGAGCTGGAGTCGTCGGTCGCGGTCGTCGGCTCGCGGTCGGCGACCAGCTACGGCACCACGGTCGCCGGCGAGATCGCCGCCGTGGTGGCGCGCGCGGGCTACCCGGTCGTCTCCGGCGCGGCGTTCGGGATCGACCAGGCCGCCCACCGGGGCGCGCTGGCCGGCGGCGGCCGCACCGTCGCCGTGCTCGCGTGCGGTGTCGACCTGGTCTACCCGCCGGCCCACCACCAGCTGCTCGAGCACCTCGTGAAGAACTGTGCCGTGGTCTCCGAGCTGCCACCGGGGCGGTCCGTGTCGCGCATCCGCTTCCTGAGCCGCAACCGCCTGATCGCCGCCCTCACCCGCGGCACCGTCGTGGTCGAGGCGGCGGCCCGCAGCGGGGCGCTCAACACCGCCGGCTGGGCAGCCCGTCTGTACCGGCCGCTGATGTCGGTGCCCGGCCCGGTGACGGCAGCCCAGTCCGAGGGCACCCACGAGCTGCTCCGCAAGGGTGCCGCCAGCCTCGTCACCCGAGGCGAGGAGGTCCTCGAGCTCGTGGCCCCGAGCGGTCACCACCTCGTGGCTCCGCGCCGCGGGCGGGTCTATGCCCGCGACCGCCTGCCGCCTCGCCACCAGCAGGTGCTCGACGCTGTTCCCCGCCATCGTGGCGTCGGCGCCGACGCCATCGCCCGGACGGCCGGCATCGGGCTGCTCGACACCCAAGCAGCCCTGCAGCGCCTCGAGAGAGAGGGCATCGTGGCAAGGACGTCCGAGGGCTGGCGGATCCGTGACGTCAATGCTCCCGATTCGCCTGCGGAAACCGCAGAAGTTCCTACGATGAACTCATGACCTCTTCGCTCTCCCCCCGAGCACGGTCTGAGTACGTCGCCACCGTTCTGTCCTCCACCCCTGGAGCTGCAGTCGAGGTGACCCCCGGATCGCACCACCACCGGCACGGACCGTTCGCGCGCGCGCTCGGCACCGTCCGCACCGCCACCGCCCGCGTCCGCGGGCGCCGGCCCAGCATCGGCAACCTCGCGGTGATCCGCCGCGTCGACGGCGCCTTCGTCGTCAACGTCGACGCGGGCACCCGTGAGCACGCTGCCGAGCTCCTCCACCTCGTCCGCGAGCAGCTGGCCACGATGACCGTGCACCAGTTCGAGCGGGCCTGGGGCATCGACCGACACGTCGATCGGCTCATCCAGCGTCACCTGCCCGAGGGTGCGCCGATCCGCGGTGCTCACTCGCTACGCTCGGCTGGGTGACCCGGAACCGTTCGGAGACCTCGGACGACCAGGAGTCTGGTGGTCTGTCCGAGCAGATGACGGTGGCCCTCGCCGCCTTCGAGACGCACCTGGCAGTCGAGCGCGACCTCAGCGCGCACACCGTGCGGGCCTACGTGGCCGACGTGACCAGCCTCGCCACGCATGCGGCCCGGCTGGGCATCACCGAGCCGGCCACGCTTGACCTGCGCACCCTGCGCAGCTGGCTGGCCAACCAACAGGTCACCGGCCGTTCGCGGACCACGCTCGCGCGCCGTGCGACCGCCGCCCGGGTGTTCACCGCCTGGCTGGCGCGCACCGACCGCGCCGACGCCGACCACGGCGCCAGCCTCGGGTCGCCCAAGGCGCGTCGCACCCTGCCTCCGGTCCTGCGCGCCGACGAGGCCGCGCAGCTGGTCGGCGGGGCGGCCGGCCCGGCTGACGACGACGATCCGGTCGGGATGCGCGACGCGGCCATGCTCGAGCTGCTGTACGCGACGGGCATCCGGGTCGGTGAGCTCGTCGCCCTCGACCTCGGCAACGTCGACCGGGAGCGCAACCTCGTCCGGGTGCTCGGCAAGGGCCGCAAGGAGCGCAGCGTGCCGTTCGGCCACCCCGCTGCGCGGGCGATCGACCGCTGGCTCACGGCCGGGCGCCCGGGCCTGGTGGCCGAGGGCGCCGGCGCCGCCCTCTTCGTCGGTGCACGGGGTCACCGGATCGACCAGCGCGCGGTGCGCACGCTCGTCCACCGCCGCATCGCCCAGGTGCCGGGGGCACCCGACATCGGTCCGCACGGCCTGCGGCACAGCGCGGCCACCCACCTGCTCGAGGGCGGCGCCGACCTCCGGGCCGTGCAGGAGCTGCTCGGTCACGCCAGCCTGGCGACGACCCAGCTCTACACGCACGTGACGACCGACCGGCTGCGCCGGGCCTACCAGCAGGCGCACCCCCGGGCGTAGACCGGCCGCGGCGGCGAGCGGGCCGCGAGGGCCTCGAGCCGGAGCAGCACCGCGGCGTACACCGTGGACCTCGGCACCGTCACCAGCGGGCCGGCCACCGGGAGCGGTAGGTCGCGCCACAGCGGCAGCAGGCGGACCGACGCGGCGCCGACCAGGTCGAGCGGGTCGAGGTAGGTCGGGCCGCGGAGCCAGCCCCAGTGCAGGCAGGAGGCCGGCGGGCAGTGCGAGGCGATGCCCTGCAGGTGGCCGATCACCTCGCCGCGAGCGACGGCCTGACCCAGCACGACCGCGGCCTCGACCGGCTCGTAGGTGGTCCGGGTGTCGCCGTGGGCCACGACGACCACGCCGCGGCCCGCCAGGGTGCCCGCGAACGACACGGTGCCGGCCAGGGCCGCGTGCACCGCCTGCCCCGGGACGCCGAGGAGGTCGACCCCCCGATGGCCAGCGCCCCAGGGCACGTCCGGTGGGTCGAACCCGGTGACGACCTCCGGCGCGGGCTGGAGCGGCCAGACCCCGACGGGCACCGGGTCCGCGGATGCCGCGGTGACCGGGACCAGAAGCACGAGGGGCACCCCCAGCAGCACGAGCGCCAGGAGGGTCGTGAGTCGCCGGGTCAGGGAGCGCATGCCTGGATCGTCCGCCGTGCGGGGCCGGGGCGGCCGTCACGGCGGCGCACCTGTGGAGGAGGGTGTCCGGAACGTCGCCTGTGGACGGCAGGCGGGCACCGGCCCGCTCGATTCGCGGGGGAGCGGCCCGCGGCGTACCCTGGGCGCAGCGGCTCCTTCGGGAGCTGACTTCGCACGTCCGCAGACCACGACGGCGCTCATGTTCCCTGGAGCACCGTCTCGATCGTGGGCGAGGCTCCTCGGTCCCGGCCGGAAACGGTCGGGTCGGATCCTCGCGCAGACGTCAGGGCGACCGGCACCCGCCGGCCGCAAGGAACTGAAAACTACCGGAGCAGCTCCCGGCCTGCCCTCACTTGTTGGGCGGGCTGACGGGAGTCCTCCCAACAGGAGAACCCTTCATGGCAGTCGTCACCATGCGCCAGCTCCTCGAGAGCGGCGTCCACTTCGGGCACCAGACCCGTCGCTGGAACCCCAAGATGAAGCGCTTCATCATGACCGAGCGCAACGGCATCTACATCATCGACCTGCAGCAGTCGCTGGCCTACATCGACCGGTCCTACGCCTTCATCAAGGAGACCGTCGCCAAGGGCGGCACGATCATGTTCGTGGGCACCAAGAAGCAGGCCCAGGAGGCGATCGCCGAGCAGGCGATGCGCGTCGGGATGCCCTACGTCAACCAGCGCTGGCTCGGCGGCATGCTCACCAACTTCCAGACCGTGCACCAGCGGATCAACCGCCTCAAGGAGCTCGACGAGGTCGACTTCGACGACGTCGCCGGCTCGGGACGCACGAAGAAGGAGCTCCTCCAGATGCGCCGCGAGCGCGACAAGCTCGACAAGTCGCTCGGTGGCATCCGCGAGATGACCCGTACGCCCGCCGCCGTCTGGATCGTCGACACCAACAAGGAGCACCTCGCCGTCGAGGAGGCGCGCAAGCTGCGCATCCCGATCGTGGGCATCCTCGACTCCAACTGCGACCCGGACCTCGTCGACTTCCCGATCCCGGGCAACGACGACGCCATCCGCGCGGTCGGCCTGCTGACCCGCGTGGTCGCCGACGCCGTCGCCGAGGGCCTCATCGCCCGCTCGGGCGTCAAGGTCGAGGGCGCCGAGGCCGGCGCCGAGGAGCCCCTGGCCGACTGGGAGCGCGAGCTCCTGGGCGGAGAGGCCGAGCAGGCCGCCGTGGCCGCCACCGGCGGTGACGAGACGACCGAGGCACCGGCCGCCGAGTCCACCGGCGCCAGCACCGAGGCCACTGAGGCGACCGAGGCCACCGACGCCGTCGAGGCCGCTCCTGTAGCCGAGGAGGCTCCCGTAGCCCCCGAGGCTCCCGTCGAGGAGGCTCCTGCTGCCGAGGAGACCCCGGCCGTGACCGAGGAGGCTCCCGTCGAGGAGGCTCCCGCGACCGACGAGGCCCCGGCTGAGGAGGCTGCGACCGACGAGGCCCCGGCTCAGGAGGCTGCTACCGACGAGGCTCCGGCCGACGAGGCCGCCGCCGACGAGGCGAAGGCCTGACCCGCTCACCGACCAGCAGACTTCGAGGAAGTTCGAGGACAGACACCCATGGCTAGCTTCACCGCCGCCGACGTCAAGAAGCTCCGGGAGCTCACCGGCGCCGGCATGATGGACTGCAAGAAGGCGCTCGACGAGGCCGATGGCGACTTCGACGCCGCCATCGACATCCTGCGCACCAAGGGGGCCGCCAAGGCCGCCAAGCGGGGCGCCGAGCGCGAGGCCTCCGCGGGCCTCGTGGCGCACGCCCCGGGCGTGCTCGTCGAGCTCAAGTGCGAGACCGACTTCGTCGCCAAGGGCGAGGACTTCGTCGTCGCCGCCCAGCAGATCGCCGACGCGGCGTCGGAGGCCAAGCCGGCCGACGTCGAGGCGCTCAGGGCCGTCGCCGTGGGCGACCGGACCGTCGGCGAGATCGTGGACGGCCTGGCCATCTCGATCGGCGAGAAGATCGAGCTGGGTCAGTACGTCCACTTCGACGGCCCCGTCGTCGCCTACCTCCACAAGCGTGCGGCCGACCTGCCGCCCGCCGTGGGGGTGCTCGTCGAGTACACCGGTGACGCCGACGCCGCTCGCGGTGCCGCGATGCAGATCGCCGCGATGCGCCCGCAGTACCTCACCCGCGACGAGGTCCCCGCCGACATCGTCGCCAAGGAGCGCGAGATCGCCGAGGCGACCTCCCGCGAGGAGGGCAAGCCCGAGCAGGCGATCGCCAAGATCACCGAGGGCCGGCTCAACGGCTTCTTCAAGGACGTCGTCCTGCTGGAGCAGCCGTCGGTCACCGAGAACAAGAAGTCCGTCAAGGCCGTGCTGGACGAGTCCGGCACGTCGCTGACGAGGTTCGCGCGTTTCGAGGTCGGGGCTTAAGGGTTCGGGCCTGAGGCGGTAGGTTCGCCCCTGACGTTGAGGAGGCCGGTTGCGATGACCCGAGAAGGACCATCGCAGCCGGCCTTTTCGCTGCCCTCGTAGTTCGACCGGAAGGAACGCCACCGCGTGACCCAGTACCAGCGTGTCCTGCTCAAGCTCTCGGGTGAGGAGTTCGGGGGTGGCAAGCTCGGGGTTGACCCCGACGTCGTCTCGCGCATCGCTCGCGAGATCGCCTCCGTCTCGGCCGCCGGGTTCCAGGTCGCCGTGGTCATCGGCGGCGGCAACTTCTTCCGCGGCAAGGAGCTCCGCCAGCGGGGGATGGACGGCGTGCGCGCCGACTACATGGGCATGCTGGGCATCGTGATGAACTGCCTGGCCCTCCAGGAGTTCCTCGAGCAGCGGGGCGTCGTCACCCGCGTGCAGACGGCCATCACCATGGGCCAGATCGCCGAGCCGTACATCCCGCTGAGGGCGATCCGGCACCTCGAGAAGGGCCGCGTCGTCATCTTCGGCGCCGGCATGGGCCTGCCGTTCTTCACCACCGACACCGTGGCCGTCCAGCGGGCCCTGGAGACCCACTGCGACGCGGTGCTCTTCACCAAGAACGGCGTCGACGGCGTCTACTCGGCCGACCCGCACAAGGACCCGGCCGCCACCCGCTTCGACACCCTGACCTACGACGAGGCGATCAGCCGCGACCTCAAGGTCGTCGACCAGACGGCGTTCACGCTCGCCGCCGAGAACAAGATGCCGATGGTCGTCATCGGCCTCGAGCCCGAGGGCAACATCCTGCGCGCAGCCCGGGGTGAGAAGATTGGCACGCTCGTGAGCGCCGGCTGACCGCCGAGATCCCAGCAGATCGCCCACGTCCAGGCAGACACCAAGGAGCCCCCGTGATCAACGACATCCTCAACGAGGCCGACGGCAAGATGGACAAGTCGGTCGAGACGACCCGCGAGGACTTCTCGGCGATCCGGGCGGGACGCGCCAACCCGGCCATGTTCAGCAAGATCATGGTCGACTACTACGGCACGCCCACGCCGATCCAGCAGCTCGCGTCGTTCACCTCGCAAGAGGCCCGCATCATCCTGATCGCGCCGTACGACATGGGGGCGATCGGCAACATCGAGCGCGCCATCCGCGACTCGGACCTCGGCGTCAACCCGGCCAACGACGGCAAGGTGCTGCGCTGCGTCTTCCCCGAGCTCACCGAGGAGCGCCGCAAGGAGTACATCAAGGTCGCCCGTACCAAGGCCGAGGACGGACGGGTGGCGATCCGCAACCTTCGCCGCCACGCCAAGCAGAGCCTCGAGAAGCTCGAGAAGGACGGTGACGCCGGCAAGGACGACGTCACCGGTGCCGAGAAGCGCCTCGACGGGATGACGAAGACCCACACGGACAAGATCGACGACCTCCTGAAGCACAAGGAAGCCGAGCTTCTCGAGGTGTGACGTGTCTCAACCGATGACGCCGCCCGGTACGCCGCCCGGTACGCCGCCCGCGCAGAAGGACCACGGCCGTGCGGGGCGCGACCTGCCCGCCAGCATCGCCTCGGCGATCGTGCTGCTCGCGGCGATCGCTGTGTCGCTCGCGTTCTGGAAGACGGCCTTCATGTTCATCGTGGCCGCCGCCGTGGTGGTCGCGATCTGGGAGCTCCACCGCGGCCTGATGGCCAAGGACATCGACGTCCCGGAGCAGCCCCTGATGATCGGCGGCGTCGTGATGGTCGTCGTCGCCTACTTCTTCGGTGCCCCGGCCCTGGTCACCGCGACCGCCGTCAGCGCCCTGGTGACGATGCTGTGGCTGCTGCGTCGCGGTGTTCCCGGCTACGTCCAGAACGCCACGGCGTCGGTCTTCGTGCTGATCTACGTCCCGTTCCTCGGCTCGTTCGTGGCCCTGCTGCTGGCCGAGGGCGGCGCGTGGGACTTCGACCGCTGGGACGACGGCGTGAAGGGCGTCATCGTCTTCATCCTGGTCACCATCGCCTCCGACATCGGCGGCTACGTCGCGGGGGTGCTGTTCGGCAGGCACCCGATGGCGCCGGTCATCTCGCCGAAGAAGTCGTGGGAGGGGTTCGCCGGCTCGGTGACCTTCTGCGTCGTGGCCGGCGTGGGGCTGGTCGTGTGGATGCTCGACGGCGACTGGTGGGTCGGTGTCGCCCTCGGCCTGATCGCCGCGGTGATGGCCACCCTCGGCGACCTCTGCGAGTCGGTGATCAAGCGCGACCTGGGCATCAAGGACATGAGCCAGGTCATCCCCGGCCACGGCGGCCTGATGGACCGGCTCGACTCCCTGCTCGCCACGGTCGCACCGATCTGGTTGCTGCTCCACTACGCCGTGTTCTGAGACCCTGTCCGGGTGAGCAACAACCCGTACGGCGAGGCACCACCGCCCGGGGACCCTTCGCCCGAACCACCGCGCGAGGTGAAGGGCTGGGCGGTGGCCGTCGGGATCGGGCTCGGCCTGGTGGCCACGTTCGTCTGGATGCTGATCGTCTTCATGGTGGCGCTGAGCATGGAGAACGACACGAAGAGGCTTCCCGACTGGCTGATCTTCGCGCTGTTCGTCCTGCCGCTCCCGGTGTCGATCCTGCTGCTGGCTTCCGACGTACCCGCCAGGCTGCGGCCGGCTTCGTGATGGGCATGGCCATCGGCACCCTCATGATCGCCGGGTTGTGCACCTCGTTCATCGTGCCCGGCCTGGTGGCCTGACGCGTGTACCCCACCCTCGGCGACCTGCTGGGTGTCTCCCTGCCGATCGAGACGCACGGGTTCTTCGTGCTGCTCGGCGTGCTGGCCGCCGGGCTCGTCTTCGTGCACGAGGCCCGCCGCCGCGGTCAGACCGACGAACGCATCCTGTACGTCGTGATGGGTGCCCTGGTCGGCGGCGCGATCTTCATGCGCCTGGGTACCTGGCTCCAGCACGTCGACCTGCGCCAGAACGCGAGCCTGGCCGAGCAGTGGCTCTACGGCAACCGCTCGATCCTCGGCGGCCTGGTCGGCGCGTGGCTCGGCGTGCACGTCGTCAAGCGGCTGACCGGCTACACCGTCCGCACCGGCGACCTGTTCGCCCCGGCCGTGGCCCTCGGCATGGCCGTCGGGCGGATCGGCTGCCTGCTCACCGAGCGGCCCGGCACCCCGACCGGAGGCGGCTGGGGGATCACCCTCGACGAGGCAGCCGCGGGCCGCACCGGCTCGCCGGTCGATGTCCCGCTGCACCCGTCGTTCGTCTACGAGATCGTCTTCCACCTGGCTGCGTTCGCGGTCATCTGGTGGTGGCTGCGTCGCCGCAGCCTGCCGCCGGGCGAGATCTTCGTCTGGTACGTCGCGGCGTACGGCGTCTTCCGCTTCCTCGTCGAGCTCGTACGCGGCAACGACGTCGCGTGGGCCGGCCTCACCCGTCCGCAGCTGTTCCTGCTCGTCACCGTCCCGCTCGTCCTCGCGCGCATCGTCTGGCAGGCCAGGCGCGGCGCCTATCGTGACGCCATGATGCCGCGCGAGCTCCAGGGAGCGGACAGATGAGCGGCATGCCCCTGCGAGGCGACCGCATCCACCGCTACGTCAACGCGTTCTGCCCGGTCTGCCACGAGGAGCGACCCGACCGCCCGCTGGCCGAGGTGCAACGGCTCTCGGGCTGGCTGGTCGAGCGCGACGACCGGATCTGGCTCGAGCGCGGCTGCGCGACGCACGGCCTGGTCCGCACGCTGTACGACGAGTCGCCCGAGATCCTGACGTACCTCGAGCAGTGGACGGCGCCGACCAAGCGCCACGAGCCCGACGTCCGCGGCAACTTCAAGCCCGTGCCCGCGGCGTACGCCGACGGCCTGCCCGAGATGCAGACGCAGCACACGTGCATCCTGCTCGAGGACCTCCTCGACCACTGCAACCTGAAGTGTCCGACGTGCTTCGCCGAGTCGTCGCCCGCGCGGGCATCGGTCGCCCCGCTGGCGCAGGTGCTGGCCTCCATCGACGCCCGGCTGTCGCGGGAGAACCAGCGCATCGACGTGCTGATGCTGTCCGGCGGCGAGCCCACGCTCTACCCGTGGCTGGCCGAGCTGCTCGACGCCGTGGCCGAACGCCCCATCGTGCGCGTGCTCATCAACACCAACGGCCTACGGGTCGCCCAGGACGACGACCTGCTCGCCCTCCTCGTCCGGCACCGCGAGCGGGTCGAGGTCTACCTGCAGTACGACGGCGAGTCGGCCGAGGCGTCGACGTACCACCGCGGCGCCGACATCCGTCGGTTCAAGGAGCGCGCCATCGAGCGGCTCTCGGCCAACGGCATCTTCATGACGCTCACCATGACCGCGGCCCTCGGCGTGAACGACGACGAGATCGGCCTGGTCATCAAGCGCGGGCTCGGGACGCCGTACGTCGGTGGCGTGACCATCCAGCCCGTCTTCGGCAGCGGCCGCTCCGGCGCGATCGACCCGCTCGACCGGCTCACCCACACCGGCGTGCTCGCCCGGCTCGACGAGCAGACCGCCGGCGAGGTGACGTGGCGCGACCTCACGGCGCTGCCGTGCTCGCACCCGCACTGCTGCTCGGTGGGCTACCTGCTGCGCGACGACTCGGGCACGTGGCAGTCGCTGACCAACCTGATCGGCCACGACCGGCTCAAGCAGTGGCTCGACCTCGAACCCGACCTGCTGGCCAACCGGATCGCCGACGACGCGATCCCGGCCGCGATGAAGGAGGTCGTGAAGGGCTCGCTGCTCGACCTGCTGTCGGAGCAGTCGAGCCTGTCGCACCCGTCGATGGCGACCATCTGGCGCGACATCTGCCAGAACTGCGACCTCGGCATCGGCACCCTGACCACCCTCGCGACAGGTGCGCTGCCGGGTCAGCGCAAGCGGCTGCGGGCGATGCTCGGTGAGCGGGTGCTCCGCGTGACGGTCAAGCCGTTCATGGACATGAACACGATGATCGAGGAGCGGCTGACGCAGTGCTGCGTGCACGTGGCAACAGTCCGGGCCACGGTCAACGGCGACACCGGCGACCACCAGTGCGCGCCGTTCTGCGCGGTGCAGGCGTGGGCGCCGCTGGGCGCCTCCCGGCTCTCGACCGCGGTCGGCCTGCCGCTCCTCGCCGCACCATGAGCGACCCTCGGATCGTCGAGCCCGACCGCGCTGCTGAGCCGACGCCGTACGACCCGCTCCGACTCTGCATCTTCGCCACCATCGCGCTGCTCGGCTGGCTGCTCGGACCGCTCGCGCTGCTGTTCTTCGCCGGGCTCGGGATCGTCGGGTACGCCCGGGCGCGGCGAGCGGGTCTGCTCCGCTCGAAGTGCCTGCTCGGGGACACCCGCAACGTCCTGGGGTACCTCGGCCTGCTCGCCGTGCTGGCGGTCGCGGGCCTGGTGTGGGCGCTGTCGTCCGGTTCGGTGTGGATGCCGTGGCTCGCGTGGTGATGCGCCAAATGACCGACGTGGAGGGCGGGCGCACCTAGTCTGGATGGGACCCCGCCCCCCGGGAGGACCCATGAACGATGACCCAACCGCCCGACGAGCCGACGCCGGACGACGCCTGGCAACCTCCCGGTCAGTACCCCGGCTACGGCCCGCCGTACGACCGGCCACCGCCGGGGCAGAACCCGTACGGCGGCGACACGACCAGCTACTACCAACCCATCGACTCGGGTGGGATGTCCTCGACGGTCAAGGTGGTCCTGGGCGTCGTGATCGGTGTGTTCGCGGGGTTCTTCCTGTGGGTCTTCGCGGCGATCGTGTTCTCCCTGGGCGTCTCGGACACCGGCACCGAGTTCCTGTTCTTCGCGGCGGTGGCGCCCCTGGCCGTCCCTGCGCCCCTGCTCATCTGGCAGGTGACGCGGCCCTGGGGCGCCGGCCTGCTGATGGGGACGGCGATCTCGACCATCGGAATGTCCGGGCTGTGCGCCTCGCTGATCAGCAGCGTCTGAAGGAGATGTCGTGAACACGACCGTCACGGACCGCCCCGCCGCCGACAACGAGCAGCGCCCGCCCGACTGGTGGCACCGCGACCACCCGACCTTCACCGCCTTGACCGGCTTCTTCACCGGGTTGGCGTTCGTGGCGCTCGTCCCTGCCCTCTTCGTCGGCCTGCTCCACCTCGCGTTCGACGACGAGACGACCAACGACCTGTTCCCGATGGTGCTCGTCGCCCTCGCCGTGCCCCTCGGTCTGGTGGCCTTCTCGCGCACCCGGCGGTTCGGGGCCTACATGCTCATCGGGGTCGTCGTCACCGCGCTCGTCGTGGGGGGGGCGGCCTCGCTCGTGCTCTGGGTGATGGTGCAGCGCGACCTCTGATCTCGGCAGAGATTCGGCTGGGCCACGCCGGCGCGACATACTCGTCGTGATGTCCCAAGAGCAGACCCAGCGCCCCCAGCTCCCGCTCGTGATGAGCGCACCCGCGCGGCCGCGCCAAGCCGCCGCGGCACCTCGCCGACCTCGACGAGGCCGGCCGCAAGGCGCTGCTCGAGGAGATGGGCCTGCCGGGCTTCCGGGCCAAGCAGCTGTCGACGCACTACTTCGGCCGCCTGGTCGACGACCCCGCCGAGATGACGGACCTCCCGGCGGGCCAGCGCGACGAGCTGGTGGCGGCGTTGCTTCCGGACCTGATGACGCCGCTGCGCACCCTCGAGGCCGACCGCGGGACCACCCGCAAGACGCTGTGGAAGCTCTTCGACGGCGCACTCGTCGAGTCGGTGCTGATGCGCTACCCCGACCGGGTCACCATGTGCGTCTCCAGCCAGGCCGGGTGCGGCATGGCCTGTCCCTTCTGCGCCACCGGTCAGGGCGGCCTCGAGCGCAACATGTCGACCGCCGAGATCGTCGAGCAGGTCGTCGCCGGTGCTCGCTCCCTGGCCCGCGGCGAGGTGCCCGGCGGGCCCGGCCGCGTCTCCAACGTCGTGTTCATGGGGATGGGCGAACCTCTGGCCAACTACAAGGCGGTGATCGGCGCCGTACGACGCCTCACCGACCCGTCCCCGGCCGGCCTGGGCATGTCCGCGCGGGGCGTGACCGTCTCGACCGTCGGCCTGGTGCCCCGGATCAACCAGCTCACCGAGGAGGGCATCCCGGTCACGCTGGCGCTGAGCCTGCACGCCCCCGACGACGAGCTGCGCAACGAGCTGGTGCCGATCAACACCAGGTTCTCGGTCGCCGAGACCGTCGAGGCTGCCTGGAACTACGCGCGGGTCACCAAGCGCCGGGTGTCCATCGAGTACGCCATGATGCGCGGCATCAACGACCAGGGCTGGCGGGCCGACCTGCTCGCGGAGGTGCTCAACGGCTACGGCGACTGGGGTTGGGTGCACGTCAACCTGATCCCGCTGAACCCCACGCCCGGGTCGAAGTGGACCGCATCCGACCCGGCCGACGAGCGCGAGTTCGTGCGGCGGCTGGAGTCACACGGCATCCCCACCACGGTCCGCGACACCCGAGGCCGCGAGATCGACGGCGCCTGCGGACAGCTGGCCGCCACCGAGTCGTGAGCGTCCCGGCCGAGGCCGTCGCGGCGGCGAGTCGGGAGTGGGTCTGGGTGCCCGAGACCGCGGTCACCGTGGAGACACCGGAGTACCTGTTGGTGCGGATGCCGGACTGGTTCGACGTCCAGCTGGAGCTGCTGCGCCTCGACCCCGAGCGTCCCGTCGGGGACGTGGTCGACGAGGTGATCGCCCGCGCCCGTGAGCTGGGCGGCCCGGAGGTCCACTGCTGGGCCAAGCTCCACAACGACCCGTCCGTTGACGTGGTCCTCCTTGCTCGTGGCGGTGTGCTCGACGAGACGCTGGACGTGCTGGCGCTGGACCTCACCGACGGGCTGCCGGACGTCGGTCCGTGGGACCAGAGGATCGACCTGCGCTGGGTGACCGACGCCGCCACAGCACGCGACCACCACGAGGTCGGGATGGTGGTGTTCGGCGGTGAGATGGCGCCGGACGACGAGCTCGAGCGTGCCGCCGCCGACGGTCGCCAGCAGCTGCCGGCCGGAGAGGGCGGCGCCGTGGTCGCCTATCTGGACGGCGCGCCGGTAGGCGCGGGCGGCGTCGCCCAGCCCGGCGACGTGGCTCGCCTCTGGGGCGGCTCGGTGCGCGAGGAGGCTCGGGGCCTCGGTGTCTACCGTGCCCTGCTCGACGCCCGGCTGCGCTACGGGCGCGACCACGGCGCGACGATGGCCCTGGTGAAGGGCCGCGTCCAGACCTCCGGCCCGATCCTGCGCCGGGCCGGCTTCGTCCGGTACGGCGAGGAGCGCTCGTACCTCGTGCCGCTCGACTGAGTCCGCCAGTGGTCACAAACGCCCTGGCTGAGCCCCGTTTCGATGGCGTTTGGGACCAAACGCCACAGGGTCAGCTCGCGAACAGGTCCGCGGCCTCGTCCACGTCGTCGACGAGGTGGACGTGGGGCTCCATCGGACGGCCGCGGGCCAGGGCCTCGAGCAACGGCCACGCGGGGAGGGTCTCGGTCCAGTACGTCCGGCCCACCAGCACCATCGGCGCGACCGAGGACTCGTCGGCGTAGTAGTTCTCGCAGGCGTCCTGGAACACCTCCTGGACCGTGCCGGCCATGCCGGGGAGGAAGACGATGCCTGCATGGCAGACCTCGAGGAGGACCGACTCGCGGACCGCGTTGCGCACGTACTTGGCGATCGCGGTCGCCAGCACGTTGGGCGGTTCGTGCCCGTAGAACCAGGTGGGGATGCCGAGGGAGTCACCGCCGCCGGGGAACCGGTCGAGCACCGCGAAACCGGCACGTACCCAGGCGTCGACCGACGGGCGGAACGACGGGACGGCGGCCAGCAGGGCCAGCGCCTCGTCCAGGTCGTCCGACGAGGGGTCGAGCGCGGCCAGGTACCCCCCGAGGTTCGCGGCCTCCATCGCGCCGGGGCCTCCGCCCGTGGCGACGACGTGGTCGGTGCCCAGCCGCAGCCCGAGGCGGGCCGCGTCCAGGAACGCGTCGGTACCTCGCTGCAGCGCGTGGCCGCCCATCACGCCCACCAGCCGCCGGCCGGCCACCCAGTCGGTCAGGGCCACGTCCACGGCGTGGTCGTGCAGCGCCTTCGCCATCGTCGCGTCGCGGTCGTGGGCGCTCTGGGACCAGGCGTACGCGCGGGCGTCGAGCGTGTCGGCGTACGTGGGCGCGTCGTAGAGCTCCTCGGGCCGGTAGAGGTGGTCGAGGTGGAGGTCGACCGGCGCGACCGGGAGGTCGGGCACGACGATCGCGCCCCGGGCCTCGACCCGCTCGGCGTCACCAGCGGCGAAGCGGCACCCGAGGAACAGCGCGCCCGCCACCCTCAGGTCACCCAGCTCGGCCGACCTGTGGCGCAGGTCGACGGCGCGGATCCGCCAGCCGCGCAGGGACGTGGCCCCGGAGGCGAGGCGGAGGTCGAAGTCGGCCAGGGTGTCGACCTCGACCCCACGGCCCCGACTGCGCCTCACGCCCCCGAACCTAGGGCACGCCGGGTCACACGCCGGGTCATCAGCCGATCACCCCAGGAACACCTAGCCCGAAAGGGTCAAATTCCAGCCGAACGGGCGATGTCGGCGTTGCGCGCCGCCGGTCATCCTGTTGTCAGCTCGCCGGAACGGACGCTCGCGCTGACCCTATGGCGCAACGTTTCCGGGTGCGGCGTGGGTGTTCGACGCATGGTGAACGGGGGTATGCCGCACCCGGCCGGCGACCTGGCGTCCCTGCTCGCCCACTCTCGAGCAGACGGCGCGTACCAGGTGATCGGCTCAGAAGGCGTGCGCCATCAGCTCCCCGAACAGCTCCTGCTCGTCCACCTCGAGCCCCCGGGCCTTGAACCACCCGCAGATGTTGGTGCAGTCGCGCAGCAGGAAGTCCATCCCGGTGGGGTTGCCGACGAGGTCCACGATCTGCGGCAGGTCGATGACCACGAGCCGCGGGCCTGCGGCCAGGATGTTGTAGGCCGACAGGTCGCCGTGCACGATCCCGTCCTGCACGAGGAGGGCCAGGAAGTCACGCACCTGGTCGTAGTACGAGGCCAGCAGCTCCGGGTCGGGACGCGTCTGCGCCAGTCGCGGTGCCGTCTCGCCGTCGTAGGTGACCCACTCCATCATGATCTCGGTGCCGTCGATCTGGACGGGGTACGGCACGGCCGCGCCGAGTGCCCACAGCCGCTTGAGGGCGTCCCACTCGGAGACGGCCCACTCGCCCGCGGCCACGAGCCGGCCCCAGGTGCTCTTGCGCTTGAGGGCGCGCTCGTCGCGGGAGCGTTTGACGCTGCGCCCCTCGGAGTAGGCCGCCGCCCGGTGGAACGAGCGGTGGTCGGAGTCGCGGTAGCGCTTGGCGGCCATCACCACCGCGCCGTCGGGATCGTGCGGGTCCACCCGCTCGACCAGGAAGACGTCGGCCTCCTTGCCGGTCTTCAGGATGCCGAGCTCGGTGTCGATGGCCCCGCGGGACTCCACGACCCAGGAGGGTCGTGGCTCGGGGCCACGACAGAGCGGCTCCACGTCGAACCAGGTGGTCCAGCGCTGGCCGTCGCCGATCTCGTCGTACGAGCGGAACTCGAAGGTGAAGCTGGGGTCGATCCCCTCGAGGGGGTCGACGGGGCCCGAACGGTAGGCGTCAGGCGTCGGCCAGAAGGCCGGGAACTCGGGGTGAGAAGACATTGCTGGGTGTGCTCCAGAGGTGAGAGGAAGGGCTTGTCGAGGACAGGCCAACGGCAGTCATGGACATGTCACGCTCCTCTCGGCTGGAACACTGCGGCGCACCGGCGAGCTCCGGGCGACCGTCGACGAGTGTGACAGGTGCCGCGGTCGCCGTCCAAACCAATTAACGGGGCTGCGGTGGGTAGGGTCCACGCGTGATCTCGACGCCCCGGCTGCTGGCCGCTGCCGTTCTCCTGCTCGTCCTCCCGACCTCCCAGCCGCTCACGTCGGCCGGAGCGGCCGAGGCCGGCGCGCGCCAGGAACCGGCCCCGGGCGCGGCGGGCATCGGCGACCCGTACTTCCCGCTCGACGGCAACGGTGGGATCGACGTGCAGCGGTACCGCATCGCCGACGCGTACCGCTTCGGCGACGGGCGGCTGCGCGGCGAGACCCGGATCCGGCTGCGCGCCACCCAGGACCTCTCGTCGTTCGACCTCGACTTCCTGCTGCCGGTCGACCGGGTCACCGTGGACGGTCGCCCGGCGGTCTACGACCAGGCGACGCAGCACCACGAGCTCGTCATCACGCCGAAGACCGCGCTGAAGGCGGGCGAGACGGTGCACGTGGTGGTCGGGTACGCCGGCCGGCCGGGGCGCTACGGCTACCGCGGTGAGAGCAACTGGCTGGCGAACGACCACGAGGTCGTGGCCATGAACCAGCCGCACATGGCGCCGTGGTGGTTCCCGTCCAACGACCACCCGCTCGACAAGGCTCGGGTCGACATCACGATCACGGTGCCGCGCGGCAAGCAGGTCGTCGCCAACGGTCGCCTGGTCTCGCGCGAGCCGCGCCCGCACGCGAGGGTGGCGTACCGCTGGGTCGCCGACGAGCCGATGGTGCCGTACCTCGCGTTCTTCGCGGCTGGCCGCTTCGAGATCTCGCGCGGCACGCAGGACGGCCTGCCCTGGCTGGTGGCCGTGTCCCAGCAGCTGGCACCGTCGGTGCGACGGGACCGGATGGAGCTGATGGAGAGGACCCCCGAGATCGTCTCCTGGCTGGAGACGAGGGTCGGCGACTACCCGTTCGGCCAGACCGGAGGCCTGACCACCAGCCTCCAGCCGGGCTTCGCCCTGGAGAACCAGACCCGGCCGACGTACCCCACCGGGGTCGGCCTGAGCACGGTGGTGCACGAGCTGGCGCACCAGTGGTTCGGCGACTCGGTCGCGGTGCACGGCTGGCGCGACATCTGGCTGAACGAGGGCTTCGCCAGCTTCATGGAGGCGGCGTACGCCGAGGCCCACGAGGGCCAGGACGCGCAGAAGTGGCTCGAGCAGACGTGGGGGGCGTTCCCCGATGAGGACCCGTTCTGGATCCTGCCGATCGGTGACCCCGGGCCCAAGAGCATCTTCGCGTGGCCGGTGTACACGCGCGGCTCGATGACGCTCCAGGCGTTGCGGCACCGGGTCGGGGAGTCGGCGTTCTGGACCATCCTCCGGACCTGGGTCGCCGACCGGGAGGGCGGCAACGGCACGACCGAGGAGTTCCGAGCGCTCGCCGAGCAGGTGTCGGGGGAGGACCTCGACGGGTTCTTCACGGCCTGGCTCGTGACCGGTGAGCGACCCGCGCACACCGCCGCGAACGGCTTCTGAGCGCCCGCCCCGGCGGTCTGGAGCTCCGGCGCTAGTCCGACGTCCAGCGCCGGGCCCAGCCGCGGAGCAGGACCTTCTCGACCATCCTGGCGTTCAACCACGCGGTGAGCGACCAGACCAGCACCCACGCCAGGCTGACCAGCCAGGAGTGCGCCCCGGGTCCGGAGCCGACCACAGCGCCGACGGCCACGGCGGCGTAGAAGCCCACCCACAGCGCGACGGGGGTGAGCGGCAGGGTGAGCAGGATGAGCGCGACGTACCACAGGCGGCCGTCGGCCAGGGTGCTGACGGCGGCCAGCAGGGCGACCACGGCCACGTACGTCTGGCCGGCCGAGGACAGCCGGACCACCGGCAGCGCCACCGGTGTGGCGGGGGTCCCGTCGTCCATGGGCCCCATGATGACGCGTCAGCCCAGCCGACCGTGCTGAGGCGTGGACAGTGGCGGTGCTCACAGACGTCTGAACGGAATGCTGTGTTCTCCCCACAGGAGGAGAACCATGACCAGCACCGTCACCGCCCGCGAAGCCGCCGAGGTCGCGGCCGCCAACGAGTCGGGCCGCCAACCCGTCGTCTTCGTCCACGGACTCTGGCTGCTGGCCAGCAGCTGGGACGCGTGGCGCCAACGCTTCGAGGCCGAGGGGTACGCGACCGTCGCCGTCGACTGGCCGCGCGACCCCGCAACCGTGGAGGCCGCCCGCAGCGACGACCAGGCCCTCGCCGGTACGTCGGTCGCCGACGTCGCCGACCACGTCGCGGAGGTCGTCTCCGGCCTCGACCGCAAGCCCGTGCTGGTGGGCCACTCCTTCGGCGGTCTGCTCGTCCAGATGGTCGCCGGCCGCGGACTCGCCGCGGGCACGGTCAGCATCGACCCGGCGCCGAGCCGCGGGGTGCTGCCGCTCCCGTTCTCCGCCCTGAAGGCGGCGTTCCCGGTGCTGGGCAACCCGGCCAACCGCAAGAAGGCCGTCACGCTCACCTTCGACCAGTTCCGTTACGGCTTCGCCAACGCGGTCAGCGAGGACGAGGCGCACCGGCTCTACGACGAGTTCCACGTCGCGGCCCCGGGCCGACCGCTCTTCCAGGCCGCCACCGCCAACCTCGACCCGCGGACCGTCGTCCGCGTCGACAAGGGCACCTCGCAGCGCGGCCCGATGCTGGTCGTCACCGGCGAGAAGGACAACATCGTTCCCTTCGCACTGGCCAACGCCGCCTACAAGCAGCAGCGCAAGAACAGCAATCCCACCGAGATCGTGGAGATCCCGGGCGTCGGCCACTCGCTGGTGATCGACAGCCACTGGGGCGAGGTGGCCGACGCGGCGCTGACCTTCCTCGGGCGCCAGGGGCTCTGACGGCGGTCAGCCGCCCGGGGCGTCCAGGATCCTGATCCGGCCGCCCCGGACGGCGACCGCGTTCCGGACCTCCGTGATGGCCAAGCGCATGGTCTCGGTCGGCTCGTTCCGCTCGTCCGCGAGCAGCTCGACGCTCACCGAGGCGGTCGTCTCGCCCGGCGCGAAGACGACCGTCGGGTGGAGGCTCACGAAGTCCTGGTTCGCCCGGGCGGTGATGCCGCGAGTCGAGATCTCCACCACCACCCGACGGGAGCTGGGGGCCGACAGGCGCACCACGGTGAAGCCGAGCCGGTGCCCGAGGGTCGGCTCGGTGACCGTCGCGGGGATCACCCGGACCTCGGGGAGCTCCGCGCTCCGGGAGGAGGGCTCGGCGCCGGCCGTCGCGGGCATCCCCGCCAGCAGCGTCGGGACCACGAGGAGCCAGCCGGCCCGGCGCATGTCAGTGGCCACCCAGCAAGGGTGCCATCGCCCCCGCGACCAGGCTCGGGCGGCCGGTGGCCCTTTCCTCGACGTCGGCCAGCCGCATGGCGCGCAGCCCGGCGTTCGCGCCCAGCCAGCGGAGCGGCTCGGGCTCCCAGCGCCGAGAGCGGTGCCCGACCCAGGGCAGTCGCGTCAGGTCGGTGTCGTGGCCGAGCACCAGGTCGCGCAGGGTCCGCCCGGCCAGGTTCGTGGTGCTGACCCCGTCGCCGACGTAGCCGCCGGCCCACGCCAGTCCGGTGGTCCGGTCGAGCCCGACCGAGGCACACCAGTCGCGCGGCACGCCCAGGGCGCCGCCCCACGCGTGCGTGATCCGGGCCGACGACAGCACGGGGAAGAGGTCGACCAGCGTGGCACGCAGCGCCGCGAAGACGCGTTCGTCACGGTCGAAGCCCGGCTTGATGGCCGAGCCGAAGTGATAGGGCGCCCCGCGCCCGCCGAAGACCATCCGGTCGTCGGCCGTGCGCTGGCCGTAGATGATCACGTGCCGCTGGTCCGACCACGACTCCCGCCGCCGCAGGCCGATCCGCTCCCACGTCTCCGGCGGCAGCGGCTCGGTGGCGATGATGAGCGAGTAGACAGGGGCGAGCTCGCGGCGACGCCCGCGCAGGCTCCTGGTGTAGCCCTCGGTCGCCCGGACGACGACCTCGGCGCGCAACGTGCCGCGGTCGGTGCGTACGTGACCTTGCTCGAGGCTGGTGGCCCGCGTGCCTTCGTAGATCGGTGACGCCGCGGCGCTCCACGGCCTCGGCCAGCCCGGCCACGAGCCGGCCGGGGTGCACGACGGCGCAGTCGGGCGTGTAGGTCGCCCCGCGGACCTGGGTGGCCGCGAGCATCGCGCGCGCCTCCTGGCCCGCCAGCAGCCGGACGTCGTCCTCGCCCAGGCCCCAGCGCCGCGCGTGCTCGACGTCGGCACGGGCCCGGGTGAGCTGGGCGCGGGTGCGCGCGAGCACGACGGTGCCGCCCTTGGCCCAGTGCGCGTCGATGCCCTCGGCCTCGATCGCCCGGCCGACCTCGTCGACGGTGGCCCGCATGGCGGCGTGCTGGGCGAGGGCTCCGGCGCGGTCGGGAGGACCCTTCAGCGCGGCGAGCTTGTCGAGGGACGCGGGGAAGAGGGCCGAGCACCAGCCGCCGTTGCGTCCCGACGCGCCGAAGCCGGCCACCTCGGCCTCGACCACCGCCACGCGCAGGGACGGATCGGCCTCGGCCAGGTAGTACGCCGTCCACAGGCCGGTGAACCCGCCGCCGACGATCGCCACGTCGACCTCGCGGTCTCCGGGCAGCGCCGGCCTCGGGGGTGCGTCGGTGGGCGTCGACTCGTGCCACCAGGACAGCGACCGGTAGTCCCGAGGCTCTGTGATCAGCGCACGCCCCACGAGTAGGTCTGCTTCTGGAGCTTGAGGTACATGAACGTCTCGGTGCTCTCGACGTTGGGGATGGTGCGGATCTTCAGGGAGATCAGCTCGAGGAGGTGGTCGTCGCTCTCGGCCACGACCTCGACCAGCAGGTCGTAGCTGCCGGCGGTGATCACGACGTAGTCGACCTCCTGCAGCTCGCCGAGGGCCTCGGCCACGACCTCGAGCTCGCCGCGGCAGCGGATGCCGACCATGGCCTGGCGGGCGAAGCCCAGCTGCAGGGGATCGGTGACGGCGACGACCTGCATGACGCCGCTCTCGGTCAGCCGCTGCACGCGCTGGCGGACGGCGGCCTCGGAGAGCCCGACCACCTTGCCGATGGCGGCGTACGAGCGCCGGCCGTCCTGCTGGAGCTGCTCGATGATCGCCTTCGACACGTCGTCGAGGACCATCGCCGACTTGCGGGCGCGGCTCATGGGCGAGTGGGGATCAGGTCACGTGCGGACATCACTGCCCCAGCGTGGCATCCCACCTCCCCCCGGGCAACGAGGACACTCGGACCAGGGCAAAGGAATCCGTCGCCGCCCGTGACACGACCGACGGGATCGCTTGTTCTCGGACCGTGGGTCTGACACGATCCGCACTGACGTGCGTGCCCGCCCCGAGGTGCGCCACGCCGGGAGGGGGCTCATGCCGGACTTTGCCGAGCCGAGCAGGCCACCGCGCCTCGGCCGACGGACGCTGATGCGTGGGGCAGGGTTGGGTGTCTTCGGAGTCGCGAGCGTCGCGGTGCTGCCGCTGTTCGGCACCGATGGTGCGGCCCAGGATCCCGCCACGTGCGTCGCCAAGGACGTCTCCGACGTCGACAAGAAGCTCATCGTCAGCAACTGGCCGGCCTACATCGACCCCCGAGCGGACGGGCCGACCAACACCCGCGACGTGTTCGAGGCCGAGACCGGCATCACCGTCAAGTACACCGACGACGTCAACGACAACGCCGAGTTCTTCGCCAAGGTGCGCAACCAGCTGGGCAACTGCGAGACCGTCAAGCGCGACATGTTCATGCTGACCGACTGGATGGCCGCCCGGATGATCGCCCTCGGGTGGATCCAGCCGCTGGACGCCGCCAAGGTGCCCAACCTCCACGACAACCTGATCAAGCCGTTGCGCGGCAAGGCGTGGGACAAGGACCGGACCTACTCGGCGCCGTGGCAGAGCGGCCTGACGGGGATCGCCTACAACGCAGCCGAGACCGATGCCGTCGGCTCGTTCGACGAGCTGCTCACGCGCTCCGACCTGACGGGCAAGGTCACCCTGCTCTCCGAGATGCGCGACACGATGGGCTTCATGCTCAAGGTCACCGGTGCCGATCCGAGCGACTTCACCGAGGACGAGTGGGCCAACGCCATCGACAGGTTGGCCGTCGCGGTCGACGCCGGCCAGATTCGCTCGTTCACCGGCAACGAGTACATCCAGGACCTCGCGGCCGGGAACATCGTGGCCTGTGAAGCCTGGTCCGGCGACGTCATCCAGGCCCAGTTCGAGAACCCCGACATCAAGTTCGTCACCCCCGAGGAGGGGCTGTCGATCTGGAGCGACAACATGCTCGTGCCCAACCTGGCCACGCACCAGGCCAACGCCGAGAAGTGGATCGACTACTACTACCGGCCCGACGTCGCCGCGAAGCTGGCGGCGTGGGTCAACTACATCTGCCCCGTCAAGGGCGCCCGCGAGGAGATGGAGAAGATCGATCCCTCCCTCGTCGACAACCAGCTGATCTTCCCCGACGACGACACGCTGTCGAAGACGTTCGACTTCATGGCGCTCGACGAGAACCAGATCAAGCAGTACGAAGGAGACTGGTCCGATGTCACAGGTGGCTGACCCCGGCAACGCGACGGACGCCGACGGCGCCGCGGGCTCGGCCGGCTCGTCCGGTGGTGGCTCCGGCCTCGAGCTGCGCGCGCTGACCAAGGAGTTCGCGAACTTCACTGCGGTGAAGTCGATCGACCTGGACGTGCCCGCGGGGGCGTTCTTCGCCCTGCTGGGCCCGTCGGGATGCGGCAAGACCACGACGTTGCGGATGGTCGCCGGCCTCGAGACGCCGACGTCGGGCACGATCACGCTGGCCGGCCAGGACATCACCTTCGCCAAGCCCTACCGGCGGCCGGTCAACACGGTGTTCCAGAGCTACGCCCTGTTCCCGCACCTCGACATCTTCGAGAACGTCGCCTTCGGCCTGCGCCGCCGCAAGAAGTCCGACGTCGACAAGCAGGTCAACGAGATGCTGGAGCTCGTCGAGCTGAGCAGCCAGGCTCGCAAGAAGCCGACCCAGCTCTCGGGTGGCCAGCAGCAGCGCGTCGCGCTGGCGCGGGCGCTGGTCAACCACCCCGAGGTGCTGCTGCTCGACGAGCCGCTCGGCGCCCTGGACCTCAAGCTCCGTCGGTCCATGCAGGTCGAGCTGAAACGGATCCAGACCGACGTCGGCCTCACCTTCATCCACGTCACCCACGACCAGGAGGAGGCCATGACGATGGCCGACACCATCGCGGTGATGAACGCGGGCGTGATCGAGCAGATGGGGGCACCGGAGGAGCTCTACGAGAACCCGCGGACCACCTTCGTGGCCAACTTCCTCGGCCAGACCAACCTCATCGAGGGCAAGATCACCGGCCGGTCCGGCGATCAGATCGCGGTCGACATGCACGGCATCGGCGTCTCCATCAACGCCGCCCGGGCGCACACCGACGGGGGAGAGGGCTGGGTCGGCATCCGTCCGGAGAAGGTGCTGATCGGCGACGAGGGCGAGTCGCTCGACGCGCCGGGCAACACGATCCCCGGCGGCGTGGTCAGCGACGTCAGCTTCACCGGTGTGTCCACGACCTACCTCGTGAGGATGCCCTGGGGCCAGGAGCTCGTCGTCTTCGAGCAGAACACCGGCCGCCGCAAGCTGTTCCGCACCGGCGACAAGGTCGAGCTCTCCTGGCGGCCGGAGTACGCCTTCCTGCTCGACCGCAGCCAGGACGCCTCGGCCGGCGCCCAGACCAGCTGAACCAGACCACCTGAGCCCCACCAGCGAGCGCGAGGAGAGCGATGAGGAAGCACGGGAAGGTCGGCTACCTGCTGCTGATCCCCGGGATGATCTGGCTCATCCTGTTCTTCGTCATCCCCTTCTACTCGCTGGTGGCGACCAGCCTGTACGACCCCAACGGGTCGGTGTTCGCCGGCTACGAGATGACGTGGGAGTTCAGCAACTACGTCCACGCGTTGGAGGACTACTGGCAGCCCCTGCTGCGGTCGTTCCTGTACGCCGGCCTGGCCACCCTGTTCTGCTTGGTGCTCGGCTACGTGCTGGCCTATGCGATCGCCTTCAAGGCGGGCCGCTGGAAGAACCTGATGCTGGTGCTGGTCATCGCGCCGTTCTTCACCAGCTTCCTGGTGCGCACGCTGTCGTGGAAGCTGATCCTGGCCGACGACGGCCTGATCGTGAACACGCTGCAGTTCCTCCACATCCTCAGTCAGGACGGCCGCCTGCTCGCCACCCCCGTCGCGGTGATCGCCGGCCTGACCTACAACTTCCTGCCCTTCATGGTGCTGCCGCTGTTCGCCAGCATCGACAAGATCGACCACCGGCTGATCGAGGCGGGCGGCGACCTGTACGCCTCTCCGTTCGTCGGCTTCTGGAAGGTCACCTGGCCGTTGTCGTTGCCCGGTGTGGTGTCCGGGACCTTGTTGACCTTCATCCCGGCCGCCGGCGACTACATCAATGCCGAGCTGCTCGGCAGCCCCCAGCAGCGCATGGTGGGCAACGTCATCCAGAACCTGTTCACCGACGCCAACAACTACCCGGCGGCCGGTGCCCTGTCGGTGATCCTGATGCTGATCATCGTGGTGATGGTGTTGTTCTACGTGCGCCGAGCCGGGACGGATGAGCTGCTGTGAGCGCCCTTCGCTGGGTGCGGACCAACCTCGTCCTGATCCTCGGTCTGCTGGTGCTGGCCTACACGTTCGTGCCCATCGCGATCGTGATCCTGATGAGCTTCAACGAGCCGGACAGCCGGCTGATCTACAAGTTCGACGGGTTCACCCTCGACAACTGGCTGAACCCCTGCGCCGATCCCGGCATGTGCGAGGCCGTCGCCCGTTCCATCGAGATCGGGCTGCTGACCACCGTGGTCGCGACCATCCTCGGGACGCTGATGGCCTTCGCCCTGGTGCGTTACGAGTTCTCCGGTCGGTCGAGCACCAACCTGCTGATCTTCCTGCCGATGGCCACGCCCGAGATCGTCATGGGCTCCTCGCTGCTCGCCCTCTTCGTGGCTGCCGGGTTCGGTGGCTCGCTCGGGTTCGGGACCATCCTCATCGCGCACATCATGTTCTGCATCTCGTTCGTCGTGGTCACGGTGCGGGCCAGGCTGGCGGGCATGAGCGACACCCTCGAACAGGCCGCCGCCGACCTCTACGCAACCCCGTCCCAGACGTTCTGGAGGGTCACCTTCCCGTTGGTCTTCCCGGGAATCCTCGGCGCCGCGCTGCTGGCGTTCTCGCTGTCGTTCGACGACTTCATCGTCACCAACCTCAACGCGGGCACCACGACGACGTTCCCCCTCTACGTCTGGGGCGTCGCGCAACGCGGAGTGCCCATGCAGGTCAACGTCGTCGGCACGCTGATGTTCGTGATCTCCATCGCGATCGTGCTGGGCGGCGAGGCGCGCAGCCGAGCCCGGATGCGAGCCCTCCGCGAGCCGGTCGCGATGGACATGCCCCCGCCGATCACCGCCCCGCGGTCCTGACGCCACACCGATTCGTCTGCGATCTCGAGCGGAGGAAGCCGCATGAGACCGCAGACGAATCGGTGTGGGTCGCTCAGAGGAGGGTGGCGGCCTTGTCGAGGACCACGCGCAGGATCTGCTCGATCTCGTCGAAGTGCGTCTGGTCGCAGATCAGCGGCGGGGACAGCTGGATGACGGGGTCGCCACGGTCGTCGGCCCGGCAGTAGAGGCCGGCGTCGTAGAGCGCCTTGGACAGGAAGCCGCGGAGCAGGCGCTCGGCCTCGTCGTCGTTGAACGTCTCCTTGGTCGTCTTGTCCTTGACCAGCTCGATGCCGTAGAAGTAGCCGTCGCCGCGGACGTCGCCGACGATCGGCAGGTCCTTGAGCTGCTCGAGGGTCGAGCGGAAGGCGCCCTCGTTGGCGCGGACGTTCTCGAGGACCTTCTCGTTCTCGAACACGTCGAGGTTCGCCATCGCCACCGCACACGAGACCGGGTGACCGCCGAACGTGTAGCCGTGCAGGAAGGACTCGTGGCCCTCGAGGAACGGCGCCATCAGGCGGTCGCTGGCGATCATCGCGCCGAGCGGGGCGTAGCCCGAGGTGATGCCCTTGGCGCAGGTGATGATGTCGGGCTGGTAGCCGTAGCGCTCCGCGCCGAACCAGTGGCCCAGCCGGCCGAAGGCACAGATGACCTCGTCGCTGACCAGCAGCACGTCGTACTCGTCGCAGATCTCGCGGACCCGCTCGAAGTATCCGGGCGGAGGCGGGAAGCAGCCGCCGGAGTTCTGCACCGGCTCCAGGAACACCGCGGCGACGGTGTCGGCACCCTCGTTCTCGATGGCTACGGCGATCTCGTCGGCGGCCCAGCGGCCGAAGGCCTCGAGATCTCCTGCGGCACCGGTCTGGAATCGCTCGGGGGCGCGGTAGAAGTTCGTGTTGGGCACCCGGAACGTCGAGGGGACGAGCGGCTCGAACGGCGCCTTCATCATCGGGATACCGGTGATCGAGAGAGCGCCCTGCGGCGTGCCGTGGTAGGCGATCGTGCGGCTGATCACCTTGTGCTTGGTGGGCTTGCCGGTGAGCTTGAAGTAGTTCTTGGCGAGCTTCCACGCGGACTCGACGGCCTCGCCGCCACCGCTGGTGAAGAACACGCGGTTGAGGTCGCCGGGCGCGTAGCCCGCGACCCGCTCGGCGAGCTCCATCGCCTTGGGGTGGGCGTAGGACCACAGCGGCATGAAGGCCAGCTGGGCGGCCTGCTTGGCGGCCGCCTCGGCGATGTCGGTGCGGCCGTGCCCGAGCTGGTTGACGAACAGGCCGGCGAGCCCGTCGAGGTAGCGCTTGCCCTTGGCGTCGTAGAGGTAGGCGCCCTCGCCGCGGACGATGACGGGCATCTCGGCCTGCTCGTAGACCGAGTGGCGCGAGAAGTGCAGCCACAGGTGGTCGCGGCCGGCCTTCTGGAGGCGGGCGAACTCGTCGTCGGAGTAGGGGGCGGTCAGGTCGTTCGACACGGGTATCGGTGTCCTCGGGCGCTCGGGGTGGTCGTCAGGTGAAGAGGATTCTGCCCCCCATCATGCCGCCGAGGCGGGGGGTGCGGCAAGCGAATCCGTGGTGTCGTGGCTGTTTTGACACGAAATCCGAAGCGTGCGCGGCATCGGCGATCCCTGGTAGGAACACTCCATGACTCGTTACGGCGCGCAGTTCGGTCCCGACATCACCTTCCTGGGCGTGGACCGCGTCGACCTCGACGACGCGGAGGGCCTGGCCGCGGCGGACGTGGTGATCGTCGGGGCGCCGTTCGACGGAGGGACCTCCCACCGACCGGGCACCCGGTTCGGTCCGATGGCCATCCGGCAGACCGACTACCTGCCGCAGGACGGCTCCCGCCCGCACATGGCCCTGCGCGTCGACGCGCTCCAGGACATCCGCGTCGTCGACGCCGGCGACGTCGAGATGGCCCCCGGCGAGATCGAGCGCGCCCTGGGGGCACTGGAGGAGGCGGTGTACGCCGTGACGTCGGCCGGTGCCATCCCGTTGGTGCTCGGTGGCGACCACTCGATCGCGCTGCCGGACGCCACCGGCGTCGCGCGGCACCTCGGGTACGGCCGGGTCTCGATGATCCACTTCGACGCGCACGCCGACACCGGCGACATCGAGTTCGGCTCGCTCTACGGCCACGGGCAGCCGATGCGGCGGTTGATCGAGTCCGGGGCCCTTCGCGGGGACCGGTTCCTCCAGATGGGGCTGCGCGGCTACTGGCCCGGGCCCGAGACCCTCGGCTGGATGGCCGAGCAGGACATGCGGTCCTACGAGATGACCGAGATCGGCAAGCGTGGCTTGACCGCGTGCCTCGACGAGGCCTTCGAGATCGCCCTCGACGACTGCGACGCCGTCTTCCTCTCGGTCGACATCGACGTCTGCGACCCGGGGCACGCCCCCGGCACCGGCACCCCCGAGCCCGGCGGTCTGACCTCGCGGGAGCTGCTCGACGCCGTCCGCCGCATCTGCCGCGAGCTGCCCGTCGCCGGCATCGACGTGGTCGAGGTGTCGCCGCCGTACGACCACGCCGAGATCACGGCGTACCTCGCGAACCGGGTGTGCCTCGAAGCCCTGTCCGGGCTGGCCGTCCGCAAGCACGGCATCACCCACGACCCTGCCGGTCCGCTGCTGGAAGGGCGCTGAGTGGGCACCACCGCGTTCGTCAACGGCTCGGTCTTCGACGGGCACCGCTACCTCGGCCGGGCCGACCTGATCGTCGAGGACGGCAGGATCCTTGACGTCGCCTCTGGTGGTCTCGTGACGGGACTCCGTCCCTCCTCGACCAACGGGGTCGAGGTGGTCGACCTGGCCGGCGGCCTCGTCAGCCCCGGCTTCACCGACGCCCACGTCCACCCCATCCAGGGCGGCCTGGAGCGGCTGCGCTGCGACCTGTCCGGGCTCTCGACCCGCGAGGAGTACCTCGCCGAGATCCGCGCGTACGCCGACCGGCACCCCGACCGTGAGTGGGTCCTGGGCGGTGGCTGGGCCATGCCGGCCTTCCCGGGCGGTACGCCGACGGCGGTCGACCTCGACGCGGTCGTCCCCGATCGACCGGTGTTCCTGCCCAACCGCGACCACCACGGCGCGTGGGTC
Organism: uncultured Actinomycetota bacterium; assembly: GCA_963708915.1. Lineage (GTDB taxonomy): Bacteria > Actinomycetota > Actinomycetes > Propionibacteriales > Nocardioidaceae > Nocardioides. The sequence goes on from CAVPUJ010000003.1 coordinate 98,850, forward strand.
AACAGCCGCGCGCTGGAGATCGCCGGCATCGACGCCAGCACTCCCGACCCGCCCGACGGCCGGATCGAGCGCGACGCCGACGGCCGGCCCAGCGGCACCCTGCACGAGGGCGCCACGGCCCTGGTCTCGCGGCACCTCCCGCGCACCTCGGGCGAGGACTACTACGCGGCCCTGATGGAGGGCCAGCGCTACCTCCACGCGCTCGGCGTGACGGCGTGGCAGGACGCCATCGTGGGGGCGTACTCCGGCATGGACGACCCCGGGGCGACGTACGCGAAGGCGGCCGCGAACGGCGACCTCCGCTCGCACGTCGTCGGCGCGCTCTGGTGGGAGCGACGGCTCGGGGTCGAGCAGGTCGCGGACCTCGTCGGCCGCCGGGAGGCGCTCAGCAGTGGCCGGTTCCAGGCCGGCGCGATCAAGGTGATGCAGGACGGGGTGGCCGAGAACGGCACGGCCGCGATGCTCACGCCGTACCTCGACGTCGACGGCCACGAGACCGACAACCGCGGGCACTCGTTCGTCGAGGCCGGTGCCCTGCGCGAGGCCGTCGCCGCCCTGGACGCCGCCGGCTTCCAGGTGCACGTCCACGCGATCGGCGACCGGGCATCGCGCGAGGCGCTCGACGCCTTCGAGGGCTCGTCGCCGGACCGGCGGCACCACATCGCGCACATCCAGGTCGTGCACCCCGACGACGTGCCGCGATTCGCGGCACTCGGTGTCGCAGCCAACGCCCAGGCCCTGTGGGCCTGCGAGGACGAGCAGATGACCCAGCTGACGCTGCCGTTCCTGGGTCCGGACCGGTCGGCGTGGCAGTACCCCTTCGGCGACCTGCACCGCGCCGGCGCCCGGCTGGTGATGGGCAGCGACTGGCCGGTCAGCACCCCCGACCCGCTCCAGGCGATGCACGTCGCGGTGACCCGCACGGCCTACGGCGAGGAGGCCGAGCCGTTCCTGCCCGGCCAGGCCGTCGACCTGGAGACGGCCTGGGCGGCGTACACCTCTGGCTCGGCCTGGATCAACCGCCGCGACGAGCTCGACGGGGCCGGCGTGCTGACCCCCGGCGCCGTCGCCGACCTGGTCGTCGTGGATCGCGACCCGTTCGCCGGTCCGCCCGAGGAGATCGGCGCCTCGCGGGTGGTGTCGACCTGGATCGACGGCGAGACGGTCTACGCCGGCTGATCGGGGTCTCGAGGCTCGTCGCTGGCGCTCCTCGCACCTCGACCACCGATCAGGTGCCTAGCTGACTTCCTTGGCGTCCGGCAGCTCGTCCTGGGGGTGCTTCTTGAGGTACGGGCCGACCTTGTCGTCGAGGACGGCCTTCCAGAGGAGCTTGGAGGCCTGGGTGTCGATGATGTTGGAGCTGCCGACGCCGGGGATGTCCTGGTAGCGCAGCAGCGGCAGCGTCATGAACCGCACCTTGGAGGCGTCGATGCCACGCAGGCTGATGGCCAGGCTGCGGATGTCCTTGGTCGACCAGTCGCCGTCGACCGCGAGGTGCGTGCTGATGGCCGACAGCACGTCGGTCAGCTTGAAGGGGTTGCCGATGGTGCCGTCGGCCAGGGTCTTGCGGAGGACGGCGCGCAGGAAGTTCTGCTGGCGGTCGATGCGGTCGAAGTCGCCCTCGAGGAGGCCGTGGCGCGTGCGGACGTACTGCAGCGCGCGCTCGCCCTCGAGGTGGGTCCACCCCTGCTCCCAGGTGACGTCCTGCTGGGTGTCCACGACGGTCTCGGGGATGTAGACGTCGACGCCGCCGATCGCCGTGGTGAGGTCGTTGAAGCCGGCGTAGTCGATCACGGCCAGGTGGTTGAGCCGGACGCCGCTGAGGTTCTCGATCGTGCGCAGGGTCCCGAAGGGCCCGTAGGCCGAGAAGGACTCGTTGATCTTGTTGCGGTCGTGCTCGTTGCCCTCGGCGTCGAAGATCGGGACGTAGGAGTCGCGCGGGACCGAGACGATGTACGCCGCCTTCCGGTCAGCGGGGATGTGCACCACCATCATCGTGTCGCTGCGGTAGGCGCCGGGGTCCCACTCGCCGTCCTCGAGGAGCGCGGCGACGGTCGGCTTCTTGACCAGTCGCTGCGGGTTGTCGGCGCCCATCAGGAGGATGTTGACGGCCTTGGTCGGCTCCTGCACCGGCCGCTGGTCCTCGTTCGTCCCGAGCACCTCGGTGTCGATGTGGGGGATCGCCGCGATCTTCTCGTTGAGGCTGTAGCCGTACCACCCGACGACGGCCACGACCGCGACGGCGCCAGCGGCGAGCACGGCGGCCCAGCGGCGGTGACCCACCCGCCAGCGCCACACCGCCAGACCGAGGAGCCCCAGCACGCCCACCACGACCAGGACCACGGCCACGTCGAGGAAGCCGTGGAGCATCAGCCAGCCGACGAGCACGAGGTAGAGCAGGGGCGCGCCGACCCAGGCGGCGGGCGCCACCCATGACCTGCGCATCTGGCTCCTCCACCGCCGAATCTGCGGGATCCGTGTTCACTCATTGCTCGAACTGACGTTTTCGTCGCCAGGCGGCCTACAGAATCGCAGGATCCGTCGCTAGGCTCCCAGCCATCACTTAAGGCTTCCTGAGGGGATACAGCATGGCTGACCAGGCTTTCAAGAACGTCATCGGCGGCGAGCTCGTCGACAGCGTGTCCGGCGAGCGGTACGACGTCCTCGACCCGACCACCGGCGAGGTCTACGCGACCGCGCCGATGTCGAGCGCGGAGGACGTCGACCGGGCGTACGTCGCCGCGGCCGAGGCGTTCGAGTCCTGGGGCGACACGACGCCCAAGGACCGCGCGACCGCGCTGCTGAAGATCGCCGACGCGATCGAGGCACGGGTCGACGAGATCAACGCGGTCGAGTGCAAGGACACCGGCAAGCCGCTCGGGCTGACGATGTCGGAGGAGATGCCGTACGCGTCCGACCACTTCCGGTTCTTCGCGGGTGCCGCCCGCGTGCTGGAGGGCAAGTCGGCGGGGGAGTACATGGAGGACCACACCTCGTGGGTCCGCCGGGAGCCCGTCGGCGTGGTCGGCCAGGTGACGCCCTGGAACTACCCGCTGATGATGATGATCTGGAAGATCGCCCCGGCGCTGGCCGGCGGCAACACGATCGTGCTCAAGCCCTCGGACACCACGCCGGCGTCCTCGACGCTGCTCGGCGAGATCGCGCAGGAGTTCCTGCCGCCGGGCGTGCTCAACATCGTGTGCGGCGACCGGGACACCGGCCGCGCCCTGGTCGAGAACAAGATCCCGCAGATGGTCTCGATCACCGGGTCGGTCCGCGCGGGCATGGAGGTCGCCGGCTCGGCGGCCATGGACCTCAAGCGGGTGCACCTCGAGCTCGGCGGCAAGGCGCCGGTGATCATCTTCGACGACGCCGACATCGAGGGCGCCGCGCAGGCGATCGCGGAGGCGGGCTACTTCAACGCCGGCCAGGACTGCACCGCCGCGACCCGCGTGCTCGCCGGCCCCGGCGTCCACGACGACTTCGTCGCCGCCCTGACCGAGGTCGCCAAGGGCATCAAGACCGGCATGCCCGACGACGAGGACGTGCTCTACGGCGCCCTCAACAACGAGAACCAGCTGACCCGGGTGACCGGGATGGTCGACTCGCTGCCCGACCACGCCACCCTGAACGCCGGCGGCACCCGCCAGGGCGACCGGGGCTACTTCTACACCCCGACGGTCCTGTCCGGCCTGAAGCAGGACGACGACCAGATCCAGACCGAGATCTTCGGCCCGGTCATCACGGTCCAGAAGTTCAGCGACGAGAAGGAAGCCCTCGCCTGGGCCAACGGCGTCCAGTACGGCCTGGCCTCCTCGGTCTGGACCAAGGACCACGGCCGCGCCATGCGGATGTCGAAGCACCTCGACTTCGGCGTGGTGTGGATCAACACCCACATCCCGTTCGTCTCCGAGATGCCGCACGGCGGGTTCAAGCACTCGGGCTACGGCAAGGACCTCTCGATGTACGGCCTGGAGGACTACACGCGCATCAAGCACGTGATGTCCTACATCGGCGAGTAGCTGTCCGCCAGCTGCGGGCGTCGGTTGGTGGCGTTTGGTCCCAAACGCCATCAACACCGGCCCCGCGGCTGGCGTTTGTGACCAATCGTGACCCTCTCCGACCCCGGAGAGCCGAAAGAGAGACCCACCCGTGAAGATCCTCCTGGTCGGCGCCGGCGGCGTCGGCGCCGCGTTCGCTGCCATCGCGGCCCGCCGCGACTTCTTCGAGCAGATCGTGATCGCCGACTACGACCCCGCCCGGGCGGAGAAGGCGGCGGCCCAGGACGAGCGGTACGTCGCCGCTCGGGTCGACGCGTCGTCGCAGGAGTCGGTGGCCGCGCTGTGCCGAGAGCACGGCATCACCCACGTGATGAACGCCGTCGACCCCGTCTTCAACATGCAGATCTTCGGCGGCGCGTTCGACGCGGGTGCGGACTACCTCGACATGGCCATGTCGCTGTCGAAGCCGCACCCCGAGGCGCCGCACGAGAAGACGGGCGTCAAGCTCGGCGACGAGCAGTTCGCGGTCGCGGGGGACTGGGAGTCCGCCGGCCGGCTGGCCCTGGTCGGCATCGGCGTCGAGCCCGGGCTCTCCGACGTGTTCGCGAGGTACGCCGCCGACCACCTGTTCAGCGAGATCGACGAGCTCGGCACCCGCGACGGCGCCAACCTCGTGGTGACCGACGACGACGGCAACGAGATCTTCGCGCCGTCGTTCTCGATGTGGACCACGATCGAGGAGTGCCTCAACCCGCCGGTGGTGTGGCAGGACGGCCAGTGGCACACGACGGCTCCGTTCTCCGAGCCGGAGGTCTTCGACTTCCCCGAGGGCATCGGCCCGGTCGAGTGCGTCAACGTCGAGCACGAGGAGGTGCTCCTCATGCCGCGGTGGGTCGACTGCAAGCGGGCGACGTTCAAGTACGGCCTCGGCGACGAGTTCATCAACATCCTCAAGGTGCTCAACACCCTCGGCCTCGACCGCACCGAGAAGGTCCGGGTCAAGGGTGTCGAGGTCAGCCCCCGCGACGTGGTCGCCGCCGTGCTGCCCGACCCGGCGACGGTCGGCCCGCGGATGAAGGGCAAGACCTGTGCCGGCCTCTGGGTCACCGGCAAGGACAAGGAGGGGGCGCCGCGGTCGACGTACCTCTACCACGTCGTCGACAACGAGGAGACGATGGCGGAGTACGGGCACCAGTGCGTGGTCTGGCAGACGGCGATCAACCCGGTGGTCGCCCTGGAGCTCCTGTCGCGCGGCACCTGGGCGGGCGCCGGCGTGCTCGGCCCGGAGGCCTTCGACGCGGTGCCGTTCCTCGACCTGCTGACCGAGTACGGGTCGCCGTGGGGCCAGCAGGAGCTGGCGATTCCCTAGAGCGCAGTTGTCCGTCGTCCCGCGATCGCCGCGGCGGCGGCCACGGCGAGCTCGCCGAGCGCCGGGAACCGGTCCTCGGAGAGCCGCTCGCTCGGTCCCCACACGCTGACGATCGCGACGGGGCGTCCGGCGGCATCGAGGATGGGGGCGGAGACCCCCCAGGCCGAGCTCTCGAACTCGCCACGGCACACGGCGTACCCGCGTTTCCGCGTGAGGGCCAGCTCCAGCTCGAGCTCGGAGAGCGAGGTGATGGTGGCCGGGGTGAAGCGCGGCAGCCGCTTCCCCCGGGGCACCCCGAGGAGCAGCGGGACGTCGGCGGGATGGGAGTAGGCCAGCAGCACCTTGCCGGTCGAGGTCGCGTGCACGGCGACCTCGCGGCCCTGCCACCCGGCTGCCACGACCGCGTCGGCCGTCGCCTCGGCGACGTAGGTCAGCACGCCGCCCCTGATCATGGCCAGGGCGGCGGTCTCGCCCGCCTCGGCCGCCAGCCGCTGCAGGACCAGGCGGGCAGAGCTGACGAGGGCACCGCCGCCGGCCTGGCCCGCGAGGTCGATGAGGCCGAACCCCAACGAGTAGGTGCCGCTCTCCTTGTCGTAGGCGACCAGGCGCTGCTGCTCCAGGGTCGTCAGGATGCGCCAGGTGGTGGTCCGGTTCAGGCCGGCGGCCTCGGCGAGCGCGGTGGCCGAGCCCGCAGGGCCGGTGGCGACCGCCACGGCCCGGAGCAGCGCGGCGGCGCGCTCGACCGACTGCACCCGCGCGGTCGTCTGGCCCATCCGCCGCGCTGACGTTGATGACATTCCGGTGTCCATTCTGCGGGCCTCATTGACCCCCGCTGATTACGCCCATATGTTGCGCAGAACACAGCAGCGTTCGCATCGCGCAACAGGGGAGTCACCAAGTGAACCAGAACTCGCGCCCGAACCGGGATCTCTCCCGTCGCCAGATCCTGCGGTACTCCGGCATCGGCGTCGCTGCCGCGGCCGGCAGCAGCTTCCTCACGGCGTGCGGGGGCGACGACAGTGGCGGCGGGGGTGGCGGCGGTGGCGGCCAGCAGAGCTCCGGCGGCACCCTGATCCACGGCGCCACCGGCGGCGGCAGCAAGGACACCCTCGACCCGCACGCGCCGGTGACCAACCCGGACATCGCCCGGGTGAGCAACCTCTACGAACCGCTGCTCTTCTGGAACAACGAGTACGCCCTCGAGCCCGCCCTGGCCGAGTCCGTGGAGGGCTCCAAGGACGCCAAGACGTGGACGATCAAGATGCGCCAGGGCGTCACCTTCCACAACGGCAAGGACGTCACCGCCGAGGACGCCTGGTTCAGCATCCAGCGGGTGTCCAACCCGAAGGCGCCGCTGTCGGCGGGTGGCCAGCTCTCCACGATCCTCGACTTCGAGTCGAGCAAGGTGGTCGACCCGACGACCCTGCAGCTCGTGCTGAAGGTGCCGTACGCGCTGCTCGACTCGCTGCTGGCGGAGTACACGCTGGGCATCATCCCGACGGACTTCGACATCAACAACCCGGTCGGCACCGGCGCCTTCGCCTACAAGTCGTTCGACCCCGGCAAGACCAGCACCTTCACCAAGTTCGCCGACTACTGGGGCGACCCGGCGTTCGTCGACGAGCTGCAGATCCAGGACTTCAGCGACGACAGCGCGAAGGTCAACGCCCTGCAGGCGGGGCAGATCCAGACGGTCGACAACCTGCCCTACAACCTGATCGACACCATCGAGGGTTCGGGCGGCGGCGCGCTGGTCTCCGAGACGGGCGCGTGGGTGCCCTTCACCATGCGCGTCGACTCGGCGCCGTTCTCCGACGTCCGCGTCCGCCAGGCGATGCGCCTGATCGTCGACCGCCAGCAGATGATCGACCAGACGCTCAGCGGCTACGGGACGCTCGGCAACGACATGTACGCGCCGTTCGACGTGGCGTACGCCAGTGACCTGCCCCAGCGCGAGCAGGACATCGACCAGGCCAAGTCGCTGCTGGCCGATGCCGGCCAGGAGGGGCTGCAGGTCGAGCTCTTCACCGGCGACGACATCGGCTCGGTCGCCCCGGCCGCAGCCAATCTCTTCGTCGAGCAGGCCAAGGCCGCCGGTGTGGACGTCAAGGTCACCAAGAAGACCCCGTTCTACGACGACCAGTACCTGTCCTACCCGTTCGCGCAGGACTTCTGGAACACCCGCAACTACATCCCGCAGGCCGTGGTGGGCACCTTCCCGCCGGACCAGGGCGGCACCTACAACGAGACCCACTGGGACAACTCACAGCACCGCGACCTGGTCAACCAGGCGGCCCAGGAGCTCGACGCGACCAAGCGGGCCGACCTGCTCCACCAGGCGCAGGAGATCGAGTACAACGAGGGCGGCCTGATCATCTGGGGCTTCCGCCAGCAGGTCGATGGCTACGGCGCCAACGTCCAGGGTCTCGAGCCGAGCCGCTATCTCCCGCTCGGGTCCTACAAGTTCAACAAGGTGTCGGTCTCCTGACATGACCGACGCGGCGACTCTCCTCTCGGACCCGCTGGAAGAAGTCGCTCCGCCGCGGCGCCAGCACGGCGCCGCGGCCTGGGCCGTGTGGATCGCGCGCCGGCTGGGCCTGGCCCTGCTGACCCTCTGGTTGGTCTCGATCCTGGTCTTCCTGGCCACGGCTGCCCTGGGCGACCCCGTCCGGGCGATCCTCGGCCGCGACTACAACGCCAACCCCGGGCGCGTCGCCGAGCTGGAGGCCCTGCTCAACTCCGACGAGTCCCTCGTCAGCCGCTACTTCGACTGGCTCAGCGGCCTGCTTCACGGCGACCTCGGCACGTCGCTGGCCACCGGGCTGCCGGTGAGCGACCTGATCAAGAACAGCGTGATCAACTCCGCGATGCTGGTCTTCCTCGCCGCCGTGGTGATGATCCCGCTGGCGTTCGCCATCGCGATGATCTCGGTGCACTACCGCCGCAAGCGTCCGGACACGGTGATCCAGACGATCCTGCTGGCGATGGCCGGCCTGCCCGAGTTCGTCATCGGCGTGCTGCTGCTCGCCCTCTTCTCGACCACCGTCTTCCACATCTTCCCGGCGGTGACGATCACCTCGCCCACGGGGCACCCGTGGGACAACTGGAAGGTCATGGTGCTGCCGACGCTGACCCTGGTGCTGTGGGTGACGCCGTACGTCTCGCGCATCGTCCGCGCCTCGCTGCTCGAGGTGATCGACAGCGAGTACGTCGAGCTGGCCCGCCTCAAGGGCATCCCCGAGAAGGTCGTGATGCGCAAGCACGCGCTGCTCAACGCCATCGTGCCGGGCATCCAGGTGATCGCGCTCCAGCTGGCTTTCCTGGCCGGTGGCGTCGTGGTCGTGGAGACCTTGTTCGCCTACCCAGGGATGGGCCTCCAGCTCGTCGACGCCGTGCGCAACCATGACGTGCAGGTCGTCCAGGCGCTGAGCATGATCATCGCCAGCGTCTACGTCGTGGTGAACCTCATCGCAGACATCCTGTCCATCCTGTTGACCCCTCGCGCGAGGACGGCGATCTCGTCATGAGCACAGAAGTCGCACCCCCGCCCCCGGCGATCGCTCCCGCAGAGCCGTCGACGTTCCGCAAGGCGATGCGGCAGAAGCGGTTCACGGTCGGGCTCGGGATCACCGTGCTGCTGGTGCTGTTCGCCATCTTCGGGCCTCTCTTCGCACCGTACGGGGAGAACGAGATCACCGGCCCGCCGTTCAGCAAGGTCGGGCCTCTCGGCACCGACTACCTGGGCCACAACGTGCTCACCCGCGTCATGTACGGCGGCCAGGAGATCCTCGTCATCGCGGTCTTCGGCACGCTGCTCGGCATGGTGCTGGGCGTCGCGATCGGTGTGGTGGCCGCCTACGGCGGCGGCTGGTGGGACGAGGTGATCATGCGCCTCAACGACGTGGTCCTGGCGTTCCCGCAGATCCTGCTGGCCCTGCTCGTGCTGACGGCGATCGAGCAGCCGACCGCGTGGATCCTGATCGCGCTGGTGGGCATCTCGCACGCCCCGCGCGTCGCCAGGCTCGCCCGCGGCGTGGCCCTCGGCATCGTGTCCCGCGACTTCGTCATCGCGGCGGAAGCGCTCGGTGAGAAGCGCAGCAGGGTGATCCTGGCCGAGGTGCTTCCCAACATGAACGCCCCCCTGCTCGCGGAGGCGGGGCTGCGACTGACCTACTCGATCGGGCTGGTCGGCTCCCTCGGCTTCCTGGGCTTCTCCGCCGACCCCGGTGCGGCCAACTGGGGCCAGATGATCCAGGAGAACCGCCTCGGACTCTCGACGCAGCCGTGGGGCGTCATCGCCCCGGTGATCGTGATCGCTGTGTTCTGCATCGGCACGAACCTGATGGCCGACGGCATCGCCCAAGTGGCCCAGCGGGGAGACGACTGATGACCGTGACGGAGAACGCCGTGCCCCGGGGTGGCCTGGTCGTGCAGGACCTCGGCGTCGACCTGACCGGCAAGGACGTCGACGTCGTCGACGACATCGACCTGGTGCTCAAGCCCGGCGAGGTCGTCGGCCTGGTGGGCGAGTCCGGCTCGGGCAAGACGACCGTGGGCACGTCGCTGCTCAACTACTCGCGGGCGGGCGCGTTCATCTCCTCCGGCAAGGTGCTCCTCGAGGGTCGCGACGTGCTCGGCATGACGTGGCAGGAGGTTCGCAAGATCCGCGGCGAGGAGATCGCCTACGTGCCGCAGGACCCCGCGTCGGCGCTCAACCCGGCCATCCGGATCGGCAAGCAGATCGTCGAGCTGATGCAGCTGCGCAACATCGGCACCTCGGAGTCGCGGATGCAGGGCGCCCGCGCCGGTCTGGAGGAGGTGGGCCTGCCGAGCGACGACGAGTTCCTCAGCCGCTACGCCCACCAGCTGTCGGGAGGCCAGGTGCAGCGCGTCGCGCTGGCCATGGCGTTCCTGCCCAAGCCCAAGGTGCTGGTGCTCGACGAGCCGACGACCGGTCTCGACGTGACCACCCAGGCGATGGTCCTCGAGACGATGGCCGAGCTCTGTCGCACCCACGGGGTCAGCGCCCTCTACGTCACCCACGACCTCGCCGTCGTCGCCAACATCGCCGACCGGGTGGCGGTGATGTACGCCGGCCAGATCGTCGAGCTCGGCCCCAGGGACGCGATGTTCAAGAACCCCTCGCACCCCTACACCCGGGCGCTGCTCGACTCGATCCCGCACCTGAGCCAGGCGCGCGCGCTGACCGGTATCCCGGGTCGCACCCCGGCACCGGGCGCCCGTCCGAGTGGCTGCCGCTTCCACGACCGGTGCGCGTTCGTCATCGACGCCTGCAAGGAGTCGGTGCCCGAGCTCCGGCCCGTCGCGCCTGAGCACGACGTGCGCTGCATCCGCGCGAACGAGATCGGGACCTGGGACATCTCCCGCGGCACGGTGCCCGACGCGGACCCCGACAAGCCGCGCGAGGTGATCCTCTCGGTCGAGCACCTCAGCGTCTACTACGGCAGCAAGCAGGTCGTCTACGACGTGAGCTTCGACCTCGCGAAGGCCGAGGTCGTGGCCCTGGTGGGGGAGTCGGGCAGCGGCAAGACCACGATCTCCCGCTCCGTCGGTGGTCTGCACAAGGACTGGACCGGCACGATCACGTTCGACGGCGACGAGCTGTCCAAGAGCGCCCGCCAGCGCGACGCCGTCAACCGCAAGCGCCTCCAGTACATCTTCCAGAACCCGTACCTGTCGCTGAACCCGCGGCTGACGATCGAGCAGATCGTCAAGCGGCCGATGGAGCTGTTCGGCATCGCCAAGGGCAAGGAGGCCACCGACCGCGTGGTCGACCTGCTCGACCAGGTGGCGCTCGGACCGCGGATGCTCAAGTTCCAAGCCAGCCGGCTCTCCGGCGGTGAGCGCCAACGCGTGGCGATCGCGCGCGCCCTGGCCGCCGAGCCCGACGTGCTGATCTGCGACGAGATCACCTCGGCCCTCGACGTGTCGGTGCAGGGCTCGATCGTCGCCCTGCTCGAGGGGCTCCGGCAGCAGCGCGGCATCAGCATGCTGTTCGTGACCCACAACCTCGCCCTGGTGCGCTCGATCGCCGCTCGGGTCGAGATCCTGCAGGCCGGCAAGGTCGTCGAGGCCGGCTCGGTGGTGACGGTGATGGAGACGCCTCGGGAGGAGTACACCCGCAACCTGCTCTCCAAGAGCCCGAGGATCGACTGACACCCGTGGGGTCCAGGCTCGCCACTCTCACCTTCACCGACCCCCAGCACGAGGTGGGGTGGACCCACGTGGTCGTCACCGCCGGTCCAGCGGCGAACTGCCGTCGGCCACTCGCGACCTCGACGTCGACGTGGTCGGAGCCGGCCGTTCGCGGGCTCTCGAGGAATGGGTCGCCGAGACCTCTTCGACGTCCCTGGTCGTGCTCGACGAGGGCACGGTCGTCCACGAGTGGTACGCCGACGGGTTGGACGCCGGACACGAGATTCCTGGGCGCGTCGATGACCAAGTCCGTGCTCGCCCACCTGGTCGGCCGGGCGGTCGGCGACGGCGCGCTGGCGCTGACCGACACCGTGACCGGTCACGTGCCCGAGCTGGTGGGGACGGGCTACGACGGCACCACCGTCCTCGACCTCGTCACCATGACGACCGGCGTCGACTGGGTCGAGGACCACCGCGACCCCGACGGCCTCGCCTCCCGGCTCCTCGGGTGCTTCGCGACCGGGTCCGACTCGCGGGCCCTGCTCCGCGACGTGCGGCCCGGCGTGCCGCCGGGCACCCGGTTCGCCTACTGCACGGCCGACTCGCAGGTGTTGGACTGGGTGCGCGAGCGGGCCACCGGCCGCTCCTACGCCGACGACGTCGCGCGGCTGTGGGACGCGCTCGGTTGCACCCGTGACGCCTACGTCGCCATCGACGGCACGGGCGTCGCGCTGGCCGGCGGGGGCCTCGCCGCCACGGCCCGCGACTGGGCCCGCGTGGCTCTCCTCGCCGTGGACGGCTGCGGCCCGGGCGGCGAGCGGCTGCTCGACCGTGACTGGGTCGAGGCGGCCGCCCGGCCGGCGTACCCGTTCCTCGCCGTCGGCAAGCTGCCCAGCAGCATCACCACGCACGCCGGCTTCGGCTACCACTGGTGGCCGATGGACGACGCGGGGGACCGGGTCACCGCCGACGGGAGCCGGGGCCAGTTCGCGTGCACCGACCGGCGCACCGGAGCCGTGGTGGTCAAGACCTCGCAGTGGCCCTACGACGACTTCGTGGTCGACCGCCAGGCGCGCGACCTGAGCTACCTCGGCCTGCACGCCCTCCTGGACGACATCGGCACCCACCACCAGACGAAGGAGCACACCTCGTGAACCGGAACGTGATGATCACCTGTGCGCTGACCGGCGCCGGCGACACCGTCGGCCGCTCGGAGCACGTGCCGGTGACCCCGGAGCAGATCGCCGAGTCGGGCATCGCCGCGGCGCGCGCCGGGGCGACGATCGTGCACATCCACGTGCGCGATCCCCAGACAGGCAAGGGCTCCCGAGAGGTGGCCTACTACCGCGAGGTCGTCGAACGGATCCGGGCCGCGGACGTCGACGTCATCATCAACACCACGGCCGGCATGGGCGGCGACCTCGTGCTCGACCCCCAGGACCCCACGACGTTCCTGGAGGGCACCGACCTGGTCAGCGGCGTCGACCGGCTCCCGCACGTGGAGGAGCTGCTCCCCGACATCTGCACGCTGGACTGCGGCAGCCTCAACTTCGGCGAGGGCAGCCTGGTCTACGTCAGCACGCCCGACATGCTGCGCGAGGGCGCCAAGAAGATCCAGGAGCTCGGCGTCCGCGCGGAGATGGAGATCTTCGACACCGGGCACCTGTGGTTCGCCAACCAGCTGGTCGCCGAGGGGCTGATCGACGCACCGGCGATGTACCAGCTGTGCATGGGCATCCCGTACGGCGCCCCGGCCGACCCCCTCACCCTCGCCGCCATGGTGGCCCAGGTCCCGGAGGGAGCCGTGTGGGCGTCGTTCGCGCTCGGTCCGATGCAGATGCCGTGGGTGGCGCAGTCGGTGCTGCTGGGCGGTCACGTCCGCGTCGGGCTCGAGGACAACCTCTACCTGAGCAAGGGTGTGAAGGCGACGAACGCGCAGCTGGTCGAGCGCGCCAGGACCATCGTGGAGAGCATGGGTGCCAAGGTCGCGACCCCCGACGAAGGGCGCGAGATCCTCGCGCTCAAGCCGCGATGAGTGACCCGATGACCCGGCCAGCACCGGAGGACGTCCGGACCATCGCGTGCATCGGCGCCGGCGTGATCGGCGGCGGCTGGGTCGCGTACTTCCTCGCCCGCGGCTACCGGGTGGTGGCGTGGGACCCGGCCGAGGACGCCGAGACGCGGCTGCGGCACCTCGTCGGCCAGGCCTGGCCGGCGCTCGTCGAGCTGGGGTTGTCGCGAGGGCGCGAGCCAGGACAACCTGGTGGTCGAGCACGACCTGGCGAGCCGCCTGCGCCCAGGCCGACTTCGTGCAGGAGAGCGCCCCGGAGGACCTCGAGCTCAAGCGCACGCTGCTGGCCGACATCGACGCGGCCACGCCGCCGGGCGTCGTCATCTCGTCGTCGACGTCGGGGTACGGCATGACCGAGATGCAGGACCGCTGTGCCCACCAGGAGCGCACCGTCGTCGGGCACCCGTTCAACCCGCCGTACCTGATCCCGCTGGTCGAGGTCGTCGGGGGCACCGGGACCTCGGCCGACGTGGTGGCGTGGACCAGCGACTTCTTCCGGCACGCCGGCAAGTCCGTGATCACGATGGACCGCGAGGTGCCGGGGTTCATCGCCAACCGCCTGCAGGAGGCGCTGTGGCGGGAGGCCCTGCACATGGTGGCCGCGGGTGAGGCGACGGTCGAGCAGATCGACCTCTCCATCACCGACGGCCCGGGCCTGCGCTGGCCCATCCACGGCCCGATGCTGACCTTCCACCTCGCCGGCGGCCAGGGCGGGATGGCGCACATGCTCGACCACTTCGGCCCCTCGCTGCTCGCGCCGTGGACGCGGCTGAAGGCCGCCGAGCTCACTCCCGAGCTGCGCGACGCCGTGGTCGACGGCTGCGAGCGTGAAGCCGACGGCCGGACCATCGACGACCTCGTCGCCGAGCGGGACCGCGGCGTCATCGCCGTGCTGCGGGCCCTGGGCCGGGCGTGACGGTCTCGACCTGGCGGGAGCCGGTCCAGGACGCCTGGATCGACTACAACGGCCACCTCTCCGAGCCGTACTACGTGCTGGTGCTCGGGCACGCCACCGACGCCGTCATGGACGCCGTCGGACTCGGACCGGACTACCGGTCCGCCAACGACGCGTCCCTCTACACCGTCGAGGCCCACGTCAGGTACCTGGACGAGGTCTCGGCGGGCGCCGACCTGGAGGCCCGGTCCTGGGTCATCGGCGTCGCGCCGAAGCTGCTGTGGATCTGGCACGAGCTGTGGGCCGAGGGCCGGCTCCGGGCCACCGAGGAGATCCTCGGCGTGCACGTCGTCGGCGGGTCGTCGGCACCGCTTCCCGACGATGTCGTGGCTCGAGCGCGCGAGGCCTGCGTGGACCCACCCGAGCACGCGGGGCGTCGGATCGGTCCGCTGCGGTCGAGCGGTTAGAGCCAGCGGCGCACGCGGCCGGCGTACTCGGTGTAGGTCGACCCGAACTTGGCGGTGAGGTAGCGCTCCTCGGGGACGACAGCACCCCAGCGCAGCAGCGCCCACTCCATCGGGAGCGCCACCAGCGCCCACGCGGACGCGGCCAGGAGCGCCACCCCCGCCGAACCGACCAGCAGGCCGACGTACAGCGGGTTGCGCGACCAGGCGAACGGCCCGCGGTCGATCACCGTCGTGGTCTCCCCGCCGGGAAGCAGCGCGGTCCGGTGCCTCGCGATCATCAGCAGCGCCCAGCCGTTCCACACCGCGAACGCGGCGACCAGCAGCCACCCCAGCCCGGTCGTCACCGGCGAGGCGTCCCACGGGTCGCCCAGCCACGCCGAGACGAGGATCCCGACCACGAGAGGAACGCCCACGGCCACGGGCGGCCACATCCGGAACGAGGGACCGCCGTCGGACGCCACGCTCCTCAGTATCGCCCGGCCGGGACGAGCGGCGGCCTACGCCGGCGCGATGTTCTGGTTGTGCCGGAACAGGTTCGCCGGGTCGTACGTCGTCTTGATCTGGGCCAGCCGGTCGTAGTTCTCCTTGTAGTTGGCGCGGATCCGGCCCTGGTCGTCCTCGGCCATGAAGTTGATGTAGCCGCCCTCCTCCGAGTGCGGTGACGTGGCCTCGTAGTACTCCCGGACCCAGGTCGTGTTCCGCTCGTCGTCCTTCGCGTCCGGCCACATGCCCGCGATCACCGTCGCGAAGTTCGCGTCGCGGTAGGCGAACGCGGTCGACTCCGGTGCGACCCGGTGGCACGCCCCGTTGATCGGGTAGATGTGCATCGTCGTGGTCAGCTCGGGGACCTTCGACCCGTGCTCCACGTGCGCGGCGATCGCGTCGTCGGTGAGCTCCTTGACGAAGTTGGCCTTCCAGTAGTGGCGCAGACCTGAGGGGTACAAGGCGTCGAACGCGCTGTTGAGGGCCGGATAGGGCATCGGCCCCACCCCTTCGGCCACCCGGGGCGCGAGGTCGCGGAACGGCTTGAGCATCTTCTCGCCCTGGTCGAGGTCGCCGGACCAACAGGTCACCATGAGCGCGAGCGGCTCGCCGTGACGGTCCTCCGGGATGAACGGCAGCGGCGGCGCGATCTGGTACGCGGGGAAGCCGCCGAACTGCTCCGGTGCGTCGGCGATGAGCTCGCGGTACAGCCGGAACAGGTCCCCGGCCTTGTCCAGCTCGTAGAACATCGGCCCGCCGTAGACGTCCTTGACCGGGCTGAGCCGGAACTCGAAGGACGTCACGACGCCGAAGTTGCCGCCGCCACCGCGGATCGCCCAGAACAGGTCCGCGTCGTCCTTGTCGCTGGCGACGTGGAAGCTCCCGTCACCGGTGACCACGTCCGCCGACAGCAGGTTGTCCAGAGCCAGCCCCAGCCCCCTCGCGAGGTAGCCGATGCCACCGCCCAGGGTCAGGCCGCCGACGCCGGTGGTCGAGATGATGCCTCCCGTGGTGGCCAGTCCGAACGGGTAGGCCGCCGAGTTCAGGTCTCCCCAGGTCGCGCCGCCCGAGACCCGGGCCGTCTGGGTCAGCGGGTCCACGCGGACACCGCGCATGGCCGACAGGTCGACGACCACGCCCTCGTCGCAGGTGCCGTAGCCCGGGACGCTGTGCCCCCCACCTCGGACGGCGACGGTCATGTCGTTGTCGGCCGCGAACCGGACGGCGGTCATCACGTCGCCGGCGTTGACCGGCTGGACGATGACAGCCGGACGCCGGTCGACCATGCCGTTGCGGACCTTCCGCGCGTCGTCGTACCCGTCGTCATCGGGGCCGGTGACGGTCCCCCTGATCCCCTCGCGCAGCGTGTCCAGCTGAGCAACCATGTCGTGGCCTCCTCGTCGAGCGGTCTGTCGCGTCGGGCGACAAGGGGCGCTTCGAGAGGGGCGTCACGATTGCGCGGCGAACCGCGGCAGGCCTTGGTAGGACCGACGCTAGACCTGAACCGCGGCGCTGCGCCATGGCACAGGCGACTCATTCAGGGCTGGGGTTCAGCCGAGCGCCTCGGCAAGCAGCCGCAGGGTGTCCTCGCGGGCCGGCGAACGGTCCGCAGGCACACCGGTCAGCGCGCCGGCGACGGGATGCAGCATGACCTCGTCGACGTCGTACGTCGTGGCGAGCTCGCGCACCTGCTTGGCCGCCGTGTCGGGGCTGCCGACGATCCAGCGGTCGAGCATCGACGAGGCCAGGCTCTCGTGCTGCGGGGCCAGGCCACGCGACTCCGCCTCCTCGACCAGCGCCTGGGCGGTGAGCGGGGAGCCGGTCCGCAGCGCCACCATCGCGAGGAGGTTCGGCAGGACGAGACGGTCTGCCTCCTCCTGGGTCTCGGCGACCACGGCGTTGACGGTGAGGAACGTGCGCGGCTCGGGGTGCGCCTCGGAGGGGACGTATCCGTTCCGGTACAGCGCCAGCGACTCGGCGGTGCCCTGGCCCGAGAAGTGGTGGGCGAAGACGTACGGCAGCCCCTTCTGGGCGGCCAGCCGGGCCGAGAAGTCCGAGGACCCGAGCAGCCAGACGGTCGGTGTACCGACCGCGTGCGGCGTCGCGTTCAGCGCGTGCAGCCTGCCGTTGACGTCCAGGCCGGCGCCGCCCGGGGACATCATCGTGATGATGTTGTCGACGTAGGTCGGGAAGTGGTCGGCCGCGTCGGCCTCCACGCCACCTCCGCCGTGACGCAGCGCCCACGCGGTCACCGGGTCGGTGCCCGGTGCCCGGCCGAGGCCCAGGTCGATCCGGCCGGGGTGGGCGGCCTCGAGCAGGGCGAACTGCTCGGCCACGACCAAGGGTGCGTGGTTGGGCAGCATCACGCCGCCGGAGCCGACGCGGATCCGCTCGGTGGCCGCGGCGACCATGGCGATCAGCACCGGGGGGTTGGTGGCCGCGACGGCCGGCATGTTGTGGTGCTCGGCCAGCCAGTACCGCCGGTAGCCGAGCCCGTCGGCCGTTCGCGCCAGGCTGCGGGTGGCGGCGAGGGCGTCGCCGGTCGTCTGGTCGGAGCGGACGGGCACCAGGTCGAGCACGGAGAGCACGGGGGAGGTCACCTCAGGTCAACCCCGTCCGGGGGTCGGCTGTTCCGCCATCTCGTGGAGCTCGGCCTCGTTCCACCGCAGGTCGACCCCGGGTGCGGAGAGCAGGTACGTGATCGCCGCGTCGACCTCGAGCAACCCGTCGGTGAGGCCGGACAGGATCGTGCGGAGGTACGCCGCACTGGGGGCCGCCGGCTCGTGGTGCTCGCTGCTCGTCAGGGCGACCATCGGCAGCCCGTCCCGGTCGCCGACCTGGGACCGACTGTCGTAGCGCCGTTCCAACGAATGCACCTCGTCGAGCTGGTCGTTGCCGATCAGGTAACCGCGAGCCACGACCTCCCCGTCGCCCTCGGGGTCGAGGAAGGCGAGCCCGCCACCCCAGACGCGCGAGAGGCCGCCGAAACGGACGCGGCCCGGGAGTCGCAGGCCGACCACCTCTCGTGGCGGCGTCCGGTCACGACATCCGGGATAGCTGCGCCGAGCGCCCGCCGGCTGGCCGCCCTGCAGGTAGCAGGCGAACCGGTCCTGCGACAGGTTCGAGCCGTAGGCGACGTACCAGACCAGCGTGTTCACATCTGCTCGGGGCGCTCGATCCCGAGCAGGTCGAGGCCTTGGTCGAGGACGGCCAGCGTGACGGCACACAGCGCGAGCCGCGACGCGCGGACCTCGCTGTCGGCCTTGAGGACCGGGCACTGCTCGTAGAACGAGGAGAAGTGCTGGGCGAGGTCGAAGAGGTAGCCGCAGAGCCGGTGCGGCTCGAGCTGGTCGCCGACGTGGACGACGACGTCGCCGAACTCCAGCAGGGCCAGGGCCAGCGCCCGCTCGGCGGGCTCGGTCAGCGTGATCGGGGTCGTGGCGCCGTCCGGAGCGATGGCGGCCGAGCGGAAGATGGAGCGGATGCGCGCGGCGGCGTACTGGAGGTAGGGCCCCGTGTTGCCGGTGAGCGACACCATGCGGTCGAGGTCGAAGACGTACTCGCTGTCGTGGGCCACCGTGAGGTCGGCGTACTTCACGGCGCCGATGCCGACCTGCGGCGCGATCGCCGCGCGGACGCCGGGGTCGAGGTCGGGCCGGGCCTCGTCGACGACCTCGCGTGCGTGCGCGATCGCCTCCTCGAGCAGGTCCATCAGCTTGAGGGGGTTGCCGGCGCGGGTCCGCAGGATCTTGCGGTCCGGGCCGAGCACGTTGCCGATCTGGACGTGCACGACCTCGACGTCGTCGGGCAGCCAGCCGGCCTTGCGGGCGGTGTCCCAGACCATGTTGAGGTGCAGCGCCTGCGGGGCGCCGATGACGTAGAGGATCCGGTCGGACCGCAGGTCGCGGACCCGGTGCCGGATCGTGGCGAGGTCGGTCGTCGCGTAGCCGTAGCCGCCGTCGGACTTGCGGATGATGAGCGGCACCGGCTTGCCCTCGCGGCCGGTGTAGCCGTCGAGGAACACGCACAGGGCGCCGTCGCTCATCGTCGCCAGCCCCGCCGCCTCGAGCTCGTCGCAGATCTGCGCGAGCTCGGCGTTGTACGTCGACTCGCCGGCCAGGTCGGCGTCGGTCAGGGTGACGCCGAGCGTCGTGTAGATGCGGTTGAAGTACTGCTTGGAGAGGTCGACCAGCTCGTCCCAGAGCCGCAGGGTGTCGGGGTCGCCCGCCTGCAGCGCGACCACGCGGGTGCGGGCCCGGTCGGCGAACGCCGGGTCGCCGTCGAACTCCTCGCGCGCCGCGCCGTAGAAGGTGTTGGGGTCGGTGACCAGCAGGTGCGCCTCGGGGGAGTCCTCGCCGACGGCCAGGAGGTGCTCGATGAGCATGCCGAACGGCGTGCCCCAGTCGCCGACATGGTTCTGCCGGACCACCTGGTGGCCGAGGTGCTCGAGCGTCCGCACCAGCGCGTCGCCGACGACGGTCGTGCGCAGGTGCCCGACGTGCATCTCCTTGGCCACGTTGGGCGCGGAGTAGTCGACCGGGATGACCTGCCGGTCCTGGGTGGGTACGCCGAGGCGGTCGTCGAGCCCGGTCAGCTCCGCGGCGATCCACGCGGACGTCAGCCGTACGTTCACGAACCCCGGCCCGCTGATCTCCGGCGCCTCCGCGACCCCGTCGAGATCCAGGTGCTCCACGATCCGCTGGGCCACGTCCCGCGGCTTCTCGCCGAGCTTCTTGGCCAGCGCCAGGGCGGCGTTGGCCTGGAAGTCCGCGAACTGGCTCGGCCGGATCACCGGGTCCGCGTCGGCGTGCTCGTCCCCGTAGGCCTGGCCCAGGGCGCGCTGGAACCGCTCGGTCAGGACGTGGACGGGGCTGGGCACCGGTTCAGGCTATCGACCCACCCCGGCTCGGGACTTGGTGACCTTTCCCTGCACTTGGCGTGCCTCGCTAGCCACGCCCTGTTCAGATTTCACCGGCCAGCCGGAGAAATCTCGCCTACGCCGTCGCGGCGAAGGCCTCCGCGACCACGTCGAACGCCTCGTCGAGCAGGGCGTCGGAGATGGCGAGGGGAGGGAGGAAGCGGAAGACGTTGCCCCAGGTGCCGCAGGTGAGGGTGACGACGCCGGCCTGGTGGCAGTACGCCGACACGGCGGCGGCGCGGGCGGCGTCCGGGTCCTTGGTACCCGGCGCGCAGAGCTCGATGGCCTGCATGGCGCCCCGGCCGCGGACGTCGGCGATGACGGGGTGCTCGGCAGCGAGCTTCTCGAGGCGGCCGCGGATCAGGGTGCCGATCTCCAGCGCTCGGGCGTCGAGCGCGTGCTCCCTCATCTCGGCGATCGAGCCGAGAGCGGCGGCGCAGGCGACGGGGTTGCCGCCGTAGGTCCCGCCGAGGCCGCCGACGTGCACGGAGTCCATCAGCTCGGCGCGGCCGGTCACCCCGGCGAGCGGGAGACCGCCGGCGATGCCCTTGGCGGTGGTCACCAGGTCGGGCACGACGCCCTCGTGGTCGCAGGCGAACCACGACCCGGTGCGACAGAAGCCGGACTGGATCTCGTCGGCGATGAAGACGATCCCGTTGTCGCTCGCCCAGGCGGCGAGGGCCGGCAGGAACCCGGGCGCGGGCTCGATGAACCCGCCCTCGCCGAGGATCGGCTCGATCGCGATGCAGGCCAGGTTGCCCACGCCGACCTGCTTGTCGAGGTGGTCGATCGCGCGGGCGGCCGCCTCCTCGCCGGACAGGCCGTCGCGGAACGGGTACGACATCGGCGCGCGGTAGACCTCGGCGGCGAACGGGCCGAAGCCGTTCTTGTACGGCATGTTCTTCGCCGTCATCGCCATCGTCAGGTTGGTGCGCCCGTGGTAGGCGTGGTCGAAGACGCCGACGGCGTCGCGGCCGGTCGCGACCCGGGCGATCTTCACGGCGTTCTCGACCGCCTCGGCACCGGAGTTGAACAGCGCGCTCTTCTTGGCATGGTCGCCGGGGGTCAGCTCGGCGAGGGCCTCGCACACCTCCACGTAGCCGGCGTACGGCGTGACCATGAAGCAGGTGTGCGTGAAGGCCGCGACCTGGTCGGCGACCGCCCGGACGACCGCCGGAGCGGCGTTGCCGACCGAGACCACTGCGATTCCGGAGCCCAGGTCGATCATCGAGTTGCCGTCGGCGTCGACCAGCACGCCTCCGCCGGCGGCCTCGATGAACACCGGTAGCGTCGTGCCGACCCCGTCGGCCACCGCGGCCTTCTTGCGGGCCAGCAGCTCGATCGAGCGCGGTCCGGGGATGTCGGTGACGAGGCGGCGTACCTGGGGCAGGGTCGGGCCGCCGGCGAGGGTCTGGGTCATGCGAGCAAATGTAGGGAATCCGTAGCCCCGACCACCAGGGCCCGACGGATACGGGAGGCTGGAACGGTGCAGATCGACTGGATCCACCATTCGGGTGACGGGCCGGACACGCTCAACCTGTGCTTCAACGCGCTCGACCGGCACGTCATCCGCGGTCGCGCCGACGAACCTGCCGTCACGTCGGACCGGCCGACGAGCTACGCCCGTCTGGTCGAGGAGGTCGCCGCGTTCGGCGGGGTGCTCAGGGCCTTCGGCGTCGGTCTCGGCGACACCGTCGTGGCCCGGCTGCCGCCGGGGAGGGACGCCCTGGTCGCCCTGCTCGCCTCGACCCGCCTCGGTGTCGTGCACGTGCTCGAGGAACCCACGGACGACGAGGAGACCGTCGTGATCGCCGGCGGTGTGATCCGCCGCGGCGGGGCCCCTGCACCCGACGACCTCGACTGGGACGTCCTGCTGCGCGCCGGCCGCACGGACCCTGCCCCGTGCGCCGAGGTCATCGCCGCGGCCCCCGCCCTCGTCGACGGCGGACACACCCTGAGCACGACCGAGATCCTCGAGCGCAGCACGGGCTGGCCGTACGACGCCCTGGCGACCCTGCTGGGTGGCGGAACCGTCGAGTTGGGAGCATGACCGCATGACGCGACGCGACGTTGTGGTCCTCGGCTCGACCGGGTCCATCGGCACCCAGGCGCTCGACGTCTGCCGCGCCAACCCCGACCGGTTCCGGGTGGTCGCGCTCACCGCCGGCGGGAGCAACCCCGACCTGTTCCGGCAGCAGGTGGACGAGTGGGCTCCGGCCTACAGCGGGCTGTTCACCGGTCTGGGCGAGGACGCCTCGTCCGAGGCCGCAGCGCTGGAGTGCGACGTCGTCCTCAACGGCATCACAGGAGCGGTCGGACTCCGGCCCACGCTGGCCGCGCTGGACGCCGGCAACACCCTCGCCCTGGCCAACAAGGAGTCGCTGATCATCGGCGGCCCGGTGGTCACCAGCCGCGCGAAGCCCGGCCAGATCGTCCCGGTCGACTCCGAGCACTCCGCGCTCGCGCAGTGCCTGCGCGGCGGCTCCGCCGAGGAGGTACGCCGCCTCGTCCTCACGGCGAGCGGCGGCCCGTTCCGCGGGCGAACGGCGGCCGACCTGGCCGGCGTCACGGTCGAGGAGGCACTGGCCCACCCGACCTGGGCGATGGGCCCGGTCGTCACCATCAACTCCGCGACGCTGGTCAACAAGGGCCTGGAGGTCATCGAGGCGCACCTGTTGTTCGGGATCCCCTTCGACCGCATCGAGGTCGTGGTGCACCCGACGAGCGTGGTGCACTCGATGGTCGAGTTCGTCGACGGCTCGACGCTCGTGCAGGCCAGCCCGCCGACCATGCTGATCCCCATCGCCCTCGGCCTGGCGTGGCCCGACCGGGTGCCCGACACCGCACCTCCGGTCGACTGGACCCGCGCCGAGACCTGGGAGTTCTTCCCGCTCGACGACGAGGCGTTCCCGGCGGTGTCGCTCGCGCGGCAGGCGGGAGCGGCCGGCAGCACCGCGCCCGCCGTCTACAACGCCGCCAACGAGGTGGCCGTCGAAGCCTTCCGGACCGGACGCCTGGAGTTCCGGAGGATCGTGCCCACCATCGCCGACGTGCTTGCGCGGCACGACGTACCCTCGGGGGAGCAGCTCACCGTCGACGACGTCCTCGCCGCCGACGTATGGGCACGCAACGAGGCGACCCGCCTCGTCGGGTCCTGACCCGGCCCCCGACAGCACCGAGAGGCGACAACGAGCACGGTGAGCGCCGTCTACTACATCCTGGGAGTGGCCGTCTTCGTGGCGGCCATCCTGGCCTCGATCGGCCTCCACGAGCTCGGCCACATGATTCCGGCCAAGGCGTTCGGCGGGAAGGTGACCCAGTACTTCATCGGGTTCGGGCCGACGGTGTGGAGCCGCCAGCGCGGCGAGACGGAGTACGGCGTCAAGGCCATCCCGCTCGGCGGCTACGTGAAGATCGTCGGGATGCTGCCGCCGACCGTGGACGGCGTGGCCGACGAGGTCACCTTCGACTCCGAGGGCAACAGGGTCGTCAGGGTCCGCAAGTCCAACACCGGCATGTTCACCCAGCTGATCTCCGACGCCCGGGCGGCCGAGTGGGAGCACGTCCAGCCCGGCGACGCCGACCGCCTGTTCTACAAGATGGCCTGGTGGAAGAAGGTCATCGTGATGGCCGGCGGCCCCACGGTGAACCTGCTCATCGCGTTCTTCCTGTTCTGGATCGTCTTCGGCACGTACGGCGCCCGGACGATCGAGCCGAACCCCGGTCCGCCGGTCATCGAGACCGTCTCCGAGTGCCTGCTCCCGTACGCCGAGGAGGGCCGCGCCTGCCGGCCCGACGACCCGCCGACCCCGGCGATCGAGGCGGGGCTGCTGCCGGGCGACGTGATCACGTCCTTCAACGGCGTCGAGGTCACCGGCTGGGAGCAGTTCCGAGGCCTGATCCGCGACAACGCGGGCGGCGAGGCGGTGATCGGCTACGAGCGTGACGGCGAGCCGATGACCGGCACCACCAACACGACGGTGCAGGCCCGACCGACCTCCAACACCGACCTGACGCTGAGCCAGGTGGGCTTCCTCGGGGTGACCTCGGTCAGCCACGTGGCCGTGACCCACGGTGGACCGATCTACACGATCGAGCAGATGGGCACGATGACGAAGGACACCGTCACGGCCCTGGTCAACCTGCCGGTCAAGGTCTGGGGCGTGGCCAAGGCCATCGTCGGCCTCGAGGACCGGGCGGCGGACAGCCCCATCAGCATCGTGGGCGGCGGGCGGATCGCGGGCGAGACCGTGTCGCACGACGACTACGTCGCCTCCGAGAAGATGGTCTTCCTGCTCATGCTGGTGGCCGGCTTCAACCTGTTCATCGGCCTGTTCAACTTCATCCCGCTGCTCCCGCTCGACGGCGGGCACATCGCGGGCGCGCTCTACGAGGCGATCCGCCGCGGCGTCGCGAAGCTCAACGGGCGGCCCGACCCCGGGTACGTCGACGTCGCCAAGCTGCTTCCGATCGCCTACGGCGTGGCCGTCGTGATGCTCGTCATGGGTGTCGTGCTGATCGTCGGCGACCTCGTCGTCCCGCTGCACCTCGAGTCCTGACCCACCAGCGGGCCGCGAATCGGCCGCCCACCCGTGGCATCGGTAGCCTGAGGCCGTGACCGCGATCAGCCTGGGCATGCCCGAAGCGCCGCCGCCGGTGCTGGCGCCCCGCCGCAAGACCCGTCAGATCCAGGTCGGCAAGGTCGGGGTCGGCAGCGACCACCCCATCTCGGTGCAGTCCATGACGACCACGCTCACCTCCGACGTCAACGCCACGCTCCAGCAGATCGCCGAGCTCACCGCCACCGGCTGCGACATCGTGCGCGTGGCGTGCCCGTCCCAGGACGACGCCGACGCGCTGCCCGAGATCGCCCAGCACTCGCAGATCCCGGTCATCGCCGACATCCACTTCCAGCCCAAGTACGTCTTCGCAGCGATCGACGCCGGGTGCGCCGCGGTCCGCGTGAACCCGGGCAACATCCGCAAGTTCGACGACCAGGTCAAGGAGATCGCCGCCGCGGCCAAGGCCCGCGGTACCTCGATCCGGATCGGCGTCAACGCCGGCAGCCTCGACAAGCGCATCATGGACAAGTACGGCAAGGCCACGCCCGAGGCGCTCGTCGAGAGTGCGGTGTGGGAGGCCGGGCTCTTCGAGGAGCACGACTTCCACGACTTCAAGATCTCGGTCAAGCACAACGACCCGGTCGTGATGGTCCGGGCCTACGAGCTGCTGGCCGAGGCCGGGGACTGGCCGCTGCACCTCGGCGTCACCGAGGCGGGGCCGGCGTTCCAGGGCACCATCAAGTCGTCGGTGGCCTTCGGGGCCCTGCTCAGCCAGGGGATCGGCGACACCATCCGTGTCTCGCTGTCCGCGCCGCCGGTCGAGGAGGTCAAGGTCGGTCTCCAGATCCTGGAGTCGCTCAACCTCAAGCCGCGGCGCCTCGAGATCGTCTCCTGCCCCTCGTGCGGGCGCGCCCAGGTCGACGTCTACAAGCTGGCCGAGGAGGTGACCGCGGGCCTCGACGGCCTCGAGGTCCCGCTGCGCGTGGCCGTGATGGGGTGCGTCGTCAACGGCCCCGGCGAGGCCCGCGAGGCCGACCTCGGCGTCGCGTCCGGCAACGGCAAGGGCCAGATCTTCGTCAAGGGCGAGGTCATCAAGACGGTTCCCGAGTCGCAGATCGTGGAGACCCTCATCGAGGAGGCCATGCGCCTCGCCGAGGGCATGGAGCCGGTCGCCGGCGCCGGTGCCAGCGTCAACGTCTCCTGAGGCTCAGAGGAACAGCCGCAGCAGCGCGTCCACGACGAAGGCCGCGCCGAGTCCGAGCGACAACCAGACCCGCAACGTGCTCGCGTGCGCGGTCAGCCACGACTGGCCACGGGCGAACAGCGCGTCGGCGCGGTCCCCGGCCAGGAGCACGATGCCGACCGGCACCGAGACCAGGATCGTGGAGACGGCCAGGTACGTCGCGACGAGCGTGAGGTTCACGATGTCTCGGAGTGCGGCCTGGCTGGCGGCCGACATGGCGAGGAACGTGAGCAGGAGTCGCTTCGGCCCTCCGAAGCCGAGCAGGCCCGCCATGGAGAACGTCGCGGCAGGGCCGACGTTGTGCAGTCCGGCGAGGATCGCCGTCGCACGGCTTCCGCGCGGCTGGGTTCGCGGTGCTGCGTGGCGTGCGCGGAGCCCGACGGCGATCAGGGCCAGGCCGAGCAGGAGCGTCAGCCCGGCTTCGAGCTCCTGGTGCGAGTCGAGCCGGTCGACTGCGGCCTGGCCGACGGCAAGACCGATGGCCGCTCGCGATCACCGTGCCGACCACGAAGCCGCTGAGGAACGCGATCGCGTTCGTGCGGGGCCGCTGGCTCCTGATCGCGACAAAGGTCGCCGAGAGGACGAGCCCGCTGAGGGCGGCGGCCAGGCCGTAGAACAGGACCTCGGCGCCGGCGTGGATCACGCGGGTGGCCGCGCGGACAGGGCGGTCAGGTCCGGGGCCGGATCCGGATCCGCTGACTCGCGTGCCAGGCAGATGACGACGGCGCCGACGAAGGTCAGCCCCAGGCCGACCAGGGCCACTCCGACGTGCCACGCGGGCCGGCTCAGGTGCTCGTCGAGCAGGACGACTCCGATCAGCACGGCGACCACCGGGTTCGCCACCGAGACGGTGGCGACCGCGGCCGCCAGGCGACCCGCGCCGAGGGACACCTGCTGGATGACGAACCCGATGAGGCCGATCACGACAAGGGCGTAGGGCTGCCAGTGGGACAGCATCGTGTCCAGGCCCTCGTGCAGGAAGTCCAGCGTCGGCATCGCCAGGGACGAGGAAAGCCCGAACAGGACCCCGGCGACGGTGCCGTAGACCGCCGCCTTCGTCGCCAGGCTGCGGCTGCCGAACATCAGCAGACCGGCGCACAGCGCCACGATGAGGACGATGGTGACCGCCCACTGGGCGTCGGAGGCGTTCGCGTTCCCGCCGGCCGGGTCTCCGAAGATCACGAAGAGGCTGAGTCCGAGGACGATGGCGACGGCGCCCGAGACCTCCCGACGACCGACGCGCTGGCTCGTCAGGAAGTAGCCCAGTGGGAGGACGAAGACGACGCTCGAGACGAGCAGCGGCTGGATCACCGAGAGACGTCCGCGGTCGAGCGCCCCGGCCTGGAAGAGGTAGCCACCCAGCAGGACGAGCGTGCCGATCAGCCACGTCCTGTTGCCGGCGAGACGGACGATCGACATCGGCTGAGCCAGCGAGATCGTCGGGAGGTTCAGGGTCCCCTTCTGCTCGAGGGTGGCGGCCACCGCGAAGAACAGTGCTGCGATCAACGCCAGGGTCGCAGCCATGTCGAGAACCTACGGATGGACCTCGACAGCCGCAAGGAGCCGCCCCGGAGAAGGCCCTGCCGCTCTCGCGGACCTAGGCTCACGACATGACGAAGGTGGTGGTGCTCGGCCTGGGTGGCATGGGCAGCGCGGCGGCCGCACACCTGGCCCGCAGGGGCGCGGACGTGGTCGGGGTCGAGCAGTTCACCCCGGCCCACGACCGCGGCTCCAGCCACGGGGACACGCGCATCATCCGGCAGGCGTACTTCGAGGACCCGGCGTACGTGCCGCTGCTGCTGCACGTCTACGACCTGTGGGCCGACCTCGAGCGCGACGACCCGGGCGTCTTCCGGCTCACCGGCGGCCTGATGGTCGGCCGGCCGGACGCCGAGGTGGTCGCCGGCTCGCTGGCGAGCGTGCGCGAGCACGGTCTGCCCCACGAGCTGCTGGACGCCGGCGAGATCCGGAGCCGGTTCCCGAACCTCGCCCCGGCCGACGACGAGATCGGCCTGTACGAGACCCGCAGCGGGTTCGTCCGGCCCGAACGGACCGTGCAGGAGCACGTACGTCGCGCTCTCGCTGCCGGCGCCGACCTGAGGTTCGAGGAGCGTGCGCTGGCCTGGGAGGCCGACGACGCCGGCGTCCGGGTGACCACGACCCGCGGCACGGTCGAGGGCGACCGGCTCGTCGTGGCCCCGGGCGCCTGGGCGCCGCAGGTGCTCGCCGACCTCGCCGTCCCGATGACGGTGACCCGGGAGCTGGTGTTCTGGTTCGAGCCGTCGGCGGACCCGGCGTCGTACGAGCCGGGTCGCCAGCCGATCTTCATCTGGGAGCGTCCGGGCGCCAGCCTCTACGGCTTCCCGTGCCTCGACGGGGTCGGCCGCGGGGCGAAGATCGGTCTGCACCGGCACGGCCTCCCCGCCGATCCCGACGCGCTCGACCGCGAGGTCGCCGCCCACGAGGTCGAGGAGGTCACCGCGGTCCTGCGCGAGCTGGTGCCCACCCTGCCGGGCACCTTTCTCCGCGCCGTCGCGTGCCTCTACACCACGACGCCGGACCAGGACTTCGTGATCGGCCCGCACCCGGGGCACCCGAACGTCATGGTCGCCTGCGGCTTCTCCGGTCACGGCTTCAAGTTCGCGCCCGTCGTCGGCGAGGTGCTGGCCGACCTGGCTCTGGAGGGCACCACCCGACACCCGATCGGGCTGTTCGAACCGACCCGGTTCCGCTGAGCCGGGACCGTCAGGTGGTCTGCGTCGTCGGCAGCTGGCGCGGGATCACCAGCACGGTGAGGACGATGACGACGGCGGCGACGGCGGACGCCAGGTAGACGTCGTGGATGGCGGATGCCAGCACGGACGTCGGGAGGTGCTCCAGGTCGTGCCCGCCCTCGGCGTGCCTGGAGACCGCGGCGTTGGCGATCGCGCCGAACACGGCGACGCCGACCGCGCTGCCGACCGAGCGGGCGAACAGGTTCGTGCCGGTGACCAGGCCCCGGGTCTGCCAGTCGGCGGTGGACTGCGCGGCGATCAGCACCGGCGAGGCGATGAAGCCCATGCCGAGCCCGATCACCCAGCACGCGAAGGCGAGCCGCCACACCGAGCTGTCGGGGGTGACCGTCAGGAGGATGGCGGAGCCGGAGATGGCGAACAGGCTGCCGAACAGGGCGCAGTCGCGGAACCCGACCCGGAGGTACACGCGCCCGGAGAGCGACGCGGCGATCGGCCAGCCGAGGGTGAGGGCGGCGACGGCGAAGCCCGCGACCACGGCGCCGTGGCCGAGCACGCCCTGGGCGTACAGCGGGACGTACGACGTCAGGCCGATCAGGATCACGCCCACGAACAGCGACGTGGCGTTGGCGCCGTTCAGCATCCGGCGGCGGAACACCCACAGCGGCAGGATGGGCTCGGCGGCGCGCGACTCGACGAACCCGAACACCAGCAGCAGCGCGACGGACACCGACAGCACCGCGATGCTGGCCGGAGAGTTCCAGGCCCAGGCCACCCCGCCCTCGAGCAGCCCGAGGATGAGCAGCGAGGCCCCGACGGCGAGCAGGACGGCGCCGGTGTAGTCGATCTGGTGGCGCTTGCGCTCCACCGACTCGTGGAAGCTGCGGTGCAGCACGAGCATCGCCGCGATCGCGACGGGGATGTTGACGAAGAAGATCCAGCGCCAGGACACGTAGTCGGAGAAGACGCCGCCGAGGGTGGGCCCGATCACCGACGACGCGGCCCAGACACCGGCGACGTAGCCGGTCACCCGCGCGCGCTCGGCGACCGAGTAGACGTCCCCGATGATCGTCTGCCCCATGGGCAGCACGGCGCCCGCGCCGAGGCCCTGCAACGCGCGGAACGCGATCAGCGACACCATCGACCAGGCGAAGCCGCAGAGGATCGAGGCGACCAGGAAGATCGAGATGCCGAGCATCATCATCGGCTTGCGGCCGACCTGGTCGGCGAACTTCCCGTAGAGCGGCACCGTGACCGCCTGCGCCAGCAGGTAGATCGAGAACAGCCACGGGAACTGGGAGAAGCCGCCGAGGTCATCGACCACCGAGGGCACGGCCGTCGCGAGGATCGTGGAGTCGATCGCGACCAGCCCGGTGGCCAGCATCACCGAGAGCAGGATCGGCCCACGCTCCGAGCGCAGGCCGACCGCGGTGCGCTCGGTGCTGGTGTCGGTCACATCTGGCCGCAACCGAGGGTTGTCTCCGGTTGTTCCCCCGGTCTCACAGCGAGGCGAGCGCCTCGCGCAGGAAGACGCCCTCGCGCGCGTCGTCGTAGGTGAAGTCGGACTGGTAGGAGCGGTTGTCGAACCGCCGCGCGGTCTTGGGGACGTCCGGCCGGCACAGCACCAGGTCGAGGCGGTGGCCCAGGACCGAGGAGATCAGGTACTCGTTGCTGGCGGTGTAGGACTCCGAGCCCACGAGGATCACGTGCTTGGGGCCGCCCGCAAAGGCGATCTGGAACATCCCGCTGCCGGCGAAGCCCGCGACCACGTCGGCCTCCCGCACCATCCGTACCTGGTCCGCGAGTGGGTGGTCCTCGGGGAACACGACCGTGAACCCGTGCGCTGCGAAGAGCGACTCGACCTCCGCCGCGTTGTGGCACGAACGTTTCCCGGGGCGGCGGGAGCAGAACAGCCGTCGCGGCGACGGTCCGTCAGCCGTGGCCCGATCGGCCAGGCGGGTGCCGACCTCGGCGTACGTCGTTGCGATCGTCGGGTGCACGTAGGCCGGCATCCCGAACAGCGGCGACGACCCGACGAGCGTGTCGACCGCGGTGGGCTCGTGGGCGACCACGACGCGGTCGGCGTCGACACCACCGGCGGCCAGCAGGTCCAGCTCCCAGGTCGCCAGGCCGGTGCCCGGCTTGGTGAACACCAGGGCCCGGAGGTCCGGGTGCCGCTCGAGGGCCACCCGCCAGCCCCAGAAGTGACCGACCTGGTCGGTGAGGGCATGGCCGAAGTGGCCGCGGACGTAGCTGTCCAGCAGGTACGCCGGGCCCTCCAGGTGCGCGGTCGCAGGCAGGGGCTCGCGGACGAACCGCGCGGCCCACTCGGCGAACGCGACGTTGCGCAGCCGCCGCTTGAACGGGTGCCGGTAGCTCTCCGGCAGCACGAACCCGGCGCCGTACGCCGCCTGACGGCCGAGGCAGGTCACGTCGTCGTACTCGCGCACCGACACCGCCGGGGCGTCGATCTCGGCGGGCAGCCGGACCGGCGCACTCGAGCCGCAGCACGCAGCGGGACGTGAAGCGCAGGGGCGGGACCGTCGTCAGCGTCCGGCCGGCCTCCGGCCGCGCCCGCAGGAAGGCGTCGGCGTCCTCCTCGGGCACCTTGGCGAGCGTGCCGACGGCGTTGGTGGCGACCAACCAACCGTCCGTGATCGTGAGGTCCGCGGCGGAGGCGGCCAGCGCTGCGAGGTCGCGGTCGGGGTTGTCCCGGGTGTCGCGGCCGGGCGTCGGCGGCTCCACGACGGACTCCTGGGCCTCGTGGACCTGCGCGACGGACGCGGTGGCGGCGCCGGCCTCATCGGGGAGACGGACGGCCAGCCGGCCTCCCTGTCGGACGTGGTGGAGCAGCACCGGCCAGCGCCGCGCCGCTCCCTTGCCGGCGGCCACGTCGAGGACGAGGTCCCACGGCCGTCCGGCGGTCAGGGCGAGGTGCAGGGCGTCCATGCCGTCGCTGACGTCGAGGGTCTCGAGCCCGGCGTCCGGCAGCGCCTCGTGGAGCCGCTCCACCAGGGCAGCCCGCTCGCCGCGCACGACGACCGCGACCCGGGGAGACCGCACGCCGGCCACCGCGGCGCGCGCGACCTCCGGTGCCGTTGATGGGCTGAGCACGCGGGTCAGCCTAGGGACCTCCGTCTCGGCGTAGGCTCACGCCGTGCGGACGACGACTCGGTCAGGGGTGCGCCCGCTGGGGGCCACCGACGTCGCCGACTTCCTCGCGCTGACCGACCGGCACCCGACCGTCAACGTCTTTGCCGCGCACCGGGCCCGGCAGACCCGCCTCGAGCCCCGGCTGCTCGGCGGCGAGGTGTGGGGGAGGTACGTCGACGGCGAGCTCGTCTCGGCCTGCCACATCGGCGCGAACCTCGTGCCGGTCGAGGCCGGCCCCGAGGATGCCGCCGTCTTCGCCGACCGCCTGCTCGCCCGCGGCCGCACCGTGTCCACGATCGTCGGTCCGGAACCGGCGATCCGGGCACTGTGGGACGACCTCGAGGGGACGTGGGGTCCGCCCCGGGAGACGCGCTGGAACCAGCCCCATCTCGTCTCCGACGCGCCTCCGCTCGTCGAGCCCGACCCCTTCGTCCGGGCCTCCCGGCCCGACGACTTCGCGGCGCTGTACCCCGCGTGCGTGGCGATGTACTCCGAGGAGCTCGGCGTCTCGCCCGAGGTCGGCGGTGGCGCGGAGGGCTACCGCGCGCGGGTACGCCAGCTCATCCACGTCGGTTGGTCGTTCGCGAGGTACGAGCAGGGCCGGGTCGTCTTCAAGGCGGAGGTCGCCTTCGCGACCCCGACCAACGCCCAGGTGCAGGGCGTCTGGGTGACCCCCGACCGCCGCGGCGAGGGCCTGGCCGCCGGTGGCATGGCGGCCGTGGTGGCCCACGTCCGCGCTCGCATCGCCCCCGTCGTCTCGCTGTACGTGAACGACTGGAACGAGCCCGCCCGGCGCGCCTACGAAAGGGTCGGCTTCCACCAGACCGACACGTTCAGCACGATCATGTTCTGAGGCCGTTGCGCGAACCGCGCCGAGGCGTGTAGGACTGGTGGCGCGGACAGCCGCACGCCGGATGCGACGGATCTCGGGAGGTGCGGATGGCCGCGGTCCTGGAGGAGCGCCCGGTGGAGGCGGAGCCGCTGGACCGGCGCCGGATGAACCTGGTGTTCGTCACGATCCTGGCCGGGATGCTGCTGGCGGCGCTCGACCAGACCATCGTCTCCACGGCCCTGCCGACCATCGTGGGCGACCTGGGCGGCGCCGAGCACCTGTCCTGGGTGGTGTCGTCGTACCTCCTGGCGGACACCATCGCGACGGTGCTCGCCGGCAAGTTCGGCGACCAGTTCGGTCGCAAGCTGCTCTTCCAGGTCTCCGCGGCGGTGTTCGTGGTGGCCTCGGCGATGTGCGGCCTCTCCGCGAGCATGAGCTGGCTGATCGGCTGGCGGGCCGTCCAGGGCTTCGCGGCCGGCTGCCTGATGGTGACCGCGACCGCCGTCATCGCCGACATCATCCCGCTGCGCGAGCGAGGGAAGTACCAAGGCGCCCTGGGCGCGGTGTTCGGGGTCACGACGGTGCTCGGCCCACTGCTGGGCGGCCTCATCACCGATCACGTCTCCTGGCGGTGGATCTTCTACATCAACCTGCCGGTCGGGATCGCGGTCATCGTCCTCGCCGCCTTCACCATGCCGTCCATCAGCGGCAGGGGCCGCCCCTCGATCGACTACCTCGGCATCGTCTTCGTGTCCCTCGGCGCGGCGGGGCTGACGCTCGCCCTCTCCTGGGGCGGGACGCAGCACCCGTGGACCTCACCGACCATCGTCTGGATGATCATCGGTTCACTGGTGTCGCTGGTGGTCTTCGTGTTCGTCGAGGGTCGCGCCACCGACCCGATCCTGCCGCTGCGGCTGTTCACCTCGTCGGTCTTCAACGTGTGCGTGGTCCTCGCCTTCATCGTGGGTTTCGCCATGCTCGGCGCGATGACGTTCCTGCCCACCTACCTGCAGTACGTGAAGGGGTCGAGCGCCACGGAGTCGGGCCTGCAGACCCTGCCGATGGTCCTCGGCCTGCTCACCATGTCGCTCGTCTCGGGCACGGTGGTCGGACGGACCGGGCGCTACAAGATCTTCCCGGTCGTCGGGGGAGCGGTGATGGCGCTCGGGCTGTACCTGCTCTCGCGGCTCGGCGTCGACACGCCGTACTGGCAGATGGCCCTGGCGATGCTCGTCCTCGGCTTGGGCATCGGCTCGTCGATGCAGGTCCTCACGATCGTCGTGCAGAGCACCTCAGCCTACGAGGACCTCGGCGTCGCGACCTCTGGCGTGACCTTCTTCCGCACCCTCGGCAGCTCCTTTGGCGCGGCCGTGTTCGGCACGGTCTACGCCAACGTGCTCAGCGACAGACTGCCGGCTGCCATCGCGGCGTCGCCCGGCGTAGATCCCGCCGCGGTGACGACGCCCGTGGCGCTGCACGCCTATCCGGCCGACCAGATCGCGCCGATCGTCGAGGCCTACGCCCACGCGATGCATGTCGTCTTCCTCCTTGCCGTGCCCGTGCCGCTGGTGGCCTTCGTCCTGGCGTTCTTCCTCAAGGAGGTCCCGCTGCGAGGTACGGCGCGGAGCACAGCCCGCGACGTCGGGGAGGGCTTCGGCATGCCCGAGGGAGCGGACGCGAAGCAGCAGCTGCAGATCGCCGTGGCCCGCCTGCTCCAGCGGAAGGGACGCACCCACCTGCCGCTGGTGCGGGAGCGCTCCGGCTCGACGATGGGCCCGGCGGACGGGTGGGCGGTGGGGCAGGTCTACCTGCGCGCCCGTCTCGACAGGCCCGCCACCATCGAGGAGATCAGCCGGCGCTACCAGCTGCCGGCGGCCGTTCTCGAGCCCGCCTTCGCGGACGCGACCAGACGCGGCTACCTGGTGGGCGCCGATGGTGGGCTCCGCCTCACCCAGCGTGGCCAGGACGAGATCGGCAAGGTCATCACCGCGATGCGAGCCTGGCTCGCCGAGGAGCTCAGCGACTGGGACGTCGACGACGCCCAGCTCAATGCGGCCCTCGGGGACCTGGCGACCAGGTTCGTCGAGGAGTCGCCCGAGCTGACCCCAACCCCCGGCCTCGCGATCGCCAGCGGCGGCGGGCGACCGGAGTCATAGGGTCGACCCATGCCACTGCCCTGGGACGCGAAGGTGCTCGTCGGGATCCTCGGGGTGAGCGGGACGCTGCACCTGGTGAAGCCCGAGACC
Organism: uncultured Actinomycetota bacterium; assembly: GCA_963708915.1. Classification (GTDB taxonomy): domain Bacteria; phylum Actinomycetota; class Actinomycetes; order Propionibacteriales; family Nocardioidaceae; genus Nocardioides. Next base: position 133,978 of record CAVPUJ010000003.1, read on the forward strand.
TACGAGCCGTTGATGCCGGAGTTCGTGCCGGCCCACCGCCCGGTGATCTACGGCAGCGGGGTCGCCGAGCTGCTGTGCGCGGCCGGGATGCTGCACCCGCGCACCCGGCGGGTCGCGGGCTACGCCACGGCGGCGCTGCTCGTCGTCGTGTTCCCAGGCAACCTGAAGATGGCCGACGACGCGCGGCGGTCGCGCAGCACCCGGTTCAAGCAGATCGCCTACGCGCGGTTGCCGCTGCAAGCCCCGATGGTCCGGGCGGCCCTCAGGGCCGCCCGGACGGGTTGAACTGACCGCTCAGAGGTCCGGCGTCGGAGTCAGGTCGCTGGCCCGGTTGCAGACGGCGACCTTGCACCGCACGGTGGCGGCCTGGGTCTTGCCGTTGGCGTCCATCAGCAGCTTGGTCCCGGTCTCCCACCAGATCCGGCCGAAGTAGCCGCCGATCGAGTAGTGCACGACCGGCGCGCCGCCGATCTTGCGCACCATCACGTCGGCCGGGCCGATGCCGTCGGAGAGCAGGGCGATCGTGGCCACCCGCTTGCCGTCGGGGGAGACGGCCTCGATCCGCTCGTCGCAGTTGGTCCAGAGCACGTGCGTCGGGTCGTCGAGGTGGGCGAGCACCTGGCAGCCGCCGTCGAACGGGTCCTTGTTGAAGAAGCCCAGCAGGTTGTGCGCCTGGTTGGCGAAGTTGGAGAACTTCGTGTTCACGCGGACGGTCTCGTCCGACACGGTGTCCCACCGGACCGTCTTGACCTTGAAGTCGGCGAACGACGCCACGACGGAGCCCTCGTCGAAGTCCAGCATCGTCGGCAGCGACGCGAACGCGTTGACCGAGACCTCGCTCTTCAGGGCCAGGTCGTAGACGGCGATGGTGGGCTTGGACGTGGAGTCCCCGTAGGAGTACGCCACCTGGGCCCCGTCGGCGTCGAGCAGGGTGTTGAACGGGTCGATGAACTTGGCCAGCTGCTTGGTTGCCCCGGATGGCCGCACCTGAAGCAGCTTGGTGTTGCCCCACTCCTTGTCGCCGGTCGCGACGACGTACACGTCGTTCGACTTGCCGTAGAGCAGCACCCGTGGCGCCTTCACCGTCACGCGGACCTCGCCGTCGACGATCGTCTTGCCTTCGAGGTGCACGCCGGCGACGTCCGGACCCCGCGGAAGGGTCCCCGGTTTGATCGTCACGTCAGGTGGCGCCGCGTGGGACGGCGCGGCCGCCAGGAGCGGGGTGGCCATCGCCAGCAGGGCCGTCGTGGTCGTGATCAGTCTGCGCATCTGGTCTCCCCGTGAGCTGTCGTTTACCCGAGTGCGGCCAACCCGACCGCACAAGTAGCCTTTCGCGCATGATCCTGCGTCTGTCAAGCCTCTTCGTCCGCACCCTGCGCGAAGACCCCGCGGACGCCGAGGTGCCGAGCCATCGTCTCCTGCTGCGCGCCGGCTACATCCGCCGCGCCGCCCCCGGCATCTACACGTGGCTCCCGCTGGGCCTCCGGGTGCTCCGCAGGATCGAGAACATCATCCGCGACGAGATGGACGCGATGGGCGCCCAGGAGCTGCTGTTCCCGGCGCTGCTGCCCCGTGAGCCCTACGAGGCCTCCGGTCGCTGGACCGAGTACGGCGACGGCATCTTCCGGCTCAAGGACCGCAAGGGCAACGACTACCTGCTCGGCCCCACCCACGAGGAGATGTTCACCCTCGTGGTCAAGGACCTGTACTCGTCCTACAAGGACCTGCCGCTCGCGATCTACCAGATCCAGAACAAGTACCGCGACGAGGCTCGCCCCCGCGCGGGCGTGCTGCGCGGACGCGAGTTCGTGATGAAGGACAGCTACTCCTTCGACATCGACGACGCCGGTCTCGACGCGTCCTACCAGCGGCACCGCGACGCCTACATCCGGATCTTCGACAAGCTCGGGTTCGAGTACGTCATCGTCAAGGCCGAGGCCGGCGCGATGGGCGGCTCGAAGTCCGAGGAGTTCCTGGCCAAGGCCGCGGTGGGCGAGGACACCTACGTCCGCTGCACGCAGTGCGACTACGCCGCCAACGTCGAGGCGGTCGACACGCTCGCGCCCGCGCCGGTGTCGTACGACGACGCCCCGGCGGCGCACGCCGAGCAGACGCCCGCGACCCCCACGATCGACACGCTGGTCGACCACCTCAACGAGAAGTACCCCCGCGACGACCGGCCCTGGGTCGCGGGCGACACCCTGAAGAACATCGTGTTCTCGGTGAGGCATCCCGACGGCACGACCGAGGCGCTCGCCATCGGCCTGCCCGGCGACCGGGAGGTCGACACCAAGCGGCTCGAGTCCAAGCTCGGTGAGGGCGTGGTGTTCGAGCCGTTCGGGGAGGCCGACTTCGCCGCTCGGCCCAGCCTGGCCAAGGGCTACATCGGCCCCGGTTCCCTGGGTGAGGACAAGCCCGCCGGGGTGCGCTTCCTGCTCGACCCCCGCATCGTCGAGGGCACCGTGTGGGTCACCGGAGCCGACGTCGACGGCAGCCACGTGCTGGACCTGGTGGTCGGCCGCGACTTCTCCGGAGACGGCGTCATCGACGTGGCCGAGGTGCGCGACGGCGACCCGTGCCCGAACGGCGACGGCGGCACCCTGCGGTCCGCCCGCGGCATCGAGATGGGCCACATCTTCCAGCTCGGCCGCAAGTACGCCGACGCGCTCGGCCTCCAGGTGCTCGACGAGAACGGCAAGCTCGTCACCGTCACGATGGGCTCCTACGGCATCGGTCCGTCGCGCGCCGTGGCCGCGATCGCCGAGAACACCCTCGACGAGATCGGGCTGTGCTGGCCGCGGGCCGTCGCGCCGGCCGACGTGCACATCGTGGCGGCCGGCAAGGACGAGGCGGTCTTCGCGGCGGCCGAGCAGCTGGCCGAGGACCTGTCCGCGCGCGGGCTCACGGTGATGTACGACGACCGCAAGGCCAGCCCCGGCGTGAAGTTCAAGGACGCCGAGCTGATCGGCGTACCCACGATCGTGACCGTCGGCCGCGGCCTGGCCGACGGGGTGTTCGAGGTGAAGGACCGAGCCTCCGGCGAGCGCACGGACCTGGCCGTCGGCGAGGCGGTCGACCACCTCGCGGCGCTCGTGCGGAGCTGACCCCCTGAGCGTGCCCTCCGCACGTCAGGTGCTCCTCCTCGTCGGCGGGTGCCTCGTGCTCGGCGTCGGCGTGGGGATGCTGCTCACCGCCGACCTCGGTTCCGACGGCTACTCCACGTTCGTCAACGGCCTCGCCCTCACCTTGGACGTCCCGTTCTGGGTGGTGAACCTGGTCGTCGGGACCGTGCTCGTCGTGCTCGCCGCCTTCCGGGGAGTCCGGCCCGGCGTCGGCACGATCGCGCAGGTCGTCGGCGTCGGGATCGTCATCTCGGTCCTGCTGGCCTGGTGGAGCACCCCGGACGGCCTCGTCGGCCGGTCGGTCCTCCTGGTGGTGGCCTTCCCGGTGCTCGCGGCCGGCCTCGCGGCGTACCTCGGCAGCAACACCGGTGCCGGACCGGCCGAGGCGGCGGCCCTGGCCTGGGACCCGCCCGTCCCCTTCAAGTGGAGCTACAGCCTGGTCCAGGGTGGTGGCGCGCTCGGCGGGTACCTGCTCGGCGCCACCGTCGGCGTCGGCACCATCGCCGTCGTGCTGGCCCTCGGTCCGCTCGTCGACCTCTTCAGCCGGCTCATGCGCCTCGACGTCCACCAGACCTGACCGTTGGTCGAGGAAGGTTCCGGTTAGGTTGGCCCGCGTGACGGTGGACGCGGTGATCTTCGACTGGGGCGGCACGCTGACGCGGTGGCACGACGTGGACTTCCACGAGGAGGCCCTGGCCCTCGCCCAGGCCGTCGTGCAGACCGCCGACGAACCCGTCGACCTGGCCGCTCTGGCGCCCCGGCTGCACCAGGCCAACAGCGCGATCTGGGGCCGCTCCCGCGACGAGCAGCGCAGCTCCACCATCGGCGACCTGTTCACCGAGGCCGGGCTCGACCACGACCCGGAGCTGCTGCACGCCTACTACGAGTTCTGGGAGCCGCACACCACCACCGACCCGGAGGTCGGGCCGCTGTTCGAGACGCTGCGTCGGCGCGGCATCAAGGTCGGCGTCCTCTCGAACACGATCTGGCCGCGCGCCTGGCACCGCGGGTTCTTCGAGCGGGACGGCGTGCTCGACCTGATCGACGCCGACGTCTACACCTCCGAGATCCCGTGGACCAAGCCCGCCCCCGAGGCGTTCGGGGCCGCTGTCGACGCCCTGGGGCTGAGCGACCCGACACGCTGCGTCTACGTCGGCGACCGGCTGTTCGACGACATCTGGGGTGCCCGGAACGCCGGGCTGAGGGCCATCCACATCCCCCTCAGCAACATCCCGCCGCAGCAGGTGGGGCACACCGAGGGCGAGCCGGACGCCGTCGTGCACGCGCTGTCCGAGGTCGCGACCGTGGTCGCCGACTGGTGACCTGACCTGCGGTTCTCTCCGCCTTCACCGCGCGAACCTGCATGTTTGTGCAGTGCAGAAACATGAGGGACCGATCCGTTCCGCACCCACGGTGTCGTCTTGCATGATTGTGCAGAGGGCAGTTCCGGTCCACCCCCACATCCCGGACCGGGCGGCTCTCAGTTGGAAGTCAGGGCACCCAAGCGGCCCGCGGACTTCCGGTGTCGAGGAATATCTCGGGAGTTCCTCGGCGCCGGGAGGCCGCGGGCCGCTTCCTCTTTCCCGGCCCTGTCAGACCAGGTCGGGCGCGCCGGGAAAGGGCCCGGGCGGACGACCGAACGCCACCTGACGGACCGCGGCGCCGGTGAGTGCCTCGATGGCCCAGCGCCGGTCGCCGCCGGACGTGTTCGCCACGACGTACGCGTAGGTCTCCGCGCACCCGGCCTCGAGGTCGGCCGCCGCGCGTGCGACGCCGACGGCCGTCGGCGTCGTCGGCAGCTCGTACGTCGGCGACGCCGGTGTCGGCTCCGCCCCCTCGTCGAGGACCCGTCGGGTGAGCACGTCGCGCTGGGCGCGGTGCGCCGCGTAGGCCCCGGTGATCTCGGCGAACAGTGCCGGGCTGCCCGACTCGGAGGTACGCGCGCCGAGGACGCCGTACACGTAGAGGGCTGCGTGCTCGGCGGCGAGCGCGGTCTGCAGGGCCTCGACCGTCATGCGGCCACCCGGTCCTGGTCGGCCAGGGCCGCGGCGATGCCGGCGGACATGCTGGCGAACACCCGGGCGAGCGCCCCACTCTCGGCCGCCACCGCCAGGCGCGCGAGCTCGGCCTGGGCGCGCAGCTCCCGCCGGCGCAGCCTGGCGGGGGTGAGCCGGCCCCCCACAGGAACCGGCGTGCTCGGGGTCGCGGACACGCCCGGCGCGTCCTGCAGCGCGCCCAGGTGAGCCGAGTGCATCGCGGCGAGGCGGCCGGCCGGGTCGAGCCCGGGCGGTGCCCCTTCCAGGGCGACCAGCAGGCTGGTGGTGATCGCGACCGCGCGGTCCAGGGCGACCTGGTCGGGATCGGCCGCCGGTGGCTCGGTCGCCGACGACTCGCCCGACCCCGTCGGCGGAGGCGTGCTCGACGACCCGTCCGACGTGCAGCCCGCGAGACCCAGCGCCGCCGCTCCGGACGCCGCCACCACAGCGCGCCGGGTCGCCTTCACGCGGCGACCCTATCGCCGGTCTCGCGTCCCGAAATCCGGCCGCTATCGTGGGTGGTCGACAACAGCACAGGAGGTCCGCATCCCGTGAGCACAGGACTCGACGCCACCCGGGACCGCATCACTGCGGCTGTCGCCGACCCCCTGGGCGCGCTGGGCCTCGATCTCGAGGCAGTCGAGCTGACGCCGGTGGGCAAGCACCGCATGCTGCGGCTGGCCGTGGACCGTGACGGTGGCGTGACCCTGGACGACGTCGCGGAGGCGACCCGGGCGGTGTCCGACGCCATCGACGACGCGGGTGCGATGGGCGAGTCGCCCTACACGCTCGAGGTGACCTCGCGCGGCGTCGACCGCCCGCTGACGCTGCCGCGGCACTGGCGACGTAACCACGACCGGCTGGTCAAGGTGACCACGACCGCAGGCGAGACGCTCACCGGCCGGATCGGCGCCAGCGACGACGACGGGGTGACCCTCGACGTCGAGGGCGAGCGTCCGGACCCTGGGCTACGACGAGGTCGTCAAGGCGCTGGTGCAGATCGAGTTCAACCGCAAGCGCGCCGCCGAGCCCGAAGACCACGAGGAGGCCTGATGGACATCGACCTGAGCATCCTGCGGATGCTGGAGCGCGAGAAGGAGATCTCCTTCGACGTGCTCGTCGAGGCGATCGAGCAGGCGCTGCTGACGGCGTACCACAAGACGCCGGGCGCGGTGGAGACCGCTCGCGTCCAGCTCGACCGCAAGTCCGGCCACGTCACCGTGTTTGCCACCGAGGTCGACGACGAGGGCGAGAAGGTGGGGGAGTACGACGACACCCCCGACGGCTTCGGCCGGATCGCCGCGACGACGGCCAAGCAGATCATGTTGCAGCGCCTGCGCGACGCCGAGGACGACATCCGGTTCGGGGAGTTCTCCGGCAAGGAGGGCGACATCGTCTCCGGGATCATCCAGCAGGGCCGCAACCCCGACGACGTGATGGTCGACCTCGGCAAGCTCGAGGCGCTGCTGCCGATGGGCGAGCGGGCACCGGGGGAGCGGTACGAGCACGGAGCCCGGATCAAGTGCCTGGTCGTGTCGGTGCGCAAGGGCATGCGCGGCCCCCAGATCACGCTGTCGCGCTCTCACCCCAACCTGGTCAAGAAGCTCTTCGCCCTCGAGGTCCCCGAGATCGCCGACGGCACCGTCGAGATCGCCGCGATCGCCCGCGAGGCCGGCCACCGCACCAAGATCGCGGTCAAGACCACGCAGCCCGGCGTGAACGCCAAGGGCGCCTGCATCGGCCCGATGGGCCAACGGGTACGCAACGTGATGGCCGAGCTCCACGGCGAGAAGATCGACATCGTCGACTGGTCCGACGACCCGTCCGAGCTGGTCGCCCACGCGCTGTCGCCGGCGCGCGTCACCTCGGTCACCGTCGTCGACGCCGAGGCGCGGGCCGCCCGGGTCGTGGTCCCCGACTTCCAGCTGTCCCTGGCCATCGGCAAGGAGGGCCAGAACGCCCGCCTGGCCGCCCGGCTGACCGGCTGGCGGATCGACATTCGCTCGGACATGGAGCAGGACGAGACGAGCGACTGACGACCCGTTTCGGCAACCACCCGACGTACGGCTAGACTCCTGGTAGTGGTTCGCCCATCGATGACCCCTGCACTGGACACGGCCGAAGGCCCGATCCGGACCTGCATCGGCTGTCGGCGCCGAGCCGCCAAGAACGAGTTGTTGCGCGTGGTCGCCGGCTCGGACGCAGATGGCCAGCCGGTCATCAGCCCCGATCCGAACGGCCGGGCACCTGGACGAGGGGCGCACCTGCACCCCACGACCGAGTGCCTGGACCAGGCGGTCCGGCGGCGAGCGTTCACCCGGGCCCTACGGGTCAAGGTGATGCTGTCCGACGCTCCGCTCCGCGAGCACCTGGCGACGACTTCCCAGCACGACTGATCACCGACCGACAGAAACTGGAGCAGCAGCTCATGAGCACTCGATGAGTACTTCCCAATGAGCCCCGTACGTCTGCAATAACGGTCGCTGAACCCCCTGAACCGGGTCGGCGGCCAGAAGGAGAAAAGTGGCCAAGACCCGAGTTCATGAGCTCGCCAAGACCTACGGCATCGAGAGCAAGGAAGTTCTCGAGAAGCTGAAGGAGATGGGCGAGTTCGTCAAGTCGCCTTCATCGACGATCGAGCTTCCCGTCGAGATGAAGTTCAAGAAGCAGTACGGCGATGCGTTGCTGGCCTCCCAGGCCCCTGCAGCGCCCGCAGCCCCCGCGGCCAAGCCGGCCGAGAAGGTTGCCGAGGCCCAGCCGGCCCCTGCCGCCGCTGCCCCTGCCGCACCGGTGGAGGCCCCCGCGGCCGCCGCCGAGGCGCCTGCCGCCAAGACGGCACCCCGACCCGGCCCGCGTACCCCTGCGCCCGAGGCGCCCGTCGCCGAGGCGGCCCCGGCCGCTCCCGCGGCCCCGGTCGCTCCCGAGGCGCCCGCCGCCGACGACGGTGACGCCGACGCGTCGTCCGCCGACGGCACCGCGGCCCGTCCGAAGGCCCCCGCGCCCCGGCCCGTCGGTCGTCCTCCCGGCGCTCCGCGTCCGGGCAACAACCCGTTCGCCTCCAGCCAGGGCATGGGTCGCCGTCCGGCGCCCACGCCCGAGCGCGAGGCGCCCGTCGAGGGTGGTGGCGACGCTCAGCGTCCGCCGCGCCCGCCGGCCGGCCGTGGCGACGCTCGCCCCGGCATGCCGCGCCCCAACCCGGCGATGATGCCCAAGTCCCCCGCCGCCTTCGGTGGCGGACCCGGCGCCCGCAACGCGGGTCCCGGTCGCGGTGGCCCCGGTGGTCCCGGGGCAGGCCGTCCCGGTGCTCCGGGTCGTGCGGGCGCTGGCGCCGGTGCTCCCGGTGCCGGTCGTCCCGGCGGCTTCGGCCCCAGCGGCGGTGGCCGTCCGGGCCAGGGTCGCGGTGGTCGTGGCCAGACCCAGGGTGCCTTCGGGCGTCCGGGTGGTCCGTCACGTCGTGGACGGAAGTCGAAGCGTGCTCGTCGTCAAGAGTTCGAGCAGATGGAGGCCCCGACGATCGGTGGCGTGCGCGTCCGCAAGGGCAACGGCGAGACCGTTCGCCTGGCCCGCGGTGCGTCGCTGACCGACTTCGCCGAGAAGATCGGTGTCGACGCCGCTGCCCTGGTGCAGATGCTGTTCTCGCTCGGTGAGATGGTCACGGCGACCGAGTCGGTCAACGCCGAGACCCTCGAGCTGATCGGCGAGGAGCTCAACTACGTCGTCCAGATCGTCTCGCCCGAGGACGAGGACCGCGAGCTGCTCGAGTCCTTCGACCTCGAGTTCGGTGAGGACGAGGGCGACGACAGCGACCTGGTCATCCGCCCGCCGGTGGTGACCGTCATGGGTCACGTCGACCACGGAAAGACCAAGCTCCTCGACGCGCTGCGCAACGCCAACGTCGTCGACAAGGAGGCCGGTGGCATCACCCAGCACATCGGTGCCTACCAGGTCGCCACCGAGGTCGACGGCAACGACCGTCGCATCACCTTCATCGACACCCCGGGTCACGAGGCGTTCACCGCCATGCGTGCTCGTGGCTCGAAGTCCTCGGACATCGCGGTCCTGGTGGTCGCGGCCGACGACGGCGTGATGCCGCAGACCGTCGAGGCGCTCAACCACGCCAAGGCGGCCGGTGTGCCGATCGTGGTCGCGGTCAACAAGATCGACAAGCCGGACGCCGACCCGACCAAGGTCCGCGGCCAGCTGACCGAGTACGGCCTGGTGCCCGAGGAGTACGGCGGCGACTCGATGTTCGTCGACGTCTCGGCGAAGTCCGAGCTCAACCTCGACAAGCTGCTCGAGGCGATCGTGCTGACGGCCGACGCGTCGCTGGACCTGCGGGCCAACCCCACGCAGGACGCCCAGGGTCTGGTCATCGAGGCGCACCTGGACAAGGGCCGTGGCCCCGTGGCGACCGTGATCGTGCAGCGCGGCACCCTGCGGGTCGGCGACTCGATCGTCGCCGGTCCGGCCCACGGCCGCGTCCGCGCGATGATCGACGAGCACGGCGACCCGATCGAGGAGGCCGACCCGTCGCGTCCCGCGATGGTGCTGGGCCTGTCCGCGGTCCCCGGCGCCGGGCAGAACTTCATCGTCGTCGACGACGACCGGATGGCCCGCCAGATCGCCGAGAAGCGTGAGGCCCGCGAGCGCGCCGCCAACCAGGCGCGCTACCGCGTGCGCCGTACGCTCGAGGACTTCATGGCCTCCATGGAGAAGGGCAAGAGCCAGGAGCTCAACCTGATCCTCAAGGGCGACGTGTCCGGTTCGGTCGAGGCGCTCGAGGATGCCCTGGCCAAGATCGACGTGGGCGACGAGGTGTCGCTGCGCGTCATCGACCGTGGTGTCGGTGCGATCACCGAGACCAACGTCGACCTGGCCGCAGCCTCCGACGCGATCATCATCGGCTTCAACGTCCGCCCGCAGGGCAAGGCGACGGAGCTGGCTGACCGCGAGGGCGTGGAGATCCGCTACTACACGGTGATCTACCAGGCGATCGACGAGATCGAGGCGGCTCTCAAGGGCATGCTCAAGCCGGAGTTCGAGGAGGCGACCCTCGGCCAGGCGGAGATCCGTGCGATCTTCCGCTCGTCGAAGGTCGGCAACATCGCCGGCTGCATGGTCATCGACGGAGTCATCCGCCGCAACGCCAAGGTGCGCGTCATCCGCGACGGCGCCGTCGTGGCCGACAGCCTCGACCTCCTCTCGCTCAAGCGCGAGAAGGACGACGCGTCCGAGGTCCGCGAGGGCTTCGAGTGCGGTCTGGTGCTGCGGAACTTCCAGGACATCAAGGAGGGCGACATCGTCGAGGCCTTCGAGATGCGGGAGATCCCCAGGAGCTGACCTTTGTTGAGTTGCGCCTCGTGGTGCCGTGAGTTGCGCCTTGTGGTGCACGCCCGCGATCACGGGGCGCAACTCGACGCGTCACGAGGCGCAACTCAACGAGTCAGGTGGAAAAAGATGAGCAACCCGCGCGTGCGCAAGATCGCCGACCGGATCCAGGTGATCGTCGCCCAGATGCTGGAGCGCCGGATCAAGGACCCGCGGCTCGGCTTCGTCACGATCACCGACGTCCGGGTCACCGGTGACTCCCAGCAGGCGACGATCTTCTACACCGTCCTCGGCGAGGACACCGACCTCGCCAACACGGCCGCCGCGCTCGAGTCGGCCAAGGGCCTGATCCGCTCCGAGGTCGCCAAGCAGCTGGGCATGCGACACGCGCCGTCGTTGACCTTCGTGCCCGACGCGATCCCCGAGGCGGCCCGCCATCTCGACGAGGTGCTGGCCCACGCGAAGGAGTCGGACGCCGCCGTCGAGGCGGCGCGCACCGGTGCGACGTACGCCGGCGAGGCCGACCCGTACAAGAAGCCGCGCGAGATCGACGACGACGAGGACACTCAGTCGGGCACTGGGTCAGACACCGAGCGGACACGGCGTCGGACACAGAGGCGGACATGGAGTCGGACAAGGAGTCGGACACAGGAGTGACCGACCTCGGGTCTGGTCGTCGTCGACAAGCCCGGCGGGATGACGTCCCACGACGTCGTGTCACGCGTCCGTCGCCTGGCCGGCACCCGCAAGGTCGGCCACGCCGGCACCCTCGACCCGATGGCGACGGGGGTGCTCGTGCTCGGCGTCGAGCGCGCGACCCGGCTGCTCGGGCACCTGATGCTGACCGAGAAGGCGTACGACGCCACGGTGCGGCTCGGCGCCGCGACCACGACGGACGACGCCGAGGGTGAGGTGACGGCGACCGTCCCGACCGCCGGCCTCGACGAGGCAGCCGTACGCACCGCCGCCGCCGCGTTCGTCGGCGAGCTGGAGCAGGTGCCGTCGGCGGTCTCGGCCATCAAGGTCGACGGCAAGCGCGCCTACGCGCGGGTGCGGGCCGGCGAGGAGGTCGAGCTCGCCCCGCGCAGCGTCACCGTCCACGAGCTCGTCGTGCGCGAGGTACGTCTCGGCGGCGACGTCGTCGACGTCGAGCTCCGGGTCCGCTGCTCCAGCGGCACCTACATCCGCGCCATCGCCCGCGACCTGGGAGCCGCCCTGGGAGTCGGCGGTCATCTCACCGCCCTGCGCCGGACGGCCGTCGGTCCCTACGACCTCACCGTGGCGCGGACGTTGGACGAGCTCGCCGAGGACTTCGCCGTGCTGCCCCTCGCCGAGGCCGCGCGTACCGGCTTCCGGGACGTGCAGCTGAGCGACGAGCAGGCAGCCGACGTCCGCGTGGGCCGGGCCCTCGACCTCGACCTGCCGGGCCTGACGGCCCTGTTCGACCCGGCCGGGGAGTTCCTCGCCCTGTACGAGCCGCGCGACGGCCGGGCCCGAGCCGTCGCCGTCTTTGTTTGAGGCCCCCGCCGATAGTGTTCCGACCGTGCAGATCTGGCGGGCCACCGGCGACGTCCCGGCCGACCTCGGCCGCAGCGTCGTGGTGATCGGGAACTTCGACGGCGTCCACCTCGGGCACCGTCGCGTCGTCTCCCGGGCGCGCGAGATCGCGGACGAGCGCGGTCTCCAGGTCGTGGCCGTGACCTTCGACCCGCACCCGATGGCGGTGCTGCGCCCTGACCATGCGCCGATCACCCTGACGTCGATCGGCGAGCGCGCGGCGCTGCTCCAGGACGCCGGCGCCGACGCCGTCCTGGCTCTCCCGTTCACCACCGAGGTCGCCGGCTGGTCGCCGGAGGAGTTCATCGACCGGATCCTCGTCGACCTGCTGCACGCCGCCGTCGTGGTCGTGGGCGCGAACTTCCGGTTCGGTCACCGGGCCGCCGGCGACGTGGCGCTGCTGACCGCGGAGGGTGCTGCGCAGACCGAGGGGCACGACTTCACGACCGAGGGCATCCCCCTCGACGGAGGCCCGATGGTGTGGTCGTCCACGTACGTCCGCACCTGCCTGGCCGCCGGCGACGTCGCCGGAGCCGCGGAGGCCCTCGGCCGGCCGGTCTCGGTGCGCGGCTTCGTCGTCCGCGGCGACCAGCGAGGCCGCGAGCTCGGTTTCCCCACGGCCAACGTCCCGACCGCGGAGGCGACGGCCACGCCGGCCGACGGCGTGTATGCGGGGTGGTTGCGCAGGCTCGACACCGGGGAGCGGTACCCCGCGGCCATCAGTGTCGGCACCAACCCGACGTTCGACGGGCACCGCGAGCGTCGCGTCGAGAGCTACGTGCTCGACCGAGACCCAACCGGGGACGACCTCGAGCTCTACGACGTCGAGGTCGAGGTCGAGTTCGTCGAGCGGCTGCGCGGCATGGTCCGCTTCGACTCGGTCGAGGAGCTCGTCGCCCAGATGAAGGACGACGTGACCCACGCCCGCGAGCTGCTGGCTGCCTGAATGTCTGCTGACGCCGACGCCCTCCGCAGCGCGGAGACCTGGTTCCTCGCGCACGGCCTGCCCTACTTCGTCGACGACGTCCGCGCCGACGTCAGACGTCGACTCTCCCGCCCGCGGCTCGTGCTGGTGCTGGCCGTCGCGCTGCTGGCCGGCCTGGCCGCTGGGCTCGGCGTGGGCATCCTCAGCGAGTCGGGTTCGTCCGGGTTCGCGGTCGGCGCGTGGGTGGTGGCGGGTGCGGCGGCGGCGTACGCCCTGTTCGCGCTGCGCATGCACGACATCGCCGGTTGGGCGCTCAAGCGTGCGTTCGCCAGCCTCGGGCTGCTCTTCCCCCTCGCCACCCGGGCGCTGCCGATGCTGCTCATCTTCGTGACGTTCCTGTTCATCAACACCGAGGTCTGGCAGGTGACCTCGGCGATGAAGGGGGGCGTCATCTGGGGGGCCGTGCTGTTCTTCGGCCTGGCCGCCGCCGGCTTCCTGGTGGTGCGACTCGACGAGGAGCTCGACCAGTTCGACGACGACATCTCGGTCGAGACCTTCCTCGACGTCACCGCCGACACGCCTCTGGCCCCGACGGCGCGCCGGCTCGTCGACGAGGGCACCGACCTGCAGGCCGAAGCCGAGGTCACCGGCCTGCAGAAGGCGAACCTGGTGCTCGTCCTCCTCGTGGCCCAGGCCGTGCAGGTGCTGCTGCTCGCGTTCGCCGTCTTCTGCTTCTTCGTGCTCTTCGGGGTCGTCGCGATCGAGGACTCGGTCATCGCCAGCTGGCTCGGCGAGGGCCATCCCATCTATCCGTGGGGACCCCTGGTGAGCCAGGAGCTGGCGCGGGTGTCGATCTTCCTGGCGGCGTTCAGCGGCCTGTACTTCACGGTCTACGCCGTCACCGACAACAGCTACCGCCAGCAGTTCTTCGCCAAGATCATGCGTGAGCTGGCCCGCGTCGTCGGCGCGCGGATCTGCTACCGCGAGCTGCGACGTACGGCTGAGACGGACAGTCCCTGACGTTCGGGTTGTCGTTGCGAAGAGCAACCCCAACATCAGGGACTGTCGCGGGGTTCGTCAGGCGTCGAGGTCCTGCTCGACCAGGGCGGCGATCTTGTCGACGGCGTCCTGGTCGTCGGAGGTGACCTCCACGCTGTCGCCGTTGCCCGCGCCGAGGGTCATGATCATCAGGGCCGAGCTCGCGTCGACGGGGTCGCCGCCCGGAGTCGCGAGGGTCACCTCCGCGTCCAGCTCTCCGGCTGCTTCCGAGATGATCGCGGCCGGGCGGGCGTGCAGGCCGACGGCGGAACCGACGACGACGGTCTTCGTGGGCATGGTGCTCCTTCTCTGGTGGGACTGGGACGGGTACGACGCTCAGACGGTGGCGATCTCGGCGGCGGGCTGCTTGTTCGTCGACTTCAGGGCGATGACCGCGAACGCGCCGACCACGACCCCGCTGATGAGGGCGATGAAGTAGCCGCCGATGTTGATGACGGCGAAGAGCACGAAGATGCCGCCGTGAGGGGCACGCACCCCCACGTCGAAGGCCTCCGACAGGCCGCCGGCGACGGCGCTGCCGGCCATCATCGCCGGGATCACCCGCAGCGGGTCGGCGGCCGCGAACGGGATGGCGCCCTCGGTGATGAAGGAGGCGCCGAGAGCCCAGCCGGACTTGCCGTTCTCGTGCTCGGCGACGGTGAAGAGCCCCGGACGCAGGACCGTTGCGAGTGCGAGCGCGATCGGAGGCACCATCCCGGCGATCATGACGGCGGCCATGATCTTCAGCTCGGGTGCGTCGTCGGCCAGGCTGGCCGCCCCGAGCCCGGCGACGGCGAAGCTGTAGGCGACCTTGTTGAGCGGGCCGCCCATGTCGAAGGCCATCATCAGGCCGAGGACGACGCCCAGCAGGATGGCGGCGCTGCCACTCATGTTGTTGAGGCCTTCGTTCAGCTGCTCCATCAGCCAGCCGATCGGCTTGCCGAGGACGATGATCATCGTCAGGCCGCCGATGACGCAGGTGAGGAGCGGGATCACCAGCACCGGCATCAGGCCGCGCGCCCAGGCGGGCACCGTCCACGAGGCGATCCAGTGGGCCAGCAGACCGGCGAGCACGCCGCCGGCGATGGCGCCCAGGAAGCCGGTCACCGGGATGGAGACGCCTTGGGCGTCGGTGACGGCGAACAGGTTCGAGGCCAGGCCGCCCATCACGAACCCGGGTGCGATGCCCGGTCGGTCCGCGATGGCGTAGGCGATGTAGCCGGCCAGCGCCGGGATGAACAGCGCGAACGCGGTCTTGCCGATGATGAAGAACAGTGCACCGATGTAGGCGAAGAAGCCCGAGTTGAACAGGGCGTGCTCCAGACCCAGGGCCTGCGGGTCGGGCAGGTTGAAGATGGTGTTGTTGACCGCGATCTCCCCGTAGGGACCGACGATCTCGTAGCCGCCGAACAGGAAGCTGAGGGCGATCAGCAGACCACCCGCCGCGACGAACGGGATCATGTACGACACGCCGGTCATCAGGACGCGGCGCGTGCGCCCGCCCCACGTCTCGGTGCCGGCCTCCGTGCCGCCGTCGCCACCGCCGGCCGCCGCACCTTCGACGCGCGGCGCGTTGGGGTCGTCGGCGTAGCGCAGCGCCTCGGCGATCATCTTGTCGCCGTCCTCGATCGGGCGCTTGACTCCCGACGAGACGACGGGCTTGCCGGCGAAGCGCCCGCGGTCGCGGACCCCGACGTCGACGGCGAAGATGACGGCGTCCGCCGCGGCGATGGTCTCGCGGGCCAGCGGCTTGGAGCCGGCCGAGCCCTGCGTCTCGACGTGGATCGCGACCCCGGCCCGGGCGGCCGCGGCCTCGAGGGCCTCGGCGGCCATGTAGGTGTGCGCGATGCCGGTCGGGCAGGCCGTCACCGCCACCAACGAACGTTGACCGCTGGACGCAGCCGGGGGAGTTGCGGCTGCGGCTGCGGGCGCAGCGGCGGCCACCGGGGCGGCAGGAGGCTCGTCGCCGACGACTCCGGTGACCAGCGCCACGACCTGGGCGGGAGTCGTCGCGGCCCGCAGGCTGTCGGTGAACTCCTTCTTGACCAGGGCGCGCGCCAGCTTCGCCAGCAGCTTGAGGTGGGAGGCGTCGCCTCCTGCGGGTGCGGCGATCAGGAAGGCCAGGTCGGCGGGGCCGTCCTTCGCCCCGAACTCCACGCCCGGCGACAAGCGCGCGAACACGAGAGTCGGGGTCTCGACCCCGGTGCTGCGGCAGTGCGGGATCGCGATGCCACCGTTGAGGCCGGTGGCCGCCGTCGCCTCGCGCGCGAGGGCGTCCTCGGCGAGCTGGTTCGCGTCCGTGGCCCTCCCCGCATCGTCGACGATGCGTGCCAACGCGCGGATGACGTCGTGCTTGTCACTCCCGAGGTTGGCGTCCAGGCGTACGAGGTCTTCGGTGATCATCTGGGCCATGGGCTAACACTCCACCTATGTGAGGGACTTCACTAGGGCCTGCTCAGGATGCGTCTGCCCCGGGAGCGGGATCGTCGTCCCTGGTAGGGAGGCCGCGGCGCTGCCGTAGGCGACCGCCAGGGCGAGCCGTTCCTCCGGAGATCCGCCGCGTACGTCGCCCAACAGGTAGCCGAACAGGCTCGAGTCGCCGGCCCCCACCGTGCTGACCACGGTCGTCGGAGGAGGGGTCGCGTGCCAGGCGCCGTCCGCCGTCACCAGGCACGCCCCGGCCCCGCCGAGGGTGACCAGGACCGCGCCGACGCCCTTGTCGACGAGCTGACGGGCGGCGGCCGCAGCCGTGGCCGGGTCCGCTTCGTACTCCGCCTCGTCACCGCCGACGAAGGAGGCGAGCTCCTCGCCGTTGGGCTTCATCAGGTCGGGCGCGGCTTCGGGGAGCGCCGCCACGAGCGCCGCGAGCGGTCCCTCGCTCGTGTCGACGGCCACCCGGGCCGGGGTGCTGCGCAGCGAGCGCACGATCTCGGCGTACCAGCCGTCGGGAGCACCCGGGGGCAGCGAGCCGGCCAGCACGACCCACGAAGCCGACGCGGCCCGGGACAGCAGGGTCGCGCCGAGGTCGTCGAGGTGGGACGCCGACACGATGGCGCCGGGGCTGTTGAGCTTGGTGGTGGTGCCGTCGGGCTCGGTGATGGCCAGGTTGATGCGTACGTCGCCCGCGGGCGGCGCCGCGTGGCACGCGATGCCCGCCGAGAGGAGCTCGGTGACGAACGGGTCGTCGGGCCGCGCGGGGAAGACGGCCTCGGTGGCGAGGCCCGCCGACATGGCGGCGCGGGAGATGTTCACGCCCTTGCCGCCGGCCTGCATGGTGACCGACAGCAACCGCTGGACGGCGCCGCGCTCCAGCGGGCCGGCCAGGGTGACGGTGCGGTCGTTGCTGGGGTTCGGGGTCAGGGTGACGATCATCGGGACCCCGTCGTGACTGCTCATACGGTGATCACCTCGACGCCGGCTCTCTCGATGGACCTGCGATCACTGGTGGCGATCTCCTTGTCGGTGACGAGGGTGTCGATCTCGGACAGCTCGGCGAACTTGATCGTGCGTTCCACGCCGACCTTGCTCGAGTCGGCGAGCACGACGACGCGTCGCGCCCGTCCGATGATGGCGCGCTTGACGGCGGCCTCGGTGCGATCGGGGGTGGACAGGCCGTGCTCGACGGTCAGGCCGTTGGTGCCGACGAAGGCGAGGTCGGCGCGGATCGAGTCCAGCGCCTCGACGGTTTCCGGACCGACGGCCGCGTGGGTGTGGCGGCGGACCCGCCCCGGCAGCAGGTGCAGCTCGATCTGCGGCGAGCCGGCCAGCTGGGCGGCGATCGGGACCGCGTGCGTGACCACGGTCATCCGCAGGTTGGGGGGCAGCAGACGGCTCAGCCGTACGGTCGTGCTGCCGGCGTCGAGGATGACGGTGGAGTCGGCGCGGGGGAGCAGGTCGAGCGCGGCGGAGGCGATCCGCTGCTTCTGCTCGATGCGAGAGACGTCGCGGTCCGGGAGGCCGGCCTCGATCAGGGTCAGGGCGTCGGCGGGTACGGCGCCCCCGTGCACCCGGCGGACGAGGTTGCGGTCCTCGAGCACCGACAGGTCGCGCCGGACGGTCTCGGTCGTGACGTCGTACTGCTGCGCGAGCTCGACCACGGAGATCCGCCCGCGCTCACGGACGAGCTGGGTCATCGCCTGCTGGCGCTCCGCTGCGTACACGGGCTCCTCCGGGATGACGGCGCCTAGGGGCGTATGTGGGTTTTGATCTGTGTTTATGTTGTTCTACGCCCGAATATGTTGACTGTCAAGGAGGCGCAGAGTTGAATGCGGTCATGACGCACTTGCAGGGCACGCCGGTGGTCCCGGGTGTCGCACACGCCCCCGCCCTCCGAGTCCGCGGCGAGGTCGACCCGGCCGCCATCGAGCGCTTCGGCGACGGTGGTTTCACCGACGTCGACACCGCGCTGGCAGCCTATGACGTCGCCGCCGAGACGGTCGCCAACGGGTTCGCCGCCAAGGCCGCCAAGGCGAACGGCGCGGCGGCCGAGGTGCTCACCGCGAGCGCGGGTCTGGCCCGCGACAAGGGCCTGCGCTCGGCCGTCAAGAAGTCGCTCACGGGTGGCGCCCCGATCGTGGCTGCCGTCCACGCAGCGGTCGAGCAGTTCGTCGCCGTCTTCACCAGCATGGGCGGCCTGATGGCCGAGCGTGCGACCGACCTGCGCGACATCGAACGGCGCGTGGTCGCGCACGTCGTGGGCGAGCCGGAGCCGGGCGTGTCGCTGCCGTCCACGCCCGTGCGTGCTCCTCGCCGAGGACCTCGCACCAGCCGACACTGCCGGCCTGGACCCCGAGATCGTGCACGCCCTGGTCACCGAGAAGGGTGGCCCGACCAGCCACACCGCGATCATCGCCCGCCAGCTGGCCATCCCCTGCGTGGTCGGCACGGCCGGCGTGATGGAGATCGCCAACGGCACGCGGCTCCTCGTCGACGGCACCGCAGGCACGATCGAGACCGAGCCCGACGCCGACGACGCCGACCGCCGGGTCGCCGCTGCCCGCGAGCAGCGCGCCGCGCTGGCGGCCTGGGCCGGACCCGGCCGCACCAAGGACGGCGCACCCGTCAAGCTCCTCGCCAACGTCGCGGACGGCGCGTCGGCGCGCAAGGCGATCGAGCAGCCGATCGAGGGCGTCGGGCTGTTCCGCACCGAGCTGTGCTTCCTCGACCGGCAGGAAGAGCCGAGCGCCTCGGAGCAGGCCGACATCTACGCGGAGGTGCTCGAGCCGTTCGGAGAGGGTCAGTACGTCGTCGTGCGCACCCTCGACGCGGGCTCCGACAAGCCCGTCGCCTTCGCGACCCTCGAGGGCGAGGAGAACCCCGCCCTGGGTGTGCGCGGGCTGCGGCTCTCGTGGAACAACCCGGCCCTGCTGGACCACCAGCTCGACGGCATCGCCGAGGCGGCCAAGCGCACCGGCACCGAGACGTGGGTGATGGCCCCGATGGTGGCCACGGTCGCCGAGGCCAGGGACTTCGCCGACGAGGTCCGCACTCGCGGCCTCAAGGCGGGCGTGATGGTCGAGATCCCGTCGGCGGCCCTGCTGGCCCACCGCTTCCTCGAGGTCGTGGACTTCCTGTCGATCGGCACCAACGACCTCACGCAGTACGCGATGGCGGCCGACCGGATGGCCTCCGACCTCGCGCACCTGACCGACCCGTGGCAGCCCGCCGTGTTGCACCTGATCGCCATCACGGCCGAGGCCGGCAAGCAGGCCGGCAAGTCGGTCGGGGTGTGCGGCGAGGCCGCGGCCGACCCGCTGCTGGCGTGCGCGCTGGTCGGCATGGGCGTGACGTCCCTGTCGATGGCCTCGGCCGCCGTCAAGGGCGTCGGGGCTCGGCTCGCGACGGTGACCATGCTCCAGTGCCGCCAGATGGCCGAGGCCGCGCTGGCCGCCGCGGACCCGGCGGCCGGCCGGGCGGCCGTGCTCGCGATCGTCGAAGGCTAGACGCGCAGCCAGGCCAGCACGGCCAGCACCCGGCGGTTGTCGTCGGGGGCCAGCGGGAGGTCGAGCTTGGTGAAGATGTTGTTGGTGTGCTTGGCGACGGCCTTCTCGGTGACGTAGAGCGCGCCAGCGATGGCGGCGTTCGAGCGGCCCTCGGCCATCAGGGCCAGGACCTCGCGCTCGCGCGGCGACAGCCGGTCGAGCGGCTCGTCGCGTTGTCGTGCCATCAGGGCGGCGACCACCTCGGGGTCCAGGACCGTGCCACCGGCGGCGACGCGGTGGACGCCTTCCACGAACTCCTTGACGTCGGCCACCCGGTCCTTGAGCAGGTAGCCGACGCCGCCCTGTCCGCTGGCGAGGAGCTCGCGGGCGTAGAGGTGCTCGACGTACTGCGAGAGCACCAGGACCGGGAAGCCCGGACGGGCCGCTCGGACGGCGATGGCGGCGCGCAGCCCTTCGTCGGTCAGCGTCGGGGGGAGCCGGACGTCGACCACCGCCGCCTCGACGGTCGGGTCGGCGAGCGCCTGGACGAGGTCGGGCTCGTTGTCGACAGCCGCCACGATCGTGAACCCGTGAGCGTCGAGGAGCCGGATCAGGCCGTCCCGGAGGAGGGCATGGTCCTCGGCGAGGACAAGGCGCACGGGATCTCCAGCATCACGAGCGTGGGCCCGCCGGGCGGGCTGGACACCCTCATCGTGCCGTCGAACGCCGACAGCCGCCGCATCACCCCCCGCATCCCGGTCCCGGCCGCGGGATCGGCGCCACCCCGGCCGTCGTCGCCCACGACGACGCGAAGCACGCCGGCGACGCCGTCGTGCGTGATCTCGACCCAGCCACGCTGGGCGCCGGCGTGCTTGCCGGTGTTGGCCAGGCACTCGGCGACCGCGAAGTAGACGGCCGACTCGACCGGAGCCGGCGGCCGTCCGTCGAGCCTCGCCGCCACCGTCACCGGAATCGCCATGTCCAGCGCCAGCGCCTGCACCGCCCCGGCCAGCCCGCGGTCGGCCAGGACGGGTGGGTGGATGCCGCGGACCACCGACCGCAGGTCGCCGAGGGCCGCGCCCGTCGTGGCACGCGCCTCACGCAGGATCTGCTGGGCACCGTCGGGGTCGTCGGCCCACATCTCCTCGGCCATCCCCAGGCTCATGCCCAGCGCGACGAGACGAGCCTGGGCGCCGTCGTGCAGGTCGCGCTCGATCCGCCGGAGCTCCGTGGCGGAGTGGTCGATGCTCTCCGCGCGCGTCTCGGTCAGCGTCCTGACGCGCCGCTCCAGGACCTCGGTGTGCCCGTACGCCAGCAACCACCGGTCCAGTGCCGACCGGGCCGTCATGATCGGCCCGACGCCGAACCACCACAGCGCCCACGTCACCACCAGCAGGAAGAGCAGCACCACGAGCAGCGACAGCGCGAACCCGACGGTGGCGGACACCAGCAGCCAGGCCAGGTCTCGCCAGGTCATCGGGTCGCTCGCCCAGCCCACGATGCGCTGGCCGAGCCCTCCGGCAGGTGGCTCGCGGTAGACCGGCGGGAACGGGGTGCCGAGCACCCGACCCGCCATCGCCCGGTGCCGGTCGGCGACCCACCGGCACGCCGGGACGGCCACGAGCAGGATCGGCAGCCCGACCACCACCAGGGCCGTGGCGCCGCCGACGACCACGAGGACGAACGCCACGATCGTCGGCACCACGAGCAGCAGCTGCGCGGCGGCGTACGCCGTCATCCGCAGCCGGCTCGGCGCCGGGAGGTTCGTCGTCATGCCTCTCATCCTGACCGATCCCGGCCGTCCGGACAGGGGGGCTGGGTCTACCCCGAGCCGGGGGCCTGGCGCTCCTGACCAGAGCCGGCGCGCTCACGAGGCTGGAGCCATCGACCCACCTCGTCCGAAGGAGCCCTCATGACCGTCCACCACCCCCTGTCCCGGATCCCGCTCCGCGCCGCGCGCTGGAGTGCCACCCACCCGTGGCGGGCGATCGCCGCCTGGCTCGGCCTGGTCGTCGTCGCGGTGGGGCTCGCGATGGCCGTACCGACGGTCGAGACGACCGACGCCGACTACCGGATGGGCGAGTCCGGCCGGGCCGACGCCATGGTCGACGCCGCCGGGCTCGACTCCCCGGACGCCGAGAACGTCCTGATCACCCCACGGGGCGACGGCCCGCTGGACGCCACCTCCGCGGAGGCGGCAGCCGGCGACGTACGCGCCGCGCTGCGCTCCGTCGAGGGGGTCGACGCGGTGACGGGTCCGCAGTGGAACCCCGACAGGTCCGCGGTCCTGATCGCCGTCCGGCTGGCGGCCGACCTCGAGGACCCGGCGCCGCTCGTGGCCGCGACGGCCGAGGTCCAGCGCGACCACCCCGAGCTGGAGATACGCCAGGCGGGTGACCTCACGATCGACGAGGCGATCAACACCCGGGTCGGCGAGGACCTCTCGGCCGCCGAGGGCTTCAGCCTGCCGGTCACGCTGGTGCTGATGCTGCTCGCCTTCGGTGCGCTGATCGCGGCCGGCATCCCCGTGCTGCTCGCCGCCACCAGCGTCATCGTCACGATCGGGCTGATCGCCCCGCTCTCGCACCTGGTCCACGCCGAGGGCACGGTCAGCAGCATGATCGTGCTGATCGGCATGGCCGTCGGCGTCGACTACTCGCTCTTCTACCTCAAGCGCGAGCGCGAGGAGCGCGCGGCCGGCCGCAGCACCCTGGACGCGGTCGAGATCGCGGCCCAGACGTCGGGCCACTCGATCCTCGTCTCCGGGGCGGCCGTCATCGCCTCGATGGCCGGCCTGTACGTCATCGGTGACGCCACGTTCAACTCCCTCGCCACCGGCGCCATCCTGGTCGTGGCGGTCGCCGTGCTCGGCTCGATCACCGTGCTCCCCGCGCTCCTGGTCAAGCTGGGTCGCTGGGTCGACCGGCCACGAGTGCCGCTGCTCTGGCGGTTGAACCGCAGGATCGGACGCGGCGGCATCAGCCTGCGGCTGCTCGGGCCCGTGCTCCGCCGGCCCGGGATGGCGCTGCTGCTCGCGGGTGTCCTGGTCGCGCTGCTCGCGGCACCGGCCCTGGGGATGAAGATCCACCAGGCCAACCTCCAGACCCTGCCCGCCGACATCCCGGAGGTGCAGACGTTCACCCGACTGACCCAGGAGTTCCCGGTCGAGGGCGCCACCGCGCGGGTGGTCGTCGAGGCGCCTGCCGGTGACAAGGCTGCCGTGGCCTCGGCGCTGGCGGCCCTGGACAAGAAGGCGACCGCTACCGACGACTTCGTGGCCTCGGGTCGCGAGCCCGTCCAGGTCTCGGCCGACGGACGTACCTCCGTGCTGGAGCTGGCCATCCCGTTCGAGGAGTCGGACCCCCGGGTGGACGATGCCGTCCGTACCCTCCGCAACGACCTGGTGCCCGCCTCCCTCGGCATCCTCGACGGAGACGCGACGTACGCCGTCGGCGGCGGAGCGGCCGAGTCCCTCGACTGGGTCGACCGGGAGCGGGCGTCGCTGCCGCTGGTGATCGGCACCGTGCTGCTGCTGACCCTGTTGATGATGGGGTTCGCGTTCCGCAGCGTGCCGCTCGCGCTGGTGTCGACGGTGCTCAACCTGGCGTCCGTCGGCGTCGCCTTCGGGATCCTGACCCTCGTCTTCCAGCACGGCTGGGGAGCAGGGCTGCTGGACTTCAGCAGCCCAGGCTTCGTGATCGACTGGATCCCGCTGTTCGTGATGGTCGTGCTGGTGGGTCTGTCCATGGACTACCACGTGTTCGTGCTCAGCCGGGTGCGTGAGCACGTGCAGCGCGGCCTGCCGACGCGGATCGCGGTCGAGCGCGGCATCAGCGACACGGCCGGGGTGGTCACCAGCGCCGCCGCGGTGATGGTCTCGGTGTTTGCGATCTTCGCGACGCTCAGCATGATGGAGATGAAGATGATGGGCGTCGGTCTCTCCGCGGCCATCCTCATCGACGCCACGCTGATCCGACTGGTGATCCTGCCGGCCGTCCTGGTCCTGCTCGGCGAGCGCGCCTGGTGGCCGACCCGACCGGCGGCCCCCGTGGGCGAGCCGGTGGTGGAGTCCGACCCGGCGTACGAGCTGGCCGGTCAGAGCTCGATGCGATAGGACCGTTCGGTCGTCTCGTAGCCCGCGCGCTCGTAGAGCGCGCGGGCTCCGTCGTTGGGGCCGAAGACGTTGAGGCCGAGGGTGGTCGCGCCGAGCTCGACGGAGGCCACGGCGCCGGCGTCGAGGATCTCCTGCCCGTACCCGCGCCGGCGCTGCTCCTCACGGACCTCGATGTCGTAGATGTAGGCCGTCGGCCCGTTCACGGCGACCCAGAGGATCCCGACGGCGGTCTCGCCGTCGTACGCCGACCACAGCCGGTTGCCGGGCGTGTCGACGCCGTGGGGGAGCAGCTCCGCCTGGGACTGCTCGGACGCGACGGTGGCCGCGGCGAGGTCGGTGAAGGCGCCGGCCTCGAACATCTCCTGCGCGTAGGCGGCGTTGAGGTGCGCCTCGTAGCCGACGTACTCCTCGGCGGTCATGGGCACGAGCGCCACCCGGGCCGGCGGCGACACCGGAGTGCCGAGGTCGAGCACCATCTGGGTGGCCACCAGGAGCGTGTCGCGTGCGTCGAGGGCGGTCTCGAGGACCTCGTCGCCGGGCACGACGTCGACGACGAGGGACTCCTCGCCCTCGCTGCTGATCGCCTCCATCAGGGCGTCAAGCGCGTCCGACGCGGCGTCGACGGGCACGTCGAGGCCGGTCAGCAACGGTCCGCTGCGACGGACCCCCGTGACGGCGGTGCCGAGCGCGCGGCCGTCCCGTCGAACGTCCCAGGTCGTGCGTTCCCCGTCGGCCGGTTGGGCGACAACCTCGATCACGCCGGCGCCACGGTGACGGGGACGCCGCTCAGGGCGGAGTTGCCCGAGAGGTCGAGCAGGTCGGGGTCGGTCAGGTCGTTGATCGAGACGCCCGCGACCTTGCTGGCGCGCGCGAGCCGGACGCCGTCGACCTGGTGCCCGTAGCCGTGGGGGAGGGACACCACGCCGCGCATCATGTCGTCGGTCGCCCTGCACGTCGACGGTCACCGCGCCGACCCTGGAGGTCACCGTGACCAGGTCGCCGTCGGCGATGCCGCGCTCGGCGAGGTCCTCGGGGTGCATGAGCAGCTGGTGCCGCGGCCGTCCGCGGTTGACCCGCTCGATGTTGTGGAACCAGGCGTTGTTGTCCTGCTTGTGCCGGCGACCGATCAGGACCAGGCCGTCCGGCCCTGGTGGTTCGAGGGCGAGACGCTCGTCGAGCCACGCCTGCAGCCGCGGCAGGTCGCCGACGACGAGGTCGGGGGCGAGGTCGATGCGGTGCCCCTTCGTCTGAAGGCGCTCGGGCATGGTCGGTCGCAGCGGCCCCAGGTCGATGCCCTCGGGGTGGCGCGTCAGCTGCTTGAGGGTCGTCACGCCGGAGGTACGAAGCAGGCCGGCCACGATGCGCCGCGGACTGGGGGCCAGTCGCGCGCGCTGCTTGAGCCGGGTCCGCAGCCGCGGACGGTCGGTCAGCCGGCGTTGCACGCGCAGCGCCAGCTCGCGGTAGATCTCGTGGTCGTGCTTGGCGCCCTCGGGCTTGGGGAGAGCGGCCGGCGTCCACCGCGCGGTGTTCCGGACGGCGAGGCCGTGGAAGACGATGTCGTAGTGGTCGCGCTCGAGCGCGGTGGTCGGCGGCAGGATCACGTCGGCGTGCCGCGTGGTCTCGTTGACGTAGATGTCGACCGCGGCCATGAAGTCCAGGCCCGCGAACGCCTCACCCAGCCGCTTGCCGTCGGGCGTGGAGAGCACCGGGTTGCCCGCGATGGTCAGCATCGCGTGGATCCGTCCCTCGCCCGGCGTCTCGATCTCCTCGCGCATCACCGCAGCCGGCAGCTCGCCGCCGTACTCAGGGATGCCGCGCACCCGGCTGCGCCACAGGTCGTAGTGGCCGGTGCCGACGAACCGACGCGCCACGAAGTCGATGGCCGGCTCGGTGAACAGCACGCCGCCCGGCTGGTCGAAGTGCCCCGTCAGGATGTTGAGGCACTGGATGCCCCACTGCGCCAGGGATCCGAACCCGGTCGTCGAGACGCCGATGCGGCCGTACGCCGCACCGCCCTCTGCCGCGGCCAGCTCCCGGGCCAGCCGGCGTACGTCGTCCGCCGCGATGCCGCTGGCCCGCTCGGCGGCCTCCGGGGTGAACGGCTCGACCAGCTCGCGCACGTGGTCGACCCGGTCGACGTACGGTGCCGGGCGGGTCAGGCCCTCCTCGAACAGCGTGCGCACCATCGCCAGCACGACCACGGCGTCCGAACCGGGACGGACGAAGAAGTGCTCGTCGGCGGCCTTGGCGGTCTCGGTCCGGCGCGGGTCGACGACGACCATCCGGCCGCCACGAGCCTTGAGGGCGCGCAGCCGGTTCGGGAAGTCGGGCACGGTCATCAGCGAGCCGTTGGAGGCCATCGGGTTGGCGCCGAACACCAGGAAGTACGACGTGCGGTCGATGTCGGGGATCGGGAGCAGGAGCTGGTGGCCGTAGAGCTGCCACGCGACCAGCTGGTGCGGGATCTGGTCGACCGACGAGGCGCTGAACCGGTTGCGGGTGCGCAGCATCTTCACCATGGCCACGCCGTGGGTGGCCGAGCCGAGCGAGTGTGCGTTGGGGTTGCCGAGGTAGACGCCGACGGCGTTGCGGCCATGCCCGTTGATCGCTCCGGCCAGCCCGTCGGCGACCCGGTCGAGGGCCTCGTCCCAGCCGATCTCCACCCACTCGGCGTCAGCCCCGGTGCCCACGCGGCGTACGGGGGAGCGCAACCGGTCGGGGTCGGCGTGCACATCGGCGAGGGAGACGCCCTTGGGGCAGAGGTAGCCGCGGGACAGCGGGTCGGTCGGGTTGCCCCGGATCGAGGTCACGCGGGTCTCGGGCCCGGCACCCTCGATGGTCAGCTCGAGACCGCAGATCGCCTCGCAGAGGTTGCAGACGCCCAGGGTGGTGCGGGGCCCGGTTGACACCCGGCCATCCTGCCACGCGCCCCGGGTGGATCGGGCTACCCTTCCGACCGACGCCGTCAGCGGGACGGCCCTCAGAAGGGACCGGCATGGGATACGGACTGGGAGTCTTCCTCCTCGCCATCGGGCTCATCCTCGCGCTGGCGGTCCGGGACAGCATCGACGCCATCGACGTGACTCTCGTCGGCTGGATCCTGGCCGGGTGCGGTGTCCTGGTGATCGTGCTCCAAGCACTGCAGGCCAACCGGGCGAGGGCCTCCTCGAGCGTCGCGACGACCACGCACGCCGACGGCACCCAGACCACCACCCAGCAGCGCAACGAGGTCGACCCGCCGCCTACCGCCTGATGTTTGTCTAGTAAGTCAGTAGTGTTAATGTGACGGGGTGACCAGTCTCTCCCGTCGATCCCTGCTCAAGACCGGCGCCGTCGCCGGCACCGCCCTCGGCACGGCCCTCGGCACCGTCGCCGCCGGGCCGACCCTGCCGGCGTCCGCCGGCGCGCCGTTCATCCTCAAGCCCCTGCCGCCGGAGCTGTTCACCGACTTCGGCACCAACGCCGAGACGCGCTGGGACTCGGTCGACCCGAAGCGCTTCCTGACCGACCAGTCGCGGCTGTTCGTCCGCAACCACACGTTGACGCCGACGATCGACCGGGACACCTGGCGGCTTCGCGTCTTCGGCGACGGCCTGTCGGAGTCCCGCGACGAGGCCGACGCCGTGTCCCTGTCGTACGCCGACCTGCGCCGCCTGCCGGTCACCCGGCTCACGTCGACGCACGAGTGCACCGGCAACGGCCGGTCGTACTTCAAGTCCCAGCAGGGGATGACCGTGAGCGGCACCGCGTGGACGCTCGGCGCTGTCGGGGGTGTCACGTGGGAGGGCGTCCGGCTGGCCGAGGTTCTCGATCGGCTCGGGCTCTCGCCCGACGCCGTGTCGATCCAGGCGACCGGGCTCGACCCCGAGTACTCGACCGGCGGCGTCAACTACGGGCGGGTGCGTCGTCCCTTCCCCGTCAGCAAGGCCCTCGACGACGCGCTGCTCGCGTGGGGGGTCAACGGCGAGCCGTTGCTGCCCGACCACGGCTTCCCGGTGCGACTGGTGCTGCCCGGCTGGGTCGGCATCGCGAGCATCAAGTGGCTGGGTTCGCTCGAAGTGGCGAGCACCGAGCTGACCTCGCCCTGGAACACCAAGTGGTACCGGATGACCGGCGGCTTGTACCTCGGCGACTCCCCGCCGCTGACCGTCAACCCGGTCCGTTCTGCGTGGGAGCTGGGGTGGGGAGAGACCATTGCCCGTCGCGAGGCGGTCGAGCTGACCGGCCGTTCGTGGAGCGGCGCGGCCGCGGTCGACCGGGTGGACGTCAGCGTCGACGGCGGCTCCACCTGGACGCCGGCGCGGCCGTACCGCTCCGGGCACCGCCAGGCCTGGACGCAGTGGCGCTACGTGTGGAAGAAGCCCGCCCTCGGGCAGCACGTGCTGATGGCCCGCGCCACCGACGCAGCCGGCCGTACGCAGCCGCTCGTGACGCCGTTCAACGACAACGGCTACTTCTTCGACGCGGTCGTGAAGCACCCGGTCACGGTCGTCTGAGGCTCAGGTCTGGCGTCGTTCCTGGACGTTCGTGGAGGTTGCAACCGTCACGAACGTCCGTGATCCCCGGTCGACCGGGTATCACTACCACCCGGGCGCAGCCCTCTCCATAGGGTGGGCGGCCGTGACCGACGACCTCGTCCTCGACGCCGTCGAGCAGCGCGTGCTGGGGAGCCTGCTGGAGAAGCAGCGGACGGTGCCGGCCAGCTACCCGATGACGCTGAACTCCCTGCAGACCGCGTGCAACCAGTCCAGCAGCCGGGAGCCGGTCGTCGACTACGACCAGCCGCTGCTGACCGAGACGCTGCGCAGCCTCAAGGAGCGTGGCCTGGTGCGGGTCGTGTGGGCCGACCGCGGCCCACGGACGCTGAAGTACCACCAGCTGCTCGACGAGCGGCTCGCCCTCCAGCCCGACGAGCGGGCGCTGATCACCGTCCTGCTGCTGCGCGGCCCACAGGCACCGGGGGAGCTGCGCACCCGCACCGACCGGCTGCACCCGTTCGCCGACCGCGAGGCCGTGGAGGCCGTGCTGCGACGACTGGCGGCCGCGACCGATGAACGGCCCACCCCGCTGGTGCACGAGCTGGAACGACGGCCGGGCCAGCAGGACCGGCGGTGGGTGCACCTCCTCGGGCCGGTCGAGCCCGAGCCCGCGGCGGCTGCCGCTCCGGCAACCGTGGACCGTGAGGTCGTGCTGGCGGGAGGAGCGGCTGCCCGCGACGCGAAGGTGCGTGCGGCCTACGACGCGGTGGCGGCGACGTACGCCGAGCGGCTCGGCGACGAGCTGGACCGCAAGTCCTTCGACCGCTGGCTGCTGGGCCGCGTGGCGGTCCTCGCGGGCGTTCTCCCCGTGGTGGACGTCGGTACGGGTCCCGGCCACGTCGCGGCGTACCTCGCCGCCGCCGGGGCGGAGGCCACCGGGGTGGACCTGTCGCCGGCGATGGTCGACGAGGCGCGCCGCCGGTTCCCGCACCTCACCTTCTCCGTGGGCGACCTCAACGGGCTCCTGCGGCCACCCACCGCAGCCGGCTGGGGAGCCGTCACGGCGTGGTACGCGCTGGTGCACCTTGCCGGCTCCGAGCTCGCGCCCACCGTCGCCTCGCTCGCGCGGGTGCTCGTGCCGGGTGGCTGGCTGGCGCTGGCCCTGCACGCCGGTGCCGCGGTGCACCACGCGGACGAGCTGATGGACGAGCCTGTCGACGTCGACTTCGTCCTGCACGACCCCGACGCGGTGGTCGCCGCAGTACGGGCGTCGGGGCTGGTGGACGTGGAGTGGTACCTCCGCGGGCCGCTGGAGGGGGAGGTCGAGACCGAGCGGCTCTACGTGCTGGGACGGCGCCCGGACTGACCCCTCAGAGCCGTCGCTGCATCTCCAGCGCCCGCTCGACGTCGCGGAAGCCGAGGAGGTCGTTGACGGCGTTCATCGGGGCGTTGACGCCGGCGACGACGGTGAAGACGTAGCGGCAGTCGGGGTAGCGCTCACGGACCGCTCGCAGGTTGACCAGCTTGAGGGCGAGCCCGAGCCGATGACCGCGATGTCCCGGCAGCACGAGGGTGCCGCCCTGCAGCGCGCGCCAGGAGGCGACCTGGTTGACGAACAGCTCCGTGGTCGCCACGCACGTCCCGTCGGCGGCGTACGCGAGCACGCCGAACTGCCGGCGCCCGGTGGCCAGGAAGCGCGCGTCGCGCTCGGCGACCCGCGTCGCCGACCAGACCTCCGCACCGAGGTCGAGGTCGCCCAGGGGGGCCTCGTCGTTGAACGCCTCCCCGAGACGGCAGTACCCCTCGACGAACGGTTCGGGGATCCGGTCCTGCCAGGCCTCGAGCCGGTAGCCGGCGTGCTGCGCCGCGATCCGCGCCGCCAGGTCGGGCCAGGTGCCCTCGCTCTCGCCGAGGTCGCAGACCCGCGACATCTCGGCGATGCCGAGCTCGAACCCCTGGGCAGTCAGGAACTCCTCGCCGGCTCCCGGCCGGTCGACGGGTGAGTACGGCGAGGTCATCAGCACCGTCCGCCCGCCCGCGCGGCTGCGGTCCACGACCGTCGAGAGCAGCGCCGCCCCGATGCCCCGGCGGCGGTGGGCGGGGTGGACGAAGAACTCCGTCTCGGCGACGTGCTGGTTGTCGAGGTGGGACATCGCCAGGCCGGCCATGCCCACCACGACGCCGTCGACGGTCGCGGCCCACATCACGTCGTCCTGGTCGGCGCGCACGGTGGTCCACGTGGCGTACGCCGTGGTCCACGGCGCCCAGACCTCGAACGGCCGGTCGGCCCGCGCGGCCGCCGAGACGTCCCACATGGCGTGCAGGACCGGTTCGTTCGCCGGGTCGAGGGGGTCGACCTCGCGGATCTGCACGTCGCTGCTCACGGACGGGACCCTAGGGTGAGAGGGAGCGGGCGCGCTCCTCGATTTAGCCCGTCGGAGGCTCGTTCGGTAGTCTTCTCCGGTTGCCCCGCCCCGATCGTGGGAGGGCGACACGCCGTATGACGGCCGCGGATTCCAGTGCCCGGGTGAACAGGCCCCGGCGCGCCGCGCAACGAGACCGGAAGGAGCCCCGTATGTCGATCGGAACCGACGCGGAGACCAAGAAGAAGATCATCGCCGAGTACGCCACGACCGAGGGCGACACCGGTTCCCCCGAGGTGCAGATCGCGCTGCTCAGCTTTCGCATCGCGCACCTCACCGAGCACCTCAAGCAGCACAAGCACGACCACCACAGCCGCCGTGGGCTGCTGCTCCTCGTGGGCCAGCGCCGCCGGCTGCTGAACTACCTGCAGAAGACCGAGATCGAGCGCTACCGCTCGATCGTCGAGCGTCTCGGCCTGCGCCGCTGACGTCCTAGAGGGCCCGCACTGCGGGCCCTCTGTTCATTTGTTTGGGCTACATTTCAATACAGAAACACCACACCAGGAGCGTTCCGCCGAACTCGCGCTCGGTCCTCGGTAGTGATCTTCAGGATCCCGCGTCTGCGGTGCGGTCCTGCGGGTCTCGATCGAAGACCGGCCTCATGCGGACCAGTTCGCGGTAGTCGCTCCGCGAAGAGACAAGGAAGTCCGTTGGCTCAGTCAACAGTTGAACCCGTCATCTCTGCCGTCGAGACCATCATCGACAACGGCAAGTTCGGGACCCGCACCATCAAGTTCGAGACCGGCCTGCTGGCCCGTCAGGCCGCCGGTTCGGTCACGGCGTACCTCGACGACGAGACCATGCTCCTGTCGGCGACCACCGCCGGCAAGACCCCCAAGGACCAGTTCGACTTCTTCCCCCTGACGATCGACGTCGAGGAGCGGATGTACGCCGTGGGCCAGATCCCCGGCTCGTTCTTCCGCAGCGAGGGTCGTCCCGGCGAGGACGCGATCCTCACCTGCCGCCTGATCGACCGCCCGCTGCGCCCGACGTTCAAGAAGGGCCTGCGCAACGAGGTCCAGGTCGTCATCACCGTGCTGGCGCTCGACCCGGCCATGCCCTACGACGTGCTGGCGATCAACGCCGCGTCGCTGTCGACCCAGCTCTCAGGCCTGCCGTTCTCCGGCCCGGTCGGTGGCGTCCGCGTGGCGCTGATCGACGGCCAGTGGGTCGCGTTCCCCAGCCACGGCCAGCTCGAGGACGCCGTCTTCGACATGGTCGTCGCGGGTCGCGTGACCGAGACCGGTGACGTCGCGATCATGATGGTCGAGGCCGAGGCCACCGAGCAGACGTGGAACCTCGTGCAGTCCGGTGCCCAGGCGCCGACCGAGGAGATCGTCGCCGGCGGGCTCGACGCCGCCAAGCCGTTCATCAAGCAGCTGTGCGAGGCGCAGTCGCAGCTGGCCGCCGAGAGCGCCAAGCCGGTCATGGAGTTCCCGGTCTTCCTCGACTACGAGGACGACGTCTACGCCGCCGTCGAGGCCACCGCCAAGGACGACACCTCCGCCGCGCTGCAGATCCCCGGCAAGCAGGACCGCCAGGACCGGCTCGACGAGATCAAGGCCGTCGTGCTGGAGAAGGTCGGCTCGGAGTTCGAGGGTCGCGAGAAGGAGATCGGCGCGGCGTTCCGCTCGCTGAACAAGTCGCTGGTCCGCGAGCGCGTGCTGCGCGACAAGGTCCGCATGGACGGTCGCGGCCTGGCCGACATCCGGCCGCTGCACGCCGAGGTCGCCGTGATCCCGCGGGTCCACGGCTCGGCGCTGTTCGAGCGCGGCGAGACCCAGATCCTGGGTGTCACCACGCTGAACATGCTCACCCTCGAGCAGAAGCTCGACACGCTGTCGCCGGAGAAGACGCGCCGCTACATGCACAAGTACGTCTTCCCGCCCTTCTCCACCGGTGAGACCGGCCGGGTGGGCTCGCCCAAGCGTCGCGAGGTCGGCCACGGTGCGCTCGCGCGCCGCGCGCTGCTCCCCGTGCTGCCGACGCGCGAGGAGTTCCCCTACGCGATCCGTCAGCTCTCCGAGGCCATGGGCTCCAACGGCTCCACCTCGATGGGCTCGGTCTGCGCCTCGACCCTGTCGCTGCTGCAGGCCGGTGTGCCGCTGAAGGCTCCCGTCGCCGGCATCGCGATGGGCCTCATCTCCGGCGAGGTCGACGGCGAGACGTCGTACGTCGCGCTGACCGACATCCTGGGAGCCGAGGACGCCTTCGGCGACATGGACTTCAAGGTCGCCGGCACGCGGGAGTTCGTCACCGCCCTCCAGCTCGACACCAAGCTCGACGGCATCCCGGCGGAGGTGCTGGCCGCGGCGCTGACCCAGGCCCGCGACGCCCGCCTGGCGATCCTGGACGTGATGACCGAGGCGATCGACGCTCCCGAGGAGATGTCGATCTACGCCCCGCGGATCATCACGATCAAGATCCCCGTCGACAAGATCGGTGAGGTCATCGGCCCGAAGGGCAAGATCATCAACCAGATCCAGGACGACACCGGCGCCCAGCTGACGATCGAGGACGACGGCACCATCTACATCGGTGCCACCAACGGCGAGGCGGCCGAGGCGGCCAAGAACGCCGTCAACGCGATCGCCAACCCGACGATGCCCGAGATCGGCGAGCGCTACCTCGGCACGATCGTGAAGACGACCAACTTCGGTGCGTTCGTCTCGCTGATGCCCGGCAAGGACGGCCTGCTGCACATCACCAAGCTGCGGGCCCTCGTGGGTGGCAAGCGCGTCGACAACGTCGAGGACGTCGTCTCCGTGGGTCAGAAGATCCAGGTCCAGATCGCCGAGATCGACGACCGCGGCAAGCTGTCGCTGATCCCGGTGGTCGACGAGGCTCCCGCTTCGACCGACTCGTCGGTCGACGCGGACAAGCCCGTCGCCACGCCGGACCCGGCTTCCGACGAGGAGTGACCCGCAACCGAACGGCTGGAGGGGGTGCGGGCACGACCCGCACCCTCAAGACCGTGCGCGACGGCGCCGGGCAGGTCACGTCGCTCGTGCGACGTACGGTCCTGCCCGGCGGCCTGCGCGTCATCACCGAGCAGCTCGCCGGCGCGCGTTCGGCGTCGATCGGCGTCTGGGTCGACGTCGGCTCGCGTGACGAGTCGCCCTCGCTGCACGGCTGCTCGCACTTCCTCGAGCACCTGTTGTTCAAGGGGACCGCGGAGCGCTCGGCGCTGGACATCTCGGTGGCGCTCGACGCGGTGGGTGGGGAGTTCAACGCCTTCACCGCGAAGGAGTACACCTGCTTCCACGCCCGGGTGCTCGACGAGGACCTGCCGCTGGCCATCGACGTGCTCGGTGACATGGTCACCGCCTCGACGATCACGCCCGAGGACGTCGAGGCCGAGCGGGACGTGATCCTCGACGAGATCGCCATGCACGACGACGACCCCGACGACGTGGTGCACAACCTGTTCGCTCACCAGGCCTACGGCGACACGCCGCTCGGCCGGCCCATCGCAGGTACGGAGGCATCGATCTCGTCGATGTCGCGCGCCCAGATCTGGCGGTTCTACAAGCGGCACTACTCCGCGCCGCACATGGTCGTCGCTGTCGCGGGCAACGTGGACCACGCGACGTGCGTACGCCGTGTCCGCAAGGCCTTCGCCCGCAACGGCTTCCTCGACGACGCCGCGGCCGTGCCGGCCTCGGCCCGGTCCGGACGCGCCCGTCGCGGCGTCTCCGGCTCGGCCTCGGCCAAGCGGCCCTTCGAGCAGGTCAACGTCGTGCTGGGTGTCAACGGCATCCCGCGCGGCGACGACCGCAGGTACGCGCTCGGTGTGCTGAACACCGCGCTCGGGGGCGGTACCTCGTCGCGGCTGTTCCAGGAGGTCCGCGAGAAGCGCGGCCTGGCGTACTCCGTCTTCTCCTTCGCCTCCCACCACGCCGACGCCGGCCTGGTCGGCGTCTCGGTCGGCTGCCTGCCGGCCAAGCTCGACGACGTGCTCGCCGTGGTACGGGCCGAGCTCGCCAAGGTCGGCGCCGACGGCCTCACCGACGAGGAGCTCCAGCGCGGCAAGGGGCAGCTCCGCGGTGGCCTCGTCCTCGGCCTCGAGGACTCCGGCTCCCGCATGTCCCGCCTCGGCAAGGGCGAGCTCGTCTCCGACGAGCTCCTCTCGATCGACGAGGTCATCGCCCGCATCGACGCCGTCACCCTCGACGACGTCCGCACCCTCGCCAAGGACCTCTTCTCCCAACCCGAGATCCTCGCCATCGTCGCTCCGTAGGGCTCGGCGCGGAGCCGCTTGTAACAGGGGGTTTGTGCGACCTCGCACGCGTTCAAACGCTTGCGTAGTTGCACAAACACCCTGTTACAAGCCCGGCGGCGATGCGTCTTCGCGGGCCCGCATGACGTCCACACGGGTGGGTGTCGGACGCCTGTCCCCAAGCGGTACGTGGAGCCGTGCGCATCAATCTCGTGGCGGTCCAGGGTTGTCGGGTGCAGCGGTACGACGGACATCCCGAGCTCGCTCGAGCGATCGACAGTCAGCGCGGCCTGGTCACGCGCCGGCAAGCACTTGACGCGGGGATGTCGTCCAATCACCTGGCGGGACTGGTGCGGACCGGGGCCTGGGTGTTGGTCCGACGGGGCGTCTACATGCCCGCGGAGCTCTGGCGGGCCTTGGACCCGTACGACGGACGAGCTCGCACCCGCGCACGGGCCGCCCACCTCCAGATGCGCGCGGCCCACGTGCTGAGCCACGAGTCCGCCGCGCGCGAGCTGGGCATGCCGATCCTGACGCCCGACACTGAGCTCATCCACGTCACCCGACGCGGTGCGCTCTCCGGTCGGGTCGAGCACGGCGTCAAGCATCACCTCGCGCCGTACCAACGCAACCAGGTCCTCGAGGTCGAGGGCGTGCCTGTCCTCAACGCTGCTCGGACGGCAGCAGACATTGCCCGCGAGCACGGGTACGTCCACGGCACCGTGGCCTGCGACTCGGCCCGGCAGCTCGGCGTACGCCTCTCCGACCTGTGGGAGGCCGTGGCGCCGATGACCTGCTGGCCCGAGGTCACCGTCGTCCGGGCCAGCATCCAGGACTCCGACCCGGGAGCCGAGAGCGTCGGGGAGACATTGGGGCGGATGCTGCTGGAGGAGATCGGCCTGGGGCCGATCCAGACCCAGTTCGAGCTGCGCGACCACACCGGCTGGGCGCGATGCGACATGCGCGTCGGTCGGCATCTCGTCGAGTTCGACGGCTTCAAGAAGTACCTCCGGCAGGACCGCGGCGGCCTAGCGGTCGTCGATCCCGAACAGGTCGTCTGGCAGGAGAAGCAGCGGGAGGACTGGCTGCGTGGCTACCGGCTCGGGATGTCGCGGCTGGTGTGGGCCGACTACTGGGGTGCTCGCCGCGAGCTCGCCAAGGAGCGGGTGCGCCGGGAGTACATGGCGACGTGCGCGGCCTACGGCACCGACATCTCGGACCTGGCGCACATGATCGTCCGCCGCTCGGCTTGACCGGCAGAGTTCGCTGCTCGCCACTTGTAACAGGGTGTTGAAGCAACCTCGCACGCGTTCAAACGCGTGCGTAGTTGCACAAACACCCTGTTACAAGAGCCGAGGGGCCGGAGCCAGGGGATGGGGAGGTCAGCGCTTGCCGATGATCGCGACGACGGGTGGGGCCTTCTGCTCGACGAGGGAGACCCGGAAGCCGCCGTCGGTGAGGGCCTTGCTGGCCTTGGTGACGATGTTGGGGATCAGCTCGGGGCGGTTGGCCTCGTAGAAGAAGTACACCGCGCCGCCGGGGAGCACCCGCTCGTGCAGGAGGGCGACCTCGTCGTCGCACTTGCGCACCCAGAACAGGTTCACGTTGAACGCGAAGACCTTGTTCAGCCGCTTGACCGGGACGCGCAGGGTGGCGAGGTCGATCTGCCGGACGGTGAGCCGGCCGGCCTCCACGTACTTGGCGCAGCGACGCTTGGTGCGGTCGACCCCGGACTCGGACCGGTCGATGGCGAAGAGCTTGCCGGTCTCGAGTCGCTCGCAGATCAGCTCGGCACCTGCGCCCGCGCCACAGCCGATCTCGAGCACGCTGTCACTGGGCTGTGGGTCCATCAGATCGACGGCCCACTTGATCCGCGGAGGGATCGGCTGCTTCGCCATGCCCCCAGCCTGCCAGAATCCAGACGTGAGCGAGATCAGGGTCGGTGTGCTGGGCGCCCGCGGCAAGGTCGGCACCCAGATCTGCCTCGGTGTCGAGGAGGCCGACGGGCTCGAGCTGGTCGCTCAGATCGACGTCGGGGACGACCTCGGCGCCCTCGAGGCGGCCCGCGCCGGGGTAGCGATCGACTTCACCCACCCCGATGCGGTGATGGCCAACCTCGAGCACTGCATCGCGCGCGGCATCCACGCGGTCGTCGGCACCACGGGGTTCGACGAGGAGCGGCTCGCGACCGTACGCCGGTGGCTCGACGCCGCGCCCCAGGTCGGGGTCCTCGTCGCCCCGAACTTCTCGATCGGCGCGTTGCTGATGATGCGGTTCGCCGAGCTGGCCGCCCCGCACTTCGAGTCCGTCGAGGTGGTCGAGATGCACCATCCCGACAAGGTCGACGCGCCGTCCGGCACGGCGCGTCGTACGGCGCAGCTCATCGCCGCGGCTCGCGCGGCGGCCTCGCTCGGACCGGTGCCCGACGCGACCGCCAGCGCTCTCGACGGCGCCCGCGGGGCCGACGTCGACGGGATCCGCGTGCACAGCCAGCGCGTCCGCGGCCTGGTGGCGCACCAGGAGGTGCTGCTCGGGTCGCCGGGGGAGACCCTCACGATCCGCCACGACTCCCTGGACCGCGCATCGTTCGTGCCCGGCGTGATGGCCGGCGTCCGTGCCGTGGCCGACCACCCGGGCCTGACCGTGGGCCTGGAGCACTACCTCGACCTGGCGTGAGCGACTTCTGCACGTTCGTGCAGTGCACAGACCTGGGGGTGACGTCTCCTTCCCCGGCTCGTTGAACCCTTGCCATGGTGGAATCCGCGGTCTAGGTGAACTGAACACTCGAGCACCGCATGCGGCCCGGACGGCTCACGCCGTCCGGGCCGTGTCACGTCACGAGCCGGAGCAGGCCCGCCACCGCGGCCGCGCCGAACACCACCACCAGGAACGGCGCTCGCAGCACGAGCAGGACGACCGCCACCCCGAGCCCGACGGCGCGGGCGTCGAGGGTCAGCTCGGAGCCCGAGGTGAACACCTGCACGGCGATCAGGGCCGACAGCAGCGCCACCGGGATCAGGTCCGCGACCCGCTCGACCAGCGGCCGCTCGAGGATGCGCGGCGGCACCGACAGCCCGGCGACCTTGAGGAGCCAGCAGCCCACGCCGGCCAGCACGATCGCGATCCACACCGTCACGACGCGGCCCCCTCACGCGCACGAGGCAGCACGCCGGCCAACAGGGCCACGCCGCCCGCTGCGAGCACCGGCACCCCCGCCGCGGTCACCGGCACCAGCATCAGGGCGACGATGGCCGCGAGGCCCCCGACGGCGAAGGAGCGACGCTCGTGCAGCCGGGGCCACAGGAGGGCCAGGAAGGCCGCCCCCACGGCGGCGTCGAGGCCGTAGGCCCGCGGGTCGCCCATCGTGCTGCCGGCGACGGCGCCGAGCGCCGTGAACAGGTTCCAGAGGGCGAAGATGCTCAGCCCGGTCCAGTAGAACCCCGTCCGGGCCAGAGCGGTCGTCGGCCTGGTCACCGCCATCGCCGTCGACTCGTCGATGACCAGGTGCGCGGACGCCAGCCGCCGCCATCGCGACAAGGCCAGGAGCGGCGCGAGCCGCAGCCCGTAGAGGGTGTTGCGGCTGCCGAGCAGGAGCGCGGTGAGGGCCCCCGACAGCGGGGCGCCTCCCGACGCGAGCACGCCGACGAAGGCGAACTGCGAGGCTCCGGTGAAGATGAGCACGGACATCGCGCAGGTCTGCAGCACGCTCAGCCCGCTGGCCACGCCGAGCGCGCCGAACGATGCGCCGTAGAGCCCCGTCGCCACGCCGACCCCGAGGCTGTCCCGCACGACGTCGCGGCGCTCGGGCCGTTCCTCGTCCTCCCGAGCGGCCGCCACCGGCACACCCTACGAGGGGTCCGTCAGGGCACGACGATGGCAGGCACGGGGGAGTGTCGGAGGATCTTGGCGCCGTTCGAGCCGAGGAAGAGCCGCGACACCAGGCTCGCGGACGACGAGCCGATCACCAGCACCTCGTCGCGCTCCCAGGACAGCGTGTCCAGGGCGTGCGCCCAGTTGCGGGCCGCGGCGACGACGCGTGTCGTGGGGTCCGGCAGCGGGCCGGCGGCCGCCACCTCGTCGAGGGCCGCCTGCTGCATCGCCTCGGCCTGGTCGACCCAGGCGTCCTGCACGGCGTCCTCGGACGACGTGGCCACCTCGGGTGGGTACATCGTCCGGCCGCGAACCGCGAACGTCGCGACCCGCAGCCCGGCGCCGACGTCGCGGCAGATCTCGGCGGTGCGGACGAGGGTACGGCGCGACGCCTCGTCGCCTCGGAACGCGCAGGTCGCGCGGACCACCCTGCCGTGCTCGCTGGCTCGGTAGCCACGAGTACCCACCGCCACCGGCACCGTCGAGGAGTGCAGGAGGCGGTGGGCGGTCGAGCCGAGCACCACCCGGCCGTATCCGCCGTCGTGCCCCGCACCCACCACGATCATGCTTGCGCCGGTCCGCTCGGCCTCCGCGGCGAGTGCACTCGGCGCCGAACGACCCTGGACGAACGTGGCCGTGGCGCTCAGGTCGGGACAGTGGGCGGCGAGGATCGCCTCGGCCGCCCGCACCGCGTCCCGACCGCGCGACTGGGACCATTCCTCGAACTCGCGGTCCGTGTGCCCGGCGACGGGGGTGGGCCAGGCGCTGGGGACGACGGTGACCAGGGCCAGGTCCTGGCCCGAGGAGCGCGCGAGGGTGGCCGCGAGCTCCAGGCCGGACCGGTCCTCGTGACCCGCCGGGAAGCCGACGAGCAACGTCATCGACCGGCTCCCACCGTCTCGTCGTCGTTGAGGCGTGACCGCCGTCGGCCGACGAGGAAGTAGTAGGTGAGGACGATGGCCAACCAG
Source organism: uncultured Actinomycetota bacterium (assembly GCA_963708915.1). Classification (GTDB taxonomy): domain Bacteria; phylum Actinomycetota; class Actinomycetes; order Propionibacteriales; family Nocardioidaceae; genus Nocardioides. The sequence continues at coordinate 173,977 of CAVPUJ010000003.1, forward strand.
ACGCCGAAGATCACCCAGGTGATCGCCGCCAGCCCGGACAGCACGTAGACGCACGCGGCGATGGTGAGGACCGGCGTGACCGGGTAGCCGGGCACCTTGAACGGCCGGTGCAGGTCGGGCCTCGTGCGGCGCAGCACGATGATGCCGAGCGCCACGACCGAGAAGGCGACCAGGGTGCCGATGGAGACGGTGTCCCAGAGGTAGTCGGACGGGACGAACCCGGCGATCAGGGCGACCACGATCCCGACCACGATGGTGTTGAAGCGCGGGGTCAGCGTGCGGGCGTCCACCTGGGCGAACTTGTCGGGCAGCATCCGGTCGCGGCCCATGGCGAACAGGATGCGGGTCTGCCCGTAGAGCGTGACCAGGGTGACCGAGAAGATCGAGATCACCGCGCCGGCGGCCAGGATGGTGCCGGGCACGGCCGAGCCGGTGACGTTCTCCATGATCACGGACAGGCCGGCGTCCTGCTGCTCCTTGCTCGAGAAGTCCGCGAGGGGCTGGGCGCCGACACCGGCGATGGCGACCAGGACGTAGACCGTCACCACGATCACCAGCGCACCCAGGATGGCGCGGGGCAGCGCCCGCTGTGGGTCCTTGACCTCCTCGCCGGCCGTCGAGACGGCGTCCAGGCCGATGAACGAGAAGAAGATGGTGCCGGCGGCGGCCGTGATGCCCGCCGACCCGGACGCCCAGAAGTTGTCGAACCGGTCGGCCTGGAACGCCGACAGGCCGATGACGATGAACAGGCCCAGGACGCTCAGCTTGATGAGCACCATGACCGTGTTGACCTTGGCCGACTCGCTGGCCCCGCGGATCAGCAGGAGCGTGCAGAGGAAGACCAGGACGATGGCCGGCAGGTTCACCAGCCCCGGCGTGCCGTCCTCGACGGGGATCGGTGAGTAGGACAGGGCATCCGGGAGGCTCCACCCGATCGTCTTGTCGAGCAGCTCGTTGAAGTAGCCGCTCCAACCGACGGCCACGGCCCCCGCTGCGACGCCGTACTCGAGGATCACGCACGCGGCGATGATCATGGCCACCAGCTCGCCCATCGAGTGGTAGGCGTAGGAGTAGGTCGAGCCGCTGACCGGGATCGAGCTGGCCATCTCGGCGTAGCAGATCGCCGAGAGCCCGGCGGCCAGGCCGGCCAGCAGGAACGCGACCACGACGGCCGGCCCTGCGTCGGGCACCGACTCGGGCAGCACGAAGAAGATGCCGGTGCCGACGGTCGCACCCACGCCGAACATCATCAGCTGGAAGGTGCCGATGGTGCGGCCCAGCTCGGGTTCGCTGTGGACGCCCTCGTGCCCAGCGGGGTCGCCGGTGGCGATCGGCTTCTTTCGCGTCAGCTGCTGCCCGAGTGTCATCGCCATCGCGGACTCCCTCTCAGAACCGGCCTGGTGCGGGCAACGTAGCGCCGACGGGAGGGCGGGCGATAGGGCGAGGAGAGGGGAGTTCAGTCCTCGAGCGCCCGCAGGTCGGCGGGGACGTCGACGGAGTACTGCGCGAGCACGTCGAGCGGGATGACCTCCAAGGCGCGCTCGTTCGTCGCAGCGAGGACGACGGGCGCGGCCGCTCCGTCGCGGTGGGCCTGGAGCCACCGGACGGCGACGACGCACCACCGGTCACCCGGCAGCAGACCGGGGAACCCCCAGTCCGGCTGCGGGGTGATGAGGTCGTTCCCGACGGCGTTCTGGTGGGCCAGGAACTCCTCGGTCATCACCGCGCACACGGCGTGCAGGCCCTGGTCCTCGGGGCCGCACCGGCAGTCGCCGTCCCGGTAGTAGCCCGTCAGGGGATCGGCGCCGCAGGGATCCAGCGGACCTCCGAAGACGTTGCGCTCGGTCAAGCGGACGTCACCGCCGCCGCACGCGGGCCTGGTGCGGGGCAGTCGAGTGCACCATCGCGTACGCCACCAGGAGACCGGCCAGCGCACCCACGACGGCGCCTCCGCCGATGGCAACGGGGACCGCGGTGAAGTGCGCGATCCAGGCCCCCGAGGCGATCGCCGTCAGGAGGACGGCCGTGACCACGACGGTGCGATGGAAGTACGGCAGCGGTCCCAGCATGGAAGCCCTCCCTGCGCGAGCGGCCCGAGATTGCCGCTGTGGTCCTTCCATCGTGTCCGACGCGCGCCGGAAATCAAGCCTTCAGAGTGCGGTGTGCAGGCGGACCTGCTTGACGACCGTGGAGCCGGTGCCGTCGAGGTCGAGCTCGCGATGCGCGGTGTCGGCGCCCCAGCCCGCCTCCGTGAGGAACCGGCGGAGGTCGTCCGCGCCGACCAGCGTCCAGGTGACCGCCCGGGTGAAGCGGTCGGCCTGCATCGTGTCCGCGACGGCCTGGATGAGGCGGGAGCCGTGGCCCTTGCCGCGCTCGTCCGGGTCGACCACCAGCTCCTGGAGCTCACCGTCGGCGACCGGGTCGCAGTCGGGGTCGGTCGCGGGGGAGATGACCGCGAACCCGACCACCCGGTTGCGTTCGAGGGCGACCAGCACGCGGTTGCGGGCGTCGCCCGGCGAGCGGAGTGCGGCTGCCCACGCCTGCGAGGTCGCCGCGGGATCGAGAGCCAGCGCCTCGTCCGGGAGCACGCCGGCGTACGTCGTCCGCCACGCGCGTGCCTGGACGTCCGCAACAGCCGCCGCGTCGTCGGCCCAGGCGATCCGGACCGAGACGTCGGCGGTGGGGGAGGCCATGGGCGTGAGTCTCGCAGCACGCTCGACCCTGTTACACGGCGACGTCGGTGATGCAGAAGAGTGTCACATTGCCTGGTACCCTGAGCGACGTGTACGGCAACGACTTCAGTGCGCCTGGCGAGAGGCCGAAGATGCCCCCGGGCCCGGCCGACCTCGATCCCGAGACCTTCGTCGACCTGCTGGCCGACGAGGACCGGGTCGAGCCGCGCGACGAGATGCCCGAGGGCTATCGCAGGACCCTGATCCGTCAGATCGCCCAGCACGCGCACTCCGAGATCATCGGGATGCAGCCGGAGGGCAACTGGATCAGCCGTGCGCCGAGCCTCAAGCGCAAGGCGATCCTGATGGCCAAGGTCCAGGACGAGGCGGGGCACGGGCTCTACCTCTACTCCGCCGCCGAGACCCTGGGCGTCGACCGCGCGGACCTCATCGACCAGCTCCACAGCGGCCGGCAGAAGTACTCCTCGATCTTCAACTACCCCACGCTCACCTGGGCCGACGTGGGCGCGATCGGCTGGCTCGTCGACGGTGCCGCCATCACCAACCAGGTGCCCCTGTGCCGGTGCTCCTACGGCCCGTACGCCAGGGCGATGACCCGTGTCTGCAAGGAGGAGTCCTTCCACCAGCGACAGGGCTTCGAGATCCTCTGGACCCTCTCCCACGGCACGCCCGCCCAGCGCGCGATGGCCCAGGACGCCGTCGATCGCTACTGGTGGCCGTCGCTGATGATGTTCGGCCCGCCCGACGACGACTCGCCGAACTCCGCGCAGTCGATGGCGTGGGGGATCAAGCGGTTCTCCAACGACGACCTGCGCCAACGGTTCGTCGACATGACCGTGCCACAGGCCGAGGCTCTGGGCCTGACGCTGCCCGACCCGGAGATCCGGTGGGACGACGAGACCGGGCACTACGAGTTCGGCGAGATCGACTTCACCGAGCTGTTCGAGGTCGTCAAGGGCAACGGCCCGTGCAACGCCCAGCGGATGGACCACAAGCGCCGGGCCCACGACGAGGGCGCGTGGGTGCGCGAGGCCGCGGCGGCGTACGCCGCCAAGCAGGCCGCCAACCGGTCAGCGACCGAGGTCGCATGAGCACTCCCGCCGCTCCCTTGTGGGAGGTCTTCATCCGCGCGCGCCGTGGCCTCAACCACGTGCACGCCGGCTCGCTGCACGCCGCGGACGCCGAGACGGCCCTGCGCAACGCCCGCGACGTGTTCACGCGCCGCAACGAGGGCGTCTCGATCTGGGTCGTCCCGTCGGCCGAGATCACCGCCTCGAGCCCCGACGAGCGCGACGCGTTCTTCGACCCGGCAGGCGACAAGGTCTACCGGCACCCGACGTTCTACGACGTCCCCGAAGGCGTGGAGCACCTGTAGTGACTCCGCCCATTCCTGGCCACGTGAACTACGTCCTCGGCCTCGCCGACGATGCCCTCGTCTCCGCCCAGCGCCTGGGCTGGTGGATCAGCCGCGGGCCGGAGCTCGAGGAGGACGTCGCCCTCGCCAACATCGGTCTCGACCAGCTCGGCCAGGCGCGCGCCCTGCTCGCGCACGCAGGCAAGCTCGAGGGCGACGGCCGCGGCGAGGACGACCTCGCCTACTGGCGCGACGAGCGGGAGTTCCGCTGCGCCCACCTCGTCGAGCGGCCGCAGACGGACTTCGGCGTGGCCATGGCCCGGCTGCTGGTCTTCTCCAGCTACCAGGCCGAGCTGTACGCCGCCCTCCTCGGCAGCGCCGACGAGACCCTGGCCGGTGTCGCGGGCAAGGCCGTCAAGGAGGTCGCCTACCACGTCGACCACGCCCACCACTGGGTCGTGCGCCTCGGCGACGGCACCGACGAGTCGCACGGCCGCATGCAGACCGCGCTCGACGCCGAGTGGCCCTACGTCGAGGAGCTGTTCACCCCAGTGGCCCCGGGGCTCGTCGACGCCGGCATCGCGGCGGACCCGACAGCATTCCGCGCCCCCGTCCTCGAGCGGGTCGCCAAGGTCCTCGACGAGGCGACCCTGGCCGTGCCCGAGGTGTCCCCCCGGCTCGGCGGCGGTCGCCGCGGGCTCCACACCGAGGACTTCGGCTACGTGGTGGCCGAGATGCAGCACCTCGCCCGTTCACATCCGGGGGCTCGGTGGTGACCGGCGTGGCGAGTGCGTGGGACCTGGCCGCCGCGGTGCCCGACCCGGAGATCCCGGTCGTCACGATCGAGGACCTCGGCATCCTGCGCGACGTCACCGAGGACGACCGCGGCTGGGTGCACGTGCAGGTGACGCCCACGTACTCCGGCTGCCCGGCGATGGACGCCATCGCCGACGACCTCGAGGAGCGGCTCACCGGGGCCGGCTACCAGCACGTCGACGTCGAGTTCGTGCTGTCCCCGGCCTGGACCACCGACGACATCAGCGAGGCGGGCCTGGCCAAGCTGGCGGCCTACGGCGTCGCTCCGCCGTCACCCACCCGCGACGGCCCGGTCGGCCTCGCGCTCTCCGTACGCTGCCCGCAGTGCGGCAGTCCCGACACCCGAGAGACCAGCCGCTTCGGATCGACCGCCTGCAAGTCGCTGTGGGTGTGCCGCTCGTGCTCGGAACCCTTCGACCACTTCAAGGCGCTCTAGTCCCATGCCGATCTTCCACTCGCTGCGGGTCGCGGCGATCGACCCCCTGACCGACGACGCCGTCGCGCTCACCTTCGAGGTGCCCGAGGAGCTGCGGGACGAGTACGTCTTCACCGCCGGCCAGCACCTGTCGATCCGCGGCGCCGACGAGAAGCGCCGCAGCTTCTCCATCTTCACCCCGCCCTCGTCGGGCCTGCTCCGCGTCGGTATCAAGGTGCTGCCCGGAGGATCGTTCAGCGAGGGCGTGCTCGGCGACCTGCGGGTCGGCGACGCGCTCGACGTGATGACGCCGGCCGGTCGCTTCACGGTCTCACCCGACGCGGACGCCAAGCACCGCTACGTCGCCATCGCGGCCGGGTCCGGCATCACACCGGTGCTCTCGATCGTCACCACGCTGCTGGAGGAGGAACCGGCGTCGGAGGTCACACTCGTCTACGCGAACCGGACCCACCGCACGGTGATGTTCCTCGACGAGGTGCACGACCTCAAGGACCGGCACCCCGACCGGTTCCGCCTCCTCCACGTGCTCTCACGCGAGGAGCAGGACGCCGAGCTGTTGTCGGGCCGGCTCGACGGGGAGCGGCTGCGCAGGATCCTCGACGAGCTGATCCCGCCCGGCGACGTGGACGCGTGGTTCCTGTGCGGCCCGCAGCAGATGGTGATCGACCTCCGCGAGACCCTCATCGACGTGGGCGTGCCGAGCGCCGCCGTGCACACCGAGCTGTTCCACGCCGACCCGGTGCCGCGGGCGCCCGTGACGCGGCTGGAGGGGGCGCCGGAGGGTGCGGCGCACGTGACGATCAAGCTGGACGGCCGTACCTCCGAGCTGGACCTGCGTCCGGACGACGTGGGCGTCCTCGAGGCCGCGCTGCGGGTGCGGTCCGACCTGCCGTTCGCCTGCCGCGGCGGCGTGTGCGGCACCTGCCGGGCGCTGTTGGTCGAGGGCGAGGTGGCGATGGACGTCAACTACGCCCTGGAGCCGGAGGAGATCGAGAAGGGGTACGTGCTGACCTGCCAGGCGCACCCGACGTCCGAGAAGGTCGTCCTCGACTACGACGCCTGAGGCGCCTCCGGGTCGCGTGCTGCTGTCACCGGGCTGTCGATGCTCGCGATCCGGTCGCCGCTGAGCAGGACCGCGCCGAGTGTCGAGAGCACCAGGCCGGCCAGGACGCCCGGCCACCAGCCCGGTCGGACGCCGTCACCCAGCAGGACCACGCCGATCAGCGACGGCACGAAGGTCTGGGTCACGATCAGCGGTGCGGAGGCAGCCGACACGGGGGTGCGGTCGAGGGCCACGGAGTACAGCCAGAAGCCGATCAGCCCGTAGATGCCGACCGTGAGCGCAGCGGCGATGCCGACCGTGTTGGTCGCCGACTCGGCGCCTCGCACGGCCACCGCCGAGCCCGTGTAGCCGAGCCCTGCCAGGGCCGCGATCACCGGGCCGGGCCAGTGCACCCCCACGCGGGCGGCGAGCATCAGCAGCCCGACGCCCACCCACAGCGCGACCGCGAACCACGCCGACGTGAACAGCTCGCCCGGCTCACCGGACGACACCGAGAGCAGCACGAGACCGACCGAGACCAGGCCCACGGCCGCCCAGTGCGCCGGCCGCAGGTGCTCGTGCAGGACGATCGAGGTCACCGCGGTGATGGGCAGGGACATCGCCACCGTGGCCTGAGCCAGGTACAGCGGGAGCGCCCAGATCGCCACCACGTGCAGCACGAAGCCCAGCAGGTAGGCGACGACCACGCCGAGGGTCCACGGGTCGCGCACGGACACCCGCACGAAGTCGACCAGCCCGTGCGGGCGCTCCGGCTGTCGCCGTACGGCGTGGGCCTGCGCCACGGCGGCGACACCGAACAGCGCGGCTGCCGCCAGGCCGGCGACCAGCCCCCAGGCGAAGCCAGGGTTCACCGGTAGTTCTCGGGCAACCTCTGGCCGATCCGGACCTGGGACTTCGGGAGTCGCATGAACTTCATCTGCAGCGAGCGCATGACCGCGTAGTAGGTCGTGCCCTTGAGGGGTTCGTCGGGGAACCGGGTGGTGAGCTCGCGGCGCACCCTGAACCGGAGGCGCAGCATGTCGACCACGATCACCAGCAGCATGCCGAAGAGGACCGCGTTGCCGTACGACGCGATCGCGCTGTTGCCGGACCAGGCCATCGCCGTGGTCACCAGCAGGACCGGGATCATCAGCTCGACGAACGAGAACCGACTGTCGACCAGGTCACGGATGAAGCGCTTCACCGGGCCGCGGTCACGAGCCGGGAGGTACTTCTCGTCGCCGGTCTTCATGGCCTGGCGCATCTTGGTGCTGCTGTCGGAGCGGGCGAGCCGCGCGGCGGCGGCCTGCTCCTTGCGGGTGCGCGGCACCTTGGCCCGGGCCTTCGCCGCTGCCTCCGCCTCCTTGCGCGTGGGCGTGGGGCGGCCCTTGCCTCCAGCCGCGCCGGCGTCGGTGACGGCGTCCGTGTCGACGGGCGGGGCCTCGGACTTGTTGCGACGGAACACAGTGCGCCTTCGGGTCGTTCGACGGGTGCCGCGAGTTGTGCGGCCGTGATTGAGCCGATCCTACTGGCCAACCGCCCTCGCACCGGTTGGCCGGACGTCCTAGGGTGATGGGGACGAACGACGTGAGCACCGAAGAGGGAGGACCCCCGCGATGGGTGTCTGGCAGCGCATGACGATGATCTTCCGATCGAAGGCCAACAAGGCCCTCGACCGTGCGGAGGACCCCCGCGAGATGCTGGACTACAGCTACCAGCGGCAGACCGAGCTCCTCTCCAAGGTACGCCGTGGCGTCGCCGACGTGGCCACCAGCCGCAAGCGCGTGGAGCTCCAGATCAACCAGCTCCAGCAGCAGACGACCAAGCTGCAGGGCCAGGCCGAGAAGGCGATCAGCGTCGACCGCGAGGACCTCGCCCGCGAGGCGCTGACCCGCAAGTCGGCCGTCACCAACCAGATCAGTGACCTCCAGGTCCAGCTCACCCAGCTCCAGGGCGAGGAGGAGAAGCTCACCCTCGCCCAGCAGCGGCTGTCGGCGAAGGTCGAGGCCTTCCGCACCCGCAAGGAGACCATCAAGGCCACCTACACCGCTGCCGAGGCGTCGACCCGCATCAACGAAGCGGTCGCCGGCATCGGTGAGGAGATGGGCGACGTCGGCCTGGCGATCCAGCGGGCCGAGGACAAGACCGCCCAGATGCAGGCCCGGGCCGGTGCCGTCGACGAGCTGATCGCCTCCGGCGCCCTCGACGACATGACGCAGATCGGCGGGCACGACGACATCAGCCGCGAGCTCGAGGCGATGAGCTCGCAGTCCGACGTGGAGTCCGAGCTCGCCCGGCTGAAGTCGGCCTCGCACGGGGGCGCCATCGAGGGCTCCTCCGCGGCGGGCGCCCTCGGCGCGGGAACCAGCGGTCAGCCGATGCAGGCCGGCGCCGAAGAGACTCCCGTGCAGCAGCCGGAGGAGGGACGGGCGTGATCGTCCGGATCCTCGGTGAGGGTCAGTACGACGTCGCGGACGACGCGCTCGCCCGCCTCAGCTCGATCGACAACGACCTCGGGGCCGCCGTCGAGTCCGGCGACGAGGCGGCGTTCGCGGCCGCGCTGAGCGCCCTCCACGACGGCGTCCGTGCCGCTGGCACCGCTCATGCGCCCGACTCGCTGGACGAGTCCGACGTCATCCTGCCGCCGTCCGGCGCGAGCATCGACGAGGTCCGCGACCTGCTGGGCGACGACGGTTTGATCCCGGGCTGAACAATCGATCCCATGGCGCACTCCCGATTCATCCGCGACACCGGTCTCACCGTCCGCATGACCACGGTCATGTTCCTGCTGGGCGCCGCGTTCGTCGCCCTGATCGTGGTCCTCATGTACGCGTTCCCCGCGTGGGCGCTGCTCATCGCCCTCGGCGGGATCGGCATCGTCTTCTACCAGTGGTGGGCCTCCGACACCTTGGCCATGAAGGCCATGCGAGCGCGGGAGGTGACGCCCGAGGAGGCCCCCGAGCTGCACGGCATGATCGACCGGTTGTGCGCGATGGCCGACATGCCGAAGCCTCGCGTGGGGGTCGCCGACCTGGACATCCCCAACGCCTTCGCCACCGGTCGCTCGCCCCAACGATCAGTGGTCTGCGTGACGACGGGCATCCTCGGCAAGCTCTCCGCTGAGGAGCTCGAGGCCGTGCTGGCCCACGAGCTGTCGCACGTCGCCCACCGCGACGTGCTGGTCATGACGGTGGCCTCGACGGCGGGCATCGTCGCGGGCATGCTCACCCGCGGGGCGGCCTGGGGTGGTTTCGGGCTCTTCAGGAGCCGTGACAGCAACACCGGCATCGCGGTGCTGGGTGCCGTCGTGGTCAGCCTGGTCGTCTACGCCGTCAGCTTCTTCCTGCTCCGGCTGCTGTCGCGCTACCGCGAGCTGGCGGCCGACCGGGCGGGCGCGTACCTCACGATGCGTCCGCAGGCCCTCGCCTCGGCGCTGCAGAAGATCAGCGGCGAGATGTCCGCCATCCCGCAGAAGGACCTGCGCACGTCCCGGGCCATGAACGCCTTCTTCATCGCCCCCGCCATCTCCGGCGCGGGCCTCAAGACGCTGACCGCCACGCACCCGTCGCTCGAGCAGCGGCTGGAGCAGCTGGCCCGGATCCAGGCCGAGCTCGCCCGGCCGCAGCAGTGACGCAGCCCTAGTGGGGATCTGGGACGCGATCACCGGCCGGTCGCGGGTCAAGCCGAACAACCTGGACGCCCTCTTCAACGTGCCGAACGCGGCGATCACGCTCCAGACCGCCGCCGGACTGACGCCCACGGGCACGGGATCGGTGTGCTTCCGGTCGGCCGCGGGGGCGGCGTTCGCGGAGACCCGCAACGACGTGGTCGAGCTGATCCGCTCGGATGCGAGCGCGCCCGCCGTCGACGTGACCGACGACGGCTTCGGCTACACCTGGCTGGTCGTGCACCGATCGCCCGACGACGTCGGGGGCCTGTGCACCGACCTGCACGCCGTCAACACCAGCCTGGAGGTCCAGGGCTTCGCCTCCGGGCTGCTGTGCTCGGTGGTCCCGTTCGCGGACGTCGCGGGCCGTCGGGTCGGCCTGGTCTACCTGTACAAGCAGGGCACCTTCTACGCCTTCGCACCGGAGCCGGGCGACGCCCAGGTCCGCGACAACCTGCTGGAGATCTCGGTCCGCGACCAGCTGGCTGGTGAGCTCCCGATGGAGTCCGACCTCTCGCGGTGGTTCGCCCTGTGGGGAGCGCCGGGACTGTGACGACCTAGGAGAGGCTCACGCAGGCCTTGTTGCCGTCGGGGTCGGCGAGGATCGTGAAGCCGTCCTCCTCGCTGACCACCACGCCGCCGGCGTCCAGGGCGGCGGCGATGCGCTGCTGCGCGTGCTCGCGCGGCACGAACACGTCGAGGTGGAAGCGCTGTCGCGGCGTCTCGTGCTCCTCGGTCTCCTGGAACCACAGGTAGGGCACCCGCCCGTCGCCGTCACGCACGTCGTTGCCGATCGTGCCCCGACCGCGCGCCGCCTGTCCGCCGGTGAGGAGCGCGGACCAGAACGACGCCAGCCGCTCCTCGTGCGCGGTGTCCAGCGCCAGCTCGACGTTCATGATGCCGGCCGTGTCCGGGCGCGCTCCGTGCTCGGCAGCCACCGCGGAGATCCGCCTGGCCAGGTCGAGGTCGCGCTCCGTCACCCACTCGACCTCGTGCTCGTTGCCGTCGCCGTCGCGGTACACCGCGTCGAGACTGATCAGCTTGAGGTCGAGGAAGCCGTCGCCGACCGTGGCTCGCACGTGGTCGCCGTGGCCGTCGACCACGTCCGCGACGGCAGCCAGGAACCTGGCCCCCGACCGGAAGTCCGCGACGACGTACCGCGCGTGGAGCCCCTGCGCCAGCTTGCGCCAGTCGTTCAGCTGCGCGTCCTGGATCTGTTTCCCGGAGAGCATGTCCATGCCGCGACCGTAGACCGGGCTCCGGACGGTCTACGTCCGGATGATGGCCGCGCGATGCTCACTCCGGACGTGATGGCGGAGGTCTCAAGGCTCGACGATCGTGATTCCCGGCGGCGTCGGACCGTCCATGGCGGCCAGCGCAGCGCCGGCGTCGGCGAGGCCGATCCGGCGGGTCACCAGCCGTTCCGGGTCGAGAGCTCCCGAGACGACGAGGTCGAGCATGGCCGGGTAGTCGACGGCCGGCATCCCGTGCGACCCGAGGACCGCGAGCTCGCGCGCGACGACGAGGTCCATCGGCACCGCTGACCGGGCCTCGTCACCGTGGAGCAGCCCGACCTGCACGTGCCTCCCGCGCGGTCGCAGGCCGGCGATGGCGGCGGCCGCGACCGTGGCGCTGCCCAGGGCGTCGAGCGACACGTGCGCGCCACCGCCCGTGAGGTCACCGACCTCCGTGGCTGCGTGGGTCGCCTCGTCGGCGCCGAGGTCGAGGGCGGCGTCGAGGGCGGCCGTACTGGTGTCGACGGCCACGACGCGCGCCCCGAGCGCCTTCGCGACCATCACTGCCGACAGTCCGACGCCGCCGCAACCGTGCACCGCCACCCACAGGCCCGGTCGGACGGCGCCGTGCGTGACCACGGCCCGGTACGCCGTCGCGAACCGGCAGCCGAGCGAGGCCGCGGCCACGAACGAGAGGTTGTCGGGCAGGCGCACCAGGTTGGCGTCGGCGCGGGGGAGGGCCACCCGCTCGGCAAACGAGCCTGGCAGGGTGAAACCGGGCTGCTCCTGGTCCGGGCAGACCTGCGCCTCGCCGGCTTGACACTGCTCGCACGTCCCGCACCCGAGCACGAACGGAACAGTGACCCGGTCGCCGACGTGCCATGTGCTGACCGCCGCCCCGACCTCGCGGACGGTCCCGGCGAGCTCGTGACCCGGCGTGTGCGGGAGCGCCACGACCTCGTGGCCGCGCCACGCGTGCCAGTCGGACCGGCACACCCCCGTCGCCGCGACCTCGAGCACGACACCGTCGTCCGGACAGGCGGGGTCGGGGACGTCCACCACCGCGGCGACGGCGCCGACGGCTTCATAGACGACGGCTCGCACGGGTGCAGCGTAGGCGGCGGTGCGTGAGGGTTGGTCCGCCTGCCTGGCGGTGCGTGAGGGGTGGTTCCCAGCGCCGAGACCAACACTGACGCACCGCCCCACGGCCGCGGCCGGAAGTAGCCTGGGCTCCATGGTCGGTGTGCAGCTGTACGACACCATCGGGGCCACCTACCCGGTGACGCGCCGGACCGAGCCACGCATCGCCGAGCAGATCTGGGCCGCGCTCGGCGACGCCCGGACGGTGCTGAACGTGGGGGCGGGCACGGGCTCGTACGAGCCCCCGGACCGCGACGTCCTCGCCGTGGAGCCCTCGGCGCTGATGCGCGCGCAACGCCCGTCGGACGCGGCGCCGTGCCTGGCGGGGGCGGCCGAGGCCCTGCCGTTCGACGACCAGTGCTTCGACGCCGCCATGGCGGTCTGCACGGTTCACCACTGGCGAGATCCCGTCGCCGGCCTGCGCGAGATGAGGCGGGTGGCTCGGCGGGTGGTGGTGTTCCTGTTCGACACCAGTGACGCGGGCCAGTTCTGGCTGACGCGCGACTACCTGCCCGAGGTGGCCTCCCTCGGCGGCTTCAAGGTCCTGGCCGCGCTGCCCACGCTGACCGATGCGATCGGCGCCGAGACGGCACCGGTGACCATCCCGTGGGACTGTGCAGACGGCTTCTACGAGGCCTACTGGCGCCGACCCGAGGCCTACCTGGACGAGCGCGTCAGGCGCGGTATCTCGGTGTGGGAGGCGGTCGGGCCGGAAGCGGAGCAGCGTGCCGTTCGCCACCTCGAGGCCGACCTCGCGTCTGGACGGTGGGCCGAACGCAACCGCGATCTGCTGGACCTCGAGGAGGCCGAGCTCGGCGCGCGCCTGCTGATCGCCTGAACGTGCCGGGTTCACCCGAGCGCAGCGCACCCGATGCAGCGTCGGGCAGCGGGCCGGGCCTCCAGGCGGGCGGGGGCGATGGGGAGCCCGCACCGTTCGCACACGCCGTAGGTGCCCTCGTCGACGCGCCGGACGGCCGCGTCCAGCTCGACGAGGTCGGCGGTGGCCTGCTTCAGCACCGCCACGAGCTGCGCCCGCTCGAAGGCGATGGTGGCGCCCTCGGGGTCGTGCTCGTCGTCGGCGTTGGAGTCGCGCGACGCAGCCACCATCTCGTCGAACGAGTGCTGGAGGGTCTGTACGCGGGTCGTCAGCTCGGCACGGTCGCGCTCGAGCCGCACTCGGTGCGGCGCCACCGCCTCAGTCGCGGTGCGACTTGCCCGGCAGCTCGAGCATCCGTTGCAAGGCAACGTTGGCCCAGTGCTCGGTGTCGGGGTCGACCTGGATGTGGTTGACCACCACGCCGTTGACGAGCGACTCCAGCGCCCACACCAGGTGCGGGAGGTCGATCCGGTTCATCGTCGAGCAGTAGCAGACGGTCTTGTCGAGGAACATGATCCGCTTGTCGGGGTGGGCCGCCGCCAGCCGCTTGACCAGGTTGAGCTCGGTGCCGATCGCCCAGGCCGACCCGGCCGGCGCCGCCTCGACCGTCTTGATGATGAACTCCGTCGAGCCGACGAGGTCGGCCTTCAGCACCACCTCGTGGACGCACTCGGGGTGGACCAGGATGTTGACGCCAGGGACGCTCGCGCGCAGGTCGTCGACGGTGTCGGGGGAGAAGCGGCCGTGTACCGAGCAGTGCCCGCGCCACAGGATCATCTTCGCGTCCTGCAGCTCCTCGGCCGTGAGCCCGCCGTTGGGCTGGCGAGGGTCCCAGACCACGCAGTCGTCGAGGGTCAGGCCCATCTTCAGCACCGCGGTGTTGCGACCGAGGTGCTGGTCGGGGAGGAAGAACACCTTGGTGTCCTCCCCCGATGACCCGTGCTGGGCGAACGCCCAGTCGAGGGCGGCTTCCGCGTTCGACGACGTGCACACGGCGCCGCCGTTGCGGCCGCAGAAAGCCTTGATGTCGGCGGACGAGTTCATGTAGGTCACCGGTACCACCGACGAGGCGACGCCGGCCGCGGTCATCGCGTCCCAGGCGTCCTCGACCTGAGCGATCCGCGCCATGTCGGCCATCGAGCAGCCGGCCGCGAGGTCGGGGAGGATCACCTTCTGGGCAGGGCTGGTGAGGATGTCGGCGGACTCGGCCATGAAGTGCACGCCGCAGAAGACGATGTACTCCGCCTCGGGACGGCCCGCGGCGTCGCGGGCGAGCTTGAAGGAGTCGCCGGTGACGTCGGCGAACTGGATGACCTCGTCGCGCTGGTAGTGGTGGCCGAGCACGAACACCCTGCTCCCCAAGGCCTCCTTGGCCGCGCGCGCCCGCGCCACCAGGTCCGGGTCGGACGCCGCCGGCAGGTCGCCCGGACACTCGACGCCGCGCTCGGAGGAGAGGTCCTTGCCCCGGCCGAGGGGGAGGAGGGGCAGGTCGACGGTCGTGCTCATACCGTGAAGCGTAGAACCACCGTCAGAGGAGCGAGCCGTGGTGCAGGTACGGCGCCGGAGGGCGCATGTCCCGCAGCGCGAGGTATCCCTCCTGCACGAGGTCGAGCCGGGCGGCCAGGCCGACGTCGATCGCCCACTCGTTCGCCGCCGTCACATGGGGGACCCGGACGCTCTCCCCGCTGGCGGCCAGGCACTCCCACAGCAGACGGGCGGCCGTCCGTCGGTTGGTGGCCGCGAGCAGGGCGGGCATGCCGTCGGCGGCGTGGAAGGCGTACCCGCTCCCGGTCGAGGTGTCGGACACGACCAGTCGGAACATGTCCAGCAGCAAGGCGTGGTCGGGTCCGTGCGCGGCGCCCCGTACCCGCCGGTCGATCGAGTCCATCAGCTCGAAGTCGCCCGCGGACCCGTCGCGCACCTTCTCGACGACGGGGATCGCGGCCCGGTCGACCGAGCCGGACAGGTACATCTGCGGGTGCAGCGAGAAGCCGGCCGCGCGGTAGCGCCGGATGGCCTTCGCGTCCGCCGACGCCGAGAGCATCCCGCGCAGGCAGCCCCGGCCGTGGTGCAGCGCCGCGGCGAGCAGCGCCTTGCCGATGCCCTGGCCCTGCAGCCCGGGCCGGACGACGTACGTCGACGAGGATCCACATCAGCTCGCGGGTCGAGCGACGTGGCGCAGCCGATCAGCTCGCCGTCGGCCTCGGCCACCCAGCAGCCGCCGGGGTCGGTCCGCAGCACGTGCAGGGTCCGATCGACCCACTGGGCCCCCCGCGCCGGCGATCGCGGCTGCGGCTCGGGCCCTCCCCGCGGCGCGAGCCGTGCGTCGACCTCGTAGAAGCCCTCGGAGCTGAGCCGCTCGGCCGCGACCACGTCCTCGGGCCGCATCGGCCGGATCAGGGCGTCGCTCACGAGGGCGACCCTACGAGGCCGGCGCGCCTGCCGGGCAGCGAGGACGGTCGCGCATGGATCGACACGCACCGGCTATGGATCATCTAGCGCCGAACGCGATGGGATCGAGCCATGGCCACCGAGATCCTCACCGTCCTCACCGCCCTGGGCGCCGCCACGTTCGGCGGCGCGCTGTTCGCCTTCTCGGCCTTCGTCATGCACGCCCTGGACCGGACGCCCACCCGGGCTGCGATCGAGGCGATGCAGCAGGTGAACCTGTCCGCCCCGCGTGCGCCTCTGGTCGTCGTGATGCTCGGTACGACGGGGCTCGCGGTCGCGACGGCGGTGCTGGCCAGGTCTCCGCTCGTGATCGCTGGCTGCGCGGCCTTCCTCGCCAGCATCGCGATCACGGGCCTGTTCCACATCCCACGCAACAACGCTCTCGCGGACGTGGACGCCACCGGTCCGGATGCCGCCGCCGCGTGGACGGCGTACTCCGGTCCCTGGCAGCGCGGCAACCATGTCCGCACCGCAGCCGCCCTCGGCGGCGCCCTGTTGTTGATGGTCAGCCTGGTTGGATGAGCGCGTGCGCGTGCTGGTGGCTCCCGACAAGTTCGCCGGCACCCTGACCGCGGTCGAGGCGGCGCGGGCCATCGCGACGGGTTGGCGGCGGCACGCCCCCGACGACGAGATCGACCTGGCGCCGATGGCGGACGGCGGCCCGGGGTTCGTCGACGTGCTGCACGAGGCACTCGGTGGGGACGTCCTCGCTGTCACGGTCGCCGGACCCTTCGGCGAGCCGACACCGGCGACCCTGCTGGTCGTCGATACGACGGCGTACGTCGAGAGCTCCCAGGCCTGCGGCCTGCACCTGACCCGGCGCGAGCGCGCCGAGGAGGCCTCGACGCGCGGGGTGGGAGAGCTGGTGCTGGCGGCGCTGGACGCGGGCGCCCGCGAGGTCGTCGTCGGACTCGGCGGAAGCGGCACGACCGACGGGGGCGCCGGGTTCCTGGCCGCCCTCGGCGCCACCGCCGACCGACCGCTCGACGCCGGGCCGGCGGCTCTCGACGGCGTGCGCAACGTCGACATCTCCACCTGCCGTCTCCGGCTCGGCGACGCCACCCTGGTCGCCGCCAGCGACGTGGACAACCAGCTCACCGGCATGTTCGGCGCGGCCAAGACGTTCGGCCCGCAGAAGGGCCTCTCCGACGAGCGGATCCCCGTCGTGGACGGCTGGCTGGAGGCGTACGCCACCGCCGTCGACCGCCGTACGTCCCTCTTGCCGGGCGCCGGCGCGGCCGGCGGCCTGGGCTTCGCGCTGCTCGCTCTCGGTGCCTCGCGCCTCCCGGGCCTCGACCTGGTGGCCGGGGCCACCCGACTGGCGGCGCGTGCGCGGGCCGCCGACCTGGTCCTCACCGGGGAGGGCGCCTTCGACTTCTCCAGCCGCGCCGGCAAGGTGCCGTACGGCGTCGCCCAGATCGCCGCCGAGGCCGTCCGGCCGTGCGTGGCGCTGGCGGGGCAGGTGCTGGTCGGCGCTCGCGAGATGCGCGCCCTCGGCATCGAGTCGGCGTACTCCCTCGTCGACCTGGTGGGGGAGGAGCGGGCGGTGGCGGAGCCCGCGGAGGCGCTCGCGGAGCTCGCCCAACGGGTTGCCCGCACGTGGTCCCACTAGTGGCGGCGAACTCTTCGGAATAACCGCGTGTGTGGGACCATTGAACCCGGTAGCACCCCGTGACGAAGGAGCCCCATCACATGACCGAGACGGTTCAGAGCACCGACGAGCGCCGCACCGACCAGATCAACCTGAGCACCGTGGCCGCCCAGAAGGTCAAGAGCCTGCTCGAGCAGGAGGGTCGTGACGACCTCCAGCTGCGCATCTCCGTGCAGCCCGGTGGCTGCTCGGGCCTGCGGTACCAGCTCTTCTTCGACGAGCGGAGCCTCGACGGCGACGTCGTCACCGACTTCGACGGCGTGGCCGTCGTCGTCGACCGGATGAGCGTCCCCTACCTCAACGGCGCCCAGATCGACTTCGTGGACAGCATCGAGAAGCAGGGGTTCACCATCGACAACCCCAACGCCACCGGCTCCTGCGCCTGCGGCGACTCGTTCCACTGATCACCGAGCGAAGCCCCCGACCATCGGTCGGGGGCTTTGCTGTGCCCAGTCCTGTGCTCAGTCGAGGTGCAGGTGCAGCGCGTTGGCGAGCCGCTGGGCGGCCTCGTCGATGCGGATCTCCCGCTTGGGGACCTCGCGCGGGAAGTCGTCGTACGTGCAGGCTCGGCGCCGGCCGGGCGGCGGCCCGGGCGACGCCCTCGAGGCGGTCGCGGGTCGCGCGCGCGTCGGCGTACATGTCGGCCATGGTCCGACGCTAGGGGCTACTGGTGAGTACGCCCAGCAAGCAGGGGATCGGGTGCTTCGCCGGTAGGGTGACGCAACGTGTCCCTGCTGATCTGCGGATCCATCGCCACTGACCACCTGATGACGTTCGGGGGCAAGTTCCGCGACTCCCTCGTCGTCGAGCAGCTCGACAAGCTCTCGGTGTCCTTCCTCGTCGACGAGCTGGAGATCCGCCGCGGCGGCGTGGCGCCGAACATGTGCTTCGGCCTCGGCGCCCTCGGGATCTCACCGGTGCTGGTCGGCGCGGCCGGCGACGACTTCGCCGACTACCGGTCCTGGCTGGAGCGGCACGGCGTCGACTGCTCGTCGGTGCGGATCTCCGAGACCCGACACACCGCGCGGTTCGTGTGCACGACGGACACCACGATGGCGCAGTTCGCGTCGTTCTACCCCGGCGCCATGAGCGAGGCCCGGCTGGTCGAGCTGAAGCCGATCGTGGACCGGGTCGGCGACCCGACGTTCGTGCTGATCGCCGCCGACGACCCCGAGGGCATGGTCCGGCACACCCACGAGTGCCGCCAGCGCGGCTACCCGTTCATCGCCGACCCGAGCCAGCAGCTCGCGTTCAGCGACGGCGAGCTCATCCGGGACCTGATCGACGGAGCGGCGTACCTGTTCTCCAACGAGTACGAGTCGCACATGATCGAGGCCAAGACCGGCTGGTCGGCCGACGAGGTGCTCGACCGGGTCGGCGTGCAGGTCACCACCCTCGGCAAGGACGGCGTCCGGATCCAGCAGCGAGGTGCGGCCGACATCATGCTGCCGGCGGCCAAGGACGTCCACGCGATCGAGCCGACCGGCGTCGGCGACGCGTTCCGGGCCGGTTTCCTGGCGGCCCTCGAGTGGGGCCTGGGCCACGAGCGCGCCGCCGAGGTGGGCTGCGTGCTGGCGGCCTACGTCGTGGAGACGGTCGGCACGCAGGAGTACTCCTTCACGCCCAGCGAGTTCGTCAAGCGGATCGAGGACTCCTACGGCGTCGACGCCGCCGTCGACGTCTCCCCGCACCTGACCTAGGCCGAGGGGTCAGCTCAGCCGCCGCACGACGAACCTGGTGCCGCCATCGGCCACCGGCTCGGTGCTGACCAGCTCCTGACCCTTCATCCGGCACCACGCGGGGACGTCCACGGTGGCGGCCATGTCGTCGGCGAGCAGGCTCACGGTCCCGCCGACCTCCAGGTCGCGGAAGGCCTTGGCCAGCGCGATCACCGGCAGTGGGCAGACCTGGCCCCGGCAGTCGACCTCGACCGTCATCGGTGGGTCACCTCGGCCCGCAGCCGCTCGACCAGGGGCGGGAGCGCGGCCAGCAGCTCCTCGACGTCGGCTTCGCTGGTGTCGCGGGTCAGGGACAGCCGCACGTTGCCGTGGGTGAGCGCCCCCATGGCCGCCAGCACGTGGCTGGGCGTGAGCGTCGAGGCGGTGCAGGCCGAGCCGCTGGCCACCCCGAACCCCAGCCGGTCGAGCTCGGTGACCAGCGACTCCCCGTCGAGGTACAGGCAGGAGAACGTCACCAGGTGCGGCAGCCGGTCGACCGGGTCACCGACGACGTCGACGTCCGGGATCTGCGCCACCGCACGCCGGACCCGGTCGACCAGGCGGCGCTGCCGGGCGTCGACCTCGTCGCGTTCGGACACGACTGCCTGGAGCGCGGCGGCGGCGGCCAGTGCGGCGGGGACGTTCTCGAATCCGGGTACGCGCTCGTCGATGCGCTCGTCGACGGGGAACGGGTGCCGCCACCGGGCGCCCTTGCGCACCAGCAGCACGCCCACGCCCGCGGGCCCGCCCCACTTGTGCGCCGACGCGGCCGCCGCGCTCCAGCCGTCGGGCAGCGGCAGCCGGCCGGCGGAGGCGCACGCGTCGGTGAACAGCGGTACACCCTCCGCGAGGGCCGCCAGCGCGGCGACGGGCTGCAGGGTGCCGACCTCGTGGTTGGCGGCCTGGACGGCCAGCACGGACGTGCCGGCCGGGGGTGGGGCCACCTCGACCCGCCCCACTCGGTCGACCGGCAGCTCGGCGGCGCCGCCGGCCCACTGGGCCGCGTGCAGGACGGCGCTGTGCTCCACGGCCGTGTGCGCGATGCGACCTTCGCGAGCACCGCGATGCAGCCCGAGCAGCCCCAGGTGGACCGCCGCCGTGCCCGAAGCCGTGAAGGAGACCTCGTCAGGCCGGACGTCCAGCGCCTCGGCCACCACCGCGCGGGCGTTGTCGAGCAGGAGTCGAGCGGACCGCCCGGCGCGGTGCAGGCGACGTGGGTCTGCGTAGCCCTGGTCGAGGGCAGCGAGGAGGACCTCGCGCGCCGCGGGGTGCAGGGGCTCGGACGATGCGGCATCGAGATAAGCGCCGCTGGTCATGGGTTGAAATCTATCCGTCCGGCGGCGGGGACCCACCCGCGAATCCGCGGCGCGATTCGGCTAGTCTGCCGTTGACCGTGGTGGACGAGAGGAAGGCTGCGTTGCGTGGGTGAGCAGACCCCCCTGCGAGGGTCCCAGCGACACGCAGGACGAGCGGCGCGCAGGGCTCTCCGCCTGGCCGGCCTGGCCGTCGTCCTGGCCTCCGTCGTCGTGCTGACCGGTTGCTCGGAGCAGACGAAGCACGAGTGGCAGAACCTCGCCATGCCGGACCCGGCGTCCGAGCAGGGCGAGCACATCTTCACGCTGTGGCGATGGGCCTGGGTGGCCGCGCTGATCACGGGCGGCATCACCTGGGCCCTGATGTTCTGGGCCATGTGGCGCTACCACCGCAAGGACGGCGACGCCGAGGTCCCGGTGCAGACGCGCTACAACCTGCCGCTCGAGATCTTCTACACGATCGCCCCGGTCGTCATGGTGATCGTCTTCTTCGTGCACACCGTCGACACGCAGAACGCCGTGCTCGACGACGAGGGGGAGCCCGACCACACCGTCTACGTCGTCGGCCAGCAGTGGCAGTGGACCTTCAACTACGTCAACGAGCCCGCGGTCGACTCGCCCAACCTCTGGGAGGCCGGCACCGCGTCCTACATCCCGACGCTCGTGCTGCCCGTGGGGGAGACCACCGAGTTCCAGCTCCGCTCACCCGACGTCATCCATGACTTCGGCGTTCCCGGCTTCCTGATGAAGATGGACGTCATCCCCGGCCGGCACAACCACTACCGCATCACGCCCACCGTGATCGGCGACTTCCGCGGCAACTGCTACGAGCTGTGCGGGGTCTACCACTCGCGGATGATCTTCAACGTCAAGGTCGTCAGCCCCGAGGACTTCGACATCTACCTCCAGGGTCTCGAAGACTCCGGCCACACCTCGGACGAGCCGCTCATGGGCGGGTCCAACGCCAGCACTCAACAGGGCCTGCCAGACGAGGAGGTCTCGGAATGACCACCACCGCAGCCCGGTCGACGATCGGAAGCACCGCCGTACGCCGTCCGCTCGGCCGGCAGATCGTGCGCGTGATCACCTCGACCGACCACAAGGTGATCGGCAACCTCTACCTCGTCACGTCCTTCGCCTGGTTCCTCATCGGCGGCGTGATGGCGATGATCATGAGGTCCGAGCTCGCCTATCCAGGCAACCAGCTGGTCAACGACGAGCTCTACAACCAGCTGTTCACGATGCACGGCACGATCATGTTGCTGCTGTTCGCGACGCCGCTGTTCTTCGGCTTCGGCAACGCGATCATGCCGCTCCAGATCGGCTCGCCCGACGTCGCGTTCCCGCGGCTGAACATGCTGTCGTACTGGCTGTTCCTCTTCGGCGGCCTGATCGCCGCCTCGGGGTTCCTGACCCCGCAGGGCGCTGCGGACTTCGGCTGGTTCGCCTACACCCCGCTGTCGGATGCGGTTCGCTCGCCGGGTGTCGGCGGCGACCTGTGGATCATGGGTCTGTGGATGGCCGGCCTCGGCACCATCCTCGGCGCGGTCAACTTCACCACGACGATCATCTGCATGCGCGCGCCCGGCATGACGATGTTCCGGATGCCGATCTTCGTGTGGAACACCCTCGTCACGTCGCTGCTCGTGCTGATCGCGTTCCCCGTGCTCGCCGGTGCGCTGCTGTCCCTCGAGGCCGACCGACTGCTCGGGGCCCACGTCTTCGACACCGCCCACGGCGGTGCGATCCTCTGGCAGCACCTGTTCTGGTTCTTCGGGCACCCCGAGGTCTACATCATCGCCCTGCCGTTCTTCGGCATCATCACCGAGATCCTGCCGGTGTTCAGCCGCAAGCCGATCTTCGGCTACGTCGGCCTGGTCGGCGCCACTCTCGGCATCGCGATCCTGTCGGCCGCCGTGTGGGCCCACCACATGTTCGTCACCGGGGCCGTGGACCTGCCGTTCTTCTCCGGCATGACGTTCCTGATCGCCGTTCCGACGGGCGTGAAGTTCTTCAACTGGATCGGCACGATGTGGGGCGGGTCGATCACGTTCCACACGCCCATGCTCTGGGCGATGGGCTTCCTGACGACCTTCCTGTTCGGCGGCCTGACGGGCATCATCCTGGCCAGCCCGCCGCTCGACTTCCACGTCTCCGACTCCTACTTCGTGGTGGCCCACTTCCACTACGTCGTCTTCGGCACCGTGGTCTTCGCCATGTTCGCCGGGTTCTACTTCTGGTGGCCCAAGCTGACGGGCCGGATGCTCGACGAGCGTCTGGGCTACCTGCACTTCTGGCTGCTCTTCATCGGGTTCCACACCACGTTCCTGGTGCAGCACTGGCTGGGGGTCGAGGGCATGCCGCGCCGGATCGCCGACTACCTGCCCGGAGACGGCTTCATGCTGCTCAACCAGGTCTCGACCGTGGGCGCGTTCATCCTGGGCGCCTCGACCCTGCCGTTCCTCTACAACGTCTGGATCAGCCGTCACGCTCCGCTCGTCGAGACCGACGACCCGTGGGGCTGGGGTCGCTCGCTGGAGTGGGCGACGAGCAGCCCGCCGCCGCGCCACAACTTCGTCACCATCCCGCGGATCCGTTCCGAGTCACCGGCCTTCGACCTGCACCACCCGGAGGTCGCCGCGATGGAGCTGGCGCACAACCAGGCCGCTCGCGAGGGCAAGTTCGCCGACGCCCCGGACATGGAAGGCCGCGAGGAGCTGCTCAACGAGCGCGGTGCCACCGTCGACGACGCCGACAGGGACGGTGACAAGGCATGAAGCACGAAGCCTGGATCTTCGGGCTGGCGACGATCTTCTTCGTGATCGTCAGCCCCGCCTACTGGCTGATCACCGGGGACTGGACCGGCACTTCCGCCCTGGTCATGACCACGCTGCTGGTTGCCATGATCACGCTGTACCTCGGCTTCCACGCCTCGCGGATGGAACCCCGCCCCGAGGACCGCAAGGACGCCGAGATCGCCGACGGAGCCGGCGAGCTGGGCTTCTTCCCGCCGTACTCCTGGTGGCCGCTCTGGTGCGGGTCCGCGCTCGGCGTGATCGTCTACGGCACTGCGCTGGGTGCGTGGTGGCTGGTCGCCATCGGCATGGGCCTGGGCATCATGGCGCTCAGCGGTCTCGTCTTCGAGTACTACAAGGGCGAGCACGCGCACTAGCCCTATGGCCGAGCGGAGCTCGGCTGTTCTCCGCGCCTGGACATCTCGTCTTTCCCTCCTGCGCTCAGTCGCGGGCCGACATACCTCTCACGGTTGGCCGCCTGGCTCCTTCGCTCCGTCAGTCCAAGACGAGATGGGCGCGTCGAACCTGGGGTCGCGACACCCTGTCCGCGACCCTCGCGGGAAATCGGTTCGTTGCTGACGCCGGGTTACGCTGGGACGGCAACCTTTACCTGGTCCGGGGAGTCTCATCAGCATGTCTGTCAGTCGTTCTCGCTTGCTTGCCGCCGCCATCGCGTGCGGCCTCGTGACGACCCTGGTGGGGTGCAACACCGACGAGCTGCCCGGCGCGGCGCCCGAGCCGGGATCGACCGACTCCGCCGCCGCGACGCCCGAGGCGAGCGAGTCCGCGGAGCCTGAGGTCCCCCCGGTGACCGTCATGTCGAACGTCAAGCGCGGCGCCGCCGACGTCCCCGTCGACACCCGGCTCACGCTCGAGGCCGACGGCGGCACCCTGCGCAAGGTGAACGTGACCTCCCCGGCCGGCCCGGTACCCGGGAAGATGTCGGGCGACAAGGTCACCTGGGTCGCCGGCGGGCTGCTCGAGCCGGGGACGGCGTACGCCGTGACGACCGTCGCCCGCCGATCCGACGGAAGCGACGTCACCAAGCGCTCGACCTTCCGCACCGTCGACCTCAGCCTCGACCAGCAGACGTACCCGTCGGTCGCTCCCCTCAACGGTGAGTCCGTCGGGGTCGGCATGCCGGTGATCGTCTCGTTCGACGTCGCCGTGAAGGACAAGGCGAACATCGAGAAGCACCTCAAGGTGACCTCGACGCCCAAGCAGCCCGGCGCATGGCACTGGCTCAGCGACAACGAGGTGCACTGGCGCCCGAAGAACTACTGGCGCGCCGGCACCGACGTGAGCGTGGACGTCGACGTCAACAGCGTCCCCGCCGGCGCCGGCATCTTCGGCCAGGAGGACCGTCACGTGGAGTTCCACGTCGGCAACGCCAACATCTACAAGGTCAACGCGCAGACCCACCAGATGCAGGTCTTCAGCAACGGCAAGCTGCTGCGGACGATCCCGATCACGACCGGCAAGCCGGGTTTCACCACCCGTTCCGGCGTGAAGGTCATCATCGAGAAGTTCCGGCAGAAGCGGATGAACTCCGAGACCGTCGGCATCGCCCAGAACGACCCGGAGTACTACGACATCGACGACGTCGAGTACGCCATGCGGGTGACCTACTCCGGCGAGTTCATCCACGCCGCGCCGTGGTCGGTGGGCTCCCAGGGCTACGCCAACGTCTCCCACGGCTGCACCGGCATGAGCACCGCGAACGCCGGCTGGCTCTACAACATGACCCAGCGCGGTGACGTGGTGGAGTACACCGGCACCGACCGCCCGATGGAGTTCACCAACGGCTACGGCGACTGGAACGAGGACTTCGCGACGTACGCCAAGGGTTCCGCGCTCTCGTAGCAGGTCCTTTTGGTCCGGGCGCGTGGGGGAGCGGTGACCCTGGCACGGTCTGAGGGCCCGAAACCGTGCCTAGCGCACCGCTGGTCCGGGCCTGCGTGGGGGAGCGGTGACCCTGACACGGTCTGAGGGCCCGAAACCGTGCCTGGCGCACCGCTGGTCCGGGCCTGCGTGGGGGAGCGGTGACCCTGACACGGTCTGAGGGCCCGAAACCGTGCCCAGCTCACCGCCGACCCGGACCGACCCGGACCGACCCGAGACCCGACCCGGACCAACCCCAGACGAACGA
This sequence comes from uncultured Actinomycetota bacterium, assembly GCA_963708915.1. GTDB lineage: Bacteria > Actinomycetota > Actinomycetes > Propionibacteriales > Nocardioidaceae > Nocardioides. The sequence continues at coordinate 199,314 of CAVPUJ010000003.1, forward strand.
CGGCCCCCACCCGGATCGGGTGGGGGCCGTCGATGTCGTTCAGTCAGCGACTGCCGGGCTGGTCGTCCGCGTCGTCGTGGTGACCGCCGCTGCCGCCCGAGCCCGTACCGGCCCCTGCGGGCTCGTCGTGAGCGCCCCGGAGGGGTACGTCGCCGGCGTTGCGCAGGGTGTGGTCGTCGAACTCGTGACCGGGCGCCGGGTGGTCGAGGCCGGCCTGGAGCTCGTGCTCGTGCTCGGCGTGGTGACGCGCCTCCTCGAGCTCCTCCCGGGTCGGCTTCTGGATGTTGTCGGCGAACATCGTCGCCGACAGCTTGGCCCGGATGTTGTCGAGCCGCCGACCGATTCCACCCTTGGCCGCGACGCCGTGCTCGTCGACACCGCTGCCGGGGACGAACATCTCGTCGCGCTCACGTGCGGTGAGCGTGTAGGCGCGGTCCTCGCTGATCGGCAGGTGCCGCTCGGTGTAGCCGCCCTCGGTCGAACGCATGATGATGCCGGACTCGTAGCCGTGCAGCAGCATCTCGCGGTCGTGCCGCTGGAGCGAGATGCACCAACGCTTGGTGATCAGGAACGCGATCACCGGACCGACGAACACGGCCACGCGCATGAAGTACGTGATCTGGTTGATGCTCGCGTGCAGCTTGATGGCGATGATGTCGTTGCCACCCGCGGCCCAGAACAGCCCGTACATGGTCATCAGCCCGACCATGAAGGCGGTCCGGGTGGGGGCGTCGCGCGGCCGCTGGAGGATGTGGTGGTCCCGCTTGTCGCCGGTGATCCAGGCCTCGATGAAGGGCAGCATCATCAGCAGCAGGAACATCACCACGGGCAGGATCAGGATCGGCAGCATCACGTTCCAGCTGATCGTGACCCCGAAGATGTGGGTCTCCCAGCCCGGCATGATGCGGAGAGCTCCGTCGGGCCAGCCCATGTACCAGTCGGGCTGCGAGCCCGCCGTCACCTTCGACGGGTCGTAGGGGCCGAACTTCCACACCGGGTTGATCGACAGGGTCGCGCCCATCAGGGCCACGACGCCGAAGATGATGAAGAAGAACCCGCCGGCCTTGGCGGCGTAGATCGGCAGCAGCGGGTAGCCGACGACGTTCTGCTCGGTGCGTCCGGGGCCGGGCCACTGGGTGTGCTTGTGGTAGACGAGCAGCAGCATGTGGGCTCCGACGAGCGCCAGCAGGATGCCCGGGATCAGCAGCACGTGCACGGTGAACAGCCGCGGGATGATCGAGTCACCCGGGAACTCGCCACCGAAGACGAAGAACGACATGTACGTGCCGATGACCGGGGAGGCCTTCATGAACCCGTCGGCGGCTCGGATGCCCGTGCCGGAGAGCAGGTCGTCGGGCAGCGAGTAGCCGGTGAAGCCCTCGAGCGTGCCGAGGATCAGCAGCAGGGAGCCGATCACCCAGTTCAGCTCGCGGGGCTTGCGGTGCGCGCCGGTGAAGAACACACGCAACAGGTGGACCATCATCGCGGCCACGAAGATCATGGCCGACCAGTGGTGCATCTGCCGCATGAGGAGGCCGCCGCGCACGTCGAAGGAGATCTTCATCGTGGAGGCGTACGCCTCCGACACCTCGATGCCGCGCAGCTGGTTGTAGGAGCCTTCGTAGGTCGTCTCTCCCATGCTGGGCACGAACCACAGCGTCAGGAACACGCCGGTCAGGAGCAGGATGATGAAGCTCCACAGCGCGATCTCGCCCAGCATGAACGACCAGTGGTCGGGGAAGACCTTGCGGACCTGCTTCTTCATCGCGGTGGCGAGACCGGTGCGGTCGTCCACGTAGGTCGCGACGGCGCCCACCGGGTTGGACTTGGACGCCTGGGCAGGCGTGGTGGCGTTCGTGGTCGCGACCTTGCTGGTGTCGATGCTCATGAGTGCTCCTCCAGCTCCGCCTGGTCGCGCTCCGCGTCTTCACGCTCGGTGTTGTCGCGCTCCCAGAAACTTGGCCCGACGGGTTCGGTGAAGTCGCTCTGCGCCACGAGGTACCCCTCGTCGTCCACCTCGATGGGCAGCTGCGGGAGGTGGCGGGCGGCCGGGCCGAAGATGACCTTGCCGTTGTCGGCGAGGTCGAAGGTCGACTGGTGGCACGGGCAGAGCAGGTGGTGGGTGGTCCGTTCGTTCAGCGAGATCGGGCAGCCCACGTGCGTGCAGATCTTGGAGTAGCAGACGATGCCCTGGACCGACCAGTTCTCACGGCCCGCCCAGGGGGTGATGTCGTCGGGCTCCATGCGAAGCAGGATCACCGCGCCCTTGGACTTGGCGATCTGGAGGTCGACGCCCTCGATGAGGCGGTGGCCGTCATCGCCCAGCGCGAAGATCGCCTCCGGCTCGCAGTTGACCAGGTCGCCGATCTGGAGGTCGGAGACCTTGATGGGCGTGCCCACGACGTCGCGGACGACGCGCATGCCGGGCTCCCAGATCGTGTGGTAGAGCTTGTCGCCGGGCAGCGGACCCAGGTCGCGCAGCATCACGATCGGCGCCAGGCCGACCAGGCCGAGTGCTCCGAGCAGGGAGTTGCGGACCAGCGGACGGCGGCCGATGCCGGAGTCGTCGACTCCCTGCATCACCAGCCCGACGGTGGTGGCTCGGTCCTCGTCGCTGGACGAGGCGGGGTGACGGATCTCGACCATCTCCTCGTCGACCATGAGCTTGCGGGCCCAGTGGATCATGCCGACGCCGATGCAGAGGAACGCGATGCTGAGGGTGAGGCCGAGCATCAGGTTGGAGGCGCCCAGGCTGCCGATGGTGTCCCACTCGTCGCCGATCTGGAACACGAAGTAGGAGACGAAGAAGCCGATCAGCGCGATCGTGGCGACGCCGAACAGCGTGACGACCTGACGCTCGGCCCGCTTCTCCAGCCGCGGGTCGACGTCGGTCGGGCGCCACTCGTGAGGAGGCAGACCCGGGTTGGGAATGGGCTCGTCGCCCTCGGGCACTGCCGGGAGCGAGTCGTCGTGGCCGCTCACACTTCGACCTTACTCTTGGAGGTTCGGGTGGTATGGGCAGCGATCCAGTAGGCGAAGCCGACGCACGCGCCGATGCCGACCAGCCATGCGGCGAGCCCTTCGCTCACCGGGCCGAGGCCGCCGAGACCGAACCCGGCGTAGTCGGGCTGTTCCTCGAGGGACTGGAGGTAGGCGATGACGTCGCGCTTCTCCTCCGGGGACAGGTTGCCGTTGGAGAAGTTGTCCATGCCCTGCGGGCCGGTCAGCATCGCCTCGTAGATGTAGCGCGGCTCCACGCCGCGGATCTTGGGGGCGTAGCCGCCGCGCGGCATCGCGCCGCCGGAGCCCTCGAAGTTGTGGCAGGCCGTGCAGTTGGTGAGGAAGATCTGGCCACCGCGGACGATGGCCTCCTCGCGCTCCGCGTCGGACAGGCCCTCGATGCTGTAGTCGGACTCGTCGGGGATCGCCGGGCCGACGCCGAGCGAGGCGACGTACGCCGCGAGCGCCGCGACCTCGTCCTCGGCGTAGGCCGGGGCCTTCTTCTGGACCTGGGCGCCGGGTTGGGCCATGGGCATCCGGCCCGTGCCGACCTGGAAGTCGACGGCGGCGGCACCCACGCCGACCAGCGTCGGGCCGATGATCTTGCCGTCGCGAGAGCTGCGGATGCCCTCGCCGTTCTGGCCGTGGCAGAACGCGCAACCGACGAGGAACAGCTCGCGACCCTTCGCCACCTGGTCGGCGTCGGTCTCCGCACGGCCCGCCTGCGCCGGCGCGAACGCGGCGTACAGCGAACCGGTCACCAGGAGGCCGAGCAGCAGGACCAGGAGTCCCGCCAGCGGTCGACGACGGTGCCGCGAAAGACGTCCTGCCAGCCCGTCGATGGGGCGATTCAGAAGGCGCACGGTGAGGGTCCTCGGATCGGATGGCCCGACAGTTGGGATGGCTACTGGATGACGTAGATCGTGAAGAAGAGGCCGATCCACACCACGTCGACGAAGTGCCAGTAGTACGACACGACGATGGCGCTGACGGCTTGCTCGTGGGTGAAGCGCCGGGCCATGTAGGTGCGACCCAGGACGAACAGGAAGGCGATCAGACCACCGGTCACGTGCAGTCCGTGGAACCCGGTGGTCAGGTAGAACATCGAGCCGTAGGCCGAGTCCTGGATCGTGACGCCCTCCTGGACCAGCGAGACGTACTCGGTGGCCTGACCGGCGATGAACACCGCGCCCATGATGTAGGTCAGGATGAACCACTCGCGCAGGCCCCACTTGCCGACCTGCAGGACCGAGCCCGACCGGCCGACCTGACCGCGCTCGGCCGCGAACACGCCGAGCTGGCAGGTCAGCGACGACAGCACCAGGATCGTGGTGTTGACCGCGGCGAACGGGACGTTGAGCTTCTCGGTGTTGATCGCCCAGAGCTCGGGGCTGACCGCCCGGATGGTGAAGTACGAGGCGAACAGCGCCGCGAAGAACATCAGCTCGCTGGAGAGCCAGATGATCGTGCCGACGCTGACCATGCTCGGCCGGTCATCGTGCCCGTGCAGCCGGGAGGCTGGGATCGCTTGAGCTGTCGCCACGGGGTCATTATGTCGGTAGGGCTCTCGTAGGCCACCCCCGACCCCCTGGGAATCGAAGCCTATTCTCGGGTCGTGGACATGGTGCTCATGACGGGGCTCGCGATGGGACCAGGAATCCTGCCGCAGCTCTTCCTCGGGCACGCCTCCGACTACCTCCCGCAGTTCACCCTGGGCCGGGTCTTCACGGCCTGGGAGCTGGCCCCCGTGCTGGCGCTGCTGACGCTGGGCGCGGTCTTCCTGTACGCCATGGCCCTCAACACCCTCCACGGCCGCGGGGACCGTTGGCCCGTCGGCCGGACGCTGGCCTTCGCGGCGGGGATCGTGGCCTTCGTGCTGGCCACGCAGTCCGGCCTGGCGGCCTACGACACCACGCTCCTGAGCGCTCACATGGCCCAGCACATGATCCTGTCGATGGTCGTGCCCCTGGCCCTCGCCCTGTCCGCGCCGGTCACCCTCGCGCTCCGCACACTGCCGTCGCGACCGCGGCGCTGGCTGCTCACGGTCCTGCACTCGCGGGTCGCCAAGGTGCTGACCTTCCCGCCGCTCACCCTGATGCTCTACATCGTGTCGCCGTGGGCGCTGTACTTCTCCGGCTGGTACGACGCGTCGTTGCAGTCGTCCTTCGTCCACGAGGCCATGCACGTGCACCTGGTCGTGGTCGGGTGCCTGTTCTTCTGGCCGCTGGTGGGTGTCGACCCGGTGCCGGGGCGGGTGTCGTACCCGTTCCGGATGCTGCTCGTGCTGCTGACGCTGCCGTTCCACGCGTTCCTGGGCGTGACGATCATGAGCGAGACGACGCTGCTGGGCGGCGACTGGTACCCGTCCCTGCACGCCGGCGAGATGGGGGTGTGGCTCCCGGACCCGGCCGACGACCAGCACCTGGCCGGCGGCCTCCTGTGGAGCTCCGGCGACCTGGTCGGGCTGGTGCTGTTCGGGGTGATCTTCGTCCAGTGGGTGCGGTCCTCGATGCGGGAGGGAGAGCGCGAGGACCGGCGCCTGGACCTGCTCGAGGCCCGGTCACAGTCCCGGGCGAGCAAGCAGGCCGAGCCCCGGTAGCATGCCGCTCGTGAACCCCGCCCCAGGTTCGGCCAAGCCGTTGAAGGTCCTCGTCTACAGCGACGACGTCAACACCCGTCAGCAGGTCATCCTCGCGCTCGGGCGGCGTCCGCACCCCGACCTCCCGGAGCTGACCTACACCGAGGTGGCCACCGAGCCCGTGGTGCTCCAGCACATGGACGCCGGCGGCGTCGACCTGGCGATCCTCGACGGCGAGGCGGTACCGGCCGGCGGGATGGGCATCGCCAAGCAGCTCAAGGACGAGATCTACCAGTGCCCCCCGGTGCTCGTGCTGACCGGCCGCCCGCAGGACGCCTGGTTGGCCACCTGGTCGCGGGCCGAGGCCGCCGTGCCGCACCCGATCGACCCGCTGCAGCTCGCCGAGGCCGTGGTGGGCCTGCTGCGCGCGCGCGTGCCGGCCGTCCACGCCGACTGACGCACCCATGACCACCTGGCCCGAGGTCCTCGCGGCCCTGGTCGCGCGCACCGACCTGACGGTCGCGCAGACGACCTGGGCGATGGGGGAGATCCTCGCCGGCCAGGCCACCGAGGCCCAGATCGCGGGCTTCGCGATCGGCCTCAAGGCCAAGGGCGAGACCGTCGAGGAGGTCTCTGGCCTGGCCGAGGCGATGTACGCCGCCCGCACGCCGATCGCCGTACCGGGCCGGCTCCTGGACGTGGTCGGCACCGGCGGTGACCGTTCGATGAGCGTGAACATCTCGACCATGGCGGCGATCGTCGCCGCCGGCGCCGGAGCCAAGGTCGTCAAGCACGGCAACCGTTCGGCCTCCTCGCAGTCGGGCAGCGCCGACGTCCTCGAGGCGCTCGGCATCCGCCTCGACCTGCCGCCCGCCCGGGTCGCCGAGGTGGCCGAGGAGGCCGGCATCACCTTCTGCTTCGCCGCCGCGTTCAACCCGGCGATGCGGCACACGGCGGCGCCTCGTCGCGAGCTCGGCATCGGGACGACCTTCAACATCCTCGGGCCGCTCGCGAACCCCACCCGTCCGGCCGCCCAGGCGGTGGGGTGTGCCGACCCGCGGATGGCGCCGGTGATGGCCGGGGTGTTCGCCTCACGCGCCGTCGACGCATGGGTCTTCCGCGGCGACGACGGCCTCGACGAGCTCACCACCACGACCACCTCGTCGGTGTGGACCGTGCACGAGGGCGAGGTCGGCACCGCAACCGTCGACCCCGCCGCCCTCGGCCTCGCGCCGAGCACGACCGACGCCCTGCGCGGCGGGGACGCGACCCACAACGCCGAGGTCGTACGGCGGCTGCTGGCGGGCGAGAAGGGTGCCGTGCGTGACGCGGTGCTGCTCAACGCCGGGGCGGCGCTGGCCGTCTACGACGCCCCGGGGGAGCCGGTCGCCGACGCGCTGGCTGCCGGCCTGGCCCGGGCGACCGACGCCGTCGACTCCGGGGCCGCGGGCGCGACCCTCGACCGCTGGATCGCCGCCACCTCCGCCTGAGGGCATTCCTCGCTCACCGGGTCTCGTGACAGGCGCCAACGCGCCTTCCTCGACCAGCGGGGGTGCGTTTGCGCGCCTTCCTCGACCCGCGGGGTGGGCCTAGCCGGGCCGTGCGAGTAACCTTGGACAAATGTTGGACAAAATGCCGGGATCGGGCAACCGGTCGGGGCCGGCGCGCGAAGACTCCTACGTGGACCAGGGACAGGCGATCGGCGCGCGGCTCGCCCGCGGCGACGAGTCCGCCCTCGAGGACGCCTACGCCGAGTACTCGCGCAGCCTGCTCGCCTTCCTCCGCCGCTACGTCGGCGTCGACGAGGCCGAGGACGTGCTCCAGCGGACCTTCCTGGACGTGTGGCGCAGCGCCGCGAGGTACGACCCGGAACAGCGCTTCAGCACCTGGCTGTTCACCGTGGCGCACCGCCGCGCGGTCGACGCGCTGCGCACCCGGCGGCACCCGGTGGTCGACGTCGAGTCGCTGCGCGACCTGGTGGGCGAGGACGGCCGGGACACCGTCGACCGGTACGCCGACGCCGCCGACGTGCGGACGGCCGTCGGCCGCCTGCCGGACCACGAGCGCGAGGTCATCGAGCTGGCCTACTTCCAGGAGCTCACCCAGCGCGAGATCGCGGCCGCGCTGGACGTGCCGCTCGGCACGGTCAAGGCCCGGGCCGCCCGCGGCACCCGCCGGCTCGGCGTCCTCGTTGCAGGCGGCGCGGCATGACCGGTGCTCATGCCGACCTGCCAGGCCTGTTGCGTGCCGAGCTGGGCAACGACGAGGTCTCGACCATGGGGGAGCACCTGCGTGGCTGCGCCTCGTGTCGCGACGACCTCGTCGACACCGTGGTCGGGCACGCGGTGCTCGCCCGGTCCGCACGCACGCTCGGCCCGGACGCCACCGCGCGTCACCGGCACCCCACCGTCGGTGGCCGACCTCGAGGCGGCGTACCCGGACGAGCACCCGCCCCGCCGACGGCTCCGGCTGCTGGCCGGGGCGGCGGCCCTGGTCGTGGCTGCGAGCGTGGGTGCCGGCGCCCAGGCCGTGATCGCGCGCGACCAGTCCCCCCAGCCCCAGCGGTCCGCCCCCCTCCAGGCGGTCGCTGGGGCCGGGGGTGGCACGGTCTCGATGCTCGAGGCATCCGGCCGGACCAGCATGACCATCAGCACCCGCGACCTCCCGACAGCGAACGACGGGCAGTTCTACTACGCGTGGCTGCTCGACCCGACGACCAACAAGATGCTGCCGCTCGGGCAGGTCGGGCCGAGTGGCACGGCCTCGTTCGAGGTCAGCGACGACCTGCTGGCGGCGTACTCCGCCGTGGACGTCTCCCTCGAGGACGACGACGGAGATCCCCAGCACTCACCGACCTCGGTGCTTCGGGCGACCTACGCCTGAGCCGCACCGCGGAACAACACACCCCACACCGAAGGAGCACCACCATGAGGTTCCGTTCGATCCTCGGCTCGGCCACCGCCGGCGCCGTGCTGACCGCCACCGCCATCGTCGCCGCGGGCGCAGCCCCGGCCCAGGCTGCCCCGGCGCGCGGCCTCGGGACGACCTCCCTGGCCAGCGTGCTCGGCGCCGACGGCGTCAAGTTCGACTCCAACTGGAAGGACTTCGACATCGTCGAGGCCGCCGTGTACGCCGTGGCAGCAGCCAAGCCGGACAGCCCCGTGCTCGTCCTCGCCGACGGCACCAAGCGCCTGACGGCCTTCGTGCCGACCGACAAGGCGTTCCGCAACCTGGTCAAGGACCTGACCGGCAAGTCGTACTCGTCGGAGAAGAAGGTCTTCACCAAGCTCGCCGGCCTGGTCGACATCGACACGATCGAGACCGTCCTGCTCTACCACGTCGTCCCGGGCGCCACGATCAGCGCAGCCAAGGCCCTCCAGGCCGACGGGGCCAAGCTGGACACAGCCGCCGGCGTGAAGCTCAAGGTCAAGGTCAAGAACGGCATGGTCATGCTGGTCGACAAGGACCCCGACACCGCCAACGCGACGGTGATCGCGCCCGACATCAACAAGGGCAACAAGCAGATCGCGCACGGCATCGACACCGTGCTCCGCCCCGCGGACCTCTGATCTGAGGTACCCGTCCGGAACTCCCGGTGCCTGACCCTGGTCTGCGCGTGTTCCCTGCGCAAGACTGGACGTGGGCACCGGGAGCCGGGGGGAGCGAGTCTTCCCACGTGCTCAGGCCTGCGGGCCGCGTCGTCTCACCCCCGAACGGCGCGGCTCGGCCATGTCCGACTCCAGGTGAGCCGCCTCAGGACGTCGGCGGCTCGAGGAGGACCAGATCCTCGCTGCGATGGATGACCTTCCAGTCCTCCAACGTCTGCAGCTCGTAGGCGAGCCTCGACCCGGGTCGGACGAGCGCGTACGCAGGGTCGATGCTTTTCACGTCCGCGACCCAGCCCGGCGCCGTCCCGTCCAAGCGATAGTTGCGGGCGATCTCGGAGTCGGTGTAGATGTCGCCGTAGCCGCTGACGACGAAGTCGAGGTCGGGATAGGCCCACATGAGATAGCCGCCCTCACCCCAGTCGTTCAGCACGACGGTCCCTGCGGGCATGGCGTCGAACGTCCGACATCCAGTCCGGGTACGAGGCCGGCGGTTGGTCAGCGGTTCGAGGGACGAGCACCGCAAGCACGGTCAGGCAGGCGACGGCGCCGGCCACGATGCTGAGAACTTCCCAACGGCGCACCGGCAGCCGCTCTGGAAGAGCAGACTGGAGGGCGCCGGCCACCAGCGGGACGAGCATCATGGCAGCGACGCTCACCGTCCGCTGGGTGTAGAGCGCCCAGCCCCCGGCCAGACCCATCAGCAGCAGCTCTGTCCACGACATTGCGGTGTGCTTGCGGCCCAGTCTGATGAGCATCACACCGATGAGGACGAGGAGAGCAATCCCGTTCGGCTCCCTGAAGTCGGGTGAGTGCCACTCCGAGAAGTACTGGCCGCGGGAGTTCACCTCCAGGACGGCGGAGAACAGGGCGGGGCCGACAGGGGTGAGGGCAGTGACCACGACGGAGAGCGCCGGGATGGCCGCCAGCTGGAGCCACTTTCGCGGCGGCACAGCGCGGTCCAGCGCGATGCCGACCACTGCGACGATGCCGATGATGATCCCGACCGGCCACATGCCGTGGACCATGGCCCACAGCCAAGCCAGAGGGACCAGCCACCACCTGACCTTCTGGTCCTTCCTGGTGGACAGCCACGCCTCGGTCGTCACCGCGATGAGCAGGTAGCTCAGGATCTGCGGTCGCATGGACATCCCGGGAGCGGCGGCCAGGATGGCCACGAGCGTCACGGGTGCAGCGACCAGGGGACTGGCGTGTCGTCGGGCGATCACCCACAGGCCGAAGGAGAGAGTCAGGTAGAGCAGCCCGGACAGCCATGCGACGCCAGCGAGGCCGAACCAGTCCTCGACCTGAGCCATCACGACCTGGGGCAGCCATTGCGTCGGAACCCAGTCGTTGGTGCCGAAGGCGGTGACACTGCCCAGGATTGCTCAGGGACCAGTTGCCCACGAGGAACTCATGGCCGAACCGGAGGTGGAAGTAGGTGTCGGTGTTGGTGAGGGGATCCTTGGCGTGGTTTGTCTGGATCGCGAAGATCCCGAACACGAGGAGGACGGGGCTGACGTACCTGAGGACCGTCAGCGGGCTTGGTCCGCCACTGGAGGTGCGGCGTGTCCGCGGGCTCTCGTCAGTCTCGATGGTCGTCTCCGGTGCGATGCTGTTGACGGTCACGAGGACACTCCCAGGACAAAGGACTCGCCCTCACGTCGGAAGCCGACGCGTTCGTAGTACGGGTTCAGCATGGTGGGTGAGGTGACCACCCGGCGGATCCCGAGGCCACGCAGCACGCCGCTCTGGCGCCAGACGAACTCGCCGGGGGAGAAGTCCCGGTAGCGCCTCGTCACGTAGTCGAGCTCCACGTGGGCGACCTCGTCGGCGACGCGCATGATGACCACACCCACCGTCTCGTCACCCCTCAGGATCAGGAACGGGTGCCGGTCCTGACGTGGGACGCCGTCCCACGAGAAGTCGGGCTGGTGCCGCTGCACGTCGGCCCGATGCACCGACAGCACGTACGCGAGGTACTCGTTGTCCGATCGCACCGGCAGCACCCGGAATGCCTCCTCGTCGTGGCGCTCGCGCAGCATGCGTGCGATGAACCAGACGTTGATCGTGCTGGTGGCGATGTTCATCGCCACCATCGGCCACACCCCGACCAGCGCGTTGAAGGCCACCAGCATCAGCCCGGCGGTGAGGTTCAGCACCCGGAAGCGCAGCACCCGCGCCTGCAGCAGGGAGACGATCAGCAGCGCTGAGCCGGCCCACCCGAGCAGGTCGAGCCAGTGGTCGGCGAGCCAGGTCACGGCGCGAGACTACTGCCGCGACCCGGCTCACCGACGTGCTCACGGAGCCGTGCCGAAGCTGCGCGGCACCCGGTGGTCACGTCCGGCCTGCGGGGCCCGTCCGATCTGGTCGGCCGCGACGCGGAGCTGCAGCCGGAACGTCGGCGCCACCACGCTGGGCGCGAGCGGGTTGCCCACCTTGTCGCGGATCTTCTGGGTGTTCAGGAGCACCTGGTACGGCGTCCCCGGGCGCAGTCGACCCTTCGGGTTGACCTTGGCCGTCGTCTTCTTCTTGTCGATCGAGATCTTGGCCTTGAGCTTCTTGAGCTTGCCCGTGGGCAGGACCTTGACCAGGACGACCGACTTCTTCGAGATGCCCTTGACCTTCTCGCTGAACTTGATCGAGATGGACGAAGTCGGCTTGATCGGGGCCGGCTTCACCTTCTTGACGATCGGCGACGTCGAGTCGATCTTGACCGTACGGGCGGCACTGGTCCCCAGCGGGTTGCCGGCGGCATCGAGCGCCGTCACGCTCCAGTTGTACGGACCGGTCGCGAACGCAGACGGCGCGGCGTACGCGGTCGCCACGGTCGGCAGCTTGGTGTCGGCCGCGCCGTTGAGGTTCAGCACGTACCTGGCAGCTCCGGGCACCTCGGTCCACTCGAAGTACGCGGTCGTGCCGCGGATCTTCGAGGACGCCTTCGGCGTGAGCAGGCTCGGCGACGTGCCGGACGAGATGAACGACGCTGTCGCCGACCACGGGCCCAGGTTGCCGGCCGCGTCGGCGCGGCGGACGCGCCAGAGGTACGGCGTGTTGGAGGCCGGGATCGGGTCGGTGGGTGCCACCGACGTGGTCCGCACCGTGGCGGTGAAGATCCGGTTGGCGGCGCTGAAGGTCTGGTCGTTGTTCTTGTAGACCTCCACCGTGTAGGCCGCGGCGAACGCCTGGGCGTTCCACCGCAGCGGTGTGGTGCCGGACACCAGGGCGCCACCCACCGGTGAGCTGGGCACCACGGCCGGACTGACCTTGGTGAAGCTCGCCACGGGCGAGAACGTCAGCCCGAAGTTGCTCGCGTCGAGAGCCTGCACCCGCCAGTAGTAGGTCCCGTCGGCGTAGAGCCGGTCGGCTGCCGTGAACGTCGTCTGGTCCACCGTTGCCGTGTCGGTGATCACCGAGAAGGAGGGATCGGGGGAGACCTGGATGCGGTAGGTGCGCGCGGTCTGGTTCCCAGTCTCGCCATTCCAGACGGTGGCGGTGTTGGTGTCGTAGTAGTCCTGCCACGAGAACGTGATCTCGCTGGCATTGGGGTCGGAGGTGCTCAGCCCGGCGATGCCAGGGGAGGACTTGCGGAATGCCTCCGATCCAGCGACGGGTGGGAACCGGGAAACCGGCGACGTCGTGCAGCCGTTGGTGCCGCACGCGGTCACGTGCCAGAAGTAGGCAGACCCTGCCTGGCTCTCCGGCAGCGTGCTGCGCTGATCGCCCAGTCTCAACGCCACCATGGGGAAGCTGGTGTTGATCCCGGCGGGCATCTCACTGGTCGTGAAGTTGACGTCCTGGGCCACGTCGAGGTGGTAGCTCGTGGCGCCCGGCACCGGGTCCCACGAGAAGACCGGGGTGGTCGGCACTCCGGTGCAGATGAACGAGACGTTCGGGTCTGCGGCCGGGTCCTTGCACCCGTTGCCGCCGGTGATGGCTCCGGTCCCGTTGACGGACACCTTGAGGTTCGGCACTGCGGCGCCGAGATCGATGGCGCCGGCTCCACCGGGGTCGGTGTCGGTCCAGTTGAAGGCCTGGGGCACCGAGAAGATGCCGGGCAGGCTGGTCGGGTAGGGATCGTCCATCGGCCGGACCTCCCACCAGAGGTTGGCACCGGGGTTGATGCCGCAGTCGCCATTGGCGCGAGGCACGTAGGTGGTGCCGACGACCTTGCAGCTGCCGACGATCGCCGATCATGTTCGCGTTGGCGGCGACGTAGAGCTCGTAGTAGGTCGCGTGCTGCACCGGCGTCCATTGGATGAAGGGGCGGTCGGTGCTGATGTTGCCGATCGGGTACACGGGCTGCGGCTGGTCGAGCCACTGGCGCTGGAATCCGTTGAGGGACGTCGTCCACGGCGTTGGCTGGCCGGCCAGGTCAACGGCGCGGACTCGCCACCAGAACTGGTCGTTGGCCAGCGTCGTCGGCGGGGAGAGTGCGCGAACCGGAGACGTTGGTGAAGCTGTAGGTGATGTTGTTGAAGTCGGCGTCGAGCGCCACCTGCACGTCGTAGTTGCGCGCGCCGGGCACCGGTGTCCAGTCGAGGACCACGTCCTCGATGGTCTGGTTCACGTCGTTCGCGGGGTACGTGATCTGGGGAGCCGGTAGGGCCTGGATGTCGAAGCGCGTGACGGCCGAGGGGAGGCTGGTCAGGCCGTTGTCCTTGTTGGCTGTCACCCGCCAGTACCAGTCACCGATCGTCAGCGGGTCGGTGACCACGAAGGACGTCGTGCGGGCGGTGTAGATCTTGGCGCCGAGCAGGTCGGAGTCGCCGTCGACCTCGATCGTGTAGGAGACGGCCCCCTGGCTGCTGCTCCACTGCAGCAGTGGCGGGCTCTGTGGCTGGGAGAGGACGGCGCCATCGGCAGGAGCCAACGGGATCGGGGTCGTGACGGGCAGCACCGTGAAGCTGCCGTTGGCCCAGCCCGACGTCTTGCCGTTGCCGGTGGCGCGGATCCTCCAGAAGTTCTTGCCGGGCACCAACGTGCTGGTCGCGACGGCCTTGGTGTTCTGCGTCGACGTCGTGAACTCGGGCGAGGTGAATGCGGACGAGTTGTCGACCTGGACCTCGTAGGACTGCGCCTTGCCGACCGCCTTCCAGGACAGCACCACCGTGCTCGAGTTGCGCACGTTGTCTTGAGGTCGTCGGGCGCACCGAGCGCCTGGGCCGACGGCACAGCCACGAGCAGCCCGCCGAGCGTCAGGCCCGCGACGGCGGTTGCCGACGCGAGCGGAGCGCAGGAAGGTTCGAGGTGCAGGCACGGGGGGTTCCTCTCCCGGAAACGAGCGAATGTCCGCGCCAGTATCGGTAAAGAGACGGGGTGCGCGTGGCCGTTTGGCAAAATCCCGCGCGACCGGCGGACTCAGTCGAGGCCGAGCGCGAACGCCGACTCGAGGTCGTGGCGGGAGTACGCGCGGAAGGCGATGTGGGTCTCGGTCGACGGTGACGCCCGGCGACCTTGTTGAGCTGGTCGGCCACCACCGCTGCGACGTCCTCGTGGTTGCGGACTCGCACCATCACGATGAGGTCGATCTGGCCGGTCACCGAGTAGACCTCGCTGATCCCGTCGAGGGCAGCGATCGCCTCGGCGACCTCGGGGATCCGGGCGACGTCGGCCTTCACGAAGACGATGGCGGTGATCACGGGGTCAGACTACGGCTGTCTGCATCGAGCTACGGCTCCCCGTGGTGGCGCCCGGGCCACCCAGCCCTCGGAGCCGGGGGATCGCCGCCAGCATGGCGAAGGTGCCCCACCCGACGACCGGGCTCGCGAGCACCATCGACACCGGCACCAGCCACGGCCGGTCCGTCCGGGCGGCCACCACGACCACCACGAGGGCCAACGGAAAGCGGACCGCCAGCGGGAAGGGGATGGCGAAGGGAGTCAGGTAGATCAGCCCGGACGAGTCGCCGGCGCTGGTCCGGAGGAAGTCGACCCAGTCCAGCCAGGCCTGAGGGCTGATGAGCACCGAGACGGTGAGCAGCGCGAGGGCGGTCACCAGGAACGTGGCGAGCCGGCGCCACTCGCCCCTGGCCAGGAACCACACGGGACCCATGCAGGGCAGGACCTTGGTGAACGCGGCCACGCACCACGCGCTCGCGTGGGAGAACCCGACGACCGCCATCACGGCCAGCAGCCAGAAGATGTTGCCGGAGAGGATCTCGGGCAGGCACGCGAGCCACCCGCCGACGGCCAGCACGAGGGGCAGGGGGCGCAGCAGCCAGGCGACCCCGGCGCCTGCCGCCCCCACCAGCACGGCGCAGAAGACAGCCCACGGCAGCAGCGTCAGCGGCCAGATGACCTGGGCGAAGAGGGGGCTGTAGTTGTAGGCGTCGATCGACCGGGGCAAGGCCTCGTAGAGCCCTCCGGACCACGCCACGTAGTAGGCGTGCGCGTCCCAGCCGATGCCGTACTCCGCGCACATCGCGACGGCGTGGATGGTGAGGTAGACCGCCAGCACGAGGAAGGCGTCGCGCAGCAGCCGCCTGCGGACGGACATGCCTGCCATGCTCCGACGGTAGGCGATGAAGCCCTCGGCCGGGACGGGTTTCAGCGGGTCGGTTGGTGCACCGGCGAGACGGCACGCCGGTCGTCGAACGGCACCAACGTCAGCCGGCTCTGGTTGACCGCGTCGTGGAGGGCCAGATGGCGGGTCGCCCCGGCGATCGGGCAGGTCCACTCGCCGTCGACGTCGACCAGGCGGATGCCCGGGGACTCCAGCCAGCGCAGGATCCGCTCGGACTCCTCCGCCGTCGCGGCGGGGACCGGGCCGGCGGCGGCGGCCACCGTCTCGGCGGCGGCCCGCAGCTCGGCGACGTACTGCTGGGCCTCGCCGCCGGCGGGAATGACGCCGGCGGCGGCGAGCCGGCCGAAACGGACGACGTGGACGGCCCACCGGCCGTTGTCCTCGCGTCGCGCCGCGACCAGCTCGGGCAGGCGGGTCAGGGCGGTCAGCCGCTGGGTGCGTGCGGCCGCCCGCACGAACGCCGCGAGCCTGTCGCGGTGGACGCCGGCCTCCTCGAACCGCTCGTCGGTGGCGAGGGTCTCCATCCGCTGGTTGATGGCGTCGACGACCTCGTCGGGGCGCCGCACCAGGCTGTCGCGCAGCTGGCGGACGACGGCGGCGTACGTCGCCGGGTCGACGCTGCCGTCGCACGGCGAGAGGCAGCGACCCATCTCCGCGAGCACGCAGGGCGCACGTGAGGTGCGCGGCCCGATGCGGTCGGAGCACTGGCGGACGGGGAAGGTGTCGTGCAGCGCCGCCAGGCACTGCTCGGCCGTGCGCCGCGACCTGAACGGCCCGAGGTAGTCGGCCCCGTCGTCGACCACGCGCTTGACCAGCGACAACCGCGGCCACGGGTCGGTGGTCAGCTTGATGAACGTGACCTTCTCGGGGAACCGCGAGCGACGGTTGTAGCGAGGCTTGTGCTCGGCGATCAGGCGCAGCTCGCGCACCTCGGCCTCCAGGGGCGTCGCGCACTCGATGCCCGTCACCTCGCTCGCCAGCCCGACCATCTCGCCCATCCGGCTGCGGGTCTCCGAGGACGTGAAGTAGGACCGCACCCGGGCTCGCAGGTCGCGCGACGTACCGACGTAGAGCACCCGCCGGCTGTCGTCGCGGAACAGGTAGACGCCGGGGGCGTGGGGGAGGTGCTCGGCCAGGTGCCGCTTGCGGCGCACCAGCGGGCTGACCCGCGAGGAGAACGTCTGCAGCTCCTCGACGGTGTGCACGCCGAGGCCGCCGAGCCGCTCCATCAGCCCGTGCAGCACGTCGACCGTCGCCCGGGCGTCGGCCAGCGCCCGGTGGTTGGGGGTCGTCGACGACCGGAACACCTTGGCCAGGGACGACAGCTTGCAGTTGGGGGCGTCGTCGCGCGTGATCACCCGTCGCGCCATCAGGGCGGTGTCGAGGACCTCGAACGCCGGCCACGGACGGCCCTGCACCTCGGCGAAGTGGCGCAGGAAGCCCACGTCGAACGGCGCGTTGTGCGCGACCAGCACGCAGCCGCTCGCGAACTCGAGGAACGCCGGCAGCGCCGACTCGATGGGCGGTGCATCCGCCACCATCGAGTTGGTGATGCCCGTGAGCACGGCGATGAACGGCGGGATCGCCGTGTGGGGGTTGACCAGGGTCTGGAACTCTCCCAGGACCTCGCCGCCGCGCACCTTGACCGCCCCGATCTCGGTGATCATCGAGCCGGCCGCGGCCGAGCCGCCCGTCGTCTCGAGGTCGACGACGCAGAACGTCATCTCGCGCAGCGGCCGGCCGAGCTCGTCGAAAGTGCGTTGCGACTCCCATCGCGTCCCGCGATCGTTGACGCCGAGGAGCCCCATGTTCCGGAAGGTAGACGCGCACGCCGACATTCCTCGGCAGGGCACGCGCAATACGCTGGGGTTCACGGCATCCCGCCCCCGCGACCCGACGTCAGGAGCAGCCATGGGCAACCCGGGCAACCTCGCCCTTCCCGGGCCGGACCAGCGCTGGCGGTGCGGCGGCTGCGGCAACCTGACGCGGTTCGACGTCGCCCGGTCCCGGCGGACCATGGAGTTCTGGCACGTCGACCTGGCGGGCGATGCGGTGGTCGAGGACACCGAGGTGCGCGGCGAGACCGTCGAGGCCGTCACCTGCCGGTGGTGCGGACGGTCCGACGCGATCGAGGTCGTCCCGCTCCACGCGCCGCGGGCCATGCCCACCGCTGGGACGGGCTGACCCGGAGACCGACATGGCCACCCAACCTGTGGGACCCGACGGCGGCGCGTACGACGACCTGTCTGCGCTGCCCGACCCCGTCCGCTCCCGGGTGCTGTCGCTCGCCGCCGACGTGCTGCCGCAGGTGGCCGGCCTCCCTCCTGCCGTCCGGCGGGTCGCGGACTTCGCGCCCAACCGGCGGGCGCGTCTGGGGGGCGCCGCGATCGCCAGCGCACTGCAGGACGACGAGCTCCGGGACCGCGTCGCCGTCCAGGTGGCTGCCCGGCCGCCCCGCGACGACGACCGCGTGGACGCCGCAGCCCGGGCCTGGCTGACACGCGGGGAGGGGTGGACCGAGCTCGTGGAGAAGGTCGAGGCCGCCCTGGGATCCGGTGCACGCGCGGCCGATCGCGAACCCACCGAGCTGGCCCGGCTGCGTGAGCGGCTCGAGACGGCCGACCAGTCCCTCCGCGAGGCGCGGGCCAAGGCACGGGCCCAGGTCGAGGAGTACAAGACGGAGAACGCCACGCTCCGCCGCAAGCTCGGTGAGTCCCGCTCGTCCGAACGCCAGGCCCGTGAGACCGCGGAGGAGGCATTGCGGCTGGCGCAGGAGGCCCGGGCACGGGCCGCGACGCTGGAGTCGGCCCAGGACAAGGAGGTGCGCCAGCTCCGTGCGCGTGTCGAGCAGCTCGAGTCGGAGCAGGCGGCCCAGCGCCGCGAGGACCGGCGGACCTCGCGGGCCGATCGCGACGAGGCGACCATCCGCTCGCGGTTGCTCCTCGATGCCGTCATCGAGGCGGCGTCCGGGTTGCGCCGTGAGCTCGGTCTCTCACCGGTCGCCGGCGCACCGGCCGACCGGCTCGAGGCGGAGCTGTCCGAGCCCGTCGACGACGCCCGGACACCGGGGGCCTCGGGCGTGCTGGGTCCGGGCAGCGCCGGCATCCTCGAACAGCTGCTGACCATGCCCCGTGCCCGCCTGCTCGTCGACGGCTACAACGTGAGCAAGGGCGCGTGGGCCGGCTCGTCCCTCGAGGCGCAGCGGCAGCGGCTGCTGCGCTCGCTCGCCCCGCTCGTGGCCCGCACCGGCGTCGAGACGACGGTGGTCTTCGACGCGGCGAACCTGACCAGCCGCCCCGTGGTCGCCGCACCCCGCGGCGTGAAGGTGCTGTTCAGCCCGCCGGGCGTGATCGCCGACGACGTGATCCGCGACCTGGTCGCCACCGAGCCCCCGGGGCGGACCGTTGTGGTCGTCTCCGACGACCAGGAGGTGGTCCGGGACGCACGCGCCGGCGGCGCCCGGGTGGCCACGGCCTCCGCGCTGGTCCAGCTCCTCGGGCGCGGCTGAGCCCTTCCCGCCGCTGCTCGGCAGGGCGTTGTCGGTGGTCCCTGTCAGTGTTCGGGACATGACGACGAGGATCGATTGCGACACCTGCGTGGTGCGGGGGTTGGCCTGCGGAGACTGCGTGGTGACGGTGCTGCTCGGTCCTCCCCCCGAGCTGACCTTCGACGACGACGCGTGCCGTGCACTCGACGTCCTCGCCCAGGGCGGCCTGGTGCCACCGCTGCGGCTGGTCCAGCCCGTGGCATCGCCCGAGATCGAGTCGGCCTGACCCTGGCGGAGCGCCTGGCGACGGACCGGCAGCACCGTGATACGAGACATATCCACGACAGGCTGGACCGGAGTTTGGACGCCCGGTCGGAGCGCTACTAGTGTGTGGCGCTGAGGTACTCGTGGAAGTGGACCACCAGGGTCCGCGCGAGTGCCGCGTCGAGTTCGGCCCGTCTCAGCCTCGGCTGGGGAGGTCCGGAGCCGGGGAACCAACCCACCTGGGGTGAATCCCCTCCGAGAATGGCGGCCGGCAGGTCGGCCCGCCACGGAAGAGGGGTAAGGCCATGTCGTGCCCGAACCCGTCAGCTCACCCGGTAGGCGTACGACAACCAAGGAGACCGCCCGCTCGTGCTGAACGGTCGGAGGCGCTATAGCGCCGCCATCACTGCAGTCCTTCTCGCCCTCGTGATCGGCTCCGTGCCGAGCTCGCCGGCGCAGGCCGAACCCACCATCGACGAGGTCCAGACGCGCGTCGACAGGCTCTACCACCAGGCCGAGCAGGCCGAGGAGCGGTATCACGACGCCAAGGTGGAGCTCGACGAGCTCCGCAAGGACGTCGGCTCGCTCCAGGCCGACCAGGACCGCCAGGACGACCGTCTCACCACGGTCCGCGAGCAGGTCCAGGACTCCATCGTCAGCCAGTACGAAGGCACCAGCCTCTCGGCCGTCGGCCAGGCCGTCGTGTCGGAGGACCCGAGTCAGTTCCTCTCCCAGCTGACCACGATCGCGGCCTACAACGACATCCAGTCGCAGCTGTTCGCCGACTACAGCACCGAGCTCAAGGCCCTCGACATCCGCAGCTCCGCGACCGACGACCGTCGGGCCCGGATGGCCGCGCTCGAGAAGGAGCTGGCCAAGGAGCAGGCGGTGGTGCAGGACAAGCTCGCCGAGGCCAAGGACCAGCTCGGCCAGCTCAAGGAGGACGAGCGTGAGGAGCTGCTCGCCTCCCGAAGCGGCAGTGTCCGCCTGCCCACCGACGTCCCTGCCTCCGGTCGAGCGGGGGCGGCGGTCCAGTACGCGCTGGCCCAGGTCGGTGACGCCTACGTCTACGGCGCGGCCGGGCCGAGCGCCTTCGACTGCTCGGGCCTGACGATGATGGCCTGGGCCCAGGCGGGCGTCGGCCTGCCGCACTCGTCAAGCGCGCAGTTCGGAGCCGGACCGCACATCTCCTCGAGCGCCCTGCAGCCGGGCGACCTGGTCTTCTACTACAGCCCGATCAGCCACGTCGGCATGTACATCGGCAACGGCCTGATCGTGCACGCCGCCAACCCCGGGGCGGGCGTCCTGGTGGCCGGCCTGTTCTCGATGCCGTACTCCGGCGCGGTCCGCCCTGGCTGATCTTCGCCCGCACACCGATGTGAGCACCGCGGGCCGGTCATCCAGCAGACGCTGGATGGTCGGCCTCGTTGCGGTGGCCGCCCTGGCCGCCGGGGGCATCACGTGGGCGGTGCGGGACGACTCGCCGTACGTCGCCCCCTCGCCGGTACAGACCGCGCCGCAACCGCGGCCCGCCGAGGCGAGTGCAGCGCTGCAGGCCCTGGAGACCGCGCTCGGCGACGGTGACGAGGACGCCGCCGCGGCCCTCGCGCCCGCGGACGACCCCGAGGCCGCGGACCTGCTGCGCGCCGTCGCGGCCAACGCCCGGTCGCTGGGTCTCGTGCTGGACCTGCGCTACGTGGACGAGGTAGGCAGCGTCGACGCCTCGGGCCGGTGGGCGGGTGCCGTGGCCGCCACCTGGCGTTTCCGCGGCGACGCTGCGAGCCGCGCCGTCGCGCGCGGAGCTGGACGTCCAGTTCGTGCCCGTCGGTTCCGACGGGGTGGCGATCGCGGGGTTCGGCCGGCCAGACGCAGGCCGGGTGCCCGGCTGGCTCGCGGGTCCGGTGGTGGTCCGACGGGCGCCGCGCGTGCTGGTCGTGGTCGCCGGTGACGGCAGCCTCGGGCGCAGCGAGGCCGAGCGGTACGCGACGCTGGCCTCGGCCTCGGTGGGAGTCGTCGGTCGCGTGCTGCCGGACTGGCGCGGCCGACTCGTGGTCGAGGTACCGGCCACGAGCGCGGCGCTCGACCGCGCCCTGGACGCCGAACCCGGCCACACGGCGGGCATCGCGGCCGTCACCGCTCCGGCCGACGGCTCGACCGACACCGACTCGCCCGTCCACGTGTTCGTCAATCCTGAGGTGTTCGACCGGCTCCAGCCCACCGGTGCGCAGGTCGTCCTCAGCCACGAGGCGGTCCACGTCGCCACCGACGCCGCCCGGAGCGACGTCGCCCCCTGGCTCCTCGAGGGGTTCGCCGACTACGTGGCGCTCCGCGACGTCGACCTGCCGCTGAGCACCACGGCCGGTCAGATCATCCACCAGGTACGCCGGAACGGTGTGCCGGACCACCTGCCCGGACCCGCCGAGTTCGCGACCGGCGCGACGCACCTCGGGGCGACGTACGAGAGTGCCTGGCTGGCCTGCGTGCTGCTGGCCGACAGTGGGGGAGAGCAGGCCCTGGTCGACCTCTACGACGAGGTCGCCGACGGCGGTTCCCTGGAGTCGGCGCTCCAGCACCGCTTCGGCATCACCGAGGCCGCGTTGACGCGTCGCTGGCAGCGGCGGCTGGCGGATGCGGCGGGCTGACTCAACGGACTGAGTCAACGTCCTGAGAGACTGGCGCAGTGACGCGTCCGGTGGCCAGCGTGCGGACGGTCGCCGCAGCCGTGGCTGTCGCCGGGGCCGTCTGCTTCGTCACCCTGGCGATCGTGCTCGTTCCGTGGCAGCCCGTGCCTGGTGGCGGGCCCTCCACCCTGCCGGCCCCCGAGACCGTGCTCTCACCGGAGCAGCTCGCCCGGGCCGAGGCGTACGCCGGCCCCGCCCGCTGGCTGGGCTGGTCCTCGCTCCTCGTGTCCCTGGTGGTCGTGTGCTGGCTGGGCTTCACCGAGGCGGGCGCCCGGTTGGTCGGCCGGCTGCGGGGCTGGTGGTGGGTACGGGTGGTGCTCGGGGTCGCCCTCGTGTCGCTGGTGGGCAGGCTGGCCACGCTGCCCTTCGCCATCGTCGCCTACCGGCGCCGCGTCTCCTACGGTCTCTCCACCCAGGCATGGCCCGACTGGCTGCGCGACGTGGCCGTCTCCTGGGCGGTCAACGTGGTGGCGAGCAGCCTGGTGCTGCTCGTCGTCGTCGGCACCGCACGGCGCTGGCGGACCTGGTGGCCGGCCATCGCAGCGGGGATCGCCGCCGCCCTCGTGATGCTGGGCTCGTTCGTCTACCCCGTGCTGGTCGAGCCGCTGTTCAGCTCCTTCACCCCGCTGCCCGACGGGCACCTGCGCACGGGCGTGCTCGAGCTGGCCGAGGCCGAGGGCGTGCACGTCGACGACGTGCTGGAGGCGGACGCCTCACGTCGGACCACGACGCTCAACGCCTACGTGTCGGGATTCGGCAGCACGCGGCGGGTGGTGCTCTACGACAACCTGGTCCGCGACGTCCCGGAGGACCAGGTGCTCTCGGTCGTCGCCCACGAGCTGTCGCACGCGCGGCACGACGACGTGCTCACCGGCTCGCTGCTCGGCGCGGCCGGGGCCGTGCTGGGCATCGGCCTGCTCGGCCTGGTGATCGAGCGACGGCGGAGGCGGGCACGCGGCCCCGAAATGCAGAGAACCGCCGGAGATCCGGCGGTGGTGCCACTGGTCCTGGCCCTGGTGGCGGTGGCGGGCCTGCTGGCCAGTCCGATCCAGAACGGGATCAGCCGGCGGATCGAGACCCGGGCCGATGTCGACGCCCTGCTCGCGACGCACGACCCGCAGGCGTTCATCGAGGTCCAACGGCAGCTCGCGAGCCGCTCACTGGCCGATCTGACCGGGCCGGCCTGGACGCAGTTCTGGTTCGGCAGCCACCCGACGACGCGTGAGAGGATCGCGATCGCCGGGTGGCTGTCGGACCAGTAGGTCAGCGCATCAGCAGGCGGTGCCTGTGTTCAGCGCCGATCGAGTTGCAGGTCTTGGTGAAGAGGTCCAAGAAGACACCCTGGCCGAGGACGAACACGGATCCGACGATGACGGCGGCGATGCCGGCAATGAGCAGGCCGTACTCGACGGCGGAGGCGCCGCGCTCGTCACGCGTCGGCCCTCAGCCAGGACGCCGAGACGCGGAGCAGCAGACCGAGCAGCAGTTGGGGGACGAGGACGAACATCGTTGCTCCTAGGGCCGGGGCCGTGGACCTGGCGTTCGACCAGGTCCACGGCCACCAGACGTGTCAGACGGGCTGACTCGGTCAGTTGGCGCTGATCGAGCGTGCTGGTGTTGGTGAAGACGCCGTCGAGAGCTGCTTGCCGAGGACGAAGACGATGCCCACGATGACGGCGGCGATGCCGGCAACGAGCAGGCCGTACTCGACGGCGGACGCGCCGCGCTCGTCCATCTTGGCGAGGCGGGCGTTGATCATGATGCGGAGGTAGTCCAGCATTTCTTTGTCTCCTGTGTGGAAAGGGATGTGAGTTCCAAGAAGGCCGGGGCCTCCGGACAAAAGTCTTCCCGATTCGGCGCTCCCCCTCATCAGGCGAACGTTCGTTGTCGAGTAGTCCTTTCGGACTATGTTTCCCTGGTCGGCTCACCACCGCAGGAAAACGCGAGAAGACGCGGACCTGCACCGATGAATCCGGGCGGCGGGAGCGACTGCGGCAGACCCTAGTCAGCGAGGACGCGCGTCGGCAGGCTGCTGAGCAGCCCGATGCGCATCGCCGTGACCAACGCCTGGGCTCGGTTGCTCGCGCCGAGCTTCTGGTAGATGCGGGCGATGTGGGACTTGGCGGTGGACTCGCTGAGGTAGAGCTTCTGGGCGATCTGGCCGCGCGCCGAGGCCGTCGGCGAGGAGAACCAGCACCTGGTGCTCACGGTCGGACAAGCCGGGTGGACTCCGCTGATGCAGCGGCGCATCATGGCGCCCACCAGCCCGGCGCACAGGAACGACCGAGGGGAGACCACGGCGTGCTTGGCGGCCTTGACGACCTCCGCGCTCGGGGCGTCCTTGCCGACGAAGGCGGACGCGCCGGCCTCCATGGCGGCGAAGATCTGGTCGTCGCCCGAGTGCATCGTGACCACCACCAGGCCGGCCTTCTGGTTGTCCCGACGGATCGCCCGGATGATGTCGAGACCGGTGCCGTCGGGCAGCTGGAGGTCGGTGACGACGACCTGGGGTTCCTGGCCTTCGTAGACCTTCAGAGCCTCGGTCACGGTGGCGGCTTCGCCGACGACGGTCATCCCGGGCTCGCGGCCGAAGGCGCCGACCAGACCCTGTCGGATGAGCTCGTGGTCGTCGACGACCAGGACTGTGGTGTCGCCTTCGGGGGTGTGGATGGTCATGTTCGCCAGACTTCCTGTTGGGTGCTGGTCACGGCTGCAGGACACGCCCCGAGCCGGACGAGTTGCTGGTGGGGGACGGGCTCTCGGCCGATCGGAGGACGGCTCGACGGCTCGACGGTGACCCCTCGAGGACGACAGAGATGATCGTTCCCCGGGGCTCGCGTTGCTGCACGGTGAACCGCGCCTCGACCAGCCGGGCGCGCTCGGCCATGATCTCCAGCCCGTGGGAGTCCTCGCGACGGCTGAGGATGCCTTGGCCGTCATCGGCCACGGTGATCTCGGCCAGCGGGGGAGCCACGGTGCACTGGACCTCGATCAGGGTGGCTGCCGAGTGCCGGACCGCGTTGTTCATGGCCTCCTGGGTGATCCGCAGGAGCTCCGCCTCGACGTCCGGCCGCAGCCGCTGCGTGCTCTCGTCGAGGGTGACCTGGATCGGGACACCGGACCCGCCGCTGAGGTGACGGGCAAGGGACCCGATGGCCGTCCCGAGGCTCTCGCTCTCGCCGACGCTGGTGCGCAGCGTGCGCACGGACGCACGGACCTCGCCGACAACACTGCTGAGTCGCTCGCGGAGGATCTGGAGGCGCATCGTCAGCTCGGGGGAGTCGCTCTCGGCCATCAGGTCGTCGACGAGATAGCCCAGCGAGGCCATCTCCTGGGCCACCCCGTCGTGCATCTCGCGGGCCAGGCGCCGGCGTTCCTCGACGGTCGCGGCGTCGCGGAAGGCGGCGAAGAGGAGCGCCGTGTCGAGGTGCACGATGTCGGGTTCCAGGCGGATGGCGAGGGTCGTCAGGGTCGTGTGCAGGCCCAGGGCGACGGGGTCGAGCCCGGGGGAGAGGAAGCCGGTGACGACGGCGACGGTGCCGGCGCCGCTGCCCAGCGGCAGGGCGAAGGCGTGCTCCTCGACGAGGATCGTCTGGTGCCGTAACGCGCGGTCGGCCAGCTCCTCGGCTTCTTGGAGCTCGTCGCTCGTGCCCGTGTGGTCGTTGATGATGGCGGTCAGCTGTTCACCCCGGGGCACGTGCACGACCAGTCCCCGCACCGGCAGCTCGTCGTGCACCGCGCTCGCGATCATGGCGGCGAGGGTGACGG
Organism: uncultured Actinomycetota bacterium; assembly: GCA_963708915.1. GTDB lineage: Bacteria > Actinomycetota > Actinomycetes > Propionibacteriales > Nocardioidaceae > Nocardioides. Next base: position 225,222 of record CAVPUJ010000003.1, read on the forward strand.
GCTCCAGGCCCCGGTGCAGCTCGTCGGACAGTCCGATGAGCTCGCGGATCAGCGCCTGGGCGTTGCGGTAGGAGTCCAGCGGATCGGCCGGCTCGCGGTAGGTGACGTGGATGAACGTGCCGATCAGCGCCAGCCCGAGGCTGAAGATCGTCCACGTCACCAGGCTGGTGACGGCCGGGACGGAGATCCCGCCCGTCACCGTCACGACGGTCACGACGAAGCCGACGAGCTCGATCAGGAGGGACGCCACGGCCCCCACCGCGCCTCGTCGCAGCGCGGCGATGAAGGGCGGGAAGGCGAGGACCGTGAGGACCTGGTAGCTCTGGGTGAGGGCGAGCGCACTCGCCATGCCGATCAGGGCAGCCTCGCCCGCGATGGTGACGCTGGCCGGCAGCCCCATGCGTTCGGCGGCCGTGGCCGCCAGCCAGATGCAACCGATGGCCAGCACGGCGAGGACGGCCGTGCTGTCCTTGGCCAGCACGCTCGCCACCGCGAGGGCGACCCAGGCGAAGCCACGTGTGGTGGCGGCCAGGAAGCCGTACTGGCGTGGGGAGCGCTCCGTCATTACTGAAGGCCGGCGAACTGGTCCATGATCTGGATGGCGGCGGGACCCATCACAATGATGAACAGGGCGGGGAGGATGCAGAAGATCAGGGGAACGGTCATCTTGACGGGCACCTGCTGCGCCTTCTCCTCGGCACGTTGACGACGCTTCACCCGCATCTCGGACGACTGGACGCGCAGGACGTTGGCGATCGGGATTCCGAAGGCGTCGGCCTGGACCATCGCGCTCACGAACTGGCGGAGCTCGACGAGACTCGTGCGCTCGGCCAGGGCGCGCAACGCCTCTGAACGCGAGGAGCCGATCTGCATCTCGCGGAGGACCCGGGAGAACTCGTCGGCCAGCGGCCCCTCGGTGTTGTGAGCGACCTGCTGCAGTGCGGCGTCGAACCCGAGTCCGGACTCCACCGAGATGGTGAGCAGGTCGATGGCGTCGGCGAGCTCGCGCTGCATGCGGTTCGAGCGGTCGTGGGCGCGCTGGTACAGATACATGGCCGGTGCGAAGAAGCCGGCCAGGGTGACACCGGCGATGACCAGGACCTTGATCATCGGGCTGCCCAGCATGAAGGAGAACAGCACGCCGCCGACGAAGCCGGCCATGGCCCCGACCACCTTGCCGCTCATCACCCGGTCGACGGTCCACCCGGGCGGGTTTCCGGCGAGGTCGAGCTTGCGTCGGATCCGCTCGGAGCTGTCAGCACCGGAGAGCCGGCGACCGAGGCCCGTGAACCTGTTCTGCAGCGGGATCAGGACCCGCTCCACGAACGGCTTGTCGAGGTCGGCCTTGAGCTCGCTCGGCGCCGTCGTCATGGCCTCGATCAGCTCGAGCGAACGCGCGACGCCAGTGCTCGGCGCCGCATTCCGCGCGGCCGAGGCTGCCAGGGCCAGTGCGGTGAAGACCAACAGCACGCCCATGATGCCCAACATGGTCACGAGTCAGACCTCCACCTTGATGATCTTGGACATCCAGAAGGCACCAACGGCGAGGATGCACACACTTCCGCCCAGCATGAGATAGCCCAGGGGCCGGGACCACAGCGCAGACACGTAGTCGTACTTGGTGATGTACAGGTAGATGAAGAACAGCGGCGGAAGGCCGCCGAGCACGAAGGCCGACAGCTTGCCCTCCGCAGCCAGGGCCGCGACCTGCCGGCGCATGTACTCGCGTTCGCGGATCGTCGAGGCCACGGTGTTGAGCAGCTCGGCCAGGTTGCCACCGACGCGCCGCTGGATGTTGATGGCCATCACCACCCAGGCGAAGTCCTTGCTGTCGAAGCGCTCGGCCACGCCCTCGAGGGCCGTCTCGAGGCTGACTCCGAGGCGGGTCTCGACCAGCACCCGACGGAACTCGGAGGCGATCGGTTCGGTGCCCTCGCTGACGATCGTGTCGATGGACTGGGCCAGGGACAGACCAGCAGTCAAGGACCCGGCCATCAGCTGCAACGTGTCGGGCAGGTTCTTGCCGAAGTTCTTGCGGCGTCGGCTGCGCTTCAGGCCGAGCCACATCCAGGGCAGCGCGACCCCGAGGCCGAGGAACAGCAGCCCGACGATCAGACTGCCGCCTCCGATGACGGTGCCGATGAAACCGGCCACGATCACGATGCCTGTATGGATCAGCAGCCACTCGGAGCCGTTCAGCTGGCTTCCCGCCGCCTCGAGGCGAGCGTTGATCCGCATCTCGATGCTCTTGTTGCGGCGCAACAGCTCAGCGGCGGCGGACTTGGCCGTGGCGAGCTGGTCCTGCTGCACGGGCGCAGCGTGGTGCCCGGCGCCCGTCCGTCCGGACGTGTACATCTCGACGGTTTCCTCGGCGGTCATCTCCCGAGGTTTCGGGATCGCCAGCGTGAGCACCCCGAGAAGACCGATACCGAGGGCGACGAGACCGGCGTAGAGGGCCCAGGGTGGCAGGTCCGCCAGTACCAGGACGACGACGAGCGGGCTCATCGCGCGCCCCTCGAGAAGAGCATCGGGTCGACGGTCACGTTGGAGTGCGTCATCTTCTCCAGGAACTTGGGCCGCAGGCCGGTCGGGATCAGTCCACCCATGGCTCGGCCCTGTTGGTCGAAGCCGGCGGAGTGGTCGTACACGAAGATGTCCTGGAGGGTGATCACGTCACCCTCCATCGACTCGACCTCGGTGACGTGGGTGATCCGGCGCGAGCCGTCCTTGAAACGGGTCTGGTGAACGATCAGGTCGACCGCGGAGGCCACCTGCTCGCGGATCGCCCGCACGGGCAGGTCCATGCCGGCCATCAGCACCATGGTCTCCATGCGAGCCAGCGTGTCGCGCGGACCATTGGAGTGGAGGGTGCAGATCGAGCCGTCGTGACCGGTGTTCATGGCCTGGAGCATGTCGAGCGCCGAGGCGTCGCGCACCTCACCGACGATGATGCGGTCGGGGCGCATACGCAGCGAGTTCTTCACCAGGTCGCGGATGGTGACCGCGCCCTTGCCCTCGATGTTGGCGGGACGCGACTCGAGGCGGACCACGTGGTCCTGCTTCAGCTGGAGCTCGGCGGCGTCCTCGATGGTCACGATGCGCTCGTCGTTGGGGATGAAGGAGGACAGCACGTTGAGCGTCGTCGTCTTGCCGGCGCCGGTGCTGCCCGAGACAAAGATGTTGAGACGGCCGCGGACGCAGGCGTCGAGGAAGTCTGCCGTCTTCTCCGAGAGGGAGCCGAAGTCGATGAGGTTGTGCACGGTCAACGGGTCGGTGGCGAACTTGCGGATGGTCAGGCAGGAGCCGTCGATCGACAGGGGCGGGATGACGGCGTTGACACGGCTGCCGTCGGGCAGTCGCGCGTCGACCATGGGGCTGGACTCGTCGACGCGACGGCCGATGCGGGACACGATCTTGTCGATCGTGCGACGCAGGTGAGCCTCGTCGCTGAACTGGGCCTTGACGGGCTGGAGGCGGCCGTCCCTCTCCAGGTAGATCTGGTCGTGGGCGTTGACCATGATCTCCGAGACGTCCACGTCGCGGAGGAAGGGCTCGATCGGGCCGTAGCCCAGGATGTCGTCGCTGATCTCCTGGGTGATCTTCACCCGATCGGCGTTGCTGATCGGGCGGTCCTGGCGCGAGAGGACGTCGCCCAGCACCTGCCGGACGCGGCTCTCGAGGTCGGCCTGGTCGACGTCGGCGGCGTAGAGGTGCGGGCCGAGCTGCTTGACCAGCTCGGCGTGCACGACACTCTTCAGCTCGTCGAGCCGCTCCTGCTCCGTGCTGCCCCCGCGACGACGAGACGTGGGGTCGGCGACCTTCGGGGCCTGACGGCGACGGCCCTCGGCTGCTTCGCCGCCGCTGTTGGCATCCGCCGAGGCGGCGTACCCGCTGCGCTGTCCGGGATCCTTCGGCGCCGCCGGGTCGGGGCCGCTCCCGTTGGCCCCCGGACCTGCCGGTTCGGCCGCATCCGGACCGGGTGCGTTGTCGCCCTGGGCCGCCTGCTCTGCCTGACGGCGAGCCGCAGCCAGGCGCTCGGCAAGACTGCTCATCTGTGGAGGTCCCCTCGGAATAGTGTGCGGAAGGAGCGCAGCGGGGGGAGTGCGGTCTCTCGTGAGGTGTTCACGGCACTACCTCCGGATCCTGAACATGCGGGAGCGCCGTTCACCGTCGACTTCTGCGTGACGGCCGGGCTCGAGGTCTGAGGTCGGGACGGCATCCCCGGTGAACATCGCCGCCAGGTTGCGGATCGCCGCGCTGGACGGGTGGTTGGGCGTCGAGGTGAGGATGGGTACCCCTGAGTTGGTGGACGCCGCGATGTCGATGGACGTGGTGATCTGGGTCGAGATGTCCATCCCCAGGATCGACTCGACCTTCTGGGCGTCGATCCCGACCGCGTCGTCGGCCCGGTTGAGGAGCAGGTGTCGATGGCCGCGGCCGATGTTCAGCATCTCGAGGGTGTCGAGGGCCACCTTGACGTTCTTGAGGGTGGGGACGTCGAGCGTCGCGATGATCACGCACTCGTCGGCGTCCTCGAGCGTGGTCAACGTCTGCTCGTCGAACGCGGGCGCCGTGTCGACGACGACGTAGTCGAACATGGTGCGCAACGTCGCCAAGGTCTGGCTGATGAGCGTCGGCGAGATCCGTTCCCGGACGTCGGGGTGGCTCGGCGCGGGCAGCACCTTCAAGGAGTCCTGGTAGCGCGCCAACAGGGACTCGAGCAGGGCCACATCGACGTTGCCCTCCGACCCGATGGCGTGCTCGATCGTGTGCGTCGGGAAGAGCTGGAGCGTGATCGCCACGTCGCCGAAGGCCAGGTCGAAGTCGACCAGGCAGACCTGTCGGCTGCCCTTGTCGGTCAGCGCCAGCGCGAGGTTGACCGCGATCGTGGTCTTGCCGACGCCACCCTTGGGCGAGAACACCGCGATCACGCTGCCCTGGTGCTCGGCCTGTCCCGGACCCCGCAGGGCCACCGAGAACTGATGGGCGCGCGTGACGGCACCAGCGATGCTGTCGAGGTCGTTGATGGCGACCACCTCGCGGGCCCCGGCCTGCATGGCGCGCGCCAGGGTCTGCGTGTCGAAGCTCTCGCGAACCAGGACCACCCCCATCATCGGCCGGCTGACGCGCAGCCCTTCGCAGACCGTGACGGCGTCGTCGAACCGGACGTTCGGTCCCAGCACGATGACGTACTCATCGGAGTGCTGCGACAGCCAGGGAAGCAGTCGTTCGATCGAGTCGACCGACTGACATCCCGGTGGCAGGGCGCCGAGGAGCCGGCGGACACTGCCACTGTCGGGATCGACGATGACGGGCATGGCCTACCTTCCGGTCACGAAAGACGTCAGGGCAGGACGTCGGTGTTGGTGGTCGTAGGAGCGTCGGCCGACACGGAGCTGTCCTTGGTGAGGAGGGCGAAGGTGACGTCGAGGGTCTTCGACGCGAGGATCACCTTCTGGGCGTCCTCCTGGGAGAGGGCGAGCGTCAGCAGCGTACGAGGCAGCTGCTCCGTCTGCTGGGTGCCGTCCTCCGCCGTGGTGGTCGTCGTGACCGGCGTCGTGCTGCCGACCCCGAGGACGGTGACGCGATCCAGCAGCACGTTGGTGGCAGGTCCCGCTCCGGCTGGGGCACCGGCAGCGGCGTCGCCTCCGGTGACGGTCGTGACGAAGATCGCCACTTCCGACCCCGGGTTGACGAAGCCCGCGACCCGGTCGGGATCGGTGAGGTTCACCGAGATGGCCATCTTCCCCTCGGGGATACCGAGCGGCGAGGCGGCGTCGGCGGCGTTGGCGCCGAACTTGTCGGCCACCACCTGCTCGCCGCTGAACAGGTTCTGCAGCGCGACCGTGCCCTTCAGGGCGTCGGGACTGGTCTGCACGTTGTCGAGGAGCTGACTGCGGGCCACTCCTGTGGCAGCGATCTTGCCGGCAGCCAAGGCGTCGTCGTAGCTCTCGCCGGCCGCGATGGGCTGGTTGACCGTGAGGACCTGGACGGTGTCGACGCTCTGTTGTGCACGAGCGTCGGCGTTGCGGACGTAGAGGAAGACGAGGAGTGTGCCGAGTGCGGCGACTACGGCGGCGATGATGAGGAGGATCCTGCGGCGATCCATCGGCGGTGACCCTTTCGGTGCCTGGAAGTCGACCCAGCACCCCCCAGCGCTGAGCTTGGTCTGCGGTGATTTCTGCGGACGACGGTGTGGTCTTGAGCTTTGAGGCGGGCCACGGGCGGCTCGCCTCACGAATCGTAAAGGCGGCCTCGGGAGCGCGGGGGCTTTTCGTAAAGAAATGGATGGTGGAGGCTTGGGGGGTCAGGCGCCGTAGAGATCCGCGACGTCCCCGCGGTGCGCGCGCAGCACGGCATCCCGCTTGAGCTTGAGGCTGGGAGTGAGCTCGCCACCCTCCTCGGTCCAGGCCACCGGCAGCACGGCGTACCTCCGGATCGCCTCCGCCTGGGAGACGGCCTTGTTGGCCTCCTCCACCGCCTCGTCGAGCTCGGCGCGCAGGTCCGCGTCGTCCAGCAGGCCGCCCAGAGCGGTCGACTTGCCACGGTGCTCGGCCCACGCGGTCACCGACTCGGGGTCGAGCGTGATCAGCGCGGCGATGAAAGGGCGGCCGTCGCCGACGACCAGGCACTGGTCCACCAGGGGATGGGCACGCAGCCGGTCCTCCAGCACGGCCGGTGCGACGTTCTTGCCGCCCGCCGTCACCAGGATCTCCCTCTTGCGGCCGGTGATCCGCACGAAGCCCTCGTCGTCGATCTCGCCGAGGTCGCCGGTGTGGAACCAGCCGTCACGCTCCAGCACCTCGGCGGTGGCCGGCTCGTCGCCCCAGTAGCCGGCGAACACCTGGCCTCCCCGGAAGAGCAGCTCGCCGTCGTCGGCCACGCGCACGGTGGTGCCGGGGATCGGCCGACCAACCGTGCCGATCTTGACCGCATCCGGGGTGTTCACGGTGAGCGCCGCCGTCGTCTCGGTCAGGCCGTATCCCTCGAGCACGACCAGCCCGATGCCGCGGTAGAAGTGCCCGAGCCGCTCGCCGAGCGGTGCTCCGGCGGAGACGGCGTACGCGCACCGGCCGCCGAGCGCCGCGCGCAGCTTGCCGTAGACCAGGCGCGAGAACACGGCGTGCTGGGCGCGTACCGCGACCGACTGCTTGCCGCGGTCGAGCCCGCGGGACCAGGCGATGGCCACCTCCGCCGCCCGGTCGAAGAGCTTGCCGCGTCCCTCGGCCGTGGCGTTCTGGGACGCCGTGTTGAAGATCCTCTCGAACACTCGCGGCACCCCCAGCACGAACGTCGGGTGGAACTGGCCGAGGTCACGCACGAGGAACTGGGGTTCGGAGCTGTGGCCCAGCCGGACCCGGGCCTTCACCGCCCCGAGCTGGACGACCCGGGCGAACACGTGCGCGAGCGGCAGGAAGAGCAGGGTCGCCGCCCCATCAGCACCGTCAGCACCCTCAGGGCTGAACAGCTCGTCGAGCTCGTCGACCGCGACGTCGAGCGCGGTCATGAGGTTGCCGTGCGTGAGCATGCAGCCCTTGGGCGAGCCCGTGGTGCCCGACGTGTAGATGATCGTCGCGAGGTCGAGGGGCGTGGCCGTCGACCGCCGCACCTGGAGGTCGTCGTCGGAGATGTCGGCGCCGAGTCGGGTGAGCACGTCCACCGCGTTGCCGTCGATGGACCACACGTGCCGCAGCTCCTCGAGGTCCCCGCGGACCTCGGCGATCCGGCTCAGGTGCGCGGGACCCTCGGCCACGGCCGCGCAGGCGCCCGAGTCGCGGAGGACATGACCGATCTGGTCGGCCGAGAACGTCTCGTAGAGGGGTACGCCGACCGCGCCGGCGAACCAGATGGCGTAGTCGAACAGCGTCCACTCGTAGCGCGTCTTCGAGATCAGGGCCACCCGGTCGCCCGCCGCGACCCCGGCCGCGACCAGGCCCTTGGCGACGCCGCGCACCTGGGCGAGGAACTCCGCGGCCGTGACGTCGGTCCACTCCTCCGAGCCCGGCAGGCGCCGCCCGAACGCGATCCCGTCGGGCGCCTCGGCGGCGTTCCGGACCAGGTCGTCGGTGAGGTTCCCCGTCGCCGGGGTCCCGGCGGACAGGGGGCCGGACATGGGGGTGGAGAACTCGCGCACGCCCTCTCCCGGGGACCTCGGTGGCGGGGTTCGATCGGGGGCGAGGCTACCGTCCGACCGTGGTGGCCCGATTGCTAGGCTCCGTGGGTCATGGCTGAGCAGACCTCCTCGTCGATCGTCATCGACGCCCCGCCCGCTGCGGTGATGGACGTGATCGCCGACTTCGCGGCCTACCCGGACTGGGCGAAGGGCGTGAAGCAGGCGACGGTACGCGCCGAGGGTGCCGGGGGTCGGGCGCAGGAGGTCTTCTTCTCCCTGGACGTCGCGCCGATCAAGGACGAGTACACGCTCGCCTACACGTGGAACGGCGACCACGACGTCACCTGGACCCTCGCCGAGGGCAAGATGCTGCGCGCCCTCGACGGCGCGTACGTGCTGGGTGACCGTGGCGACGGCTCGACCGAGGTCACCTACCGGCTCGCGCTCGACGTCTCCATCCCGCTGATCGGGATGATCAAGCGCAAGGGCGAGAAGATCCTGATCGACACCGCGCTGAAGGGCCTCAAGCAGCGCGTCGAGTCGCTGGCCTGACCCCCTTGCGGATCCTCCTCTTCACTGGCAAGGGCGGCGTCGGCAAGTCGACGCTCGCCGCCGGTACGGCGGCCCTCGCGGCTGCGGCGGGCCGGCGGACCCTGGTGCTCTCGACCGACGCCGCGCACTCGCTGGCCGACGCGCTCGGAGTGGCGTCCGGTGGGTCGATGAAGGAGCCGTTCGAGGTCGGCGAGCGGCTGTGGGTGCAGCAGGTCGACGCCCAGCTCCGGTTCGAGCAGTCGTGGGCAGACATCCAGGGCTACCTCATGTCGGTGCTGGCGGCGGCAGGTCTCGACCCGGTGGCGGCCGAGGAGCTGACCGTGGTGCCCGGCGCCGAGGAGGTGCTGGCCCTGCTCGAGCTGCGGCTGCACGCGGCGTCGGGACGCTGGGACGTCGTGGTCGTCGACTGCGCGCCCACCGCGGAGACGTTGCGGCTGCTGGCGCTCCCCGAGGCCCTCGGCTGGTACATCGACCGGATCCTCCCCGTGGAGCGGCGCGTGGTGAAGGCACTGCGGCCGGTGCTGACCCGGGCGGCGGGGGTGCCGATGCCGGGGGACGCGGTGTTCGACGCGGTCGTCCGGCTGCACGCCGAGCTCGACGAGGTGCGCGAGCTGCTCACGGGCCCCGACGCCAGCGTGCGCATCGTGCTCACTCCCGAGTCGGTCGTGCTCGCCGAGGCCCGCCGGTCGTGGACGACACTCTCCCTCTACGGCTACCGCGTCGACGGCGTGGTGGCGAACCGGGTGTTCCCGGCCGAGGGGGCCGACGACTGGAGGGCGGGCTGGGTGCTCGCGCAGGACGAGGTCCTGGCCGAGGTCGAGGAGTCCTTCGCCGGCCTGCCGCTGTGGCGCTCGGAGTACCGGTCGGGTGAGCCGGTGGGGGTGACGGCGCTGCGTGACCTCGCGGCGGAGACCTACGACGGCACCGACCCGCTCGCCGTGCCCGAGGGCGACGGGCCGTTCCGGATGACCAGTCACGCCGGAGCGACGGTGCTGCACCTGGCCCTGCCGCTGGCCGACCGGGCCGACGTGGATCTCGCCCGCAACGGCGGTGACCTGGTCGTCACCGTCGGGTCGTATCGTCGTCTCCTCACCGTGCCCGCCGGGCTGTCCCGGCATCGGGTGGCCGGCGCTCGGGTCAAGGACGGGGAGCTGCAGGTGCAGTTCTGTGAGCAGAGCGTCGAGGAGCACAGCGAGAGAGCCGAGGCGACATGACGGACGCGCACGACCCGGGCGGCCCTGTCGGTTCCGCCGCCGAGGAGGCGGCCAAGCTGCTCGGCGCCGTCTCCGACTGGGCTCGCGAGCACGGTTCCGACGCCGGTGCGGCGTTCGGCGGCATCGCCGAGCAGGTCTCGGCCGCCGCGCACGACGTGGACGCACACCTCGCGACCGGCGAGGACTGCAGGTACTGCCCGCTGTGCCGGGCCGTCCAGGTCTATCGATCGGCTTCGCCCGAGGTCCGCGAGCACCTCGCCACGGCGGTCACGTCGCTGGCCCAGGCTGCGACGGCGATGCTCGCCACCGCCGTGCCTCAGCAGCGCGGCACCGGCGTCGAGCACATCGACCTGACCGATGACTGGCCCGGCGACGTCGAGGACCAGGAGTGAGCCTCACCTGCGGCGTCGACGTGGGAGGTACCAAGATCCTCGGCGGCGTCGTGGCCGAGGACGGCACCGTCGTCGAGGAGGTCCGGGTCATCTCGCCTGCGACCGACGTCGCAGCGATCGAGGACGCGATCACCAGCGTCATCACCCAGCTGAGCGACCGTCACGAGGTGGCGGCCGTCGGCATCGGCGCGGCGGGCTACATCGACAAGTCACGCTCGGTGGTCATGTTCGCCCCCAACCTGGCGTGGCGCGACCTGGACCTCCGTGCCGAGATCGAGACCCGCGTCGACCTGCCGGTGGTCGTGGAGAACGACGCCAACGCGGCCGCGTGGGGTGAGTTCCGCTTCGGTGCGGGGGAGGACGTCGACGACCTGCTGCTCATCACGGTCGGAACCGGAGTCGGCGGTGGCGTCGTGCTCGACGGACGGTTGCACCGTGGAGGCTTCGGGGTGGGTGGCGAGGTCGGACACATGCGCGTGGTGCCCGATGGCGCCCTGTGCGGGTGCGGCAACCACGGCTGTCTCGAGGCCTACGGCAGCGGCACCGCCCTCGTCCGCGAGGCGCGGGCGGCAGCTGCGGGCGGCTCGCTCCTGGCGCGTACGGTCCTCGACCGCGCCGGCGGCGACCCCGACCTGATCACCGGTCCGATGGTCACCGAGTGCGCGCGGGCCGGTGACCCGTTCGCGATCGAGCAGCTCGCCGACCTGGGCCGGTGGCTCGGCGAGGGCGTCGCCTCGCTGGCCGCGGTGCTCGACCCGGCCGTGGTGGTCGTCGGTGGGGGAGTGAGTGCCGCGGGCGACCTGCTGCTCGAGCCCCTCCGCGCGGCCTTCGCCCGCGAGCTCACCGGTCGAGGCCACCGCCCCCTCGCCGAGGTCCGCCCGGCCCGCTTGGGCAACCGGGCCGGCCTGATCGGGGCGGCCGACCTGGCCCGCCACCCCTGAGGAGTCGGCATGTTCGTGGGCGTGGACATCGGCGGGACCAAGGTTCTCGCGGGCGAGGTCGACGCCCATGGCACGGTCGTCCGCACGGCCCGACGCGACACCCCCGGTCGCCGCGTCCCCGCGGCCCTGGTCGAGGCGGCGCTCGCTGAGGCGGTGCACGAGGTGGCCGACGGCCGCCGGATCGAGGCCGTGGGGCTGGCCGCGGCCGGCTTCGTGGACCCGACCCGCACCCGCGTGCTCTTCGCCCCGCACCTGCCGTGGCACGGTGAGGACGTCGTCGCGCGGTTGACGGCCGCGTGGAACGTGCCGGTGATCATGGACAACGACGCCAACTGCACGGCGCTGGCCGAGACGGCGTACGGCGCCGCTCGCGAGGTCTCCTCGACGGTCCTCGTCACGCTGGGCACCGGCATCGGCGGGGCCGTCGTGCTCGGCGGCGAGCTCTGGCGCGGGGCCGGCGGCATGGCCGGCGAGTTCGGCCACCAGCAGGTCGTGCCCGGCGGGCTGCCGTGTCAGTGCGGACGCACCGGCTGCTGGGAGCAGTACTGCAGCGGCAATGCGCTGGTTCGGCACGCTCGTGCGCGCCTGGGTGCCTCGGCAGTCCTCAACGCCGTGACGGGGGACGACCCCGGCGCACTGACCGGGGCCATGGTGACCGAGGCAGCCAGCCAGGGCGACCCCGTCGCGCTCGCGGCCTTCGCCGAGGTGGGGGACTGGCTCGGCGTCGGGCTCGCGAACCTGGTCGCCGCGCTCGACCCCGCGCTGCTCGTCGTGGGTGGCGGCGTCTCCGCTGCCGGTCGCCTGCTCCTCGACCCTGCCCGGGCTGCCCTCGCCCGCTCGCTGGTCGGTGCCGCCGACCGCGTCGTCCCCTCGATCGTCCCCGCCGCCCTCGGCCCCGAGGCCGGCCTGATCGGCGCTGCCTGGCTGGCGCGCCGGATGGTTTCCTGAGCGCACGTCGGCGAGGCAGACGGGCGAGCGGAGCGAGCCCTACAGCACAGCGCCGTCGTCGAAGGGATCCCTCGGGCCGCGGGGCATCTGGAAGACCAGGTAGCCGAACCCGCCCAGGAAACCGACGATGAGCAGCCAGGCCACCGGAGTGGGCAGCGAGATGCGGAAGACCGTCGCGAGCAGCAGGATCACGGGTGAGACGAAGACGCCGACCCAGGCGGCGAGCCGGTCCTTCGGTGGGCGGGGAAGTGGCGGCGGCGGGGGTGGGACGAACCGCTCCTCGGGAGCGACGTCCGCCGGCTCCGGGAGCGGAGCGAGCTCGGGCGGGCGTGGCTCCGGCTCCGTCTGCTGCTCGGTGACGCGGGCGTCGTCCTCCGGGCCGAGGACGCGCTCGCCGTAGTTGGCGACGATCTCGCGCCACGTGGCGTCGTCGCTGGGCTTGTCGGTTGGCCCGGTCACGGACCTACCGTACGTCGGTCAGTGAGCCGGTGCATCGGCGGCGACGCGAGCGACGAACGCCGCCGACTCCTCGAAGATCAACGGTGCGTCGTTGTCGAGGGTGGCCACGTGGAAGCTGTCCTCGAGCAGGCGCTCGGTCACGTCGCGGCTCGAGACCCTGCTGGTGATGATCGGCACCGACGACGAGTCGACGACGTGGTCCTCCACCGAGCGGAAGATCAACAGCGGCTGGGTGATGCTCGGCAGGTCGGCGATGAGAGGTTTCCACTGCCGGACGAACGTGTGCAGAGCCTTCAACGGCGTCTTCGGGTAGGGGTACTCCTCGCCGCCCGGCTTCTTGATGTCGTTGCCGATCGCCGGCCAGCCCGGGACCAGGTGCTTGAGGACCGGGAGAGCCTTCGCGTCGAGCCGTCGCGTGGCGACGGCCGGATTGACCACGGCGATGCCCGCGACCTGGTCGCCGCGGTCGGCCGCCAGCCTGAGCGCGAGGGTCGCGCCCATCGACAACCCGCCGACCACCACCACGTCCACCTCGGACCTCAGCTGGTCGAAGGCGCGCTGCACCTCTGCGTACCAGTCGGTGTAGGTCGTGGTGTTGGCGTCCTCCCACGTGGTGCCGTGGCCGGGCAGCAGGGGCACCTCGACGGCGTACCCCCGCTCGGCCAGGTAGCTCCCCCACGGGTTCATGGAGACGGGGTTGCCCGTGATGCCGTGGACCAGCAGGACGCCGACGCGGCGGCCGCCCGTCAGCTCGGGTCGGGCGGGGGCCGAGAGTGTCTCGGAGGCCACCGGGGGCAGCGGGGTCGACGGCGTCATGGGCGGCATTGTGCACCACCAGGTCTAGGCTGACCGACGAAGTTCGCGTCGGGTCGGGAGGAGGCAAGGTTGTTCTACTGGTTCCTCAAGTGGATCGCCATCGGGCCGCTCCTCCGGGTCATCTTCCGGCCCGTCATCGAGGGAGCCGAGAACGTCCCTGACGAGGGCCCCGCGATCCTCGCCAGCAACCACCTCTCGTACGCCGACTGGCTCTTCATGCCGTTGACGCTGCCGCGCCGCGTCACCTTCGTCGCGAAGGCCGAGTACTTCACCACGCCGGGCATCAAGGGATGGTTCCAGAAGAAGTTCTTCTCCGGAGCCGGCCAGGTGCCGATCGACCGGGCGTCCGGGTCGGCCGCCGAGGGCGCCTTGTCGTCCGCTCGTCGCATCCTCGAGGACGGCGACCTCTTCGGCATCTACCCCGAGGGCACCCGCTCGCACGACGGCCGGCTCTACCGCGGCAAGACCGGGGTGGCGCGGCTGGCGCTCGAGACCCAGGTCCAGGTCATCCCTGTCGCCGTCGTCGGCACCAACGTGGTCGCGCCCCCCGGCAAGAAGTTCGGCCGGATGACGCGCCCGCTCGTGCGCTTCGGCAGGCCGCTCGACTTCAGCCGCTACGAGGGCATGGAGAACGACCGCTACATCCTGCGCTCGGTGACCGACGAGATCATGTACGAGATCATGCGGCTGTCGGGTCAGGAGTACGTCGACGTGTACGCCCCGAAGGCCAAGGAGCTCGCCGCCAAGGCCAAGAAGGACGCAGCCGAGCTCCCGGTCGTCGACCCCGAGCCGGACGCTGACGGGACCGAGCAGAAGAAGGCGTCCTGAGGACGCCTCCGTCGTCGACGGGGCTGTTCGCGTCGTACGACGACCCCGCGGCCCAGGCCGTGCAGGACCGGCTGTTCCGAGCCCTGGCCATCCTGCGCGTGGTGCTGCTGGCCAACACGATCGGCCTCAACCTCCTGCGGCACGACAGCTTCGAGCGCCCGACCGCGGGCCTCGTGGTCGTGCTCGGCCTGTCCGTGTGGACCGGCGTGGCCATCTGGGCGTACGCCGACCCCGCGCGGCGCACGCCCCCGCTGCTGGTGACCGACCTGCTCGTGGCCGTGGCCGGCCTGGCCGTGACCCCATGGGTGAAGGGGCCGGACTTCAACGCCACGGTCGCGGGCTTCTGGGTGATGGGCGCGATGTTCGCCTGGGCCATCCAGTGGCGGTGGGCCGGAGGTCTGACGGCCGCGGTCGTGCTGTGCGCCACCGACCTGGCGATCCGCGACACCTTCACCCAGAGCAACTACGGCAACCTGTTCCTGCTGATGATCGGCGGCCCGATCATCGGCTACGTGTGTGAGTCCCTGCAACGGTCGGCGATGGCAGTCGCCGCGGCCGAGCGCACCGCCGCGACCGAGGCGGAACGCGCCCGCCTGGCCCGGGCCGTGCACGACGGCGTGCTGCAGGTGCTGGCCCTCGTCCAGCGACGGGGCGGCGAGCTCGGCGGCGAGGCCGGCGAGCTGGGCCGGCTGGCCGGCGAGCAGGAGATCCGGCTACGGGCGCTGATCCGCGCCCAGGACTCCGTGGTTCCTCCCGCTTTCGGCGACGCCGACGGCCGTGTCGACCTCGCCATGGAGCTCGCCCGCTTCGAGGAGCACGGGTCGGTGACCGTCTCCCTGCCCGGTCCACCGGTTCCGCTCCCGGCCCGGACCGTGGACGAGATGGTGGCCGCGGTCGCCGCGTGCCTCGACAACGTGCTCCTGCACGTCGGCCGGAGCGCCCCGGCGTGGGTGCTCCTGGAGGCCTTCCCCGACCGCGTCGTGGTGTCGGTGCGCGACGAGGGTCCGGGCATCCCTGCAGGCCGTCTCGAGGCGGCCCGGGGCGACGGTCGCCTCGGCGTCGTCGACTCGATCCGCGGCCGGATCGTCGAGCTGGGTGGGACGGCGGAGCTGACGACCGGGACCTACGGCACCGAGTGGGAGCTCACGGTGCCGATCGTCCGAGAGCCGCGCTAGGGGTCAGCTCCGCAAGGGCGTGTTCATTGATCAGTGAGGCGCCGGGTCATCGACGATGGGTCTTCCCGTCGTCGACGGATGCACGCGCTGACGTGTGGCGGGACGACGCTCGCGGCCGTGGACCTGCGAATCGACCGGGTCCACGGCCACGTACGTGTCAGACGAGCTGACTCGGTCAGTTGGCGCTGATCGACGTGCTGGTGTTGGTGAACGCGGTCGACAGCTGCGTGCCGAGGACGAAGACGATGCCGACGATGACGGCGGCGATGCCGGCAACGAGCAGGCCGTACTCGACGGCGGAAGCGCCGCGCTCGTCCATCTTGGCCATCCGGGCGTCGATCATGATGCGCAGGTAGTCCAGCATGGTGTTTCTCCTCGCGATGTGTGGGGAACGAAGGCCGTAGACGGGAGCCCTCTGCGACGAATCGTCTCGTCGTCCGAAAGGGCGTTTCAGACGAACGCGCGAAAATGGCCACGGTGCGCGGCGAGTGGCCTAGTCCCTGGAATTCAGAGGTAACACTTCGGCTCCCTGGCGGCACGGGCGAAGTCGGTGGCGTCTGCAGCCCTAGGCTCGCCGCGTGACGATCCACACCGACCACCCCTTCCTCGAGCCCGAGCGGGACCGGGTACGGCAGCTGCGTGGGCGCCTGGGTGGGGTCGTCACCCTGTGGACGGCGGGCCAGGGGGAGCGCCCCCGGGAACGGGCCGGGTTGACGGTGACCTCGGCGCTGGTCGCGAACGGCGAGCCACCGCGGTTGCTGGCGCTGCTCGACCCCGACAGCGACCTCGCGGCCATGCTCCCCGGGGTCGGTCTGGCGGTGGTCAGCGTGCTGTCGTGGGAGGACCGCGACCTCGCGGAGGCCTTCGGCGGGACGGCGCCCGCCCCGGGCGGTCCCTTCCGTCAGGCCGAGTTCGTGCCGACGTCCTGGGGACCGCGACTGGCGAGCGCGACGACCTGGGCCGGCGTCCGGCTCGAGAGCACCGTCGAGGTCGGCTGGTCGATCCTCGTGACGTGCGTGCTCGAGGAGCTGAACCTCGGCGACGACGACCCGCTCGTGCACCGGCGGGGTCGCTACCAGCGGCCCGCGGAGGCGTGACGGCGTTAGGGTCACCGCCATGACCGAGCAGCACGAGGGCCCGACGCGCACGCGCGTGATGGTCGTCGACGACCACCCGATGTGGCGCGACGCCGTCGAGCGCGACCTGGCCGCCGCCGGCTTCGACGTGGTGGCGGTGGCCGCCGACGGGAACCAGGCGCTGGCCCGCTTCCCCGCGGCGCGTCCGCAGGTGGTGGTCCTCGACCTCCAGATCCCCGGGCCGAACGGCGTCGAGGTGACCCGCACGGTGCTCGAGCAGGACCCGTCGGCGCGCGTGCTGATCCTGTCGGCCTCCGGTGAGCAGGAGGACGTGCTGGAGGCCGTCAAGGCCGGCGCGACCGGCTATCTCGTGAAGTCGGCGCACAGTCGCGAGCTGGTCGAGGCGGTGCGGGGCGTGGCGGCTGGGGGCACCGTGTTCACCCCTGGGCTGGCCGGCCTCGTGCTGGGCGAGTTCCGCCGGATGGCCGACCCCGCGAGCGCCGAGGCTCCGGGCACGCCCGAGCTGACCGAGCGTGAGACCGAGGTGCTGAAGATGGTCGCCAAGGGGATGTCCTACAAGCAGATCGCCGAGCGTCTGGTGATCTCGCACCGGACCGTCCAGAACCACGTCCAGAACACGCTGCGCAAGCTCCAGATGCACAACCGCGTGGAGCTGACCCGCTACGCGATCGAGCGAGGACTCGACGGTGACGACGACGAGTGAGCTCGTGCCGGACCTCGTGGACGGCTACCTCGCCCACCTCGGGTACGCCGAGCGGCCGAAGGCCACGGTGACGTCGTTGGTCGAGCTCCACCAGCGGCACCTGGCGAGGGTTCCGTACGAGAACCTCGAGATCATGCTCGGCCGTCCTCCGTCGGTCGCGCCGCTCGACTCGCTGGACCGTGTCGGGCGGGTCGGCAGGGCGGGCTACTGCTTCCACCAGAACGGCGCCCTCGAGGTGGCGCTCCGCGAGCTGGGGTTCGCCGTCGAGCGCCGGCACGGTCACGTGTGGACCAGCGAGGACGACCGTCACACCGGCGTGCTGAACCACCTGGTCCTGGTCGTCACCGGGCTGCCGACCGACGACAACCCCGGTGGCGAGTGGTGGCCGGACGTCGGGCTGGGCGATGCCCTGGGCGAGCCGTTGCCGCTCGTCGTGGGCGAGTACGAGCAGGGCGGGTTCGACTACGCGCTGACCGAGGTACGCGACGACGGCTGGTCGTTCCTCGCCGACAGGACGGGCTCGTTCACCGGCGTCGAGGTGTCCGGCGTCCCGACCGACAGCGACATCGCCGAACGGCACGCCTCGCTCTCCACACCCCCCGACGGCCGCTTCGCCACCGTGCTGGTCGTGCAGCGCCGGATGCCCGAGCACGTCGACGTGGTGCGCGGCTGCCTGTCCCACCGGATCACCCCGGGCGGACAGACCGAGGCGGAGCTGACGTCGTACGACGCCTGGCGCGACGCCATCGAGGACGGCTGCGGGCTGTCGTTGGCCGAGGTCGACGACGCCGAGCTGAGAGCGCTCTTCGACCGGCAGCTTGTGGCCCACCACCGGTTCATGGACAAGCGATGAAACACCCCACGAAGTCGCTCGCCTCCCCCGCTGCGCTCCTCCGGCTCGCGGCTCCGTGGGGACCCCGGAAATGAGCGACGACCTGCTGGACATCGCCGACGAGCTCTACGGGCTGTCGCTGGCCGACTTCACGCCGGCCCGGGACGCGAAGGTCAAGGAGCTGAAGGGCACCGACCTGGCAGCACCCGTCAAGGCACTGAAGAAGCCCACCATGGCTGCCTGGGTGGTCAACGTGCTCGTCCGCCACGAGACCGAGCAGGTCGACCAGGTGCTCGCGGTGGGCGCGGCTCTCCGCGACGCGGCCCGGTCGCTCGACGGCAAGGAGCTCCGTGAGCTCACCAAGCAGCGGCGTCAGCTGACCGCCGCCGTCACCACCCGGGCCCGCGGCGTGGCCGGGTCGCTCGGCGCCAAGGTCACCCAGGCAGTCGCCGACCAGGTCGAGTCGACGCTGACGGCAGCCATGCTCGACCCCGACTGCGCGCGGGCACTGCGCAGCGGCCTCCTGGTCACGCACCTGACGAGCACGGGCCTCGGGGAGTCCGCGGCCGGTGCGGCCGTCGCCCTGCCCGAGGCGCTGGGGTTCGCCGCGTCCTCGGCGCCACCCCCGGTCGAGCAACCCGCCGGACGGCCGGACCTCAAGGTCGTGCCCGACCCGGACGCGGAGGCCAAGAAGCTGGCCGCGGCCCAGGCCGCGATGGAAGCGGCCGAGGCCGTCGAGGAGTCGGCCCGGGCGACGTACGACGAGGCGGAGCGGATCGTGACCGAGCTCGAGGCGCGTTCGCTTCAAGTCCAGGGCGAGATCGAGGAGCGCCGGCGCCAGATCGCCGAGCTCGAGGAGACGGCCGAGGAGGTCGAGGAGGAGCTCGACGAGGCCGAGGACGCGCGCACCGAGGCGAGGACCTCGCTGCGCAAGGCCGAGCAGGCCCGTGAGCAGGCGGAGACCACGGTGGACCGGCTGCGCAAGAAGCGCTAGCGAGGCATCCGGCAGGCCGGCGTGCCTCCGGGGAGGCGGTGGCGGTAGCGCGCGACCATCCGGTAGACCACGTCGGCCAGCGGTCGCACCGCCGGCACCAGCAGCACTCGTCCCGCCCAGGACCACGGAGCCCCGCGCAGGAGAAGGGCGCGGCCGATGGCCCGCGAGGAGTGCTCCACGGGCCGGTCGTCGACCAGCCACCACACCGAGCTGGAGACCTGGGCGACGGTGAGACCGACCGAGGCGAGGTCGAGGAACTGCCACGGCACCGTGTCGACGCGGTCGCCGTGCGCCAGCCAGGTGGCCGACGTGGTGCAGAAGCCGCAGTCGCCGTCGAAGACCAGGCGCTCGCTCACCCGTCCAGTGTGTCAGGGCGTCAGCGGGCGGGCAGCCAAACGGCCTGGCAGCGCGGCGGGTCCTCGGTGTCCACGGCCCGGAACAGCTGGAGCTTCTCGACCAGGAGTCGGAGCCGTACGCCGTCGCCGCCGTCCAGCGTGCGCGTGCCGTCCTCGTCGCTGACGACGACCGACGTGGTGGGGTGGCGGGCGAGGTAGTCCAGCAGGTTGCGCTCGGGGACCAGGTAGCCGTCCTCGGCGTACCGGCCGAGCTCATGGTCGTCGGTCTCGACCACGGTCAGCAGGTGCTCCTGCACGTCGGTCAGGGGCAACGTCCTGCGGATGACCAGGTGGTTGGACTCCCCGTCCACGGTGACGAGGTTGGCGTACATGTTGAAGCCGTACGCCGTCTTGAGCTCGAGGTACGGCGTCAGCCCGTTGGCGACGACGCCCGCGACCAGGACGAACGCCAGGGCCCCCGGCATCCGCATGGGGACGTGCGAGGGGCCGAAGCCGCCGCGGGCCACGCTCACGATCAGCCACCCGGCGAACGGGACCCACGCCACGAACGGCAGCACGGTGAGGATCGCCGAGGTGAGCACGACCTGCGGGAGGACGGAAGCGAGCACGAGCAGGAGGCTGATCGCGAGACCGACGGCCACGACCTTGGGACGGCGCGCCGCGCCGGCCTCGAGCCCGGTCACCGTGGGCTCGGGCAGGAACAGGCAGAGCAGCATCACCAGGGCCGCGGTGAAGTCGTAGAAGTGCTGGTCGAGGTCCAGCGAGATGATGGTGTGGAAGGTCAGCGCGACGAGCACGCCGATGCGTCGGGTACGGCTGAACGCCAGCAGCAGAGGGACGGAGAGCTCGGTCAGCAGCGGACCCGCGATGGTCAGCCAGGCGATCGGGCTGTCGGTGGGGAAGGTGGGCAACCCGAAGGACCCCAGGGACTGGTTGGCGTAGAAGACGCCACACGAGGCCGCGGGGTCGAGGAAGCCGGTGTTGAGCTTCGCGAAGGCCGCGAACGAGTAGAACGCCAGCAGGATCCAGCGCCCGGTGACGGAGAACCAGGCCCACGGGTCGCGGAGGAACAGGGAGACGACGACGGCTGCCGCCACGAACCCGACCAGGAGCCAGTGGTTGCTCAGGAACGGGGCCTCGAGCCACACCGAGAGCAGTACCAGGGCGGCCGTGGCGCCGAGCGTCCGTCGTTCGGGCCGGGCGACGAGCAGGACCGCGAGCAGGCCCAGGACCGTCGAGACCACGATCAGCGCCGTGGACCCGGCGAAGTCGTCCGACCGCGCGGACGGCGGGTTGCCGGCCAGGTGCGCGATGACAGCGATGCCGAACGTCCGGGCGAACCACCGCCACGGGTCCGGCATCGCGTCGGATGCCCGCGGCGAATCGGTCACGGCCCTACTCTGCCCAGCCGCGCGCACTCTCGACGGCTTTTGGTCAACGCGGCGAAACGAGTCATGTGACTCCTTTGCCGGAGATAGCGTTGCGCCCCGGAGGTCCCACAGTGAACGCCACGCAAGCGCGCCTCGAGCCGAGCGGAGCACCTCGAGCCCTGGGCGTGAGTGTGCTGCGTCGGTGGAGCGCGCATCCGATGAGGCTGGCTGCCGTCGCGGCACTCGCCGTGTTCGCCTTCCAGATCGCGTGGTCGATGACGGTGACACCGTTCAGAGGGATCGACGAGTTCGACCACGTGTTCCGCGCGGAACAGGTGGCCTCGGGCCAGATCCTCAGCCATGAGTCGGCAGACGACGGGCGCGGCGAGCTCGTGCCGGCCAAAGCAGGCACCATCCGGGCCGCAGGTCCCATCTGCCGCTGGGTCGGCTACACCGGACCGGACAACTGCCGGACGGTGCGGGACGTCGGCGGCGGGTACGCCTTGGTCGCCTCGGCCGCCGCGCGCTACGAACCCTTCTACTACGCCTACCTGGGACTGGCTGCCAAGCCGTTCGCGGGCTTCGACAGCGTGTACGCCCAGCGGGCCGCCAGCGGGCTCGCGAACGTCCTCCTGCTCTGGATGGGTCTGTACGCGCTGGCGGCTGCGTTCCGGACTGCGTGGCCCTTCGTGGGGGCGCTGACGGTACTGACTCCGACGCTTGTCTACAGCTCGATGCTGGGCCAACCCAACGGGCCCGAGATGACGGCGGCCTTCTCCATGGCCGCCTGCCTCGTCGGGCTGGGGACGGCCCGCGAGCCGACTCTCGAAGGCAGGCTGCTCCGGTTCGCGATGATCAGCGCCGTGGTCCTGGCCCTGACGCGGCAGCTCAGCCCGGAGTGGTTGGCGATCGACCTGCTGGTCATCGGCGCCTACCTCGGTCGAGCCCGGTTGGCCGAGCTGTGGGGGGCTCACCGGGGCCACCTGGTGGTCGGGGGACTCCTTGCGGCCGCCAGCTGTGGCATCACGCTTGCCTGGAACCACCTGGCGTCGACCGGCGAGTTCGAGACCCATGATCCGTACACCGGTGCGGTGGAGAAGACGATCCAGATGATGATCGTCTGGCCGTTCCAGACGTTCGGCGCCATTCCCCTCCGCGACACCTTCGCGCACCCGGTCGTGTACGCGCTGGGCCTGACCGCGATGGCGGTCGCGCTGGTCTCCCTCGTGCTGAACGGCGGACTCACCCGACGCTGGTGGACGTGGTTCGTCGGCCTCAACGTCCTGTGGCTCGGAGTCCAGTTCGTGCTCCAGGTGGTGGCCTATCCGTCGGCCGGAGGGATCTGGCAGGGGCGATACGCCCTCCCCCTGGCCGTGGTCATCCCCATCCTCTTGTTCGGATGGGCCGACCGGGCAGGTGTCCGCGGTCCGTCCGCATGGGTGCCGCCGACCGTCGCCGCGCTCATGGGGGCAGCCCAGGTGGCGTCGATCGTGACGGTGCGTGCCTCGGAGCTGTCGACGGGCCCGCTGGGTGACGGCGTCTCGGGGCCGCTCGGCCCAGCCTGGCTTGCTCTCACCATTGCGCTCGTCGGTGCCATCAGCCTCGTGTGCGCCGCCGGCATGATGCAGTACGCGACCCGCGACTCAGGCCCAGTTCTTCGAGCGCGCGACGGCTTCTAGCCAACGCGCGTGGGAGGCGTCGGCACGGGTGCGGTCCTCGGACGGATCGAAGGAGCGGTCGAGCTGCCAGGTGTGGCGCAGGTCGTCGGTGGAGTCCCAGACGCCGACCCCGAGACCGGCGAGGAACGCCGCGCCCAGGCCGGTGGTCTCCACGATCCTGGGGCGCTCGACCACCCGGCCGACCTGGTCGGCCTGGAGCTGGCACAGCAGGTCGTTGGCCGATGCCCCGCCGTCCACGCGCAGCGGGGGGTCGGTGTCGTCGCCGGGCATCGTCTCCAGCACGTCGCGCACCTCGAACGCGATCGCCTCGAGCGTGGCGCGGACCAGGTGGGCCCGGGTGGTGCCGCGGGTGATGCCGATGATCGTCCCGCGAGCGTGCGGGTCCCAATGGGGGGCGCCGAGCCCGGTCAGGGCCGGCACGAAGACGAGGCCGTCGGTGTCGTCGACGGTCGCCGCGATGGCGGCGGTCTCGGCGGCCGAGCCCACGATCTGCAGGCCGTCGCGCAGCCACTGCACGGCGGCGCCCGTCACGAAGATCGCGCCCTCGAGGGCGTAGGTCAGCTCGCCGTCGGGAGCGCGCCAGGCGGCCGTGGACAGGAGACCTGCGTCCGAACGCTCCAGGGTCGTGCCGGTGTTGGTGAGGATGAACGAGCCCGTGCCGTAGGTGCACTTGGCGTCGCCGACGTCGAAGCACGTCTGCCCGAACAGCGCCGACTGCTGGTCACCGGCCAGCCCGGCGATCGGCAGGGAGAGGTCGGCGAACACGGCCGGGTCTGTCGTGGCCACCTCGCCCCAGTTGGGGACCAGGTCGGGCAGGGCATCGCGGGGAACCCCGAACAGCGAGCACATCTCGTCGGACCACTCGCCCGTCGACAGGTCCATCAGCAGCGTGCGGGAGGCGTTCGAGACGTCGGTGACGTGCCAGGTGCCCCGGGTCATCCGCGCGACGAGGTAGGAGTCCACCGTCCCGACGGCGTACCGCCCCTCCTCGACCAGCGCCCAGGTCTGGGGCTCGTGCTCGGCCAGCCACATCAGCTTGGTGCCGGAGAAGTACGGGTCGAGGCGCAGCCCGGTCAGCTCGGTGACCCGCTCCTCGTGGCCATCGGCGCGGAGCCGCTCGCAGATGTCGGCGGTGCGGCGGTCCTGCCAGACGATGGCGCGACGAGGTGAGCCGAGCGTCTCGCGGTCCCACAGCAGGATCGTCTCGCGCTGGTTGGTGATGCCGACGGCCCGCAGCTCGGCCCGGTCGACCAGCGCGAGCACCGCACGGACGGCCTCCAGGGCCGCCTGCCAGATCTCCTCGGGGGTGTGCTCGACCCAGCCCGGCCGGGGGAAGTGCTGGGGGAACTCCTGGTAGCCCTTGGCCACCACCGACCCGCGCTCGTCGACCACGAGGGCCGTCACCCCGGTCGTGCCGGCGTCGACGGCGAGGACGCTCATGAGGCAGACGTGTTGCGGAGGATCTCCAGGATCCTCTCGTCGAGCCACTCACCGTCGGGGTCGGCCCGCATCTCGTAGTTCTCGGTGCCGATCCAGGCGTGGAGGTCGGCGAAGCCGAGCGCCTTCACCTTCTCGTCGACCTCGCGCTTCTGCTCGTCGGTGAGGAAGATCTTCTCCTCGTCGGTCGAGGCCGTCAGGTAGAGGTCGTTGAGGTCGAGCAGCCGGGCCAGCTCGGTCACCGGGTCCGCATGGTCGTCGACGCGAAGGTCGACGGCGATGTCGTCGAGCCCGTTGTACCCGGCGCCCTCGCGGACGACGAGCAGCGCGGCCGACTGGCGCCCGCGGCTGTCACCCCCCGCGTCGTCGCCGGCCGTGAGGGCGGCGAGCAGGCGGCGACCGAGCGGGGCGTCGTCGTCGGTCGTCTCCCACGCCGCCTCCATGGCGAGCACCACGTCCTCGCCGGCCAGGATGTTGCCCTGGATGGCGTAGCCGTCGCCGGTCACACCGCCGGCCCAGTCGAGACAGGCATGGCCCGTGTGGGTCGCGGCGCCGCCCTCCACGTCGACGATGCCCACCTGGCGTGCGTCGCGGCCGGCGTCGTCCTCGAGCAGCCGTTGCAGGGCGACCGACGCGTTGGCGCCGTCGTCGAGGTGGGCGAGCGCCTGTCCCTTGTAGGCGACGTTGGCGTCGGCCTGGGTGGCGATCGCGCCGACGCCGGCCACCGCGGCAGGCACGGCCGATCCCACGGCCAGGAACTTGGAGGCGACGGCCACGCCCCACGACTCGCCATCGGCGGACCGGGCCACGATCGAGAAGGTCATGGGGCGACCCTAGCGATCCGTTTCGGTCGCCGTTGGTCGAGGAAGGCGCCTTGGCGCCTGTCGAGACCCGGTGCGAGGTACGCCATCCGGTTCCGGGGTCTCGTGACGGGACTTCGTCCCTCCTCGACCAGCGGCGCTGTGAGAAACCCGGTTGCCTTCACGTGCGGTTCAACCTGCACGATGGCCGGATGCTCCAGCGGCTCGGCTTCCCTCGCGTCGGGGAGCACCGACGGTTCGTGACCGCCATCGGGATCGACGCCGTGGGATCCGGTGTGTGGATGCCGGTGTCGATGATCTTCTTCCTCGCCACCACCGACCTGTCGCTCGTCCAGGTCGGCCTCGCGCTGTCGCTGGCTTCGTTGCTGTCCCTGCCCGTCGCGGTCCTGGTCGGCCAGCAGGTCGACCGGCACGGGTCGAAGAAGGTGCTGCAGACCGGCAACGCCCTGCAGGCCGTCAGCTTCCTGGCGTACCCGTTCGTCGACCAGGTCTGGTCGGTGGCCTTCGTCGTCGCGGTCTCGGTCATCGGGCGGACCGCGTTCTGGGGCTCGTACTCGCCCATGGTCACGCTCATCTCGCCGCCGGGGGAGCGGGAGCTGTGGTTCGGGTTCCTCGGGGCGCTGCGCAACGCGGGCTTCGCCATCGGCGGCATCGTCGCGGGGGTGGCGCTGACCCTCGACGCCACCTCGCTCTACTACGCGGTCGCGCTGCTGAACGCCGCGTCGTACGTGCTGTCCTTCGTCCTGCTCGCCGGGGTCACCGTCGACGAGGCGGCCGAGCGGGCTCACGCGCGGCGACCCACGTGCGGTGGTCGGCGGGTGGGGGACGGTGCTGCGCGACCGGGGGTACCGGTGGCTGATCGCCAGCAACCTCGGTTACGCGCTGACGTCGTCCGCGCTGAACGTCGCCATCCCCGTGTACGTCGTGGAGATGCTCGGCCTGCCCGGCTGGGTGTCGGCCGCGGTGTTCGTGATCAACACCTTGATGATCGGCGTGGGTCAGGGACTGGTCGTCCAGCGGATGACCGGCGCGGTGCGTGCGCGGATCGTCGCCCTCGGCGCCCTGCTCACAGCAGCGTCGTTCATGGTGCTCTGGGGGGCGGAACCATTCGGCGTCGTGGCGGCGACCTCGGTGGTCCTCCTGGGGGCCGTCGTCTACACCCTGGGAGAGCTCGTCGCGGGCCCGGTCTTGACGACGCTCGCGGCCGAGTCGCCGCCGCCGGCGCTCCGCGGCCGCTACGTCGCGACGTACCAGCTGTCGTGGAACGTCGCGACCGGGGTGGCGCCGCTGCTCTACGCCTGGCTGCTCGACCGGGGCAGCGGTGCCGCGTGGCTGGGGCTGACCGGCATCGCGCTGCTCGGCGGCCTGGCCACCGTGCCCATGCGGCGCAGGCTCGCGCACGCCGGTCGGGTGGTCACCAACCGTGCGGAGACGATGCGTCGGCTGACGCGGCCGATCAGGAAGCGGCGAGCTCGAGCTGGTCGACGTGCGCCTGGGCGTGGGCCTCGTAGACCTCGGACCCGTCGTCGGCCACGACGCGCAGCAGGCGCAACCGCACCAGGTAGTTGCCGACGCGGGTGAGGTGCGTGCCGTTGCGGACGGGCGTCTGCGGGTCGCCACCGGACAGCAGCGCGCGGAACGAGACCGAGCTGCCGCGGCGCACGGGCATCACCTTGTCGAGCCGCAGGCTCGTCGCGGACAACCCCGCGATGACGATGACTTCCTGACCGATCGAGGCCGAGAGCTCGGCGTACGACGGCACGGCGCAGATGAGCGACATGATCCCCCCAGACCATCCCAAATTCAGACCCCCCCGGGTCTGCGACCAGCGTGACAGGTGGGCGGTCGCGGCGCGGCATTTTCGGGAGAACTGTCTAGACAGCGAAGCGCCCCGTCCGGCGTACGGCGGGCGCTGGCAGGCCCCGGGGGACTGCTCTAGGCTCGATAGGCCCTGGAACGATCCAACCCTGTCACGAGAGATGGGCCCAGCATGAAGGTCGGAGTACTCACCGGAGGCGGGGACTGTCCCGGTCTCAACGCCGTCATCCGCGCCGTCGTCCGCAAGGGCGTGAACGTCCATGGCTTCGAGTTCGTCGGCTACCGCGACGGCTGGAAGGGCCCGCTCGAGGGCCTGACGATGGAGCTCGGGATCCAGCAGTGC
The DNA here is from genome assembly GCA_963708915.1 of uncultured Actinomycetota bacterium. Taxonomy (GTDB): domain Bacteria; phylum Actinomycetota; class Actinomycetes; order Propionibacteriales; family Nocardioidaceae; genus Nocardioides. The sequence goes on from CAVPUJ010000003.1 coordinate 252,110, forward strand.
CGCGGCATCCTGCCGCGCGGCGGGACCATCCTCGGCTCGAGCCGCACCAACCCCTTCAAGATCGACGGCGGGGTCGAGCGGATCCAGGAGAACCTGGCCGCCGAGGGTGTCGACGCGCTGGTCGCGATCGGCGGCGAGGACACCCTGGGCGTGGCCACCAAGCTGGCCGACCTCGGCGTCAACGTCGTGGGCGTGCCCAAGACGATCGACAACGACCTGTCCGGCACCGACTTCACCTTCGGCTTCGACACCGCGGTCAACATCGCCACCGAGGCCATCGACCGCCTCCACACCACGGCCGAGTCGCACCACCGCGTGCTCGTGGTCGAGGTGATGGGTCGGCACGCCGGGTGGATCGCCCTGCACGCCGGCATCGCCGGCGGCGCCAGCACCGTGCTGATCCCCGAGAACCCGTTCGACATCGACGCGGTGTGCGAGCACGTCAAGAAGCGGTTCGAGACCCAGTACGCCCCGATCATCGTGGTCTCCGAGGGCGCGGTCCCGAGGGACGGCGGCGGCATGACCCTGGTCTCCCTCGAGCGCGACGCCTTCGGGCACGTGCGCCTCGGCGGCATCGGCGACCGGCTCGCCAACGAGATCGAGGAGCGCACCGGTGCCGAGGCCCGCGCCGTCGTGCTCGGCCACATCCAGCGCGGCGGTACGCCCACGGCGTTCGACCGGTGGCTGGCCACCCGCTTCGGGCTGCACGCCATCGACGCGGTCGCCGACGGCGACTTCGGCACCATGGTCGCCCTGCGCGGTGCCAACATCGAGCGGGTCAAGCTCGTCGAGGGCACCGGCGAGCTCAAGCTGGTCAGCCCGGCCGAGTACGCCGAGGCCGAGGTCTTCTTCGGCTGAGGGACGCGCCCTGGGGGCTTCCTCGCCTTTCCCCCTGATCTGAGCCACGATGGCGGCACCTGATACCTCGGACACCAGGGAGCCATCTTGAGCACCACCCAGCCCACGGGCAGCTACGACACGAATGCGGACGCGCCGGACCTGCTGCGGGTGATGGGTCCCAAGCTGCTCCTGCTGTTCATCATCGGCGACATCCTGGGCACGGGCGTGTACGCGCTCACCGGCCAGGTCGCGGGTGAGGTCGGCGGTGCGGCCTGGGCGCCGTTCCTCGTCGCGTTCATCGTGGCCACGATCACCGCGATGTCGTACCTCGAGCTCGTCACGAAGTACCCGCAGGCGGCCGGTGCGGCGCTCTACACGCACAAGGCGTTCGGAGTGCACTTCTTCACCTTCCTGGTCGCCTTCACGGTGATGTGCTCCGGCATCACCAGCGCGTCGACCGCGAGCAACGCGTTCGCCGGCTTCCTCAACGACGGCTTCGGGCTCGACCTCGAGCCCGGTGGCTTCGGGCTGATGCTCATCGCGCTGGGCTTCATGGCCCTGGTCGCGGCGGTGAACTTCCGTGGCGTCGGCGAGAGCGTCAAGGCCAACGTCGTGCTCACCATGGTCGAGCTGTCCGGCCTGCTGCTGATCATCTTCGTCGGCCTCTGGGCGGTCACCCAGGGCAACGCCGACTTCTCGCGGGTCGTGGTCTTCGAGAGCTCCGACGACCGCGGCGTCTTCTTCGCGGTGACGGCGGCGACCTCGCTCGCGTTCTTCGCCATGGTGGGCTTCGAGGACTCGGTCAACATGGCCGAGGAGTGCACCGACCCGGTCCGCGACTTCCCGAAGGTGATGCTCACCGGTCTCGGCGTCACCGGGGTCATCTACGTCCTGGTGTCGATCACCGCGGTCGCGTTGGTGCCGGTCGGCGACCTGACCGACCCGGACAAGGGCCAGGCGCTCACCCAGGTCGTCGCCGCGGGCGCACCCAACCTGAACTTCGACAAGATCTTCCCGTTCATCGGCATGTTCGCGGTGGCCAACTCCGCCCTGATCAACATGCTGATGGCCAGCCGGCTGCTCTACGGCCTGGCCAACCAGGACGTGCTGCCGCGGACGCTCGGCGCGGTGCACCCGAAGCGCCGTACGCCCTGGGTGGCGATCATCTTCACGACCCTGATCGCGTTCGGGCTGATCATCTTCGTCGTCCGGTCCAACGCCTCCGAGGACGGCGCCAAGACCGTGACCGACCTGGGCGGCACGACCGCCCTGCTCCTGCTGTGCGTGTTCACCGTCGTCAACATCGCGTTGCTGGTGCTGCGCCGGCAGCCCGTCGACCACGAGCACTTCCGCACGCCCACGTTCCTCCCGTACCTCGGGGCCGTCAGCTGCTTCTTCCTCGCCGGTCCGTGGGCCCGGACCTCCGAGCAGATGGTCCAGTACAAGATCGCGGGCCTCCTGCTGGCCGTCGGCATCGTGCTCTGGGCGATCACCTGGATGACCAACCGCGGCATCCGCGCCAAGAAGACCGGCTTCCGCGACATCGAGCACCTGGAGGACATCGAGAAGTAGCGCCCTCGGTACCAGCACGGTTGTCGCGGCTCCCGCCCGCGAGGATCATCGCCGGCATGAGGCCGCGCTGGGTGCTCGCGGCCGTCGCGACGGCCTGCTACCTCGTCGGGGTGCCCATCGACCTGGTCGCGGAGCACGCGAGCGGCTGGTACGCCGGCAGCGCGACGGAGGCGCTGATCTTCCAGCCCGCCATCCTCGCGACGTTCGTGGTCGGCTGGCTGCTGGTGCTGCGTCGCGCCGGCGGGATCATCGGCTGGCTGCTGCTCGCCAACTGGGCCGTCCTGGTCACGACCGCACTCGCGTCGACGTACGCCGGCTACGCCTACGGGACCGGGCGGGACCTGCCCGGTGCCCGCGCCGGCGCGATCTGGGACACCCACGGCTGGCCGCTGCTCTTCGCCGCGTTCCTGGCCATCGTGTTCGTGGTGCCGGACGGTCAACTCCCCTCGCCGCGGTGGCGGCCCGTGGCCTGGATGGCGCCGGTCTTCTTCGCCATGACCCTGGTGGGCGGGATGCTCTCGGACCGCACCCTCGACAGCCCGTGGGACGACGTCCGGCCGTGGGGACTGCTGCCGGACTCCGTGAGCGGACCGCTGGCTGTGGTCGGCCTGCTGGGCCTGATCGCGACGATGCTGGCCGCGGCCGGGTCCGTCGTCGTCCGTTACCGTCGGGCGGACCTGACCATGCGACGACAGCTGAAGTGGATCGCCCTGGCGGGCCTGCTGCTCCCGATCGCCATCATCTCGTCGTCCTTCGACACCACCAGCGACTCGTCGGGCCCGCTGACGTACGTGCCGTTCATCCTGCTGTCTGGTCGCGCTGCCCACCAGCATCGGCGTCGCCGTGCTGCGCTACCGGCTCTACGACGTCGACCGCGTCGTCACCACGACGGTCGTGTACGTGACGCTGACGGTGCTCCTCGCCGGCGCCTTCGTCGCGGTGATCCTCGTCGGCGGCGTGCTGCTCGGCGGTGGCAGTCCCGTCACCACGGCGGCCGCCACGCTCGCGGTGGCGCTGGCCTTCCGGCCGGTGCGGGCGGCCGTGCAACGTCGGGTCCAGCGGTCCTTCGACCCGCGGAGATGGTCGGGCGAACGATTGGTCGACGACTTTCTTGCGGACCTTCGGGCCGGTCGGCGCGAGCCCGAGGCGGTCGGGGAGACTCTTGCCGCGGCGGTGGGCGACGAGAGCCTGCAGGTCTACTACTGGCTTCCAGGGCAAGGCATCCACGCAGACCTCCTCGGCACCCTTGTCCCCGAGCTGCCGGAGGCCCCGTCCGGACGCACACCCGTACGCCGTGGCGATCTGCCGCTCGGCACTGTCGCGCACGCCGACCAGGCCACCGTCCGCCAGGAGCTCGAGCACCTGCTCGTCCGCGCCGGCCTGGCCGTCGAGATCGCTCGGCTCCGTGTGGAGGTCCGCTGGCAGCTCGCTGAGGTCGAGCAGTCACGGTCACGGATCGTCAGCGCCGCGATGGACGAACGTCGACGACTCGAACGCGACCTGCACGACGGCGCCCAGCAGCAGCTGGTCGCCATCGGCCTCGACCTGAGGCACCTCCAGGCCGGACTCGACCCCGGCTCTCCGGTGCGCGAGCAGCTCGACGAGTCCGTGGGTCGGCTGGGTGACGCGATCCGCGGCCTGCGCGAGCTGGCCCACGGCGTCCGGCCCTCCACCCTCGACGCAGGTCTCGCGCCGGCCCTGGCGGAGCTGGCCGGACGTACCTCGGTTCGCACGGTGCTCGACGTGACCGACGAGCGGTTCGCCGCGGAGGTCGAGGCGGCGGCGTACTTCGTGGTGAGCGAGGCCCTCGCCAACGCGCTCAAGCACGCGACGCCCGCCAGCATCGAGGTGCTTGCCGACCGGGTCGACGGCCGGCTCGTCGTGACCGTGGTCGACGACGGCTCGGGCGGCGCCGTCGCGGTGCCCGGCCGCGGACTCGCGGGGATGGCCGATCGGGTCGCGGCGATGGGCGGCACGCTGCACGTTGCGAACGGCCCGGCCGGAGGAACCAGCGTGCGGGCGGAGCTTCCGTGCGCGTAGTCGTGGTGGAGGACCAGGCGCTGCTGCGTGAGGGACTGGCGCGCCTGTTCCGCGACGCTGGCCACGAGGTGGTCGCGGTCGCCGGCAACGCGGACGACGCCCGGTCAGCTGTCGCCGCCGACGTCCCGGACCTGGTGGTGGCCGACATCCGGATGCCACCGACCCACACCGAGGAAGGCCTCGAGCTTGCCCGCTGGGTGCGGGAGCGGCACCCGTCGGCGGGTGTGCTGGTGCTGTCGCAGCACGTGCACGGCGGCGTCGTCGACCTGGTGTCGCAACGCGGCTTCGGCTACCTGCTCAAGGACCGGGTGCTCGACGTGGCCGAGTTCCTGGCCACCGCCCAACGGGTCGCCGACGGCGGCTCGGCCCTGGACCCCGACGTGGTCGCCACCCTGGTCCGGCCCGACGACGACGAGCTCCGGGTGCTGAGCGCTCGCGAGCGCGAGGTGCTGGGACTGATGGCGGAGGGTCTCACCAACGCGGGCATCGCGCAGCGGCTCTACCTCACCGAACGGACCGTCGAGAGCCACACCCGCAGCGTCTTCATGAAGCTCGGGCTCCAGGCCGACGGGGACGGGCACCGGCGGGTGCTGGCCGTGCTCTCCTACCTGCGCACCAGTCGGTAGCAGCACGCAGCGACGAGTGGTGGCCGCCTCGATGCCGGCCAGGTCCGCGATTCCTAGCGTGGAGGCACACCATCACCCGTCTCCAGGAGGACACCATGACCAGCACCCAGCACCCCCGCCAGTCCGCCGGCGTCGACGTCGCCGCCTCGTCCAGCCGGCTGCCGTACGTCGCCCTGATCCTCGGGATCCTCTCGGTGCCCGGATCGATCCTGACCTGGGACTCCGGTCTCCCCGGCGAGGGTTTCGTCTGGGGCCTGCCGGTCGCGGTCGCGGCCGTCGCCGTGGGGATCGCCGCGCTGCGGGGGCGCGCGGCGCCACGGTGGGCGGCGTACGTCGGGGTGGTCCTCGGCGCGGCGATGACCCTGATGATCGTGCTGTGGACCGCTCTCGGCGCCTGAACCGCGACAACGTCGTGCGAAGTGGTCGCCGGGGCGACCACTTCGCATGACGTCCGCAGGCGGGCCGGGGGTCGGATGCAGTCCCGCCGCCCGCGTACCCTGAGCGCGTGAGTCACGTCCCCTCGCTGGAGTCGCTGCACGCCCTCGGCGCGCGGCAGCAGCCGGCCTACCACGACCAGGCGGCCCGCGATGCCGCCGTCAGCCGGCTGCGCACGATGCCGCCGCTGGTCTTTGCGGGGGAGTGCGACGACCTGAAGGCCAAGCTGGCCGACGTCGCCCGCGGCAAGGCCTTCCTCCTCCAGGGCGGAGACTGCGCGGAGACGTTCTCGGGGGTGACCGCCGACAACGTCCGCAACAAGCTGCGGGTGCTGCTCCAGATGGCGGTCGTCCTGACGTACGCCGCCTCGGTCCCGGTCGTGAAGGTGGGCCGGCTCGCCGGGCAGTACGCCAAGCCTCGCTCCTCCGACCTCGAGACCCGCGACGGCGTGACGTTGCCGGCCTACCGCGGCGACGCGGTCAACGGCTACGAGTTCACCGCCGAGTCACGTCAGCACGACCCGTCCCGGCTGGTCGAGGTCTACCACTCCTCGGCCGCGACGCTGAACCTCGCGCGCGCCTTCGTCACCGGTGGCTACGCCGACCTGCGCCAGGTGCACACCTGGAACACCGACTTCGTGAAGGAGTCGAGTGTCGGTCAGCGCTACGAGCGGATGGCCGGCGAGATCGAGCGCGCGTTGACGTTCATGCAGGCCATTGGAGCCGACCCCGACGAGTTCCACCGGGTCGACTTCCACACCTGCCACGAGGGCCTGGTGCTCGACTACGAGCACGCGATGACGCGCATCGACTCGCGCACGGACATGCCGTACGACGTCTCGGCGCACTTCGTCTGGATCGGCGAGCGCACGCGCCAGCTCGACGGCCCGCACGTCGAGCTGTTCCGTCACATCCGCAACCCGATCGGCGTCAAGCTCGGGCCGACCACGACGCCGGACGACGCGATCGCCCTGGCGGGTCGGCTCAACCCCGACAACGAACCGGGTCGGCTGACCTTCGTGACGCGCTTCGGGTCCGAGCGGATCCGCGACGGGCTGCCCGCCCTGGTCGAGAAGGTCACCGCCGCCGGCGTGGACGTCGCGTGGGTGTGCGACCCCATGCACGGCAACACCTTCGAGGCGTCCTCGGGCTACAAGACCCGCCGGTTCGGCGACGTGATCGCCGAGGTGCAGGGGTTCTTCGACGTCCACCGCTCGCTCGGCACGTGGCCGGGCGGCATCCACGTGGAGCTCACCGGCGACGACGTGACGGAGTGCATCGGCGGCGGCGAGGAGCTCCTCGAGATCGACCTCGCGCACCGCTACGAGTCGGTCTGCGACCCGCGGCTCAACCGGGTGCAGTCCCTCGAGCTCGCCTTCCTCGTGGCGGAGATGCTGCGCACCGTCTGACCCCTGCGTGAACCCGGCCGAACGCCTCGACGTACGGCCAGGCATGAGGTCACTGCTGGCGGCCATGGCCGCACTGGTCCTGCCCTGCGTCGCCGTTGTGCCCGTCCACGCGCAGGAACAAGCAGCGGGCGCGACCGTCACCGTCGCCAACATGGCCTTCGCCCCCGCGAAGGTACGCGTCGGGATGGGGGAGACCGTCACCTGGACCTTCCAGGACACGATCTCGCACACCGCGACCTCGGACGAGGGCTTCTTCGACACGGGCGCTGCCTCGGGGGGTGCCAGCCGAGGCGTCCGGTTCGCCTCGGCCGGCGCGTTCGCCTACCACTGCAGCTTCCACTCGATGATGGTCGGCAAGGTGACGGTCCCGATGGCGGCGACCGGGTCCGTGAAGGACGGCTGGAAGCTGCGGTGGCGGGTCGGCGACAACCCGAAGGGCCGCACCTACGACGTGCAGCAGCGCCGGGCCGGCACCAAGACCTGGTCGCTGTTCCGGAACCAGACGGTCAGCGGATCGGGCTGGTTCGACCCTGGCTCGGGGTCCTGGCAGGTACGGGCGCGCACCATCAAGAAGGACCGGTCGTCGGGCTGGTCGCCGACGCTGAACCTCTCCTGAGCCCGCCGCCTCCGGCCGCTCGCGGGTCGCATCGTCAACGAGTACAGCTCGACCAAGCTGCCGCGCTGGAACACCTGGATGGGCTGCTCCATGTGGCTCGGTCGGGACAGAGCGTGGAGGCTCGAGGTGAACCTGCCCCAGCACAGCGTCAACAAGGGGCGACCAAGGTGTTGGCGAGCGGCACGGTGGCCCGCCCCGACGTCTGGCACCGCGTCAAGCTGGACTTCGACGGGGACGCCATCACGCGTGCTCGACGGTCACGACGTCGAGACGGTGCACGACGCGACGTACGCCGCCGGCCAGACCGGGGTTCGCCGGCGACACCTGGGCCAGGGCGACGTTCGAGGACTACGCGGCGACGCCGCACGCCTGACGGCCGGTCCTGCGCGCGGCCGCGCCCGTTCCCGGACGGGCGGCCGCGCGCTCCCAGGGTGTAGTCACGGCACGTAAAGGTGGCTAGCGTCGCGGCGTCCCCGGTCCCCGGTCCATCTCACCGGGGGACGCCGATCTCGGGGCGGACCCAACAAGGAGAACTGCATGCGAGCACGTAGGACGATGACCGGCCTGGCGCTGACGGCCGGGTTGGCAGTCAGCATGGCGACGACGGCAGGGGTGGCCACGGCCAGCGCACCGAGCGGCGACCGGGCCGCGACGACGTCGGTCGTCAGCCACCGGATGGCCACCACGAAGGCCGAGCAGCGGCGCGTCGAGGACTACTGGACGCCGGCTCGGATGAAGTCCGCCACGCCCGTCGGCATCAAGATCAAGCCTGAGAAGGGCAAGCCGGGCGGCGGCACGAGCGGCGGCACAGCGGTGCAGCAGCAGCCGCAGGCAAGGTTCGGCAAGGTCTTCTTCACCGAGGGTCGCACCAACTACGTCTGCTCCGGCACTGCGACGAACAGTGGCAACGGCGACGTGGTCACCACGGCAGGCCACTGCGTGAACGAGGGCCCGGGTGCCTTCGTCACCAACTTCGTGTTCGTGCCGGCGTACAACAACGGTGCGGCGCCCTATGGCACGTGGACCGCTGAGACGTTGATCACCACGCCGCAGTGGGCGGGGTCCGGGGACTTCAACTACGACGTCGGCTTCGCGGTGATGCTGGAGAACGGCACGCAGAGCCTCACCGACGCCGTCGGCGGCTACGACATCGCTTTCGACCAGCCACGCGGCTTGACCTACCAGGCCTTCGGATACCCGGCCGCCAGGCCGTTCGACGGCAAGACCTTGTGGGCGTGCTCGGGCGCGGTCGTCCAGGACACCTTCGGTGGCAGCCAGGACCAGGGTCTGGCCTGCAACATGACCGGCGGCTCGTCGGGCGGTGGCTGGATCACCGGAAGCAAGCTCAACTCAGTGACGAGCTTCGGCTACACGGGCGTCAAGAACGTGCTCTACGGGCCGTTCTTCGGGTCCGTCATCCAGACGGCCTACACCAGCGCGTCCAACGCTCCCTGACCTCAGCGGTCATCCCTCCTGGCCGGCGGACCACTCGTCGGCCAGGAGGGCGTAGGTGAGCCCGTCCACCCAGCCGCGGTCCCGGTGCAGCGCGTCCTTGACGGTGTGCGCCTCGCGGCGCATCCCGAGCTTCTCCATCAGGTGCCAGGACGCGGTGTTGTCGGCGAAGCACGTGGCGTACAGCCGGTGGATGCCCAGGTCGTCGAAGCAGAGCGCCACCAGCCTCTGCACGGCCTCGAACGCGAGGCCGCGGCCCTGGTGCGTCGGGTTCAGGGCCCAGCCGATCTCGGCCTGGGCGTCGACCATGCCGTCCTGCACCTCTGCCTGGGCCCAGGCGTCGGAGATCGCGAGGTACAGGTCGCCGACCACCTGACCGTCCACCTCGATGACCAGCGTCCGCCGGCGGAAGTCCTCGTCGGCGAACCGCTCCGCCACCGCGGCCCCGTCGGTCGAGAGCCGGGGCAACCACTCCGAGACCTCGGGCAGGCGCCGGTAGGCGTGGAAGGCCGCCGCGTCGGACGGCACCGAGGGGCGGATCGACAGGCGTTCGGTCGTCACCGGCCACGACACGTTCTCGATCGAGGTCACGCCCCGACGCTAGGACACGAACGGGTGCGTGGTCTGATGCTTTTCGTGCCGATCGACCTCCGCAGCGACACCATCACCCGGCCGACCGACGGGATGCGCGCGGCCATGGCCGCGGCCGAGGTCGGCGACGACGTGTACGGCGAGGACCCGACCGTCCTCGCCCTCCAGGAGCGGGTGGCCGCGATGTTCGGGCACGAGGCCGCGCTCTTCACGCCCACGGGGTCCCTCGCGAACCTGCTCGCAGTGCGGTCGCTCGTCGGGCCCGGCCAGGAGGTGCTCTGCGAGTCCTCGGCGCACATCGCCCGCGCCGAGCTCGGCGCTCACGGGGCGGTCGCCGGCGTCACCATGCGTACCTGGACCTCCGCCCGTGGTCAGGTCGACCTGGCCGCCATCTCGGGTCTGTTCGCCCCCGACATGGGGCCGTTCTTCGTCCGCACGGCCGCCGTGTCGGTCGAGAACACCCACAACTTCGCCGGGGGAGCGGTGCTCCCGATCGCCGACCTGGAGGCGCTGCGGTCGTGGTCAGGCTCCGTCGGCGTGGCCGTGCACCTGGACGGCGCGCGGCTCTGGAACGCGCACGTGGCCACGGGCACGCCGTTGGCGACGTACGGCGCCCAGGTCGACGTGCTGACCGTCTGCTTCTCCAAGGGGCTCGGCGCCCCCGTCGGCTCGATGCTCGTCGGGTCGGAAGCCGCGGTCACCGAGGCGCGCGTCTGGCGCAAGCGGCTCGGGGGCGGGATGCGGCAGGTGGGCATCCTCGCGGCCGGGGCGGCGTACGCCCTCGACCACCACGTCGACCGGCTCGCCGAGGACCACGCACACGCCCGGCTGCTGGCGGAGGCCTGTGGCGTCGACCCGGTGGGTGTGGACACGAACATCGTGGTGCTCGACCGGCCGGACGCAGCGGCGTACGTCGGGGCCGCGCGCGACAAGGGGGTGCTGATCTCGGCGGTCGGGCCACGGACGGTGCGGCTGGTCACCCATCTCGACGTCAGCGCCGCGGACGCGCAGAACGCGGCCGAGGTGCTGGCGACGCTCTAGCCGGCGAGCGCCGCGACAAGCACCACCAGGGCGGCCACCGCCACGGCGACCTGGACCGCACGAAGCCGGTACCACGATCGCTTCGGGGGCCGGTAGGCGAACGCGCCGACGGCCGGAGCGGGCGGAGGGACCAGGCGCCAGAGGGCCGAGCCGTGCTTGGTCATTGATCTCCTCGAGAGATAGCGGGCGAATCCCCGTGAGCCGCCTCGTCGCGAGGTTATGCGCGGGTGCGGGAGCCGGGCCGGGCTTTGCTCGTAAATCGTCCGATCGGTCAGGCCGAAGGGGTCCCGATGAGCGAGACCTCGCTGACGGCCGTGTAGTTCCGGGCGCTGCGGCCGCTCCCCGGACTGCTGACCGCGACGAGGCGCAGCCGGACGACGGTCGTGGTGACCGGGGCGCCCAGGTCGATCGTCTGCATCTTCTTCGTCGCCCCCAGCGGCTGGTCGACCGTCGTGCCGTCGTCGAAGACCCACTGCGCGGACAGCACGCGTCGGTTGCCGACGTACCAGTTGAGGTTGCGGCCCCCCACGACGGCGTTCTTGGCGTAGCCGTTGATCATCCCCACCCGCGTCATCGTCGTCGGGCCGGCCAGCTGGAAGGTGAGCTCCACGCCGGTGCCGTCACCGGCCATCCGCCAGCAGGTGTCGGGGCGCCCGTCGAGCATGTTGGCCGCGACGTACGTCGTGCGGTTGCCGAAGGCGTCCTCGTTCGGCGGCGCCGCGGTCGGGGCCGTGGCGGTCGTCGAGGCGGCCAGCTCGACCGGATCGCCTGCGGGCACCGTCTCCGACGGAGGCGGGGCCGACGAGGTCGGCTCCTCCGCCGCCGAGGAGGACGGCGCCGGCTCGTCACTGGTGTCCTGCGAGGCCGAGGTTGAGGTCGAGGCCGACGCGTCCGGCGGCTCCGTGGCGGAGTCGTCGCCACCGGGGGAGAGCAGCAGCCAGATGCCGCCGACGGCGACCAGGAGCAGCATCAGCGCCACGAGCACCCACGGCAGCCAGGCCGGCACCATCCGGCGCTCGTAGTCGTCGTCGAGGTCCTGGTCGTCCAGGTAGGAGCGCCGGTTCCGCTGGCGGGGGCGTCGGTGGTGCGTCCGGGTCCGCGTGCGCCTCGACGCTGTCGGTCGTGTCGTCGGCGTACAGCGGGTAGCGCGGCGGACCCGGAGTGACCACGGCCGGCGGGGGCTCGACCGGAGCCCGGGCGGCCGGCCGTTCGGAGGTGTCGGTACGCCGGTCCGGGCGGCCGCTCGGGTCCGGAGGTGCCGACTGCGGGGAGAGGACCGCGTGCCCGCACTGGGGGCAGTACGCCGCGTCGCCGACCTCGGCGCGGCAGTTCGCGCAGGTGGTGGTCATCGCGGGGCCTCCTGTGGCGGGTCAACCCGTCAGGGTAGGACTATCCCGAGGCTGCTGGTCAACTGTCCGGACGTGCCAGGTGGCGCGGACCCGGTCACCGGCGTCGACCCGGCCGAGCAGCGGTGGGATCTTGCGGACCGCCGCCGCCGGGTGACGAGCTTGCCCCCCACCGATTCGTCTGGGTGGATGAGCAAAGGAAGTCGCATGGATCCGCAGACGAATCGGGGTTTTTCAGACCGTCAGGTGGGTGACTTCGCCCTCGATGTGGCGTCTCGGGCCGAGCTCGACGACGAGCATGGCGGCGAGCACGAAGGCGCCGCCGAGGATCATCCGGGAGGTGAGCGACTCGCCACCGAGGAGGACGGCGAAGAAGGCGGCGAACACCGGCTCCATGCTCATCACGATCGCGGTACGGGTCGGGGGCAGGTGGGCCTGCGCCCAGGTCTGCCCCACGATGCCGAGTGCGCCAGGGATCAGGGCCATGTAGAGCAGCGAGGCCCAGTCCGAGGGCCGGTCCGGCAGCACGATCCCGTCCGGGACGGTGCACGACAGGCAGACGACGGCGATCACGATCAGCTGGAGGATCGCCAGCCCCATCGCGTCGGACGTGGTCGACCACGCCCCCAGGCCCACGATGTGCAGCGCGTAGAGCATCGCGGCGACGAAGGTGAGGGCCTCGCCGTAGCCGACGGAGAGCCCGTCGAGGGTCAGGACGGCCAGGCCGACGGCGGCGAGCATGACGGCGGCCCAGGTGAGCCACGTGATCCGGGTGTGCAGCAGGACGGCGGCGAACAGCGGCGTCGCCACCACGTACAGGCCGGTGATGAAGCCCGACACGCTCGCCGGCGTGTGGGCCAGGCCCGCCGTCTGGAGGATCTGGCCGAGCCCGTAGAGGAGCCCGAGCACGATCGCGTGCCTCCGGGCGTCACGGCTGAGCCGGCCGAGCGCGCGCGGCGCGACCAGGACCAGCGCCACGGCCGCGATCGCGAAGCGGACGCCCAGGAAGTCGAGGGTCGGGACGCGCTCGAGGAGGTCCTTGATGAGGAAGAACGTGCTGCCCCAGGCGGCCGTGATCCCCAGCAGGGTCAGGGTCGCCAGCAGCGTCTTGGGCCGCTCGGCCACCTAGATGAGCCAGAGGGTGACCGTGGATCCCTCGGGGAGTTCCGTGCCCGACCCGGGGTCGACGCTGTAGACGAACCCGAGACCGAGGTAGTCGCCGACGTGCTCGATCTTCACGTCGAACCCGGCCGCCTCGAGGGTCTCCTGGGCCGACTCCCAGCCCGAGGCCACCAGGCCGCCGGGCACCTCGACCAGCTCGGGCCCCAGCGAGACCACGAAGCCGACCTGGTCGCCGCGGAACAGCGTGCCCTCGTCGGGGCTCTGCGAGATGACGTCTCCCTCGGCGACGGTGTCGGAGTACTCGTCGGTGGAGCCGACCTCGAAGCCCTTCCGCTCCAGGGCGGTGCGCGCCTCCACGAAGTTCTTGCCGGTCCAGTCGGTGACCGTGAGCGGCTTGCGACCCTTGCTGACGTACAGGTCGACGACGGTGCCGGGCCGCAGGGTCTGGCCGGCCGGCGGGTCGCTGCGCAGCACCGTGCCCTCGGGCACCTTCTCCGACCAGCGTCCGATGGCCTTGCCGAAGGCGAGGTGCGCGTCGAGCAGCGCATCCTGCCCCTCGTCCACCGATGCTCCCTGGGTGCGCGGGACGTCGTACCGCTCCTTGCCCAGCGAGACCACGAGGGTGACCGTCCCGCCGTCGAGGACCCGGTCGCCGGCCGCCGGGTCCGCGCCGAGCACACGACCCTCGGGCACGGTCTCGGAGTACGCCGGGTCGCCGACCTCCACGGTCAGGCCGGCGGCCTCGAGCTTCTTCTCGGCCGGGTTCTGCATCATGCCGAGGACGGCGGGGGCGGAGGTGTACCGCTCCCAGCCGAACCACCAGGCGCCCACGCCCGCGCCCGCGACGAGCAACAGGGCGATGAGCAGGAGCAGAGGCCCCTTCGTGGACCGGCGCGGCCGGCGGATCGTGGTGATCCTGGCGACCTGACCCGGCGGTGGAACGGGGCGACGGTCGAGCGCGGTGGTGCGGTTCACCACGGCGGTCGCCTCGGCAGGCGCTGCCACCTCTGTCGACATCCGGGCGAACTCGACGACGTCGAAGGGATCCGGCGCGGTGTCGCTGGACACGTCCTCGCGCTCGGGGAGCCCCACGGGCCGCAGGGCGAGGTCGCGGGTCAGCTCCTCGTCCTCCCTGACGCCGTCGCGGAGCGCCTGGGCCACGCGGTGGACCTGGTGCAGCAGCACCCCGGCATCGGCGGGCCGTTGGTCGAGGTCGCGCGCGGTCGCCCGGGAGACCAGCGCGTCGACGTACCCCGGCAGCCCGGGCACGATCGTCGACGGCGGCGGGACGTCCTCGTGCACGTGCTTGTAGGCCACCTGGATCGGGGACTCGCCCTCGTGCGGCTTGGTGCCGGTGAGCAGCTCGTACAGCAGCACCCCGACGGCGTACACGTCGGCGCGCGCATCGCTGCGGCCGTCGACGACGAGCTCGGGAGCGAGGTAGGAGACGGTGCCGATGAGCACGCCGCCCGTGGCGGTGTGCTGCGTGTCGGCGGAGACCGCCTTGGCCAGGCCGAAGTCGGCGACCTTCACCCGCCCGTCGGCGGCGATCAGGACGTTCTCGGGCTTGACGTCGCGGTGGATCAGGCCGGCCCGGTGGGCGTGGGCGAGGGCCGAGAGGACCGGATCCACGAGGGCCAGGGCGCGCGACGGCGCCATCGGGCTCTCCTTGCGGATCACGTCGCGCAGGGTGTGCCCGGCGACGTGCTCCATCACCAGGAAGACGATGTCGTCGTCGGCGCCCTGGTCGAAGACGGCGACCACGTTGGGGTGGTCGAGCCGCGCGGCCGAGCGGGCCTCGCGGACGAACCGGGCGGCGAACTCCTCGTCGTCTCCGAGGCCCGGGTGCATCACCTTGACGGCGCAGGCGCGGTCGAGGCGGAGGTCGGTGGCCTCGTACACGCTGGCCATCCCGCCGCGGGCGATGCGCGGGCCGATGCGGTAGCGGCCGTCCACGACCGTCCCCACGATGGGGTCGGTCAACACGGCGCCGCCGCCCTTGCGGGCGCGCCCATCTGGCTGCACTCGACCCTCCTGCGCACCGGTCGGGGAAGAATCCGGTCCGCCCATCGTACGGACGCCTGCGGGACCGTGTCGCGCACGCCCGCCACCGGCGTGGCGAGAGTCACCCGCGGCCGAGACAGACTTGCCGTGACAGAGTTGTCCCATGGCCGATGTTCCCCTCGCCCAGCTCGACCTGGGCGCCCTCGTCGACGAGTGGCTCGACTGGCACGCCGCCGCGGACCTGCTCGGCGTCCCCGTGTCCCGCATCCGCACCATGATCCGCGAGCACGAGATCGCCGCCGCCGTCTCGGCACCGGGCACCGGCCAGCGCATCCCTGCCCTGTTCATCCAGGACGGCCTCGTCGTGAAGGGGCTGCCGGGTCTGCTCACCCTGATGCACGACAACAAGTACGACGACCGCGAGTGCATCGCGTGGCTCTTCCTCGACGACGACCTCCCGGGGCGGCCGATCGACGCGCTGCGCGAGAACCGGGGGGCCGAGGTCAAGCGCCGCGCGCAGGCCATGGCCTTCTGAGCATGACGGCGACATGACGGGCCAGCCCGCCGGCCCGGCCGACGCGGGCGGCCCCTTCCCGTACCCGGACAACGACGGCATCGTGTTCGGTAACCGCGAGGAGCTGTTGCCCGAACAGGCGTCGGGCGACTACCACGAGGACACCGTCGCGACGCCAGGCTCCGACGGCCGTGGCGCGCGGCGGATCGTCACCGGGGGCGACACGGAAGAGCCGACCGAGTACTACTGGACCGACGACCACTACCGATCGTTCGAGAGGATCCGACGATGAGCGGACTCGCAGCCGTGCTGGCCCACCGCAAGGAAGCCGGGATCTACCGGTGGCACGGCGCCTTCAAGGACGAGGACGTCCGGCACACCGTCGAGCACGCCGGCTGGCACTACGCCCACATCGACGGCTGGCACGGTGAGACCAAGGCCGACTTCCTCCGTGCGGCGGGCGAGGCGCTCGGGTTCCCCGAGCACTACGGCCAGAACTTCGACGCCCTCGCCGACTGCCTCGGCGACGTGACCGCCGGCGACAGCGAGGGCTGGCTGCTGCTCTGGGACGGCTGGGGCCCGCTGGCCCGTCACGACGAGCGCGCCTTCTCGGTGTCGCTCTCGGTCCTCGGCGGCCGGGTCAACGCCGAGCGCGGCGGCCCGTTCGTGGTCGTCCTGCGCGGTGACGGCCCCGACGTCGACGGAGTTCCGTCGCTCGACTGACTCCTCGTCCGTGACGAAGTGGTTGATGTGAAGTGGCTCGAACCAGCCATTTCGTCACGGACGGCGAGGTATCAGACCGCGCGGTCGGTTGCCGCCGCCGCCAGCTCGCGCAGGACCTGCCGGGCGGGTTCGGCGAACGACGAGGCGTCCAGCTTCGTCAGGGACAGCTCCACCAGGTCGCCGATGACCTGCTCCACGTGGGTGTGGGCGCCGGAGGCGTCGATGATCGCGCGCAGCCCGGCGACGTCGTCGACCGACAGCGGGGTGCCGAGGGCGGCGTCGAGGCGGGCGGCGTCGGCCGCCGGAGCCCCGTCGAGCGCCAGGGCGACCAACACGGTGCGCTTGCCCTCGACCAGGTCGTCGCCGGCGGGCTTGCCGGTCGTCGCCGGGTCGCCGTACACGCCCAGCAGGTCGTCGCGGAGCTGGAACGCCTCGCCGAGCGGGAGGCCGTACGCCGTCAGCTCCCGCAGCACGTCCGGTGTCGCGCCGGCGAGTGCGGCGCCGATGTGGAGCGGACGTTCGATCGAGTACTTGGCGGACTTGAAGCGCAGCACCGTCATCGCGGCCTCGACGTCGGCCCGACCGCGGGCCTGCACGGACACGTCGAGGAACTGGCCGGTGATCACCTCCGTCCGGCACCGGTCGAACAGCTCGAGCGCGGTCGCCACCCGGTCGGCCGGCAGCCCGCAGCGTCGCAGCAGCTCGTCGGACCACGAGAGCAACAGGTCGCCGAGCAGGATGGCCGCGGCGGCGCCGTACTGCTCCGGGTCGCCGCGCCACCCGGCCCCCCGGTGCGCCGAGGCGAACGAACGGTGCGTCGCCGGGCGGCCGCGCCGGGTGTCGGAGGCGTCCATGTAGTCGTCGTGGACCAGGGCGCTCGCGTGCAGCAGCTCCAGGGCCGCGCACGCGCGCAGCAGCGCCTCCTCGTCCTCGACGTCCGGCTGGAAGGCGCGGTAGCCCCACCAGCAGAAGGCCGCCCGGAAGCGCTTCCCGCCGGACACCGAACGGCGTGCCTCTTCGAGGAGCGCGGCGGCATCCGGCCCGAGTGGGGCGACGCGACCGGCCATCTCGTCGAGGAAGCCGTCGAGGACCTTCTGGAGACGCTCCCGGAACGCACTGCCGTCCCACGAGGTCATGCGGCGAGGCTAGTGGGCGCCGCCCCTCTCTAAACTGGCGGCATGGACGACCAGCGCAGCATCGGGCAGCTGATCCGTGGGGGTGAGCGGTCGATCTCCTTCGAGTTCATGCCGCCGAAGGACGAGGCCGGCGTCGAGCAGCTCTGGTCCGCGATCCGCGACCTGGAGCCGTACCGGCCGACGTTCGTGTCGGTGACCTACGGTGCGGGCGGCACGACCCGGGACACCACCGTCACCATCACCGGGCGGATCGCTCGGGAGACGTCCCTGCGGGCGATGGGTCACCTGACGTGCGTCGGGCACACCCGCGAGGAGCTCGTGGAGATCCTGGGCTCCTACCGCGAGGCCGGGGTCCGCGACGTGCTCGCCCTGCGCGGCGACCCGAAGGAGGGGCCGCGCGCCGCCTGGACGCCGACCCCCGGCGGGCTGACGTACGCCAGCGAGCTGGTCGAGCTCGCGCACGGGCTGGGCGGGTTCAGCATCGGTGTGGCGGCGTTCCCGGAGGCCCACCCGTCGGCCGCATCGAAGGAGGCCGACGCGCGCGTGCTCGTGGCCAAGGCCGCCGCCGGAGCCGAGTTCGCGGTGACCCAGCTGTTCTTCCGGGCGTCCGACTACGCCGACCTCGTCGGGCGGGTCCGGGCCCTCGACTGCGACATCCCGATCCTGCCGGGGATCATGCCGATCACGAACCTGCGCCAGGTCGCCCGGATGGCCGAGCTCTCGGGCGCCGAGCTGCCCGACGAGATGGTCGCCCGCTTCGACGGCCTCACCGAGCCGGCCGACGTCCGCCGCGTGGGCGTCCAGGTCGCCACCGAGCTGTGCCAGCAGGTGCTGGAGCTGGGCGCGCCGGGCCTGCACTTCTACACCCTCAACCGGTCGCGGGCGACGCTCGAGATCTTCGAGGCCCTGCGCATCACGGCGTGACCGTTAACCTCCGGGCATGCGCACCGTCACCGTCACCGGGCGGGGTACCGCCCGTGAGGTCCCCGACACCGTCGTCGTCCGCGTCGCCTCGAGCCATCGCGCGTCCGGCGTCGCCGAGGCCCTGGCGGGTGCCGACTCGGCCGCCACCGAGATCATCGCGGTCGGCCGCGAGCACACCGATGCCTCGCGGATCGGTTCCACGAACCTCAACGTCTGGCCGGCCTACGACAACGAGGGGAAGCCGAGCGGCTTCGAGGCGCGGCACTCGCTGAGCATCACCTGCACCGACATCGGCTCCGCCGGGGACCTCCTCGCGGCGCTGGCCACGAAGGTCGGCGACCGCCTCCAGGTGGAGGGTTTCGACCTGGTGGTGAGCGACACCGCCCGCGCGCTGGACTCGGCCCGGTCGGGCGCGTACGCCGACGCGGTGGCGCGCGCGGGGCACCTCGCGGAGCTGGCCGGCGCCCGCCTCGGCGAGGTCCAGGCGATGGCCGAGGGCGGTGCCGCCGGACCGATCGGCGGGGGCGAGGGGGGCGTGGCCCGCGACATGATGAAGTCGGTGGCCATCGAGCCCGGCGAGACCACGGTCGCTGCGTCGGTGACCGTCACGTTCGCCCTGGATTGAGATCAAGCAGGCCCGACGAGCTGGGCCACCAGCGAGGCCGACAGGCCGACGTAGGGCAGCCCGGCCCCGGGGGTGGCGTGGGCCCCGGCTGCGTACACGCCGGGCACGGGCGTCGCCGGGCCGAGTCGACGGAACGCCGTCTGCCGGCCCTGCCACAGCACGCCGTAGGGCGATCCGCCCCACCCGTGCACGAGGTCGCGGGGGGAGCGGTCGACCCGCGTGACGACCTGCGTGCGGACGTCGAGGTCGCGCCTGGCCAGCGTCGTGAGCAGGTCCTCGTCGACCCGGCCACGACCCAGCAGCGTCCACGCGGCTCCGTTGGCGCGCACCGTGACGTGCGGCTCCTTGCCCGCGCCGTGGAAGACGGTCTCGTGGGCCAGGTCGGGGACGTCGCCCTCGAGCCCGACGTGGGTCACCACCGGGGGCAGGGCGGGCATCGTGCGCTGCACGAGCGGTGCGAGCGCGGGCAGTCGGCGGGGGTCGCAGGCGACCACGACCACGTCCGCGTCGACCTCGCCCGCGTCGGTGGCGACCGCGACCACGCGTCCGCCGCGCAGGACCAGGTCACGTACCTCGACCTCGGCGCGTACCTCGACCTTGCGGGTGGCCAGCCGCGACACCAGGGCGTCGGCGAGCCCGGCCATCCCGCCGTCGACGGTCCACGCGCCGAAGCGCTGCTCGACGTAGGCCGTCACGCCGACCCAGGCAGGGACGTCGCGAGGTTCGTGCCCCTCGGCGACCACGGCGTGGGTGGCCATCGACCGCAGTCGCTCGTCCTTGAGCCCGCGGACCCGCTTGGCCAGCGACTCCCGGCTGCGGAGCCGGTCGGCCAGCGGGCCGGGCAGGTGGGCGGGGTCCCAGGGCCGTTCGAGGTACTCCCGGCGGAGCACCTCCCAGTCGTCGGCGTAGGCATGCACGTGGTCGGCCCACCGTGTCCCGAGGCCGGGTCCCAGACCGTCGACCGCCTGGATCAGGGCGGCCCGTGAGCCGAACGGCAGCCGCACCGACGAGCCGTCGGGAAACCGGTGCTCGCGCAGCACGTCGAGCTCCACCAGGTCGAGCTCGCGCTCGGCCGGTCGTCCGGACTTGCGGAACAGGTCGCGGACGACCGCGGGCAGGAGGGTGTACGTCGGCCCGCCGGCCCAGCTGAACCCGTCCTGCTCGACCGGCACCAGCGCGCCGCCGAGCCGCGGCCCGCGCTCGAGCAGCGTGACCGTGTGGCCGAGCTTGGCCAGCCGTGCGGCGACGGCCATCCCGCCGAACCCGCCGCCCACGACCACCACCCGCGCCATGGCGGCCATTGTGGGTCAGCGCAGGTCGGGGGCCGCGCTCAGGTCGCCGAGGTCGACGCCGAACTCGCGCTCGAGGAGGTCGTACAGCGCGAGGTTCACCGTCGCGAGCCGGACGCCCGGACCGAGGGCCGAGCAGGGCTGCACCTTGGCGAACAGGCCCGACGGCGTGTCGGCCATGACCAGCACGTTGTCGGACTCCTGACCCGGGGGCGCGATCTCGAACCTCGCGCCGTCCCACGTGAGGGCCTCCGTCACGTCGCCGACCACCGCGTCCTTGGCGAGTGCGACCGGCCGTCCCGAGCGCTCGGCGTCGATCAGCGGCAGCAGCGCCTCGACGTCGGCGACCCGCACGCCCGGGTCCTCGCCGAGCACGAGCGCGTCCTGGAGAAGCGAGAACAGCTTGCGGTCGACCTGCACGACCTGGGTGAAGCCGGCCGAGCCGCGCGCGTTGAGCTCGGTCGGTCGGAACCCTTCCGCGGTGAGCACGCCGTCGATGCCGAAGGCTCCGCGGTAGCCGGAGGTCGCGCGCAGGTGCTCGCCCACGCGGTGCACCGCGTCGCGCATCTCCTCGCGGTCGACCTCGGGTGGGTCCCAGAACGTCGACAGGCCGCCGTACGTGAACGTGCGCGCCTCCACGTTGCGCAGGATCGAGATCTCGACGGGCCGGAAGGCAGCCGTGCCGTCGGGCAGCACGAGTCCGTGGATCGAGCACGGGACGCCGTCGAGGAACGGCATCACCCGGACGCGGTCGCAGCGAGGCAGGAAGAACGCCAGCGCCCTCGCACGGTCGCTGTCGTCACGGACCCAGCGCACGTAGTCGCCGCCGCCGTTGAAGCCCTCGCGGGTGTCCCCGGACCAGACGGCGCCGAGCGGACCCGCGAGCCTGTCGGTCGCGGCGGCGAGGGCGTCGCCGTCGGCCGGCACGATCTCGTACGGCGCCCGGGCGACGCCGGTGGCGTCCCAGATCTCGTCGGCCAGCATCTTGTCCTCGAGCGCGATGAACGCCGCGGGCCGGCCGGACAGGACGGGACGGCCGAGGATGGGCTCGTCGGTGGTGACGAACGGCCCGCCGACCCAGGCGCCGCGCCGCGCGGGGTCGAAGGTCTCGATCGCCGCGACCGCGTGCTCGGGGAGGTGTCGGGCGAGGTGGTCCAGGACGCGCATCTCCTCGGTCACGTTGCTCGTCGCGGGGGCGGCGACGTCGACCACCACGCAGTCGCCGTCGGCCGGCTTGGGCCCGGCGCCGTCCGCGGTGGAGAGCACCAGCGCGGTCCCGCCGACCTCGCGCACCCAGGCGACGAAGTCCGTCCGCGCCGCGAGGATCCCCGGCCCGACGACGGCCGGCCGACCGGCGTACCGCGCCATCAGCCGTTCGGTGAGGTCCGAGCGGGTCTCCGGATCGGCCAGGTCCATCGGCCCACGCTAGGGGAGACGCCGCACCAGAGGCGACTAGGTTGTCGCGGTGCCCGACCCCACGCTCGGCCTCGTGCTGGTGCTCGGGACCGCGGTGCTGGTCGGCGCCGTGGTGCAGGCGAGTGTCGGGTTCGGGATCGTCGTGGTGGCGGCGCCGTTCGTGATCTGGCTGGCTCCCGAGCTGATGCCGGGCTCGATGCTCGTGTGCGGGTTCGTGATGCCGCTGCTGCAGCTGAGAGGTACGTGGCGGGACATCGACTGGGTCAGCCTGCGCGCCGCCCTGGCCGGACGGCTGCTGCTGACGCCGGTCGGGGTGTGGGTGGTGGCGGTGGCGAGCACCCGGCTGATCGCGTTCCTGGTCGGGTTGCTGGTCCTCGCGGTGGCGCTCGCGACGGCGTACGCGCCGGCGTTCGAGCCGCGGCCGCGCAACCTGTTCGTGGCCGGGATGCTCACGGGCGTCTCGGGCACGGCCGCGGCCGTCGGCGGGCCGTTCGTGGCGATGACGCTCCAGCACGAGGAGCCGGCCCTGATCCGGGCGACCCTCGCGGGCTTCTTCACGTTCGGTTCCGCGGCGTCGCTCGCTGCGCTTGCCTATGCCGGCGAGCTGCCGCCCGGGCAGCTGTGGTGGGGCGTGGCGTTCGTCCCGTTCCTCGTCGCCGGCTACGTGCTGGCCGGGCCGGTCGTCCGGCGGCTCGACCAGGGCCGCCTGCGGACCGCGATGCTGTGGTTCTGCGTCGTGGCCGCCGTGTCGATCATGCTGCGGGCTGCCCTGGGGTGAGCGTCGGGTCGCCACGCTTCTTCCACCGCCGCCAGCCGCGTCGCACGAGCCGGGCCACGAAGTACAGCACCGTCAGCCCGACCACCAGCAGCACGGCGGCGATGGCCGCGGCGGCCTTCGGGTGCTCGATGGCGAACCAGACCAGGAAGAACACGGTGGTGTCCTCGGCGAGGCTGGCGCCGATGTTGGTCACCGGCTCCGGTGAGGAGTTGATGGCCAGGCGGCTGCCCGCCTTGACGAGGTGGGAGAGGAGGGCCGTGCCACCCCCGACCACACCGAGCACGGCCTGGTCGAGCGTGGTGGCGTCCCCGGCCATCAGGACGCCGATCACCGCCCCGGAGGTGGGCCGGATGGCGGTCGAGATCGCGTCCCACGTCGAGTCGATGTAGGGGATCTTGTCGGCGACGAACTCCATCGCGAACAGGAGGAACGCCACGCCCAGCACGTCCCACCGGGCCAGCACGTCGGGGATCGTCGTCGGTCGGGTTCACCCGGTCGGCGACGCCGAGCACGAGCACGACGAGGTAGGCGTTGACGCCGCTGGCCCAACCGCTCGAGAAGACCAGGGGCAGGGAGTCCACCCGCCCAGGATAGGGACCTACTCGACCTCGATCTCGGTGGCGCCCGTCATCGCCAGCAGCTCGTCGTACGTCGTGGAGTAGACGGCCGAGGGATGGCCGGCGGCGGCCCAGACGATGTCGTACTCGCCCAGCTGGATGTCCAGGTACGTCGGGACGGGGGCCGGGTGGCCGATCGGGGAGACTCCGCCGATCACCTGGCCGGTGTGCTCGCGGACGAACTCCGGGGTGGCGCGTCGGAGCTGCCGCACGCCGATCCGCTCGGAGGTCAGCTGCGTGTCGACGCGGTGCGAGCCCGACGTGAGGATGAGGACGGGCGACCCCCCGATGTCGAACAGCAGGCTGTTGGCGATCGCGCCCACCTCGCAGTCGAGGGCGGCCGCCGCGAGTGCCGCGGTGTGCACGGACTCTGGAAGAATGACGATCTCGCCCGCGCCGCCGCGGGCGGCGTGCGCGTCACGGAACCGGGTGATCGCCGCGTGCTCGCTCATGGGCGCACCCTAGGTCAGGGTGCCGGGACGCCGACGGGAGGACCTCCTCGATGGGTCGACAGTGGCCGGCGTCGGTCGTCAACGCGCTGCGCTGCCTCACCGCGCTGGTGGGGCTGATGGCGCTCGGGACGTTGCTGACGATCGTGTTCCAGGACGCCCTCATCGAGTCCTGGGCGGAGGGCAACCCCGGCGCGAACGAGATCCTCGACGAGGGCGGCATCGAGGCGCTGAAGGCCAGCTCGATCGCGCTGCCGGCGTTCGTGCCGGTCGTGGTCGTGATGTTCATCGTGCTGCTCGGCCTGCTGGCGGTGCTGCGGGTGTTCCTGCGCGAGGGGTACGAGTGGGCCCGGCTGTCGCTGGCTGCTGTGGCGCTGCTCATCGGGCTCGCCGCCGGCCTGATCGCGTTCCGCGAGAGCCCGCCCCTGGTGTTCGTCGTGATCTGCGTGGTCTTCCTGGTGGTCGACCTCGCGTTCCTGGTGTTCCTCGCCCATCCCGACACCACCGAGTTCATCCGCGGTTCCTGGCTGGCTCACCACGACGCCCCGGACGTCGACGAGCCGGTCTGAGGACCCCCCGCCTCGCCTGGTTCGACCAGCGAGACGCTCGCTGTTGACGGAGTGTCGGAGGCTGGGGGTACTGTTCTCGTAGTCGAACACGTGTTCGATCGATCCGGCGGGGGGCGACCTCGACCCCGTTCCCCGCCGGGTCGGTCCGGGGTCGAAGAGCCGGTGAAGGTGGCACGAGATGCGTCGGTACGACGACCCCGTAGAAGTCCGCAAGGGCCCCGAGGAGAGCCCCGAGCAGTTCCTGTGGCGGGGCAAGCTGTGGAAGGTACGGGCCGTGCTCGCCCACTGGGTGGAGACCGGCTCGTGGTGGCAGTCCGCCGACGCGCGGGCGGTGCTCGGCACCGACGACACCGGCGACACCGGCGACACGCCCATCGCTGGTCGAGGAAGGCGCGCTAGCGCCTGTCACGAGACCCGGTGCCCGGACCGGTGACCTGTTGGGGGAGCGCGAGCTCTGGCGCGTCGAGGCCGGCGACAACAGCAACGGCGGGGTCTTCGACCTGTCCTTCGACTGGTCCGACGGCTCCTGGCAGCTCGTCGGCTGCGTGGACTGATGGCCGACGAGATGACCCACGTGATGAACCCCTACACCCTGCCGGCCACCACCCACTCCTACCTCGCCCGGGCGGCCGAGTCGCTCAGCGAGGCGATGACGGCCACCGACGTGCCGACCCGCTACGCCTGCGCCCACGTGGCGGCGCTCCGGGCCGCGGCCGCGCTGCTGGCCGCCCGCGCCCACCCGGCGCCCACCCGCGGCCGTCGCCAGAAGAACGCCTGGGTGCTGCTCGCCGAGGTCGCGCCCGAGCTGGCCGAGTGGGCGACGTTCTTCGCCGCCGGGGCCGCCAAGCGGGCCGCGGCCGAGGCGGGCTCGACCCGCGCGGTCACCGAGCGCGAGGCCGACGACCTGCTCCGTGACGCCGACCGGTTCCTCGGCGTGATCGAGCAGTCCCTGGGGCTGGCGCCGCACCTGGCCCAGCAGGGTCAGCTGCCCGGTCACGTGTCCGGTCACGTGTCCGGTCACCTCACCAGCCGCGCCGGCTGAGGGCAGGCGAGACCGTGGACCCCTTCGTCCACCTCCACGTCGCGTCCGGCTACTCCCTCCAGCACGGCGCCTCCCACCCGCACGTCCTGGTCGAGCGGGCCGCCGAGCACGAGATGGACACCCTGGCGCTGACCGACCGCGACGGCACCTACGGCGCGGTGAAGTTCGCCCAGGCCTGCCGGATCGCCGGCATCCGCCCGGTGCTCGGCGTCGACCTCGCCTACCGGCCGGTGGCCAGCGAGGCGGACCGCAGGCAGGGCGAGGTCGCGCACCCCCGTACGCGGCGGCGCGTTCCGCGACCCGACCTGGGGCAGCCTGCCGCGGGTCACCCTGCTCGCCTCCGCCGGCGGCCCCGGCGGCGGCCGGGCCGGCTGGGCCGCGCTCTGCCGGCTGGTCTCCGCGGCCCACCTGGCCGGCGAGCGCGGTCGCCCGGTGGCCACCCTCGACCTGCTGGCCCCGTGGCTGGCGACGCGGCGCGGTCACCGTGCTGCTCGGCCCCGCCTCCGAGATCGGGACCGCCGTCGCCCGGGGTCATGGCGGGGGGTCGCGACGACCTCGCCGCCGCGGCGCTGGCGCCGTGGCGCGAGGTGGTGCCGGCCGGCCACCTCCACGTCGAGCTGGTCTCCCACCGGCTCGGCCGTCCCGGCCCCGGGGGCACCGAGGAGTGGGGTCCCGGCAGCGCCCCGCACGCCGCCCGGATGGCCCGGGTCGCGCATCGCGCGGGCATCGGCAGCGTGCTCACCAACGCCGTCCGCTACGCCGACCGCCGCGACGCCCCCACCGTCGACGTCCTCGACGCCGCCCGCCGGCTGGTCGCCCTCGACCGGCGACACGTCGACCGGGTCAACGCCGAGGGGTTCCTCAAGTCCGGCAAGCAGATGCTCGAGGTCGCCGAGGAGGTCTGCCGGCTGGCCGGGCTGGACGGATCACGGATGGGCCGCAACGTCTGCTCGCCCGCACCCGCGCCGTCGCCGACCGCTGCGCCCTCGACCCGCGCGCCGACCTCGGTCTCGGCGAGGTGCACTTCCCGGAGTTCGATGTAGCCAGCCTGGACGGCAGTGCGGGGGAGGCCGACGCCAATGTCGTGCTGCGGGCTCGCTGCGAGGGTGCGGTCGGCGGCCGCTACGGCTCCGCCCCGCGCCAGCGCATCTGGAAGCGTCTCGACGACGAGCTCGAGCTGATCCGCGGCCTCGGCTACGCGTCGTACTTCCTCACCGTCGCCGACGTCACCGACCTGATCCGCGAGCGCGGGGTGCGCTGTGCGGCGCGCGGGTCGGGCGCGGGCAGCCTGGTCAACTACCTGCTCGGCGTCTCCGGCGTCGACCCGATCCGCCACCACCTGCTGATGGAGCGGTTCCTCTCCCCGCTGCGCGAGTCGCTGCCCGACATCGACGTCGACGTCGAGTCCGCGCGGCGGACCGAGGTCTACGAGGCGATCCTCGACCGCTTCGGCGGCGAGCGCTGCGTGTGCGTCTCGATGATGGACACCTACCGCGTCCGTCACGCCGTCCGCGACGTCGGCGCCGCGCTCGGCATGCCGCCGGGCGAGATCGACACCATCGCCAAGGCGTTCCCCCACATCCGCGCCCGCGACGCCCGGGTGGCGCTGCGCGAGCTGCCCGAGCTGCGCGCCAGCGGTATCGACGCCCGACGGCTCGACCTGATGTTCGGGCTGGTCGAGCGGCTCGACGGGCTGCCGCGGCACGTCGCCGTGCACCCGTGCGGGGTGCTGCTCTCCGACACCACCCTGCTCGACCGCACGCCCGTCGAGGCGAGCTTCGCCGGGTTCCCGATGAGCCAGTTCGACAAGGACGACGTCGAGGAGCTCGGCCTGCTCAAGCTCGACGTGCTCGGCATCCGCATGCAGTCCTCGATGGCCCACGCCGTCGAGCTGATCCACGGCACCACCGGCGTCGAGGTCGACCTCGACGACCAGCAGCAGGTGCGGTTCACCGACGACGACACCTACCGGATGATCTCGGCCGCCAAGACCCTCGGGGTGTTCCAGATCGAGTCGCCCGGCCAGCGCGAGCTGGTCGGCAAGTCCGGCATCGACTCCTTCGACGACATCATCACCGACATCTCGCTGTTCCGGCCGGGGCCGGTCAAGAGCGACATGATCACTCCCTACCTGGAGTCCAAGCAGGGCTGGAAGGAAGCGACCTACCTCCACGACGACCTGCGCCCGATCCTCGGCGACACCCAGGGCGTGGTGGTCTTCCACGAGCAGGTCATCGAGATCATCGCGAGGTTCGCGCGGATCAGCTACGCCGAGGCCGACGAGTGCCGGCGCGCGCTCGGCGACGTCGAGGGGATGGCCGAGGTCAAGCGCTGGTTCTTCCCGCGCGCGAGCGGCCTCGGCTACTCCCAACGGGTCGTCGAGGGGATCTGGAAGATGCTCGAGGCGTTCGCGTCGTTCGGGTTCTGCAAGGCGCACGCCGCGGCGTTCGCGCTGCCGACGTTCCAGTCCGCGTGGCTCAAGGCGCACTGGCCGGCGCACTTCCTGGCCGGCGTGCTCACCCACGACCCGGGCATGTACCCCAAGCGGCTGATCCTCGACGACGCCCGCCAGTGCGGGATCACCGTGCTCGGCCTCGACGTCAACGCCTCGGAGAAGCAGTACGTCGTGGAGTGGCTCGACCCCGAGGCCCCGGTCGCCGCCGTCCCGCCGCCGGTCCCCGTGACCGGCGTCCCCGACGGCACGGCCTGGGGCATCCGGCTGGCGCTGGCCGAGGTGAAGGGCATCAACGAGGGCGAGGTCGACCGGATCGTGGCCGCCCGGTCGGAGGGCCAGGGCTACGGCTCGCTCACCGACTTCTGGCACCGCGCCCAGGTGTCGCGGCCGATCGTCGAGCGGCTGGTGCTCGCGGGCGGGTTCGACTCGCTCTACGACATCGGGGCGGCCGGTGCCGTCGAGGGCATCCGGCACCGCGGCCGGATCACCCGCCGCGACCTGCTGCTCCAGGTCGCCGAGCTCGACCGCCACGCCCGGGCCCTCGACCGGGCGCAGGGCCGCAGCCTGCGCGGTCGCGGGCTGACCCAAGCCCGCCAGGTCGCCCCGGCCACCCAGCGCGCCGCCGCGGCCGCGCGCCGCAACAGCAGCGACCCGCAGGCCCGCGACGAGGAGGCCGGCTCGCTGCCCGAGCGGCACGCCCTCGCCGAGCAGGGGGTCTGGGCACGCGCCTCCGCCCAGGCCCAGTCGACCCAGGCGCCGCGGCCGGTCGACTCGGTCCAGCTCGCGCTCACCCTGGGCGACGAGCCCCGCGAGACCGTCACCGGGCTGCCCGAGATGACGCCCGAGGACCGGATGCGCGCCGAGCTCGAGATCCTCGGTCTCGACGTCAGCCGCCACGTCGTCGACACCTACGCCACCTTCCTCGACGAGCTCGGCGTCACCCGCAGCAAGGACCTGCTCCACCGGCGCAGCAAGGCCGAGCTCCTGGTCGCCGGGGTCAAGGTCGCCACCCAGACCCCGCCGATCCGGTCCGGTCGCCGGGTCGTCTTCCTCACCCTCGACGACGGCACCGGTCCGGTCGACGCGACGTTCTTCGAGGACGCCCAGGGCCCGTACGCCGCCACCGTCTTCGACTCCTGGCTGCTGGTCGTCCGCGGTGAGCTGCGTCGTACCGGTCGCCGCGGCGTCTCGCTGCGCGCCACCGGCGCCTGGGAGCTGCCGGTGCTGCACGCGATCTGGCGCAGCCACGGCCTGGCGGCGGTGCACGAGCACCTCGCCCGGGTGCCCGAGGGCTACTCCGGTGTCGGCGTCGAGCAGGAGGCCGCCGACAGCACGGGGGACAGCCCGGCTCCGGTGCGCAGCCGGGTGCTGGTGCACTCCAGCGGCTTCCAGATGTCGCCGTACGCCGACATCAAGCCGGCCGGCGAGGACGCCAAGACCGTTGCCCGCAAGCTGTGGCACCGCAGCCCCGGAAGCCCCGGATGATTTTCCCCGCGGAGTTGCTCGCCTCCCCCGCTTCGCTCCTCCGGCTCACAACTCCGCGGGGACCCCAAAAAGGCGGCACCGCGAGCCCCCTAGGCTGGGCGCCATGTCGACCAGCGAGCGCCGCACCAGCGTCCGCACCGCCGTGGTCTGGGACGCCGTCGTGGCCCGGCTGGAGCGCAGTGACCCCGACCATGACCGGGCCAGGGCCCGGGTCGTCGACATCGGTGGCGGCACCGGCGGGTTCGCGGTCCGGCTGGCCCGGCACGGCCACCGGTCACCGTCGTCGACCCCAGTCCCGACGCGCTCGCGGCCCTCGCCCGCCGCGCCGACGAGGCCGGCGTCGCGGCTGGTCACCGGTGTCCAGGGCGATCTCACCGACCTCGGCACGCACGTGCCACCCGGCTCCGCCGACGTGGTGCTCTGCCACGGGGTGCTCGAGGTGGTCGCCGACCCGGCGGCCGCGCTGCGCACGATCACCGAGGTGCTCCGCCCGAGGGCGGCCTGCTCAGCCTGCTCGTCGCCCAGCGGCACGCCGCCGTCGTCGCCCGCGCGATGGCCGGCCACTTCCCGCAGGCGCTCGCCCTGCTCGGGACCGACCCGACGACCCCGCCTCGGGTCGGGGCGGCCGCCGCTACACCGCCGACGAGGTCGCCGCGCTGCTCGCCGACGCCGGCTTCACCCTCGAGGCGACCCACGCCGTCCGGGTCTTCGCCGACCTGGTGCCCGGCTCCCTGCTCGACCTCGAGCCCGGCGCCACCGCCGCTCTCGTCGACCTCGAGCGGGCCGTGGCCGACCGCCCCGAGTACCTCCCTCTCGCGACCCAGGTGCACCTGCTCGCCACCCGCTGACAGCGCTGAGTCGGCGCGTCTGCAGGGTCTGTGTGGCGCCGAGTCGGCGCGTCTGCAGGTTGCTTGGTCGCCGAGTCGGCGCATTCGCACTTCCCCCGCTGCGCTCCTCCGTGCAAGTCCGCCGACTCGGCTCCCTCTCCATGTCGACGTGCAGGATCGGGCCCATGAACGCCGCTGACGCGTCGTCCATGTGCCCGATCCTGCACGTCGACATGGACGCCTTCTACGCGTCGGTCGCCGTCCGTGAGCGCCCCGACCTGCGGGACGTGCCGGTGATCGTGGGCGGCGGCGACCGCGGGGTGGTGCTGTCGGCCAACTACCTCGCCCGCGCGTACGGCGTCCGGTCCGGCATGCCCTGCACCCGCGCCCGCCGGCTGTGCCCGCAGGCGGTGGTGGTCTCGCCCGACTACGACGACGTTCACCACCGTGTCCCCGGCGGTGATGGAGACCTTCCGCCGGGTCACCCCGCTGGTCGAGGCGGTCTCCCTCGACGAGGCGTTCCTCGACGTCCGCGGTTCGGCCAAGCGGCTCGGCAGCCCGCTCGAGATCGCCGAGCGGCTGCGCGCCCTCGTCCACGACGAGCAGGGCATCACCTGCTCGGTCGGGGTCGCGTCGACCGTCTCGGTGGCCAAGCTGGCCAGCCGCCGCGCCAAGCCCGACGGCGTGGTCGTCGTACCCCCCGAGGCGATCACCTCCTTCCTGCACCCGCTCGACGTCGGCGAGCTGTACGGCGTGGGGGAGAAGACCCAGGCGACCTGCTGCACCGCCTCGGCCTGGTCACCGTCGGCGACGTCGCGCACACCCCGCTGCGCACCCTCCAGCGCGCGGTCGGCGCCGGCCTCGGCAGCCACCTGCACGAGCTGGCCTGGGGCACCGACCGGCGCGAGCTCGCCCCGCGCGAGCACCGGCCGGAGCGACCCCGACAAGTCGATGGGCGCCCAGGAGACCTTCGGCCGCGACATCGACGACCGCGACGTGATCTGCCGCGAGCTGCTCCGGCTCACCGCCAAGGTGACCCGCCGGATGCGGGCGGGCGGCGTGGCCGGCCGCACGGTGACGATCACCGTGCGGTTCGCCGACTTCACCACCATCACCCGGTCCAGGACGATCCCCGAGGCCACCGACGTGCACCCAGGAGGTGTACCGCACCGCGGCCTGCGCCTCTACGACGCGCTCGGACTGCAGCGGGCCCGGCTCCGTCTGGTCGGGGTCCGCGTCGAGGGGCTGGTGCCGCGCGAGCACCGTGCACCGGCAGCTGGTCCTCGGCGAGCGCGAGCACGGCTGGTCCGACGCCGACCGGGCCGTCGACCGCGCCCGGTTCCGGTTCGGGGCCGCCGCGATCCGCCCCGCCAGCCT
Source organism: uncultured Actinomycetota bacterium (assembly GCA_963708915.1). Taxonomy (GTDB): domain Bacteria; phylum Actinomycetota; class Actinomycetes; order Propionibacteriales; family Nocardioidaceae; genus Nocardioides. Next base: position 283,429 of record CAVPUJ010000003.1, read on the forward strand.
TCTCGACCTGACGACAATTTGCCCGAGCCCGCTACCGAACGACGGCGGCCCTGCCTAGACTGGCCGAAACAGCGATCTCGTGTTGGCTCACGCCCACACCCCACAGGGAGGCAACCGTGCCACTCTCCGAGGAGGAGCTGCGACTGCTCGAGCAGATGGAGCGCGCCCTCGTCGAGGAGGACCCCAAGTTCGCCTCCACCCTGCGCGGCACGTCCCTGCGCCAGCTCCGCACGCCGCCGAGCCATCCTCGCCGGCGTCGTCTTCGTCGGCGGGATCGTGGTGCTGATGACCGGTGCCATCAAGGCGCTGCCCGTGGTCGGCATCGCTCGGCTTCGTGGTCATGCTCGTCTCCGCCACCGTCGCCCTCACCGCGATCCGCGGCCAGCGCGGCGTCCCGGCCGGCGAGGCCCAGCGTCAGCAGGGCGGCCATGCTGCCAGCCGCGGCGGCTTCACCGTCATCGACGGCGGCCGTTCCGGCAAGACCCGCCGCCAGCGGCACCACGGGCGGCGCCTCCTTCATGGACCGCATGGAGGAGCGCTGGCGCCGTCGTCGCGAGGACAACGGCTTCTGAGCACAAAGCCCGGGGAGCAGCACCCCCGGGCTTCGTCGTGTCCACACGCAACTTGGCGTGGGCTTCCTGAACATGGCGTGGCTAGGAAGGCACGCCAAGTTCAGGATTCTCCGGCCAGCCGGAGAAATCTCGCCGCATCAGCCGACGTGGTCGACGACGCCGGTGTAGGTCATGTCGTCGCTCTTCGACCTCTCGTCGCGGCCGGGGCGACGACGGGAGGCGAACAGGGACCGCGGCAGCCACTCGGCGCGACGGCGGACGCCACGCGTGACCCCGCCCTCGAGCGCGGCGATCACGGTCTCGGCGTCGGCCTTGAGGATGGCCGCCTGGTCGGTGCCGGGGCGGGCGTACCTCTGCTGCTCGATGGTGGAGACGATCCGGTGCAGGGCGGACTCACCCTCGGGTGACACGTCGGCACCGTGGCGGGGGCGGGCCGAGGTGTCGCTGCCGACCGGCCGGCCGAAGTAGTGCACGAGGTGTGCCCCGGTCTCGCGCGGCGACCGACCAGCGGGCCAGGTGAGGCCGAGGTCGACCACGGTGTCGCGCAGCTCGATCCACACCGGCTCGGGTCCCTCGGTCAACCGGCGCTCACGACGCCGACGCCGGACCAGTCGCGGCAGCAGCGCCAGCCCGATGAGCAGCACCAGGGCGAGGGCGCCGATCACGATGGTTCGCCACGGGACGCCGAGGCCGCCGATGGTGCCGGACTGGTCCTGCGGGTTCTGCTCCTTGGCGTCGTTGAGCTCGGGACGGTTCGCGACGTCGTCGGACGTCGCCGCGCTGCTGGGCAGGTCCGTCTCCGGCGCGGCCGGGAACTCGAACTCGGTGTACCGCGGCACCGTCTCGGCCCGGTCCGACGGGGTGGGCTCGAACCGCACCCAGCCGGCGCCCGGGAAGAACAGCTCGGGCCACGCGTGCAGGTCGTGCAGCGCTGTAGACGTAGGTCCCCGGGGCCGACTCCGTCGGCTTGAGGAAGCCGATCGCCACCCGGCTCGGGATGTTGATGGTGCGGGCCATCACGGCCATCGCCGCCGCGAACTGTTCGCAGTAGCCGGTCAGCGCTCCGGGGGAGCCCTCGTCGAGGAAGGCCTCCAGGGTGTCGCTGCCACTGCCGTCCACCGAGTTGTCGAGCTCGTAGCGGCCGTTGTCGCGGAGGTAGTTCTGGATGGCCACGGCCTTCTGGAACCGTCCCGTGTAGTCGGCCGTCTCGCGGGTCGCCAGGGTGCGGACCGAGGTGGAGAGGCCCGGCGGCAGCTCGGTGAGCTGGGTACCCATCATGTCGCTGGCCAGCGGCGAGGTGTTCATCGTCTCGGGTCGAGGTCGGCCTCCACGGCGGTCATGTCGTAGGTCATCCCGCCCGCGCGCAGGTCTTCGTCGAACGACATCACGTCCATCGTCGAGCTGTCGTAGCGCCAGTCGCCGGGCGCGTCGATCGCGGAGACCGGGAACTGCGTCGGCAGCCAGGGGGAGTCGAAGTTCTTGCCGATGATGACGTGGTAGTCGTAGTCCTCGGTCGGCACGCTGCTCGACAGCCCGCTGATGGGCGGCAGGGTGCCGATCGCGCGCTGGTCGCCCGGTGCCTGACGGTCGCCCGGGCTCCACTCGTTGTCGGAGAAGCGGTTGAGCACCGAGATGCGCAGGTAGCCCGGGTCGGGGTCGTCGGTCTGGACGGTGATGACCGGTGCGTTGCTGCCCTGCTGGATGTCCCGCTTGAGGTCGACCGTCGGGTTCTCGATCTTGATCTTGTCGCCGCCGCCCGGGCCGAACCCGTTGCCGAACAGCTCGATGCCGAAGGTCGGGATGAAGAGGGGGACGACGATGGCGAGTGCGGTGGCGACGGCGCCGATCGCGCCCGCCGACGAACGAAGTGCGCCGTTGCTGACGCCGAACCCGCTCGGGTCCACGCCGTCGCCGCCGAGCGGACGGCCCCAGCGCGCGATCTGACGGCTCTCCTGGAGGTACAGCATCAGCAGGAAGCCGATGGTGGTGAGCGTGAAGATGACCCACGAGACACCGCCGCCCAGCAGGCTGACCGGGATGCTGTAGATCGTCAGCAGCGGCAGACCGGCCAGCGGCACGCGACGCAGGGTGCCGGCAGTGAAGTCGACGAGCAGCATGCACGCGGCTCCGCCGGCGATGAGCAACGGGTCGATGGGGGGAACGCTGCGTGGCACGGGGGCGGCGTACTGCTGCGCGGTCGCCGATGCGTCCTGGAAGGCCTCCTGGAGGCGCACCCACGCCTCCCCGATCGGGACGAGCGAGCCGGTGAGGTAGAGCGACACGACCATGCCGACGATGACCAGCTGGGCGAGCACGAGGAGTGCCCCCGGCACGCGCAGCCAGCGCAGCACAGCGCCGCTGAGGGCGACCACGACACCGATGACGATCAACGGGCCCATGAAGCCGCTGTAGTCGATCGCGAAGCCCTTCCACGACAGCAGCGCCACCCACGTCGTGGCCGCGGCGACGAGGGCCAGCACCAGCGCGTCGCGGAACCCGCCGCGCATCCTGGCCAGCGGGCTCTGGAAGGACAGGGTCGAGGGGGAGACGCTCATGTCAGGACCACCTCGTCGCGAAGGTCGGCGGCGGGACGGGAACGCGACGTACGGCCGAGCTCCTGCCACACCGACTCGAGCCGGTCGCGCGGCCCCAGGCCGACGGTCCGCCAGCCCTGCTGGGCCAGGGTGGCCGTGGCCCCACCCGTCCGACGGGTGGCACCGCCCCAGGCGTCGACGTCGAGCGCGACGGCCAGGCTCGCGGCGGCGTGGTGGTGCATGCGACGGAGCACGGGCAGGTCGTGGTCCTCGACGCCGCCGACGACGGCGACGATCAGCCCACCTTGCGAGGCCTCGGCCAGCCAGCTGGTGTCGAGGCGGGGGAGCTGGATGGGCTGCACGACGGCCAGCGCCTCCAGCAGAGGAGCGGTGTTGAGGTCGGCGTCGCGGTAGTGCCACGCGTTGTTGGGGTCCTCGCCGGATGCGGTCACGAACCGCACCATGAAGCCGCGGTGGCTCAGGTGGACCGCGATCGACGCGGCCGCCGACACGGCGGCCTCGAGAGAGGACGCGATGCCCTGTCCGCGGTGGGCGCGCAGTCGGTTGTCGAGGAAGAGGGTGGCCCGCGACTGCCAGGGCTGCTCCTCGCGGCGCACCATCAGCTCACCCATCTTGGCCGAGCTGCGCCAGTGCACCCGGCGCAGCTCGTCGCCGCGGCGGTACTCACGCACGGTCACGTCCTCGGCCGAGCCGGTGGCGAAGGCGCGGGGCCGGTTGTCGCCGGACCCGGTCCACGCACCGCCCAGCGGGATCTGGGGGAGCGGCACGGTGCGAGGGGTGACGGTCAGCGAGACCGTGGTGTGGAAGGCGCGGCCGAGCTCGACGAGGCCGAACGGGTCGCTGACCCGCACGCTCATCGGCCCGATCTCGAACTTGCCGCGGACGTCCGAACGGACCTGGTACGACGCGTGCCGGCGCCAGCCCTGGCCGATGCCGTCGAGCACGAACCGCGGCCGCGTCCCGAGCACGTACGGGACGTGGTCCTCGAGCAGCAGGGCCCCGCTGGGCGTCTTGCCCTCGTTGGTCAGCGTCAGGTTGAGCCGCGCCGGCTGCCCCGCCACCACGATCTGGGGCGAGAGGGTCCGCACCAGCGCCAGTCGGTAGCGGCTGCGCCCGAGCACGAAGGCGGTCACGAGCGGCAACGCCAGCACGAGCACGCCGACCCGGGTCAACGCGTCCTGACCGAGGAACACCGCGCAGAGGATCGCCGTGATCCCGGCGGCCAGGAACGCCCGTCCGCGGACGGTCAGGCCGGCGAGGGCTTCACGCACGGGTCCCCTCGGGCACCGGCACGGCGGCGATGATGCCGTCGATGATCGTGCTGGTCGACCGGCCGCTCATCGAGGCCTCGACGCTCGGCAGCAGCCGGTGGGTGAGGACCTGGCGGGCCAGCCCGCGCAGGTCGTCGGGGAGCACGTAGTCGCGGCCGGCCATGGCGGCACTCGCCTTGGCGGCGCGCACGAGGTGCAGGGTCGCGCGGGGCGAGGCGCCCAGGGTCAGCTCGTCGGAGCGTCGGGTCGCCGACGTCAGCGCCACGGCGTACCGCTGGACGGCGTCGGAGACGTAGATCTGGTTGACGATGCCGATCAGCTTGCGGATCTCGGCGGCGTCGGTCACCGGCTCGAGGTCGTCGAGCGGGTTGTGCCCGGTGTGGCTGTCGAGCATCGCGATCTCGGACGCCTCGACGGGGTAGCCGATCGACAGCCGCAGCATGAACCGGTCGCGCTGGGCCTCGGGGAGGGCGTAGGTGCCCTCCATCTCGATGGGGTTCTGGGTCGCGATGACCATGAAGGGCGACTCGAGGTAGTACGTCGAGTTGTCGACGGTGACCTGGTGCTCCTCCATGCACTCCAGCAGCGCGGACTGGGTCTTGGGCGAGGCACGGTTGATCTCGTCGCCGACCACGATGTTGGCGAAGACGCCGCCCGGGCGGAACTCGAACTCGCGGGTGTTCTGGTTGAAGATCGACACGCCGGTCACGTCGGACGGCAGCAGGTCGGGCGTGAACTGGATGCGGCGCACCGTGCACTCGATGCTGCGGGCGAGCGACTTGCTCAGCATGGTCTTGCCGACACCCGGCACGTCCTCGATGAGGATGTGGCCCTCGGCCAGGAGGCCGATGAGGACCGTGTTGATCACGTCGGGCTTGCCCTCGATCACCTTCTTGACGTTGGAGCGAACTCGCTCCACGACCCGGCTCAGGGTCTCCAGATCGGCCCCGCCGCTCGAGGTCGTCCCCGTCTCCGTGACTGTCACGTGCCGTCCTTCCGGTTGCTGCTCTTCAGCCCTTCGATGCGCCCTGTCGTGAGGTCGCGAACGCCCCACCGGAGGTCGGGTGGAGCGCTGGGAGAAACCTACGCGCCGCACCCCGCTCCTGCCTCTGACTCCGGCGATCACGGTTTGGTTGCGGATTCTCCCCGTTCGACTTCCGAGCGTAACCGACCCCGCCTCGCCGGTGACCTGTCCAGAAGGGCACCCCGATCGGGGGGCGACATGGAGCGGAAGTGGTTGACGGTGGGGCAAAGTGGAGTACAGTGGCGCAAAGTGGAGGACAGCGGAGGGAAAGTGGAGGGCACGGGATGTTCCTGGGCACCTACACCCCCAAGCTCGACGACAAGGGCCGGCTCTTCCTCCCCGCGAAGTTCAGGGAGGAACTGATGGCAGGGCTGGTGGTGACGACGGGGCAGGAGCGCTGCCTCACCGTCTACAAGCTCGGCGACTTCGCCGAGATCGCCGCCCGCGTGCAGGCCGCCCCGATCACCGTCAAGGGCGCCCGTGACTACGGACGCTTCCTCGGCGCGAACGCCAACCAGGACACCCCGGACAAGCAGGGCCGCATCACCATCACGCCGATGCAGCGCGACTACGCCGCACTCACCAAGGACGTGATGGTGCTGGGCGTGATCAACCGGATCGAGATCTGGGACCCCGCTCGCTGGGAGTCCTACAACCAGCAGAACCAGGAGACCTTCGCCGACATCAGCGAAGAGGTCTTCCCCGGCCTCTAGGGCCGATCCACGCCCCACTCGCTCCACCCACAAATCCACAGCGATCGTCCGGCGAGGTCTCAGCCCGCTGACGCCCACCCTCTGTAGCACCTTCCCCGGTTCCAGACGGTGACTTCCCTTCCAGCACCAGCGGGCGGGGGCCTGGCCGGACGATCCCTCTCTCCACCACCACCCCAACGCCCCCCATCGCTCCACCGGAACACCAACCACGAGGGTCGAGACTCATGAGCGTTACCCCGGTCGCGGACGCGGGACCCGTCCGCCGCGTGCGCCACCAGGCCCGCGAGGCCGCTGCGCTGATGGCCTTCTCGGCCGCGACGTCCGTGACGATCGCCGGAGCCCTCGTCCTGCTCGCCCACTGGGGACGCTGAGCCGGGACGATGGCCGGCCCCTCCCACGTCCCGGTGCTCCTCGACCGGGTCGTCGCCCTCCTCGCGCCTGCCCTCGACCACGAGGGCGCCGTCCTCGTGGATGCCACCCTCGGCCTCGGCGGGCACACCGAGGCCGTGCTCGAACGGTGTGCGCTCGCCCGCGTGGTCGGCATCGACCGCGACACCGAGGCACTCACCCGGGCAGGGGAGCGGCTGGCCGCTCACGGGACCCGCTTCACCGGCGTGCACGCGGTGTACGACGAGATCCCCGAGGTCCTCGACGACCTCGGGCTCCGCGCCGTCGACGCCGTGCTCTTCGACCTCGGTGTCTCCTCCCTGCAGCTCGACGTCGTCGAGCGCGGCTTCGCCTACCGCGAGGACTCTCCCCTCGACATGCGGATGGACGGCTCCGGACATTCGGGCGGCCCGACCGCCGCCGACGTCCTCAACACCTACTCGGCTCCGGACCTGGCCCGGGTGCTTCGGGAGTACGGCGAGGAGCGCTTCGCACGGCAGATCGCCAACGCCGTCGTCCGCACCCGCGAGACCACACCCTTCACCACGTCGGCGCGGCTGGTCGAGCTCCTGTACGACGTCATCCCGGCGCCCGCGCGGCGTACCGGGGGTCACCCGGCCAAGCGCACCTTCCAGGCCCTGCGCATGGAGGTCAACGACGAGCTCGCCGTGCTCCGCCGGGCCCTGCCGGCCGCGATCGACGCGATCGCCGTGGGTGGCCGCGTGGTCGTGGAGTCCTACCACTCGCTGGAGGACCGGCTGGTCAAGCGGGCGTTCGTCGAGGCCACGCGCAGCGACGTCCCCGAGGACCTCCCGTTCGTCCCCGCCGGTCACGAGCCGGCGTTCCGGCTGCTGACCCGCGGCGCCGAGAAGGCCGACCCGGCCGAGGTCGACCACAACCCCCGCGCCGCCAGCGTCCGCCTGCGCGCCCTCGAACGACTCGCCCCTTCCCCGAGCACAGGAGTCGCATAAGAAATGAGCAGCCCCGCCTTCCAGATCAGGTCCGGACGGATCCGAGCCGCCGGTGCTCCGGGCCGGGTCTCCGGCCTCGCCGGTGCGGCGCTCCACCGGGCGCGGCTGACCGTCGTCCCCCGGACCAGGACCCGCACCAGCAACCTGCCGTTCGTGACCCTGGTGTCGTTCGCGCTGCTGGCCGGGGTGGTCGGGCTGCTGATGTTCAACACCTCGATGCAGCAGGCGGCCTTCACGGCCACCACGATGGAGCAGCAGGCAGCCACCCTCAACGCCCGCGAGCAGACGCTGCGGATGGAGCTCGACGGCCTGCGCGACCCGCAGCGGGTCGCGCTGAAGGCCCAGCGGATGGGCATGGTCATCCCGGCCACCCCGGCGTTCCTCCGGCTCACCGACGGCGAGGTCCTCGGCACGCCCGCGGCGGCGACCCGCGAGAACGCCCTGCGGCTGCTGCCTCGCGCGCCCCAGAAGCCGGCCGTGCTCGACCCTGCCCCGAACGTCGTCACGGTGGTCGGAGAGCCGGCCGACCCCGGCGCGGGAGACGGCCAGCGGCACCCCGGTCGGGATAAGAACAAGCAGCAGGACCAGCCCCGCACCGACGGCAACCGCTGAGCCAGGAGATCCGCCCGATGCGTCGTACGCCCTCTCGACCCCTCGCGGGTGCCCCGTCACGCTCCAGGGGCAGCCTGCGCGGGTCACCCCACCTGCGCCTGCGCTTCGGATTCGTGGTCATCGCGATGGTGCTGTCGGTGTTCGGGGCCCGGCTGGTGCAGCTGCAGGGCGTGGACCCTCACGCGTACGCCGCGATGGCGGCCGCCGAGGGCACCGACATCATCGAGCTGCCCGCCGAGCGCGGCGACATCCTGGACCGCAACGGCAAGCCGCTGGCCGACTCGGTCGACGGGGCGATGGTGGTGGCCAACCCGGAGCTGACCCGGGACAAGGCACCCGAGCTCGCGAAGTTCCTGGCCGGACGGCTCGACGTCGACTACTTCGAGACCCTCAAGGCCCTGCGGCTGAAGGACAAGCAGTTCGCCTACATCGCCCGCCGCGTGCCGGCCAGCAAGGCCGAGGCGGTGGTCAGCGCCGCCGAGGCCGCCGACTTCGACGGCCTGGACACCCGGCACGACCCGGTCCGGGACTACCCGGCCGGCGACGTGGCGGCCAACCTGGTCGGCTTCATGGGCACCGACGAGGCACTGGCGGGCTTCGAGCGGAACTTCGACGGCCTGCTGGCCGGGCACGACGGCTCCGAGCGCTACTCCGTCGGCCACGGCAACCGGATCCCGCTCGGCAACGCCACCATCGAGCCGGCAGTGGACGGCCAGGACCTCAACACCACCATCGACCTCGACCTCCAGTGGTACGTCCAGCGGGTGCTGCGCCAGACGCGTGAGGACGCCCGGGCCGACTCGGCCTTCGCGGTGGTCCTCGACACCGAGACCGGCGAGGTCCTCGCCCTCGCCGACGACCCGACGTACGACGCCCGTGACCCGCGCTCGGCCAAGGCCAAGGGTGACCTGGTCTCCCGCGCCATGACCGACGTGTACGAGCCCGGCTCGGTCGAGAAGGTGCTCACCCTCAGTGCCCTCATCGACGCGGGCAAGGCCACCGACAAGACGCGCGTCGTCGTGCCGTCCAGCCTGGTCAGCGGCGACCGGGTCATCCACGACTGGTTCAGCCACGACACGCTCTACATGACCCTGGCCGGTGTCGTCGCGCAGTCCTCCAACATCGGCACGGTCCTGGCGAGCCGCAACTTCGAGACCGGTCAGCTGCGTGAGTACCTCACCAAGTTCGGCCTCGGCCAGAAGACCAACGTGGGCATCGCCGGTGAGACCCAGGGCATCCTGCCCGGACCCGAGCATCTGGACGTCGATGACGCAGGACCGCATCGCGTTCGGCCAGTCGCTGTCGGTCAACGCCATGCAGATGGCCGCTGCGGTCAACACCATCGCCAACGGCGGGGTCCGGGTCTCGCCCAGCCTGATCCGCGGCACGGCCGTCACCGACGATGGCCTGCTGGTCGGCACCGACACGGCCACCACCGAGCGGGTGGTGAGCAAGCGGGCCGCGCACCAGATGACCCTGATGATGGAGCGCGTGGTCGACCCCGACGTCGGCGTCGCGCCGTCCGCCCAGATCCCGGGCTACCGGGTGGCCGGCAAGACCGGCACCGCCCAGCGCGTCGGCCCCGCGTGCGGCTGCTACAACAACACCTTCACCGTCTCCTTCGCGGGCTTCGCCCCGGCCGACAAGCCGCGCTTCACGGTGTACGTCGTCGTGCAGAACCCCCGCAACGGTGGGGGCGGCGGTTCCGTCGGCGGTCCGGCGTTCGCCAAGATCATGAGCTACGCGCTGAGCCGCTACGGCGTCCCGCCGACCGGTTCCGCGCCCGTCCCGGCTCCCGACGACGTGGAGGCCCGGACAAGTAGCCTCGCGCTGATGTCCGACCCCGCTCGTCCCCTGCACCCGCCCCACCGTCCGCTGACCGAGCTGGCCGCCTGGCTGGCCGCGGCCGACCCGAACGCGCGGGCCCACGGCGACCTCACCGGCGCGGCCACCGGGGTCACCCTCGCCTCGCAGCGGGTGCTGCCCGGTGACGTCTACGCGGCCCTGTCCGGCAGCCGCTCGCACGGCATGGACTACGTGGCGTCCGCGGTCGACGCCGGGGCGGTCGCCGTGCTGACCGACGGCGCCGGGGCGGCCCGGGCCCCGGGCGGACTGCCGGTGCTCGAGGTCGACGCCCCGAGGTCCCTGCTCGGCCGCTTCGCGGCGCACGTGTACGGCGACCCTGCGCGGTCGCTGCGGATGCTCGGCGTGACCGGTACCCAGGGCAAGACGACCACCACGCGTCTCGCCGAGAGTGCCCTCCAGCGCGCGGGGGTGAGGGCGGGCGTGATCGGGACCGTCGGCACGCGGGTGGACGCCGAGGAGATCAAGACGGCGCTGACCACCCCCGAGGCGCCCGACCTGCACGCGCTGTTCGCGATGATGAAGGAGCGTGGCGTCGACGCCTGCGCCATGGAGGTCTCCAGCCACGCGCTCGTGCAGGGTCGCGTCGACGGTGTCGTCTTCGACGTGGCGGTCTTCACCAACCTGGGTCGCGACCACCTCGACTTCCACGCCGACGTCGAGGACTACTTCGAGGCCAAGGCGTCGCTGTTCACCCCCGAGCGGTGCGTCCGGGGCCTGGTCAACGCCGACGACGAGCACGGCCGGCGCCTGCTCGCAGCGCGGCGGGGTCCCGCTCGAGTCCTTCTCGACCACCGGCGGAGACGCCGACTGGCGGGCCGAGGACGTCGAGGTGACGGCGGCAGGCTCCACCTTCGTGGTGGCCGGCCCGGGCGGCGTACGGGTCGAGGCCGGCTGTCCGCTCCCCGGCGACTTCAACGTGGCCAACGCCCTGGCCGCCCTCGCAGCGTGCGCCACGGCGGGGTTCGACCTCGCCGACGTCGCCCGGGCGATGGCCGAGGGCGGTGGCGTGCCCGGGCGGCTCGAGCGGGTCGACGAGGGGCAGGACTTCACCGTCGTCGTCGACTACGCACACAAGCCCGACGCCGTCACCGCCGCCCTCGCGGCCCTGCGGCCGCTGACCGACGGCCGGCTCATCGTGGTCCTCGGCGCCGGCGGCGAGCGCGACCCCGGCAAGCGTCCGATCATGGGGGAGATCGCGGCGCGGATGGCCGACGTCCTCGTGGTGACCGACGACAACCCGCGCAGCGAGGAGCCCGCCGCCATCCGGGCCGAGATCCTCGCCGGCACCCGCGACGGCACGGCCGAGGTGATCGAGGTCGGCGACCGACGGGCTGCCATCCGCGAGGCCCTCGCCCGCGCCGGTGCCGGCGACGTGGTGCTCGTGGCCGGCAAGGGTCACGAGACCGGCCAGGAGGTCGCCGGCGTGGTGCTGCCCTTCGACGACCGCGACGTCGTACGAGCTGAGCTCGAGGTGCTGGCGTGATCGCCATGACGCTGGCCGAGATCGCCGGGCTCGTCGGCGGCGAGGTGCACGGCGACGCCGAGGTCACGGTGACGGGTCCCGCGTTCCGCGACAACCGCGAGCCCGTCGAGGGCGGGCTGTTCGTGGCGATCGTGGGGGAGCGGGTCGACGGCCACGACTTCGCCGGCGCCGCGGTGGAGGGCGGGGCCGTCGCGGTGCTCGGCACCCGGGCGACCGAGGTCCCGACGGTCGTCGTCGCCGACGTCGCGGTGGCGCTGGGGCGACTGGCGCGCCACGTCGTCGACCGCGTCCGGCCGACCGTGCTCGCCCTCACGGGCTCCCAGGGCAAGACCGGCACCAAGGACTACCTCGGTCAGGTGCTCGCCGGCGTCGGTCCGACGGTGGCGACGGTGGGCAACCTCAACAACGAGCTGGGCGTCCCACTCACGGTGCTGCGCTGCACGCCCGGGACCGAGTTCCTCGTCGTCGAGATGGGCGCGCGCGGCATCGGTCACATCGCCGAGCTGTGCCGGATCGCGCCGCCCGACGTGGCCGCCGTGCTGAACGTGGGCACCGCCCACCTCGGCGAGTTCGGCTCCCGCGAGGCGATCGCGCAGGCGAAGGGCGAGCTGGTCGAGGCGCTCGGCCCCGAGGGCACCGCCGTGCTCAACGCCGGCGACGACCTGGTCGCGGCCATGCGCAACCGGACTGCCGGCCACGTGCTCACGTTCGGCGAGCGGGCCGACGTGAGCTGGCGCGACGTCGACCTCGACGACCTCGGCCGGCCGTCGTTCGCGCTGGGTCACGACGCCGAGTGGCACGACGTGTCGCTCAGCCAGCCCGGCAGCCACCAGGTCGTCAACGCCACCGCGGCCGCCGCCATGGCCCTCGCCGTCGGCGTCGACCTGGCGCACGTCGCCCGGGCCCTCACCGCGGCGACGCCCAGCTCGCGCTGGCGGATGGAGCTGCACGAGCGGGCGGACGGACTGGTCGTCGTCAACGACGCCTACAACGCCAACCCGGCGTCGATGGCCGCCGCGCTCGACGCGCTCGTCGCCATCGGTGGCCGCCGCGGTGCGCGTACGGTCGCCGTGCTCGGCGAGATGCTCGAGCTCGGTGCTGCCACCGCCGACGACCACGAGGGCGTCGGCCGGTACGCCGCCGAGCACGGCGTCGACGTCGTCGTCACCGTCGGCGACGTAGCGGCGGGGATCGGGCGCGGCGCCGCGGGTGTCCCGGGCTGGGCGGGCGTCACGATCCACACGGCGGGCCGTGACGAGGCATCGACCTGGGTGCGCGAGAATGCTGCGGCTGGCGACGTGCTCCTCGTGAAGGCATCGCGGGGTGCTGCGCTGGAGACCGTGGCCGAAGCTCTGCTGCACGCCGTCGACGAGGAGGAAGGGAGCCGATGAGGTCCGTCCTGTTCGGCGGTGGCCTCGCGCTGCTGATCTCCCTCCTCGGCACACGGGTGGCCATCACCTGGTTCACGCGCTGGGGCTGGGGCCAGGAGATCCGCGACGACGGCCCGACCAGCCACCACACCAAGCGCGGTACGCCCACGATGGGTGGGCTGGTCATCATCTTCTCGGTCGTCGTGGGGTACTTCGCGGCCAAGATCATCACCCAGAGCGAGCCGTCGGCCTCGGCGCTGCTCCTCCTCTTCCTCTTCGTGGGTCTGGGGGCCGTGGGGTTCCTCGACGACTTCATCGCGATCAAGATGCAGCGCAGCCTCGGGCTGCGCAGTCGCGCCAAGATGATCGGCCAGACGGTCGTGGCGCTGGTGTTCGGTTGCCTCGCCGTCTGGAACGAGCTCGCCGACGACCGGGGCAACACCCCGGCGTCCACGCACGTCTCGTTCCTGCGTGACATCCAGTGGCTGGCCCTGCCGACCGTGGTGGCCATCGCCCTCTTCTGGGTGATCATCACCGGTACGAGCAACGCGATGAACCTCATCGACGGTCTCGACGGACTCTCCACCGGCGTCTCGATCCTCGTCTTCGCGGCCTACACCCTCGTCAACATCTGGCAGAACAACCAGAACTGCGCGACCGTCGGCGGACCCACCTGCTACGAGGTCCGCGACCCGCTCGACCTCGCCGTCGTCGCGGCGGCCATCACCGGCGCCTGCTTCGGGTTCCTCTGGTGGAACGCCTCGCCCGCCGCCATCTTCATGGGCGACACCGGCTCCCTGGCGCTCGGCGGCGCCCTCGCCGGGCTGGCCATCCTGACCCGCACCGAGCTGCTCCTGCTGATCATCGGCGGCCTGCTCGTGGTCGTCACGCTGTCGGTGATGATCCAGGTCAGCGTGTTCAAGGTCAGTCGCGCCAGTGGTGCGTTCCGGAAGGTGTTCGGTGTCCAGGCGGGCCATCGGGTGTTCCGGATCGCGCCGCTGCACCACCACTTCGAGCAGCTCGGCTGGGAGCAGGTCACCATCGTGATCCGCTTCTGGATCATCACCGGCCTGTGCGTGGCCACCGGGCTCGGCCTCTTCTACGCCCAGTGGGTCATCGGCGCATGATCGATGCGGACTCACTCGGCCGCCGCGACGACTGGTCCGGCGTCCGGGCCGTCGTGGCCGGATTCGGGGTCTCGGGCTTCGCCGCCGCCGACAACCTGACCCACCTCGGTGCCCGTGTCGTCGCCCTCGACGAGAACGCCGACGGACGCGAGGAGGAGGCCACCCTGCTCCAGGTGCTCGGCGCCGACGTCCGCCTCGGCGAGGGCTCGACCGCGTCGCTGCCCGACGACGTCGACGTGGTGGTCACCTCGCCCGGCTGGAAGCCCACGGCGCCGCTGCTCGCCCAGGCCGCCGCACGTGGCATCCCGGTGTGGGGCGAGGTCGAGCTCGCCTGGCGGCTGCGCGACCCGGAGAACCCGGCCCCCTGGCTGTGCGTCACCGGCACCAACGGCAAGACCACCACCGTCCAGATGCTCGACGCGATCCTCACCGCGGCCGGGCTGCGCAGCGCGGCGGTCGGCAACGTCGGCCGCCCGGTGACCGAGGCGGTGATGGACCCCACGCCGTACGACGTCCTGGCCGTGGAGCTCTCGAGCTTCCAGCTCCACTACACGCGGTCGGTGAGCGCCGAGTCCGCCGTGGTGCTGAACCTCGCCGAGGACCACCTCGACTGGTACACCGGCCCGACGGCGATGGCCGACTACGCCGCCGACAAGGGCCGCGTCTACGAGCGGGTGCAGCGTGCCTGCGTCTACAACGCCGCCGACCCCGAGACCGAACGGCTGGTCCGCGACGCCGATGTCGTCGAGGGCGCCCGCGCCGTCGGCTTCACCCTCGGCACGCCGGGGGTGGGCATGGTCGGCGTCGTCGAGGACCTGCTCGTCGACCGGGCCTTCATCCCGGAGCGGCAGACGAGTGCGGCGGAGCTCTGTGCGGTCGGGGACCTGGCGTCGCCGGCACCGCACGTGGTGGCCAACGCGCTGGCCGCCGCCGCGCTCGCCCGGGCGCACGGCGTGCCGCAGGTCGCCGTCCGCGACGGGCTGCGCTCGTTCCGCATCGACGGGCACCGCATCGCCACGGTCGCCACCCACGACGAGGACATCAACGGGGTGACGTGGGTCGACGACTCCAAGGCCACCAACCCGCACGCCGCCCAGTCCTCGCTGCAGGCCTACGACCCCGTCGTGTGGGTGGCCGGCGGGCTGGCCAAGGGGGCCAGGTTCGACGACCTGGTCGCGGCCGTGCGCGGTCGGCTGCGGGGCGTGGTGCTGCTCGGCCGGGACCGCGGCGTCATCGCGGACGCCCTTTCGCGACACGCGCCCGATGTTCCCGTCATCGACACGGGCGCCGACGAGACTGAGGCCGGAAGCGGCCCCATGGAGCGGGCCGTGGAGGCAGCCGCCCGACTCGCCCGACCGGGGGACACGGTGCTGCTGGCTCCCGGCTGTGCCTCCCAGGACCAGTTCCGCAACTACGGCGAGCGCGGCGACGCGTTCGCCGCCGCCGTACGACGACACATCGGGATCTAGACGGGAGGCCGGACTGGTGGCCATCACCACCCCGAGTCACCCGGCCACCACCGAACGCAGCCGCCCGCGCGGGCTGTACGCCTGGCCCGCCGCCCTGCGCCACGCCCTGGACCGCCCCCTGACGTCGTACTACCTGCTGCTCGGCGCCTCGGCGCTGCTGCTGACCATCGGCCTGATCATGGTGCTCAGCGCCTCGAGCGTGTACTCGTTCCGCGTCTACGACGACTCCTACGCGATCGTCGAGAAGCAGCTCTTGTGGGTGGTCATCGGCGTCCCCTGCGCGTGGGTCGCGAGCAGGCTGCCGCTGCGCTGGATCCGCCGGCTCGCCTACCCCGGCTACGCGATCTCGCTGACGCTGCTGCTGCTGACCGCGTTCCTCGGCGTCGAGCGCAACGGCAACACCAACTGGCTCGCCCTCGGGCCGATCGTGATCCAGCCGTCCGAGATCGCCAAGCTCGCCCTGATCCTGTGGGCCGCCCACGTCTACGCCAACAAGGACCGCCGCCTCGCCAGCACCCACCAGATCATGATCCCGGTCGTGCCCGGCCTGCTGGTCGCGACCGGACTGGTCGTCCTGGGCCGCGACCTCGGTACCGCGCTGGTGCTGTTCGCGATCCTGCTCGGGATGCTCTGGGTCGTCGGCGCGCCCGCCCGGTTCTTCGCGTTCAGCATCTCGGTGATCGGCGTGCTGGCGCTCTTCCTGGCCACCACCAACAAGGAGCGGATGGCCCGGATCACGACGTTCGTCGACCCGTTCTCCGACTACCACACGGCGGGCTGGCAACCGGCCCACGGCCTGTACGCGCTGTCGAGCGGCGGCGTGTTCGGGCAGGGCATCGGCGCGAGCCAGCAGAAGTGGGGTGCGCTGCCCGAGGCGCACACCGACTTCATCTTCGCCGTGCTCGGCGAGGAGCTCGGCCTGGTCGGCACCCTGCTGGTGATCGGCCTCTTCGTGACCATCGCCTACGCAGCCATCCGTGTCGCGACGCACACCGCCGACCCGTTCGTCCGCTACATGTCCTTCGGCATCGTGGTCTGGCTGCTCGGCCAGATGATCATCAACGTCGGCATGGTGCTCGCCCTCCTGCCCGTCATCGGCATCCCGCTGCCCCTGATCTCCTACGGTGGCTCGGCCCTCGTGCCGTCGCTGGTGGCCCTGGGCCTGCTCGTGGGCTTCGCGCGTCGCGAGCCGGAGGCCGCGGCGGCGCTGCGCCAGCGCAAGCGGTCCCGTTCGTCGGGGCTCTCGGCCGGACGGGTGCCGGGCCGCGGCCTCTAGCCCCGTCCTACGCTGACACCGACATGCGCGTACTCCTGGCCGGCGGCGGCACCGCCGGGCACACCTCACCCCTGCTGGCCACGGCCGACGCCCTGCGGCGCCTCGACCCGGACGTCGAGATCACCTGTCTCGGCACGGCGCGGGGCCTCGAGACGCGGGTCGTCCCCGAGGCCGGCTACCCGCTCGAGCTGATCCCGCCCGTCCCCCTCCCACGCAAGCCGAACGTCGACCTCCTCAAGGTCCCGGCCCGGCTCCGGGGCGCGGTCCGCGACACCGTACGCGGTGCTCGACCGGACCGGCGCCGACGTGGTCGTCGGCTTCGGCGGCTACGTGTCCATGCCGGCGTACCTCGCCGCCCGCCGGCGCAAGGTGCCGATCGTCCTCCACGAGCAGAACGCCGTGCCGGGCCTGGCCAACAAGGCCGGTGCCCGCATCGCCCGTCGGGTCGCGGTCAGCTTCCCCGACACGCCGCTGCCGAAGGCCGAGTACGTCGGGCTGCCGCTGCGCACGATGATCGCGCGGCTCGACCGCGACGCGACGCGCGCCGAGGCCCGCCGCTTCTTCGACCTCGACCCCGACCGGCCGACCCTGCT
The DNA here is from genome assembly GCA_963708915.1 of uncultured Actinomycetota bacterium. Taxonomy (GTDB): domain Bacteria; phylum Actinomycetota; class Actinomycetes; order Propionibacteriales; family Nocardioidaceae; genus Nocardioides. The sequence continues at coordinate 300,718 of CAVPUJ010000003.1, forward strand.
CGTGACCGGCGGCTCGCAGGGCGCGCGGCGGCTCAACCAGGCGGTCTCCGGAGCCTCCGCGGCGCTGGCGGGCGCCGGCGTGCAGGTGCTGCACGTGGTGGGTCCGCAGGGGGAGGCGACCCCCGAGCCCGGCGACGTGCCGTACGCCGTCGTCTCGTTCGTCGACCGGATGGACCTGGCCTACGCCGCCGCCGACCTCGTGCTCTCGCGCGGCGGAGCCAACAGCGTGATCGAGGCCGCCGCGGTCGGGCTGCCCGGCATCTTCGTCCCGTTGCCGATCGGCAACGGTGAGCAGGCGCGCAACGCCCGTCCGGTGGTCGACGCCGGGGGAGCGCTGCTGGTGAAGGACGAGGAGCTGACCTCGGCGTGGGTGGCCGGCCACGTGCCGTCCCTGGCCACCGACCGGGTCCGGCTCGCGGCGATGGGAGCCGCGGCCTCCGGGCTGGTGCCGCGCGACGCCGACGACCGGCTGGCGCGCATCGTCCTCGAGGTCGGCTCACACCGTGGGGGCGGCCGATGAAGGTCCCCGTTCCCGACGTGCTGCTGCCGGCCGAGGAGCTCGGACGGGTGCACTTCGTCGGCATCGGCGGCGCGGCCCTCTCGGCCATCGCCCGGATCATGGCGGCGCGCGGCCTCGTCGTCACCGGCAGCGACGACAACGACACTCCTTTCCTGGCCGGGCTTCGTGAGCTCGGCGTGCCGTGCCACCTCGGCTACGCGGCCGAGCAGGTCGGCGACGCCGACACGCTCGTCGTCACGACGGCCGCTCGCGAGGACAACCCCGAGGTGGCCGAGGGCCGCCGCCGGGGGCTGCGGATCCTGCCGCGGTCGGCCGGGCTGTGGTCGGTGATGGACGGCAGTCGCGTGGTCGCCGTGGCCGGCACCCACGGCAAGACCACCACGACGTCGCTGCTCACCTCCGCCCTCGTGGCGGCCGGGGCCGACCCGACGTACGCCGTCGGCGGGGTGCTCGCCTCGACCGGCCACAACGCCGAGCTCGGCTCCGGTGATCTCTTCGTGGCCGAGGCCGACGAGAGCGACGGGGCCTTCCTCGTCTACCGACCGCATGCCGCGGTCGTCACCAACGTGGCGGCGGACCACCTCGACGTGTGGGGGAGCGAGGCGGCCTACCGCCAGGCCTTCGAGGACTTCGCGGCGACGGTCGACCCCGACGGGTTCCTGGTGTGCTGCGTCGACGACCCCGGTGCCCGCGACCTGGCCGTGCGCGTCCGTTCCGTCGGGCCGCGGATCGTCACCGTGGGCGAGGCGCGCGACGCCGACGTACGCGCGACCGACCTGACGTTCGTCGGGGCCACCTCGCGGTTCACCGTCGTCCGGGGCGACGAGGTGCTGGGGACCGTGGAGCTGCGGATCCCCGGTCGGCACTACGTCGTCGACGCGCTGGCCGCCCTGGTCACGGGTCTCGAGCTCGGCCACCCCTTCGAGGGACTGCGCCAGGGTCTCCAGGCGTTCGCGGGCTCCGGGCGGCGGATGGAGTCCAAGGGTCATGCCGGCGGGGTTCGGGTCTACGACAGCTACGCCCACCACCCGGGCGAGATCGCGGCCGACCTCGAGGCGGCGCGCGCGGTCGCGGGTGACGGCCGGCTGATCGTCGCCTTCCAGCCGCACCTCGTCTCGCGCACCCGCGAGTTCGGCGCGGCCATGGGAGCCGCGCTGGGTGCGGCCGACGAGGTCGTCGTCCTCGACGTGTACGCCGCCCGCGAGACGCCCGACCCGGCCGTCACCGGCCGTCTGGTCGCCGACGCCGTCCCGCTGTCGGCCGACCGGGTCGTCTTCGTCGCCGGTCTCGACGAGGCCGCCGCCGAGCTCGCCGCCCGCGCCCGCGACGGTGACCTGGTGCTCACCCTCGGTGCCGGCAGCGTCACGTCGGTGGGCCCGCAGGTCCTGGAGCTGCTCGGAGCGGACGGGTGAGGGGGCTCAAGCGCCGCGACGCTGCGGACCCGGCCGAGCGTGCGGCCCTTCGTTCGCGCCAGCGCTTCACCCGCCGGCAGTGGCGCCGCCGTTGGCTGGCGTGGCGCTACGTCGTCGCCGCGCTCGTGGTCGTCGCGGTGGTCGCCGGCGGCGTCTGGCTCGTCTACTTCTCGTCCGTGCTGACCGTGAAGCGGGTCGACGTCGAGGGCAACGACCTGCTCACCCGCAACCAGGTGCTCAAGACCGCGCGCGTCCCCGCCGGCGAGCAGCTCGCCCGCGTCGACGTCGCCGCCATCGCGGCCCGGCTGCGCGCGCTGGCCGCCGTACGTGCGGTCGACGTCTCCCGCAAGTGGCCCGACGGCGTGCAGATCGTCGTCCAGGAACGCGTCCCCGTCGCCGTCATCGAGATCGCCGGGCGGCTGCGCGGCCTGGACTCGCAGGGGGTGGTGTTCAACGAGTACGACAAGGCGCCTCCTGGCCTCCCACGCATCAGCTCGACCTCCAGCACCACCCCGGACGCCCTCAAGGAGGCCGCCACCGTGGTCGCCGCGCTGCCCAAGGAGCTCTCGGCGATGGTCGACCACGTCGAGGTGCTCACCGTCGACCAGATCACCCTCGTGCTCCGCGACGAGCGGGTCGTGCTGTGGGGGAGCAGCGACGACTCCGCCGACCAAGGCCGAGGTCCTCCTCCAGCTCCTCCGCCAGCCTGCCAAGGTCTACGACGTCTCCGTCCCCGGCCAACCCACCACCTGCCCCGAAGCCGCCGCGGCAGCCTGCCTCCGCCAGCCGTGACCGGGTCGTGTGCCTGAGGCAGCGTCGGAGCGCTGCGTGAGGCACACAACCGGGCGAACCCCGGCGTGTCTGCCACATCGTCGGAAGGCGGCTGCCTACTGTCGTAGCCAACGCGAGGTTGACATAACTATAACCCTCAGGCTGAGGGTGACGGTTCAGGACTCGCGGGACGACTTCCCCAGCAGACCGACCGCACAGACCACCACACAAGCGAGAGGCGCATCCGCCGTGGCAGCAGCGCAGAACTACCTGGCCATCATCAAGGTCGTGGGCATCGGTGGCGGTGGCGTGAACGCCGTCAACCGGATGATCGAGGTCGGGCTCAAGGGCGTCGAGTTCATCGCGATCAACACCGACGCTCAGGCCCTGCTCATGAGCGACGCCGACGTCAAGCTCGACATCGGCCGCGAGCTGACCCGCGGCCTCGGCGCCGGCGCGAACCCCGACGTGGGCAAGCAGGCCGCCGACGACCACGCCGACGAGATCGAAGAGGTCATCAAGGGCGCCGACATGGTGTTCGTGACCGCCGGCGAGGGCGGTGGCACCGGCACCGGCGGCGCGCCCGTCGTGGCCCGCATCGCCCGCAGCCTCGGCGCCCTGACCATCGGCGTCGTCACCCGCCCCTTCTCGTTCGAGGGGCGGCGTCGCGCGAACTCCGCCGAGGAGGGCATCGCCCAGCTCCGCGAAGAGGTCGACACCCTCATCGTGATCCCCAACGACCGGCTGCTCTCGATCTCCGACCGCAGCGTCTCGGTGCTCGACGCGTTCAAGCAGGCCGACCAGGTGCTGCTCCAAGGCGTCTCCGGCATCACCGACCTGATCACCACGCCCGGCCTGATCAACCTCGACTTCGCCGACGTGAAGTCCGTGATGGCCAACGCCGGCTCGGCTCTGATGGGCATCGGCTCGGCCCGCGGCGAGGACCGCTCCGTGGCCGCGGCCGAGATGGCGGTCTCGAGCCCGCTGCTCGAGGCCAGCATCGACGGCGCCCACGGCGTGCTGCTCTCGATCGCCGGTGGCTCCGACCTCGGCCTGTTCGAGATCAACGAGGCGGCCGCCCTGGTGTCCCAGTCCGCGCACCCCGAGGCCAACATCATCTTCGGTGCGACGATCGACGACGCCCTCGGCGACGAGGTGCGGGTCACCGTGATCGCGGCCGGCTTCGACGGCGGGGCGCCCAAGCGCCGCGACGCCGAGTCGGGCTTCAAGCGCACGCAGGCGCAGCAGACCCAGGAGGAGACCCGCAAGGCCGCCCAGGCCCTGGCCGAGAAGAAGCCCGCCCCCGGCCAGCCCGAGGCCCGTCGGCCGCAGCCGGTGGGCGCCACCGTCTCCCGGACCGAGACCGCTACGCCGGCCACGTCGAGCCCCGCGCCGCGCGAGGCCAAGCCGATGCAGTTCGACGACGACGACCTCGACATCCCGGACTTCCTGAAGTAGGAGCCGTTTGTACACCGCCCGACTGAGCCACGGCCCCGTCGCGCTGGCCTTCACGGACCGGCACGGCGGGGTCAGTCGCGCGCCGTACGACTCGCTGAACCTCGCCTGGGCCGGCGACGACGCCGACGCGCTGGCCGAGAACCACCGACGCCTCTCCGAGGACTTCGCGCCGGGTGACCCCGTCGCGGTCCTCAGCCAGGTGCACGGCAACGACGTCGCGTACGTCGGCCCCGAGGGTCCGCGCACCGACATCCACGGACACCTCCACGCCGTCGCCGACGGCGTCGTCACCGACCAGCCCGGCGTGACGCTCATGGTGCGCGGCGCCGACTGCGCGATGGTGCTGTTCGCCGACGCCGAGGCCGGCGTGATCGGCGGCTGCCACTCCGGTCGTCCCGGCGTGGTCGTCGGCGTGGTCCCCGCGACGATCGCCCGGATGCGCGAGCTCGGTGCCCGCGACATCACCGCCTGGCTGGGCCCGCACGTCTGCGGCCGGTGCTACGAGGTGCCGCAGGAGATGCAGGACGAGGTCGCCGCCGCCGTGCCGGCCACCCGCGCGACGACGTCGTGGGGGACCCCCGCGGTGGACATCGGCGCGGGCATCAGGTCCCAGCTCGCCGACGAGGGCGTCGCGTGCGTCGACCTCTCGGTCTGCACCCGCGAGTCGCCGGACCTCTACTCCTACCGCCGCGACCGCCTCACCTCCGGCCGCCAGGCCGGGGTCATCCGGATGGCGTCCGCATGAGCGGGCGTCGCGACGACCTCGCCGCGAACCTGGACGCCGTACGCCACCGGATCGAGGCCGCCGCATCGGGCGCCGACCGCGACCCCGCGGACGTCACGCTGGTGGCGGTGACGAAGTTCTTCCCGGCCTCCGACGTGCGGCTGCTCGCCGAGCTCGGGGTGACCGACGTCGGCGAGAACCGTCACCAGGAGGCCCAGGCCAAGGCGGCCGACTGTGCCGACCTCGACCTGCGGTGGCACTTCATCGGCGGCCTGCAGAGCAACAAGGCCGCCGCCGTGACGTCGTACGCCGACGTGGTCGAGTCGGTCGACCGCGCCAAGCTCGTCGGCCCCCTCAACCGGGGGGCGCACGAGCAGGCCGGGCCGGTCGACGTGCTGCTCCAGGTGAGTCTCGACCCGCCCGGACGGGAGGGCCGCCAGGGCGCCGACCCCGGTGACCTCGACGCCCTCGCGGCCGCCGTCGACGAGGCCGGCATGCTGCGGCTCCGCGGGCTGATGGCCGTCGCGCCGCTGGGCGAGGACCCCCGGGAGGCCTACGGTCGGCTGGCCGAGATCCGCAGCGAGTTCGTGGGCACCCACCCCGACGCCACCTGGCTCTCGGCCGGGATGAGCGGCGACCTCGAAGCCGCCGTCGCAGCGGGCGCGACACACGTGCGGTTGGGCACCGCGGTCCTCGGTCCGAGGCCCCGCAACTTGTAATGTCAACATCACTGGCGCCCGCTCCCGCGGGCCCGGGAAACACGTCGAACCGGAGGAAAGACCATGAGCGGCGCGATGCGCAAGATCGGCGAGTACCTCGGCCTGCTCGAGGACACCGGCCGCTACGAGGACGAGCTCGACGAGGACCAATACGAAGCCATGGCCGTCGGCCAGTCCGCGCCCCTGGCGCGTGAGAGCCGACCCGCCCCGGTGTCGGACCTGGCCGAGCGTCGGCGGCCGACGGCGGTCGCCCCTGTCGGCGCCGTGGGCACGGTCGCCGAGCTCTCCCGGATCACGACCCTGCACCCGCGCACCTACAACGAGGCGCGCACGGTGGGGGAGAACTACCGCGAGGGCACCCCGGTCATCATGAACCTGTCCGAGATGGACGACAACGACGCCAAGCGTCTCGTCGACTTCGCCGCCGGCCTGGTGTTTGCGACACGTGGCACCATCGAGCGCGTCACCAACAAGGTGTTCCTCCTCTCGCCCGCCAACGTCTCGGTGGCTGCCGAGGACAAGGAGCGGATCGCCGAGAACGGATTCTTCAACCAGAGCTGAGCAAGACCCCACAGCCGACAACGCGGAGCCGGAGCCCCTGTGCAACTCGCCGGACAGGTCATCGAAGGCCTGCTGTGGTTCTTCATCGCGTTCATGTGGGTCAGGTTCGTGACGGAGTGGGTCCAGGTCTTCGCGCGCTCCTGGTCGCCTCGTGGGGTGCTCCTGGTGGCCCTCGAGCTCGTGTACTCGGTCACCGACCCGCCCATCAAGGCCCTGCGACGGTTCATCCCGCCGCTGCGGATCGGCAACTTCGCGCTCGACCTGAGCATGCTGCTCGTGTTCATCGGCGCCTACGTGCTGCTGCGCGTCAACCGCGCGATCTTCTTCTCCTGACGACCGGGAGATCGGGTGGGCGACCATAGGCAGCCCAGGCGCTATGGTTTCCACCGACAAAGGAAACGCACCAGAACATGAATGGGTGAGGTCATGCCGCTGACGCCTGAGGACGTAAGCAACAAGCGCTTTACGCCTGTCCGCCTGCGCGAGGGCTACGACATGGGAGAGGTCGACCAGTTCCTCGACGAGGTCGAGGCCGAGCTCGCTCGCCTGACGAAGGAGAACGAGGAGCTCAGGTCGAAGGTCTCCGCCGCGCAGCAGGCTGGAGGCGACGCGCCGACGTACGCGCAGCCCGAGCCCGAGCCGTACGTCGCGGCGACTCCCGAGCCGGAGCCGGAGCCCGAGCCGGAGCCCGAGCCGGAGCCGGAGCCGGAGCCCGCACCGGTGGTCGAGACCCCGGTGCCCGTCCGGGTCCAGACCGTGCCCGAGGCGTCCAACGCCGCGGCGCGCCTGCTCGAGCTGGCGACCCGCAACGCCGACGAGCTCGTCGACGAAGCGAAGAACCAGGCCGACATGATCATCGGCGAGGCCCGCACCAAGGCCGAGCGGCTCGAGTCCGAGTCCAAGGCGAACGCCGACCGCCTCGAGGCGGACGCCCGCAGCCGGGCCCAGATGCTGGACTCCGAGACGGCGCAGAAGCGCCAGATCATGTTCGGCGACCTGGAGAAGGAGCAGGAGAAGCTCAACCACGAGGTCGAGAACCTGCGGCAGTTCGAGCGCGAGTACCGGTCCCGCCTGAAGAGCTACTTCGGCCAGCAGCTGGAGCTTCTCAACAGCGGCGAGATCAGCGCTCCGGCCGGCGAGGAGCAGCCCCAGCCGAAGCGGCTGCGCTCCATCCTCGGCGAGGACGACGCCTGAGCGAGCTCCCCTGCGCTTCACCCCGAAGGACTAGACGGCGGCCGACCCCCTGGGGTCGGCCGTCGTCGGCGTGTGGCGAGCCTGTTTGATGCCGTCGGCGGGGGGCGTTACCCTCCGTGCCACGACACGTGGACGGCGCGCTTCCCACTCGGACTCCAACGCCTCCACCCCCAGGCCCAGGAAGGCCGGCATCCGATGGCTCGCACCTCCACCCGGAAGACCACGGTGAAGAAGGCCGCTCCCGCCAAGGCGGCACCGGTCAAGAAGGCCGCCACGGTGGCCAAGAAGACGACGACCACCGTGGCGAAGAAGGCCGTCTCCACCACGAAGAAGGCCGTGTCCACCGCCAAGAAGACGGTGACCAAGGCCGCTCCCGTGAAGAAGGCACCCGCCAAGAAGGCACCCGCCGAAGAAGGCCCCGGCGAAGAAGGCCGCGCCGGCGAAGAAGACCGCTCCGGCGAAGAAGGCGCTCCGGCGAAGAAGACCGCTCCGGCGAAGAAGACCGCTCCGGCGAAGAAGGCCGCGCCGGCGAAGAAGGCCCCGGCCAAGAAGGCGCCCGGCGAAGAAGGCCCCGGCGAAGAAGGCCCCGGCGAAGAAGGCCCCGGCGAAGAAGGCCCCTGCCAAGAAGGCCCCTGCCAAGAAGACGGCCGCCAAGAAGACGGCGCCGGCCCGCGCCGCCGGCACGGCCGTGGCCACCCGGCCGACCCGGTCGAGCTCGCGTGCGGGTTCCGCCGCGCCGGCTCGCAAGGCCGTGAGCGCTCTGGTCGTCAAGGAGGGCGAGGGCGCCTGGACCAAGGCGGAGATCAAGGAGGTGCTCTCCGAGCTGCACTCCGACCGCGACCGCGTGGTCCGCACGCTGTCCGGCCAGGAGGCCGAGCTCGACAAGCTGATGCGTGACGCCGGCGACGGCGCCGGGCACGACCAGGCCGACATGGGCGCGACCAGCTTCGAGCGCGACCAGGAGATCATCGTGGTCAACAACGAGCGCGAGAAGCTCGCCCAGATCGACCGGGCCCTGGCGCGCATCGCCGACGGGACGTACGGCATGTGCGAGTCCTGCGGCAACCCCATCGGCAAGATGAGGGCCATGGCCTTCCCGCGTGCCACACTGTGCATGACATGCAAGCAGCGCGAGGAGCGTCGCTGACCTCCAGCGACGCAGGGCCCTCCGGCCCAGAGGCTTCTGCCCGCCGCGCCGCCCGCACCATCCTCGTCCTGGTCGCGCTGACGGCGTACGTCGTCGACATCGCGTCCAAGGCCTGGGCCGCCGAGCGGCTCGCCCGAGGTGACATCGAGGTGCTGGGCGACTGGTTCGTGCTGCACCTGGTGCGCAACCCGGGCGCCGCGTTCAGCACGGGCACCGAGTTCACCATCGTCTTCAGCCTGGTCGCGATCGTCGCTGTCTGTGTGGTGCTCTGGTTCTCGCGTCGGGTGGCCGACCCGATCTGGGCCGTGGCGTTCGGCCTGTTGCTGGCCGGGATCGGCGGCAACCTGACCGACCGGATCTTCCGCGACCCGGCACCGCTGCGCGGCCACGTCGTCGACCTCTTCATGATCCCGAACTGGCCGGTGTTCAACGTCGCCGACGTCTGCATCGACGTCGCGGCGGCGCTGATCCTGCTGCAGGCGTTCCGCAACGTACGCCTCGACGGCAGCCGCCCCCCGCGGGACCTGCCGGAGGACAAGGCCGCGTGACCGCCGTCGACCACCGGGTGCTGATGGTTCCCGAAGCGCTCGCGGGCGAGCGTCTGGACGCCGCGATGGCGAGGCTCTTCGGGCTCTCGCGCACGCGTGCCGCCGACCTGATCAGCGAGGGTCACGTCTCGGTCGACGGTGCCGCAGTGGCGAAGAGCGACCGCCTGGTGCCCGGCACCATGATCGAGGTGGCGATCCCGTCGTTGGCCGACCCGCTCGAGGTCCGGCCGGAGATCGTCGAGGGCATCAAGATCATCCACGACGACGACTCCATCGTGGTGATCGACAAGCCCGTCGGGGTCGCCGTCCACCCCTCGCCCGGGTGGTCCGGTCCCACGGTGGTCGGTCACCTCACGGCGGCGGGCTTCCGGATCGCCACGAGCGGCGCCTCCGAGCGCCAAGGGATCGTGCAGCGCCTCGACGTCGGTACGTCCGGCGTGATGGTGATCTGCAAGGGCGAGCGGGCGTACTCCGTGCTCAAGAACGCCTTCCGGCACCGCACGGTCGACAAGGTCTACCACGCGCTGGTGCAGGGCCATCCCGACCCGCTGGAGGGCACGATCGACGCCCCGATCGGACGGCACCCGAGGGCCGACTACAAGTACGCCGTGATGTCCGACGGCCGCCACAGCGTCACCCACTACGAGACGCTCGAGGCGCACCGCTTCGCCTCCCTGCTCGAGGTCCATCTCGAGACCGGCCGCACCCACCAGATCCGGGTGCACATGAGCGCCCTGAAGCACCCGTGCGTCGGCGACCTCACCTACGGCGCCGACCCTGTCCTCGCGCAGCGGCTCGGGCTCGAGCGCCAATGGCTCCAGGCCGTGCGGCTGGGCTTCGAGCACCCCGACACCGGCGAGCACGTCGAGTACGAGTCGACCTACCCCGACGACCTCGCCCACGCCCTCGCCGTCGTCCGCGATGCCGACTGACGCGTCGTTGAGACTGCGCCCGGCGGAGTCCGAGGAGTCGGACGCGCTGGCGGCACTGTACGGACGGTCCCGGCTCGCCGCGGCGCCCGGCATGCCGCCGGGCATCCACACCGCCGAGGAGGACCGGGTCTGGTTCGCGGCCCGGCTCCGTGACGGCGACCACGACGTCTGGGTGGCCGAGGACGCCGACGGCCTGCTGCTGGGCTACGCGCTGCTGACGGCGACCTGGCTCGACCACCTGTTCGTCGAGCCCGAGCGCCAGTCCGCGGGCGTCGGCGGCGCGTTGCTCGACGTGGTCAAGGGGCTGCGACCCGACGGCTTCTGCCTGTGGGTCTTCGAGACCAACGTCCCCGCCCGCGCCTTCTACGCGCGGCGCGGGCTCGTCGAGCTCGAGCGCACCGACGGCTCCGGCAACGAGGAGAAGGCCCCCGACGTACGGATGGCCTGGCCGGGCCGCGACCCGGTGACGTTCTTCCGCGGCCTCATCGACGAGGTCGACGACTCGCTCGCCGACCTGCTGGCTCGGCGAGCGGCCCTGACCCGCGTCGTGCAGGACGTCAAAGGCACGCGTGAGCGCGACCCCGGCCGTGAGGCCGAGATCGTCGAGCGGATGGCCCGCGCCGCCCCCGAGCTCGGCCCCGAACGGCTGGCCCGGATCGTGCACGCCATCATCACCGAGAGCCTCGACGCGGTCACCCCGACCAGCGGTGAGTGAGGGTGGGTTTCGCCCTTCTGGAACCAACCCTCACGCACCGCCACCCCGCAGAAACCGACCCTCACTCACCGCCAGCGCGGGCCCGGCCCGGCCACGAACCGAGACTGTCGGCGCGGGGTGCCAGACTCGCCGAAGCGGTCGCGTAGTCTGGCGCTCCTTCCCCTCATGGTCGCCGGTCGACCGTGAGAGTGCCCGGCCTCGGCTGCACTCCTTGGTTTGCCATGCCCGTACCCCTGGAAGGCCCCCGAAGCGCTCATGACGACAGGGACGAAGACCAGTAGCGACTCCTTCGTCCACCTGCACGTCCACACCGAGTACTCCATGCTCGACGGTGCCGCCCGCCTCGATGCGCTGGCCCAGCGCGCCGCCGACCTCGGCATGCCGGCGGTGGCGATGACCGACCACGGCAACGTGTTCGGGGCCTACGACTTCTACAAGAAGGCGAAGGCCGCAGGCGTCAAGCCGATCATCGGCATGGAGGCGTACGCCGCCCCCAACATCTCGCGGTTCGAGCGCAAGGGCGCCAACTTCTACGACGGCGGCCCCGACGACGTCTCGGCGCGCGGCGCCTACACCCACATGACGCTGCTCTCGGAGACCACCGAGGGCATGCACAACCTCTTCCGGCTGAGCTCCGGTGCCTGGCGTGACGGCTTCTTCAAGCAGCCTCGCATCGACCGCGAGCTCCTCCAGCAGCACGGCAAGGGCATCATCGCGACGACCGGCTGCCCGTCCGGCGAGGTGCAGGTCCACCTGCGCTACGGCAACTACGAGGCGGCCCGGCAGGCCGCGGCCGACCACCAGGACATCTTCGGCCGCGACAGCTACTTCATGGAGCTGATGGACCACGACCTGCCGTTGGAGAAGCGGGTGCGCGACGGCCTGCTCACCCTGGCCAAGGACCTGCAGATCCCGCTGCTCGCCACCAACGACTCCCACTACGTCGACCAGAAGGACGCGCCGTCCCAGGAGCACCTGCTCTGCATCAACTCCGGGTCGACGATGGACATCCCGGCCGGCGACGGCCCCGGTCAGCGGTTCGCGTTCTCCGGCACCGACTACTACCTCAAGTCCCCGGCCGAGATGCGCGCGCTCTGGGGTGACCGCCACGGGCTGCCGGAGGCGTGCGACAACACCCTGCTGATCGCCGAGCGGTGCGACGTCAGCTTCACCGAGGGCAGCGGCACCTACATGCCCCGGTTCCCGTGCCCGCCCGGTGAGGACGAGACCTCGTGGATGGTCAAGGAGGTCGAGCGGGGGCTGCGTGTCCGCTACCCCGGCGGCATCCCCGACGAGGCCCGCAAGCGGTCCGAGTTCGAGCTCGGCGTGATCACCCAGATGGGGTTCAGCGGCTACTTCCTCGTCGTCGCCGACTTCATCAACTGGGCCAAGGACAACGGCATCCGGGTCGGCCCGGGCCGCGGCTCGGGCGCCGGCTCGATCGTCGCCTACGCCCTGCGGATCACCGACCTCGACCCGTTGGTGCACGGCCTGCTGTTCGAGCGGTTCCTCAACCCCGACCGCGTCTCGATGCCCGACTTCGACATCGACTTCGACGAGCGTCGTCGCGGTGAGGTCATCAAGTACGTCTCCGACAAGTACGGCGAGGACCGCGTCTCGATGATCGTCACCTACGGGACGATCAAGTCCAAGCAGGCGGTCAAGGACTCCTCCCGCATCCTGGGCTACCCCTTCGCGATGGGCGACCGGATCACCAAGGCCATGCCGCAGGCGGTGATGGGCAAGGACGTCCCCCTCCAGGAGATCTTCAACCCCGAGCACCGCCGCTACGGCGAGGGCGGGGAGTTCCGGTCGCTCGTCGAGTCCGACCCCGACGTACGCCGCGTGGTCGACACCGCGATCGGCATCGAGGGCCTCAAGCGCCAGTGGGGCGTGCACGCCGCCGGCGTGATCATGTCGAGCGAGCCGCTCATCGACGTGATCCCGCTGCTCCGCCGCCCGGCCGACGGGGCCATGATCACCCAGTTCGACTACCCGACGTGCGAGGCGTTGGGCCTGATCAAGATGGACTTCCTGGGTCTGCGCAACCTGACGGTCCTCGACGACTGCCTCAAGAACATCCAGGCCAACCGCGGAGAGACGGTCGTCCTCGAGGAGCTCACCCTCGACGACCCCGCGGCGTACACCCTGCTCCAGCGGGGCGACACGCTCGGCGTCTTCCAGCTCGACGGAGGGCCCATGCGCGCCCTGCTGCGCTCGATGCGGCCCGACGAGTTCAAGGACATCTCCGCCGTCGGCGCGCTCTACCGGCCCGGACCGATGGGCATGGACTCCCACAACAAGTACGCCCGCCGCAAGACCGGTCGCGAGCCCGTCGTGCCGATCCATCCCGAGCTGGCCGAGCCGTTGGCCGAGGTGCTCGACGAGACCTACGGCCTGCTGGTCTACCAGGAGCAGGTGATGGCGATCGTGCGCAAGGTCGCCGGCTACTCGCTGGGCCAGGCCGACCTGCTGCGCAAGGCGATGGGCAAGAAGAAGAAGGAGATCCTCGACGCCGAGTACGTCCCGTACTCCGAGGGGATGCGGGCCAACGGCTTCGGCGAGGGGGCGATCAAGGCTCTCTGGGAGGCCCTGCTGCCGTTCTCCGACTACGCCTTCAACAAGGCGCACTCTGCTGCCTACGGCCTGGTCTCCTACTGGACCGCCTACCTCAAGGCCAACTACCCGGCCGAGTACATGGCCGCGCTCCTGACGTCGGTGAAGGACGACAAGGACAAGATGGCGATCTACCTCAACGAGTGCCGCCGGATGAAGATCCAGGTGCTGCCGCCCGACGTGAACGAGTCGGCGGCCGACTTCACACCCGTCATGACCGACATCCGCTTCGGTCTCACCGCCATCCGCAACGTCGGCCACAACGTCGTCTCGGCGGTCGTCGAGGCGCGCGAGGAGAAGAGCCGGTTCGCCGACTTCAACGACTTCATGGACAAGGTGCCGGCCCTGGTCTGCAACAAGCGCGTCATCGAGTCGCTGGTCAAGGCCGGCGCGTTCGACGAGATGAAGCACAAGCGGCGTGCGCTGGTGGCCGTCCACGAGTCCGCCGTCGACCAGTACGTCGACATCAAGCGCAACGAGGCCATCGGTCAGGACTCCCTGTTCGGCGCGATGGACGGGCTCGACGGCCCGGGTAGCAGCTTCGGCATCTCGGTGACCGTCCCCGACCTCGACGAGTGGGACAAGATGACCCTGCTCGGGCACGAGCGGGAGATGCTCGGCCTCTACGTCTCCGACCACCCCCTGCTGGGTCTCGAGCACGTGCTGTCGGTCGGCACCGACGCGACGATCGGCCAGCTGCTCCTCGACGAGGAACGCCCCGACAACAGCTCGGTCACCATCAGCGGGCTCGTCACCTCGGTGCAGCGCAAGATCACCAAGAAGGGCGACTCCTGGGCGATCGTCACCGTCGAGGACCTCGACGGTGGCATCGAGGTGATGATGTGGCCCAGCGTCTACCAGCTCGCGAGCACCTACCTCGTCGAGGACGCGATCATCACGGTGCGTGGCTTCCTCTCCCGCGAGAAGGACACGCCGACGATCAAGGCCCAGGAGGTCACGGTCCCCGACCTCTCCGACGGGCCGACCGGACCGGTCGTGATCAGCCTTCCCTCGACCCGGTGCACCCCGCCCGTGGTGGAGCAGCTCAAGGACGTGCTCTCCACCCACCCCGGCATGACCGAGGTCCAGCTGAAGCTCCTGGCCCGCACCTCGACGACCGTGCTCCGCCTCGACGAACGGCTGCGGGTCACCGCGACCCCGGCCCTGTTCGCCGACCTCAAGCAGCTCCTCGGACCGGGATGTCTGAGCGGGTGAGCGAGGCGCCCCTCGAGCACCGGTCGACCACGCGGCGCGCGTGGACGCGCGGCTCGGTGCCGTTCGTGGCGGTCGTGCTGGCGACGTACGCGCTGGTCGGGCTGGCCGCCGGCTGGGTGTGGCACGAGCTGTGGCAGCCCGCCGAGGGCGTCGTCGTCCAGCACCAGTGGTACGCGACCGGTGCGGGCCTGCGCGAGGACTTCTCGGGCACCGGTCTCTACGTCCTGATCGCCACCGGCGCCGGCCTGGCCCTCGGGGTGCTCTTCGCGATCCTGGGCGCGGCACGGCCCGTGGTCACCCTGGTGGCGTGCGTCATCGGGTCGGTGCTGGCCGGCTGGCTGATGCTCACGATCGGGGAGTGGCTGGGGCCGGCGGATCCGCAGGTGCTGGCCAAGAACCTCGACGACGGCACCTCGCTGCCGAGCGCCCTGCGGGTGTCAGGGCTGAGCCCGCTGCTCGCCTTCTCGCTCGGCACCCTCGGCGCGCTCGCGCTGGTGTTCACCGTGTTCCAGGGCAACTCCTACGAACACCGGTTGGGCGAGGAACCTCGCGGGTAGGCTCGACGTCCGAGAGCATGACGCGGCACATCCCGCCATCGGGGCGCCGCCCGAGAACGACGGGGGACGACCGTGTCCGACACCTACCCTGCCGCGCCCGAGCAGCCCGACCAGCCGCACGCGCAGCCCATGCCCGCCGAGTACCTCGAGGCCGGCGGCGGCTCGCCGCTGACCCCTGGCTCGCCGCTCCCCGCCTCCGGTGGAGGGGGCGGTCGTCGACGCGGTCTGCTGATCGCGGGCGGTGTCGCCGCCCTGGCTCTCGTGGGCGTCGGCGCCTGGGCGGCCGCCAACTTCTTCGCCACGGGCGCGCAGCCCTCCGAGGCCCTGCCGGCGGCGACGATCGGCTACGCGAGCGTCGACCTCGACCCCAGCGGCGGTCAGAAGATCGAGGCGCTGCGCACCCTGAACAAGTTCCCGGCCTTCAAGGAGGAGCTCGGGCTCGACGCCGACGACGACATCCGGCAGGCGCTGTTCGAGGAGCTCGACCTCCCCGAGGACTGCAAGATCTTCTACGCCGAGGACATCGAGCCCTGGCTCGGCGAGCGGGCGGCAGTGGCTGCCGTCGACCTCGGGGAGAAGACCCCGGAGGTCGTCTTCGTCGTCCAGGTCAAGGACGCCGACGCCGCAGAGGCGGGGCTGTCGAAGGTGCGTGACTGCGGGGGCGACGCCGGCTCCGGCGGCTGGGTGATCGACGGCGACTGGGCCGTCGTGGGCGAGGACGCCGAGGGCGCCCAGGCCGTCGTCGACGCGACCGCGAAGGGCACTCTCGCCGACGACCCCGAGTTCCAGGAGCTCACCGCCGCCGCGGGTTCCGCCGGCATCGTCAGCCTCTACGCCGCCCCCGAGGCCGGCAAGTTCATGGCCGACTCCACGAGTGGGATGGGCGGTCTGGCCACCGACCTCGAGCAGGGGCTGACGGGCACCGACATGCTGGGTGACGCCGGAGCCGCGCTCGACGAGCCCGGCGGCAGCAACCCGATGTCCGATGCCCTCCAGGGATTCAAGGGCTTCGCGGCGGCCGTTCGGTTCGACGACGGTGCTCTCGAGGTGGAGGCCGCCGGGGACCCCGGCATCGACCTCTCGAAGATCTACGGCACCGGCCGGGGCGGCGACGTGGTCGAGACCCTGCCGGCGGCCACCCCTGCGGCGATCGGGGTGGGCTTCGAGGAGGGCTGGCTCACCCAGTTCGTCGAGCAGGCCGCGGCCTACAGCGGCGGCGAGATGACGGCGGCCGAGCTGTTCGACGAGGCGTCGCAGGCGACCGGGCTCGACCTCCCGCAGGACGCCGAGTCCCTGTTCGGGCGCTCGGCGGCCTTGGCGTTCGACTCCGAGTTCGACCCCGAGGCGTTCTTCAACTCCGGTGACAGCAGCGACCTCCCCGTCGCCCTCAAGGTGCAGGGCGATCCGGACGCGGCCCGGGCCGTCGTGGACAAGATCCTCGCCCAGGCGCCGCCCGGGGCGGCGGAGTACCTCGGCGTCGACAGCGACGGCGACGTCTTCGTGATCGGCCCCAACGAGGACTTCCGCACGGGCGTGCTGGGGCAGGGCGACCTCGGCAGCAACGAGGTCTACCGCGATGTGATCCGCGAGTCAGACCAGGCGAGCGCGGTGGTCTTCGTGAACTTCAACGCCGTCGACGACTGGCTGATGGAGCTGGCCGGCGACGACGCGTCGGTCAAGGAGAACCTCGCCCCGCTGGCCGGTTTCGGCGTGACGGTGTGGCAGGACGACGACTGGACCCACGGGGTCCTCCGGATCACGACCGACTGACGTCTGCGGTGATCGCCCCGGTGACCGCGACCAGGTCCGCCGGGGCGATCCCCAGGTCGAGCCCGCGCCGGCCCGCGGACACGTACACCACGTCGTACGCCGTCGCGCTCTCGTCGACCACCGTCGGTAGCCGGCGTTTCTGGCCGACCGGCGCGATCCCACCGACGACGTAGCCGGTCGACCGCTCGGCGTCCTTCGGATCGGCCATCGCTGCCTTCCGTCCGCCGAGCGCCCGGGCCAGGCCCTTGAGGTCCAGCCAGCCGGCCACCGGCACGACGGCAACCACGAGGTTGCCGTCGACCTCGGCCAGCAGCGTCTTGAAGACCCGGCCCGGGTCGAGCCCCAGCTCCTCGGCCGCCTCCGACCCGTAGGACGTGACGCGCGGGTCGTGGGCGTACTCGTGCAGCGTGAAGGTGATGCCCGCCCGGGTCAGTGCGACGGTCGCGGGTGTGCCTCCTGCGGACTTCCTCGCCACCTAGTTGGGGGACCAGCGGGTGCGGGCGACCTCGGTGGCCGGGAGCGACGGGATCACGTTCATCGCCCGCAGCTCGGTGCGCAGCAGCTCGGTCACCATCATCAGGCGGAGCTCCGCGTCCTCCGCCTCGAGCAGGGCCTGCCGCTCCTGCAGGGGGAGTGGGGCGACCGCCGCGAGGGTCCAGGAGAGGAACGCCGGGTCCTGGGGGAGCGGGTAGGGGTAGGGGTCGTCGCGGAACTCCATGAGCAGCGTGCGGTAGGCGATGAACGTGGCCTGGGCGAGCTCGACGACCTCCGGATCGACCTGGCCGGGGGACTCCGGCCGGTCCACGACCTGTCCCACCGGGTAGGTCCCGGTGACGTCGAGGTGCTCGAGGGAGATCCGCTCGAGGCCGACCGCGACCAGGCTGAAGGTGCCGTCGGCGTGGGACTCGACGTCGGTCATCTTGACCCGGCAGCCGATCCGGAACAGCGACTGCGCTCCGTGCTCGCCGACCTCGTAGCCCTCGCGGATGCCGACCGACCCGAAGTACCGCTCGTCGGGGTCCTCGCGCAGGAGAGCGTGGACAAGTGCGCGGTAGCGGTCCTCGAACACGGTGAGGGGCACGCTGACGCCCGGGAACAGGACCGCGTTGAGCGGGAACATCGGCAGCGTCGTCGCCACGGTTCGACACTAGCCGCTCGGCGTTCCACCGCAGGGCACCGTGGCCCGGGCGCGCCCGCATCGCTCCTAGACTCGGGTGTCATGATGCGGCGGATCGACCTGAGGGGAGCCGACGGCTCCCTCGACTACCGCGCGGCCGTCCCCCGCGCGGACTTCGACGTCGAGGCCGCCGAGCATGTCGTCCGACCGATCTGCGAGGCGGTCCGTACCCGGGGACTCGAGGCGGTCCTGGAGCTGAACGAGCGCTTCGACGGCGTCGTCCACGGCGACATCGCGGTGGCACCGCAGGACCTGCTGGACGCCCTCGAGGCACTCGACCCGGCCATCCGGTCGGCGCTCGAGGAGTCGATCCGACGGCTGCGCGCGTCCTGCGAGGCCGAGCGGGAGACCGACGTCGTGACGACCTTCGGGAACGCCACGGTGACCCACCGCATGGTTCCCGTCGGCCGCGTCGGCCTCTACGTCCCCGGCGGCATCGCGCCGCTGGTCTCGAGCGTCGTGATGAACGTGGTGCCGGCCCAGGTGGCGGGCGTCGGCTCGATCGCGCTGTCCTCGCCGCCGCAGAAGGACCACGGCGGCCTGCCCCACCCGACGATCATGGCGGCGTGCGCGCTGTTGGGCGTCGACGAGGTGTACGCCGTCGGCGGGGCGCAGGCGATCGCGATGTTCGCCTACGGGGCCGGGCCCTGCCGCCCGGTCGACCTGGTCACCGGACCGGGGTCCATCCACACCGTGGCGGCCAAGCGGCTGCTCAAGGGCCGCATCGGCATCGACTCCGAGGCGGGGCCCACCGAGATCGCCGTGCTGGCCGACGACAGCGCGGACGCGGCGTACGTCGCGGCCGACCTGATCAGCCAGGCCGAGCACGACGTGCTCGCGGCCGGCGTGCTGGTGACGCCGAGCGAGCGACTGGCCGACGACGTAGAAGCAGAGCTCGAGAAGCAGGTGCACGCGACCCGCCACACCGAGCGGATCCGGACCTCCCTCACCTCCCAGCAGTCGGCGATCGTCCTGGTCGACGACCTCGAGCAGGGCCTGGCCGTCGTGGACGCGTACGCCGCCGAGCACCTCGAGATCCAGACCGAGGACGCCGCAGCCTGGGCCGCCCGGGTGCGCAACGCGGGCGCGATCTTCGTGGGCTCCTTCGCGCCGGTGTCGCTGGGTGACTACTGCGCAGGCTCCAACCACGTGCTGCCGACAGGCGGCTGCGCGTGCCACTCCTCGGGCCTGTCGGTGCGGGCCTTCCTCAAGTCGGTGCACGTCGTCGACTACGGCCGCGACGCGCTGGCCGAGGTGGCCGACCACGTGGTGACCCTCGCCGAGGCCGAGGACCTGCCGGCGCACGGCGCCGCGGTCCGTGTGCGCCTGGCACACGAGTCCGGGTCATGACCTTCCCGCCGCTGCGCGAGGAGCTCGTCGGCCTCGCGCCGTACGGCGCGCCCCAGCTCGACGTACGCGTCCAGCTCAACGTCAACGAGAACCCCTACCCGCCGTCCGCGGCCGTGGTGGCCGACATCGCGGCGTCGGTCGCGGCGGTCGCGGGCAGCCTGAACCGCTACCCGGACCGGGAGTTCACCGACCTGCGGACCGCTCTCGCGGCGTACCTGAACACCGACGGGGGACTGGGCGTCGAGCCGGCCCAGGTGTGGGCGGCCAACGGCTCCAACGAGGTGATGCTGCACCTGCTGCAGGCGTTCGGCGGTCCGGGGCGGACGGCGGTCAGCTTCGCGCCGACGTACTCGATGTACCCGGAGTACGCGCGCGACACCGGCACGCGCTGGGTCGAGGGCCGTCGCGCGGACGACTTCGCGCTCGACCCTGACGCCGCCCGCGAGCTGGTGCTGCGCGAGCGGCCCAGCGTGGTGCTGCTGCCGTCGCCGAACAACCCGACGGGCACGGCGCTGCCCCTCGCCACGGTCGAAGCCCTGTGCGAGGCGGCCCATGAGTCGGGCGGCGACGGCCTGGTCGTCGTGGACGAGGCGTACGCCGAGTTCCGCCGCACCGGGACGCCCAGCGCACTCGAGCTGCTGCCGTCGCTGCGCAACCTGGTCGTGTCGAGGACCATGAGCAAGGCGTTCGCACTTGCGGGCGCCCGGCTGGGCTACCTCGCGGCCGCGCCGGAGATCTGCGACGCGATCCGCGTGGTGCGGCTGCCGTACCACCTCGGCGCCGTCACCCAGGCCGCCGCGCTCGCCGCCCTGCGGCACGCCGACGAGCTGCTCGCCCGGGTCGACGACCTGCGGGCCGAGCGCGACGCGACGGCCCGCTGGCTGACCGGCCTGGGTCTCGACGTGGCCGAGAGCGACGCGAACTTCGTGCTGTTCGGGCGGTACGCCGACCGGCACGCCGTGTGGCAGGGCCTGCTCGACCACGGCGTGCTGATCCGCGAGGTCGGGCCGGACGGCTGGCTGCGCGTCTCGATCGGGACGGCCGAGGAGATGGCAGCATTCAGGGACGCACTGACGGCGCTGGACACACCGGCGCGTCTGGAGGAGGCACGATGACTCGCACCGCGACGGTCGACCGGGAGACCAAGGAGTCCAAGGTCCACGTCGAGGTCGACATCGACGGCTCGGGCCGGGCCGATGTCTCGACCGGCGTCGGGTTCTACGACCACATGCTGACGTCGTTCGCCCGGCACGCGCTGGTCGACCTCGTCGTCCACACCAGCGGCGACACCCACATCGACGCCCACCACACCGTCGAGGACACCGCGATCGTGCTGGGCGACGCGCTGCGCGAGGCGCTCGGCGACAAGGCCGGCATCCGCCGGTTCGGCGACGCGACGGTGCCGCTCGACGAGGCGCTGGTCCAGGCCGTCGTCGACGTCTCCGGCCGCCCCTACTGCGTGCACACCGGCGAGCCGGACGCGCAGGCGTACGTCGTCATCGGCCCCGGCGATGGAGTGGGCTACGTCGGTTCGCTCACGAGGCACGTCTTCGAGACCATCGCCTTCCACGCCCAGATCGCCCTGCACGTGCGCGTGCTGTCCGGGCGCGACCCGCACCACTTGGTGGAGGCGCAGTTCAAGGCGTTCGCCCGGGCGTTCCGTGACGCGGTGGCGATCGACCCGCGCGAGACGGGCGTGCCTTCCACCAAGGGGACGCTTTGATCACCCCACGACGTTCTCCAACTCCTCCGCTTCGCTCCTCCGTGGGACAACGCCGCGGGGACCCCGATCCAACGTGGGTGCTGTGACTTCGAAGCGTCAGGTGGTGGTCCTGGACTACGGGTCGGGCAACCTCCGTTCGGCCGTGCGCGCCCTCGAGCGCGCCGGGGCCGACGTGACGCTGACGGCCGACCGGCAGCAGGCCCAGGACGCCGACGGCCTCGTGGTCCCCGGTGTCGGTGCGTTCGCGGCATGCATGGCCGGCCTGCGGGGAGTACGGGGCCACGAGGTGATCGGCCGGCGGCTCGCCGGCGGACGACCCGTGCTCGGCATCTGCGTGGGCATGCAGATCCTGTTCGCCCGCGGGGTCGAGCACGGCGTCGAGACCGACGGCTGCGACGAGTGGCCGGGCGTGGTCGAGCGGTTGCAGGCACCGGTGGTCCCGCACATGGGCTGGAACACCGTCGAGGCGCCCGAGGGGTCGGCCCTCTTCGACGGCGTCGCGGGGGAGCGGTTCTACTTCGTGCACTCGTACGGCGTCCGTCGCTGGGAGCTGGAGACACACGGCCGCACGCGCCCACCCCTCGTGACGTGGGCCGAGCACGGCGGCGACCGGTTCGTCGCCGCGGTCGAGAACGGTCCGCTGTCGGCGACCCAGTTCCACCCCGAGAAGTCCGGTGACGCCGGGGCCGGGCTGTTGAGGAACTGGGTGGGCGGCCTGTGAGCCCCCGATGAGCAAGGAGCGCGCTCAGCGCCGTGCCGAACGTGAGCGGGAAGCGGCGGTCAAAGCCGCTGCGCGTGCCCGCCAGTCCGAGCGCCGCGCGCGGGCCACGGCCCGCAAGCGGACGCTGACCGGCTGGCTGCCCCGCCCGCACGTGATGCCCGGGACCCTGGCCGCCCGGCGTCGCCGCGAGGTGGCGGCGACGATCGCCGTCCTCGTCGCTCTCAACCTGCTCGTCTGGATCGTCCGCCCCGACTGGCAGGCCCGCCTCGCCGCCCTGGTGGTCAGCGTCCTCGTCGCCCCGATCCTCCACCTGTTCATCCGCCGCCCCTGAGCCAGCTCGCGCGGGCGGCGGCTCCTGTGACCGATCAGGGGACCCAGGTATAGCAGCGGGG
This sequence comes from uncultured Actinomycetota bacterium, assembly GCA_963708915.1. Taxonomy (GTDB): domain Bacteria; phylum Actinomycetota; class Actinomycetes; order Propionibacteriales; family Nocardioidaceae; genus Nocardioides. The sequence goes on from CAVPUJ010000003.1 coordinate 322,940, forward strand.
CAGGGGTCCGGCGAGGGCTTCTTTCCAGGTGTGGGGTGTGATGAAGCAGCTGTGCGCGATGCGGTGGCTGTGGGTGTGGACAGTGATGGCGGGGCCGCTGGGGTGGTCGTCGCGGTCCGGCATGGCGTATGCGCTGTTGAGCGTGGCGGCCATCAGGGTGCCGACCAGGCCGGTGGCTGCGGCGGCGTAGATGGAGCGACGGTGGGTGATCGATGATGTAGTCATGTTTCGACGGTGCTCTGGGCATCGGCAGAACGGAATGCGACGTTCTGCGCTAGGGGATCGGCGTACGCGTTAAGGCGTATGTCGCGGAAGGCTCGGTCGCCCGTAGCCTGGCCCTACTGACAGAACGGAGATAGCGCCGTGACCGATGATTGGGTCATCACCGATACCGACATCCGCGCCCTGCTCGACGTGTTCGATCGGTGCCAGCCGGCCGCCGAGGATGACATCTTCTACGCCGACGTGCTCACCGGCCTGCGCGAACTGATCCCCTGCGAGGACATCACCTTCCAGCTGATGGACGTCGCCGAGCAACGAGTCAGGCTGCTAGCGGTGACCGACGACGGAGTGGATCGTGAGGAATCTGTCGGCATGGTCGACGAGTACACCACGGTGTTCTGGCAGCAGTTCTGGGAGGAGGACGGCTGCGCCGGCCCGCTGACGACCGGCGACTACTCCACGCTGCTTCATCACGCGGAGCTGAAGCGCACGCGGGCCTGGGCAAACACGCCGCTCGGTTCGCTCTACGGCGCGACGCGCATCAAAGACGAGATCCTGGTGCCGATGACACCGCTGGAAGGCACCGACCGACGCCTCCTGCTCTTCCGTGACGAGGGTAGCCCTGACTTCTCCGAACGTGAGAAGGCGATGCTCGCGCTGGCACGCCCCCACATCGCCGAACTGCACACTCGCCGCGACCGGGAGCTTCGCTGCGAACCGAACCTGACGCCGCGACAATGGGAGATCTTGCGCCAGGTGGCCACGGGAGCAGGTAACACGCAGATCGCTCGCACCCTCGGACTCTCCGATGCGACCGTGCGCAAGCACCTCGAGAACGTCTTCCTCCGCCTGGGCGTGCAAAGCCGCACCGAGGCCCTGGCTCGCGTCCGCCCATTCCTCGACGCGGCCTGAGCCGCCGGCCACCCCAACGAGGTCACGTCGGCCGTCTGTACCACCCAAGCCCTTCACCTCGCCTCTTGTGGGGCCGCTCTGTCGCCAGGCGAGGTTCTCTAGGATCGGGCGGTGCCGGTCGACACCCCCTACCTCGAGCTCTTGCCTGCCGTCGACATTGCGGACGGGCAGGCCGTGCAGCTCGTCCAGGGGGTCGCGGGGTCGGAGAAGCGGTTCGGCGACCCCGTAGCCGCCGCCTTGCGGTGGCAGGAGGCCGGGGCGGAGTGGATCCACCTCGTCGACCTCGACGCGGCGTTCGGGCGCGGCCACAACCGCGAGCTGCAGGCCGAGATCGTGGGTCGGCTCGACATCGACGTGGAGATGAGCGGTGGCATCCGCGACGACGAGTCACTGGTGGCCGCGATGGCCACCGGCTGCCGACGGGTCAACATCGGCACGGCCGCCCTCGAGACCCCGGAGTGGTGCGCCCAGGCCGATCGCGACGTGGGGCGACCGGGTCGCGGTCGGCCTCGACGTGCGCGGACGGACCCTGGCCGCGCGCGGCTGGACGCGTGAGGGCGGCGACCTCTACGACGTGCTCGACCGCCTCGACGGGGAGGGCTGCGCGAGGTACGTCGTCACCGACGTCGCCAAGGACGGCATGCTGCAAGGTCCCAACCTCCAGCTGCTCAAGGATGTCTGCGCCGAGACCGACCGGCCGGTCGTGGCCAGCGGCGGCATCACCGAGCTCGACGACCTCCGTGCCCTGATGGGGCTGGTCGGCGACGGCGTCGAGGGCGCGATCGTCGGGACGGCGCTCTACGAGGGCCGCTTCACCCTGACCGAGGCGCTGGAGCTGACCCGCCCATGACTCTGTCGATCCGGGTGATCCCGTGCCTCGACGTCGACAACGGCCGGGTGGTCAAGGGCGTGAACTTCCGCGAGCTGCGCGACGCCGGCGACCCCGTCGGGCTCGCCGCCCTGTACGACGCCCAGGGCGCCGACGAGCTCACCTTCCTCGACATCTCCGCCTCCCACGAGGGCCGCGCCACCACCCTCGAGGTGGTCAGCCGCACGGCCGAGCAGGTCTTCATCCCGCTGACGGTCGGCGGCGGCGTGTCCAGCACCGACGACGTCGACAGGCTGCTCCGTGCCGGTGCCGACAAGGTCGCGGTCAACACCGCGGCCATCCACCGCCCCGAGCTCGTCGCCGAGATCGCCGACCGGTTCGGCAACCAGGTGCTGGTGCTCTCGGTCGACGCCCGCCGAGCACCCGGGACGGACTCGGGCTTCGAGGTGACGACCCACGGCGGCCGCAAGTCCGCCGGCCTCGACGCGATCGCCTGGGCCAAGCAGGCGTGCGAGCTCGGTGCGGGAGAGATCCTGCTCAACGCCATGGACGCCGACGGCACCCGTGCCGGCTTCGACCTCGACCTCATCCGAGCCGTCCGGCGCGAGGTCACCGTCCCGGTGATCGCGAGCGGTGGGGCGGGGGCGGCCGAGCACTTCCCGCCGGCCGTCGACGCCGGCGCGGACGCGGTGCTGGCCGCGAGCGTCTTCCACTTCGGCACGCTGGCCATCGCGGACGTGAAGACGGCCCTGGCCGGAGCCGGACACCCGGTGCGCTAGAAACCGAACTCGGCGCGACGTACCTTCTCCACCCGCGCCGGCGGACCGGCGAATTCCAGCTCACGCACCTGGTCGCGGCCGAACAGGTAGAACACGATCTCCGTCACCGGGCCGGACAGCTCGACCGGGTCGCCTCCGGACGTCAGCGTCGCCGTCTCGCCGGTGTCGGTCCGTCGCACCACGACGGGCACCCCCGCAGGCCGCACCAGCGCGGCTCCCTGGGCCTTGAGGCCCTGCCACAAGGTGTCGAGCGACTCGTCGGACAGGTGGCGACGGCGCCAACCCGGCTGGGCGCGCCGGAGGTCCTCGTGGTGCACGAAGAACTCGAGGGTGTTGACGACCGCGTCGACCGGCGGCAGCGAGAAGAACGTGAGCTTGCTGGTCCGCAGCCGCTCCACGAGCTTCTCGAACGGCTGCTTCTTGAGCCGGGCCATCTCCCTGTCGGTCAGGCCGGAGAGGGCCGGGACCGCGATCCCGGGCGCACCGACCAGGCTGCTCTCGCGGACGAGCAGGTGGCAGACCAGGTCCTTGGTGTCCCAGTCGCCGCACAGCGTCGGCGCGTCGGGCCCGATGCGGAGCGCGGTGTCGGCGAGCCCTCGCCGTTCGTGACGCGCGAGCGTGGCTCGGAGCGGGGGGAGGCCGACCATGCGCGGAGCATAGACGGGGCGCGAAGGCCCGCCGCGATTCCAGCCCGGTCGGTGCCGGGGAATAACGTGGCCAGCCGGACCGGTTGCAGCCTGGTGCGGGACGACGGAGGAGACACGTGAGCGACGGTGCGACCACCCGCGAGGGGTTCGCCGTCCTGTGGGTCGCCATCAAGCGCGAGAAGGGCATCTTCGCCCTCTCCACGATCGGCAGCGTCCTGTTCGGCGCACTCACGGTCGCCGACGCCTGGGTGCTCGGCTGGGCCACGGACCACGTGATCATCCCGGCGTTCCGCGACGGCGAGATCGGCTCCGGGCTGCTGCTCGCCGTGGTGGCGCTCTTCCTCGGCGTGGCCATCCTGCGGGCGGTCGGCATCGTCGCCCGCCGACTCGGCGCCGGCATCATGCAGTACCGCATGCAGGCGCACTACCGCCGCGCGGTCACCCGTCAGTACCTGCGCCTCCCGATGAAGTGGCACCAGAGCCATCCGACCGGCGAGCTGCTCTCCAACGCCAACTCCGACGTCGAGGCCGCCTGGGGCCCGATCGCCCCGCTGCCGATGGCGGTCGGCACCGTCGCGATGATGGTGATCGCCGTCGTGCAGATGCTCTTCGCCGACCTCGTGCTCGCCATGGTCGGGCTGCTCGTCTTCCCCGCCGTGATCACCGCCAACGTGCTCTACCAGCGCAAGGCCTCGCCGCTGATGACCCGTGCGCAGCAGCTGCGCGGCGAGGTCAGCGAGATCGCGCACGAGTCGTTCGACGGGGCGATGGTCGTCAAGACGCTGGGGCGCGAGAGCGAGGAGACCCGCCGGTTCGCCGCCAAGTCCATCGAGCTGCGCGACGTCAACATCCGGGCCGGCCGGATCCGGGCGGCGTTCGACCCGGCCCTCGCGGCCCTGCCCAGCCTCGGCGTGCTGCTCGTGCTCGCGGTCGGGGTGGTCCGGGTGCTCAACGGCCAGACCGAGGCCGGCGATGTCGTCACCGTGGCCTACCTGCTCACCATCGTCTCGTTCCCGATCCGCTCCATCGGCTGGCTGCTCGGTGAGTTCCCCCGCAGCGTGGTCGGCTACCGGCGGGTGTCGTCGGTGCTCGCGGCGACCGGTGAGATGCCGTACGGCGACCTGTCCCTGCCCGCCGGCACTGGCGGCGCGCACCTGGAGCTGCAGCACGTCGGTTACTCCTACGACCCCGACCAGACGGTGCTCGACGACGTCTCGTTCGCCGTCGAGCCGGGCCAGACAGTCGCGGTCGTCGGCGCGACCGCGTCCGGCAAGAGCACCCTCACGACGCTGCTGACCCGCCTGGTCGACCCCGACCGTGGCCGGATCCTCGTCGACGGCGTCGACCTCCGCGACCTCACCCACGGCTCGCTGGCCGAGGGAGTGTCGGTAGTGGCCCAGTCGGCGTTCCTCTTCGACGACACCGTGCGGGGCAACGTCACCCTGGGTGCCGACGTCAGCGACGCCGAGGTGTGGGAAGCCCTGCGCATCGCGCAGGCCGACGGCTTCGTGGCCGCCCTCCCGCACAGCCTCGACACCCGCCTCGGCGAGCGCGGCACCTCCCTCTCCGGGGGCCAGCGGCAGCGCATCTCACTCGCGCGCGCCCTCGTGCGCCATCCTCGTCTGCTGATCCTCGACGACGCCACGTCGGCCGTCGACCCCGAGGTCGAGGCCAGGATCCTCGGTGCGTTGAGGTCCGGGTCGGGTGACGCATCCCTCGTCGTCGTCGCCTATCGCAAGGCCACCATCGGTCTGGCCGACGAAGTGGTCTACCTCGCCGACGGCTCGGTGGCCGACCGTGGGCCGCACGTGGACCTGCTCGCCCGCAACCCGGCGTACGCCCGCCTGGTGAATGCCTACGAGCAGGCCCGGGAGACCGTCGAGGCAGGTGACCCGACATGAGCACCAGCCAGGTCGACACCGGCGAGGACATCGGCGGCATCGACACCATCCGCCGCGGCATCGCGTTCTCGCCCGAGCTGACCGAGGGCATCCGGGTCACGCTCCTCCTGGCCGTGCTGGCCTCGGTCGGTCAGATCATCGTGCCGATCGCGGTCCAGCAGACCCTCGACCACGGGCTCAACGCAGACGGCGGCCCCGACGTCGGCTTCACCGTGACGATGGGGCTCGTCGCCGGACTGGCGATCCTGGTGACGAGCTTCGCCTCGTACCTGATGACCATCCGCCTCTTCACCACGTCTGAGCGTGGACTGGCCACGCTGCGGATCAAGGCGTTCCGCCACGTTCACGACCTGCCGCTGCTCACCCAGAACACCGAGCGCCGGGGCGCCCTGGTCTCCCGGGTCACCAGCGACGTCGACCAGGTCAGCCAGTTCCTGGTCTTCGGTGGGCTGCTGTTCATCGTCAGCATCGGGCAGGTCCTGGTCGCGACCGTGGTGATGCTCTTCTACTCGTGGCAGCTCGCGCTGGTCGTCTGGGTGGCCTTCGCGCCGCTGTTCCTCTCGCTGCGCTACTTCCAGCGCAAGCTCTCGGCGGCCTACAGCACGGTGCGACGCCAGGTCGGGATCATGCTGTCGGCGATCTCCGAGCCGGTCGTCGGCGCCGCCGTCGTCCGCTCGTACGCCGTCGAGGACCGCACCCAGGCCCGGATCGACGACGCCATCGACGAGTACAAGTCCGCCAGCACCCGGGCCCAGGGCTTCACGGCGTTCTCGTTCTCCCTGGGCGGGGTCTCGGCCGGGCTGGCCAACGCCGGCGTCATCGTCGTGGGCGTGTGGCTCGGCTTCGCCGACGAGATCACCTCCGGTGAGGTGGTCGCCTTCGCGTTCCTGGTGACGCTGTTCGTCGGACCGGTGCAGATGGGTACCCAGATCCTCACCGACGCCCAGAACGCCATCGCCGGCTGGCGACGTGTCATCGGCATCCTGGAGACACCGGCCGACCTCGTCGACCCCGGCGAGGACGGGAAGGTGCTGCCGCGCGGACCGGTCGACGTACGGTTCGAGCACGTGGACTTCGCCTACCCGGAGGGCCCCCTCGTCCTGCGCGACATCGACCTCGAGATCCCCGCCGGCACGCGGCTGGCCATCGTCGGCGAGACGGGCTCGGGCAAGTCCACCTTCGCCAAGCTGCTGACGCGGCTGATGGACCCGGCGGCTGGTGCGGTCCGCCTCGACGGCGTCGACCTGCGCGAGATCGCCCAGGACTCGCTGCGGCGCAGCGTGGTGCTGGTGCCGCAGGAGGGTTTCCTGTTCGACGACGACCTGGCGGCCAACCTGCGCTACGGCCGGCTCGAGGCCACCGACGCCGAGCTGCTCGCGGCGGTCGACGCGCTCGGCCTGTCCGACTGGCTGGCCACCCTGCCGCGCGGCCTCCAGACCCGCGTGGGACAGCGCGGCGAGTCGATGTCGGCGGGGGAGCGGCAGCTCGTCGCCCTCGTCCGGGCCCAGCTCGCCGACCCCGACCTGCTCGTGCTCGACGAGGCGACCTCGGCGGTCGACCCGGCCCTCGAGATGCGCATCGGGATCGCCCTCGAGCGGCTGATGCGCGGCCGGACCTCCGTCACGATCGCGCACCGCCTCTCCACCGCCGAGAGCGCCGACGAGGTGGTCGTCGTCGACCGCGGGCGCGTCGTCCAGCGCGGTCCGCACGCGGTGCTCGTGCAGGAGCCCGGCAGCGTGTACGCCGGCCTGCACTCCTCGTGGGTCGCCCAACAGTCCGCCTGAGAGACTTCGCCCGTGACCGACACGCTGGACCCCGGCATCGCCGACCGCCTCAAGCGGTCGGCCGACGGACTCGTCCCCGCGGTCGTGCAGCAGCACGACACCGGTGAGGTGCTGATGCTGGGCTGGATGGACGACGAGGCCCTGGCCCGGACCTTGACGACCGGTCGCGCGACGTACTGGAGCCGCAGCCGTCGGGAGTACTGGGTCAAGGGTGAGACGTCCGGCCACCGCCAGTGGGTCAAGGAGGTCCGGCTCGACTGCGACGGCGACACCCTGCTGGTCAAGGTCGACCAAGAGGGTCCCGCCTGCCACACCGGTGAGCGCACCTGCTTCGACGCCGACGTCCTGCTGGCCGCCGATGGCTGACGCGGCCCGCCGTACCTTCGGCCCGGTCGTCCTGCTCGGCGTCGCCTCCGCCGGAGCGGCCGCTCTCGCCGGCAACCGTCCGTGGTCGACGTTCGACATGTCGACGGATCCCGTGGTCGGGACGGGCGCCTACGACTCCGCGATCGCGGTCAGCCTGTCGCGGCTGCCCGAGGCGCCGCTCGTCGCAGCGCTGGCGTACGTCGTGCTGGCGTCGTGGGGCGTGCTGCTGGTGACGCGCGGCCGGTTCCGACGCGGGGTGGCCGTCCTCGCGTTGCTCGTCTCCGTCGGGATGCTGGTGGCGGCCGTCGTGGCGTTCGTGACGACGCCGGGTGACCTGCGGGACGACTTCGCTGCCCTCGGCGACGCGGTGGACGCGGGCCGACCCTTCTGGCCGTACCTGGGCGTGGTGGCGTCGGTCGCTCTCGGTGGTCGCCACCGCCGCTGCGGTCAGGTTCGTCCCTGGATGGCCGGAGATGGGCAGCAGGTACGACGCGCCCGGTTCGGCGCCGACGCCCGATGAGAAGACCGACCTCGACCTGTGGCGGGCGCTGGACCACGGACGTGATCCGACCCTGCCGGATGACCGGCCGAGCGACCCCTAGACTGTCGCCCGTCGACGACGACCGCCGAGCACACGCAGGAGCACGCATGGCCTCCCACCACGGCAACACGCCCGCCGCCTGGACCGCAGTATCGGTCGCCATGCTCGGGTTCGTCGTGGGTGGCGTCGCCCTGATGCTCGACCCGATCAGCATGCCGATCTTCTGGGTCGGCGTCGCGCTCGGCGTCGCGTCCATCGTCATCTTCGCCGTGATGGCCAAGATGGGCCTCAACGACTGAGTCGATCTGCCCCTCCGCTTCGCTTCGGCGCGTGTCCGGCGCGGCGGGAACATCGTGCCCTTCGCTCCTCCGCTCGGTCGCGCGTGATCGACCTCGCCAGACGGATCGGACGGGCCGCGCTCCCTCGCTCTGTCGCTGCAGGACACGATGGCCGCGCCGGACGTCCGAGGTGGCGGGCTCCCCGCGGCCTCGTTGGCCCGGGATGAGAGGCTTGCCAGCATGTCCGTCCTCGCCGAGATCATCGTCGGCGTCCGCGAGGATCTCGCCCGCCGGCAGTCGGCGGTGCCCGAGGCCGACCTGCGGGCCGCCCTGGCCGACCTACCTCCCGCACTCGACCCGATGCCGGCCTTTCGCGCATCGGGGATGAGCGTGATCGCCGAGGTCAAGCGGCGCAGCCCGAGCAAGGGCGACCTGGCCGACATCCCCGACCCCGCAGCCCTCGCCACGGCGTACGCCGCGGGCGGGGCCGCCGCGATCAGCGTGCTGACCGAGGAGCGTCGGTTCGGCGGCAGCCTCGATGACCTGCGCGCGGTCCGCGCCGCGGTCGAGACCCCGCTGCTTGCGCAAGGACTTCATCGTCGACGGCTACCAGCTCCTCGAAGGTCGGGCGGCCGGGGCCGACCTCGCCCTGCTGATCGTGGCCGCGCTGGCCGACGACGACCTGCGACGGCTGCACGACCAGGCGCGCGAGCTCGGCCTGACCGTGCTGGTCGAGGTGCACGACGAGCCCGAGACCGAGCGCGCCGTCTCGCTCGGTGCCGAGCTGATCGGCGTCAACGCCCGCAACCTCAAGACCCTCGAGGTCGACGACGCCACGTTCGCCAAGCTGGCGCCGCTGGTCCCGGCCGACCGGGTGCTCGTGGCCGAGTCCGGGATCTCCGGCCCCGCCGACGTGGCGCGCTACGCCGCCGACGGCGCCCGGGCGGTCCTGGTCGGTGAGGCCCTGGTCAAGGACGGCGACCCGGTGGCCGCCGTCCGCGCGATGCGAGAGGTGGCCCGATGACCGACGTGCGCACGGAGTGGGACGCCGACGAGCAGGGCTGGTTCGGGGACGCGTCCGGACAGCAGTGGGGCGGCCGCTACATGCCCGAGGCCCTGGTCGCCGCGCTCGACGAGCTCACCGTCGCCTGGCAGGACGCGATGGCCGACGAGACGTTCCTGGCCGACTTCGACAAGATCCTCCGCGACTACGCAGGAGTGCCCAGCCCGCTCTACGAAGCCACCCGCCTGTCGGAGCTGGTCGGCTGTCGGGTGCTGCTCAAGCGCGAGGACCTCAACCACACCGGCGCCCACAAGATCCGCAACGTGCTCGGCCAGGCCCTGCTCACCCGGCGGATGGGCAAGACCCGCGTGATCGCCGAGACCGGCGCCGGCCAGCACGGCGTCGCCACCGCCACCGCAGCGGCGTACTTCGGCCTCGACTGCACCGTCTACATGGGCTCGGTCGACATGAAGCGCCAGGCCCTCAACGTGGTGCGGATGCGTCTGCTCGGCGCGAAGGTCGTCCCGGTCGACACCGGCAGCGGCACCCTCAAGGACGCCATCAACGAGGCGTTCCGCGACTGGGTCGCCTCCGTCGACCACACGGCCTACCTGTTCGGGACCGCCGCCGGTCCGCACCCGTTCCCGAGCATGGTCCGCGACTTCGCCCGGGGCATCGGCGACGAGGCGCGCGCTCAGTGCCTGGACCAGTACGGCGTGCTGCCGGACGCCGTGGCCGCGTGCGTGGGCGGCGGCTCGAACGCGATCGGGCTGTTCCAGGCGTTCCTCGGCGACGAGGGCGTGGAGATCCACGGGTTCGAGCCGGGCGGCGACGGCGTCGAGACCGGCCGCCACGCCGCGACCATCCACGCCGGCGCCGACGGCGTGCTGCACGGGGCGCGCACCTTCGTCCTCCAGGACGACGAGGGCCAGACCATCGAGTCGCACTCGATCTCGGCGGGCCTGGACTACCCGGGCGTCGGTCCTCAGCACGCGCACCTGGCGGCGAGCGGTCGGGCGACGTACACGCCGGTCACCGACGCCGAGGCCATGGAAGCGCTGGCACTGCTCAGCCGTACCGAGGGCATCATCCCCGCGATCGAGTCGGCGCACGCCGTCGCCGGCGCGCTCGAGGTGGCCAAGCGGTTGGCCGCCGAGAAGGGACCCGACGCGATCATGCTGATCAACCTCAGCGGTCGCGGCGACAAGGACATGGAGACCGCTCTCGAGTGGTTCGACCTCGGGACGGAGAAGTGACCGCACTCAGCTCCACCGTCGCGTTCGAGAAGGCCCGGGCCGACGGCCGCGCCGCCCTGGTCGGGTACCTGCCCGCCGGCTTCCCGACCGTCGCCGGCGGCATTGCCGCCCTGCGGGCCATGGTCGACGCGGGCTGCGACGTGATCGAGGTCGGCCTGCCCTACAGCGATCCCGTGATGGACGGCCCGACGATCCAGCGGGCGGCGCAGCAGGCGCTCGAGGCCGGCGTCCGCATCCGCGACGTGCTCGCCACCGTGGAGGCCGTGGCCGCCACCGGCACCCCGACCCTGGTGATGACCTACTGGAACCCGATCGAGCGCTACGGCGTCGCCCGCTTCGCCACCGACCTCGCCGACGTCGGGGGAGCGGGCCTGATCACGCCCGACATCACGCCGGATGCCCGCACCGACTGGACCGCCGCCGCCGACGCCCACGAGCTCGACAAGGTCTACCTCGTCGCGCCGTCGTCCACCGACGACCGGATCGCCATGACGGTGAAGGCGTGCCGCGGGTTCGTCTACGCCACCGCCGTGATGGGCGTGACCGGCGCCCGGACGACGACCAGCGACCTTGCCGGCCCGCTGGTCGAACGCACCAAGGCCGTGACCGATCTGCCCGTCGCCGTCGGGCTCGGGGTCAGCACCGGTGACCAGGCGGCCGAGGTGGCTGCGTTCGCCGACGGCGTGATCGTGGGCAGCGCCTTCGTGCGTACCCTCCTCGACCACGCCGACGACGCCGCCGCCGGCCTGACAGCGCTCTCGACTCTCACCGCCGACCTCGCCGACGGGGTCCGCCGTGCCCGGTAGGACCCGCCGGGCCTGGATGGCCTTGCTGCTCCCGGCTGCGCTCCTGCTGACCGCCTGCGGCGGCGGCAGCGACGCGCCGCTCACCGGCGCGGTCCTCGACCAGCCGTACGTCGTGCCCACGACGGCGCTGACCGACACCGACGGGCAGTCGTACTCGCTCGTCGACAACACCGACAAGCGGCTCACCCTCGTGTTCTTCGGCTACACGCACTGCCCGGACGTCTGCCAGGTCGTGCTGTCCACGCTGGCGTCGGCGATGACCCGGCTCGACGAGGCGGACCACGACCAGGTCGACGTGGTGTTCGTGACCACCGACCCCGAGCGCGACACCGAGAAGGTGCTGCGCAACTACCTCGACCGCTTCGACAAGACGTTCATCGGCCTGACCGGGCCGATCGACACGATCATCGATCTCGGCAAGCCCCTGGCCGTGGCCGTCGAGCAGGGCCACCAGCTCCCCAGCGGCGGGTACGACGTCACGCACGGCACGTCCGTGCTGGCCATCGACGGTGGCGACCAGGTGCCGATCCTCTGGACGCAGGGCACCAGCGCCACCCAGTTCGCCTCCGACGTGCACCAGCTGCTGGAGGAGTGAGGGATGCTCTCCACCGTGACGATCGGCGTGACACCAGACGTTCTTGCCCCCCTTCTGACGAGCCTCAGCATCCCGAGCCCGGACCAGGGCGTCTGGCACCTCGGACCGGTGCCGATCCGCGGCTACGCGCTCTCGATCATCCTCGGCATCGTCGCCGCCATCTGGATCGGCGAGAAGCGGTGGATCGCCCGTGGCGGCCGTGCCGGTGAGGTCTCCGACGTGGCCATCTGGGCGGTGCCTTTCGGCGTCATCGGTGGCCGGATCTACCACGTCATCACCGACAACCACCTGTACTTCGGCAACGGCGCCAACCCGGTCGAGGCGCTCTACATCTGGCGCGGCGGCCTCGGGGTCTGGGGTGCGATCGCGTTGGGAGCCGTCGGCGTGCTCATCGCCTGTCGTCGGCACGGCATCAAGATGCTGCCGATGTCGGACGCGCTGGCGCCCGGCGTGCTGGTCGCCCAGGCCATCGGGCGCTGGGGCAACTGGTTCAACCAGGAGCTCTTCGGCAAGCCCACCGACCTGCCGTGGGGTCTCGAGATCGACCCGGCCTACCGTCCGCCCGGATACGAGGACTTCGCCACCTTCCACCCGACGTACCTCTACGAGTTCGTCTGGAACCTGCTCGCCTTCGCCGTGATCATCTGGCTCGACCGCAGGTACCGGCTCGGTGGCGGTCGCGTGCTCGCGCTGTACGTGATGGGCTACACCCTCGGCCGCGGCTGGATCGAGATGCTGCGGATCGACACGGTGCAGATGAACAACGTCCTGGGGCTGCGCCTCAACGTCTGGACCTCGATCGTCCTGTTCGTCCTCGCGGCGGCGTACTTCGTCTGGGCCGGCAAGCGCGGCGTCACCCGCGAGGAGCACGTGTACGTCGAGGGGCACGGTCCCGAGGCCGAGCTCGCGGACGGCCCGGTCATCGATTCGTCTGCGGATTAGTGCCACTTCTCGCGCTCAGCGACACAGACGAATCGGGGCGGGGCTCCGCGTGTCCGGTCCGTGGGCGGGTGACGGCTCGCGAGGGTCGCCACTTGCTAGATTGCAGGTCCCTCGGGGCCAACGTCGTCCCCTCCTGCCCGCCTGACCGTTCACCGGCTCGCCCGGAGGTCGGTCGATCGTCGACGGGAGCCACGACGTGCGTGCACTTGGTCAGCCAGCTCTCAGCCGCCCGGCTGAAGGCCTCTACGACCCGCGGTTCGAGCACGACGCCTGCGGCGTCGCCTTCGTGGCGACCCTGACCGGCATCCCCAGCCGCACCATCGTCGACCAGGCGCTCACCGCGCTGCGCAACCTCGACCACCGCGGCGCCGCCGGCGCGGAGATCAACTCCGGGGACGGCGCCGGCATCCTGTTCCAGGTCCCCGACGCCTTCCTGCGCGAGGTCGTCGACTTCGACCTGCCGCCCCACCACTCGTACGCCGTGGGCACCGGCTTCTTCGCCGGCGACGCCGACGACGTGACCAAGTCCCGCCAGCTCCTCGAGGAGATCGCCGCCGAGGAGGGACTCCAGGTCCTGGGCTGGCGCGAGGTGCCCGTTCAGGCCGAGGTCCTCGGCTCGACCGCGCGCAGTGCGATGCCGACGTTCGTGCAGGTCTTCGTGGCCGGCGCCGGCTCCCGCGTGTCCGGGATGGCGCTGGAGCGGCGGGCGTTCTGCCTGCGCAAACGGGCCGAGAAGGAAGCCGACGTCTACTTCCCGTCGCTCTCTGCGCGCACCCTCGTCTACAAGGGCATGCTGACCACCGACCAGCTCGACCACTTCTTCCCCGACCTCGCCGACCCGCGGGTCGCCTCGGCACTGGCGGTCGTGCACTCCCGCTTCTCGACCAACACCTTCCCGAGCTGGCCGCTCGCGCACCCGTTCCGCTACATCGCCCACAACGGCGAGATCAACACGGTGATGGGCAACCGCAACTGGATGCGGGCCCGCGAGGCGCTCCTCGACTCGGACCTGATCCCGGGCGACCTCGATCGGCTCTACCCGATCTGCACCCCCGGCGCCTCGGACTCCGCGTCGTTCGACGAGGTCCTCGAGCTGCTGCACATGGGTGGCCGCTCGTTGCCGCACGCCGTGCTGATGATGATCCCCGAGGCGTGGGAGAACCACGCCGAGATGGACGCCAAGCGCCGCGCGTTCTACGAGTTCCACTCCGCGCTGATGGAGCCCTGGGACGGACCGGCGTGCGTGGTGTTCAGCGACGGCAGCCAGATCGGGGCCGTCCTCGACCGCAACGGCCTGCGCCCCTCGCGCTACTGGGTGACCGACGACGGGCTCGTCGTGCTGGCGTCCGAGGTCGGCGTCCTCGACATCGACCAGTCGAGGATCGTGCGCAAGGGCCGCCTCCAGCCGGGCCGGATGTTCCTCGTCGACACCGACGAGCACCGGATCATCGAGGACGAGGAGGTCAAGGCCGAGCTGGCCGCCGAGCACCCGTACGACGAGTGGCTGCACGCCGGCCTGGTGCACCTCGACGACGTGCCCGAGCGCGAGCACATCGTGCACACCCACGCCTCGGTCACCCGGCGCCAGCAGATCTTCGGCTACACCGAGGAGGAGCTGCGCATCCTGCTCACCCCGATGGCCAACACCGGCGCCGAGCCGATCGGCTCGATGGGCACCGACTCGCCGATCGCGGCGCTGAGTGCGAAGCCGCGGATGATCTTCGACTACTTCAGCCAGCTGTTCGCGCAGGTCACCAACCCGCCCCTCGACGCGATCCGCGAGGAGCTCGTCACCTCCCTGTCGGGGAGCATCGGCCCCGAGGCCAACCTGCTCGACCCGACGCCGGCGTCGTGCCGCCAGATCGTGCTGCCGTTCCCGGTCTTCTCCAACGACGACCTGGCCAAGATCCGCCACATCAACCGCGAGGGCGACATGCCCGGCTTCGAGACGCACCTGTCCCGGGGCCTGTACGACGTGGAGGCCGGCGGCCAGGGGCTGGCGCGGCGGATCGACGAGATCTGCGTCGAGGTGTCCGGCGCGATCGCCCGCGGCGCCCGGATCATCGTGCTCTCCGACCGCCACTCCACCGCCGAGCTCGCGCCGATCCCGTCGCTGCTGCTGACCGGCGCCGTGCACCACCACCTGGTCCGCGAGAAGACCCGCACCCAGGTCGGCCTGCTCGTCGAGGCCGGCGACGTCCGCGAGGTGCACCACGTCGCCCTGCTCATCGGCTACGGCGCCGCCGCGGTCAACCCGTACCTCGCGATGGAGTCGGTCGAGGACCTCGCCCGTGACGGCTTCTACGTCAAGGTCGAGCCCGAGGTCGCGGTCAAGCACCTGATCAAGGCTCTCGGCAAGGGGGTGCTCAAGGTGATGTCGAAGATGGGCGTCTCCACGGTGGCGTCCTACACCGGCGCGCAGATCTTCGAGGCGGTCGGCCTCTCGACCGACGTCGTCGACCGCTACTTCACCGGAACCACCTCCAAGCTCGGCGGCATCGGCCTCGACGTGATCGCCCAGGAGGTCGCCCTCCGGCACGCGACTGCGTACCCACGGGGCGGCATCGCACCAGCACACCGCGAGCTCGACATCGGCGGCGAGTACCAGTGGCGCCGCGAGGGCGAGCCGCACCTGTTCGACCCCGAGACCGTGTTCCGCCTCCAGCACGCGACCCGCGCCGGCCGCTACGACGTGTTCAAGCAGTACACCCAACGCGTCGACGAGCAGGCCGAGCGACTGATGACCCTGCGCGGGCTGTTCCGGTTCAAGGACGGCCAGGACGGGCGCAGCCCGATCGACATCGACGAGGTCGAGCCCGTCGAGTCCATCGTCAAGCGGTTCTCGACCGGGGCGATGTCCTACGGCTCGATCAGCCAAGAGGCGCACGAGACGCTGGCCATCGCGATGAACCGGCTCGGCGCCAAGTCCAACACCGGGGAGGGCGGCGAGGATGCCGACCGCCTGTACGACCCCGAGCGCCGCAGCGCGATCAAGCAGGTGGCGTCCGGGCGGTTCGGCGTGACGTCGGAGTACCTCACCAACGCCGACGACATCCAGATCAAGATGGCCCAGGGCGCCAAGCCCGGCGAGGGCGGCCAGCTCCCCGGCCACAAGGTCTACCCGTGGATCGCGCGGACGCGGTACTCGACTCCCGGCGTCGGGCTGATCAGCCCGCCTCCGCACCACGACATCTACTCGATCGAGGACCTCAAGCAGCTCATCCACGACCTCAAGAACGCCAACCCGCGGGCACGGGTGCACGTCAAGCTGGTGGCCGAGGTCGGCGTCGGCACGGTCGCGGCGGGCGTCTCCAAGGCGCACGCCGACGTGGTGCTGATCTCCGGCCACGACGGCGGCACCGGCGCTTCGCCGCTGACGTCGCTCAAGCACGCCGGCGGCCCCTGGGAGCTCGGCCTCGCGGAGACCCAGCAGACGCTGCTCCTCAACGGCCTGCGCGACCGGATCGTCGTGCAGACCGACGGCCAGCTCAAGACCGGCCGCGACGTGGTGGTCGCGGCACTGCTGGGCGCCGAGGAGTACGGCTTCGCCACGGCCCCGCTGGTCGTCAGCGGCTGCATCATGATGCGGGTCTGCCACCTCGACACCTGCCCCGTCGGCGTGGCGACCCAGAACCCGGTGCTCCGGGAGCGGTTCACCGGCAAGCCGGAGTTCGTCGTCAACTTCTTCGAGTACATCGCCCAAGAGGTCCGCGAGCTGCTCGCCGAGCTGGGCTTCCGGACCCTCGAGGAGGCCATCGGACGGTCCGACGTGCTCGACGTCGCGCCCGCCGTGGACCACTGGAAGGCCGCGGGCCTCGACCTGACCCCGATCCTGCACCAGCCGGCCTACCGCGACGTGTTCCCCGACCAGGACCCGCGCTGCACCAAGACGCAGGACCACGGTCTGGAGAAGGCCCTGGACAACGAGCTGGTCGCGCTGGCCGGGGACGCCCTCGAGCGCGGCGAGCCCGTACGAGCCGCGCTCACGGTCCGCAACGTCAACCGCACGGTCGGCACGATCCTCGGCCACGAGGTCACCAAGAGGTACGGCGGCGCGGGGCTGCCCGACGACACCATCGACCTGACGCTGACCGGTTCGGCCGGCCAGTCGTTCGGCGCGTTCGTGCCCCGCGGCATCACGCTGCGGCTCGAGGGCGACGCCAACGACTACCTCGGCAAGGGGCTGTCGGGAGGGCGGATCATCGTGCGCCCCGACCGCGCGGCGACGTTCAGGGCCGAGGAGCAGATCATCGCGGGCAACGTGATCGCCTACGGCGCCACGGCCGGCGAGATCTTCATCCGCGGCGGGGTGGGGGAGCGGTTCTGCGTCCGCAACTCCGGGGTCACCGCCGTCGTCGAGGGCGTGGGCGACCACGGTTGCGAGTACATGACCGGCGGCCGGGCGGTCGTCCTCGGTCCCACGGGCCGCAACTTCGCCGCGGGCATGTCCGGGGGGTACGCCTTCGTGCTCGACCTGGACGAGGGGCGCGTCAACCCCGAGCTCGTCGAGCTCGGGCCGGTGGCGGGGAAGGCGGCCGACGAGCTGCGCGACCTCGTCCGGAGGCACCAGGAGGAGACCGGCTCGGTGGTGGCCGAGGCGCTGTTGGCCGAGTGGCCGGCGTCGCTGGCCCGGTTCACCGAGGTGATGCCGAGCGACTACAAGCGGGTCATGGAGGCCAAGGCGGAGGCCGTCGAGGACGGCCTCGACGAGGCCCAGGCCGAGGCGCGGATCATGGAGGTGTTGCATGGCTGACCCCAAGGGCTTCCTCACCCACGGCCGCGAGGTCGCGGAGCGGAGGGCCGTCGAGGAGCGTGTCCAGGACTGGGGCGAGGTCTACCCCGGCGGGCCCGGTCGCGCGCTGCTGCCGATCATCAAGACCCAGGCCGGACGCTGCATGGACTGCGGCATCCCGTTCTGCCACCAGGGCTGCCCGCTCGGCAACATCATCCCCGAGTGGAACGACCTGGTCTGGCGCGGCGACTGGGACGGCGCCATGGACCGGCTGCACGCCACGAACAACTTCCCGGAGTTCACCGGCCGGCTCTGCCCAGCGCCGTGCGAGACCGCCTGCGTGCTGGGCATCCCTGGAGACACCTATGGGGGCCCCGTCACCATCAAGAACGTCGAGGTCGCGATCATCGACCGCGCCTGGGAGTCCGGCTACGTGCGGCCCCAGCCGCCCGAGTGGCTCTCGGGCAAGACGGTCGCCGTCATCGGGTCCGGTCCCGCCGGCCTCGCCGCCGCCCAGCAGCTGACCAGGGCCGGCCACACCGTCGCGGTCTACGAGCGGGCCGACAAGATCGGCGGCCTGCTGCGCTACGGCATCCCCGAGTTCAAGATGGAGAAGGCCGTCCTCGACAAGCGCCTCGACCAGATGCGGCGCGAGGGCACGGTCTTCCGGGCCGGCGTCGACGTGGGGGAGGACCTCACCGCCGACCAGCTGAAGGACCGGTACGACGCGATCGTGCTGGCCGTCGGGGCGACCCTGCCCCGCGACCTGCCGGCCACCGGCCGGGAGCTCGACGGCATCCACCAGGCGATGGAGTTCCTGCCGCAGTCCAACCGCGCCTCGCTCGGCGTCGAGGTACCCGACCAGGTCACCGCCCACGGCAAGCACGTGGTGATCATCGGCGGTGGCGACACCGGTGCCGACTGCCTCGGTACGTCGACCCGTCAGGGCGCTGCGTCGCTCACGCAGCTGGAGATCATGCCCGAACCTCCCGGTGAGCGGCCCGCGGGCCAGCCGTGGCCGACGTACCCGATGATCTTCCGCGTCTCCTCGGCCCACGAGGAGGCAGGCGACCGGGTGTACGCCGTGTCCACGCAGGAGTTCGTCGGTGACGAGTCCGGTCACGTGCGGTCGCTGCGGCTCGTCGACGTGGTCTTCGAGGGCGGTCGACCCGTCGAGGTCGCGGGGACCGAGCGGGAGATCCCGGCCGACCTGGTGCTGCTGGCGATGGGCTTCACCGGGCCGCAGACGGCCGGGCTGGTCGAGCAGCTCGGCTGCGAGCTCGACGAGCGCGGCAACGTCCGCCGCGACGCGACGTACGCCTCCTCGGTCGACGGCGTCTTCGTGGCCGGCGACTGCGGTCGTGGCCAGTCCCTGATCGTGTGGGCGATCGCCGAGGGCCGGGCCGCGGCGGCCGGTGTGGACGCCTACCTGACCGGCTCCACGGCGCTGCCGTCGCCCATCCCGCCGACCGCGCGTCCGCTCGCGGTGTGACTCGGGTCTTGGAACGTTCCAAGGTTCGCTAGGCTGGCGACGTGCGCAAAGCCAAGATCGTCTGCACCCTCGGCCCGGCCGTCGGTTCCACGGAGAAGATCCGCGAGCTGGTCGACGCCGGGATGGACGTCGCCCGGCTGAACATGAGCCACGGCAGCTACGAGGACCACGAGCGCAACTACCGGCTGGTCCGCCAGGCCTCCGACGAGAGCGGACACGGTGTCGGGATCTTCGCCGACCTCCAGGGTCCGAAGATCCGACTCGAGCGGTTCGCCGACGGCCCGGTCAAGCTGAAGAACGGCCAGCAGTGGACCATCACCACCCGCGACGTGCCCGGTGACGCCGTGGAGTGCGGGACGACCTACAAGGCCCTGCCCGGCGACGTGCACGCCGGCGACCCGATCCTGATCGACGACGGCAAGGTACGTCTGGTCGTCGACTCGGTCGACGGGCAGGACGTCCACACGACCGTCGTGGTCGGCGGCAAGGTCAGCGACAACAAGGGCATCAACCTGCCCGGCGTGGCCGTGTCGGTGCCCGCGCTGTCGGACAAGGACGTCGAGGACCTGCGCTGGGCCCTGCGGATCGGTGTCGACTTCATCGCGCTGAGCTTCGTGCGCAGCGCCGCCGACGTCGACGACGTGCACAAGGTGATGGAGGAGGAGGGCCGCCGCGTCCCTGTCATCGCCAAGATCGAGAAGCCGCAGGCCCTCGAGGCGATCGACGGGATCGTCGAGTCGTTCGACGGCGTGATGGTCGCGCGCGGCGACCTCGGCGTGGAGTGCCCGCTCGAGGACGTGCCCGTCCACCAGAAGCTCGTCATCGACAAGGCGCGTCGTCGCGCCAAGCCGGTCATCGTGGCCACCCAGATGCTCGAGTCGATGATCGAGAACCCGCGGCCGACGCGCGCCGAGGCATCCGACGTCGCGAACGCCGTCCTCGACGGCGCCGACGCCGTGATGCTGTCCGGCGAGACCAGTGTCGGCGCCTACCCGATCGAGACCGTCGAGACGATGGCGCGGATCATCGAGTCCACCGAGGACCACGGCCTGGCGCACATGGCCGGCATCACGTGGACCCCTGAGACCCGCGGCGGCATCATCGCCAAGGCCGCCGTCGAGATCGCCGAGCGCACGGGCGCCAGGTACATCGTGGCGTTCACCCAGAGCGGGGACTCCGCCCGCCGGCTGGCCATGATCCGGGGCCACATCCCGGTGCTGGCCTTCAGCCCCGAGCAGTCGACGCGCTCGCAGCTGGCCATGACCTGGGGCGTGGAGACCTTCAAGACGGTCGCGGTCGAGCACACCGACGAGATGGTCCGCCAGGTCGACGAGCAGCTCCTCGACATCGGGCGTGTCGTCGAGGGCGACACCGTCATCATCATCGCCGGCAGCCCGCCCGGAATCCCCGGCTCCACCAACGCCCTGCGCGTCCACCAGATGGGCGACGCCGTCAACGAGGTGGCCCCGGCGTACCACCGCTGATCGGGGCCACAGCGTCCTACGAAGTGGTCGCCAGAGGGACCAGTTCGGATGACGTTGTCGCGGTGCCCCGGGTGGGATTCGAACCCACACTGGACGGTGTTTGAGACCGCTTCCTCTGCCGTTGGGATACCGGGGCGACGGGCGCACACGCTATCCGACCGGTCGTGTCTTCTTCGCCTTGCTAATTGTCTACTGACTTTGTACAGTTATCGGACCGACGGAGGGAGACGGTCATGTGGACACCGTGGGCGAGCCTGACGGGCTGGAGCCGCAAGAACCACGAGCACGCCGTGGAGAACGCCCGACTCGCGGCGGTCGCGTGCAGCCGGGCGCGGGTCGAGCGCATCGAGGTCGAGCTGTACGTCGCCGAGCTCGCCGCCGTGCGGCAGAGGCGGGCCACGGCCTGACACCGGTGCGCAGCGCAGCCCCGATAGCCTGAGCGGGTGAGCCAGCCAGCCCTGCGTGTCGTCATCGCCGAGGACGAGGCACTCATCCGCATGGACCTCGCGGAGATGCTGGCCGACGAGGGGTACGACGTGGTCGGGCAGGCCGGGGACGGCCAGCAGGCCGTCGATCTCGCGGAGGGCCTTCGTCCCGACCTGGTGATCCTCGACGTGAAGATGCCGGTGCTCGACGGCATCGCCGCGGCCGAGCGGATCGCCGGGCAACGGATCGCGCCGGTGGTCATGCTGACGGCGTTCTCGCAGCGCGACCTCGTCGAGCGGGCCCGCGACGCCGGCGCGATGGCGTACCTCGTGAAGCCGTTCTCCCAGTCCGACCTCGCCCCGGCCATCGAGATGGCCGTGAGCCGGTTCGCCGAGATCACCGTCCTCGAGTCCGAGGTAGCAGACCTCGCCGACCGGCTCGAGACGCGCAAGGCCGTCGAGCGGGCCAAGAACGTCCTCCAGCGCGACCTCGGGCTGACCGAGCCCGAGGCCTTCCGCTGGATCCAGAAGACCGCGATGGACCTGCGCCTGAGCATGCGCCAGGTGGCGGACGGCGTGATCACGCACGGTCCGGGCATCGCCGGGGGCTGACTCCACTCGCCGTCCGGATACCGGGTGGTGCTCCTCACACCTCCAGCCGCTTAGACTGCGCGCAACCGCGTTGGCAGCCCTGGTCGACGCCCGAGCTTCCACGATGCGTGGGGAGGCCCCGTGAGCCCTGGTCGTACCGTTCCCGATCTCGGACGACCGAGGCGTCCCCGGCGCCGATCCAGCCGACCGGGGTCGAGGGTCGTGGGCCTTCTCCTCGCCGCTCTGCTCGTGCCGCTCGCGCTCGTGCTCATCTCGGCCGCTCCCGCGAACGCCGAGACCTGCCTGCTCGCGTCGGCCGACAAGGGCTGCATCGTCGGGACGATCCGCACCGAGGTGGATGTCGTCCCCGACGTGGTCATCTCGGTCGAGGGACCCAACGGCTTCTCCGAGACGGCGACGACCGACGACAAGGGCAAGTGGAGCGTCGCCATCACCGAGACCGGCGACTACACCGCGACGATCGACGAGAAGACCCTGCCCAAGGGCACCGTCGTCAGCGGCTCCGCCACCCAGGAGTTCTCGGTCACCAACCTGGCCCAGACCGCCGCCCGCACGTTCGGGGTCCGCACCGGCGACTACAGCGACGCCGTGAGCTTCTCCGACCGGGTCATCCGCAGCATCTTCAGCGGGATCCGCCTCGGGCTGCTCCTGGCGCTGGCCTCCATCGGGCTCTCCCTGATCTACGGCACGACCGGTCTGTCGAACTTCGCCCACGCCGAGCAGGTGACCATGGGCGGCATGCTCGGCTACCTGGTCGTCAACCAGTGGGGCGTCAACGCGTGGCTCGGCATCGTGCTGGTCGTGATCTTCTGCGGCTTCACCGGCTGGGCCCAGGACCGCGGCATCTGGCAACCCTTGCGACGGCGTGGCCTCGGTCTGGCGCAGATGATGATCGTGACCATCGGCCTGGCCCTGGCCCTGCAGTACACCTACCAGTACTTCATCGCGTCCGACACCGTGAAGATCCTGCTCGAGGAGCCGGCCCCTCGGGCCTTGGGACCCATCAACTACAACTCCTGGGACGTGATGGCGATGGTGATCTCGGTCGTGGTCATCGCCGCGGTCGGCTACGCGTTGCTTCGCACTCGCATCGGCCGGGCCACCCGCGCCGTGTCGGACAACCCGGCCCTCGCGTCCGCCTCCGGCATCGACGTCGACCGGGTGATCCGCTTGGTGTGGATCGCCGCGACGGCCCTCGCCGGCCTGTCCGGGGTCCTCTACTCGCTGGTCATCCAGCACGGGATGCGGTGGGACTCCGGTCTGCAGATCCTGCTGCTGCTCTTCGCCTCGGTGACGCTGGGCGGCCTCGGGACCGCGTTCGGTGCCCTCGTCGGGTCGCTGATCATCGGTCTGGTCGTCGAGCTGGCGCCGGTCGCCGGCGCGCCGGGTGACCTCAAGTACGCCTCCGCACTCGTGATCCTCATCCTGCTGCTCATGGTTCGCCCGCAAGGCATCCTGGGTCGCGCCGAGCGGGTCGGCTGAGGGCCGACAGGAAAGGTCGACAATGAGCACGATCTCCGAGTCCATCCCGACTCCCGACCAGACCCAAGGTGGCGACGTCCAGGCGGGCGTCTTCGACCCCAACGACCCCGAGGGCCCGCCCCCCGAGCGTCGCGTCTTCCTTGCGGTCACGATCTTCGTCGCCTACTTCGCGATCGTCCTGATCCTCGGGAAGTACGCACCCGGAACCGTGGGCACGATCGCGCGCGGCATGCTGCGGGAGTCCATCTCGGCGCAGACCGCGGCCGTCGCGATCGCGATCATCGGGCTCAACATCCACTTCGGCTACACCGGCCTGCTGAACATGGGCCAGGCCGGCTTCATGATGCTGGGCGCCTACGGCTTCTCGATCTCCATCTGGCACGGGCTACCGATGGTCGTGGGCATCGTCATGGGCCTGCTGGCGGCGTTCGTCTTCGCACTGATCCTCGGCGTGCCGACGCTGAAGCTCCGAGGCGACTACCTCGCCATCGTCACCATCTCCGCCGCCGAGATCCTGAGATACATCGGCCGACTGGCGCGCCTGGAGGACTTCACCGGCGCGGCCCAGGGCATCCCAGGCTCGCAGTACCGCGAGCCCTTCGTGGGCCTGTCGTTCTTCGGCAACGGCGTCTTCGACCTCGGCGGGTGGCTGCCCACGCTCCAGGCCACCGGCGTCAACGGCTGGTGGGTGCGGTTCGTGGCCTGGCTGCTCGTGGCGATCTGCTGCGTGCTCGTCTGGCTCCTCGTGCGCAGTCCGTGGGGACGCCTGCTCCGCGGCATCCGTGAGGACGAGGACGCGATCCGCAGCCTCGGCAAGAACGTCTTCGCCATCAAGATGCAGGCGCTGATCATCGGCGGCCTGTTCGGCGCGCTGGGCGGGATCGTCTACATCCTGCCGTCGTCCATGCAGCCGGACGCGATGGGGCGGTCACTGACTTTCTTCTGCTGGACGGCGCTGCTGCTCGGTGGTGCGGCCACGGTCTTCGGGCCGGTGATGGGCGCGGTGCTGTTCTTCGCGCTCCGCATCTTCATCCAGGGAGCCTCGGACGCGCTGGTGCCCAACAGCATCATGAACACCGCCCAGACCGCCCAGTTCGCCTGGATCTGCGTCGGGGTGACACTGATGTTGCTGGTCATCTTCAGACCACAAGGGATCCTCGGCGACAAGAGGGAGCTGCGCTTCAATGTCTGAACAGACAGCCGTCACCGGTACGCCCGGCCCGCTGGCCGACCCCGAGGCTCGCCGCGCCTTGATGGCCGACGTCTCGCGTGAGCCGGGGTCGTCCAAGCCGGACGCGATCCTCGAGGTCGACCACATCATCCGCAACTTCGGTGGCATGACGGCCGTCCACGTCGAGCACCTGGAGGTCCAGCGCGGCATCATCACCGCGCTGATCGGGCCCAACGGTGCGGGCAAGACGACCTTCTTCAACCTGATCACCGGGTTCGACAAGCCGAGCTCGGCCAAGACGGGCGCGCACTGGTCCTTCGAGGGCAACAAGCTCGACAAGACGTCCGCCTCGTCGGTCGCGCTCGCCGGGATGGTGCGTACGTTCCAGCTGACCAAGTCCCTGAACCGGATGACGGTGATGGACAACATGATGCTCGGCGCCCGCGGGCAGCGCGGCGAGAACCTGCTCACCAGCATGTTCAAGTCGACCTGGAGCGCGCAGGAGAAGGCGATCGAGGCCAAGGCCCTCGAGCTGCTCCACCGTTTCAAGCTGCACGCCAAGAAGGACGACTACGCCGGCAGCCTCTCCGGTGGCCAGCGCAAGCTGCTCGAGATGGCGCGGGCGCTGATGAGCGACCCGACCATGATCATGCTCGACGAGCCGATGGCGGGGGTGAACCCCGCCCTGACCCAGTCGCTCCTCGGCCACATCCAGACGCTGCGGGACGAGGGCATGACCGTGCTGTTCGTCGAGCACGACATGCACGTCGTCCGGCACATCTCCGACTGGGTCGTGGTGATGGCGGAGGGCCGCATCGTCGCGGAGGGTCCGGCCGACACGGTGATGTCCAACCCGGCCGTCATCGACGCCTACCTCGGCGCGCACCACGACACCGACCTCGGTGACGACGCGTTGCTCAGTGACGACGCGCTCGAGGAGATGGCCGCCGAGGTCGCGGCCGAGAAGGCCGAACGAGAGGGAGACAACGCATGACGCAGTCCACCGAGGCCGCCGGCGTCGCGACGCCGGACCGCAGCGACGCGGTCATCGAGGCCAAGGACATCGTCGCGGGCTACCTGCCCGGCGTGAACATCCTCGACGGCTGCAGCCTGGTCGCCTACCCCGGCGAGATGATCGGCATCATCGGCCCCAACGGGGCCGGCAAGTCCACGTTGCTCAAGGCGATGTTCGGCCTGGTGCGCGTGCACTCCGGCCAGGTGACCCTCAACGGCAAGGACATCACCAACCTCAAGGCCAACCGTCTGGTCGAGATGGGCGTCGGCTTCGTGCCGCAGACCAACAACGTCTTCCCGACGCTGACCATCGAGGAGAACCTCCGGATGGGGCTGTTCATGCGGCCCAAGAAGCTGACCGAGCGGCTGGCGGCCATGTGGGACCTCTTCCCGGTGCTCCACGACCGTCGCAACCAGCGCGCGGGCGCGTTGTCCGGCGGCGAGCGCCAGTCCCTGGCCATGGCGCGGGCCCTGATGATGGAGCCGTCCGTGCTGCTCCTCGACGAGCCGTCCGCCGGCCTGTCCCCGGTCCGCCAGGACGAGACCTTCCTGCGCACCCGGCACATCAACAAGACCGGCGTGTGCGTGGTGATGGTCGAGCAGAACGCCCGTCGGTGCCTGCAGATCTGCGACCGCGGCTACGTCCTCGACCAGGGCAAGGACGCCTACACGGGCACCGGCCGCGAGCTGGCCAAGGACCCCAAGGTGATCGCGTTGTACCTCGGCACGTTGGCCGAGGACGTCAACAAGGAGCGCGACGACAAGGTATGAGCATCGCGCTCTGATCCCTCTACACGCCGAAGCGAAGCGGAGGCGCAGGTAGACACGACAAAGGCCCCGGACCATTGGTCCGGGGCCTTCGTGCTGGTGGTGCTAGATCACTCGACCGAACCCTCGACAGTGGTGCTGAAGATGTTCTTGTTGTTCGCGTCGAAGGTGTAGATACCCACGAACGCGGACGACGGGTCGTTCTGCTCGTTGATCGGACCGATGCCCGAAGGACCGGTGTAACGGATCTCGTCACCGGCAGCGATCAGATCGGCACACTCGGCGTACGAGCCGCATGCCTCACCGTCGGTGCTGCCCGAGACCGCAGCCAGGTTCTTCTGGATGGTCTGCGGCGTGGTGTCGCCACCCTTGAGCGCTGCGAGCGCGGCCAGGATGGTCGCGTCGTAGGACTCGGGGCCGTAGGCGAAGTCGACGAGCTTCTGGCCCTCGGCTGCGTCGTACCAGCCCACGAGGCGGGCCTTGAACTCGTCGGAGGCGTCGGCACCGGGGATGGTGCCCTGGGCGCCCTCGAGGGTGCCCTTCGCGAAGTCCTTGCTGTAGTCCGCGGTGTTGCCGTCGGAGTAGTAGGTCTTCGACATGTCCCAGCCCTGGCCCTTGAGCTCGGGCACGATGGCCTTCGTCTCGTCGAAGGCCAGGATCACGATCGCGTCGGGGTTGGACGCCAGGGCGGCGCCGACCTCGGTCGAGAAGGTGGTCTGACCGGCCGGGAACTCGTCGCCCTCGTCCTTGCAGCCGTAGACGCACTCGCCGCCGGCGCCCTCGACGGTGGCCTGGACCGCGTTGCGGAGGCCGGTGCCGTAGGTGTCGTTGAAGACGAGGAACGCGATCTTCTGGTAACCGTCAGAGGAGATGAGCGTGCCGAGCGCCGAGCCCTGGATGGTGTCCGGGGGAGCGGTACGGAAGTACCACGGCGAGTAGCCGCTCAGGTCGATAGCGGTGTTCGCGGGCGAGATCTCGACGATCTTGCTCGAGGCGAAGGTGTCGACGACGTTCAGGGAGACCGACGACGACGCCGCACCGATGACGACCGACGGCTTGCTGGCCACCAGGGTCTGGGCCGAGGCGGAGCTGACGGACATGTCGGTGGAGTCACCGGAGTCCTGGATGTCGTGGCAGGCCGTGATGTCGGTGCCCGCGGCGTTGATCTCGGAGACGGCGAGGCCGACTCCCGAGATCTCCGGGGGACCGAGGAAGGCCAGGTTGCCGGTCAGCGGCAGGATGCCGCCCACCCGCAGGGCGTTGCTGCTGTCCTGGTTGCCCTTGCACTTGTCGTTGGTGAAGGTTTCGGCCGGGGCGCTCGACTCGGACTCCGTCGGCGCTGCCGACTCCGAGGGGGTGTTGGAATCCGTGGCCGACGGCGTACTGCTGTCGTCGGATCCACAGGCGGCAAGGGACAGGGCCAGCACGGCGGTGCCGGCCATGACCTTGGCCCAGGTCACGGGGTTGGTACGACTCACGGGTGGGACCTTTCTTTCGGGTGCACGGATCACCGCTGCCACGATCCGAGGGTTGGTCAGCGAGGTCACCGTAAACCGGCAATGTTGCGGGACTGCACACCGCACCCTGTCGTTAGCGAACCGTTACGTCAATCGTCGTCACGGCGAGCCCGGAACGGGGCTCTCTCCACCCCTGTGGACCGTGTTCTGGGCTGATTCTCGAGGGAGTGGGGACAAGCCGCGCGCGGACCGCTAGGGTCGGCCGAGGACGGCGTCCACGGGGGTCGGAATCGCTGTCCGGCTGCTGACCCTGGAGGCAGAACGATGAGTCGGTCGCTGGTCTTCCTTCGTGATGCGTTGCCCGCCGACGCCGCGACCCTCGCCGAGCTATGGGCCGACGTGCTGCGGCGCGGCGACGAGGCCGACCGCATCGCCGACCTCGTGACGATCATCGAGGCCGCCGGCCAGGACCCCGACCAGCGCCTGGTCGTGGCGGAGTACGACGGGCGGCTGGCGGGCGGCGTGCACCTGCGCCTGACCACGGTCTCGCCCCTCAACCTGGACACGTCCGTGCAGGTCATTTCGCCGCAGGTCTTCCCGGAGTTCCGGCGCCACGGTGTGGGCCGGGCCCTCATGGACGCCGCCGTCAGCTGGGCCGAGGAGCGCGGCGCGGGTCACCTCGCGACCGCCGCCGCGTCGGGCTCGCGCGACGGCAACCGCTTCATGGCACGGCTCGCCCTCGGTCCCGTGGCGGTCCTGCGCCTGGCGCCGACCACCGTGGTGCGGGCCAAGCTGATGGCCCAGCGCCCACCCGTCGCCCGGGTGCCCGCACGGCAGCTGACGCACGTGCTCGCCGTCCGCCGCTCGATGCGCCGCCAGGAGGCCGGGAGCGCCTAGGGCGCCCGGGCTACCGGTCCAGACCGGTCGCGTCGCGAGATCAGGCCAGCACCTCCTCTGCCCGCTCCGCACTGCCCTCGTTGAGGCCGCGGTTGATCGCGGGACGGAAGGCCAGCCACAGGGCCACCCCGGCGAGGAGCACGGTGCCCTCGGTGACGGTCAGCGCCCAGATGATGCCCGTCAGCCCGAACCAGTGGTCGCCGAGGACCACGACCGGGATGAACAGGACGCCCTGGGTCAGCGACATCAGGGTCGCCGCCAGCCCCTGCCCGGTCGCCTGGAACAGCGAGGTGAGCAGGCCTGCGAAGCCGTTGGCGACCATCGCCACGAGCTGCGCGGCGAGGATGGTCGTACCGATCGCCAGGACGGACCGGTCGTCGGAGAAGGCGGAGATCACCTGCTCGCTGAAGACGATGAGCGTCACCGCCGTGACCAGGGTGATGGAGCCCACCGTGATCGCGGACGCACGCAGTGCCGCGGCCAGACGGTGAGCGTCACCCTTGCCGTAGGAGTAGGCGAGGAGGGGCAGCACGCCGAGGGTGACCCCCATGACCAGGAACTCCGGAACCTGCGCGATCCGGACCACGACGCCCATCGCCGCGAGCGGGCCGTTGCCGTAGGCCGCCGCGAGGTTGTTGAGGACCAGGGCGGTCACGATCAGGAAGCCGGCCTGGAGCAGCTCGCTGAACCCGACGCCGAAGACGGGCCTCACCACGGTCGGCGAGAGGGTGAACCACCGCGGGGCCAGGCGGATGTGCTCGCTGTGTCGGGCCAGCCAGGTGACGAAGTAGGCGATGACGACGACGTTCGCGAGACCCGTGGCCAGCGCGGCGCCGGCGACACCCCAGTGCAGGACGAGGATGAACAGGACGTCGAGCACGACGTTCGCGACCGTCGATGCGATGAGGCCGATCATCACCTGGCGGGCGGCACCCTCGGCCCGGACGAGCTGTTCGAGGCAGAACGCCGCCGCGAGCACGGGGACGAAGGCCAGCATGACGGCGACGAAGTGACGCGTCGGTGCGACGGCCTCGCCGTCGGCGCCGAGCAGCGACACCAACGGATGCAGGAGGAGGAGTCCGATGCCCCCGAGCACGGCCCCGACGATCGCCGCGCCCCAGACGGCGAACGAGGCCACGTGCTTGATCTCGCCGGCCCTCGCCGGCTCGTGCTCGGACGCGCCGAGCAGCCGGGAGATGAGCGCGCTGCCACCGGTCCCGAAGACCCCGCCGACGGCCATGACCAGGGCGAGCAGCGGGGAGCCGAGGGTGACCGCCGCCAGGAGCGCGGTGTCGTGGAGCGAGCCGATGAAGCCGGCGTTGATGACGTTGTAGACGGCGCTGACGATCATCGCCGCGGCCATCGGCACGCAGAGGTGCACGAGGGCGCGGAGGATCGGTGCGGACGAGAGGTACCAGCGGTTGGTGCCGACGGCGGTGACGTCCGTGGGGGCTTCGGGGTTCAGGGTGGTCATGACGTGCTCCTTCACTGGGCGGCCTGCCGGGCAGGGTCGAGCGCGCGACGACGGACGCCGTCGCGGCGCGTGGAACGGGGAGGAGCGCGGCCGGGGCCGCGGCTCGTCGGTTACGAGCGGGTGGGCTGCGGGAGGTCCGCGGTGATCTTGGTCAGGAGGGCGTGCAGGGTGGCCCGCTCGGCGCGGTCCAGTGGGGCGAGGATCGTCTCGTTGGCAGCGGCCATGGCGGTGTCGAACCCGGCGATCAGCTCCGTGCCGGCCTCGGTCGCGTACACACGCTTGCTGCGCTCGTCGCCCTCCTCGGTACGTCGCTCGACCAGACCGCGGCGCTCGAGCCCCTGCAGGAGGCTCGAGACACTCGCCGCGCTGGTGCGGTTGACCTGCGCGATCTCGCGCTGCATGGCACCGGGGTTCTGCACCAGGTAACCGAGCACGAAGCCCTGCGCGTGGCTGAGCTCGCGCTCCCGGATCCAGTCCTCGCCGGCCTTCATCTGGGCCCAGCCGATCCACCGGACCAGGTCGAGCGGGCTCGACTGCTGTGGTGTGCTCATGATGAGAACTCTAATCGTTAGAGACCTAACTGTCAATCTTCGAAGGGACTCGGCCGGCGGCCGTCCCGGTGTCGGTGGTCGTGACTAGAGTCGGACGGTGCCCGACCAGAACAAGCGTCTGCTCCTGCTCGACGGCCACTCGCTGGCCTACCGTGCCTTCTTCGCCCTCCCCGTCGAGAACTTCTCCACCACGACGGGCCAGCACACCAACGCGGTCTTCGGGTTCACCTCGATGCTCATCAACGTGCTGCGCGACGAGCAGCCGACCCACATCGGCGTCGCCTTCGACAAGTCGCGGCAGACGTTCCGCCTCGCGCAGTACTCCGAGTACAAGGCCAAGCGCAACAAGACCCCCGACGAGTTCTCCAGCCAGCTGCCGCTCATCGACGAGGTCCTCGACGCCCTCCAGATCAAGCACCTGCGCAAGGACGGCTACGAGGCCGACGACATCATCGCCACCCTGGTCACCCAGGCCCTCGCCGACGACTTCGACGTGCTGATCCTCTCCGGCGACCGCGACGCGTTCCAGCTGGTCACCGAGCGGTCGACGGTGCTCTACCCGATGCGCGGCGTCTCGGAGCTCGCGCGGATGACTCCCGAGGCCGTCGAGGCGAGGTACGGCGTGGTGCCCGGGCGCTACCCCGAGCTCGCGGCGATCGTGGGGGAGACGTCCGACAACCTGCCCGGTGTGCCCGGCGTCGGTCCCGGGTTCGCGGCCCGCTGGCTCAAGGAGTACGACGGCCTCGACAACGTCATCACCCACGCCGACAAGATCACCGGCAAGAAGGGCGAGTCGCTGCGCGAGCACCTCGGCGACGTGATCCGCAACCGCCAGCTCAACGAGCTGGTCCGCGACCTCGACCTCGAGCTGGCGCCCGCCGACCTCGAGGCGCAGTCGTGGGACCGCCAGCTCGTGCACACCCTGTTCGACTCCCTGGAGTTCCGGGTGCTGCGCGAGCGGCTGCTGGAGTCGTGGGACGTCCAGAGCGAGCCGATCGACGAGTCGGGCTTCGAGCTCGCCGGCGTCCGGCTCGGCCAGGGCGAGGTGGCCGACTGGCTGGCCGCACACACCGACGAGGGCCGCACGGGCGTGACCGTCCAGGGACGGTGGGGCTCGGGCACCGGCGAGGTCTGGTCCCTGGCCTTCGCGGCAGCCGACGGCGCGGGCGCCTGGGTCGACGCCGGCGAGGTCTCGCCCGAGGACGACGCCGCGCTGGTGACCTGGTTCGCCGACCCCTCACGCACCAAGGTGCTCCACGACGCCAAGGGTCCGATGCTGGCGCTGGCGGCACGCGGGTGGTCGCTGCGGGGGCTGGTCAGCGACACCGCTCTGGCGGCCTACCTCGCCCGACCCGACCAGCGCTCCTACGACCTGGCCGACCTGACGCTGCGCTACCTCAAGCGCGAGCTCAAGCAAGGCGCCACCGATGACGGGCAGCTGACGTTCGACGCGCTCGACGACGCGGTCTCCTCCGACGCCACCGACACCGCGATGCTGCACGCGCGTGCGGTCGTCGACCTGGCCGACGCCCTCGACGACGAGATCGAGGAGCGTGGCGGCACCCGCCTGCTCGCCGAGGTCGAGCTGCCGCTGATCGACCTGCTCGCGTTGATGGAGCAGACCGGCATCGCCGTCGACATCGACCACCTCCAGTCGCTGGAGGCCGAGTTCGCGGGTGGCGTGAAGCTGGCGGCGGAGGCGGCGTACTCCGCGATCGGCAAGGAGATCAACCTCGGCTCGCCCAAGCAGCTCCAGGGGGTGCTGTTCGACGAGCTCGGCATGCCCAAGACCAAGCGCACCAAGACGGGCTACACCACCGACGCCGACGCGCTCGTCGGGCTGCTCACCAAGGTCGACCCCGACACGGCCGGCGGGCAGTTCCTGACGGCGCTGCTCCGCCACCGCGACGTCGCGCGGCTGCGACAGACCATCGAGGGCTTGCTCAAGACGGTGGCCGACGACAACCGCATCCACACCACGTTCAACCAGCTGATCGCGGCGACCGGCCGGCTCTCCTCGACCGACCCGAACCTCCAGAACATCCCGATCCGCACCGAGGAGGGCCGCCGCATCCGCGAGGGCTTCGTCGTGGGCGACGGCTACGAGTCGCTGATGACGGCCGACTACAGCCAGATCGAGATGCGCATCATGGCCGACCTCTCCGAGGACGCCGTCCTCATCGAGGCCTTCCAGTCGGGCCGCGACTTCCACTCGACCACCGCGGCCCGCGTGTTCGACGTGCCTGCCGACGAGGTCACCCCCGGGCAGCGGGCCAAGATCAAGGCGATGAACTACGGCCTGGCCTACGGGCTGTCCGCGTTCGGTCTCGGCGCGCAGCTCCGCATCCACCCGAGCGAGGCTCAGGTGCTGATGGACGAGTACTTCGAGACGTTCGGCGGCGTGCGCGACTACCTGTCGAGCGTGGTGGACGAGGCCCGGCGCAGTGGCTACACCGAGACGATCCTCGGCCGCCGCCGCTACCTGCCCGACCTCACCTCCGACAACCGCCAGCGTCGCGAGATGGCCGAGCGGATGGCCCTCAACGCGCCCATCCAGGGGTCGGCCGCCGACCTGATCAAGGTCGCCATGCTCCGCGTGCACGCGGGTCTGGTCGCCCAGGGTCTGCAGTCGCGGATGCTGCTCCAGGTCCACGACGAGCTCGTCTTCGACGTCTTCCCCGGCGAACGCGAGGCACTCGAGGCCCTGGTCCGCGAGCAGATGGGCGGCGCCGCGTCCCTGGCTGTCCCGCTCGACGTCTCCATCGGCACCGGCCACTCGTGGCACGAAGCCGCGCACTGAGGGGCTAGACGACCGTCTCAGGAGGCGGCTCGCCACTGGGTACGGGCAGCTCCAGACGCCTCAGGCTGATCGCGAGCAGGACCAGGAACAGGACCGAGTCCACCACGATCACCACCATGAGGAGCCCCCACAGGCTGGTGGCCTGCCAACCGATCACGAGCACGGCGGCGAGGGCCACCCACACGAGGTAGACCGATCGGGTGCCCTGGCGCGCCAGCACCGCGTAGATCAGCAGCTGGAGCAGTGACAGCACGGTGCCGAGCGCCGCGAACAGCCAGAGCCGGTCCTGGATCTCTGAGTACTCCGCGCCGCCCACGAAGATCAGGGCGAGCTGAGGCAGCGCAGCGCAGACAAGCACCCCCACCGCACCGAGCCCGAAGATCAGCGTCAGGCCGCGGAAGAGTGCGCGGCGTCGTTCGTGGGCCGTCGACATCGACGGGAAGGCGACCACCACCACGAACTGCGGCAGGAACAGCATCGCCTTGGTGAGGATCAGGCCGCCGGCGTACAGGCCGGCGTCGTGCTCGTCCAGGATGTTGCGGGCGACGATGACGTCGCAGTTCGACAGCGTCAGGAAGGCCAGCAACGCCTGGGAGTTGACCAGGATCTCGCGGATGATCGGACGAGTCGAGTGGTGCTCGCTGACCCGGCCCGGCGCTCGCGTCGGGCGCAGCGCGTAGACACCGAGCAGGACGGGGACGACCAGGCCGATGACGACACCGATCATGGCGGTCAGCTCGTTGGGTCGCCACAGGATCAGCGCGGTGCCCACCACGAGCCGGGGGACGCCACTGGCCACGTAGATCGCGGACACCGGCCACCACCGGCGCTCGCCCTGGAGGATGCCCAGCTGCCCGCCCGAGATGGTCAGCGGGACGGCGGCCAGCGCGACCATGGACGCGGTGGCCAGGCTGTCGAGCTTGAGCAGCCGGTCGATGACGGGGGTCAGCAGCAGCAGGCCGAGCCCGATCAGGACCGCGCCGCGGTAGGTGAGCGACAGGATCTCCCGCTCGATCTGCCCCACGTGACCGGGGTCGGCGGAGATCCGCCGGGCAGCGGTGGTCTGGATCCCGAGCTGGATGACCGAGACGACGAGCAGCACCGCCATCAGGGAGGCGAGGGCGCCGTAGTCCTTCGGCCCGAGCAGGCGCGCGGCGAGGGCGGTGTAGAGGTAGGTCGCGACGTTGGTGATGGCCATCGCGATGGCCACGGCAGCACCGCGGTGGCGGAGGCTCGCCGGGCGCTCGGTGGACGACGTCACTCGCGCGAGCCTAATCCTGGACGACCAGATGGCCTCGAGCCGGTACAGGAACTGGTGGCCGAGCCCGGTCGGCCAGGCGGCTAGAGTTCGGGACGTGTCGAACCCGGCGCCGGGTCGGTCCCGGGACCGCCTCCTGGAGGCCGTGATCGAGGGCCTGTTGACCTGGGAGGTCCCGGGGGCCGCCGACGACGACGTCCGTGCTGCGGCGAGGCTCGCTGCGGAGCACGCTGCCGGGATGCCGGACCTCAGCCGGTTCGGCGTCCGGGTGGCGGGTGCGGCGACGGTGGCGGTCTGCCTCCTGCCGGCGCGAGGGCACCTGGCCCGTCTGCCGGCTGGGCGCCGTGGCCGCCTGGTGGCCGGGCTGGGGCGCTTTCCCCTCGTCGGCGAGTACGTCCGGCTGGCCCGAGGCGTTGGTCTGGTCTCCTACTACGACGTCGTCGTCGCCTCGTGAGCTACGACGTCGTCGTGGTCGGGTCGGGTCCCGGCGGGGCGGTCACCGCTCGGGAGTGCGCCCGGCAAGGGTTGAAGGTCCTCGTGCTCGAGGAGGGCGACCGGATCGAGCAGGGTGACGTCCAGCCGTACTCCTTGACCCAGATGCGCCGGATGTATCGGGACAACGGTCTCACCGTCGCGCTCGGGCGGCCGTCGATCGCGTACGCCGAGGCGCGCTGTGTGGGTGGGGGCAGCGAGGTCAATGCGGGCCTGTACCACCGGCCGGACCCCTCGGTGCTGGCGGAATGGACGGACCGGTTCGACGTCGAGGCGTTGACTCCGGACAGCCTCGAGCCGTGGCACGAGGTCGTGGAGCAGCGCCTGGGAGTGGCGCGCGCCTCCGGTCCGTTGCCGGCCGCGTCCGAGGTGTTGCGCCGGGGCGCCGAGCTGCTCGGCTGGGCCGGCGTCGACGTGCCTCGCTGGGCGGGCACGGACGAGCGCGGCCGACCGTCCCTGAACACGATGCAGCGCACCTACCTCGACGACGCGTCGAACGCGGGCTGTGAGATCCGACCACACGCACGGGTACGTCGGTTGGACATCTCGGCGGGCGTCGTGCGAGGGGTCGAGTGCTCCTCCGGCGAGAGGGTGCTGGCCGACCACGTCGTCGTCTCCGCAGGGACGGTGCAGACCCCGGCCCTGCTTCAGCGTTCGGGCGTTCCGGGGCGCCGCGGGCGGGGCCTCTCGGTCCATCCCACGGTGAAGGTGGTGGCCAGGTTCGAGGAACCGGTGACGGATCCCGACGAGGTCCCGACCTTTCAGGTCAAGGAGTTCGCGCCGGACGTGACCCTGGGCGGCTCGGCCAGCCGCGAGCCCCTGGTCGCGTTGGCGCTGGGCGAGACCTGGTCCCGGGATCGTGACCTGATGACGCAGCCACGACGCAACGCCGTCTACTACGCCGCCATCAGGTCGTCCGGCACCGGGATCGTCCGAGCCCTGCCCGGCTTCGACGCCCCCCTGGTCACCTACCGCCTGACCCGCAGGGACCTCGACCTCCTCCGATCCGGGCTGGGCCGTCTCCTGCACCTCCTGCTGGCGGCCGGGGCCGAGCTGGTGGTGCCCGGCTACCCCGGCGCGCCCGTCGTCCGCGACGAGGCCGGCGTCAGCGCTGCTGTCGCCGGGCTGGGCCGGGACGCCCCGCTCATGACGGTCCACCTGACCGGGACCGTGCCCATGGGTGAGCGGCCGGGACGGTCCGCCGTCGACTCCTTCGGCCGCGTGCGCGAGGTGGGCAACCTCTACGTCAACGACGGTTCTCTGCTCCCGTCTGCCCCCGGGGTCAACCCGCAGGGAACGATCATGGCGGTGGCCCACCGGAACGTCGCACGGATGCTGGGGACCTGAGATGAGCGAGCTGTCACCGGCACCGGAGCTCACGGTGCTGACCGGTGGTGCGGGCTGGTTCGGGCGGGCGTTCCTCTCCGCGCTCGCCCGGCCCACCGACGACCACGGGCCGGTGGCCCGGCAGGGGCGGGTACGGGTCCTGGCCGCGAACGCCCGCGAGGTGCCGGCCATCCTGCAGGTGTTCCCGGAGGCCGCGGTGCACGTCGGCGACGTGACGGATGTCGACGTCCTCGACGCGCTGTTCCGGGGAGCGGCCGGTGCCTCGGTGGTCCACGCCGCCGGTGTCATCCACCCGGTGCGAGCGACCGAGTTCGCCCGCGTCAACCACCGGGGCACGCTCGCCGTGCTCGCCGCGGCCAGCCGGGCCCGGGCCGGCCGCTTCGTCCACCTCTCGTCCAACTCGCCCTTCGGCACCAATGCCTTTCCCGGTGATGCCTTTCGTCAGCACGAGCCCTACCGGCCCTACCTGGGCTACGGCGAGTCCAAGATGCATGCCGAGATCGAGGTGCGCGCCGCTCATGAGCGGGGCGACGTGCCCACGGTGATCATCAGGCCGCCGTGGTTCTACGGGCCCTGGCAGCCCGAGCGGCAGACACGTTCTTCTCGATGGTGGCAGCGGGACGTTTCCCTGTTCCTGGCGACGGCAGCCAGCGGCGGTCGATGGCCTTTGTCGACAACCTGGTCCAGGGAGTGGCTCTGGCGGAGCGGCATCCGGCGGCACCCGGCCAGGCGTTCTGGGTGGCCGATCGCGACGCCTACCCGCTGGGGGAGGTGGTGACCACGGTGCGTCGGGCGCTCGCCGAGGAGGGCTTCCGCACCCGCGACGGTGTCGTGCGGGTTCCGCGGGCCCTGGCGGCCGTGGCGGAGACGGTCGACCGCAGGCTGCAGCGACGTGGTCGCTACGCCGCCCAGGTCCACGTGCTCGGAGAGCTGTCGAAGACCATCCGTTGCGACATCTCCAGGACCGTCGAGGTCCTGGGCTACGAGCCGCGGGTGGGTCTCCTCGAGGGCATGCGCCGGTCCATCAGGTGGTGTGTGAACCAAGGGTTGGACATCGCCCCGCTGGCCCGACCGGAGGCGCGGGCGTGAGCGCCCCGATGGCCCTGGTGACCGGCGGCAGCGGGTACTTCGGGTCCCTGCTCGTCGACCACCTGCGGGGCGCCGGCTACGGGGTGCGGGTGCTCGACGTGATCGACGCCGCCGACCGGCCGGCCGACGTCGAGCTCGTGCAGGGCGACATCAGGGACGCCGCCACGGTCGCGCCGGGCCGTCGCCGGCGTCGACGTCGTCTTCCACAACGTGGCGCAGGTGCCGCTGGCCCGGGACCGGGAGCTGTTCGAGTCGGTCAACGTCGGGCGGGACCGCGGTCCTCCTCGGGGCGTGCGAGGAAGCCGGGGTCGGCAAGGTCGTCCACACGTCCTCGTCGGCGGTGTTCGGCGTGCCGGACGCCAACCCGGTGACCAGGGCCACCGAGCCCAGACCCGAGGAGCCCTACGGTCGCGCGAAGCTCGACGCCGAGCTCCTCTGCCGAGCGGCGATCTCCCGAGGACTGGACGTCTCGGTCGTGCGGCCGCGAACGATCCTGGGTCACGGTCGGCTGGGCATCTTCGGGATCCTCTTCGACTGGATCGCCGACGGTGCGTCCGTGCCTGTTCTCGGCTCCGGCGACAACGTCTACCAGTTCGTGCACGCCGCCGACCTCGCCGACGCCTGCCGACGGGCGGCCGAGCGCCCTGGTCCAGCCGTCTACCACGTCGGAGCCGAGCGGTTCGGCACCATGCGGCAGGCGTCTCGAAGCCCTGTGCCGGCACGCCGGCACCGGGGCGCGGGTGCGCAGCGTCCCGGCCGGCCCGACGGTTGCCGCCATGCGACTCAGCGCGGCCCTCCAGCCTGAGCCCCTTCGCGCCCTACCACTGGATCATGTACGGGGAGTCGATGTGGTTCGACGTGAGCCCCGCCCGCGACGAGCTGGGGTGGCGTGCCCGTTGGTCCAACGAGGAGATGCTGTGCGACTCCTACGACTGGTTCCTCGAGCGGCGCCACGAGACCGAGGCGGGAGCATCCGTCCACCGACGCCCCAGCGCCCAGGGCCTCGTCCGGGTCGCCAAACGGCTGCTGTGACCCCTCAGCCCGCGTACACCGCGATGGCCACCATGACCAGCCAGCACGCCGCGAAGACCTCGAGGCTCCGGTCTCTCAGCGCCAGCTCCTCCGGCTCACCGGCCGTTCCGCGGTCCACGTCGAGGGCGTAGCGCAGCACCGCCAGCACGAAGGGCGCCATCGACCCCACGTACCACCAGCTCCCGCCCGCGGCCTCGCCGAGCTCGAAGGCCCACAAGCCGTAGGTCATGATCAACAGGCCGGCCGAGACGGTCCAGACGAAACGCAGGTACGACGGGCTGTACGACGTCAACGTGGCGCGCAGGGTCGGCTCGCCGCCCGCCACCTGCAGGATCTCGGCGTACCTCTTGCCTGCGGCCATGAAGAGCGAGCCGAACGACGCGGCGAGCAGGAACCACTGCGAGAGCTCGATGCCCGCGGCCGCGCCTCCGGCGATCGCCCGCAGGAGGAACCCACTGGCGATGATCGCGATGTCGATCACTGGCTCGTCCTTGAGCGCGAGGCAGTACGCCAGCGAGATCGCCAGGTAGATGGCGACGACCAGGACCAGGGCTGGACCCGAGATCAGGGCCACGAGCAGTGCGGCCAGCGACAGCACCGCGCTCGTCCACAGGGCGGTCCGAGCACTCACGGTGCCCGCCGCGACCGGGCGGAGCCGCTTGACGGGGTGGAGGCGGTCGCTCTCCACATCGCGCACGTCGTTGACGAGGTAGACGCCGGCCGCCGCCAGTGTGAAGGCCACGAAGGCGACCACGGCATCGGCCAGCACCGCGATCTCGGTGAACCTCCCGGAGAGCAGCGGGGCGGCGAACACCAGCAGGTTCTTCGACCACTGGCGCGGGCGGGTGGCACGCACCAGCTCGCCCATCCCTCCGCGCCGCCGGGCCGGGTCGGGCTCGGTGCGCGCCATCGAGGTCCTGTCCGACACGTGAGGAGGGTAGTTTGCGGGCCGTACCTGCCCGAGCACCCTAGGCCGTGACGGCCGCCAGATCGGAGAACGTCGGCTCATGCACCCGGTCCGGCCGGCTCGCCAGGATCCCGCGGTCAAGGAGGCCCACGAGGTCGTGGGTCTCTACGGCGACCCCGACACGAGCTGGGGGATCGCAGTCGACCTGGGCGTCAGTGACCTGGTGGCCGGACTCGTGACCGAGCGGCTGGAGGCGTTGTGCTCCGCGCACGGACACCTGGGCGCGACGCCGGCCGTGGAGGTGGTCGGCCAGGCGGCCTGGACGTCACGACGGGCGGCGTTGGCCACCGGTGGGTACGGCGGCGAGGCGTTGATCAGGGTGGCGGTGCGCGAGGACGGTCGTCGGTTGGCGGTCGGTGCTCACCACGGCGCGGTCGACGGCCTCGGGCTGATCGCGGTCGCCGGTGCGGCCCTGGGCCGGCCCCTGATGGCGCAGGCGCGCGGGATCGGGGACCGCGGCGCGCCGGCCGGCTTCGCGCGGTCGAGTCTCGCGCGTCTGCGTGAGGCCCTGGTCGACCCACCCCCGCGGTTCGACGGCAGCGGGGAAGCAGGCGGCGACGAAGACCTCAGCGAGCTGACCCGGCCCCTGGTGCAGCGCGGGACCGCTCATCTCGCCGTGGCCGCCGCCGGGGTCTTCGGCGACAGGGGTCACGGCGGGACACCGCTCCTCGTGATCGGCGCGTCCCGGCGGACGGGAAACCTCCCGCAGCCCAACCGGGAGACCGCGTACCTGCGGCTGCGGGTGCCGGTCGACGCGGCCGTGGGACAGGTGAGCCTGGCGCTCGCGAGCGTCCCGCCCGAGCCCGACTTCCCGGCGACCTCCGCCCGCGGGGCCGGCCCCCGAGTCACCCGTCTGCTGCGCCGTCGGCTCGGTGCCACCGCCCTGTTGAGCAACCTGGGGCGGATCGACGGACCCGTCGAGTCGGTCGCCATGTTCCCGGCGTGCAGCGGACCGCGAGCGGTCGCCCTCGGGCTGGCGTCCACGGCGGCCTCGACCACCCTCAGCCTGCGCACCCGTCGGGCCGAGTTCACGGCGGCCGAGCACGCCCGGCTGCTCGACGACGTGGCGGGTCGCTTCTTCGCCTGACTGCCGGCGGAGCTGGGTCGGAGCCGTCAGTAGGGGTCGTACGGCGAGTCGTGCCCCAGGAGCCGGGCGACGGGACGCAGGCGCAGCCGGAGCAGCACCTTCAGGCCGACGTTGCGTAGCCACCAGGGCATCTCACGCAGGATCCGTAGCCGATCTCCCAGGCTCGGCCGCCGTCGATGGAACAGGGCCATGGAGCCCGTACGGCGAACGTAGGTGAGGTCGGCCGAGGGGAGGACCCGGAGGAGCACGCCGAGCGTCACGCCGATCGAGGAGAAGGCGTCGTGCACGAGGACGGAGGCACCGGGCCGCAGGAACGCGCGCCACTGCAGGTCGTCGGAGAAGGTCCACACGTCGTGCTTGCCGTCGATGTAGAGGAGGTCGATGCCCTCCGCCCAGCCCGGTCGCGCCCGGCCCGAGTACTCCTCGACCGGTCGCACTGCCGTCGCGACGCCGGCCCGCTCCAGGTTGGCCCGGAACCTCTCCCTGGTCGGGGTGCCGCCGAACAGCCGACCCTCGACGAACGGGTCGATGGCGACCACCTCCCCGCCGGCGGCCACCGCCACCCGGCCGAGCAGCACGGTCGAGCGACCCTGGTGACTGCCGATCTCGAGCAGTCGGGCACCCGCGCCCGCCGCCGTGGCCTCGTCGAACAGCAGCCGCCCCTGGTCGCGCGTGAGCCAACCCGGAACGGTGTCCGCCAGGGCCCAGGCGACCTCGAAGTCGGGGGACTCGGCGGAGGGCGGCTCAGCGGTGGGCATCATCGCCCGGCAGGGTCCCAGAACGCTTCTGCCCGCTGGTTACACTCACGCGCGGCACAGTACCGGGTCGAGGGGGTCAGTCATCGCCACCACCGAGGCGACGGTGACCCGTCCGTCCGACCCAGGGCGCCGACCGGATGTCCCGCGCGGAGCCTGGCGGTCGTGGTGGCGCAAGGCGTGGCCGGGTCGATCGCCCTCCCGCTGGGGCGTTCTCGCCACGTACGCGTGGCTGGTGGCGATGTCGTTCCTGCAACGGCCCGGCCAGACGACGTTCGACACCAAGTTCGACCTGACGGCCGACGTCCAGCGCTTCCTGGTCGAGAGCCTGTCGCTGTGGAAGCAGGACTCGAACTTCGGTGAGCTGCAGAACCAGGCCTACGGGTACCTGTTCCCCCAAGGAGCGTTCTTCCTCCTGGGCGAGAGCCTCGGCATCGCCGACTGGGTGGTCCAGCGACTGTGGACCGCCCTGCTGCTGGTCGTCGCGTTCGAGGGAGCACGACGACTGTGGCTGGCCCTGAGCCCGACGGCGTCACCGTGGACGGCGTGGGTGGCAGGCGTGGCCTTCGCCGTCTCCCCACGCCTGCTCGGTCTGGTCGGCGTGCTCAGCGCGGAGGTGCTCCCGACGGCCGTGCTGCCGTGGGTGGTGCTGCCCCTGGTGCTGGCCCAGCGAGGTCGGATGGGGGTGCGGGCGGCCGCCCTGTGGTCGGGCGTGGCCCTGTTGTTCACCGGTGGGGTCAACGCCGTCGAGAACCTCGCGGTGCTGCCGCTGCCGCTGTTCGTGGTGCTCGCCACCCTCGGCCGCCCCGGGGGCGGACGCCTGGTCCGCTGGTGGCTGGGTGCCGTCGCGCTGGCGAGTGCCTGGTGGATGCTGCCCCTGCTCGTCCTGGGTCGCTACAGCCCGCCGTTCCTGGACTACATCGAGACCTCGGCAGCCGTGGTGCGCCCGCTCGGGTGGGCGAACGTGGCGCGCGGAGCCGACCACTGGGTCTCCTTCGTCTTCGTGGGCGGGGACCCCTGGTGGCCCGGCTCCTACGAGCTCTCCACCGACGCGCTGCTGATCGCCGTGACCGGTGTCGTCGCCGCCGCCGGGCTGTGGGGTCTGACCAGGCCGCACATGCCGATGCAGCGGCCACTGCTCTGGAGCCTCGTGCTGGGCATGCTGTGCCTCACGGTCGCGCGGTCGGGACCACTGGAGTCGCCCGTGCAGGAGCAGTTCCAGGTCCTGCTCGACGGGCCGTTGTCGATGCTGCGCAACGTCCACAAGGTCGACCCGCTGGTGCGCCTCCCGCTGGCCCTGGGGCTGGCCCAGCTGGCCACCGCCTTCTGGCCCGCGGCCGGGCGTCGGTGGGCGGGGGCCCGCACGATCAGCCAGGCGCTCGTCGTCATCGTGCTTCTCGTCAGCGCGCAGCCGCTGTGGACCGGGGAGCTGCGCAAGCCCGGATGGGACGAGGTTCCGCAGGCCTGGGGCGAGGCGGCCGCCTACCTGGCCGCGCAGGAGGGAACCGGTTCGACGTTGGTGCTGCCCGGCTCCGGGTTCGGGCAGCAGGGGTGGGGCTGGACCATCGACGAGCCGATCCAGGGGCTGGCGAGCACCCCGTGGGCCGCTCGCAGCCAGGTACCCCTGACCCCCGGTGGCACCATCCGCAACCTGGACGCCATCCAGGAGCGGATCGCCGACGGCCAGGGCTCGCCGTACCTGGCCGACCTCTTGGCGCGTGCGGGCATCGAGTACGTGCTCGTGCGTCGCGACCTGGACCTCTTCGCCAGCGGAGCGCCCGACCCCGCCCGGGTGGACCTCGCCGTCTCGCGAAGCCCTGGCCTGGTACCCGCGGCGTCGTTCGGACGCACGGGTTTCGGTGAACAGCCGATGATCGACCTCTACCGGGTGGACCGCACGGTGTCCCGGGTCCACGCTGTCGACCTCGACGACGTGACCACGCTCGCCGGCGGGCCCGAAGACGTGCTCACCGCCCTCGAGTCCGGCGCGCTCGACCCGGAGAGCCCCGTGGTCATTGCGGGCGAGCAGCACTGGCCGACCGTCACTCCCGACGTCGTCGCCGACGGCTACCGCAAGCGCGAGCGGTCGTTCGGGCGGCTCGAGGACGCCCTCAGCGAGGTGATGGCGCGCGACGAGCCGTATCGGCTGGTGCGCAGTGCGCACGACTATCCAGGTGCGACTGCTGCGGAGCGCGTCTACGCCCGGTACGACGGCGTCGCCTCCGTCACCGCGTCGACGTCGGGCGGCTATGCCGACACCCTGGGCCCGGTGCGGCCCGAGCTCGGGCCCTACGCCGCGGTCGACGGGCTGCCGGAGACCTACTGGCAGTCGTCACCGTTCACCGACCCGGTGGGCCAGTGGGTCGAGGTGCGATTCGCCGAACCGACGCCGCTGGACCGGGTCTCGGTCCAGGTGGGCGTCGACGGGTTCACCGGCCTGCCTGTCCGCCGGGTGCGTGTCAGTGCCGGAGACCAGGTCCGCGACGCCGTGGTCGACCCGGCGACAGGGCTCGTCGACGTGGGCCTGGACGGCCGGCCGGTGGACCGCGTCCGGGTGACCGTGACGGGGGTCGCCGGGACCGACGGTGTCGTGACGGTGCGGGAGATCTCGTTC
This sequence comes from uncultured Actinomycetota bacterium, assembly GCA_963708915.1. Taxonomy (GTDB): domain Bacteria; phylum Actinomycetota; class Actinomycetes; order Propionibacteriales; family Nocardioidaceae; genus Nocardioides. Next base: position 366,801 of record CAVPUJ010000003.1, read on the forward strand.
CCGGGCGTGGAGATCGGTCGGCAGCTGGTCGTGCCCGAGCCGGGAGGACGCGACACCACCTTCGTGCTGCGCGCACGGCCGCCGCGGCGCGGGTGCATCGACGCCGGACTGGGCGTGGGGTGCGGCTACCTCACCGACGCACGGGTCGGTGAGGAGGAGTCGGGCATGGTGCGCGACATCACCGTGACCGAGGACGGCTCGTGGGACTTCGACGGAGAGGTGGTGGCACGGTCCACCCCGGAGGCCCAGCAGCTGCTCGAGCCGATCCTGGAGGACACCCGCGTCACCGCGTCCTCGACCTACCGCGACGCGCCCAACCTGGGTGCCCAGCTCGCGTTCGACGGGGACCCCGTGAGCTTCTGGGCCGCGTCGCCCGGTGACCCACGCCCGACCCTCCGGCTGAGATGGCCCCACCGGCGCGTCCTGAGCTCGCTGGGGGTGCTCGCTCCGACCGGGACGGCCGTGGCACCGACAGGGGCGCAGCTGACGGGTGAGGATGGCCAGAGCCGGGTGGTGGACCTGACCCGTGGCGCAGCGACGTTCGCGCCCATGCGGACCAGACGGCTGGTCATCAGGTTCGACGCTCCGACCTCCTCGGCTTCCGCGCCGACAGGAGTGGCGGAGCTGGAGATCGAGAACCTGGAGGACCAGGTACACCGGACCGACCGGGATCACGCGACCGGCGCGGTGTGCGGGCTGGGACCGGAGCTCGAGGTCGACGGGCGCACGTACCCGACCGCGGTGACGGGGACGATCGGCGCGGTGCTGGACGGCACGCCGCTCACGGTCACCGGGTGCGGAGCGCCGGTCCGCTTGTCCGCCGGCAGCCACGAGGTACGCGTCACTGCCACCGACCAGTACACGGCCACCCGGCTCACGCTGGAGCCCACGACGGTCGACTCGTCGGGGGTGACGAGCACGGAGGGCGTGACCCAGCGTGACGTCGGCGTGCGCAGCTGGACGACCAGCCGCCGGGTCCTGGACGTGGCGTCCGGGCCGGAGGCGCTCCTGGTGCTGCCGGAGAACGCCAACACCGGCTGGCGGGCGACGATGGGTGGACGCGAGCTGACGCCGTTGCGCGTCGACGGCTGGATGCAGGGCTACCTGCTCCCGGCCGGCGACGGCGGCCAGGTGACGATCGAGTTCGCTCCGAACCGTCTCTACCAGGCCGGGCTCGTGATCGGGGGCGCTGCTGGCTCTCCTGCTCGTGGCGGCGGCGGTGGTCGTGGGGCGCCGCGAGAAGCGGTCCTCTCCTCTCCTGGCTGCCGATCCGCTGGGCACCGTCGACACGGCCCTTCGCCGCCCGTGGGCGTGGCGCTGGCGACTGCCTGCCCTGGTGGCCGGCGTCCTGCTGGGCGGCCCCGCGTTCGCGGCGGGGCTGGTCGTCGGCGACCTCGGGCGGCGCCGGATCGGAGACCCGGGAGCCGTCGGCGCTGTGCTCGTCGGTGTGGCGACGCTGGCCGCCGGCCTGGTGGCCAGCCAGCAGGCAGACCGCTCCGGCCTGCCACCGACCTGGTGCGACGTGCTGGCGGCCCTGGGGATCGGACTCGTCGCCTCGGTGGTCCTGACGCGAGCCGGCGAGCGGTCGGGTCGCGGCTGACATGGCGGAGCGCACCTGGCTGGCGGCAGTGGCCGAGGCCCTGCGTCCATGGCGGTCGGCTGCCGGGGCGGCTGCCCTGGTGTTGATCGGGGGACAGCTCCTGTGGCGTGCGGTGCTCCTCGGCCGGGGGTACTTCACCCAGGACGACTTCCTGATGCTGACCCTGGGGGCGCGCCCCTTGTCGCTCGATCTCCTCATCCAGGACTACTCCGGCCATCTGTTCCCGGGGGGATTCCTGATCGCCTGGGCCAACACCCACGTGGCTCCGCTGGACTGGACGCTTGCCGTGGTCGAGGTCGTGCTCCTGCAGCTGATCGCCTCGGCGCTCGCGTGGCTCGTCCTCTGTCGCCTGCTGCCCGGTTCGTGGTGGCGGCTGCCGGTGCTGTCGGTGTACCTGTTCTGCCCGCTGGCACTGTGGCCCACGCAGTGGTGGGCGGTGGCCATCCAGTACCTCCCGGTCTGCATCTTCCTGTTCCTCGCGACCTGGGCCCTGCTGCACCGGTTGCAGGAGGACAGCCGTTGGTCCGGCCCCTTGGTCGTGCTCGCGACCGCAGCGGGACTCCTGTTCCAGGAGCGTGCGGTGCTGTACCCCGTGGTGCTCGGCTTCGTGGCCGTGGCGTTCGCCGAGGCTGTCGGCCTGCGCAGGATCGTCGTGGCGCTCCGAGGTCACCTCGTCGTCTGGGTGCCCCTGGTCGCGCTGATCGGCGGCTACGTCGTGGTGCACCGAGCGCTCGCACCGATCGACAGCACCTCGCCGGGCTCTGCGGCGGCGTCCGCCGAGCTCGTCGGCAACTTCCTGGCCCGCAACGCCGTCCCCGGCTTCGCCGGCGGGCCCTGGGCGGACCCGGGAGCGAGCACCATCGTCGTTCCGACGACCTGGGCGGTGGCTCTCGGCTGGACGGTCCTCGTGATGGTCGTCGCCCTCACGTTGCACCGTTCCCGCTCGGCTGTCTGGGGCTGGCTGCTGCTCTTGGTCTACAGCCTCGCGGACGCCGTCCTGCTCTTCGGTGGTCGGACCGGCCCGGACTTCGGCGAGGCGCTGGGACTGGTCCCTCGCTACTCCGCGGACATCGTGCCGGTGCTCGTCGTCGCCCTGGGCCTGGTGGCGCGAGCGGTGACGTCCGCGGCCCCTCTCCACAAGGAGGCGCCGGCGCGGTCGACGAGCCGGTGGGCGTTCCCGACGGCGGTGGCCCTGTGCTACCTCGCGTCCGCCGCGATCTCCACGGCCGTGGTCGCGCCGCACTCCTACAACGAGGACGACCGCGCCTACGTGCAGGGTCTCCGCGCCGACCTCCGTGCCGATCCCCGGGTGGTCGTCTTCGACGGCCGGCCACCCGACAACGTCATGGTGTCGTGGTTCGACGACGCCGCCCGGATCTCGACCGTCGTCGGCATCGCGCCGGAGGAACCCGTCTTCGACCTGCCGAGCTATGCGATGCGGATGGTCGACCCAGCCGGGCGGCTGCGCTCGGTCAACCTCGTCGGCACCGTTGCCGACGTGCCGTCCCGGGACCCGGCGTGCGGGCACCGCGTCACCGCCGACGGGTCCACCCGGGTCCGCCTCATGGAGCCGACCAGGAGCGGCAAGCAGCTGGCCAGGATCACCTACTACACCGCCGCGGAGGGTTTCCTCGAGGTCTCGACGAGCGGTGCCGTGGCGTCGCTGCCGCTGCGGCAGGACCTCAACGTGGCCGACGTCGTCGTCGACGGCCCGATCGACGAGCTCGAGCTGCGGCTGGAGGGTCCTGCGGATGCGCCCGGGGGCGACACGGTGTGTGTGGTCGGCGTCCTGGTCGGCTTCCCGACACCGGGCTAGGGGGGCGACTCAGACGCCCAGTCGGGCTGCGATGGTGTCGGCCGTCGTGTCCCACGAGAACTGACCGGAGCGGATCCGAGCCTTGGTGCCCAGGTCGGCGCGCAGCTCGGCGTCGACGAGCAGCAACCGGATCTTGTCCACCAGGTCGTGCTGGTCGGTGGCGAGGAGACCCGTCACGCCGTCCAGGATCGACTCGCGTACGCCGCCCGCCTCGGCGTAGGCCACGGACGGGACGCCCATCTGCGCCGCCTCCACGATCGACAGTCCCCACCCCTCCTTGACCGAGGGAAGGACGTGCACCCAGGCGGTCGACAGCTCCTGGAACTTCTCCAGGTCGGTGACGTGCCCCAGGAAGGTGACGACGTCGTCGAGCCCCAGCTCGCGGCGGCGTTCGAGCAGGTGCTCGGACCACCAACCGGAGCCCATCACGTGCAGGTGCAGGCCCGGCAGCTCCTCACGCAGAGCCGCCACCGCCTCCATCGCGTGCTCGACGCGCTTGTGGGGGACCAGCCGGCTCAGCACCACGACCCGCGGGGCGGAAGCCGGTGGCGACGGCTCGAAGGACGGCGGCGCCGGCTGTCCGTTCCACGCGATGGTGATGTCCTGGGCACGCACGCCCAGCGCCACCAGCTCGCTGCGGGTGACCTCGCTGACGGCGACGTACGGGGTGCCCTGGTTGACGCGCACCGCGGCCTTGGACTCCATGAACCAGCCGAACCTGGCAAGGGTCGGACGCAGGATCGACCACTGCTCGCGGTGCACGTGGTGGACCAGGACCACGACGCGGGCACGGGTGAACAGCCTGGCCAGGAACGGCATGCCGTTCTGCACCTCGAGAACGGCGTCCAGGCGGCCGAAGCGGCGGGAGGCCAGCAGCAACGCTGCCCACAGGTAGACGGTGAGGTGCCCGCCACGGCGGTGGTAGCGGATGCCGTCGCGGGTCTCGGCGGCCGGGGCGCCGGCGTAGCGCGCGGAGAACACCGTGACGTGGGTCCCGGCCGCCCGGAGCCGACGGGCCACCTCGGTGACGTAGAGCTCGGACCCCCCGCCCTCCGGGTGCCAGAGGTCGCGCCAGTTGAGGATGAGCACGCGGTTGCGCGAAGTCGTCACGTGGTCACCTCCCCGGTCGCCGGTGCGACGGCGCCGTGAGGCTAACACCGCCGGACCCTCGCGCCCACGTCGGAGACTCCCGTGTCCGGGCGGTCCTGGGGCCGCGGCGACGTGGTTGGATCAGTGCGTGCAGGGGCGCGCCGACCGACGCGCGAGGTGGCTCCCGGTCGCCTGGTCCTGTGGGCTGGCCCTGCTGCTCCTCGGACCGGCCCTGGCCCCCGGGTACGTGCTCAGCTACGACATGGTCTGGGTGCCGGAGCTCGACATGAGGTCGGACTTCCTGGGCCTGGCGAGCAGCCTGCCTCGCGTGGTGCCGTCCGACGCGGTGGTGGCGGTGCTCGGCTCGGTCGTCCCCGGGATGGTGCTGCAGAAGCTCGTCCTGGTCGGCTCTCTCGTGGCGGGTGGGCTGGGAGCGGTCCGACTGGTTCCCGACCTCTCGTTGGTCGGCAGGCTGGCCGTGATCAGCTGCTACCAGTGGAGTCCCCTCGTGGCCGAGAGGCTCCTGATCGGGCACTGGCCGGTGCTCATCACCTGGGCCTGCCTGCCGTGGGTGCTGCACCTGACGCAGCGCTGGCTGCGCGACGACGTGCTCCCCGCCGCGTTGCCCGTGGTCGTGGTGCTCGGGTCGCTCAGCGCCAGCGCGGGGGTCGTGACCGGGGTGGCCCTGCTCGCCGGCACGCTCGGTGGCCCGGCGCGGCGGTGGGCGGTCGCGGCCGGGATGGCCGCGGCGGCGAACGCGCCCTGGGTGGTGGCGGGACTGCTCCACGCGGGCTCGGCCACCACCTCGACGGACGGGTCGGCGCCGTTCGCACTGCAGGCCGAAGGGAGGATTCCGGCCCCGGTGGCAGCGCTGTCCCTCGGCGGCATCTGGAACGGCGACGTGGTGCCGGCGTCGCGGACGGGTCTCGCCGGGTGGCTGACGGCCGCCGTGGTGGTCGTCCTGGCGGCGCTGGGTCTGCGGCTCTGGCGCACCGTGCTCGGTCGGCCGCTCGCGCGGACGCTCGCGGTCTGCTGGGTCGTCGGCATGAGCGTCGCCTTGCTGACGTGGGCACTGCCGGGCGCCGTGGGCTGGTTCGCGGCGCACACCCCTGGCGGCGGGGTGGTCAGGGACGGCGCCCGCATGCTCGTGCTGGCAGCCCCGGCCGTGGCCACGCTGGTCGGCGCGGGAGTGGCTGCCGTCGCCGCGCGGGTGGAGGCCGGGCCACCTCGTCGGCTCGTGGGAGCGGGACTCGTGCTCCTGCCCGTGCTGCTGATGGTCGACGCGTCCTGGGGGATGGGGGGACGCCTCGCCGCAGTCACCTATCCCGACAGCTACGAGACCATGCGCTCGGCGGTCTCCGCCGGACCCCCTGGCGACGTGCTCGTGCTGCCGTTCACCAGCTTCCGGCGCCCGGAGTGGAACCACTCGCACGTGGTGCTGGACCCCGTGGGGCGGTACCAACCGCGCAACTACCTGGCCAGCGACGTCCTGGTCGTGGGAGGGAGGGCCATCCCAGGGGAGGATCCCCGAGTGGCCCGCGCGAGCGAGGCCCTGGCCTTGTCCACACCCGCTGAGCGATCCGGCGCGCTGGCCGAGCTCGGCATCTCGATCGTGGTGACCGACCGCTCCGCCCTCGGACCCGCGCCCGAGGTGGCGGGTCGACTGTTGACCCCCACCGGTGCGGAGGTGACGGCGGTCGCCCTGGAGGGCCAGGTGCGCGAGCGACCGGTTCCGTCCGGGTGGTACCTCGCCCTCGGCGTCGCCTGGGGCTGCTTCGTCGCCACGGCCCTCCTGCTGCCCGCCTTCCAGCTCCTTCGCCGACGTCGGCGAAGGAGCTCCGCCGGCCCGTCCTGATGCGAGGACCCGAGCGTCGCGAGGCGTGCTGCTGACCCAGACCCGGCTGCTACCATGACGCGTCTCTTCTAGGGGGTTCACTTGTTCGCGTCCATCGCCACCGTCGTTGCCTCGATCGCAGTGGGCGGCGCCATCGGTGCCGCGACCCTGGTGGGTCTGGTCAACAGCCAGACCGCCGCGCCCAGCGAGTCGCCGGCCAACGTCGAGGCCGTCGCCATCGACTACGGCTCCTGAGCTCCCTCGCACCTTCCCGGCACCTCAGCCACGCGCATCCGTCCCCGGACGCCGACCAGCATGGGTGACCCGTCCCATCGGGCGGATCTGCGCCGCTCGTTGCGACTGCTGCGCGAGTTCCGGCAGGAGCAGCCGGACCCGGACCGCTTCTACACCGCTCTGGCCGGCGACTCCGTCGCCCAGCTCGGCACCTATGCGCGGCTGGCCGGGGCGACCATGCTCGACGTCGGCGGCGGGCCGGGATACTTCCGCACCGCCTTCGAGGCGGCCGGAGCGACGTACGTCGCGCTCGACGCGGACGTGGGCGAGCTGTCCGGCGGCGAGATCCGCGCCGGGAGCACCGTCATCGGCGACGGCATGCGCCTTCCCTTCCGCGACGAGGGTGTCGACGTCTGCTACTCCTCCAACGTGCTCGAGCACGTGCCAGAGCCCTGGAGGATGGGTGAGGAGATGCTCCGCGTGACCAGGAGTGGTGGGATCGTCTTCCTCAGCTACACCGTGTGGTGGGGACCGTGGGGCGGACACGAGACCGCGCCGTGGCACTACCTCGGTGGGGCCCGCGCTCGGCGGCGGTTCGCGCGGCGACACGGGCGTGAACCGAAGAACCGGTACGGGGAGTCGCTCTTCGCCGTGACGGTCGCCGAGGGACTCGCGTGGGCCAGGACACAGCAGCACGCCGACGTGGTGGCCATCCATCCGCGCTACAACCCGAGGTGGTCCTGGTGGTTGCTTCGCGTCCCCCTGGTGCGTGAAGTCATCACCTGGAACCTCGTCCTGGTCCTTCGGAAACGTTGAGCGTCGCTTGTTACCAGCGAGTCACGAATGCGCTACGGTTCGGCGACCGCTGGATCGTGGGAGGGACCTGTCGTGCGTCGGAGTCTGGGTTATGTCTTGCTGGCGCTCAGCGGTCTGCTGCTGACGCTGGCGATCCTCGCCCTCGTCTGGGCGCCGGGAGTCATCAAGAAGACCCCGCTCGACGTGTCCAGCAGGACTCTCTACGAGGGCGAGGCCGCCAAGATCACGGCGACCAACGAGTTCAACCTCGAGCCGGTGTACGCGGTGCAGGAGACCAAGTCGGACTCCGAGAACTCCAGCGACGAGCACGTGCTGTTCGTGGAGACGAGCTGTCTCGTCGTGGACACCGGCGGCGACCAGGTGTGCGTCGACGGTGACGACCCGAACCTGTTGACGGCGGACATCGACATCTTCGCCACCGACCGCGTCACGGCGATGGGCGTCGCGGACCCGAACCTCCCTGCCGACGCGGTCGTGCACGAGGGCCTGGTCAACAAGTTCCCCTTCGACGTCGAGAAGAAGGACTACCCCTACTGGGACGGCCTGCTCGGGCAGCCGGTGGAGATGGTCTACGACGACACCGAGACGATCCTCGGGCTCGAGACCTACCGGTTCGTCGCCACGGTCGAGGACGAGGCCGTCGAGGTGGCCGAAGGCGTCCCCGGTACCTACTCCAACGTGGTGACGGTCAACGTCGACCCCACCACCGGGTCGATCGTCAAGGGCGCCCAGGACCAGCAGCGTTTCCTGGACGACGGCACGCAGGTCCTCGACGTCGACATCACCTGGACCGCCGAGACCATCGCCAATGCCGTCGACGAGGCCGAGGCCAACGCCCGGTCCCTCAACCTGCTGCTCAAGGTCGTGCCGATCGTCGGGTTCGTCGTCGGCGGCCTCGCCCTGGTCTTCGGGCTCTTCATCCTGCGGCGGTCCAGCAGCACGGGACGCCGCAGCGCGTCCAACGCGCCCGTCGACGACAAGCCCGCGACTGCCGGCGTTTAGTTAGCTACAGCCCCTGTCGCGCCAGCCAGCGGTCCAGGTCGATGCCGTGCCGCGCCGCGGCCCTACGGACCTCGGGGGAGCGCAGGTCGGGCCTCTGGAACGACTCGGGCGTGATCCCGGCGTCGGCATCGGCGTACGTCCGCTGGAGGTCGGCCTGGGCTCCGGCCGCGTCACGGGCCGCGGTCCTGACCGAACGGGTGACCGTGACGACCGCGCCGGTGAGCTGGGGGCTGACGGTGGGGGTGTAGCCCGAGGCGTGCCCGGATCGGTTGGGGTGGTAGCTCTCGGAGATCGGGTAGGACAGCCCGTTGACCCACTCGGGGCTGCCGCACCACGCGTGCCCGAGGAAGGGCGTGGTCGGGTCGGCGAACCGGAAGCCCGCGGCTGCGGCCTGGGCGGCCGTGGTGGCGTTGAGCAGGTCGGCGGTCGCGTTGAGCTTCGTCTCCTCGCTGGAGCTGAACCAGGTGAGGGCGTTGCAGTCCTGGCCGTTGAAGATGCGCGGGTAGCCGACCACCACGACCACGGCGCTCGGTGCCCGGGCGCGGATCGCCGCGTACAGCGCGGCCAGCTGGGCGGGAGCGGAGCTGCGGATGTAGCTCTGGGCGCCGTTGATCGCGCCGTCGCAGTTGGAGGCCCACGAGGGCAGCGCGCAGGTGGTCAGCACGTCGGAGAAGCCGGCGTCGTTGCCGCCGACCGAGACGCTGACGTAGCTCGTCGTGGCGGTCAGCGCCGACAGCTGGGTGTTGGTGACGTCGGCGATGCGGGCGCCCGAGCAGGCCCGGAAGTTCAGGGCGTAGCCGCTGGCTGCCGCGATCAGCGACGGATAGGCGTACGGCGAGCGCTGGCAGCTGGTGCCGTCGGCGATGTACGAGCGGGTGCCGGTGCCCGAGGCGTACGAGTCGCCGAGGGCGACGTACGACGGGACGGCCGCCTGCGCCGGAGGTGGCGCGACGAGAAGGGTGAGGACGGCGGCCAGTGCGGCCACCAGAGTGGAACGGACGCGGGTCATGTGGGTCTCCTTTGCCAGCGATGTACACGGCCCCGAGAGAGGAGTGACCCACGTCACGTTAGGCCCCCACCGCGCCCCTGGGAAGCGTTGAGTTGCGCCCCGTGATGCGTTGAGTTTCGTCTCGTGACGCGTTGAGTTGCGCCGCGTGATGCGTCGAGCCCGTACTTCGTCACATCACGAGGCGCAACTGACGACATCACGACACGAAACTCAACGCATCACGAGGCGCAACTCAACGAAAGAGGCGGGACCCGAAGATCGCCGTACCTGGGGTGTAGCGGCCGCGGACGCCGGACCAGCCGCCCCAGACGCGGTCGTGGCCCTCCGGCCACTCGGGCTCGAGCAGGGTGTCGAGGAAGAAGCCGTGCCCGGCGAGCAGGGCCACCCAGTCCCCGAGGGTGCGGTGGTGCTCGACGTACGCCGGTGCGCCGGTCTCGTCGTCGATCTCGACGTACGGCCGCCGGTCCCAGTAGCTCTGGCTGGCCAGCAGCCCGGCCTCGCCGGGGTCGTCGGGGAACATCCAGCGGGTCGGGTGGGTGATGGAGAACGCGAACCGACCGCCGGGACGGAGCACCCGGGCGGCCTCGGCCACGGCGTCGGCGATGTCGGCCACGAACTGCAGCGCCCCGAAGGAGCAGAAGACGATGTCGAACGACGCGTCGGCGAACGGCAGGTGGGTGGCGGTGCCGAGCACGGAGGGCACCGTGACGCCGGTGTCCTCGTCGATGCGGCGGGAGTGCTGGAGCTGACGCATCGAGAGGTCCAGGCCGACCGGCCGGCCGCCCTGGGCGCCGACCCAGCGGGAGCACTGCCCGGCACCGGAGCCCACCTCCAGGACGTCGAGCCCGGACACGTCGCCCAGCACCCCCAGGTCGGCCTCGGTGTGCCCCTCCGGACCCCACACGAACCCGATGTCGCCGAGGAACTCGCCGTGCGTCGACTGGTACTCGTCGGCGTAGCGGTCCCAGTCGGGACCGTTGGCCCGGCGCGACTCGGCCTCGGTGACGGGACGGCGTTCGACGCGTACGCTCGGGTGGACCGGACGGGCAACCGCCTCGTCTGGCTGTTCGGCGGTCACCGGACGAGCGTACGCCGGTTGGACCGGCGCTCCGTGACGCGCGTAGACTCATCGCTTGCGCCAGGTGTCCGCCGGTTCCCGGACCGAGTGGATGACGGCTCGCTATCGCATATCGCTCCCGTTGAGGAGCACCCATCGGTGGTGAAACAGACGTCTGCGCGTGCCCACACGATTTCTGTCCACCAAGGAACACCTTTTCCTGATGACCTCCAGCACATACGCCGGCTCCGGCACCCTTCTCCAGACCATGCAGGGCGCTGACTACTTCGCGCCCCAGGTCGCGGTCAACGACATCGGCTCCGAGGAAGACTTCCTCGCAGCGATCGACGAGACCATCAAGTACTTCAACGACGGCGACATCGTCGAAGGCACCATCGTCAAGGTCGACCGTGACGAGGTCCTGCTCGACATCGGCTACAAGACCGAGGGTGTCATCCCCTCGCGCGAGCTCTCGATCAAGCACGACGTCGACCCCAACGAGGTCGTCGCCGTCGGCGACAAGGTCGAGGCCCTGGTCCTCCAGAAGGAGGACAAGGAAGGCCGGCTGATCCTGTCCAAGAAGCGCGCTCAGTACGAACGCGCCTGGGGCACCATCGAGCAGGTCAAGGAGGAGGACGGCGTCGTCGAGGGCACCGTCATCGAGGTCGTCAAGGGCGGCCTGATCCTCGACATCGGCCTGCGCGGCTTCCTGCCGGCCTCCCTGGTGGAGATGCGTCGCGTCCGCGACCTGCAGCCGTACGTCGGCCAGACGCTCGAGGCCAAGATCATCGAGCTCGACAAGAACCGCAACAACGTGGTCCTGTCCCGCCGTGCCTGGCTCGAGCAGACCCAGTCCGAGGTCCGCCACGGGTTCCTCACCCAGCTCCAGAAGGGCCAGATCCGCAAGGGTGTCGTGTCCTCGATCGTCAACTTCGGTGCGTTCGTGGACCTCGGCGGCGTCGACGGCCTGGTGCACGTGTCCGAGCTGTCGTGGAAGCACATCGACCACCCCTCGGAGGTCGTGGCCGTCGGTGACGAGGTCACCGTCGAGGTGCTCGACGTCGACATGGACCGCGAGCGGGTCTCGCTGTCGCTCAAGGCGACGCAGGAGGACCCCTGGCAGCACTTCGCCCGCACCCACCAGATCGGCCAGATCGTGCCGGGCAAGGTCACCAAGCTGGTGCCCTTCGGCTCGTTCGTGCGGGTCGAGGAGGGCATCGAGGGCCTGGTGCACATCTCCGAGCTGGCCGAGCGCCACGTGGAGATCCCCGAGCAGGTCGTCCAGGTCGACGACGCGGTGATGGTCAAGATCATCGACATCGACCTCGAGCGTCGCCGGATCTCGCTGTCGCTGAAGCAGGCCAACGACACCGCCGCCGCGTCCGAGGTCGAGGACTTCGACCCGACGCTGTACGGCATGGCCGCGACGTACGACGCCGAGGGCAACTACGTCTACCCCGACGGCTTCGACCCGGAGACGGGCGAGTGGCTCGAGGGCTTCGACGAGCAGCGCGCGACGTGGGAGGAGCAGTACGCCAAGGCGCACGAGCGCTGGGAGGCGCACGTCAAGCAGCAGGCCGAGGCCAAGGTGGCCGAGATCGCTGCGGCCGAGCCGACGACGTACTCCTCGGACTCGAGCGGCTCGTCGGACTCCGACGGTTCGGACGACGGGGCTCCGGCCGAGGAGACCGGCGGCAGCCTGGCCTCCGACGAGGCGCTGCAGGCGCTCCGCGAGAAGCTCACCGGCGGCGGGAACTGATCACCCGTCCCTAGCGACAGCAGAAGGCCCGGTCACCGTGAGGTGACCGGGCCTTCGTCGCGTCTGCGTGTTGTTCGGTGGCTCACCGGCCGATGCCGGGCGCCGCGAACCGCGGGTCCTGGAAGTGGGAGCTGGGCGGGGCGGCCGGGCCGCGGCCGTCGTGGAGGAGCAGGTTGACCGTCTTGACGACCATGGCCGTGGCGATCACGAGGATGATGAAGAGGTAGGTCATGGCAGTAAGCATGGCGCCGTCGCGATCCGGCCACGAGTGGCAGGAATGCCACCTTTAGTTGATTTACTGCCAACCATGGGTCAGGATGGCGGCATGTCACCCGTGGGGGCCGTGAAGGCCGTGCAGACCGTCGCCGTGATCGTCCAGGACCACGCCGAGCCGTTCGGGCTCGGCTCGTTGGTGGAGGTCTGGGGCGAGCCGGAGCACCCGGAGGACCGCACACCCGTCTTCGACTTCCGGGTCTGCACGCCGCGCCCCGGGCGGGTCAAGGGCCGCTCCGACTACGACCTCTTCGTCGAGCGCGGCCTCGAGGCGACCGAGGACGCCGACCTGATCTGTCTCGCGCCGCACCACGACTACCTCAACCAGGACCCTGCCGTGATCGAGGCGATCAAGGCGGCCGATGCCCGCGGCGCGCTGCTCTACGCCCACTGCTCCGGCACGTTCGACCTGGGCGCGGCAGGGCTGCTCGACGGTCGCGAGTGCACGACGCACTGGCGCTACACCGACGTCCTCGAGGAGATGTACCCCGAGGCCAAGGTGCGGCCCGACGTCCTCTACTGCCACGACGGCAACGTGCTGACCGGCGCCGGCTCGGCCGCCGGCATCGACGCGTCGCTGCACCTGATGCGCGACCTGTACGGCGCCCGGGTGGCCGCCACCGTCGCCCGGCGGATCGTGGTCCCTCCCCACCGCGACGGCGGGCAGGCCCAGTTCATCGAGCGGGCGGTGCCCGACTGTGACACCGAGACCTTCGGGCCGCTGCTCGAGTGGATCCTCCAGAACCTCGACGAGGACCTCGACGTCGCCACCCTGGCCCGCAAGTCGCTGATGTCGCCGCGCACGTTCGCCCGCCGGTTCCGCGCCGAGACGGGGGCGACCCCGCACTCGTGGGTGACCGGCCAGCGGGTGCAGGCCGCCGAGGAGCTGCTCGAGCTCACCGACCACCCGGTGGAGTGGATCGCCGACGAGGTCGGCTTCGGCAACGCCGCCGCCCTGCGGCACCACTTCACCCGCGTGCGCGGGGTCTCAGCCCCAGCAGTACCGCCGGACCTTCGCCGGCCGCACCGCGAGCTAAGCGGCCGCGACCAGCTCGCGGCGGCCCAGCAGGGCGGCGTACCGGCCACCGCGGGCGACCAGCTCGTCGTGCGAGCCGAGCTCGACGACGCGGCCGCGGTCCAGGACCGCGATCTGGTCGGCGTGACGGATCGTGGACAGCCGGTGGGCGATGGTGATCGTGGTCCGCCCGGCGGCGGCCTGGTCGAGGGCGGCCTGGACGGCCCGCTCGGTCTCGTTGTCCAGCGCGCTGGTGGCCTCGTCGAGCACGAGCACGGCCGGGTCCCGCAGCAGGGTTCGCGCGATCGCGAGCCGCTGCTGCTCGCCGCCGGAGAACCGGTGCCCGCGGGCCCCGACCACGGTGTCGTAGCCGTCGGGCAGGCCGACGAGCACGTCGTGGATCCGCGCGGCGCGGCAGGCATCCTCGATCTCGACGTCGGTCGCGTCCGGGCGGGCGTGCCGGAGGTTGTCGCGGACCGAGGCGTGCAGCAGGTAGGTGTCCTGGCTGACGACGCCGACGACGTGGGCGAGGTCGGCCAGACGCAGGTCGCGCACGTCGACGCCGTCGACGAGCACCCGGCCGGTCGTGGGGTCGTGCAGCCGGGCGACCAGACCGGCGAGGGTGGTCTTGCCGCTCCCGGTCTCGCCGACCAGGGCCAGCGAGGTGCCGGCCGGCACGTGCAGGTCGATGTCGCTGAGCACGGGGCCGGACGTCGCGTCGTACGCGAACCCGACGCGCTCGAGGGTGACGTCGCCGCGGACGTGGGTGATCTCGACCGGGTCGGCAGGGTCGTCGATGTCGATCGGCAGGTCCTGGTACTCGAAGATCCGGCTGAACAGGGCCAGCGACGCCGTCACGTCGACGCCCACGTTGAGCAGCCCCATCAGCGGGCGGAAGAGCGTGGCCTGGAGAGCGGTGAACGCGACCAGGGTGCCGATGGTCATGCCGCCGGACGTCGCCGGCAGCCCGGCGACGAGGTAGATCGCGGCCGGGATGGCGGCGAAGACGACGGTCATGGTGGCCATCCGCCAGCGGCCGGCGAGCATCGAGCGGATCTGCAGGTCGACGAGGTCGTGCGAGGTCGCGGTGAACCGGTCGGTCATCCGCGAGGCCGCACCGAGGGTCCGGGTGAGGAGCGCTCCGCTGACCGAGAGCGTCTCCTCGATCTGGACGTTGAGGTCGGCGAGGCGGCGCTGGCGCTCGGCGGTGATCTTGTGCCGCAGCCGGGCCACCCGACGGGTCAGCCAGATGGCCGGCGGCAGCACCAGGAGGGAGAGCAGCGACAGGCGCCAGGACAGCAAGCCCATGGCGACGGCCGTACCGACCACGACGGTGACGTTGGAGGCGATCGAGGTCGCGGTGGAGGTGACGACGTTCTGCACGCCGTTGATGTCGTTGGTCAGGCGCGACTGCACCTCGCCGCCACGGGCCTGGGTGAAGAACCCGACCGACTGACGTTGGAGGCGGTCGAACAGGCCGGTACGCAGGTCGTGCATCACCCGCTGGCCGACGGAGGTCGACAGCCAGGTCTGCACCACGCCGATCATCGCGGTGGCGGCGGCGACGCCGACCATGGCCCCTACCAACCAGAGCAGCAGCGCGACGTCCTGCTGGGGGAGTGCGTCGTCGATCATGCGCTTCACCAGGAACGGCTGGGCCAGCCCGATCGCGGAGCTGGCCACGATCAGGCCGACCACCACGGCGAGCCGGCCCTTGAAGGGCGCGAGCAGGCGGGCGATCCGGGGCAGCGAGACGGGGGAGTCAGCGAGCTGGCGCTTGTCGGCGCGGACCTGGGTGGGGTCGGCGCCGTTGCCGCGGCCACCGCGGCGGGTCATGGTGAGGTCGTCCATGTGAGTACCTCTTTCTGGAAGTCCGAATATGCTGAGGTTACCTCATCATGAGGTATCCAGTCAAAATGACGCTATGCTGCTCCCGTGAGCGAGAGCACGGGAGACCTGCTGTTCGGTACGGCCCGCCGGTTGCGCCGCGAGTTCGGTGCGGCGCTGCTCGAGGCCGACGTCACCCCGTCCCAGGCCCGTGCCCTGCGGCACGTGATGGAGTCCGGGTCGATGCGACCGTCCGTGCTCGCCGAGCGCCTGCACATCGCGGCCCGGTCGGCCACCGAGGTGGTGGACGCGCTCGAGGCCCGCGGCCTGGTCGAGCGCGGACCCGACCCCGACGACCGCCGGGCCACCCTGGTCAGTCCGACCGATGCGGCCCGCACCGAGCTGGCCGAGGTCGACCGGGTCCGACGCGAGCAGTCCGAGCGGTTCCTGGCCGTGCTGTCGGAGCGTGACCGCAGGACCCTGGACCGGATCCTGCGGATCCTGGTGGACCAGTGACACGCGTCGGGCTGACCGGGGGAGTCGCGTCGGGCAAGAGCACGGTGTCCGCGATCCTCGCCGAGCTGGGCGCCGTGGTGATCGACGCCGACCTGCTGGCCCGCGAGGTGGTGGCGCCCGGCACCGAGGGACTCGCCGCCGTGGTCGAGGAGTTCGGCCCCGACGTGCTCGGGCCCGACGGTGGCCTCGACCGGCCCCGGCTCGGGGCCCTGGTGTTCGCGGACCTCGAGCGTCGCCGTGCGCTGGAGGCGATCATCCATCCGCGCGTCCGGGCGCGGGCGGCCGAGATCGAGGCGGCCGCGCCGGTCGGCGCCGTGGTGGTGCACGACATCCCGCTGCTCGCCGAGACCGGGCAGGCCGCGAGCTTCGACGCGGTCGTCGTGGTCGACGTACCCGCCGAGGTCCAGGTCGAGCGGATGGTGCGCGTCCGCGGCATGACCGAGGCCGAGGCCCGGGCCCGGATCGCGGCCCAGGCCGACCGCGACGCGCGGCTCGCCGTCGCGACCTACGTCGTGGAGAACACCGGCAGCCTCGACGAGCTGCGGGCCCGGGTCGAGGAGGTCTACCGGACGGTCGAGTCCTCCACGACCTGACGGTCGCCGAGGAAGAAGATGCCGGGGGAGCTCTCGAAGCCTTCGCTCGGGTTGTCCTTGAGCCGCGACGAGCGGATGAGCAGATCGCCGGTGCGGTCGTTGCTGACGAAGAAGATCGCGCCGCCGCCCTCGCGGGCGTGGTTGCCGGTCATCGTGGAGCCGGCCACCAGCACCGTGAAGTCGTTGCCGTCGGCGTAGATCGCGCCGCCGGAGCCGCCGCCGGGCGTCCCGGACCGCGGCCGGGTTGGCGCCGCGGCCGATCGCCCGGTTGTCGGTGAAGCTCGAGTTGTAGACCGACCACGAGACGCCGATGCTGCTCAGGGCCGACCCGTTGCTGCACCGGCCACCGGTGAAGGTGCTGCCGACCACGTACACGGGCAGGCCGTGGTGCTGCGACAACGCGCGGACCGCCGCTCCGCCGAGGTCGGGGCCGGTCTTGTCGCAGCGGTTGTCCGACGAACGTGCTGTCCACGACCTTCAGGCGCCCGCCGCGGACGAAGATGCGCGCCGCCGCCGCCGCCCTCGTACCTCTCGCCGGTGGAGTTGCCGTCGGCGAGGGTGAGGCGCTGGACGACGAGGCGCGGCGTGGCCTGGTCGTCGCAGTGGTCGGTGGTCCAGGTCTGCTTGGGGTCGCAGGTGTTCTGGTAGAGGATCCGGCGCTCGCCGCCGCCGCTCAGGGTGACCAGCCCGCCGCCGTCGATGACCACGCGCTTGCTCGTGTTGACGACCTTGGCCGTCTGCTTCATCTCGATCGTGACCGGGTCGGGACCGCAGCGGAACCGGATGACGCCCGCCCTTGGCCACGGCGCGCACGACAGCACGCGAGGTACAGCTCGCCGCCGTGCCGGTCGCCCACCCATCGGTCGGGGTGGGACGTGTCGACCGCCCGCGCCTCTTTCGGTACCGGCACCGGCTCGCCGGGAGTGGCGGCGACGGGCAGGGCGAGGGCGAGCGCGAGCAGGACACCGGACAGCACGGTCCGACCCTAGGCTGTGAGCGTGAAGCGCGCGGACCTGATCGCCCTGGTGGCCGGCGATCCGGCGCTGTCCCGACTGCGCGACGACGTCGCTCAGCGGCTGGACGAGGACCCGGGCCACGACCTCGCACACGCGCTGCGCGTGGCCCTGTGGGCAGTCGTCATCGGTGAGCCGCTCGGCGTCGACCCCCGCGAGGCGGTCGCCGCGGCCCTGATGCACGACATCGTGAACCTGCCCAAGGACAGCCCCGAGCGCCATCTCGCCTCGGAGCGCAGCGAGGCCGTCGTGCGGGCCGAGCTGCCGGCGTACGGCTTCGACGCGGACGCCGTGGACCGGATCGCCGAGGCTGTCCGCGACCACTCGTTCTCGCGGGGCGCGGTCCCCACGACGGCCCTCGGCCGGTCGCTCCAGGACGCCGACCGGCTGGAGGCCCTCGGTGCCCTGGGCCTGTTCCGCTGCGTGTCGACGGGCACCCGCATGGGCGCCCGGTACTTCGCCGACGACGACCCGTTCGCCCGGGAAAGGCCGCTCGACGACCGGGCGTTCTCGGTCGACCACTTCTACGCGAAGCTGCTCGGTCTGCCCGCCACGATGCTCACCGACGTGGGCCGGGCCGAGGCGACCCGGCGGGCAGCGTTCCTGGAGATGACGCTCGCCCAGCTCGCGAGCGAGCTGGGCGAGCAGGTGCGCTAGGGACGCCTCAGGCGGCGAGGTCCGGGTCGCCGAGGCGCCGCAGCTTCTGCAGGGCCTCGCGCTCGAGCTGGCGGACGCGCTCGGCCGAGATGCCGTGCTTGGCGCCGATGTCGGCCAGCTTGTGCTGACGTCCGTCGGTGAGGCCGTAGCGCGACCGGATGATGTCGGCCGCCCGCTCGTCGAGCGTGTCGACGAGGGCGTCGAGCCGCTCGCGCGCCTCGACGTCGAGGACGGTGAGGTCCGGGCCGGGGGTGGTCTCCTGGGCCATCAGGTCGCCGAGGGAGGTGTCGCCGTCCTCGTCCACCGGGGTGTCGAGGCTGACGTGGTCACGACCCCAGGCCATCAGGTCGAGGACCCGGTCGATGTCCATGCCGAGCTCGGTCGCGATCTCCTGCGGGTCTGGCTCGCGGCCGAGCTGACGCTCGAGGGTCCGCCGGGCGCTGCCGACCTGGTTGAGCTCCTCGACCACGTGGACGGGAAGCCGGACGACACGCGCCTGCTGGGCGATGCCGCGGGTGATGGCCTGCCGCACCCACCAGGTGGCGTACGTCGAGAACTTGTAGCCCTTGGTGTAGTCGAACTTCTCGACCGCGCGGATCAGGCCGGTGTTGCCCTCCTGGATCAGGTCGAGCATCGGCATCTGGGCGCGGCCGTACTTGCGCGCGATCGAGACGACCAGCCGCAGGTTGGCGGTGATGAACGTGTCGATGGCCTTCTGGCCCTCCGCGGCGAGCCACTCGAGCTCTTCGCGGGTGGCGTAGCCGGGGGCGCCGCCCTTCTTGCGGCCCACGCGGTCGGTGGCGAGCAGGTGCTCGGCCATCAGGCCGGCCTCGATGGTCTTGGAGAGCTCGACCTCGGTCTGGGCGTCCAGCAGGGGGTTACGGGCGATCTCGTCGAGGTACAGGCCGACGCTGTCGCGACCCTCGATCTCGCGGGTCCCGGCGGAGCTGGTGCGGGTAGCCATGGGGAACCTCTTTCCTGCTGGTTCGCGGTGACACCACGAGCGGTGCCGCCACATCGGTCACAACGTCTGACGAGTGCCCAAGATTCCCTTGGTATGTCGTGCTGAAGGGTTATTCGGAACCGTCACCTGAACAGACGTGTGAGGATGCCCACGAGTTGCCGTGCAACCGAACTCTCAGGGACTTCTCAGGGGTACCCGGTGGCGCCGAGGCGATACGTTCTCCCGGTGAGACAGGTGGACCTCAATGCCGACCTGGGTGAGGAGGTCACCGACGACGCGTCCCTGCTCACCCTCGTGACCAGCGCGAACGTCGCCTGCGGCTACCACGCCGGCACCCCCGTGACCATGCGCGGCGTGTGCGCCGAGGCGGCCCGGCTGGGCGTCGCCGTGGGGGCGCAGGTGTCCTACGCCGACCGCGAGAACTTCGGCCGGGTGGCCCGCGACGTGCCCCCGGATCTCCTGACCGAGCAGGTGGCCGACCAGGTGGGCACGCTGACCGCGATCGCCGTCGAGGAGGGCGTCGCCGTCTCGTACGTCAAGGCGCACGGCGCGCTGTACCACCGGGTCCGCGAGGACGCCGAGCAGGCGGCGGCGGTGCTCGCGGGGTCCGGCCACCTCCCGGTCCTCGGCCAGCACGGAGTCCTCCTGGACCTGGCCGCCGACGCCGGCCGGGCGACCTACCGCGAGGGCTTCGCCGACCGGGCCTACCGCGGCGACACGCTGGTGCCCCGCGACGAGCCAGGGGCGCTGATCGAGGACGTCGAGGCGATCGCCGCGCAGGCCGTCGACCTGGTGCCCGGGGCCGACTCGATCTGCGTGCACGGCGACAGCCCGAACGCCGTCGAGGCCGCGCGCGCCGTCCGACGGGCTCTCTCCGACGCGGGGATCGATGCTGGTGGCGCCGTGGTGATCGCCGAGTCCGTGCGCGACGCGCTGGCCGACGGGCGTCCGGTCGTCGCGCTCGAGTCCACGATCTTCACCCACGGGCTGCCACGGCCGCGCAACGCCGAGGTGGCGCTGAAGGCCGAGGACGACCTCCGCGCGGCCGGGGTGGAGCCGGCGACGATCGGCGTCCTGCGGGGCGTGCCCGTCGTCGGGCTCACCGCCGACCAGATCCACGGGCTCGCCGGCGACGACGACGTCATCAAGGTCAGCCTGCGCGACCTGCCGATCGCCGCCGCCCAGCGTCGTTCGGGAGGCACGACCGTCGCCGGGACGGCTTTCCTCGCCGCCCGGGCCGGGATCGCGGTGTTCGCCACCGGTGGCCTCGGCGGAGTGCACCGCGGCGCGGCCGAGACGTTCGACGAGTCCGCTGACCTGCCCGTGCTCGCCCAGACGCCGATCCTGATGGTCTCCGCCGGCGTGAAGTCGATCCTCGACGTCGGCGCCAGCCTGGAGCGGCTGGAGACCCTCTCGATCACCCTGGTGGGCTACCGGACCACACGGTTCCCGGGCTTCTACCTCGCCGACTCCGGGTTCGCGATCGACTACTCCGTGGACGACCCGCAGCAGGCGGCCGACCTGGTCCGGGCGCGGGACGCCCTGGGGGTGCCCGGTGCGATCCTGGTGGCCAACCCGGTGCCGGCCGAGCACCAGCTCGACCCCGCCGAGCACGACCGGGTGCTGGGCGAGGCCCTGGCCGCCATGGACGCCGAGGGGATCGGCGGCCACGACGCCACGCCGTACCTCCTCGACCGCGTCCAGCGGGCCACCGAGGGCCGCAGCCTCGACGTCAACGTGGCGGTGTACGAGAACAACGTCGCCCTCGCCGGCGCCATCGCGCTGGCGCTGGCCGACGACCTGCCGGGCTAGACCGCTTCTCCACAGCTGACGGTCGAACCTGTGGACCGACAGGGTCCATCTGTGGACCGAGCACGTCACATCTGTGGACGATCCTGGGGACGAGGGATCGGGTCGAAATAGTGCGAGATGACCCCTTGTGCGGGGTCGCTCCGGCCCCGTAGAACTCTCCCTACCAACCCGCCGCTTGCGGAGGGTCGGGGATCTGGCAGGAAGACGATCCACACCGCAGTGCGCCTCTTTGGGGCACACCGCGGCGGCGGCCCGGTGACGGGGCCGGCGGGGTCTGGCAGCCGGCTGGGTCGACCGGAGCGTCACCGCACCCGGTCAAGCCGAGGGGCCCTGCGATGCTCATACCATCGCCGGGCCCCTCTCCGCTTTCCCGCTCATGGTGGCCGGGCAGTCGCCCGCCCCGCAAGCGCGGGGCGTGAATACTGCGTGACATGCAGGTGCTCCCGGCCGGGCCCGACGCCCTCCTGGTCGAGCTGCCGGTGCCCGCCGAGGTGCCGCTCCTGTACGCCGACCTGCGCCGCGACCTGACCTGCGCGGACCTGGTGCCGGGAGCCCGGACGGTGCTTCTCGACGGGGTGGCCGACCTCGACGCGGCTCGCGACTACCTCGCGCGGTGGGTGCCGGCCGGCGGGTCAGCGGAGCGCGTCGGGCCACTGGTCGAGCTGCCGACGGCGTACGACGGGGCCGACCTCGACGACGTCGCGCGGCGCTGGGGGATGACACGTGCCGAGGCCGTCGCCACGCACTGCGGGACGGAGCTCACGGTCGCGTTCGTGGGGTTCGCGCCGGGCTTCGCCTACTGCACCGGCCTGCCGCCGGAGCTCGCGGTACCCCGGCTGGACCGGCCCCGCGCCAGGGTGCCGGCCGGGGCCGTGGGGCTGGCGGGGGAGTACACCGGGGTCTACCCGACCGCCTCGCCCGGCGGCTGGCGTCTGGTCGGTCGCACCGACGCGCGCCTGTGGGACACCGACCGCGACGAGCCCGCCCTGCTGACGCCCGGCACGCGCGTGCGGTTCGTCGAGGTCTCCGGGTGAGCCGGGCGCTGACGGTGCTGGAGGCCGGCCCGCTGACCACGGTCCAGGACGGCGGGCGACCCGGGTACGCCCACCTCGGCGTCCCGCGCTCGGGCTGGCTCGACGCCCCGGCCGCACGGCTGGCCAACCGGCTGGTCGGCAACCACGCGGGTGCCGCCCTCGCGGAGACGACCGTCGGCGGGGTCACCTTGCGGGCCGAGGCGGCGCTGACCGTCGCGGTCACCGGTGCCGACGGCCGACGTGCTGGTCGACGGGCGCGGCGTCGCCTGGGGCGAGCCTGTCTCGCTGCCCGCCGGAGCAGTGCTGCGGGTGGGGCCGGCCCGGCGCGGCGTCCGCAGCTACGTGGCGGTGGCCGGCGGGTTCGACGTCCCGCCCGTGCTGGGCTCCCGGTCCACCGACCGGCTCTCCGGGCTCGGCCCGCCGCCCCTGGCGCGACGGGCAGGTGCTGCCCGTCGGACCCGGACGCCGGCCGCACCCGCTCGACGTACCCCGGGTCGTCGTGGCCGACGGCGTGCTCCGGGTGGCGGCCGGGCCGCGGGCGGACTGGGTGAGCGGCGGCGTACGACGGCTGGCCGCGGCGGCCTGGACCGTCGCCCCCGACTCCGACCGGGTCGCCCTCCGGCTGGCCGGTGCACCGCTGGACCGGGCCCGCAGCGGCGAGCTTCCGAGCGAGGGCCTGGTGCTCGGGGCGGTCCAGGTGCCACCCGACGGGCAGCCCCTGGTCTTCCTGGCCGACCACCCGACGACGGGCGGCTACCCGGTCGTCGGGGTCGTCGCCCTCGACGACCTGTGGCAGTGCGCTCAGCTGCGGCCGGGGGAGTCGGTCGGTTTCCGCCACGTCGCCGGGTAGGCCTTCGCGGCGACGAGGCCGCCGACCGCGACGACGATCGACAGGATCGCGATCAGGGTCGCCGTCGTCGCTGCTGCCGAGCCGAGGGCGACGAAGGCGTACAGGCCGATCGCGCCGAGCTCGCTCAGCAGCCCGCTCACCGAGGTCACCGTCGCCCGAGCCCGGCCCTCGATGCGGTGCTGGAGGTCGGTCTCGGCGACCACGATGGCGGCCTGCAGGGCGCCGTACCCGACCGCCACCGCCACGAAGCCGAGCGGCACGCGCCGCGGCCGCGCCGGCCGCGACCAGCAGGCCGGCCACGACGAGGACCGGCCCGAGGCGGTACATCGGCAGGCGCGGCGCGAGGGCGGCCCCGACCGCCTGCGCCGCGACGGTGAGCGCGACCAGCAGGGGGACCCACGTGAGCGAGGCGCCGACGTCGACGGCCAGCAGGCCGAAGTACTCGTCGAAGGCGAGGAACGCCGGCACCAGGGCCGCCAGCAGCACCGCCCGGGCGACCCGTCGGGTGCAGCGACTCCGCCAGGCCGGCCCGCAGCATGGCGAGGTACCCGACGTCCGTGGCGTCGCCTCGTCGGGCTCGTCGTGACGAGCGCGGGTGCGTCCGGGGGCAGCGTCAGGGCCAGCGCCGGTGGCTACCCGCACACACCAGCACGCTCGCCCAGCCGGCGCCGACCAGCCCCCACACCGCGACGATCGGGGCCGCGGCCGCGGTCGCGACCAGGTTCAGGACCAGGGCCGAGGTCTCCCCGGCCGCGATCACCCGACGGTAGGACGCGGTCGCCGCGCGGGCGTGGAGGTGGTCGTAGACGTAGGCCTCGTAGGTCCCCGAGACCAGCGACCCGCTGAGGCCCCAGAGCACGAACCCGCCGGCGAACGCGGCGTACGTCGGCACGGCCGTCCAGAGCGCGAAGCAGCCGGTGTACAGCGCGGCGCCCAGGACCAGCAGGCGGCGCCGCGGCACGGTGTCGGCCCAGGCGCCGGAAGGTACCTCGAGCAGGACGTGGGTCGCCGACCAGATGATGAACAGCGACGAGACCTGGCCGGTCGACAGCCCCGCGTCGGTGAACAGCAGGGCGTACACCGGGAAGACCGGGATGAGCTCGCGCAGCGCGGCGTACGCCACCACACGGACGGCGAACGGGTCGGGCCTTGACGACCGGGGGCGGTGTCAGCGATGTCGTTCGTGCATGTCCGGGACTGTAGCCCCGTCGACCGGCTCCGGTCGCCAGGGTGTGAGGTCCGGTTCGTCGATCGGGTAGCTGCGCACGGGCCCGGGCTCGGTCTCCGCGGTCTCGAACCGCACCGTCACCACGCCGCGGCCCGAGCCCCACACCCAGCCGCGCCCCATCACCGCGTGCTCGATGTCCATGCCGGGCGCCCAGGTGTGGGTGGTGGTCTTGGCGCCCGCCGTCGACGGGGCGTCGAGATCGAGGTCGATGGCCGCCTCGACCTCGTCGTCGACGGTCTCGCCGAACAGGTCTTCCTGGATCCAGTCCGCGAGCCCGGAGACGCCGACGCCGAGCAGGCGGACACCGCCGGTCGTGTCGAGGTCCTGGAGCAGGGCGACCGCGAGCCGGCCGATGGTGGTCGGGGCGTCGGTGGGGGAGCCGATCGTCGTCGAACGGTTGAGGGTGGTGAAGTCGTGGAGCCGCACCTTGATCGTCACCGTGCGACCCGCGAGCCCGCCGGCGCGCAGCCGGTCGGAGACGCTGCGGGCCTGCCGGGTGAGCAGCGCGGCCATCAGCTTGCGGTCGGTCAGGTCGGTGTCGTAGGTGCCCTCGACGCTGACCGACTTGGTCTCCCGCTCGGCGACGACGGGCCGGTCGTCGCGCGCGTGCCCGAGGTGGTGGAGCGAGTGGCCGTGCGCGGTGCCGAGCAGGCGGACGAGCTCGTCCTCGCTGATGCTCTCGAGGTCCGCCACGGTGTGGATGCCGGCCCGCCGCAGCCGCTCGGTGGTGGCCGGCCCGACGCCCGGGATCACCGAGACGTGCATCGGGCGCAGCAGGTCCATCTCGGTGCCGGGCGGGACCACCACGAGGCCGTCGGGCTTGTCGAGCTCGCTGGCGACCTTGGCGATGAACTTCGACGTGCCGACCCCGACGGACGCGGTCAGGCCGCCGGTCACCTCCGCGACCCGCTCGCGGAGCCGCTCGGCGAGGGCCGTGACGGTGGGGATCTCCAGGTCGTCGAGCCGGGCCGCGGCGAGGTCGACGAAGGCCTCGTCGAGCGACAGCGGCTCCACGAGCGGCGAGGTGTCCCGCAGCACCGCCATCACCTGTTCACTGGCGGTCCGGTAGGCGTGGAACCGGCCGCTCAGGAACGCCGCGTGCGGGCACCGCGACCGCGCCTCGCGGGTCGACATGGCGGACCGGACGCCGTACTTCCGGGCTTCGTAGGACGCCGTGGAGACCACTCCGCGGCCGCCGACGCCGCCGACCACGACGGGCTTGCCGCGCAGCGAGGGCTTGTCGCGCTGCTCGACCGCCGCGAAGAACGCGTCGAGGTCGAGGTGCAGCACGGACGCGACCTGACGCATGGGCGCAACCTAGCCGTGGGCGTCCCCGGTGAGGGCCAGGCCGACGCCGAGCCCGATCATCGAGACGCCGCCGACGGCTCCGACGGCCTCGCCGCGGCGGGGTGACCGGACGAAGAGCACGGGCTCACGCTAGTCGCGCGGCCGGCGGGGCCCCTTTGCCGTCCACCGCCAGGTCTCCCGCACCCCTCGTCCACAGGGCCTCGTCGAGGCGGGCGTGGGCGTCGGTGCTCCTGGGGAGCGTCCTCGCCATGACGAAGACCACCGCCACCCTGACCGCCCGCAGCCCCGAGGACGTGCTCGCAGCCGTCCCGCTCGTGCTCGGCTTCATGCCCGAGGAGTCCGTGGTCATGCTCACGTTCGGCGCCGAGCACCCCTTCCACGCGCGGCTCGACCTGCCCCGCAACGCGCGCGAGCGCCGGGCCGCCGCCGAGGCCCTGGTCGACCCCGCCGTGCGGCACCGCGTCCGACGGGTGCTCTTCGTGCTGTACGCCGTCGACGCGGCGCTCGCGCGGTCGTGCGCGCGGGCTCTGGTGCGGACCTTCACGCGGAGCGGTGTCGCTGTCGTCGACGTGCTGCGCAGTGACGGCCGCTGCTGGTTCGTGGTGCCGCTCGACCCGACCGGCTCCGAGTCGGCCGGCACGTCCTACGACGTGACCGGCCACCTCTTCACCGCCCAGTCCGTCGCCGCCGGGCGGGTGACCCGGTCCTCTCGTGACGAGCTGGCGGCGAGCGTCGCCCCCGACCTGCTTGCGGTCGCCGCCGTCGAGGCAGCGGCGAGCGAGCTCGACCCGGACGCGCCGCCCGACCTCGCGTGGGTGCGAGCCACCGTGGACCGGTGCGGTGCCGGGCTCGACCCGCCCGACCCGACGACCGCTGCCCGGCTGCTCGTGGCGCTGCGCGACCGAGCGGCGAGGGACACGGTCCTCGACGCGGTCGACCGCGAGGCGGCCGACCATCGGCTGTCGCTGTGGTCATGCCTGGTCCGGGCCGCGCCCCCCGACCTGCTGGCGCCGGTCGCGTCGGTGCTGGCCTTCCACGCGTGGCTGGCGGGCGACGGCGCCCTGGCGTGGTGCGCGCTCGAGCGCGCCGCCGAGGGAGTGCCGGCGTGCAGCCTGGCCGACGTGGTGGCCGAGGCGCTCGAGCAGGCGCTGCCCCCGAGTCTCTGGCACCGGCGATGACTGCCGACGGGCTGACTCGGCCAGCACCCGGTCGGGCACTGCCGCGGCGGGCTCATCCGCCCTAGGGTCTCCGACATGGGCGAAGACGTCGAAGCACAGGAGTTCTCCCGCGCCGACCGCACCCGCTACCGCGAGAAGGTGCACCGCTGCCTCGACACGTTCGCCCGGATGCTGAGCGAGCACCAGTTCGACACCGACGACCCGATGACCGGGCTCGAGGTGGAGTTCAACCTCGTCGACGAGCTCGGTGACCCGGCGCTGAAGAACGCCGAGGCGCTGGCCGCCATCGCCGACCCGGACTTCCAGACCGAGCTGGGCCAGTTCAACATCGAGATCAACGTGCCGCCGGCCAAGCTGCGCGAGGGCGGGCTGGCGACGTTCGAGGCCAACTTGCGGGGCAGCCTCAACGACGCCGAGGCCAAGTCCTCGGAGGTCGGCGCCCACCTGGTGATGATCGGCATCCTGCCGACCTTGCAGGACGGCCACCTGAGCCCGAGCACCATGAGTGCCAACCCGCGCTACCGGCTGATCAGCGAGCAGATCCTGGCCGCCCGCGGCGAGGACATCCACATCGACATCCAGGGCCCGGAGCGGTTGGTGACGACCGCCGACTCGATCCTGCCCGAGGCCGCCTGCACGAGCACGCAGTTCCACGTGCAGACCTCGCCCGACCAGTTCGCGGCCTACTGGAACGCCTCGCAGGCGATCTCGGCGATCCTGCTCGCGGTCGGGGCCAACTCGCCGTACGCCCTCGGCAAGGAGCTGTGGCGCGAGACCCGGATCCCCATGTTCGAGCAGGCGGCCGACACCCGCAGCGAGGAGCTGAAGGCCCAGGGAGTGCGACCGCGGGTGTGGTTCGGCGAGCGCTGGATCACCTCGGTCTTCGACCTGTTCGAGGAGAACGTCCGCTACTTCCCGGCCCTCCTGCCCATCACCGACGACGAGGACCCGGTCGAGGTGTTCGACGCGGGCGGAGTCCCGCAGCTCTCCGAGCTGCGCCTGCACAACGGCACGATCTACCGGTGGAACCGGCCGGTGTACGACATCCAGGGCGGCCGCCCGCACCTGCGGGTCGAGAACCGGGTGCTGCCCGCCGGCCCGACCGTCGCGGACCTGATGGCCAACGCGGCGTTCTACTTCGGTCTGGTGCGCGCCCTGGCCGAGAGCGAGCGCCCGTTGTGGTCCCAGATGTCGTTCAAGGCGGCCGAGGAGAACTTCGAGGCCGCCGCCGAGCACGGCATCGACGCGGAGATCTACTGGCCGCAGGTGGGCCAGGTACGCGCCACCGAGCTCACCCTGCGCCGGCTGCTGCCGCTGGCCCGCCAGGGGCTCGACGCGTGGGGCGTGCCCTCCGCGGAGTCCGACCGGCTGCTCGGCATCATCGAGCAGCGCTGCCTGACGGGCCTCAACGGCGCGGAGTGGTTCGTCCGCAAGATGGCCCAGCGCGGCAACGAGGAGCGGTTCGACGCGCTCCGGCACGTGCTGCTGGACTACCGCGAGCGGATGCACTCCAACGAGCCGGTGCACACCTGGGACTAGGGCCTAGCGGACCCGCAACCGGCGCCAGGTGCGGCCGACGCCCGAGCGGGGGTCGCGCCAGCCCTCACGGGTGACGACCACGAACGGCAGCGACCGCCCGGTCTCGCCGTTCACGGCGGCGACGACCCGCAGCCACGCCAGGTCGAGGTCCTGCGGCTCGAGGTCGCCCGGCCGGGTCAGCCACGTCATGAGCGGGCCCGCCGGGCGGCGCAGCATGGCCTCCAGGACGTCGCAGCGCACGGCGTGGTCGAGGTCGACGTCCCCCTCCGCGACGCGACCCACCTCGGGTCGCCCCGGGCCGCCGAGGTGCAGGACCGCAGGGAAACGGTGGCGTCGCTCGGTGGCCTTGTGCTCGACGACCAGGTGTCGCAGCAGGGTCAGGTCGGCCCGCGACAACGGCTCCTCGATGGTGCCGAGCAGGGCGCCGACCTCGCGACTCACCCGGCCACGATGTCGCAGGGTCGGCCGCCTCGCGTGCGGTCTCCACAGGTTCCCGCCCATCGACGGCACGCGCTACGGTGCCGAACAGAGAAGTTCGTAGGATCGATCCACTTGAGGGAGTGCTGATGGGGACCATCGTCGTGGGGTACGTGCCGAAGCCCGAGGGGGACGCCGCCCTCGCGCGTGCCATCGAGGAGGCCAAGCTCCGTGGCGACACGTTGGTGGTCGTGAACTCTCACCGAGGCGGCCGCGAGTACGACGACGAGACGGCGGCGAAGGACGACCAGCAGATGGAGGCGGTCAAGCAGCGCCTCACGGAGTCCGGCGTGGAGTACGACCTCCGCCAGCTCGTGCGGGGCTTCGAGCCCGCCGAGGACCTGATCAGCATCGCCCAGGCCAATGACGCCGACCTGATCGTGATCGGGCTGCGTCGCCGCTCGCCCGTCGGCAAGCTCATCCTCGGCAGCAACGCCCAGCGGATCCTGCTGGACGCCCACTGCGCGGTGCTCGCCGTCAAGGCCGGTGACTGAGCGCCCGATGTCGCCCGACGCCTCTCCACATCACCGGCGACGAGCACGCCGACCGGGTCCTGACCGACGACCCCTTCGCCCTGCTCGTCGGCATGCTGCTCGACCAGCAGTACCCGATGGAGCACGCCTTCCGCGGGCCCGCGAAGATCCTCGACCGGTTCGGCACCCTCGACCCGGCCACGATCGCGGCGGCCGACCCCGAGGAGTTCGCCGTGATGGCCTCCACGCCGCCGGCGATCCACCGCTACGGCCGGTCGATGGCCGGCCGCGTGCAGTCGGTCGCGCAGATCGTCACCGACCAGTACGACGGTCACGCCGAACGGCTGTGGACCGAGGCCACCTCGGGAGCAGACCTGCTGGCCCGCGTGATGGCACTGCCGGGTTTCGGCAAGCAGAAGGCGCAGATCTTCACGGCGCTGCTGGCCAAGCGGCGCGACGTCCGGCCCGAGGGCTGGGAGCGGGCGGTCGGTGACTACGCGCAGGACGGCTACCGCTCGGTGGCCGACGTGGTCGACCCCGCCTCGCTGCAGAAGGTGCGCGACTACAAGAAGGCCGCCAAGGTGGCCGCGAAGGCCGCGGCCGAGGCCGGCTGATCCCCGGACGACCGGGCCGGGTGGGCTCGGTTCGGCGCCTCACCAGGGGCGTGGCAGAATGACGACGCGGCTCTTGACGACAGCGGGCCCTGCCGCGCCCCGAAGTCCCTTGACCGAGAGGTGTTCGTGTCCTCGAACGCGCGCAAGACTGTCCCTGCGGGCGTGCTCGCCCACCCCGCCATCACGGCCCTCATCGCGCAGGCGCAACCCTCCGGAAGCGTGACCCCCGAGGATGTCCGCCGCGCCACCGAGGACGCCGCCGTCGAGGGACGTGACCTCAAGGCGCTGATGACGCACCTGGCCGGCCTCGGCATCTCCGTCGCCCTCCCGGCCGGTGCCCGGGTGGCGGCCGCGACCACGACGAAGAAGACCACCACTGCCAAGGCTGCCAAGGCGGCACCGGCCAAGAAGGCCGCCGCCAAGACGGCCGCGCCGGCCAAGAAGGCCGCCGCCAAGACGGCCGCGAAGGCCGCGACCACCGCCGAGCCCGCGACCGACGGCACCGTGAAGCCCGAGGCCGCCGTCGTGATCGGCCCCGACGGCAAGAAGGTCCTCCCGGACGTGCCGGACGAGGAGTTCGAGAAGGCCGTCGCGACCGACCCCTCGATCGTCGAGGACGAGAAGGAGGCCTCGACCGGCTTCGTGGTCTCCGCCGCCGACGACACCGACGAGCCCGAGCAGCAGGTGATGGTGGCCGGTGCGACCGCCGACCCCGTCAAGGACTACCTCAAGCAGATCGGCAAGGTGCCCCTCCTCAACGCCGAGATGGAGGTCGAGCTCGCCAAGCGGATCGAGGCCGGCCTGTTCTCCGAGGAGAAGCTGGCCAAGGGCGGCAAGATCTCCACCAAGCTCCAGGAGGAGCTCGAGTGGATCGCCGAGGACGGCCGTCGCGCGAAGAACCACCTGCTCGAGGCGAACCTCCGGCTCGTGGTCTCGCTGGCCAAGCGCTACACCGGGCGCGGCATGCTCTTCCTCGACCTGATCCAGGAGGGCAACCTCGGCCTGATCCGCGCGGTCGAGAAGTTCGACTACACCAAGGGCTACAAGTTCTCCACCTACGCCACCTGGTGGATCCGTCAGGCGATCACCCGCGCGATGGCCGACCAGGCCCGCACCATCCGCATCCCGGTGCACATGGTCGAGGTCATCAACAAGCTGGCCCGCGTGCAGCGTCAGATGCTCCAGGACCTGGGCCGCGAGCCCACCCCGGAGGAGCTCGCCAAGGAGCTCGACATGACCCCCGAGAAGGTCATCGAGGTCCAGAAGTACGGCCGCGAGCCCATCTCGCTGCACACCCCGCTCGGCGAGGACGGCGACTCCGAGTTCGGTGACCTGATCGAGGACTCCGAGGCCATCGTGCCCGCCGACGCCGTGTCGTTCACCCTGCTCCAGGAGCAGCTGCACGCCGTCCTCGACACGCTCTCGGAGCGCGAGGCGGGCGTGGTGTCCATGCGGTTCGGCCTCACCGACGGGCAGCCCAAGACGCTCGACGAGATCGGCAAGGTCTACGGCGTCACGCGCGAGCGGATCCGTCAGATCGAGTCCAAGACGATGTCGAAGCTGCGGCACCCGAGCCGCTCCCAGGTGCTGCGCGACTACCTCGACTGACCGACGCACTCCGGGTGGGGCGGACTGGCCCTAGCGCTGGTCTGGCCGCGGACGTAACGTAAAGACTGCCGCGCGACCGCCCCTGCCCCCCCGTTGGGCGAGCGCGGCGTGGGGGAGGGAGACCTACCCCAGCCGCCCACGCTTTCTCTACGGGGACGCGTGGGCGGTGTCACGCCCTGGTCGGGCTCGGCGGGGTCTAGGCCGCGGGCGAGTCGTCTTGTGCGCGCTGTTGATGGGCGCCACGATGTCGTCCGGCGACCACACCACCCCCCACGGTGTGGAAGTCGCAGACGAGGGTCGTCATCCGCACCCCCCGGCGTGACGGCGACCCTCGTCGTCCAGCTCTGCGATCCGTCCGCGAGCCGCCCACCACGCATGGACGGGTGGGCGGCGCGACCGGCAGCGCGCCCGAGGACGGAAGATCCCCCCGAATTCCTTCCGGCCCCGAAGCGCTCGCTGGCGATGGCGCTCCTGCAGAGGCCATCTCCCGTACTTCGGTGCCGCTCTGCGATCGGATGGGATCGGTGGGGGACGGCGCTAGACCATTGGCCTAGACGTGGCTAGGGTCGATGGGCGCCGGCGTGGGTCGGCGCCCTGACACTCGTTCTCGGGAGGAATTGTGTCGCGATCCTCGCGTGCGCCGAAGTCACCCACCCGGTGGCTCGGCGCGGCAACCGTCATCGGCCTCACCGCCGCCGCCTTCACCGCCATCGGGGGATCCCCGGCCCAAGCCGTCGACTGGTCCGCGTGCCTGGACGGGGCGAGCGACACCCAGGCCGCGTTCGAGCGGGCGGCCGACGTGAGCGGTGTCCCTGAGGACGTGCTCCTCGCCGTGGGCTATCTCGGCTCCGAGTGGAGCCAGCACGACGGCGCGCCGAGCACCTCGGGTGGCTACGGCGTCATGCACCTCACCGACTTCGCCGTCGACCACTCCGTCGACCCGGCGAAGGGGGACAGTGGCCGCGGACCCGACCGGGCCGGCACGCTGAGGCTGGCGAGCGACCTGACGGGGTTCACCGCCGAGCAGGTCCGTACCGACCCCGCCGCCAACATCTGCGGAGGCGCGGCCGTCCTGGCGTCGTACCAGCCGAACACGGCCTCGCAAGCCTCCGACGACTGGACGAAGGCGATCGCCGACTACGCCGGCACGGCCGACAAGGCCGAGATGGTGCAGTTCACCGGACAGGTGTTCGACGTGCTGCGCAGCGGCGCGACCGAGACCACCGACCTCGGTGACACCGTCACCCTGGCCGCCGACCCGGACGCCCAGCCCGACCGCGCCGGGCTCGAGGCCGCCGGGGCGCTGGAGCCGGGAGTGGACGGGATCGAGTGCCCCGCCACGATCGAGTGCGAGGCGATCGAGGCCCTCTACGTGCAGACCGACCCGGCCAACCCCAAGGCCTACGTCAACTACGACCTCGCCGACCGCGAGAACGACGTCAGCATCGACTACCTGGTCGTGCACGACACCGAGTGCGACTACGACGTCTGCGTCGGCCTGATCCAGAAGCCGGACCGCTTCGTCTCCTGGCACTACACCGTCCGGTCGGCCGACGGACACGTCGCGCAGCACGTCGCCACCCACAACGTGGCGGCCCACGCCGGCAACTGGTACATCAACATGCACTCGGTCGGCGTCGAGCACGAGGGGTACGCCGCAGGGCAGGGCGCCTGGTACACCGAGTCGCTCTACCGCTCGTCGGCCGCACTGATGAAGTACCTCGCCGCCAAGTACGGCGTCGAGCTCGACCGTGACCACGTCGTGGGCCACGAGGAGTTCCAGTCCGCCAACTACAAGTGGGACCCGGGCCCGTACTGGGACTGGGAGCGCTACATGAGGCTGCTCGGCGCGCCGATCAAGCCGGAGGGCAAGGGCAACAGCCAGATCGTCACGGTCAAGCCGGGCTACGCCGACAACCAGAACGTCATGGAGTGTCCGGTCGACCCCAAGGTCGTCACCAGTGCGCGCGTGCCCTGCCCGGCCGCCGGCACCAGCTTCGTCTACCTCCACACCGCTCCCAGCGACACCGCGCCGCTCGTCGGCGGCGACGACTACGACGTCGAGGACCGCAACAGCCACGCGGTCGCCGGCGCCAGGCTGTTCGTCGAGGCGAAACAGGGCGACTGGATCAAGACCTGGTGGGACGGCGCCGAGGCGTGGTTGCACAACCCCAAGGGTCACGAGGTCGTGGTCAAGGCCACCGGTGAGTACGTCGTGCCGAAGGGCACCACCCCGGTCACCGTCTACGCGCGCGCCTACCCCGAGGCGGCGGCGTACGCCGGCACACCGGTGCCCAACCAGGGCCAGCCCCTGCTCGACGCGATCACGATCAAGCCGGGCCAGAAGTACGTGCTGGCCGACAAGACGGTGCCGACCGACTACTACCGAGCCACCTCCTTCAACAACCAGCTGCCCGGGGACGGCACGGTGATCCGCGGGCAGGAGCAGTACTACCAGGTGCGCATCGGGCACCGGTTCGGCTACGTCAAGGTGGCGGACGTCGACGTGCTGACCGGCGGACGCCGCTAACCGGCAGCCACGAGCGTGACGGCCACCGCGCACAGCAGCAGACCCGCTGCCTGTGCGCGGTGGACGTGCTCACGCAGGAAGGTCGCAGCGAGGATCACGGTGACCGCCGGGTAGAGCGAGGTCACGACCGAGGCGATGCTGAGGTAGCCCTCGCGGGTCGCGAGCAGGAAGCAGACGGTGGCCAGGGCGCCCAGGGAGCCGGCCACCGGGGCTCCCGGCGCCGTGGCGGCGGTCGGGCGCCAGGGTTGGCGCAGCGCGGTGGCCACCAGCACGATCACCAGAGCACCCACCGCCTGGTTCACTGCGAGGGGCAGCAGGCCCGCGTCCTCGTCGACCTGGGCCAGCGCCACGAAGAGGAACCCGAAGCCGGCGCCGGCGAG
The DNA here is from genome assembly GCA_963708915.1 of uncultured Actinomycetota bacterium. GTDB lineage: Bacteria > Actinomycetota > Actinomycetes > Propionibacteriales > Nocardioidaceae > Nocardioides. The sequence continues at coordinate 400,906 of CAVPUJ010000003.1, forward strand.
CGCACCGTCGACCACACCACCCGGCGAAGCGGCCGCCATCCCCGCTGGGTCACGGGCCACCAGCCAGATGGCCGGGAACGCCAAGGCGATCCCGATCCAGACAAGGACCTCCGGCCGCTCGCCGAGCAGCACCGCGACGACGACTGGGATCACGGCCGCCCCGACGCCGGACACGGGGGCGACCACCCCCATCCGGCCCGACGACAGGCCTCGGTAGAGGAACGCGGTGCCGAAGCCGTTCCCGAGGCCGGCCGCTGCTCCCCACCAGAAGTCCGCGGGCCCCGGATCGCCACCGAGCAGCAGCGACACCGCCAGCATCAAGGTCCCGCCCGTCAGCGCCGCGACAAGTGCCACTGACCAGGCGCTCGCGCGTTTGCTGGCCATGCCGCCGATGAAGTCCGACAGGCCGTAGGACAGCGCGGCCAGCAGGCTGAGGAGGACGGCCATCAGGTCGCGACGACTCCCGCGACCCACACGAGGGCCGCCAGGACGCCGGCCGCGAGCTCGATCAGGATGCTGACGCCGACGGCGCGCAGCGCCTCCTTGGTGGAGGGCCACGCCGCGGCTCCGCCCACCCGTCGGTACTCGGCGAGGTACACGCCCAGGACGAAGCCGATGAACAGGCCGATCACCGGGATCACGAAGAAGCCGACGACGCCGACGGCCACGCCGAACCACGTCGTCGAGGACGGGATGCCGGTCGTCTTGAGCCGGCGGTTCGGGACGGCGTACTTGACCACGGAACCCGCCACGATCAGCACGGCCGCGACGGCGAACACCGTCCAGCCGGTGGCCGACCCCTCGGAGACGGCCCACACCAGGATCGCGGCGAGGACGAGCACGAGGCCCGGCAGGATCGGCACGATGACCCCGACCAGTCCCACCAGGATGGCCAGGGCGACCAGGACCTCCGTCGGGCTCACGGCGGCCACCCTACGGACAAGCCGACGGCCCCGGACACGTGGTCCGGGGCCGTCGGGTGGTCAGTGGGTGGCGGCGACCTCAGTCGGCGGCCGGAGCGGACGGGGTGTCGCCGAGTCGGTGCGACTCGTCGATCACGTTGGCGGCGACGGCCTTGAGGGCGTCACCGTGCTCGCGGGCGTGGTGGGCGCAGAACAACAGCTCACCGCCGCTCAGGAGCTCGACCTTCAGGTAGGCCTGCGCTCCGCAGCGGTCGCAGCGGTCAGCTGCGCTCAGGGCTGCAGCGCCAGTGGCAACGGCAGTGGTCACTTCGGCCTCATTTCTTGTATCGGTGTCTGGTCAACGTACCGACCGGGTGCAACATTCCCGGATTCGGTGCTGCCGGACCCCTCACTCAAGCACGTGGACTTCGTTCGTCTGGCTACTTCTCATTCGTCGGAACGGCCATCCGTGGATGGGTGTTCCCCCCTGCCGGGAAGTCTGCTCCTCTGCTGCGCGATCCGGGCCTGAATCCGAGATTCGCGGCCTGATCGTTCTCTCATCGTGATGCTCGCCACGGTAGTCCCGTCGTGTGACAGGAGATCGCAAACCCCCTCCTACGTACCCGGCGTGTCGCGCACCGGTACGGACCAGGCGTGGGAGCGCCGACGCGTCGGTGGCCGCGGGTAGGTTGGAGCCCTCAGGCCGCAGGCAGCACCACCGTTCGACCGCAGGAGCCCGACGATCGCCGACCACACCTACAACGCCGCTCACCTCCTCGTCCTCGAGGGGCTCGAGGCGGTCCGCAAGCGCCCGGGCATGTACATCGGCTCCACCGACACCCGCGGTCTCATGCAGTGCCTGTGGGAGATCATCGACAACGGGGTCGACGAGGCACTGGCCGGCGCCGCGCACACCGTGCAGGTGACCCTGCACCCCGACGGGTCGGCCGAGATCCACGACGACGGTCGCGGCATCCCCACCGACAAGGAGCCCAAGACCGGGCTCCCCGGCGTCGAGGTGGTCGCCACCAAGCTGCACGCAGGCGGCAAGTTCGGTGGTGGGTCCTACGTCGCGACGGGCGGCCTGCACGGCGTCGGTCTGTCGGTCGTCAACGCGCTGTCGGCGCGCATGGACATCGACGTCGACCGGTCGCCGTCCGCCCAGGGCATGAGCTTCCGCCGTGGCGCGCCGGGAGTCTTCGACGCGGACGGGCCGACGGCCGGCTTCACGCCCAGGTCCGGGCTGTCGCGCAAGGGTGGCCGCGTGGCCAAGAACCGGTCCGGCACCCGGGTGCGGTTCTGGCCCGACCGCCAGATCTTCACCAAGGACGCCACGTTCGAGCTCGACGGTCTCCTCGGCCGCGCCCGTCAGACGTCGTTCATCGTGCCGGGCCTCGAGCTGGTGATCCGCGACCTCCGGGGCTCCACCCCCGTCGAGGAGAAGTTCCGCCACGACGGCGGCATCACCGAGTTCGTCGAGTTCCTCGCGCACGACGCACCGGTGACCGACGTGATCCGGCTCCAGGGCAGCGACACGTTCGTCGAGACGGTGCCGCTGCTCGACGAGAAGGGCCACATGACGCCCCAGGAGGTCGAGCGCGACCTGGGCATCGACATCGCGGTGCGGTGGGGCACGGGCTACGACACCGAGCTGCGCTCGTTCGTCAACGTGATCGCCACCCCCAAGGGCGGCACCCATCTCAGCGGGTTCGAGCAGGCCATCACCAAGACGTTCAACGACGTGATGCGATCGGCCAAGGCGCTCAAGGTCGGCGACGCCGACGTGATCAAGGACGACGTGCTCGAGGGCCTGACGGCCGTGGTCACCGTGCGCCAGGCCGAGCCCCAGTTCGAGGGTCAGACCAAGGAGATCCTGGGCACGCCTCAGGTCCGCAGCTCCGTGCGCAAGGTCGTCGCGGCCGAGCTCAAGAGGTTCTTGACCTCGACCAAGCGCGCCGAGAAGGCCCAGGCGCGGCTGCTCATGGAGAAGGTCGTCGCCGCCTCCAAGACCCGCATCGCCGCCCGCCAGCACAAGGAGACCCAGCGTCGCAAGACAGCACTGGAGTCCTCGGCCCTGCCGGCCAAGCTCCGTGACTGCCGGGCGGCCGACAACGAGCGCACCGAGCTGTTCATCGTCGAGGGCGACTCCGCGCTCGGCACGGCCAAGGACGCCCGCGACTCGGAGTTCCAGGCCCTCCTGCCGATCCGCGGCAAGATCCTCAACGTCCAGAAGGCCTCCGTCGGCGACATGCTCAAGAACGCCGAGTGCGCCTCGATCATCCAGGTGATCGGCGCGGGCTCGGGCCGCACGTTCGACCTCGACTCCGTCCGCTACGGCCGGATCATCTTCATGGCCGACGCCGACTCCGACGGCGCCCACATCCGCTGTCTCCTGGCGACCCTGTTCTTCAAGTACATGCCCGGGCTGATCGAGAGCGGACGCGTGTTCTCCGCCGTCCCGCCGCTGCACCGCATCGAGCTCAGCAACCCCAAGAAGGGCATGGAGAAGTACGTCTACACCTACTCCGACGACGAGCTGCAGCGCCGGCTGGCCGAGCTGACCAAGAAGGGCGTGCGCTGGAAGGACCCCGTCCAGCGCTACAAGGGCCTCGGCGAGATGGACGCCGACCAGCTGGCCGAGACGACGATGGACCCTCGCCACCGCACGCTGCGCAAGCTCACCGTCGACGACGCCGACGACGCCGCCCGGATCTTCGAGCTGCTGATGGGTTCGGACGTCGCCCCGCGCAAGGAGTTCATCGTCCAGGGGGCCTACGACGTCGACGTCGAGGCGCTCGACGCGTAGGGCGGGGTCACGTGGGTGACCTCGGCGCCACCGCATGGAGCATCCTGCGCCAGCCCAACGTGTGGGTGGCGTTCGCGGTTCTGTGCGTCGGCCTGATGACGCAGTTCTCCCGCTACGCGAAGGCGGCCGGCTGGTCGCGCGACCGTCTGTACGCCGCCCGCGCGGCCGCCGCGGCGCTCAGCCTCGCGCTGGCGGTCACGCTCGCGCGCGCCACCCCTGGGCTGTCGGTCGACTGGCGGGGGTGCGGCGGCGGGATCGGCCTGCCGGTCGCGGACGCCGAGGGCATCCTCAACGTGCTGCTCCTGGTGCCGTGGGGCATCGCCGCCGGGTACGCCTGGGGCCGGTTCTGGCCGGTGTTCGCGGTAGGTGCGGTGGCCAGCCTGCTGATCGAGCTGGTCCAGGGGCTGCTGGGCAACGGGACCTGCCACAGCGACGACCTGGTCCGCAACGCGGCCGGCGCCGCGATCGGCGCCGGCATCGGGATCGTGGCAGCCCAGGTCTACGGACGGAGATAGTCCCCGACGAAGTGGTCGTCATCTCCCCCTGGATGCGACCGTTTCGTCGGGGACTACCGGCTCAGGGGCAGGTGACCCGCGGGTTCCAGTCGTTGAACATCCCGGACGGGTTCTTCTTCCACGCCCAGACGTGCAGCTCGAAGAACGGCGGGATGCCGTAGCGGTTGTCCGCGCCCACGGGCTCGAACTTCTCGCCGTACAGCTCGGGACGGCCGTTGGGGTGCTCGGCGCGCCAGGCCTTCTTGAACACGATGTACTCGAGCGCGACGAGCTTCATGCCGTCGTCCGTCGGCTGGTAGACCAACGCCTCCGGGTGGTCGGCAAGGACCTCGCCGTCGCCGACGAGGTCCCCGTTCACGAAGTGCACGCCCATGCCGCCCTCGCCCGGCATGTCGATGCAGGCGATGCCGTCGGCATCCTTGAACTTGCCGTAGCCGTCGGTCTTCGCGACCTTGACCGTCTGGTACGCACGGGTCGCGTCCTTGAGGTGGTCGAGCCAGGCCGGCGACGTGGCGGCCGGGGCCGGCGTGGTGATCATGACCGCGGCGACTGCTGCCGCGCCGACGGTGGCGGCGACGGCGGACCAGCGGCGCATCAGGATCCCTCCTGGACGAGGTGGACCTCGTCGGCCACGAGGCCGTGGGCCTCGCGGTGCACGGTGTTGGCGGCGTCCGGGGACGGCGCCTCGACCAGGCAGAAGATCTGGCCCTTGGTCTCGTCGACCCAGTACCTCAGGTACTTCACGTCGTACTTGTCCTGGTGCTGCAGGTCAGCCAGGTGGGCCTTGGCGACGTCGTCGACCGTGACGGGACCGTCGAGGTGGTGGACATCCATGTAGAGCGGCATTGCGGTTCTCCTTGGTCTCGGGTGTCAGCTCTTGACGTCCACGAACCTAGGAAAGGCGAGGGGTGCGGCGGATCGGTAGCGACTACCCATGCCGGCCGAGCGATTGCCCATTTCCCGCATGGGTAGCGGCTTCGCGACGGTTGGCCACCCCGAGCTTGGCCAGCACGGCGGCGACGTGGTGGTGCACCGTGCGCGGCGAGATCACCAGCCGCGCGGCGATGTCGGCGTCGCTGAGGCCCCCGCCCATCAGGTCGAGCACCTCCTGCTCACGGGCGGTCAGCCCGTGCGGGTGCTCCCGCGTCGCGGCCCGGGCGCCGACGGGTACGCCGCGGGCTCCGAGGTCACGCAGCTTCTTGCGGGCCATCGAGGCTGCGGGGGCCGCGCCGAGGGCGTCGAGCCGCTCGAGCGCAGCACGCAGGTCCTGCTCATCCTCGGAGCCGAGCAGCGCGATCGCCGCGTCGTACGGCGCCCCGAGCTCGTCCCACAGCCGTGCGGCGTCGCGAGGGTCACCGCACAGCTCCGCCTGCAGGGCGGTCGGCAGCCTGCTGACGTCGGCCGGTCGCTCGCCCGTGACCCGCCATCGGTGGAGGGCGTAGAGAGGGAGCTTGCTGCCGCCGCGGGCGGCCACCTCACGCACCTCGTCGAGGGCGCCGACCGCGCCCTCCTGGTCGCCTGTCAGCCAGTGGGCCTCGGCTCGCGCGACGGCGCACAGCACGATCCGCTCCGGCTCGCCGAGGGCGACTGCAGACCGCGTCGCCTCGTCGAGTGGCTCCCACACGCCCGGCAACCCTCGGCGCGCCCGCGACTCGCCTAGAGGGAGCAGGAAGGCGACCCGGTTGAACGGCGAGGGCACATCGCTGGCCAACGGAGACTCCACGATCGCCTCTGCTTCGGCCCAGCGACCCGTGCGGGCCAGCACACCTGCCTGGCCTCCAGCGAGGTGGAGGGCGATCGCGCCCAGGTCGTGCTCCTCGCAGTAGGCGACCCCCTCGCGGTAGCAGATCTCGGCGGCGGCGAAGCAAAGGTGATCGACCAGGCAGTTCTGGAGGTTGGCGTAGGTGCGGCCGATCTGGGTGGTGTAGTGGCCGGCCAGGGCCAGCGCGAGCGCCTGACGCATGAGGGGCTCCCAGGCACCGCCGGTGCAGGCGTCGACGCAGGCCAGGGTGATGAGGACGTCGCAGCGAACGTCGCCGAGGTCGAACGTCTCGGCGATCTCCAGCGCACGGGCGCTGTAGGTCCTGGCCAGGTCATGCTCCTCGGACCTCATCGCGCGGCTTGCCGACAACGACAGGGCGCGGGCCAGCTCGGGGCTGGGCCCGAGCCCGTCGAGCAGTCGGAGGGCGCCGTCGGCCGCCGCCACGAACTCCGGGCCGCGGCACGCGCGCCAGTAGGCGGAGCTGATCCGCCTCAGCGCGTCGCCCTCGCGCAACGGCATGTCCTGGTGCCGCCACAGTGCGATCGACTCCTCCAGCACGTCGCAGGCGTCGGCCGGCCCGTTGTTCAGCGCGGCCAGCTCGTCACCGAGCCGGTCGAGCAGATCGGCCCGGACCGGGGCCTGGTCGGGAGGGACGAACCGGAGCGCTCGGCGGTACTGGCTGACTGCCTCGCGGCGGGAGGCGAGCTCCGCGGACCGGTCGCCCGCGCGTCGGGCGTAGCGCACCACTGCGTCGGCATCGAGCGCGCCTTCGGCGTGGTGTGCCAGGCGGGCGTCGTCGTCGATGCCCGACGCCTCGAGCTCGGTGAGGATGCGGCGGTGCACCTCGGCGGCGGTGTGCGGTCCGACCTCCTGCTCGACGGCACGGCGGGCGATCTCGTGTCGGAACCGGAGCACGTCGCCGTCGGGGACGAGCAGACCGGCGGCGACGGGCTCGTCGAGCGCCCCCGACGCCGCACCCGTGACGGCGTGGAGCAGACCGGGCTCGACCCGCTCGCCGACCAGGGCCGCCGCGTCGAGCACCTCACGGCCGGGACCCGACAACCGTGCGGCCCGTGCCAGCACGGCGTCCCGTGCCGAAGCCGGCAGCTGGTCCCGCTCGCCGCGCAGCACCTCGCTGACGAAGAACGGGTTGCCGCTGGTCAGGGCGTGCACGGCTGCCGCTTGGTGGCCGGTCGCGGCGCTCAGGGCGGTGACCGCTGCCGGGGTCAGGGGCGGCAGGTCGATGCGCCGTGTCGAGCGCAGCGTCGAGACGTCTCCCAGGGTCTCGCGGAGGGCACGGTTCTCGGCGAGGGCGTCGTCACGACACGTAGCGACCACGATGGCCCGGACTGCGCGGAGGCGGCGGGCGACGTGGCGGACCAGGTCGAGGGTCGCCTCGTCGGCAAAGTGCAGGTCCTCGATGACCAGGACCGAGAGGCCGCCGTGTTCGCGGAGCATGGACAGCAACGCGGCGAAGCGGGCGGCGCGGGGCACGCCGTCGGCGCAGGTGGCCCGCACCGCGCCGCCCCACTGGTCGGCAACGTCCTGGAGCGGCCCGAGTGCGGACGGGGTGAAGGCGCCGTCGCAGGAGGTCCAGGCCACCCGGGTGTCCGCGGCTTCCGCCAGCCCGTCGACGAACGCCTCGACCAAGCTGGACTTGCCGATGCCCGCCTCGCCGGAGACGAGCACCAGCCGACCGCCGTCCCGGCGGGCGTCGTCGGCGTAGGCATGCAGCGTGGCGAGCTGGTCCTTCCGCTCGAGCAGGTGCATCACACGGCCGAGCTGAGGCGCTCTGCCTCGGCGGCGGCCTCCTGCCGGTTGTCGACGCCGAGCTTCGCGAGGACAGCCGCGACGTGGTGGTGGACGGTGCGGGTCGAGAGCACCAGCCGGGCGGCGATGGCCTGGTCGCTGAGACCCTCACCGAGCAGGCCCAGCACCTCCTGCTCACGAGCCGTGAGCCCTCGGGGGTGGTCCCGGGTCGTGGCCCGGGCACCTACCGGCACCCCACGGACGCCCAGGCCGCGCAGCTTCTTGCGGGCCATGGCCGCTGCGGGCGCGGCGCCCAGAGCTTCGAACCGGTCGAGCGACTCGCGCAGGTCACGCTCGTCGCACGAGCCGAGCAGGGCCATGGCGGCGTCGTACGGCGCCCCGAGCTCCTCCCAGAGCCGGGCGGCTTCCCGGGGGTCACCGCTGAGCTCCGCCTGGTGAGGGCGCGGCAGCTTGCTGACATCGGCAGGTCGCTCGCCCGTGACCCGCCAGCGGTGGAGGGCGTGCAGGGCGAGCGCGGTGTGACTGTGAGTGGCCTCGTCACCCACCTCGCCCAGGAAGCCAACCGCGACCTCTTGGGCACCCTCCAGCCAATGGGCCTCGGCCCGAGCGACCGCGCACTGCACGATCCACCAGGGCTCGCCGACTGACTGCGCCGACCTCGTCGCCTCGCCGAGCGGCTCCCATGTCTCCGGCAGCCCGCGCCGCGCCCTCGACTCGCCCAGGGCGAGCAGCAACGCGACCCGGATGATCGGCGAGGACACCTCGCTGGCCAGCGGCTCCTCGGCGATCGTCTCCACCTCGGCCCAGCGGCCTGTCTGGGCCAGCAGCCGCGCCTGGCCACTCGCGAGGCTGTGGGCGAAGGTGCCCATGTCGTGCTCCTGGCAGAAGGCGTGCCCCTCCCGAAAGCAGACCTCAGCCGCTGTGTAGGAGAGGTGATCGATCAGGCAGCCTTGGAGGTTCTGGTACGCGCGGCCGATCTGGAAGGGGTCGGAGCCGGCAAGCGCCAGGGCCAGGGCCTCCCGCATCGATGGCTCCCAGACCCGACCCGTGTCGGCGTCGACGCACGCCAAGGTGTTGAGGACGTGGCTGCGGACGTTGTCGAGATCGAGTGCCTCGGCGATTCCCAGCGCACGCTCACCGTGCGCCCTCGCCAGGTCATGCCCCTCCGACATCATTGCGCGGCTCGCCGACAGGGCCAGGGCGTGGGCCAGCTCCGGACTCGGCCCGAAAGGTTCGAGCAGCCGGAGAGCGCGTTCGGTCGCTGCCAGGCACTCCGCCCCGCGACCGGTGCGCCAGTAGGCGTAGCCGATCCGCCGGAGCGCGTCGCCCTCGCGCATCGGCATGTCCTGGCTGTGCCACACCGCGATCGACCTCTCGAAGACGTCGCACGCGTCGGCCCACTGGTCGAGCGTGGCCAGCTCGTCGCCGAGCAGGTCGAGCAGCTCGGCACGGGGGACCGCATCGTCGTCGGGCACGAAGCGCAGCGCACGTCGGTACTGTGCGACCGCCTCACGGCGGGAGGAGAGTGCCGCAGACCGGTCGCCGGCGCGCCGGGCATAGCGGACGACGGCGTCCGCGTCGAGAGCGCCCTCGGCGTGGTGCGCCAGCCGGGCGTCGTCGGCTCCGGAGCGCTCGAGCTCGGCGAGGATGCGGCGGTGGATCCCGGCACCGGTGTGCGGGCCGACCTCTTGCTCGATCGCGCGGCGGGCGATCTCGTGACGGAACCTCAGCACCGGACCGTCGCCGACCAGAAGCCCCGCCGCGACCGGCTCGTCGAGGCTCTCGCTGGTGCTTCCCGTCACCACCTCCAGGAGCGCCGGCTCGACGCGCTCGCCGATGAGCGCCGCAGCGTCGAGTACCTCGCGACCGGCCGGGGAAAGCTGGACGGCTCGCGCGAGGACGGCGTCGCGGGCCGAGTGCGGAAGCTCCTGGCCGTTGGCGCGGAGAACCTCGGTGACGAAGAACGGGTTGCCGCCCGTGAGCTGGTAGACGGCGTCGGGGAGGTGAGAGGTTCCGCTACTGAGCGCGGTGACAGCGGCCGGTGTCAGGGGCGGCAGCGCGATCCGCCTGGTGGAGCGGAATGTGGAGGCGTCGCCGAGGACCTCGCGCAGCGCGCGGTTGTCGGCGAGGCCGTCATCTCGGTAGGTGGCCACCACCATGGCTCGGACCGCGCGGAGGCGGCGGGCGACGTGGCGGACCAGGTCGAGGGTCGCCTCGTCCGCGAAGTGCAGGTCCTCGATCACCAGGACCGAGAGGCCGGGATGCTGGCGCAGATCGGCGACGAGCGCCCCAAAACGCGTCTCCCGGGGTACGCCGTCGGCGCAGGTGGCCTGCACGGCGCCGCCCCACTGGTCGGCGACGTCTTGCAGCGGGCCGAGCGCGGACGGGGTGAAGGCGCCGTCGCAGGCGCTCCAAGCGACGCGGGCGTCCTCCAGGTCCTCGACGAAGGCCTCGACCAGGCTGGACTTCCCGATGCCCGCCTCTCCCGAGACGAGCACCAGCCGGCCGTCACCCCCGCGGGCGTCCTCGGCGTACACCTGCAGCGTGGCCAGCTGCTGGTGGCGCTCGAGCAGGTGCATCAGACGGCTGCCTCGAGCCGCTCGGCCTCGGCGGCGGCCTCCTGGCGGTTGGCGACGCCCAGCTTGGCCAGCACCGCGGCGACGTGGTGGTGGACGGTGCGGGTCGACAGCACCAGCCGGGAGGCGATGGCCTGGTCGCTGAGGCCCTCGCCGATCAGGGCCAGGACCTCCTGCTCGCGGGCCGTGAGCCCGCGCGGGTGGTCCCGGGTCGCGGCCCGGGCGCCCACCGGCACACCCCGGACGCCCAGCTCGCGCAGCTTCTTGCGGGCCATCGCGGCGGCCGGCGCGGCACCCAGCTCGTCGAACCGTTCGAGCGCCTCGCGCAGGTCCTGCTCGTCGCACGAGCCGAGCAGCGCCATGGCGGCGTCGTACGACCGTCCGACCTCGTCCCAGAGGCGCACGGCCTCCTGGACGTCGCCCTTCAGCTCGGCCGCGTGCGGCGCCGGAAGGTCATCGGCCTCTGGCCCGATCTCCCCGGTGATCCGCCACCGGAGAACGGCGACTCCCTTGCGTTCCGAGGGGCACTGGGCCGCCCACCCTGCGGCGAGGGCCAGCTCGACGCGGGCCCGCTCGTCGTCGCCGGCGAGCCACCGCGCCTCGGCCGTCGCGGCCCGGCACATCGTGGCGTACGACGGGTCGCCGAGCGCTTCGGAGGACGCCGCGGCCTCGTCCAACGGCTCCCACACGCCGTCGAGGCCCCGACGCGCCCGGGCGAGGCCGAGGGGGACGAGGAAGGTGACCCGGTTGATGGGCGAAGAGCGGTCTCCGCTCAGCGGACCTGCTGAGATCTCCTCGACCTCGGCCCAGCGGCCGGTGAACAGCAGCACGCTGGCCTGCCCACCGGCGATGCAGAGGCCACTGGTGGCCAGGTCGTGGTCGTCGCAGTACGCCAGCCCCTCGCGGTAGTACCGCTCGGCCTCCGGGTAGCGCATGGCGTCCAGCAGCATTCCCTGCAGGTTCGCGTAGGCGCGACCGGCCGGATCGTGCAGCCCGTGGTCCAGGGCGATGTCGAGCGCCTCCCGGATCCAGGGGTACCAGCGGTCGCTGCGGTCGTACTCCATGCACGCCAGAGTGTTCCGCGCGTCGCTGGCCACGTCATGCAGGCCCAGGGCGTCCGCGAGCTCGAGGGCGCGTCCTGGCGTACTTGGCGCACTCGTCGGGCTGCTCGTTGCCCATGTGGGCGCCGGCCATGCGCGACCACGCCCACGCGAGCTCGCGAGACGGACCGAGGGGTTCAAGCACGTCGAGCGAGGACTCGACGGCGACCATCACGTCGGGCCCGCGACACAGCCGGTAGTAAGCAACGGAAAGCCGGCGCAGGGCGTCACCCTCGCGCAGCGGGGCGCTCTGGGCCCGCCAGAGCTCGATGGACTCCTGAAGGACCTCAGCAGCAGCCGCCCACTGGTCGAGGGCAGCGAGCTCGCGGCCCAGCGCGTCGAGGAGGTCGGCCCGGACGAGCGGTTCGTCGGTGCCGACGAAGCGCAACGCGCGGCGGTACTGGGTCGCTGCCTCGCGGCGTGAGGCCAGCTGGGCAGACCTGTCGCCGGCGAGGCGGGCGTAACGGACCACGGCGTCTCCGTCGAGCGCGCCCTCGGCGTGGTGCGCCAGCCGGGCGTCGTCGTCGACTCCGGACTGCTGACGAGCTCGGCGAGGATGCGGCGGTGGATCTTGGCACCGGTGTGCGGGCCGACCTCCTGCTCGATCGCCCGGCGGGCGATCTCGTGCCGGAAGCGCAGCACCGCACCGTCGGCGACGAGCAGGCCCGCAGCGACGGGTTCGTCGAGCGCTGCCGAGGTCTGCTCCGGTGACGGCGTCGAGCAGGGCCGGCTCGACGCGCTCCCCGACCAGGGCGGCCGCGTCGAGCACTGCGCGTCCGGGCGGCGACAGCCGCGCGGCGCGGGCGAGCACCGCGTCGCGCGCGGACGCGGGCAGCTCCTCCCCGGTCGGCGCGCAGGACCTCGCTGACGAAGAACGGGTTGCCACCGGTCAGCGCGTGTACGACATCCGGCTCGTGACCCGACGCCTGGCTCAGCTCGGTGACGGCCGCGGGGGAGAGCGCGGGGAGGTCGATGCGCCGCGTGGAACGGAGCGTGGAGACGTCGCCCAGGGTCTCGCGCAGGGCGCGGTTATCGGCCAGACCGTCGTCGCGGTAGGTGGCGACCACCATGGCGCGGACTCCGCGCAGGCGGCGCGCGACGTGGCGGACCAGGTCCAGCGTGGCCTCGTCGGCGAAGTGCAGGTCCTCCACGACCAGCACGGACAGGCCATCGTCGTCACCGTGCTCGCGCAGCATCGACAGGAGCGCGGCGAAACGCGCCTCGCGCGGCACGCCCTCGCCACACGCGACCCGGACCGCCCCGCCCCACTGGTCGGCCACGTCCTGGAGCGGGCCGAGGGCCGACGGCGTGAAGGCTCCGTCGCAGGACGTCCAGGCGAGGCGTGCGTCGAGGCCGTCGACGAAGGCCTCGACGAGGCTGGACTTGCCGATGCCCGCCTCTCCGGACACCAGCACGAACCGACCGTCGTCGTGCCGGACGTCGGCGGCGTATTCGCGGAGCGCCCCGAGCTGCAGCTCCCGCTCGAGCAGGCGCATGGAGCCAGTGTCCGCGTGGGCGGGACTGTTGGCTAGACCTTGCGCTCGATACGGCCGGTGTCGACGTCGTACAGGAACCCACCGACGCGGACCGACGCCGGGATGAGCGGGTGGGCGTGGATCTTCGCCACGTCCTCGTCGAGCGCGGCCATCTGGTCCTCGACGACGCTGAACTGCTGCCACGCGGCGTCCTGCCCGGCCGATCGGCTCACGCGCTCGCGCAGCTCCTGCTGGGTGGAAGCTGTCATCGCGCACCGCGTGTGGGGGATGACGAGGATCCGGTCGACGTTGAGGAGGTGCACGCCGAGCACCAGTGCCTCGAGCGCCTGCGGCGTGACCCGGCCGCCGGGGTTGCGGAAGATCTTGGCGTCGCCGTGGTGGAGGCCGAGCATGCGGAGCGGGTCGATGCGGGAGTCCATGCAGGTCACGATGGCCACGCCCGCGTGCGCGATGCCGTCGAAGTCGCCCTCGTCGAAGTGGTCGGCGTACTCCGCGTTGGCAGCGACGAGGTCCTCGAACGCGCCGTCGTCGGTCGCGCCGTTCACGGGGTCTCCCACGGGGCCCGAGCGTAGTGGTCAGCCGCCGGCACGCAGGAGGGTGCCCGTGTCCAGCGCTCGCGTGGCGGCGGTCCGGAAGAGTACGAGGGCGAGCACGCCCGCGATCACCGCACACACGGCCGCGCCGAGGAACACCGTGTGCTCCTGGGCGATGCCGGCCTCCTTGAGCAGGAGCGTGAACTCCTTGCACCGGCTCTTGCCGCCGCAGACGTCCTGCACCACCGGCATGTCGGACTGCTCGGCGTAGTAGCGGCGCAGGCCGATGGTGGTCAGGGCCGAGATGCCGATCAGCATCCCGACCATGCGGGCCACCACCACGGTGGCGGTGGCCAGTCCGTGCACCTCGTGGTCGGTCGCGGCGAGCACCGCGGCGTTGACCGGCGCCAGGGCGAGTCCGAAGCCGAATCCGCAGATGACCAGCGGGAGCGTCGCCGAGGCGTGCTCGAGGGTCTCGAGGTGCCAGGTGCTCATCCACACGAAGCCGACCGCCGCGCACGTCATGCCGATCGCGGTGACGACTCCGGCGGGCAGGTGGTGGGTGAGGTAGCCGCCGAGGACGGCCCCGACGGGCAGGGCCACGAGCAACCGGACCAGCACCAGGGCGGCCATCAGCTGCGAGTCGGCGTAGACGGTCGTCCGGGCGAAGATCGGGATGTCGATCAGCGCCGCGATCAGGGCCGCCCCGACGAAGAAGCTGACGGCCAGCGACCCCCAGGCGGGGGTACGGCTGAGCGCGCCGGTCGGGATGATCGGCGCCTCGGCGCGGCGCAGGTGGACGACGAAGGCGACCGCGGCGACGGCGGCGCCGAGGAGGTACCAGAGCCCCCGGTCGGAGAAGACCTCGATCCGCGGGTCGGCCGTCGCGAACGCCAGGATCACGCCCGAGAGGGCCGCGGCGAGCAGCAGGGCACCGGTGAGGTCGGCCTCACGGGCGATCGTGGCCCAGCCACGGAGGTCGACCAGCGGCCGGCTGGCGGTCAGCGTGCGCACCAGGAACAGCGCACCGGCGACGATGGCGACCGCGCCGACCGGGGTCAGCCACCGGCCGTCACCGGCGAAGGGGACGAAGGCCGCGCCCCAGGTGAGGTCGCGCAGCAGCGGCGGCGGACGGACGAAGACCAGAGCGCCGGCGACGCAGGGTGACGAGCAGCAGCAGGGCGCCCGGCCAGTCGAAGCGGCCCGTCGGTGGGCTGCGATCGCCCGCCAAGCGCCGGATGGCGACCGCCAGGACCAGGCCGACGACCAGGTTCACCACGAAGATGAACCGCCAGTCGGCCACCGACAGGACGACCGCGCCGAAGAGCGGACCGAGCACGCTGCCGATCTCCTGGACCGCGGAGACCACGCCGAGGGGCACCCCCCGACGTTCCACGGGGTAGAGGTCCGCGACGAGGGCCAGGGTCGCGGGCACCAGTCCGCCGCCGCCGACGCCCTGGAGGAACCGGCCGAGCGACCATCGTGGGCATGTCGTAGGCGAGGGCGGTCAGCAGGGAGCCCATGGCGAAGACGACAAGGGCAGCGACCAGCACCGGCACCCGGCCACGCAGGTCGGCGATGCGGCCGATCAACGGGAGCATCGCGACGTACCCGAGCAGGAAGCCCGACACGATCGGCGCAGCCTTCTGGAGCTGGTCGATGGGGACGCCGACCGCAGCCATCATCTCCGGGAGCGCCAGCACCACGACGTAGGTGTCGGCGGCCGCGAACGCGACCGCGACCGCCGCCAACGCCAGGAGCGTGCGCGGCCGGGTGGAGGCGCTCACGGTGCCGTGATGTCCTGGGTGGTGCCGTAGTCCTCGAACTCGACGGTGTAGGTGTTCGGCTCGGCGCCGGAGTAGAAGACCCCGGTCAGGGCCATCTCCCGCAGCTCGTCGTCCTCGGTGATCTGGGCGGTGAGGTCGAAGTCACCGCTGGCGCCAGGGATGACCTTGTCGACGACGTCGCCGGAGACCGAACCGGTGTAGGTCGTGAGGATCTCGCTGTTGTCGGCGCCACCGCGCACGCTGTCGCCCTCCTCGAGATCGGTGGCCGACCCCAGGATCGCGGCGAAGCCGTCGTCGGGGGAGAGGAAGCCGGCCGGGTCGGGGGCGCCGTACTCCGCCGGGTCGACGGGAGACCAGCCGGGCGTGAGCGGGATCTGGGCGAACACCTCGTCGTCGACGGCGATGACCGGCACCTCGAACGCCTGCCCGGTGAGCAGGACGGTCAGCGTGCCCTCGAAGGCCGGGGCGTCGGTGGCGACGCCGACGGCCTTCTGGATGGCGTTGATGCCGTCGGGCAGGTCGTCGGTGCTGAGGGCGAGCTGGACGCCCGAGGTGTCGGTCAGGGTGGCGGCCGCGGCGGCGACCACGTCCTCGGGGGACCTCTCGTCGGCCGCCGGGCCGCTGGAGTCGTCGCCGCTGCAGGCGGTGAGCGCGAGGGTCAGGGCCGCCGCGGCGGTGATCCGAGTCAGCCCAGTCGTCAGCACCGGGTCAGCCTCGCACACGGGTCAGCGCGGCGGCCGCGGTCGCAACAGGTCCGGCACAGGCGGCGATGGGCTGCGAGCCGGGCGTGCCCGAGCCGTCGCGTCGACCCGTCGGCGCGGGCAGGTCGACGGGCGCCCCGCTGGCCGCAGCGGCCCGCGCGGGGGCAGCCCCGGCCCACGCCAGGACGAGGGTGTCCTCGCCCTTGAGGAACCGGTGGCAGCGCACGCCGCCGGTGGCGCGGCCCTTGGCGGGGTACTCGGAGAAGGGCGCCACCTTGAGCGCGCCGGGCTCGGTGCCGGGCAGCGCCGAGGAGGCGCCGGACGCGGTGACGACCACAGCATCGGCCGACGCGTCGAGCGAGCCGAACCAGACGACCCGCTCGCCGCTCGTGACGCGGACACCCGCCATGCCGCCGCCGGCCCGGCCCTGCGGACGGACGCCGTCGGCGCCGAAGTGCAGGAGCTGGGCGTCGGAGGTGATGAAGCACAACGTCTCGGTACCGGTCACCAGGTCGGTGGCGCCGACGACCTCGTCGCCGTCCTTGAGCCCGATGACCTCCCAGTCGTCACGGTTGCTGAGCACCTCCGGGTTCACCCGCTTGACGACGCCCTGTCGGGTCCCGAGGGCGAGCCCGGGCCCGTCGGTGCGCAGCGCGGTGAGGGCGAGCGCGCGCTCGCCGTTCTCGAGCGACAGCACCTCGCTGACGGGGAGCCCGCCTTGGAGGTGAGGGTCGTTGGCGGAGGCGGGCAGGGTCGCCGGCGCCAGCTCGAGCATGTTCAGCCGGACCACCCGACCGTGGCTGGTCAGCACGCCGATGTCCCCTCGCGCCGTGGTGCGGACCACGGACGTGATCACGTCGTGGTTGGCCCGACCTTCGCCCTGGCCGGGAACCTCGTCGGACGTGGACCGTGCCAGCAGCCCGGAGGAGGACAGGTAGGCGAAGCAGGGGTCGTCGGCGACCTCGAGCGGCGTGCTGGACGAGGTGACGGTCGTCCCCGAGGCCTCGAGCAGCACGGTCCGACGCGGGGTGCCGAAGGTCTTGGCCACCTCGGCGAGCTCGTCGGAGACGACCTTCCAGCGCAGCTGCTCGTCGCCGATGATCGCGTCGAGCCCCTCGATCGTGACCTCGAGCTCGGACTGCTCCTTCTCGAGCTCGATGCGGGAGAACCTGGTCAGCCGGCGCAGCGGCATCTCGAGGATGTAGTCGGTCTGGACCTCGGTGAGGTCGAAGACCTGGATCAGCCGCTCCTTGGCCATCGCGGTGTTGTCGCTGGTGCGGATCAGCTGGATGACCTCGTCGATGTCGATGATGGCGACGAGCAGGCCCTGGACGAGGTGCAGGCGGTCGGCGGCCTTGCCGCGCCTGAAGACCGAACGCCGCCGGACCACCTCGAAGCGGTGGTCGAGGAAGACCCGCAGCAGCTCGCGCAGCCCGAGGGTGCGCGGCTGGCCGTCGACGAGGGCGACGGTGTTGATGCTGAACGAGTCCTCCAGCGGCGTCTGCTTGTAGAGCTGTTCGAGGAGCGCCTCGGGGTGGAAGCCGTTCTTGACCTCGATGACCAGCCGCATGCCCTTCGCGCGGTCGGTGAGGTCCTTGATGTCGGAGATGCCCAGCAGCTTCTTGGTCTGGACGAGGGTCTTGATCCGCTCGACGACCTTCTCGGTGCCGACGCCGTAGGGCAGCTCGGTGACCACGATGCCCTTGCGGCGGCCGAGGTTCTCGATGCGGGCCGCGGCCCGCATCCGGAAGCTGCCGCGACCGGTCTCGTAGGCCTCCTTGACGCCGTCGAGCCCGACGATCTTGCCGCCGGTGGGCAGGTCCGGGCCCGGGATGAAGCGCATCAGCGCGTCGACGCTCATCTCCGGGTTCTTGATCAGGTGGCGCAGCGCCTGGACGACCTCGACCAGGTTGTGCGGGGCGATGTTGGTGGCCATGCCGACGGCGATGCCGGTCGTGCCGTTGACGATGAGGTGCGGGATCGCTGCCGGCAGCACGCTGGGCTCGGTCTCGCGCGAGTCGTAGTTGGGCCGGAAGTCGACGGTGTCCTCGAGGATGCCGTCGGTCATCGCCACCGCCGGCGGCGCCATCCGGCACTCGGTGTAGCGCATGGCCGCCGGGGAGTCGTCGGGCGAGCCGAAGTTGCCGTGCCCGTCGATCGTCGGCAGCCGCATCGACCACGGCTGCGCCAGCCTGACCAGGGCGTCGTAGATGGCGCCGTCGCCGTGGGGGTGCAGCCGGCCCATCACCTCGCCGACGACGCGGGCGCTCTTGACGTGGCCGCGGTCGGGTCGCAGACCCATGTCGGCCATCGTGTAGAGGATCCGCCGCTGGACGGGCTTCAGCCCGTCGCGGGCGTCGGGGAGCGCGCGCGAGTAGATGACCGAGTAGGCGTACTCGAGGAAGGAGGAGCGCATCTCGTCGCCCACGTCGGTCTCGACGATGTGCTCGACGAAGTCGTCGGGGAGGTCCTGCCCCGAGGTGTTCTTGGTGCCACGACGTGCCATGGGCGCATTCTCCCCGGCGCCGCCCACGGTTGGGGCCGGGGCTCGCCGGGTGCGCGGGTCAGGGTCTCGTGACGAGGCTGCCAGGGCGTCGGCGTGTGGTGCGAAGCCCGGGCAGCAGGGCCGGCACGCGGGCGGCGTACGCCTCGTAGGACGCCCCGAACGTCCGCCGCAGGTCGCGTTCCTCGAACATCACACCGACGGCGATGTAGCCGCTCGACGCGAGGGCGAACAGCAGGTGCGAGGCGCCCATGTCGGGGGTCGCCCAGAAGGCCAGGAGCAGTCCGGTCATCAGCGGGTGCCGCACGAGGGCGTGGAGGCCGCCGACCTGCAGCTCGTCCGCGATCGCTGGTCGAGGTGTTGCCCAGCCGGCCTGCCGGAGCCCGGTCAGCGCGAGGTGGTCGACCGCGAACGTCGACGTGATCGCCAGCACCCAGCCGGCCGCGCAGAGCGACCACAGGACGACCGCGACCGCGCCGTGGACGTGCCACACCTGCCCGCCCCAGGGCTGCCAGAGCATCAGGAGCAGAACCAGGCAGACGTCGGTGGCCAGCACGTACGTCGTGCGCTCGAGCGACGCGGGTACGCGACGGCGCAGCCAGGCCTTGACGCCGCGACGCGCCATCACCGAGTGCTGGACGGCGAACAGCAGCAGCAGGGCCAGGTCGACGGTCACCGCGACCGGGGTGCTGACGCGCACCGGGCTGTCGACGCCTCGGCCGACGACACCGGCGAGGAAGAGCGCGGTCCACAGCGTGACGACGACGAACCCCCCGTACGCGACGGCGGACAGGAGCAGGGACGCGGGCTTTCTGGGCACCCCGTCATGCTCCGCGGGATCGGTGCTTCACGCAGGCGTGGAACTACCGCACTTGCGCGACGTACCAGGCGGCCACCTGGGAGCGGGACCTGAACCCGAGGCGGAGCCGGATCCGCTCCAGGTGCGACTCGGCGGAGCGTTCGGTGATGCCGAGGCGCTCGGCCAGCTCGCGGTTGGTGAGGCCGTCGGCCACCAGCGCCGCCACCTCGGTCTGGCGCGGGGTGAGGCTGGTCGGCACTGACCGCCGCAGTCGAGGCAGCCCGAGGAAACGCCGTACCTGCTCGACCACCGCCTCGGCGTCGCCCATGGCGGGGAGGTGCGAGCGGCCCTCGAGCTCCACCAGCTCGGCGCCCGGGATCGCCTCGGCGAGGACCTGGCTCTGCGCGGCGGGGGCCGCCCGGTCCCCGTTCCTGTGCAGCACCAGCGTCGGCGCGGTGATGCGCGTGAGCGCGGGCCGTACGTCGAGGTCGTAGGCGAGGCCGAGCAGCGCGACCGCGGTCTCGGCCGAGGAGGCCGCGCGCTGGTACTGGGCCAACGCCCGGCGGGTGCCGGCGTCCGTCTCGGGTGCGAAGAGATCGGTGAGCAGGTCGGAGCCCAGCCCCCAGTGCGTCGCGATCAGCCCGAGCAGGTGCCGCTTGCTGTCCTCGTCGCCGATCGCGGCGCCGGTGGCCCAGCCGCCGTACAGGACCATGCGCTTGACGGTCTCGGGTCGGTCCGCTGCCCACTGTGCGGCCACCGCGGCCCCCAGCGACCAGCCCAGCAGGTCGAAGCTCGTCGCCCCGAGCGCGTCGGTCACGGCGCGGATGGTGGCCAGCTCGAGCGCCATGGTGCGTGGCCCCTCATAGGGGTCCGAGAGGCCGCACCCCGGCCGGTCGTAGCGCACCAGCGTGCGCCCCGACGACAGCGCCTCGTGGAACATCCGCTCGGCCGGGATGGACCAGCCGAGCTCGAGATGGCTGAGCCAGCCCGGCGCCACCAGCAGGAGCGGGCCGGTGCCGGTCGAGGCGTACGCCACCCTGGTGCCGTCGGGCAGCGGGGCCATGCCGAAGCGCTGCTCCCGTGCACCCACGGCACCATGAAACAGGAACGGCCCGACGGGCGAGGTGAAGTCCCGCCGTAGGGGTGAAGCGGCGTGGCCCCCGGCACCGTGACAATCGCGCCCGTGGAACGCGCCGGAGCCGTGTGGGTCGAGATCCTGACGACCCAGCAGATGGTCGGCCTCGGCTTCCGGCACGCCCTCGAGATCGCCCCCGGGCCGCTCACCATCACCACGAGCGGGCCGGCGGATGCCGAGCCCGACATCGTGCTCTACGACGTCATCAAGCTGCACGAGGAGGACGGCACCGACCTGGACTACTGGGTCAAGATCCCGGCCTCGATCGTGATCGCCATCGACCGCACCCTGCGCCCCGACCTCGGCGCTCGGGCCCGGGAACGTGGCGTCGAGTGGGGCATCGACCTCGGCATCAGCGTCGAGGACCTCGCCACGATCATCCAGGAGGCCGTCGCGGGCACCCTGCTCGACAGCGCCGTCGCCCAGGAGTGGGAGGGCGGCGGGTACGCCGGCGAGGCGGAGGGACTCAGCCCTCGCGAGGCCACCGTCCTGGGACGGGTCGTCCAGGGGCTCTCCAACCAGGAGATCGCCGACGAGCTCTACCTGAGCATCAACTCGGTGAAGACCTACATCCGCTCCGCCTACCGCAAGATCGACGCCGTCAGCCGCACCCAGGCGGTCGCCTGGGGCATCCAGCACGGCTTCCCGGCCGCGGCCGAGAAGGTCCCCGAGGTCTACTGACGGAGGCCGTGCTGGTGCGGGGAGCCGGGGGGCGGGATACCCGGTCGACCGGGTGTTCCGACCGTTCGGGGTCGTTGCAACCATCACGAAGGGGCAGGAACGCCACCGAAGCTCAGCCGGTCCTGGGTTCGCCGAAGCCCGCCTCGACCAAGGCACGCACGTGGATCCGCGTGGCGCCCTCGTCCGGGAAGCGGAGGTAGCGCCTGGCCAGGCCGGCCGGCACGACCAGCCGGTGCTCGATCTCATGCTCCGGCTCCCAGGCCAGGATCCGGACGTCGGCGCGCCAGACCGAACGGACGAGCACGAGCCCCTGCTCATGGCCCTGCACGCACTTGCCTCGGGTGTACCCGAGCAGCCGCGCTCTCACCACCTCGACGCACGCCTCCTCGCGCAGCTCGCGGCGCAGGGTCTCCTCGAGGATCTCGTCGCCCTCGGGGCGACCGGCCGGGAGCTCCCACCGTCGACCGTCGGTGCTGACCAGGACGAGCTCGTCCTCCGGGCCCACGCACACGCCGGCTGCCCCGTGCCGAGCCCCCACCGGCTCGTCGTTCGGGCCGTGCCACGACACCAGCCACTCCTGGCCGTTGGCGTGCATCGGCATGCGCTCGCGGTCACGAGCGGGTGCGGCTCGGCTCACGCGGGCTCCGGCTCCGCCGCGTACCGCTCGCGGAGGGCCATCAGGAGCTCGTGGTGCCGCACCAGGAACGCCCCCTCGTCGAGCTTCTTGCGGCGCAGCCAGCCGGTGACCTCGTCGTTGCACTTGCTGGCGTTGCAGGACCGACAGGCGGGGACGACGTTCGTGAGCGTGTAGCGGCCGCCGCGCGAGATGGGCAGCACGCAGTCCTTCTGGAGGGCCAGGGCCGGTGAGCCGCAGTACGCGCAGCCGGCCCAGGCGTCCATCAGCGCGGCCCACTGCTCGTCGGTCAGGTCGTGCAGGACCTTGCCCATGCGCGTCCGGCGCTTCCGGGCTGCGCGGGCCGTGCGACTCCTGCTGACCGCCACCCCCGGAGGCTAGATCGCCGGGACGCATCGACCGCGGAGGCTGGCCGCGTCCTAGCCTGGCCCGATGGACTACTCGTGGGCGGAGTCGCGGCGGGCGTTCGACGAAGCGGCGGACTGGTACCTCGCCACGGTGGCCCTCGTGGGCGACCGCTGGCAGCAGCCCGGGCTGGGCGAGTGGACCGTGCGCGACCTGGTCGGTCACACCAGCCGCTCGTTCCTCACGATCGAGACGTACGCCGCGCGGCCGGCCGAGTCGGTGGAGGTCGCCTCACCGTCGGACTACTACCTTGCGACGCGGGCGATCGCGGCCGGCCCCGACGTCGCCCAGCGCGGGCGGGACGCGGCAGCGGCCCTGGGCGCCGACCCCGTGACGGCGGTACGGGATATCGCCGGCCGGGTCAGGGGACTCCTCGACGACCACGACGGCTCCGCGCTCATCACGACGATCGCGGGTGGCATGCGGCTCGAGGACTACCTGCCCACCCGGACCTTCGAGCTGGTCGTGCACACCGCCGACCTCGCGCTGGCGCTCGGCGAACCGCTCGACGCACCGGCGACGGCGGCCGGCCAGGTCCTGGGCATCATCGGCGACATCGCGCTCACCGACGGCACCGCCGGGTCCCTGGTGTTGCTGGCGACCGGCCGGACGGGGCTGCCCGACCGCTTCTCGGTCATGTGATCGGCTGGTACGCACAGCTGTTGCGGACGTCGACCGACTTCCCGGGATCGGGGCCACTTCCGGCCGGCCGGCGCGCGCCGTCGAGGGCCGCCATGGCGCGGCCGACCGACTCCTGCATCCACGCGTAGTCCGGGTCGCCGGAGAAGAACCGCTCGGACGACACGAAGGCGACCGACCGCACCCGGTGCTCCTTGACGCGGAGCCCGAGGTTGACGAGCGCCGGCAGCACCGACCGGGGGATGTCGGTGCGCACGATCTCCTTGCCGGCCTGGGCGAGGTCCAGGTAGCGGCGGACCAGGGTGACCGGGTCGGCGGCGTCGATGAGGGCCCCGACCATGCAGCGCTGGCGCAGCATCCGCTCGTAGTCGTCGGAGCCCCAGCGCCCCCGGCTGAACCACAGGGCGTGGAAGCCGTCGAGGTGCTGGTCGGGCCCCGGCTCGATGTAGCCGGTGGGCGGGATCCCGAGGTCGGTGTTGCCGTTGATGGCGACGGGCTCGTTGACGTTGACCGTGACGCCGCCCATCGCGTCGACGACCTGCTGGAAGCCCAGCAGGTTGACCAGGACGTAGTAGTCGACGTCGATGCCCAGGCTGCCGGCGATCGCCTGCTTGAGCGCGTCCGCCCCCTCGTTGTCGGAGTCGCCGAGGATGCCGGGGTACCGCGCGGGCAGCAGCCCGTAGACCGCGTTGAGCATGCCGGACGACGGGTCGCCGTCGCTCGTGAAGCCGTCGGGGAACTCGGCGTGGAGCGGGCTGTCCTCCGGGAACTGCGCGTACATCATGTTGCGCGGCAGGCTGAACACGACCGACCGCCCGGTCCGGGTGTTCAGGACCAGGAGCATGACCGAGTCGGTGCGGACGCCCTCGCGGGTGACCGACCCGTCACCGCCGAGGAGCAGGATGCTCACGTGCTCGCGGCCGCCCCACGGGTCCTCCTCACTGACGCCGCGCGGCGCGGTCGCCGTGCGGTTCTCGGTGAAGAGCGTCTCGACCAGGTCGGCCTGCACCGCGGTGTAGCGCATCGTCTGCACGACCGGCAGCGCCGCAGCCACGCAGGCGACCGCGACGACCACGGCCCCTGCGACCGACGGCCACCGGGCGGCTCGCGCGGGCCGCACCCAGACGTACGTCGTGAGCACGCTCACCGCCCACACCGTCAGGCCGATGCCCAGCACCACCGCGAACGCGCGCAGGCGGGCCGGGTCGGTGGCCAGGTCGACGAGCGCGTCCACATCCCGCAGCGTGGCGAGGGCGTAGACCGCACCTCCGACGACGGGCACCAGCAGGACGTACCCGATGAGCCGACCGCTCCACAACCAGCCGGCACCGGGCAGCACGGCGCCGAGCAGGGTCACGCCGAGGGCGCCGCGCACCGTGCGGGCGCGACGCTGGCGGCCGCGACGGGCCGGCCGGGCGCGGTGGCTCCCCGCACGCGTGTGCACGACAGCCAAGGATGCCGTACCTGCGGCCCCGAACCCCGGGACCGGAGCCCCGAGTCGGGCGGGAACTTCTCGACCGTCGATCGGCAAGGATGGGAGCGTGCTCGACCTCAGTAGCCCTCTCGTGCTCGACGGTGGCCTGTCCACGGCGCTGGAGCAGCAGGGTGCCGACCTCGGCGGCGCGCTGTGGACCGCGCGCCTCCTGGCCGACGAACCGGCACGCATCGCGGCGGCCCACCGGTCCTTCTTCGACGCCGGGGCGCGGGTGGCGACGACGGCGAGCTACCAGGCCAGCGTCGAGGGCCTGGTCGCGGCCGGCTACGACGCGGACGAGGCCCGGCTCCTCATCGCGCGCAGCGTGACCATCGCCCGCGAGGTGGCCGACGCCTACCCCGGATCGCTCGTCGCGGCGTCCGTCGGTCCGTACGGCGCGTACCTCGCCGACGGCTCGGAGTACACCGGCCGCTACGGCGTGGGTGCTGCACGGCTGCGCGACTTCCACGGGCCGCGCCTCGAGCTGCTGGCCGGGGCCGGCCCCGACCTGTTCGCCGTCGAGACCATCCCGGACGCCGACGAGGCCGAGGTGCTCGTCGGCCTCCTCGACGAGGTCGGGCTGCCCGCCTGGTTCAGCTACTCGGTCCGAGGAGACCTGACCAGCGCCGGCCAGCCGCTCGACGAGGCGTACGCCGTCCTGGCCGGCCGCCGGGTCCTCGTCGCCGCCGGCGTGAACTGCTCGGACCAGGCCGACGTCCGGGGTGCCGTCGAGACCGCGGTCGCGGTGACAGGCCTGCCCGCGGTGGCGTACCCGAACCGGGGCGGCAGCTGGGACGCCGAGGCCAAGCGATGGGCGTACGGCGAGCCGCTCGACCTCGACCTGGTCGCGGGCTGGCTGGCGGCCGGAGCCCGCCTGGTGGGCGGCTGCTGCGGCAACGGCCCGGCCGACATCGCGGCCCTGGCGGTCAATGTCGCCGTCACCCGTCCTGGGTAGATTGCGCGGGGTGACGAACACCGAGCAGGCGGTCGCGCCCGACGCGGCCGCACCGCGGCACTGGGAGGCCGACGTCCTGCTCCGTGACGGCCTCTCGGCGCACATCCGGCCGATCCGGCACGAGGACGGCGACCTCCTGGTCGAGTTCTACGGCCGGGTCTCGGACCAGTCGAAGTACTTCCGGTTCTTCACCGCGATGCCCAAGCTCTCCGAGCGTGACGTGGTGCGCTTCACCCACGTCGACCACGTGCACCGGGTGGCCTTCGTGGTCACCCTCAAGAAGCGGATCATCGCGCTCGGCAGCTACGAGGGCGACGCGTCCGGCAAGGCCGAGGTCGCGTTCCTCGTCGAGGACGCCCAGCAGGGCCGCGGCATCGGCCAGCTCCTGCTCGAGCACCTCGCGCAGGCCGGACGGGAGCGTGGGATCGAGCGGTTCGTCGCCGAGGTGCTGCCCGACAACGAACGGATGATCCAGACCTTCCGCGACGCCGGCTACCGCCTGGTGAGCGACGTGGAGGACGGCGTGATGTCGCTCGAGTTCCCGATCGAGCCGACCGACACCTTCGCGGGGGTGATGGCCACCCGTGAGCACCGTGCCGAGTCGAAGTCCATCGAGACCTTCTTCAACCCGCGGTCGGTCGCGGTGATCGGCGCCAGCCGCCGCCAGGACACCATCGGCCAGGCCCTCGTCCGGCACCTCGTGCTGGGTGACTACACCGGCCGCGTGTACGTCGTGAACGACCGCGCCACCTCGGTGTCCGGGATGCCCGCGCACGCGACCGTCAGCGAGATCGACGACGACGTCGACGTGGCCATCGTGGCCGTGCCCGCCGAGTCCGTGCAGGACGTCGTCCTCGACTGCGCCAACAAGGGGGTGCACGGCCTCGTCGTCATCTCGTCGGGCTTCGCCGAGGTGGGAGAGGAGGGCCGCCAGCGCCAGCGCCGGCTGCTGGGGCTCTGCCGCTCCTACGGCCTGCGCCTGATCGGGCCCAACTGCCTCGGCATCATCAACACCGACCCCGCGGTCCAGCTCAACGCCTCGCTGTCGTCCCACATCCCCGCTCGCGGCCGGGCGGGCTTCTTCTGCCAGTCCGGCGCGCTCGGCTCCGCGATCCTCGAGAAGGTCACCAACCGGGGTCTCGGGCTCTCGACGTTCGTCAGCGCCGGCAACCGGGCCGACGTCTCCGGCAACGACGTGCTCCAGTACTGGGAGGAGGACGAGGCCACTGAGGTCGTCCTGCTCTACCTCGAGTCGATCGGCAACCCGCGGAAGTTCTCGCGGATCGCGCGCCGGGTGTCGCTGCGCAAGCCGATCATCGCCGTCCGCTCGGGCCGGACGACCCAGGGCGTCCCGATGGGTCAGATCGTGCGCCAGATCGCGGCGCCGCAGCACGCCGTCGACGCGATGTTCCGGCAGGCCGGGGTGATCCAGGTCGACACCCTCGACGAGATGTTCGACGTGGCCCAGCTGCTGGCACACCAGCCGCTGCCGCGGGGCCGGCGGGTGGCGATCGTGGGCAACAGCGACGCCATCGGGCTGCTGGCCGCCGACGCCGCCTCCGCCGTCGGCCTGGTCGTCAACCGCTCGGTCGCGCTGGGCGCCGACGCCACGGCCGAGGACTTCGAGGACGCCCTCGACGCGGCGATCGACGACCCCGACGTCGACTCGGTGGTCGCGGTCTACGTGCCGCCGCTCAACGTCTCGGGCGAGGACGTCGCCAACGTGCTCGCCGCGGTCGGCGAGCAGTCCGACAAGCCGATCGTCTCCTCGTTCCTCGGCGCGGAGGGCGTCCCCGAGCTGCTGCGCGTGCCCGACGTCGCCGGCTCGAGCGCCGGCCGCGGCTCGGTGCCGTCGTACCCCGCCATCGAGTCCGCCGTGCGTGCGCTCGCCTCGGTCGTCGGGTACGCCGTGTGGCTGCGCACCCCGAACGGCCCGGCCGCCACGCTCGACGGAGTCGACCCCGTCGCGGCGAAGCAGTTCGTGAACCGGCTGCTCATCGCGCACCCCGACGGTCGTGACCTCGAGCCCGACGAGCTGCGCACCCTGCTCGCGGCCTACGGCATCGACCTGTGGGGAGCCACCCCGGTCTCGTCGCTCAAGGAAGCGGTGCGTGTCGGCAAGGAGCTCGGCTGGGACGTCGTGCTGAAGGCCACCACCGACCGCCTGCGCGAGCGTCCGGACCTCGCCCACGTGTGGCGCAACATCGACAACCAGGCGGAGATGCGGCAGGCCTGGCGCAGCCTCAACGAGATCATCACCGACTCCCTCTCGGCCGGCTTCGTGGTGCAGAAGAACGCCCCTCCGGGCATCCCGGTGAGCGTCGCCTCGATCGAGGACCCGCTCTTCGGTCCCGTCGTGTCGTTCGGGATCTCCGGACCGCTGACCGAGCTGCTGGAGGACCGGTCCTACCGGATCCCGCCGCTGGGGGAGCGGGACGCCGAGGCCATGGTGCGAGAGATCAAGGCCGCGCCGATCCTGTTCGGCTACCGGGGCAGCGAGGCCGTGGACGTCGCCGAGGTCGAGCGGCTCGTGCAGCGCGTCGCCCAGCTCCAGCACGACATCCCCCAGGTGGCCTCGCTCGACCTGGCGCTCGTGCTTGCGGGCGCCGAGGACCTCACCGTGCTCACGGCGTTCGGCCGGGTCGAGCCGGTCGCCGACCCGAGGTCCGACTGGTTCGTCCGCCGCTTGCCCGACCTCGCCGACACGCTGCCTGGATAGCTCGCTCCGCTCGCATGTCCGCCGCGCCATGACCCCTGGTCTTCCTCCTCGACTCGCTCGCTGGCGCTCGCATCGCTCGTCGTGCAGACCAGGGTGCGCGACGGACGGCACGGGGAGCCGCGTTGGTCGAGGAAGGCGCGCAGCGCCTGTCACGAGACCTCGCAAGCTGAGCGTCGGCTAGCGTCGCCCGCATGGCCTCGCCCACCTACGAACGTCTGAAGCTCCGCAACGGTCTCCGCGTCGTGCTCGCGCCGGACCGGTCAGCGCCGGTGGTGGCGGTCGCCGTCTACTACGACGTCGGCATCCGCTCCGAGCCGCAGGGACGGACGGGTTTCGCGCATCTCTTCGAGCACCTGATGTTCCAGGGCTCGGCGTCGCTCGGGAAGATGGAGCTGGTCAACCAGATCTCGTCCTCGGGCGGAGTCCTCAACGGCTCGACGCGCCTGGACTACACCAACTACTACGAGATGCTCCCGTCCAACGCCCTGGACCGGGCTCTGTTCCTCGAGGCCGACCGGATGGGCTGGCCGGCCGTGACCGAGGAGAACCTGGCCAACCAGATCGCGGTGGTCAAGGAGGAGATCCGGGTCAACGTCCTCAACGAGCCCTATGGCGGCTTCCCCTGGCTGACCCTGGCGCCGGTGCTCTACGAGACGTGGGCCAACGCCCACGACGGCTACGGTTCCTTCGAGGACCTGAGCCAGGCCAGTCTCGACGACGCCCGCGACTTCTTCGACGCCTACTACGCCCCCGGCAACGCCGTGCTCGCGGTCACCGGCGACTTCGAGGTCGACCACGCCGCCGAGCTCGTCCACCGGCACTTCGACCCGGTGCCCAAGCGGGCCGTGCCGCCTCGGCCCGACTTCGACGAGCCGGCCCCCAC
This sequence comes from uncultured Actinomycetota bacterium, assembly GCA_963708915.1. Classification (GTDB taxonomy): domain Bacteria; phylum Actinomycetota; class Actinomycetes; order Propionibacteriales; family Nocardioidaceae; genus Nocardioides. The sequence goes on from CAVPUJ010000003.1 coordinate 429,681, forward strand.
GACCGAACGGCGCGGGGAGCAGAAGGACGACATGGCCCCCGCACCAGCAGTGGCCCTCGGCTGGCGGGTGCCCGACCCGGCCGACCTCGACGCCTACCTGCCGTACGTCGTCGTCGCCTCCGCGCTCGCGACCGGCGACGCCTCGCGGTTGCGGCGCCGACTCGTGCAGGAGGACCGGCTGGCCACCGACGTCGGCTGCCACCTCGGCCTGATGGAGGACGCCTTCGACGTGCGCAACCCGAGCCCGTTCGTGCTCGAGGCGCACCACCCGGCCGGCGTCACCACCGACAGGGTGGTCGCGGCCGTCGACGAGGAGCTCGACCGGCTCGCCACCGACGGGATCGCCGCCGACGAGCTCACGCGGGTCACGGCCCGACTGCGGTCGCACCTTCTACTCGCCGACGACAACGTCCTCCAGCGGGCGCTGCGCGTCGCGTCGTACGAGCAGCAGCGCGGCCGCCCCGAGCTCACCCACGAGCTGCCAGACCTGCTCGAGCAGGTCACCGCCGAACAGGTCGCCGCGGCGGCCGGGACCCTCAGACCCGACGCCCGAGCCCGCCTCGACCTGATCGCAGGTGACGCATGAGCCCCACGAAGTCCCGTCGCGAGCGCAAGCCGCAACCGGTCCCGGCTCTCACCAAGCCCCGCAAGCAACGGCTCCCCTCGATCGCCGAGCGGACGTTGGCGAGCGGGCTCCGGGTCGTCGCCGTCCGGAGGGCGAGCGTGCCGCTGGTCCACCTGCGGCTGCGGGTGCCCAACGCCATCCGCCGCGACGCCGACCTGGCCAAGACGGCCGTGCTCTCGCGGACGATGATGCTGGGCACGAGCAACCGCTCGCAGGGCGAGCTGGCCGAGGCCCTGCAACGCCTGGGAGGCGGGCTGCGCGTCGACGACGGCGCCGACGGCCTCTCCTTCGGTGGCGAGTCGCTCAAGTCAGAGCTCGGAAGCCTGCTCGGCCTGCTGGCCGAGGTGCTCACCGATGCGGCGTACCCGCGTGCGGCCTCCGAGCGGGAGGCCGGCAGGCTGGGCGACCACCTGCGCCGCGCCCTGTCGCAACCGGGTGTGGTGGCCGACGAGGCGTGGCTGAACCGCCGGTACGGCGACCACCCCTACGGTCGTTCGCTGCCGACGCCAGGCGAGGTCGACGAGGTGGCGCCTCGCTCGCTGCGCGCTCTGCACCGGCGACGCGTCGTCCCCCGCGGCAGCCTTCTCGTGCTCGTCGGCGACCTGACGCCGGCGCGTGCCCTCGACCAGGTCGAGAAGGCCCTCGGGGGCTGGCAGGCCGACGGCACCGGCGCCGAGGTGCCGGCGGTGCCCGACGTGCCGCACGTGCCCCTGCTGCTCGTCGACCGACCCGGCGCCGTGCAGTCCAACCTCCGCCTGGGCGGCCGCGCGGTGCGGCGTACCGACGAGGGCTACGCCGCCGCCCAGCTCGCCAACGGCATCTTCGGAGGCTCCTTCTCCTCGCGACTGACCCAGAACATCCGCGAGGACAAGGGCTACACCTACAGCCCGCACAGCTCGGTCCGGCACCTCCGGGGCGACTCGCGGCTGCTCACGTCCGCCGACGTCGCGACCGAGGTGACGGCTCCCGCGATGGTGGAGGTGCTCTACGAGCTCGGCCGGATCGCGTCGCTGCCGCCGACACCGGACGAGCTCGAGTCCACGATCCAGTACCTCACCGGCACTCTTGCCCTCGGGACCGCCACCCAGGCGGGTCTCGCCGAGACCCTGGTCGACCTGATGTCGGACGGCAAGGGAGTCGACTGGCTGCAGGAGTACCCCGCCCGGCTCGCCGCCACCACCCCCGACGACGTGCAGGAGGCGGCCGCGAGGATGCTGGCCCCCGCCTCGATGGTCTCGGTCGTGGTCGGCGACGCCGAGGTGGTGGAGCCTGGCCTGGCGGCGCTGATGGAGGTCGTCCGCTCCTAGGCGTACATCGCCACCACCGCGCGGGCCTGTGCCACCACCAGCTCGCGCAGCGACGCGGGGGAGACGACCTCCAGGTCGCCCGCGTGCGGCAGCAGCTGGCGGGCCGCCACATCGTCGTGCTCGATCGGCAGCTCGACGGTCGTCCAGCCGTCCGCGTCCGGGGTCACCCCCATGACGGCGTCGCGCAGCGCCGCGTCGGAGAGGTCGGGCAGGCGTCGGACGAGGGCAGCGGAGAGCCGGACGACGGCGACGCGGGAGAGGCGGCGCTTGTCGAAGTCTGCGAGGTGCGTCGCCCACCAGGCGCCGAGCCGGAACTCGGCCGGTCGCTCGAAGTGGTCGGCGGTCGGGGTGAGGCGCAGCACGTTGGACACCCGGTAGGTGCGGACGGAACCGTCGCACGCTGCGGCGAGGTACCAGGTGCCGCCCTTGAGGACGAGCCCGTAGGGCGCCAGCCGACGCTCGACCTCGCGCGGCGCCTCCCAGCGTCGGTAGACCACGTCGACGACGCGGTCGTCGAGCACGGCCTCGGCGAGCGCGGCGAGGTGCGGTGGCTCCTCCGCGGGGTGGTACCACGCCGAGACGTCGAGCCGGAACCGGTCGCGCAGCCGGCCGGCCCGCACCCGTTGGGCCGGGCCGAGGGCAGCCAGCAGCTTGCGCTCGGCGGACGCCGCCTCCTCGCCCAGACCCAGCGCGGCGGCCGGACCAGGCAGGCCGACCATGAACAGCGAGAGTGCCTCGTCCTCGGTCAGGCCGGTCAGCCGGGTGCGGTAGCCGTCGACGAGGCGGTAGCCGCCCGCCCGGCCCTGCTCGGCGTAGACGGGGACGCCCGCGGCGGACAACGCCTCGACGTCGCGGTAGACGGTGCGCAGCGAGACCTCGAGCTCGCCGGCGAGCTCGCGGGCGGTCATCCGGGGACGGGCCTGGAGCAGCATCAGGATCGAGACGAGGCGGCTGGAGCGCATGTCCCGGACGTTAGGGGAGAGCGCCGACAATCGCTGCCAGGAACTGACAGGTATGACGTGCAGGCTGGACGACATGACCTCGACCGAGACCGGCCACCGCACCTCCACCGACTTCGACTTCCTCGTCGGGACGTGGGACGTCGAGCACCACCGGCTCCGCGCACCGCTGACCGGCAGCACCGAGTGGGTCGTCACCGGCGACAGCCGGGCGGCGGGCTACACCTACCTCGACGGCGCGGTCAGCGTCGACGAGATCACCTTCCCGAGCGCCGGCGCCTCGGGGATGTCCCTCCGCCTGTACTCCGCCGACCGCGACGAGTGGGCCATCTTCTGGGTCAGCAGCCACGACGGCCACGTCGGGCCGCCCGTGCACGGCCGCTGGGAGGGCGGGCCCGGCGAGCGGCAGTGCCTGCTGGTGGGCCACGAGATCCCGCAGGGCGGCCGGCCGACCCGGATGACCTACGAGTGGGGCGACATCACCGCGACCGACGCGCGGTGGCAGCAGGCGTACTCCGTCGACGACGAGCAGACGTGGGAGAAGAACTGGGAGATGCGCTTCCACCGCACCGGCGAGGCTCCCGTCGCGGTGCCGCAGGACCACCTCCCGAAGGTCACCTCCGACTTCGACTTCCTCACCGGTACCTGGCGGGTCCAGCACCGCAAGCTGCGCTCGCGGCTGACCGGGTGCACCGACTGGGACGAGTACGAGTCCCGCTTCGAGGCCCGGACCCACCTCAACGGGCTGGTGAGCATCGACGAGGGCGCGCTGCCGCACCCCTCGCCGTACCGCGGCATGACGTTCCGGACCTACGACGTCGCCGCCGGCGAGTGGGCGCTGCACTGGCTCGACAGCCGCACCCTGCAGATGGACACCACGCCCGTACGCGGCCGGTTCGTCGACGGCGTGGGCGAGTTCGTCGCCGAGGACCAGCACGACGGAGTGCCGATCCTGTGTCGCTTCCGCTGGACGGTGCACGGACCGGAGCGCGCCTCGTGGGACCAGGCGTTCTCGACCGACGACGGCAGCACCTGGGAGACCAACTGGGTGATGGAGGAGACCCGGGTGGAGTAGCCCGAACCGGAGGCACGGGTGCGTGCCAGACTGACGCCCATGCGTACCCACGACCGCGACCGGGCCCTCGACCTGCGCGAGGCGATCCACCACACGGGCTACTACCCCGACGTGGTGGCCGACGGGGTGTCCGGTGCGGTCGCGGGCGAAGAGGTCGTGTCGTTCTACCTGCACCACGAGCCGACCTTCGACCGCGACGAGATCCGCCGGCACCTGACCGTCGTCGTCCTCACCCCGAGCCGGCTGGTCGTGGCCCACACCGACGAGCACGCCGCCGACGACCTGATCGCGGAGCCCTACACCTCCACCTCCACGGAGGCGATCGCCCTGTCGGCCGTCAAGTCGGTGGTGGTCACCCGCATGGTCACCGACCCGACGTCCGGGTCGGCCCCCGCGGCCGAGGCCGTGGTCACCATCGGCTGGGGCGGCGTCAGCCGGATCGACCTCGAGCCGGCCGGCTGCCAGGACCCCGAGTGCGAGGCCGACCACGGCTACACCGGCGTGCTGGCCCCCGACGACTTCTCCATCCGCGCCTCGGCCACCGCCGACGGCACCGACGCGGTCGCCCTCCTGCTGGCCTTCGCCGACTCCCTGTCGGCGCGCACCCAGGGCGCGTGAGCCCGCCCGTCGAGCAGGCCTTCGTCGAGCCGGCCTACGGGAGCCGGTCCCTGGTCGACGTGGTGCCCGCGGTGGGTGCGGCCATCGGGGTCAAGCACCGGCCCGACGAGCGGGCACCCGACGCTCTGCTGCTGCCCGAAGCGCCGGCGTACGTCGTGTTCCTGGTCGACGGTCTCGGGGCGCGGCTGCTGGAGAGGTACGCCGAGGCGGCGCCGTACCTCTCCTCGCTGATCGGTCGACAGGCGCCCGGCACCGCCGGCGTCCCGTCGACGACCGCGACCAGCCTGAGCTCGCTCGGCACCGCCCTGCCGCCCGGGGCGCACGGGCTGGTGGGCTTCACCTCGCGGATCCCCGGCACCGAACGACTGCTCAACGCGCTGGCGTGGGACAAGCAGGTCGACCCCAAGGAGTGGCAGCCGCACGCGACGGCGTTCACCGGGCTGCGGCTGAACGGCGCGTCGGTGACGGTGGTCAACAAGCGCGAGTTCCGGGGGAGCGGCCTGACGGTCGCGGCCCACCGCGGCGCGGAGTTCGTCGGAGCGGACCGCGTGGGGGAGCGGCTCGCCGCCGCCGTCGCGGCGTCGAGCGAACGGCCCAGCCTCACCTACCTCTACGACGGCGACCTCGACTGGACGGGCCACCGCTACGGCGTGGCCTCGGACCCGTGGCTCCAGCAGCTCGCCATGGTCGACGCCGAGGCCGAGCAGCTGCGGGAGTCGCTGCCCTCCGACGTGCGGCTGCTCGTCATCGCCGACCACGGCATGGTCGACTCCCCGCGCTCGTCACGGGTCGACGTCGACGCCGAGGTGGAGCTGCGCGACGGACTCTTCCTGATGGGCGGCGAGGCGCGGTTCCGGCACCTCTACTGCCGGAGCGGGGCCGTCGACGACGTGGCCGCGACCTGGGGCTCGGTGCTCGGCGACCGGGCCGACGTCCTGACGCGCGAGGAGGCGATCGGTCGCGGCTGGTTCGGTGCCGTGGAGCCGCTGGTCATGCCGAGGCTCGGCGACGTCGTCGTCGCGTGCCGCGGCGACCACGCCGTCATCTCGACCACGGACTTCGCGTACGAGTCCACGCTCATCGGCCTGCACGGGTCGCTGACCGCCGACGAGATGCTGATCCCCCTCCTGGTGGACTGAGTCACCCCGTTGGTTGAGGAGGTTGCGCAGCAACCGTCACGAAACCCGGTGAGCGAGCAGGCGGCTCTGTCGGTCGCGGGGTCTCGTGACGGGACTCCGTCCCTCCTCGACCGACGGTAGGTCACCCGAACGGGAGCGGCTCGGGGGCGAGGCTGACGGCGTGGGCGCGGGCGGCGGTCAGGCGGCGACGGTGGTGCTGGCGACAGAGCACCTCGTACGCGACGTCGGCGGGCTCGTGCTCCGGGTCGTCCACGTCGCCGACGACGATCACCTCGCCCTCCACGACCATCACGCCGTTCTCGGTCCGGGCGTTGTGGGTGGCCCGCTTGCCGCACCAGCACAGCGCCTCGACCTGGAGCACGTGCATGCGGTCCGCCAGCTCCACGAGCCGGGCGCTGCCCGGGAAGAGCATGCTGCGGAAGTCGGTGAGGATGCCGAACGCGAACACGTCGATCTGGAGCTCGTCGACGACCCGGGCGAGCTGGTCGACCTGGTCCGCGGTGAAGAACTGGGCCTCGTCGCAGATCAGGTAGTCGATCCGACCGCCCTGCGTCAGGGTGTCGACGACGTACCGCCAGAAGTTGAAGCCGTTGTGCACCTCGATCGCGTCGTGCTGGAGACCCAGGCGGCTCGACAGGATGGACTCGCCGGCCCGGTCGTGGGTGGTGAAGATCCGGCCGACCCGACCACGCACGGCGTGGTTGTGGTTGGTCTGGAGCGCCAGCGTGCTCTTGCCGGAGTCCATCGTGCCGGTGAAGAACTGGAGCTCAGCCACGGGTCGTGATCCTGTCACACGCCTCCGACGGGCCAGGATGTCTCCCATGGCGTCCCCCCTCGTCACCGCCCGCGACCTCACCCACCTGCTCGGTCCGATCACCGTCCTCGACGTCCGCTACCAGACCGGCGGGCCCGACGGCCGGCCGGCGTACGAGGCGGGCCACATCCCGGGAGCCGTCTACGTCGACCTGGACACCGCGCTGGCCGGCCCACCGGCGATGCCGGGCGAGCCGGGCGGCCGGCACCCTCTGCCGGACACCGCGGTCTTCGAGACCGCGATGCGGGACGCCGGGGTGCGTCACGACCGCCCGGTGGTCGTCTACGACGACTGGGGCGGCCGCGCGGCGGCCCGCGCCTGGTGGCTGCTGCGCTACCACGGCCACGACGACGTCCGCGTCCTGGACGGCGGCTGGCCCGCGTGGCTCGACGCGGGCGGCACGAGCGAGACCGGACCCGTGACACCCGAGCACCCCGGCGACTTCACGGCGAGCCCGGGCCACCTGCCGGTGGTCGACACCGACGACGTGCCGGCGGTGGAGGTCCTGGTCGACGCCCGGGCGCACGAGCGGTACGCCGGCGAGCACGAGCCCATCGACCCCGTCGCCGGGCACGTGCCGGGAGCCGTCAACGTGCCGACCAACGACAACCTCGGACCGGGCGGACTCTTCAAGGACCCCGACGAGCTGCGCCGCACGTACGCCGCCGTGGGCGCTGTTGCCGGCGCCGACGTGGCGGCGTACTGCGGCTCGGGCGTGACCGCCTGCCACGACCTGCTCGCGCTGGCCGTCGCCCGGGTGCCGGCCGCGCTCTACGCCGGCTCGTGGAGCGACTGGGTCAGCGACCCGGCGAGACCGGTGGCCGGTCCACCAGCCTGACGAGCTTGCGCGGCGCGAGACGGCAGTAGCTCTCGGTCACCAGCTCGCGCAGCTCGTCCCAGTCGACGTCGTCGTCGATCACCACGCCGGCGACGTCGGTGCCCCAGCGGGCCCGGAAGTAGCGCGGGCCAGACCGGATGATCGCCTCGAGCTCCTCCGGGTCGGCCCTGAACGTCATCACGACGTGCGGCCCCGGGCTGCCGACCGCCCGTGAGTACGCCTCGGGCCGGCCGGACTCGATCGGCAGCACGTGGGCGAAGGTGCGCCCGCGCACCCGCCACCGCTCGCCGACCCAGGCCTCTTCCTGGTAGGCGTCGGGCAGCGCCAGCGCGATCCGCGCCAACCGCTCGACCCACGCTTCTGGAACCAGGACTTTCGCATGTCCAGCACCCACACCCGCGACGCTAGTCGCGGCCACCGACAGTGAGACAAGACTTCGTTCGCCGCGCACCCGGGTCTGCACGACGAGCGATGCGAGCGCAGCGAGCGAGTCGATGAGGAAGACCCGGGGTTATCGCGCGGCGAACAGCGAGCGGAGCGAGCCAATTAGTCGTGCTTGCCGCCGCCGAACATGATCTCGTCCCAGCTCGGCACCGACGCGCGGCCCTTGCGCTTGGCGGGGCGGCCGGCCGGCTCGTCGGCGCGGGCGTCGTCGACGGCCTCGTCCGACGGCTCGTCGTCCGGCTCCGGTCCGGTGTCGTCGGCAGCGGACTCGTCGTCGAGGTAGGCCTCCACGGGGGCCTCGGACCCCAGGGAGTCGGGGACGGCGGGCTCGACGGGGTCCTCGCTGACCAGGTCGATGGCGTCCTCGCCGAGAGGCAGCTCGTCGGGAGGGACGGCGGCCAGGCGGCGCCGGCGGGCTGCCGTGAGGTCATCGGTGCTCGGGGCGGGGGCGGCGTCCTCCGCGGCTTCCGTCGGGCCGTCGCCGACCAGCCAGCGGGCCTCCTCGTCGTCGGCCGAGACGTAGTTGCCCGGGGCGTCGAACGTGAACGCCGCCTGACCCTCGTGGGCGCCGGCCTGGAAGGTGGCGGTCAGGGTCCACCGGCCGTCCTCGCGGCGCCACGCGTCCCAGTCCACGCCGCCCGGGTCGATGTTCAGGCCGCGGAGGTGGCTGCCGATGGCGTCGCCGAGCGTGCGACTGGCCGCGGAGGCCGTGCCGGCCGAGCGGCGCAGGGACGCGCGCTGGGCGCGCTGAGCGACGTGCTCGCGCTCGGCGAGCACCGGCGCGGCGAACGGCATGATCTTGTCGACCGTGGTCTGGGCCGCGGTGGCGACGGCCTCGGGGGTCTCGCCGGCACGGATCCTCGCCTGGATGTCGCGAGGTCGCAGGACGCTCTCCATCTTGATCTCCAACTGGCCGAGGCGGGCCCTCGCGTGGTGGTCGCCGCGCAGGACGGCCTTGAGGTTGGTGTCGACGTCGAGGGTGAACTCGACCCCGGTGGCGGACACGAGCAGCAGGCGATTCCCGTCCTCGCTCAGACCCGCGAGGGTGAGGTGGACCATCTGCTCGTCGTTCTCCTTTCGCCCGAGGTCAGGGCACACGATCAGGTTCTGGGTCAGGTTCTGGGTCAGGCTCCGGTTGCGTCGAGCCTACGCCCGAGCGACCCCTCCCCGGCCCTAACCTGTCCGGGTGTCGTCCACAACCCTGCTGGTGGTGCTCGACCTGGTCGGGATCTTCGTGTTCGCGATCTCCGGGGCCCTGGTCGGGGTGCGGCGCGGGCTCGACGTGTTCGGCGTGCTGGTGCTCGCCGGAGTGACCGGCCTGGGTGGCGGGTTCCTGCGCGACGTCCTCATCGGAGACATCCCGCCGGCCGCGCTGGCCGACTGGCGCTACCTGCTCGTGCCGGTCGCGGCCGGGCTGATCACCTTCGTCTTCCATCCGGCCGTGGGGCGGGTGGAGCGGCTGGTCACGATCTTCGACGCGTTCGGGCTGGCGCTCTTCTGCGTCACCGGCTCCCTGAAGGCGTTGGAGTACGGCCTGAGCCCCGTCCCCGCCGCCCTGATGGGCCTGGTCACCGCCATCGGTGGCGGTATCGCCCGTGACCTCCTGGCCAACCGGGTGCCCGAGGTCTTCCGCGGCGAGCTCTACGCCATCCCTGCCCTGGCCGGGTCCGTGGTCGTCGTCGTCCTCGACGGTCTCGGCCAGCGCACGCTGGTCGTGGCCCTCGCCGGCGCCGGCGTCTGCCTCACCTGGCGGCTGCTGGCTCTGCGGCTGCACTGGCGGGCGCCGCTCCCGACCGGCCCGGCCAACGTCTGAGGCCTACGACACGCTCGGACTCACCCGCGGCAGGGTCTGGGCCGCCACGACCGCGACCAGTCCGGCCCCGACCGAGACGAGGTACGCCGGGGACGCCCCCGCCGCGTCGACCACCAGGCCGCTGATGGCCGCGCCGGGGGCGATACCGGCGGCCAGCCCGGTGTGGATGAAGGCCATCCCCTCGGTGAGCCGCGCCGCGGGGACGCGCTGCTCCACGAGCGACAGGGTCGCGATCAGCGAGGGTGCGATGGCGAAGCCGGCGAGGAACAGGGCGGCCGCCATCACCCAGACGGTGTCGATGAACCCCAGCGGGGCCATGCCCAGGGTGAGGGCGATGGTGCCCACCTTCAGCCGGGTCGAGGGTCCCTTCGTCCAGTGGACCGCGCCCGTGATCACGCCGGCGAGCAGGCTCCCGAGCGCCCAGAAGGCCAGCAGGACGCCGGTCACCCCGGGGACGCCGTGCTCCTCGGCGAAGGCCACCGTCGTCACCTCGGCCGACCCGAACAACGAGCCCAGCGCCAGAGCCACGACCGCAAGCGGGGCCACCGTGCGCCACGGCATCCGCGGACCCGCGGTCTTCCCGTCGGCCGTCGAGACGCGCGGGTGGCCCGGCGGCTCGGTGGCTCGCTGCGCCGCCAGGAAGAGCGTGCCGCTGACGCCGGCGAGGATGGCCGCGACGAGACCGGCCACCGGGTCCCAGGCCGTGGCCAGAGCGGTGACCAGGATCGGGCCGGTGATGAACACGGCCTCGTCGACCACCGACTCGAGCGCGTACGCCGTCTGCACCTCGCGCGGCTCGTCCAGCACGTAGGACCAGCGGGCTCGGACGCAGGTGCCCACGGGCGGCAGCATCAGGCCGGCCCCGATCGCGAGGGCGAAGACGCTCCACCGTGGCCACTCGCCGTGCACCGCTGCGATGAGCAGCGCCAGGGCGGTGCCCCACGTGACGATCAGGGCCGGCAGCACCCTGTACTGCCCGAGCCGGTCGAGGGCGCGGCCCTGGAAGATCGTCGCCGCCGCGTTCGCGACGGTCGTGGCGCCGGCGACCGCCCCGGCGTACGCGTAGGAGCCGGTGGCGTTCACGACGAGCAGCACGATGCCGAGACCCTGCATCGAGATCGGCAGGCGGCCCACCAGCCCGGTCGCGCTGAAGAGCAGGGCTCCTGGCACGGCCAGGATGCGGCGGTACGTCGTGAGCATCGAGGCTGACAGTAAGGGGAGCCTCTCTACGATGGAGCCATGCCCTCGGACGTGCGCCCGTACGACGCCCTCCTGCTGGTGTCGTTCGGCGGCCCCGAGAAGCCCGACGACGTCCTCCCGTTCCTCGAGAACGTCACCCGCGGCCGCGGCATCCCGCGCGAGCGCCTCGAGGAGGTCGGTGAGCACTACCACCTGTTCGGCGGCCGCTCGCCGATCAACGACCAGAACCGCTCCCTGCTGGGCGCCATCCGCGAGGACCTCACCGGTGCGGGCATCGACCTGCCGGTGTACTGGGGCAACCGCAACTGGGACCCGTACCTCGTCGACGCGGTCACCCAGATGCGCGACGACGGCATCACGCGGGCCGCGAGCTTCCTGACGTCGGCCTACTCGTCGTACTCCTCCTGCCGGCAGTACCGCGAGAACCTGGCCGCGGCCGCGGCTGCGGTCCCCGGTGCGCCGCGGCTGGACCGGCTGCGCGCCTACTTCAACCACCCGCGGTTCATCGAGCCGGTGGTGGACGCGACCCTCGCCGCGCTGGCCGAGCTGCCCGACGACGTGCGCAACGGCGCGCACCTGGTCTTCGTGACCCACTCGATCCCGGTCGACATGAACGAGCGCAGCGGCCCGTGGGGTCGCGCCTACCTCGGCCAGCACCGCTCCGCCGCCACCGTCGTGGCCGAGCGGGTGCGCCAGGAGGTCGCCCGCAAGCACCCCTCGCGGCTGGTGTTCTGCTCCCGCTCCGGACCACCGAACATGCCGTGGCTCGAGCCCGACGTGAACGACCACCTCGAGGAGCTGGCCAAGGACGGCGCGAGCTCGGCCGTCATCATCCCCATCGGGTTCGTCTCCGACCACATGGAGGTCATCTACGACCTCGACACCGAGGCCTTGGCGACCGCCGAGCGGCTGTCGTTCCCGGTGAGCCGGGCGGCGACGCCGGGCATCGACCCACGGTTCGTCGGCCTGGCCCGCGAGCTGCTGGTGGAGCGCGCCGCCACCGAGCGCGGCGAGGAGGTGCCGCGCGTCGCGGTCGGTGGGCTGATGGCCGCACCCGACCTGTGCGCCGCGGGCTGCTGCCCGAACCTGCGCGGTGAGCAGCCGGTGGTCGGCGGCCCTCAGGCGCCTCCCAAGCTGGTCACGTGACGGACCTCGACGTCACCGCCGGCGAGCTGCTCGAGATCGCCCTCGTGGCGGCCCGCGCGGCGGCCGCCCACATCCGCGAGCGCCGTACCCACGGGGTCAGCGTCGCCGACACGAAGTCCAGCGACGTGGACGTGGTGACCCTCGCCGACCGTGAGAGCGAGGAGCTGATCCGGCGTCTGGTCCTCGACCGGCGCCCCGACGACGCGTTCCTGGGCGAGGAGACCGGCACCGCGTCCGGCTCCACCGGCGTGCGCTGGGTCGTCGACCCGATCGACGGCACCGTGAACTATCTGTACGGACTGCCGGAGTACTCCGTCTCGATCGCGGTGGAGCACGACGGCGACGTGGTGGCCGGGGTGGTCCTCAACGCCGCGACCGGCGTCGAGTACGTCGCCACGGCCGGCGAGGCCCGGCGCGACGGCGTGCCCCTGGCGGTCCGGGGCCCGGCTCCTCTGCACCAGCGCCTGGTCATCACCGGTTTCGGCTACGACGCCGCCAAGCGCGCCGTCCAGGCCGCCGCGGTGGCCCGGCTGCTCCCGCAGGTGCGCGACATCCGCCGGCTCGGCTCGTGCGCCCTGGACCTGTGCCATCTCGCCGAGGGCAGCGCGGACGCCTACGTCGAGGAGGGCGTGAACCTCTGGGACTATGCGGCGGGCGCGTTCATCGCGACCCAGGCCGGTGCGCGCTGGGAGATGCACCCTGGGGCCTACGGCACGGGCGCCCTGGTGGCCGCCCCGGCACACGGTTTCGACGAGCTCCTGGCCGCCGTCCGGGACGCCGGTTTCCTCGCCCGCTTGTAGGCACCCCGTACACAGGGTTCGGGACCGTGCACGGCTCGGGGAATAGGTGGGTCCGGCTGCGCGTTCGGTACCCGTCCGTGAGACACGAGCGCTACCGGATACCGCGACCACCGGTCGATGGTGCACAATCTGGCGCGCCGCAGGCCGCGGACTCACGATCCATGGATTCCGCAGATCCCCCCGGGCACAACACAGGGAGTACGAGAAGAAGATGGCAACCGACTACGACGCACCTCGCAAGAGCGAGGAGGACCAGTCAGAGGAGAGCATCGAAGAGCTCAAGGCCCGCCGGCATGACAAGAACTCCGGCAAGGTCGACGAGGACGAGGCCGAAGCGGCCGAGTCGTTCGAGCTCCCCGGCGCCGACCTCTCCCACGAGGAGCTGGCCGTCGAGGTGATGCCCCGCCAGGAGGACGAGTTCACCTGCATGAGCTGCTTCCTGGTCCACCACCGCAGCCAGCTCGCCGACGAGAAGAAGCTCATCTGCCGCGACTGCGCGGCGTGACGCTCCACCACTGACCGCAGCGAAACGCCACCGCATCCTGAGGGATGCGGTGGCGTTCGTGTCTTCGGGTCAGGCGGTGGTGGCGTCCACCTCGTTGCCCTGCTGGAGCTGGGGCGGCAGCTCACCCTTGGAGCGCTTGTAGTAGCCGGCCGCCTTGCGCTGGGCGAGCATCCGGGCCAGGCCGATCACCGTGCCGCTCACCGCGGCCCACATCACGGCCTCCCAGACGTCGACGTCGGGGTCGGCGGGGTTCTCGGGCGGGTTCTTGCCCGTGGCCGCCCGCCACGACGAGTTCAGCGTCTTCTTCGCGATCGCGGCCGCAGCCAGCGCAGCGACGAGTGAGAACACCGTCCAGACCTTCGAACCACTTTCTGCCATGGCGTCAGCCTAGTGGCGACGGCGCGAGCCGACCTCACCCCGACAGTGGGGTCCCGGACCGCGTGTTGATGGCGGCGGCCAACGCGTCCGGGTGTCGGGAGCCGACCAGCCAGTAGGGCGTCGGGTCGGCCGGGTCGGTGATCGGCACCCTCACCGCGCGCTTCAGGTAGGGACGCATCACGAGGAAGGCGCGGGCGTCGGCGCCGGCGCCCATCGCCAGGCGGGTGGCTGCCACGTCGAGCGGCTCGGCCGTGCCGAGGTGCTCCAGGCCGATCTGTGCCCGCCCGGCGTGCAGCGAACCGCCCGCCACGCCGACCCGGGCCGACCCGATCGTGGCCAGCGCGACCACCAGCACCAGCCCCAGCACCCCGGTGATCAGCCACGGCACCGCGCCCGGGATCGCGACGACGAAGGCCAGCCAGAAGGTCGCCAGCAGCATCACGCCCTGCACCCACCACCGCAGCGGGACGCCGAGCCGCTCGTCGTACCCGGGGTCAGGTACGGCGAGGTCGGGCATGGCGCCCAGCGTAGGGTCCCGGGGGTAGGGTCCGGCCCGTGCCCGACCCCCACCAGCCCGACGGGCAGCCCGACCTGAAGCCCGACCTGAAGATCGCGGTCCTGCGGCTGGACCCGGACCTGCCCCTGCCGGCGTACGCCCACCCCGGGGACGCGGGCGCCGACCTGGTCACGGCGGTCGACGTCGTCCTCGCGCCGGGCGAACGGGCGCTGGTGCCGACGGGCGTCGCCCTGGCGCTGCCGGACGGGTACGTCGCCCTCGTGCACCCGCGGTCCGGCCTGGCCGCTCGGCACGGGCTGTCGCTCGTGAACACGCCCGGCACCATCGACGCGGGCTACCGCGGTGAGATCAAGGTGCTGCTCATCAACCACGACCGGCACGAGCCGGTGGAGCTCCGACGCGGCGACCGGGTCGCGCAGCTGGTCGTCCAGCGTTTCGAACGCGCCGCCTTCGTGGCCGTCGACGAACTGCCGGCGTCGGTGCGCGGGACCGGGGGATACGGTTCTACCGGAGGTTTCGGCTCCCCCCACGAGCAGGCCGACCAGTCCGAGACCCACCAGGAAGGACACCCGTGAAGTTCCGCCGCAAGGCAGCCGAGAGCATCGACGAGCCGACCGACCTACCGGGCGAGGACTCGCTCGAGGAGGGCGAGCTCTCGGAGACGCCCGCGAGCGCGGGCCCGTTCGACGCCGAGGACCTCGTCGACACCGAGGGCCGCGTCGACCTGGGCGCGCTCGTGCTCCTGCCCGTGCCGGGGACCGAGCTCCAGCTCCAGGTGGACGAGACGTCCGGCAACGTCCAGTCGGTGATGTTCGCCGGGCCCGAGGGAGCGCTGGAGCTGCGGGTGTTCGCCGCGCCGCGCCACGGGGACCTGTGGAGCGAGGTCCGCCCGCAGATCGCCGCCGACCTCGGCCGCCGGGGCGGCACCGCCACCGAGCGCGAGGGCCGCTTCGGCACCGAGCTGGTCTGCCAGATGCCCGTCGCACGACCCGACGGCACGTCCGGACTGCAGCCCTCGCGTGTGATCGGCATCAACGGCACCCGTTGGCTGCTGCGCGCCACCCTGCTCGGCCGTCCCGCGACCGACCCCGAGACCGGTGAGGCGTTCGAGGAGGCGCTGGCCACCGTCGCGGTCCGTCGCGGCGACCACGCCATGCCGGTCGGCGACCCGCTGACCCTCACGCTGCCACCCGACGCGCGCCGGTCCGGGAGCTGACCATGGGCGACCCGGAGGCCGACGAACGGCGCTGGCCCGAGGACGGCCCGCAGGACCGGCACAAGAGCAAGCTGCGACGTACGTTGAGCCGCTGGGCCAACAGCACCGACCAGCACGCGCGCGAGCTGCGTCAGACCGTCAGGGAGTCCGGGCTCGTCGCGATCGACGAGGCCCCCGACCGCACCCGGGTGAAGCTCAGCGGCTCGCTGCGGACCGTCACCCTCCGCCCCCGCGGCGGCGTGCCGGCGCTCGAGGCCGAGCTGTTCGACGGCTCCGGCGCGATCACGCTGGTCTGGCTGGGCCGTCGGCAGATCACCGGCATCGGGCCGGGCCGCCAGCTCGAGGTCGAGGGCCGGATCGGGGTCCAGGACGGTGTGCGCGTGATGTACAACCCGCGCTACGAGCTGCGCGCCTGATGACCGAGCAACCCCCGGCCGACGCCGGCACCACCGAGGAGGCACCGAGCCTCGAGACGGTCGAGGCCGTCGTCCGTCGTCAGCTCGCCACGGCGCTCGGCGGCCGGCGCGGGATGATCGAGGCCGCGGTCCCGACGCTGCTCTTCACCGTCACGTGGCTCACCCAGCGCAACCTGACCCTCGCCCTGACGATCAGCGTGGCCGCTGCCCTCGTGCTGCTGGCGGTCAGACTCGTGCAGCGCTCGACACCCCAGTTCGTGCTGAACGCCCTGTTCGGCATCGGCATCGGCTGGGTGTTCGTGCGGATCTCGGCCAGCCGGGGCGGCGACGCGGACGCCCAGGCGCTGGCGTACTTCCTGCCCGGCATCCTCTACAACGGCGTGTACGGCTTGGTCTTCGCCTTCACCTGCCTGATCGGCTGGCCGGTGGTCGGGTTCATGGTCGGCAGCGTCACCGGCGACCCGACGGCCTGGCACCAGGACAAGCAGGTCGTCCGGCTGTGCACCCGGCTCACCTGGCTGCTCGCCCTGCCGTGCGTGCTGCGCGTGGTCGTGCAGGCCCCCATCTGGCTGGGCGCGCACACGGGCCGCATCGAGGCCGACACGGCCGTCGCCCTGCTCGGCATCCTGAAGATCGGGCTGGGTTGGCCGCTGCAGCTGGCTGCGCTGGGGGCCATGGTGTGGGTGCTCGGCCGCAACCAGACGCCCATCGAACCTCCGCCCGAGCCGAGCGCCTAGGACTCGCTCGGCGCGTGGCTGACCAGACCGACCGTGTTGCCCTCGGAGTCCGTCACGAACGCCATCCACTCGTCGGTGCCGGCCGGACCGAGGGCGTCGTCCTCGTGGCGGAAGATCACGTGCGGCTCGGACTCGACGACCACGCCGCGGTCGACGCAGCGTTGGACCGCGCGGCGTACGTCGTCCACGCGCAGGTAGACCAGCGCCGACGGAGCCACCCGGTCGAGCAGCAGCCGTGTGCCGCCGACCTGGAAGAAGAGCAGGCCGGGTGGGTCGAAGTGGCCGGTCGGCTCGGCCTCGAGCAGCCAGGAGTAGAAGTCGCGCGCCCGGTCGAGGTCGACCGCGCGCTGCGCGACCTGGAACACGTCCACGGCACTCACTCCTCCGGAGCCGACCAGGCGTAGACCTGCTCGCCCTCGATGAACACGCGGTGGGCCCGCTGCATCACGTCGAGCGGGTCGCCGGACCAGATCGCCAGGTCGCCGAGCTTGCCGACCTCGAGGGACCCGATCCTGTCGTCGAGGCCCAGCACCCGCGCCGGGTTGATCGTGATGGCGCGCATCGCGGTCTCGGGGTCGAGGCCGTCCTTGACCGCCAGGGTCGCCTGGTGGACGAGATAGCCGATCGGGCAGACCGGGTGGTCGGTGATGATCGAGATCTCCACGCCGGCCTTGGCCAGCAGCCCCGGGTTGACGGTCGAGCGGTTGCGCACCTCGACCTTGGTCCGGCTGACGATGAGCGGGCCGATGAGCACGGGGATGCCCTTCGCCGCGATCAGGTCGGCGATCAGGTGGGCCTCGGTCCCGTGGTCGATGACCAGGTCGTAGCCGAACTCGTCGGCGATCCGCATCGCAGTGGCGATGTCGTCGGCGCGGTGCGAGTGCTGGCGCCAGGGGATCTCTCGGTCCAGCACCATGGCCAGCGCCTCGAGCTTGAGGTCGCGGCCCTCGAACGGCTTCTTGTCCTTCTTGGCCGCGGCCTGCTTGGCCTGGTAGTTCTGGGCCGCCACGAAGGCCTCGCGCAGCACCGCCGCCGTACCGAGCCGGGTCGACGGGGTCTTCTTCTGGTCGCCGTACACGCGCTTGGGGTTCTCGCCGAGGGCCGACTTCAGGCCGGCGGGGGAGCGCAGCACCATCTCGTCCACGGTCCGGCCGTGCGTGTGCACGGCGACGCAGTGGCCGCCGATCACGTTGCCCGAGCCGGGGTTCACGCACACGGTCGTGATGCCGCCGACGAGGGCATCGGTGAAGCCGATGTCGGCCGGGTAGATCGCGTCCAGCGCGCGGACCTGCGCGGTGTTCGGGTCGGTCATCTCGTTGGTGTCCTGGCCCGACCAGCCCTCGCCCTCGCCCCACACGCCCACGTGGGTGTGCGCGTCGACGAAGCCGGGCAGCACCCACCCGCCCTCGGCGTCCACGACCTCGGCCCCGCGTGGGGCTCGGGCCTTCCTCCCGACCGCCGAGATGCGGCCTCCGGTCAGCACGACGGTGCCGTCGTACGGTTCGCCCTCGATGGGGACGACGTGGGCGTTGGTGATCGCGAGCGTTCTCTTGTCCCTGGCCACCGGGTCACTCTAGGACGCTGGCGCCGGTGCGTTCCTCTGACTAGGGTCAGAGAATGGCAGTCGAGCAGAACGCCGTGCTGCGACGGTTCAACCGCACCTACACCCAGCGGATCGGCGCCCTCGACGATTCCTTCCTCGGGACGGGCCGGCCGTTGGGCCCGGCGCGGCTCCTCTTCGAGATCGGCTCCGGCGACGGGACGGGTGCGACCGTGCGTGAGCTGAGAGACCGGCTCGGCCTCGACTCCGGCTACCTGAGCCGGCTGTTGCGGGCCCTCGAGGCCGACGACCTGGTGGTGGTCCGGCCCGACCGGGACGACCGCCGTCGCCGGCGGGTGACCCTCAGTCGGCGCGGCCGGACCGCGTGGCGACGGCTCGACGAGCGCTCCGAGGAGCTCGTCGACAACCTGCTGGCCCCGCTGAGCGAGCGGCAGCGCGATCGGCTGACCGAGGCGCTCGCCACCGCCGACCGGCTGGTCCGCGCGGCCACCGTCCGGCTCGAGGAGACCGCACCCACCGACCCCCGTGCCGTCGGCGCGATGGGGGCGTACTTCGCGGAGATCGGCGAGCGGTTCGGCTTCGAGCCCGGCGACGCCTGGCAGCACGACGCCGCCTCGATGGCGACACCCGACGGCTTCTTCGTGGTCGCGACGAGCGATGGCGAGCCGGTGGCGTGCGGGGGAGTGCAGCGGCTCCCCGACGGAGCGGCCGAGGTGAAGCGGATGTGGGTGCACGACTCGTGGCGTGGGGCCGGCCTGGGCGCGCGGCTGCTGCGGCACCTCGAGGACCTGGCGCGCACCCGTGGCCACCAGGTCGTCCGGCTGGACACCAACGACACCTTGGTCGAGGCGATCGCGATGTACGAGCGGGCGGGGTACCGCTCGATCGAGCGCTACAACGACAACGAGTGGGCCAGGTGCTGGTTCGAGAAGGATCTCTGAAGCCGAGCGGCAGCGTCAGCCGCCGTGTTTCGACGGCGCCAGCATCCTCTCGAGGGCGTCCTCGACCTCGGCACCGGCGACGAAGAGCAGCTCGTCGCCGGACTCGACCGGTTGGTCGGCGTCGGGCCGGTAGACCTGTCCGTCGCGCAGGATGGAGACGAGGGCGCAGTTCTCGGGGAACGGGATCAGGCCGGCCGGCTTGCCGACGTACGGCGAGTCGCTCGGGAGGGTGAGCTCGACCAGGTTGGCGTTGCCCTGGCGGAAGGTGAACAGCCGCACCAGGTCACCGACCGTGACGGCCTCCTCGACCAGCGCCGACATGATGCGCGGGGTCGACACGCTGACGTCGACGCCCCAGGCCTCGGTGAACAGCCACTCGTTGTTGGGGTGGTTGACCCGGCCGACCGTGCGCGGCACCCCGAACTCGGTCTTGGCCAGCAGGGCGGTGACCAGGTTGGCCTTGTCGTCACCGGTGGCCGCGATCACCACGTCGCACTGGTCGAGGCGGGCCTCCTCGAGGGATGACATCTCGCAGGAGTCCGCCAGCAGCCACTCGGCCTCGGGCACGCGGTCGGGCTTGATCGAGACGGGGTTCTTGTCGATCAGCAGCACCTGGTGACCGTTGGTGATCAGCTCCTGGGCGACCGAGCGGCCGACGGCCCCGGCCCCGGCGATGGCGACACGCACTCAGTGCTCCTCGGGTCCCTTGGTGATCACCGCGAAGACCTCGGCGGCGTGCTCCTCGCGCATCACCAGGTGGAGCAGGTCGCCCTCCTGGATCACAGACTCACGGGTCGGCAGCATGCCCTCGCCGAGACGGTCGATCCAGGCGATCCGGCTGTTCGACTCGACCTGGAAGTCGTAGGTCTTCTGGCCGATCCAGACCGCCGGCACCGGCACCTGGTCGACGCGGATCGTCCCGGAGGGGTCACGGAAGTCGGGCTCGGCGCCCGCGGGCAGGATCCGGCGCAGCACCTGGTCGGCGGTCCACTTCACGGTCGCGACCGTCGTGATGCCGAGGCGCTGGTAGACCTCGGCACGACCGGGGTCGTAGATCCGGGCCACGACCTGCTGGATGCCGAAGGTCTCGCGCGCGACACGCGCGGCGATGATGTTGGAGTTGTCACCACTCGAGACGGCCGCGAACGCGTCGGCACGACGGATGCCGGCCTTCTCCAGGACGACCTGCTCGAAGCCGTAACCGGTCACCTTGTCGCCGTTGAAGGCGGGGCCGAGGCGTCGGAACGCGTCGGGATCGCTGTCGATGATCGAGACGGTGTGGTTGCGGTCCTCGAGGCTCCGCGCGAGCGTGGAGCCGACGCGGCCGCAGCCCATGATCACCACATGCACGGCTGAACCGTATCCTGTTCGCTCGTGAGCGTCGGCGACGTCGCCAAGCGGATCCTGCTCGGCCAGAAGCTGCGCAGCTCCCAACTGGGCGAGACTCTTCTCCCCAAGCGCATCGCCCTCCCCGTATTCGCCAGCGACGCCCTCTCGTCGGTCGCCTACGCCCCCGACGAGATCTTCATCATGCTGTCGCTCGCGGGCGCGTCGGCGTACGTCTGGTCCTGGAAGATCGGCATCGCCGTCGCGGTCGTGATGGCGGTCGTGGTGGCGTCCTACCGGCAGAACGTGCACGCCTACCCGTCGGGCGGCGGCGACTACGAGGTGGCCACGGTCAACCTGGGGCCGACAGCCGGCACGACGGTCGCCAGCGCGCTGCTCGTCGACTACGTCCTCACCGTCGCCGTGTCGATCTCGTCGGGGGCGCAGTACGCCGCTTCCGCCGTCGGCGCGCTCAGCGGCCACGAGGCGACGTTCGCGACGGTCCTCGTCATCCTGCTCGCGGCCATGAACCTGCGCGGCATCCGCGAGTCCGGGACCTTCTTCGCCATCCCGACCTATGCCTTCATGCTGGCCATCCTCGGCATGTGCGCTTGGGGGATGCTCCAGCTGGTCACGGGCAACCTGCCCGACGTCGAGAGTGCCAGCCTGGACATCGCGCCGGCGCCGGGCTTCGACGACTCCATGACGACGATGGCGCTGTTGTTCCTGCTCGCCCGCGCGTTCTCGTCCGGCTGTGCCGCGCTGACCGGTGTCGAGGCGATCTCGAACGGCGTGCCGGCCTTCCGGCGCCCGAAGAGCAAGAACGCCGCCACCACGTTGCTGATGCTGGGCGCGATCGCCATCACGATGATGCTCAGCGTGATCGCGCTGGCGAACAAGATGGGTCTCAAGTACGTCGACCCGCACGACCTCGACCGGCTGACGAGGAACGGGGAGCCGCTCCCCGCCGGCTACGACCAGCACACCGTCATCGCGCAGATCGCCAAGGCGGTGTTCAGCGACTTCCCACTCGGCTTCTACTTCGTCGTCACCGTCACCGGCATCATCCTGGTGCTGGCGGCCAACACGGCGTTCAACGGGTTCCCTGTGCTGGGCTCGATCCTGGCCCAGGACGGCTACGCGCCGCGGGCCCTCGGCTCTCGCGGCGACCGGCTGGCCTACAGCAACGGCATCGTCTTCCTGGCCCTGATGGCGATCATCCTGATCCAGGCGTTCGACGCCGAGGTCACCCGGCTGATCCAGCTCTACATCGTGGGCGTCTTCGTCTCGTTCACCCTCAGCCAGCTCGGCATGATCCGGCACTGGACGCGCAACCTCCGGACCGAGAAGGACCCGGGAGTGCGCCGGCACATGATGCGCTCGCGCGTCATCAACGCCATCGGGCTGACCTTCACTTCCGTGGTGCTGGTGATCGTGCTGATCACCAAGTTCCTGGCCGGTGCCTGGATCGCCATCCTGGCCATGTCCATCTTCTTCGTGATCATGCGCGCCATCCGCCGCCACTACGACAACGTCGCCCTGGAGCTGGCCGCCGACGAGGACGACAAGATCCTCCCGACCCGCGTGCACGCGATCGTCCTGGTCTCCAAGCTGCACAAGCCGACCCTGCGGGCCCTCGCCTTCGCCAAGGCAACCCGGCCGAACGTGCTCGAGGGCGTGTACGTCGCCAGCGACCCCGCCTCGACCGACCGGCTGCTGCACGACTGGGAGGAGCGCAACCTGGGCGTCCCGCTCAAGGTGCTGTTCTCCCCCTACCGCGAGGTCGTCAAGCCGATCGTCGACTACGCCACCCAGATCCGGAAGGCCAACCCGCGCGGGGTGGTCGCGGTCTACATCCCGGAGTACGTCGTCGGGCGCTGGTGGGAGCAGCTCCTGCACAACCAGACCGCCCTGCGGCTCAAGGGCCGGCTGCTCTTCACGCCCGGGGTGATGGTCACGTCGGTGCCCTACCAGCTCCGCTCCAGCCAGATCGCCCGCGAGCGCGAGGAGCGCGAGGGGAGCCGCGTCCGCGCCGGCGACCTGAGGCGCGGTCGCGTCGACGACCGCCCCTCCGACCGGCAGATCCAGCGCTGAGCGGGGCTCAGGTCGGCACCAGCTCGCCACGCCGGGACCGTCGACGCAGGCGCAGCCGGCGCCCGGCCTCGACGAGGGCGAAGCCCACGCCGAAGATCGCCAGGGTCACCAGCCCGTAGGACAGCGGGAAGTCGCTGGGCTCGAACGCCGGGGCGTCGCTGGTCCCGCCGAACGAGTCGAGGATCAGGTAGAGGGTCTGGTAGGTGAAGGCCCACAGGTAGGCCACGGCGTACGTCGTGTTGGCCGCGAGCCGGGACCGCATGAAGTAGCCGAGGGCGAAGGCGGACAAGACGGTGACGACGGCGATCATCGCGAACCCCCTCAGTCCGTGACCGGCACGGGCCGGCGCGAGGGGGAGAACATGAGCACGAGCGCAGCCACGGCCAGCAGGACCGAGATCCCCGACGTCAGCTTGATCCAGGCGGGCACGTCGACGAAGAACGCGGGCAGGGTCGCCAGGGTGTTGACGACCAAGGTGGCGGCCGCGACCCGCAGAGCCACCCGGCTGCCGCGCCAGGCGAGGATCGTCGCCACCAGGCCGACGATGCCCAGGACCGTGCCGAGGACCAGGATCGCGAACGGCGGTCCCTCCTCTCCGTCCGGGGTCGGCATGAGGACGCTGGTGACGTTGAGCAGGCTGAGCAGGCCGGTGATGACCAGACCGACGTGCTGGCGGTTCGTGGTGGGCGACATGGCTTCCTCCTGTGCGAGGTACGAGGCTGGTTGGTGCCCCCACCGTGGTCCGGCGACGAGTCCCTCGGCAGCGGCATTGTCTCCCGCCCGGGTTCCCGGTGTGCGCCGCGCGAGCGGGAAGGACTTCCCGGACACCGGGACGCCGGCGGCCGTCATCATGGGGCGGTGACCCTGCGCGTGCTGATCGCCGACGACCACCCCGTGGTCCGCGGTGGGCTCCGGGCGCTGCTGTCGACCATCGCGGGCATCGAGGTGGTCGGGGAGGCCGCCGACGGCGAGGAGACCGTGCGGGAGTCCCAGCTGTTGCGGCCTGACGTGCTGCTGGTGGACATCCGGATGCCCGGGATCGACGGCGTGGAGGCCACCCGGCAGGTACGCCGGGTCGCTCCGGGCACCGCGGTGCTGGTCCTGACGATGTACGACGACGACGCGACGGTGTTCACGGCCATGCAGGCCGGGGCGCGGGGCTACCTGCTCAAGGGTGCCGAGCAGGAGGAGATCGTGGGCGCCATCCGCGCCGTGGCCGCGGGCCAGGCGATCTTCGGGCCGGGGATCGCCTCGCGGGTGCTGGGGTACTTCGCGGCGCCGCCCGTCGTGCCCACGCCGACCGAGGAGCCCTTCCCGGAGCTGACCGGGCGCGAACGCGACATCCTGTCGCTGCTGGCGGAGGGGCGGCGGACCGCCGCAGATCGCGGCGGAGCTCTTCCTCTCGCCCAAGACCGTCAGCAACAACCTCACGACGATCTTCGCCAAGCTCGAGGTCGCCGACCGCACCGCCGCCGTCATCCGCGCGCGTGAGGGTGGGCTCGGGACGAGCGGCCCGTGAGCAGCGACCTCGCCCTGCTCTGCCTGGTGGTCGCGGTCGGGTCGGGACTGGTCAGCGGGGTGGCGCTGCTGGTGCTGCGCCGGGCGGCCCTGTCGGGGGCGCTCCTGGTCGCCACCAGCCTGGTCACCCTTGCCGCGACCCTCCTCGAGGTGCGCGGACACCCGTCGCTCTCCCAGCCGCTGTTCGTGGCCGCCGCGGGAGTCCTGGGGACGGGAACGCTGATGGCCTACCCCTCCTTGCGGTGGCGCCACCCCGTCGACTTCCTCGCCCTGTGCGTGGTGGGCGGGTCAGGGCTGGTGGCCACCGTGCTGTGGCGGGACCTCGACGCGGTCGGAGCCTTCGGGATCCTGAGCACCGTCGTGCTCTTTGCGCACACGTGGTGGCGCATCGAGCGCAGCAAGGGCCGCGAGCGGCGCGCGCTGATCTGGATGTCCCTGTCGGTCGGAGTCACCGGGATGCTGGTGGCGGTGGGCACCTTTGCCACCCAGGACGGCGACTTCGGGGCCGTGCTCCTCGTGCTGCTGGCCGTCGTGGGGCCTTGCCTGTACGTCGGCGTGGTGCTGCCCGACATCGTCGACGTCCGCGGGCTGGTGGTCCGCTCGGTGGTCTTCGGCGTGGCGGCCACCGTCGTGCTCGCCCTGTTCGCGACCGTGGTGGCCCTGGTCGACGTGCTCGGTGGCTCGAACCCGTCGATCGGTGCGCTCGGCTTGGTCGCAGCCGCCTGCGCGACGACCTTCCACCCGACGCAGGTGCTGCTGAGGGGGATCATCGACGAGCTGCTCTTCGGCACCCGGCCCGACCCGCTCGGGGCGGCCTCGCGGGTGGCCGGCCGCATCGGGGACGACCCGGTCACGGCGCTGCGGGCGGTCCGCGAAGCGCTGGTGCTGCCGTACGCAGCCCTGCGGCGCTCGGGGGACGACCTGGTGGTCTCGGGCACGCTCGTCACGCACACCCGGAGCTTCCCGCTCGAGGGCGTCGACGCCGAGCTGGTCGTCGGGCTCCGCCCGGGTGACCTGTCGCTGTCCGCCGGCGACAGCGACGTGCTGGCGCTGGTGGCGCCGCTGCTCGCCCAGACCATGCGGGCCAGGGCGCTGGCCGCGGACCTGCAAGAGGCGCGCGAAGCCACGATCACGGCGGTCGAGGAGGAGCGCCGTCGGTTGCGGCGCGACCTCCACGACGGGCTCGGGCCCCAGCTGTCCGGGATCGCCTTCACCTCCGACGCCGTGCGCAACCTGGTCCGGACCGACCCCGACGCAGCCGACGCCCTGCTCGTCCAGCTCCGCGCCGACACGACCACGGCGATCGAGGACATCCGTCGACTGGTGTACGCGATGCGGCCCCCGGCGCTCGACGAGCTCGGCCTGGTGCCCGCACTGCGCCAGCAGTGCCTCGGCCTGCGTGCGCCGGACGGACGCGCCGTGCAGGTGGAGCTCGTCGTACCCGACGTCCTGCCGACGATGTCCGCAGCGGTCGAGGTCGCGGCCTACCGGATCGTCGTGGAGGCGCTGGCAAACGCGGCCCGGCACTCCGGGAGCGGGCTGGTCACGGCGACGCTCCGCGTGCAGCGGTCGGCGCTTCGAGTGGAGGTGGTCGACCACGAGGTCGCTGGGGACGCCGACTGGACCCCTGGCGTCGGCCTGTCGTCGATGCGCGAGCGCGCCACCGAGCTCGGCGGCACGCTCGTGGCCGGCCCGACGGCCGGAGGAGGCCGGGTGACGGCCGACCTGCCTCTCGGGTGAGGCAGGATCACTCCGTGAGCCGACGACCCCGCACCCGCGCCGCGCGAGGCCGTTCGCGGGTCGGTGAGCGGTTCACCGTCGAGGTCGGACCGGTGGCCCACGGCGGGCACTGCGTGACCCGGCTCGCGGACGGTGACGACGCGGGCCGTGTGGTCTTCGTGCGGCACGCGGTCCCCGGCGAGCGGGTCGAGGTCGTGGTCACCGAGGGGACGGACGGCGACAAGTTCTGGCGGGCCGACGCCGTCGACGTGCTGTCGGCCTCCGCCGACCGGGTGACGGCGCCGTGCCCGGTTGCCGGGCCGGGACTGTGCGGGGGCTGCGACTTCCAGCACGTGTCGCTCGGCCGGCAACGCACGCTCAAGGCCGACGTGGTCGCCGAGCAGCTGCGCCGGCTCGCGGGCCTCGACGTGTCTGTGGTCGTGGAGCCGGTGCCCGGGGACGAGGCCGGCCTGCGGTGGCGTACACGCACGCGGTTCGCCCACCTGCCCGACGGCCGTCGCGCGATGAGCCGGCACCGGTCCCACGAGCTGGTGCCCGTCGACGACTGCCTGATCGCGGTGCCCGGGGCCGAGGAGCCGCCGACGGCCGAGAGCGTCACGGCCGGGGGAGCGACGCACGCCTTCGCCGTGCCTGCCGACGGCTTCTGGCAGGTGCACCCCGGTGCGCCGACCGTGCTCGTGGAGACCGTGCTCGACGTCCTCGCGCCCCAACCGGGGGAGCGGGTGCTCGACCTGTACGCCGGCGTCGGGCTGTTCGCGGCCTTCCTCGCCGACCGCGTCGGCCCGGACCGGGTGGTGGCCGTCGAGGGTCACCCGCGCGCGGCCCGCGACGCCCACGCCAACCTGCCTCGCGGCGTACGGGTCGTGCGTGGCGACGTCGGCCGCGTGCTCGCCACCACCCTCGACGAGCCGTTCGACCTCGTGGTCCTCGACCCGCCCCGCGAGGGCGCCCGCCGGGCCGTGGTCGAGCAGGTGGTCGACCGCGCCCCGCGTGCCGTCGCCTACGTCGCCTGCGACCCGGCCGCCCTCGCCCGCGACGTCGCGGTCTTCGCCGAGCACGGCTACACGCTCGGCGACCTGCGGGCCTTCGACCTCTTCCCGATGACGCACCACGTGGAGTGCGTCGCGCTGCTCACGCGGGGCTGAGGCCCTCGATCGCGGCCAGCACCACGGCGTACGTCTCGTCCGCGCTGCCCGACGCGTCCACCCGCACCGTGTCCGGCCGACCGGCGGCCAGCTCGAGGAGCGCCTGCCGGTAGCCCGCGACCATCTCGGCTCCACCGGCCTCGTCGACGGTCCGCCTGGCCGCCCGCAGGTGGGGCTCGTCGGTGCCCCGCGCCTCGAACCGCGCGTGGCAGGTCTCGGGCTCCGCAATCAGGAGCACGTGGACGAACCCTGCGCCCGCGTCACCGGCCGCCCGCTCGAACTTCGCCAGCTCCGAGCCCCGGGCGATCAGCTGGGGCAGCACGACGTCGCCGCTCTCGCGGAGGTACGCCGCGATGAGCCCCAGCGCCGCGGGCCGGATCAGCCCGCCGGCACCTGCGTAGTCGTCCTCCCAGCCGCCGATCATCGTCCTCAGCACGTCGATGTCGCAGCGCAACGTGCCGGGGTGCTCGGCGGCGTACGTGCTCGCCAGCGTCGATTTCCCTACCCCCGGTGGACCGTTGAGGAGGATCAGCCGGGTCACGGGCCGAGGGTAGCGAGGAGAGGGCAGGGACCCGTCAGAATCGGGCCGTGGACCTTCTCAAGTACGCCAAGGTCGAGCGGGAGCGGCGCTGGCTGCTCGACGGACTGCCGCCGTTCCCCGACGACGCCCGGCAGGTCCGGATCATCGACCGCTACCTCCACGGCACCCGCCTTCGTCTTCGCGAGGTGACCGAGACCGACGGGACGGTCGTCCGCAAGCTCGGCCACAAGGTGCGGCTCGGCGACGACGCGCGCGAGGTCGCCTGCACCAGCCTCTACCTCGACGACGCCGAGTGGGCCGCGCTGAGCAAGCTCCCCGGCGACAACCTGTCGAAGACCCGCGTCCTCGTGCCGCATGGCGAGCACACGATCGCGCTCGACGTGTTCGAGCGCCCGTACGCCGGCCTGTTCCTGGCCGAGATCGACGGACCGGGGGACCTCCCTGACCGCTGGCACGTGGTCCGCGAGGTCACCGACGACGAGTCGTACACCGGCGCGGAGCTGGCCGGCCGAGCGGGAGACCGGACTCAGACCTGTCCCGGAACCGCGAGCCCGGACTCGTAGGCGTGCATGACCAGCTGGGCGCGGTCGCGACAGTCGAGCTTGGTCAGCAGGTGGCTGACGTGCGTCTTGACCGTCCCGTAGCCCAGGTGCAGCCGCTCGCCGATCTCCTGGTTGGACAGCCCGCGCGCGACCTCGGCCAGCACCTCTCGCTCGCGCCCGGTCAGCCCGTCGTCAGGCGTGCCTCGCGCCGACCGTTCGGCCGGCAGCGCCGCGAACCGTTCGATCAGTCGTCGCGTGATCCGAGGGTGCAGCAGCGCCTCGCCGGCCGCGACCACCTCGATGGCCTCGAGCAGCTGGGTCGGCCGGGTGTCCTTGAGCAGGAACCCGCTGGCGCCCGAGCGCAGCGCCTCCAGCACGAGCTCGTCGTCGTCGAACGTGGTGAGCACCAGCACGCGCGTGGTCGCGGCCGACGGGTCGGCGAGGATGGCGCGGGTGGCCTCGAGGCCGTCCATGCGGGGCATCCGCACGTCCATCAGCACCACGTCGGGCGACGTACGCCGCGCCAGCTCGACGGCCTCCACCCCGTCGGCGGCCTCGCCGACCACCTCGATGCCGGGCGACGCCCGCAGCAGCACGACGAAGCCCGACCGCACCAGCTCCTGGTCGTCGACGACGGCGACCCGGATCACGCGGCACGTCCCGTCGGCAGCGTCGCGGCCACCCGGAAGCCGGCCCCGTCAGGACCCGAGGAGATCCGACCGCCGAGCAGGTGCACGCGCTCCTCGAGCCCGAGGAGGCCGTGACCGGCGGAGCTCGCGGTCGGGCGGGCCGGGCCCGGGTCCACGACCTCGAGGTCGAGCGCATGGTCGGACCACGTCACGCGCACCGAGGCCTCGTCCGCGGTCGTGTGCTTGAGGACGTTGGTCAGCGACTCCTGCACGACCCGGTAGGCCGCCAGGGCGACCGGGGCGTCGACGGCGTACGCCGTCCCGGTGCGTACGAGCCGCACCGCCACGCCCGCGCGGCCGACGTCGTCGACCAACGCCTCGAGGTCGTCGAGGCCACGCAGGGGCGGACGGGTGGCCCGCTCGCCGTCCTCGCGGAGCAGCCCGACGAGCGCCCGGGTCTGGTCGAGGGCCGACCGGCTCGTCTCGGCGATCACGTCGAGGGCGCGGGCGGCCGCGTCCGGGTCGTCGCGGATCACGTGCGCGCCGACCCCGGCCTGCACGGCGATCAGCGACATGCTGTGGGCCACGACGTCGTGCAGCTCGCGGGCGATCCGCAGTCGCTCGTCGCTCGCCGCGAGGGCCGCCTGCTCGCGGGCCGCGACGGCCTCCTGCTCGGCGGCCCTCAGCTCGTCGCGTTGCTGAGCCCGGCGGGAGCGGACGGCGTCCCCGAGCGCCCAGGCCGCCAGCAGCAGCGCCACCGCCTGGAGCAGGTCGCTGGTCCCGAGGTCGGGCACGTCGAGGAGGGCCAGCACCACGAAGACCGCCAGGGTGGCGACCAGCCCGATGACGCCGGTGCGGCGCGGGGCGTGGGTCGCCAGGGAGTACAGGGCCACCAGCAGGAGGACCGACAGCAGGCCGATGTAGTGACCCGAGAGGGTCAGCACCAGGCATGCCGTCAGGTACACGACGTACGACGCCGTCGGACGGCTGCGTCTCCAGACCAGGGACAGACCGGCGACCGCGGTCGCCACCACGGCCAGGGCGTTCGGCGGGTCGAGGCGGGGATCGAGGGTGGCGGGGTCGGCGCCGAGCAGGGACACCAGCGCCGCGGCCGTGGCGAGCACGCCGAGGACGAGGTCGAGCCAGGGAGCGAGCCGCCGGGAGAGGACGCTCCAGACGGTGGGGCCGTACGCCGACGTCGCCGGCTGGGCGGTCATGTCCGGATGCTACTGGCGGCGGATCGCTCCGGCCTCTGTCTGCAGAGGGACACCGAAGGACCCTCCCGGGACAGATGCGCCATGCTGCCGAGATGCGCGTCGGAACGATCATCCTGCAGACCCAGCCGTGGAGCGCGATGGCCGAGGCGTTCAGGACCGCCGAGCAGATCGGCTACGACGTCGCCTACGTCGCCGACCACCTGACCCACCCGTCGATCGCCGGTCGCTGGCTCGCCGACGGCTTCGCCGTCCTCGCCGCGGCCGCGACCGTGACCACGCGGGTCGACCTGGGCACGCTGGTCGCGTCGGCGGTGATCCGCAACCCGGTGACCCTCGCCCGGGCCGCGGCCACCGTCGACGACATCTCCGGCGGGCGGCTGGTCCTGGGGCTCGGCGCCGGCACCGCCGGAGACGCGGTGGCCGATCGCGGGTCGGCGCCGTCGACGAGGGAGATGGCGGACCGCCTGTCCGACGTCGTCGGCGCTCTCGAGGCCCTCTGGGCGGGGGAGCCGGACTTCGTCGGCGACCGCGCGACGTACCGCGACGTGCTGACCGCGCCCGTCGCGCCGGGTCGTGGGCGGCCGTTCACCATGATCGCCGCGCACGGGCCGCGCGGCCTGGCGCTCGCGGCCGCGCACGGCGACGGGTGGAGCACGTACGGCGGCGCCGCGTCCGTCCCGCTGGCGCCGGACGACTTCTGGGACCTGCTCGCCACCCAGTCCGCCGAGCTCACCCGCCACTGCGAGGAGCGCGATCGCGACCCGGCGTCCCTGCGGCGGTCCGTCCTGCTCGGTTACGGCACGGTGCAACCACTGGCCGACGTCGCTTCCTACGTCGCCGCGGTCGAGCGTGCCGAGGCCGACGGCTTCGACGAGGTCGTCGTCTACTGGCCGGACGGCGAGCGCGGGGACCGGTTCTGGTCGGACCCCGACGTGCACGTGGAGGCGCTGACGCGTCTGGCGTACTGACTCGTCGTCATGTATCTTGATATCAAGATACTTTGACCGGTCCGCGACACCTGCCTTCGACACCCCCCGGACGCAGCGGCAAGATGGGGAAAGCGCGACCACACGACTTCAACGAGGAGACGGCGGATGCCCAGTCAGGACAGCTTCGGCGCCAAGAGCACGCTCGACGTGGACGGCAAGGCCTACGAGATCTACCGGCTCGACGCCGTCACCGGCGAGGGGCTGGACGTCGAAGGTCTGCCCTTCAGCCTGAAGGTCCTGCTGGAGAACCTCCTCCGCACCGAGGACGGCGCCGACATCACCGCCGACCACATCCGGGCCCTCGCGGGCTGGGACGCGGACGCGGAGCCCGACAAGGAGATCCAGTTCACGCCGGCGCGCGTCCTCATGCAGGACTTCACCGGCGTGCCCTGCATCGTCGACCTGGCCACGATGCGCGAGGCGATGGCCGACCTCGGCGGCGACGCCACCAAGATCAACCCGCTCGCCCCGGCCGAGATGGTCATCGACCACTCGGTCATCGCCGACGTCTTCGGCACCCCCGAGGCCTTCGAGCGCAACGTCGAGATCGAGTACGAGCGCAACCGCGAGCGCTACCAGTTCCTGCGCTGGGGCCAGGAGGCCTTCGAGGACTTCAAGGTCGTCCCGCCCGGCACCGGCATCGTGCACCAGGTCAACATCGAGCACCTGGCCCGCGTGGTCTTCACCCGCGAGATCGACGGTGAGCTGACGGCCTACCCCGACACCTGCGTCGGCACCGACTCCCACACCACGATGGTCAACGGCATCGGCGTGGTCGGCTGGGGTGTCGGCGGCATCGAGGCCGAGGCCGCGATGCTCGGCCAGCCGGTGTCGATGCTGATCCCGCGTGTGGTCGGCTTCAAGCTCAACGGCGACCTGCCCGAGGGCGCCACCGCCACCGACCTCGTGCTGACCATCACCGAGATGCTGCGCAAGCACGGTGTCGTCGGGAAGTTCGTGGAGTTCTACGGACCCGGCGTCTCGGCGCTGCCGCTGGCCAACCGGGCGACGATCGGCAACATGAGCCCGGAGTTCGGCTCGACGATCGCGGTCTTCCCGATCGACCAGCAGACCCTCGACTACCTCGAGCTCACCGGGCGCTCGGCCGAGCAGCGCGCGCTGGTCGAGGCGTACGCCAAGGAGCAGGGCCTCTGGCACGACCCCGACGCCGAGCCGCGCTTCTCCGAGCGGCTCGAGCTCGACCTGTCGACCGTGGTCCCCAGCCTCGCCGGGCCCAAGCGCCCGCAGGACCGCGTCGCGCTCTCCGACGCGAAGGAGTCCTTCCGGGCCGCCCTCGCCGACTACGTCGACGAGTCCGACGCCGAGGTCGGGTACGACGAGTCCGTCGCGGAGTCCTTCCCCGCCTCCGACTCGCCGAGCCACGAGTCCGGCAACGGCGCCGCGGCGCCGACCGACCACCTGGGTGGCGGCGCGTCCGGCCCCGGCCGTCCGTCGAACCCGGCCACGATCACGATCGACGGCACCGAGTCCGTGATCGACCACGGCGCGGTCACGATCGCGGCCATCACCAGCTGCACCAACACCTCCAACCCGTCGGTCATGATCGGCGCCGCGCTGCTGGCCAAGAACGCCGTGGAGAAGGGCCTCCAGCGCAAGCCGTGGGTCAAGACCACCCTCGCGCCCGGCTCGAAGGTCGTCAGCGACTACTACGAGAAGTCCGGCCTCACGCCGTACCTCGACAAGCTCGGCTTCAACCTCGTCGGCTACGGCTGCACGACCTGCATCGGCAACAGCGGTCCGCTCATCCCCGAGGTCAGCCAGGCCGTCAACGACAACGACCTCGCGGTCGTGTCGGTGCTCTCGGGCAACCGCAACTTCGAGGGTCGGATCAACCCCGACGTGAAGATGAACTACCTGGCCTCCCCGCCGCTCGTCGTGGCGTACGCGCTGGCCGGTTCCATGGACGTCGACCTCTTCAACGACCCCCTGGGCCAGGACACCGACGGCAACGACGTCTACATGCGTGACATCTGGCCGTCGCCGTCGGAGATCGAGCGGGTCATCGCCTCGGCGATCACGTCCGACATGTTCGGTGCCGGCTACGCCGACGTCTTCGCCGGCGACGAGCAGTGGCGCTCGCTGCCGACGCCCGACGGCGCCACGTTCGCCTGGGACCCCGAGTCGACGTACGTCCGCAAGCCCCCGTACTTCGACGGCATGCCCGACGAGCCCGAGCCCGTCTCCGACATCGAGGGCGCGCGGGTGCTGCTCAAGCTGGGTGACTCGGTGACGACCGACCACATCAGCCCGGCCGGCGCGATCAAGAAGGACTCGCCCGCGGGCAGGTACCTCGGCGAGCACGGCGTCGAGCAGCGCGACTTCAACTCCTACGGCTCGCGGCGCGGCAACCACGAGGTGATGATCCGCGGCACGTTCGCGAACATCCGGCTGCGCAACCAGCTCGCGCCCGGCACCGAGGGCGGCGTCACCCGCGACTTCACCGACGACGGCACGGTCACCTCCGTGTACGAGGCCTCCGAGAACTACCTCGCCGCCGGCACGCCGCTGGTGGTGCTGTGCGGCAAGGAGTACGGCTCGGGCTCCTCGCGCGACTGGGCCGCCAAGGGCACCGCCCTGTTGGGCGTCAGGGCCGTCATCGCAGAGTCGTACGAACGCATCCACCGCTCCAACCTGATCGGCATGGGCGTCCTGCCGCTGCAGTACCCCGACGGCCAGAACGCCGAGTCGCTCGGCCTGACCGGCGAGGAGACGTTCACGATCACCGGCGTCACCGCGCTCAACGACGGCTCCACGCCGCGCACCGTGAAGGTGACGGCCGACGACAAGGAGTTCGACGCGGTCGTCCGCATCGACACCCCCGGAGAGGCGAACTACTACCGCAACGGCGGGATCATGCAGTACGTGCTGAGGAACCTCCGGCGCGGCTGACCACCTCCTGAGAACTGTCCGCGCGCGGACAGACGAGTCGGCCCACCAGGCCCTAGGTTCGGACTATCGGCACTCGGGCCGGTACGTGCGTTGCACGCTGCGCTCGGGCGGTCGGTCGACCTCGCTCGACGTCCTCCAGGGGTCGGCCGGGAGTCAGTCGTGAACCGTGCCGTACGTCGAGGGTTCCTGCCCGTCCTGATCGCCCTGGTCGCCGTCACCCTGGCCACGCTGCCCGCGTGGGCGGCGCCGCCCACGTGGGACAGCCAACCGGAGGACATCTCGCTGCCCACCGGCTTGTCCGACATGAAACCCCAGGTCGCCATGGGGCCCGATGGGAGCGCCACGGCGGTCTGGACGCGGTCCGAGGCCGCTCCCTTCCAGCTGTACGTGGAGAGCTCGACCCGGTCCGGTGGGGGTGACTGGTCGGCGCCTGTCAGGATCTCGCCCGTCGGCTATCAGGCCAAGGATCCCCAGGTGTCGGTGGCTGCGGACGGGACGGCAACGGCCGTCTGGATCAACAACGGCCCGCCCCGGATCGTCCAGTCCGCGTCCCGTACGCCCGATGGCGTCTGGAGCGAACCCGTCTCGGTCAGCGACTTCGACAACCCGCTGGCACCCCAGCTCGCCGTCGACGCAGCCGGCACCGCCACGGCCGTGTGGACGGCCACGTACCCGAGCTCGTTCGTGAGGGCCAGCACCCGGTCGGCCGGCGAGGCCTGGTCGTACCCGGCTGTGCTCAGCAGCGACGGCGCCACGGCCGATGAACCGGACGTGGCGACCGACGCGTCCGGGCACGCCACCGCCGTGTGGGTCGAGTCGCGACCGAGCGACCAGGAGATCGTGGCTTCGCGGAAGCGGTCCGGCGGGAGCTGGGGTCCGGTCCGCGACGTGTCGTCCCTGCAGGCGGCGACTGCACTGAACCAACCCGCCGTCGCCGTCAACGCGGCCGACGCCCGGGTTGCTGCGTGGCGATCGAGCACCGGGACGACCCTGGTCGTGCAGTCGGCCGATGGCACGGAGGACACCGATACGTGGAGCTCTCCCGCGAATGTGTCAGTCGAAGGAGCGGACATGACGTGGGCCGCGCAGGACGCGCGCGTCTCCATCGAGGCCGGCGGCCGCCAGGTCGCGGTCTGGCTGCAGGCGAACGGTGCCGGAAGCCTCGTCTCCACGGGTGCGGTCCGGCCTCCGGGTGGCACCTGGTCCACCCCCGTGCCGCTCAGCGCATCAGGTGAAGGCCTCGCTGCCGGATCCATCAGCGTGGCCAGCGGCGGCGGTGAGACGACGGCCGTGTGGGCCTCCGACGGAGTGGTGCGAGCGAGGTCCCTGTCCGCCGCCGGGGCTTGGAGCACCAGCAAGGACCTCTCGGCGTTCGCGGGGGTGCTGCTGCCGACCCAGGTCGCGCGCGACGCGGCCGGCAACGCGGTCGTGGTCTGGAAGGCGTTCATCGGCTCCTCGAAGGTGCAGGGGATCGGTCTGGACGGCGGAGCGCCCGTGCTGGCCGCCTTGTCCGTTCCAGGGACCGGGTACACCGGACAGTCCGTCGCGTACTCGGTGACGCCACGGGACTGGTCGACGGTCACCACGGTCTGGGACTTCGGGGACGGCACGACGGCCAACGGCACCTCGGTCAGCCACCTCTACCCGAACAGCGGCACCTACCCGGTGACCGTCACCGTCACCGACGCTCTCGGCAACGTGACCGTCAGTACGCCCGCCACCACCGTGGTGTCGGTCGCACCGCCCATCGCGACCCCGACGCCGACCCCGACGCCGACTCCGACGCCGACTCCGACGCCCACCCCGACACCGGCAACAAAGCCAGCCCTCACGGGGGTGAGCCTCACCAAGAAGGCCATCCACGTCACGAAGTCGGACCTGGGCCCGCGCAGCACCAAGCTCAAGCTCAGCCTCGACGCGGACGCCACGGTGAAGGTCGTGCTCAAGCGCACCAAGAAGGTCGACGGCAAAGCCGTGAAGGCGACCCTGAAGAAGGCGCTGGCGAAGGGTGCCGCGGCGATCAGGCTGACCAGCAAGGTGGGCGCGAAGAAGCTGCCCCCGGGAACGTACGTCGTCACGGTGACGGCCACGAACGCCGTCGGGACCAGTGCGGTGACGAAGGTGCGGCTGAAGATCCTGCCCTGACCTCCGACGGATGTGGCCGTTCGGCCACGGATGGGGTGGCCCCCCTGCGAGGGTGGAACGTGTGACCCCTCTCGTGCGCCGCTGCGCTGCGCCCCTGTCTCTCGCCGTCGCCGCAGGTCTGCTGGTGGCGGGTCCGGCCCAGGCCGCGCCCACCTGGCTGGCGCTCGGTCGACGTCGACCGCGTCACCGCGAACTACCCGGAGCAGACGGCCGTCGACGTGGATGCGCTCGGAGCCGCCACGGCGGTCTGGGCGAGCTGGGACGACAACCTCGGCGACTACAGCCTGCGGACGTCGAGCCATCCGGTCGGAGGCACGTGGTCGGCGCCCGGTCCCGCTGTCCGGTCGGCTCGAGGAAGTGGAGTTCGACCTCGCCGTCGGCGCCAGCGGGGACGCCGTGGCCGCCTGGATCGTGCCCGGAACCACGGACGACAGCGTCGAGGCGGCCCTGAGGCCGGCGGGCGGTTCCTGGTCCGCCCCGGCCCCCATCTCCGCCGACGCGACGAACTCCCGGAACCTCAACGTGGGCATGGACGCCGCCGGAAACGCTTCGGTCGTCTGGGACGCCAGTGACAGCGCGTCCGAGTACGTCGACGTCGCGACGGCGAGTCGCACGAGCGGGTGGACCGCGGCCGCGCCGGTCAACGGATCCCTCGACGCCTCTCGCTCCGACCTCGCCGTTGTTCCCGACGGGGCGGCCACGGTGGTGTGGGAGAGGTACGACGACGACGTCGACATGCACCGACGTGGTCGAGGCCGTGAACCGGACCTCCGCCGGCGAGCCGTTCGGTGTCGCGCAGATCATCTCCGACACCGCCTTCCCCGCCCGCGGGCCCGTGGTCGCGGTCAACGCGAGCGGCGCCGCAGCGGCTGCCTGGGCGCAGCCGACCGCCGCCGATTACAGTGTCGTCCGCGCCGCGATCCGTCCCGCGGGCGGTGCGTGGGCGACGTCCCAGCCGGTGTCCAGCACGCCGGACACCACGTTCGAGACTGACGAGGCGGGGGCCGAGAAGCTCGTCGTCGACGGGACCGGAGCACCCACGCTGGTGTGGATCCGCTCCGTCGACCTGGACCCCAGCCCTGACAGGGACATCGAGCGGACCGTTCACGCCGCTGCGGCCACGCCGACGGGTCCTGGTCGGCCCCCAGCCTGCTGGGAGAGTTCCGCAACGACGAGGTCTCCCTCGGCGTCGATGCCTCGGGCACCACCACGGCTTCGTGGAACTCGGCCGGCAGCGGCCAGAGCGACGTTGTTCGCCGTCCTACCGGGGGTAGCCTGGACTGCCGCGATGCCGGTCGACCCCCAGGTGGACGTCTTCACCGAGGGGGTAGCCACGGCCGTGGCACCGTCCGGCGACGTCGTGGCGGCGTGGTCTGCCTACGATCTCACGGACGACCTGGCCGGCACGTCCGCTCACGCGCCTACGACGTCGACGGTCCGCTGGTGAACGCCCTCAGCATCCCGGCCTCCGGTACGGCGGGCACGCCGGTGGCGTTTTCCGTGACGGCGGTCGACGCCTGGTCCGCGGTCGCCTCGACGACATGGTCCTTCGGCGACGGCACCACCGGCTCCGGTGCCGCCGTGAGCCACACCTACGCCGGCGCCGGGTCGTACGCCGTCTCGGTCACCGTCACCGACGCCGTCGGCAACGCTCGGACCCGGACGGGCACGACCGTCGTCGCCGCGGCCCCGGTCGTGCACGCCGCCCGCGGCCACCCCGAAGCCGAAGCTGACGGGCGTGAAGCTGACCGAGAAGACGATCCACGTGAAGGGCTCGGACGACTCGCCGAAGGCGACCAAGCTCAAGCTGAAGCTCAACACCGACGCCAAGGTCAAGGTCGTCCTCAAGCGCACCAAGAAGGTCGACGGCAAGACGGTGAAGGCCACCGTGCAGAAGGCGCTGAAGAAGGGCTCGTCGGCGATCAAGCTGACCTCGAAGGTCGGGGGCAAGAAGCTCCCGCCCGGCACCTACAAGATCACGGTCACGGCCAAGAACAGCGTCGGGACCAGCGTCGCCGAGCACCTCAAGCTCAAGATCGTCGCCTGACGACCGCAGCAGTCGGCTGAACTGTCGGCTGGACGACGGACGCACCGCGGTCCGGGCCCTAGAGTCCGGACCATGGTGCGTCCTCGGTTGATCCCCGCCTTCCTCGGTTCAGCGCTTCTCGCCGGCGCGCTGGTTGCCGTACCCGCCGGTGCCGCGCCGACGTGGACGTCGCCGATCGTCACGTTCGCGGACAGTGACGAGGCGGTCGAGGTGAGGGTCGCCGTCGACGCCGCCGGGAACGCGACCGCGGCGTGGGTGCTGGACAGTGGCCTCGAGACCTCGGTCAAGGCCTCGACGCACCCGGTCGGTGGCACCTGGTCGGCGCCGGTCGACATCGCCGCGCCGGGCGACATCGCCTACGACCTCTCCCTCGCCACGTCCTCGACCTCCGGCGTGAGCGTGGCCGTCTGGACCCAGACCGTCGGGGGACACAACGTGATCCACGCAGCGACCAGGCTCCCCGGTGGAGGCTGGTCGGCGCCGACCCCGCTCAGCCTGCCGGACCACGACGCCACCGAACCGCGGGTGGGCCTCGACGCGGCTGGCGGGGGCGTCGTCGGCTGGCTCGACACGGCCGATGGCAGCGCCTTCACCCTCACCTACGTCACCAGGTCGCCTGCCGGTGCCTGGTCGGCGCCGGCGGACGTGCCGGCCAGCAGCACCCCCGGCAACCTGGGCGACACCTATGACCTGGCGGTCGGCCGCGGCGGCCACGCGGTGTGGGCCTGGGAGCACTTCGACACCGACCTGGGGCTTCCGGTCATCGAGGCTGCGTACCGCCCGGCCGGCGGCAGCTTCGGCGCTCCGCAGGGCATGTCGGCGTCCAGCAACAACTCCTACGACCCCCAGGTCGCGGTCAACGCGGCGGGCGCGGCCACCGTGACCTGGCGGGAGAACGCCGTCCTGACGTCGGGGATCAAGTCGCGCACCCGCGAGGCCGCGGGCTGGACAGCCGTCCAGGCCGTGTCCGACAGTCTGACCAACACGGACCAGGACGTCGTCGTCGACGCCGCCGGCACGACGACCGCCGTGTGGACGCAGCTGGAGGCCGGCCAGCCGCTCGGCATCCTCGCCGCCACCCGCCCCGCCGGCGGGGACTGGGACGCACCCCAGCCCGTCACGCCGTCGGGGGATGCTCCCACCGAGCCGAGCCTGGCGATCGACCCGAGCGGCAGGCTGACCGTCGCCTACATCACGGGCGGCACACCCACCGACATCGGGGCGCGGACCCGGGCGCCCGGTGGTGCGTGGACCGGCTACGGGCTGGTCTCGGCGCTGGCCGCCGGGGCCGAGGGCCAGCAGCCCACCGTCGCCGTGGACGACGCCGGGCAGGCCGTGGTCGCGTGGCTCGGTCACAGCCTGACCGATGACATCGCCCAGGTCCGGGCGCTGGACTCGGCCGGCCCCCTGCCGGCGGGACTGTCCATCCCCGCAGCGGCGACGGTGGGTCAACCCGCGTCGTTCGCATGGCCCGCGATCGACGCCTGGTCGGCCGTCACGTCGGTCGCCTGGACCTTCGGAGACGGCGCGAGCGGGTCGGGCTCGAGCGTCACCAAGACGTACGGCGCCCCAGGGACGTACCCGGTCTCGGTCACGGCCACCGATGCCGTCGGCAACGCGACCACCCTGACGGGGTCGGTCGTGGTGACCCCCAGCCCGGTGGTGGTCGTGGTGCCGAAGCCGACCCTGACCGGCGTCAAGCTGACCAAGAAGACCATCCACGTGAAGAGCTCGGACGAGTCCCCGAAGGCGACCAAGCTCAAGCTGAAGCTCAACACCGACGCCAAGGTCAAGGTCGTCCTCAAGCGCACCGAGAAGGTCGACGGCAAGGCGGTCAAGGCCACCGTGAAGAAGTCGCTGAAGAAGGGCGCCTCGGCGATCAAGCTGACCTCCACGATCGGGAGCAAGAAGCTGCCGCCCGGCACCTACAAGATCGTGGTGACCGCCAAGAACAGCGTGGGCACGAGTGCTGCCAAGAAGGTCAAGCTGATCATCAAGAAGTGACGCCCAGGCGGTCGAGCAGCCAGGTGGCCACGTCCGCCTCGTACGCCAGGTGGTCCAGGCGACCGCTCGGGCCGACGTGCGAGCCTGTGCCTGTCTCGACGCGGAACAAGCACCGAGCCGCCCACTCCGGGTCGGTCTCGCGCAGCAGCGCGACCCACTTGGCAGGCTCGTGCACGAGCACCCGGGTGTCGTGGACCGCGCCGGTGACGAGCAGATCGGGGCGTGAGCCGGCCGGCGGCGGGTTGTCGTAGGGCGAGTAGCCCAGCATCGCGTCGAAGTGCTCGCGGACGCGCGGGTCACCCCACTCGTCCCACTCGTTGACGGTCAGCGGCAGGGAGTCGTCGAGCATGGACGTGATCACGTCCACGAACGGCACCTCGGCCAGCACGGCACGCCACCGCTCGGGCCGCTGGCTGAACACCGCCCCCTGCAGCAGCCCGCCCGCACTCAGCCCGCGGGTCGCGATCCGGTCCGGGTCGACGAGCCCCGACGAGGCGATCCCGTCCGCGACGGCGATCAGGTCGTCGAACGTGTGCTGCTTGGTCGTCATCCGGCCGTCGAGCCACCAGCGCCGGCCGCACTCGCCGCCTCCGCGGATGTGGGCGTGCACGAACACCACGCCGCGGTCGAGGATCGAGGGCAGCGGCTCCTCCCACTCGCGCTCCCAGGAGTACTCGTAGGCGCCGTAGGCCCACAGCAGCGCGGGCGCGGTCCCGTCCAGCGGGGTGTCGCGGTGCCGCACGACGGTGGCCGGAACCGGCGTCCCGTCAGGCGAAGGGAAGGTGCGCACGTCGGTCACGTACGCCGCGGGGTCGTGGCCCGGGGCCTCGTCGCGGTGGGTGTCGGTCACCGAGCCGTCGGCCAGGGCGACGTCAGCGTGCACGACCGGCTCCGTGTGGGACTCGTCGGTCACCGCCACCGTGGCTGCGTCGTACCAGGTGTTGCGCGCCAGCCTGATCTCGCCGCCGACGAAGCGGCTGGTGACATCCCTGCCCGGTCCGGCGAGGTCGTCGGACGGCAGCACGCGCAGCAGTCCGGTCGCCGCCGCGTCGCAGCGTCGCCACGACGTAGCCCTCGAAGGCGTCGACGCGCTCGAGGCGCTCGGCCGGGTCCTCGGGCCGCACCCCGCTCCAGGCCGTGTGGTCCTGCCCGCCAGGACCGGGCACCGGGACAGGACGTCGAGCCGGAACTCGACCGCGTCGTCGTCGGTGACCACGAGGAAGTCACCGTCCCGGACGTGCTCGGCGCGGTACATCACCCCGGTCCGCCTGCCACCGAGCGAGCGGGGCAGCAGGTCGGCGCCGGTCGGGTCGACGTACCACGCCTCCGAGGTGTCGCGGCACTCGCTGAGCGCCACGATGGCCTGCTCGCTGCGGCACCGCCGGACGGACACCTCGTAGCGTCGGTCAGGCTCCACGAGCACGTCGACGTCGGACGTGGCGGCCTCGCCGAGGCGGTGGGCGCGGATCCGCTCGTGCCGCCAGGAAGCGTCGGGCACGGTGTAGAGGAACCCCAGGTTGCCCGAGGAGTCCGACGTCCAGGCGCCGGTGTAGCCGACGCCCTCGACGACGTCGGGCAGGTCCGCGCCGGTCCGCAGGTCGCGGAAGCGCAGGGTGAACACCTCGTTGCCGCTGGTGTCGACCGAGTAGGCGAGCAGGCGCTCGTCGGGGGAGACGATCGACAGGCCGAGCGCGAGGTAGCCGGTGCCGGCGTCGAGGGTGTTGACGTCGAGGACCACCTCCGGGCCCGTGACACCGGCGAAATCGTCGTCCGGACGGGCTTCCGCAGTGGATTCCGCGTCCCGGTGAGCGAAATCGTTACGTCTTTCTCGCCAGATGACGGTGTAGTCCCTGTCCCTGGCGTCGCGGGTGTAGTAGGAAAAGCGCATTCGCGACCAGGTGCCCGAGCGTCTCTCCTCGGGAACCCTCGCCACCATCTCGGAGCGGACCACCGAGGCCCAGGAGAACAGATGACTCGTCGCCACGTCGTACCACCCACGCTCGGCCGCCAGGTGCGCCAGCAGCTCGGGAGGGTGTTCGCCGTCGGTGGGGGACATCCAGGCGTAGGGGTCCGGGCGGGTGACGCCGTGCAGGACGTGGTCGTGGGGCGCGCGGCGCGCGACCGGAGGGCCGTCGGTGGGGCTGGCGGTCTGGGGCTCGGGCACAGGCGGCAACGTACTCGCCTCGTCCGCGTGACCGCCGCCCTCGCCGTCCTTGCGGCGATGCTCCTGCCGGGAGCTTTCGCCGCGCCGTCGCAGGCCGCCGAGGAAGAGCCGGTCACGTTCGTCGTCGGAATGACCAACGAGGTCGACTCGTTCAACCCGTTCCTCGGCATCGAGGCAGCGTCGTTCGAGATGTGGGCGCTGACCTACGACTACCTCGTCGGGTACACGATGGAGGACATGTCGCCGGCACCCGCCCTGGCCACCGAATGGGACACCTCCGACGACGGCCTCACCTGGACCTTCACCATGCGCGACGACGCGATGTGGTCCGACGGCGAGCCGCTCACCGCCGCCGACGTCGCCTACACCTACGGCCGCATCCTCGACGGCGGCCCCGAGGCGGCGACCTGGTCGTCGTACCTCAAGGGCGTCGAGTCGGTCGAGGCTCCCGACGCCACGACGGTCGTGCTCACCCTGAAGAAGCCGAACGCGGTGCTTCCGCTGCTGCCGATCCCGATCGTGCCCGAGCACATCTGGAAGGACGTCTCCGAGAAGGACATCAAGAGCTACCCGGCCGAGCCGACAGACGGCCAGCCGGTGGTCGGCTCCGGTCCCTTCCGGCTGGTCGAGGGAACTGCAGGCGGCTCGACGTACAAGTTCGAGGCCAACCCCGACTACTGGGGCGGTGCGCCGCACGTCGACGAGGTGGCGTTCCGGGTCTTCAAGAGCGCGGACCCTGCGGTGCAGGCGCTGATCAAGGGCGAGGTCGACTTCGTCGACAACCTCTCGGCGCTCCAGGTGCAGTCGCTCGAGGGCGAGGACGGCATCACGGCCACCAGCGGAGACTCGCCGGGCTTCGACGAGATCGCCTTCAACACCGGCTCGGTCGACCTCGAGACCGGCGAGCCGTTGGGTGACCCCAATCCCGCCGTGCTCGACCCGGCGTTCCGGTTCGCCCTGAACTTCGCCGTCGACCGCGAGCAGCTGCTTCGGACCGTCTACCAGGGGGGAGGCAAGACCGGCACCACGATCATCCCGCCGGCCTACCCCGCCTACCAGCTGCAGCTGGACGACGACGCGTTCGCCTTCGACCTCGACAAGGCGGGCCAGCTCCTCGACGAGGCCGGCTACGCCCTGGGCTCGGACGGCAAGCGCACGATGCCGAACGGCGACCCCATCGGCACCCTGCGGCTCGCCGCGCGCAGCGACTCGGAGACGTCCCCGGACGTCATGCAGTTCTTCCAGGAGTGGCTGGGCCAGCTCGGCATCGACGCCGAGGTGGAGACCTACGAGTCCAGCAAGCTGACCAGCGTCATCCTCGACGGCACCTTCGACGCCTTCGAGTGGGGCTGGTACGTCGAGCCCGACCCCGACTCGATGCTCGACTACCTGACCTGTGGTCAGCGGGGGAACTGGTCGGACTCGTGGTACTGCAACGACGAGTACGACGCGCTCTACGAGCAGCAGCACGTGGAGATGGACGACGCCGCGCGGCAGGACGAGGTCAAGCAGATGCAGGAGATCCTCTACCGCGACGCGCCGTACCTCGTCACGGCGTACTCCTCGGTGGGTCAGGCGTTCCGCAGCGACCGGTTCGCCTGCTTCCAGCCGCAGCCCGACCCGGGTGGTGTCTGGCTGTTCCAGTACGGCTCCCACAACTACCTGAACCTGCGGCCGACGGCCGACGCCGGTGACTGCGACGGCGTCGCGACCGCTGTCGGTGCCGTGACCGGGAGCGGCGGCTCGGGCGGGACGTCCGGCGGGGGCTCCGAGGACGA
The DNA here is from genome assembly GCA_963708915.1 of uncultured Actinomycetota bacterium. Classification (GTDB taxonomy): domain Bacteria; phylum Actinomycetota; class Actinomycetes; order Propionibacteriales; family Nocardioidaceae; genus Nocardioides. Next base: position 473,519 of record CAVPUJ010000003.1, read on the forward strand.
GGGCATGAGCACCGGCGCGAAGGTCGGCATCGGCGTGCTCGCGGGTCTCGCGGTGGTGGGCGGTGGCATCGTGCTGATGCGACGACGGGCGACCGTGGACGACCGCGAGTGACGATCCTGGGGCGGGCCGACTACGGCCAGGGCGGCGAGAGCCAGGAGGACAACCTCGACTCGGCCAGCTCCGGCCGGCACGGCACCTACGGCCGCTACGTCCTCAGCCGGTGCCTCGGTTCGCTCGGCAGCCTCGCGTTCATGCTGGTGCTGAGCTTCTTCCTGTTCCGCGTGCTGCCCGGTGACCCCGCCCGCACCCTCGGGCGGGGTCGGTTCACCTCGCCGGAGCAGCTCGAGGAGTTCAACCGCACCTACGGCCTCGACCAGCCGATGCTGCAGCAGTTCGTCACCTTCCTGAAGAACACCCTCACCGGTGACCTCGGCATCTCGCTGCGCTACCGCGTGCCGGTCAGCGACCTGATCCTCGACCGCATGTGGCCGACCATCCTGCTCGTCGGAACCTCCACGATCCTGGCCGGCGTGATCGGCATCTGGCTCGGCATCCGCGGCGCCTGGGAGCGTGGGAGCAAGTTCGACAAGGTCTCGACCGGTGGGTCGCTGACCCTGTACTCGATGCCCGAGTGGTGGCTCGGTCTTCTCTTCATCGCCGTCTTCGCCGTGGGTTGGGGCCCGATCCCCGGACTCTTCCCGACGGGCGGACTGCACTCCATCGATGCCGAGCCGGGCACGATCTCGGGCGTCCTGGACACCATGTGGCACCTGTTCCTGCCCGTGCTCACCCTGACCCTCGCCTACCTGGCCGACTACGCACTGATCATGCGCAGCTCGCTGCTCGACGAGCTGGGCGAGGACTACCTGACGACGGCGCGAGCCAAGGGCCTGCGCGACGTCCAGGTGCGCAACCGGCACGCCGTCCGCAACGCCCTCCTGCCGACGACCACGGTCGTGGCCCTGAGCCTCGGCTTCGTCGTGACCGGGGCCATCACCATCGAGACCGTCTTCTCGATCCCGGGGCTGGGCCTGCTGGCGACCGAGGCCCTGTCGGTGCCCGACTACTGGGTGCTCCAGGGCACCTTCCTGGTGGCGTCCTGCGCCGTCATCCTCGCCAACCTGGCCGCCAACCTGGTCTACGGCCTCCTCGACCCCAGGGTCCGGACATGAGCACGACTACCGCGACGCCCCGGACCGCCCGCGCGCTGGCCCGGGACCGGCGCCGCCAGGCGTGGTCGCGCAACTGGCGGACGTTCCGCAGCCACCGGGCGGGCCTGGTCGGCCTCAGCATCCTGGCGGGGTTCTTCCTGGTGGCCATCCTGGCGCCCGTGATCGCGCCGGCCGAGGGGCTCGAGGTCACCAAGGCCACCGGTGGGGTGCTGGAGCCCCCGTCGAGCGAGTACTGGCTGGGTACCGACGACAAGGGCCGCTCGGTGCTGACCCTGCTGATCTGGGGAGCCCGGATCTCGCTCTTCGTCGGGCTGGCCGCGACGCTGATCTCGATGGTGATCGGCACCCTCATCGGACTGACCTCGGGCTACTTCGGGGGCTGGCCGGGTGCCATCCTCTTCCGCGTCACCGAATGGTTCCTGGTGATCCCGTTCCTGCCGCTGGCCATCGTGATGGCCACCGTGCTGGGCCGCTCGTTGGTGAACATCGTCATCGTGATCGGCGTGACCTCCTGGCCGGGGACCGCCCTGCTCATCCGGGCCCAGACCCTGAGCATCCGCGAGCGGCCGTACCTCGAACGCGCGCGAGTCCTCGGCGCCGGCCCCAGCCACCAGATCCGCAAGCACATCCTGCCCAACGTGATGCCGATGGTCTTCGCCAACACCACGCTCACCGTGGCCATCGCGATCCTGACCGAGACCACGCTGAGCTTCCTCGGCCTCGGCGACCCGACCCGGGTCTCGTGGGGCTCGATGCTCGACGACGCGTTCGGCGTCGGCGCCATCACCACGGGCGCCTGGTGGTTCATCGTGCCGCCCGGCGTCTGCGTCGTGCTGGTCGTGCTCAGCTTCACCCTCGTCGGGCAGGCCCTCGAAGAGGTCCTCAACCCGAGGCTGGGGGCCGGAAAGTGACTCACCTCCTGGAGCTCGACGACGTCTCGGTCACCTACGTGACGGCGGGTGGCGAGGTCCCGGCCGTCCGGGGCGTCTCGCTGTCCGTCGCCGCCGGCGAGGTGGTCGGCGTCGCGGGGGAGTCCGGCTGCGGCAAGTCCACGCGTGGCCGCGACCATCCTGCGGCTGCAGCCGCCGAGCGCCCGCGTCACCGGTCGCGTCCTCTTCGAGGGCGAGGACGTGCAGACGATGAAGTGGGGCGCCCTCCGTGCGCTGCGCTGGGCCGGGGCGTCGATGGTCTTCCAGGGCGCGCTGCACTCGCTCAACCCCGTCCAACGGGTCGGGGCCCAGATCTCCGAACCGATCACGCTCCACGAGCCGGACCTGTCACCCAAGGCGGTCGAGACGCGCGTCGGTGAGCTGCTCGAGCAGGTCGGGCTGCCGCGCCAGCGCGCCCGGGCCTACCCCCACCAGCTCTCCGGCGGCCAGCGGCAGCGCGTCATGATCGCGATGGCGCTGGCCTGCCGGCCCCGCCTGATCGTCGCCGACGAGCCCACCACCGCCCTCGACGTGATGGTGCAGGCGCAGGTCCTCAACGTGCTCCAGGGGCTCGTCAGCGACCTCGACGTGGGACTGCTGATGATCAGCCACGACCTCTCGGTGCTGGCCGACCTGTGCGACCGGATCGCTGTGATGTACGCCGGGCGCGTGGTCGAGCACGGGCCTGCCGACAAGGTCTTCACCGACCCGTTGCACCCCTACGCCGGCGCCCTGTCGGCGTCCTTCCCCCGGATCGGCGACGTGGCCGCCAGGTACGCCCCGTCGGGGCTGCCCGGCGACCCGCCCGACCCGGCCGAGCTGCCGTCGGGCTGCTCGTTCCACCCACGCTGCCCGAAGCGCTTCGACGACTGCGACACGGTCGTGCCCGAGCTGCGCTCGGACGGGGCGAGCCGGGCCGCGGCCTGCCTGCTGGTGGAGCCCCGATGACCGAGACGAGCACGACCACGCTCGAGGCCCGGGGCCTCAGCATCCGCTTCCAGGGCCGCGGAGGTCCGGTCGCGCGGGCGGTGGACGGCGTCGACCTCAGCATCGCGACGGGGGAGATCGTCGCCCTGGTGGGCGAGTCGGGCTCTGGCAAGACCACGCTCGCCCGCGCCCTGCTGGGCCTCGAGAAGCCCGCCGCCGGCGAGGTGCTGCTCGACGGGCAGCCCCTCGAGCGCACCACGCGGGGGCTGCGGTCGTTCCGTCGGCGCGTCCAGCTCGTGCTCCAGGACCCGGCCGGCGCGCTCAACCCCCGGCACACGGTCTACGACTCGGTCGCCGAGGGCATCCGGCTGCACCGGCTCGAGAGCTCCGACAGCGAGGGTCGGAGCGAGACGCAGCTCGTCGCGGCGGCGCTGTCCTCGGCCGGGCTGCGACCCCCGGAGCGGCTGTTCCTGCGCTACCCGCACGAGCTGTCCGGCGGTCAGCGCCAACGGGTGCTGATCGCAGGCGCGCTGGCCATGGCGCCCCAGCTGATCGTGGCCGACGAGCCGGTCTCGTCGCTCGACGCCTCGATCCGGGGCGAGATCCTGGCCCTGCTGCTCAACCTCCGGGAGACGCTCGGCCTCGGTGTCCTGGTGGTCACCCACGACCTCGGCCTGGCGTGGAACATCGCCGACCGGATCGCGGTGATGTACCTCGGCCGTATCGTCGAGGCCGGCCCTACCGAGGACGTGCTCCGCGACCCGCAGCACCCCTACACGCGCGCCCTGCTCTCCGTCGTCCCGGAGATCGACCAGATGGAGCCCGTGGTGCTCCGCGGCGAGGTGCCCGACCCCACGAAGATCCCACCGGGCTGTCGCTTCCACCCGCGCTGCCCCGCCCTCGCCGACGGAGCCGCCGACGCGGCCGGCGTCGCCGACGACTGTCGCCGCACGGCGCTCCCGGTGCTGCCCGCAGGAGATGGGCACCACGTCTCCTGCCACCTGGTGGCGGCCCGACAGTCGAGCCAGCGATGAGCCTGCAGGCGGCGCTGCCGCGGGAGATGTACGTCGACGACGCGGCGTGGGCGCGCGAGCGCGAGCGGGTGCTGTTCACGACCTGGGCGTGCGTCGGTCGTCTCGACGACCTCGGCCTCGACGCCCCCGGCCGGCTCGCCGTGGTCGACGTGGTCGGTGAGTCCGTCGTGGTCACCCGCGACGACGACGGCCTCCACGCGGCCTACAACGTCTGCCGGCACCGGGGCTCGCAGCTGGTCCCGCGTGAGGCGGGTTCCGAGCCGGTCTGCTCGGCGGCCGGGGCGCTGCGCTGCCCCTACCACTCGTGGACCTACTCGCTGGCCGGCAAGCTGCTGAAGGCGCCGCACACCGACGGGGCCGAGATCGACCCGGCCGACTTCTCCCTGCACCGTGTGGGCGTCGAGGAGTGGTGCGGCTTCGTGTTCGTGAACCTGACGCCTGAGGACGCCGAGCCCTTCGCGGACGGTGTCGCGCAAGCCGCGGCGAACCTCGGCAACTACGAGATGGGCTCGCTGGTCACCGGGCTGAGGCTGAGCTACGACGTCGCGGCCAACTGGAAGGTCCTCGCCGAGAACTACAACGAGTGCTACCACTGCGGCCCGGTGCACCCCGAGCTGATGCGGCTGGTGCCGGCGTTCGGCGGCGGAGGTACGGACCTCGCGTGGGAGGACGGCATCCCGCACCGCGAGGGCGCGTGGACGTTCACGATGTCGGGGACCACCAACCGGACTCCCTTGCCCGGGCTGTCGGAGGCGGAGAAGGTCCGGCACAAGGGCGAGCTCGTCTACCCGAACCTGATGCTGTCGTGCTCGGCCGACCACGTGGCGGCGTTCGTGCTGCGGCCGGTCGCGGTCGACCGGACGCGGGTCGAGTGCTCGCTGCTGTTCGCGCGGGACGCCGTCGCGGCCGCCGACTACGACCCGTCCGACGCCGGCGAGTTCTGGGACCTGGTCAACAAGCAGGACTGGGCGATCTGCGAGTCGGTGCAGCGCGGGATGTCGTCGCGGGCCTACACGCACGGCTGGTTCGCCCCGATGGAGGACGACAGCGCGGACATCCGGCGCTGGTTGCTGCCCAGGCTCGCCGATGACTGACACGTACGACGTCGTTGTCGTGGGACTGGGCGCCCTCGGCAGCGCGGCAGCGATGCACCTGGCGAGGAGCGGCCGGCGCGTCCTCGGGCTCGAGCGGTTCGAGCTCGGGCACAAGCGCGGTGCGTCGCACGACACCGTCGCGGATCCTCCGGCACAGCTACCACACGCCGGGGTACGTCCGGCTGACCCAGGAGGCGTACGCCGACTGGGCGGATCTCGAGCGCTGGTCGGGCGAGCAGCTGGTCACCGTCGTCGGCGGCCTCGACCTGTTCCCGGCCGACCCGGCCATCCCGATGGACGACTACACGGCGTCGCTCACCGACGTCGGGATCCCCTACGAGCTGCTCGACGTCGCCGAGATCGGCCGGCGCTGGCCGCAGTTCTCGCTGCCGACCGGGACGGTCGGGCTCTACCAGGACCGGGGCGCCATCGTGCCCGCCGCTCGAGGCACCGCGGCGATGCAGAAGCTCGCTGTCGCGGCGGGCGCCGAGCTGCGCGGGTCGACGCAGGTCCTGTCGGTGGTGGACGGCCCGTCGGGCGTCACGGTGTCGACGGACACCGAGACCTTCGTCGCCGACCGGGTCGTCGTGTGCGCCGACGCCTGGACCAACGAGGTGCTCGCCGGCCTCGACGTCCACGTGCCCCTGGAGACCACGCTGGAGCAGGCGACCTACTTCGCCCCCGAGCGGCCCGGCAGCTTCGCGCCGCACCACCTGCCGTTGTGGATCTGGATGGACGACCCGTCGTACTACGGGTTCCCCTGCTACGGCGAACCGACCGTCAAGGCCGCGCAGGACTGTGGTGGACCGGTGATCGACACGTCCGACCCCTTCTCGCGGACCTCCGAACCCGACCCGGAGATGCTGGAGCGGCTCGCGTCGTTCATGGCCTCGGTGCTGCCCGGGTCCGGGCAGCCGGTGCGTTCGATCCGCTGCCAGTACACCCTGACGCCCGACCGCGACTTCGTCCTCGCACCCGTCCCCGGCCACGAGTCCGTCGTCGTCGGTCTCGGCGCGGCGCACGGCTTCAAGTTCGCGCCCGACCTTCGGCCGCCTGCTGGCCGAGCTGGCGACCGCGGGCACGACGACCACCGACATCTCGCCCTACCGGCTCGACCGTCCCGCCCTGACCGACCCGGCGTACCAAGCGCACTGGCTGGTCTGAGCCTGTCCCGATGAGTCCGCGGCCGCGGGCGGGTCACCACCGGCTTCGAGGTCGTCGAGCTCGACGTCACGGAGGGCCAGGAGGTGGCCTTCGCGTGGGCGCTGCTGAAGTGCGGCACCCCCGACGAGCTGGCCGCCGTGCCCGAGCGTCGGCTACGGCTGACGGTCGGCCTGACGAAGCGGGCCGGTCGCTGGATGGTCACCCACGAGCACCACTCGTTCGCCGACACGACTCAGCCCTCATAGGCCCTGTCGGTGTTGAATCGCCACGTGGCCGACCCCTGGCAGACCGACCAGCTCGACCTCGGCGCGTACCTCGCCCGGGTCGGCGTACCTGCGTCGCCGCCGTCGCGCGCGGCGCTGGACGACCTGCACGAAGCGCACGTCCGGGCGTTCACGTTCGACAACATCGACGTGCTCCTCGACCAGCACCCGGGGGTCGCGCTGGACGCGGTGCAGGCGAAGTTCGTGGGGCGTGGCCGCGGTGGCTACTGCTTCGAGCACGGCGTGCTGTTCGCGGCAGCCCTCGAGCGGCTCGGGTACGACGTGGAGCGCCGGCTCGGTCGGGTCGGCGACCCGGCACTCGCGCCGCGAACGCACTGCGTGGTGCTGGTGACCCTCGACGGCGAGCGGCTGCTGGCCGACCCCGGGTTCGGCATGAGCGTGCTGCGGCCGATCCCCCTGGAGGACGGGGCGGAGGACGACCACGGCGGCTGGCGCTACCGCCTCAGCGCCGTGCCCGTCGGCACCGGCCGCGGCTGGGCGCTCGAGCGCTGGCGCGACGAGCACTGGGAGCTGATGCACACCCACGACGAGCTGCCGGTGCGGCCGATCGACCTCGCCGTCGGCCACCACTTCACCAGTACGTTCCCGACCATCCACTTCCGCAACATGCTGATGCTCACCAAGCACGTGGACGGCCGGCACGTGGCCGTCACCCACGAGACGGTGACCGTACGCCGGCCGGGCGCGCCGACGGAGCACCGTCAGCTCCGCGAAGGGGAGCTGGGGAAGTGGCTGGACGACCTGTCCGTGCCAGTGACCGACGAGGAACGGGCGGCGCTGGAGGTTCGGATCGAGGGATTGCGGCGCGTCTGAGGTCCGTCTTCCCCAGGCGGGTCGTCGGGGTAGCGGCCGGGGCGCATGAGGCGTAGAATCGAACGTATGTTCGAAGACGTGCCCACCTGGCGAAGGACGATCAGCGCCGCCCTGGCCACGTCGAGCGGGCTCGACGACCCGTCGCGCATCGACGCGATCCGTTCGCTGGAGCAGCTGGTCTGCGCCGCCACGGCGGCGCAGGCCGCGTTGGCCGTCGAGCTCGACGGGTCCCAACGCGCCGACCAGGCAGCGCTCGGCGTTCCTGCCGCGCAGCAGGGCCGTGGCGTGGCGGCCCAGGTCGCGCTGGCCAGGCGGGAGTCACATCACCGCGGCCAACGGCACCTCGGTCTTGCCAGGGTCGTGGTCACCGAGCTGCCGCTCACCTGGAGGGCGTGGCGAGCCGGACGGATCACCGAGTGGAAGGCCACGTTGATCGCTCGCGAGACAGCGTGCCTGTCCCGCGAGGACCGTGCGGCCGTCGACGCGGCCGTCGCGGGCGACGCCGCTCGTCTCGAGCGGATGGGCGATCGCGAGCTCGCCCGTGCCTGCCAGCAGGAGGCCTACCGGCTCGACCCCGAGGCGTACGTCGCCCGTCGCCGCCAGGCGGAGGCCGACCGTCACGTCTCGCTCCGGCCGGCGCCCGACGCCATGACGTGGCTGAGCGCGCTGCTGCCGGTGAAGGACGGCGTCGCGGTGAAGGTGGCGCTGGACCGCACCGCGGACAGTGCGCGGGCTGCCGGCGACCCGAGGTCGCGGTCCCAGCTCGAGGCCGACACCCTGGTCGACTCCGTGCTCGCGGGCTCCGTGCGGCGCGAGCCGGGTGCGGTCGACCTCGGCCTGGTGATGACCGACACCGCTCTGTTCGGCACCAGCGACGAGCCTGCCCACGTCGAGGACTACGGCCCCGTCCCCGCCGAGCTCGCACGAGAGATCGTCGCGGGTGCCTGCTCCCGCGACGAGCGCGTCTGGATCCGTCGGCTCTACGCCGATCCGACATCGGGCGAGCTCGTGGCGATGGACTCGCAGGCCCGGCTGTTCCGCAGCTCGCTCGCCCGGTTCGTGAGCCTGCGCGACCGGTTCTGCCGCACGCCATGGTGCGACGCGCCGATCCGGCATCGCGACCATGCCCGTGCCGCCGCCGCCGGAGGCCTGACCAACGGCGACAACGGCCAGGGTCTGTGCGAGGCGTGCAACCACGCCAAGCAGGCGCCGGGCTGGCGAGCCCGACCCTCGCCCGGCGCCGGACCGCACACCATCGAGACCACGACGCCGACCGGCCACACCTACCGCTCCCAGGCCCCACCCGTCCTCACGATCCGGGACTACCCGGCGCGGCCCGACTACGTGCTGGCCGGCTGACGCCCGGGGTCAGGTGACCCAGGTCCGCTCGCTGACGACCGCCCCGTCGCGCTCCGCGACGGTGCGGATGGCCGCGTCCACCCGACCGCCCTCGACGACGACGTCCATCACCGACCGCACCCGGATGTCGATGCCCGGCCACGACAGCTCCAGGGTCGTGTCGGCGTGGGCACGCTGGGCGAACGTCCGGCGGTCGACGCTCACCTCACCGCGGTAGTCCTCCAGGGCCCGGCCGTCGTACGGCGTGTCGTACTCCGAGACCGACACCGTGCGGGCCGTCGTGGTCCGGGCCAGCACGTCGTCGTGGATCTCCCAGGCGATGCCGTCGGCGGACTCGGTCGTGTGCTCCGCGCCCGGGCCGAACGTCGGCGCCGGCCACGACCCGCCGAGCACGGGCAGCTCGACCTCGGCGGAGTGCACCGTGATGGTCACCGGCGCCGGGGGAGCGATGGTGTTGGGCCAGTCGGAGCCGGCGACGCTGACGCGCAGCGACTGACCGGACGACCACGCGTACGCGCACGCGTCGAGCACGACCTCGACGTCATACACCTCGCCCGGCACCAGCGGCTCCGGCTGTCCGTGCAGCGACGACCGGAAGGCCAGGTCGAGGGAGCCACGGGAGACGAGGGCGGAGGTGCCGTCGGGGAAGACGTCGCACAGCTTGACCGAGAGTGACGCCGCAGGAGCCGAGGCGGAGACGCGGAGGCGCGCGACGGGGTAGCCGACGACCGGACCGGCCGGCGGGGCGACGTCCCAGGTCAGCGACCGTGCGTCGTCGAGCCGCTGGTCGCCGGACAGCCCCCACGGCAGGTGGCCGGCGCAGTCGATCCACGCGGCGGTGCCGACGTCCGCGATGACGGGCAGCTCGCGCGTCCCCGCCAGCGCGACGAGGTGGGGCGAGGTCGGTGGCACGGACGGCAGACGCAGCCAGTACCCCTCGTGCAGGTCGAGGTCGGGCTCGGGTCGCGTCGAGGCGCGGACGAAGACGTCGCAGCCGTCCTCGTGGACTCCCTCGCCGCGCAGCCAGTGGTCGAACCAACCGGCCAGCTCGGCGGCGAAGTCGATGCGGGGGCCGGGCATCGCCGTGGTCGCGTCGGCGTGCGCCCACGGGCCGGCGAGCAGCCGGTGGGGCGTCCCCTCGGCCGCCAGCCGGGCCACGGTGCGGAACGTGTTGTTGCGGTAGCCGTCGGCCCAGCCCGCCACGATCATCGTCGGGATCCGGATCCGCTCGTAGCCCGACGTGGTCCCGCCGAGCCGTACCGACCCGTGGTCCCAGTAGTCGCCGTGGGTCGACTCGCGGAGCCAGGTCAGCACCCACGGCTCGTTGGTCTCCAGCCGGCGCAGCCACTCGGCCTCCCAGTCGTCTCCCCAGACGGCCGGCACGGGCGGCAGCACGTTCATCGGCGTCATGTAGTGGTTGTAGTCGACCTGGTCGACCAGCCGCAGCGCTGCCCCGCGCCAGTGCACGTCGTCGGTCCAGCGGTCGTCGGTGGCGTAGATCGCGCAGATCGCCTTGAGCTCCGGTGGCTGCTCGCAGGCCATCTGGAGCGAGTTGAAGCCCGAGTACGACGTCCCCCACATGCCGATCTGCCCGTCGCACCAGTCCTGGGCGGCCAGCCAGCGCATCACCTCGGCCAGGTCCCGCTGCTCGTCGGGCTGGTACTCGTCGAGCGCGTCACCGCCCGACGAGCCGGTGCCGCGCAGGTCGAGCCGGCACACGGCGTACCCGTGCTCGTCGCGCAGCCGCTCGTACGACGCGGCGTACGACGACGTCAGGTCGTCCTTGCGGTAGGGCAGCGCCTCCAGCAGGCACGGCTGCGGATCACTGGTGTCCGGCAGGTAGAGGGTCGCGGCGAGCTCCACGCCGTCCGACATCAGGATCCGGGCCTCGCGCTGTGTCCCCACGCGCCGGATTGTTGCAGCATGATCGGCCCGTGAGCGCGACCGTGATGACCGTGACCGGCCCGGTGGCAGCCGGCGACCTCGGCGTGACGCTGCCGCACGAGCACGTGTTCCTCGACCTGACGCGGGAGTACCGCGGCAACGGGCTGCTCAACGACGCCGCCCTCGCGGAGTCGGAGCTGCAGCGGTACCTCGACGCGGGCGGCCGCACGCTGGTGGACGTCACCACCGGCGGGCTGGCCGGCGACCCGGTCGCCCTGCGGGCGATGTCCGAGGCCACCGGCCTGCAGATCGTGCGCGGTGCGGGCTACTACCGCCGCGCCTACTTCCCGCCCGAGGTCGACGAGCTGTCGACCGACGCGCTGGCCGACGTCATCGTCCGCGACATCGAGGAGGGCACCGACGGCGTCCGGGCCGGCATCATCGGCGAGATCGGCTGCGACCGGTTCATCTCGGCCCTCGAGGAGCGGTCGTTCCGGGCGGCGGCGCGCGCCCACCGTCGCACGGGGCTGACCATCACCACCCACGCCGCCCGGTGGCCGGTCGGCACGGCCCAGCTCGACCTGCTGGTCGAGGAGGGCGTCGACCCGGCCCGGGTGGTGGTCGGGCACTGCGACATGGTGCCGGACCACGACTACCACCTGGCGCTGGTGGAGCGCGGCGCGTGGATCCAGTTCGACACCGTGCAGGGCGTCCACGAGTGGGACACCCAGCAGCGGCTGGGCTGGCTGCGCAGCCTCGCCGACGCCGGGCACCTCGGGCGCGTGCTGCTCAGCCAGGACGTCTGCCTGCGCAGCGACTACGCCGCGATGGGAGGGCCGGGGTACGCCTACGTCGTCACGACGTTCGCCGACCGGTTGCGCGAGGCCGGCTTCGACGACGCCGACATCGCGACGCTCACCGTCGACAACCCGCGCCGGATGCTCAGCGGGGAGTAGCAGCCCGCCCGTACTTCTCCAGCGCCGCCAGCAGCAGGTCGGCGGGCAGCGTGTGGGCGGTGTGACCGTTCCCGGTCATCGTCGGCGAGGCCAGGATCGCGTTGAGGATGGCCTCCTCGACGGCCTCGATGACGGCGTCGAAGAGCGGGTTCATGGCGTTGTTGGCCAGGGTGCGGACCTCGGCGATCTCGGGGACGTCGTCGCCGATGCGATGCATGCCGCGGTTGCCGGTCGCGAACGCGAGGAAGAGGTCGCCGCTGTTGTTCTCGCCGACCCCGCCGGTGCGGGCCACGCCGAACGACGCACGCTGCGCCAGCCGCCGGCACTGCAGCGGCAGCAACGGGGCGTCGGTCGCCACGATGCCGATGATCGAGCCGCTGCCGGGTGGCAAGGGGGAGTGGGTGCCGGGCACGACGTCCTCGCCGACCTCCAGCCCCACCGGCACGCCGTTGACCAGGAACCGCTCGCGGCGGCCGTGGTTGGCCTGGACGAGCACGCCCACGGTGTAGGCGCCGGCCTTGCGCGACGCCGTACCGATCCCGCCCTTGAAGTCGTGACACACCATCCCGGTGCCGCCGCCCACGGAGCCCTCGGCGACGGGACCGCCGGCCGCCCCTGCGTACGCCGCCTTGGCGTGCTCGGCGGTGACGTGGAAGCCGTTGACGTCGTTGAGCGTGCCGTCCCAGGTCTCGGCCACGACGGGCAGCGCCCACGCCTCCGCCCCCGACTCGACCTCGATCTCGACCAGCGCGTCGCGGACGACGCCCACGCTGTGGGTGTTGGTGATCCCGATGGGGGAGTGCAGCAGGCCTACCTCGTCGATCCACGGCAAGCCCGTCATCTCGCCGTTGCCGTTGAGGCGGTGGTAGGCCGCGTAGACCGGGTCGGCCCACACGTGGTCGGGGTGGGGGACCACGACCGTGACACCGGTCCGCACGTCGTCGCCGTCGATGAGGGTCGTGTGCCCGACCCTGACGCCGGCCACGTCGGTGATCGCGTCGTGCTCGCCGGGCTCGAGGGTGCCGATGACGATGCCGAGCTCGCGTGCCCTCATGCCAGCAGCTCCTTGGCAAGGTGGAGGTGGAACCGGACCGAGGCGTGCAGGTCGTCGACGTGCACCCGCTCGTCGGCGTTGTGGAACCCGGCGACGTAGACCTCGAGGGGGGTCGTGAAGAACGGGGAGAAGCCGTACGCCGCCGTGCCCGCCGCCGCCCGGAGGTAGGAGGAGTCGGTGAACCCGGTGCCCAGGGACGGCAGCAGCACGGCGTCGGGGACCTCGGTCATCACCCAGTCGCGGATGGCCTGGACGACCGGCCCGTCGGGAGGCGAGGCGTTGCCGGGGATGAGCGGCTCGGGCCAGGACAGCTCGTAGGCGGGACCCTCACCGAGACGGTCGCGGACCGCCGCCTCGACATCGGCCTCGGTGGTGTCGGGCAGGACCCGGCAGTCGAGCTCCACCCAGGCCCGGCTGGGCTGGGTGTTGCGCTTGTCGGAGCCGCCGACCATGGTCGGCGCCATCGTGGTCCCGGCGAGCGCGGGCATCACGTGCTCGAGCTCGGGGTGGAGCGCGCCGGCCGCGGCGAGGGCCGCGGGCAGGTCGTCCCCGGGGGCGTACGCATCGCCCAGCAGCACCTCGAGCATCCGGTCGACGAGCGGGTGCGCCACGGGGGTGGGCAACCCGCGGCCGATCTGGGTGATCAGCTCCGCCAGGTGCGGGACGGCGTTGTCGCCCAGGGTCGGCATGCTCCCGTGGCCGGCCTCGCCGACCGCGGTGACCCGGGCGGGGTACGTGCCCTTCTCGCCGATCCCCACGCCGACCATGCTGCGGCCGTCGGTGAGCTCGAACCGCTCGCCGCCGCCCTCGTTGACGCTCATGGTGGGCCGGATGTCCGGACGGGCCTTCAGGAGCCAGTTCATCCCGACCTCGGCCATGCCGTCCTCCTCGTCGGCGACGGCGAGGAACCACAGGTCGCCCCGCGGCCGGAACCCCGAGCGGACCAGCTCCTTGAGCGCGACCGCGCGGGCGGCCACCTCGCCCTTCATGTCGAGGGTGCCGCGACCCCACAGGTAGCCGTCATCGGTGAGCACGCCCTCGAACGGTGGGTGCGTCCAGTCGCGGACGTCGACCGGCACGACGTCGGTGTGGCCCACGAACGCCAGGCTCGGCGTGCCCGGCTCGGTGCCCGGGATCCGGGCGACGAGGTTCGCCCGGTGCGCGTTGCCCTCGCGGGCCACCAGCTCGCACTCCACCCCGGCATCGCCGAGGTAGTCGGAGAGGTGCTGGGCGACCAGCGTCTCGTTGCCGGGGTAGACGCCCAGGGAGTTGCTGGTGTCCAGCCGGACGAGCTCGCGGGTGAGGTCGACGACCTCCTGGTGGAGAGGATCCATGGCGGGACGCTAGCGCGCCGAAAGGCCCGGCCCCCCGTGGGCCGGGCCTTTCCTGCGAGCCGCGCTACTTCACCTCGGACCGCAGCACCCGCCAGAGGCCGAAGGCCAGGGGCAGCAGCAGCCAGATGGTGCCGGTGACCGCGAGCTGGGCCCACTCGGTCGGGCCGTACCCGCCGTCGAACAGGCCGGTCTGGTTCCACTGGAAGTCCACCCACGGCTGGGCGTCGGCGTACCAGTCCTGGGCGCCGGCCAGGAGGGCCGACAGGGTCGGCAGCACCATCGCGTAGACGAAGTAGCCGACGATGGCGGCGGCCGAGTTGCGGAACAGCACGCCGAGGGTGAAGCCCATCAGCAGGCCGAGGCCGTTGCCGGCGAGGATGTAGAGGACGTCGCTGACGGTCATGTCCCAGGTGGTCGGGACGCCGGCCAGCTGGCTGCCGACCACGTTGCCGAGCGCGCCGACCGCGAGCGCGACCAGGATCGAGACGATCCCGACCAGCACGGTGTCGAGCAGCTTGGCCAGCACGACGCGGCTGCGGCTGGGCACCATCGTGAACGTCGTCAGTCCGGTGCGCTGGCTCCACTCGCTGGTGATCGAGAGGGCCGCGATGATCGGCAGCACGATCGTCATCGGGATGCCGATGGCACCGGCGAAGCTGCCGTAGCTGATCTCGTCGTCCGGGGCGAACAGGATGACTGCCCCCGTGGCGATCACCGCCAGGATGACGACGCTGGCCATCAGCCAGAAACCCGAGCGCGTGTTGAACATCTTGCGCAGCTCGACACCCATGATCGTGCGCATCGGGATGGGTGCGTACGTCGGCCGGTCGGCGCGGGCGTGGGACCCCACCGAGGTGGTGGTGGCGGGGATCGTGGCGGTACTCATGCTGCTGCTCCTTCGGGAACGTTGCTGTCGCGCTGGGTGTCGGAGGTGAGGGCGAGGAACATCTCCTCGAGGCCGGCGCCGTCGGCGGGCCGGAGCTCGCGGAGGGCGATGCCGGCGGCGAGGGCGACCTCACCGACCTGGTCGGTGGAGGCGTCGGTGCGCAGGCCTTGCTGGCTCTGCTCGGCCGGGTGGCCGGCCGCGACCAGCGCCGCCGCGAGGCGGGCGGGGTCGGTGGCGCGGACGTACGTCCCGGCCGCCTCGAGCAGCTCGTGCTTGGTGCCCTGGGCCACGACGCGGCCCTGCCCGATCACCACGATGTCGTCGGCGATCACCTCGATCTCGTGGAGGAGGTGGCTGGAGAGCAGCACGGTGCCGCCCTGGTCGGCGTAGCCGCGGAGCAGGTCGCGCATCCAGCGGATGCCGGCGGGGTCGAGGCCGTTGGCCGGCTCGTCGAGGATCAGCACCTCCGGGTCGCCGATGAGGGCGGCCGCGATGCCGAGACGCTGGCGCATGCCGAGCGAGTAGTCGCGGACGCGGCGGCCGGCTTCCTCGTCGCTGAGGCTGACGACACCGAGCATCTCGTCGACGCGGCCCTTCGGCATCCGCATGGTGCGCTGGGCCAGGGTGAGGATCTCGCGGCCGGTGCGGCCGGCGTGCTGCGCCGAGGCGTCGAGCAGCACGCCGACCTCACGCCCCGGGTTGGGCAGCTCGGAGAAGTGGCGGCCGAGAATGGTGGCCTCGCCGGTGGTGGCGGGGGTGAGCCCGACCATGATCCGCATGGTCGTGGACTTGCCGGCGCCGTTGGGGCCCAGGAAGCCGGTGACCCGGCCGGGCTGGGCGGTGAAGGTGACGTCGTCGACGGCACGAAAGCCGCCGTAGGTCTTGGTCAGGTGGGAGATCGTGATCATGGGCCTCAGCCTGTGGCAGCGGAGACCCTCACCGCTTCGGGGAGGTGCCTGAGAGCAGACCTGAGAGCACCCTGAGGTCGGATCAGGTCCGACCCTGAGAGGGGGTCACTCCTCGGGCTTGCGCTCCGTGCCGATCTGGACCTCGGTATCGGCGAAACCGACGCTCCGGTAGAGCCGGATCGCGAGGTACTCCGGGTCCGCGACCATCACCAGGGTCTGCGCGTCGAGGTCAGCGAACCCGAACCGGCTGATCTCGTGCACCAGCGTCCCGGCCAGGCCCCTGCCCCGGGCGTCCGGGTGGGTCTTGACGGTCTGGAACCGCGCCAGTCCCGGCGAAGCACGGAACAGTCCCATCGACGCCAGCAGGCGTCCGTCCTCGAACGCCCCCCAGTACTGCCCGTGCCCGTCCTCGGCCAGCCGCCGGTGCTGCCGCGCCCGCCCCTCGGAGAACTCACGGTCGTAGCCGATCTCCTCGCCCGCCATCGTGAGCTCGACCTGCTGCTCCCAGTCGTCGTCCGACTGCAGGGGGCGGTACGTCGCCCCGGCGTTGGGTCGCGGCGGTGCATGGACCGACGTGGCCGTCATCACGGTGGACACCTCGGTCTCCAGCCCCAGTGCGGCGAACGACGCTCCGTCCGCCGCGGAACCGCCGGTGCCGTCGATGCCGAACGTGCGGTGCTGGGCCACGGGGAACTCCGCCTCGAACGCCCCGATCCACTGTCGGGCGTCGGCCGCGTCGGCCGGGGGACCGGCCAGCATCAGGAAGTTCCCCCACCAGAACGTCGGGTTGTCCGGCGTCCGGACGACGACGTGGTCGCCGCGGTCCTCGAGCACGCTGCCCGAGATCTCCAGCAGCGCGAGATCGGTCCGCCACCCCAGCCCCTGGATGTCCATGACGGTGACGTTATCGGTGCCGCGCAACGTGGTTTCGAGGCTCGGTCTGGACCTGCCTTGACTCGAACACGTGTTCGATCGACACTGGCTGGATGGCATGGGGGTTCCCGGCGCACGAAGCGCCAGAGACGAAGGGGGCGGGGCTGTCGCGCGCCCCGGGCACCGAGGGGTTCGCTCCGGCGGGATGGCCGCGCGAGGTACGGCCGCCCGGCGCGCCCGGGTGGGAGCAGTCGGCGGCGGCCTGGCTGCTCGACCTGTGCCCGGCCGACTGGCGGGGGTACCCCGGGCTGCGCAAGCACCTGGTGGTGCTGGCCCGGTTCGCGCTGCTGCACGTCGAGGCCGGGCAGACGGCGGCGGCCCGCGGGCTCAGTGAGACCCGCGCCGACCTTCGCGACGTGGCCGACCTCGACGTCATCGAGGCGGCCGTGCAGACCTGGCAGCTCGAGCAGGCCCGGCTGCTCGGCCTGCGCCGGGCCGTGGGTCTGGTGGAGGAGGCGATCCGTGGGCGTCGCTTCACGGCGAGGCTCTGAGCAGGCCCCGTCTACGGTGGCGGCATGGCCCAACAGCGTCAGTTCTCCGGTGTCCTGCTGGTCGACCCGAGGGGCTGGATCCTGCTGCAGGAGCGCGACGAGCACCCGCTGATCGACCCCGAGTGCTGGGGCCTGGTCGGGGGGCACGTCGAGCCGGGCGAGGACTTCGAGGCGGCGGCTTACCGCGAGCTGACCGAGGAGACCGAGGTCGTCGTCCCGCCCGGCGGGCTGCACTACTTCGCGGAGTTCGAGGTCGACCACACCGAGGCCTACGGGACCCTGGACCGGATGGCCGTGTACGTCGCCGCGACCGACCTCACCGACGCCGACGTCGTCTGCCACGAGGGCCGCCGGATCGTGTTCGTCGACCCAGGCAGGGTGACGGCGCTGCCTCTGACGAAGGGCGCCGGCGTGATCTTGCCTGCTTTCCTGCTGTCGGACGTCTACCAAGACCTCGTCGCACGTGCCGGATCGTTAGAGTGAACGGGTGCGCCTGGACCAGATCTCGTCCCCACGCGACCTGGGGGGGCTGACGGAGCCGGAGCTCGACGCCCTGGCCGCCGAGATCCGCGACTTCCTGGTGCGTACGTGCGCCCGCGCCGGTGGTCACCTCGGCCCCAACCTCGGCGTGGTCGAGCTGACGATGGCCATCCACCGCGTCTTCGAGTCACCCCGCGACCGGGTCGTGTTCGACACCGGCCACCAGGCCTACGTGCACAAGCTGCTGACCGGCCGGATGGCGGGCTTCGAGAAGCTGCGTCAGGAGGGCGGCGTCAGCGGCTACCCCAGCCAGGCGGAGTCCGATCACGACCTCGTCGAGAACTCCCACGCCTCCACGGCTCTGTCGTACGCCGACGGGCTGGCGAAGGCCTACGCGATCCGCGGCGAGGACCGGCACGTGGTGGCGCTGATCGGTGACGGCGCGCTGACCGGCGGGATGGCCTGGGAGGCGCTCAACAACATCGCGATCGCCAAGCAGAGCAAGCTGGTGATCGTCGTCAACGACAACGGCCGCTCCTACACCCCCACGGTCGGTGGCCTGGCCACGGCGCTGACCAGCCTGCGCACCAACCCGCGCTACGAGCAGATCCTCGACCAGGTCAAGCGTCGCCTCAACGCGGTCCCGGGTGTCGGCCCCGCGGCTTACGACGCCCTCCACGCCATGAAGAAGGGCCTCAAGGACGCGCTCGCGCCGCAGGGGCTGTTCGAGGACCTCGGCCTCAAGTACGTCGGCCCGGTCGACGGTCACGACCGCGCGGCGATGGAGCAGGTGCTCGCGCAGGCCAAGCGCTTCAACGGCCCGGTGATCGTGCACGCGATCACCCGCAAGGGCTTCGGGTACGACGCCGCCGAGCTGCACGAGGCCGACCAGTTCCACAGCCCCGGGCCGTTCGACGTCGACAGCGGCGTGGAGAACCCCAAGGACCGGATCTGGACCGACGTGTTCGCCGAGGAGATGGTGCACCTCGGTGAGCGCCGGCCCGACGTGGTCGCGATCACCGCCGCGATGATGCACCCCGTCGGGCTCGACAAGTTCCAGTCCATGTATCCCGACCGCACCTTCGACGTCGGCATCGCCGAGCAGCACGCCGTCACCTCCGCGGCCGGGTTTGCCATGGCGGGGATGCACCCGGTGGTGGCGCTCTACGCGACGTTCCTCAACCGGGCCTTCGACCAGGTGTTGATGGACGTCGCGCTGCACCGCTGCGGCGTGACGTTCGTGCTCGACCGCGCGGGCGTGACGGGGGACGACGGCGCCAGCCACAACGGCATGTGGGACATGTCGATCATGCAGGTCGTGCCGGGCCTCCGCCTCGCCGCGCCGCGTGACCCGGCCCGTCTCCGCGAGCTCCTCGACGAGGCCGTCCAGGTCTCGGACGCACCGACGGTGGTGCGGTTCCCCAAGGGCGCACCCCCGGCCGACATCGAGGCCGTCGGCCGTCGCGGCGGGTGCGACGTGCTCGTCCGCAACGGCACGCACGACGTGCTGATCGTGTCGTACGGCGCGATGGCCACGACCGCCGTCGACGTCGCCGAGCGACTGGTCGCCCAGGGCATCGGCGTCACCGTCGTCGACCCGCGGTGGGCCAAGCCGGTCGACCCGGTCCTGGTCGACCTGGCCCGCGAGCACCGGCTCGTGGTGAGCCTCGAGGACAACGGCCGCATCGGTGGGTGTGGCTCGGTCCTGCTCCAGACCCTGAACGACGCCGGCGTCACGACGCCGATCCGGCTGCACGGCATCCCGCAGGAGTTCCTCGACCACGCCAAGCGCGGCGTGATCCTCGAGCGGATCGGCCTGGGGCCGCAGTCGCTGGCGCGCGGCATCGTCGAGGACATCAGCGCCGTGCCGGCTTCTTCGCCGGTCGACCGTCAGCTGTTGTAGATCCCGATCGGGATCACGAGGCCGTCGCCGATCGAGCCGACGTCCTGGGCCACCGGCGTGCAGACGCCGGTGACGACCGTGCACGACAAGATGTCGACCAGGTCGGAATCGGTCGGCTCGTGGAACCCCAGTGCGGCGTAGTGGTCACTGTCGATCCACTGGTAGCCCCCGAAGTAGGCGTAGCCGTAGTCGTCCTTCGGCAGCGCCTCGCCCGTGCCCGTGTCGAAGATGCGCACGTCGTCGGACTCCGCCTCTCCCATCAGGTAGCGGCCGTCGGGGGAGAGGTCGTAGGCGTCCCACAACGGGAGCACGGTGCCGCTGTCGAGCGTGCTGCCGACGCGGATGACCTGCTCGTCTCCGGCGCCGGCCGGGCGGTAGGAGATCAGGCCGTTCTTGGCGTCGGTGATCGTGAAGCCGTTGGCCTCGGTGTCGAGGAAGGTGAGGTCGCCCGTGGCTGTGTTCCAGGCGGCGGCGCCTTGCTGGGTCTTCACGTACGCGAGGTCGCCGTCGAGGGCGTACATCACCGCGGCGTCCTGGCCGTCGCGCACGTCGCTCATCCCCTCCACGTTCTGCAGCGGGTCGCGTACGGTCTCGCCCGTCGACTGGTCGTACACCACGAACGCCGGGGGGTCGCCGCCCTCGACCCAGCCCACTCGCGGGCCGTCCGCGACCAGCCGGGGCACCTTCGCGTTGACCGTCCCGACCTCGGTCACGTCGGCGCCGTTCGCGGCCCAGACGGTGCCCTCGGCGTCGCTGAACACGACCCCGACGTCGGTCTGCACGTAGGCCCGCACGGTGTGCCCGACGTCGAAGGTCGTGCCGTCGACGGTGACCTCCGAACCGACGGCGTAGCTCGGCGTGTGGGCCACGAACGCCGCCGCCAGGTCGGGGTCGGTCACCGTGTCGTCGCCCGGACCGCTACCGCCGACCAGGGCGGGGACGGCGACCGCGACGGCGAGGGTCAACGCCGCGGCTCCACCCAGCGCGGCCGTCCGGCGCCGGCGGACGCGCCTGTCCCCCTCGTGCACGATGCCCGCCACGTCGATGGCCGTGCGCTCGAGCCCGTCGGCCCGCTCGTTCATCACGTCGCTCAACAGTCCGTTCATCGGGTCACCTCGATCAGGTCGGTGGGAAGCACATCCGCGCCCAGGCGGTCGCGCAGCTTGCGGAGCCCGGCGGACACCTGGCTCTTCACGGTGCCGACCGCACAGCCCATCGCGTCGGCGGTCTGGGCCTCGGTCAGGTCCTCGTAGTAGCGCAGCACGATCGCCGCACGTTGGCGGACCGGCAGCTCCTGCAGCGCCTGCCAGAGCCAGTCCCGCTGGTCGACGGCGTCGGCGTGGCCGGCCTCACCGCCGTCGGGCATCGTCTCGACGGTGCGCTCGCTCCACGACTTCTTGCGGAACCAGCCGATCGCCGTCGTGGTGATCGCCTTGCGCGTGTAGGCCTCGACCTTGTTGGGGTCGCGCAGCCGCGGCCACGCGACGTACGTCTTGGTCAGCGCTTCCTGCACGAGGTCCTGCGCGAGCTGCGGGTCACCCACCATCAGGTACGCCGCCCGGTGCAGCGCCCCCGAGCGCGCGGCCACGAAGTCGGCGAACGCCTGCGGGTCTCGTCGGCTCATGTCTCTTCGACGCCGTGAACGGTCACAAAGGTTCGTCGGCCGACAGCACGGCGTCGAGCCGGTCGTAGCCGAGGCCGAGCCCTTCGGTCATCCCGGAGGCGACCCAGCCGTCGCGGGTGGCGCGGTCGGGGTAGACGACCGTGAGGGTCATCGCCGTCCGGTCGTCGCCGACGGCGGCGAGCAGCATGGTGTTTGCGCTCGGTCCCGGGAAGTCGTCGAACTGCTCGGTCGACACCAACCGGGTCGGGACCGCGACCTCGTCGAAGGAGCCCGAGACGCCCATCGAGCGCTCGCCGGAGCCGAACACCCAGCGGTAGGCGCCGCCCTCACGGACGTCCATCTCGCACGTCGTCAGCGGGAACTCCGGGTTGCCGAGCCAGCGGCGCATGTGCTCGGGCTCCGTCATCGCCCGCCACACGCGGGCCGGAGGGGCGCCGAAGTCGCGGCGGACGACGATCGACGTGTCGTCGGGCCCCGTCGGCACCGTGACGGCGAAGGTGGCGGGCCAGGGCAGCTTCACGCGTCGTCCTCCGTGGGCAGGTCGGGGTCGGTCATGGTGGCCAGGTAGTCGTCGAGGCGGTCGAACCGGTCGTCCCAGAACTGCCGGAACTCCTCGGCCCACTCGGCGACCGCCTCGAGCGGACCGGCCTCCAGGATCGCAGGCCGGGCCTGGGCGACCCGCGACCGGCTGACCAGCCCGGCGCGCTCCAGCACCCGCAGGTGCTTGGAGACCGCCGGGCCGCTCATCTCGAACGGCCGGCCGAGCTCGCCGACCGTCACGGGCCCGCCCTTGAGCCGGGCCAGGATCGCCCGGCGCGTGGGGTCGGCCAGCGCCGCGAAGACCAGGCTGAGCGGGTCCCGGGCGGGCGCATCCATCGCGATCGTCGTCATGAGTAGTCGTTCGTCCCTCCGTGCTCCCACTGCTGCAGGAGCCACATGTTGCCGTCGGGGTCCTGGAAAGGAGAGAACAGCACGCCGCCCATGTCCTGGATCTCGCCCACGTCGACGCCGTTGCCGACCAGCATGTCCCGGGTGGCTGCGAGGTCGGGGACCACGAGGTGGACGCCCTTCTGGGACCCGGCCGCCATGTCGGTGATCCCCGGGACGTTCCGGGCCAGCAGGATCCCGCAGTGGGAGCCCGGCGGCACGATCTGCACGATCCGCATGTCCTCCATCTGGACGTGGTCGGTGATCAGCGTCCAGCCGCACTGCTGGACGTAGAAGTCTCGCGCGCGGTCGACGTCGGTGACGGGGATGTTCACCATCTCGAGCCGAATCTCGCCGGCGGTCAACGTGGTGGTCATGGTGTCGTTCTCCTTTGATAACCAAATGGTTTGATAACTATATGGTTTCTAACACGGAACAGGGTCATCGTCAAGGGGGTCGGCGGGCTGGTACAAACAGCCATGACCCAGTACGTCACCGACGGCGGTCTCGAGACCGACCTGATCTTCCACTTCGGCGCGGACCTGCCCGAGTTCGCCGCGTTCCCGCTCGTGGAGGACGAGGAGGGGCGGGTGCTGCTCACGCGCTACTACGACGGGTACGCCGCGA
Source organism: uncultured Actinomycetota bacterium (assembly GCA_963708915.1). Classification (GTDB taxonomy): domain Bacteria; phylum Actinomycetota; class Actinomycetes; order Propionibacteriales; family Nocardioidaceae; genus Nocardioides. The sequence continues at coordinate 496,303 of CAVPUJ010000003.1, forward strand.
TCGCCGCGAAGGCCGGGGTCGGGCTCCTGCTCGAGGCGCCGACGTGGCGGGCCAACCCCGACTGGGCAGCCAAGGTGGGGTACGACCTCGCCGCGCTCGATCGCGCCAACCGGGCGTCGGTCGAGCTCATGCAGGGGCTGCGGGACACGTACGTGCGGGAGCTCGGCCTCGCCGACGTCAAGATCGGCGGGATGACCGGGCCGCGCGGCGACGGGTACGTCGCGGGGGAGGACGCCGATCCGGACGAGGCTGCGGAGTACCACGCCCACCAGGCCCGCTCCCAGGCCGCGGCCGGCGCGGAGCAGATGACCGCGTTGACCTTCACGGGCGCCGGCGAGGCGATCGGGTTCGTCCGCGCCGTCCGCGACACGGGCCTGCCGGTCGCGGTCGGCTTCACCGTCGAGACCGACGGCCGCCTGCCCGACGGGACGACGCTGCGCGACGCCGTGGCCCGCGTCGACGCCGCGGCCGCACCCGACTACTACGTCGTCAACTGCGCCCACCCCACCCACGTCGCGCCGGCGCTGGCGAACGACGACGGGTCGTACGGCCTGTGGCTGAGCCGGATCGAGGGCCTGCGACCCAACGCCTCCCGGATGTCGCACGCCGAGCTGGACGAGGCGCCCGAGCTCGACGAGGGCGACCCGGCCGACCTCGCGGCGCGCACGGACGATCTCCGCGCCCACCTGCCCAACCTGCGCGTCGTCGGCGGCTGCTGCGGCACCGACAGCCGCCACGTCGCCGCGCTGTGGGGGGTCTGACTTACCGCCCGGGGGTTTCGTGACGGGACTCCGTCCCTCCTCAACCACCGATATCGACCCTGGACAGGTGACCCCAGGGAGCCGCTAGGTTTCCTGGGGTGGACCTCCTACGGACCAAGAGCGTCGAGCAGTCGATGAAGGACACCGAGGACCCGGAGTTCAAGCTCAAGCGGAGCTTGACCGCCCTGGACCTCACGGTCTTCGGCGTCGGCGTCATCATCGGAGCGGGCATCTTCACCCTGACCGGCCGCGTGGCGCAGGCCAACGCCGGACCCGCGGTCTCGCTCTCGTTCGTCCTGGCCGCCGTGTGTTGCGCTCTGGCAGCGCTGTGCTACGCCGAGTTCGCCTCGACGGTGCCCGTGTCGGGGTCCGCCTACACGTTCTCCTACGCCACCCTCGGGGAGCTGATCGCCTGGATCATCGGCTGGGACCTCCTGCTCGAGATGATGCTCGGCGCGTCCGTCGTGGCGCAGGGCTGGGCGTCGTACTTCGAGACGTTCCTCGACCAGGTCGGCATCGGCTGGCCCGCCGGGCTGGGCTACGGCGACGACTTCAACCTCGCCGCCTTCCTCCTGGTCGCGATCATCACGGCCCTGGTCACCTACGGGATCAAGGAGTCGCTGCGGGTCAACCTGGTGCTGGTGGCCGTCAAGCTGTTCGTCGTCCTGTTCGTGATCGTGGCCGGCATCGGTTTCATCAACACCGACAACTACCACCCGTTCGTCCCGCCGTCGGTGCCGACCGAGGGTGCCGGCGAGTGGCTGCACACCCCGCTGCTCCAGCTGGTCACCGGGTCACCCGCTGCCTACGGTGTGGGCGGGGTGCTGTTCGGGGCCTCGCTGGTGTTCTTCGCCTACATCGGCTTCGACGTGGTCGCCACCACCGCCGAGGAGGCCGCGCACCCGCAGAAGGACCTACCCATCGGCATCCTCAGCTCGCTCGTGATCTGCACCGTCCTCTACGTCGCGGTCGCCCTGGTCATCACCGGCATGGTCGACTACAAGGACATCAACCCCGATGCGGCGTTGGCGCAGGCCTTCATCGCCAAGGGGAAGGACGGCTACGCCACGCTGATCTCGGCCGGCGCGGTGGCCGGCCTGACGACCGTGGTGATGACGCTGCTGATCGGGGCGGTCCGCGTCACCTTCGCGATGTGTCGCGACCACCTGCTGCCGTCGTCGTACGCCCACGTGTCCAGCAAGACCGGCACCCCGGTCCGGCTCACGTTGACCATCGGCCTGGTCGTCGCGCTCGTCGCCTCCCTCACCCCGGTCGGCAAGCTGGAGGAGATGGTCAACATCGGCACGCTGACCGCCTTTTTCCTGGTGTCGCTCGCGATCCCGGTCCTGCGCAAGAGCCGTCCCGACCTCGAGCGGTCCTTCAAGGTGCCGCTGTCGCCGTTCCTGCCCTGGCTCGCGGCCGCCATCTGCGTGTTCCTGATGCTCAACCTGACCGCCGAGACCTGGCTGCGTTTCCTGGTCTGGATGCTGCTGGGCTTCGTCATCTACTTCGCCTACGGCTACCGCAACAGCCGGGTCGGCAAGGGTGAGGGCGAGCCGGCCAAGGACTACTCGCGCTGACCGCCCGCCTGCGGGTCCTCTTCACGTTCGTCGGCGGGGCAGGCCACCTGGAGCCGCTGCTTCCCCTCGCCAGGGCGGTCGCGGCCGCCGGCCACACGGTGGCCGTCGCCGGGTCGGGCAACCAGATGCCTCGGGTCGAGGCGCAGGGCTTCGAGGCTCTGCCCACCAGCGAGCCGAGACCCTCGTCCGCGTCCGTCCTCGACGTCGCCCCGCTGGCTCCGGTCGTGCCGCTCGACACCGAGGTCGAGTTCGCCGAGAACTTCGCGGGCAAGGGCGCTCGGCGTCACGTGCCTGCCGTCGGCGACCACCTGCGTACCTGGCGACCCGATGTCGTGGTGCGCGAGGACACCGACTTCGGCTCCGCGATCGCGGCCGAGATCGCGGGTGTCCCGTGCGCCACGCTGGTGATCCTGGCGGCCGGCACGCTGGCGCGTCCGGACCTGGTCTCGCCCGTCCTCCAGGCCGTGCGGGCCGAGCACGGCCTCGCGCCCGACCCGACCCTTGCGACGTTCCGGCGAGGACTGGTGCTCTCGCCGTTCCCCCCGTCGTTCCGCGACCCGTCGGTGCCCCTGCCGGCGACCGCGTTCTCGTACCGCCCCGGGCCGGTCGCGCCCGTCGGTCGCGGCCCGCTCGTCTACGTCAGCCTCGGCACGGTGTTCAACACCGGCGCGGGCGACCTGTTCCGGCGCCTGCTCGCCGGCCTGGCGGCCGTCCCGGCCGAGGTGCTCGTCACCGTCGGGCACACCATCGACCCGGCGGCCTTCGGTGACCAGCCCGCGCACATCACGATCGAGCGGTACGTCGCCCAGGCCGACGTCCTGCCGCGGTGCGGTCTCGTGGTCTCTCACGGAGGGTCGGGCAGCCTGATGGGTGCGCTCGCGCACGGACTGCCCTCGGTGCTCACCCCGCTCGGCGCCGACCAACCGCACAACGCCAGACGGGCCGGCGATCTCGGCGTGGCCCGTGTCCTCGACGCGGCCACCGCCACTCCCCAGGAGATCGGCCGGACCGTGACCGCGATGCTCGGCGACTCGGGAGCGCGCGACGCCGCGCTCGCCCTCAAGGCCGAGATGGACGCCCTGCCGCCGGTCGAGGCGACCGTGCCGCTGCTGGAGCGCCTGGCCACGCCCTACGCTGGGTGACATGGTGCAACGGCTGGTCCACATCGTCGACGAGGTCCCCGGGCTCGACGACGGCGACCACCCGGCCCTGACCCTCGTCCTCGTGCTCGACGGGTTCCTCGACGCCGGCAACGCCGCTGCCCGCGCAGCCCGGCACCTCGTCGACCAGTCCGATGGTCCGGTGGTGGCGACGTTCGACGTCGACGAGCTCCACGACTACCGCGCCCGCCGGCCCGCGATGTCCTTCGTGCGCGATCACTACGAGTCCTACGACGCGCCCCGTCTGGTCGTCCGCCTGCTGCAGGACGCCGGCGGGACGCCGTACCTGCTGCTCCACGGCCCCGAGCCCGACACCCGCTGGGAGGCGTTCTGCGAGGCCGTCCGTGAGGTCGTCGAGCGGTTCGGCGTGACCCGAGTCGTCGGCATGGGCGCGGTGCCGATGGCGGTCCCGCACACCCGGCCGATCGCGATCACCGAGCACGCCAACAACATCGAGCTCATCGCCGGCGACAGCCGCTGGCGGGGCGAGCTGCGCATCCCGTCCAGCGCGCAGGCGCTGCTCGAGGTCCGGCTGGGGGAGTGGGGGCACGACGCGCTGGGTTTCGTCGCGCACATCCCGCACTACCTCGCGCAGCTCGAGTACCCCCGCGCCTCGGCGGCCCTGCTCGAGAACGTCGAGCGGGCCGGCCGGCTCACCATCGACCTCTCGGCGCTGCGCGCCGAGGCCGAGGAGCGCGAGGCCGAGATCACCCGCTACCTCGCCGCCAACGAGGAGGTCGGCGAGGTCGTCACGGCGCTCGAGCAGCAGTACGACGCGTTCGACGCGCGCCGAGGAGAGCGGCAGCAGCCTGCTGGCCGGCAACCAGCCGCTGCCGACCGGCGAGGAGATCGGCCTGCAGTTCGAGCAGTTCCTGGCCGGCCTCGACAAGCCGGACAACCCGGCCGAGCAACTGATGCCCGCCTCCGCCGACGAGCTCGTCGAGCTCCTCGACCTCGAGTCGCTCGACGTCGACCTGTTCCGCGGCGCGCCAGCCGGAGACCGACCGCCAGCGGGTGTTCGGCGGCCAGGTGGCCGCACAGGCCCTGATCGCGGGCATCCGCACCGTGCCCGAGGACCGCCACGTGCACTCGCTGCACTCCTACTTCCTGCGGCCCGGCGACACCTCGGTGCCGATCATCTACGACGTCGAGCGGCTGCGGGACGGTCGGTCGTTCGCGACCCGCCGCATCGTCGCGCGCCAGCACGGCCACGCGATCTACTTCATGACCGCCAACTTCCAGGTGACCGAGGACGGGTTCGAGCACCAGGACGCGATGCCCGAGGTCTCGGGCGGCCCGCACGCCGGCATCGAGTTCGCGGAGCTGGCCAAGGGCCGCGGCCAGTCGTCGGAGAGCTTCGCGCAGGGAGTGGGCCGCTCTCGACGTCAGGTACCTCGCGAACTCCGACCACAACCTCACCGACGACCCGTCGCGGCCGGCCCGCGCCCAGCTCTGGATCCGCGTCAACGGTCGGCTCGGGCGACGACCCGGCCGACCACCTGGCCACGTTCACCTACGCCAGCGACATGACGCTGCTCGGCGCCACGCTCGTCGGCCACGGGGTGACCATCGGCGACCCGCGCCTCCAGCCGGCCTCGTTGGACCACTCGATCTGGTTCCACCGGCCGTTCCGCGCCGACGAGTGGTGGCTCTACGACCAGTGGTCGCCCGTCGGCCTCGGGCGCCCGTGGCCTCGCCCTGGCGAGGGTCTTCACCGAGGACGGCACCCTGGTCGCCACGGTGGCCCAGGAGGGCCTCATCCGCATGCGCGGCTGATTGGCCGATTCGTCCTCCACTAGCACTACAACGTTGTAGTTTCGTGACAGACACGCCGACGCGCCGTTACCTTTGAGCGCTGGTGTGACGCATGTGGCCTGAGTGACCACGACGAGACGTCCGGCCAGCAGCCCCGCTTCCCCCAAGGCCGGCCCCAAGGTGCGTCACATGAGACTTCCCCGCCTCCTCCCCGCGACAGCGCTCCTCGCCGTCGGCGCCGTGCTGGCCACCGCCTCGGCGGCCACGGCAGCGCCGCTGACGGCGTACGAGATGCCGTTCCCGTGCGGGCAGGCCTGGACCGGGACGACGCGGCCGAGCCACAGCCCGAGCGCCTGGTCGATCGACTGGAACCGGACCGACGACGTCGGCGACCCGGTCGTCGCGGCTGCGGCCGGCGTGGTCACCACCGCGGTGCCCAACGGCACGCGGGGCTACGGGCGCTACGTCGTGGTGGACCACGGCAACGGCGAGTCGACGCTGTACGGACACCTCCAGAGCGTGAACGTCGGCATCGGCCAGACGGTCGACCAGGGCAGCCTGGTCGGGCTCCTGGGCGACACGGGCAACGCCACCGGCCCCCACCTGCACTTCGAGGAGCGTCTCAACGGCAAGACGGTCGAGCCGTTCTTGCACGGGGCGACCTTCGCCTTCGGCACCACGCCGCAGTCGCAGAACTGCCCGGACGTCCCGCTCGCCGGCAACTTCGTCGGCGACGGCGTGGCCGAGCTGGCCGTCTTCGACCGGGCCACCGCCTCGTTCCAGATCAACGGGCCGGCCGGCCCGATCCTGGTCAGCTTCGGCGTGGGCACGGACTCGCCGGTCGTGGGGGACTGGGACGGGGACGGCACGGTCAACGTCGGCGTCCGCCGTTCGTCCGACCGCACCTTCTACCTGTCGACGCCGAGCGGCGTCGTGCCGGTCGTGCTGGGCAAGCGCAGCGACCTGCCGGTCTCCGGCGACTGGAACGGCGACCACGTCTGGGACATCGGTGTGCGGAAGGCATCGAGCAACGTCTTCCGGCTGCGCAACAGCACCGGCAAGACCTTCCCGGTCCGGCTCGGCAAGGCCGGTGACATCCCGGTCACCGGCGACTGGAACGGGGACGGGATCACCGACCTCGGTGTCTACGACCTCACCACGGCGCGCTTCAGCCTGCGGATCAGGGACGCCAACGGCCTGGTCTGGATCACGCGCGTCACCTACGGCTCACCGGGAGACCTCCCCGTGACCGGGGACTGGGACGGCAACGGCCGCACCGACCTCGGCGTGTGGCAGCCCTCGACCGCGCAGTTCTTCCAGCGCATCGCGCCGGCTCCCACGGCGCCCGCGACCAGGACGGTGAGCCGGGCGTACGGGACGCCGCGCCGCTAGAGGAGCCCGATGCTCGCCGCGTGCCGGCGCATGGTGTCGCTGTCGGGCGCCAGCACGAAGGGCACGTCCTCGGCCCACGCGGTCGAGACCTCCTCCACGCGACCGTCGCCGGGGTCGAGGCGCACCTCGCGGATGTAGACCGCCAGGACCCGGCCGGGGTACGCGCGCACCAGGTCGGCGTAGATCCGCGGGTCGTGCTCGCCGGAGTCGCCCATCAGGACGAACCTCAGCTGCGGGTGCAGGTCGAGGATCTCGTGCAGCCGGACGGCCTTCGCCTCACGACCCGCCGAGGTGCCCAGCAGGTCGCGCAGCAGGACCGGGCCACGCGGGAAGTCCTGGTGCCGCAGGAACGCGAGGAGGAACGGGAAGAGGTTCCACGGGCTCGACGAGACGTAGAAGAACGGGTTCCCGCCGGCGGCCAGGTCGCGGTAGAGCTCGGGGGCACCGGCGAACGACGTCCGGGTCAGGGCCGAGCCGGTGACCGTCTGCTTGACCATCCGGGCGACCCGCTGCACGCCGGTCTCGAGGATGGTGTCGTCGACGTCGGAGATCACGCCGAACTGCGCCCCGTCCGGCGGCACGAACACCTCGAACGTGGTCGTGTGCGTCCCGGTCAGCCCGCGGTAGGAGTCGGCCAGCTCGACGGTGCCGGTCGTGAGCGGCGACGTCAGGGCGTTCGCGTCCGGTCGGAGCCGGACCAGGAAGTAGCCCTCGGTGTCGGTCGTGGCCTCGACCGTGGCCCCGGCCACGCTCACGCGGACCGGGACGCCGGGGAGCTCGTCGGTGACGAAGTGCCGCAGGGTGCGCCGGGTCGACGCCCGGACGCCCTCGCCCGCCACGGCCTCGGTGGGCACCGGGTCGTCCAGGGCCCGCCCACGGACGACCAACCCCTCCGCGGCGCCGCCATGGCCTCCGTACGCCTCGATCCGGAAGTCGTCGGGCGTGCCGTCGCCCCTGCGCTGCAGCCGCATGCGGTCCCAGGCGTTCTCGGCCTTGAGGACCCACCGGCTCGCACCCACGGGTCCACCGTAGGAGACGAAGGTCAGCCTCGGGTGGCCCGGCCCTGGAGGTGAGGGGCCCCCGACCTCGGGTCGGTCAGGGCGAACGCGAAGCCCGTGTCGGTCTGCCTCGACCCGAAGGCGACGGTCCCCGGCAGGAACACCGGCTTCTTGAACGCCACCTCGACGGTGACGGCGTCGGGCAGGCGGTTCTCCAGCGCCGCGACGCAGCGGGCCGCGGACCACATGCCGTGCGCGATCTGGCGCTCGAAGCCCAGGGCCTTGGCGGTCAGGGCGTAGAGGTGGATCGGGTTGCGGTCGCCGGACACCGCGGCGTAGCGGCGGCCGAGGTCACCCTCGAGCCGCCAGGTCAGCCCGGAGGTGGGCACGTCCTCGTACGTGGGAGGGGTGGCGGCAACCGTCGACCCCTTGTCATCGGCCGGGCCCCGACGGAGATAGGTCGAACGTCCCTCCCACACGAGCTCGTCGTCCGCGGTCACCTCGGTGACGAAGTCGACGGTGCGCCCCTTGGCGTGCGGCCGCAGGTTCTCCGGCCGCACGGTCACCTCGACGGTCTCCCCGACCGCGATCGCGCGGTGGGCGGTGACGGTGTTGGTCAGGTGCACGCTGCCCATCGCCGGGAACGGGAAGGCCGGGTCGGTCATCACCCGGAGGTGCAACGGGAAGCCGAGGAGGTGCGGGTAGGTCAGCGGCACCGTGTCCTTGACCGGGAAGCCGCAGACCGCGTCGTACGCCGCCACGTGCTCACGGCGGATCTCGAGAGGCGGTCGACGGAAGACGAGGCCGGTCAGGTCGTCCTCGCCGGTCTTGCGGATGCCTGGCAGCAGGTTCACGACGGGGACGGCCGGCAGCGCTGCGCGGACCAGGGTGGCGACGCCTCCGTCGCCCTCGACGAGTCGGGCTTCCATCAGGCGCCCAGCATCATCTGGCCGCAGACGCGGACGACGTTGCCGTTGACAGCGGTCGAGCCGGGGCTGGCGAACCAGGCGATCGTCTCGGCCACGTCGACCGGCAGCCCGCCCTGGCTCATGGCGTTGAGGCGGCGGCCGACCTCGCGGGTGGCGAACGGCACGGCCGCGGTCATCTGGGTCTCGATGAAGCCCGGTGCGACGGCGTTCACCGTGATGCCGTCGGTCAGGTCGTCCGCGAGGGAGTCGACGAGGCCGATGACGCCGGCCTTGGAGGTGGCGTAGTTGGTCTGGCCGAGGTTGCCGGCGATCCCGGCGATCGAGGCGACGCCGATGATGCGGCCGTTGGCCCTGATCGCCTGCTGGTCGAGCAGCTCGCGGGTGATCCGCTCGGGTGCGGTGAGGTTCACGCCGATGACGGACGCCCACCGGTCCTCGTCCATGTTGGCGAGCTTCTTGTCGCGGGTGATGCCGGCGTTGTGCACGACGATGTCGATGCCGCCGTGCCCGAGATCGCCGTGCAGGACCTCGTGGGCAATGCGTTGCGGCGCGTCCTTGGCGGTGATGTCGAGCGCGAGGTAGTCGCCCCCGAGCTCGTTGGTCAGCCTCACCAGGGAGTCCGCAGCCTGCGGCACGTCGACGCCGATGACCGTGGCTCCGTCGCGGTGGAGGACGCGGGCGATCTGCTCGCCGATGCCCCGGCTCGCGCCGGTGACCAGGGCGACCTTGCCCTCGAGCGGCCTGCGCCAGTCGGCCACCGCGCCGACGCCCTCATGACCCGCGGTGGTGCCGATGCGGACCACCTGACCGGAGACGTAGGCCGACTTCGGCGACAGCAGGAACGCCAGGGTCGAGAGGAGCCCACCCGCGGGGTCACCAGGGCCCTCGGCGACGTAGACCAGCTGGGCGGTGCCGCCGCGGCCGACCTCCTTGCCGAGCGAGCGGGTGAAGCCCTCGAGCGCGCGCTGGGCGACCCGTTCGGAGCCGGCGACCGTCTCCGGCGGCGTCCCGATGACCACGAGCCGGGGGCAGGTCTCCAGGCTGCGCATGAGCGGACCGAAGAAGTCGCGGAGCTCCCCGAGCCGTGAGGAGTCGGTGAGGCCCGTGGCGTCGAGGACCAGGGCTCGGTAGCGGGCCTCGGGGTCGGCGGTCTGCGAGTGCGTCACGTCGAGCTCGTCGAGCAGCCCGGGCAGCGACGCGGCGAGCCTGCCCGGTCGACCAGCTGGGCCGCCGGTGAGGACGGTGCCGGTGACGAGCGGGTCGCCGTCGGCGTACCTCTTCAGGGGCACGGGGTCGGGCAGGCCGAGGTTCTTGACCAGCAGCTGGCCGAGAGAGGACTGCACGAAGCCCTGGTAGCGGTCGGTCATGGCGAAGTTGTAACTCCCTGTGACACGCGGAGTCCACCTTTCGTGATCTGCCCCTCATGCGGTTGGCGCGATGGCCTCTCTCGACCACGATAGACAGATGCCTTCTACGCGTCGCGTGGCCGTCCTGGGCGGCAACCGGATCCCGTTCGCCCGCTCCAACAGCGTCTACGCGGACGCGTCCAACCAGGACATGCTCACCGCGGCGATCGACGGCCTCGCTGTCCGGTTCGGGCTGGAGGGCGAGCGGCTGGGTGAGGTCGTCGCGGGCGCGGTGCTGAAGCACTCCCGCGACTTCAACCTGGCCCGGGAGAGCGTGCTGGGCTCCAAGCTGGCGCCCGAGACACCGGCGACCGACATCCAGCAGGCGTGCGGCACCGGCCTCCAGGCGACGATCCAGGTGGCCGACAAGATCGCGCTGGGTCAGATCGAGGTCGGTGTTGCGGGAGGTACGGACACGACCTCGGACGCTCCGGTCGCCATCAGCGACAAGCTCCGCAAGAAGCTGATGAAGGTCAACGCCGCGCGCGACACGATGGGCAAGGTCACGGCGCTCGCCCAGATCCGGCCCGGCGACATCGGGTTGTCGATCCCGCAGAACGCCGAGCCTCGTACCCGCCTCTCGATGGGGGAGCACGCCGCCCTCACGGCCTTGGAGTGGAAGATCGGCCGCGAGGAGCAGGACGCGTTGGCAGCCGCCTCGCACCAGCACCTCGCGGCGGCCTACGACGCCGGGTTCCTCGACGACCAGGTGACGCCGTTCCGGGGGCTCGAGCGCGACGAGAACCTGCGTCCCGACTCCTCGGTCGAGAAGCTCGGCACCCTCAAGCCGGTGTTCGGCAAGGGGGAGGCGGCCACCATGACGGCCGGCAACTCCACGCCGCTGACCGACGGTGCGTCGGTCGTGCTGCTGGCCTCGGAGGACTGGGCGGCGGAGCACGGCCACGAGCCGCTGGCCTTCCTGCGGGCGTCGGAGACCGCCGCGGTCGACTACGTGCACGGGAACGAGGGCCTGTTGATGGCACCGGCGTACGCCGTCCCGCGGATGCTGGAACGCGAGGGCCTGTCGCTGCAGGACTTCGACTACTACGAGATCCACGAGGCGTTCGCCTCGCAGGTGCTCGCCACGCTCAAGGCCTGGGAGGACCCGGTCTTCTGCAAGGAGCGGCTCGGCCTCGACCAGCCGCTCGGCTCGATCGACCGGTCGAGGCTCAACGTCAAGGGTTCGTCGCTCGCTGCCGGTCACCCGTTCGCCGCGACCGGCGGCCGGATCGTCAACGTCGCCGCCAAGCTGCTCGCCGAGCAGGGGTCCGGACGGGTGCTGATCTCGATCTGCGCCGCCGGTGGCCAGGGCGTCGTGGCGATCCTGGAGCGTTAGCCGCGCTGCCCACGCGCGGCGGCGAGGGCGGTCGCGACCATGTGCTCCTTGACCTGGTCGGCGCTGATCTCGCCGACCACCGGGACGCCCGGCGCGGACTCGCGGATGACGAGGCCGGAGCGGGCGAGCATCAGGGCTCCCAGGCCGCTGGCGTAGAGCGTGTTGGCGAGCAGCGTGGCGTCCGTGACGTCGAAGTCCCCGGTGGCGACCCCGCCCTCGATCGCGTCCGCGAGGCTGCGCAGGCAGGAGGCCATCCCACCGCCCAGCTTGAGCAGTGCCCGCTCGGAGACCTCGTCGAGGAGCTCGCTTCCCGGCCGCCGCATCAGCGCTTGGGCGCAGTCGAGGAACGCCGGGTGGGCGAGCGCGTAGTCGGCGAAGGTGGTGACGATCGCCGTCACCCGCGACACGGGGGTCGGGGCCCCGGCCGAGGCGGCGTCGAGCAGCTCGGCCAGCTCCGTGAGGTACCCGACCATGGTCAGCGCGAACAGGTCCTCCTTGCCGGTGAAGTGCCGGTAGACGATGGCGCGGTTGACCCCCACGGCGCGGGCGATGTCGTCGATGTTGGCCTCGCGGACACCGGTGTCGTCGAAGAGCTGCCGCGTCGCCGCCACGATCTCGGCCTCGCGCAACCGGCGACGGGCCGCGGCCGCGCTGCGCCGACCGTCGGGGGGCCGACCGTCGGGGGGCCGACCGTCGGTAACGGGTGGGCCGGGCATGGGGCTCATCGTAGGAGGGGGTGTCCGGCGAAGCGCTCGCCGATCAGCCGGTGGGTCTCGGCATCGGGATGGAGCTGGTCGGGCAGCGGGAGCCGGGCGGCGTCCGCCTCCCCGTAGAGCTCGCGCCCGTCGAGGTACTGCAGGTGCGGGTCGTCGGCCGACCGGGCCTCGACCACGGCCGCGAGCACGTCGCGGATGGTCTCCAACGTGAGCCGAGTCCGGTCAGTGGGGTCGCCGGTGGCTGCGAAGCTGAGTCGTCCCTCGGCGAGCGCCGTGAGGTCGGGCATCGCGGGTCCGGGGGTGCGCTCGTGGATCTCACACCAGATCGGCGAGATCACGAGCAGCGGCGTGGTCGGGTGGCCCTCGCGGATGGTGTCGAGGAAGCCGTGCACCGCTGGCGCGAGAGCGCGCAGCCGCATCAGGTCGGTGTTGACCAGGTTGATGCCGATCTTGACGCTGAGCAGGTCCGCCGGCAGGTCGCGGACCGTCCGGGCGACGAACGGGTCGAGGAGCGCGCCGCCGCCGAACCCGAGGTTGACCAGGTCGACACCGGCGCGCGACGCCGCGAGGGCGGGCCAGGTCGTGGACGGGCTCTCGGCGTTGGAGCCGTGGCTGATCGAGCTGCCGTGGTGCACCCAGGTGCGCCGGTCCGGCGGAGCGGGCTCGAGGGCGGCGTCGCTGCGCAGCCCCACCAGCTCGGTGACCTCGTTGTGCGGGAGCCAGAGCTCCACCAGCTTGCTTCTCGACGACAGGTCGCCGAAGCGGATCGCGCCGACGGGCCCGGGTGTCAGGGTGGCGGCACCGGTCGCCATGTCGACGCTGCGCACGTTGCCACCGTCCGCCGTCGCCCGACCGGCGAGGCGGCCGTCGACCACGAGGTCGTAGACGCCGTCGGGTCGCGGTGGGGCCCCGACGTACGCGAGCTTCGTCGCCAGGACGTCGAGCTCGAGAGTCGTCGCGGTCGTGCGGAAGACGAGTCGTACGCCCGAGGGCTGCGACTCGGCCTGCGCGAGCTGGTCGTCGGGGACCTGGGCGCGCGCCCAGGCGGGGAGCCGGTGGGGGAGCAGGCCGTGCTCGGTCGGCTCGAGGTCGACGGCGCCGCGGATGAGGTCGGGGGTGATCGGGGTCCGCACCTGGAGCTCAGTCACGGGGACCAGCCTGCCGGGTGGCCGTCAGGCGGCGCCGAGCAGGTGGTAGAGATCGGGGCATGACCGTGGGTGTCGTCTTCCGTCCGCAGCAGCCGCCCGAGGAGCTGCAGGCCGTGGTCCGCGCCGTCGACGCGGCGGGCGTCCCGGAGCTGTGGCTCTGGGAGGACTGCTTCCTCGAGGGCGGGCTGACCACTGCGACGGCCGCGCTGGCCTGGTCCACACGCGTGCGCGTCGGCATCGGGTTGCTGCCGGTGCCGCTGCGTAACCCCGCGCTGGCCGCCATGGAGATCGCCACGATCGCCCGGCTGTTCCCGGACCGGTTCGTGCCGGCGATCGGGCACGGGGTCCTGGACTGGATGGGGCAGGTGGGTGCCCGGGTGGCGTCGCCCATGACCTTGCTGCGCGAGCACGCGGTCGCCGTCCGCGAGCTGCTGGACGGGGAGCGCGTCGACGTCGACGGACGCTACGTCCACCTCGACGGTGTCGCCCTCGACTGGCCGCCTGCGGCCAGACCGCCGCTGTTGGTCGGAGCCCGCGGCGAGAAGACCGTGCGGCTCGCCGGTGCGGTCGCCGACGGTGTGCTGCTCGACTCGGTGAGCGGGCCGGATGTCGTGCGACGCGGCCGGTCGCTCGTGGACGATGGCCGACAGTCGGCCGGCCGGGCGGGGCGCGCCCAGGTCACGGTGTACACCGAGCTCGACCCGACCGCGCCGACGGCGACCCTCACCCGGCAGGTCGACGAGCGGGTGGGGGTCCTGATCGACGCCGGCGCCGACACGGTGGTCCTCCAGGCGACGGACGAGGAGCCGGACCCCATGCCGCTGGTCGAGGCCCTCGCGGCCTCGGGTCTGCTCTGAATCAGGCGATCGAGATCTGGTCTCCCTGGACGTCGATGGCGATCTCGCCGAGGGGTGCGGTGGCCGGAGGGTTGACCGCCGACCCGTCCTCGATCGAGAAGGCGCTGCCGTGGCACTCGCACCGGATGCCGCCCGCCTGCACCGAGCTGACGATGCAGCCCTGGTGGGTGCAGACCGCGGTGAAGCACTTGAAGTCGCCCTCGGTGGGCTGGGTCACGACCACCTGCTGGTCCGGGAAGATCTTGCCGCCGCCGACCGGGATCTCATCGGTGTTGGTGAGCGGTCCGGGGTCGGGCGCGTCAGGAGTGTGGCCGGTGTCGAACTCACCGACGGGGGCTTCGGCGGCGGGGTCGTCGCCACCGCACGCGGCCAGCACTGCAGGCGAGAGGCCGACGGTGGCGGCGAGGGTGAGGGCGTGGCGGCGGTCGGGCCGTGACGTCATGGTGGCGAGGTTCCCTTCGTCGGGTGGTGGCTACTCCCACTACGGAGCCGAGCGGGCCTTGGTTCAAGCGGTGTCGGAGGAACGGGTCGTGGACTGGTCGGCGGGCGACACCACCTGGACGAGCACCTCCGAGGGTTCGCTGTCGGTGTTGCCCCAGATCGTCACCTGCGCGAGGCCCGGTGGGTACACCCATCGCGTCGTACTCCTTGTTGTAGACGCTGCGCACCGACAACAGACCCTCGGTCTCGACCTGGAAGTCACCCAGGCGGACCAGAGCTCCGATGGCGCCCTCCGGCGAGATGATGACGTCCGTCGGGCCGTCCTCGACCGTCCGCACCCCGATCGCCACGCAGTCGTGGGTCGCCGTGCAGGCCTCCCCGCCGAACGTCTTCGGCGGCGTGAACTGCTCGCGCCCGACCACGAGGATCACCGAGTGCTGGGGCTCGACCACGGGGCTCATCGGGCCATCCTCCTCGACGGCCGGCTGGACTAGAACGCGCTGCCCCCGCCGCGGGCGTGCGTGCCGGCCTCGTGGTTCTCCTTGTCGCACCGCTCGCAGCGCAGGAAGGTGCCGGAGGCCTCTCCGTCTGCGGTCGGAGGGTACGAGATCTTCAGCCACTTGTGGCCGGCCAGCTTGCAGACGGTGAAGCGTTTCAGGTTGTTCATGGCCATCGACCTCCTCGTCCGATCGTAGGCGCGTGCTGACGCGCAGGACAGGAGCGAGGCGCCGAGCCACCGTCAGCTCGCGGTGAACATCTCCTTGACCGTCGCGAGGGTGTCGGCCTCCGCGGGGCTCTTGTCGTCGCGGTACCTCACGACGCGGGCGAAGCGGAGGGCGATGCCCCCGGGATAGCGGCTCGATCGCTGGATCCCGTCGAGCGCGATCTCGACGACCTGCTCGTGGCGCACCGGGACCACGTAGTGGTCCTTGATGGTCTCGGGCTCGACCGCCAGCTCGGTGAACCGTTCGGTCTGCCACGCGAGCATCTCGTCGGTCATCCCCTTGAAGGTCTTGCCCAGCATCACGAAGCCGTCGCCCCCTGACTGGTCGTCGGACCGGGCACCGAGGTGGATGTTGGACAGCCACCCCTCGCGCCGGCCGCTGCCCCACTCGACCGCCAGGACGACGAGGTCGAGGGTGTGCACCGGCTTGACCTTGACCCAGGCGGAGCCGCGACGACCCGCGTCGTACGGCCCGTCGACCGACTTCACGACCACGCCTTCGTGACCGCGGGCGAGCGTCTCGCGGACGAACTCCTCGGCCTCGTCGGCGGAGTCGGTGACCACGCTGGGCGTGCGGTGCTGCTCCGGGACGAGCGAGGCGAGCGCGGCCCAGCGCTCGGTACCGGGCCGGTCCAGCAGGTTGGTGCCGTCGAGGTGGAGCAGGTCGAAGAAGTACGGCGTCACGTGGACGCCGCTCTCCATCGCGGTGCGCGACGCGGTCTCCTGGAACGGCCGCGGGCGGCCGTCGTCGGCGAGCGCCAGCGCCTCGCCGTCGAGGACGAGCCGTTCGGCCGGGAGCGCGCGGACGACGGCGACCACCTCCGGCAGCCGGTCGGTGATCACGTCGAGGGAGCGGGTGGCGATCAGCACGTCCTCGCCGGACTTGTGCACCTGGATGCGGATGCCGTCGAGCTTGGTGTCGACGGCCACCGCCCCGCCTCCGGCCTTCGCCATGGCGGCGGCCACGTCGGGTGCGCTCGACGCCAGCATCGGCAGGACCGGCCGGCCGACCTCGAGGCCGAACTCGCCCAGGGCAGCCTCACCCTCGAACGCTGCCCTGGCGATCGGCACGGTGCCGCCCGCGAGCATGGCCGCGCGTCGGACGGCCTTGAGCGGGGCGCCCGACGCGGTGGCCAGGCCCTCCTGGACCAGGGCGTCGAGAGCACCCTGGCGCACGTTGCCGGTGATCACGCCGCGCAGCCAGCCCTGCTCGTCGGCGGTGGCGCGACCGAGCAGGTCCCTGACCGCCGCGGCCCGCGTCGCCTGTGACCCCGGGCCCGACAGGCCGGCCAGGTGGTCGAAGGCCGCGTGCACCTCGGCAACGGTCAGCGTGGGCTCGCCGGAGGGCTCGGGCGGGGAGCCGATGCCGCGCCAGCCGACGCCCGTACGCCGCTGGAGCAGCGAGCCACCGAGGTAGGCCACGACGGCCGGGAGGTCGTCGGCGTCGGCGTCGCGCAGGGTCTCGGCCAGGGCGACCACCTTGGCCTTGCGGGACCGGGTGGCCGCGACGGTCTGCGAGGTCTCCACGATCCGGGCGAGCAGCACGTGCCCATTGTGTACGCCGCCGCCGACAAGGCTCAGGACCCGATGCGGGTGCGCACCTCGTACAGCTCCGGGAAGAACGTCAGGTCGAGCGCCCGGCGCAGGAAGTCGACGCCGGAGGAGCCGCCGGTGCCGAGCTTGTGACCGATCGTGCGCTGAACCACCTGGAGGTGCCGGAACCGCCAGGCCTGGAAGTTGTCCTCGAGGTCGACGAGCTCCTCGCAGGTCTCGTACACGCCCCAGTGCTCCTCCGGCGCCGCGTAGACGGCCGCGAGCGTGTCGACCAGCTCGGCGTTCAGCCGGTAGGGGAGGGACCAGTCGCGCGACAGCAGGGCCGTCGGGACGGCGTACCCGCGCCGGGCGAGGTAGGCGAGGTACTCGTCGTAGAGGCTCGGCTCCTGCAGCAGGGTCTGCAGCTCGGCCTGGGCAGCCGGGTCGTGGGCGAACACCTTGACCATGTCGGCGTTCTTGTTGCCGAGCAGGAACTCCACCTCGCGGTACTGGGCGGACTGGAAGCCGGACGACGTGGCCAGGAACGGTCGGATCAGCGCG
This sequence comes from uncultured Actinomycetota bacterium, assembly GCA_963708915.1. Classification (GTDB taxonomy): domain Bacteria; phylum Actinomycetota; class Actinomycetes; order Propionibacteriales; family Nocardioidaceae; genus Nocardioides. The sequence goes on from CAVPUJ010000003.1 coordinate 513,600, forward strand.
TACTCCGACGGTGTCATGGTCGCCAGCACGGACCACTGGTCGGTGAGCACGTGCTGGATGTGCTTGACCCGGGCGAGCCGCTTGAGCGCGGGCGCGAGCTCGTCGGTCCGGAGCAGGCCGCGGGCCGATCGGAGCTCGTGCACCATCAGCTTCAGCCACAGCTCGGACGTCTGGTGCTGGACGATGAACAGGAGCTCGTCGTGCTGGGGCGGCGAGCTCTGCGGCTGCTGGGCGGCGAGCAGGAGGTCGAGCCGCAGGTAGTCGCCGTAGGACATCTGCGCACTGAAGTCGCGTTCGATGCCTGGTTCCAGCCGGCGCACGTTGTCGGGTCGATCGTCCTGGGGGCTCTCCTCCACCCCGCAAACGTAGTCGGGTCGGTGTCGGTGGTCGCGGGTAGCGTTCGCGTCGTGGTGGAGGCGGCGTGTCAGGTCCGGGTGTGGCGGCCGCCGTGGCCGTGCCCCGTGGGTGCGGTGCTGCGTCAGCAGCGTCGCGGCGGGGGTGACCCGACCTACCGCATCCAGGGCGACGGCCCCGGAGCGCGGCACTGGCGCGGCATCCGGACGCCGACCGGACCGGTCACCCTGATGGTCCAGGCCCTGCCCCGGCTCGGTGAGGTGGTGGCCGAGGCGTGGGGCCCGGGAGCCGAGTGGGCACTCGACCGCGTGCCCTCGATGCTGGGCGCCGACGACGACCCGAGCGGCTTCGAGCCCCGCCACCCCGTGCTGGTCGACATCCACCGCCGCTACCCGCACTGGCGGCTGGGTCGCAGCGACCGGCTGTTCGAGGCACTCGTGCCGTCGATCGTCGAGCAGAAGGTGACGGGCAAGGAGGCGTTCGCCGGCTTCCGGTCGCTGGTGCACTTCCACGGGGAGCGTGCGCCGGGCCCGGGCCGGGAGCAGAAGCTCTGGTTGCAGCCGACCGCCGAGGTGCTGCGCATGGTCCCGTCCTGGGAGTGGCTGCGCCTGCACGTCGACCCGGCGCGCTCCCGCACCATCGTCCAAGCGGCACGCGTCGGCGCCTCGCTCGACCGGCTCACGCGCGGCGACGCCGACACCAAGCTGCGCACCATGCCCGGCGTGGGCGTGTGGACCAGCGCCGAGGTTCGCCAGCGCGCGTTCGGCGACGCCGACGCCGTCAGCTTCGGTGACTACCACGTCGCCAAGGACATCGGCTGGGCGCTGCTCGGCCGTCGGATCGACGACGACGAGCTGGCCGAGGTGCTGGAGGAGTGGCGGCCCCACCGGGCCCGCGTCCAGGCGTACGTCGCGATGGCAGGGCTGGGTGCTCCGCGCCACGGTCCGCGGATGTCGCTGCCCACGCACTACCCGCGCAAGCTCGCCTGATCGGCTCGTCAGGCCGGCAAGGGCCGCTCCGCCACCGACGCCCGCCCCTCCTCCAGCAGGATCCGCTGCGCGTCCCGGTACCGCTTGTCGGCCTCCTTGGCGCTGTCGCCGACGGCGGTGAGGCCGATGCGGCCGTGCTCGGTGAGGCAGCTGATCATGTGGAAGACGATGCCGACCTGGCGGGACTGGTCGAAGTGCAGGCCGTGCCGGGCCACGATGTCGAACAGGTCGCTCGGCATCAGCCCTCGTAGGTCGTCGGACTCGAGATGGTCGGTGGCCACCAGGTGCTTCTCGTGGCCGCGCGGGGTGAGGAAGAGTGCCGTCACGGGGTCGTAACGGCCGTCGGTCAGGAACTGCAGCGTCAGGAACGGGTGGGTCGTGCCGCCCTTGCGGAGGTTCAGCTCGATCGCGTACGCCGCCCACTCCCCGCCCGCGCCCCGCACCACGACGAAGTCGACCGCGAACCTGCCCAGCGCCCCGTCGCGCGCCAGACGCTCCCCGATGAGCTCGGCGTCGCGGGTGATCAGTCGGGCGTACTCGGGTGCAGCCGGGAACACGCACCCCAGGTAGCTCTGCCCGCTGGCCCCACCCAGCAGCTGGTCGTGGGTCGAGAGCAGCTCGACCTTGCCGCCGGGGTGCACCCGCAGCTGCACGCTGGGGCTCTCAAGCCCGGTCCCGGTGATCCGTTCCTCGACGATCCCGGCGCCCTCGGCGAACTTGGCGGCGTAGACGTCGAACGACAGCTTGGGGGACTCCAGCTCCATCTCCCGGATCCGCTGCATCACCTGCGGTCGCTCGTCGGGGGCGCCGGGCGCCGGGAGCCCGGAGAGCCGTACGACGGCGTTGCCGGACCCGGACACGCCCTCGTTGAGCTTCACGATGGCGCTGTCCATGCTCGGCCGCTGGGCACGCATGGAGACGACGGCGTCGGCCAGCTGGTCGAGCGTCCGCAGGTCCTCCACCCCGAGCGGGTACGGCACGCCCACCTCGGCGAACATCCGACGGCACCCGGACTTCGACCCGAGCGGGGCGAGCCGCGGGTCGGCGCCGTACATCGGGATGCCCAGCAAGAGAGCGACGTCGCGCTCGAGCTCTGTGGTGTTGTACGGGATGAGGTGGGAGCGGGCCCGGTTGGGCACCAGGGCAGCGATCCTGGCCAGCAGCCGCGGCCGGTCCAGCAGCTTCTCGCTGAGCGAGCGAGGCGACGAGTCGTGCACCGCGACGAGCGAGAGCCGGGCTCGGGCGTGGCTCGGGATCACGCCAGGCAGCAGGGCCAGGTAGTACTCGATGATCTCGGGGGCAATCGGCATGGACGTCACGTAGACCATGCGCAGCCGGGGCTGACGCAGCAGCATCAGCAGGAACAGGAACCGTTCTTCCATGGCCTGGGTCATGCTGCCGCTCGACGCCGCAGCCCTGTCCAGGGTGATGGACGGGATGACCACCACCGACTCGTCGTCGTGGTTGAGCCGCGTCGACTCCCAGACCTCGGACATCCGCGCCTGCAGGGCGTCGAACCGCCGGTACCGTTCCTCCTCCGACAACGCCGACAACACGTCCGGCCCAGCGTCGGGCGGCGTCCAGAGATCGCCGGTCATGACGCGGTCCGGGAGTTGTCGACGCCCTTGACGCTGAACGTGCGGACGCCGCGACTGAGACCCTTCAGCTCGCGCGTGCCGACGTCCTCGGCGACGACGAGCGACCCTGCGGTGGAGAACACCCGCTCGGTGACCAGGATCTGCCACGGGTCGGCGATGTCGCACAGCCGCGCCGCCATGTTGGTGACGCTCCCGATCGCGGCGTAGTCGAAACGGCCGTCGAAGCCGATCTTGCCGATCGTCGCGTAGCCCTGCGAGATCGCCACGCTCATGGCGAGGTCGTGACCCTGCCGTGCCCAGGCCTCGGCCAGCCCGCGGACACGCGTACGCATCGCCAGGGCCATCCGGATCGCTCGCAACGCCCCGTCGTCGCAGCGGACCGGGTCGTTGAAGAACACCATCAGGCCGTCGCCCGTGAACCGCTCGAGCGTGCCCTCGAACCGGAAGATCAGGTCACCGAGGGCCTCGTGGTACTCGGTGAGGACCCCCATCACCTCCTCCGGCTCGCTCGCCTCGGCGAACGGCGTGAACCCGCGCATGTCGACGAAGACGACGACGATCTCGCGGCGGTGGCTCTCGAGGAACGACTCGTCGCCGGAGTCCACGATCAGCTCGGCCAGCTGAGGGGAGAGGAACCGGCGCAGGCGGCCCATCCGTTCCAGCTGGGTGACCTGGGCATCGACACGGGACTCGAGCTCGCGGTTCCAGGCGGTGAGCTCGTCGGCCTGGCGCTTGATCGTGTCCTGGTAGCGCTTGATCCGGGCCAGGGACGCGACCCGGGCGAGCAGCTCGCTCTGGTTGACCGGCTTGGTCAGGAAGTCGTCCGCACCGGCCTCGAGGGCCTTCACCTTCTCCTCGTCGCCGCTCGCGGTCACCATCACGACCGGCAGGTACGCCGTGTCGACCTGCTCGCGGATCCGCCGACACACCTCGTAGCCGTCCATCACGGGCATCACGATGTCCAGGAGGACGAGGTCGATCTCGGACTCGGCGATCGCCTGGAGGGCGGCCTCACCGGAGTCCGCGGTCCGCACGTCGTAGCCCCTCGGCGACAAGATGGCGTCGAGCAGCCTGATGTTGGCCGGCTGGTCGTCGACGACCAGCACCGTGGCCGCCTCGGGGGTCGTGTCGTTCACGTCCTGCCTCCCAGCTCGATGAAGTCACGCACCTGTTGGGGGAGCGCGACGGCACTGATCGGCTTCTCGACGTAGCCGTCGAAGCCTGACGCGAACGCCCGCTCGCGGTCGTCGGACATGGCGAACGCCGTGACCGCGACGACCGGGACGCCGGGACCCACCGTGGTCGAGCGGATCTGGCGCAGCGCCTCCGCGCCGTCGATGCCGGGGAGCTGGAGGTCCATCAGGATGAGGTCGGGGGAGGCCTCGGCTGCGAGGCGCACGCCGTCCTCGCCCGACAGCGCCTCGATCACTTCGAAGCCCGAGAACTCGAGGACGGCCTTGATCAGCTTCAGGTTCTTGGGGTTGTCCTCGACGACCAGGATCGTGTGCCCGTTCATGCGCCCGTCCCTGTGATCGGTGCGTCGTCCGTGCCGCGGGGTGCCGGTGCGGGTGATCCGGGCAGGAACGCCACGGTCGTCAGCGCTGCCCTCAGCTCGTCCCGGCTGATCGGCTTCACCAGGTACGCCGCCGCCCCGAGCGCCACGCCGCGCGCCCGCTCGTCCACGATCGAGACGACGACGACCGGGATGTCCCGCGTGGCCGGGTCGGCCTTGAGGGCTTCCAGCACCGCCCAGCCGTCGATCCCCGGAAGACGGATGTCGAGGAGCACGACGTCGGGGTGCACCCGCCGCACGGCGTCGAGACCGGAGGGCCCGTCCCGAGCCATCGATGACGCCGGCGGCCATCCCGGACAGGTAGACCGTCAGCAGCTCCAGCGACGGGCGGTCGTCCTCGATCACGACCACCTGGCCCACGAGGGGCGCCTCGGCGGACTCGTCGCGGCCGCTCGGCGCCCTCGCGTTCGCGCCCCGGGATCGAGAAGCCGAACGTGCTGCCCACGCCGACCTTGCTGTCGAGCCACATCCGGCCACCGAGCAGCTCGACCAGGCGCTTGGAGAGCGTGAGTCCGAGCCCGGTCCCCTCTTCGCGTGAGCTGCCGCGCCCGCCCTGCTGGAACGACTCGAAGATCCGCTGCTGGTCCGCCTCGGGCACCCCGATGCCGCTGTCGGTCACGGTGATGTCGACGTCCGCACCGCGCCGCCGGGCCCGGACGACCACGGAGCCGCCCGCACCGGTGAACTTGACGGCGTTCGTCATCAGGTTGAGCACGATCTGCTTGAGCCGGAGCACGTCGGAGTGCACGACGTCGATGTCGTCGGCGACGTCGATGCGAGAGCTCGACCCCCTGGGTGGCAGCCCGCTCGCGCAGCATCGCCGCCGCGTCGTCGAGGAGCGACCGCAGGTCGATCGAGGAGTACTCGAGGGCCATCTTGCCGGCCTCGATCTTCGAGAGGTCGAGGATCTCGTTGAGCAGCTCCAGCAGGTGGCGGCCCGAGCTGTGGATGTCGTGCAGGTACTCCTCCTGGCGCTCGTTGAGCTCGCCGAACATCCGCTCGAGGAGCACCTCGGAGAACCCGAGCACCGCGTTGAGCGGAGTCCTGAGCTCGTGGGACATGCTGGCGAGGAACTCCGACTTGTGCCGGCTGGCCAGCTCCAGCTCCAGGCTCTGCTCCTTGAGCTCGCGGTAGAGCTGGGCGTTGAGCGAGGGCCAGGGCGGACTGGCTCGCGAACGTCTCGAGCAGGTCGAGGGTCTCCTCGGAGAAGTCGCCGGTCCGTCTTGCGGCGGACGACGAGCGACCCGACGATGTTGCCCTCGCGCAGCATCGGCACCGCGGCCAGCGAGCGCCAGCCGTCGTCGTACAGGATCTGCAGGTGCGGGTCGAGGGGGACGTCGGCCAGGTCCGGCACGGCGATCGGTCGGCGCTCCCGGGCGGCGCGCCCGACGAGGGTCTCGTCCACGTCGATGCGGATCGAGCGCAGGCGCTCGACGACGCCGGGCGCCGTGCGGTAGGTGCTACGCACCAGGAAGCAGCGGTCCTGCTCGGCGTACTCCATGATCGAGCCGCCGTCGGTCTCCGACAGCTCCACGGCGTGCCTGGCGATGGTGGACAGCACGCTGTCGACGTCGAGGCTGGAGTTGACCGCCTCGCCGACCTCGCGCAGCGCCTCGAGCTCGTCGACCTTCTTCGCCAGCTCAGCGCCCCGGGCCTCGAGCTCGCTGGACCAGCTTGACGCCGTTGACGGCCATCGCGGCCTGCGCGGCGAAGGCCGAGACGATCGCCATCTCGCGCTCGTCGAACGGGCTGACCTCGTAGCGCCACACGTTCGAGGGCGCCGACGACCTCGTCGTCGAGGAGCATCGGGGCGCCCATGATCGTGCGGTACCCGGCCGACGCGCTGGAGGTCCTGCCGGCCGTAGTCCGGCGTCGGCCAGCACGTCGGCGATCTGCTGGGCCCTCCGGTCCAGCGCCACCCGTCCGATCAGCGTCTCCCGGTCCAGTGGCATCGGGTGCTCGGTGATGTACTGGATCGACTCCTCGGACAGCCCGACCGCCTTGATCAGCCGGAAGACGCCGTCCTCCAGCACGTACAGGTGTGCCGCTGTCTGACCGGCAGAGTCGACGAGCGCTCTCGACCACGGTGGTGAGGACCGCGTCGGGGTCGCCGGCCGAGCGCCCCAGCGCCGAGAGCACCTCGTTGGCGGCCGCGAACTGGTCCGACAGGTCGACGAAGTTCTTCAGCACGCGGGCGTGCTCCTGCGCGTCGACGCTGCCCGAGGACGTCGGCGGCTCTGGCTCGGCCATCGCTACCTCCCCCCGCCCATGGTTCGCGGTGGTGACCTTCGAGTCTCCTCACCTTCGGCGGGTGCGGCAACTGTTAATGCCCGGAAGGCCTTCGACGACGACCTACAGCAGCGGCCGCAAGGGCCAGAGCACCGACTCGGTGAACTTGCGGTGCAGGTCGCGCGCCTCCCACTCGGCGAGGGTGAGCTCGAGGCAGTTGGTCTCGTCGACGGCGAAGATCTCCTCGAGCGCCTCGGCCAGCGAGGAGTCGATCACCTCCACGTTGATCTCGTAGTTGCCGGACAGGGAGAGCCGGTCGACGTTCGCCGTCCCGACCGTGGACCACGAACCATCGATCGTGCAGGTCTTGGCGTGCACCATCGCGTCGCGGAACCGCATGATCCGGACACCGGAGTCGAGCAGCTGCGCGAAGTAGCCGCGTGAGATCCAGTCGGCGACCACGTGGTTGGACTTGAGGGGGAGCAGCAGGCGTACGTCCACGCCGCGCTCGGCCGCGCGCCGCATGGCGTCGACGAAGTCCTGGTCGGGGATGAAGTAGGCACAGGTCATCCAGATGTTGCGGCTGGCTCGGTCGATCGCCTCGAGGTACATCCCCCGGATGGGGAAGACCATCAGTCGCGGCACGTTGCGGTGGAAGCGCATCTGCGGCTCCCAGGTCGACGCCGTCTCCAGCAGCAGCGGTCGCTCACTCGGCCCGAACCGCTTGCGCCGGTTGAGGTTCCAGAAGTCGGCGAACGCGCGCTTCAGGTCCCAGACGCCGGGTCCGGTGATGCCGACGTGGGTGTCGCGCCACTCGGTGGCGAACGCCGTGCCGATGTTGTAGCCGCCGACGAACCCGACGGCGTCGTCGACGACGAGGATCTTGCGGTGGTCGCGGCCGTACCTCCGCAGGTCGAAGAAGCGCCAGCCGGCGGCGTACACGGGGTACTTGAGCACCTTGATGGTGTCGGGGAAGCGCTTGAAAGCCGGTGAGACGACGAGGTTCGCGAAGGCGTCGTAGATGCAGTACACCTCGACGCCGCGGTCGGCGGCTGCGACCAACGCGTCCTTGAACCGCTGGCCGACCTCGTCGCCCTTCCAGATGTAGGTCTCGAAGAGGATCTGTCGCTCGGCGCCCTCGATCGCCGCGATCATGTCGTCGTACAGGTCGGTGCCGAAGGTGTAGGTCGTGACCTCGCCCTGCCCGACCGGCACCGAATGCGGCGACGTCGTCGGGAACGGTTTGGGCTTCTTGCCGCGGCGCCGGTAGGAGTCGACGAGGGTCAGGCCGATGGCGGCGAGGAACGGCGTCACGAAGACCGCGAGCAGTGTCCTGCGGATGATGACCGAGAGTCGCCCGTCCCTGACCGCCACGCCGTCAATCTAGCGAGAGCTCGATGTCGACCATCAGCGCGTGGGCCAGCGACTCCAGCATCGGTCGCAGGTCGTCGGGGTCGATGCCCGCCGGCGCGACGAGGACGGCCCGCGCCTCGAAGATCGTCCCTCCGGCCATCGGAGCCTCGCGGACGTCGGTGGTCAGCTCCTCGATGCTCACCCCGTGCGCGGCGAGGGCCGCGGAGATCTCGGCGACGATGCCTGGGTGGTCGGCGCCGAGGAGCTCGAGGCTGAACCGGACGGACTCGCTTTCGGCGGGTTGGTCAGTCCGCTCGACGACGACGTGGAGGCCGTGCTCGCCGAGCGCCAGCAGGTCGGCGACCAGGGCGTCGAGCCCCTTCGCGGGGACGGAGACGAGCACGATGCCGGCGAACTTGCCCGCCAGGTGCGAGAGCTGGCTCCGCTCCCAGCTGCCCCCGTGCACCTTGATCGGCGCCGAGAGCTCGGACACGAGTCCGGCCCGGTCGTCCCCGATGACGGTGAGGACGAGACTGGCCATGGAGGCAGGCTAGAGCACGCTTGCGTCGGGGGTCGGCCCGCGACAGAGTATCCACTCGCCTCACGTCTCGGAGACTGGAGAATCGGTGTCCGAGCACGTCCCCCCCGGTCGGGCCGCACCGACCCGGGTCCTGCTGGTCGCGTGCTTCGGGGCGTTCCTGGCGTTCCTCGACGCGACCATCGTGAACGTCGCGTTCCCGTCGATCCGGGAGTCGTTCCCCGAGGCGTCCATCTCCGCGCTGTCGTGGGTGCTCAACGCCTACAACATCGTGTTCGCGGCGTTCCTGGTGGTGTGCGGGAGGCTCACGGACCTGATCGGGCGACGGCGCGCGTACGTCGGCGGCATCGCGCTCTTCACGCTCGCGTCGCTGTGGTGTGCGGCGGCCCCCACCCTGGAGCTCCTTGTGGCCGGCCGCGTCCTGCAGGCGCTCGGAGCGGCGATGCTCGTGCCGGCCTCGCTGGCCATCGTGATCGAGGCGTTCACGAGTGACCGCCGGGCGCACGCCATCGGCCTGTGGGGAGCGACCGCCGCCGTGGCCGCCGGGCTGGGACCGCCGATGGGCGGGGCCCTGGTCGAGCTCGGCGGCTGGCGCTGGGCGTTCCTGATCAACCTGCCGTTCGGCCTGCTCGCCATCGTGGCCACGCGTCGTACGGTCGTGGAGAGCCGGGCGCCGGGTCGCCGAGTGATGCCGGACATCGCGGGCGCGCTGCTCCTGGCCGGTGCCCTGGCGCTGCTGAACCTGGGCATCATCAAGGGCAACGACTGGGGCTGGAGCAGCCCACGGGTCCTCGGCTCGTTCCTGCTGGCGGCCCTCCTCACCGCGTTGTTCGTGCGGAGCTCGCTGCACCACCGTGCGCCCGTCGTCGACCCGGCGCTCATGCGCATCGGGTCGTTCCGCACGGCGAGTGCCGCGACCGTCCTGGCGGGCCTCGGCTTCTACGCCTACCTGCTGACCAACATCCTGTGGCTCCAGTACGTGTGGGGGTACGACGTCCTGCGTGCCGGCCTCGCGCTGGTGCCCGGCGCGCTGGTGGCCGCGGTGGTGGCGGCCCGGCTCGGACCACTCGCCGAGCGGGTGGGGTACCGGGTCCTCGTGGTCCCCGGCGCGTTGGTGTGGGCCGGCGCCTACCTCTGGTACCACCAGATGGTCGGGCTCGAGCCGGCCTTCTGGGCCGAGTGGCTGCCCGGCCAGGTCCTGTCGGGCATCGGGGTGGGCGCCACCCTGCCGCTGCTCGGGAGCGCGGCCCTCGCCGCGGTGCCCGGGGGTCGGTACGCAACGGCGTCGGCCCTCGTCTCCAGCGCCCGACAGCTCGGCGGCGTGCTGGGCGTCTCGATCCTCGTCCTGATCGTGGGCAACCCCACCGGCCCCGGCGTCGTGGCCTCCCTCCGGGAGGGCTGGATGCTGTCGATCGTCGCGTTCGTCCTGCGTTGCGCTCGTCGCCCTGCCGATCGGCAAGGTGGTCGCCCGCTCGGACGACGAGGACGTCGAGCACGGCTCGCCGCTGCTGCTGCTCCCCGAGGCCGAGTACCTCGCGCCCGAACCGGTTCGGACCGCTTCGTCGATCGGCCTGGGCGACATCCCGCTCGTGGCCGCGCTCTCCGCGGATGCCCGCGTCGCGCTGGCCGAGGCCAGCGGCCGGCTCGACCTGGACGCGGGGGAGTGGCTGGTCCGTGAAGGCGACCCGCCCGGGTCGGCGTACCTGCTGCGCAGCGGTCGCCTGGAGGTCGTCCAGGGCGACCGGCTGCTGCGGACGCTCGCCCCGGGAGCGGTCGTGGGGGAGCTGTCCCTGCTCACCGGAGAGCCGCGGTCGGCGGGTGTCCGCGCGCGCCGGGACGCGAGCCTCATCGAGGTGCCGCGCGCGGCCTTCGACGCGTTGCTCGACCGGGACCCGCGGGCCGCCCGGACGATCCTGACCCAGGTGGCGGGCCAGATGCGCACCGCCGGGACGCGCCCGACCCGCGAGCGACCCGCCCGGCCCCACGTCGTCGCCGTCGTCGGGCTGCACGCGGGCAGCGGCAGCGAGGACGTGGCACGCCACCTCAAGGAACGGCTCGCCACCCACCTGACGGTCGTCGACCCCGGGGTCGTCGACGCCGACGGCCTGGCCAGGGCCGAGGAGGCGGGTGACCGGGTCGTGCTCGTGGCCGACGGGATCGGGGCAGGAGGGGACCCCGCCTGGCGGGACTTCTGCCTGCGGCAGTCGGACGCGGTCGTCCTGGTCGCGCGGGCGGGCAGCCGCGTGCCCGACACGGGTCCCGTGCTCGTCCAGCAGCCGGACCTGGTGCGTGGTCGGGGAGGTCCCGCTCCCCGCGGACCGGATGGCCTGGGTGGCCGCCACGGACGCCTGGCGGCTGACGGTGGTCGACGGCGACCCGCGGGTCGCGGTGGCCGACATCGCGGACCGGCTGGCCGGCCGCAGTCTCGGACTGGTGCTCGCCGGTGGCGGAGCCCGGGCGTTCGCCCACGTCGGTGTGCTGCGGGAGCTCGAGGAGGCGGGGTACCCCGTCAACCGGATCGCCGGGGCGAGCGTCGGGGCGGCGATCGCCGGCATCTCCGCGATGAGCCGCGACGGCGCCGAGCTGGAGGAGCGCACGTTCGCCGAGTTCGTCGCGCGCAACCCGTTCAACGACTGGACCATCCCGAAGCACGCGCTCACGCGCGGCGTCCGCGTGCGCGCGTCCGTCGCGCGGGTGACCGGCGACGCCGCGCTGGAAGGGCTGTCCCGCCAGCTGTCGCTGGTGAGCACCGACCTGATGAGCCGGACCCGTCAGGTGCACCGTCGCGGGCCGCTCGTCGACGGCATCCTGGCGTCGCTGCGCCTGCCCGTGCTGTTCCCGCCGATCCCGACCGAGAGCGGCCGGCTCCTGATGGACGGCGGTGTCGTCGACAACCTGCCCGTCGACCTCCTCCTCGAGCGCGACGAGGGACCGGTCGTCGCCGTCAACATCTCGATGGGAGGGGGCTCTGGCACCAGCGGTGGTGCCCGCGGCGTCCGACGTCCACGAGTGCCGGCCCTGGGCGAGACCCTGCTGCGGACCATGATGATCGGCGCCGGAGGAGCCGTGGAGGCCGCCCACCGTCGCGGCGCCGTGGTGATCACCCCAGCCACACTCGGCGTCGGCCTGCTCGAGTTCCACCAGATCGACCGGATGGTGCGGGCCGGCCGCGAGGCAGCACGGGCGTTGCTGGCCGAGGGTTCGCTGGACCTCGGCGCCCGGGCCGAGCCGGACGTCGCCGAGTACGTCCTGCCGGAGGCCGTGACGGAGGATGCCGACCTCGGTCTGGTGGGTCCTGAGCCAGCGGTGAGCTAGGCACGGTTGTCGGGCTGAGAACCGTGTCACAGTCACCGCTGCCTCAGCGGTCCGGAGGAACCTCGTGCTCCGGGACGGAGCCATCCTCAGCCGACCATCGCGTGGACAACGGCATGAGATCTTCGACCGTGACGCTGCGGCAGCGACTGGGGGTACTCGTGTGCCACTCGACCATCATGGGGGCTCAGTCCAGCAGCGAGACGAGCTTCCTCGGCGCGACCTGCCGATAGGCCTCGCGCACGACCTCGGCCACCTCGTCCCAGTCGGGGTCGCGGTCGATGCGCACGCCCACCCAGCCGCGGTGGCCGACGTACGGCGGACGGAAGTAGCGCTCCGGGTCGCTCGCGATGAGCTCCTCCTGCGCGCCGGGTGGCGCCGCGGCCCAGAACGCCAGGTGGTCGGCGCCGTGGTGGTGGTCGTCGAGCATCACGAACTGCTTGCGGCAGAAGAACGACACCTCGCCGTGGCTGAGCCTCTCGGTGACCTCCGGCAGGGCCAGGGCGATGCTGCGCAGACGGTCGACGGCATCGATCACGTCGGCGACCAGTGCGGGTCGCGCCCGGTCGCTCCGAGCAACCGGTCGAAGGCAGACGCGGAGTCGGGGACGGCGACCTCCGGCCCGAAGAGCCCGCCGTCGCGGGGCGCGTCGAACGTCGCCACGAATCCCGCGCACGCCTCCACGGCGGCCGGGTCGGCGTCGTACGCCTGGCCGGTGGCCACGGCGAGGTCCCAGGCGTGGATCGTGACCTCGTCCAGCGCCACCAGGGCGGCCGCGTCCGCGGGCATCTCGATGGGGCCGGCCTGGGTGGAGCCCTCGTACGCCGCGGGGTCGCGCCAGGCGTCGGCCAGCGTGGCCAGGCGGTCGGGGATCTCCACGCGCCAGTCGTCCGGCAGGGCGCTGGCGTCGGCTGAGGGGTTGCCGCCGCCGGGCGGCACCTCCTTGCGGGCCGCGGCGATGAACGCCAGCGCAAGGCCGCCGATGTGGTCGAGGAGGTCGCCCACCGAGCGCCCGTCGTTCGGGGTGGGTCCGTCGAGCTGGTCGTCGACGACGCCGCGCACGAGAGCCGCGAGCGAGGTGGTGGTCGGGCCGAAGTCGAGAGTGGTCATGCTGGTCACGACCCGGGATCCGGCCCGGAATCATCGGTGCCGGCGTTGGCCAGCATCCGGCGGCCGACGACGGCGACCTGCTCCCGCAGCGCGGCCGGCTTGACCACCCGGAACGGGCGCGGGATGCCGGCCAGCCGCTCGGCGTACCAGTCGAGCTCGTCGGTGCTGCCGACCAGTCGGGTCGTGTGCTCGTCGATCGCCTCGAGGCGGGCGAGCTTGCGCCGCACCCAGCACCTCACGTCGGCGATCGGGGCCTCCACGACCACCTCGATCTTGTGGGTCCAACCCTCGGAGAGGTGCTCCTCGATCGCGGCGACCGGGTCGAGGTCGGCCGGTGCCTCGAACGTCTCGGGCAGCTCCTCGACGCCCGCCACGCGGTCCATCCGCAGGATCCGCCGCGCACCGGAGGTGTGCGACCAGCCGAGCAGGTACCACTTGCCGAACCGCACCACGACCGCCCACGGGTCGACGTCCATGGTGCGGGTCTTGTCGTGCCGGAGCCGGTACGAGAGCCGCAGCCGGCGTCGGTTCGCGCAGCCGGTCACCAGGGCAGCCGTGATCTTGAGGTCGGGAGGGGTGGAGTGGCCGTCGGGGGTCCGCTCGCTCATCCGGACGACGGCCTCGACGGGCTCCGCGACCGGTTGCGGCAGGACCCGGATGATCTTGCCGACGGCCTGGCCGACCGGGTCGGTGGGGTCGTGCGCCCGCCCCTCCAGCACGGCCATCACCAGTCCGAGCGCCTCCGGGGCGGTGAACATCAGGGGCGCCAGCCGCACGCCTCGGCCGATCCGGTACCCGCCGTACTTGCCGCGCGTCGACTCCACGGCGATGCCGGCGTCGCGCAGGTTCCCGACGTAGCGGCGGACAGCCCGGTCGGTCATCCCCAGCCTGTCGGCGAGCTGCTCGCCGCGGATGCCGGGGGAGTTCTGCACCATCTCCAGCACCAGCAGCGCCCGGGCCGTCGGCGTGGTCTCGTCCACGAAGACATGCTGCGTCATGTTCCGGAAGGTTACCGTCCGGAACGTTGATCGGTGGTTGAGGTGTGAGGGCCGCCAGGCCCGAGCCTCGAAACCACCTCGCCGGGTCTCGAGGCTCGTCGCTGGCGCTCCTTGCACCTCGACCACCGATGGGCTGTCGGTGGTCCCTCGTACGCTGGGCGACATGCGTCCGGTGACCGATCTCGAGCGTCGCGTGGCCCCGTTCCACGTGCAGTCCGACTACACGCCCTCGGGCGACCAGCCGACCGCGATCGCCGAGATCGTGAAGCGGATCAACGGGGGAGAGCAGGACGTCGTGCTGCTGGGCGCGACGGGCACCGGCAAGACCGCGACCGTCGCGTGGGTGGCCGAGCAGGTGCAGCGGCCGATCCTGGTGATGCAGCCCAACAAGACGCTGGCCGCCCAGTTCGCCAACGAGCTGCGGATGCTCTTCCCGGACAACGCGATCGAGTACTTCGTCTCCTACTACGACTACTACCAGCCCGAGGCGTACGTCCCCCAGACCGACACCTACATCGAGAAGGACTCCTCGATCAACGAGGAGGTCGAGCGGCTGCGGCACTCCGCGACCAACTCGCTGCTGACCCGGCGCGACGTGATCGTGGTGTCGACGGTGTCGTGCATCTACGGCCTCGGCACCCCGCAGGAGTACGTCGACCGGATGCTGCGGCTGCGCGTCGGCGACGAGCACGACCGCGACTCGATCCTCCGGCGCCTGGTCGAGATCCAGTACACCCGCAACGACATGTCGTTCACCCGTGGCACGTTCCGGGTGCGCGGCGACACCCTCGAGGTCTTCCCGGTCTACGAGGAGTCGGCGGTCCGCATCGAGTTCTTCGGCGACGAGGTCGAGCGGATGATGACGTTGCACCCGGTGACCGGTGAGGTGATCTCCGAGGACAAGGAGCTCTACATCTTCCCGGCGACCCACTACGTCGCCGGCCACAACCGCATGGAGCGAGCGATCACCGGCATCGAGGCCGAGCTCGAGGAGCAGCTGTCATCGTTCGAGCGGCAGGGCAAGCTGCTCGAGGCGCAGCGGCTGCGGATGCGCACGACCTACGACATCGAGATGATGCGCCAGGTCGGCTCGTGCGCCGGGATCGAGAACTACTCGATGCACATCGACGGCCGCACCCGCGGCAGTGCGCCCAACTGCCTGCTCGACTACTTCCCCGAGGACTTCCTGCTCGTCGTGGACGAGTCGCACGTGGCCGTGCCCCAGATCGGCGGGATGTACGAAGGCGACATGTCCCGCAAGCGCAACCTGGTCGACCACGGGTTCCGGCTGCCCAGCGCGATGGACAACCGGCCGCTGCGCTGGGAGGAGTTCCTCGACCGGATCGGCCAGACGATCTACCTCTCGGCGACGCCGGGCAACTACGAGCTCGACAAGGTCGGCAACGACACCGTCGAGCAGATCATCCGCCCGACCGGCCTGATCGACCCCGAGGTGGTCGTGAAGCCGACCAAGGGCCAGATCGACGACCTGATCCACGAGATCAACACCCGCACCGAGAAGAACGAGCGGGTCCTGGTCACCACGCTGACCAAGAAGATGTCCGAGGACCTCACCGACTACCTCCTCGACGCCGGCATCCGCACGCGCTACCTCCACTCCGAGGTCGACACCCTGCGCCGCATCGAGCTGCTCCGCGAGCTGCGGATGGGCGAGTACGACGTCCTGGTCGGCATCAACCTGCTCCGCGAGGGCCTCGACCTGCCCGAGGTGTCCCTGGTGTCGATCCTCGACGCCGACAAGGAGGGCTTCCTGCGGTCCGACAAGTCGCTGATCCAGACGATCGGCCGCGCGGCCCGCAACGTGTCCGGCCAGGTGCACATGTACGCCGACAAGATCACGCCCTCGATGGAGAAGGCGATCGACGAGACCAACCGTCGCCGCGCCAAGCAGGTCGCCTACAACACCGCCCACGGCATCGACCCCACCCCGCTGCGCAAGAAGATCGCCGACATCACCGACATGCTCGCCCGCGAGGACGAGAACACCCAGGAGCTGCTGGCCACCTGGCAGGGAACGGGCGCCCGTGGCGACCGCTCCAAGAAGGCGCCGGTCCCCGGGCTCTCCAAGATGGGCGCCGCGGAGCTGCACGAGAAGGCCCCCGACACGCGGGGCATCCCCAGCGCCGACCTGGCCGAGCTCATCCAGCAGCTCACCGAGCAGATGCGCAACGCCGCGGCCGAGCTGCAGTTCGAGGTGGCGGCCCGGTTGCGCGACGAGGTCTCCGACCTCAAGAAGGAGCTCCGCCAGATGATGGAGGCCGGGGTCCGCTGAGCCGATGCGCCGACTGCCTAGGGTGGGGGCATGACGGCGATCGATCTCGGCAGGCCGGTCTCCGGCGACGTGGTGGAGCTCATCCTCGAGGACCACCGGCGCTTCGAGGCGCTGCTGCGCGACCTGCGCGACAGCAGCAGCGACCGCGACGCCGTGCGGCATGCGTTCGCGACCCTGCACGTGGCGCACGCGGAGGCGGAGGAGAAGTACGTCTACCCGAAGCTGCGCCGCAAGCACGCGATCACCGAGCACGAGGCCGAGCACGGCGAGGAGGAGCACGCCGAGGGCCACGAGGCCCTGCTGGCCGTCCTCGAGCTCAAGGGCACCGACACCCAGGCCTTCGACGACGCGGTCGAGGAGCTGGCCAAGGCGGTCAACCACCACCTCACCGAGGAGGAGCTGACCATCCTCAACCCGGCCCGCGAGGAGGTCGGTGAGCAGGTACGCACCGACCTGGGCGATCAGTTCGCCACCGAGCGCAACCGTCAGATCGACGACGGCTGCGGGTCGATCACCAACGTGCGGCGGATCGTCGCCGCGGCCCGCAAGGAAGGGCTGCTGGACCACGCCGGCGAGGACGAGTAGCCGCTAGGACGACGTCGACGGGGGCAGCTGCTTGCGCTGCTGCCGACGCAGCTCCCGCTCCTGCTTGCGGACGATGCGTTGCTTGTTGGACTCGATGATGTCCTTGCGCTGCACCACGGTGCCGAGCAGCGGGATGGCGGTCCCGACCATCGGGAACACCGGCCACGGGAAGCCGCCGAAGTTCGTCAGTCCCCACACGACCCAACAGATCAGGGTGGGGATCAGGAAGCCCATGAAGGCGTCGCGCCGCGACTTCTCCCACTTCGCGACAGCCAGCTCCTCGACGCTGCGGGTGTCGAGCAGGCCACGGAGTACCGGCGCGGTCATCGGCACCAGGTCCTCGAGAACCACGGGCAGCTCGCCGAGGGTCTTGGCGGAGGTCACCGCGTCGGCCCTTTCGTCGTACTCCACCGGGTCGAGCCGGCCCTCGGCGTAGGCATCGGCGAGCGTCCGCAGCACGATGTCGCGGTCGGCGTCGGAGGCGCGCATCGGCGCGAACTCCGGCGACCGCGGGTCGTGGGCGAACTCGCGCCACAGCTCGGGACCTGTCACCGCTTCATGGTAGGCACGCCTGTGTGGACGTCACGCAGATGCAGGTCTACTGCCTCGCCAAGCCAGGCGCCTGGCCCGACAACCCGTGGGGCCACGACCACCCGGTCATCAAGGTCGGACCGGGGGAGCGGGGCAAGATCTTCGCGTTCCTCGGCCACGACGGCGTAGGGGTCAAGAGCGGTCGCTCGCGCGAGGTGGCCGACGAGTGGCTGCAGCGGTTCCCGGGTGACGCGACCGTGATGGCGTACATCGGCCGTTCGGGCTGGAACACCCTGACTTTCACGGGGGCCATTCCCGACGAGGACCTGGTCGACGCCGTCGACGAGTCCTACCGGCTGGTCGTCGAGGGGCTGCCGAAGAAGCTGCAGCCACCCGGTTGGGCAGAGGCCTAACGGTTCCGGTTCGCCTGGCGGGCGACGGTCAGCCCGACCAGTCGGGCGACGACCAGGGCGATGTAGAGGACGCCGGCGATCTGCTCGATCATCACGAAGGACCGGCCGTGGCCGAGCACGGGGACGATGTCGGACAGCCCGACGCTGGTCAGGTTGGTGAACGACAGGAACAACATGTCGAAGAACTTGTGCGTGTCCTTCCCTTCAAAGCCGACGAACGACCCCGGCCAGATCACCTCGGACGCCACGAAGACGTACGCGAAGCCCCACGCCACCACCGTGAACGCCGCACCGGTGGCGTAGAGCTCGTCGGTGGTCACCCGGTCGTCGTGGAACAGGTAGCGGATCATCCCGTAGGAGACGTAGAAGTAGAACGGCGCGTGCAGCAGGGCGGAGGTCAGCACCACCCAGTCCTGGTCCGGCATGAACGCCTCGAGGATGCTGAACAGCACCGCCGGCAGGCCGATCAGCGCGGCCACCCACGCGAGCGCGGGCGTGCGACGCACGGCCCACAGCGCGATCAGGACCACTCCCGTGCCGATGGCACCGAGGAACGCCCGGCCGATGGTGCTGCCGTCCGAGAACGGGTAGGCCAGGATCGCGAGGAGCTGGGCCAGCAGCAGGATGCCCGAGGGGTGGCGACGCACGGCCCCGGCCAGCCCCGAGCCGGAATGGCGGTCGGGGTCCAGCATGGTGGGTCCGGGTCTCGGCACAGTTCCTCATCCTAGGGAACCGGACGGGCGATCCCGGCCTCCCGCACGGCGGGGACGCGGCCGTCCTACGATGCCCGGATGAGGGAGGCCAGGGAGGGTCTGTCCCTGGCACTGTGGGTGCTCGTCGGGGTCTTGGCGGTCGCCTGTGCGGTCGGTGGCATCCAGGTGGCGCAGGCGCACGACGCGCGCGCCCGCGACGCGGCCCAGCACGCCCGGTACGACGCCGCGCTGGACGCCGCGACCGCCGAGGCGACGGCGTTCGTCAACGTGAGCCACGAGACCGCCGAGGCCGACCTTGCCCGCATCGCCGCGGGGGCGACCGGTCCGCTGAAGGACCGCTACACCGAGGACGTCCGACGGATCGTGCGCAGCCTGCGCCGTGACCGGACGGCCACGGCCGGCGAGGTGGTGTGGGCCGGGGTGGTCCGGGTCGACGACGCGAACGCCACGGTCCTGGTCGCCACCGACGGCACCCGTGAGGACCGCCGGACCAAGGACGAGCCGGAGGACCGTGACCTCCGCTTGCGGCTGCGCCTGGTCGAGGTCGACGGAGCCTGGCTCACCTCGGAGATCCAGGTGGTGGACTGATGACCGGCTCCGCGCGGCTCCGACGAGTCCTCCTGGTCGTCGCCGTCCTCCTGGTCGGCCTGCTCGGCGTCGAGGCGTGGTACGTCCTCGGGGGGACGCCCCAGCCGGGCGCGGACAACCCGGTCGTCGTCGGTGATCTCGTCGCCCGGTCCGTGGTCGACGCCGCGGCCCAGGACCTGACCCAGATCACGTCGACGAGCTACCGCAACTACGACGAGCAGGTCGCCGAGGCCACGACGGTGATGACACCCGAGTTCGCGGCGACCTACCGGGCCACCGCCGCGTCCCTGGCCCCGACGTTCCAGGAACGGAAGCGCGAGATCGCCGCCCAGGTCGTCTCGTCCGCGGTGGTGCGGGCGACCGACCGCCAGGTGCAGGCCCTGGTCTACCTCGACTCCTTCGTCAGTGAGCAGGGGGGAGAGCCGGTGCGGCTTCCCTACCGGACGCTCGTCACCATGACCAAGACCGGTCACGGCTGGCTGGTGTCGGACATCGAGACGCGCTGAAACCCTAGGATCGGCGAGTGCCGGACATCGAGACCGACCTGCTGATCATCGGCGCCGGCCCCAGCGGCCTCTACGCCACGTACTACGCGGGCTTCCGCGGGCTCCGGGTCGCGCTCGTCGACTCGCTGCCGGAGCTCGGCGGCCAGGTCACGGCGATGTACCCCGAGAAGCTGATCTTCGACGTCGCCGGCTTCCCGTCGATCAAGGGCCGCGACCTGGTGGCCGGCCTGGTCGAGCAGGCCGCCAGCGCCCACCCGGAGTACTTCCTCGACCGTACGGCGGTCAGCCTGGCCCACGACGAGGACGCGGTGACCATCGACCTCGACGACGGCACCAGGATCCGCGCCGGCGCGGTGATCATCACGGCGGGGATCGGCAAGTTCAGCCCGCGGGCCCTGCCGGCCGGGGACGGCTGGGTCGGGCGCGGCATGGAGTTCTTCGTGCCGAGCTTCGCGCCGTACGCCGGCAAGGACGTGGTGATCGTCGGTGGCGGCGACAGCGCCTTCGACTGGGCGCTGCACCTCGAGCCCGTCGCCCGGTCCGTGGTCCTGGTGCACCGCCGCGATGCGTTCCGCGCGCACCAACGCACCGTCGACCAGGTCAAGGCCTCCTCGGTGGAGATCGTGACCAAGGCCCAGGTGACCGCGCTGCTCGACGACGGGTCGGGCCACGGCGTGGTCGAGGAGGTCGAGATCACCGTCGACGGTGCGGAGGCCGTCCGCCGCCCGGCGCAGGCGGTCGTCGCCGCCCTCGGTTTCATCGCCGACCTCGGCCCGCTCCAGGAGTGGGGGATCGAGGTCTCGAAGCGACACATCGTCGTCGACGCCTCGATGCGCACCAACCTGGAGCGGGTGTTCGCCGCGGGCGACGTCACCGAGTTCCCCGGCAAGGTCCGGCTGATCGCCGTGGGGTTCGGGGAGGCCGCCACCGCCGTCAACAACGCGGCGGTCGTCATCGACCCGACCGCCCACGTCTTCCCGGGCCACTCGTCGGAAGGTACGTAGGGCCGGGTCGCTCACCGGGCTCGTGATAGGAACACGACCATGTCATCGGCCGGGTCACTGCGGATTGCCCTGCTGTCCTACCGCAGCAAGCCGCACTGCGGCGGCCAGGGCGTCTACGTCCGGCACCTCAGCCGCGAGCTGGTCGCGCTCGGGTACGAGGTCGAGGTGTTCTCCGGGCAGCCGTACCCCGAGCTCGACGCGGGCGTCCGCCTCACCCGGGTGCCCAGCCTGGACCTCTACCGCGAGCCCGACCCGTTCCGGGTGCCTCGCCTCGGCGAGTTCCGCGACCTGGTCGACGTCGAGGAGTTCCTGACGATGTGCACGGCCGGGTTCCCCGAGCCGAAGACGTTCGGCACGCGCGTCGTCCGGCTGCTCCGGGACCGCGTCGGCGACTTCGACGTGGTGCACGACAACCAGGTGCTGGCCACGGGCATGCTCGCGATCGAGCGGCTCGGGCTCCCGCTCGTCACCACCATCCACCACCCGATCACCGTTGACCGCCGTCTCGACCTGGCCGCGGCGACCTCCTGGCGCAAGCGGCTGACGCTCCGCCGGTGGTACGGCTTCCTGAGGATGCAGACCAAGGTCGCCCGGAAGGCTCGCCGGGTGCTCACCCCCTCGGCCTCGTCCCAGCGCGACATCGTCACCGACTTCGGCGTGGACCCCAGCCGCATCCGGGTGATCCCGCTGGGCGTCGACGACGGCTTCCGGCCGCCGACCGCGCCCCGTGTGCCCGGCCGGATCGTGGCGATGGCCAGCGCCGACGCCCCGATGAAGGGCATCGCGACCCTCCTCGAGGCGTTCGCCAAGCTGCGCACCGAGCGGGACCACCTCGAGCTGCTGCTCGTCACCAAGCCGCAGCCCGGCGGGCGCACCGAGCAGATCGTCGACCGGCTCGCGATCCGCGACCACGTGCGGTTCGTGCACGGCATCAGCGACGCCGAGCTGGTCGAGGTGATGGGCTCGGCCGAGGTGGCGTGCGTGCCCTCGCTGTACGAAGGCTTCTCGCTCCCCACGGCGGAGCTGATGGCCTGCGCGACCCCGCTCGTCGTCTCCGACGCGGGGGCCATCCCCGAGGTCGTCGGTCCCGACGGGCTGTGCGCCGACCTGGTGCCGCCCGGCGACGTCGAGGCGCTGGCCGGTGCGCTGGCGCGGCTCCTCGACGACCCGGAGCGGCGCGCGAGGTACGGCGCCGCCGGTCGGGCGCGCGTGGACGAGCTGTTCAGCTGGCGGGCCGTGGCCGCCGCCACCGCCGCGGCGTACGAGGAAGCCATGAGAGAAGGACAGGGCATTGCTCACCGTTGACTTCGACCGGCTCGGCCTGCTGCCGGGCGACCGCACGCTCGACATGGGCTGCGGTGCCGGCCGGCACGCCTTCGAGATGTACCGACGCGGCGCCGACGTGATCGCGTTCGACCAGGATGCCGACGAGCTCGCAAAGGTCAGCGACATGTTCGCCGAGATGCGCAGGGCCGGCGAGGTGCCCGCGGGTGCTGACGCCGACGTCAAGGAGGGTGATGCGCTGGCGCTGCCGTTCGCCGACGGCGAGTTCGACCGGGTGGTGGCGGCCGAGGTCCTCGAGCACGTGCCGGCCGACATCCAGGCGATCCAGGAGCTGGTCCGGGTGCTGCGGCCGGGCGGGACGATGGCGCTCACGGTGCCCCGCTGGCTGCCCGAGGTCATCTGCTGGCAGCTGTCCCGCGACTACCACGACACCCCGGGCGGTCACATCCGCATCTACACCGACAAGGAGCTCGCGACCAAGGCCGAGAACGCCGGGCTCGAGCTCACGGGCAAGGGCTACGCGCACGGCCTGCACTCGCCGTACTGGTGGCTGAAGTGCGCTGTGGGCGTCGACAACGACGACAACCCGGCCGTCAAGGCCTACCACCGGCTGCTGGTCTGGGACATCATGAGACGCCCTCGCACCACGCGGGTCGCGGAGCGGATCCTCGACCCCGTCATCGGCAAGAGCCTGGTCCTCTACTTCCGCAAGCCGAGCTGACGCCGTGCTGACCTCGGGGCTGAGCTCGGGCGAGATCGCGGCCTCGGCGGCGTCGATCGTGGCCATGCAGGAGCCCGACGGCGCCATCCCCTGGACGACGGGCGAGCACACCGACGTCTGGAACCACCTCGAGTCCGCGATGGCGCTGACCGTGGCCGGTGAGCACGCCGCGGCGGAGCGCGCCTTCGCGTGGGTGCTGGCCGGCCAACGGGCGGACGGCTCCTGGCCCATGAAGTACGTCGCCGGCCGGGTCGAGGACGCCAGCGGCGAGACCAACATGACGGCCTACCTCGCGGTCGCGGTCTGGCACCACTGGCTGGTCCGTCGTGACCCGGCGTTCGTGGCCAGGTGCTGGCCTGCGGTGCGTCGCGCGCTGGACTGGGTCTCGTCGATGCAGCTGCCTTTCGGAGGCATCGCGTGGGCGCAGGAGTGGGCGGACGACCGGCCTGGCACCGTCCACCGGGACGCTCTGCTCGCCGCGTCGTCCAGCGTCCACCAGGCGCTCCGAGCCGGGGTCTCGCTGGCCGAGCTGATGGACGACCCCCAGCCCGAGTGGGAGCTCGCAGGCGGCCGGCTTCGGCACGCGCTCCGCGAGCACCGCGAGCAGTTCCTCGACAAGTCCACGTTCTCGATGGACTGGTACTACCCGGTGCTGGGGGGCGCGGTCACAGGCGGGGAGGCGGAGGCCCTGCTGGCGACCCGCTGGGAGGAGTTCGTGGTGCCGGGCCTGGGGGTCCGCTGCGTCTCGACCAACCCGTGGGTCACGGGCGCGGAGACGTGCGAGCTGGTCCTCGCCCTCGATGCGCTGGGAGACCGCGAGCGCGCCGTGGCACTGTTCGCCGACGTGCAGCACCTGCGTGAGGACGACGGCCGCTACTGGACTGGCCTCGTCTATCCCGAGGGCGTCAACTGGCCGGGCGAGCACTCGACCTACACGGCCGCGGCCGCGATCCTGGCCGCCGACGCGCTCGCCGACGAGACGCCCGGGGCCGACATCATGCGCGGCCGCACGATGGTGGGGCTCTTCGAGCCGATCGCCCTCGAGTGTGGCTGTCCGTCAGCCGACCGGCTCCCCGGCGGCACCCGTCGCACGGCGTAGCACCCGCAACGACCCGACGGCCTCGCGCTCCTCGAAGGCGCCGCTCGCCAGCGCCCGGAGGAACAGGTCGTACGGCGGCCGGCCCCCGTCGGCCGGGTCCGGGAACACGTCGTGGATGGCCAGCAGGCCGCCAGGTTGCACCCACGGGGCCCAGCCGGCGTAGTCGTCCATGGCGGGCTGCTCGCCGTGCCCGCCGTCCACGAACAGCAGCGACAGGGGCGTGCGCCAGTGCGCGCTGACCACGAGGGAGGGTCCGACGACGGCCACCACGTGACCCTCGAGGCCGGCGCGCTCGATCGTGCGCCGGAAGGTCGGCAGGGTGTCCATCAGCCCGGACTCGGTGTCGACGAGGGTCGGGTCGTGGTGCTCCCAGCCGGCCTGGTTCTCCTCCGAGCCGCGGTGGTGGTCCACGGTGAACACGGTGCCGCCCAGGTCGAGCGCGGCCGAGCCGAGGTAGATCGCGGACTTGCCGCAGTACGAGCCGACCTCGAGCACCGGGCCGTACGGCAGTCGCTCCCGCGCGAGTCGGTGCAGGGCGAGACCCTCGTCCTCGGGCATGAACCCCCGGGCCGCGCGGGCGTGTGCGAGCAGGTCGGGCTTCACCCGCGCAGACGTTCGCCGAGGAACGCGATCACGCGGTCGACGGCCTCCTGCTGGCGGTGCTCGGTGAGCGTGGCGTGTCCCTTGCCCTCGAACTCCACGCCGACGAAGTTGTCGCCCAGCAGCGTCTCCAGGGTCTCGAACCGGGTCCCGGTGGCCTTGTCGTCGCGGTAGCGCAGCCCGAGCACCGGGCAGCCGGCCTTGGCTCGCGCGACCATCGCCTCCTGGTCGGCCGGCGAGAGGCCGATGGACGCGCCACGCTCCTTGCCGATGGCGAAGGGCGCGGCCGGCTGCGCCACCACGGGCGCGGCCACCGAGTCGTCGACCATCATCGCGAGCGCATAGCCGCCGGTGAAGCACATCCCGATCGCACCGACCCCGGGCCCGCCGAGCTCCGCGTGCACCTTGCGGGCCAGGCTGCGCAGCCAGTCCGTGATCGGCGCGGTCTTCCCCGTGGCGAGCTTGGTGAACTCCGAGCTGCTGCACACCTGGATCACCGAGCTGACCATCGCCGTGCCGGACGGCGCGGTGCCGGGGGTGCCGAACAGCACCGGCATCACGACCGTGTAGCCGGCCGCGACCACCTCCTCGCCGAAGGCGATGACGTCCGGCGTCATGCCGGGCAGCTCGTGGATCACGACCACGCCCGGCCCGGAACCCTTCGTGTAGGTCGGACGGGTGGTGCCGTCCTCGCCCTCGTGCAGGTCCCGGGTCCAGGTGTCGAGGCTCGTCATGGCCCCATTGTGACGACGCCTGCTCTCGTGTCGGCGAACCGGTCCACGCGTCCTACTTGCCAATCTGGAAAGTTCGGGCATACTTTCCATCATGGAAAGTGGAAACGACGCCGAGGCCCTTCGCGACGCGGAGAAGGCCAGGGACGAGTGGGCGGAGGCAGTGGTGCTGCCGCGTGGCCACGACGTGGCCATCGGGGGCGCGGTGGCGGTCCAGGTCGCCACCACGGTCATCGGACTGGCGGTCGACGAACCGTGGGCGCTCTGGGCGCTGGCGGGCGGCCTGATGCTGTTCGGAGTGGTCGCCGCGATCCAGCTCTGGCGCTTCACCCGGCTCAACGGGGTGCGGGTCGGCGGCTTCGCCAGCAGGGTCGTGTTCGGGACGGCGGCCACTGCCTCCCTCGCGGAGGGCGTGTCGCTCGTTGCGGGGTACGCAGCCGCCGTTCGCGAGCTCTGGTGGCTGGTGGCCCTGATCTCGGTGGCCGGGGGCGTCGTCTACGTCCTCAGCGGCCGACGCTGGCTGCGGGCCTACCGCCAGGAGCCGGCCCGCCTCGGTGCGGGGGAGTCGACCCTGTGGCTCGCCCTGGTGGTGGGGCTGGCCGTCGCCGGGTTGGTCCTGCTGGTCCTCAACCGCTGATGGCCGACCTCGACGCGCACCTCCAGGCGCCGGCGCGGCTCAAGCTGGTCACCATGCTCACGGCGGTCAGCGAGGCGGAGTTCGTCGTGCTGCGCGACCGGCTCGAGGTCAGCGACTCCGTGCTGTCCAAGCATCTCGCGGCCCTGGGCGAGGCCGGCTACGTCCGGGTGCGCAAGGGGGTGCACCTCGGCCGCCGCACCACGTGGGCCTCGTTGACCACCCGGGGGCGGACAGCCGTCGGCGACCACGTCGCCGCGCTGCGTGCCTTGATCGCCGACGTCCCCTGAGCAGGCCGACGGCCGGCCCCCGAGGGGACCGGCCGTCGGTTGTCCGCTTACGGGGTCGCGACCCCGTAGACCTGCAGCTCCGTCAGGTCGGTGTAGGTGCAGCCGTCGTACGCGCCGTTCGGGCAGTTGGTCGCGAAGTCCGGCACCTGGTTGCCCAGGATCGTGAACCGCACGTACTGCACCCCGAGCGACGCCTGGGTCGGCGTCACGTTGTTCAGCCGGCCACGGTCGGCCGCCGTGAACGTGCCCGAGGCCGCGAGGGTCCAGGTGACGTTGTCGGGCGAGGTCTCGATCTGGTACTGGCCCGTCGAGGAGCTGCCGGCGTCACCGCAGGTGGCGTTGGGGTCGACCGCGAAGGACGTGATGTTGACCTTGCGCTTCATGTCCACCGTGAGGTGCTTGGGCACGAACACGCCGGACGGCGTGCCCTTGTTGTTCCCGGTGGTGCTGCCCCAGCCGGTCGCCAGCGAGAGGTCGAGGGCCTGGGCGGGCCCGCAGCCGAAGTCGCTGTAGTCGGGCCCGTCGAAGGCCACGACCGTCGCGCCGCCGCTCACGGCGACCCAGTCGCGCTGGACCGAGAAGTCCGACGCAGAGCCGCTGGTCGAGACCGTGACGTCGCGCGAGATCGGCACGTAGCCGGCCCCGTTGACCGTCAGCTTGCCGTAGTGGCCCGTGGGCACCGGACCGATGGCGTACGTGCCGTCGGCGGCGGTGATCGCGGTGGGGTTGGCCACACCCTGGCCCTGGAAGGCAAGGGTGACGGGGACGCCGCCGACCGGCTGGCCGGTGGCGATGTCCTTGACCGTGCCGGTCAGCACGCCCGTCTTCACCTTGTTCGGCGGGGTCTTCATGTCGGCCGCCGGCGCCGAGTCGTCGCCGCCGAGGGACCCGGCGTAGAAGCCCATGCCGCGGCTGGCGAACGTGTTCCAGATCTTCGCGTGGTACTTGCCCTGGTTGTGGGCGGTGTCCGCCACGAGCAGCGCGTTGCGCATGTCGAGGTACGACGGGTTGGACGGCGCCAGCTCCATGGCCCGGGTGACCAGGCCGAGAGCAACGCGGGACCCGACCTTGTCACGCAGCGACCAGAGGGTCTGGCCCCAGATCTCGCCGTCCGCGTGCACCTCGGGGGAGCCGATGACCTTGGCGTAGTCGGCGTAGGTGTAGCCGCCCTTGTGGCCCGTGGTCGAGGTGGGGTCCTGGGGGCACTTCGACGCCGGTGACGACGGCGTGCAGTCGATGTTCTGGGTGCGGATGAGCCGGCCACCCGCGCCGTCGTAGGCCCACAGGTAGAGGTCGGCTTTCCCCTTCTTGTCGGTCTCGAGCCCCTCGCTCACCAGCATGTCGGCGGCGAACCAGTCGCCCCAGGCCTCACCCATCGCGTCGCCCTGGATCGGGCCGAGGGTGCTGTTGCCCATCACGTCGACGACGAGACGGTTGGACAGGCCGTGGGTGTACTCGTGGTAGACGGTGCTGGCCTCGTCGCCGGTGTTGTTGGCCGGGAACGGGTCGCCGTCGGGGTAGGACGTGCCGGGCAGGTGCTGCAGGTACATCTGCATGGTCGGCGGCGTGCCATCGGGCGGCGTGCTCATGTTGGCGTTGTCGACGTGGTTGCCGTCGGGGAGGCCGTTGTCCGTGGAGGCGCCGTCCATCGTCTGGGTCTGGACCGCGTCGTGGGCCTTGCCCGTCTTGGTGGAGTTGGCGTTCTCGAAGTTGCCGGCGGCCTCGGTGAACCCGATCGGCTTGGCCAGCAGGTGGTCGTGGAACCGGTTGACGAAGTAGAAGACCTGGGTGGCGTTCTGCTCACGGTTGGTCTTCCACGAGAACGGCTTGTCCGGGTCCCACGAGCAGGGGAGGTCCTTGCAGAAGGACATGCCCTTGATCTTGAAGGGGACCAGTCGCTTGTCGAAGCGGTGCACCTCCTCGCTCGCGGAGGCCTTGTTGTTGTCGTCGACGTCGGAGTACGCGTGGGCGTTGTTGCCCTGGAGCCTGGTGGCCCCGCGGGAGAGCCAGCCGTTGCCGGTGAGGCTGACGCCCGTGTAGCTGCCGCCGCGCTTGGCGCCGGGGTAGTTCTTGAAGACCTGGCCGGTGCGCTCCCCGACCGCGTCGCTGCTCAGCGGGTTGCGGTAGAGAAGGCGGCCCGAGGCTGCGTCGACGACCTGGGTCGCCGGTGCGGACACCGACATGACCGTGGTCATCCAGGCGATGCGGCTCCCGCGCGGGGTCACGAACAGCACCCGCTCGGCGGTGTCCGTGCTGCCGGCCCGTGAGTCGGTGGCGGCGCCCAGGCGGTTGCGGGCGTCGGCGATCGCGGCGTCCGGGGAGTCGATCTCGAGCGCGGCCGGCGCGCCGAGGGTCGCCTTGCTGACCGGAGACCCGCCCAGGGTGAGGAGCTTGCCGTCCTTGGTCACCGAGGCGGTCAGGCCGTTGCCGAAGACCGTCTGGCCACCGATGCGCTGCACCCAGGACAGGTGGTGCACGCCGCCGATGTCGACGTAGTCGCGCTTGAGCTTGAAGGTGTTGAGGTCACCCGAGGTGAGGCCCAGCGCGTCGTGGTTGGCCTTGACGAACTTGAGCGCGATCGTGGTCGGCTTCTTGTTGCTCTTGCCCGTCAGGTAGCCGTCGAGGCGGGTCAGCATGCGCACCGTGCCTGTGGTGCCGTCGAGGTCGAAGACCGCCTTGGCCGGCAGGGACTTGGCGAAGGCTTGGGTCGCGCCACGACTGGCGGCCTTGCTGGCCCCTCGGGCGGCGATGGCCCTGGCGGTGCTGGACTTCCCGTAGCGGGCGTCGTAGTAGCCCCGCGCCTCAGCGGTCCCGGTCGAGCTCTCGGGCGTGCTGGGCTGGGCGCCCGCGGCCGTCACGGAGGACTGGGCGGAGGCGAGCGAGGTGGAGGCCAGGGCGGTCGTCAGGACGACCGCTCCGGCGGCCACCGATCCGGCCAGCCGTCGGGCCCGCCGACCCGTGGGACGGCTAGGGGGCAACGCAGACATGTGTCTCCTCGTCGGAGTGGAATGTGATGGGGGGCAACCGGGACACTCTCACCCGTGACCCGGCCGGGTGTCCACACCTACCCCCCGCGAGTCTTGGCGGCTGATCGCGCGGCCGAGTGCTCAGAGGTCGGCCAGGTCGACCGACTCGTCGGCCAGACGCTCGGCGTCGACCTCGGTCCCGACCACCCGGCGTACCTGGTCGATGGCGTCCCAGTCGTTGACGTGCATGCCCGCGACGACCTTGGGGCCCCGGAGCCACCAGGCGGTGAACCGGCCCCCGTCGTCGCCTCCCGTCGCGCCGCGCACGACGACCCGGTCGAAGCCTTCGGGGCCGGGGTTGCCGACGTACTCCAGGCCGAGGTCGTACTGGTCGGTGAAGAAGTACGGCAGCGCGTCGTGCTCGGTCTCCCGACCCAGCAGGTTGGCGGCCACCACCTTGCCGTGCTGGATGGCCGTGTCCCAGTGCTCGACCCTCAGCGGGTGGCCGAGCACGGGGTGGTCGGCGTTCGCGACGTCGCCGGCCGCGTAGACGCCGTCGGCGCTGGTCCGCAGCCGGGCGTCGGTGCGGACGCCGTTCTCGACGGTGACCCCGGCGCTCTCGGCGAGGTGCACGTCGGGAACCGCGCCGATGCCCACGAGGAGGCGGTCGACCGCCACGGTGTCGTCAGTCCCCGTCCACCTGTACGTCGACCTCGGCACCGTTCGCGGTGCTGCGGATGCCGCCCAGCGTCACCCCGGTGCGCAGGTCCACGCCGTGGGCGCGGTGGAGGTCGGCGAACAGGGCTGCGACCTCGTCGCCCAGGACGGCGTGCAGGGGCTGCGGTGCCATCTCCAGGATGACGACCTCGACGCCGTGCTGGCGGGCGGCACTGGCGATCTCGAGGCCGATCCAGCCGCCGCCGATGATGCCGAGCCGTGAACCCTCGGTGAGGGCCGCGCGCAGCCGCTCGGCGTCGTCCCACTGGCGGAGGTAGTGCACCTCCGCGCCGCTGTCGTCCGCGAGCGGGAGACGCCGGGCGCGAGATCCGGTGGCCAGCACCAGGGAGGCGTACGGCGTCTCCTGGCCGGCCGCGGTGATGGTGTGGCGGGCGGGGTCGATGGCGGTCACCGGCGTCGAGGTGTGCAGGTCGACGCGGTGCTCGACGTACCAGTCCTCGGGGTGGACCAGCGCGTCCGCCAGCGGGCCCTTGTCGAGCATGAAGTCCTTGGAGAGCGGCGGCCGCTCGTACGGCGGGTGGGCCTCGTCGGCGTACACCGCCAGCGGTCCGTCGTACCCGCCCTCGCGGAGCTCGGTGACGACGGTGCCGGCGGCGAGGCCTCCGCCGACGACGACGATGGGTGCGCTGGCAGACGAGGCGGACATGTCGTCAGCCTGCCACGGGCTGCGAGCCCGCGAGCTCGAAGAACTCCCGCGGCGGGAACCGGAACACGGCGGCGACCAGGTTGGACGGGAAGGTCCCGACCCGGGTGTTGTAGGCGCGGACGTTGCCGTTGTAGAAGCGTCTGCTGGCGGCGATGCGGTCCTCGGTGTTGGTGAGCTCGCCCTGAAGGGCCAGGAAGTGCTGGCTGGCCTTGAGGTCGGGGTAGGCCTCCACGCGGGCGAGCAGCAGCTGGAGCGCGCCGGCCAGGGAGTCCTCGTAGCCCTGTCGCCGGGCGGGGGAGTCGGAGTGGTGCGCGGCGGCGGCCTCGCGGGCGTCGACCAGCCGGGTCAGCACGGCCTGCTCGTGGGCGGCGTACCCCCGGACGGTCTCGACGAGTGCGGGGATCAGGTCGTGGCGACGGGTCAGCTCCACGTCGATACCGCCCCAGGACTCGTCGACCAGGGTCCGCTGCCGGACGAAGCGGTTGTACATGACGAGCACGGCGACGAGCAGCAGGACGGCGACCGCCACGGCGGCCCAGGCAACTGGGGTCATTGGCCGCGTACCTCCCGCCACACGAAGTCGGGGACGGCGTCGAGGATCGCGTCGAGGGCGGCCAGCTTGGCCTCCACCTCGGCGACGTCGTGCCTGCCTGGGCGGATCGCGAGCAGCGAGTCGGCGTCGAAGCGCCAGGCCAGCTCCGGCCACTGCAGCAGGAGCTCCATCATCCGCGGGTGCAGCACGTCGGAGGCGAACCGCCGGTTGGGGCAGGTGACGGTGAAGGCCCGGTTGAAGTCCTCGGACTCCAGCTCGATGTCGCTGTTGGTCAGCCTCCCGAAGAACCGGCCGACCATGCCTTCGGGTGTCACCGACAGGGCCGGCATGACGGCACCGGTGTTCACCGCCATCACGGAGAACGCGTGCGTGTCGCGGTCGGTGGTGGTGTGACCCTCGGCGTCGGTGCTGGTGCTGGTGGTGACGTACGCGTAGTCGAAGACGACCATCGGGCGGTCGTGGGACGTCCCGCGCATCACGTTGGAGGCCTCGCGGTCCTCGCCCGTGCCGAACGGTGCGCCCTCGAAGCGGTCCAGGAGCGTCTGGTCCTGCTCCGCGAAGGTCCAGCCCTTGCTGGCGGCGTACCCGGCGAATCCCTCCCGACGCCTCTTGGCCTGGAGGTAGCCGACGACCAGCACCACGGCCATCAGGGCGATGAAGCCCACGAAGACGAGAGGGATCAGCGCGGACACGGCGGTCAGGATAGACGCGGCCCGTCAGGCTCCCGCAGTGATCCACACCGTCGCGTACGGCGCGAGCGTGATGGCGCCACCGTCGAACGTCGGCCGCTCCCCGGTGAGGTGGTCGTGCAGGTCGCCGGCGGCCATGCCGAGCCAGTGGAAGACGTCGCTCGGGACGAAGGCCGGCCGGTCGGTCACGTTGGACGCCGCGAGCAGCGCGCCGCCGGGAGCGCGACGGACGACGAGCAGGACGCCCGGGTCGCGCGGGTCCCAGACCTCGGTGGGGTGGGCGGCGTGCAGCTGCGGGAGGCCCTTGCGGACCTCGAGCAGATGGGCCAGCCCCTCGCGGATGCCGTCGGTGTCGGTCGGCACCGGCCAGGGCATCCGGGGGCGGTGCACCCAGCGGTTGTCGCCCGCGTGGGCGGGTTCGTCGGCCCAGTCCTGGTCGTTCAGCAGGCCGAGCTCGTCGCCCATCCAGAGGACGGGAAGGCCGCCGAACCCCAGCACCACGGCGTGGGCGAGCAGGATGCGCGCGACGGCACCGGGGTCGTGGCACTCGCGGCCGGCCAACGACGCGAGCGAGCCGCTGATCCGGCGGTCGCCGGTGGCCTCGTTCTCCTGGAACACGAGTCCGCGCGCCCACGAGCCGGGGTGCTCGCCGGCGTACCAGTCCGCGAGGAACCGGCGGTGGGCGTGGCCGTTGAGCCCGGCTCTCCAGGCGTCGGTGTCGTCGATGGCCCAGCCGATGTCGTCGTGGCAGCGGATGTAGGTGACCCACGCGGTCGTCGACGGCGGTTGCGGGAGGTTCTGCAGGGCGATGGTGGCCAGGTTGACCGCGCCGGAGGCGAGCATCGACCAGACCTGCACCATCAGGCTGTTGTGGTAGGCGAGGTCGGAGACCTTGCCCGCGTGGTCGCCCGTGCCGAGGTACGCCGGGAGGTCGGCCGGCCCGACGATCGCCTCGGCCTTGAACAGCACGGCGGGCGCGGCGATCCGGGCGACCGTGCGCAGGGCCTGGGTCAGGTCGTGGACCTCGGGCTGGTTCTGGCAGGACGTGCCCATCCGCTTCCAGAGGAAGGCGATCGCGTCGAGCCGGAACACCTCGACGCCGAGGTTCGCGTGGCCGAGCAGGATCTCGGCGAACTCGCAGAGCACCGACGGGTTCGCCCAGTTGAGGTCCCACTGGTAGTCGTTGAAGGTGGTCCAGACCCAGGCCTCGAGCTCGCCGTCCCACGTGAAGCTGCCCGGTGCGAAGTCGGGGAAAACCTCCGGCAGCGACAGCTCGTACTGGTCGGGCACCTCCCGGTCGGGGAAGACCAGGTAGTAGTCGCGCATCGCGGCGTCGCCGGCCCGCGCGGCTGCGGCCCAGGCGTGCTCGCGGGCGGTGTGGTTGAGCACCAGGTCGATGCAGACGCTGATGCCGCGCCAGCGCAGGGCCGTCGTGAGGTCGCGGAGGTCGTCGACGTCGCCGAGGTCGCGCCGCACCGAGCGGTAGTCGGCCACCGCGTAGCCGCCGTCGTTGGGCGCCGGCCGCGGGGTCAGCAGCGGCATCAGGTGGAGGTACGTCACGCCGAGCTCGACCAGGTGGTCCGCGTGGTCGGCCACCTGGTCCAGGGTCCCGGCGAACCGGTCGGCGTACGCCGCGTAGCCCAGCGCGTCGGGCCGCTGGAACCAGTCCGGCTCGGCCAGCCGCTGGTCGTCGAGGTCGTGCAGCTCGTCGGGCCGCGCGTCGTACGCCCTCGTGGCGATCGCCAGCAACCGGTCCGCCACTTCTCCGGGGTCGGCGTACAGACGCCCCAGCGCGGTCATCAGGTCCGGTCGCCACCGCTCGACGCGGGCGTCGAAGACCTGAGCGCGGTTCAGGGGGGCGCGGCTCACGCGCGACAGTATGTCGCCCGGTCTACCAGCCGCGCTCACGCCACTCGGGGATCGACGGACGCTCGGCGCCGAGCGTCGAGTCGCCGCCGTGGCCGGGGTAGAACCAGGTCTCGTCGGGCAGCGAGCCGAAGAGCTTGGTCTCGACGTCGTCGAGCAAGGTACGGAAGTTGTCGCGGTCGCCGCGGGTGTTGCCGACGCCACCCGGGAACAGCGAGTCGCCGGTGAACAGGTGCGGCTGTCCAGAGCCGTCGTCGAAGAGGAGGGCGATCGAGCCGGGCGTGTGGCCGGTCAGCCGGATCACTCGCAGCGAGCAGGACCCGACGGGGACCGTGTCGCCGTCCTCGACGCTCCGGTCCACGGCCACTCCCGTCTGCTCCGTGATGGCCGACGCGTCGGGTGCGCCGGCGACGACCTCCGCCCCGGTCGCGGCGACCACGTCCGCGAGCGCCCGGTGGTGGTCCCAGTGCTGGTGGGTGGTGACGACGTGGGTGAGGCCGGCATCGCCGATCAGAGGGAGCAAGGTGGACGGCTCCGCCGCCGCATCGATGAGGACCTGGTCGCCGGTCGAGGTGCAGCGCAGCAGGTAGCAGTTGTTGGACATCTCGGGGTCGACGGCGACCTTGGTGATGAGCAGGTCGCCGGCTTCTCGGCTGTCGGCGGGCCCGCCGGGGGCGACGTCTCCGGTGTAGGTCATCTCACCAGGCTTTCACGGGCGGCAGGTCGCCGGTGCTGGACGTCAGGGACTCGGCCGGGGTGCGGCCCGTCAGCCACCACGCGAGGTCACCGGCGGGCCCGGAGACGGTCGTCCCGGACTCGCCGGGGTCGTCGCCGATCACCCAGGTGCTGGCCAGGTCGGTGGCGAGCACCCGGAACGACGTGTCCGAGGGTGCGCGCTTCACCATCGCGCCGATCAGGTGCGAGGCGAAGGCGTCCGACCAGCCCCGGGGCCCGAAGCCGGCGTCCAGGTCGACATGGTGGATCTCCACCTCGCGCAGCCGCATGCCGGGGACGGCGGCGTACCGGATGACCCGGCCACCCGGCGTCCGTTCGAAGGTCTCGGTCCAGAGCTCGTCGGGCATCCGCTCGACCGCGTCGACCACCAGGGTGGTCCCGGCCAGGAACCGGTCGCGCAGCTCGGCCCCGTCGGCAGCGGCCAGGTCGTCGATGTCCCCGTCCCGCGCCTCGTCGGACAGGTACATGCTCGTCGGCCGGCCCTCGGTCCGACTGGTCAGCACGCTGGCGAGGCCCTCGGCGTTGAGGGCCAGGTGCGCCACCACGTGTGCCCGCGTCCAGTCCGGGAGCCCGCTCGGTGCGGCGAGGGCAGCGTCGTCGAGGCCGTCGACCGTGCGGACCAGCCGCTGGGTGGCGTCCGGGAGCAGCTGGAAGGCACCCTGGGGGTCGAGGTCGTCCATGGGCCCCATCCTGCACCCGCGGTCACGATCGGAGGACTGTCGGCGCCCCGACATAGGGTGGCGTGCGTGGCAGATCAGCTCATCATCCGAGGCGCGCGCGAGCACAATCTCAAGGACGTCTCCCTCGACCTGCCCCGCGACTCCCTCATCGTGTTCACGGGGCTCTCGGGGTCGGGCAAGTCGTCCCTGGCGTTCGACACGATCTTCGCGGAGGGCCAGCGGAGGTACGTCGAGTCGCTGTCTGCGTACGCGCGCC
Organism: uncultured Actinomycetota bacterium; assembly: GCA_963708915.1. Taxonomy (GTDB): domain Bacteria; phylum Actinomycetota; class Actinomycetes; order Propionibacteriales; family Nocardioidaceae; genus Nocardioides. The sequence continues at coordinate 548,775 of CAVPUJ010000003.1, forward strand.
AGTTCCTCGGTCAGATGGACAAGCCCGACGTCGACTTCATCGAGGGGCTCTCGCCTGCGGTCTCGATCGACCAGAAGTCCACGTCCAAGAACCCCCGCTCCACGGTCGGCACGATCACCGAGGTCTACGACTACCTCCGCCTCCTCTACGCCCGCGCCGGCCGGCCGCACTGCCCGACCTGTGGCGCGCCGATCGAGCGGCAGACCCCCCAGCAGATCGTCGACCGGGTCCTGACCCTCGAGGAGGGGGCGCGGTTCCAGGTGCTGGCCCCGGTCATCCGTGGCCGCAAGGGCGAGTACGTCGAGCTGTTCCGGCAGCTCCAGACGCAGGGGTTCTCCCGGGCCCGGGTCGACGGGGAGATCTCGGCCCTCGACGCTCTGTCATCGGGGCCCACCCTCGACAAGCAGCGCAAGCACACCATCGAGGTGGTCGTCGACCGGCTCGCGGTCAAGGCGTCCTCCAAGCGGCGGCTCACCGACTCGGTCGAGACCGCGCTCAACCTGGCTGGCGGGCTGGTGGTGTTCGACTTCGTCGACCTCGACGCCAAGGACCCCGGGCGCGAGCTGAAGTTCTCCGAGAAGATGTCGTGCCCCAACGACCACCCGATCGACACCGACGAGCTCGAGCCGCGGTCGTTCTCGTTCAACTCGCCGTTCGGCGCCTGCCCCGAGTGCCACGGTCTCGGCACCCGCATGGAGGTCGACCCCGAGCTCGTCGTGCCCGACCCGACTGCCACCCTCGGCGAGGGGGCCATCCAGCCGTGGAGCCAGGCCCACGTGGCCGACTACTTCCTCAAGCTGATGGCCGCGCTGGGCAACGAGCTCGGGTTCGACCTCAACACCCCCTGGGAGGACATCTCCGCCAAGGGGCAGAAGTCCGTGCTGTTCGGGCACCCGACCAAGGTCCACGTGGTCTCCCGCAACCGCTACGGCCGTGAGCGCGCCTACTACGCCGAGTTCGAGGGGGTGCAGCGCTACATCGAGCGACGCCACCGCGAGGCCGAGTCCGACGTCAGCCGGGACCGGTTCGAGGGCTTCATGCGCGAGGTGCCGTGCCCGGTCTGCGCCGGCAGCCGCCTCAAGCCGGTGTCGATGGCCGTCACCCTGGGCGACAAGGACCGCGGCGGCAAGAACATCGCCGAGGTCTGCGAGCTGCCGATCAACGAATGCGCCGACTACCTCCGCACCGTCGAGCTCAGCTCACGCGAGCGCCAGATCGGCGAGCGGGTGCTCAAGGAGATCCTCGAGCGGCTCAACTTCCTGCTCGACGTCGGTCTCGACTACCTCTCCCTCGACCGCCCCTCGGGCTCGCTCAGCGGCGGCGAGGCCCAGCGCATCCGGTTGGCGACCCAGATCGGCGCCGGCCTGGTCGGTGTCCTCTACGTCCTCGACGAGCCCTCGATCGGGCTCCACCAGCGCGACAACCAGCGCCTCATCGAGACCCTGATCAGGCTCAAGGAGCTCGGCAACACCCTCATCGTGGTCGAGCACGACGAGGACACCATCCGCAGTGCCGACTGGGTCGTCGACATCGGCCCGGGCGCCGGCGAGCACGGCGGCCAGGTCGTCCACTCCGGCTCCGTCCAGGGCCTGCTCGACCACCGCGACTCGATGACCGGGCAGTACCTCTCCGGCCGCCGGGAGATCCCGGTCCCCGCCGTCCGCCGCCCGCGCACGCCCGGCCGCGAGCTCACGGTCAAGGGTGCCAAGGAGAACAACCTCCGCACCATCGACGTGTCCTTCCCGCTGGGGTTGTTCGTCTCGGTGACCGGGGTGTCGGGCTCGGGCAAGTCCACGCTCGTCAACGACATCCTCTACACCTCGCTGGCCAAGCAGATCTACAACGCCCGCGCCGTCCCCGGGCGGCACCAGACCATCACCGGGCTCGACCACGTCGACAAGGTCATCCACGTCGACCAGTCGCCCATCGGCCGCACCCCGCGATCCAACCCGGCGACCTACACCGGGGTCTTCGACCACATCCGCAAGCTGTTCGCCTCCACCCCGGAGGCCAAGATGCGGGGCTACCAGCAGGGCCGGTTCTCCTTCAACGTCAAGGGCGGACGGTGCGAGGCGTGCTCGGGCGACGGCACGATCAAGATCGAGATGAACTTCCTGCCGGACGTCTACGTCCCCTGCGAGGTCTGCCACGGCGCCCGCTACAACCGCGAGACGCTCGAGGTGCACTACAAGGGCAAGACCATCGCCGAGATCCTCGACATGCCGATCGAGGAGGCTGTCGACTTCTTCGCCGCGATCCCCGCGATCGCCCGGCACATGAAGACGCTCGTCGAGGTCGGCCTCGGCTACGTCCGTCTGGGTCAGCCCGCCACCACGCTCTCGGGCGGCGAGGCGCAGCGCGTCAAGCTGTCGTCCGAGCTGCAGAAGCGGTCGACCGGGCGCACCGTCTACGTCCTCGACGAGCCGACCACCGGCCTGCACTTCGAGGACATCCGCAAGCTGCTGCTCGTGCTCGGCCGGCTGGTCGACCAGGGCAACTCCGTGCTGGTGATCGAGCACAACCTCGACGTCATCAAGACCTCGGACTGGCTGATCGACATGGGCCCTGAGGGCGGCTCCCGGGGCGGCATGGTCATCGCCGAGGGCACGCCCGAGGAAGTCGCGGCGAGCCCGGCCTCCTACACCGGCCAGTTCCTGAAGCCGCTGCTGGACGGCCGCGAGGCGGAGCAGCCCAAGCCGGTCCGGCGTGCCCGCAAGGCGCCCGCCGCGAAGGCGCCGGCCAAGAAGGCCGCGAAAGCCCCGGCGAAACGGCCCGCAGCCAAGAAGGCGGCCCGCAAGTCCGCCTGAGGGCGCTCCGCTGTGGGTCTGCTGTGAGTGTGGTCCTAGGACCCCTGGACAGTGGGGTGGGCCGCTCCCGGTCCGTACGGTTGCCGGCATGACCGACCGTCCCCAGCCCCGCCTGCACCGACGAACCTTCGCCGGCATCGCGACGATCGGCCTCGGTCTGCCCGTGCTGGCGGCGTGCAGCGGCGGTGACGGCAGCGACGTCGCCACCGACCCGAACACGCCGTCGCCGAGCAGCCCGACCGCCTCGGGGTCCACGGACGCGACCCCCAGCGAGTCGGCCAGCAGTGCCCCCGACGCCTTCACGCAGACCTCCGACATCGAGGTCGGCGGCGGCACGATCTTCCCCGAGGACCAGGTCGTCATCACCCAGCCTTCGGACGGCGAGTTCAAGTGCTTCACGGCCGTCTGCACCCACCAGGGCTGCATCGTCAGCTCCGTCTCCGACGGCACCATCAACTGCGAGTGCCACGGCAGCGCCTTCTCGATCGCCGACGGCTCGGTCGTCACCGGGCCGGCCACCGCCCCCCTCGCCGAGGAGCAGATCACCGTGGAGGGCGACGCCATCACCCTGGGGTGAGAGTCGGCACCCGCCCGTAGGGTTGAGGACGTGCCCCGATCCACGGCCCGACGAACTCTTGGGCGGCCCGACTACCGGCCCGCGCCGGGGTCGATCCCGACGCAGCCGGGGGTCTACCGCTTCCGCGACGCGCGCGGCCGGGTGATCTACGTCGGCAAGGCGAAGAACCTCCGCGCCCGCCTGTCGTCGTACTTCCAGGACCCCATCGGCCTGCACCAGCGCACGGCCGCGATGGTGGCCAGCGGGGCGAGCGTCGAGTGGACCGTCGTCAAGACCGAGGTCGAGGCCCTTCAGCTGGAGTACTCCTGGATCAAGGAGTTCGACCCGCGCTACAACGTGAAGTACCGCGACGACAAGTCCTACCCGTGGCTCGCGGTGACCGTCGGCGACGAGTTCCCGCGGGTGATGGTCGGCCGGGGCGCCAAGCGCAAGGGCACCAAGTACTTCGGTCCCTACAGCCACGCCTGGGCCATCCGCGAGACCGTCGACCAGCTGTTGCGGGTGTTCCCGATGCGCTCGTGCAGCAACGGCGTCTTCAAGCGGTCGGGCCAGATCGGTCGGCCCTGCCTGCTCGGCTACATCGACAAGTGCTCCGCGCCGTGCGTCGGCAACATCAGCCCCGAGGACCACCGCGCGATCGTCGACGACTTCTGCGACTTCATCGGCGGCAACACCAACGCCTTCGTCAAGCGCATCAGGACCGAGATGTACGCCGCCTCCGAGGTGCTCGACTTCGAGAGGGCCGCCCGTCTCCGCGACGACCTCGGCGCCCTGGAGAAGGCCCTCGAGAAGCAGGCCGTCGTCTTCGGCGACGGCACCAGCGCCGACGTGATCGCCCTGGCCGAGGACCCGCTCGAGGTGGCCGTGCAGATCTTCTACGTCCGTGGTGGCCGGATCCGCGGCCAGCGCGGCTGGGTCGCCGATCGCGTCGAGGAGGGCGGCACGGCCGAGCTGGTCGAGGACTTCCTGCTCCAGCTCTACGGCGGTGCCGACGGCGACGAGATCCCGCGCGAGATCCTCGTCCCCCGGCTCCCGCCCGAGCCCGAGACGATGGAGGCGTTGCTCAGCGACATCCGGGGGAGCCGGGTACGGCTCCGGGTCCCGCAGCGCGGGGACAAGAGGAGCCTCCAGGAGACCGTCGGCCGCAACGCCGGCCAGGCCCTGGTCATGCACAAGACCAAGCGCGCCTCCGACCTGACCGCCCGCAACCAGGCCCTCGAGGAGATCCAGGTCGGCCTCGGGCTCGACGACGTACCCCTGCGTATCGAGTGCTACGACATCTCCAACCTCCAGGGCACCGAGGTGGTGGCCTCGATGGTGGTCTTCGAGGACGGGCTGGCGCGCAAGAGCGAGTACCGGCGCTTCGTCATCAAGGGGACCGACGGTCCAGGTGTCGAGGTCGGGCAGAACGACGTGGCCCACATGCACCAGGTGATCACCCGGCGGTTCCGGCGGCTGCTCGACGAGCAGGCGCGGTCGACCGAGGTGGCGACCGAGAGCGGCCCGATGCTGGTCGACCCGGAGACCGGCCGGCCGCGCAAGTTCGCCTACGCGCCCGGCCTCGTCGTCGTCGACGGCGGGCCGCCCCAGGTGGCGGCCGCCCAGCGGGCGCTCGACGAGCTCGGCATCGACGACATCCCGGTCTGCGGGCTGGCCAAGCGGCTCGAGGAGGTGTGGCTGCCCCACCGTGAGGACCCGGTCATCCTGGCCCGCTCCAGCGAGGCCCTCTACCTGCTCCAGCGGGTGCGTGACGAGGCGCACCGGTTCGCGATCACCCACCACCGCTCGCGGCGGAGCAAGTCGATGGTCGAGAGCCTGCTCGACGACGTCCCCGGGCTCGGAGAGGTACGCCGCAAGACGCTGCTCAAGCACTTCGGTTCGTTGCGCAAGCTCCGGGCCGCCACCATCGCCGAGATCGCGCTCGTGCCCGGGATCGGCGAACGCACCGCGATCGCCATCAAGGCTGCGGTGGAGCAGTCGAGCGGCAAGACTGTCTCCGTGAACACCGCCACCGGCGAGATCGACGAGACCTGATGTCCGACCACCACTTCTCCGGGCACGCGGACGGCGCCGGCGAGCTCGTCGTCGTCACGGGGATGACCGGCGCCGGACGCAGCACGGCGGCCAAGGAGCTCGAGGACCTCGGCTTCTACGTCGTCGACAACCTGCCGCCCGGCCTGCTGCGCCAGGTCGTGAGCCTGGTCGACGAGTCCAGCGGCCCGGAGCAGCAGATCGGCGTCGTGGTCGACGTACGCTCCGGCTCGTTCTTCCAGTCCCTCCACGCCAACCTGGCCCAAGGGGCGACCGGTCGGCACACCACGCTGCTGTTCCTCGACGCGACTGACGACGTCCTCGTCCGGCGCCAGGAGGCGGCCCGGCGGCCGCACCCGCTGCAGGGGACCGGCCGGCTGCTCGACGGGCTGCAGCGCGAGCGCGAGGTCCTGGCCGACCTCCGCAGCGACGCGGACCTGGTCATCGACACCTCCAACCTCAACGTGCACCAGCTGACGTCCCGGATCCGCGAGTCGTTCGGCGACCCCGACGCGACCCGGCTGCAGATCAACGTGATCAGCTTCGGCTTCAAGTACGGCATCCCCATCGACGCCGACTTCGTCGCCGACATGCGCTTCCTGCCCAACCCCTACTGGCAGCCCAAGCTGCGGCCGAAGAGCGGGCTCGACCCCGACGTGGCCGACTACGTGAAGGCCCAGCCCGGCGCGGTGCAGTTCCTGGCGGCGTACCTGCCGGTCCTGGAGGGCGTGGCCATGGGCTACCTCGCCGAGGGCAAGCGGTTCATGACCGTCGCGGTCGGCTGCACCGGCGGCAAGCACCGCAGCGTCTCGATGTCGCAGGAGATCTCCCGGCGGCTGGCCGACTTCGGCTACGACGTGGCGACCATCCACCGCGACCTCGGGCGGGAGTGACGTGACCCGACCGGTCTCGGTCGTGGCGCTCGGCGGCGGGCACGGGCTGCACGCCTCGCTCTCGGCGCTGCGCCGCGTCGTGGACCGGTTGACCGCGGTCGTCACCGTGGCCGACGACGGCGGCTCGTCCGGGCGGCTGCGCCAGGAGTTCGGGGTGCTCCCGCCTGGAGACCTCCGGATGGCTCTGGCCGCGCTCTGCGGCGACGACGAGTGGGGTCAGACCTGGGCCCAGGTGCTCCAGCACCGGTTCGCCGGCGACGGCGACATGCGCGGGCACGTGACCGGCAACCTCCTGATCGTGTCGCTGTGGGAGCAGCTCGGCGACCACGTGCAGGCGCTCGACTGGGTGGGCCGGCTGCTGGGCGCCTCCGGGCGCGTGCTGCCGATGGCCCTCACACCGCTGGTGATGACCGCGCAGATCCGCGGCGTCGACCCAGGCGCCCCCGACGCCGTGACGACCGTGCGCGGCCAGGTCGAGGTCGCCACGAGTGACGGCGTCATCCAGTCCGTGGCCCTCGATCCGGCCGACCCGACGCCGTGCGCGGAGGCGGTCGCAGCCGTCCGCGAGGCCGACTGGGTGGTGCTCGGCCCGGGCTCCTGGTTCACCTCCGTGATCCCGCACCTGCTCGTTCCCGAGCTCTGCCAGGCCCTGGTCGAGACCAGCGGCCAGGTGCTGGTGGTGCTCAACCTCGAGCCCCAGGACGGCGAGACACCGGGCTTCGACCAGGCCGACCACCTGTCCGCGCTCCTCGAGCACGCCCCCGCACTCCAGGTGCACACCGTGCTCGCCGACATCCGCAGCGTCCCCGACCGGGCTGTCCTCGAGGACCTCGTCAAGGCGGCCGGGGCGCGCCTCGTGGTCGCCGACATCGCCGCCGACGACGAATCCGCCCGGCACGACCCGGTCAAGCTCGCCACGGCGTACGACGCGGTCATCGGGGCGGGCGACTCCCCGCGAGGGTGATTGACGTGCGTGGCAGGATTCGCCGCATGGCGATGACGGCACAAGTGAAGGCGGAGCTCGCCAACACCCAGATCACCAAGACCTGCTGCCGGAAGGCCGAGGTCGCCACCATGCTGCGGTTCGCCGGCGGCCTCCACATCGTGGCGGGCAAGATCGTCGTCGAGGCCGAGCTGGACACCGGCGCCGCGGCCCGTCGGCTGCGCAAGGACATCGCCGAGGTCTACGGGCACCACGCCGAGTTCGCCATGGTCCAGGGCAACGGCATCCGCAAGGGTTCGCGCTACCTCGTCCGCGTCGTCAAGGACGGCGAGGCGCTGGCCCGCCAGACCGGCCTGCTCGACCAGCGTGGCCGGCCCGTCCGCGGCCTGCCGCCTGCGGTCGTCTCCGGCGGTGGGTGCGACTCGGTCGCGGCCTGGCGCGGTGCGTTCCTGGCCCACGGCTCGCTGACCGAGCCCGGCCGCTCGTCGTCGCTCGAGGTCACCTGCCCCGGCCCCGAGGCCGCCCTCGCTCTCGTCGGCGTGGCTCGCCGGCTGGGCATCCAGGCCAAGGCCCGCGAGGTCCGCGGCGTCGACCGGGTGGTCATCCGGGACGGCGACGCGATCGGTGAGCTGCTCACCCGCCTCGGCGCCCACGAGTCGCTGATGGCCTGGGAGGAGCGGCGGATGCGCCGCGAGGTCCGCGCCACCGCCAACCGCCTCGCCAACTTCGACGACGCCAACCTGCGCCGGTCCGCCCGCGCGGCCGTCGCCGCCGGCGCCCGCGTGGAGCGCGCGCTGGAGATCCTGGCCGACGACGTGCCCGACCACCTGAGGCTGGCCGGCGACCTCCGCCTCAAGCACAAGCAGGCCTCCCTCGAGGAGCTCGGCCAGCTGCACGACCCGGTGCTCACCAAGGACGCCATCGCCGGTCGGATCCGTCGGCTGCTCGCGATGGCCGACAAGCGCGCCGAGGACCTGGGCATCCCCGACACCGAGGCGTCGCTGACCCCGGAGATGCTGGCCGACGAGGCCTGACCCGAGAGCTGGGGCGGGTTACCGGCACGTACGCCGGACGCCCGTCGATCCCTCGCACCCGCTTCGCTAGGTTGGATCGTGACAACCCCGCGTTGAGGAGTGCTCTGTGACTGTTCGTGTAGGCATCAATGGCTTCGGCCGCATCGGCCGCAACTTCTTCCGCGCCGTGCGAGCGTCCGGCGCCGACATCGAGATCGTGGGGGTCAACGACCTCACCGACAACAACACCCTGGCCCACCTGCTCAAGTTCGACACGATCCTGGGTCGGCTCGATGCCGACGTGACGTCGACGGACACGACCATCAACGTCGGTGACCAGGAGATCGCGGCGTACGCCGAGCGTGACCCCAGCAACCTCAAGTGGGGCGAGATCGGCGCCGACGTGGTCGTCGAGTCGACCGGTTTCTTCACCGACGCCACCAAGGCGCACGCCCACATCGACGCCGGTGCCAAGAAGGTCATCATCTCCGCGCCGGCCTCCAACGACGACATCACCATCGTGATGGGCGTCAACCACGAGCTGTACGACCCGGCGAACCACCACGTGATCTCCAACGCGTCGTGCACCACCAACTGCCTGGCGCCGATGGCCAAGGTGCTCAACGACGAGTTCGGCATCGTCAAGGGCCTGATGACCACGATCCACGCGTACACCGCCGACCAGAACCTGCTCGACAACATCCACAAGGACCCGCGCCGTGCCCGCGCCGCCGCCCTCAACATCGTGCCGACCTCGACCGGTGCTGCGAAGGCCATCGGCCTGGTGCTGCCCGAGCTCAAGGGCAAGCTCGACGGGTTCGCGCTGCGCGTGCCGGTGCCGACGGGCTCCGCGACGGACCTGACCTTCGAGGCCGGTCGCGAGACCACGGTCGAGGAGGTCAACGCGGCTGTCGAGGCTGCCGCAGACGGTCACTACCTGCGCTACTCCACCGACCCGCTGGTGTCCTCGGACATCGTCACCGACCCGGCCTCGTGCATCTTCGACGCCCCGCTGACCAAGGTCAACGGCAACCAGGTCAAGGTCATCGGCTGGTACGACAACGAGTGGGGCTACTCCAACCGCCTCGCCGACCTGATCACCCACGTCGGCACGAGCCTTTGACCCCGACCAGCACCGTGACGGGGATCGAACGTCTGGGGGACCTCCGGGGCAAGCGGGTGCTCGTCCGCTCGGACCTCAACGTCCCGCTCGACGGAAGCACCATCACCGACGAGGGGCGGATCAAGGCCAGCGTGCCGACGATCAAGACCCTCGCGGACCAGGGTGCCCGCGTCGTCGTGGTCGCCCACCTCGGGCGGCCGCAAGGCGAGCCCGACCCGAAGTACTCCCTGCGTCCGGTGGCCGAGCGGCTCGGTGAGCTGCTCGGCCAGGACGTCGCCTTCGCCACCGACACGGTGGGGGACAGCGCGACACAGACCGTGTCCGCGTTGCAGGACGGCCAGGTCGCCGTGCTCGAGAACGTCCGCTTCAACGCCGGCGAGACCAGCAAGGACGACGAGGTCCGGGCGTCGTTCGCCGGGCAGCTGGCGAACCTGGCGGACGCGTTCGTCTCTGACGGCTTCGGCGTCGTGCACCGCAAGCAGGCCTCCGTGTACGACGTGGCGCTGAGGCTCCCGTCGGCCATGGGCGGCCTGGTGGCCGCGGAGATCGACGTGCTGCGCCGGCTCACCGTCGACCCCGCGCGACCGTACGTCGTGGTGCTCGGCGGCTCGAAGGTCTCCGACAAGCTCGGCGTCATCGACAACCTGCTCGGCAAGGCCGACAAGCTGCTCATCGGCGGGGGCATGGTCTTCACCTTCCTCAAGGCCCAGGGCCACGAGGTCGGCAAGAGCCTGCTGGAGGAGGACCAGCTCGACACCTGCCGGTCCTACCTCGAGCGCGCGCAGGAGTCGGGCGTGGAGATCCTGCTGCCGACCGACATCGTCGTCGACACGGAGTTCCCCTCCGGCGACCGCGAGCCCGAGCCCCGCGTCGTGCCTGCCGACGAGATCCCCGCCGACAGCCTGGGCCTCGACATCGGACCCGACTCGGGTCGGGCCTTCGCGGCGGCCCTGGCCGACGCACAGACGGTCTTCTGGAACGGCCCGATGGGTGTCTTCGAGACCGATGCGTTCGCCGAGGGCACGCGTGCCGTCGCCGAGGCGCTCACCCAGGTCCCCGGTCTCTCCGTGGTCGGCGGTGGCGACTCGGCCGCTGCGGTGCGCAAGCTCGGCTTCGACGAAGCCGCCTTCGGTCACATCTCGACCGGCGGCGGCGCCAGCCTGGAGTTCCTGGAGGGCAAGGAGCTCCCCGGGATCGCCGTCCTCGAGCGATAGGAACCGACATGTCCCGCACGCCCTTGATGGCCGGCAACTGGAAGATGAACCTCACGCACCAGGAGGCCGTCGTCCTGGTGCAGAAGCTGTCGTGGACCCTGAACGACAAGAAGCACGACTACGGCAAGGCCGAGGTCGTGGTGCTGCCGCCGTTCACCGACATCCGCTCCGTGCAGACGCTCGTCGACGGCGACCAGCTGTCGATCGGCTACGGCGCCCAGGACGTCTCCGCGCAGGAGTCGGGCGCGTACACCGGCGAGATCTCCGCGGGCATGCTCGCCAAGCTGGGCTGCAGCTACGTCTGCGTCGGCCACAGCGAGCGACGGGAGTACCACGCCGAGTCGGACGAGCTGGTCAACGCCAAGGCCAAGGCCGCGCTCGGCGCCGGCATGACGCCGATCGTGTGCGTCGGTGAGCCGTTGCCGATCCGCCAGGCGGGCGAGCAGGTGCCGTACACGCTGGCCCAGCTCGACGGCTCGCTGGCCGGCTTCACCGCGGAGCAGATCGGTGGTCTGGTCGTCGCGTACGAGCCGGTCTGGGCGATCGGCACGGGCGAGGTGGCCACCCCCGACGACGCGCAGGAGGTGTGCGCCGCGATCCGCGGGCGTGTCCGCGAGGTGCACGGCGACGCCGCGGCGGACGCCGTCCGCGTGCTGTACGGCGGCTCGGTCAAGGCGGCCAACGTGGGCGGCATCATGGAGAAGGCCGACGTCGACGGTTGCCTGGTCGGTGGGGCCAGCCTGCAGGTCGACGAGTTCGGCGGGATCTGCCGGTTCTACGACATGCCGGTGCTCTGAGGATGCGGACCGTTCGACCGGTGGAGCCGTTGCTGGATCTGTCCCGGTCGTGACGTAGCATCTCCCCTCGTGACAATCGTCTTCACCATCTTGCTCATGCTCAGCAGCTTCATCATGATCGGCCTCGTCCTGCTGCACAAAGGCCGGGGTGGCGGGCTGTCCGACATGTTCGGCGGCGGCGTCTCCAGCTCTCTGGGAGGATCCTCCGTGGCCGAGAAGAACCTCGACCGGCTGACCATCGGCATCGGTGTCATCTGGTTCGCCTGCATCGTTGCACTGGGCCTGATCATGGCCTACGAGTAGACCTGCACCTGCACCTGCACCAACCCTGCAGCAACCTGGCCCACGGGGGCCGAGGGCCACGCGTAGCCCGATCGTCTGGGCCGAACTGAACAAGCAAAGGGGTCACTCACAGTGGCTGGTGGTGGAAACGCAATTCGTGGGTCCCGAGTCGGGGCGGGCCCCATGGGTGAGGCCGAGCGGGGCGAAGCCGCGCCGCGGCAGGCCGTGACGTACTTCTGCTCGCACGGGCACCGCTCGGTGGTGACGTTCGCGATCGAGGCCCAGGTGCCCGACTCGTGGGACTGCCCCAAGTGCGGTCTGCCCGCGTCGCTCGACTCCGACAACCCGCCTCCGGCGCCGCGGATCGAGCCCTACAAGACGCACCTCGCCTACGTGAAGGAGCGTCGCTCCGACGCCGAGGCGAAGGACATCCTCGAGGAGGCCCTCAGCCTCCTCCGCTCCCGCCGCAAGGCCGGCGACATCGTCTTCTGACGACCGGGCTCATCTGCAGGTCTCCGAGGGGCCGAGTCGGCGCATCTGCAGGTCAGAATCGCGCCGAGTCGGCGCGTCTGCGGGTCGTCGTCGTTGACCGGTTCAACGTCGGCGTTCATGGAGCACTCGCGTACCGAATCGCCGCCGGGCTTCGACCAGGCCTCCCTCCAGGATGCGATCGACGTCTGCCTGCGGTCCCCACAGGTTGCCGCGCCACACCGGCTTGACGAGCCAGCCTTGTGACTCCACCAGCGCGAGGCGCTCGTCGTCGTGCTCGACCTGTTGGGGCGAGCTGTGCCACTCCCACCCGTGGAACTCCGCCGCGAAGCGGGTCGCCTCGTTGCCGACGTCGAGGTAGACCATTCGACCTCCGGGGAGCACCACGGGAACCTGCGGTCGTGGAGTCGGAAGGCCGAGGTCGATCCATCGGAGCCTGAGGACCGACTCTCCTGGTGACTCTGCACGGGCGTCGGCGAGCGGTGCGAGCTCCCGGAGCACCGTGACCCAGCGCATTCCCCGAAACCGCACCGCGCCGTGAACGAGTTCGGCCTTTTCGAACCTCTTCAGCCGCAGCATGGCGTCCAGACCTGAGAGCGCTCGGTCCCGGCTGCGCTGGCGGCCGAGGTCCCAGGCGGTCCGCAGCGGCGTGGTGACGCGTAGACCGTGGAGCTCGACGATGTCACCAGGGGCCAGGTTCCTCTCACCACTGTCGGCGAGGCCGTTGCGCAGCCTTCCCATGCCGGAGGGGCGGAAGACGGAGACGGGCTGGAGCTGGAGGTGCTCGTTCGGGGCCAGCACCATCTCGGCTCCATGCAGCCATCCGGCATGACGGTCACAGATCACGCAGTCCTCGGGTACGACGAGCCGCAGGGCGCGGGCTCGAAGCTCGACCGAGTCGCCCACCTGCGAGACGACGTACACGCCCTTGATCGGTCGACGGAGGAGCCCGCGTCGGCACAGCTCCGTGAGCACGTCGCGAGTGAGGCCCTCTCCGCGCGCCTGCTTGTAGGTGAACGGTCCGTCCCGTGTCAGGGGAAAGCTGTCGTCGAGGAAGGCCAAGGTGCGCCAGGTGTCGATCGCCACGCGCAGCAACGATGGCGGAGCAAGGGGGGCTTCGCATCCGCCTCGACTGAAGCTGTGGATGGACGTCCGCTGACGCGCCGACTCGGGCACCGCCAGACCTGCAGATGAGCCGACTCGGGCCTCCTCAGACCTGCAGATGAGCCGAGTCGCGGGAGGGAGCTAGAGCTGTGACGCGGCGCCCCGGTCGAGGAACCAGATGGTCTCGGCCTCGCCGGAGACGCCGGCGGCGGGGATGTCGTGGACGTCCGTACCTGCGGCGAGCGCGTGTGCGACGGCGCCGGCCTTGTCCTCGCCGTTGACCAGGAACCAGAGGCACCGGGTGCGGTTGAGGGCGCTGAGGGTCAAGGTGACGCGCTCGGGCGGGGGCTTGGGGGAGTCGGTGACGCCGACGGCGACCCGGTCGTCGGCGTCGAGCTGGGGAGCACCCGGGAACAGCGAGGCCACGTGGCCGTCGGGGCCCAGGCCGAGCATCAGCACCTCGAACGCGCCGGCACCGTGCTCGCGGAGCTCGGCGGAGTACGCCGCGGCCGCGTCGTCCGCGGATCCCGCGTCGCCCGTCGACGGCATGTCGTGGACCTTGGCCGGGTCGAACGGGAGACGGTCGATGAACGCGGCGCGGGCCGACCGGGCGTTGCGATCCTCGGAGTCGGGGGCCACGAACCGCTCGTCGCCCCACCACACGACCACCCGCGACCAGTCGACGTCGGATCCCGGGCCCATCCGCCCGAGCTCCTGGTGCACGGCTTCCGCGATGGAGCCACCGGTGAGCCCGATCTGCGGCTCCTCGCCCCGGGCCTGGGCGTCCTCGAGCCGGCTGATGAGCTCGCCGGCCACGGAGGTCGCCAGGTCCGCGGCGTCGACGTGGACCTCGATGCGAGGGGCGGGCCGGGGCAGGACCTCGGTCACGACAGCCGCTTCTTCGCGAACGACCGGGCGACACCGGCGTACACGTCGTCCTCGTCGAGCCGCCGCAGCTCCTCGGCCAGCAGCGCCGGCACGCCCAGGCGCTTGAGCGCGATCGGCCGGTCGGGCCGGTCGGGGGAGGAGATGGTGGCCAGCTTGCCGTCACCCCGGCTGATCCGGATCGGGCCCTGCTTGGTCTCGAGCACCACCTCGGTGATCCCCGGACCCTTCGAGCTGTGACGCGACACCCTGACCTTGAGACGGTCGGCGAGCCAGGTCACCAGCAGGTCCGCGCTCGGGCTGATGCGTTCGGCGGTGACCGACGCCGACGTGACGGCGGTCGCGTACTGGTCGAGGGCCGAGGCGAGCAGCGCGCGCCAGGGCGTCAGCCGGGTCCAGGCCAGGTCGGTGTTGCCCGGGGCGTACGACGAGCACAGGGTGTGCATGGCCTGCTGCTTGCCCCGCGTGACGGCCGCGGCGTCGGTGATGCGCCGTTGGGCCAGGGAGCCCAGCGGGTCGGTGGCCGGGTCGAGCGGTGCGTTGGTGGCCCACCAGATCGCCACCGGGGAGTCGGGCAGGAGGAGCGGCAGCACGACCGAGTCGGCGTGCTTGACCACCTCGCCGCGCAGCCGGATCAGGGCGGTCTCGCCGGTCCAGCCGGCGAGCGTGCCGACCTGGGCGTGGACGTGCGAGGCCCCGCGGGCGTCGCCGAGGATGACGCCGAGCGAGCGCGCGGGATGCTCGTGCGCGGCCATCCGGGCCGAGGTCATCGCCTCGTCGGCGTGGTCCTCGTCGACGACGACGATCAGGGTCAGCACCATGCCCATGGCCGGGCTGCCGGCCTTGAGGCGGTCCTTGACGAACGCTGAGGCGATCGCGGACGCGGTGGTGTCAGTCAGCTCGATCATGTGGGGGTCCCTGCTTCGTGGGGTGAGGTCATCAGGGCCTCCTCCAGAGCCGGCCGTCGCGCGCCAGCATCGCCTTGGCGGACTCCGGGCCCCAGCCGCCGGAGGGGTACTGCTCCGGTCGGCCGCCCTTGCGCTCCCAGTAGTCGATGATCGGGTCGAGGATCCGCCAGGACTCCTCGACCTCCTCGTGGTGGGGGAACAGCGGCGGGTCGCCGAGGAGGACGTCGAGGATCAGGCGTTCGTAGGCCTCCGGGCTGGCCTCGACGAACGAGCCGCCGTAGGCGAAGTCCATGTTGACGTCGCGGATCTCCAGGGCGGTGCCGGGCACCTTCGCCCCGAACCGCAGGGTGGTGCCCTCGTCGGGCTGCACCCGGATGACCAGCGCGTTGTGGGTGAGCTCCTCGGTGGCCTGCGCCGTGAAGGGCAGGTGCGGCGCGGGCTTGAAGACGATCGCCACCTCGGTGACGCGTCGCGCCAGCCGCTTGCCCGTACGCAGGTAGAACGGCACGCCGGCCCAGCGGCGGTTGTCGATGTGCAGCTTGACCGCGGCGAACGTCTCCGTGGTCGAGCGAGCCTTGATGGCCTCCTCCTGGAGGAAGCCCGGCACCTTGACGCCGCCGGACCACCCCTCGGCGTACTGCCCGCGTGCCGTGGACAGGTCCAGGCGACGGGGGAGGGAGATGGTCTTCAGGACCTTGAGCTTCTCGGCCCGGAGGTTCGCGGCGTCGAAGGAGATCGGCTCCTCCATCGCGACCAGCGCGAGCAGCTGGAGGAGGTGGTTCTGGATCACGTCGCGGGCGGCACCGATGCCGTCGTAGTAGCCGGCGCGGCCCCCGATGCCGATGTCCTCGGCCATGGTGATCTGCACGTGGTCGACGTAGTTGGAGTTCCAGAGCGGCTCGAACATCTCGTTGGCGAACCGCATCGCCAGGATGTTCTGCACCGTCTCCTTCCCGAGGTAGTGGTCGATCCGGAAGATCGACTCCGACGGGAAGGCCTCGGACAGGGTGGCCTGGAGCTCCTTGGCCGACTGGAGGTCGTGGCCGAAGGGCTTCTCGATCACCACCCTGCGCCAGGCGTTGGGGCTCTTGTCGACCATGTCGTGCTCCTTGAGCTGGTCGACCACCATGCCGAAGAACCCCGGGGGGATCGCCAGGTAGAACGCGTGGTTGCCGCCCGTGCCCCGCACCACGTCGAGCTCGTCCAGGGTGCGCGCGAGGTTGGCGAAGGCGATGTCGTCGTCGAAGTCGCCGGGCACGAACCGGAACCCCTCGGCGAGCTGGGACCAGACCTCCTCGCGGAACTCGGTGCGGGCGTACTGCTTCACCGAGTCGTGCACGATCGCGGCGAAGTCCTGGTTGGCCCAGTCGCGCCGCGCGAAACCGACCAGGCTGAAGCCCGGCGGCAGGAGGCCGCGGTTGGCCAGGTCGTAGATCGCCGGCATGACCTTCTTGCGCGACAGGTCGCCGGTGACCCCGAACAGCACCATCCCGCACGGCCCGGCGATGCGGGGCAGCCTCCGGTCCCGCGGGTCTCGCAGCGGGTTGGTCCAGTCGGCAGGACTCACAACAGCGCCTGCCGTACGGCGTCCAGCGAGCCGGGGCCGTCGAGGTGCAGGCGGAGCACGGGCCGACCCTTCTCCGCGAGGACCTGCCCGTCGCCCACGGCCTGGGCGATCAGGAACTCGTGGAAGGTGAACGGCCGGTCGGGGACGGCGAGGTCGCGCTCGGGCTGGCCGGTCACCTGGAGGTAGACGCCGGTGGACGGTCCGCCCTTGTGGTACTGCCCCGTGGAGTGCAGGAAGCGTGGACCCCAGCCGAAGGTCACGGGACGCTCGGTGGCGGACGCGATGGTCGTGCGTACCTCGGCCAGCGCCGCGTCGCGGTGCCGGTCGAGGTAGGCCTGCACGGCCACGTAACCGGTCTCGAGGTCGAGCCCCGCCAGCAGCTCGGTGATCGCATCGTGGACGTTGTCGACGTCGTTGGACAGCCATCCCGGCGACGCGTAGACGGTGATCGCACCATCGGTGAACCGCGGCTCTGGATCGGCCCCGCCGCCGTCGAGCAGCTTGCGTGAGGCGGCCTTGGCGCTCTCGACGTCGGGCTGGTCGAACGGGTTGATGCCGATGATCGCGCCCGCGACGGCGGTGGCGTGCTCCCACAGCAGCATCTGCGCGCCCAACGGGGCGTCCACGCTGACCCCCCACCCGGACTTGGTGCGGACGTCGTCGAAGAGCCAGCCGGGGCCGAACGACCCGAGCACCTCGTCGGCGCTGCTGGGGGAGAAGTTCGGGGAGGTCGCCGACTCGACGATGACGGGCAGCACGCCCTTGCCGTCCTTGCCGGTCGACTCGGCGATGAGCTGCTCGGCCCAGTCGCCGAACCCGGCGTACGGGGCGTCGGCGTTGCACAGGACGAGCTTGTCGACCCCAGCGAGGTTGGCCACCCCGATCAGGGCCCCCAGGCGCAGGCCGGGGTTGTCGACGGAGTCGCGCTCGAGGTCGCCGCGGATCGCCTCGGCCTCGGCCAGCAGCGCGCCGATGTCGGCACCCGCCAGGCCGCTCGGCACCAGGCCGAAGGCCGTCAGTGCGGAGAACCGGCCTCCCACGCTCGGGTCGGCGCGGAACACCCGGTAGCCCGCCTCGGTGGCCGACTGGTCGAGCGGCGAGCCCGGGTCGGTCACGATGACGATCCGCTCGCGGGCGTCGATGCCGGCGTCCGCGAACGCCTTCTCGTAGGCCCGGCGCTGGCTGTCGGTCTCGACGGTGCCGCCGGACTTGGAGGAGACGACGACGACGGTGTGCGCGAGGTCGCGCTCGAGAGCGGCACGCACGAAGTCGGGGTCGGAGGAGTCGAGCACGTCGAGGTCGACGCCGGCGGCGCCGCAGATCACCTCCGGCGCGAGCGACGAGCCGCCCATGCCACACAGCACGACCCGGGTCAGCCCGGCGCCGTGCAGCTCGTCGCGCAGTGCGGTGATCGCCTCGACGAGCGGCTGGCTCGTGGCGGAGAGGTCGACCCAGCCGAGCCGCTTGGCGGACTCGTCCTCGGCGGCGGTACCCCACAGCGTGTGGTCCTTGGCGCCCAGCCGGCTGGCAAACCGGTCGGCCACCAGCTGCTCGACCTGGGCGGCGAAGGCCGGCTCGTCGCGGTAGCCGAAGAACAGCTCGAAACCGTCGCCGGCGACCGTGTTCCAGGCAGTGCCCGCCTCGGAGGGTGAGCTGTCCTGACTCACGATCGGGCCTTGTCGAGCTGGCCCTGGATCGTGTCGACGAGCTCCTGCCAGGACTTCTCGAACTTCTCCACACCCTCCTTCTCGAGAACGGCGAGGACGTCGTCGAAGTCGATCCCGACGTCGCTGAGCCGGGCGAACACGGCCTCCGCGTCGGCGGCCCGGCCGGTCACCTGGTCACCCTGCACCTCGCCGTGGTCGGCGAAGGCCTCGAGGGTCTTCTCCGGCATCGTGTTGACGGTGTCGGCGACGACGAGGTCGGTGACGTACTTGGTGTCGGGGTAGCGCTCGTCCTTCACGCCGGTCGAGGCCCACAGCGGGCGCTGGGCGTGGGCGCCGGCATCGCGGAGGGCGGTGAAACGCTCGGAGCCGAAGACCTCTTCGTACGCCGCGTAGGCGAGGCGGGCGTTGGCCACCGCGGCCTCGCCGCGGAGCGCGTCGGCCTCGTCCGTGCCGATCGCGTCGAGCCGCTTGTCGACCTCGGTGTCGACGCGGGAGACGAAGAAGGACGCCACGGAGTGGATCGTCGACAGGTCGATGCCGGCGGCCTTGGCGTCCTCGAGCCCGTCGAGGTAGGCGTCCATCACCTTGCGGTAGCGCTCGTTGCTGAAGATCAGGGTGACGTTGACGCTGATGCCCTGCCCGATGGCCGCGCGGATGGCCGGCAACCCGGCCTCGGTCGCCGGGATCTTGATCAGCACGTTGGGCCGGTCGACGGCGGCCCACAGGTCCTCGGCGGACTTGACGGTGCCGTCGGTGTCGTTGGCGAGGAACGGGTCGACCTCGATGGAGACCCGGCCGTCCTTCGGGTCGTCCTGGTAGACCGGCAGCAGGAGGTCGCACGCGTTGCGCACGTCCTCGGTGGTGAGCGCGAACGTCGCCTTCGACACGTCGGCGCCGTCGGCGGCGAGCTGGCGGACCTGGTCGTCGTACCGCTCCCCGTCGGCCAGCGCCGCGGCGAAGATCGTCGGGTTGGTGGTCACCCCGACGACGTTGCGGTCCTTGACGAGGTCGGTGAGGTTCCCCGACTCGATGCGTTCGCGCGACAGGTCGTCGAGCCAGATGGAGACGCCGGCGTCGGCCAGGGCCTGGAGTCGTTCGGTCATGGTGTTCCTCCTGAGTAGGACGGTCTGGTCAGCTGGTGGCCCTAGGACGATTGGCGGATGCTGTCCTCGGCGGCGTCGGCGACGGCCTCGGCGGTGACGCCGAACTCGCGGAAGATGCGCGCGAAGTCGGCCGAGGCGCCGTAGTGGTCGATGGAGATGATCCGGCCGTGGTCGCCGACGACCTCGCGCCAACCCATGGCGACGCCGGCCTCGACGGAGACCCGGGCCTTGACGGTGGGCGGGATGACGGTCTCGCGGTAGGACGCGTCCTGCTCGTCGAACCACTCGCGGCACGGCATCGAGACGACGCGCGCCCGGACGCCCCTCTCGGCGAGGAGGGTGCGCGCCTCGACGGCGAGCTGGACCTCGGAGCCGGTGCCGATGAGCACCACGTCAGGCGGTCCGTCGCCCCCGTCGATGCCTGGGGCGTCGATCAGTACGTACGCGCCCTTGGCGACGTTGCCGGTGTCGTTGAACCCGTCCTCGCCGCGCGGGAACGTCGGGACGTTCTGGCGGGTGAGGGCCAGACCGGCGGGTCGGTCGTCGTGGTCGAGGATCGCGTGCCAGCAGGCCGCGGTCTCGTTGGCGTCGGCCGGCCGGACGACGTCGAGGCCGGGGATCGCCCGCAGCGCGGCGAGGTGCTCGATGGGCTGGTGGGTCGGGCCGTCCTCGCCGAGGCCGATGGAGTCGTGGGTCCAGACGTAGGTCACGGGCAGGCCCATGACCGCCGCGAGCCGCACCGAGCCGCGCATGTAGTCGGAGAACGTCAGGAACGTGCCGCCGAAGACACGGGTGCCGCCGTGGACAGCGATGCCGTTCATGATCGCGCCCATGGCGTGCTCGCGGATGCCGAAGTGCAGCACCCGGCCGGCGAGCGGGTCGCCCTTCCAGAGCTTGGTCGAGCGGTTGCCCGGGATGAACGACGGTGCGCCCTCGATCGTGGTGTTGTTGGACTCGGCCAGGTCGGCCGAGCCGCCCCACAGCTCGGGGATCTCGCCGGCGATCGCGTTGATCACCGCGCCGCTCGCCTTGCGGGTCGCCATGCCCTTCTCGTCGGCGGGGAACGACGGCAGCTTGTCGGTCCACCCGCGGGGGAGCGTGCGGGTCTGCAGCCGCTCGTAGAGGTCGACGTTCGCCGACGGCTTGCGGGACCACGCGTCGAACGTCGTCTGCCACTCGGCCCGCTCGGCCTGTCCGCGCTCGATCGCCTTGCGCGTGTGCTCGATGACGGCGGGGGGGACCTCGAAGGACTGCTCCGGGTCCCAGCCGAGGATCTTCTTGGTGGCCGCCACCTCCTCGGGGCCGAGGGCGTTTCCGTGCGCCTTGAAGGTGTTCTGGAGGTTGGGCGCCGGCCAGCCGATGATGGTGCGCAGCTGGATGAAGCTCGGCTTGTCGGTCACCCGCTGGGCCTCGAGGATGGCGTCGTGCAAGGCGGGGACGTCCTCGCGGTACTGCCCGCCGCCGTGGGTCCAGTCGACCGTCTGGACGTGCCAGCCGTAGGCCTCGTAGCGCTTGGCGACGTCCTCGTTGAACGCGATGTCGGTGTTGTCCTCGATCGAGATCTCGTTGTCGTCGTAGATGAGGATCAGGTTGCCGAGCTGCTGGGTGCCGGCGATCGAGGACGCCTCGCTGCTGACACCCTCCTCGAGGTCGCCGTCGGAGCAGAAGGCGTAGATGTAGTGGTCGAAGGGCGAGTCGCCGAGGGCGACGTTGGGATCGAGGAGGCCGTGCTCGCGGCGGGCTGCCATCGCCATGCCGACCGCGTTGCCGACGCCCTGGCCCAGCGGACCCGTGGTGGTCTCGACGCCGGCGGTGTGCCCGTACTCCGGGTGGCCCGGGGTCTTGCTGCCCCAGGTACGCAGGGACTTGAGGTCCTCGAGCTCGAGGCCCCAGCCGCCGAGGTACAGCTGGATGTACAGCGTCACGCTCGAGTGACCGCACGAGAGCACGAAGCGGTCGCGGCCCGGCCAGTGCGGGTCGGACGGGTCGTGCCGCATGACCTTCTGGAAGAGCAGGTACGCCGCCGGGGCCAGGCTCATGGCCGTGCCGGGGTGGCCGTTGCCGACCTTCTGCACGGAGTCCATCGCCAACACGCGAACCGTGTCGACGGCCAGGTCGTCGGTCTCGTTCCAGTCCAGGCTGGTCTTGCTCTTGGCCACGTGCTTCCTCTCGCCGTCTGCCTGCAGATGGGCCCAACGTTTGCCCAGGTCACGAGCCGTTGCCGCCGGCCTCCGAGTACCCGCTCGGGCGTTTCCGAGCCTACTCACGTCGAGGTCTAGACTCGACCCCGCTGCCACCAGCCAATATGTCGCCAGATGCGGCGTCAGCGACACCCACCCCGAGGAGCCCCGTGACCCACGTCGAGCAGACGGTCGGCTCCTCCGCCGACCACTCGACGGGTGGGACGCCTCCGGCGGTCGAGCGCGCCACGTGGCGCGACGTCGTGGGGGCGTACGTCGGCCTCACCAAGCCGCGTGTCATCGAGCTGCTGCTGCTGACGACGGTGCCGGTGATGTTCTTCGCGGCGCGCGGGGTCCCGCCCCTCGGCCTGGTCGTGGCCACCGTCGTCGGCGGTGCCCTCTCGGCTGGTTCGGCGTCCGCGCTCAACTGCGTCTACGACCGCGACATCGACGAGCAGATGCGGCGCACGCGTCGCCGCGCCCTGCCGCGGCACATCGTCTCGCCCCGGTCGGCGACGGTGTTCGGCGTGGTGCTCGGCGTGCTGGCCACCGTGGTCCTGCTCGTCTGGGTCAACCCGCTGTCGGCGCTGCTCGCGCTGGCGGCCGAGGCGTTCTACCTCGTCGTCTACACGATGATCCTCAAGCGGCGGACCACCCAGAACATCGTCTGGGGCGGTCTGGCCGGCTGCTTCCCCACGCTGATCGGCTGGACCGCCGTCACCGGCTCGCTCGCGTGGGAACCCGTCGTGCTGTTCCTCGTCGTCTTCTTCTGGACGCCGCCGCACACCTGGGCCCTGGCGCTGCGCTACCGCGAGGACTACGCGGGCGTCGACGTCCCGATGCTTCCCGTCG
This sequence comes from uncultured Actinomycetota bacterium, assembly GCA_963708915.1. Taxonomy (GTDB): domain Bacteria; phylum Actinomycetota; class Actinomycetes; order Propionibacteriales; family Nocardioidaceae; genus Nocardioides. The sequence continues at coordinate 571,210 of CAVPUJ010000003.1, forward strand.
TCGCCCCCGCCGCCGAGGTCGGCCGCCAGATCGTCCTGTACTCCGTGGCGATGGTGGCCACCTCAATGCTGCTGTGGCCGATCGCGTCGACCGGGTGGCTCTACCCCGTCGCCGCGGCGGTGCTCGGCGCGGCGTTCCTCGTACAGGCCGTGCTGATGTGGCGGCGTTCGATCGGCACCGAGGAGCTCTCGGTCATCCGCCCGATGGAGCTCTTCCACTCCTCGAACCTCTACCTGTCGCTCCTCTTCGTCGCCGTCGCGCTGGACCCGCTGATCACTCGCTGATCGCCGGCGTTGGGTCGTGGGCAGCGGTGGGCCTGGCACGGTTTGGCCGGGGGAGCGGTGACCCTGTCACGGTTTCCCGCCCAGAAACCGTGACTAGCTCACCGCTGTCCGGCCGACCGGGAGAGCCGGGCGACGGTCGCGGGGGCCCAGAGCGTGGGAGATCGACCCGAACAACAGCAGCCAACGGTCTCCGAACTCCGGCGGCGGACCGTCGTACCCCAGGGCCACGAGCGCGGAGTACACCTCACCGGCCAGGGTCCGGGGATGACGCAGCTTCTCCTTGGTCACCTGCACGTACGGCACGTGGTGACGGCGCATCCAGGCGTATCGGCCGATGTCGACGACGTACTGGCTCCGGTCCTCCTGGTGCTGGGACCCCTCGTACTCGACGACGAGCCCCCACCTCTTGTACCGCAGGTCGACGATCACCTGAGGCTCGGGACCGTCGTCGAGCGCGACGTTCAGCTCGGGGCGAGGCAGACTCGCGAACTGCAGGATCGCTCGGGTCTCTGACTCGGGCAGGGAGCGGGATCGCACGTCGAGGTGCTCCAGGATCCAGACCGCTTCCTGCGCGCCGGCCCGCCAGAGCTCGCGGAGGGCCAGTGCGCGCAGGGACTCGATTGTCAGGTGGCCGTTGCGCAGCAGCCAGTCGCCGACCTTGATGGCGTCGACCACCCGCGCGAGCGAGCAGTACGCGATGAAGGCGGCCTCGGGGGTGACGCCGTGGTCGTCGTACGGCGGAAGGCGTTTCGTGCGATGCAGGAAGATGCCGTCGAGCAAAAGATGGTGGTCACCACGGATCACGAACCTGATGGGGCTTCGAGGTCCGAAGTCGAGCCCGAGCTGTTGGATCCGCGAGATGCCGGTGAGCCTGGCCCGATCGGGCAGTGCGAGCGTGGCCGCGAGGACGCGGTCGTCGAAGTCCAGCACGTGGTCGGGGTGGCACCAGACCCGCGGATGAAGTCGGATGAATCGACGAACGAGCACGCCACGCGGCAGGCCGAGCTCGCGTGATCGCTTGACCGTGAACGGTCCCTTGCACCAGCTCCGACGGGATCTCGTACATGCCTCCCATGGGACGTCAGATCGAGGTTCGCTCGCTGGGCCTCGCGACCCGCCTGTGGAGAACTTACGGCTGCTGGGCGTCGGCCGGGGAGAGCGGTGAGCCTGGCACGTTTTCGGGCGCGGAAACCGTGACAGGCTCACCGCTGCTCCGTACCTCGCCAGCCGCCGGCCCACCGACCCCCACCGCCGGCTCCCGTACCTCGACCAGCACCCACGTCACGGCAGCAGACACCAGCGCCGCGCCGAGCATGTGGAAGGCGACGAGGACGACGGGGAGGTCGGTGAAGTACTGCACGAAGCCGACCGACCCCTGGAGCACGATCACGACGAGCAGCCACCGCAGCGCCCGCGTGGACAGACCGACCGCCCGCACGGCGAACCAGAGCCCGACGGTCAGGCCCAGGAACAGGAACACGACGTCGGCGTGCAGCTGGCTGACCTGCAGCGGGTCGAGGCCGTTGCGGACGGCGTCCTCGTCGCCGGCGTGCGGGCCGGAGCCGGTCACGACCGTGCCGAGGTACAGCACCACCCACGCGGCGGCGAAGACCAGCCATGCCAGGACCACCACGGGGCCCCGAACCACACGAACGGACGGAGACGACAACCGGTGCAGCAACAGCACCGAGAGCCCGATCATCGCCAGCGAGCAGAGCAGGTGGAACGACACGACCCAGGGGTTCAGGTCGGTCAGCACCGTGACGCCGCCGATGATCGCCTGCGCCGGGATCCCGAGCGCGAGCACGAACGCCAGCACCCGTACGTCGCGCCGCGGCGACCCCCAGGCCGCGACGAACGTCGCCACCGCGACGGCGACCAGCACGAACGTCAGCATCCGGTTGCCGAACTCGATCGCCGCGTGCAAGGACATCGCCCCGTGCGGCGTGAACGACGACTCCGTGCACCGCGGCCAGGTCGGACAGCCGAGGCCCGAGCCGGTCAGCCGGACCGCACCCCCGGTGACGACCAGCACCACGTTGGCCACCAGGGTCGCCCACGCCAGCGGCCGCAGCCATCGCCTCAGAGCGGAGGTCACTCCCACTTGAACGTCCGCGACGTCACGTACCCGCCCACGACGGCCCACACCAGCAGGCACAGCAGCGAGGCCCACGCGATCGAGCCGTCGATGAACGCGGCCCGCATCGCATCCCCCAGCGCCCCCGACGGCAACCACTGCGCGAAGGAGCCGAACGCGCCGTACGACGTGCTCGGCAGCACCACGGCCCCGCCGGCGAGCAGCAGCAGGTAGATGAGGTTGGCGGCGGCCAGCGTCGCCTCGGCGCGCAACGTGCCCGCCAGCAGCAGCCCGAGCGAGACGAACGCCGCCGTGCCCAGCAACCACGCCAGCACGAACCCGACCGCTCCGACCACCCCTGCCGACGGTGACCACCCCAGCACCAGCGCGACCAGGGAGAGCACCAGGATCTGGAACACCTCGACGACCAGCAGCGCGAGCACCTTCGCGGCGAGCAGGCCGAGCCGCGGCAGCGGCGTCGCACCCAGCCGCTTCAGCACGCCGTACCGCCGCTCGAAGCCTGTCGCGATCGCGACTGACGTGAACGACGTCGACATGATGGCCAGCGCCAGCACGCCGGGCGTGAGCGCGTCGACCGGCCGGTGCGCCAGGTCGATGCCGACGTGATCGGCGCCGATCACCCCGCCGACGAGCACGAGGACCGGGATGACGATGGCGAGCACCAGCTGTTCGCCGTTGCGCAGCAGCAGCCGTACCTCCATCGACGCCTGCGCGCGCACCTGCCTGGCCAGTGGCGCGGCCCCAGGAGCGGGGGAGAGGTCGAGACTCATGAGAGCGACCTCCCGGTGTTGTCCAGGAACACGTCCTCGAGGCGTCGTACGCCGCCATCGGTCAGCTGCGACGGTGTCCCGCTCACGACCACCCGCCCGTGGTCGATGATGTGCACCTGGTCGGCCAGCCGCTCGGCCTCCTCGATGTAGTGCGTCGTCAGCACCACGGTCACCCCCGCCTCGCGGAGCTCGCGGAGCAGGTCCCACGTGATGTGCCGCGCCTGAGGGTCCATGCCCGCGGTCGGCTCGTCGACGAACACCAGCTCCGGCCGCCCCACGACGGCCATCGCCAGCCCGAGCCGCTGCTGCTGGCCGCCGGAGAGGCGTCGGTACGGCGTCTTCCCGCAGCTCGGCAGCCCCAGGCGCTCGCCCAGCGCGTCGACGTCCAGCGGGTGCGCGTGCATGGCGGCGACGTGCCGCAGCATCTCCATCGCGTGCACGCCGCTCCACGCGCCGCCCTGCTGGAGCATCACGCCGATCCGGGGGAGCAGCGCCTTGCGGTCGGCCCACGGGTCCAGCCCCAGCACGCGGACGTCGCCCCCCTGCGGCCGCCGGTAGCCCTCGCAGGTCTCCAGCGTCGTGGTCTTGCCGGCGGCGTTGGGGCCGAGGACGGCGGTGATGGTGCCGCGGTCGATCGTCAGGTCGAGACCGTCGACGGCGACCACGTCGCCGTACGACATGCGGAGTCCCCGGATCGCGACAGCGGGTGACGCGGGTCCGGGCACCCCCGAAGTGTAGGAAGCCTGACTACGCTTCGACGATCTCGGGCTCCTCGTCACTCTCCGGCTCCACGTCGAAGGCGGCCGGCGGCTCGTGCCAGAGCTCGGGGGAGTCCCCGTTGATCGCCCGCCAGACCCGCTCCGGGGTGCACGGCAGGTCGACGTGCTTGACGCCGAGGTGGCTGAGCGCGTCGACGACGGCGTTCTGCACCGCGGGCGTGGAGCCGATCGTCGCGGACTCGCCGATGCCCTTGGCGCCGAGCGGGTTCACCGGCGTCGGGGTCTCGGTGTTGCTGGTCTCGAGGGTGATGGCGTCCGCCGCGGTCGGCAATGCGTAGTCGACGAACGTCGCGGTCAGCGGCGTCCCCTGGCCGTCGTAGACCATCTCCTCCCAGAGAGCCTGGGAGATGCCCTGGATGGCACCACCGTGCTGCTGCCCGGAGACGATCAGCGGGTTGAGGATGCGGCCGCAGTCGTCGACCGCGACGTGCCGGAGTGGGCGCACCCGGCCGGTGTCGGTGTCCACCTCGACGATCGAGACGTGCGCGCCGAAGGGGAACGTCGCGCTGGGGAGCTTGTACGTCGTCGCGACGCCCAGTCCGCCCTCGTGCTGGTGGGCGTACGTCGCCAGCTCCTTCCAGGTCACCCGGGTGTCCGGGACGCCCGCGACGCTGAACACGCCGTCCTCGAGCACCACGTCGTCCGGGGCCGCCTCCAGCATCTGCGCGGCGAGCTCGACGGCCTTCTCGCGCAGCTCGTCGGAGGCCTTGCCCACGGCGTTGCCGCCGATCTGGAGCGAGCGCGACCCACCCGTACCGCCGCCCCTGGGGACGATGGCCGTGTCGGACTGCTCGTAGGTGAGGTCCTCCAGCGGGATGCCCAGCCGGTCGGACGCGATCATCGAGAAGCTGGTCGCGTGCCCCTGGCCGTGCGAGGACGTCCCGGAGCGGACGGTCGCGGTGCCGTCCTCGTGCACCTCGACCTGGCCGTACTCCGAGCCGCCGAACCCGGTGATCTCGACGTACGCCGCCATGCCGATGCCGAGCAGCCGGCGCTCGCCCGCGTCGATCCGTCGCTGTTGCTCCGCGCGCGCCGACTCCACGTCGGCCACCCGCAGCGCCTCGGTCAGGGCCATGTCGTAGTCGCCGATGTCGTAGGTGACCCCGGTCTTGGTGGTGAACGGGAAGGCGTCGGGCTGGATGAAGTTGCGCCGGCGGATCTCCTCCGGCGCGATCCCGAGCTCGTCGGCGGCGAGATCCATCATCCGTTCGATGCAGGCGGCTGCCTCGGGCCGCCCGGCGCCGCGGAACGCACCGACGGGAGCGGTGTTGGTCATCACGCCGAGCGCGTCGAACCGCAGCTCGGGCACGTCGTACACGCCCTGGGCCATCATGTAGGTGGGGCCGACGGCCAGCGCGCCCCCGAAGCCGGCGTACGCCCCGCACTCGCCGAGCACCCGCAGCCGCAGGCCGACGATGCGTCCCTCGGACGTCAGGCCGAGCTCGGCGAACTGCACCTGCCCGCGGCCCTGCATCGAGAGCATCGCCTCGCTGCGGGTCTCGGTCCACTTGACCGGACGGCCGAGGCGGACCGCGGCGAGGGCGACCGCGGCGTGGTCGGTGCCGATGCCGGCCTTGCCGCCGAAGGCCCCGCCGACGTCGCGGGGTGATCACCCGGACGTCGTCGTTGGTCCGGCCCAGGGCGTCGGCGAGCAGGTCGCGGGCCATGTGCGGGTGCTGCGTGGAGACCCAGGCGGTGACCTGGTCGCCCTGGTCACCCCCGTGGCCGGGCTCCACGAGGATGGCGTTGCCCTCGATGGGCGCGGTGGCGATGCGCTGGTTGACCATCCGGGCGCGGACGACGTGGTCGGCCGCCTCGAACGGGTCGGAGCGGTCCTTGTCGTGGCGCCGGGCGGCGACGTTCGTGCCGAGACCCTCGAACTGCAGGGGAGCGTCGTCGGCTACCGCCGCCTCGACGTCGGCGACGACGGGCAGGTCGTCGTAGTCGACGTCGACCAGCTCGGCCGCGTCGACGGCCTGCGCGCGGGTCTCCGCGATCACCAGGGCGATCGGGTCGCCCACGAACCGCACCTTCTCGTGGGCGAGCGGCCCACGGGGGCACTGCTCGTTGACGTCCGCGAACGACTTCAGGCCGCCGGTCCCGAGGTCCTGGGCCGTGTAGACGGCCAGCACGCCCGGGGCCCGCTCGGCCTCGGACGTGTCGATCGGGCCGATCGTGGCGTGCGCGAACGGGCTGCGCACGAACACCGCGTGCCCGACGCCCTCCACCCGGTGGTTGTCGACGAAGGTTCCGCCGCCCACGAGCAGCTCGCGGTCCTCGACCCGACGTACCTGTGTCCCCAGCAGCGATCCCGGCATGTCCGCAGCCTACGACCGGACCGGAGGCACTCTCCGCGAGGCCGGTGGTGCAGGCCCGGTCGCCCGGTTCCCAGACCGCCGGCGGGTGCGGACCGCTGGCTGACCGCTACGCGACGTTCGGGCCTGCGGTGTTGGAGACGGCGCCGACCTTGAGGACCGTGAGCTTCTTCCAGACGGCTTGGGCGTTGTTGCCCTTGCAGTAGACCGTGACGGTCGTCGCCGCCGGCGTGGTGAACACGATCTGGTTGCTGAGGTTGCCGTCGCTGCCGGCGACGTCGGGCAGGGTCACCTCGGTGTAGTCGGTGGCGATACCGGGAGCGTCGACCGCACACTGCATCGACGGGCTCACGCCCTGGCGCTCGACCCAGACCTTCGAGTACGCCCAGTAGGAACCCGGCTGCACGTCGATGTCGAGCACGGCCTTCCAGGACGCGGTGACGGTGGTTGCGGCGTCGTTCCACCTGCCGTACACGTTGCTCGGCCCGATTGGTCCGGTCCCGCCGGCGGGTCCGGCCGCTCCGGGCGTCCCGGCCGGCCCGGCCGGCCCGGTGGCGCCCTTGAGGCCGGCCTTGGTGCCGGGGGCGAAGTCCTTGACCTTGAGGGTCTGGTCCTTGATGTCCTTGGTGGTGACCGTGTTGTTCTCGATGTCCGCGCCCGTGACCACCACCGCGGCGTAGGAGGCGCCTCCGAGGGCGACGACGAGAGCGAAGGTGGACGTGACGGCGGCGTAACGGCTCGTGCTGAAGATACGCATGGAAGGCGTCTCCTGAAGGTGGGTGCGGGTCCGAGATCCGCTAGCCAGGAGGTGGCCACGTTCCCACTGATACCCGGCGTCAGATCGCTCCGGACCGGGATCACGTCCGCCGCACCAAGGGCCGCCTCCAGAGGTCGCTTGAGTGTCGGTGCCCCCCTTTAGGGTGAAACCATGAACTCTGCTCCGGCCGTCGAGGCCATCAACCTCGTCAAGCACTTCGATGACACGGTCGCCGTCGACGACGTCAGCTTCGAGGTGCCGCAGGGCACGGTGCTCGGCCTCCTCGGCCCCAACGGGGCCGGCAAGACCACCACGGTGCGGATGATGACGACCCTCAGCCGGCCTACCAGCGGCACCGCGCGCGTGGCCGGTCACGACGTGCTCACCGAGCCCGAAGCGGTCCGCCGCTCGATGGGTCTGACGGGGCAGACCGCGACGGTGGACGAGCTGCTGACCGGCCGCGAGAACCTCGCCCTGATCAGCGCCCTGTACGGCCTCGGCGCCGCCACCGCTCGACGCGTCGGGGACGACCTCCTCGAGCGCTTCTCGCTCAGCGACGCCGGGAACCGGGTCGTCAAGACCTACTCCGGCGGCATGCGCCGCCGGCTCGACCTCGCGGTCAGCCTCGTGGCCACGCCTCCGGTGCTGTTCCTCGACGAGCCGACGACCGGCCTCGACCCGCGCAGCCGCGTCGAGCTCTGGGACGTGCTCCGCGAGCTGGTGCGCGACGGCACGACGCTGGTGCTGACCACGCAGTACCTCGAGGAGGCCGACCACCTCGCCGACCGCATCGTCGTGATCGACCGGGGGCACATCATCGCCGAGGGCACGCCCCTGCAGCTCAAGGACCAGTCCGGGGCCGCCGCGGTCGTGGTGACCGTCTCGCACCCGGACGACCTGGGCCGGGCCGAGGACGTGCTGCGCACGGTGACCTCCGACTTCCACGTCGACCAGGGCGCCCGACAGCTCAGCGCGCCCGCCGCCGGTCTCGGGGACATGACGCGGATCGCCGCGGCCTTCGACGGCAGCGGCATCGACCTCGACGACCTCGGGCTGAAGAGACCGAGCCTCGACGACGTGTTCCTCCGACTCACCGGCCACCGGGCCGAGGAGTCAGCGGAGCCCGAGGGTGAGGAGGCGCTCCGATGACCGTCACCCGCCTCGAGCGCCCGGAGATCCGCCGGACCAGCCTGCTCACCCAGTCGCTGGCCATCACCCGGCGCAACCTGATCCACATCAAGCGGATGCCCGAGATGCTGATGGACGTCACCATCCAGCCGGTGATGTTCGTGCTGCTCTTCGCCTTCGTCTTCGGCGGCTCGATCCAGGTCCCGGGCGTGGAGGGCGGCTACAACGAGTGGCTGATGGCCGGGATCATGGGCCAGACGATCGCCTTCGCGTCGTTCGTCGTGGCCCTCGGGCTCACCGCCGACATCGACAAGGGCATCGTCGACCGGATGCGGTCGCTGCCCATCCACACCAGCTCCGTGCTCGTCGGGCGGAGCGTCTCGAGCATCCTGCACTCCAGCATCGGCATCTTCGTGATGTCGCTCACGGGCCTGGTGATCGGCTGGCGGATCCGCGGCAGCTTCGCCGAGGCCGTCCTGGCCTACTTCCTCCTCCTGCTCTGGGGCTTCGCGATGATCTGGGTCGGCATCCTGGTCGGCTCCTCCCTGCGCTCGGTGGAGGCGGTCCAGGGAGTGATGTTCACCGTGATCTTCCCGCTGACCTTCCTGGCCAACACCTTTGCGCCCACCGAGAACATGCCGACCGTGCTGCGCACGATCGCCGAGTGGAACCCGATCTCGGCCCTCGTCCAGGCCGTGCGCGTGCTCTGGCACAACGGGCCGCCCGCGCCTCCCGACGCCGCCTGGCCGCTGCAGAACCCGGTGCTCGCGACCCTGATCTGGACCGTCCTCATCACCGCAGCGATGGCGCCGCTGTCGCTGCGTGCCTTCAAGCGGCGCACCGACGTCTGAGCGGCTAAGGGTCGCCTTACTTGAAGGGACCAAAACAATAACGGCACACTGGTGTTGTGGAATTCGAGCCAGCCGATGAATTGGGCGAGCCGACCCGTGAGCGGGTGGCCCGGTCGATCCTCGAGCAGGGGCCCTCGACCGCGGCGGCCCTGGCCGCTCGCCTGGACCTGACGCCGGCCGCCGTACGCCGCCATCTCGACCACCTCGTGGCCGAGGGGGCCGTCGAGGCCCGCGACCCCCGTCCCGCCGGCACCGACGGTGCGACGCGGGGCCGTGGCCGTCCGGCCAAGGTGTTCGCGATCACCGAGAGCGGTCGCGACCGCTTCGACCAGCAGTACGACGACCTCGCCCTGCAGGCGCTCCGCTTCCTGGCCGAGACCGGCGGCGACGAGGCCGTCCGGGCCTTCGCCGACCGACGGATGTCGTTCATCGAGGCGGGGTTCGCCGACGTGCTGACCGCGGACCCGACCCTGACGCCCGCCCAGGCGCTGGCTCGGGTGTTCACCGACGAGGGCTATGTCGCCTCGGTACGCGAGCTGCCGCTGGTCGGACAGCAGAGCGTCGGCGACCAGCTCTGCCAGCAGCACTGCCCCGTCGCGCACGTGGCCCACGAGTTCCCCCAGCTGTGCGAGGCGGAGACCGCGGCGATCAGCCGGGTGCTCGGCCGCCACGTGCAACGGCTGGCCACCATCGCCCACGGCGACGGGGTGTGCACCACGTGCATCCCGACGCCCCGAGAAGTGTCGCGTACCCAGAAGACCGACAAGAGAGAGAAGGTCACGTCGTGACGTCGATCGAAGACCTCAACCCCGAGCTCAAGGGCATCGGCCGCTACGAGTTCGGCTGGGCCGACAGCGACGCCGCCGGCGCGGACGCGCAGCGCGGGCTCAACGAGGACATCGTCCGGGACATCTCCTCGAAGAAGAACGAGCCGCAGTGGATGCTCGACCTGCGGTTGAAGGGCCTGAAGCTCTTCCGTCGCAAGCCCATGCCGACCTGGGGCTCGGACCTCAGCGGCATCGACTTCGACAACATCAAGTACTTCGTCCGCTCCTCGGAGAAGCAGGCAGCCTCGTGGGAGGACCTGCCCGAGGACATCAAGAACACCTACGACCGGCTGGGCATCCCCGAGGCCGAGAAGCAGCGCCTGGTCGCCGGCGTCGCCGCGCAGTACGAGTCGGAGGTCGTCTACCACTCGATCCGCGAGGACCTCGAGGAGCAGGGCGTGCTCTTCCTCGACACCGACACCGCGCTCCGCGAGCAGCCGGAGCTCTTCCAGGAGTACTTCGGCACCGTGATCCCGGTCGGCGACAACAAGTTCGCCGCGCTCAACACCTCGGTGTGGTCGGGAGGCTCGTTCATCTACGTGCCGAAGGGCGTGCACGTCGACATCCCGCTGCAGGCCTACTTCCGGATCAACACCGAGAACATGGGCCAGTTCGAGCGGACCCTGATCATCGTCGACGAGGGCGCCTACGTGCACTACGTCGAGGGCTGCACCGCGCCGATCTACTCCAGCGACTCGCTGCACTCCGCGGTCGTGGAGATCATCGTCAAGAAGGGCGGCCGCTGCCGCTACACGACCATCCAGAACTGGTCCAACAACGTCTACAACCTCGTCACCAAGCGCGCCGTCTGCGAGGCCGGCGCGACCATGGAGTGGGTCGACGGCAACATCGGCTCGAAGGTGACGATGAAGTACCCCGCCATCTACCTGATGGGCGAGCACGCCAAGGGCGAGACCCTGTCGATCGCGTTCGCGGGCGAGGGCCAGCACCAGGACGCCGGCGCCAAGATGGTGCACGCCGCCCCGCACACCTCCAGCTCGATCCTGAGCAAGTCGGTGGCGCGCGGCGGTGGCCGGACCTCCTACCGCGGTCTGATCCAGATCAACGAGGGCGCCTACGGCTCGAAGTCCAACGTGCTCTGCGACGCGCTGCTCGTCGACCAGATCAGCCGCTCGGACACCTACCCCTACGTCGACATCCGTGAGGACGACGTCTCCATGGGTCACGAGGCCTCGGTCTCCAAGGTCTCCGAGGACCAGCTCTTCTACCTGATGTCGCGCGGCATGGCCGAGGACGAGGCGATGGCGATGATCGTGCGCGGCTTCGTCGAGCCGATCGCCAAGGAGCTCCCCATGGAGTACGCCCTCGAGCTCAACCGCCTCATCGAGCTCCAGATGGAAGGCGCAGTCGGCTGATGGGCTTGGAAGTCTCCTCCCACCTCCACCCGGTGGGCTCCTTCGACCTGGCCGACCACCCCGTCCCGACGGGCCGTGAAGAGGTCTGGCGGTTCACCCCGCTGAAGCGTCTCCGCGGCCTGCACGACGTCATCGAGCTGGGCGGCATCGGTGTGAGCGCGGAGTACGACGGCCCCGACGCCGTGAGCGTCGGGCTCCTGGCCGCCGGCAGCCCCGAGCTCGGGTCCAGCGGCTTCGTGCCCACCGACCGCGTCTCGGCGCGGGTCTGGCACGAGGCGGGACAGCGGTACGCCGTGACGGTTCCCGCCGACACCGAGCTCGACGAGCCGGCCACCCTGACGCTGACCGGCAAGAGCGTCGACGACGCCACGGCGACCCACGCCGTCATCACGGTCGGAGCCCACAGCAAGGCCACGGTCGTGGTGCGCTTCGAGGGATCCGCAACGCTGGCCGACATCGTCGAGATCGTGGTGGGCGAGGGCGCTCAGCTCACCTACGTCACGCTCCAGGACTGGGCCGACGACGCCGTGCACCACTCGACCCAGCGTGCGCTGGTCGGGCGCGACGCCTCGCTCAAGCACGTCGCCGTCACGTTCGGAGGCAGCGTGGTCCGCCACGACGTCACCGCGACCTACGACGGCCCCGGCGGCGACATCGAGATGCTCGGTCTCTACTTCGCCGACGCCGGCCAGCACATCGAGCACCGCCTCTTCGTCGACCACAACGCGCCGAAGACCCGCAGCCACGTGACCTACAAGGGCGCGCTGCAGGGGCAGGGCGCGCACACCGTGTGGATCGGCAACGTGCTGATCCGCAAGGAGGCCGAGGGCATCGAGACCTACGAGGAGAACCGCAACCTCGTGCTCACCGACGGCTGTCAGGCCGACTCGGTGCCCAACCTCGAGATCGAGACCGGCGAGATCGCCGGTGCCGGTCACGCCTCGGCGACGGGCCGTTTCGACGACGAGCAGCTGTTCTACCTGCGCTCGCGCGGCATCGAGGAGAAGGAAGCCCGCCGCCTGGTCGTGCACGGCTTCTTCAACGACCTGATCCGCCGCATCGACGTCCCGGCCCTCGAGGAGCAGCTCGCCGCCACGGTGGAGGCCGAGCTGTCCAAGAACGTGCTGAAGGACGACTGATGGCCTTCCTGCGCGCCTGTGCGCTCGCCGACCTCCGCGACGACGCGGCCCTCGGCGTGCACGTCGACGGCCAGGACGTCGCGCTCGCCCGCCACGGCGAGGAGGTCTTCGCCGTCGAGGACATGTGCAGCCACGCCAACGTCGCGCTCAGCGAGGGCGACGTCGAGGACTGCACCGTGGAGTGCTGGTTGCACGGGTCGAAGTTCGACCTGCGCACCGGCAAGCCCACCGGCTTCCCGGCGACGGAACCCGTCGCCACCTTCCCTGTAGAGATTCGCGACGTCGACGGCCAGCAAACCGTCTGGGTCGACATCCAGACCACCCTGAACGGAGTCACCCCAGCATGAGCACCCTGGAGATCAAGGACCTGCACGTCACGGTCGAGACCGAGGACGGCGCCAAGGAGATCCTCAAGGGCGTCACCCTCACCGTCCGCGACGGCGAGACGCACGCGATCATGGGCCCCAACGGCTCGGGCAAGTCGACGCTCGCCTACTCGGTCGCCGGCCACCCGAAGTACACGATCACCGGCGGCACCGTCACCCTCGACGGCGCCGACGTGTTGGCGATGACCGTCGACGAGCGGGCGCGGGCCGGGCTGTTCCTGGCCATGCAGTACCCCGTCGAGGTGCCTGGCGTCTCGGTGTCCAACTTCCTGCGTACGGCCAAGACGGCCATCGACGGCGAGGCTCCGAAGCTGCGTACCTGGGTCAAGGACGTCAACGCCACGCTGGCAAACCTCAACCTCGACCCGACGTTCGGCCAGCGCTCGGTCAACGAGGGCTTCTCCGGCGGCGAGAAGAAGCGCCACGAGATCGCCCAGATGGAGCTGCTGAACCCCGGCATGGCGATCCTGGACGAGACCGACTCCGGCCTCGACATCGACGCCCTCAAGATCGTGTCCGAGGGGGTGAACCGCTTCCGCGCCCAGGAGGGCAAGGCGGTCCTGCTGATCACGCACTACACGCGGATCCTGCGCTACATCCAGCCCGACTTCGTGCACGTGTTCGTCAACGGCCGGATCGCCGACGAGGGCGGCCCGGAGCTGGCCGAGGAGCTCGAGGCCAACGGCTACGACAAGTACGTCAAGGCTGCGGCGGTCTGACCATGCTGCCCGGCCTGCTGCCCGACCTCGACATCATCCGCAAGGACTTCCCGATCCTGTCGCGGACGGTTCCTGGCAACGACGGAGCCGGCCAGCCTCTGGTCTATCTGGACTCGGCCAACACCAGCCAGAAGCCCCAGGTCGTGATCGACACGATGGTCGACCACCTCGAGCGGCACAACGCCAACATCGCCCGGGCGATGCACACCCTGGGTGCCGAGTCGACGGAGGCCTTCGAGGCCGCCCGCGACAAGGTGGCGACCTTCATCGGGGCGCCCGAGCGCGAGGGCGTGGTGTTCACCAAGAACATCACCGAGGGGCTCAACCTCCTGGCCAACGTCTTCGCCTGGGCCGAGGGGAGCTTGAGGGTCGGTCCGGGCGACGAGGTGGTCATCACCGAGATGGAGCACCACTCCAACATCGTGCCGTGGCAGCTGCTCACCGAGCGCACCGGCGCGACGCTGCGGTGGTTCGGCCTGACCGACGACGGCCGGCTCGACCTCTCGAACATCGACGAGCTCATCAACGAGCGCACCAAGGTCGTCTCGCTGACCTGGGTCTCCAACATGCTCGGCACCATCAACCCGGTCCGCCAGATCGCCGACCGCGCGCACGAGGTCGGAGCGGTGGTCGTCGTGGACGCCGCCCAGGCAGTCCCGCAGCTGCCGGTCGACGTGATCGCCTCGGGCGCCGACTTCCTGGGCTTCACCGGTCACAAGGTCGTCGGCCCGACCGGCATCGGCGTGCTGTGGGGCCGTCCCGAGCTGCTCAACGCGCTGCCGCCCTTCCACGGCGGCGGCGAGATGATCGAGACCGTCACGATGGAGCGGTCCACCTACGCCAAGGCTCCGCACCGCTTCGAGGCCGGCACTCCGCCCATCGCGGAGGCGATCGGCCTCGGCGCCGCCGTCGAGTACCTCGGCCACCTCGGCATGGACGCCGTGCACGCCCACGAGCAGGCCATCACGGCCTACGCGCTCGAGGGTCTGGCCACCGTCCCGGGCGTCACGGTCCTCGGCCCGCTCGACGCTGCCGCCCGCGGCGGGGCGATCTCGTTCGAGCTCGCGGGCGTCCACCCGCACGACGTGGCGCAGGTCCTCGACTCCCGCGGCATCGCCATCCGTGCGGGGCACCACTGCGCCAAGCCGGCCCACGCGCGCTTCGGCGTGCAGTCGTCGTCGCGGATGTCGTCGTACCTCTACACGAACCCGGCCGAGATCGACGCGTTCGTCGAGGGCCTGGAATACACCCGCTCGTACTTCAAGTTGAGTTGAGAGAGATGACCAACGAGCTCGACGCCCTGTACCAGGAGATCATCCTGGACCACTACAAGAACCCCCATCACAAGGGCCTGCGCGACCCCTTCGAGGCGGAGGTGCACCACGTCAACCCGACCTGCGGCGACGAGGTGACCCTGCGCGTGCACGTGTCGGAGGGAGTGGTGGAGGACGTGTCGTACGACGCCCTCGGCTGCTCCATCTCGCAGGCCTCGACGTCGGTGATGACCGACCTCGTCATCGGCAAGCCGGTCGACGAGGCGATGGCGATCCACGAGGAGTTCCTCACCCTCATGCAGGGCAAGGGCCAGGTCGAGCCCGACGAGGAGCGCCTCGAGGACGGCATCGCGTTCGCCGGCGTCGCCAAGTTCCCCGCCCGCGTCAAGTGCGCGCTGCTGTCGTGGATGGCCTGGAAGGACGCCACGAGCCAAGCCATGGGCCAAGACCTCGAGACCTCAGGAGACCCCCGATGACCGACCACAGTGACCTGCCCGACGTCCCCGAAGCCCTGCCCACGGGCGGTGGGGGTACGGCGACGGTGAGCATCGACGACGTCACCGAGGCGATGAAGGACGTCGTCGACCCCGAGCTCGGCATCAACGTCGTCGACCTCGGACTCGTCTACGGCGTCCACCTCGACGCCGACACCAACGCCGTCATCGACATGACCCTGACCTCGGCGGCCTGCCCGTTGACCGACGTCATCCAGGACCAGACCAACCAGGCGCTCGAGGGCCTGGTCAACGACGTCCTGATCAACTGGGTCTGGATGCCCCCGTGGGGCCCGGACAAGATCACCGACGACGGCCGCGAGCAGCTGCGCGCGCTCGGGTTCAACGTCTGAGCGACGCTCGTACCTGGGCGACCGTGGGCCGGTAGTGCGCTCGCGGCTGCATGGTCACCTGCGCCAGCGCGGGTAGGTCGACGAGTGCTGTGAGGTCGCCGTCGACGACCGGCGTCGCGCCGAGCAGCTCGAACCGGCGCAGCTCGCGCAGGTCGCGCGCCCATCCGATCGACGGGATCGGTCCGCACCCGGAGAGGGTCAGCTCCTGCAGCTCGGTGCAACCGCCGATGAGCTCCAGGCCGCGGGTAGACGGGCTGCCGATCAGCTCGAGGAGCCGGAGCCCGGTGGCCGCCTCGATGTCGCCGACGTCGGTGAGGACGGGGGCGTGGAGCACGGACAGGCGTTGCAGGCGTGGGCCGACGCCGAGCAGGCGCCGCAGTCGCTCGGGGCGGTCCAGCCGCAACGCTGTCAGCGACGGCAGCTCCTGGAGGGCGGCCAGGTCGGTCTCGACGTACCCCTCGAGCATCAGCCGCTCCACGCGCGTGCCCCAGGTGATGGTGTCGCGGATGTGCGCCCACGGTCCGCGGTAGGAGACCAGTCGGGGGAAGCGGGCCAGGTCCAGGGTCTGGGTCGACGGGGTACGCACGGTCAGGTGCTCGAGCTGCGGTGCCAGCCGCAGCAGGGGTGACAGGTCCTCGAGCTCGTGGTCGACCACCGACAGCCGACGGATGGTCGTGCCGGCAAGGTCACCGAGGAACGCCAGGTCGTCCCCGTCGAATCCGCGGGTGTAGTTGACGTCCAGGCCGCTCGGGCGCAGCAGCCGCACGGCGCGGCCGGCCGTGGGGGACCACGGGCCGGTCAGCTCCAGCGTGCGACCGCTGAGTCGGAAGCCGACACCCATGGGTCCGATGGTGTCACCCCCGCGATTCGTCTGTGGTGCTGAGCGGGAAATCCAGCATCAATCCGCAGACGAATCGGTGTCGCGCGGCCGTACCTCGCCGACGAGGTCGGCGATCGAGTCCACGATCCGCGTCGGACGGTAGGGGAACTTCTCGATGTCCTCGGGACGCGTGGACCCCGTCTTCACCAGCACGGTCCGCAGACCGGCCTCGAGGCCGCTGATGATGTCGGTGTCCATCCGGTCGCCGACCATCACCGTGGTCTCGGAGTGTGCCTCGAGGCGGTTGAGCGCGCTGCGCATCATCAGCGGGTTGGGCTTGCCGATGAAGTACGGCTGGCGCCCCGTCGCGGTGCTGATCAGCGCCGCGACCGAGCCGGTCGCGGGCATGAGGCCCTGGTGGCTCGGCCCGCTGGGGTCGGGGTTGGTCGCGATGAACCGGGCGCCCGCGTCGATCAGCCGGATGGCGCGGGTGATCGACTCGAACGAGTACGTGCGCGTCTCACCCAGCACGACGTAGTCGGGGTTGCGGTCGGTCATCACGTAGCCGATGTCGTGCAGCGCCGTGGTCAGCCCCGCCTCACCCACGACATAGGCCGTGCCGTGCGGCCGCTGGTCCGCCAGGAACTGGGCGGTGGCGAGCGCCGAGGTCCAGATCGTGTCCTCCGGTACGTCGATGCCGCTCGACAGCAGTCGGGCGCGCAGGTCGCGCGGGGTGAAGATCGAGTTGTTGGTGAGGATCAGGAAGCGCAGGCCCGACGCCTTCAACGCGTCCACGAACTCGGTGGCCCCGTCGATGGGGACCTCCTCGTGCACCAGGACGCCGTCCATGTCGGTCAGCCAGGTCTCGACGGGGCGGGGGGTCTCGTCGGGCATGCGCCCATCCTCGCAGCAAGACCTGTACAACAGACGTCGTGGACACCGTGACGGTCTCGGTACCGGGCTCGCGCGTCGAGCGCTGGGTGGTGAACTTCGAGACCCGCCACGGCCCCACGACGTACGACGTCCGCGACGGCGCGCTGCTCGGGACGGCCGACGACGGGTCGACGTTGGAGGCCCGGCTGCCGTTCGACGCGGCGTACGACGGGCCGCCGGAGGCCGCGGCGTTCGCGGCGGCCGTCGCGACGCCGGAGGAGTGGGGCGTGCTGCTGGTCCGCAAGGGCGGGTTCGCCGTGGCCCGGATGGCGCGCGAGGAGATGGTCGAGCACAAGATCGGGCAGCGGCACGTGCAGGGACGGACCAAGGCGGGCGGCCAGAGCCAGCAGCGGTTCGCCCGACGCCGGGACAACCAGGCGCGACAGGCCAACGAGGCCGCCGCCGACCACGCCGCGCGGATCCTCCGCCGCGGACCGCTGGTCACGGGCGGCGACCACGTCGCCGTCGACGAGGTGCTCGCGGACCCGCGGCTGCGGACCTACACCGTGGTCGAGCCGTGGTTGCCCGTCCCCGACCCGCGGCGGGCGGTGCTCGACCAGGCGATCCGTGACGCGGCGTCGGTGCGCGTGCGAGTGGTCAACGCCTGAGCGCACCTAGCGCAGGTGCTCGCCGAAGCCGAGCGGCGCGCGGGTGAAGACGTACGTCGCCCAGTGCAGGCGGTCGACTCCTCCGTCGGCGGCACGGGTGACGCGCAGCAGCTCGCCGCGCTCGCGGCCGGACTCGGTGCGGAAGCGGTCGGCACCCTCCGCCGCGAACACCGACGGGGCGCGGGACGCAGGGGCGCTGTCCGGACGGGCCTCGAGCCTGCCCTCCCGCACGGAGAAGACGAAGCCGCGTCCCTCGGAGTACCAGCGGCCGATGACGCCGGCGAGCTCCTCCGGCACCGACGTGCCGGGGCGCCAGGCCTCGTCCTCGACCGGCAGGTCCTCGACCACCCGGTCGGCCAGCTCGAGGGCCAGGGCCGCGGGGTCGGGACCGGCGGTGTTGCTCATCAGCACGATGCCACCGGTCCCGCTCTCGCGGTGCGTGAGCAGCGCAGTGAGGTGACCGGGCATTCCGCCGTCGTGGCCGACCCACGTGCGGCCCGAGGGCGTACGGAGGACGAACAGGCCCAGGCCCATCCCGCCGTTCCATCGCTCGGTGTCGAGCAGGACCTGCGGCTGGCACATCTCCTCCAGGGTGTCCGGGGAGAGGACCTCGTCAGGGGGTGAGGCGACGAACGCCGACCAGCGGGCCAGGTCACGCGCCGTGCTGGCGAGGCCCCCGACCGGGGTCATGGCGCGGAGGTCCAGCACCGGTTCCTCCCGGGGTACGTCGTGGAACGGCGGCACGAAGTAGCCCGTCACATGGTCGTCGTCGACGAACCCCACCGTGGTCCGGCGCATCTCGAGCGGGCGCAACAACCGCGTGTCCAGGGACTCGACCCACGGGCGGCCGTCGAGCTTCTCGACGACCTGGCCGAGGACGGCGTACGCCAGGTTGGAGTAGTGCCACCGCGTGTGCGGCCGGCCGACCCGCTCCGCCTCGGCGAACCCGCGGACCAGCGAGGCCGCGTCCGGCTGCTCCAGGGTGTCCCACACGTCACCGAGCGGCTCGCGCTGCATGCCCGAGACGTGCGCGAGCGCCTGGCGGACCGTCACCGGGTGGCCGACGTCGGGCAGGTGGTCGGCCAGCAGGTCGTCGAGGGTGAGCCGGCCCTCGTCGCGCAGCTGCATCAGCATCACGGCGGTGAAGGTCTTGGTGTTGGAGCCGACGAGGTACTGGTCGTCGGGTCCCGGCGTCTCCGGCGGATCCGACCCTCGTCGTGCCGATGCCGGCGAACCACAGCAGCTCGCCGCCGCGGACCACGGCCGCCGCCAGACCGGGGACGCGACCCTCGCGCTGGTGGCGGAGGGCGGCCCGGTGCAGGTGCCGTTGGGTGTCGTCGGGGAGCGAGCTCACCCGCGCGACGCTACGCCCCGTCGCTCAGGTGGGTGCGGAGCTGGCGGACCTTGTCGGTCGCCGCCGTCAACCGCGACTCGAGCTCGAGGATCCACTCGTCGCGGTCGTGCACGTCGGAGAGGACCTCCTCGATCTCGGCTCGTATGCGGGCGGTCCGGGCGTGCACGTCGGCGTCGGCGCGGGTCTCCGGTCCGCCCGGCCACGCGTGCACGGCGGACCGGAGGTTGGCCAACGGCACCGACCGCACCCACACCCCGGCGGCGGTCATGGCCACGCCGAAGGACAGCTGGTCGCGACTCGAGTAGCGCAGGACGTGCTCCCACCACAGGGTCATGGCCATGGTCGCCGTCTGGCTGCCGCGCCGGGCGAGGAGGCCGGTCCAGTGCTGGCGTGCCTCGAGGGCGCCCGGGGTGGTGTCGAGGTAGTGGGCGAGCTGCTCGAAGACCCGCAGGTGGTCGTCCTTGCCGAGGTCGATCGCCGCCTCGGCCTCGGCGGTGACGGTGGCGTACAGGGTGTGCTGCGGTGCGGCGACGTGCGCGTCCGCGAGCCAGTCGCCGACGAACAGCTCGGGCGGCTTCCGCAGCTCCACGGCGTTGTCGACCCACAGGCTCCGGTCGTACCCGGCCAGCGCCGGGTGGCCGACGATCTTGAGGAAGCGGGCGCTGCGCACCGGGTCGGCCGCGACGCGCGGCTGGACGAGGACGGTCTCCCAGGTGTCACTGCGCAGCCGGGGATCGTCGGTGAAGCAGACGAAGTCGGACGTCGACACCTCCGCCACCGGCTGCTCGCGCAGCGGTTGCTCGTCACCGAGGACAGCCGTGTAGACGACCAGTCGCGAGGCGTGCTTGGGCAAAGGATCGACTCCTGCAGGCGGTGTCGCGCCGAGCCGCGGCAGCGGACCCCCCCGGGCCGCCGGTCGAAAACCTAGCGCGTCCGGGAAGTCCCGGAGGTGCGACACGTCGGACGTGGTGAACGGCGCCTCGAGGCCTATCGTCGGAAGAGTGACCGACCCCGTGATCGCCATCCACGACCTGGTCAAGACGTTCGGCGCCACGCGTGCCCTCGACGGCCTCGACCTGTCCGTCGCCGCGGGGGAGGTGCACGGGTTCCTGGGGCCGAACGGTGCCGGGAAGTCGACCACCATCCGCGCGTTGCTCGGCCTGCTGCGCACCGACTCCGGCTCGCTGTCGGTCTTCGGGCTCGACCCGTGGGCCGGCAGTGTCGCCATCCACCGTCGCCTGGCGTACGTGCCCGGCGACGTGGCCCTGTGGCCCAACCTGTCCGGTGGCGAGACCGTGGACATGCTGCTGCGGATGCGGGGCATCGAGCCGCGGGGTACCCGCCGCGAGGAGCTGCTCGAGCGGTTCGACCTCGACCCCACCAAGCGCGGTCGCGCGTACTCGAAGGGCAACCGGCAGAAGGTCGCCCTCGTCGCCGCGTTCGCCGCCGACGTCGACCTCCTGGTGCTCGACGAGCCGACGTCCGGGCTCGACCCCCTCATGGAGGAGGTCTTCGCCGACACCCTGGCCGAGCGGGTGGCCGCGGGCACGACGGTCCTGCTGTCCAGCCACATCCTGAGCGAGGTGGAACGTCTCGCGGACCGGGTGACGATCATCCGCGGCGGCCGCGCCGTCGAGAGCGGGACCCTGGCCGAGCTACGACACCTGCGCCGGACGAAGGTGGTCGCCGAGGTGGCCGGTCCGGTGCCGGACCTGGCCGGCATCGCGGGGGTGACCGACGTCCGTGTCGACGGCCAGACCGTCAGCTGCTCGGTCGAGCCGGAGGCCATGACCGGCGTGCTCGGTGCCCTGTCCACAGCCGGCGTGCGTGCGATGACCAGCGCCCCACCGACCCTCGAGGAGCTGTTCCTCGCCGCGTACCGCCCCGAGCAGGCCACCACGCGATGACCTCGTACACCGGGACGTGGACGCTCGTCCGGGCGGCCCTCCGCCGCGACCGGGTCATCGCGTCGGTCTGGGTGCTGCTGCTCGTCGTGGTCGTCTACGCGTCGGCCGCGGCGACCGAGAGCCTGTACCCCACCGTCGCCGACCGCGTCTCTGCCGCCCAGGCGATCAACAACAGCGCCGCGATCGTCGCGCTGTACGGGCCGATCCTCGACGTGACGAGCCTCGGCGAGCTGGCGATGACGAAGCTGACGGTCCTCTACGCCGTGTTCGTCGCCCTGCTCTTCCTCGTGCTGGTGCGACGCCACACCCGCACCGAGGAGGAGTCCGGTCGCGCCGAGCTCCTCGGCGGCACGGCGGTCGGTCGCGACGCGCAGCTCGCGGCCGCGGTGCTCGAGTCGGCGCTGGTCGCCCTCGTCCTCGGCGTCCTGGCCGCGGCGGCGTCGGTCGCCGGTGGGCTCCCGGTCGCGGGGTCGGTCGGGTTCGCGGCCTCGTGGGTCGGCGTCTCCTGGGTCGCCATCGGGCTGACGGCCGTGGCGTGCCAGGTCTCCGCCAGCGCGCGGACGTGCGCGGCCTTCGCCGGGGGCGGTATCGGTGTCCTCTACGTGCTCCGGGTCGTCGGGGACACAGGGCCCGAGTGGGTCTCGTGGCTCTCGCCGTTCGGGTGGTCCACCCGGCTGCGGGCGTGGTCCGACCCGCGCTGGTGGGTGCTGCTCCTGTACCTCGTCCTCGGCGCGGTGCTCGTCGCGGTCGCCCAGGTCCTGCAGCACCGCCGCGACCTCGGTGCCGGCCTGGTCGCCACCCGTCCCGGCCCGGCCGAGGGCTCGCCCCGGCTGGCCGACGCGTTCGTGCTGGCGTGGCGGACGCACCGCACGCTGCTGGCGGCCTGGACCGTCGCCGCCGGCGTGCTGGGTCTGGTGATGGGTGCGATCGCGCCGAGCGTCGGCGACCTGCTCGACACCGAGGCGGGCCGCCAGGTGATCGAGAGCCTGGGCGGGGTGGGAAAGATGCAGGACGCCCTCGTCGCCGCCGTCCTCTCGATCGCCGGCGTGGCGGTCACCTGCTTCGCGATCGCGGTCATCGGCCACGGAGCCGGCGACGAGCGCGACGGCCGCACCGAGCAGGTGCTGGCGACCGCCGTCTCCCGGTCGCGGTCCTTCCTCGCGACGGCAGTGGTCGCCCTCGGCGGCGCCACCTGGCTGCTGCTCGTCTCCGGCGTCGGGACCGCCCTGGGTCTCGGACTCCAGGCCGGCGGTGGCGGCGACGCGCTGGTGAGCTTCGTCGAGGCCGCGCTCGGGCAGTCCCCGGCCGTCTGGACCGTCGCGGCGCTGGCCCTCCTCCTCTACGCCGCCGGGGTCAGGTACGCCGTCGCCGGCTGGGCCGTGCTGGCAGGGTTCTTCGTGCTCGGCCAGCTCGGCGAGCTGCTCGACCTGCCCGCTGCGGTGACCGGCCTGTCGCCGTACACGCACCTGCCCGCGATGCCGGTCGAACCGTTCGCGCCGGCCCCGGCGCTGACCATGACGGCCCTCGCGGCGGCCATCCTCGGCGCCGCGTGGTGGCGCTTCCGCGAGCGCGACATCGGTTAGCGTGCGGGCATGGCCTGGGAGCCGGAGCCGGGGTGGCTCTCCGTGCCGGGTGGCAGCGGCCCGTCCACGGTGGGCGTCTGGCGCACCCAGCTCGGCGGCCGGCCTCTGGCGGTCAAGCGCCTTGCCCGCCCCGTCCTGGGCGACCCGCCCGAGCTGAGCGATGCGACGCACTTCGCCTACTGGCGTCGCGAGGCGGATGTCGCCGAGTCCGGCCTGACCCGGTCGACACCCGGCCTGCGCGGGCCGGTGATCGCCGTCGAGGAGGACGCCGCGGGCATCACGTTGACCTCCGACTGGGTCGAGGAGGCGGGCACGAACGGGCTGTTCGTCGCCCACGCGCTCGGCCGGTTCGCTGCCGCTGACCTCGGCGACCGGCGGTGGCTCGCGCGGGACCTGCTCCGCCGGCGGATCACGCGGGTGGAACACCGCGGCGGGTGGCCCACCCTCGCCCGTACCAGCGCCGCCGACCTCGCCGACAGCCTGTGGTCACGTCGCGAGCACTTCCTGCAGCAGTACGACGCCCTCCCCCTCGTCGCGCACCACGGCGACGTGGCCGCAGCCAACCTGCGCGGTCGCGAGGGCGACCTGGTCCTGGCGATCGACTGGCAGAGCCTCGGGGTGGGCCCGATCGGCACCGACCTCGGGCTGCACATGGCCAGCGCGCGGGAGGCCCCGGAACCCCTCCTCGACGCCTACCTGATCGGCCTGGCCGAGTCCGCGGCCTCCGCCGTCGCCACACCGGACCAGGTGCGCCTCGGTGCTCGCATCGTCGCGGCGTACACCGCCGTCAGCCGGGCGGAGTGGGCTCTCGCCCGGGTGGCGACCGGCGAGGGAGCGTTGGCGGCGAAGTTCCGCCACCCGAGCGTGGCGCCGTACCTCCGCACCCTCGAACGGGTGGCCGAGGAGATCGACGCCCTCCTCCAACCCTGACCCCCGTTGAGTTGCGCCTCGTGATGCGACGAGTTGCGCCTCGTGATCGTCACGGGGCGCAACTCAACGAGTCACGAGGCGCAACTCAACGTGGGGTGCCGGCGGCGTCGCAGGGGAGGGTAGTGGGGGCGGTGCGCTCCATGACCTCGAGGGCGGCGGACATCCGGGTGTGGGGGATGGCGGCGCCGCGGTCGTTGAAGGGGCGGTCGACCATGTAGACGACGGCGAGGGCGGCGAAGACCGTGATCGCCATCGCGGCCATGCTGTAGGCCTGCCCGACCACGCGCACCGCCGGGTCGATCATCAACAACTGGTAGCCGAGCACGACGACGGAGATCAGGAGCAGGGCGGCCCACAAGAAGCCGGGGACGAACGGCTGGGACTCCGCCAACCGCGCTCGCCGGCCCTCCTGACGGTCGTTGCTCACGTCGAACCAGTGGGCCAGCGCCTCGACCTGCTTCTGGTCGCCCACCGACGCCTCGCGCATCGTGTCGTCCATCGCGTCGACCCAGCCCTGCACCCGATCACTGTCGGTGCCGCGCTGCATGGCCGGCCACTCGTCGTCGACGACCGCGCGTGCGTAGCAGAGGACCTCACCTCGCAGCGCGGTGCTGTCGACCTCGTCGAAGTAGCTGGCCATGACGTACTGCTGCTGGACGGCCACGGCTTCCTTCCCGACCGCGTCCCGCGCTTCCTGGTAGTGCCCGAACGCCGCCACGATGAGGAAGGCGATCAGCACCGCCAGACCCGTGCCGACGGTGCTGAAGATCTCGCCGGCGTCCTCCATCGAGCGCAGCCAGCCGCCCTGGGGAGCGAGGAAGCGGTGGATGACGACGACGAGAGCGACGAACAGTGCCGTCGGGACGATGACGAGCAGGGCAGTGGTCCACACGAGCGCGCTATTCGACGGTCGCTGGGGCGAACGTGTCGCACGCCTGCAGAGTGCCCTCGCTGAAGCCCGTCTGGAACCACTTCACCCGAGCCGCCGCGGAGCCGTGGGTCCACTGCTCCTTGTTGACCCGCCCCGTGGTCTGTTGCTGGATCCGGTCGTCGCCGACGGCCTTGGCCGCCGCGATCGCCTGCGAGATGTCCTCGTCGGTGAGGTCGACCAGCAGCGGCTCGCCGTCGGCGCCGTCGGTGGAGGTCGCGTTCTTGGCCCACATGCCGGCGTAGCAGTCGGCCTGGAGCTCCAGACGGACCGAGTCGCTGTTGGGTCCCTGCTGGGTCTTGACCTGGCCCATGGTGCCGAGCAGGTTCTGGATGTGGTGGCCGTACTCGTGGGCCACGACGTAGGGCTCGACGAACGCGCCGGAGGGGCCGTTGAGCTGCTGTTGGAGGACCTGCTCGAAGAACGTGGTGTCGAGGTAGATGGTGGCGTCGACGGGGCAGTAGAAGGGGCCGACCTCGGCGGTCGCGTTGCCGCAGCCAGTGCTGGTGCCGCCGCTGAAGGTCTGCACGGCCTCCGGCTGGAACTGCGCGTCCGACTGCTCCGGCAGCGCCTTCGACCAGTAGTTGTACAACGAGTTCTCGACCGCCACCCTGCTGCAGTCCGCGTTCGCATTGGCGTCCGCCCCGGTCTTGCAGTTGGCGTAGCGGCCGGTGTCGGTGCCGGCCATCCGCGAGGTGTTCAACCCGTTGTCCGGGAGCGGGAGCCCGCCCGTGCTGCCGTTGTTCATGCACTGGGTGAGGACGAGGAACAGGATGACGATCAGGACGCCACCGATACCGCCGCCGGCCTTGGTGCCACCAGGGATCGGGATCCGCATGCCGCCGCCACCCGCGCCGCCACCGCCGCCGGAGGAGCCACCGACGTCGCGGACCCGTGAGGTGTCGAGCCGGGCCTTGGGGTTGAAGCGCATGTCGCTTGGTCTCCTGACTCCGGACAACAAGGGCACCCGGCTGTCCCGAGGTGACCGGGCCATAGACTAACGATCCTGATGATCACCGCCCAACACCTCGAGGTGCGTGCCGGGGCGAGGCTGTTGATGCAGGACGTCAGCTTCCGGGTCGCGCCGGGCGACAAGATCGGACTTGTCGGGCGCAACGGTGCCGGCAAGACGACCCTCACCAAGATCCTCGCCGGCGACAGCCTCCCCGCCAGCGGGTCCGTGCACGCGTCCGGCACGGTCGGCTACCTGCCGCAGGACCCGCGCACCGGCGACCCCGAAGTGCTTGCCCGCGAGCGGATCCTCTCGGCGCGCGGCCTCGACGACGTCGTCCGACGTCTGCGTCAGGCCGAGACGGACATGGGCAGCGACGACCTCGCCCTCCGCGAGAAGGCGATGCGCCGCTACGAGCGCGCCGACGCCGAGCTGCACGCCGGTGGCGGGTACGCCGCCGAGTCCGAGGCGGCCCAGATCGCCTCGAGCCTCGGCATCGAGGAGCGGGTGCTCGGCCAGCCGCTTCGCACGCTGTCCGGTGGCCAGCGACGCCGGGTGGAGCTGGCGCGGATCCTGTTCTCCGGCGCCGAGACGCTGCTGCTCGACGAACCGACCAACCACCTCGACGCGGACTCGATCGTGTGGCTGCGCGAGTTCCTCAAGGCCCACAGGGGCGGACTCGTCGTGATCAGCCACGACACCGGACTCCTCGAGAACACCGTGAACAAGGTGCTCCACCTCGACGCCAACCGAGCCGAGATCGACGTCTACAACCTGGGCTGGGCGGCGTACCTCGCCCAGCGCGAGACCGACGAGCGCCGCCGCAAGCGCGAGCGGCAGAACGCCGAGCGCAAGGCCGACGCCCTGATGGACCAGGCCCAGAAGATGCGGGCCAAGGCGACCAAGGCGCAGGCGGCCCAGTCGATGATGAAGCGCGCCGAGCGGCTGCGGTCCGGCCTCGAGGCCGAGCGCAGGTCGGACCGCGTCGCGCGGATCAAGTTCCCCGCACCGGCGCCGTGCGGCAAGACCCCACTGACCGCCAGCGAGCTGTCGAAGTCCTACGGCTCCCTCGAGGTCTTCACCGACGTCGACCTCGCGATCGACAAGGGCTCGCGCGTCGTCATCCTCGGCCTCAACGGCGCGGGCAAGACCACCCTGCTGCGGATCCTGGCCGGTGTCGACAAGGCCGACACGGGCGAGGTGCTGCCCGGTCACGGGCTGAAGATCGGCTACTACGCGCAGGAGCACGAGACGCTCGACACTGCGCGGACCGTGCTGGAGAACATGCACACCGCCGCGCCCCAGCTCACCGACACCGAGGCCCGGTCGGTGCTGGGCTCGTTCCTGTTCAGCGGCGACGACGCGCAGAAGCCGGCGCGGGTGCTGTCGGGTGGCGAGAAGACCCGGCTGGCCCTGGCGATCCTCGTCGTCTCGAGTGCCAACGTGCTGCTGCTCGACGAGCCCACCAACAACCTCGACCCCGCGTCCCGCGAGGAGGTGCTGGCCGCGATCCGTGCCTACGAGGGCGCCATCGTGCTGGTCACCCACGACGAGGGGGCCGTGCACGCCCTCGAGCCGGACCGGGTGCTGATCCTGCCCGACGGGGTCGAGGACCTGTGGACGGCGTCGTACGCCGACCTCGTCTCGCTGGCCTAGTGGCCTCGTGACGGGCGCCAGGGCGCCCTCCTCGACCAGCGTCTAGCCTGCGCCCATGACTCCCGAGGAGCTGAGGTCGGCCGGACTCGTCTACGAGGTGACCGGTGAGGTCGCCGTCGTGACCCTGGACCGACCCGAGGTGCGCAACGCCCAGACCCCGCGCGATGTGGCGGGCGCTGGCCGCGATCGGGGAGCAGGTCGCCGACGACGTGCGCGTCGTCGTGGTCCGGGGGAGCGGGCAGACGTTCTCCGCCGGGCTCGACCGGGCGATGCTCGACCCGCTCGGGTGCCGGCGACGGCGTCGAGACGGTCGCCGGGCTGCTCGCGATGTCCGACGAGGACGCGTCGGCGGCGATCGAGCAGTTCCAACGCGGCTTCACCTGGCTGCGCGACCCGCGGTTCGTGTCGATCGCGGTCGTCCAGGGGTACGCCATCGGCGCCGGCTTCCAGCTCGCGCTGTCGTGCGACCTGCGGGTGCTCGCCGAGGGCGCGCAGCTCTGCATGAAGGAGTCCGCCCTCGGCCTGGTCCCCGACCTCACCGGCACCCAGCCGCTCGTCGACGCGGTCGGCTACGCACGTGCGCTGGAGATCTGTGCGACCGCCCGGATGGTCTCCGCCGAGGAGGCGATGGCCATCGGCCTGGCCAACGTCGTCGTGCCGGCCGGGGCGCTCGAGGCCACGGTCACCGACCTGGCGGCCGCGCTGACCGCGGCGCTGCCGGGCGCCGTGCGCGAGACGAAGGAGCTCCTCCTGGCCGCGTCGTCCCGCACGCTCGACGAGCAGCGGAGGTTCGAGCGCGAGGCGCAGGTACGCCGGTTCCGTGAGCTCGCTGCCATGCTCGCGGGCTGAGGCTCAGAGCAGGATCCCGCGACTGGCCATCTCGACCGAGCGGGCGAGCCCCTTGCGGAAGATCCGGTCGAGCCGCTCGTTGGCCGACAGCTCCCACAGCACCTCGGAGGTCTGCCAGGCGCCGGCACGGGCGAGGTGGATGCCGAACGCTGCGAACCCGTCGTCGACGCGACCCCCCAGCTGGTCGACCGTGGCGATGACGCCGGTGCTGAACCAGCCCTTGATCTCCTCCTGCGCGACGGCGAGCACGTCGTTGGTACGCGTGAAGTCGTGGTGCTCGGGGGACTCGTCCAGGGGGGCCTTCCCGAGCTCGACGCAGGTGTCGACGACAGCGAGGGGCAGGTCATGGGAGATGTGGGCGTTCATGCCGGCCAGCGCGAACTGGATCGGGAGCGTGCGGTCGCGGGCCCGACCCTCGAACAAGGGCGCCCACGCGGCACCGACGACCGTCCCGTCGAGGTCGGCGGAGTACGCCTCGAAGAACCGGTTGGCGAAGTGGACGTCGAGCCGGGCCAGGAACTCCCCGGCCTCGAACGAGCTGGAGTCGACCGCCGCGTCGACCAGCTTGGTGACCTGCCAGTACATCCTGTTGAAGTACGCGACCCCGTCGTCCTGCGGCAGGTCGGCGTCGATGGCCGCCATCCGCTCGAGGACGTCGTCGATGGAAGCCGCCTGTGCCCATCCTCGGGCCCACTCCATCGTCGCCATGCTCGATGGTAGGGCGGCGGGCGGTCATCCCACGCGGTAACGGATGTGCGTCGCCCTGGGGGACCCGATGACCTCGACCGGCGTCAGGCCGGGGTCGGTCACGCCGTCGAGGAGCCGCTCGCCGGCGCCGAGCAGCACGGGCGACACGTCGAGCACGATCTCGTCGAGCACCCCGGCCGCGAGCGCCTGTCGGATGGTCGACGCGCCACCCGCGATCAGGATCTCCTCGTCGCCGGCGGCCTCGACCGCGGCGGCGTACGCGGTGTCGAAGCCTCCGGTGACGAAGTGGAACGTCGTCCCGCCCGCCATCTCGACGGGCTCGCGCTCGTGGTGGGTGAGCACGAAGACGGGTGCGTGGTACGGCGGCTCGTCGCCCCACCACCCACGCCAGTCGCTGCCCGCCCACTCGCCCCGGTCGGGACCGAACATGTTGCGCCCCATCACGTACGCCCCGCGCTGCTTGGCGAGGTGCTCGCGCGAGGCGGCGTCGCCTTCCAGGAGGGCGCCGTCGTCGCCGGGGAACATCCACTGGTGCAGTCGCTCCCCGCCGACGCCGAGCGGGTCCTCGAGGCTCTGGTCGGCCCCGGCCAGGAAGCCGTCCAGCGAGATGGTGACGTGACACGTGGTGAAGGTCATGGCGAACAGACTGCCGCAGTCGCCGGGAACCATCGGTCCGAGCCGCCTAGGCTCTGGCCCCGTGGGTGACCAGGGGACCAACGCGGTCGCGGCGCTGGTCCTCGGTTCGGTGGTGGCGGTGCTGCTGTTCATCCCGGTGGCGGCGGTGCAGTACCGGC
Source organism: uncultured Actinomycetota bacterium (assembly GCA_963708915.1). GTDB lineage: Bacteria > Actinomycetota > Actinomycetes > Propionibacteriales > Nocardioidaceae > Nocardioides. The sequence continues at coordinate 600,782 of CAVPUJ010000003.1, forward strand.
GCGACGGCCGCCTCGGCGCCGGCGACCTGCTGGTGCTGGGGAGCGCGGCGGTCTACGGCGTCTCGTTGTGGACCTACACGTTGTTGCCGCTGCCGGACGTGGGCGACTACGCCTGCCAGCAGGCGCAGACGCAGCTGATGGCCTTCGCCGACGACATCCGGCGCGCGGCCGAGAGGGGAGGGTACGCCGGCCTCGGGACGCCCAGCGAGCTCCTGCGCAACCAGGCGTTCCTCCAGGTCGTGCTGAACGTCGTGCTCTTCCTCCCGTTCGGCGTGTTCGTCCGGCTGATCATCCACCGCGGGATCGTGGTCGCGACGGTGCTCGGCTTCGCCGTGTCCCTGCTCATCGAGGTCACCCAGCTCACCGGTGTCTGGGGCGTCTACCCCTGTGCCTACCGGCTGTTCGACGTCGACGACCTGCTGACCAACACGTTGGGCGCGTTCCTCGGCGCCCTGCTCTCCACCCCGTACGCCGCCCGGCGGCGTCGCCGGCTCGGCACGGCCCGTCGGGCGCTGCCGACCACGGTGTCGGCGGGGCGACGGCTCGCAGGCACGGCGAGCGACGTGCTCTTCGTGGTGCTGGCCGGGACGGCCGCGGCGGCCCTGCTGCGCGGCTACCTGGTCTTCGCCCAGGACGAGCGCCCGGCCACGGACTCGCCGGCCATGATCGCGCTCCGGGCCGGCGTGCCGCTGCTGGTGCAGACGGCGATGGTCCTGTTCGCCGGGAAGACCGTGGGCGAGCTGGTCGTGGACCTGCGCACGACCCCGGCGTCGGTCCCGCGCCGGCTGGTCAAGCTCGGCGTCGGCGTCGTCCCGCTCGTGCTGCTCGCCGTGGTCACCGTCCCGGCGGCCCAGGTCGCCCTGCTGGCCCTCGCGGTGGTGGGCGTCGTCGGCGCGTTCTCCACCCAGGGGCACCGTGGTGTGAGCAACGCCGTCGCCGGGCTCGACCTGGAGATCGACGACTCCTGAGCGCCGACCCTGTCGGTGGTACGAGGAACAATGAGGAGTGCCGGGAGGTTGCTCCCACGAGCCAACAAGGGGTGATCAGTGGCAGGCATGTCGGGGATGGGCCAGGTGTGGCGTCACGTGCGCACCGACCGCAGCATCGCCAGCAGCAAGCTCGACCGCGGCACGGTCAAGCGCGTGCTGACGTTCGCGCGACCCCACCGGCGCCTGATCACCGTCTTCCTGGGGTTGACCGTGGTCGACGCGTGCCTCGTCGTGGTCAGCCCCCTCCTCGTCAAGCAGATCGTGGACAACGGCATCCTCGCCAAGGACACCACCCTGGTCTTCGAGCTGGCGGGGCTGATGGCCCTGGTTGCGGTGTTCGGCGCGGTGCTCGGGGTGGTGGCCGGTTGGTTCTCCTCCCGGATCGGTGAGGGCCTCATCTACGACCTGCGGACGCAGGTCTTCGGCCACGTGCAGCGGCAGTCCCTGGCGTTCTTCACGCGCACGCAGACCGGAGCCCTCGTCTCCCGCCTCAACAACGACGTGATCGGCGCCCAGCGCGCGTTCACCTCGACGCTGTCCGGCACGGTCTCCAACGCCATCTCGGTCGTCGTCGTCGGCATCGCGATGCTCGCGCTCAGCTGGCAGGTCACCCTGTTGTGCCTGCTGCTCTTCCCCCTGCTGTTCGTGACCTCGCGCCTGGTCAGCACCAAGCTCGCCGGGCTCACGCGTGAGCAGATGGACGGCAACGCCGACATGGGCAACGTGATGACCGAGCGCTTCAACGTCGGCGGCGCGATGCTGCTCAAGCTCTTCGGCAGGCGGGCCGACGAGGACGCGCTGTTTGCCGGGAAGGCCGCCACGGTCCGCGACCTGGGCATCCGGATCTCGCTGATCACCCGCATCTTCGGCGCCGCGATGATGACCATCCCGGCCCTGGCGACGGCACTCGTCTACGGCGTCGGCGGCTACCTCGCGATCCAGGGCCAGTTGACGGTCGGCACCCTGCTCGCCCTGACCACGCTGCTGGTGAGGCTGCTCGGCCCCCTCCAGGGCCTCTCCAACGTACGGATCGACGTGATGACCGCGCTGGTCAGCTTCGAGCGGGTCTTCGAGGTCTTCGACCTGCCGTCCTCGATCCAGGAGAAGCCCGGCGCGACCGAGCTCCCCACCACCGCCTCGAGGGTCGAGTTCGAGCACGTGGCCTTCCGCTACCCGCGCGCCGACGAGGTCTCGCTGGCGTCGCTCGAGGCGGTCGCGCGCACCGAGACCCGCGACACCGGCGAGGTGCTCCGCGACATCACGTTCACCGCCGAGCCCGGCCAGATGGTCGCGCTCGTCGGTCCGTCGGGCGCGGGCAAGACGACGATCACCCACCTGGTCGCCCGCCTCTACGACGTGGGCGGCGGCGCCGTCCGGGTCGGCGGGGTCGACGTCCGCGACGTCACCCTCGAGTCCCTCGAGGACGTCGTCGGCTACGTCACCCAGGACGCCCACATGTTCCACGACACGATCCGGGCCAACCTGCTCTACGCCCGGCCGGGATCCGACGACCGCGACGTGTGGTCCGCGCTCGAGGCGGCGCAGATCGCCGGCCTCGTCCGGGCGCTGCCCGACGGCCTCGACACGGTCGTGGGCGACCGCGGCTACCGGCTCTCCGGCGGCGAGCGACAGCGGCTGGCCATCGCCCGCCTGCTGCTGAAGGCGCCGGCCGTGGTGGTCCTCGACGAGGCGACCGCGCACCTCGACTCCGAGTCCGAGTTCGCCGTCCAGCGCGCCCTCGACGCCGCCCTCGAGGGCCGCACCAGCCTGGTCATCGCCCACCGGCTCTCCACCGTGCGCCAGGCCGACCAGATCCTGGTCGTCGACGACGGCCGGATCCTCCAGCGCGGCACCCACGCCTCACTGCTGGAGGAGGGTGGCCTGTACGCCGACCTCTACCGCACCCAGTTCGTCGACGACCTGCACCCGGTCGTCACGCCCTAGGCTCGATGCCATGGACCTCCAGCTGAAGGACCGTGTCTACCTCGTCACCGGAGGGGCCCGAGGGCTCGGAAGGGCCACGGCCGACGCGCTCGTGGGCGACGGTGCCCGGGTGGTGCTGTCCGGCCGCAACGGCGAGTCCCTCGACGCCGCCGTCGCCGACCTCGGCGACGCGGCCGTCGCCGTGGTGGCCGACAACGCCGACCCGGCTACGCCGGGCCGGTTGATCGACACGGCACGCCGGGCCTTCGGACGGCTCGACGGTGCACTGGTCTCGGTGGGCGGGCCGCCGACCGGCACGGTGGCGAGCACCCCCGACGAGGCCTGGGAGAAGGCCTTCGGCTCGGTGTTCCTCGGGGCCGTCCGGATCGGCCGCGAGGTGTGCGACGCCCTCGAGCCCGGGGGGTCGGTCGCCTTCGTGCTGTCGTCGTCGGTGCGTTCACCCATCCCCGGCCTGGCCATCTCCAACGGCCTCCGGCCCGGCCTCGCGATGGTGGCCAAGAACCTCTCCGACGAGCAGGGATCCCGCGGCGTCCGTGTCAACGGCCTCCTGCCGGGACGCGTGGGCACCGAGCGGGTAGCCGAGCTCGACGCCTCGACGGGTGACGCCGAGGCCGCGAAGGCCAAGAGCCTGCTGCAGATCCCCCTCGGGCGCTACGGGGAGCCGGAGGAGTTCGGCCGGGCGGCAGCGTTCCTGCTCTCGCCGGCGTCCTCGTTCATCACCGGTGTCATGCTCCCGGTCGACGGAGGCATGCTCCGCACGGTCTGACCGCCCGACCTGCTGCGCGGCCCGCGCCACTCGTCGTACGCCAGGTAGCAGAACCCGAACACGGCCAGCAGCCCGAAGAACCACCACTGGAGCCCGTAGAAGAAGTGCGGCCCGTTGCTCAGGTCGGGCAGCTCGGCGGGCTCGAGCGCGGTCTCGGGGCTCGGGTCCTCGCTCGCCAGCTCGACGAACCCGCCGTAGGTCGCCTGGCCGATGGCCGGGCCGATCTGCGCGCTCGAGATCGACCGCGTTGCGCGGTCGGTGACCTTCGCCGAGTCGCCGGTCGCGTCCGCGCGGACGTAACCGGTGACCGACACCGTGCCGGCCGGCGGGGCCGGGACCTCGTCCGGTGTCGCGCCCCCGTCGTCGGTCGGCAGCCAGCCGCGATCGACGAGGAGGATCTCGCCACTGTCCGTCTGGAGGGGGACGACGACGTCGACGCCCAAGGACCCCTCCCGCGTGCGGTAGCGGACGATGACCGTCTCATCGGTGAGGTACGTGCCGCTCGCCGTGACCAGCCGCCACTCGTCCTCCGGGTCGACGGCGCGGTCGACCGCGAGCACGTCGTCGACGGCAGCCGGGGCGACCGACTCGTTGCGCTCGACCACGGCGTTGTCGCGCTTGCGGTCCTCGAGCCGCCCGAACTGCCACTCGCCCAGCCACCAGGCGGCGTACGCGAGCACGACCACGATCAGGAAGAACGCGATCCACCGCCTGCTCAGCAGGAAGCGGAGGGATCGCACCCGACGAGGCTAGTCGGGCGGGCGGGACCCACCGGACCCGACCGGTGGCCAACCTGCCCGCACCTAGACTGGGCGGGTGACACAAGCACTGGGTGACCGCTTCGGCCGGGTCGCGACCGACCTACGGGTCTCGCTGACCGACCGCTGCAACCTGCGGTGCTCCTACTGCATGCCCGCGGAGGGCCTGGAGTGGCTGCCCGACGAGAGCGTCCTCACCGACGCCGAGATCGTCCGCCTGATCCACATCGGCGTGCACCTGCTCGGCATCCGCGAGGTGCGCTTCACGGGCGGCGAGCCTCTCGTTCGGCGCGGGCTCGTCGACATCGTGGCCGGCACCCGTGCGGTCTCGCCCGACCTCGAGATCTCGATGACCACCAACGCCCTGGGGCTGGCGCGGACGGCCCACGCGCTCAAGGCCGCCGGGATGGACCGCGTCAACGTCAGCCTCGACAGCGTCCGGCCGGAGACCTTCCACGCGGTCACCCGCCGCGACCGCCTGCACGACGTGGTCGAGGGCCTGGCCGCCGCCGCGGACGCCGGCCTGGGGCCGATCAAGATCAACGCCGTCCTCCTGCGTGGTCACAACGACGAGCAGGCGCCGGAGCTGCTGCGCTGGTGCCTCGAGCACGGCTACGACCTGCGGTTCATCGAGCAGATGCCGCTCGACGCCCAGCACGGCTGGAGCCGCGCGGAGATGATCACCGCCGACGAGATCTTCACCAGCCTCGAGAAGGAGTTCGTGCTCAGCCCGGCCGTCGAGCCACGGGGCAGCGCCCCGGCCGAGCTCTTCCTGGTCGACGGAGGTCCCGCCACCGTCGGGGTGATCGCGTCGGTCACCCGACCGTTCTGCGGCGACTGCGACCGGGTTCGGCTGACCGCCGACGGCCAGGTCCGCAACTGCCTGTTCGCGCGCGAGGAGTCCGACCTGCGGGCGGCGCTGCGCGCCGGCGCGACCGACGAGGAGATCGCCGACCGCTGGGTGGCCGCGATGGCGACCAAGCGGGCGGGCCACGGGATCGACGACCCGCTGTTCCTCCAGCCCGACCGGCCGATGTCGGCCATCGGCGGCTGACCCAGGCCATCGTCGCGCGTCAGCGCGTGGGGCCGGGGTCCTCGGGGGCTTCGTCCGCCGCGACGACCTCGAGCAGGAAGCCACGGGCGCCGAGGAAGTCGGCGAGCGAGGTGCGGTGCTGCTCGCACGCGAGCCACGTCTTGCGGCGGTCGGGGGTGTGCAGCTTCGGGTTGTTCCAGACCAGGGCCCAGTCGGCCCGCTCCTGGCAGCCTTTCGCGGAGCAGACCAGCGGCTCGCTCACGTCGACCTCCCGATGTCCGGACGCAGGAAGTGCCGGACAGCCACGGGGGAAGCTGTCCGGCACTTCGAGAGGGATTGTGACACGCTTTGGGCAGTTGTCAAAAGTGGTCTGCACCGGAATCTGCGCCGGAACCCGTGCCGCCGGGCAGCTCTTTCGCGTCGGATGGCCCGTTGACCAGGGCGAAGCCGTCGGATTTCGAAGATCCGGCGTTGGCCATCACCACGGCGACGTACGGGAGCAGCAGGGCGGCTGCGATCAGCACCACGCGGGCCCAGGTGATGGTCACGAAGATCGCGGCCACGAAGCACACCGTGCGGAAGCCCATCGCGAGCAGATACCGTCTCTGCCGAGTCGCGATGTCGTCTGCGGAGCTCCTGTTGGCGGTGGTGATGCGCACCGCGTCGCCGGACTGGTGCCGGGCCATGTCTCCACTGTACGTCGGTAGGGTGAGCGACCCGTCCGTGCCCGTGCCCTGACCGGCCCGACCCCGAAGAGGCCCCCGTGTCGAACCGCACCTACCGCGTCACCGAGATCGTCGGAACCTCGCCCGACGGCATCGACCAGGCCATCCGCAACGGCCTCGAGCGGGCCGCCCGTACCTTGCGGCACATCGACTGGTTCGAGGTCACCCAGATGCGCGGTCAGGTCAAGGACGGCGACGTCGAGCACTTCCAGGTCGGCATGAAGGTCGGCTTCCGGCTCGAGGACGACTGAGAGCCTTGCGTGAGCACCCGCTTTCGCCTACTCCGCGGTAGTCGATAGCGTCGTGCGGGTGAGCGAACCCGAGGAGCAGTCAGGCCGGTCCGTGCTGGTGACCGGCGGCAACCGGGGCATCGGGCGGGCGATCGCCGAGGCGTTCGTCGCCCAGGGCGACCGCGTCGCGGTCACGACCCGCTCCGGCGGAGCCCCCGAGGGATGTCTCGACGTCCGGTGCGACATCACCGACCCGGCCGCGGTCGAGGCGGCGTTCGCGGAGGTCGAGGCCGCGCACGGCCCCGTCGAGGTGCTGGTCGCCAACGCCGGCATCACCGCCGACGGGCTCCTCGTGCGGATGTCGGACGATGACTGGGCGTCGGTGATCGACACCAACCTCACGGGCTCGTTCCGGCTCGCCAAGCGCGCGGTCTCCAAGATGATGCGGGCCCGCCGCGGACGGATCATCTTCATCTCGTCGGTGGTCGGCCTGCTCGGCTCCGGCGGCCAGGTCAACTACGCCGCCTCCAAGGCCGGCCTGGTCGGCATGGCCCGCTCGATCGCCCGCGAGTACGGCTCGCGCGGCATCACGGCGAACGTGGTGGCGCCGGGCTTCGTGGAGACCGACATGACCGACACCCTGAGCGACGAGCTCAAGGCCCAGTACAAGGCGCAGGTGCCGCTCGGCCGGTACGCGTCGACGGACGAGATCGCCTCGGCGGTCACCTGGCTCGCGTCGGACGGCGCGGCCTACATCACCGGGGCCGTCATCCCGGTCGACGGCGGACTCGGAATGGGGCACTGAACATGGGCATTCTCGACGGCAAGCGCATCCTGGTCGCTGGGGTCACGATGGACTCCTCGATCGGCTTCGCGGTCGCACGCGTCGCGCAGGAGCAGGGCGCCACGGTGCTCATCTCCAACTTCGGCCGCGCGCTCGGCATCACCAGGCGGATCGCCAAGCGGCTGCCCTCCGAGCCGCCGGTCCTCGAGCTCGACGTCACCGACGACGACCACCTGGCCCGGCTCCCCGAGCTGGTCCGTGAGCACGTCGACGGTCTCGACGGTGTCGTGCACTCCATCGCCTACGGCAACCCCGAGACGCTGCTGGGCGGCAAGTTCCTGGACGGTCCGTGGCCCGACGTCGCGCAGGCGGTCCAGGTGTCGGCGTACTCGCTCAAGTCCCTCGCCATGGCCTGCCGCCCGCTCATGTCGGAGGGGTCGTCGGTCGTGGGGATGACCTTCGACGCGACCGTGGCGTGGCCGGCGTACGACTGGATGGGCGTGGCCAAGGCGGCCCTGGAGTCCACGAACCGTTACCTGGCCCGCGACCTGGGCCCGTCGGGCATCCGCAGCAACCTGGTCTCCGCGGGTCCGCTCAAGACGCTCGCCGCCAAGGCGATCCCGGGGTTCGAGGACCTCGAGTCGATGTGGAAGGACCGCGCCCCCCTCGGCTGGGACGAGACCAACCACTCGCCGACCGCCCACGCCGTCGTCGCCCTGCTCTCCGACTTCTTCCCGGCCACGACGGGCGAGATCATCCACGTCGACGGTGGTTTCCACGCGATGGGTGCCTGACCGGCAGGTACCCAACCCGACAGGCCCGCTAGCGTTCCCGACGTGACGTCCCTGGTCGAGCTCCGGGTCCTCGAAGGGCCCAACCTCTACTTCCCCCGCGCGGCGATCAAGCTGACCCTGGACATCTCCGGGCTGGCGGAGGTGCCGACCGAGAAGGCGACCCGGTTCGCGGCCAGGATCGGGCTGCGGAGCTCGCGACCGGGGGAGCCGGGGAGCGGGTTCCGCCAGCGGTTCGCGGCCCGTGCCGTGTCGCGGCTGGTCAGGTCCGTGGCGCACGAGTCCGGGACCAACCGGCTCGCGGTGCGCGTGCGGCCGACCAACGACCCGCACCAGCTCGTCGTCGCGTACCCGTGGCGGCACCGCGAGCGGGCCCAGGAGATGGGCCGCGCGGTGGCCGCGGTGCTCGACGAGCTGCCGGCGGCCGACGTCGACGAGGCGGTCGGCCGGGCGGCCAGGCGGGTCGCCGACGCGCCGAACGGCGAGGGTCCGACCACCATCACCCCCCGCATCCCGGTCGTCGCGGTCACCGGGACCAACGGCAAGACCACGACCAGCCGGATGATCGCCCACATCGCGCGTACCTGGGGCAAGCACGTCGGCTGGTCCAACACCGACGGCATCTACATCGACGGAGTCATGGTCGAGGCGGGCGACTACTCGGGGCCGAGCGGTGCGGGGCGAGTGCTGGCGCACCAGGACGTGGAGATCGCCGTCACCGAGACCGCGCGTGGAGGCATCCTGCTCAAGGGCATCGGGCTGACCCGCAACGACGTCTCGGTCGTCACCAACATCAGCGCCGACCACCTCGGGCTCCAGGGCATCGACACGCTCGACCAGCTGGCCGAGGTCAAGGCCGTCGTCCCGCACATCACGCGCAAGGGCGGCTGGGCGGTGCTCAACGCCGACGACCCGCGCGTCTTCGCGATGCGGCAGGTCATCCAGGCCCAGCCGTGGGTGTTCTCGCGCCACCCCGACTCACCCGCGATCCGCGAGGTGCTCGGCCACGGCGGCCGGGCCACGACGGTGATCGACGGATGGGTATCGGTCCTGACCCCGAGCTCGGACGCGCTCCCGCTCGTCGAGCTGGTCGACGTCCCGATGACGCTGGCCGGGCTGTCGCGCTTCAACGTCGAGAACGCGTTGGCCGCCGCGTCCGCCGCCCTGGCGATCGGCATCCCGAAGGAGGTCGTGGTGGCGGGCCTGACCAGCTTCCGCCCCGACGCCGAGCACAACCCCGGCCGGATGAACTTCTACAGCATCGGCGAGGTGTCGGTCGTGCTGGACCTCGCCCACAACGAGGCCGGGCTCGAGGCGATGCTCGAGATCATGAACGGCGTACGCCGCCCGGGCGCACGCGTGCTGCTCGGCCTCGGCGCCGTGGGGGACCGGCAGGACGAGCTGCTCGAACGACTGGGCGAGATGGCCGGGATGAACGCCGACGTGGTGACCATCGGCCACAAGCGGGCATACCTGCGAGGGCGCGAGCAGGGGGAGATGGACGACCTGTTCCGCGCCGGACTGGAGCGGGTCGGCATGACCGAGGTCGCGTCCTACGACACCGAGGTCGAGTCGCTGGCCGCCATGGTCGCGGGGGCCGAGCCGGGCGACGTGGTCGGCCTGATGTGCCACGCGGAGCGCCAGGAGGCGTACGACTGGATCGCCCGGCACGGGGGTACGGCCGACGCTCCGCGCACCCTCGCTGCCAAGGTCCGGCGCGCGGCCGACTAGACCAGGCGTGGGGAACTGGCTCGGTTTCCCACCGGGTGTTCGCTTGAATGGGGCCGTGGGGGAGGTGGCCGTGACGACAGCGCTGCGCCCCTACGTGCCCGACGTGGCGGCCCAATGGCTCGTCGGCGATCCCGACCAGCGGCACCGCAGCGTCGAGGGGACCCTCGCCTTCGTCGACATCTCCGGCTTCACGGCGCTGGCCAGGCGGCTGACGCGGCAGGGGACGGTGGGTTCCGAGGAGCTCAGCGACATCCTCGACGCCACCTTCGGGGCGTTGCTCGCGCACGCCCGCCGTGAGGGCGGGGACCTGGTGAAATGGGGCGGCGACGCCGTGCTGCTCCTCTTCACCGGCGAGGAGCACGCGGTCCGAGCGGTTCGCGCCTCGGCCGACATGCGCAGCGAGCTGCGCACGGTCGGGCGTACGAGCTCGTCGGCCGGAGGGGTGAGCCTGCGCATGTCGGTGGGCGTGCACAGCGGCCGGTTCGACTTCTTCCTCGTCGGCGACCCGCGGATCCACCGGGAGCTCGTCATCAGCGGGCCGGCCGCGAGCCGGTGCGCTGAGATGGAGGTACTGGCCACGGCCGGCCAGATCATGCTGAGCGGGGCGACGGCCGCGCTGCTGCCACCCGGCCTGGCCGGGGAGGCCGTCGGCGAGGGCCGGCTGCTCCGACGCCGTCCGCCGGGTGGGGAGTCGGCCGTCGGCACCGTCGACCTCGGCGAGCTCGACGTGGCGGAGCTGTTGTCCCCTCCCTTGCGGGCCCACCTGCTGGAGGCCGCGGGAAGCTCGGAGCACCGCACCGTCGGGGTGGCCTTCGTCGAGTTCTCCGGGACCGACGACCTGCTGGCGCGCGAGGGACCAGAGACCCTGGCAGCCGCGCTGGACGCCGTCGTGCGCAACGCACAGGAGGCATGCGCAGGCCGCGGCGTCACCTTCCTCGAGAGCGACATCAACCGCGACGGCGGCAAGCTGATGCTCGTCGCGGGTGCCCCCGGAGGCGGCCGGGACGTGGAGGATCGCATCCTCGGGGTGGCGCGTCTCGTGGTGGACCGAGCCGGTGTCCTGCCGCTCCGGGCCGGCGTGAACCGCGGCGGCGTCTTCGGCGGTGACTTCGGGCCGACCTTCCGCCGGACGTACTCGATCAAGGGCGACGCCATCAACCTGGCGGCCCGGGTGATGGGGAAGGCCCCCAGCGGCGGGGTGATGGCCACCGAGATCGTGCTCGAACGCGTGCGGCGTGAGGTGCGCACCCGCGAGGTGCCGCCCTTCATGGTCAAGGGCGTCAACCGCCCGATCCAGGCCTCGTTGGTGGACTTCGTGGGCCGGCACGGTGAGGGCGACTCGGCGGGCGGGTCGGGCGTCGCGGCCGTCGGGACCCCCGTACGCGAGCGGGAGCTGGCCAGGGTCCGTCCGCTCGTCGAGCGGTCGGCGCTGGGCGAAGGTGGGGTGGTCCAGGTCGTCGCCGACCCCGGGCTCGGCAAGTCGGCGTTCGCGGCCGCGGTGGCCCAGGAGGCATCCGCTCACGCGGTGCACCGGGCGGTCTGCGGGCAGTTCGGTGGCGCGATGGGCTACAACGCCGTGCGACGGCTCCTGCGGGACGTCCTCGGCCTCGACGGGGGGAGTCCGAAGGACGTGCAGGTGGAGGCGCTGCGTGCCCTGGTGACGGACCGCTGCCCCGAGCTGTCGCCGTACTTCCCCCTGCTGACCGTCGTGCTCGACGCCGCCGTTTCGGACACCCCGGAGACGCGAGACCTCGGTGAGCGGTTCCGCGCCGCCAAGCTCGTCGAGGTCGTGGTCGCGTTCCTCCACGTCGTCCTGGACAAGCCGACCGTCCTGGTGTTCGAGGACGTCGACGAGATGGACGACTCGTCGGCTGCCATCGTGACGGAGATGGCGGAGAGCGTCGGCGCACGACCATGGCTGCTGGTGGTGACCCGGTCCCGAGGGACCACGGGGCTGCGACTGCCGGAGGAGGTCGCCGTCGAGGAGCTGGAGCTCCAGCCTTTCGACCACGCCGAGTCCGTGGCCCTGCTGGAGTCGTGGACCGTGGAGGAGCCGGTCAGCCGACATCTGGTGGAGGCGATCGCGCTGAAGGCCGGCGGCAACCCGCTCTTCATGGAGGCGCTGCTCGACGTGGCCCGCGAGCGCGGGACGGTCGCCGACCTGCCCGACTCGTTGGGCGCGGTCGTCACCGGCGAGATCGACCGGCTCACCCCGCGTGACCGCACGGTGCTGCGCTTCGCCTCGGTCCTGGGGGACCAGTTCGCGTTCTCGTCGCTCCACGAGCTGGTCAGCGACGAAGGCTGGAACCTCGAACCCGTCGACCTGCACCGGCTCGACCAGTTCGTCCAGCCCGAGGGCGACAACGAGGTCTGGTGGCGGTTCACCAACGCGGTGGTCCGTGACGCCGCGTACGCCGGCCTGCCCTTCCGCCTCCGGCGGCGGATGCACCGGCACGTCGGCGAGGTGCTGGAAAAGCGGACCGCGGACCCCGACGAGGTGGCCGGGCAGCTCGCCACGCACTTCGTGGAGGCGGGGGACCACGCGCGCGCCTGGCAGTACGCCCGGAGGGCGGGGGAGCGATCCCGCGCTGCGTACTCCTACGCCGAGGCCCTGGACGACTACCGGGTGGCCGTCCGAGCCGCACTGCAGGTCGACGCGGTGCCCCGCGAAGAGGTGGCAGCGGTGCTGGAGGCGACCGGCGATGTGGCGGACCTCGCCGGACTCTCGCGCGAGGCCATCGCGGCGTACCGGCGGGCGCGAGACTACGCCCGGGCCGACCCCGTCCTCGTCGCGAGCCTGATGGCCAAGGAAGTGGCGTTGCACCAGCGGGTGGGTCAGCTGACGACGGCGCTCCGGATCGTCGCGCATGCACGCGGCCTGGTGCGCGAGGAGTCCCCCCGCGCCTCACGCGTGCGCTCGCAGCTCACGGCGCGGCTGGCGTTCGTGAGCCACCTGCGCGCCCGGCATGCGGACGCGTTGCGGTGGAGCGCGCTCGCGGTCCTGGAGGCCCAGCGCAGCGGTGACGACCTGGCCGTCGCGTTCGCCTTCAACGTCCGTGACCTCATCCTCACCGGCGCCGGTCAGGTGGGTGACCAGCCGTTCGGCGAGCTTGCGCTGGCGAGCTACGAGAAGGCCGGGGACCTGCTCGGGATGTCGCGGTGCCTCAACAACCTGGCGATGCGCGCGCTCCAGGAGGGGCGCTGGCCGCTGGCCCAGGAGCGACTGGAGCGGGCCGCAGAGCTGTTTCGCCGGGTGGGAGACACCGCGAACGAGGCCAACGCCACGTACAACCTGGCCGACCTCGCGATCCGCCAGGGTCGCTTCGAGCTCGCCGAGGCGGCCCTGATGGACGCCGCGCGGTACGCCCGGGTGGCCGACGACGTCGAGCTCCTCGCGTTGGTCCGCCGTGAGACGGGCAAGGTCCGGGTCGGGCAGGCCCGCGTGGACGACGCCCGCGCGGCGCTGGCCGAGGCCCGCGAGGGTCTGCTGGCCGCCGGCTTGGAGCACGAGACCGTCGACGTCGACGCGGGCCTGGCCGAGTGCGCAGCGCTCGAGGGTGACCTCGCGGCGGCGCTGAGGATGACCGAGGACGTCATCGAGACCGCGAACCGGCTCGGGCACGCGACCGCGCTCGGCGACCTGCACTGCCTCCGCGGGAGCCTGCTGCTCGAGCAGGAGCAGTACCCGGACGCCGAGCAGGAGTTCCAGCACGGCCTGGACTCACCGGACGCGGGGGAGGGCGGGTGCGTCCGGGCCCTCAACCTCCTCGGCCGCAGCCTGTCACGCGCGGGCGACGGGCGCCCGGACGAGGAGAACCTCCACGCCGCGCTCGCAGCGCTGCGCGAGCTGGGCGTGAAGGTTCTTCCTCATCGCTTGGGCCACTGGGTGGCGTGAGGACCGATCAGATGGTGCCCCGCATGTCCTGGTCGAAGAGGACCTCGAGGAGCAGGTCGCCGGCGTTGTCGCGGTGGCTGGACACGTAGTCGGTGCAGAAGTGGCCCTCGCCGAGGACACCCTTCTTGGGGCAGGCCGGAGAGTCAGTCAGATCTCCGATGCTGCTCAAGGAGATCCTCGCCGTGTAGCTCGCGACCCCCTTTCCAGCGCACTTGGTCTTGTCGCAGCGCAGGATGAGTGTGGCCGGTGGTGCCGGCTTCTCGTAGAGACCAGACAGGCCCGCAAGGAACTGGACCTCCTCGGCACCGTTGCAACCGGCGTCGGCACAGATGCCGCTGGACAGGGCGGCGGCGGACGAGGCGATGCCCTTGGGCAGCACCACCACGCCGCACACCTTGGCGCTGGTCTGCGACGTGCAGTCGGCGGCCCCGAATCCGGTCCCGAACGTCGGGTCGTCCTGGCCGGCGAACTTCAGCGTTTCCACCACGTCGAACGGGGCGCTGTAGCCGGGGGTGACGCTGGTGGCCTTCTTCAGCGATGCCCTGATGATGACGTCGGTGTCTGCCTTGGAATAGGTGACCGAGATCGGGAAGCTCGAGCCCTTGGTGGGAACGGTGAACGACGCCGGGGCGAGAGTCCCGGTGGCAGCGGTCACCTTGCCCGAGGCGTCCCTCTTCACCGCTTCGAGGTTCACGACGGTCCCCTTGCTCAGGTCGCCGCTGCTGACGCTGAGCGTCGTCAGGATCGGGGTGACACCCTTCTGCGCGAGAACCGCCGGAGCTGCGCCCGGCGGGGCCCCGAGGTCAGCCGTGTTGGCCGACGTCGGGCCCGAAAGCAGCAGCGTGGTCTGGACACCTCCACTCGGCGGAGCTGCTCCGGACGGCGAGGCGGCCACCGCGCCGGCGAAGAGGCCGGCGAGCAGAAGCAGAGCGGCAGGTACGGCGGCGCGGGAACGAGCCCGCCCGATCGGTCGCGTGAGCGTGCGATGCATGTCGGATTCCCCTTTGTCGGCTGGCGCCGCACCCCCCGGTACGGCAGCACAACTTGCGGTAGCGACAGCCGAAGGCCGCCGTCCTTTATCTCTACGGCAAGGATCCGAGCAACCCCCCTAGGGGTCATATTTCGGTCTCCGCGAAGGCCTGTCAACTCAGACCGGTCCCGGCGCGTCGCGGAACGTGAGACGCCGAGGGCCTCTTGCCGCTGGTACCGCAGACTTGGGCGGGTGCCGGACCTGTTGACCTTCAGCGCCGACCTGCCGACCCACACCGTGCCCGCGGGGGACACGGTGATCGACGAGGGTGACCCTGCCGGCCGGATGCTCATCCTGGTGTCGGGCTCCGTCGTCGTGGAGCACGACGGTGTGGCCTTCGCGCGCATCGACACCCCGGGGGCGGTCTTCGGGGAGATGTCGGTGGTGCTCGACCGTCCCGCCACGGCCACCGTGAGGGCAGCCGACGAGGTGCTGGTGCGCGTGGTCGAGGACCCCGTGCAGTTCCTCACCGACCAGCCCGGCGCGGCGCTCGCCGTGCTGCGCACCACGGCTTCGCGACTGGACGGCCTGACGCAGTACCTGGTGGACGTGAAGCGGCAGTTCGCCGACGCCGGCGGGCACCTGGGCATGGTCGACGCGATCCTCGACCACCTGGTCCACCACCAGGGACCGCGCGTGCAGACCGGTTCGGCCCGCGACCCCGAGGGCGACCACGCTCACTGAGCGTCGAGCGACACCTTCTCCGAGGAGAACACCCCGAACCAGTCCGCCGTCGCGGCGTCGGTGTCGAGGGTGATGTGCGGCGGCACCTTGCCGATCTGCTTGCCCGCGTTGAAGACCCAGGTGTCGCCCAGCCTGGCGTGCCACGTCCCGCCGTCGACCCACGGGGCCTGGTGGATGTGGCCGCAGAAGACAAGGTCGGGGCGGTGCTGGCCGATCCATTCGGCGAGCTCGACGTCGGGGAACGTCCGGCGGCCGTCGTGGCACAGGGGAGTGCCGGCGGGTGGTGCGTGGTAGATCCACACCCACCGCGCCGGGCGGTCCTGGGCGGCCGCGGCCAGCTGGATCCCGACCTCGTCGCGGGTGATCGGACCGTCCCACCAGGGGCAGACGGTGAACCGGGTGTCGCCGATGTCGACCGACGAGCCGTCCACGTGCAGCCGGTCGTGGGTGAGCTTCCGCAGCCACCTGGCGACCTGCTCGCCGTGGTGGGAGGGGCCGTCGAGGTCGTGGTTGCCCGAGGCGGCGAGCACGGTCGTACGCTCGGCCAGCTGTCCGAGGTACCGCGAGATGACGACGGTCTGGACCTCGTGAGGGACCGGGC
This sequence comes from uncultured Actinomycetota bacterium, assembly GCA_963708915.1. GTDB lineage: Bacteria > Actinomycetota > Actinomycetes > Propionibacteriales > Nocardioidaceae > Nocardioides. The sequence continues at coordinate 616,743 of CAVPUJ010000003.1, forward strand.
TGACCACGTCGGCGAGGTCACCGGCGATGACCACCGCGTCCACCGTGTCGGCGGCCTCGAGCAGCCAGTCGTAGTGCGGCAGCCGGTAGTGGAGGTCGGAGACCACCAGGATCCGCATGTCCGGATCCTTCCGTACCTCAGGAGGTCTCCCGGACTGGTCTCATGAGGACGCGGTCAGCTCGAGGTCTCGGCCGGGACGTAGTCGGGGTCGGCTGCCGGGGCCGAGGCGCTGGCACCGGCTCCGGCCTGGGCCTGCCGCGACCAGTTCTCCAGCTCGGCCATGACGGCCTGGTGCTTGTCGACGCAGATGACGAGAAGGTCCCCGGCGTTGGCCCGGGACATCGCGTGGCGCACGGCCGCGATCTCGTCGTGCACCTCCTCGACCTGCTTGCACCGTCCGCCGGCGGCCATGCCGGTCTTGACGCCCTCGGTGACCAACCGGGACACCTCGCCCGCCTTGCGGCCCCGGCTGTTCTGGTCCTCGCGCACGATGACCACGTCGAAGTGGTGGGCGGCGATCTCGCCGAGCTCACGCATGTCCTCGTCGCGGCGGTCGCCGGCCGTGGCGATCACGCCGATGCGCGACGGTCGGGCCAGGTCGTGCGACAGGGACTCGCCGACCCGGTCCACGAAGTCGCCGAGCTGACGCATGGCAGGGGCGTTGTGGCAGTAGTCGACGATCACGTTGACGCCGTTGACGTCGACCTCGTTGAGGCGACCCGGAGCGAGGTAGTAGTTGGTCGAGAAGGTCCGCAGGCCCTGCCGGATGTCGTGCAGCGGGGCGCCGGCGGCGAAGGCGGCCGCGGCCGCGGCCAGGGCGTTCTGCACGTTCATCCGGGCCCGGCCGCTGAACGTCGCGGGCAACAGGTGAGTCCAGGCCAGCTGCATCTCGCGACGGCCGTGCTTGACCACGATCATCTCGCCGCGCTCGGACGGGTTGAGCACGAGCGCCTTGCCACCACGCCGGCAGTGCGCCTCGATCAGCTCGCGCGAGTCCGAGCCCGGCTCCTCCATGGAGAACCAGACGACCTGGCCCGAGCAGCGACGCCGCATCTCCCGGACCAGCGGGTCGTCGGCGTTGAGCACGGCGTGGCCGTCGCGGGGCACCGCCTCGACCAGGACGGCCTTCACGTCGGCGAGCTGCTCGACGGTGTCGATGCCGCGCAGGCCGAGGTGGTCGGGCTGCACGTTGAGCACCACGGCCACGTCGTTGCGCTCGTACCCGAGGCCCTCGCGCAGGATGCCGCCGCGGGCGACCTCGAACACTGCGAAGTCGACCCGCGGGTTCTGCAGCACCATCCGGGCGCTGCGGGGTCCTGAGGCGTCGGCGCGGATCAGCAGCCGTTCGTCGATGACGACACCGTCGGTGGAGGTCATCCCGACCTTGCGGCCCATCCCCTTGAAGATGTGGGAGATCATCCGGGCCGTCGTCGTCTTCCCGTTGGTGCCGGTGACCGCGACGATCGGGATCCGGCTCGGGGCGCCGGGCGGGAAGAGCATGTCGACGACGGGCTTCGAGATGAACTGCGGCTCGCCGATCGTCGGGTGGGTGTGCATCCGGAAGCCCGGCGCGGCGTTGACCTCGCAGATCGCACCGCCGGTCTCGCGGACGGGCTCGGTGATGTCGGGGCAGATGAAGTCGATGCCGGCGATGTCGAGCCCGATCATCCGGGCCGCCTCCTCGGCGATCTCGACGTTCTCCGGGTGCGCCTCGAAGGTGCGGTCGATGGAGATGCCTCCGGTGGACATGTTGCCGGTGAGCGCGAGCTTGACCATCTCGCCGTTCTCGGGCACGGACTCGAGCGTGTGGTCCTGACCCGCCAGCACCTCCTTGGCCCCGGCGTCGATCTTGATCCGGGTGAGCACCTTCTCGTGCCCCACGCCGCGGCGCGGGTCGGCGTTCGTGAGCTCGACGAGCTGCTCGACGGACGAGTGCCCGTCGCCGACCACGTGTGCGGGCACCCGCTCGGCGATCGCGACCATCCGGCCGTCGATGATGAGGCACCGGTAGTCCTTGCCGGTGACGAACGACTCCACGATCACGTTGCCGCGCCGGCTCTGCTCCTGGGCGATCGGGTAGGCCTCGCGGACGTCGTCCTCGCTCTGCAGGTCCAGGCACACGCCGCGGCCGTGGTTGCCGTCGAGCGGCTTCACCACGACCGGGAAGCCGATCCGCTTCGCCGCGGCGACGGCGCCGTCGACGCTGCCCACCGACTCCTGCTTGGGGACGGGCAGACCGGCTGCGCCGAGCAGCCGGGTGGTCAGGTCCTTGTCGGAGGCCACGTCGACCGCGATGGCGGAGGTGGCCGACGTCATCGTGGCGCGGATCCGCTTGGCGTGGACGCCCTGGCCGAGCTGGACGAGGGAGTACTGGTTGAGCCGGATCCACGGGATGTCGCGCGAGACGGCCTCGTCGAGGATGGCCTGGGTGGAGGGTCCGAACGCCGTCCGCTCGGCGCGCAGGATGAAGCTCTCGAGCTCGGCTTCCCAGTCGAGCTCGGGATCGGCCTGGACGAGATGGTTGACCAGGCGGACGGCCAGCCTGCCGGCGGCGAGGCCGACCTGCTCGTCGGCGTACCCGTAGATGACGTTGTAGACGCCCGGACGTCCCTTGATCTGCCGGGTCTTGCCGCGACGGATGTCGTGACCCACGACCTGCTGGAGTGCGAGGGCGCAGTGCTCGGCGACGTGGCCGAGCCAGGTGCCCTCGTTGAGCCGCTCGACGAAGCCGCCGCGCCGGCCGCGCGAGCACGAGTGGTGCTGGAGGCCGGGAAGCATCTCGAGCAGGTGCTCGGTGAAGCCGGGGAGCGTGTTGGTCGGGTGCTCCTCGAGGCGTCCGAGGTCGACCACGAGGTGGATGGCCTGCTCGTAGGACCAGATGTTGGCCCCGCGGTAGACCCGCGTCTCGAGGATGGTCAGGTCCGGCGTGGGGCGTTCGGTCACGAGACGGGTCCCTCCAGGTGGTCGGGCTTCGGTCCGATCTTGGTGCGCGTGCGGGCCAGCCGTCTACGCAGGGCCGACGGGCTCGCGTCCGCGGCCGCGATGTCGCGGGCGAGCTGGAGCATGTCGCGCTGGGCCTCGGCGAGCTCGGCGGCGTCCTCCGGGTCCACCCTCGTCGGTGCCGGCACCAGGGTGCGGGTGGTCAGGTCGAACGTCGCCCCGGCCGGCAGCACGTGCAGGACGACGCCGCTCGCCAGCAGGGGCGAGGAGCGCTTGGCCTCGTGGGCGTTGGAGACGATCCGGGCCGGGTCCATGATCGTCACGGAGCCGCGGCCCAGCACGTTGAGCAGCTCGTGCCGCCCCTGCGGGCCGTCCTCCTGGGTGATCACGGCGCAGGTGTCCTCGTCGACGCCGATCCCGAGGAGCTGCGGCGACTGGGCAACGATCATGAGCAGGCGGCCGTAGCGGTTGCGCTGGTCGAAGTGCTGGTCGATGACCGCCGAGCCGACCAGGCCGAGCCCGGCCGCCACCTGGGTCATCCGTTGCTTCGGGGTCGCTCCGCCGACGCCGAACGCCACCATGTGCGAGGACTGGATGCTGGCGCCCGCGGAGGTGCCGGCCACGACCGCACCCCGGCGATGGGCCTCGACGATCGCGTCCCCCAGAGGGGTGCCGCAGATGATCGCGGACAGCTTGAGCTGGTTGCCGCCCGTCATGAAGACGCCGGTCGCCTCGCCGACCGCCTTGACCAGGTCGGGGTCGTGCGCCTCCTCGCGGCTCTCGGGCCGGACGGGCACCACCTCGCCGGCGCCCAGCCGACGGAACAGGGCGTCGTACACCTCGACGACCTCGTCACCGAGGGACGACGCGGTGGGGATGAGCGCGATCCGGGCGTCCTCGCCGCCGCAGGCCGACACGAACTCCTTGAGGATCGTGCGCTTGCGCAGCTTGTCCTCGGCCCCGCCGATCACCAGCAGGGGTCCGGCTGGGGAGCCGTCGGCGGGCGCCTCGCTGGGCGCGTCGGTGGGCGGAGGCATGACACCGCAGGCTAGCCGGTGCCAGAGTGAGTGGATGCAGGAAGTGGGGAGCGCGGACGCTGCGGACGACACGTCGGGGTACCACGTGCCGCGCCGCATCGCCGTGATGCGGCACGGCAAGGCCGAGCCGGCCGGGCGCACCGACTACGAGCGCGAGCTCGCCGAGCGCGGCGACCACGACTCCCGGGACGCCGGCAGCTGGCTCGCCGGCCAGGGTTTCCGGCCCGACCTCGCGATGGTCTCGGCGGCGCGCCGCACCGTCGGGACGTGGGAGAGCGTCGCGACCGGGGGTGGGTTCGATCTCGAGCCGTCCCTGTCCGAGGTGCTGTACGGCGCCGGCCCGGAGACCACGCTCGACCTGCTGCGCGAGACGCCGGACGACGTGACCGCCGTCATCGTGATCGGCCACAACCCGACCATGGCCTCGCTGGCCTCCCTCATCGACGACGGGGACGGCGACCCTGCCGTGACCTCGGAGATGCTGTCGGGCTACCCGACCAGCGCGGTGGCCCTGTTCGAGCACGACGGCTCGTGGTCCGACCTCACCGAGGCCGGCGCCCGCCTCGTCGCCTACCACGTGGGCCGCGGCTGACCGCCGACTCGGCTCAGATCGGGGGAGCCGGTGTGGTCAGGCCCTCGGCGGCGTCGGCCGCCTCGATCTCCTCGCGACTGATGCCGAGGATGTACATGATCGCGTCGAGGTAGGGGACGTTGACCGACGTGTCGGCCGCCTCGCGGAGCACGGGCTTGGCGTTGTAGGCGATGCCGAGGCCGGCGGCGTTGAGCATGTCGAGGTCGTTGGCGCCGTCGCCGATGGCCACCACTGCCGAGAGAGGTACGCCGACGTCGGCGGCGAACTGCCGGAGGGCCGTGGCCTTGCCGGCGCGGTCGACGACGTCGCCGATGATCCGGCCGGTCAGCCTGCCGTCGACGATCTCGAGCTCGTTGGCCCGTGAGTAGTGGATGCCGAGGTCCTCGGCCAGGCGGTCGGTGATCTGGCTGAACCCGCCCGAGACGATGGCGAACCGGTAGCCCAGGCGTCGCAGCGTCCGGACCATGGTCCGCACGCCGGGAGTGAGCACGATCGACTCGTACACCTCGTCGAGCACCTTGTCCTCGAGACCCTCGAGGCGGGCGACCCGGTCGCGCAGGGCGGTCTCGAAGTCGATGTGGCCCCGCATCGCGGCCTCGGTGACGGCGGCCACCTCGTCCTCCAGGCCGGCGTGCGCGGCCAGCATCTCGATGACCTCGCCCTGGATGAGGGTGGAGTCCACGTCGAGGACGATGAGGCGCATGCCGTGGCGGCTCAGGTTGGCCGGCTGGACGGCGATGTCGAGACCCTGGGCGGCTGCCTCCACCGACAGCAGCGAGCGCAGCGTGGCGGTGTCGGCACCGGACACGTGCAGGTCGATCGCCGTCACGGGATAGCGGGCCATCCGCTCGATCCGGTCGATGTTGGCGCCGGTGTCGGCGATCCGGCCGGCGATGGCAGCGAACGCCCGCGCCTTCAGTGGGGCGCCGATCACCGTCACGTGCGAACGACCGTCGAGCCGCGGGCGGTTGTCACCCGAGCCCCGGTCGATGTCGACCGTCATGCCGAGGGCGGTGCCGGTGTCCTGGAGCTTGGTTCGGAGCTTCCTCCAGTCGCGGGGGGCGGTGACGAGCACGCCGAGGATGAGCCGGCGCCGCAGCACGATCTGCTCGATGTCGAGGACCTCGACGCCGGCCTCGGCCAGGCTCTGGAAGATCGCCGACGTCACGCCTGGTCGGTCCTTCCCGATGAGGCTGATGAGCAGCGTGTCGGGTGGATCCGAGGCTTCGGTCATGACGGGAACGAGGCTAACGGTCGACGGCGCCGTGAGGGGGACCTGTCCGTGCCCCGGTCTAGCGTCGACGGCATGGCTCACACCCACCACACGATCGACTACATCGAGCTCAATGTTGCCGACCTGGCGGCGGCCAGGACCTTCTACGAACGCGCGTTCGGCTGGGCGTTCAACGACTACGGGCCGGACTACGCCGGGATCCGTGACCCGTCGGGCGACGGGGAGGTCGGCGGCCTGGGGGTCGGTCGCCCGCCCGGCCCCGGCGGATCGCTCGTCATCCTCTACTCCGAGGACCTGGACGCCAGCGTGGCCGCGGTCGAGGCCGCCGGTGGTGCCGTCACCGAGGGGCCCTACGAGTTCCCCGGTGGCCGGCGCTTCCTGTTCACCGACAACAGCGGCAACCTGCTCGCGGTCTGGACGCCCGCCTGAGCCAGCCGTCACTCGGGCGGCCAGACCTCGGGGGAGCAGGCCGCGACCAGCGCGTGTCGAGCCGCGGTGGCCAGGTCGCGCAACGCCGTCCGCCGACCCTCGGCCTCCGCGTGGGTGATCGCGGCGCCGTCGTCGTCGAGGGCCAGGTCGACGATGCCGGCGGCCTGGAGGGCGCGGGCGGCGAGCTCCACGCAGCGCGGCGGCGTGCCGGGCGGGGAGTCCAGCCGACCGAAGGTGCGCAGGTCGGTCAGCTCGTCGGCCACGTCCGGGCGCCACCGGGCCACGTCGAGCGCGGCCAGCCTGTCGGCCGTCTGCACCATCGCGTGGCGGAGCCGTCGGTCCGCCTCCCCGACGTCGGTCAGCTGCCTTGGCCGCGCGGCGTACGCGTGCCAGAACACGACCGCGCCCTCACGCCGCGGCACCCACCCGTGGGGGCCGGTGATCGACGGCCTCGCCCGCCTCGAAGGCCGCGGCGTTGAGCTCCTTGGGCCCGCCGAGACCGGCAGGGTCGCCCTCCACGGGCCACGCCAGGCCGAGGTGGCTGACGCCTTCCGCGCGCAGCCTTCCGAGTGCCGTGGCCAGCCCCTCGGGCTCGCCGTCGGTCGTCGCACCGATGACCCGGTGCGTGGCGTCGTCCCCGATGATCGCGTCGACGGCGAGGTCGGCCACCACCGCACCACGCATCCAGGCGGTGCCCCACCAGGCCAGCCGTGCCGACAGCGGAAGGGACCCAGCGGTTGGCACTGTCACGGGCGGCGAGGATACGCCGGGAGTGCCGTGGTCCTTCGCTACGGTGGCGCCATGGTCGCCGTCCTCGAGTTCGCCGACGTGTCGGTCCGGCGGGGGACGGCCACCCTGATCGACACCATCTCGTGGCGCGTCGACGAGCCCGACCGCTGGGTGGTCCTCGGCCCCAACGGAGCGGGCAAGACCACGTTGCTGCAGGTCGCGGCCGGGATGATCCACCCGACGGACGGTGTCGCCGGGATCCTGGGCGAGGTGCTCGGCACCGTCGACGTCTTCGAGCTGCGCCCCCGCATCGGCGTGACCAGCGCCGCTCTCGCGGAGCGGATCCCGCGGAACGAGAAGGTGCTCGACGTGGTCGTCTCGGCCGGCTACGGCATCATCGGCCGCTGGCGCGAGACGTACGACGACCTCGACTACGAGCGCGCCGACGAGCTGCTCGCCGAGGTCGGGGCCCAGCGGCTCGCCGACCGCACCTTCGGCACCCTGAGCGAGGGTGAGCGCAAGCGGGTGCAGATCGCCCGAGCACTGATGACCGACCCGGAGCTGCTGCTGCTCGACGAGCCGGCGGCCGGCCTCGACCTCGGCGGTCGCGAGGACCTGGTCTCCACGCTGTCGCTGCTGGCCAGCGCGCAGTCGTCGCCCGCGACGGTGCTCGTCTCGCACCACGTGGAGGAGATCCCGCCGAACTTCACCCACGCCATGCTGCTGCGCGACGGCCACGTCGTCGCGGCCGGCCCGATGGCAGAGGTCATCACGGAGGCCAACCTCACCGCGACCTTCCGGATGCCCCTGGTGCTGACTCACGAGGCCGGCCGTTACGCCGCCCGCCGTCGCTCGCGACGACACCGGGCGTGAGGCGCCGTTACGACGATCTCGGGCTGGCTCCGCCGGATAGGCTGGCGGCATGGATTGGCTGGGCGACCACATGTGGGCCGGGTGGCTGGCGCTCGCCCTCGTGCTGGGTGCCGCGGAGCTCGCGAGCCTCGACCTGGTCCTGCTCATGCTGGCGGTCGGCGCGCTCGCCGGGGCCATCAGCGCCGGGATCGGCCTGGCCGTCGTCCTGCAGGTCCTGATCGCCGCCGGCGCCTCGGTGGCGATGCTGGCCCTGGTCCGGCCCAACCTCGTCCGGCGCCTGCACACCGGTCCCGACCTCCAGCTCGGGCACGGCAAGGTGGTCGGTCACCAGGCGCTCGTCACCGAGGTCGTCACCAGTCTCACCCCCGGCCGCGTCAAGCTGGACGGCGAGATCTGGAGTGCCCGCCCCTACGACGAGTCACTCACCATCAAGGCCGGCGAGACCGTGGAGGTGCTGGCCATGAGGGGCGCCACCGTCTTCGTCCACCCGGTGAACGAATCCCTCGAGCCGTGACCCGCCAACCGACAGGAAACCTCTCGTGACGCCGTACCTGCTGGCACTGTTCGTCCTGATCCTGCTCTTCGTGGTCCTGCTGCTCGTCAAGACGGTGCGGATCATCCCGCAGGCCCGGGCGGGCATCGTCGAGCGCTTCGGCAAGTACAAGGAGACGCTCCCGGCCGGTCTCAACGTCGTCGTCCCGTTCGTCGACAAGGTGCGCTACCTCATCGACCTGCGCGAGCAGGTCGTCAGCTTCCCGCCGCAGCCGGTCATCACCGAGGACAACCTGGTGGTCTCGATCGACACCGTCATCTACTTCCAGGTGACCGACCCGGTGGCGGCGACGTACGAGATCGCCAACTACATCCAGGCCATCGAGCAGCTCACCATGACGACGCTGCGCAACATCGTCGGCGGCATGGATCTCGAGGAGACGCTGACCAGCCGCGACCAGATCAACTCCGGCCTGCGCGGCGTGCTCGACGAGGCGACCGGCAAGTGGGGCATCCGCGTCAACCGCGTGGAGCTCAAGGGGATCGACCCGCCGCCGTCCATCAAGGACTCGATGGAGAAGCAGATGCGCGCGGACCGCGAGAAGCGCGCCGTCATCCTGACGGCCGAGGGCCAGCGACAGGCCGCGATCCTCACCGCCGAGGGCAACAAGCAGTCCATGATCCTCAACGCCGAGGGCGACCGTGAGTCGCTGATCCTGCGGGCCCAGGCCAACCGGGAGTCGGCGATCCTGCGGGCGCAGGGTGAGGCCCAGGCCATCACCAACGTCTTCCAGGCGATCCACGACGGCCAGCCGGACCAGTCGCTGCTGGCCTACCAGTACCTCCAGATGCTCCCCAAGATCGCCGAGGGCGACGCCAACAAGGTGTGGGTCATCCCGAGCGAGATCACCAAGGCCCTCGAGGGCCTCGGATCTGCGGTGCACGAGGTGGCCGGCATCCCTCTGAAGTCCGAGGGCGTGCGTCACCGGGTGGCCGACTACGGCTCCAACGAACGGCTCGAGACCGGCGACGACCGCGAGCTGGCCAGCACCAACAAGGCCGTCGAGGCCGCGATCGCGGCGGCCGAGCACGCCGCGCACCCGGGTGCCGCCACGCCGCCGGTGCCTCCGCCCGTGGCCCCCGACGTGAACGAGCCGCCGCCCGCTGCACCCGCCTCATGAGGTGACGCCGTTCGAGGTCGTGGCGATCCTGCTGGCCGGCTGCGCCGCGGGCACGATCAACACCATCGTCGGATCGGGCACGCTCATCACCTTCCCGACGCTCCTGGCGTTCGGCATCCCGCCGGTGACCGCGAACGTCTCCAACACGGTCGGTCTGGTGCCCGGCTCGGTGTCGGCCGTGGTCGGCTACCGGGCCGAGCTGGCGGGTCAGCGTCCGCGGCTCACCCGGCTGGCCCCGGCGTCGTTGCTCGGCTCCGTGCTCGGTGCCGTGCTGCTGCTCGTGCTGCCGAGCGAGGCCTTCGACACGATCGTGCCCGCCCTGGTCGCGCTCGGTGTGCTGCTGGTCGTGCTCGGTCCGCGCATCCAGGCGTGGGTCGTCGCCCGGGCGGACGCGCGCGGCGGTCTGCCCGACCACGGCGCGGCCTGGGTGTGGCCGGCCGTGCTGGTCGCGGGCGTGTACGGCGGGTACTTCGGCGCCGCCCAGGGGGTGCTGCTGATGGCCATCCTCGGCATCGGGGTGGTCGACAGCCTCCAGCGGCACAACGCCACCAAGAACGTGCTCGCCCTGGTGGTCAACCTGGTGGCGGCGCTGGTCTTCATCGCGGTGGCCGACGTCGACTGGGCCGTCGCGGGCCTGATCGCCGTCGGCTCGGTGATCGGCGGTCAGCTGGGGGCGACCGTGGGTCGCCGGCTCCCGCCGAACGTGCTGCGCGGCGTGATCGTCGCGGTGGGTCTGACCGCCCTGGTCACCCTGTTGTGGCCGTGACGTCGGCCTCGACGTAGGCATCGAGCCAACGCCCGAGCTCCGCGTACGCGTGCGCACGGACCGTGGGCCGCGACAGGAAGATGTCGTGCATCGCGCCGTCGACACCGATATAGGTGACGTGCCGTCCCAACGCGGTGGACCAGCGCCGGATCTGCGCCACGTCGAGCACGATGTCGTTGCGGTGGACCTCGTCGTTCAGCTCCCGCGCGTCGATGGTCGCGCCGGAGCTCATCACCAGCACGGGGCACGCGATGTCGAGGCCGTTGTGCACCTCGGCGTGGGCGTTACGGATCGCGCGCAACCACCCGGCGTACATGGGCCAGGACTCCAACGTCTTGAGCTTGAGGTCGTAGTCCCACTCGCCGCCGTAGTCGCGGTGCAGGCTCTCGCCGTAGACCGTCCGGATCTCACGCGGGATCTCGCGCATCGGCCGGCGGCCGCCGAGGCCGCGGACCATCGCCGTCCCCGCGGTCCGCATCAGGACCGAGCCACGCAGGTCGAGCCACGGGGAGTTGAGGGCCACTCCCTTGAGGTGCGGCGCGCCTTCGTCGGCCCACAGCGACAGCGTGAGGCCGCCGGTGGAGTGAGCCGTGGCCACGACGTGGTCGTGGCCGTCGCGGTCGGTGATCCGGCCCCACGCGGCGTCGACGTCGTCGAAGTACTCGCGGATGTCGGTGACGAAGTTGGGGGTCTGCCACTCACGCATGCTGCGTCCGTAGCGGCGCAGGTCGATCGCGTAGAAGTCGTACCCCCGGCCCACCCACCAGTCGGCGTACTCCTTGTTGAAGAAGTAGTCGTTGAACCCGTGGACGTAGAGCACCGCCTTGTTGGTCGGCCGCTCCGCCCGGCGGTGCACGAGGGTGGTGACGACCGGCCCCTGCTCGTCCTCGGCGAAGTCGATCGTCTCGGCCGTGTACGGCGGCCCGAGGATCTCGTCGACCTGCCCGGGCTGGTCGGAGGTCTGGTCCGCGGGGCTCATGTGCCCAGTCTGCCGTCGACGGGGGCAGGATCGTGAACGTGTTCGATGAAGAGATCGAGGTCGGTCCCGGACCGGCCCGAGCTCCACGAGCTGTTCTCCGGAGCCGGCTCCCGCGCGGCCGAGCTGTGGGCGGCACACCGCGGGCTGGGATGACCGGGGCGGGCTGGAGCTGGGACGGGGTGGGCTGAGCCCGCCTCACGTCCGCCGGTGGAAGGTCGTGGACCCGTTGGGGTGGTGGTGGACCTGCCAGGCGGGGTCGTGGGCGCGGTGGTGGTGGAAGGAGCAGAGCAGCTTGCCGTCGGCGAGGTCGGTACGCCCGCCGCCGGCCCAGGGTTGTTTCCAGTGGTGGGCTTCGCACCAGGCGGCGGGGACCGTGCATCCGTCGGTGGTGCACTCCTTGTCCCGGATCGCCAGGGCTTTGCGTTGGGCGGGTGAGAACAGTCGGGCGGAGCGGCCGAGGTCGAGGACCTCACCCTTGCGGCCGAGGACGACGGGGATGATCCGGGCCTGGCAAGCGAGTCGGCGGGCTTGTTCGGCGGTGATCCGGTCGCCGGTGGAGGTGGTGGCGGTACCGATCCCGGTGAGGAGGGTGTCGAGGTCGAGGGTGACCATCACGCTGGTGGTGGTGCCGCCATGGACCGGGAGGCCGGTGTCGGGGACGTTCTCGAGGAACGCCACGAACGCCTCACCACGTCGGCGGGCCACGCGGGAGCTGGTCGACCTCTCCGAGCGGGCTGCGGCGTGGGGAGGTGTAGGCGTCGAGGTAGGTGCGGAGCCGGTTGGCGACGTGGTCGGGGACTCGGGCGTGGAGGTCGGTGGACCCGTCGCCGCGGGGCTGGAACGACAGCCGCGTGGCCGCGTGGGCCCGGGTCTCCTCGGCGAGCAGCCGTTGGTACTCGGCCTCGTCGGCGATCTCCGGGGCGAGGTGTTCGAGGACCCCGCGGCCGAGGTGGCGCAGCTCCCGCGGCCCGAAAGTTGCTGCTTGCTCGACCAGGTACGCCTCCGCCTTGCTCCGAAGGTCGTCACCCAGGTCGTCGGGGAGTGCGTCCAACGCCTCCACGACCGCTCGGGTCTGCGCCAGGTTCACACGGCCGACACCCAACGCCTCCGCGGTCTGGGACCACCGCGAACCGAGAGATGCGGCCAACGCTGCGTCTCGGCGTACGGCCCCGTGATTGTCCCGGGTGTGGTGGGCCAACCACGTGGCCGTGGACCGGTCGCCGGTCGCGTCGGCAACGTCGTCCGAGGCCGCGAGCACCCGGAGACGTTCGGCCTCGGCGCGGCTGATCAGCCGCGAGAGACGAAGCAGAAGGTCCTGCCTCTCATCGACGGTGCGGAACTCCGAACTGATCGCAGCCAGCTCGTCCAGCCCACGCTCGACCAGGTCGAGAGGTGACGCGTAGGTGCTGGACATGGAACAACCCAAGCACCGACCACCGACACTCCTCGGACCTCAGAACCCCTTGTCCACAAGGGAAATCCCAGAAATCTCTGGATCGCCTAGACCGACTTGGCTCACGTGTCAGCCCAGGTTCACCATCCTCAATGCGTAGGCGTCGTGGTCGGACAGACGTCGACCGCCGACGGCAGCGCTCACCCGGCGCACGTCGGCAACCTCGAGCCCGGCGGGAACGGCGATGTGGTCGATGGACAGCAAGGTCTCGATGGCATGCGGCTGGTGCGTCGTCGCAACGGTCAGTCCGAGCTTGTCGACAGCCGCGAGCAGCGAAGACCTTCCGGCCCTGCTCCCTGCGTACTCCCGGCCCGTCAGAGCGTGGTTCCAGTCGCCGCCCCAGACGAGGGCGCTCATCGGCAAAGCCGACGTGATCTCCTCCAGCGCCCGCACCGTCATGGCTCCGTGGTTCCCCGGGCCCCAAGGGTCATGTCCGCAGCTCCGCCAGGGAAGCACGCTCGAGCAGAAGGTCCAGTCGTTCACGTTCGCCAGGGCGGACGCGATGTGAGGATCGGGAAGGCCTGACAACGCGGTGCGGGCGGCCACGGCTGCCCACCAGCGATGTCTGGCCATCTCGGTCTTCGTCGGATGCAGCTCGTACCCGGGCAGCGTTGTTCGCTGGCTGACCTCGGTAAGAAGGAGCACGTCGCAGTCCAGGTCGCGGACCAACGCGAGGTGATCGTCGGACCAGCGACCGGCCATGTTCCACGTCCCTATCCGCATCCCCGGAGGATGGCACGCCGCGGCAGTTCTTGCTGCGACCAAGGAACATCGCACGCACCGGGTGCACGGGATGTTCCCGAACCTCGCGACCGACGCTCAGAACCCTTGTCCACAAGGGAATTCGCCGAAATTGTCCAGCCTGCGTGAACCGAACTCGCGAAACGTGCATCCCACTTCGTACCAGCCGAGAACGCCCACACAAGTGCGGCGAGAGGCACGTTCACCGGAGGTTCTGTCATGCGATCTTTGCGACCCATCATTGCGTCCCTCGCCGTCGCGGCGGCGGCCGGCGTATCACTCACGCCGGTGCTGTCGGCCTCGGCGGCCGGTCAGGCGGGCGCCCAGCAGGCCACGCAGTACCAGGTCACGCTCAACGCGTCGGCCAAGGCGGCGGTGGCCAAGGAAGACACCATCAAGCTCACCGGCAGCGTCATCCCGAAGCCACCGGAGGGCAGCAAGGTCGTCGTCCAGGTGAGGTACGAGGGGCTGAAGGCCTGGAAGAAGGTCGGGGCGGCGACCGTCAAGCCCAACGGCAACTACCGGTTCGACGTGGAGCCCGAGTCCCACCTCGACCGCAGCTACCGGGTCGTCAAGAAGACCGACGACAAGGGCGAGGGCGACACGAGCCGCGAACGTGACGTCGCGGTCACCGCCTGGAGCTGGCTGAACCGCCTGGCCCCGAGCGCGGAGGCGAACGTGGTCAAGTCCGGCACGATGCCGATCAACGGCGACGTCTACGGACACGTGCTCTTCTCGCCGACGTCCGCCTCGACGGCCTTCACCGAGTTCACCCTGGGTCGCAACTGCACCGACCTCGACGTGACGTTCGGGCTGTCGGACCGCACCGAGACCGGCGGCAAGGCGACGATGTCGTTGAAGTCGGACGGCGCCGTGGCCTACAGCAGGGCCTTCAACCTGGGCGAGTCCGAGACCAAGCTCGTCGACGTCACCGACGTCTTCCGGATCCGCTTCGACATGGCCCAGGACGACACCACGCCCGACACCGAGCCGTCGCTCGGCTCGGGTCGCGTCCTCTGCGACTGAGAGCCGACTGATCGGGGGATCAGTAGCCCGGGAACACCCTGCGCAGTTCCTCGAGCGTCACGTTGCCCGTGACCTCGACACCTGCCGGGGTGTTCTCGGGCTTGAGGCGTCCGGCCATCAGCCGTACGACTGCCTCGCGCGGCCCCGTGAACGTCGCCGTCGGCGCGTCCACCCCGTCGACCAGGGCGACCGAGTCGTCGACCACGAGGGTGTGGTCGCCGACCGTCAGCCGGACGTCCTCGTCGAGCTTGTCGGCCTTGCCGGTGAAGCCGAGCATGAAGGCCATCGAGCCGGTGTAGTGACGCACCACCAGGTCGGCGGCCTCGTCGCTCAGGACCGCGGACGGGTCGAGGCCCACACGGGCGTCCCAGCCGTGGAGGGTCTGCTCGTTGAGCCGCATCGCGAGCGGAGTCGCCAGCGGCACCGGGGCCGGCAGGAAGCCGAGGTCGACCATCGTCGTCTCGCGCTGCTCGGGCGTCAGCGACTCGTAGAGCTCCACCAGCCGGCTGTCGCTCTCCAGGAACCCGCTCGCCTGCTCCGTGGGCGACAGCGCGTTCCAGCGGTCCCACACGTCCTGGTTGATGGGCCGCTCCTCGTCGTCCCCGAGAGCGGTGAGCAGGCTGTACCGCGCGATCTCGGCGCCGCTGCCGAGGTGTGAGAGCACGTCGGCCACGGTCCAGTCCTCGGCGCCGCTCTGGGCGGCGAGCTGGTCGTCCGCCAGCCCTTCGACGACGGACCGGAGTCGGTCGTGGTTGGCGCGGAGCTCCGCGATGGTCTCGTCGACGAGTGAGGTCATGAACGGCCCAACCGGACCGCGGCCCGCTTTTGTTCCCTCGAGTCAGTGTGGTGCGGCGGCCGCGGCCACCAGCGCCGAGAACAGCGCCTGGTCGCGGCCCATCTCCGGGTGCCACTGCACCCCGACGCAGAACCGGTCGCCCGGTGCCTCCATCGCCTCGACGATCTCGTCCGGGGACCACGCGGTGGCCACGAAGCCGGGGTGCTCGCGCACCGACTGGTGGTGGTGGCACTTCGCCCCCACCGTCTCGCCCTCGGCCGCGGCCACCCGGGAGCCGTGCAGGGTCCGCACGCTCAGCCGACCGAACGCATCGCCGCCGGGGGAGTGCTCGTCGTGGCCGACCACGTCCGGAGTGTGCTGGTCGAGCGAGCCGCCGGCCGCCACCGCCATCAGCTGCATGCCGCGGCACACACCCAGGACGGGGAGACCGACCTCGGCCGCTGCCGTGAGGAGGGCGATCTCCCAGGCGTCGCGGTCCTCGCGCCAGTTCGACGTCCGGTCGTGCGGTTCCTCGCCGTACCTGCCCGGGTCGACGTCCGCACCACCGGAGATCACCAGGGCGTCCAGGCGCGCGACCACCGAGCGCGCCGAGATGTCCGAGCCCGAGGCGGGCGGGAGCAGGACGGGTACGCCGCCCGCGGCGACGATCGCGTCGGCGTACTCGGCGTGCAACAGGTCGGCCCGCTGGCGCCACACGCCCCAGGCGGCTTCCTCGCGGTAGGTCGTCAGCCCGACCAACGGGCGCAGACCGTCAGAGGGGGGTGACATAGGCCCCGGAGATTCCGCCGTCGACCAGGAACGTGTTGGCGGTGATGAACGACGACTCGTCGGAGGCCAGGAACAGCACGGCGTTCGCCATCTCCTCCGGCTCGCCGAACCGACCCATCGGCACGTGCACCAGCCGGCGTGCGGCCCGCTCGGCGTCCTTGGCGAACAGCTCCTGCAGCAGCGGGGTGTTCACCGGGCCGGGGCACAGCGCGTTGACCCGGACGCCGTCGCGGGCGAACTGCACGCCGAGCTCGCGCGACATCGACAGCACGCCGCCCTTGGAGGCGGAGTAGGAGATCTGCGAGGTCGCCGCCCCCATCACTGCCACGAACGAGGCGGTGTTGATGATGGAACCCTTGCCCTGCTCGAGCATGTAGGGCAGCGCCGCCTTGCAGCACAGGTAGACGCTCGTGAGGTTGACGCGCTGCACCAGCTCCCACGCGTCGAGGTCGGTGTCGAGGATCGAGTCGTCCTCCGGCGGGCTGATGCCGGCGTTGTTGAAGGCGATGTCGACCGAGCCGTAGGTGTCCTTGGCCGTCCGGAACATTCCGTCGACCTGGTCCTTGTCGGTCACGTCGACCTCGACGAACGTCGCCACGTCGGGAACCCCGGAGCTCTTGGCGAGCTCGGCGACCACCTCGGTGCCGCGGGCCACGTTGAGGTCGCCGATCACGACCTTCGCGCCCTCCTCGACGAAGCGACGTACGGTCGCCAGGCCGATCCCGGAGCACCCTCCGGTGACGACGGCGACCTTGCCCTCGATGCGTCCAGCCACTGTGGTTCCTCTCAAGACTCGTCGGAGAAGAAGACGTTCTTCTCCTCGGTGAAGGCGTTCGGGGCGTCGGGGCCGAGCTCGCGCCCGAGCCCCGACTGCTTGAACCCGCCGAAGGGCGTCCAGTACCTGACGCTCGCGTGCGAGTTCACACTCAGGTTGCCGGACTCCACGGCGCGTGAGACGCGCAGCGCGCGGCCGAGGTCCCGGGTGTAGATCGAGCCCGACAGCCCGTACTCGGTGTCGTTGGCGAGCGTGACCGCCTCCTCCTCGGAGTCGAAGGCCATCACGGCGACGACGGGCCCGAAGACCTCCTCGCGCCAGACCGGCTCGTCGGTCGACGCCGACTCGACGACCGTGGGCGGCAGCCAGTAGCCGTCGCCACCCGGTGCGTCGCCCTGGAACGCGACGGTCGCGCCGTCGATGTAGGCCTGCACGGAGTCGCGCTGTCGCGCCGAGACCATCGGCCCCATCTCGCTGTCGTCCCGCGCGGGGTCGACGACCAACATGTTGCGGACCGCCGTCTCGAGGCGGCCCACGAACTCGTCGTACGCCGACCGCTCGACGAGGATCCGTGAGCGCGCGCAGCAGTCCTGGCCGGCGTTGTCGAAGACGGCGTACGGCGCCGTGGCCGCGGCCTTGGCCACGTCGGCGTCCGCGAACACGACGTTGGCGCTCTTGCCGCCCAGCTCGAGGGTCACCCGCTTCACCTGGTCGGCGCAGCCCACCATGATCTGCTTGCCGACCACGGTGGACCCGGTGAAGCAGACCTTGCGCACGAGCGGGTTGGTCACGAACCGTTGTCCGACCACCGAGCCGCTGCCCGGCAGCACCGTGAAGACGCCCTCGGGGATGCCCGCCTCGAGCGCCAGCTCGCCGATCCGGATGGCCGTCAGGGGCGTGATCTCGGCCGGCTTCAGCACGACCGTGTTGCCGGCCGCCAGCGCGGGTGCGAAACCCCAGCCGGCGATGGGCATCGGGAAGTTCCACGGCACGATCACGCCGACGACACCGAGGGGTTCGCGGAACGTCACGTCGAGGCCGCCGGCGACCGGGATCTGTCGGCCGAAGAGGCGCTCCGGTGCGGCGGAGTAGTAGTTGAGGCAGTCGCGGACGTTGCGGGCCTCCCAGCGGGCGTTGCCGATGGTGTGGCCGGAGTTCTCGACCTCGAGCCGGGCGAGCTCCTCGACGTGGACGTCGACGACGGCGGCGAACGAGCGCAGCAGCCGCGCCCGCTCGCCCGGGGCGATGCCGCGCCAGGACGTGAACGCGTCCTGGGCTCGCTCGATCGCGGCGTCGGCCTCCTCGGCCGACGTGGAGGGGACCTCGCGCAGCGCGGCCCCCGTCGACGGGTTGATGAGAGTGGTCGTCATCGGTTCACATCCGCTCGAAGGAGCGGGCCAGCTCCCAGTCGGTGACGTGCGCGTCGAAGGACGCGAGCTCGACGTCGGCCATGTTCACGTAGTGGTCGACGACCTCGTCGCCGAACGCCGTCCGGGCGATCCCTGAGCCCGCGAACAGCTCGCGGGCCTCGCGCAGCGTGTGCGGCACGTGCGGCTTGTCGGAGTCGTAGGCGTTGCCGACCAGCTCGTCCTCGAGAGCGAGCTCGTTGTCGATGCCGTGCAGACCGCCGGCCAGCATGCCGGCGAGGGCGAGGTACGGGTTGACGTCGCCGCCGGGCAGCCGGTTCTCCATGCGCGCGCTGGGGCCGTGACCGACCAGCCGGACCGCGCAGGTGCGGTTGTCGAGTCCCCACGCGACGGCTGTCGGGGCGAACGAGCCGGCGGCGAAACGCTTGTAGGAGTTGACGTTCGGGGCGTAGAGCAGCGTGAACTCTCGCAGGGTCGCCAGCACGCCGGCGATGAAGTGGTCGTAGAGCGGCGTGCGCTGGTCGCCGTCCCAGAACACGACGTCGCCCCCGTGGTCGCTGTCGCCTCGCAGGGACAGGTGGATGTGGCAGGAGTTGCCCTCGCGCTGGTCGTACTTCGCCATGAACGTGATCGCCTGGCCACGCTGGGCGGCGATCTCCTTGGCTGCCGTCTTGTAGACGCTGTGGTTGTCGGCGGTCGTCATCGCCTCGGCGTACAGGAAGCCGATCTCGTGCTGCCCGAAGTTGCACTCGCCCTTGGCGCCCTCGACGTCGAGGCCGGCGGCGTACATGTGGTTGCGGATGTCGCGCAGCAGTGGCTCGGTCCGGCTGGTGCCGAGGATCGAGTAGTCGACGTTGTACTGGTTGACGGGCGTCAGGTCGCGCCAGCCGAGATGGTGGGCGTCCTCGTAGGACGTGTCGAACGCGATGAACTCCAGCTCCGTGCCCGAGAGGGCGACCATGCCCTTGTCGGCCACCTTGTCGAGCTGGTGACGGAGGATCGTGCGGGGGGACTGGAGCACGGGCGCGTGGTCGAGCCAGACGAGGTCGCACTGCACCATCGCCGTGGCGGGCATGTGGGTGAGCAGCCGGAGGGTCGACCAGTCGGGGACGAACTCCATGTCGCCGTAGCCCTTCTCCCACGAGGACATGGCGTACCCGCCGACGGTGTTCATGTCGATGTCGACGGCGAGGAGGTAGTTGCAGCCCTCGGTGCCGGCCTCGAGCGCGACGTCGAGGAAGTACCGCCCGTGCAGCCGCTTGCCCTGCAGGCGACCCTGCATGTCGGTGAACGCCATCACGACGGTGTCGATGTCGCCGTCGTCGATGAGCAGCCGCAGCTGCTCGGGAGTGAGGTAGCGGTCGTTGGGTGTGGTCATGGCTCTCCTAGCCCCGTCGGTCTAACCCAGCAGGCCGCGCAGCAGCGCGGCGGTGTCGTCGCAGTGTTCCTCCATGACCGCACGGGCGCGGTCGTGGTTGCCGCGGCGGATCGCGCGGACCAGGACGGCGTGCTGGCGGTCGGAGTGGGCGATGTTGGCGTCGAGCACGGGGATCGCCAGCAGCATCTCGTGCAGCGTGGACTGCACCGACGTGACGGCCTCGACCATGCGTGGGGAGCCGGTGAGCGCCGCCACCGTCAGGTGGAAGCGGGAGTCGGCCTGACGGTGCTCGGCCGGTCGGCGAGCAGTGGCCACGGCCGTGTGGGCCTCGTCGAGCTGGGCCAGGGCGCCGGCGTCGAGCTCCGCACGGGCAGCCAGGCTGGCCGCCCCGGGCTCGACGATCCGTCGGAAGACCAAGGAGTCCAGCCACTCGTGGCGTCGGGCCTCGGTGAGCCGGGCGGCGGCCCGCGCGGACGGCGTACGGGGCTTGAGGGTGACGACCGTGCCGCCGGCCCGACCCCTCCGGGTCTCGACCAGGCCGGCCTGTCGGAGCGCGGCCATCGCCTCGCGCAACGTCGACCGGGAGACGTTGAGCCGCTCGGCGAGGTCGCGCTCGGAAGGGAGGGTGCTGCCGAGGGGGTAGACGCCGAGCCGGATGGTGGTGGCCAGCTGCTCGACGCAGGCCTCGAACGCGTGGTTGCCTCGGGTCGGACGCAGCACGGCCTCGGTGAGGTCGTGGCCCGAACCGGGCGATGGCAGCACGCGCCGAGTCTGTCACCACGACGTAACGGCGGCCAGAGGTCAATGGTCGGAGTTCATACCAATTCCCGGGCGCATCTTCACAAGCGCGTTGCGGCGGGTCTAGCCTCCGAACGTCTCGGCCCACAGTTTGGCCGTTCAAGAGAAGGTGTCCGATGCCTGAAGCGACAGACCATCCCAAACCACGAGAGCTCAGCGACGACGAGAAGCACCTCGCCAAGCTGGGTTACAGCCAGGAGCTTCACCGCTCGTGGTCCGGCTTCTCGAACTTCGCGATCTCGTTCTCGATCATCTCGATCCTCGCCGGCTGCTTCACCACGTTCGGACAGGCGTGGAGCAACGGCGGGCCCATCGCGATCAGCTGGGGCTGGCCGTTCATCTCGGTGTTCATCCTCATCATCGGGTTCACGATGTCCGAGCTGGTGTCGGCGTACCCGACGTCGGGCGGCATCTACTGGTGGGCGGCCAAGCTCGGTGGGCCGGCCGCTGGGTTCTTCACCGGCTGGCTGAACCTCATCGGCCTGATCGCCGTGACCGCCTCGGTGGCCTACGGCGCGGCCAACTTCGTGGACATCCTGTTCGGCCTGATCAGCGACAGCTGGGCCGCGAACTTCAGCCTCCAGCGGGTCTTCATCGAGTTCGTGGTGATCCTGATCCTGGCGGCCCTGGCCAACATCTTCTCCAGCCACCTGCTGGCGATCGTCAACAACGTCTCGGTGTGGTGGCACGTCTTCGGCGCGGCGCTGATCATCCTGCTGCTGATCGTGGTCCCCGACCACCACCAGACCATCGGCTGGGTGATGGGAGAGCGGATCAACAACTCGGGCTACGACGGTGGTTCCACCAGCGGGACGATGTACTGGTTCCTCGTGCTGCCGCTCGGCTTCCTGCTGACGCAGTACACGATCACCGGCTTCGACGCCTCCGCGCACCTCTCGGAGGAGACCGAGTCGGCGTCGAACGCCGCGGCCAAGGGCATCTGGCAGTCGATCTTCTACTCGGCCGTCGGCGGGTGGATCCTGCTCCTGGCGCTGCTGTTCGCGGTCCAGGACCCGCAGGGCGTCACCGACGGGATCAACGTCGGGTACTACGGCTCCGACGTGATCCTGGGACAAGCCCTGGGCGTGACGTCCCACACGATCGTGATCGCGATCTGTGCCTTCGGGCAGCTGTTCTGCACCACGGCCTGCCTGACGAGCGCGTCGCGCATGACCTTCGCGTTCAGCCGGGACGGGGCGATCCCCGGGTCGTCCATCTGGTCGAAGGTCAACGCCAAGAAGGTGCCGGCCAACGCAGTCATGTTCGTCGCCGTGATCGCGGGTCTGATCACCCTGCCCGCCCTGATCGAGGTCAACTTCGGCACCGCGGAGGAGCCGATCATCCTGCCGACGGCGTTCTACGCGGTGGTCTCGGTCGCGGTCATCGGTCTCTACCTCGCGTTCGCGATCCCGATCTACCTGCGGTGGAAGATCGGTGACGCGTTCGAGGTGGGCGCGTGGAACAACGGCTCGAAGTACAAGTGGATGAACCCGATCGCGGTCGCCGAGATCGTCATCATCTCGATCTACTTCATCCTGCCGCTGTACCCGTCGGGCTGGATCGGCAACGAGAACTTCGAGTGGAAGTTCGTCAACTACGCGCCGATCCTGACGTTCGGCACGATCCTGTTGGTGGCGATCTGGTGGCAGGTGTCGGCGAAGAACTGGTTCACCGGTCCCAAGCACACCATCGACGAGGCGGTCGTCAAGGCGTTCGAGGACTGACATCGAGCTCGATGCCCTCCTCGACCAGGTGCCCGTCCTGGCAGGTCCGAGATCAGTCGCGGACCTGCCAGGCGGGTTGACCAACCACAACCTCCGGGTGACGACGAGGACAGGGGACTACGTCGTCAGGCTCACGCAGAGCGACGCCGGCCTCCTCGGCATCGACCGCGACGCGGAACACGCCAACACCCGGTCGGCTGCGGAGGCCGGGGTCGGTGCGCACGTCGTCGACTACCGGCCCGACCTCGGGATGCTGGTCATCACCTTCCTGCAGGGCACGGCGCTCACGAACGAGAGCATCGGCGAGCCGGGGGTGATCTCGCGGGCGGCCGACGCCATCCGCCGGCTCCACGCCGGACCCCGGTTCAGCGGCGACTTCGACATGTTCAGCCGCCAGGCCGGGTACCTCGCGCTCGTGCGGGAGCACGGGTTCTCGCTCCCGGACGGGTACGACGCCTTCGCGCCGCAGTGGGAGCGCGTACGCCGCGCGCTCGCGGTCCGTCCGGCGGCCACGGTCCCGTGCAACAACGACCTGCTGGCCGGCAACTTCATCGACGACGGCCAGCGGATGTGGCTGATCGACTACGAGTACTCCGGCAACAACGACCCGGCCTTCGAGCTCGGCAACACCGCCACCGAGTGCGACCTCAGCCGCGAGCAGACCGACGAGCTCGTCGACGGCTGGGCGACTGAGGAGCCCGGCTTCCGCGCCCGGGTCGACCTGCAGTCGCTGTGCTCGGAGTACGGCTGGGCCCTGTGGGGCTTCATCCAGTCCGCCACCAGCCCCATCGACTACGACTTCCACGGGTGGGGGACGGAGCGGTACGAGAAGGCCGTCCGTCGCTTCACCGGCGACGGCTTCGACGACCTCCTCGACAGGGTCGCTGCGGGTGGCTGACCTCCCGGCCCGCGCCCGCGTCGTCATCATCGGCGGCGGGGTGATCGGCTGCTCGACGGCCTACCACCTCGCCCAGCTCGGCTGGACCGACGTCGTGCTCCTCGAGCAGGGCACGCTGTCGTGCGGCACCACCTGGCACGCGGCCGGCCTGGTCGGGCTGCTGCGCGCCAGCGAGAGCGGCACGCGGCTGGTGCAGTACTCCTCCGAGCTGTACGCCGGGCTCGAGGCCGAGACCGGACTCTCGACCGGCTACCGCCAGTGCGGCGGGCTGATCGTGGCGCGCACCGAGGACCGGATGGTGCAGCTGCGTCGGACGGCCGCTACCGCGGCAGCCTTCGACCTCGACTGCGAGATGCTCACGGCCGAGCAGGCCCAGGAGCGCTGGCCGGTCATCGCCATCGACGACCTGCTCGGTGCCATCTGGCTGCCCCAGGACGGGCGGGCCAACCCGACGGATCTCACCCTCGCGCTGGCCAAGGGCGCGCGCAGCCACGGCGTCCGCGTCCACGAGCGGGTGCGTGTCCTCGGCGTCGACACGGCCGAGACCACGCGCGGACGGCGTGTGACCGGCGTACGGACGGACTTCGGCGACATCGAGGCCGAGGTCGTCGTCAACTGTGCCGGCCAGTGGGCCAAGGCCCTCGGCGACCAGGTCGGCGTCACGGTGCCGCTGCACTCCGCCGAGCACTTCTACGTCGTGACCGACCAGCTCGAGGGCGTGCACGCGGACCTGCCGATCCTGCGTGACCCCGACGGCTACATCTACGTCAAGGAGGAGGTCGGAGGCCTCGTGGTCGGCGGGTTCGAGCCTGTTGCGAAGCCCTGGGTCGCGCCGTCGGAGATCCCGTACCCGTTCGAGTTCCAGCTCCTCGACGAGGACTGGGAGCACTTCTCGATCCTGATGGAGTCGGCACTCGAGCGGATCCCGGCGCTCGAGCAGACAGGGATCCGCAAGTTCTACAACGGCCCCGAGAGCTTCACGCCGGACAACCAGTTCCTGCTGGGAGAGGCGCCTGGGCTCGCGGGGTACTTCGTCGGCGCCGGCTTCAACTCGGTCGGCATCGCGTCGGCCGGCGGTGCGGGTCGCGCGCTGGCCGAGTGGGTGGTCCAGGGCGAGCCGTCGATGGACCTCACCTCGGTCGACATACGTCGCTTCTCGCCGTACGCCGCCGACGAGACCTGGCTGCGCAGCCGGGTGGCCGAGATCCTCGGCCTGCACTACGCCGTGCCGTGGCCGAACCGCGAGCCGGAGACCGCCCGCGACGTCCGGCTCTCGCCGCTGCACCAGCGCATGGCGGCCGCGGACGCTACCTTCGGCACCCGCAACGGGTGGGAGCGGCCGCTGTACTTCGGGCCGGCGCTCGACTACGGCTGGGGCAAGCCGGCCTGGCTCGAGCACAGCGCCGCCGAGCAGGTCGCGTGCCGCACCGCGGTGGCGGTCTTCGACCAGACGTCGTTCAGCAAGTACCTCGTCCGGGGGCACGACGCGCTCGCCGTGCTGCAGTGGGTGTGTGCCGCCGACGTCGACGTCGCGGTCGGGCAGGCGGTCTACACGCCGTGGCTCAACGCCCGCGGTGCCTACGAGTCCGACGTCACGGTCACCAGGCTGGGCGACGCCGAGTTCCTCGTCGTGTCGAGCGCCGCGACCACCGTGCGCGACCTGGCCTGGCTCGACGAGCACGTGGCCGAGGGCGCCGAGGTCGAGGTCGTCGACCGGTCCGACGACCTCGCCGTGCTCGGCGTGATGGGCCCGCGCTCGCGCGAGCTCCTGGCCCGGCTGACCGGGGCGGACCTCGCCGACGCGGCGTTCCCGTTCGCGACCAGCCAGGAGCTCGACCTGGCCGGCGCACGCGTACGCGCGACCCGGATGACGTACGTCGGCGAGCTGGGCTGGGAGCTCCTCGTCCCGAACGACGCGGCGGTCGCCGTCTACGACGCGCTGCACGAGCGCGGCGCCGACCTCGGCGTCACGAACGCCGGCTACTCCGCCATCGAGTCACTCCGGCTCGAGAAGGGCTTCCGCGCGTTCGGCCGTGAGCTCACCCCGGACTACACGCCGCTGGAGGCGGGCCTCGTCTTCGCGACGGCGCTGTCGGGGACCAAGGACTTCCTCGGCCGCGAGGCGCTGGTCGAGCGGCGGGAGCGGCTCCGCGCCCCCGGCCCGCGCCGACGGCTCGTGTCCCTCGTCGCCGACGACCCCGACGCGATGCTCTGGGGCGGCGAGCTCGTGCTGCGCGACGGCGAGCCGGTCGGTCAGGTCACCAGCGCGGCGTACGGCGCCACGGTCGGCGCCAGCGTCGGCCTCGCGTACCTGCGTCGCGACGAACCCGTCACCGCCTCCTGGCTGGCCGAGGGCGGGTACGAGGTGGACCTGGCCGGGGTACGCATCCCGGTCACGGCGACGCTCAAGGCGCCGCTGTAGGGGTACTCCCGTGCAATTGACCGGTGAAAGTCGCTCCGCGACCGGTCAAACGCACGGGACTACCCCACGACTGTCCGGCCAGGGTGTTTGGATGGGCCGCGATGCCCCGCTGGACCGAGGCGCAGGTCACCACGCTCGCGCCGGACGACTCCTCGGTGACGGCTGCCCGCAGGCTCACCAACCCGGCGCTCTGGTCGGACACGGGGAGCACCGAGATCCTGGTGTGGGGGAAGTGCCAGGGGAGCGGGAAGTCGCCGTACCAGGTCAGCGTGGACCTGGCCGGGCCGGCGTTCCGGTGCTCGTGCCCGAGCCGCAAGTTCCCCTGCAAGCACGCGCTGGCCCTGCTGCTGCTGTGGGTGCGCGGCGGTGGTGCGGTGGCCGACGCCGAGCAGGCCGCCCCGTTCGCCCAGGAGTGGGCCGACGGTCGCGCCGAGAGGTCCGGCGCGCCCCGGACTCGCACGGAGGGGGCTCCGGACCCCGCCGCCCAGGCCAAGCGTCTGGAGGAACGGCTCGCGCTGATGAGCGCCGGCCTCGACGACTTCGGCGTGTGGCTGCGCGACCTGGTCCGCGCCGGGACGGCCGCCGCCCGCCAGCAGCCGTACGCCTGGTGGGACGAGACCGCCGCCCGGCTCGTCGACGCCCAGCTGCCGGGGCTGGCCGAGCAGGTCCGCTCGATGGGCGGCGACGTGCACCGCCGCGAGGACTGGGCCGACCATCTGCTCGCCGTCTGCGGGCGCTGGTGGACCGCCACCCGCGCGTGGACGAGGCGCGACGACCTCGACGTCGACGGCCTCGCCGACCTCCGCACGTACCTCGGCTGGGCCCGGCCGACCGCCGAGGTCAAGGCGGCCGACTCGTACGCCGGCACGTTCCAGGTCCTGGGTGGCTACCGCAGTCTCGACGGTCGGCTCCAGCAGCAGCGCACCTGGCTCCGGGACGAGGCGACGGACGAGGTGCTGCTCGTGCTGGACTTCTCGGCCGGCATGACGCCGATGGCGACGCCGCAGCTGGCCGGCACGGTGGTCAGCGCCACCGTCAGCCGCTATCCGGGGACGTCGCCGCGGCGGGCCCTGTTCGCCGACGAGCCGGTGGCGACCGGGACGGTCACGTCGCTGGGGGACGCGGACTCCGTGGCCGGCGCGCTCGACCGTCGTTCGGCGCGACTGGCCGCAGGCCCCTGGCTCGACCGTGTCCCGGTCACGCTCGGCGGCACGACCCTCGTCGCCGGCGCTCCGCCCTCCGTGCGCGACGCGGCCGGCGACCGCCTCGACCTGGTCGACGACGGTGTCGCGCCGTGGTCGTTGCTGGCGCTGACCGGTGGCCATCCGGCGGACGTGTTCGGCGAGCTCGAGGGTGGCCGGTTCCGCCCCCTCAGCGTCGCCGTCGACGGACGACTGGTGGCCCTGTGACAGCAACGGGGAGCGGGACGCTCGACGACTGGTGGGGACAGCTCCGGGCCGCCGCCCTGGTCGGCACCGCCCGCCGCGACGTCCCGCCGCTGCCCGCCCTCGGGTACGTCCCTCGCGACGGCACCACCCGCGAGGAGGCGCTGCTGGACGCCGCGGCCCTGGGCGACGCCGTCCGCCGCGCCGGCCGGGTCGCCGACCCCGCGCCCGATCCGGACGTCCCGGCGCCCGCGGAGACGCTGGCCGTGGCGCCGCCGGGTGCGGTCCAGATCCTCGAGCTGCTCGTCACGCAGGGTCCGGTCGGCGGCGCGTCCCGCGGGGTGCTCACCGTGCACTGGTTCGACACGGCCGCAGCCGCCGGTCGCGTCGTCCCTCCTCGGTTGCTTCCCCAGGTGCTCGACCTGGCCACGACGAGCGCCGTACGTCGGGCCGCCCGTGCCGTGCTCGGCGAGCGCGGCCGGTGGCTCGCCCTCCGCAACCCGGACTGGGCGTGGGTGACCGACGAGGGACGGGCCGAGCAGGCGGCCGACCGGGTGAGTGCGATCGCGGCTCTCCGCACCGCCGACCCCGACGCCGGTCGTGCCCTCGTGGAGCAGACCTGGTCGACCGACGGCGCGCAGCACCGAGCGGCGTCCGTGGCCGCGTTGCTGGTAGGTCTGGGGAGGGCCGACGAGCCGTTCCTCGAGAGCTGCCTCGACGACCGGGCGAGGTCGGTGCGCGAGGAGGCCTGTCGGCTGCTGGACCGCCTCCCCGGCTCCGCCCGAGCTGCCAGGATGGCCGACCGGCTGCGACCGTTGCTCACGACCCACGGCACGCTGCGCAAGCACCTGGAGCTCGGGCTGCCCGACGACCCCGACGACGCCGCCGTCCGCGACGGGCTCGTCGACCCGGGCCCGGGCGTCTCCAAGCGCGCCCGCTGGCTCCAGCAGATCGTGGCCGGCGCACCCCTCGAGGTCTGGACCGAGGTGACGCGCGCCGAGCCCGCCAAGGTCGTCGCGATGCTGCGCCCCGACGACGCCCTCGTCGTCACCGGTGCGCTGACGGCGGCCGCGGCGGGCCGTCACGACCTCACCTGGGCGCGGGCCCTGATGCGTGCCAGTCCCGACACCCGACTGCTCGCGCTGTTGCCCGCCGACGAGCGCGAGCGGCATCTGCTCGCCCGGGTGTCGGCCGCCCAGCTCGGCACGTTGAGCACCGAGCTCGCCCAGGCCCCACGACCGTGGGGGCCGGACCTCAGCCGGGCCGTGCTGGCGGCGGTCGGCAGCGACAAGACCACGGGTCACGCCGTCCGAGCCCTGCGCGACGTCCTGCCGACGGCCCTGCACCCCAGCACCCTGCCGGCCGTCGAGAAGGCCATGCACGCGGCCGGCGACGACACCTTCCTGCGCACGACCCTGCGCGACGTCCTCCAGTTCCAGTCCCTGCACCGATCGATCAGTGAGGCCTTCCGATGACCGACATCACGCCCGACGTGCTGCGCGAGCACGCGGAGCAGCAGTACGCCGACGAGCTCGCGGCCCTGGCCGCCGCCGACGACCGGCCGCGACCGCCGAGCTGGCGGCTCTCGCCGTGGGCCGTGGCGCTGTACGTGCTCGGCGGCGAGCTCCCCGACGGCACGGTCGTCGAGCCCGAAGTACTTCGGCTCGCGTCGCCTCGTCGAGATCGCCGTGGCCACCCTGGCCACCGACCGGGCGCTGCTGCTCCTGGGCGTGCCCGGCACGGCGAAGACCTGGCTGGGCGAGCACCTGGCGGCCGCCATCAGCGGCTCGTCGACGCTGGTGGTGCAGGGCACGGCGGGCACGGCGGAGGAGTCGCTGCGCTACGGCTGGAACTACGCACGGCTGCTGGCCGAGGGGCCCAGCCGGCAGGCGCTGGTCCCCAGCCCGGTGATGCGGGCGATGGAGACCGGAGCCATCGTGCGTGTCGAGGAGCTCACCCGGATCCCCGCCGACGTGCAGGACGCCCTCATCACGATCCTCTCGGAGAAGAGCCTGCCGTCCCCGAGCTCGACTCCGAGGTCCAGGCGCAAGCCCGGCTTCAACGTCATCGCGACCGCGAACAACCGCGACAAGGGCGTCAACGAGCTGTCCTCGGCCCTGCGCCGGCGCTTCAACACCGTCGTGCTGCCGCTGCCGGACACCCTCGAGGAGGAGGTGGAGATCGTCCGCACCCGCGTCGAGGCCCTCGGCCGCAGCCTCTCCCTCCCGGCCGACCTCGAGTCGCTGTCGGAGGTCCACCGCGTGGTCACAGGTCTTCCGCGAGCTCCGCTCGGGGGTGACCGCCGACCGGCGGACGACCCTCAAGTCGCCGACCGCGACGCTGTCCACGGCCGAGGCGATCTCGGTGCTGACGAACGGCGTCGCGCTGGCCGCCCACTTCGGCGACGGCCGGGTGCGCGCCGCCGACATCGCGGCCGGCCTGCTCGGCGCCGTGGTCAAGGACCCCGTGCAGGACCGGATCGTGTGGCAGGAGTACCTCGAGACGGTCGTGCGCGACCGGCGCGACTGGAGCGACCTCTACCAAGCCTGCCGCGACCTCGGCTGAGGCCTCCGCGACATGACCGCAACCGTCGAGGTGTTGGGGATCCGGCACCACGGACCGGGCTCGGCCCGGTCCGTGGCCCGGGCCCTCGACGAGCTGCGCCCCGACGTCGTCCTCATCGAGGGCGCCCCCGAGCTCGACCGGGTCGTCGAGCTGCTGGCCGACGCCGACATGCGACCGCCGGTGGCCGGGCTCGTGTACGCCGTCGACGCCCCGCGCAAGGCGCTGTTCTACCCGCTCGCCTCCTTCTCGCCGGAGTGGGTGGCGGCGCGCTGGGCGCTCGACCACGGCGTACCCGTCCGCTTCGCCGACCTCCCCGTGGTGCACCAGCTCGCCGACCGCCAGCGCCGCCGAGGCCGAGGAGGGGGAGTCCCGGCCCGGCCAGGCGCCGCGCCCCGACCCGATCGGGCTGCTGGCCTCGGCGGCCGGCTACGACGACCCCGAGCGGTGGTGGGAGGACGCCATCGAGCACCGCAGCACCTCGTCCCTGGAGCGCTTCGCGGCGGTCAAGGACGCGATGGCCGCGGTGCGTGAGAGCGACCCGCGCCCCGAGGACGACCCCGACGTGCGTCGAGAACGCGCGGCGCGAGGCGGCCATGCGTCGCGTCCTGCGAGCCGCGATGAAGGAGGACGGCGTCGAAAAGGTCGCCTTCGTGTGCGGCGCCTACCACGCGCCGGCCTTGGACCCATCGGGCTTTCCCCCCCAGGCCCGCGACAACGAGCTGCTCAAGGGGCTGCCCAGGACGAAGGTCGCCGCCACCTGGGCTCCGTGGTCGTCGGGCCGGCTGGCCTACGCGAGCGGGTACGGCGCCGGGGTCACGTCGCCGGGCTGGTACCAGCACCTCTTCGACCACTGGACCCGCGAGCAGGACGACGACTCGCTCGCGACCACCTGGCTGGTCCGGGTCGCGCGGGAGCTGCGCGGCCAGCAGCTGGACGCCTCGACCGCCTCCATCGTCGAGGCCTCCCGGCTGGCCGACGGCGCTGGCCGCCGTACGAGGTCGTCCGTCGGTCGGGCTGTCCGAGCTCGACGACGCGGCCGAGGCGGTGCTCTGCGAGGGGTCGCGGGTGCCGCTGTCGCTGGTGCACGACGCGCTGGTCGTCGGTCGCGAGCTGGGGGCGGTGCCGGAGCGAGCCCCCATGGTCCCGCTCGCTGCGGACCTCGAGCGCCAGCAGCGGGCGGTCCGGCTCAAGCCCGCCGCGACCCCGCAGACCATCGTCGTGGACCTGCGCCGCGAGAGCCAACGAGCCCGTTCGGTGCTCCTGCACCGGCTCCGGTTGCTCGGTGTGGACTGGGGCACGGAGGCAGACGCGGGCGGCACGACGGGCACGTTCAAGGAGGCCTGGGACCTCGAGTGGCACCCGGAGCTCGCGGTGGCCGTGATCGAGGCGGGCCTGTTCGGCACGACCGTCGCCGCCGCCGCGGCGGCCAAGGTCACCGACACCGCGGGCCGGTCCGACGACCTCGCCACCCTGGGGCGGCTGGTCTCCCAGTGCCTGCTCGCCGACCTCCCCGAGGGACTGCGCTCGGTCGTGGCCGCGCTCGAGGAGCGCACAGCGCGGCAGCACGACGTCCTCGCACTGCTCGGTGCCGTCGAACCGCTGGCGCGGACGACCAGGTACGGCGACGTCCGCGGGGTCGACGTCGGCGGGGTCGCGCAGGTGTTGCGGGCCCTGGTCGTCCGGGCCGCGATCGGCCTGCCGGCCGCGTGCGTCGGCCTCGACGACACCGCCGCCGCGACGGTCCGCGACGGTATCGAGGGCGCTCACCGTGGCGTGGCCCTGCTGGACGACGAGGGGATGCGCAGCCGCTGGCTGTCATCGCTCGAAGCCGTCGCACTGCGCGACCGGGTGCACGGCTCGGTGGCCGGTCGGGTCGACCGACTGCTGCTCGACGCCGGCCGGATCGACCAGGCCGACGCCGCAAACCGGATGAGCCGGCGGCTGTCCGTCGGCGCGCCGGCCGACGACGGCGCGGCCTGGCTCGACGGGTTCCTGTCGGGGGAGTCGGTGCTGCTGGTCCACGACCCGGCGCTGCTGGCGATCGTGGACGAGTGGGTCAGCGCCATCGCGGAGACCACCTTCGAGGACCTGCTGCCGTTGCTGCGGCGTACGTTCTCCCGGTTCCAGCCGCCCGAGCGCAGCTCGATCGGCCGTCAGGTCGCGCGCCTCGGCGGTGGCGTCGCGGTCGAGGTCGCGACGTCCGAGCGGCTCGACCTCCAGCGCGCCCGGCCGGCGGTGGCCCGGGTCGCCGCGCTGCTCGGGCTGGCGGTGAGCGATGACTGAGGATGTCGTGGGCGAGGCACGGGACAGGCTGACCCGCTGGCGGCTGGTCCTCGGCGAGGCGGCCGCGGAGACGCTGGAGGAGGGCGCCGACGGGGGAGTGCCCGGGCTGAGCGCCGACGACAAACGACGCGACGAGGCCCTCCAGGCGCTCTACGACGCGGACCGGCGGGGCGGTCTCGGGGCCTCCGCCCCCCGGGTGTCCCGCTGGCTGGGCGACATCCGCGGCTACTTCCCGACCAGCGTCGTCCAGGTCATGCAGGCCGACGCGATGGACCGGCTCGGCCTGCGCGAGCTGCTGCTCGAGCCCGAGATGATGCAGGCGGTGACCCCCGACGTGCACCTGGTCAGCACCCTCGTCGGCCTCGGCCGCGCCATCCCCGAGCACTCCCGCGAGACCGCCCGGACCGTCGTCCGGGGCGTCACCGACCAGCTCGAGGAGCGACTGCGTGCACGCACCGTGCAGGCCGTCACCGGCGCGCTCGACCGGTCGGCCCGCAGCCGCCGACCCAAGCTGCGCGACGTCGACTGGCGACGGACCATCGTCGCGAACCTCAAGCACTACCTGCCCGAGCACCGCACGGTCGTGCCCGAACGTCTCGTCGGCTACGCCCGCCGCACCCACCAGGTCGAGCGCGACATCGTGCTGTGCATCGACCAGTCGGGATCGATGGCCGAGTCGGTCGTCTACTCCAGCGTGTTCGGCGCGGTCCTGGCCTCGCTGCGCTCGGTGCAGACCCGGATGGTCGTCTTCGACACCGAGGTCGTCGACCTGACCGACGACCTCGACGACCCGGTCGACGTGCTGTTCGGTGTCCAGCTCGGCGGCGGGACCGACATCAACCGCGCGCTGGCCTACTGCGAGAGCGTCATCGAACGCCCCGCGGACACGGTGCTGGTCCTCATCAGCGACCTGTACGAGGGCGGCATCGCCGAGGAGATGCTGACCCGTGCCGCGGCCCTGGTCGGCTCCGGCGTCACCGTCGTGGCCCTGCTCGCGCTGAGCGACAGCGGCCACCCGTCGTACGACGTCGACCACGCGGCCGCGCTGGCCGGCATCGGCGTCCCGGCGTTCGCCTGCACGCCCGACCTGTTCCCCGACCTGATGGCCGCTGCCATCGAGCGTCGCGACCTGACGCAGTGGGCGGCTGCCAACGACCTCGTCACCACCCACGAGCCTGGCTAGCGCGCGTACAGCTCCCGGATGACGTCCTCGATGTCGGGCTCCTGGATCGACAGGTCCGCGACGTCGTACGCCGCCGCGACGGCCGCCACGACCGGTGCGGCGCTCGCGTCGGTGGGGAAGGCGAGCCACTGCCGCGGACCCTCGACGCGCTTGGTGACGGCGCCTGGCACGGAGATCGGCGGGCCCTCGTCCACGAGGTCGACGACGAGGGTGCGGGTGGAGCCGCCGTGGCGGTGCAGCTCGGCGAGCTCGCCGTCGAAGACGCAGGTGCCGTGGTCGATCACGATCACCCGGTCGCAGAGCGCCTCGATGTCCTGGAGGTCGTGGGTGGTGAGCACGAGCGTGGTGCCGCGGGTGGCGTTGAGCGCGCGCAGGAACTCGCGCAGCCGGCCCTTGCTGATCACGTCGAGCCCGATGGTCGGCTCGTCGAGGAACAGGATCTCGGGGTCGTGCAGCAACGCGGCGACGATGTCGCCGCGCATCCGCTGGCCCAGGCTGAGCTGGCGGACCGGGGTGTCCAGGAGGTCGCCGAGGTCGAGCAGCTCCACGTACTCCGCCAGGTTCTGCCGGTGCCGTGCGGGGTCGGTGCGGTAGATCTTCTGCAGCACCTCGAACGAGTCGCGCAGGGGCAGGTCCCACCACAGCGTGGTGCGCTGGCCGAAGACCACCCCGATCTTCCGGGCGAGCTCGGTGCGGCGCCGGCTGGGGTCGATCCCGGCCACGCTGAGGTGGCCGCTCGTGGGCACCAGGATGCCGGTGAGCATCTTGATGGTCGTCGACTTGCCGGCGCCATTGGGGCCGATGTACCCGACCATCTCGCCGGCCTCGATGCCGAACGTCAGGTCGCGGACGGCGACCACCTCGTCCCTCGAGCGTACGAACCGGCCCGTCTTGCGGCGGATCACGAACCGCCGCTCCAGGTCGCGGACCTCGATGAGGGTCATCAGCTTCCTGTCGACGTGTAGTGGCGGACGCCGGTACGCCACACCAGCAAGGCAACGGACATCATGATGGCGGCAACCACCGGCGAGGCGAACTGCAGCCACTCCGGGAAGCCGAACGGGTCGGGCTTGTCCAGGACGTAGAGGGCGGGGTACCAGTTCACGAACGCCAGTGGGATCAGCACGGTGAGCCCCTTGACCACCTCGCTGGGAAAGACGGTGAGGGGGTACTGCGTCATCGTGTTGCCACCGTAGGTGAACGCGTTGGCGACCTCGTTGGCGTCGATCGTCCAGAACTGGATGCAGGCGAACCCGATGAACACGGCGAAGAAGATCACCGACCCCGACACCACCATCGACAGCGTGACCAGCACCTTCGCCGGCGTCCACGAGACGAACGTGCACGCGATGCCGAGCACCACCACGGCCTGGAACACCCGGGCGAACCTCCGCAGCGCGAACTCGTCGGCGCACACCTGCGTCAGCAGGGGCAGCGGCTTCAGGAACATCGAGTCCAGGCGACCGGTCCGGATCATCTGGCCGAGCCGCTCGATGCGGCCGACGACCAGGTCGGCCGCCGCGAGGCCGAACCCGGTGGCGCCGTAGAGGAAGGCGATCTCCGAGAGGCTCCAGCCTCCGAGCGAGTCGATGGTGTGGAACATGATCCAGATGCCCACGAAGTCGAGCAGACCGATCGCGAAGCCGCTGACCGCCATCATCCAGAACGACGCGGGGTACGCCATCGCGGCGCGGGTCCACATCCGCGCGATGTCGCGGTAGCCACGCACGCTGGTGACCACTCCCTCAGCCACCTTGGACCACCACCTTGCGGGTCGCCTGGCGCAGGACCAGCCAGCAGACCCCGAGCAGCACCGCGGCCCAGCCCGCCTGGAGGGCGAGGCCGCCCACCAATGCCCAGCCCTGGCGCTGGCCGAGCCAGATGTCGGCAGGGATCTGGAGGTACGCCGCCCACGGCAGCAGCATCACCAGCTCCCGGGTCCATCCCGGGAAGATGACCAGGGGCACGGTGAAGCCGCTGAAGAAGACCGTCAGCGTGAAGGCGATGGTCGCGGGCCCCGTCGCGTCGAGCAGCCAGAAGGCCGTGCTGGCCACGAGGAAGCGGACGGCGAAGCTCACCATCACGGCCAGCGGGACGCTCAGTGTGAAGCCGACCCAGGCGGCCACGCTGTCGGGGAAGCGGATGTCGAACAGCAGTGCGCCGACGATGGTCGGCGCCACCCCACGGGCGAGCAGGTGGTACGCCGCACGGCCGAGGTCCTGGGCGGCGTACCAGCCGATGAGCGGCACCGGTCGGTACAGGTCGAGCGCGACGTCGCCGGTACGGATCCGGTCGGAGAGGTCGGCGGTCGCGCCGCCGCCCCACACCATGACCGTCATCAGCATCGCCTGCCCGATCCAGACGTACGTGACGGCGTCGACCGAGTCGTAGCCGCCGGCGTCGGGCCGCTGGCCCCACAGGGCGAGGTAGACGTAGCTGATGATCACGCCGAAGACGCAGTTGGTGAAGAGCCCGGCCAGGGTGGCCGCCGGGTACGTCGAGTAGCGCCGGAAGGCGCGCGTCGCCACCGAGAGGTACAGCGCGGTCACGGAGGACGGATCAGTGCTGGTAGGTGCCGTGCAGGATCGCCCGGCCCAACGTCTTGAAGGCGAGGTTGAAGGAGACGACTGCGGGGGAGACGTCGGAGTCGACGCCGAGGGAGTCCTCGCCGACCGCGTGCACCACGAAGAAGTAGCGGTGGACCTGGTCGCCCTCAGGCGGCGCGGCCCCCATGAAGGCCTTCTCGCCGCCGTCGTTGCGGACCATGAACGCCGAGCCGGGCAGGGCGCCGGACGCCGCGCCGGTGTCGAGCGAGGTGACGTCGGCGGGCAGGTCGACCAGCACCCAGTGCCAGAAGCCGCTCGGCGTCGGGGCATCCGGGTCGAAGCAGGTCACCGTGAAGCTCTTGGTGCCTGCGGGCGCGTCGCTCCAGGACAGGTGCGGCGAGGTGTTGCCCGCGGCCGCGACCTGGTCGTCCTTGAGCGGCTGGCCGTCGGTGATGTCGTCGCTGCCGACGTGGAAGGAGTCCACGGTCGGGAGCAGGTCGTAGGGATTCGGGCTGACGGGACGGTCGAGACTCACCGGGACAACGTAGTCCGCCGGTTGGTCCCACCGCACGGGTCCTCCCGGCGGATCGGGGACCATGGGCGGATGGACGCCTACCCGCCGTACCCCTCGGGGTTGCGGCTCACCGGACGGCGGGTGGTGATGGTGGGCGCCGGCCACGTCGCGCAGCGGCGGGTGCCGGCCCTGCTGACGTCCGGCGCGGTGGTCACCGTGGTCTCGCCGGAGGCGACGCCGGCCATCGAGGCGCTGGCCGACGCGGGCGAGATCACCTGGGAGCGCCGCCGGTTCGCCGACGGCGACCTCGACGGGACCTGGTACGTCGTCGCCGCGACCGACGACCACGCCGCCAACGAGGCGGTGAGCGCGGCCGCCGAGGCGCGCCGGATCTTCTGCGTGCGCGCCGACGACGCCATGGCGGCGTCCGCCTGGACGCCGGCCGTCGGGCGTTCCTCCGACGTGACGGTCGCCGTGCTCAGCACCGGGGTCGGCGGGCGCGACCCGCGTCGCTCGGCCGCCGTGCGTGACGCGATCCTGGAGGGGTTGCGCGAGGGCACCATCGCCGCGCCCCAGCACCGCGACCGGACACCCGGCGTGGTGCTCGTCGGTGGCGGTCCCGGCGACCCGGAGCTGATGTCGCTCGCCGGTCGCCGGGCCCTGATGGAGGCCGACGTGGTGGTGGCCGACCGGCTCGCCCCGCGCGAGCTGCTCGGCGAGCTGCCGTCGACGACCGAGCTGGTCGACGTGGCCAAGATCCCGCGCGGGCGGTTCACCGCCCAGGAGGCCATCAACGACCTGATCGTGTCGCGGGCGCTCGCGGGCCAGCGGGTGGTCCGGTTCAAGGGCGGTGACAGCTTCGTGTTCGGGCGCGGCTTCGAGGAGATGATCGCGTGCCGCGAGGCCGGCGTACCGGTCACCGTCATCCCGGGTCTGACCAGCCCGATCGCCGTCCCCGCCCTGGCCGGGATCCCCGTCACGCACCGAGGCGTGGCCCACGACTTCACGGTGCTCTCCGGGCATCTGCCACCCGAGCACCCGGGCTCGTTGGTCGACTGGGAAGCCGTGGCCAGGCTCACCGGCACCCTCCTGCTGATGATGGCCGTCGAGAACGCGCCCGCCATCGCGTCCGCCCTGCTGGCCGGCGGTCGGGCGGCGGGCACCCCGGTCGCGGTCGTCTGCGACGGCTCGATGCCCGCGGAACGCACGGTCTTCGCCACCCTCGGCACCCTGGGCGAGGCGCTGGCGGCCAACGCCGTCAGGGCACCGGCCATCATCGTGGTCGGCGAGGTCGTGCGGGTGGCCCATCCCGAGGCGTACTAGTGGCCACCCTCGTGGAGGTCGCCGACCCGGCGGACGCACGCCTGGCCGACTACCGCGACCTGCGCGACGTCTCGCTGCGCAAGCACCTGGAGGCCGAGCACGGGCTGTTCCTCGCCGAGGGCGAGAAGGTCGTCCGACGGGCTGTGGAGGCCGGGTTCTCGCCGCGGTCGTTCCTGATGGCGCCGCGCTGGCTCGACGGCCTGGGCGACGTGCTCGCCCGCTCCGAGGCGCCCTGCTACGTGGTCTCGGAGTCGCTGGCCGAGCAGGTCACCGGCTTCCACGTGCACCGCGGGGCCCTGGCGTCGCTCGCGCGGCTGCCGCTGCCCTCGCTGGACTCGGTCCTCGCCGGGGCCAGGTCCGTGCTCGTGCTCGAGGACATCGTCGACCACACCAACGTCGGCGCGATCTTCCGCTCGGGCGCTGCGCTCGGCTTCGACGCCGTGCTCCTGTCGCCGCGGTGCGCCGACCCGCTCTACCGCCGCTCGATCAAGGTCGCCATGGGAGCGGTGTTCTCACTGCCCTGGACGCGGCTGGAGCCCTGGGACTCGGCGCTGCCGACGCTCTCGTCGGCGGGTTTCACCACGGTCGCACTGACCCTGGCGCCGGACTCGGTCCCCGTCGAGGACGCCGTACGCGGCCTCGACAAGGTCGCCCTGGTCCTCGGCGGCGAGGGCCACGGCCTCTCGCGGCACTGGGAGGAGTCCGCCGACCGCCGCGCCACCATCCCCATGGCCGCCGGCATCGACTCCCTCAACGTCGCCGCCGCCACCGCGGTCGCCTGCTACGTCACCGCCCGCCGTTGACGATTGGTCACAAACGACACCCCTGGGGCGCCTTTTCTTGGCGTTTGGGACCAAACGCCACCACTCACGGTCCGGGGGTCGGGATCTCGAAGATGTACTCGAGACCGTCCTCGTCGTCCCACTGCTCGCCGTTGCGCTCCAGGCCGAAGGACGCGATCAGGTCGAGGGAGGGCTCGTTGTCAGGGGAGATGGTGGCGCGGAGAACCCGGACGTCGGGGTGGGCGACGGCGCGGTCGAGCAGCACCTGCATCGCGGCTCGCGCGTACCCCCGTCGACGGAGGTCCGGGTCGACGGAGTAACCCACCTCGACCATGCCGTCGGCGTCTGGCGAGCCGTGGAAGCCCGCCGCGCCGACCGCCGCGCCCAGGTCCTCGTCCCAGATGATCCCCGTGACCCACGGCTCGTCCTCCGGGTGCTCGAGCAGCTGCGTCGCCCGACGGGCGAACGTCGACCTGAACCCGTCCGTGATGAAGACCGGCGTCAGGGGCACGGGGGAGAGCAGGTTGGCCCCGGCCAGGTCACCCGCCGCGATGGCGGCGTGGGTGGGCTGGGAGACGTGGACGATGCGGACCTTCATGCCGGCCATCCTGGCGGGAACTCGTCGGCGACCTTGGCCTGGATCTTGCGCAGCTTCTTCTGGGCCTTGGTCGGCAGCCGGTCCGCGAAGACGGTGCCGAGGGTGTGGTCGGTCTCGTGCTGGAGGCAGCGGGCCAGGAGCCCGTCGCCCTCGAACACCACCGGCGAGCCGTCCACCCCGAAGCCGTCCACCCGCGCGAAGTCCGGCCGCGCGCAGTCGATGAAGGCGCCGGGGAACGACAGGCAGCCCTCCTCGGCCTCCTCGAGGTTGCGGTCCTTGCCCTCCGGCAGGGTCACCACCGGGTTGCACACCACGCCGACCGTGTGGTCCCCGGAGTCGTCGGGGCAGTCGAAGACGAAGACCCGCAGGTCCACCCCGACCTGGCACGCCGCCAGGCCGACGCCGTCGGCGGCGTACATCGTCGCCACCATGTCGGCGACCAGGGTGCGCAGGTCGTCGTCGTACGACGTCACGTCGGCCTGTGGTCGGTGCATGACCGGGGTGCCCCAGCGCGTCATCGGCCGGACCGCACCACCCTCGGGCAACGGCCCGTGGGGCGCCTGCACCACGTCGGAGCTCATGCTGGAAACCCTAGTGAAGGGTCGGCACGCGGTCGCGCACACGGCCCCCCAGCGCGTGTGAGCGGTGCCACGCGTACCGACCCCGCCACCAACTGTAACTCAGAGTTACAGTTCCCCCATGTCCGCCCCCCGCAGACCCCCGACCACGTTCGGAGTCTCCAGCCGCGACGGCCGCGACCCGCTCGGCTACGCGGTGGCCGCCATGAACAAGCTGGCCCAGAGCGAGCTCCTCGACCGCCTCGGCATCCGCAAGCACACCGAGCGCGCCGTGTTCACGCTCACCCGTGGAGGCTTCCGGACGGCGACCATCGCGGGCCGCGCCTTCGCCAACGCCGGCAAGCGGGGGAGGGCCGGCACGCGGCCCGGCGCCACGCCGACCAGGGGAGTCTTCGACCTGACGCCCACCGAGGACGAGCAGATGCTCGTCGACGTGGTCACCCAGCTGGCCACCGACATCGTCCGACCGGCGGCCGCCGACGCCGACACGGCCTGCGCCACGCCCCCTGAGGTGCTCGCAGCCGGCAACGAGATCGGGCTGCCCATCCTGGGCGTCCCGGAGTCGCTCGGGGGACTGTCGGACGAGCGCACCGCGATGACCGGCACCCTCGTCGCCGAGGCGCTCGCGCAGGGCGACCTGGGCATCGCCGTCGCCATCATGGCGAACGGCGCGGTCGCCACCGCGCTGTCGCTGTGGGGGACCGACGAGCAGCAGGCGACGTACCTCCCGGCGTTCACGGGCGTCCAGCCCGCCGCCGCCTCCCTCGCTCTCACCGAGCCGACCGTCCTCTTCGACGCGCTCGACCCGGCGACCACCGCCACGCCCAGCGCCGACGGCTACGTGCTCGACGGCGTGAAGTCACTCGTTCCGCGCGGAGCCGACGCCGAGCTGTTCGTGGTCGGCGCCCGGCTCGACACGGGAGC
The DNA here is from genome assembly GCA_963708915.1 of uncultured Actinomycetota bacterium. Lineage (GTDB taxonomy): Bacteria > Actinomycetota > Actinomycetes > Propionibacteriales > Nocardioidaceae > Nocardioides. Next base: position 656,822 of record CAVPUJ010000003.1, read on the forward strand.
CAACGCGTTGTTCCTGGTCGAGGCCGGCCTCGACGGGCTCGAGGTCGAGGCCGACCCGGCGATGGGCGTGCGCGCGGCCTCGTCGACCAGGCTCGTCGCTGACGGACGTGCGGGTCCCGACCCACGCCCTCCTCGGGAGCGACGACGGCACGACGTACGTCGAGTGCGTGCGGCTCTCGCGCCTCGCCTGGTGCGCCCTGGCCGTCGGCACGGGTCAGGCAGTGCTCGACTACGTGACGCCGTACGTCAAGGAGCGCGAGGCGTTCGGCGAGCCCGTGGCGCACCGTCAGTCGGTGGCGTTCATGGTCGCCGACATGGCGATCGAGCTGCAGGCCATGCGGCTGCTCACCTACAAGGCTGCGGCCCGTGTCGCCGCCGGCAAGGACGCCTCCCGCGAGATCGGGCTCGCCCGCCAGCTCTGCGCGAGCAAGGGCATGAAGATCGGTCTCGACGGGGTGCAGCTGCTCGGCGGCCACGGCTTCGTGAAGGAGCACCCGGTGGAGCGGTGGTACCGCGACCTCAGAGCGATCGGCGTGATGGAAGGCGGGGTGCTGGTCTGATGATCAACCTCGACGACCCGAAGAAGCTCGTGCAGCTGCGCGACCAGGCCCACCAGGTCGCGATGAACATGCTGCGCCCGATCAGCCGGAAGTACGACGCGGCGGAGCACGCGTACCCGAAGGAGCTCGACCTCCTCGCCGCCATGATCGACGGGATCGCGGAGTCCGGCGCCAGCAGCGGCGCGGGTGCCGCGGGCGTCAGGCGTGACGACGAGGAACCGAAGCCGGGGGTACGGAACGGGACCAACCTCGCGTCGGTGATGTCCATCGCCGAGATGTGCTGGGGCGACGTGGGCCTGCTGCTCTCGCTGCCCCGTCAGGGGCTCGGCAACTCCGCCATCGCCTCGGTGGCCGACGCCGAGCAGCAGGAGCGGTTCGCCGGGCTCTGGGCCAGCATGGCGATCACCGAGCCGGGCACCGGGTCCGACTCGGCCAACATCCGGACGACCGCGCGCCTCGACGGCGACGAGTACGTCATCAACGGCGAGAAGATCTACGTCACGTCCGGCGAGCGCTGCGACGCGGTCGTGGTGTGGGCGACCCTCGACCGGTCGCTGGGCCGTGCGGCCATCAAGTCCTTCGTGGTCATGAAGGGCACGCCGGGCATGGAGGTCGAGCGGCTGGAGCACAAGCTCGGCATCCGCTCGTCCGACACCGCCGCCATCCGCTTCGTGGACTGTCGCGTGCCGCGGGAGAACCTGCTCGGCTCGCCCGACATCGACACCAGCAACGGTGGGTTCGCGGGCGCGATGGCGACCTTCGACAACACCCGGCCGTTGGTCGCGGCCATGGCGATCGGCTGTGCGCGCGCCTCGCTCGACCTGACCCGCGACCTGCTGGAGCGGGCCGGCGTGACGATCGACTACGACCGGCCCGCGCAGGTCCAGTCGGCCGCCGCGGCCACGTACCTGCGGATGGAGGCCGACTGGGAGGGCGCCCGTCTGCTGATGCTGCAGGCCGCGTGGATGGCCGACAACGGCAAGCCCAACTCGTTGGAGGCCTCGATGGCCAAGGCGAAGGCCGGCCGGGTCGGCTCCGACATCACCCTCTCGTGCGTCGAGCTGTGCGGGAGCGTCGGGTACGGCGAGGGCGAGCTGCTCGAGAAGTGGGCCCGCGACTCCAAGATCCTCGACATCTTCGAGGGCACCCAGCAGATCCAGCAGCTGATCGTGGCGCGCCGCGTCCTCGGCCTCACCAGCGCCGAGCTCAAGTAGCTCAGGCGTTCAGGCCGGCCAGGGCGAGCACGTCGTCGGGGCCGTTCAGGTCGGGCGTCGAGACGAACACCGTGCCCACCCCGCGGTCGGCGAGAGCGCCGTACCGGTCCCGCTGCTGCGCGACGGTGCCCGCGTGCTTCTTGGCGGCGTACGTCGCCGCGGGCGTGCGACCGCGGTGCCGCTCGACCCGCGCCCACACGTCGTCGCGGTCGCGGCCGACGACGGGCAGGTCGAGGACGGTGACCTCGAGGTCGTCGTGCGCGCGACCGACCGCGTCGAGGTGCCGGTGCAGCACCGCGAGCTTGCGGTCGAGGCGCTCGACGTCGGACGGGAGGTTGCAGCCGTCGCCGAGCCGCGCGGCGATGTCCAGCGTCCGCCGCTCGCCGCTGCCGCCGACGATGACCGGGATCGGGCCTGTCGGGCGGGGGTAGGAGGTGGTCTCGGGCAGGCTGACGCGCTCGCCGTCGTACGCCTTGGTACCCGCCGCCCACAGCGCCCGCATCGTCTCGATGCCGGCCTCGAGGGCGTCGAGCCGCTCGCGGGCGGGCGGGAACGGGAGACCGTAGGCCGCATGTTCGCGGTCCCACCAGCCGGCGCCGACGCCGACGAAGGCGCGACCGCCGGTCAGCGCGTCGAGCGTGGCCGCGGCCTTGGCGGTGATGCCGGGCGGCCGGAAGGTGACCGGGGTGACGAGGGTGCCCAGCCTGAGCCGGGTGTCGAGGCCGGCGACGAGCCCGAGGGTCACCCATGGCTCCGGGATCGGCTCCCAGGCCCGGTCGACCTGGGGGATCTGGATGAGGTGGTCCATCACCGCGAGACCGGCGAAGCCGCCCTCGTCGGCGGCCAGGGCCACCGACCGCAGCCAGGCGCCGGGGTCCTCACCCCACGGGAACCGCGACAGCTGCAGCATCACGGCGAGCCCCTGCGAGGAGCGGCGGTCGGCGGTGGGGGCCGCCCCGGAGTCGAGAGTCTCGGCAACGGCGGGGGAGTCGGGCCGCACGACGTGGACGAGGTCCCAGCCTTCGTCGTCGAGCTCGGCGCGTACCTCGCCGAAGCGCTTGAGCTGCGTGGCCAGGGCGGTGGCCGGGACGACGTACGCGCGGTCGGCGTTGCGGCGGCGCGTCTCCTCGGGCGGGGTGTCGATCACGACGGCCACGGTCGGCAGCCCGGCGGCTCGCGCCGCCTCCAGCCACGCACGCCGTCGGTTCCGGTCGAGGCCGAGGGTGTCGACGACGGTGGTCAGCCCGCGGGAGAGCCGCGCGGCGACCACCCGCTCGAGGATCTCGAAGGCCTCGTCGGTCGCCGCGAGGTCGTGGGCTCCGCTGCCGACGACGCCGCGGAGGTCGTCGGACGAGACGATCTCGGGTCCGCGGTAGTGGACCCGGGCGAAATGCGACTTGCCCGACCCCGCGGGTCCGATCAGGACCAGGAGTGCGGGATCGGGCAGGTGCTGCACACGCAGGAGTGTGTCAGGGCGGGTTACGAGGCGACGCCCTTGTACGGGTCGTGGGTGGCGAGGGCCTTCTCGAGGCGGGCCTGGTCGAGGCGGCTGAACACCATGTCGTCCTCCTGGCGGTCGCGGATCACCTTGGCCAGCGTGAACGAGGAGGTGACCAGGTAGCAGATGGACAGTGCGAAGAACGCCTTGATCCACGGGTCGGCCGGGAGGTAGTAGACGGCGACGAGGACGGCGAAGAGAGCAACGCCGAAGGAGACGATCGCCTGCATGTAGAAGGCACCGGAGTTCTTGGGGTTCGCGTTCTGGGTCGTAGGCATGAGGAAAGCCTGCTCGCACCGGACCGCGGCGGCGTCCGCGTGAGTACCCGTTCACCACTGAGTACCCCTACTCGACCCGACCTGGTCCGATAGGACCATGAAGCTCTACGCCGACACGCCTGGCCGCCGGACCGCCCAGATCGTCGCCGACCTGTTGTTCGTGCTCTGGCTCGTGCTGTGGGTCTGGGTCGGGAACCAGGTCCACGACACCACGATGGCCCTGGCCGCGCCAGGTCGGGAGACGGCAGCGGCGGCGACGAGCCTCTCGGGGTCGTTGACGGACGCGGGCGACTACCTGAGGGGAGTGCCGATCGTCGGCGACGACGTGGCGACACCGTTCGACCAGGCGTCGGGCGCGTCCGACTCGCTGGCCGAGGCCGGCCGCAACCAGGTCGCGGCCGTCGAGCGGCTCGCCCTCTGGCTCGGCGTCTCGATCGCCGCCATCCCGATCCTGATCGCCGGCGCCATCCACCTGCCGATCCGCTGGCGGTTCGTCCGGCGCGCGACGGCCGGCGCCCGCTTCATCGACACGGCCGACGACCTCGACCTCTTCGCCCTGCGGGCCCTGACCCGGCAGCCCATGCACGTGCTCGCCCGGGTCAGCGACGACCCCGCAGGTGCGTGGCGCGAGCGCGACCCCGACATCGTCCGTGCGCTCGCCGAGCTCGAGCTCCGCTCCTCCGGCCTCACCATCCCCGCCCGCCTGACAGGCCCCACTGCCCGTTGAGTTGCGTGTCGTGATGCGTTGAGTTTCGTGTCGTGATGTCCGGGCGCATCACAGGGCGCAACTCAACCGATCACGGGGCGCAACTGAACCCATCACGAGGCGCAACTCGAGCGGGCTAGCAGAGGGCGGCGGCGGCGGAGGGCTCGGCGCGGAGGAAGGTGGGGCGGCGGAAGCCGCGGGCGTCGAACGCGGTGTCGACCGTCGCCATGACCGCGTCGAGCCCGTCGACCGGGACCAGGGCCACGGCCGAGCCGCCGAAGCCGCCCCCGGTCATCCGGGCCCCGACGGCGCCGGCCTCGAGCGCGGCCTCGACGGCCGCGTCGAGCTCGGGGCAGGAGATCTCGAAGTCGTCGCGCATCGAGGCGTGCGAGGCGACGAACAGCTCGCCGACGGCCCGCCAGTCCGCCCGCTCGATCGCAGCGACGGCGTCGGCCACCCGCTCGATCTCGGTGACGATGTGCCGCGCGCGCCTCCGGATCCGGGAGTCGGCCAGGGACTCGACCCGGTCGAGCGTGGCCTCGCGGAGGGACGCGACGCCGAGCTCGCGGCTGGCGGTCTCGCAGTCGGTGCGCCGGCTCGCGTACCCGCCGTCGACCAGGGCGTGCGAGACCCGGGTGTCCACAATCAGGACCGCCAGCCCGGCGTCGGCCAGGGCGAGGGGCACCGCTCGGGTCGTGTGGTCGAGGAAGTCGATCAGCAACGCGGCGTCGGGCCGCGCGAGCATGGCGACGGTCTGGTCCATGCCCCCGGTGGGCGCGCCGGCCACCTCGGTCTCGGCGCGGATGCAGGCCTCGACCAGGGCTCGCCGCCCCGTCTCACTGTCGTCCAGGCCGGCCAGGTGCGCGATCGCCACCGCCACCGAGCACTCCAGGGCCGCCGACGAGGAGAGCCCGGCGCCGAGGGGGACGGTGCTGTCGACGCACACGTCGAGCCCGGGCACCTCGACGCCCGCCTCGCGCAGCGCCCACGCGACCCCCGCCACGTAGCTCGCCCACCCGGTGACCTCGCCGGGACCGATGTCCTCGCCCTGCCACTCGTCGTCGGCCTGCGCGCTGCGTACGCGGACCAGGTCGTCCGTGCGCGGCGACACCGCGGCGTACGTCGCGTGGGCGAGCGCGACGGGCAGGCAGGTGCCCGCGTTGTAGTCGGTGTGCTCGCCGATCAGGTTCACCCGCCCGGGCGCGCGGCCGACGACTGCGGGCTCGGCGCCGTAGGCGTCGCGGAAGGCGGCGGCGGTCGAGCCGGCTAGGTCGGCGGGCGTGCCGGGGGAGAGGAGGGACACGCTCGAACTCTAGGGCCGGTCACCGCGAGCTCCGGGCGGACCGTCCGCGAACCACTCCCACGAAGCGTTGGGCGCGCTCGTCGTCCTTCGCCACCAGCCAGGCCAGGGCGATGCTGGTGGGAGCGAGGTCGACGACGGGCCTGCTGACGACGTCCTTGCGGTGGTGGAGCCGGGCCACCGACATCGGCAGGATCACGATGCCGGTGCCCGCTGCCACCGTCTCGACGGCCTCGCGCTCGGTCATCGGGGGCCAGTCGAGCTGGGTGACGTCGGGTTGCCACCCCGAGCGGTACGGCCGCACCAGCTGCTCGTCGACGAGGTCGGCCAGCGTGACCTCGTCGGCCGCGGCGACGAGGTGCTCGTGGCCGGCCACCACCACTGGTACCTCGTCGTAGAGCGGGATGACGTGCAGACCGTCGCGGTCGACCGGCAGGCGTACCAGGGCCAGGTCGAACGTCCCGTCGCGCAGCAACGCCTCTTGCTCTGCCTCGGTGACCGGGACCAGCTCGAGTCGCTCGCGCGGATACCGCTCGCGCCAGACGCCCGCCCACTTGTCGGGCGTCGCCCCGGTCACGAACCCGACGCGCAGCGCGTCCGGCGGCGATCCCATGGGCTCGAGCCTAGACGGCGTCAGGACTCCGGAGGCTTCGGCAGGATGATGGTGACGCGGCGGTTCTTCTGTCGGCCCGCCTCGGTGTCGTTGCCGGCGATCGGGTCGTCCTCGCCGTGCCAGAACGCGGTGATGTCGATGGCGTAGCTGCCGAGGGCGTTGCGCAGCGACTGCGCAACCGCTTGCGCCCTCAGCTTGGAGAGCTCCATCCCGGACTTCGCGGAACCGACGTTGTCGGTGTAGCCGTGGACGGCGATCGTCCCCGTCAGTCCCGCCTCGCGCACTGCCCCGGCGATCTCGGCGATGGCAGCCTTCGCAGCGTCGGAGAGCACGGCGCTGCCCTTGTCGAACGCGAGGTCCGACTTCAGGGTGGCGACGGTCGGCTTGTTGCTCTTGATGACGATCTGCGGCGTCTTGCTCGGCGTCGGCTTCGGGGAGCTCGAGCTGGGCTTCTTGGTCGGCTTGGCGTTGCCCTTGTTCTGACCCGCGGACTGGCCGCCCTTGCCCGGCTTGGCGTCGGCCTGGGCGGCGGTGTCGTCACGGCCGAGCCACCAGCTGCCGGCGGCGATCGCGGCGACCAGGGCCATCACGACGGGGACGGCGACCAGTGCCCGACGACGCGGCTTCTCGTCCGCCTCCACGGGGACGTACGGCGGTGGGGTCCAGCCCGGGTCGACGGCGATGGGCTCGGGCTCTGGCTCCGGGACGACCTCGACCTCGACCTGAGGCTCGGGCTCGGGTGCAGCGACCCGAGCGAGCGGGACCGCCGCCGCGTGGGCGTACTCGGTCTCGTGCTGCGGACCGCTTCCCATCTGGTAGGTCTTGAACCCCGAGCCGGCGGACGCGACGAACGCCGACTGGATCTCCGAGAGGGCCATGTCGAGGGGGTCGACGTGCTGGCCCAGCGCGGACCGCAGCAGGGCCTGCGGGTAGCTCGCGATGATCTCGTGGACGTAGCCGTCGTCGTGCAGCACGGTCAGTCGGACGGGCATGTTCAGCCGGGGCTGGTCGGCCGCGGTGCCACCGTCCTCGGCCGCCCCGACAGCAGGAACACCCGGCGCCGGGTCCAGAGGACCGATGTCGCGGACACGGGCCTCCTCGATGACCTGGCCGTAGCCGACGTGGCGGGCGTGAGAGTCGAAGACCAGGCCCGGGAAGGTCTCGAAGGCCTCCTCGAGCCAGTAGAGGACGTCTTCCTCGCCCTGGACCGACCAGGTGCGGTCCTCGGTGCGGACGATGGTGGTCGGCCGGAACTCCAGCAGCAGCGCGTTGAGGTCACCGCGACCCAGGGCGTCCAGCAACCGGGTGGCAGGGGAGGACGCGTTGAAGTCGTCCTGGTCACCCATACCCGAACCTTCCGGCACCGTCGGTGTCTTGTTCCTGCTCATGCACGCACCCCCACTCGCGAGAAGTGTGCGCGAAAAGTGTGCAACGTGGGTTCGGAGTGACGAATCCCGACGCTTGTTGCGCGGGTGACTGGTCCAGACCACCGGACCTGGGGATGTCGACGACGACTGGTGTCCGAGGGGGGACTTGAACCCCCACGCCCTAATACGGGCACTAGCACCTCAAGCTAGCGCGTCTGCCAATTCCGCCACCCGGACGAGTGCGGCTGGAAGCGTAGCAAAGGGAATCGGCGTTCCCAGCATCGCCGGAGGGCTCGGCCGAGGGTGCTTGGATGACCGGTATGGCTGGCGACTCGGACGACGTTGGACGCGCCTCGTACGACCCTGCCGGCGAGGTCGTCGAGCTGTGCCGGGACCTGATCCGGATCGACACCTCGAACTACGGTGACGAGGACGGACCGGGGGAGCGCAAGGCCGCCGAGCACGTGGCCGCGTTGCTCGACGAGGTGGGCATCGAGGCGACCCTCGTCGAGGGCGAGCCGGGCCGCACCAACGTGATCGCGCACTGGGGCGGCCCCGCCCGGGGCGAGGACGGGCTGCTGCTGCACGGCCATCTCGACGTCGTGCCCGCGGCTGCCGAGGACTGGCAGGTGCACCCGTTCTCGGGGGAGGTCAGTGACGGCTTCGTGTGGGGCCGGGGCGCGGTGGACATGAAGGACTTCGACGCGATGCTGCTCTCCGTCGTGCGCGCGCGTACCCGCGCCGGCCACGTGCCCGAGCGGCCCATCACCTTGTGCTTCACCGCCGACGAGGAGGCCGGCGGACACCGCGGCGCCGAGCGGCTCGTCCTCGACCACGCGGACCAGCTTTCCCACTGCACCGAGGCGATCGGCGAGGTCGGTGGCTTCAGCACCACCGTCCGCGGCCGCCGGCTGTACCTCATCGAGGCGGCCGAGAAGGGCATGGCCTGGGTGCGGCTGACGGCCCGTGGCCGCGCCGGGCACGGGTCGATGGTCAACCGCGAGAACGCCGTGACGTCCCTGGCGACGGCGGTGGCGCGGATCGGCGCCCACCAGTGGCCGGTCCGGCTCACGCCCACGATGCGCGCCCTGCTGGCCACTGTCGGCGAGCTGGCGGGCACCGAGGCGACACCCGAGAACGCCGAGGCCCTCGTCGAGGAGTTCGGTGACGCCGCCCGGATGATCGGCGCCGTCATCCGCAACACCTGCAACCCGACGATGCTCCAGGCCGGCTACAAGGTGAACGTCATCCCGTCGGAGGCCAGCGCGTACGTCGACGGTCGGTTCCTGCCGGGGTACGAGGACGAGTTCTGGGCCACCTTTGCCGAGCTGTGCGGCGACGACGTCACCTATGAGGCGCTGTCCCACCAGCCGTCGTGGGAGATGCCGTACGACGGTGCGCTGGTCGACGCGATGACCCGCGCGCTCATGGCCGAGGACCCCGAGGCGGTCGTGGCGCCGTACCTGATGAGCGGCGGGACCGACGCGAAGCACTTCACCAAGCTGGGCATGCGCTCCTACGGGTTCGCGCCGCTCCGGCTGCCCGACGACCTCGACTTCACCGCGCTCTTCCACGGTGTCGACGAGCGGGTGCCGGTGGACGCGCTGGAGTTCGGGGCCAGGGTCCTGGACCACCTGCTCGACGAGATCTGACGGTGTGGGCTCGACCACACCGGGCAACGCCTGCGAACATTTCGACGGTCGCGGGCGTCGCACCCCATGACAGCTGACCATCGGCCCTCGAGCCGACCCCGGAGGAGGTACGGAGCCATGTCCTCGCGCCGTCCCGCGCAGGTGGCACACAAGGGCGCCCTGGTGGGTGCCCTCCTTCTTGCTGCGCCCCTGGCCCTCGTCGCCCTCGCGGGTCCGCCCGCCCAGGCGGAGCTCGGCCACCAGCGAGCGGCCCCGACCTGCAACGGGCTGGCGCTGACGGCCGAGGGGTCCCCGAACGGCACCGTCATCGGCACGGCCGGTGACGACGTGATCCTGACCCGGGGGGCCACGCGGGTCGACGCGGGCGCCGGTGACGACTCCATCTGCGTGACCGGCAAGGGCACCGCCGTCATCAACGCGGGACCGGGGGACGACTTCGTCGGCGCCCGGGCCCACAAGGGCAAGTCGTTCGTGAGCCTCGGCTTCGGCGACGACGCGTTCTACGGCGGCGACGGGAACGACCGCGTCTGGAGCCAGGAGGCGTCCAACCAGACCTCACCCGACGACAGCGACCTCATCGACGCCGGGGGTGGCGACGACTACGTCATCAGCGGCAGCAGCACGGCCCTCAACACCGACGCCGTCACGCTCGGTCCGGGCGACGACACGCTGGTGACCTACGGCTCGTCCGGGGGAGCGTCCCTCTCCGGCGGCCTCGGCATCAACACCTACCAGCCCCTGCCGGGCCCGACGGTGAGCGGCGACTGGGTCTTCGACAACGTGACCGGGCAGGCGTCCAAGGACGGTGTCGCCCAGATCGTCTGGTCGTCGTTCCAGCGCTTCCAGCTGACCGGTCTGCACGGGCCGAGCGTCCGCTTCCTCGGCAGCCGGGCCAACGAGTGGGTGGTGGCCGGAGGCACATGCCGGGTGGCGTTGCGCGGCCGTCAGGGGGCCGACCGCCTCACGGTCGACCCCGACGGGTGCAACAACCTCCCCGCTGGCGACGCGCGGCTGATCGGCGGGCCGGGCAACGACCAGCTCAAGGGGGCCGCGGGAGACGACGTGCTGAAGGGTGGCGCCGGCAACGACCGGGGCGACGGCGGCCTCGGTACGAACACGTGCGACGTGGAGATCCGCGTCGCCTGCTGATCTCCGTCGGTCAGATCGACGTGCTGTACAGCGTCGGCCGGACTCGGATGATCTTGCGCCGCAGCACGACCCGGCGCGTGCCGTCCGGGGCGACGCGGACCCGGTCGAGCTCCCAGCCGCCGTGCTCGGCGCGTTCGACGAGCATCTTGGTGACGACCGAGCGGGGGTAGTCGCGCGCGATCGTGATGCGGTCGAACTCCCACTCCACCCCGGGGGCGTGTGCGCGGCGCAGGGTGGCGGCCATGCTCACTCGCCTCCCTCGGAGGCGCCGGCCCCCGACCCCGAGACGTCGTCCAGGGCGGCCGTGATCTCGTCGGGGAGCGTGAGCTCCTCGACCCCGAGGGCACCGCGCAGCTGCTGGGCCGTCCGCGCGCCCAGGATGGGGGCGGTGACGCCCGGTCGGTCGCGGACCCAGGCCAGCGCGACCTCGAGCGGGGTCCAGCCGAGCCCGTCGGCGGCGCGGGCCACGGCCTCGACCACCTGCTGCGAGCGAGGGCCGAGGTAGGCGCCGACGAACCCCGCGAAGTGTGACGTCGCGGCCCGGGAGTCGGCGGGGGTACCGGTCCGGTACTTGCCGGTCAGCACACCTCGGCCGAGCGGCGACCAGGCGAGCACCCCGAGGCCGAGCGCGTGCGCGGCAGGCAGCACCTCGTCCTCGATCGTGCGGTTGAGCAGGGAGTACTCCATCTGCGTGGACGCGAGCGGGACCCGTCCGGGGACCGCCCGCTGCCAGGTCGCCGCCTGGGCCGTCTGCCAGCCCGCGTAGTTGGACACCCCGACGTAGGACGCCCGACCGGTCGCCACCGCGGTGTCGAGCGCCGACAGGGTCTCCTCCAACGGGGCGTCGTCCACCCAGGTGTGCACCTGCCACAGGTCGACGTGGTCGACCCCGAGCCGTGCGAGCGAGCCGTCGAGGGCGGTCAGGAGACTGCCGCGGGAGGCGTCGGTGACACGGGTGCCCGTGCGCCGCGAGATGCCGGCCTTGGTTGCGATCACGATCTCGTCGCGCGCCACCACGTCGCCGATCAGGCTGCCGATCAGCTCCTCGGACGCGCCGTCGCCGTAGCCGGCCGCGGTGTCGACGAGCGAGCCGCCGGCCTCCGCGAACGCGATCAGCTGGTCGCGCGCCTCGTGCTCGTCGGTGTCGCGCCCCCACGTCATCGTGCCCAGTCCGAGTCGGGACACCTTGAGGCCGGTGGCACCGACGGACCGCACGTGCATGCGGACAACCTAGCCGTCGATTCGCGGCGCGTGACGCACCCCCTGCGGGTCGGACGCGGCCGGTCCAGCCCGCACTCTAGGCTGGTCCGCGGCCAGCCCCCGACCCCGATTGGCGCTCCCGCCCCATGGACTACTTCGACGCGGTCGTGCTCGGCATCGTCGAGGGACTCACCGAGTTCCTCCCCGTCTCCAGCACCGGTCACCTGACGATCGCGGAGAAGGCGCTCGGCCTCGACGTCGACGACCCGGCCGTGACGGCGTACACGGCTGTGATCCAGATGGGTGCGATCCTCGCGGTCGTCGTCTACTTCGCCCGCGACATCCTCCGTATCGCGTCGGCCTGGGTCCGGGGGCTGTTCGACGCCGAGCTGCGCGGGACGCTGGACCACCGGATGGGTTGGTACGTCATCCTCGGCAGCATCCCCATCGGACTTGCGGGGCTGCTCCTGAAGGACTTCATCACCGGCGACCTGCGGTCGCTCTGGGTCGTCGCGGTGGCGCTGATCGCCTGGAGCAGCGTGCTGTGGCTCGCGGAACGGGTGGCCACCCAGCAGCGTTCGGAGAAGGAGCTGACGCTGCGGGACGCGATCGTCGTCGGGTGCGTCCAGGTCGTGTCCCTCGTCCCGGGCGTCTCCCGGTCCGGCGCGACGATCTCCGCAGGCCTGTTCCTCGGGCTGGACCGCCTGACCGCCACCCGGCTCAGCTTCTTCCTGTCCATCCCGGCGTTGCTGGCGGCCGGGGTGTACGAGCTGCCCGACGCCCTCGACGGCTCGCTCCCCGTCGGACCGATGATCGTGGGCGCCGTCGTGGCCTTCCTGGTGGCCTACGCCAGCGTGGCCTGGCTGCTGAAGTTCGTGGCCCACCACACGATCGCGTGGTTCATCCCCTACCGCATCGCGCTGGGCGTGGTCATCCTCGTCCTCCTCGGCGCCGGAGTGATCTCGGCGACCTGATCGGCGCCGGCCCGCCAAGCAACCGGCCGCGTGCGCCGGCGCGGGGGCTAGAGCCAGCCGGACCTCTTGAAGAGCACCCACAGCGCGGCGGCGGTCGCGATCATCAGCCCGAGCGCGTAGGCATACCCGAACTGCCACCCCAGCTCGGGCATGTGGTCGAAGTTCATGCCGTACACGCCGGCGATCAACGTCGGGACAACGACCAGGGCGGCGCCGGCCGAGATCTTGCGCATGTCCTCGTTCTGCTGCACGGAGATGCGGGCCAGGTGTCCCTGGAACGCGGCGGTCAGCAGGCTGTCGAGGCCGTCGATGACCTCGGCGGTCCGCGCGACGTGGTCGTAGACGTCGGCGAAGAACGGCCGCGCGTCGTCGTCGATGCCCTCGACCCGGCCGTCGGCGAACTGGCGCATCGGCTCCTTGAGAGGCATCACGGCGCGGCGCATCTCGGCCACCTCGCGCTTGAGGACGTAGATCCGGTTGGCGTCGTCGGTCCGGTCGGGCGAGAAGACCGACGACTCGACCTCGTCCACGTCCTCCTGCAGCGACGCAGCGACCTCCTCGTAGTCGTCGACGACCTTGTCGCAGACGGCGTACACGACGGCCGAGGGTCCGTGAGTGAGGACGCCTGTCCGTCCCTCGAGGTCCAGCCGACTCTGGTGCAGCGAGGATCCTTGGCCGTGGCGCACGGTCACCACGTAGTCGTGCCCGACGAACATGTTGATCTCGCCGGTCTCGACCGCGTCGTTCTCGTCCACGTACCAGAGGGTGCGCAGGGTGAGGAAGAGACTGTCGTCGTAGCGGTCGAGCTTGGGCCGCTGGTGGGCGTACAACGCGTCCTCGACGGCCAGGGGGTGCAGCCCGAATGCCTTGGCGACGTCGGCGAGCTCCTCCTGGGTGGGATCGGCCAGCCCGACCCAGACGAAGTCGTGCTCCTGGCAGGCGGCGAGCTGCAACGCTGCGTAGTCCTCGGTCTGGCAGGCCACGTGGACGCGCTCGCCCTTGCGGTAGACGGCGCTGTCGACGATCACGGCCACATCACGGGGCAAGGTTAGTGCGGCTAGCCTCGCCGACGTGGCAACGGTGATCCTCGTCAGGCACGGACGGACCTCGGCCAACGTCGGCGGGGTGCTGGCCGGTCGGACTCCCGGCGTCCGCCTCGACGACACCGGCGTGGCGCAGGCCGAGCGCACCGCGGCCAGGCTCGCGCCCGTTCCCCTCGCGGCGGTGGTCTCGAGCCCGCTCGAGCGATGCCGGCAGACCGCGCAGGCGGTCGTCCGCGCCCAGGCGGCGACCCTGCGGGTGGCCACGGACCGGGGCCTCACCGAGTGCGACTACGGCGAGTGGCAGGGCCGGTCGCTGAAGGAGCTCGCCAAGGAACCGCTCTGGAAGATCGTGCAGACCCAACCGTCCGCCGCCACCTTCCCCGGCGGAGAGTCCTTGGCCTCGATGCAGGCCCGCGTCGTGGACGCCGTACGCCGCCGGGACGCGGCGGTCGAGGCCGAGCACGGGCCCGGGGCCGTCTGGGTCGCGGTCAGCCACGGCGACCTCGTCAAGGCAGTGCTGGCCGACGCGCTCGGCATGCACCTGGACCTGTTCCAGCGCCTGCACGTCGACCCGGCTTCGGTGTCGATCGTGCGCTACACCGCCACCCGGCCGTTCGTGCTCGCGACCAACACCCACGACGGCGACCTGTCGTGGCTGGTGCCGCCGCCGGCCAAGAAGGGCCGCACCCGCAAGGCGGCCACCAGCGCGGACACCAGCGCGGACGCCGCCGTCGGCGGCGGTGCCGGGCCGGTTGCGGCAACCTCCTAGGCTTCGTACGTGCCCGTGATCCACGAGTTCGACCCCCCCGAGCGCTTCGTCGTCGGCACCGTCGGCGAGCCCGGCGCCCGGACGTTCTTCATCCAGGCGAGGGCCGGGGCCCGGATGGTCAGCGTGGCCCTGGAGAAGCAGCAGGTGGCCGCGCTCGCGGAGCGGGTCGACGAGCTGCTCGACCAGGTGCTCGACGACGGGTCGTCGGGGACCATCGTTCCCGCGCTGGCGCCGCACGACCTCGACGACCAGGCTCCGCTGGAGCAGCCCATCGAGGAGGAGTTCCGCGCCGGCACCATGACCCTGTCGTGGGACCCGGGCATCAGCCGCGTGGTCATCGAGGTCTTCCCGATCACCGACGAGGTGAGCGAGGGAGCCGAGGCCGGCGACGAGCCCTTCGAGGAGCCCGAGCCGGACGAGGTGCTCCTGGTCCGGATCACGCCCGGCACCGCCCGGGCCTTCGCGTTGCGTGCCGGCCGGGTGGTCGAGGCCGGCCGCCCGAGCTGCCCCTTCTGCGGGGGTCCGATGGACCCGGCCGGTCACCTGTGCGTGCGGGCCAACGGCCACCGCCGCCGCGAGGCCTGAGCGGCCGGTGCGGTCGGTGCGGGAGCCGAGCCCTGAGCTCCACGACAGCGACCTGGTGCTGCACGGTCGGGTGATGCCTGCCTCCAACGCGACCTTCGTCGGCGAGGTGTGCGGGACGACCGTGGTCTACAAGCCGGTCGCGGGTGAGCGCCCCCTGTGGGACTTCCCCGACGGCACCCTGGCGGACCGTGAACGCGGCGCGTACCTGGTCTCCGAGGCCTTCGGCTGGGACGTCGTGCCGCTGACCTTCCTGCGCGACGGCCCGCACGGACTCGGGATGGTGCAGCTCTGGCAGGAGCCCGCCGACGGCGAGGAGGCGGTCACCATCGTGCGGTCGCTCCGGGAGCGGCCGGGCTGGTTGCACGTGTTCGACGGCGTCGACGAGCGGGACCAGGACGTCGCCCTGGTCCACGAGGACTCCGTCGCGCTGCGCCGGATGGCCGTCTTCGACGCCGTCGTCAACAACGCCGACCGCAAGGGCGGGCACGTCCTCCCGATGGCCGGTGGTCACCGCTACGGCGTCGACCACGGCGTCAGCTTCCACACCGACCCCAAGCTCCGCACCGTCCTCTGGGGATGGGCCGGCGGCGCCCTGGACGACGCGGAGATGGCCGGCCTCGAGGTCGTGGCCACCGCCCTCGACGCCGAGCTCGGCGAGGCCCTCGGCCAGCACCTCACGCCGTACGAGGTGGAGGCCACGCGCCGGCGGGTGGCCCGGCTGCTGCGGACGCGTCAGATGCCGACGCCACGGGGTGACTGGCCGGCCATCCCTTGGCCGCCCTTTTGAGCGGCGCGGAGCCTGAGCTTGCGAAGGCTCCGATCAGGCGCCAGGTTGAGGAGCGTTCGACGCAGACGGAGCGGAGCGAGGGATGCGTGACGCGTCTCGAAACCCGGTGAGTGAAGAAGCAGCCTCGCGTTCGCGACTTCGCGCCACCTTCGACTCGGCAGCGGCGTCGTACGCCGACGCGCGGCCGACCTACCCCGACGAGCTCGTGGACGCCCTGGTCGCGGCGACGGGGATCGGCCCGGGCTCGCGGCTGCTCGAGGTGGGGTGCGGACCGGGCACCGCGACCCTGCCCCTGGCGGAGCTGGGCTGCCGCATCACGGCGGTGGAGCTCGGTGCGGGGCTGGCGGAGGAGGCGCGCCGGCGGCTGGCGGCGTACCCGGACGTGCGGGTGGTGACCGGTGCGTTCGAGACGTACCCGCCGGGAGAGCACGACCACGACCTGGTCTACGCCGCCACCGCATGGCACTGGGTGGACCCGGAGGTCCGATACCGGCGGGCCCACGAGGTGCTGCGACCGGACGGCCACCTGGCGTTCTGGTCGGCGTCCCACGTGGTGCCGCGTGACGGTGACCCGTTCTTCCGAGAGATCCAGGAGGTGTACGACGAGATCGGCGAGGGCGTGCCCGACGATCATGTGTGGCTCGGACCGGGCGAGCTGCCCGACCAGACGGCCGAGATCGTTGCGAGCGGTCTGTTCGACGTGGCCGTGGTGCGTCAGCTCGACTGGGAGAACACCTACGACGCCGGATCCTTCATCGCGCTCCTCGACACCTTCTCCGGGCACATCGCGATGGAGGATGCGAAGCGAGCGCACCTGTACGCCGAGATCCGCCGCCGGCTGGCCGAGCGACCCGACGGCCTGCTCAGGCGGCACTGGGGCGCGGTGCTGCACGTGGCCGCCCCACGGGTACATCTAGGCTGACGCCATGCGTTCCTGGCCCACCTCGGACCTCCCCACCCTGTCCGTCCGCGGTCCGGCGGTGGCCCTGCACGACACCTCGACCGGCGGGCTCGTCACGCCGCGCCCCGAGGGTGCGGCGCGGATGTACGTCTGCGGCATCACGCCGTACGACGCCACCCACATCGGTCACGCGGCGACGTACGTCGGGTTCGACCTGCTGCACCGGGCCTGGCGCAACGCGGGTCTCGAGGTGCTCTACGTGCAGAACGTCACCGACGTGGACGACCCGCTGCTCGAGCGGGCCACCAAGGTGGGTGCCGACTGGGTCGAGCTGGCCGAGCGCGAGACCGAGCTGTTCCGGCAGGACATGACGGCCCTGCGGGTGCTGCCGCCGACGCACTACGTCGGGGCGGTCGAGTCCATCCCGTTGGTCATCGAGCTGATCCAGCGACTGCAGGCGGCCGGCGCGGTCTACGCCGTCGAGGACGACCTGTACTTCTCCGTCACCGCCGACCCGGCGTTCGGCGAGGAGTCCGGGATGTCCCGCGAGGAGATGCTCCGGATCTTCCCCGAGCGTGGCGGCGACCCGGACCGCGAGGGCAAGAAGGACCCGCTCGACTGCGTCGTGTGGCGCGGCGAGCGCCCGGACGAGCCCGCGTGGGACAGCCCGTTCGGTCGCGGCCGCCCCGGGTGGCACATCGAGTGCTCGGCGATCGCCCTCGACCTGCTCGGCGCGACGTTCGACGTGCAGGGCGGCGGGTCCGACCTGGTGTTCCCGCACCACGAGATGTGCGCCAACGAGGCCCA
This sequence comes from uncultured Actinomycetota bacterium, assembly GCA_963708915.1. Taxonomy (GTDB): domain Bacteria; phylum Actinomycetota; class Actinomycetes; order Propionibacteriales; family Nocardioidaceae; genus Nocardioides. The sequence continues at coordinate 674,225 of CAVPUJ010000003.1, forward strand.
GGTCGCGACCGGCCAGCGGTTCGCCCAGGTGTACGCGCACGCCGGGATGGTCGCCTACGACGGCGAGAAGATGTCGAAGTCCCGCGGCAACCTGGTGTTCGTCTCACAGCTGCGCCTGAGCGACGTCGACCCGATGGCGATCCGCCTCAGCCTGCTGCGCCACCACTACCGCAGCGACTGGGAGTGGGAGGACTCCGAGCTCTGGGCCTCGGTCGACACCCTCGCCCAGTGGAGGCGCGCGTTCGCGCTGCACGCCGGCGCTCCCGCGGCCCCGGTCGTGGACGAGGTGCTCGCGGCGCTCGCCGACGACCTCGACGCCCCCCGCGCCTGCGCGGCGATCGACGCCTGGGTGGGCGCCACCCTCGGTGGCAACGGCATGGCGGACGTCAGCGACCCCGGTGCGGCCGATGCGGTCTCGACCCTCGTCGACGCTGCGCTCGGCATCGTCTGAGATACGCCTCCCGGCGAGGGTGTCCGCTGCGCGGGGCTGGGCTGAGGTCGGCGGCGCGGAGCAGCGGCTCCCGCGGGGGACAGGGCGGGGCGGCGCCCTCGTGGTCGACGTCCGCGGTTGGTTGCGCTTACGCCGGGCGCCTGCGCTTTAGCCCCCGCGGGAGCCGCTCCCTCCTCCGCCCCCGCCGCGCCTCACCGGACACCAGGGAGGCGATGGACCTGGTTGCGGTCCGCAGCAGGTGCGGACCGCAACCACGGTGCAACGACCCCTGGTGCCCGTAGCGGCGCCACGGACGGGAGGGGGAGTGGCTCGGGCGGGGCTAAAGCGCAGGCGCCCGGAGATCAGCGCAACCACGCACGGATGTCGACCACAGGAGGGCGCCGCCCCGCCCTGTCTCCCGCGCGAGACGGCTCCCGCCCCCGTCCCAGCGACCAGCGGGACACCCCCTCGCCGGGAGGCGTCAGCCTTGTTCGTCTCCGCGCCGCTTGAGGTACCGCTCGAACTCGCGGGCGATGGCCTCGCCGGAGGCCTCGGGGAGCTCGGTGGTGTCGCGGGTCTCCTCGAGGGAGCGGACGTACTCGGCGATGTCCTCGTCCTCCTCGGCGAGCTCGTCGACGCCGCGCTCCCAGGCGCGGGCGTCCTCGGGGAGGTCGCCGAGGGGGATGCTGACCTCGAGGAGGTCCTCGATCCGGCCGAGCAGGGCGAGGGTGGCCTTCGGGCAGGGAGGCTGCGCGACGTAGTGCGGCACGGCGGCCCAGTAGCTCACCGCCGGGATGTCGAGACGGGCGCAGGCGTCCTGGAAGACGCCGACGATGCCGGTGGGGCCTTCGTAGGTGGACACCTCGAGCTTGAGCCGGTCGACGAGCTCGGGCTCGGTGGCGGTGCCGGAGACCGGGACCGGGCGGGTGTGCGGGGTGTCGGCCAGCAGCGCCCCGAGGGTGACCACGATCTGGCCGCCCAGGTCGTCGGCCGCGGCGAGCAGCTCGGCGCAGAACTGCCGCCAGCGCATGTTGGGCTCGATGCCGCGGATCAGGATGACGTCGCGGTGCAGGTCGGGCGGGCTGGCGATGGCGATCTGGGTGCTCGGCCAGGTGATGGTGCGGTGGCCGCGCTCGTCGGTACCTACCAAGGGGCGGTTGACCTGGAAGTCGTAGAACTCCTCGGGGTCGATGGCGCCGATGACGCGGGCGCCCCAGACCTTGATCAGGTGGTCGATGACCGACGAGGCCGCGTCCGCGGCGTCGTTCCAGCCCTCGAACGCCGCGATCACGACCGGGTCGACCAGGTCCGGGACGTCCTCGATCTCGATCACGGCGACCACCCTATGACTCCCCACCATGGCGTAGACGACCCTCCGCGATTTCTTGGGGCTCCGCGGCCGGTGTCACCATGCGATAACCCCGTCCACCACCTGGACGGGCGTTCCTAGGCTGGTGTTCTCAGCCCCGGACCCGAGGAGCAGCGTTGCCCATCGACATCCGCCCGGACGCCACCGAGGAGCTCACCGCGCTGCTCCGCGAGCGGATCCTGGTGATCGACGGCGCCATGGGCACGGCGATCCAGCGGGACCGGCCCTCCGAGGCGGGGTACCGCGGGGAGCGCTTCGCGGACTGGCCGAGCGACCTGCAGGGCAACAACGACCTGCTCACGATCACGCAGCCGGACATCATCGCGACCATCCACCGCGAGTACCTCGACGCCGGCGCCGACATCGTCGAGACCAACACCTTCAACGCCACCGCGGTGTCGCTGTCCGACTACGGCATGCAGGACCTGGCGTACGAGCTGAACCTCGAGGCCGCCCGGCTCGCGCGGCGCGTCGCCGACGAGGTGACCGCCGTGACGCCGGACAAGAAGCGGTACGTCGCCGGCGCCCTGGGCCCCACCACGCGGACCGCGTCCATCTCGCCCGACGTCAACGACCCCGGCGCCCGCAACGTGTCGTTCGACCAGCTCGTGGCGGCGTACGCCGAGGCCACGAACGGGCTGCTCGACGGTGGGTCGGACCTGGTGTTCATCGAGACGATCTTCGACACCCTGAACGCCAAGGCGGCGATCTTCGCCGTCGAGACGGTCTTCGAGGAGCGCGGCCGGCGCTGGCCGGTCATCGTCTCGGGGACCATCACCGACGCCAGCGGGCGCACCCTGTCGGGCCAGGTGACCGAGGCGTTCTGGACCTCGATCCGGCACGTGGCGCCGCTCGCCGTCGGCCTCAACTGTGCGCTCGGCGCCAAGGAGATGCGGCCCTACATCGCCGAGATGTCGCGGGTCGCGGACTCGTTCGTGTCCTGCTACCCGAACGCCGGCCTGCCGAACGCGTTCGGGGAGTACGACGAGACCCCCGACGAGACGGCTGCGGTCATCGAGGAGTTCGCCGAGGCGGGGTACGTGAACCTCGTCGGCGGCTGCTGCGGCACCACGCCCGACCACATCGCGGCGATCGCCCGCGCGGTCGAGGACAAGCAGGTCCGCAAGGCCCACGACGTCGAGCCGGCGATGCGGCTGTCGGGGCTCGAGCCCTTCACGCTCACCGAGGACAGCCTCTTCGTGAACGTCGGCGAGCGCACCAACATCACCGGCTCGGCACGGTTCCGCAACCTGATCAAGGCCGGCGACTACGACACCGCGCTGACCGTGGCCGCCCAGCAGGTCGTCAGCGGCGCCCAGGTCATCGACGTCAACATGGACGAGGGGATGATCGACGGCGTCGCGGCCATGGACCGCTTCCTCAAGCTGGTCGCCAGCGAGCCCGACATCAGCCGGGTGCCCGTGATGGTCGACTCCTCCAAGTGGGAGGTCATCGAGGCCGGCCTCAAGTGTGTGCAGGGCAAGCCGATCGTCAACTCCATCTCGATGAAGGAGGGCGAGGACAAGTTCCGCGAGCACGCCCGCCTGTGCCGCAAGTACGGCGCCGCCGCGGTCGTGATGGCCTTCGACGAGGACGGCCAGGCCGACAACCTCGAACGCCGCAAGGCGATCTGCGAGCGGGCCTACCGGATCCTCGTCGACGAGGTCGGCTTCCCGGCCGAGGACATCATCTTCGACCCCAACGTGTTCGCCGTCGCGACGGGCATCGAGGAGCACGCGACGTACGGCCGGGACTTCATCGAGGCGACGCGCTGGATCAAGCAGAACCTGCCGGGCGCCAAGGTCTCCGGCGGCATCTCCAACGTGAGCTTCTCGTTCCGCGGCAACAACCCCGTGCGCGAGGCCATCCACGCGGTGTTCCTCTACCACGCCATCAAGGCAGGCCTCGACATGGGCATCGTCAACGCCGGCGCCCTGGTGGTCTACGACCAGGTCGAGCCCGAGCTGCGCGAGCGGATCGAGGACGTCGTCCTCAACCGCCGCGCGGACGCCGCCGAGCGGCTGCTCGAGATCGCCGAGAGCCACAACAAGGCCCCCGGCCAGGTCGACGAGACCGAGGAGGAGTGGCGCGCGCTGCCGGTGGGCGAGCGGATCACCCACGCCCTGGTGAAGGGCATCGACGCCCACGTCGAGGCCGACACCGAGGAGCTGCGGCAGGAGATCGCCGCCCGCGGCGGCCGGCCGCTGGAGGTCATCGAGGGCCCGCTGATGGACGGCATGAACGTCGTCGGCGACCTGTTCGGCGCGGGCAAGATGTTCCTGCCCCAGGTCGTGAAGTCGGCGCGGGTGATGAAGAAGGCCGTGGCCTACCTGATCCCGTTCATCGAGCAGGAGAAGCTCGACAACCCCGAGCTGGCCACCGCCAAGGACACCAACGGCACGATCGTGATGGCGACCGTCAAGGGCGACGTCCACGACATCGGCAAGAACATCGTGGGCGTCGTGCTGCAGTGCAACAACTACGAGGTGATCGACCTCGGCGTGATGGTGCCGGCCCAGAAGATCCTCGACACGGCCCGCGAGATCGGCGCCGACGTGATCGGGCTCAGCGGCCTGATCACCCCGTCACTCGACGAGATGGTCAACCTGGCCACCGAGATGCAGCGGCAGGAGTTCACCATCCCGCTGCTCATCGGGGGCGCGACGACCTCTCGCGCGCACACCGCGGTGAAGATCGACCAGAAGTACGACGGCCCCGTCGTCTGGGTGAAGGACGCCTCGCGCTCGGTGCCGATCACCGCGTCCCTGCTGAGCGACGACCGCCGGCAGAAGCTGCTCGACGACGTGCAGGCCGACTACGAGTCGCTACGCGCGCGCCACTCCGCGAAGAACGACCGCCCGATGATCTCGCTGGAGCAGGCGCGCGAGCGGGCCACGCCGGTCGACTGGGCGTCGTACCGCCCGCCGCGCCCGCACCTGCTGCTCCAGCAGGACCACGCGGTCTCGCCCATCGTGGGGATCCGGGGCGGCCACTCGCAGCACGTGCGGGTCTTCCGGGGCTACGACCTGGGCGACCTGCGGCGCTACATCGACTGGCAGCCGTTCTTCAACGCTTGGGAGATGAAGGGCGCCTTCCCCGACATCCTCAACAACCCCTCGAGCGGCCCGGCGGCGCGCAAGCTCTACGACGACGCGCAGGAGATGCTCGACCAGATCATCGACGAGCGCTGGCTGACCGCCAACGGCGTGGTCGGCCTGTTCCCCGCCAACAGCGTCGGCGACGACATCGAGGTGTACCTCGACGAGACCCGCGCCGAGCCGGTCACCGTGCTGCACCAGCTCCGCCAGCAGGGGCAGCACCGCGAGGGCGTGCCCAACCGGTCGCTCGCCGACTTCGTGGCCCCGAAGGCCACCGGGCTCCACGACTACGTCGGCGCGTTCGCCGTCACCGCCGGGCTCGGCGCGGCCGACCGTGTCGAGGCCTTCCGCAAGGACGTCGACGACTACAACGCGATCCTGCTCGAGGCGCTCGCGGACCGGCTCGCCGAGGCGTTCGCCGAGCGGCTGCACGAGCGGGTCCGTCGCGAGCTCTGGGGCTACGCGCCCGACGAGCGGCTCGACAACGTCGGCCTGATCAAGGAGAGGTACGACGGCATCCGCCCGGCGCCCGGCTACCCCGCCAGCCCCGAGCACACCGAGAAGGAGTCGATCTGGTCGCTCCTCGACGTCGAGGGCACCACCGGGCATGACCCTCACGGAGTCGATGGCCATGCAGCCGGGTGCGTCGGTGTCCGGCTTCTACTTCAGCCACCCGGAGTCGCAGTACTTCGTGGTGGGCCGGATCGGCCGCGACCAGGTCCAGGACTACGCCGCCCGCAAGGGCTGGACGCTCGCCGAGGCGGAGAAGTGGCTCTCGCCGAGCCTCGGTTACGACCCCGAGTGCAGTGAGTCGCCGTACGCCGCGGTCCTCTGGGACATGGACGGCACGCTCGTCGACACCGAGCCCTACTGGATGCTGACCGAGGGGGAGCTCGCCGCTCGCCACGGCGGGACGTGGACCGAGCAGGACTCGCTCAACCTCGTCGGGCAACGACCTGCTCGACTCGGGCCGCTACATCCGCGAGCACATGGGGATCGACCTGGAGCCGGCGGAGATCGTCGAGCAGCTCCTCGACGGGGTGATCGAGCAGATCCGCGTCGCCGTGCCGTGGCGGCCCGGCGCGGTCGACCTGCTCACCGACCTGCACGCCGCGGGGGTGCCGTGCGCGTTGGTGACGATGTCCTACCGGAGGTTCGTCGACCCGATCCTCGAGGGGCTGCCCGAGGGGCTGTTCACCACCGTGGTGACCGGCGACGCGGTGGAGCGGGGGAAGCCGTACCCCGACCCGTACCTCAAGGCCGCCCGGCTCCTGGGCGTGGACCCGGCCGACTGCCTGGCGATCGAGGACTCCAACACCGGCGCGCGGTCCGCGGAGAGCGCCGGCTGCGTCGTGTTGTGCGTGCCCAACCACGTTCCGGTCCTGGACGGCGAGCGGCGCGTCTTCGCCGACTCGTTGGTCGGGCTCAGCGCCGCAAACCTTCCGGTCCTCGCCTGACCCGCTGAGAATCGTTGCCGGATCGGGACCATCTCGACGGCCACCCTCCGTGGACCGGTGCACCCGCTCGCAGGTATGTTGCGCGCGGTACCGACCCCGGCGAGCGGCCGGGGCCCCGACCCAGAGGGGTTCTATGAAGCGCAACAAGCTCTGGTCCGTGCTGGCGGTGAGTGCCTTGATCGGCACGCTCGCCGCGTGCGGCAACGAGGCAGACAGCTCCGGCAGCGGCGACGGCGGCGACAGTGGAGACGGCGGCACCGCGACCGGCGCGCCCTGGATCCTCGGCACGACCGACGCCGTGACGTCGGTCGACCCGGCCGGCTCCTACGACTTCGGCTCGTGGAACATCCAGTACAACATCTTCCAGCAGCTGATGACCGTCCCGGCCAACGGCTCGGACCCCGAGCCCGACCTGGCCACGTCGTGCGACTACGACGACCCGCAGACCATCACCTGCACGCTGCCCGAGGGCGCGACGTTCTCCAACGGCGACGAGCTCACCTCCTCGGACGTGCTGTTCTCGTTCCAGCGCAACATCGAGATCGCCGACCCCAACGGCTCCTCGGTGCTGCTCGGCTCGATCAGCAACGGTGACACCGACAACCCCGCCCTGGCCGACGGCGCCATCGAGACGCCCGACGACACGACGGTGGTGTTCCACCTGAACCAGCCCGACCAGACGTTCATGCAGATCCTGACGTCGGGCACGTCCTCGATCGTCGACGAGGACACGTTCCCCATCGACGACAAGCTCGCCGACGACGACATCGAGAACATGGTCGGCTCCGGCCCCTACAAGCTCAGCCAGTACAAGGCGGGCGAGCAGGCGGTCTTCGAGGCCAACGAGACCTACCAGGGCACCAAGACCCCGCAGAGCCAGCAGGTCTTCGTCCAGTACTTCAGCGACCCGGCACCGCTCAAGACGGCCGTCGAGGGTGGCGACGTCGACATCGCGTGGCGCACGCTGAGCCCGACCGACCTCAACTCCATCGAGGAGGGTGGCAAGGCCGAGGTCGTCCGCGGCAAGGGTTCGGAGTTCCGCTACTGGGTGTGGCAGCTGTCCACCGAGGTGGGCAAGAACAAGGCGATCCGTCAGGCGGTGGCCCAGATCATCGACCGCCAGGCCATCTCCGACAACGCCTACGACGGCACCGTCGCTCCGTCGTACTCCATCGTCCCCCCGGGCTTCGGTGGCCAGAAGGACTCCTTCAAGGACAAGTACGGCGAGCCGGACGTCGACGCGGCCAAGCAGATCCTGGACGCGGCCGGCGTGAAGACCCCGGTGGCGATCAAGCTCGGCTACCCGCCGGAGCACTACGGTCCCAACACCGTCGACGAGGCGACCGAGCTGGCCGACCAGCTGAACACCGAGCGGCCTGTTCGACGCCACGACCGACGACGCCGCGTGGGAGGAGTACCAGACGATCACCAAGGAGGGGGCGTACGACCTGTTCATCCTCGGTTGGTACCCCGACTTCCTGGACGCCGACAACTACCTGTCGCCGTTCATCCGTGACGGTGGGTTCTTCGCCAACAACTACTCCAACGACGAGGTCAACACGCTCCTCGACAAGGAGATCGGCGAGACCGACGAGAACGCCCGCAACGAGGAGATCGGTCAGCTCCAGGACATCGTCGCCGAGGACGTCCCGCTGATCCCGTCGTGGAACGGTCAGAACGTCGCCGTGGCCAACTCGTCGATGACGGGTGTCGAGGACACGCTGGACCCGACGTACATCTTCCGTTTCTGGATGATCAGCAAGGAAGGGTGACGTCGACAGGTCGACTCACTAGCACAACGTGAATCGGGGGAGGGCGCCCACCTGATGGGGCGGCGCCCTCCTTCGATGCTGTAGACATCCCTGGATGCCCTCGGACCTCAGGAGGACCAGCGCGTGAGCTCAGGATCGGGATCGCTCTCCCGCTACATCGCTGGTCAGGCTCCTGCTCGTCATCCCGATGCTGTGGGTGCTCCTGACGATGGTCTTCTTCCTGCTGCGGGTCGCGCCGGGCGACCCGGTCAGCGCGGCGTTCGGCGGTCGGCTCAGCGAGGAGGCACTCGACGTCCGCCGCGAGGCGCTCGGCCTCGACCGGCCGCTGATCGTGCAGTACCTCGAGTACCTCGGCCAGGTGGCCCGCGTCAACTTCGGCGACCACCGTCTCCGACAACCGCCAGGTCATCGACGTGATCCGCGACCAGGGCGGCGCCACGCTGACCCTGACGGTCGGCGCCTTCCTGTTCGCGCTGGTGGTCGGTCTTCCGCTGGGTCGGCTGGCGGGGCGCTACCGCGACACGAGCGCCGACGCCGGCATCCGCATCTTCGGCGTCGTCACCTACGCCGCCCCGATCTTCTGGGTCGGCATCATGCTCGTCCTGCTCGTCGTCGAGCTGTTCCCCGGCTGGCCCACCTACGGCATCGCGACGCCGATCACCATGTTCACCATCCAACCCCAGACGCACATCCTGCTGGTCGACTCGATCCTGGCGGGGGACAGCACGGCGACGACCGACGTGCTCAAGCACCACGTGCTGCCCGTGCTTCACCCTCGGCCTCCTGCTGTGCGGCGTGATCATCCGCCTGGTCCGGGTCAACGTCATCCAGGCGATGAAGGGCGACTACGTCGAGGCGGCCCGCGCTCGCGGCATCTCGGAGCGCAACGTCGTGCGCCGCCACGCTTTCCGCAACGCCTTGGTCCCCGTCATCACCGTGATCGGTCTCCAGGTCGCGCTGACGCTCGGCGGCGCCGTGCTCACCGAGCGCACCTTCAACTGGCCCGGCATCGGCACCGAGCTGGTCCAGTACCTCAACGCCCGCGACTACATCGCGGTGCAGGGCCTGGTCACGTTCTTCGCCGTGGTCGTGGTGCTGTGCAGCCTGGTGGTGGACATCATCAACGCGCTCGTCGACCCGAGGGTGAGGTACTGACATGCGCGACGTTCATCAAGACGATCTGGAACACCAAGGGCCTGGCCCGATGGATCTTGCTCGTCGGACTGGTCGTCACGATCCTGTTCGTGGTGGTCGCCATCTTCGCGCCGTGGATCGCCCCGTACGACTTCAACCAGACCCGCGACGCGGCCGGGGTGAAGTTCCCGAAGCTCGCCCCACCGGGCGGCGAGCACTGGCTCGGCACCAACGACCAGTTCTACGACATCTGGTCCCGGGTGGTCTGGGGCGCGCGGACCGCGCTCGAGGTCGTCGTCCTGTCGGTCGTCTTCTCGGTCCTGATCGGCGTGCCGCTCGGCCTGGTGTCCGGGTTCGTCGGCGGCTGGATCGACCGGATCCTGGTGTTCGTCATGGATGCGCTGTACGCGTTCCCCTCGCTGCTGCTCGCGATCGTGTTCTCGTTCCTGCTGACCGATGTCCTCGGCGGCGGGGTCGTCGCCGTGGCGCTGTCGCTGACGACGATCTACATCCCGCAGTACTTCCGGGTGGTCCGCAACACGACGGTGTCGACGCGCGAGACGACGTACGTCGAGGCCGCCCGCGCCATCGGCGCGACGCCGTTCACGATCATGCGCAAGTACGTCTTCGGCAACGTGGTCCAGTCGGTGCCCGTCATCGGCACCCTCAACGCCGCCGACGCCCTCAGCACCCTGGCCGCTCTCGGTTTCCTCGGTTGGGGCATCCAGCCCAACGAGGCCTCGGAGTGGGGCTACGACCTCAGCCGGGCCCTCGACGACGCGCAGGCCGGCGTGTGGTGGCCGGCGCTGTGGCCGGGCCTGGCGATCATCCTGCTGATCACCGCCCTGACCCTGGTCGGCGAGGGCCTCAACGAGACCGTGAACCCCGCCCTCCGCCGTCGGCGCCTGCAGGGCGTCACCTTCGGGAGCATGCCGACCGAGGCCGAGAGGGAGGCGGCGGTCCGATGACCGACATCGTCGACGAGAACGCCACCGCCGCCGAGGTCCCCGGCGACCCCGTGCTCGAGGTGCGAGACCTGCGGGTCTGGTACGGCACCGAGCGTGGTCCCGTCCGTGCCGTCGACGGCGTCAGCTTCGACCTGCACGCGGGCGAGATCCTCGGCCTGGTGGGGGAGTCGGGCTGCGGCAAGTCGACCCTGGGACGCGGCCTGATCGGGCTGCTGCCCGACGGGAGCGCGCGCGACGGCGAGCTGCGTTTCCGCGGCACCGACATGCTCACGCTCAAGCCCAAGGAGCAGCAGGCCATGCGCGGCCGCGACCTCGGCATGATCTTCCAGGAGCCGCTGACCCGGTTGAACCCGCTCATGCGGATCAGTGACCACTTCGCCGAGACGCTCAAGACCCACGACCGCTCGATCAGCAAGAGCGAGATCGAGCGGCGCTCGCTGGAGGCGCTGCGGTTGATGGGGATCCCGCCCACCCGCTACCGCGCGTACCCGCACGAGTTCTCCGGCGGGATGCGCCAGCGACTGATGATCGCCCTGACCCTGGTGCTGCGCCCAGCCTTCGTGGTCGCCGACGAGCCGACCACCGCGCTCGACGTCCTGGTCGAGGCGCAGATCATCCGGATCCTGCACGACCTGCGGTACAACTACCGAGACCGCGCTGCTGCTGATCACCCACAACCTCGGCATCATCGCCGAGGCGTGCGACCGGGTGGCCGTGATGTACGCCGGGGAGATCGTCGAGATCGGCGACGCCCGCGAGGTGTTCTCCCGCCCCAAGCACCCGTACACGCGCGAGCTGCTGCGCTCGACCATCTCGTTGCGGACCACGGGTCTGAACTACATCGACGGCGCTCCGCCGGACCTCGTCGAGCCTCCGTCCGGGCTGCCACTTCCACCCGCGCTGCCCCGACGCGATGAAGATCTGCGCGACCCGGCACCCCATCGAGCGCGAGCACCAGGGCGGCACCCGAGCCCAGTGCTGGGCCGCCGACTTCAAGGACGGCCTGGCGGGCGACGTCCCCGAGTCCGAACGCACGCCGCTCGAGCGGGAGGAGATCGCCGTTGCCGACGAAGCCTGAGGCAGACCGGCTGTCCGGACCGAGGTCCGACACGGTCCTCGACATCGAGGATCTCGCCGTCCACTTCCAGCTGCAGGGCGGCGCCCTGTCGCGGATGCTGGGCCTGAAGTCGCGCGTCGTCAAGGCCGTCGACGGCGTCACCGTCTCCCTCAAGCGGGGCGAGGTGCTCGGCCTGGTCGGCGAGTCGGGGAGCGGCAAGACCACGTTCGGCCGCTCGCTGCTCGGGCTGGTGCCGGCGACGCACGGCCGGATCACCTACCACTCGCAGGACCGCGGGGAGCGACGCGTCTCCGAGATGCGCGGCGCCGAGCTGCGCCGGCTGCGCACCGACCTCCAGATGGTCTTCCAGGACCCGCACGCCGCACTCAACCCGTCGATGACCATCGAGGAGGCGGTCGGGCACCCGCTGGTGATCCACAAGATCGCCTCCGGCAAGGCGCTCCGCATCCAGGTGGAGGCCGCCCTGGAGCGCGTCGGGCTCGCCCCGGTCGAGCGGTTCCTCTCGAAGTACCCCTCGGACCTGTCCGGCGGTCAGAAGCAGCGCGCCGTCATCGCTCGGGCGATCATCCTGGACCCGGAGGTGCTCGTCGCCGACGAGCCGGTCTCCATGCTCGACATGAGCGTCCGGGCCAAGATCCTCCAGCTGATGCTCGACCTCAAGCAGGAGCTCGGGCTGACGTACGTCTACATCACCCATGACCTCGCGTCGGCCAAGTACTTCTGCGACCGGATCGCCATCATGTATCTCGGCCGCATCGTCGAGGTCGGCCCGACCGACGAGATCTTCGCCAACCCGCGGCATCCCTACACCAAGGCGCTGCTCAAGGCGATCCCCGAGCCGGATCCCGACGCGGATGGTCGCGCGCGACCTGCCGCGCGGGGAGATCCCCGACGCGGCCGAGCCGCCCCTCGGCTGCTCCTTCCACCCCCGCTGTCCCGAAGCGGTGGCCGGGTGCGGGTGGGAGTCGCGCGACCTCCGCGTCCTCCTCGAGGAGCACTGGACCCGCAAGGTGGAGGCGTACGAGGACGAGCAGGCCGTCATCGGCGACCTCGACGGCCTCGACCAGCCCTCCACGACCGCCAAGCTCGGCAAGGGCGGCGCGGGCGAGGTACGGGCGTTGCTCGACCGGATCAAGGCCGAGAACCCCGACGAGCCGATGTGGACGGGCGTCCGCGGCATCGAGGACGCCGGCAACGCCGTCGAGGTCCAGTTCGAGCCCGCCGACGCCCCGGAGCTGCGTCGCTCCGGCCCCGTCGACGTGGCCTGTGTGCTCTACCCCGACGAGCAGTCCCGGGAGTGAACCCGTCCGCGCCGGACTTGCTGGTCCTGCACGCGCTGCGCGTCGCGGGCATGGCCGACGAGGTCAAGGTGGCTCGTCGCCTTGCCCTCGACCCGGACGTCGTGGAGGACCTGCTCCTCGACCATGAGGCTGCCGGACTCGTCACTCGCGTCGGTTTCGCGGGCCTGAACGGCTGGGCGTTGACCGAGCGCGGCAAGGCCGAGGGTGAGCGCCTGGTCGCCGCGGAGCTCGACGCCACCGGGGCCCGGCCGGTCGTGGCCGCCGTGCACGACGACTTCGTGCCGCTGAACACCCGGCTGCTGGGCGCCATGTCCCGGTGGCAGGTACGTCCGGCCGCGGGCGATCCGATGGCTGCCAACGACCACACGGACTGGGCCTGGGACGAGCAGGTGCTGCGCACCCTGGCCAACCTGTCGATCGCGCTGCGGGGTCTGGAAGAGCGGCTCGTGGCCGTGCTGCAGCGCTTCGGCGGGTACGGCGACCGGTTCGCCGCCGCCCTGGCTCAGGTCGACCGTGGCCAGCGCAGGTACGTCGACGAGCCCGGCCTCGACTCCGCCCACACCGTCTGGTTCCAGCTCCACGAGGACCTGCTCGCCACTCTCGAACCTCTCCCGTTGAGTTGCGCCTCTCGACGGTGGTCGTAGTACTACTCGCCAATGGTGAGGGGCCGGGGGTGGGCGGCACGCTGGGGACCGAGCCGAAGTTCCACGACACTCTCGAGGAGACCTGATGTCCAACGCAGTCCCCGTACCGCCGTCCGTACCGCCGCCCTCACCCTGAGCGCCGCCGCCCTGGGGCTGTCGGCCCTGACGGCCTCGCCGGCGGTCGCCAGCGGCGGCGACGACGCCGTCCAGCGCAACGGGTCCTGCAGCGCCGGGACCGAGTGGAAGATCAAGGCCAAGGCGGACGACGGCCGGATCGAGGTCGAGGCCGAGATCGACAGCAACAAGGTCGGGCAGGACTGGTCGTGGAAGCTCAAGGACAACGGTGCCGTGTTCGCCACCGGTACGTCCACGACGACGAGCCCCAGCGGGTCGTTCGAGGTGGAGCGCAAGCCGGCGAACCAGGCCGGCACCGACAGCTTCGTGTTCCGGGCCGTGTACCCGAAGTCGGGCGAGGTCTGCCGCGCAACCGTGTCGTGGTGACGGGGTCCGTCACGAGGCTGGTGCTCGGGACCGCCGCGGGCCTGCTGATCGCGATGGTGCCGTCGGGCGTGAGCGCGTCCGACGACGAGGTACGTCGCGCGGGCTCCTGCTCCAGCCGGGCCGGGTGGGAGATGCGGGCCTCCTGGGACGACGACGAGCGCATCGACGTGCGCGGGCGGGTCGAGGACACCGGTCGGGGCCAGACCTGGGCCTGGAAGATCAAGCACAACGGGAGCGTCTCCGCGTCGGGGCGTGCCGTGACCGGGTCCGGCGGCTTCGAGGTACGCCGCGCGCTCGTCGACCTGCCCGGCGTCGACAGGTGCGTCTTCCGCGCCGAACGTCTGCGCACCGGCGAGGTCTGTCGCGGGGTCATCGACTGGTGATCCGAACCCTCCCGCCTAGGCTGCGCGGGTGAGGCTGCTCCGCAACCCCGTGGCCCAGTACCTCACCCTCGCCGTCGTGCTGTTCGGCGTGCTGTCCCTGGCGACGTCCGTCCTCAGTGCGCGGGTGGCGGCCCAGCAGGCCAGCGACGACGCGCGTCAGGTCACCCGCGTGCTGGCCCGCTCGGTCGCCGAGCCCGCCATCCCGCGCGGGTTGCTCGACGGCGACGCCGGAGCGATCGACAAGCTCGACCGTGAGGTGCTCGACCGACTGCTCGTGGGTGACGTACGCCGCGTGAAGATCTGGCGCGGCGACGGCACGATCGTCTACTCCGACGAGTCCTCATTGATCGGCGCTCAGTACCCGCTCGACGAGGAGGAGCGCGAGGTCCTCGAGAACGGCGGCATCGAGGCCGAGGTCTCCGACCTGTCCAAGCCCGAGAACCGGTTCGAGACCGAGCCGGGCGGCCTGGTGGAGGTGTACACCCGGATCCGCTCGCCCGAGGGGGAGCCGATGCTGTTCGAGGTCTACTACTCCGCCGACGACCTGGCCGCACGACAGAGCGCGCTGTTCGCGCCGATCCAACGGATCACGGTGGGGGGCCTGCTGGCGATGCTGGTCATCGCCACGCCGATCATCTGGGTGCTCACCCGGCGGCTGACCCGCACCGGCCGCGAGCGCGAACGGCTGCTGCGTGCCTCGATGACGGCCTCCGAGGCGGAGCGCCGCCGCATCGCGCGGGACCTCCACGACGGTGTCGTCCAGGACCTGGCGGGTACGGCGTTCTCGGTGACGGCCGTGGGCCGCGACGAGCGGGTGCCCGACGACGTGCGGGAAGACCTCCAGCAGGCCGGGCACTCCCTGCGCACCAGTCTCAAGGCGCTCAGGTCGCTCCTGGTGTCCATCCACCCGCCCGACCTGCACGCCGACGGTCTCGCGGCGGCCCTGACCGACCTGAGCGCGCCCGCCTCGACGGCACAGATGGAGACCAACGTGCACGTGTCCGACATCGGCCAGGTGCCCGACGACACCGTGCGGCTGGTGTGGCGGGTGGCCCAGGAGGCCGTCCGCAACGCCATCCGGCACGCCGACGCGACCACGCTCGAGGTCGACGTGCACCGACGGGACGACCACCTGGTGCTCCGGGTGGTCGACGACGGCCAGGGCTTCGACGTGGAGGGCGAGCGCGACCCGGCGAGCTTCGGGCTGCGGGGGCTCGCCAGCCTGGTGCAGGACGAGGGCGGTCGGCTCGACGTCCGGTCGACGCCCGGCGAGGGCACCGAGGTACGGATGGAGGTGAGGATCGGATGACCGACGAGCCCGAGAACCACGACGAGAGGATCACCGTCGTGGTGGTCGACGACCACGCGGTGGTGCGGGGCGGGCTCACCCAGCTGTTGGCCGGCGTCGCGGACCTCAGCGTCGTCGGCACGGCCGCCGACGGCGCCGAGGCGCTCGACGTGGTGCGCCGGACCCGGCCCGACGTCGTGCTGATGGACCTCCAGATGCCGGGCGTGGACGGCGTCAGCGCCACCCGCTCCATCGTCGCCGAACAGCTGGCCGACGTGCTCGTGCTGACGTCGTACGCCGACGCCGAGCGCATCGTGGGTGCCCTCGATGCAGGCGCTGTCGGTTACCTGCTGAAGGACGCCGAGCCCGACGACATCCTCGACGGCATCCGCGCCGTGGCCCGCGGGGAGTCGCCGATCCACCCGCGTGCGGCCCGCGAGCTCCTCGTCACCCGGCGACCGTCGGCCGACATGCCAGACCTGACCCCGCGGGAGCGGGAGGTGCTCGCGCTCGTGCGCGAGGGCCTGGCGAACAAGCAGATCGCCCGGCGGCTCGGCATCACCGAGCGCACGGTCAAGGCGCACCTCACCTCGATCTTCGCCACCATCGGCGTAGGCGACCGAACCAGCGCGGCGCTGTGGGCGGAGCGGCATCGGGTCTGACCCGCTTCTCGGGCACCGGCGGGGGAGTGCCGCCCCACGCCGGGCAGATCGCCTTGAACGAGCACCAGTCGCAGGCCCGGGACCGGTTGGGCTGCCACTCCCGCGCCTCGGCGGCGAGCCGGATCGCCTCCCACAGCGCGTTGACCTTGCGCTCGGTGGCGAGCAGGTCGCCCTCGTCGGGCTCGTAGCGCACGATCTCGCCGTTGCCGAGGTAGATGAGCTGGAGCTGCCGGGGGATCACGCCCCTCATCCGCCAGACGACCAGGGCGTAGAACTTCATCTGGAACAGCGCCTTGGCTTCGTAGTCGACGCCGGGAGCGGAGCCGGTCTTGTAGTCGCTGATGCGGATCGCCCCGTCGGGTGCCACGTCGATCCGGTCGACGAAACCGCGCAGCAGCAGCTTGGAGTCGAGCAACGCCTCGACGTAGAGCTCGCGCTCCGCCGGCTCGAGACGACGCGGGTCCTCGAGCGTGAAGTAGCGGTCGAGCACCACCTCAGCGGAGCGCATCCACTCCAGGAACCCGGGCTCGTGGGCGGCCTCCGCGGCGTCGAACATGTGGAGCAGCGTCGGGTCGTCGGCGACGAACGACTCCCAGGTCGGCACCAGCATGGCGCGGGCGGCCTCGGGGGTCCGGTCGGCCGCCGGCAAGGAGTAGAGGTCCTCGAGCACCTTGTGCACGAGCGTCCCGCGCACGGCGTCGACCGAGAAGGTCTCCGGCAGCCGGTCGACGGTGCGGAACCGGAAGAGCAGGGGGCAGGTCATGAAGTCCGCCGCTCGGCTCGGCGAGATCGCGCCCAGGACCTCCACGCCGTCGACGCGCCGGGAGACGCGCTCGGCCGGAGAGGCCTGCTGCTCGACGGACATACGGCGACCTTAGGCGAGGGCGCCGACAGTGCGCCGTGGGCGTGTCGGCCCGCGCAGGGTCGGATAGCCTCGACACGTGTCCGAGCAGCGTTCCGAGTCGTCCCGGACACCCGCGCGCCCCGAGCGTCCGCCGCGTCCCCCGGGCACCATCAAGGTCGGCACCATCGCCGGCAGCGACGTCCTGGTCACCAGCTCGTGGTTCGTCATCGCGGCCCTCATCGCGTGGATCGTGGCTCCCCGGGTCGACCAGGTGGCACCGGGTCTCGGCGGTCTCAAGTACGTCGCCGGCTTCGCGTTCGCGGTGATCCTCTACCTGTCCGTGCTGCTGCACGAGGCCTCGCACGCCTACATGGCTCGCCACTACGGCTTCCAGGTCACGTCGATCACGCTGCACTTCCTGGGAGGCGCGACGGCCATCGACGGGGAAGCACGCACCCCGCGCGAGGAGCTGCTCATCGCCGTCGTGGGGCCGCTGACCTCGATCGCGGTCGGGCTCGCCGCGTTCGGGCTGTGGTTCGTGACCCCCGACGGCCTGCTGCTGATGGCCGTCGAGGGGCTCGCCGGCGCCAACCTCATCGTCGGCGTCCTCAACCTCGTCCCCGGCCTGCCGCTGGACGGCGGCCGGGTGCTCAAGGCGGTGGTCTGGGGGGCGACCGGAGACGTGCTGAAGGGCACCGTCGTGGCCGCCTGGACCGGCCGCGTGACCGCCGTCGCCGCGTTGTCCTGGCCGTTGTTCCAGAAGCGGGTGATCGGCACCACCCCCGACATCTTCGACTTCGTGCTGGCCGCCATGGTCGCGTTGTTCCTCTGGACGGCCGCCTCGTCGGCGCTCGCGTCGGCCCAGGCACGCGGCAGGCTGCCCGCGCTGGTCGCCCGACGGCTCGCCCGTCGCGCGCTCGCGGTGCCCGACGACCTGCCGCTCGCCGAGGCCGTCCGCCGGGCCCGGGAGGCCGACGCCGGCAGCCTGATCACCGTCACCGGCAGCGGGCGACCGGTCGGCCTGGTCAGCGAGGCGGCGCTCGTCGCGACGCCCGAGGAACGTCGGCCCTGGGTGGCCGTCTCCACGGTGGCACGCACCATCGAGCCCGGCATGAGCCTGCCCGCCGGCATCGAGGGCGAACCGCTCGTCCGGGCGATGACCGAGGTACCCGCCCACGAGTACCTCCTCGTCGAGGAGGACGGCAGCATCTACGGCGTCCTGTCGGCCGCCGACGTCGACCGCGCGTTCCGCGAGGCCCGCGGCCGCCGCTAGTCCCGCTGGTCCGGCTGCAGAGGGACCCGCAGCACCCGGCGAAGCGGCCCGGGCATCGTCCAGTTCAGGTGCCCGAGCGCGGCCACGAGGGCAGGGGCGAGCAGCCCGCGCACCACGACGGCGTCGAGCAGGATCCCCAGCGCCAGCGTGGTCGCGAGGATCTTCACCTCCACCGACGGGACCGTCGACAGCGCGACGAACGACAGGAACAGGATCAGCGCCGCCGAGGTCACCAGCCGCCCTGTGTGGGAGATCCCGTCCACCACGGCACGGTCGGTGTCGCCGTGCTCGTCGTACGCCTCTCTCATCCGCGCCAGGATGAACACCTCGTAGTCCATCGACAGCCCGAACAGGAACGCGAACGCCGCGATCGGCACCCACGTCGTGATGACCCCGGTGGCCGGTTGGCCGAACAACAGCTCCGACCCGATGCCCTCCTGCCAGATCAGGACCGTCACGCCGTACGCCGCGGCGATCGACACGACGTTCAGCGCGAGCGCCTTGACCGGGAGCCACAGGGAACGCAGGGCGCGGGCCAGGAGGAGGAACGTGACCACCATGATCGCCAGCACCACCCACACGGCGTCGCCGTAGACCGCCGTCACGAAGTCGGCGTCCTCGGCCGCGCTGCCGCCGACGACGTCCTTGCCGACCGTGGCGCGCACGCTCTCGAGGGCGGCCTTGCCCTCGGCGCTCGCGGGGTCGTCGGCGAGGTACACCTGCAGCAGCTGGGTGCTTTCGTCGCGCCAGGCCGCGTCGGCCGGGGCAGACACGGCCGCCACGCCCTCGACGGAAGCGAGCTCGGCGGCCTCGTCGCCGTCGGCCAGGACCTCGACGGGTCGGAGCACCCCGTCGGGGACGCCGGCCTCCACGGCGCGCGTGATCGCCTGCGACCCGGCGGAGTCGGAGGTGATGCCGGACAGCTGCGGGGAGCCGAGGGTCAGCCCGAGCACGGGGTACGCCAGCGCGAGGAGCACCGCGGAGGTACCCGCGATCGTGAGCCAACGATGGCGCACGACCGTCCGTGCGATGCCTGCCCACGCGCGGCTCGGACGGACCTTCGCACCTCGGCGCGGCCAGGTCAGCCCTGGTCCTGCGGCGCTCAGGAGGGCAGGCACGAGGGTGACGGCCGTGGCCACGCTGAGCAGCGGGATGAGCAGCCCACCGAAGCCGATGCTGCGGAGGAACGGCAGTGGCACGAGCACCAGCGCGGCGAGGGACACCGCGACCGTGAAGCCGCTGAAGACCACGCTGCGACCTGCCGTCGCCATCGCGCGGCGTACCGCGTCGTCGTTGTCGAGCCCGCCGGCCCGCTCCTCGCGCCACCGGGTGACCACCAGCAGGGAGTAGTCGATGGCGACACCCAGGCCGATCAGGGCGACGAGGTACTGCACCACGAACACCACGTCGGTGAGGTAGGTGAGCCCCAGCAGCGCGAGGAACGTGCCCAGGATCGAGACCGCGGCGACCAGGAGCGGGACCCCCGCCAGCAGGGAGCCGAAGACGAGGGCCAGCACGAGGAGGGCACCGAGGCCGCCGAGCAGCACCTCGGCGAGCACCGAGCGGTCACCCTCGGCGCCACCCTCGGACAGCAGCGCGAACCCGGTCAGCTCCACGTCGGTGCCGTCGGCCTGGGCGGCCTCGACGACCTGTTCGAGCTGCGGCAGCGCGCCGGCGTACGACTCGGGACCCGCCGTCACCGGCGGGTACAGGACCGCGACGGCCACGTCCTCACCCTCGGGCGCGAGCACCTCGGCGCCGGGGGAGTCCGGCGTCACCACCCGGGTGCCGGGCACGGCTTCCTGGGCCTGGGCCGCCACGTCACCCACGGCCGCGCGCGCGTCCTCGCCCTGGACGACCAGCAGCAGGGGGTCGTCGACGCCTCCGCCCCCGAAGCGTTCGGCGATCTCCACGTTGGCCTCGTAGGCCGGCTGGCCCGGCAGCGCGAAGTCGTAGCTGAGTCGGTCGACCGCCCGCGGAGCCGCGAAGGCGCCGGCCGCGGCGACGAGGACCCACGCCAGGGCGACCCAGCGGCGGTGGCGGAGCACCCACTCGGTCAGTGCGGTCATGCGCGAAGGTCCTCCGAGTCGATCGCGGCGCCGTGGATGCACGGCCTGGCACTGGCCCGCGGCCAGTCTGCCGGGCGGCTCAAGCGGAGGGCTAGGGTCGCGCCATGTCCGAGCCTGATGCGTTCCCCGATGTGGCGCCCGCGGCGTGGGCAGGCGTGCACCGCGGGCCGTTGCGCGAGGGCGAGTGGGTCCGGCTGGTCGACGCCAAGGGGCGCAAGCACAACTTCTCCCTCGAGGCGGGCAAGCGCTTCTTCAGCAACCGCGGCCACCTCGAGCACGACGACCTCATCGGCCGCGAGGAGGGCTTCACGGTGGCCTCGTCGCTGGGCGGCGAGTACCTCGTCTTCCGGCCGCTCCTGTCCGAGTTCGTGGTGTCGATGCCGCGGGGCGCCGCCGTCGTCTACCCCAAGGACTCCGCCCAGATCATCGCGATGGCCGACATCTTCCCCGGCGCGCACGTGGTCGAGGCCGGGGTCGGCTCCGGCGCCCTGACGTGCTCGCTGCTGCGGGCCGTCGGACCGCACGGGCGGGTGCTGTCGTTCGAGCGCCGCGAGGAGTTCGCCGACGTGGCCCGCCGCAACGTCACCCAGTTCTTCGGCGGTGACCACCCGGCGTGGGAGCTGCGGCTCGGCGACCTCGCCGAGGAGCTGCCCACGTCCGGCGAGCGCACCGACCGGCTGATCCTGGACATGCTGGCTCCCTGGGACTGCCTCGACGCGGCAGGGGCGGCGCTCCTGCCCGGCGGCATCCTGTGCGCGTACGTCGCCACCACGACGCAGCTGTCCCGCACGGTCGAGAGCCTGCGCGTGCACGGCGGGTTCACCGAGCCGCAGGCCTGGGAGTCGCTGGTGCGCGACTGGCACGTCGAGGGCCTGGCCGTCCGCCCCGGCCACGCGATGATCGGCCACACCGCCTTCCTCGTGACCGCCCGGCGGATGGCCGACGGGCAGCGGCCGCCGCTCAAGCGCCGTCGGCCCGCTCCGGGCGCCTACGGTCCCGACTACGCCGGGCCGCGACCACCCGGCGTACCGGTGGAGACACCCGACGAGTGACCCGAACGGGCCAGGCCGCGTGTTACAGATGTATCAATTCCTGTCCAACACCCTCTTGTTCACACTCGACGAACCCACCCACGCGGGTAGGGTCGAAATCAGGAGGTGACGCACGATGGCCACATCACATGACGCCCCTGGCAGCGACCCGGGTTCTGACGGTCGCGGCCGCGAGGAGCTCGCCAGCCAGGTCCGGTTCCTGGAGGCGGAGGTCCACGACCTGCGCCGCCGTCTGACCGACGGGCCGGTGCAGAGCCGCAGCCTCGAGCTGCGCCTGGCCGACACGCAGCGCTCCCTCTCGGCGGTGACGTCGCAGAACGAGCGTCTCGCCCAGACGCTGCGCGAGGCCCGCGACCAGATCATGAAGCTCAAGGAGGAGGTCGACCGGCTGGCCCAGCCGCCGGCCGGCTTCGGCACGTTCCTCGCCCGCAACGAGGACGACTCCATCGACGTCTTCACCGGCGGCCGCAAGCTGCGCGTCAACGTCAGCCCGTCCGTCGACATTTCCTCCCTGGTGCGAGGCCAGGAGGTCATGCTCAACGAGGCCCTCAACGTCGTCGCCGCGCTCGACTTCGAGCAGGTCGGCGAGGTCGTGATGTTCAAGGAGCTGCTGGCCGACGGCCAGCGCGCGTTGGTCATCGCCAACGCCGACGAGGAGCGCGTCGTCCGGCTGGCCGCGCCGCTGCTCGAGGAGACCATCCGGGCCGGGGACTCCCTGCTCCTCGACGCCCGCGCGGGCTACGTCTACGAGAAGGTGCCCAAGTCCGAGGTCGAGGAGCTCGTCCTCGAAGAGGTGCCGGACATCGACTACTCGGCCATCGGCGGCCTGATCAACCAGATCGAGCAGATCCGGGACGCCGTGGAGCTGCCCTACCTCCACCCCGAGCTGTTCCTCGAGCACCAGCTGAAGCCACCGAAGGGCGTGCTGCTCTACGGTCCGCCCGGCTGCGGCAAGACGCTGATCGCCAAGGCGGTCGCCAACTCGCTCGCCAAGAAGGTTGCCGCCAAGACCGGCCAGGAGGGGAAGTCCTACTTCCTCAACATCAAGGGCCCCGAGCTGCTCAACAAGTACGTCGGCGAGACCGAGCGGCACATCCGCCTGGTGTTCCAACGGGCCCGTGAGAAGGCGAGCGAGGGCACGCCCGTCATCGTGTTCTTCGACGAGATGGACTCGCTGTTCCGCACCCGTGGCTCGGGTGTCTCCTCCGACGTCGAGAACACCATCGTCCCCCAGCTGCTCAGCGAGATCGACGGCGTCGAGACCCTCGAGAACGTGCTGGTCATCGGTGCCTCCAACCGCGAGGACATGATCGACCCGGCCATCCTGCGACCCGGCCGCCTCGACGTGAAGATCAAGATCGAGCGCCCCGACGCCGAGTCGGCCCGCGACATCTTCACCAAGTACCTCCTCGCCGAGCTGCCGCTCCACGAGGACGACCTGGCCGAGTTCGGCGGCGACCGCGACGCGTGCGTGGCCGCCATGATCCAGGCCACCGTCGAGCGGATGTACACCGAGAGCGAGGAGAACAGGTTCCTCGAGGTGACCTACGCCAACGGTGACAAGGAGGTCCTGTACTTCAAGGACTTCAACTCCGGCGCGATGATCCAGAACATCGTCGACCGGGCCAAGAAGATGGCGATCAAGGACCGGCTGGAGCTCGACCAGCGCGGCATCCGGGTCTCGCACATGCTCCAGGCCTGCGTGGACGAGTTCAAGGAGAACGAGGACCTGCCGAACACCACCAACCCCGACGACTGGGCGCGGATCTCCGGCAAGAAGGGTGAGCGGATCGTCTTCATCCGCACGCTCATCACCGGCAAGCAGGGCACCGAGCCGGGCCGCTCGATCGACACGGTGGCCAACACCGGCCAGTACCTGTAACCCTGACGCCCGTGCCGGACGACGAGCTCGAACGACGCGACTACGAGGCCCTGCTCGCGACCCGTCGCGAGCTCGGCCCCGACTACGAGACGGCCCTGGTCGAGTCGTTCGCCGAACGCGTCCAGCGGGCCATCGAGACGCGCAGCCAGTCGGAGGCGCTCACCGTGCGCCAGGACCGCGACGACGAGCGCGGCGACCGTCAGCGCCAGCTGGCGCTGGGCATCGTCTCGCTCGCGGCCAGCATCCCGATCACGATCCCCCTCGCCGTCACCGACCATCTGCCGGCGCTGGTGGTGTCGTGGGCGGGCATCGTGGCGGTCAACTTCGCGCACGCCTCGGTGATCAACGCGCGGCACCGTCGTCACCGCGACTGATCGTCCCGCTGGTTCGTGACAGGACTTCGTCCTTCCTCAACCTGCGGGCTGCCGCACCGCTCGACCGAGGTAGCCGGCCGCCCACGGGGCGGCACCGTCCGGCAGCCGGAAGCGCTCGACCGCACCGACCTCGAGGCCGGCCCGCTCGGCGAGCGCAGCCGGGTCACGGGTGAGGTGGCAACCCCCGGCCAGACGTCGTTGGATCGGGTCGAGGCGGCGCTGCCAGACGGCGACCTTCGGGTCGGCGGCGAGCCCGTGCTCGAGGAAGTGCACGCCCGCGCCGGGCTTCAGCACCCGACGTACCTCCCGTAGCGCTGCCACCGCGTCCGGGATGGTGCACAGCGTGAAGGTGACCAGCGCACCGTCGTACGTCGCGTCCTCGGCCTCGAGCCGCTCGCCGTCCAGCCCGACGCGCTCGATCGGCAGCGGGGTCCGTGCCCTCCGGCGCTCCGAGAGCTCCCAGCCGAGGGCGGAGGGCTCGACGGCGTCGACGGCGGTGACCTCGGGCGGGTACGAGCGGATGTTCAGCCCCCCGCCGAAGCCGACCTCGAGCACCCGGCCGTGCAGTCCCGCGCACACCCGGTCGCGCAGCGCCCCGGTCTCCTTGCCCTTGAGCGCCTTGTCGACGACGCGCGGGACGACCCGCTCGTTCCACCAGCCCATGGCAGCGCTCAGCCCCTTCCGTCGGGTCGCCGTCGTAGTCTCTCCTCGTGAGCGTACGACGGGTGATGGGGGTCGAGGTCGAGTACGGCGTGACCGTGCAGGGCCAGCCCCTGGCCAACCACATGGTGGCCTCGTCCCAGGTGGTCAACGCCTACGCGTCCGCGACGGTCAAGGCGCGACGCGCGCGCTGGGACTTCGAGGAGGAGTCGCCCCTGCGCGACGCCCGCGGGTTCGACATGTCGCGGCAGGTCGCCGACCCGACCCAGCTCACCGACGAGGACATGGGCCTGGCCAACGTCATCCTCACCAACGGGGCGCGGCTCTACGTCGACCACGCCCACCCCGAGTACTCCACGCCCGAGGTGACCACCCCGCTCGACATCGTCCGCTGGGACAAGGCCGGCGAGCTGGTGATGCTCGACGCGTCGCGGATGGCCGCGCAGGTCCCCGGTACCCAGCCGATCCATCTCTACAAGAACAACACCGACAACAAGGGTGCCTCCTACGGCGCCCACGAGAACTACCTGATGCGGCGCTCGACGCCGTTCGGCGACATCGTGCGCCACCTGACGCCGTTCTTCGTCTCGCGCCAGGTGATCACCGGCGCCGGCCGGGTCGGGATCGGCCAGGACGGCCGCGAGCACGGCTACCAGCTCACCCAGCGCGCCGACTTCTTCGAGGTCGAGGTCGGCCTCGAGACGACGCTCAAGCGGCCGATCATCAACACCCGCGACGAGCCGCACGCCGACCCGGAGAAGTACCGCCGCCTGCACGTGATCATCGGCGACGCCAACCTGGCGGAGGTCTCCACCTACCTCAAGGTCGGCACCACCGCGCTCGTCCTGGCGATGATCGAGGACCGCTTCATCACCCGCGACCTCGGCGTCGACTCGCCGGTGTCATCGCTGCGCGCGGTCTCGCACGACCCGTCGCTGCAGCACCTGCTGACGATGGACGACGGCCGCAAGCTGACCGCCGTCCAGCTGCAGATGGAGTTCCTCGACCTCGCGCGCAAGTACGTCGAGGACAAGTTCGGCGACGACGCCGACGCGCAGACCAAGGACGTCCTCACGCGATGGGAGTCGGTGCTCGGCCGGCTCGAGCGCGACCCGATGCTGTGCGCCAAGGAGCTCGACTGGGTGGCCAAGCTGGCGCTGCTCGAGCAGTACCGCGACCGCGACGGCCTCGAGTGGGACAACGCCAAGCTCCAGCTCATCGACTACCAGTACTCCGACATCCGCCCCGAGAAGGGGCTCTACCACCGCCTCGTCGGCATGGGCCGGATCGAGCGGCTGCTGACCGACGCCGAGGTGGAGCGCGCGATGCACGAGCCGCCCGAGGACACCCGCGCGTACTTCCGCGGCCGGTGCCTGGAGAAGTACGCCGACTCGGTCGCCGCCGCCTCGTGGGACTCGGTCATCTTCGACCTGCCCGGCCGCGAGTCCCTCCAACGCGTCCCCACCATCGACCCCCTGCGCGGCTCCAAGGCGCACGTCGGCGAGCTCATCGACCGCTGCGACACCGCCGCCCAGCTCTTCAACGAGCTCACCCACGGCTGACCCGCCGAGTCGGCGTATCTGCAGCCCTCAGACGGGCCGAGTCGGCGCATCTGCAGGTCGCACGAGGCTCGAATCGGCCTATTTGCAGGCACGACGACCTGCAGATGCGCCGACTCGGCCGACTCGCGGTCGTGCAGATACGCCGACTCGGCACCCGGCTATAGGGTCGAGACATGGCCCAGGAGCAGAAGCAGCCGAAGAAGAGCAGCGAGGAGGCCGCCCCCCAGGAGGAGGTGGCCCCCGAGACTGACGTCGCGGAGCGCAAGGAAGCCCTCGACGACGACATCGACGCGATCCTCGACGAGATCGACGAGGTGCTGGAGTCCAACGCCGAGGACTTCGTGAAGTCGTTCATCCAGAAGGGCGGCCAGTGAGCTCGGACATGGCGGGCCACCTCGCAGGCGGCCGTCTTCCCGCGGCGTACATGGTCCCCGGCACGTCCTCCTTCGCCGACTTCCTGGCCGGCCAGGCGCCCGACCTGCTGCCGTCGCGCCGTTCGCTGCCGCCCGGGCAGGCAGCCGACCTGGCGCCGCACGGCACGACCATCGTCGCCGCGACGTTCCCCGACGGCGTGGTGATGGCAGGTGACCGCCGCGCCACGATGGGCAACATCATCGCCCAGCGCGACATCGAGAAGGTCTTCCCCGCCGACGAGTTCTCCGTCGTCGGCATCGCCGGATCCGCAGGCCTCGCCGTCGAGATGGTGCGGCTGTTCCAGACCGAGCTCGAGCACTACGAGAAGATCGAGGGCATCACGCTGTCGATGGCCGGCAAGGCCAACCGGCTCGCGGCGCTGATCCGCTCGAACCTCGGGATGGCGATGCAGGGCCTCGCCGTCGTCCCGTTGTTCGCCGGCTTCGACCACGCGACCGGAGGCGGCCGGATCTTCTCCTACGACGTGACCGGCGGAAGGTACGAGGAGACGGCGTTCCACTCGGTCGGCTCCGGCTCGCTGTTCGCGCGCGGGGCGCTCAAGAAGCTCTACCGCGACGACCTGTCCGAGAGCGACTGCGTGCTGGCGATCGTGCAGGCGCTGTACGACGCGGCCGACGACGACTCCGCCACCGGGGGGCCCGACCTGACCCGGCGCATCTTCCCCGTGGTGCACGTGATCACCGCCGACGGCGGCCGCCGGGTGCCCGACGCCGACGTGGCCGACATCGCCGACCGGATGCTCGCCGGCCGGATGACCCGCCCCGACGGACCCCAGGCAGGTCTTTCATGAGCATGCCGTTCTACGTCTCGCCCGAGCAGCTGATGAAGGACCGGGCCGACTACGCGCGCAAGGGCATCGCCCGCGGCCGCTCGGTCGTCGTGGTCCAGTTCGACGAGGGCGTGCTCTTCGTCTCGGAGAACCCGTCCCAGGCACTGCACAAGGTCTCCGAGATCTACGACCGGATCGCCTTCGCCGCGGTCGGCCGCTACAACGAGTTCGAGAACCTCCGCATCGCCGGCGTCCGGTTGGCCGACATGCGCGGCTACTCCTACGACCGCCGCGACGTCACCGGCCGCGGCCTGGCCAATGCGTACGCCCAGACCCTCGGCACGATCTTCTCCAGCGGCGGCGAGAAGCCGTACGAGGTGGAGCTCTTCGTCGCCGAGATCGGCGACGGCCCCCAGGACGACCAGATCTACCGGCTCACCTACGACGGCCAGGTCGCCGACGTGCAGCGGTACGGCGTGATGGGTGGCGCCGCCGACGTGGTCGCCGGCTTCCTCGAGGAGCGGTACGCCGAGGGTGCGTCGCTCGAGGACGCCGTACGCCTCGCCGTCTCCGCCCTCGGCCACACCGAGGAGGGCGACCGGGTCATCCCCGCCGAGGACCTCGAGGTCGCGGTCCTCGACCGCACCCGCAGCCAGCCGCGCAAGTTCGTGCGGGTGAGGCCGAGCCGGCTCGGCCAGCTGCTCGGCGAGCGCGGTCCGACCGAGTCCAACCCGGAGTCCGAGGCCGAGCACATGGCCGTCCCGGCCGGTGGTCCGGAGAGTCCGCCCTCCCCGCCGCCGGTCGTCGAGGCCGACGGGGACGACGACGCGCCCATCGCCCCTCCCGGCTGAGGTTCGGCGTCGTTCCTGCCGCTTAGAGGGCGTTGCAACCCCCTCGAACGTCCGTGATACCCGGTCGACCGGGTATCACGTCCGGGCCCGCCGTCCGGCATGGACCGGTCAGCAGCGATCCGCACCGTAGGCTGGGGGCATGGACCGGCGGATCTTCGGGATCGAGAACGAGTACGGCGTGACGTGCACGTTCAAGGGACAGCGGCGGCTGAGCCCCGACGAGGTCGCGCGCTACCTGTTCCGCAAGGTCGTCAGCTGGGGGCGCAGCAGCAACGTCTTCCTCCGCAACGGCGCCCGGCTGTACCTCGACGTCGGCAGCCACCCCGAGTACGCCACGCCCGAGTGCGACGACATCGGCGAGCTCGTCACCCACGACAAGGCGGGGGAGCGGGTCCTCGAGGGGCTCCTCCTCGACGCCGAGCAGCGCCTCCACGACGAGGGCATCGCCGGCGAGATCTACCTGTTCAAGAACAACACCGACTCGGCCGGCAACTCCTACGGCTGCCACGAGAACTACTGCGTCAGCCGCGCCGGGGAGTTCAGCCGCTTGGCCGACATCCTGATCCCGTTCCTGGTGACGCGCCAGATCATCGTCGGCGCCGGCAAGGTCACCCAGACCCCGCGGGGCGCCTCGTACGCCGTCTCGCAGCGCGCCGAGCACATCTGGGAGGGCGTCTCCAGCGCCACGACGCGGAGCCGGCCCATCATCAACACCCGCGACGAGCCGCACGCCGACGCGGAGAAGTACCGCCGCCTCCACGTCATCGTCGGCGACTCCAACATGAGCGAGACGACGACCATGCTCAAGGTCGCCTCGTGTGACCTGGTCCTGCGGATGATCGAGGAGGGCGTGGTCATGCGCGACCTCACCCTCGAGAACCCGATCCGCGCGATCCGCGAGATCTCCCACGACATGACGGGCCGTCGTACGGTCCGCCTGGCCAACGGCCGCGAGGCCAGCGCGCTGGACATCCAGGGGGAGTACCTCGCCAAGGCCCGCGCGTTCGTCGACCGCCGCGAGATCTCCACGCCGCTGATCGAGCAGGCCCTCGACCTCTGGGAACGCGGCCTCAAGGCCGTCGAGTCCGACGACCTCAGCCTGGTCGACCGCGAGATCGACTGGGTGATCAAGTGGAAGCTCATCGAGCGCTACCGCGCCAAGCACGGTCTGCCGCTGGGCCACCCGCGCATCGCCCAGCTCGACCTCGCCTACCACGACATCCACCGCGGTCGCGGTCTCTACTACCTGCTCGAGAAGCGCGGAGCGGTCGCCCGGGTCACCACCGACCTCAAGATCTTCCGCGCCAAGTCCGTGCCGCCGCAGACCACGCGGGCCCGGCTGCGCGGCGAGTTCATCCGCAAGGCCCAGGAGCGGCGGCGCGACTTCACCGTCGACTGGGTGCACCTCAAGCTCAACGACCAGGCCCAGCGCACCGTCCTGTGCAAGGACCCGTTCCGCGCGTACGACGAGCGTGTGCAGCGGCTGATCGACGGCATGTAACTGGTTCTCAGGCGCCCCGGATAGGGTGACCGCGCAGTTTCGCCGACCCCGCTGAGGAACCTCCTGTGTCTCGATCCACCCGACGACTGGCGCTCCCACGCGTGCTCGTTGCCCCCTTCCTGCTGGCTGTACTGACTACTGGCCTCGTCGCCTGCGGCGACGACACGGGGGACGCGTCCTCCGCAGGCGGCCTCGACACCGTGACCGTCGAGGGCGACATCGGCTCCGCACCGAAGGTCACCTTCGACGGCCAGGTGGACGTCTCCAAGATCGAGACCGAGACGCTCATCACCGGCGACGGGGAGAAGGTCGAGAAGGGCGACCAGGTCCTCACCCACCTGTGGATCGGCAACGGGTACACCCAGGAAGAGGCCCTCAACACCTACAAGGACGAGAAGCCCGAGCTGATCACGGTCAGCGACGACATCGGCGAGGTCTTCCAGGCGGCCATCGAGGGTCAGACGATCGGCTCCCGCGTGCTCGTCGCGGCGCCGGCCAAGGACGCGTTCGGCGAGGGCGGCAACCCGGCTCTGGGCATCGGCAACGAGGACACGGTCATCATGGTCGTGGACCTCGCCAGCGGCGTGCTCGACGAGCCGCAGGGCACCGCGAAGGACGCCCCGGCCTGGACTCCCGAGATCGTGGAGAAGGACGGTGTGCCCGACAGCCTCGACTTCACGGGCACTCCGGAGCCCTCGGACCGGCTGCGCATCGCCCCTCTCGTCCAGGGCGACGGGGCGACCGTCGAGAAGGGCCAGACCATCGTCGTGAACTACCTGGGCCAGGTCTACGAGGGTGAGGCGCCCTTCGACTCCAGCTACGCACGCGGCGAGCCGACCTCGTTCCAGATCGGTACGGGCGCGGTCGTCAAGGGCTGGGACGAGGCCCTGGTGGGCCGTGCGGTCGGCAGCCGGGTGCTCCTCTCGATCCCGCCGGACCTCGGCTACGGCGAGGACGGCAACAAGGACGCCGGCATCACGGGCACCGACACGCTGTACTTCGTCGTCGACATCCTCGCCGCGGGCTGACGGGTCCAGCAGGCTGACAGCTGTGACTACGGCGGGGGACGCGCAGGCATCGACCAGCAGGAAGAGCGAACGGCTGCTCAACCTGTTGATCATGCTGCTCGTGCAGCGCCACTACGTCTCCAAGGAGCGGATCCGGACGATCCTGTACCCCGACTCGCGACCGGACGCCTTCGAGAAGATGTTCGAGCGCGACAAGGAGGAGCTGCGCTCGCTCGGCGTGCCGATCGAGGTCGGCAGCATCGACCCGCTGTTCGACGACGAGCCCGGCTACCGCATCTCGCCCGACGACTTCGCGCTGCCCGACATCCGGCTGGCCGCCGACGAGGCCGCGGTCGTGGGTCTGGCCACCCGCGTCTGGGAGCACGCCCGGCTCGCCGAGGCGACGACCGACGCCGTGCGCAAGCTCACCGCGGCCGGGGTGGAGGTCGACGTCTCGGCCCTGGACCTCGTCGAGCCGCGGCTGAGCGCCGACGAGCCCGCGTTCGACGTCTTCTGGGACGCCACCCAGGCCCGACAGGCCGTCGAGTTCGACTACCAGCGCCCCGGCTACCCCCAGCCCCTCGAGCGGCACCTCCAGCCCTGGGGCGTCGTCCGCCACGCCGGCCGCTGGTACGTCGTGGGGCTGGACACCGACCGGGGCGAGGAGCGGGTCTTCCGCCTCTCCCGCGTGGTCGGCGACGCCCGCCGCATCGGTGCCCCGGCGTCGTACGACATCCCCGACGGCGTCGACCTGCGGGCGACCACCCGCCGCCTCGCCCCGTCACCCGCCGTCGTCGAGGCGACCCTGCTCGTGCGCAAGGGGGCCGGGGCCACGCTGCGCCGAGGCGCGGCCAGCATCGAGGACGACGTCGCCGGGCCGGACACCGAAAGCCCGTGGGACCGCGTGGTCCTGCGTCGGGACCGGCTCGCAGAGGAGCTGCTCGCCCTGGGCCCGGACGTGCTGGTGGAGTCCCCGCCCGAGCTGCGTGAGGACATCGTGGCCCGGCTGCGCGCGACGGTGGGGACCGGCTGATGGCGACGCCCTCGCGGAAGCCGGCCATGGCCGGGGCCAAGGACCAGGTGGCCCGGCTGCTGACCCTGGTGCCGTACCTCCACTCCCACCCCCAGGTCCGTCTGGACGAGACGGCGCGCGCCGTGGGCAGCACGCCCGAGCAGGTCGTCAAGGACCTCGGTGTGCTGTTCATGTGCGGGCTCCCGGGCGGCTTCCCCGACGACCTCATCGACGTCGACCTCGACGCCCTGGAGGACACCGAGGAGGGCGGCCTCCGGCTGGAGGGCGTCATCCGGATCTCGAACGCCGACTACCTCGCACGGCCGCTGCGGCTGACGCCGACCGAGGCGACCGCGATCATCGTGGCCCTCCGCGCCATGCGAGGCACCGCCGGGCCGGACACCCGCGAGGTGGTCGACCGCACGCTGGCCAAGCTGGAGGCGGCCGCGGCGGCCTCCACGCCCGGCGGGACGTCGCTGGTCGAGCCGGGGGAGGACGACGACGCCGGCGCGACCCGCCTCCGTGCTGCGCTCGAGGACGCCGTGGCCCGTGGCCGCCAGGTGCGCCTGACCTACTACGTGCCGGCCCGCGACGAGGAGTCCGAGCGGGTCGTCGACCCGCGGGGGGTGGTGACCGCGGCCGGGGTGGCCTACCTCGACGCCTGGTGCCACAGCGCCGAGGCGCCGCGGCTGTTCCGGCTCGACCGGATCCACGAGGCCGCGGTGCTCGACTCGGCCGTCGAGACCGCTCCCGAGCCGCCGCGCGACCTGTCCGACGGGCTGTTCCAGCGGTCGCAGGAGACCACCCTGGTGACCCTCTCGCTGCAGCCGCAGGCACGCTGGGTGGTCGAGTACTACCAGGTCGAGCAGGTGCGGCCCGGGCCCGACGGCACGGTCGAGGTCGACCTCCTCGTCGCCGACGAGCGGTGGCTGCGCCGCCTCCTGATGCGGCTCGCGCCCTACGCACGCGTACTCTCGCCCCCAGAGCTCGACACCGACTTCCGCGCGACGGCACAGCAAACACTCAGCCTGTACACGTCAAGCCCCTGACCAAACCGGCGTAGACTCGGCGACGAACAACATCAACGTGAGGAACTTTGCGATGCTGCCCCAGATTGCCGGTCTCGGTACGCCCGAGATCCTGCTCATCCTCGCTGTCGTCATCTTGCTCTTCGGCGCCTCCAAGCTGCCGGAGCTGGCTCGTGGCAGCGGCCGGGCGTTGCGCATCTTCAAGGCCGAGACCAAGGGCCTCATGGACGATGACGACGACGAGACGCTGAGGACCGACACCCAGCGGTCGCCGGAGCAGCGTGAGCTGGGCGCGAACCCGCCCTCCCTGGACGCCGAGAGCGAGCGCCAGGCCGCCGAGCGTCGCGCGGCTGACCACCGCGACGACCCCGCCTGACCCCGGAGTAGTCCGCCTTGTCGTCCGTGGGGTGGGTCTTCGGACTCCTGCGCGGGAAACCGAAGTACGCCGTCGGGCCGGACGGCCGGATGGCGCTCACGGACCACCTGCGTGAGTTCCGGGCACGGCTGATCCGCTCGATGCTCGTGCTGGTCGCCGCGTTCATCGTGATGCTGTACTTCTACGACCCCCTGCTGGAGTTCATCTCCCGGCCCTACTACGACGCCGTGGCCACGCTCAAGAACGACGTCGACGCGGAGCTGGTGGCCACCGGCATCGGCGCGGGCCTGCTGCTCCAGCTGAAGCTCTGCGGGGTCGCGGCGATCATCGTGTCGGCCCCGTACTGGATCTACCAGATCTGGGCGTTCATCCTGCCCGGTCTGCACCCCAAGGAGCGCAAGTGGTCCCGGGTGGTCGCGTGCATCGCCGGTCCGCTGTTCTTCTTCGGGGTGGCGTTGGGCTACTACATCCTCCCCAAGGGCATCCAGGTCCTGATCGACTTCGTGCCCACCGACGTGACCAGCCTCGTGGACTTCGGGGCTTACTTCTCCTTCGTCACCCGGATGCTGCTGATCTTCGGCATCGCCATGGAGATCCCGTTCTTCGTCATCCTGCTCAACCTGGCCGGCGTGGTGTCCGGCAAGACCCTGGGCCGCTACCGGCCGTGGATCGTGATCGGCGTCTTCGTGTTCGCCGCGGTGGCCACGCCGTCCACCGACCCGTTCTCGATGCTGATGCTGGCGATCCCGCTCCAGATCCTCTTCATCGTCGCCGAGATCGTCGCGCGCCTCGTCGACCGCGCCCGAGGGCGCGGCGCCGACAGCACCGACCAGTGGGACGACGACGAGGTCTCGCCCATTTGATCCGGCCGATGTGATGAGCAGACAGACCGGGGCCGCGCGCGACCTCGACCCGTTCGACCTGCCCGAGTGGCTCGGCGCGGAACCGGTGGTCTGGACCCCTGAGGGCGGCATCCACGACCGGTACCTCGTCACCGGTGCGCTCACCTCCATCGACCCTGCAGACGGACGCGCGTTGGCGTGTGCCCTGCTGGCCGTCGACGAGGCCTACCCCGAGCCCGTCGCCGACGACGACCTGCGGCACATGGCCCACCAGGCGTGGAAGTACGGCGAGGTGCTCCTGGTCACCCTCGACGACCGGATGACCCTGGCGGTGCCCGGGACCTCGTTCACCGCCGACCTGGTGCTCGACGCGCTGGCCCGGTTCGCCAAGGCGGTGGGGGCCAAGCCCGAGTCGTTCTCCGTGCTGCTGCGCCTGGGCGGCTAGCCCTTCCCGGTACTCTCGGCGCGTGACGGACCAGGTGCGGGAGATCGCCCTGATCACCAACCCGACGGCCGGCAAGGGCAAGGGCGGCCGTGCCCGCGAGGCGGCCCTGGGCCGCCTGCGCGACTCCGGCCTCGTGGTCCGCAACCTGGCCGGACGCGACGCCGACGAGGCGCTCGAGCTGGCCCACCAGTGCGTGGCCGACGGCGTCGAGGCGCTGGTGATCTGCGGTGGCGACGGCATGGCCAACCTCGGTCTCCAGGCCGTCGCCGGCACCGGGACGCCGTTGGGCATCATCCCCGCGGGCTCGGGCAACGACGTGGCGCGGTACTTCGACCTGCCGCGTGCGGACCCGGTCGCGGCGGCGGGTCTGGTGGTCGACCGCCTGGCCGACGGTCGTGTCCGCACCGTGGACCTGGCGCGCAGCGGCGGGAAGTACTTCGTCACGGTGATGGCGGCCGGTTTCGACGCGATCGTCAACGA
This sequence comes from uncultured Actinomycetota bacterium, assembly GCA_963708915.1. GTDB lineage: Bacteria > Actinomycetota > Actinomycetes > Propionibacteriales > Nocardioidaceae > Nocardioides. Next base: position 708,772 of record CAVPUJ010000003.1, read on the forward strand.
GCGGGCGAACCGGATGAGGTGGCCGAAGGGCCAGATGCGCTACAACATCGCCACCCTGGCGGAGCTGCGGACCTTCCAGCCGCTGGCCTACACCCTCGACCTCGACGGCGAGCAGCGTCGGCTCGACGCCATGCTGGTCGCCATCGGCAACGGCCCGTCGTTCGGCGGCGGGCTGCGGATCACCGAGGGCGCGCTGCTCGACGACGGTCTGCTGGACGTCGTCATCATCAAGCCGATGAGCAAGGCCGGCCTGGTCCGCACCTACCCCAAGCTGTTCAAGGGCACCCACGTGACGCACCCGCAGTACGAGCACCACCGCGTCCGCTCCGTCACGGTCGCCGCGCCGGGCATCGTGGCGTACGCCGACGGCGAGCGGTTCGGCGCGCTGCCCCTCACCGTGGAGTGCGTTCCCGGAGCTCTGAACGTCCTCGCATGAGCGATCCCACTCCCTCGGAGCGGTACGCGTCCTACGCCGCCGACCGCAAGCACCCCGTCCTCCGGGACTTCGCCGGGCACTACCCGTTCCCGCTCGACGGCTTCCAGGTCGAGGCCTGCCGGAGGATCGAGGACGGGCACGGCGTGCTGGTCGCCGCGCCGACGGGGTCCGGCAAGACGCTGGTGGGGGAGTTCGCGATCCACCTGGCGTTGGCGACCGGCCGCAAGTGCTTCTACACCACCCCGATCAAGGCCCTGTCGAACCAGAAGTTCCACGACCTGGTCGACCGCTACGGCGCCGACCAGGTCGGCCTGCTGACCGGCGACAACAGCATCAACGGCGAGGCGCCGGTGGTCGTGATGACCACCGAGGTGCTGCGCAACATGCTGTACGCCGGCTCGCGCACCCTCCTCGGCCTGGGCTTCGTGGTGATGGACGAGGTCCACTACCTCGCCGACCGCTCTCGGGGTGCCGTGTGGGAGGAGGTGATCATCCACCTGCCGGAGTCGGTGGCGCTGGTGTCCCTCTCGGCGACGGTGTCCAACGCCGAGGAGTTCGGCGAGTGGCTGCAGACCGTGCGCGGCGACACCACCACCATCGTGGAGGAACGTCGACCCGTGCCGCTCTACCAGCACGTGATGGTCGGCAAGCGCATGCTCGACCTGTTCGCGTCCTCCGACATCGACGCGGCGGCCGGGTTCGTGAAGGAGGGCGCACCGGTCAACGACGAGCTGGTCCGGCTGGCCCGTGACGACTGGGCCAGCAGCCGGATGAAGGACCGCCGGACGCCCAAGGACAAGCGGGGTCGCGGCGGCAAGGGCGGTGACCGGCGCCAGGTCGGCAACGGCCGACGGGTGTGGCTGCCGAGCCGCGTCGACGTGGTCGACCGGCTCGACCGCGACGGCCTGCTGCCCGCCATCATGTTCGTCTTCAGCCGGGTCGGCTGCGAGGCGGCGGTCAAGCAGTGCGTGCAGGCGAACCTGCGGCTGACGACCCCAGCCGAGCGCGACGAGGTGCACGAGCGCGTCGAGACGGCCTGCCGGCACCTGCCGGACGACGACCTGCACGTGCTGGGCTACCACGACTTCCTCGACGCCCTGACGCGCGGCATCGGCGCGCACCACGCGGGGATGCTGCCGGCCTTCAAGGAGGTCGTGGAGGACCTGTTCACCCGGGGCCTGGTGAAGGTCGTCTTCGCCACCGAGACGCTGGCGCTGGGCATCAACATGCCGGCGCGGACCGTGGTGATCGAGAAGCTCGACAAGTGGAACGGCGAGACCCACGCGGCGATCACGCCGGGCGAGTACACCCAGCTCACCGGCCGCGCCGGCCGTCGTGGCCTCGACGTCGAGGGCCACGGGGTGGTGCTGTGGCAGCAGGGCATGAACCCGCGCGAGCTGGCCGGCCTCGCCTCCACCCGCACGTACCCGCTCCGGTCGAGCTTCGCGCCGTCGTACAACATGGCGGTCAACCTGGTCCACCAGTTCGGCCGCGAGCGAGCGCGCGAGCTGCTGGAGCTGTCGTTCGCCCAGTTCCAGGCCGACAAGGCCGTGGTGGGCCTGGCCAGGCAGCTGCGCAAGGCCGAGGAGGCGCTCGACGGCTACGCCGAGGCGGCGACCTGCGACCGCGGCGACTTCATGGAGTACGCCCGGATGCGGCAGGAGATCAACGACCAGGAGAAGGGCGCGGCCAAGGCCCGCCGCTCCGACCGTCGCGAGGAGGCCGTCCGGTCACTGGAGAAGCTCCGGCCCGGCGACGTGATCGAGGTGCCGAGCGGCAAGTTCGCCGGGTACGCCGTCGTGGTCGACCCCGGGTACTCCGGGGAGGGGCCTCGCCCCCTGGTCGTCACCGCCGAGCGACAGGCCCGTCGACTCTCGGCCGTGGACTTCCCGACGCCGGTGGTCGCGCTGACCCGGCTCAAGGTGCCGCGCAACTTCAGCAGCCGCAACCCGCAGATGCGGCGGGACCTGGCCTCGGCCCTGCGCACCCGGACCCATGACCTGGCCCCGCCGCCGCCGTCGCGGACGTCGTCGTCGTCGGCCAAGGGCGCCGGCATCGCCCGCCACGGCGACGAGGTCGACCGGCTGAGGGCGGCGCTGCGCGAGCACCCCTGCCACGGCTGTCCCGACCGGGAGGACCACGCCCGGTGGGCCGAGCGGTGGTTCAAGCTCGACCAGGAGGCTCGTACCCTCCGGCGCCGGGTCGAGGAACGCACCAACACCGTCGCGCGACAGTTCGACCGGGTGTGCGAGGTGTTGACGGCGCTGGAGTACCTCGACGGCGACACCGTCACCGCGCGCGGGCAGCGGCTGATGCGCCTGTACTCCGACCTCGACCTGGTGACGGCCGAGGCGCTGCGCACCGGCGTGCTGGAGGGCCTGGACACCGCGGGCCTCGCCGCCGCCCTGTCCGCGCTGGTGTTCGCGGCCCGTCGCCCCGACGACGAGGCCCCGCGCGTGCCGGGGGGTGCGACCCACGAGGCGATCGAGGAGCTCGGCCGGCTCGCAGGGCGCGTGCACACCCTGGAGCGGCAACACCGCCTCGACTTCACCCGCCAGCCCGAGCTCGGCTTCGCGTGGGCGACCTACCGCTGGGCCGAGGGCGACGACCTCGACGAGGTACTGCGCGGGGCCGGCGGTCTGGGCCTGTCGGCCGGTGACTTCGTCCGCTGGATGAAGCAGGTCATCGACATGGCCGGCCAGGTCGCCGACGCGGCCGGCGCGGGCGACGTACGGGACACCGCGCGGGACGCCATCCGCGCCCTGCGGCGGGGTGTGGTGGCGTACTCGGCCGTCGCGGACTGAGCTATCCCGCGAGCACGTCGATCAGGCGCGGGACGGCGCTGCCGAGGTTGTAGTGCTCGGCGAGGAGCTCGAGGTTCTGCGGGTGGGCCGGCTTGCTGGGCAGGGTCGCGTCGAACCGGCCGAGCTTGATGTCGCGGACGACCTCCACGACCTGGGGGGCGACCTTGAGGTAGTCCTCGGCGGCCAGGATCTTCTTGCGCGGGTTCGGGGCCATGTCGGAGTCGGGGTCCTCGGCGGCGGCGACGATGCCGCGCAGGTCGCCGTACTTGAGCAGCAGCGCCGACGCCGTCTTGTCGCCCACCCCGGGCACGCCGGGCAGGCCGTCGGAGGCGTCGCCCCGCATGGTGGCGAAGTCGGCGTACTGGCTGGGTAGCACGGCGTACTTCTCGACGACCACGTGGTCGGTCATGCGCTCGTGGTTGGCGACGCCGCGGGCGACGTAGAGGACGCGGACGTCGCTCCTGTCGTCGACGAGCTGGAAGAGGTCGCGGTCGCCGGTGACGACGTCGACGGGCATGTCGGCCTGGGTGGCGAGGGAGCCGATGACGTCGTCGGCCTCGTAGCCGTCCTTGCCGATGACGCAGATGCCGTACGCCGCCAGCACGGCCTGGATGATCGGGACCTGGACCTCGAGCGGGTCGGGCACCTCCTCGACGTACGGGTGGTCGCCCTTGACGACGTACTCGACGCGGTGGCTCTTGTAGGTCGGCACCAGGTCGACGCGCCACTGCGGGCGCCAGTCGTTGTCCCAGGCGCACACGAGGTGCGTGGGGCGGTACTGGCCGACGAGGCGGCTGATGAAGTCCAGCAGCCCCCGGACGGCGTTCACCGGCGTGCCGTCGTCGGCGAGGATCTCGGGGATCCCGAAGAAGGCCCGGAAGTACAGGCTGGCGGTGTCGAGGACCATCAACCGCTGGTCAGTTTTCACGTGCGCATCGTGCCACGGGCGTGAGTAGTCTTCCGCTGTGGAGAAGACCGATCGCAAGATCCTGTCGCTGTTGGCGGCAGACGGCCGCATGTCCTTCACCGATCTGGGCAAGGCGACCGGGCTCTCCACCTCGGCGGTGCACCAGCGGGTGAAGCGGCTCGAGCAGCGGGGTCTCATCCGCGGGTACGTCGCGACCGTCGACCACGAGCAGATGGGTCTGCCGCTGACGGCGTTCGTCTCGATCACCCCGATCGACCCGTCCGAGCCCGACGACTACCCCGACCGCCTGCGCAGCGTCGCGGAGATCGAGTCGTGCTGGTCGGTCGCCGGCGACGAGTCCTACATCCTCAAGGTACGGGTCGCCACCCCCAGTGCGCTCGAGGACCTCCTCGCCCGCATCCGTTCCGCCGCCAACGTCAGCTCCCGCACCACCATCGTCCTCTCCACCCCCTACGAGAACCGCCCGGTGTCGTAGGGGGTCGTGATACCCGGTCGACCGGGTATCACGGACGTTCGTGTGGGTTGCAACGTGCGCGAAGAGGCAGCAACGACACCGGAGTTGAGGGTCAGGCCGGTCTGAGCGCTCTTGACTCGAGAATCTTCCGTATCCGGCGGGCCAGCAGATGAGGTCGGGCGAGGTCCTCCCAGGTGATCCGGATGCAGACCCAGCCGGTCAGGGCGCAGATCAGTTCCTCTCGGCGCTTCTCGCGAAGCAGGAACTCGTCCAGCGTCTCTCCCTGTCGGCGCATGAAGAGGTACTTCAGCCGACCGTCGATCTCGCCGAAGACGCCGTACTGCGCCCACGCGAAGTCGACGCGTCCGACGAGTCGCCCGAGCTCGTCGAAGACCTCGACCTGCGGCTCCGGGCGAGGAATGTGCTCGCGCCAGAACAGATGGAAGGCGCGAGACTCGGCCACGGACTCGATCCGGCGATCAGCGAGGCGCCGTACCAGGTCGGTTGTGAGGGACCTGGGCCACGAGCGGGTGGTGGCGGTCTGTTCGCGCAGTCCGTCCATGTCGATCACGCCGCTGTGCAGCAAGCTGTTGGCAACGGTCAGGGATGGCTCGACCGCAGCGATCGTGCAGGTCTCGGCGACCGAGCGGGCCGCAGCGGTCACGCGCACACCGTTCAGGACCACGACCTCGTCCTCCGAGAGTCGACCGCGGTGGTGCACCAGTCCCGCCTCCTTGCGACCGCACTTGCCGTCGGTCCTGGTGAGGTGGACCTCGCCCAGGTCGAAGCCCCAGGTCTCGGCACCCCATTCGATCGCCGAGGAGACGTGGGAGAGGACCGAGCTCGGATGCACCGTCAGGAGGACCGCCCTGCAGAGGACCCGGTGTCTGTCCTCGGGCGAAAGTGAATCCCACAGCTCGCCGGACACGTACGCACCCCTTCGTACGCGATGCCACTCGCGTGTTCGTACGCGCTTCGCGATCGCCTTGTCCGTGTAGCCCTCCGCCAGGGCGTCCCGTCGCAACCACACGACGCCGTCCAGAGACACCTGCTCCTTGATCGTCATGCGATAGGAATCCCCCAGGGCAGGGAGACGAAACGGACGATCGGTCGGGCTGTGGATACCGCGTCGAGGCGTACTTCGGCGTCGTTCCTGACCGTTCGTGCTGGTTGCAACGGCAGCGAACGTCAGTGATACCCGGTCGACCGGGTATCACGACCGCGCGGGCGGGCCCTCAGTAGGCCTGGAGGGCGGCGGTACGGCGGGAGGCCTCGGCGACCTCGGCGGCCTTGAGGTCGGACTCGTCGAGGTTGCCGTGCTGCTGCCACCACTCCTGGCCCGCGGCGGGGAGGGTGTGGATCGGGTCGTAGTACTCGTAGGTCCGCGACAGCGCCTCGGGGTCGGTGGCCTCGATGGAGGTGCGGTAGTTCTTGGTCCAGTGCGAGATGCCGCGCTCGGTGTCGTAGTCGGCGAGCTGGTGGATCCACCGCTTGCCGACGAACGGGACGTCGCAGACGATCCGCGGGGTGGCGAAACCGGGCAGGTAGCCCATGATCGCGTGCTGGAGCTTCTGGGCGTCGGCGACCGAGATCCGCCAGTGCTCCGAGAACGGGATCATGTCGCACATGTAGAAGTAGTACGGCATGATCTGCGCGCCATCGAGCAGCGCGAAGCAGAGGTCGAGCAGGGTGTGCGGGTCGGCGTTGACGCCGTCGAGGATGACGCCCTGGTTCCGTACGTCGCGGATGCCGGTGTCGAGCATCGTCCGGGCCGCGCGAGCCACCAGCGGCGTCACGGAGTTGGCGTGGTTGACGTGGGTGTGGATCGCGATGGACACCCCGCGCGACCGCGCGATCGCGGACACGCGCTCCATCCCGGAGACCACGTCGTCCTGCAGCCAGTGCTGCGGGAGACCCATCAGGGCCTTGGTGGCGAGCCGGATGTCGCGGATGTTCTCGACCTCGAGCAGACCGGTCAGCCACGCCTCGAGGCGGGGCCACGGCATGTTGGCGACGTCGCCGCCGGAGACGACCACGTCGCGTACCTGCGGCGTGCGGCGCAGGTAGTCCATCATCGACTCGAGCCGGTCGTTCGGCTTGCCGACGAACTTCAGCTTGTCGATGACGGCGGTGGAGTTGCCGACGAGGTCCATCCGCGTGCAGTGGCCGCAGTACTGCGGGCAGGTCGGCAGCAGCTCGGCCAGCACCTTGGTCGGGTACCGGTGCGTCAGCCCCTCGGCGACCCACATGTCGTGCTCGTGCAGCGAGTCGCGGGTGGCGTGCGGGTGCGAGGGCCAGTCCGTACGCCGGTCGCTGAACACCGGGATCATGTACTGCCGGATCGGGTCGGCGTAGAAGGCGTCGGTGAGCGAGCCCGGGCCGGCCGGGTCGACCTTCGGTGCGATGGTGTTCATCATCTGCGGCGGGACGAGCATCGACATCGTCGCGCGCTCGGCCTGGTCGCGCTCGAGATCGGCGTAGAAGCGGTCGTCGACCAGGTCGCCGAGCAGCTCGCGCAGCTGCTTGACGTTCTTGACGCAGTGCGCGCGCTGCCACTGCACCGACTCCCAGTCGGCGGTGGTGACGTCCTTCCACCCGGGGAAGCGGGTCCAGTCGGGCTCGACCAGCTCGACACGCTGGTAGGGGTACGGCTGGCCGGACTCGAGCCCGATAGACGTTTCAATGCTCACTATGACACTGTAGGTGGACGATCTCCCGTCTGTCCAAGCCACTGGCGGGAAATCCTCCTGTCATCAGCGAACTCAGAGGAGAATGACGTGCGTGCCAGTGATCCGACCGGGTTGCACCGGGTCCTGGACGAGGCCGTCGTGCTGCCGCAGGCAGCCCAGCGGCTCGACACCCGCAAGGAGCTCTGGCCCGACGAGGTCCGCATCCGCGTCGAGCGTCTCAACCTCGACGCCGCGTCCTTCCGTCAGCTGGAGGAGAAGCATGCTGGACACGGGGAGGGCGCCGGCGACCGCGTACGCCGCGAGGTCCTGGACATCGTCGCGACGCGCGGCAAGATGCAGAACCCCGAGACCGGCTCCGGCGGCATGCTCGTCGGCACCGTCGAGGAGGTGGGCCCGGACTCGCCGCTCGGCCTCACGGTGGGCGACCGCGTCGCCACCCTCGTCTCCCTCACCCTGACCCCGCTCGTCATCGAGGACGGCCTCGCGCGCTGGGACGGCAAGAGCGAGCAGGTGCCCGCCGACGGCTATGCCGTCCTCTTCGGCCGCTCGATCGCCGCCGTCATCCCCGACGACCTGCCCAGCGAGCTCAGCCTCGCGGTGATGGACGTGTGCGGCGCGCCGGCCATGACGAAGCGGATCGTCGAGCAGTACGCAGAGACACAGCCGGGCCCGGTCGTCGCCGTCATCGGCGGCGCCGGCAAGTCCGGCTCGCTCAGCCTGGCGGCCGCCAAGGACGCCGGCGCGCGGCGCACCATCGGCGTCGTGCCGTTCGAGGCGGAGCGCGCGCTGCTCGCCGACGCCCACGTCGCCGACGCGGTCGTCATCGCCGACGCGCGTGACCCGATCGCGCTCCGCGACGCCGTCACGGCTGCTGGCGGACCGGCCGACGTCACCGTCGTCTGCGTCGACGTCCCCGGCTGCGAGGGCGGCGCCATCCTGGCCACCGCCGAGAAGGGCACCGTCATCTTCTTCTCCATGGCCACCTCGTTCTCCGCCGCCGCGCTCGGCGCCGAGGGCCTGGCCGCCGACGTACGGATGCTCGTCGGCAACGGCTACACGCCGGGCCACGCGGCGTACGCTCTGGAGCTGCTGCGCGCCGACGCCGGCGTCCGCGGACTCTTCGAGCGGAGGTTGTGATGGCGACGACCAGCAGGCTGGGTCTCGACACCGCCGACGTACGTCGCGCGCGGACGCTGGCGCGCCAGGTCGGGCGGCCGATCGTCAAGCTCGCCCAGCAGCACACGACCGTCTCCGTCGAGCGGGCCACCCTGCGGTTGGCCGGCCTGGCCGGCGCGGACCCCGACGGCACCCCGTGGGTCAACCGGCTGCTCGACGTCGTCCGGGCCGACGTCGGCCTCGAGCACGGCGTCGCCCTGCCGGTGTGGCACGCGCTCCGCCGCGGCCAGGCCGACGACCTGCTGAGCCTGGCCCAGAAGGCCAGCGCCGGCAGCATCACCTTCGAGCTCCCCGACGGCAAGGACGTCACCGCCGCGGGCCGCGACGCCAAGAAGGCCGTCGGAGCCGGCATCAAGCGCATCGACGCCAACCGCCGCGAGCGGATGAGGATGATCAAGAAGATCGGCGACGCCCCGCGCAAGCCGTGGATCTACCTGATCGTCGCCACCGGCGACATCTACGAGGACATCCCGCAGGCCCAGGCGGCGGCCCGCGAAGGCGCCGACATCATCGCGGTGATCCGGTCGACCGGGCAGAGCCTGCTGGACTTCGTTCCCGAGGGCGCGACCCGCGAGGGCTTCGCCGGCACCTACGCCACCCAGGAGAACTTCCGCCTGATGCGCGCCGCCCTCGACGAGACGTCGCGCGAGCTCGGGCGGTACGTCCGGCTGACGAACTACGCCTCGGGGCTCTGCATGCCCGAGATCGCCGCCCTGGCCGGCCTCCAGCGCCTCGACATGATGCTGAACGACTCGATGTACGGGATCCTCTTCCGCGACATCAACCCGATCCGCACGTTCGTCGACCAGCGCTTCAGCCGCCAGGTCCACGCGCGGGCCGGGATCATCATCAACACCGGCGAGGACAACTACCTCACCACCGCCGACGCGATCGAGGCCGCGCACACGGTCACGGTGAGCCAGCTCCTCAACGAGTACTTCGCCAAGGAAGCCGGGCTCGAGGACTGGCAGCTCGGCCTGGGTCACGCGTTCGAGATCGACCCCGACGTACCCGACTCCTTCCGCCTCGAGCTCGCCCACGCGATGCTGGCCCGCGAGCTGTTCCCCGACGCACCGCTCAAGTGGATGCCGCCCACCCGGCACATGACCGGCGACATCTTCAAGGGCTTCCTGCTCGACGGGTTCTTCAACCTCGTCGGCGCCCTCACCGGCCAGGGCATCCTGCTCGTCGGCATGATGACCGAGGCCGTCGTCACGCCCTGGATCTCCGACCGCGACCTGGCGCTGCAGAACGTCCGCTACGTGATGAACGCCGCCGGCAACCTGCACGAGGACTTCCACCCCGCCCCCGACGGCTTCATCGCCAACCGCGCCCGCGAGGTGCTCGGCGAGAGCATCGATCTGCTTGCAGACGATCAAGGACGACACGGACACCGCCGGGGACCCGCCGCTCCTGGCCGCGATCGCCGACGGCACCTTCGGCCTGATGAAGCGACCCGCCGACAAGGGCCGCGGCCTCGAGGGCGTGGCCCGCAAGGCGCGCGACTACTACAACCCCGCGTCCGAGATCCTGGAGGGCGAGCAGTGAGCGCCGCGAAGCCGAAGTCCGCGCACAAGTCCGGCCCCATCCGCCCGTACGGCGACACCACCGGCGACGGCATGGTGCAGCTCAGCTTCACCCTGCCCATCCCGCACTCGAAGGTCGCCGAGGGCACGGCCGTCCAGCTCGCCAACAAGATGGGCATGGACCCTGCCCTGGTGGTGCACGCGAAGCCGATGGGGGAGGGGTTCACCTTCTTCGTCGTCTACGGACGGGTCAACCACCTGGTCGACCCGAGCACCGTGGAGGTCGTCGAGCGCGACTACCCGCTGCTCACGCCCAAGGAGGCCAACACGGCCATCAAGAGCGCGCTGCGGCGTCGCCTCGTGGTCGTGGGCGGCTGCATCGGCACCGACGCGCACACGGTCGGCATCGACGCGATCCTCAACATCAAGGGGTTCGCCGGGGAGAAGGGGCTCGAGTACTACCGCGAGCTCAAGGTCGTGAACCTCGGCGCCCAGGTCTCGGTGCCCCAGCTCGTCGAGCGCGCCCGCGAGGAGAAGGCCGACGCCGTGCTCGTCTCCCAGGTCGTCACCCAGCGCGACGCCCACCTGCTCAACACCCGCGAGATGTCGGCGGCGTTCCGGGAGTCCTACCCGGAGGACAAGCGTCCCTTGCTCGTCGTCGGCGGTCCCCGCTTCGACGAGACGATGGCCTCCGAGCTCGGCGTCGACCGCGTCTTCACCCGCGGGACGACGCCCGGTGAGGTCGCCTCGTTCATCGTGCACCGCCTCGTGAACCGGAAGGCTTCGTGATGACCATCGCCGAGGTCGGCACCCGTGTGGTGCACCGCCGCTACGTCCCGTACTCCCACGCGCACTACGCGGGCAACCTGGTCGACGGCGCCTACAGCCTCGGGCTGTTCGGCGACGTGGCGACCGAGATGTGCATCCTCACCGACGGCGACGAGGGACTGTTCGCGTCGTACTCCGACGTCCAGTTCAAGCAGCCCGTCCGGGCCGGTGACGTCCTGGAGATCGTCTGCGAGATCACCCGCGTCGGCACCCGTTCGCGGACCATGGACTTCACCGTCCACGTGGTCGCCCGCGGCGCCGCCACCGAGGCTGACCCGGGCGCCGCGGCAATGCTCGACGAGCCGATCCTGGCCACCTCGGCGACCGGTGTGGTGGTCGTGCCCCCGCCGACGTCACCGTCGTCAAGCCCGAGTGCCTGACTGGTCTGAACCGGGGGCGGCGTGTCGCCGGACGACACGCCGACCCGTGAGATTTTCGATGAACTTCCGGCAACGGGACGACCACATCTGACCTGCGGATTCTCGCGTTCTCGCAGGTCAGCGGGCGGTTGACACCCGGCCGCGGACGAACGAATGTTCAGCCTCGTCCGCCCATGCAGATCGTGTCGGCGGACCGACGTCCGAGTGGCCGAGTCGGATGGTGGGGGCGCCACCCACCAGTCCGACATGGTTCGCGGAGGTCGGTCCCGCCCCGCGATGGGTGGATCCGGGAGAGGCCTGGCTCGCTAGACAACTTCCTGCACGTGGCAGCCGGTCGCGTAAAGGTCGGTCCGAAGGGTCAGCTGCCTCTCCCGGTGCCCTGCAAGTTGTCTGGCCTCGCTTCGCTCGGCTGTCCGGCCGCGCTGCACGGGCCGTCTTCCCTCCTCGCTGGCTCGCCCGGGGGCTCGCCTCGCTCGTCAGTCCAGACGGCCCGGCGCGGCCGGACCTGGTTATCGGTGGTTGAGGTGCGAGGAGCGCCAGCGACGAGCCTCGAAACCACCACGGCATGCGCACCCCCGTACCCTTGCTCCGTGCTCCTGCGGACGGTGTTGGCTGGTCTGGCCGGCGTCGCGTTGAGCCTCTCGGCTCCGCCGGTCGGCTTCTTCTGGGTGCTCCCGTTCTGCGTGGCCGCGTACGTCCTGCTGACCGTCGACCTCGCGCCGCGCCGGGCGTGGGTTCCGGGGCTCGCGTTCGGGGTCGGCTACTGCTACGCGCTGATGTGGTGGATGCGCGCGGTGGACGTGTACGCCTGGCTGGCGCTGGCGGGCCTGGAGGCGCTGTTCTACGGCCTCCTGGGCGCTGCCGTCCCCCTGCTCCGGCGACTGCCCGCCTGGCCCGTCTGGGTGGCGGTGGCGTGGTCGGCGATGGAGGTGCTGCGCAGCGGCTGGCCCTTCAGCGGGATGCCGTGGGGACGGTTGGCCTTCGCCGTGGTGGACACTCCGGTGGCGCCGTCGCTGGCGTACTTCGGGGCGACGGGCGTGAGCCTGCTGCTCGCCCTGTCCGGGACGTTGCTGGCCGCGCTGGCGATGCGCGACACCCGCAGGCTCGTCGCCGGCGTGGGACTCGTCGCGACCGCCGCGGTGCTGCTGGCCCCGGCCCTGCGCCCCTGGGAGGCGACCCCGGACGGCACGCTCCGGGTCGCGTCGGTGCAGGGAGACGTCCCCGGCGACGGGACCGAGGTCCTCGCGGACTTCCGCCAGGTCACCGACAACCACGTCCGGGCGACCGTGGAGCTGGCCGACGAGGTCGCCGCGGGGGAGCGTGAGCTGCCGGACTTCGTGCTGTGGCCGGAGAACTCCACCGCCGTCGACCCGTTCGCCGACGCCCAGACGCGCACCGGCATCGAGACGGCGGTCGCGGCGATCGGCGTACCGATCCTGGTCGGGGCGATGGTCGACGCCGGCCCCGACCACGTGATGAACCAGGGTGTCGTGTGGGACCCGGTGCTCGGCGGCGGCGACCGCTACACCAAGCGCCACCCGGTGCCGTTCGGGGAGTACATCCCGTGGCGCAACGTCTTCGGTGACAGCTTCGGCAAGCTCGACATGATCCCGCGCGACATGCTGTCGGGGACCCGCGAGGAGCCGCTGCGCGTGGGCGGGGCGCTGGTCGCCGACGCCATCTGCTTCGACGTCGCGTACGACGACGGGCTCTACGACCAGGTCACGCACGGCGCCCAGATGGTCGTCGTGCAGACGAGCAACGCGATGTTCATCCACACCTCGCAGGTCGAGCAGCAGCTGGAGATCTCCCGCGTGCGCGCCATCGAGCTGGGACGCTCCCTCGCGATCGCCTCGGTGAACGGCCGGACGGCGATCATCGGGCCGGACGGCGAGATCCTGGCCGCTGCCGACCCGCGGACCACGACCGTCCTCGACACCGAGGTCACCCTCGACTCCTCGATCACCCCCGGCACCCGCGTGGGTCACTGGGTCGGGCGACTGTCGGGCCCGTTGACGGTTCTGGCCGTGGCCGCGGCGCTGCTGGTCTATCGTCGGGGCCGCCGCACGACGGGCCCCCAGGAGGGCATCCCCGAGCACCGCGACCTCGCCCCCGCCAGCCGCTGACGAACAGGACTCACCCCATGAGCCCCACCCCGAGCCGGTCCGACCTCGGCCGGATCGTCATGGTGATGCCCACCTACAACGAGTCCCTGAACCTCGAGTGGATCGTCGGTCGCCTGCGGGCCGCCGAGCCGGACGTCGACGTCCTCGTCGTCGACGACGGGTCGCCCGACGGCACCGGCCGGATCGCCGACGAGCTCGCCGCCGCCGACCCGCAGGTCAAGGTCGTGCACCGGACGCAGAAGGCGGGGCTCGGCGCGGCGTACCGGGCGGGCTTCCGGGTCGCCCTCGACGCGGGGTACGACGTGATCGGCGAGATGGACGCCGACGGCTCGCACCAGCCCGAGCAGCTGCATCGCCTGCTCGACGCCCTGGAGGCAGGCGCCGACCTCGTGATCGGCTCGCGGTGGATCCCCGGGGGCTCGATCGTGAACTGGCCGAAGTCCCGCGAGGCACTCTCCCGAGGAGGCAACCTCTACGTCCGCCTGCTGCTCGGGATCGACGTCCACGACGCCACCGCAGGCTTCCGGTTGTTCCGCCGCGCCACACTGGAGAAGATCGACATCGACTCGGTGCAGAGCACGGGCTACGTCTTCCAGACCGACATGGCCTACCGCACGCTGCGGGCCGGGCTCAAGGTCGCCGAGGTCCCCATCGAGTTCATCGAGCGGGAGCGCGGCGACTCGAAGATGAGCCGGGACGTGGCGGTCGAGTCGCTGAAGTCGATCACCCGATGGGGCCTGCGCGAGCGGGCCCGGCAGGTACGACGAGGGCTCCCTAGGATGGGGCCGAGGAGGTCCTGATGGCCACAGCCCCGCGGCGCCGGCGCAGGTGGGTGTCCTGGCTGCTCGTCACCGCCTTCGTGGTGGTGCCGCTGGTCGAGATCTACGTGCTGATCCAGGTCGGCCAGGTGATCGGCGTCTGGTGGACCCTCCTGCTGCTCATCGCCGACAGCATCTACGGCGGCTGGCTGATCCGGCACGAGGGCGGCCGCGCGTGGCAGGCCCTGACCAACGCCCTGAACAGCGGCCAGATGCCGGCGAAGGAGCTGGCCGACGCCGCGCTCATCCTGGTGGGCGGCACGCTGATGCTCAGCCCGGGCTTCGTCACCGACATCATGGGCATCGTGCTGATCCTGCCGTTCACGCGGCCGGTGGCCCGACGGGTCCTGACCCGGGTGGCCAGCAAGCGGCTCGTGGCCGGCTTCGTCGACGTACCCCAAGGACCTCGCACTCCGGGACCGGGGGGGCCGCCATCGGGCGGCCCCGTGGTCCAGGGCGAGGTCCTCGACTAGTCGGTCAGGCCGACTGGACGCGCTTCTTGGGTGCTCGCTTCGCGGCGGCCTTCTGGGCGCCACGATGCAGGTGGGCCGGGCCGATCTCTCCGCCGCGGAGCAGCTCGAGGCGCTCCTTGAGGATGTCCTCGAGCTCCTTCTCCGAGCGCCGCTCGAGGAGCATGTCCCAGTGGGTGCGGACGGGCTTCTCGGGCTTCACCTCACGCTCGATGCCCGACGTGCTGAGGGCCTCGGCGCCGCAGCGCGGGCACTCCCACACCGCCGGCACGTCGGCTTCGACCGACATCGTGATCTCGAAGGAGTGTCCCCGCGAGCAGAGGTAGCCGACCTGCTGACGGGCGGCGAACTCGATGCCGCGCTCGTCCTCGAAGCTCTGGCCCCCGAGACGCGCTCCTCGAAGTGTGCGTTCAGCCACTTGGCCACCGTCCTTCCTTGTTCCCCCGTGGGTGAGACGTCCCGCGCGCCCTCCTGGTTCATCCGGGCATGCGTCGTCTCGGCTTTACTTCACCAACGCTACCGCGTCGGGCATCGTTCCCCGGGGTCGTGCGGTCGGCGTCACACGGCAGGTATGACAGTAGGTGTCACACCTGCTGTCATACCTTCTGGGGGAGCGCGTTGCCCGCCTCGCGGATGCCGCGCGCCGGGTCGACACGCACCAGGAAGAACGCGCCCAGGATGAAGAAGATGATCAGGGCGACGATCGCCGGCCGGTAGGAGTCGGTGACCTGGAAG
Source organism: uncultured Actinomycetota bacterium (assembly GCA_963708915.1). Taxonomy (GTDB): domain Bacteria; phylum Actinomycetota; class Actinomycetes; order Propionibacteriales; family Nocardioidaceae; genus Nocardioides. The sequence goes on from CAVPUJ010000003.1 coordinate 724,143, forward strand.
ACGACGCCGAACAGCAGGGTCCCGAACCACGAGGTGCCCCGCTCGGCGGCGTTGTAGAGGGCGAAGTACTCACCCTCGCGGCCGCGGGGGATGAGCAGGCTGAAGAACGACCGGGACAGGGCCTGGGTGCCGCCGAGCACGATGCCGATCGCGACCGCCACCAGGAGGAACAGGGCGACGTTCTTCTCCGGGAGGAACAGCGCGACGACGACGATCACCATCCAGGCGTAGAGGCCCCAGAGGATCGACCGGTAGGCACCGTGCTTGGCCGCGAGCCGCCCGAAGAAGAGCGCCCCGCCGAAGGCGACGAACTGGATCAGCAGGATCGTCGCGATCAGCACGCTCTGGTCGAACTTGAGCTGCTTGGAGCCGTAGGTCGAGGCGGCGTAGATGACCGTCTGGATGCCGTCGTTGTAGAAGAGGTAGGCGATGAGGAAGGTGAGCGTCATGGGGAAGCCGCGCATCTCCTTCAGGGTCGTGAAGAGCTGGCCGAAGCTGCGCTGGAAGAGGCTGCCCTCGGCCCGCACCATGTTGTGCGGGGCGTAGTTGCGCAGCCGGACCATCGGGATGATCGTGAAGCCGGCCCACCAGACCGCCGCCGACAGCAGCGAGAGCCGGACGGCCATGCCCTCGCTCAGCCCGACCGTGTCGTGGCCGAGGTACACGGCGAGGTTGATGGCCAGCAACAGTCCACCGCCGAGGTAGCCGAACGCCCAGCCGCGGGAGGAGACGTGGTCGCGCTCGTCCTCGGTGGAGATGTCGACGAGGATCGCGTAGTAGCTGACCAGCGAGCAGCCGGCGAGCATGCTCGCGATCACGATCGACACGGCTCCGAGCTGCCAGCTCTCGCCCTGCATGAAGAACAGCAGCCCGCAGAAGAAGGCGCCGGCCCAGGCGTACAGGCCCATGTGCCACTTCTTGCGGTGCGACCGGTCGACGAAGGCACCGACCACCGGCAGCACGAACGCGCTCGCGATGGTGGCGAAGCTGGTGAGGTAGAAGGGCAGCGACCCCGCCGCGAGGTCGAGCCCGAGCACGCCGACGGTCTTGCTGCAGGTCTCGTCCGGGTCGACACAGCCGGCGGCCTTGCCGGCGACGGTGATCATGTACGGAGCGAAGAGCACCGAGAGCACCGTCGTGTAGAACGCGGAGTTCGCCCAGTCGTACCAGTACCAGGCCTTCTGGTCCTTCGAGCGCCACAGCGGGCGAAGGTCGGCGATGGGCTCCGGGCCCGCACCAGTCGTCATCGACGTGTCCTCCATCGGCCGCTCTCGGTCAGCACGGCCCTGAGTATGTCCGTGCGGTCGGTCATCAGGCCATCGACACCCAGGTCCAGGAGCGTCTTCATCTCCTCGGGGTCGTCGATGGTCCAGACGTGCACCTGGACACCAGCCTGGTGGGCCCGACGGACGAGCCCGGCGGTCACGATCGTCAGCGGTCCCTCACGGTGCGGGACCTGGAGCACCTGCGGCCGTCCGCGGGTGACGAGCCTGGCGAGACGAGCGGGCAGCAGCCGGTACGCCGCCACCTCGCCGGGCGACGCCGAGGTCGCCACCCGCCCCGAGGTGAGGCGTCGGAACCGGCGCAGCCGCCGGCCGGAGAACGACCCGACGCAGACCCGGTCCCAGGCCTGACGCTCGTCGAGGAACCGGGCCAGGGCGGGCACGGCGCCCGGCCGACTTCAGGTCGATGTTGAAGCGGGCGTCGGGGAACGCGTCGAACAGCTCGGCCAAGGTGGGCACGGGGTCGGAACCGTTGATCAGCGCGCGCTGCACCTCGGCGTACGTGCTGGTCGCGATCGCCCCGGTGGCGTCGGTGACCCGGTCGAGGACCGAGTCGTGGAAGGCCAGCAGGACGCCGTCCTGGGTGACGTGCACGTCGGTCTCGAGGTACTCGTAGCCGAGCTCGACGGCGTGCTGGAAGGCGCGCAGGGTGTTCTCCAGGCCCTCGATGTCGGGGTGGTAGGCGCCGCCGCGGTGGGCGAAGGCCAGTACCGTCCCGGGTTGCTCGTGCATCGCGTCGAGGTACGTGAAGCCGGTCGGCCCAGACGGCGGCACAGTGGTCACAGGTGCAGTATCGCGGGGAGTACGGTCGTGCACATGAGTGAGGATGCCCAGGCGGATGACCAGTCCGAGGTGAGGGTCTGCCCCCAGTGCGGGACGGACATGAACGCACGTCCGCTCGGCTCGGGACACCTGTGGTCCTGCCCCGACGGCCACGGCGTCTTCCTCGCCCGCATCGACCTCGGCTCCCTCGTCGAGTCCGAGACCGACTGGCACCGCCTCGCCAGCCAGGGCACCATGCCCATCCCGCGGATCACCGAGGACATGGCCGCCCCGCGTACGTCCAGGATCCCGGCGCGCGCCTGGGTGGAGACGCTGTTCAACTGAGCCGAGTCGGCGCATCTGCCGGCCGGAGGAGAGTCGAGTCGGCGCATCTGCAGTTTCTCTGCGCGTACGACTTCTTGGCGGCAAGTAGCGGAACTGCAGATGCGCCGACTCGACGCCGCCGAGGGCGGCAGATGCGCCGACTCGGCGGCTAGATGTCGCGGAAGGGCTCGATGTTGGCGCCGAGCTGGTTGAGGCGCTCGGCGAGGTCCTCGTACCCGCGGTGGATGACGTACGTCGACCGCAGCACGCTGGTCCCCTTGGAGGCGAGCATGGCCAGCAGGATCACCACGGCCGGTCGCAGCGCGGGCGGGCAGACGACCTCGGCACCGGACCAGTGCGTGGGGCCCTCGATCATCACCCGGTGCGGGTCGAGGAGCTTGACGTCGCCGCCGAGCTTGTTGAGCTCGACGAGGTAGATGGCTCGGTTCTCGTAGACCCAGTCGTGCAGCAACGTCTGGCCCTCGGCGGTGGCCGCGATGACCGCGAAGAACGGCAGGTTGTCGATGTTGAGGCCGGGGAACGGCATCGGGTGGATCTTGTCCAGCGGCGCGTGGAGGAGGCCCTGGCGCGTGGTGATGTCGACCAGGCGGGTGCGCTCGTTGCGGGCGAGGTACTCATCCGACAGGTCGTAGCGGAACCCCATCTCCTCCAAGGTGGCGAGCTCGATCTCGAGAAACTCGATCGGCACCCGGCGGATGGTGATCTCGGACTCGGTCACGATCGCCGCGGCGAGGAGCGACATCGCCTCGATGGGGTCCTCGCTCGGGGCGTAGTCGACGTCGACGTCGATCTCGCGCCGTCCGGTGACGGTGAGGGTCGTCGTCCCGATGCCCTCGACCTCGACGCCGAGCTTCTGCAGGAAGAAGCAGAGGTCCTGGACCATGTAGTTGGACGAGGCGTTGCGGATGATGGTCGTGCCCGGGTGCAGGGCGGCGGCCATCAGCGCGTTCTCGGTGACGGTGTCGCCGCGCTCGGTCAGCACGATCGGGCGGCTCGGCTCGACGACCGGGTCGACCCGTGCGTGGTAGAGCCCGTCGGTCGCCTTGACCTCGAGGCCGAACGGCCGCAGGGCCGCCATGTGGGGCTCGATGGTGCGCGTGCCGAGGTTGCAGCCTCCGGCGTACGGCAGCTCGAACGACTCCGCGCGGTGCAGCAGCGGGCCGAGGAACATGATGATGGAGCGGGTGCGGCGGGCGGCGTCCTCGTCGATCCGCGACAGGTCGAGCTCCTTGGGAGGCACGATCTCGAGGTCGTTGTCGGTGCCGATCCATCGGGTCTGCACGCCGAGGCTGCTGAGCACCTCGAGGAGCCGGTTGACCTCCTCGATGCGGGCGACGCTGCGCAGCACCGTCTTGCCGCGGTTGAGCAGCGAGGCGCAGAGCAGGGCGACGCCGGCGTTCTTGGACGTCTTGACGTCGATGGCGCCCGAGAGTGTGGTGGGACCGGTGATCCGCAGGTGCACGGGGCCGGCGCCGAGGGCGACGATCTCGGAGTCGAGGGCGGCGCCGATGCGGGCGAGCATCTCCAGCGAGAGGTTCTGATGACCCTTCTCGATCCGGTTCACCGCGCTCTGACTGGTGGCCAACCGCTCCGCCAGCTGCTGCTGGGTGAGCCCGCGGTGCTTGCGTGCGTCGCGGATGAGGTTCCCGATGCGGCCCTTGTAGTCGTCAGTCACCAGATCACGGTATCTCACTTGTGAGATAAGGCAAGGGAGCGTTCGTCGGGCGAGTCTGGGACGCTACCGGCATGTACGAGACGGAGAGCGAGGTGGCCGCGCTGCAGGAGCTCCTGGACCGCTCGCACGCCGGCGCGACCGACCACCTGCAGTCCATCATCCACGACGACCGGCGGCTGTCCGCGGCCGACCTGGTCGCCCTGCTGACCGGCATGAAGGTGCTCAGTGTGGCCACCGTGACGGCCGGGGGAGAGCCCCGGATCAGCGCCCTGGACGGCCACTTCCTGCACGGGACGTGGAGCTTCAGCACGAGCGGTACGGCGGCCAAGGCGCGCCAGCTCGCCGCCCGGCCGCAGGCCAGCGTGGCTCACGTCGACGGCGAGGAGATGGCGCTGTTCAGCCACGGGCGGGCGATGCCCCTGACGCCGGAGCACCCCCGCTGGGAGGAGACCCTCGAGCACTGGACACGGCACTACGGCGGGTCGCCGCTGGAGTGGGGGCCCGACATCCGGTTCTACGACTACCAGCCGCACTGGATGGTCGGGTACGCCTGGAAGCGCGACGAGCTGCTGCGCAAGCGAGGTCTCGGCGAGTGACCATCAGGGCCGTCGTCTTCGACATCGGGTCCGTGCTGGAGGTCATCGACGAGTCGGTGTTCCCGGCACCCTTCGAGCAGCGGCACGGCCTCGCGGCGGGTGCGGTGCTCGGCGTGCCGGAGTGGCCGGGCGACCCGGGCATCGGAGAGATCTCCGAGGGCGAGGTACGTGCCCACTGGCAGCAGCACCTCGCCCTCAGCGACGACCAGGCCGACGAGCTGCTGCGCGACTACTGGACCTGGTACTGCGGCACGCTCGACCAGCCGCTGTTCGACTGGTTCGTGGCGCAGCGTGCGCACCGCAAGACCGGCATCCTCAGCAACTCCGGGCCCGGTGCCCGGGAGGCGGAGCGGATGTGGGGGTTCGAGGACGTGACCGACGACATCGTCTACTCCCACGAGGTGCGGCTGCGGAAGCCGGACCCGGCCATCTACGCGCTGACGACCGAGCGGCTGGGGGTCGAGTCGCACGAGATCGTCTTCCTCGACGACGTGGCCACGAACATCGACGCGGCACGTCGGGCCGGCTGGCACGCCGTGCTCCACGTGGACACCGCGACCTCGATCCGCGACCTCGAGGCGGTCATCGCCGCCGAGGGGTAGGGGAGGGGCGGCCCTCAACACTCCAGCAGGGCCGCGGACGCCCCCGGGCAACGTCCGCGACCCTGCTGCATGCCGTCGGCCGTCACTGGCCGAGCATGACCCCGACCGGTTCGCGGACGAAGCCGGGGAAGACCGAGGCGGTGCTGACGCCGAACCGGCCGGCGACGACCTCCGCCAGCACGCTGCGGTAGTCGGTGGTGACCAGCAGGTCGGAGTCGAGCTCGTTGGTCAGGCCGGGCCACTTGCTGTAGTACCCGCCCTTCACGCCGGCGCCGGCGACCATCATCACGTTGCCGTAGCCGTGGTCGAGGCCCATGTTGATGTTCTCCTGGACGCGCCGCCCGAACTCGCTGAGCGCGACCAGGGTGACCTGGTCGCCGAGGGCGCCGAGGTCGGCGAAGAACGCCGCGATGGCCGCCGACATCTCGGTGGCGTTCTCGAGCATCTGGCCCCAGGAGAGGTCCCCGAGGCCCGAGTGCATGTCCCACTTGCCGTAGTCGATGGTGATCACCTCGACGCCGACGTCGCCGCGCACGATGCGTGCGGCGTTCCCGAACGCCTTGCCGAGGTCGCCCTTGGGATAGGCGACCGCGTTGGGGTTGGTCGCGGGGGCGCGGTTGATCCGCTCGAAGGTCTGCACGACCGAGAACGCACGCCGCGTGGCGTCGCCCAGGGGCGTGCGCTGCTTGCCCCACAAGGTCTCCAGCGACCGGCGGCGCTTGTCGTTCGCCGTCTTGGCGCCCGCCAGCCGGATGTCCTCGACCCGCGAGGCGTTCATGTACGGCGCCGGGCCGGCCAGCGCGGCCGGCGGCACGCCCGTCCCGATGTTCATGGCCTGCAAGGGCGAGGCGTCGCCGTCGGGCATCCCGATCAGGCGGTTGAGCCAGCCGGTCCGGGTCGCCGACCCGGGCGCGGCGTCCTCGAGCGCCTCCATGGCGGAGAAGTGCGAACGGTTGGGGGCCGGCAAGCCGGAGGCGTGGACCCAACCCAGCTTGCCGGTGCTCCAGAGCGGCATCAGGGGCGCGAGCGCCGGGTGCATGCCGAAGAACCCGTCGGCAGCGAGCAGCTGCTCCTTCGGGATGCCGATGCGCGGGCGGGCCTCGTAGTAGACGGGGTCGCCGTGGGGGACCACCAGGCTCATCCCGTCGGCGGCGCCGCGCAGCGAGAGGACGACCATCACGCCGCGGGCCCGGCGGCCGGCGGCGGCCGACGCGGTGCCCATCACGGCGTCGCCGATGACGGTGGTCGTGCCGGCAGCCAGGGCGCCGAGCAGGAGCTTGCGCCGCGACGTCGCGAGGGCGGCGTACTCCTCGCAGCAGTCGTTCTCGAGGATGGTCATCGGGTCACCTCAGGAAGAAGTCGGGGGAGTCGAGGATGGTCGTCAGCAGGGACGGGATCCCCCAGGCGGTGACCGGATGGATGCGGGTGATCTTCTCGTCGCGGTCGTAGCCGACGGCCCGGCAGCACGCCTTCACGAGCACGGGAGAGGCGTGCTGGTGGAGCAGCTGCTGGCTGAGGTGGTCGATCAGCTCGTCGAGCCGCATGGGCATCTTCGGGATCCACTTGGCCGGCTTGCGGTAGACCATGCCCTGGGCGCGCGTCGGCCACCAGGACCCCGACATCGAGTGGTGCATGTCGAAGCTGGCGATCATCCGCGACGGCGTGCACCACGGGTCGTTCACCAGCGGGGCACCATCGGGCCGTGGCCACATGAAGGGCATCAGTCCGAGGTTGTCGGCCTGCCACAGCAGGGTGTTCGCGGCGGACTCGGGGCCAGTGGGCTTGCGCACCTGAGCCCCCAGTACGCGCCAGGTGGCGACCACGTCCTCCGTCGCGTCGCGCACCTTGGCCCCGGCCGAGCCGGCGAACTCCGGGGAGGCGACGAGGGCCCGGAGCACGGGGACGATGGCGGTGTCGTTGTCGAGGTACACCTGCGCGAGGCGGTCCACGAGGGCCGGCGGCACGTCGTCGCGGACGAACTTCAGGACCAGCTTGGTCACGATCCGGCGGGCGGTCAGCGGGTGGTGCGCGAGGTAGCTCACGAAGCGCCGGGTCAGGTCGCGGCCGTCGGGGTCGCCGTTCGCGTCGGTGAAGTCCATGACCCTCACGGGGCCGACCGAGTGGTCGCCGGGGATGTACGACGCGACCCACGTCGGGCTCTTGTTGCCCTGCTGGGTGTCGACCCGCCAGCCGGTGAGGATCCGCGCCGCGTCCTTGACGTGGTCCTCGTTGTAGGCGCCGATGCCGACCGAGTGCAGCTCCAGCAGCTCACGTCCGAGGTTCTCGTTGGGGTGCTCGGCGGTGGAGTTGCTGTTGTCGAGGTAGACGAGCATCGCCGGGTGCGTCACCGAGGCGAACAGGATGTCCTCGTACCGCCCGAAGGCCTGGGCGCGCAACGTGTCGCCGTACGCGCGACGGAACAGGTAGCAGGGCTCGCCGTTCAGCGGCACGTTGAGGTGGTTCTCCCAGAACTCCGTCATCAGCTCGAGCACCTGGCGGTTGGAGTAGATCCGCCGCATCAGCACGTAGCGCTGGTAGTCCTGGCACACGCCGAAGGCGCGCATCATGCCCATCTTGTCCTGGGCCCACATGCTCTGGGGGCTCTCGCTCAAGGTGGGCCACCAGCCCTGGAGCCGGTCGGCGAACGGGTCCGCGATCGCGCCGGGGTCGAGCTGCCGCTCCCACCAGGCGCGGGCGCCTCCAGCGGCGCGTACCTGCGAGGCGAGCTCGGGCGTGACGCCGTAGCTGAAGCGGGAGACGAGGTGACGCTCCCGCGCCTTGAGCAGCTTCTGGCCCTTGTACGTGGTGGGCTTGCCCTTGCCGAGGGCTCGTGCGGGCGCGGCCGAGAGCACGACGCCGGTGCCGGCGAGGCCGGCGGACGTCATGAGGGCGCGACGGGAAGCCTCGGGATGGCCGAGTGCCATTGACCTCGCCTTTCGGGGGGATGCGATGTCAAGCGGAGGGGGGTGAACTGCCCAAGTTAGGTGCGGCCGGAGGCGCTCTGTCAGGGATTTGCCGAAATTTGTCCTACCCGCGAGGTGCGGTGTCGTCATGCCGCGACAGGTATAGACCACGCAGCGGAGCGGGCCTCAGCGCTCGTCGACGATCCGGCGCATCTTGCCGGCGGACCGCTCGACCGCGCCCGGCGCGACGACGTCGACGGTGACGCTGGCTCCGGTGGTGTCCTTGGCGCGTTCGGCCACGCGCGCACCGATGGCCGCGGCGTCGGCGGCCGCGAGCGTCGTGCGGCTCTCGACCCGGACGGTCAGCTCGTCGAGGCGCTGCGGGCGGCTGAGCACGCACTGGAAGTGCGGCGAGAGCTCCGGCTCGGCAAGGATCAGCTCCTCGAACTGGGTCGGGAACAGGTTCACGCCCCTGATGATCATCATGTCGTCGCTGCGGCCGGTGACCTTCTCCATCCGTCGCATCGTGCGCGCCGTACCCGGCAGGAGGCGCGTGAGGTCGCGGGTCCGGTAGCGGATGACGGGCATCGCCTCCTTGGTCAGGGACGTGAACACCAGCTCGCCGAGCTCGCCGTCGGGCAGCACCTCGCCCGTCGTCGGGTCGACGACCTCGGGGTAGAAGTGGTCCTCCCAGATGTGCAGCCCGTCCTTGGTCTCGACGCACTCCTGCGAGACGCCCGGGCCGATCACCTCCGACAGGCCGTAGATGTCGACGGCGTGCATGCCGGCGCGTTCCTCGATCTCGCGGCGCATGTCGTCGGTCCACGGCTCGGCGCCGAAGATGCCGACCTTGAGCGACGACGCCGCCGGGTCGAGCCCCTGACGTTCCATCTCGTCGAGGATCGCGAGCATGTACGAGGGGGTCACCATGATCACCTCCGGCTCGAAGTCCCGGATGAGCATGACCTGCCGCTCGGTCATCCCGCCGGAGACCGGCACCACGGTGCAGCCGAGGCGTTCGGCGCCGTAGTGCGCACCGAGGCCGCCGGTGAACAGCCCGTAGCCGTAGGCCACGTGCAGGACCATCCCCGGCCGACCGCCGGCCGCCCGGATCGAGCGGGCCATCACGTCGGCCCAGGTGTCGATGTCGTTGCGGGTGTACCCCACCACGGTGGGCCGGCCCGTCGTCCCCGACGAGGCGTGCACCCGGACGACGTCCTCACGGGGGACGGCGAACATGCCGAACGGGTAGTTGTCGCGCAGGTCCGCCTTGGTCGTGAACGGCAAGCTGGCCAGGTCGGCGAGCGTGCGGACGTCGCCGGGATGGACACCCGCGGCGTCGAACGCGGTGCGGTAGTGAGGGACGTGCTCGTAGGCCCGCCGCAGCGGTTCGCTGCAGACGCTCGAGCTGGAGGGCGGCGAGCCGGTCGCGAGGCATCGTCTCGACCGGGTCGAGGTCGCCGGGACGGGGCGAGAGGTCGGGAAGCACCATGACCCCAGTCAACCCCTACCTCGTTGAGTTGCGCCTCGTGATGCGTTGAGTTGCGCGTCGTGATGGGTCGAGTTGCGCGTCGTGACGCCCGACGGCCGGGGGTACGAGCATCACGGGACGAAACTCAACGCATCACAGGGCGAAACTCAACGCGTCATGAGGCGCAACTGAACGAGGGCGCGGGCGACCTGGCGGGCGCGGGCCGTGGGTGAGGTGGCCTTGAGGACGGGGAGCATCACGACGTACCGCTCGCTGCGGCCCAGTGCCTCGAAGGCCGCGGCGGCGACAGGGTCGGCGGCGAGTGCGGCGACCAGGTCGTCGGGGACCGTGGCGGTGGACTGCCGCTCGTACGCCGCGTCCCAGCGGCCGTCGGTCCGCGCGGCGTCGACCTCGGCCTGGCCGGCGGGGCGCATCCTGCCCTGGGCCGTCAGTCGGGCGACCTTCTCCACGTTCACCTGCGACCAGGTGCTCCGCGCGCGGCGGGGGCAGTACCTCTGCAGGAACGACACGTCGTCCAGGCCCCGGCGCTGCCCGTCGATCCAGCCGAAGCACAGCGCGCCGTCGAGGGCCTCGCCGATCGAGAGGCTCGCGAGGCCGGAGCCCTTCTTGGCGATCCGCAGCCACACCTCGGGCTCGGTGGCGTGGTGCTCCTCCAGCCACGCCTCCCAGGCCGGCCCGTCGGGCAGGTCGAGGACGGCGTCGGGGGCGGCCACGACGTGACCCTAAGGTGTTCGGCGTGAGTGACCTCCCCGAGGGTCCCCTGCGACTCGGACCCCTGCTGCGGTTCGTGGACGACACCTCCGCCACCATCTGGGTCGAGACCTCCGAAGCTGCGACGGTCGTCGTCGAGGCCGGTGACGTGACAGCCTCCGCTCGTACCTTCCGCGCCCACGACCACCACTACGCCCTGGTCGAGGTGACCGGACTGCCAGTGGGCACGGCGACGCCCTACCGCGTGCTCGTCGACGACCAGCCGGTGTGGCCTCCGGACGACCCCGAGTTCGCGGACTTCCCGCCCTCGGTGGTCCCGACCCTCGAGCCGGGGAAGCCGCTGCGCGTGGCCTTCGGCTCGTGCCGGGTGAGCGTGTCGCACGACGAGGAGGGCAACGCGCAGTTCGGCATCGACGCGCTGCGGGCGTACGCGCTCCACATGGCCGGCCTCACGGGCGAGCCCGGCCGGTGGCCCGACCTCGTGGTCTTCCTCGGCGACCAGGTGTACGCCGACGACACCAGCCCGGCGATGAAGGAGTTCATCGCCTCGCGCCGCGACCCCGAGCAGCCGCCGTGGGACGAGCTGAAGGACTACGAGGAGTACGCCCACCTCTACCGGCTCGCGTGGAGCGACCCTGCCAACCGCTGGCTGCTGTCCACCCTGCCGAGCGCGATGATCTTCGACGACCATGACATCCGCGACGACTGGAACACCAGCTGGACCTGGCGCCAGGAGATGGAGGCCACGGACTGGTGGCACGAGCGGGTGGTGGCCGGCCTCGGGTCGTACTGGGTCTACCAGCACCTCGGCAACCTCGGCGCCCAGGACCGGGACGAGGACGACCTGTGGCGCTCGATCGCCGACCACACCGGCGACGACGAGCTCGACATCTCCTCCGCGCTCGACCGTCTCGCCGACCGCGCCGACCAGGTGCCGACGTCGTACCGCTGGAGCTTCTCGCGCGACTTCGACGACCAGGCCCGCCTCGTGGTCGTCGACTCCCGGGCGGCCCGGGTGCTCGAGCCGGACCGACGCTCGATGCTCGACGACGACGAGATGGCCTGGCTCGACGAGCGGATGCGGGGCGACGTCGACCACCTCCTGGTCGGGACCTCGCTGCCCTTGCTCATGGCGCCGAAGCTGCACCACGTCGAGGCCTTCGGCGAGGCGCTGGCCCAGGGGGCGTGGGGCAAGCTGGGCAGCCGCGTCGGCGAGATGGCCCGTCAGAACGCCGACCTGGAGCACTGGGCGGCGTTCCAGGGTGGTTTCGTCCAGGTCGCCCGGATGGTCGTCGACATCGCCAGTGGGCTCCGCGGCCGGACGCCACGCTCGATCACGTTCATGTCCGGCGACGTCCACCACAGCTACGTCGCCGAGGCCTGGGCAGACCCGGCCCTCGGGGTGACGCTGGACGCTGCTGTCGTGCAGGCCACGTGCTCGCCGATCCGCAACCCGTTGCCCGGGTTCATGAAGGTGGCCATCAAGATGGCCTCGCTGGGCAGGGCGCGGCCGACCGGAAGGCTGCTCGGTGGCAAGGTGCCGCGGTCCCCGCTGCGTTGGGAGATGAAGCGCGGCCCGTGGTTCGACAACAACCTCGCGATCGTCGAGCTCCAGGACGAACGACTGCACTTCTGGTGGTCGCGCGGGCGCGTCGACGGCGACGTCGACCGGCCGCGGCTGGAGCGGGTCGCCACGGTGGACGTCCCGCTCCCGCCGGCCTGAGCCCCCGAATCAGGCGTTCGCGGGCTCGCTGACGCGCGCCGGCAAGTGGTCCTCCGGGTGACCCTCGACGTGCAGCTCGGGCAGCAGCCGGTCGAGCCAGGCGGGCATCCACCAGTTGGCCTTGCCGAGCAGGTACATCACCGCGGGCACCAGCAGCAGCCGGACGACGGTGGCATCGATGAAGATGGCCGCGGCCATCCCGACACCGATGACCTTGAGGACCACGTCCGGCGACGGGATGAACGCCGCGAACACCGCCACCATGATCGCCGCCGCGGCGGTGATCACCCGGCCGGTACCGGCCAGGCCGCCGAGGATGGCCTGCTCGTTGTCGTGCGTGCGCAACCAACCCTCACGCATCCGGCTGACCAGGAACACCTCGTAGTCCATCGAGAGGCCGAACAGCACCGCGAACATCAGCACGGGCACGAAAGCCGGCAGCGGCGTCGGGGTGTCGATGCCGATCAGCTGCCCGGCCCAACCGCCCTGGAGGACCAGGGCGACCACGCCGTACGCCGCGGCGACGGAGAGCAGGTTCATCACAGCCGCCTTCACGGCGACCGCGAGGGAGCGGAACGACACGATCAGCAGCAGCATCGAGAGGAGCACCACGCCGCCGATGAGGAGGGGCAGCCGCTTGGCGATGTTGTCGGAGCTGTCGATCGACGTCGCCGTGACGCCGCCCACGTGGACGGTCACTCCCGAGCCCTCGGTGGCCTGGGGAAGGACGTCGTCGCGCAGCGTGGTGACGAGGTCGACGGTCTCGGAGTCCTGAGGACCGGTCGTCGGGACGACGGTGATCACGGCGGTGTCGCCCTCGGGGTTGAGCGAGGCCGGGACGACCGCGGCGACGCCAGGGGTCTCCGCGACCGCGGCGCCGATCTGGTCGAGTGCCCCGTCGGAAGACCCCTCCGGCACCTCGGCGACCAGGAGCAGCGGGCCGTTCATGCCCGCCCCGAAGCCCTCGGCCAGCATGTCGTAGGCCTGGCGGCTGCTGGTCTCCTCACGGTTGTTGCCGGCGTCGGGGAAGCCGAACCGGACGGCGAGGAAGGGGGACGCCAGCGCCAGCAGGACGAGGACACCGACGAGTGCCGCGGCGATCCGGTGGCGGTCGACCAGCCGGCTCCAGGCCAGCCACCCGCGCGACGGCTCGACGTGGCCGCCCTCGGCCACCACGACCGTGTGCCCACGCCCGATGGGCAGGCGCAACCTGTCGACGTGCTTGCCCAGGTAGCCCAGCAGCGCGGGGAAGAGCGTGATGCTGGCCACCATCACGACCAGGACGCCGAGGATCGTCACGACGGCGGCCCCGCGCATGAAGGACAGCCCCATCGCGAACAGGCCGAGCATGCTGATCACGACGGTCGTGCCGGCGACCATCACGGAGCGCCCGGCCGTGTCGAGGGTCGCGACCGTGGCCGCCTCGGGGTCGAGCCCGGCCGCCCGCCACTCCCGGAAGCGGGTCACCATCAGCAGCGTGTAGTCGATGCCGATGCCGATGCCCATCATGGTGGCGAGCGAGGTCGACCAGTCGGGGGCGTCGACAAAGGAGATGACGACGGTGGTCAGGGTGCTGCTGACCGCCAGCCCGGCGACGGCGACCATGATCGGCAGCCCGGCTGCGACGACGGAGCCGAACGTGATCAGCAGGATGATCGCGGCCGCGGCGAGACCGATCCCCTCGGAGCCGATCTCGCCCTGCTCGGCCTGGACGATGCTCTGCCCGCCGAGACCGACCTGGAAGCCGTCCGTGGACGCCGCGTCGGCGATCTCGAGCATCTGCTCGCTGTCGGCGATCGGCATGTCGACGGGGTTCTCGACGTCGAGGCGGACGTGGGCGACGAGGGTCGTGCCGTCCTGGCTGATGCCCGCCGGGTCCTGGAAGGGGTCGGAGACCGCGACGACGTGCGCGACCGAGCCGAGCTCGGCGAGCAGGTCCTGCACGGCCTCCTCCTGGCCGGCGACGCCGCCGTCGGCGCGGACGACCACGTCGACGGTGTCACCGGCCTGGCTGGGGAAGCGGTCCTCGAGGAGCGTCTGCGCCTCCTTCGAGTCCGACCCCGGCGCGGAGTAGTCGGCCGTGAAGTCGCCACCCAGCGACATCGAGAGCAGCACCGCGACCACGAGGGCCCCGAGCCAGGCGAGGATCGTCCGCCCGCGCCGGCGGAAGGTGATCCTCGCCAGTCGGCCCAGGGGGCCGACGTGGGTCGACGGGGTGGCCGGGTCGGCCGAGCGCCGGGGCGTCAGAGTGCTCATCGGTGATGCTCCTTCGAAAGCGTGATGATGCATAACGAACACGATGTGCGATCACTTGTCAAGTGACTTCACCTGTGTGAAGATGCGTAACGCAATCGTCATCCGAACCCACACGTCCCGGGATCCGTCCGGGGGAGGAGAGTCGCCGCCGTGACCGCCACCCTGACCCGCCGCGAGCGCCAGCGCGCCGCCACCGTCGAGGAGATCCGGGAGGTGGCGCGCGGGTTGATGCGTGAGCAGGGGACCACCGACGTCCGGTTCACCGACATCGCCAAGGAGATGGGCATGACGCCCCCGGCGCTGTACCGCTACTACGCCGACCGGGACGCACTGCTGACCGACCTGATCACGGAGGCCTACAACGAGCTGGGGCGCGAGGTCGCCGAGGCACGCGAGAAGCGCGACCAGGACGACATCGGGGGCCGTTGGATCGCGGCGGGGACGGCCTACCGCGACTGGGCGCGTCGGGAGCCCCAGCAGTTCGCGCTGATCCTCGGGATGCCGGTGCCCGGCTACGTCGCTCCGGAGGAAGGGCCGACCACCGACGCCGCCAAGGACGCCATGTCCCAGCTCTCGGCGTTGTTCATCCGGGCGGCCGAGCTCGGCGTGCTCAAGGAGCCCCTCGTCCGCGAGGTGTCCGACGAGATGGCCGCGTGTGCCGTCGACAAGCACCCCGAGCTGGGCGACCTGGTGCCGCCCGAGAGCTTCCAGGCGATGATCCAGACCTGGGCCACCCTGCACGGCATCACCTGCCTGGACGCCTACGGCCAGTTCGACTGGATGACCGACGAGGCGCGCGAGGCGCTGTTCGTCAGCACGTTGAAGACGGCGGCCCTGGCGGCCGGCATCCCCATCGACTGACGCCGGGCACCGGAAACCCGGTCGTTCCGGCGCCGACGCCTCGCTAGCGTCCCGTCCCATGGACGACACCACGACCAGCCTCCGCACGGATCGCCTCACGCTCCGTCCGGTCACCGAGGGGGACGTCGACCGCATCCTGGAGTACCGCAACCGCCCGGACGTGACCCGGTGGCTGATCCGCACCGAGGTCGAGCCCGACGCCTTCCGCGCCGCCTGCAGGGTCGCGGTGGACGATCCCGACGACCACAGCGTGGCGGTGGTGCTGGACGGGCTCGTGATCGGCACGGTCTCCCTGGAGCTGTCCGACGGCATGGGCCAACCCGGGATGCCGTCGCGCACCGAGGCTCACCTGGGCTACACCTTCGACCCCGACCACGGCGGTCGTGGCTACGCCTCTGAGGCCGTCGCGGCCGTCGTCGACGACACCTTTCGGCGGCTGGGCGTCCGCAGGATCACGGCGGGCTGCTTCGCCGACAACGCCGCGTCGGTGCGGATCCTCGAGAAGGTCGGGATGCGTCGGGAGCAGCACGGCGTGGGCGACTCCTGGCACGCCGAGCTCGGCTGGATCGACGGCTACACCTACGCAATGTTGGTCGACGACTGGGAGGCGTGACGAACCACGCCCGCCGGAGGCACACTGGAGGCACCCCCGACCACAGGAGCTCTCGGCATGTCCTCTCGTCGCGTCCTCGTCTGCTCGCTGCTCGCCCTGATCGTCGCTCTCGGCCTGGCCGCGGGACCACCTCTCGCCGGTCCCGCGTCGGCCGTGGAGGTGCTCGCCGACGGCGGTTTCGAGGCCACGGTGCCGGAGACCACCAGCAACCCGTACTGGGAGGCCTTCGACTCGGTGTACTCCGATGAGGACGAGGGTCCGCTGTGCCGTCCCGACAACTACTGCGACAACGGAGACGACGGCAGGGCAACCGCGCGGACGGGCCTCGGCTGGGTGTGGTTCGGGTACGGCGTGGTCGCCGGGCAGACAGGGTGGGCCCGACAGAGCGTGACCATCCCGTACGGGCAGGCGACCCTGAGCTACTGGTACCGCTTCGGACGGGTCTCAGCACCGTTCGACGCCACCCTGACCGTCTCTGTCGACGGGACGGCCGTGGACATGACCACGGAACCCGTCCTGGCACAGGGCGGGTACGTCCAGCACGTCGTCGACGTGTCGGCCTGGGCCGACGGCGCCGCGCACGTGCTCCGGTTCGACTACGCCAAGCCCACCAACGGCCGGACCAGTGCCACCGTCGACGACGTCTCTCTGGACGTCGACCCGGACGTCGCGCCGCCTGAGACCTCGATCACGGCCGCCGTTCCCGGCGGGATCGCGAAGTCGCTGACCGTGCCGGTCGGGTTCGCCGCGTCCGAGGTCGACGCCACGTTCACCTGCTCGTTGGACGGCGCGGCGTACGCCGCGTGCGCCAGCCCGGCGCAGCTCGCGGTCGCCCCCGGTCCGCACGTCTTCCGGGTGGCGGCCACGGACCCCGCCGGCAACGCCGACGCCACGCCCGCCGAGGCAGCGTTCACGGCGTACGACTGCGTGACACTGAAGGCGGACGTGACCCACGACCGGACCAAGCTCCGATCGGTGAAGAAGAAGCTCCGCAAAGCCCGGGTCGACCTGCGGGCTGCCGTCGAGGCGGGCAACGAGGACCAGGTGCAGCGCTTGGAGAAGAAGGTGCACCGCCTGGCGAAGAAGGGGAAGGCCGCCCGCAAGGAGCTCAAGGCCGCGCGGACGGCGTACGCGCCCTGCCTCCTCTGAGCCGGGCGTCCGCGTCACACGCGTCCCTCGCCGCGCGTCGTACCGATGAGCCCGACCCGCGCTGCTGGTCCATCGGGTAGAAAGCAGTCGTCGCCCCGCCGAGAGAGGCCTGAACCCACCCATGAGCCCCGCCAAGCCGAGCACCGGACACACCGCCGACACCCACGACCTGATCCGCGTCCAGGGGGCGCGCGAGAACAACCTCAAGGACGTCAGCGTCGAGCTGCCCAAGCGGCGGTTGACGGTGTTCACCGGCATCTCGGGCTCCGGGAAGAGCTCGCTGGTCTTCAGCACCATCGCCGCGGAGTCGCAGCGGATGATCAACGAGACCTACAGCGCGTTCGTCCAGGGCTTCATGCCCAACCTGGCGCGGCCCGAGGTCGACCTGCTCGAGGGCCTGACCACGGCGATCATCGTCGACCAGGAGCGGATGGGCGCCAACCCGCGCTCGACGGTGGGCACGGCCACCGACGCCAACGCGATGCTGCGCATCCTGTTCAGCCGGCTCGGCAAGCCGTACGTCGGGCCGCCGACCGCGTTCTCCTTCAACGTCCCCACGCGGAAGGCGAGCGGGGTGATGAGCACGGAGAAGGCCGGCGGGCGGGTCGAGAAGAACGTCGTGCGCCAGGCGGTCTACCTCGGTGGCATGTGTCCGCGCTGCGAGGGGATGGGGTCGGTCTCCGACTTCGACGTGACCGCGCTCTACGACGAGGAGAAGTCGCTGAGCGAGGGCGCGCTGATGGTGCCCGGCTACAGCATGGACGGCTGGTACGGGCGGATCTTCGCCGGCTTCGGCTTCGACATGGACAAGCCGATCAAGAAGTTCAGCAAGAAGGAGATGGACGACCTCCTCTACAAGGAGCCGACCAAGATCAAGGTCGAGGGCATCAACCTCACCTACGAGGGCGTCATCCCGAAGATCCAGAAGTCGATGCTCTCCAAGGACGTCGAGGCGATGCAGCCGCACATCCGGGCGTTCGTGGACCGGGTCATCACGTTCACGACCTGTCCCGAGTGCGAGGGCAGCCGGCTCACCGCAGAGGCCCGAGCCTCGAAGATCAAGGGCAAGAACATCGCCGACCTCTGCGAGATGCAGATCAGCGACCTGGCGGAGTGGGTGCGGTCGGTCGAGGAGCCGTCGGTGGCGCCGCTGCTCAAGGGCCTGCGGCACCTGCTCGACTCGTTCACCGAGATCGGCCTGGGGTACCTCTCCCTCGACCGGCCCGCGGGCACGCTGTCGGGCGGAGAGGCCCAGCGCACCAAGATGATCCGTCACCTGGGCTCGTCGCTGACCGACGTCACCTACGTCTTCGACGAGCCCACCATCGGCCTGCACCCCCACGACATCCAGCGCATGAACGACCTGCTGCTGCGGCTGCGCGACAAGGGCAACACCGTGCTCGTGGTCGAGCACAAGCCCGAGACGATCGCGATCGCCGACCACGCGGTCGACCTGGGGCCGGGCGCGGGCTCGGCCGGCGGCTCGATCTGCTTCGAGGGCACCGTCGAGGGGCTGCGCGCCAGCGACACCGTCACCGGGCGCCACCTCGACGACCGGGCGACCCTGAAGGACGCGGTGCGCGCGTCGACCGAGGGGATGGAGGTCCGCGGCGCGACGACCAACAACCTGCGCGACGTGGACGTCGACATCCCGCTCGGGGTGCTGTGCGTGCTCACCGGCGTGGCCGGCTCGGGCAAGAGCTCGCTGATCCACGGCTCGGTCGCCGGCCGCGACGGCGTCGTGGTGATCGACCAGGGCGCCATCCGCGGGTCCCGCCGCAGCAACCCCGCGACGTACACCGGCCTCCTGGACCCGATCCGCAAGGCGTTCGCCAAGGAGAACGGCGTGAAGCCGGCGCTGTTCAGCTCCAACTCCGAGGGCGCCTGCCAGACCTGCAACGGGGCGGGCGTCATCTACACCGAGCTCGGCGTGATGGCGACCGTCGAGTCGCCGTGCGAGGAGTGCGAGGGGCGCCGGTTCCAGGCCTCGGTCCTCGAGTACACGCTGGGCGGCCGCAACATCGCCGAGGTGCTCGCGATGTCGGTCGACGAGGCGGAGGGGTTCTTCGGCGACGGCGACGCGAAGACGCCGGCGGCCCACAAGGTGCTCCTGCGGCTCGCCGACGTCGGACTCGGCTACCTGACCCTCGGCCAGCCGCTGACCACGCTGTCCGGGGGAGAGCGGCAGCGGCTCAAGCTGGCCACCCAGATGGCCGAGAAGGGGGACGTCTACGTCCTCGACGAGCCCACCACCGGGCTGCACCTGGCCGACGTCGAGAACCTGCTCGGCATGCTCGACCGGCTCGTCGACTCGGGCAGGTCGGTGATCGTGATCGAGCACCACCAAGCAGTGATGGCCCACGCCGACTGGATCATCGACCTCGGTCCCGGCGCCGGACGCGACGGCGGCCGCATCGTGTTCGAGGGGACTCCCGCCGACCTCGTCGCCGACCGCAAGACGCTCACCGGTGAGCACCTGGCCGAGTACGTCGGCCCGTGACCAGAGCGACGTACCTCGACCTGGCCGACCCGGCGTTCGACGTCACCTCGGCGGTCGTCCACGAGGCACGCGAGCGGGACTGGTACGCCCGGACGCCCTACGGCTGGGCGGTGCTGAGGTACGAGCAGGGCACCGCCGTGCTCAAGGACCGCCGCTTCCAGCAGGGCAACGCACGGTGGCCGGCGCAGAACGGCGTGCACGACGGACCGTTCGCCCAGTGGTGGGGCGAGACGCTGCTCAGCCTCGAGGGTGACGACCACCTGCGGCTGCGCCGGCTGCTCGGGCCGGCCTTCCGCAGCCGGGCGATCGAGGCGATGCGACCGCAGTTCCAGCAGCTGGCCGGCGAGCTCATCGACGGCTTCGCGGCGCGCGGTCGCGTCGAGCTCGTGGGGGAGTTCGCCGAACCGTACGCCGCCCGGGTGCTGTGCCTGCTGCTCGGGCTGCCCGAGGAGGAGTGGGCGCAGGTCGCGCACTGGGCGGACGACCTCGGCAAGTCCTTCGGCATCAACCTCCGCCACGACCTGCCGCGGATCGAGGCAGCCTTGGAGGGCTTGACCGGGTACGTCGACGACGTGGTCGCCGACCGCCGCGCGCAGCCCCGCGACGACCTCGTCAGCACCCTGGTCACGGCCCAGGACAACGAGACGCTCGACGAGCGGGAGCTGAGCGTCGGCCTCGTGTTCCTGGCCTTCGCCGGGATGGAGACCACGCGCAACCAGCTGGGACTCGCCCTGCAGACGTTCCTGAGGTACCCCGAGCAGTGGGCGCTGCTGGCTTTGCGGCCCGAGCTGGGTGGGCCGGCCGTCGAGGAGGTGATGCGGGTCAACCCGACCGTCACCTGGGTGACCCGGGAGGCGCTCGAGGACGTCGACCTCTTCGGCCTGCCGGTCGCCGCGGGGGAGATCGTCCAGGTCCTCTCGCACGCGTCGGGCACGGACCCGCGGGCCATGGGCGCCGACCCCGGGTTCGACATCACCGCGACCGACCGCCCGCCGCACAGCGGGTTCGGCGGCGGGGCGCACCACTGCCTCGGGCACTTCGTCGCCCGGACCGACATGAGCGTTGCCCTGCCGCTGCTGGCGCAGCGGATGCCCGACCTCGAGGCGGACGGACCGGGCGAGTGGCTGCCGGTGTCCGGCAACACGGGGCCGGTCCGCTTCCCGCTGCGCTTCCGCGCCACCGCCTCCGGGTGACAGGCTGTCGCGCGTGGAGACCATCGCGGCCGCGGGCCGCTACGCCGAGCCCGACGCGAGCGGGGCGACGTACGAGGAGCACCTGCGCCGCCCGGACCTGAGCATCGGGACGTACTGCCTGCGCGCCGGGGCCGTGGACACCCAGGACCCGCACGAGGAGGACGAGGTCTACGTCGTCACGTCGGGGCGCGGGCGGTTCACCGGCGGCGACGAGACGATCGACGTCGCGGCCGGCTCGGTGTTCTTCGTACCTGCCCGGGAGGTGCACCGGTTCCACGACATCTCCGAGGACCTCGCCGTCCTGGTGTTCTTCGGTCCTGCTGAGGGGAGTCGCTCCTCCTGATGCAACCAAAGGTTGCATCAGGGGCGATGGTGCTCTACAGTCGTACGCAACCAAAGGTTGCGCGACGACGAGGAGAGTGACATGGAGCTCGGCACCATCGAGCGGGAGATCCGCATCGAGGCGACGCCCGAGGTGGTCTACCAGGTGGTCAGCACGCCGGAGCACATCCGCGAGTGGTGGCCCGAGGAGGCCGAGCTCGACCCGGTGCCGGGCGGGACCGGGCGCGTCACGTTCGTCCGTCCCGAGGGCACCCACGCGCAGGCACTCACCGTCGTCGAGGCCGACCCGCCGCGCCGGTTCTCGTTCCGCTGGGTCTACGACGAGGGGGAGACGGCGGGCAGTGCGCTGCTCGTGACGTTCGACCTGGTCCCGTCGGGGAGCGGCACCCTGCTGAGGTTCAGCGAGGAAGGCTTCCGCGAGAAGGGCTGGGAGGCGGCCGTCCTCGAGGAGCAGTACCGCGACCACGTCGCCGGGTGGGAGTACTTCCTGCCGCGCCTGGTCGCGTACGCCGCCCGGCTGGAGTCCGCGTCGTGAGCCGCGTCGCGATCGACGACGACCTGTGGTCGGCCGTCGGCGACCCGACCCGCCGGCGGATGCTCGACCTGCTGCTCGCCGACGGGGGAGGCACGGCCACCACGCTGAGCGACCGGCTGCCCGTCACCCGGCAGGCGGTGGCCAAGCACCTCGGCGTCCTCGACCGGGTCGGCCTGGTCCACGGGTCGCTCGCCGGCCGCGAGCGTCGCTACGAGGTCGACGACGCCCAGCTCGGACGGGCGGTCGACCAGCTGGCGTCCGTGGGCGCCACCTGGGACGCCCGCCTGAACCGCATCAAGCGGATCGCGGAGCGGATCCAGCGCAGCCAGGACGGCTGACCCTCACCCCACGCATCGCCGTCATCCCGACATTGCCCGGGGTGGTGGCGCTGATCAACCGCGCCCGAACCGGGCGCGCCCTACCAACAACGAAAGAGGTACTGACATGGTCGACATCCTGCACAGGGTCGGCGCCACCGTGGCTCCGGCGGACGTGTACGCGGCCCTGACGACGACCGACGGGCTCGGCGCCTGGTGGACCGAGGACACCAAGGCCGAGGGCGACGCCGGAGAGGTCGGCGGGATCATCCGGTTCCGCTTCGCCGGCGCCCCGGAGCCCGGTGGCTTCGACATGAAGGTCCTGGACGTCCAGCCCGGTCGACGGGTGCTCTGGGAGGTCGTCGAGGGACCCGAGGAGTGGATCGGGACCGAGGTCGCCTTCGAGCTGTCCGAGGAGGACGGCTTCACCATCGTGATGTTCGGCCACACGGGCTGGCGTGAGGCCGTCCCGTTCATGAACCACTGCAGCACCAAGTGGGCGACGTTCCTGATGAGCCTCAAGGAGTACGTCGAGACGGGCTCGGGCCAGCCGGCGCCGAACGACGTCCAGGTCAGCAACTGGCACTGAGCGGCGCCGACCACCGATTCGTCTGCGGATTGCTGCCACTTCTTGCGCTCAGCACCGCAGACGAATCCTTCACTCCTTATCGCCGATAACTGACATTATGTCAAGTCGTGGGCACAAGTGAACGCCACTTGCGCAGTGTCCAGGACCCACACGACGGGGGTGCCGCCGGCGCGGGCGTTGGCGACCAGCGTGGCCACGTTGCCGACCACGGCGTCCCGGTCGTGCGCCTCCCCCACGACACCGTTCTGCACGTCGATGACCAGGAGAGCGGTGTTCGTCCGATCCGGAAAGGTGCTCATGCGCCGACGCTAGGAGTGACCACCGACAACCACACCTCCGAAAGATGACACGTCCGGGTCATTTGTGGGCGGACGCCGCCCGCGTCGGTATCTCCCCCGACAGCCACCCCTCTTCGGCAGCACACACCATCCGTCTCGAGAGGGGCTCTCATGGCTCTCACCGATCAGTCCGACATCTTCGCGTCGGTCACCGAGGACGGGTTCAACCGCTTCGCGGAGCACATCATGCGCAAGCGGCCGTCCCTGTTCAACTACGGCACGCAGCTCGTCGCCGACAACTGGCAGAAGCTCATGTGCCGACCGCCCGACGTTGCCCCCGAGGTGCTGAGGCACGCCAACCCGGTCGTCACCGTCGAGGACCCGTTGCCGCTCCTGGGCACCAACGGCCTGTACGGCCTGAACTTCGGCATCCAGCTGACCAAGCTGCGGCTCGACCTGTTCCCGCAGGGCGACGCACTGCCCCCGGAGCTCGGCACGCTCCAGGACCAGCAGTTCTCGCTGACCGTCGAGGTCTGTGCGGGGCTGGGCTGCCCGGACGACCGGACGCTGGAGCAGCTGCCGCCCGCGCCGTACCCGCCTTTCCGGCCTGTCGACAAGGAAGGCCGGGACAACCCCGATCACCCGAACGACAAGCCGGACGACGCACCCAAGGACCCGCCGCGGCCCGACAAGGTCATCACCTTCCCGACCCGCCGGCTCCAGTGCTGGTGCCTCACGGTCGTCGTCGTGGGCCACTTCGAGGCGACCGGACCCGAAGGCGACAAGGTCGTCGAGGCCAGGCTCGACGGCCTCGAGATCGTCGACATCGCGCCGGAGGGTCTCGAGGCCAACCTCGAGTGCTACCTCAAGCTGCTGATGCGCTACGTCCTGCTCCCCCGGCTGCGGATCGCGATGGCGGCGTTCCACTTCGGGATCCTCGACGGACTCGCCCAGATCACGCTCTCTCCCACCACGACCGTCCCGCACAACCCGGCGGTCGAGGACGACATGCTCAAGCTCTTCGTGGACGTGGAGGTCGGACCATGAGCGACATCACCATCGCCGCATCCGAGCCGGCGTTCACCGCGCTCTTCGAGCAGCTGCGCGACTCCTTCAGCGAGTCGGCCTCGGACAGCGGCTCCTTCGGACCGTTCACCGCGTCGTACGCCGTGGCGTTCCACCTCGAGAACGGCAGCGTCGACCTGCGGGGCGACAACACCGTAAGGATCGGGGAGCTCGACGTCGTCTGGGACACCCTGGCCGTCAGTCTCGGCCTCGACATCCCGAGCGTCTGCGTCGGCGGCTGGTGCATCGTGCCCACGCCGTGGGGCTGCGCGGTGCGGCTGCCGAGGAAGTGCTTCTTCCAGGGCAACCCGGACGTCTCGATCCCGCTCGACCTGTCGGGGCTGCTGCGGTCGGAGGTCTCGCTGGTCGCGGGGCTGCGGACCGGGTACTACGTGGACCCCGCCCGCCAGCCGTGGATGGACTACATCGACGCCGAGAACGCGGGCGTGCCCAACAAGTGGCAGGTCTTCGTCGACCCCGAGAGCGTCGACATCGACGTCTTCGACATCGCCGACATCATCGGCGACCTGCTCGATGACGCCATCGACGCGGCGGTCGACACGCTGCTGGGCTTCCTGCCCGGCTGGGCCCGCGACCTGGTCAAGGCCATCTTGGGCCCGCTCGTCGACGTCGTCCGCGACGTCCTCGACCTGCCCGACGACGTCGAGGAATGGCTCTCGGACCTGCTGGGCACCAGCCTCGGCCTGCTCGACGTCATCGTCACGGCGGTGCTCGACCACTTCCTCGCCGCACCGGTCTTCGAGCTCGAGGACCCCTATCCCATCCTCGACGCCGAGGGCGGCCTCATCCCGGTCAAGATCCCGGTCGCCGACCTCGACGTCCACGTCACCGACGACGAGATGGTCGTCGAGGCCAACGTCGGCCCGTAAGGAGCACCCTCATGATCAACACGAGCCTCTTCACCCAGATCGGCCTCGACAGCGGCGCCCTGACCCAGCTCGGGTCGGTGGTGCACTCCGTGCCCGAGCCCGGCGAGTACCGCGGCGTGGTGCTCGTCGACGACGAGCAGGTCGCCGACTTCGCCTTCGTGGTGGCGAAGCAGGGCCGACCTCAGCTCGACGTCGACGTCGCGGCGCTCGCCGGGCCGGCTGACGACGACTGTGGCTGCGGTCCGCGGGCCGACGACGGTCCGCTCGCCGCGGGCGGCCACCTGCTGCTCCACGTCGGCTCCGGCCGGGCGGCGTACGCCGTCGTGGTCAGCGCCGTCACCGCCAACGGCAGGAGCCAGGTCGTCCTCGACACCCGCGAGCTCGGCAAGGGCGACCTCTTCGCGGCGACCGTGCTGCGACCGGGCCGTTACCGGGTCGCCAACACGGTGACCGGCGCGGAGGCGAAGCTCGACGTGGCCTACCCCGAGCTCGGCCGCCGGCCGATGCTCCCTGGAGAGCCGGTGCGGGTGACGGTCGGCGAGCGCTTCGAGCCGGACGACATCAGCGTGCGGGCGAGCCAGGGCCAGGTGTACGCCGTCGAGTCCGGCGCGCGCATCGTGGTCGAGCTGGTCGAGCCGTATGACCGCAAGCCGCGCGGCGACGGGCCACGGCACCGCTGGGTGCGCAGGCCGGCCGGACGCCAGCCCAGCGTCTAGGTTGACCCTCGTGGTGCAACCGCCGTCGACCCCCTTCCTCCAGGTCGACGTCGGCCGCCTCGAGGCCAACCTCGCCAGGACGGCAGCGGCGGCCAACGACGCCGGCGTCGACCTGCGCCCCCACGCGAAGACCCACAAGTGCCCGGAGATCGCGCGGCGCCAGCTCGAGCTCGGGGCGGTCGGACTCACGGTGGCGACGCTCGGGGAGGCGGAGGTGTTCGTCGAGCACGGGTGCACCGACGTGTTCGTCGCCTACCCGGTCTGGCTCGACGACGACCGCGCGCACCGGCTCCGGACCCTGACCGAGCAGGCCACGGTGGCCGTCGGGCTCGACAGCGCGTCGTCGGCTGCCCGCCTGGGTGACCTGGTCCCGGGGCTCGCCGTGCTCGTCGAGGTCGACAGCGGCCAGCACCGCACGGGCGTCCAGCCGGTCGAGGCCGGCGACGTCGCCGCCGTGGCGAGGGCCGCGGGGCTCGACGTCCGCGGCGTCTTCACGTTCCCGGGCCACGGGTACGCCCCCGAGGGTCGCGACTCGGCGGCGCGCGACGAGGCAGCGGCGCTGAGCGTGGCGGCCGACTCGCTGCGGGCGCGCGACATCGAGCCGCGGGTGCTCAGCGGAGGGTCGACGCCCACCCTCGAGGCGAGCCTGGCGACGGGCGTCCCCACCGAGCTCCGACCGGGCGTCTACGCCCTGAACGACGCCCAGCAGTGGGAGCTCGGCTCCGCGGCGCCCGAGATGCTGGCGATCACCTGCGAGGCGACCGTCGTCAGCCACGCGAGCGGGCGGGTCGTCCTGGACGCCGGCGGCAAGGCGCTCGCGGCCGACCGGGCGGCGTACAACACGGGGTACGGGCGACTGCTCGACTTCCCGGACGCGCACGTCGTACTGCTCTCAGAGCACCACGCCGTGGTCGACGGTCTCCCCCGTGAGTCTGCGCCGCCGCTGGGCAGTCGCGTGCGCGTCGTGCCGAACCACGTCTGCGCGGCGGTCAACCTGGCGGACACGCTGTGGGCCGACACCGGCGACGATCTGGTCCCCTGGGCGGTGGCCGCACGCGGCCGGAACACCTGAACGAGGCACCCAGGCAGCGCCCGTACCATGCACGCCATGCGCAAGCCCCTGACTCTGCTCCCCGCGGCCCTGGCCGTGCTCGCCCTCGCCCTGACCGGCTGCAGCGGCGACGACAGCTCCACGGCCGTCGACACCGGGTCCACCGCGTCCACCACGTCGTGCGACTACCCGACCGACCCGGCGGGTGCGGCCAAGGAGGTCGAGCCGCCGCCGGCCGACGCGCCCGACACGGGTGAGGTCGCCGTCACCATCGGCACCACGGTGGGCGACCTCAACGCGACCCTCGACCAGGAAGCGGCCCCCTGCACGGTCAACTCGTTCCTCTCGCTGGCTGACCAGGGCTACTTCGACGACGTGAGCTGCCACCGGATGACGACCGCGGGCATCTTCGTGCTGCAGTGCGGCGACCCCAGCGGGACCGGCTCCGGAGGCCCGGGGTACTCGTTCGCCGACGAGCTCGCGGGCACCGAGACCTACGGGCCCGGCACCTTGGCGATGGCCAACGCCGGCCCCGACACCAACGGCAGCCAGTTCTTCATCGTCTACGGCGACTCGCCGCTGGACCCGAACTACACCGTGTTCGGGTCCGTCGACGACGACGCCGTGGCGGCCATCGAGAAGGTCGCCCAGAAGGGCACCGACGACGCCAACGGCCAGGGCGACGGTCACCCCAAGGAGGACGTGACCATCACCTCGGTCACCGTCGGCTGATCTCCAGGGCCGACAGGTCCTCCTCGACGTACTCGACCGGCTCGCCGATCGCGACCGTGCGGCCGACCGTGCACAGCCGGTCGCGCGTCTGCTGGATCGCGCGCGGCAGCATGTCGCGGGCCCGGTCGCCGTCCTCCCCCTCGGGGAAACGGACGTCGAGGTGGATGGTCAGGCCGACCAGGTGCGAGCCCTGCTCGTCGCGGACCTTGTGCCCGGTCGTGCGCATCTCGAACGTGGTCGGCTCGACTCGCTTGCCGGTGATCAGGTCGATGTCGACCGCGGCGCAGCCGGCCAGTGCCGCGAGCAGCAGCTCGACCGGGCTGAAGTCCGGGTCGTCGCCCGAGCTGATGGGGAGCACTCCCCCACGCCGGTTGGTCGCCTTGTACCGCTCCTTGCCCATCCGGGTCAGGTCGACGTAGCGGAGGGTCTCGTCGGTCGTCTCGGTCATGGACCTCAGCGTGCCAGACGGCCGCGACGGGCGCGGCGAGCCTCCAGTCGAGCGATCTGGACCGACCTCAGCAGAGCGGGGTCCTGGCCCCTTGTTCCGGAGTGGATCATGCCGGCGGCGATCCCACGGGCCAGGTACAGCTGCGAGGTCATTGGTATCAGTCCTTCGTCTTGTAATGAACAGTGTGGCTTTACGACTCTTACATTCTACGGATGTCGAAACCGCCACCCAAGTCGCCGGCATGGTGATCTGCGGCACCTAGTGGACGCGTGGGGCAGGATCGGCAGCATGACTACTCCCACCAGGGAGATCCACCTGGCCTCCCGCCCGTTCGGCTGGCCCACGCACGACGACTTCCGCACCGTGGAGACCGAGCTGCCCGACCCGGGTCCTGGCGAGGTGCTGGTGCGCAACACCTTCCTGTCGGTGGACCCTTACATGCGCGGCCGGATGAACGACACCCGGTCCTACGTCCCGCCGTTCCGCCTCGACGCGCCGCTCGAGGGCGGTGCCGTCGGCGAGGTCCTCGCCTCCGGCGACGAGCAGGTCCCCGTCGGCGCGACCGTGCTGCATCAGGCCGGCTGGCGCGAGCACGCGCTGCTGCAGACCGGCCAGGCACGGGTCGTCGACGTCGAACGGGTGCCGTCCTCGGCGTACCTCGGCGTGCTCGGCATGCCCGGGATGACGGCGTACGTCGGCCTCACGCGCATCGCTCCGGTCCAGGAGGGCGAGACCGTGTTCGTGTCCGGCGCCGCCGGGGCGGTCGGCTCGGCAGCCGGGCAGATGGCGCGCCTGCTCGGAGCGGCCAAGGTCGTGGGGTCGGCCGGCTCGCCCGAGAAGGTTGCCTGGGTGACCGGCGACCTCGGCTTCGACGCGGCGTTCGACTACCACGACGGCCCGGTCGGCCAGCTCCTCAAGGAGCACGCGCCGATCGACGTGTACTTCGACAACGTCGGGGGCGAGCACCTCGAGGCCGCCATCTCCGCGATGGCCGACTTCGGCCGGGTCGCGGCGTGCGGGGCGATCGCGACCTACAACGAGACGGACCCGTCGCCGGGACCGCGGAACATGTTCCTGGTCGTGACGCGGCGGATCAGCATCCGCGGGTTCATCGTGATGGACCACGGCGACGCGGCGGGCGAGTTCTACCGCCGGGCCGGCGAGTGGTTCGCCGACGGCCGGTTGACCCACCAGGAGACGATCGTGGACGGGCTCGACGCGACGATCGACGCGTTCCTCGACCTGCACCGCGGCGCCAACATCGGCAAGATGCTCGTCCGGCTCTGACCCCAGGCCCGGAACCACCCCCTCGATGGGGTATGGACGTGGGGCCTGCGGCGGGTAGATTGCTCGAGACAGCCATTCTGGCGGGGGTCCCCCCGATGCGCGCGACTTGCCCGGGCCAGGGGTGCTGTCTTCCCTCGACCTTCCCCTCGACCTTCCCCTCGACTCGGTGGAGACCCAGGCCTGGCTCAGGCCCTGCGGACGCCGCCGTTCGCGGCTACACCCCCTCCGCTGCGAACGGCGGCCCACGGACTGCTGGGACGGGCCCGGCGTCCGACCGCGCGGTGGGCCAAGATGGGCGACGTGACCCACGTCCGCCGGATCGCCGTCGCCGCCACCGGCCAGCAGGCCGTCGACGCCGGGCTGGCCGTGGCCGCCGATGGCGGCAACGCCGTGGACGCCGCCTTGGCCACCGCGTTCGTGGCTCTCGCGACCGAACCCGGCATGGTCAGCCTCGGCGGTGGCGCCTACGTCTCGGTCTGGCCGTCCGGGGATGACCCGGTCGTCGTGGACGGCAACGTGGAGATGCCCGGGCGCGGCGCCGACCCGGCCCGCTTCGGGCAAGGGGTGCGCGAGGTGCGCACCGACTACGGCGGCGGCGTCACCATGATGGCCGGCCACGGGTCGGTGGCCACCCCCGGCATCGTCCCGTCGTTCGCCGTGGCGGCCGAGAGGTACGCCGCGCTCCCCTGGGCCCGCCTGGTGGAGCCGGCGGCGGCCGCCGCGCGTGCCTACCCGATGGGTGCCGCTGCCTCGCGCTACCTCGCCTTCGTGGCGGACACGCTCTTCGCCGACGACGCGGAGGCCCGGGCGCTGGTCACCGGCGACGGCGGGGCCGTCCTGCGCGGCGGCGAGGAGCGCGACAACCACGACCTCGGCGACACCCTCGACCGGCTTGCCGCGGAGGGGCCGTCGCTCTTCTCGACCGGAGACGTCGGCCGGGCGCTGGCCGCGAGCATGGCCGAGCACGACGGGCTGGTCACGGCGGCGGACCTGGCGGCGTACGAGCCGGTCGTCCGGCCGGCCCACCTCACAGTGGCCGGGGGCTGGACCGTCGCCGTCAACCCACCGCCGGCGGTCGGCGGCCCGATGCTGGCCGTGATGCTGGGCGAGCTCGCGCGGCGCCACGACGACAGCGGGGACTGGACCTGGGACGACGTGATCGACATCCAGCGCGCCGTGCTGTCCTACCGCACGGCCGTCCACGACTTCTCGCACGACCTCGAGGCCGACGGCACCGACCTGCTCGAGCGCGTCGGCGCACACGGCCTGACCGCGCTGCAGGGGTCGTCGTCGACGGCCAACGTCTCGGCCGTCGACTCCGACGGCAACGCGTGCACGATCACGATGAGCAGCGGCTACAGCGCCGGCCTGGTCATCCCGGGCACCGGCATCCTGCTCAACAACGCGCTCGGCGAGGTCGAGCTCAACCGGCTCGGCATCCACGCCCTCTCCCCCGGCACCCGCCTCGCGTCGAACATGGCGCCGACCACGGCACGTACCGACTGGCGGACGGGTGCTGGCGATCGGCTCGCCGGGCGCCGACCGGATCACCACCGCCCTGATGCTCGTGCTCGGTCAGGGCTGCCTCCACGACAGGGACCTGCCCTCGGCCATCGCGTCGCCGAGGATCCACCTGCGCCTGGTCGACGACGAGTTCGTCGTGGAGCACGAGGCCGACGAGGCGATCCGGGCGGCCGTCGCCCGTTCGGGCCTGGCCAGCCACGAGTACGCCGAGCCGCACATGTACTTCGGGGGCGTCGGCGCCGCCGCCGTCTCGCCGTCGGGTGACCTCCAGGCAGCGGGAGACGCCCGCCGCGAGGCCGCGACGGGCGTCTCCCCCTGAGTTGAGTTGCGCCCCGTGATGCGTTGAGTTGCGCGTTGTGATGTGTTGAGTTGCGCCTCGTGACGATCGTCAGGCGTCACGAGGCGCAACTCGTTGCGTCACGGGACGCAACTCACGACGTCACGAGGCGCAACTCAACTAGTCGACGATGACCTTGAGCCGACGCGAGCCGGTGACGACCCGGTCGGCGGGTGCGGTCTTCTTGGTGCGCTCGATGGAGCCGACCTCCGAGAAGAACGACAGGTCCGCCTGGAACTGGTCGTTGCGGACGAACGTACGCATCAGCTTCTTGAAGCCACCGATCGTCGTCGGCGGCTCCTCCTGCTCGAACGGGAAGGGATAGCCCGGGTTGAGGAACAACCGGCCCTTCTGGCCCGCGGCCTTGTTCGGGATGTTCAGGCTGAGCGGCACGGTGTCGCTGCCGCTCGCGTTGGCCAGCACCAGACGCAGCCGCAGCTTCTTGCCGGCCTTGACGTGCGCCGGGGTGTCCTTGTTCAGCTTGACCCACGCGCCGTCACGCCGCTGCTCGACCCGTACCAGGGCGGAGGTCGAGGGGTCGTCGGTCACCGTGGAGACCGCCGTCACCGTGTCGATCGTGACGTCAGGGACGAAGCCGAGGGACCACACCAGGTCCGGGAGGTCCCACTGGGCGATGCCCGCGATGTCGTAGGTGTCGGCGTAGCGGTTGCCGCCGCGCAGCGTGAACGGCACGGAGCCGTCGTGGCCCGTGATGGTCCAGCTCTGCACCTCGGCACCGGGCGGGAACGCGTCGAGCACGCGCAGGTGGTTGACCACGATGGCGTAGTTGGTCGTCTGCGCCAGCGCGTCCTGGACCGTGACCACGCTCTGGCTGGTGCGCAGGTCGGGTCCGTGGTTGAGGACGTTGGTCACCGTCGCTCCGGCCGGCAGCACGCCGAGCGGGCCCGAGACGCCGACGTAGCGGTCCTGGGTGATCGTGCCCAGGGTGGGCCCGAAGTTGGCCACCGTGAACGGCGGCGCGACCGGGTCCTCCTGGATGTAGAGGGTCTCGGCGCCCGACAGCCCGTACGTCGTCTTGCCCAGCAGGTTGAACGGGTGGCCGAACCCGCGGACCAGGCCGTTGCACACCGAGGTGACCGTGCCGAACGCACCCTGGGTGATGTCGCCGGTGGAGAACGTGACGCCGAGGTTGCCGCCGGCCACGATGTCCGTGCTCGTCGGGATGACCGCCGCCGGGGCCGAGCCGGCCACCGTCGCGGACTTGGGCATGTACGGCCGAGAGGGCTTGCGGTTGAGGACCTGGGCGGGCACCCCGCCGACCGCGAACGGTGTCGGCAGCTCGCTGAAGCCCTGGCGGGCCTGGGCCCGGGTGACGCCGGTCGTGCGGGCGAGCAGCCGCGCGGTGTGTCCGCCGACCGTCACCTTCTTCGGGATCGTCCGGTTGAGGGACGTCTGCATCTGCGAGTACGGCGTGATGCCTGCCACCGGCGACGGTCCGAAGGAGAAGCCGTAGGCCACCGCACCGATGAGGCGCCCGTCCGCTGCGTACACCGGCGAGCCCGACATGCCCTGCCAGATGCCCCCGACGTCCTGGATCGCGGTGGAGTCGAGCCGCGCCATCACCAGGTCGATGCCCGGGAGGACCCCGTCCTTGAGCACTCCCAACACTTCACCGGTGAACGGCGCGGGCGTGACGCCCTGGCTGACGGTGAGGCCGTTGACGAGCTGGCCCGCGGTGAGCTCGGTCGTGGGGTAGGCGACCGCGCAGTCCCCGCTCGCAGCGGCCGAGTGCGCTGCCGGCGCCGTTCCGCCCTCGACCAGGGCGACGGGCACGGCCAACGCCAGGCTGGTCAGGAGGGCCACCCGGAGGCCCCGGGAGTGTGGACGTCTCATCATGTGCTTCCTCTCGACACCGGCGGCCCCGTTGCCCCCGGCAAACTGCATGGGCACACAGTCTGACGTCAGAAAGTGCGGTTTGGTTGTCCGGACACTCGCGGGGACGTCTCCTAGGCTGATGTGATGAGCCGCGCGCAGCAGCCCCTCAGCCTCAAGCACACCGAGGCCCAGGACCGGGCCGCGCTGCTCGACGTGACGGCGTACGACGTGGCGCTCGACCTCGACCGCGGCGACGAGACGTTCGGCTCGGTCAGCACCATCACCGTGCGGTCGCAGGGCGGCCCGACCTTCGTCGAGGTCCAACCGGTCACCCTGAACGCGGTCACGGTGAACGGCAGGACGGTCGACGTGACGCGGCTCGAGCGCGGCCGGGTGCCGATCGAGACCGACGCCGGTGAGAACGTCGTGGTCGTCGACGCGGTGATGCGCTACCGCCACGACGGCGAGGGCCTCCACCGCGCGGTCGACCCGGCGGACGGCCGTCACTACGTCTACGCGATGACCTTCCTCGACGCGGCGCCGAGCGTCTTCGGGTGCTTCGACCAGCCCGACCTCAAGGCCGTCTGGAACCTGCGAATCCAGGCCCCGCGCGACTGGGTCGTGCTGGGCAACTCGCCGGCGACCCAGGTCGAGCCGGGGTGCTGGGTGCTGGCGCCGACCCTGCCCTTGTCGACGTACCTGG
Source organism: uncultured Actinomycetota bacterium (assembly GCA_963708915.1). Taxonomy (GTDB): domain Bacteria; phylum Actinomycetota; class Actinomycetes; order Propionibacteriales; family Nocardioidaceae; genus Nocardioides. The sequence goes on from CAVPUJ010000003.1 coordinate 757,457, forward strand.
TCGCCCTCGTCGCCGGCCCGTACCACGTGGTCCACAGCGAGCACGACGGCATCCCGCTCGGCCTCAGCGCACGCGCGTCGATCGCGCGCCACCTCGACCACGACGCCGAGGAGATCTTCACGGTCACCGCGCAGAGCTTCGATGAGCTCCACCGCCTGTTCGGTGTGCGCTACCCGTTCGGCGACTACCACCAGGCCTTCGTCCCGGAGTTCAACGCCGGTGCGATGGAGAGCGCCGGCTGCGTCACGTTCCGCGACCCGTTGATCTTCCAGAGCCGCGTGCTGCGGACGCACCACGTGGTCCGGGCCAGCACGATCGTGCACGAGATGGCGCACATGTGGTTCGGCGACCTGGTGACGCCGGTGTGGTGGGACGACCTGTGGCTCAACGAGTCCTTTGCCGAGTACATCGGTGCCCGGGTCACCGCGGACGCCACGGAGTTCACCGAGGTCTGGGTGACCGAGGCCCACACGCGACGGCCTTGGGGCCTGTCGGCGGACCAGCGGCCCAGTACCCACCCCGTCGCCGGCAACGGCGCGGCCGACGGGGCAACGGCGTTGCAGAACTTCGACGGCATCTCCTACGCCAAGGGCGCCACGATCATCAAGCAGCTCCACGTCCGGCTCGGCGACGAGGTGTTCTTCCGTGGCGTCAGCGACCACTTCGAGAAGCACCGGTTCGGCAACGCGACGATGGCCGACCTCCTCGACTCGTGGGAACGGGCAGGCGCCGGTGACCTGTCGTCGTTCGGCGACGGCTGGCTGCTGACCGCCGGGCCCGACCGGATCCAGCTCGACCGTGGGGCTGGGCTCCTGCTCCGGACCGCGCTCGAGGGGCACCCCGCCGACCGTGACCACACGCTGGGCCTGGCCACCGCGACGGCCGGCTCCCCCGGTGCGTGGACGATCGAGCCGGTGCGACTGGACGCCGACGCCGTGGCGGTCGCCATCCCGGCCGGCCCGGCCGGCCCGGTGGTGCCGGACGCGCACGCCGAGACCTGGGCCGTCACCCTGCTCGATCCCGAGACCACGGCCGCGTTGCCCGAGGTCCTGCCCGCGACCACCGACCCGCTGGTCCGGGCCAGCATCTGGTGCTCGGTGCGCAACGCCTTCCAGCATGCGCTTCTCGCGCCGGACGTGGCGCTCGACCTGATCGAGAGCACGCTCCCTGCCGAGGACACCGACGACGGAGTCGGCCAGACGTTGGGATGGGCGGTCTGGGACGTCGCCTCCAACGCCGCCGACCCCGTCACCGCCCTCGCCCGGGTGCACGCTGTCGCCGCGCGGTGCGTCGCCGGTGCCCCGCCCGGCGGCAGCCTCCAGCTCGCCGCGTTCCAGATCCAGGTGGCGGCCGCCGACGACGAGGCCATGCTGCGCGACTGGCTGGCACAGGGCGACTCGCTCCCCGACGGCGTCGTCGTCGACCTCGAGCTGCGCTGGCGGATCCTGCTGCGGCTGGCCAAGCTCGGCGGCGTCGACCGCGACCAGCTCGCCGCCGCACTGGCCGAGGAGACCACGGCGGTGTCGCAGGTCGAGCACGCGAAAGCCCTGGCCGCGCTGCCGGACGCCGAGGCCAAGGCCTGGGCGTGGGAGCGGTTCACCGGCGCGGTCGAGGTGCCCAACTACGAGCTCGAGGCGATCGGACTCGGCCTCTGGCAGGTCGGGCAGGAGCGACTCACCGACCCGTACGTCGCCCGGTACTTCGACGAGGTGCCCGGGACCACCGCGGTACGGAGCAGCCAGATGCTGGCCGTCGCCACCAGCATGTTCTACCCGCGCTGGTCCGCCACCGAGGACACCGTCGCCCGGGCGCACGCCCTGCTCGGCCGCGACGACGTCGACTCCACCATCCGCCGCGAAGTGGTCGACGAGACCTGGGACCTCGAGCGCAGGCTGGCGATCCGACAGGCGTTCGGACGATGACCGAGCTGGGCGCGCGGCCGCGCCGACCCGGACCCACCGTGCGCACGCGCGTCACCGAGCTCACCGACGGCACCGAACGCAAGCGCGAGGACCAGCTCGCCACCGAGGAGCCCCTCGAGATCCGGGTCGCCTGGCCAGGCTCCCCTGCGCAACGGGTCTGGGTGACCATGCGCACCCCGGGCCACGACTTCGAGCTGTCAGCCGGTTTCAGCTGTCACGAGGCCATCGCGACTCCTTCCTCGATCCGTGGCATCGCCTACTGCACCGACGTCGACCTCACCCCCGAGCAGGAGCTCAACGTCGTGACGGTCACCCTGACCGGGCCCACCGACATCGGCCACCGACACGCCGGCCTGAGCGCGGGGTCGTCGGCGTGCGGCGTGTGCGGCAAGGACTCGGTCACCGAGGTCCTCGACTCCGTGCGTGGCGTACGAACGGCCTGGACCGGCCCGCTGCCGCACCCCGACGTCGTCCGCCGCCTCCCCGACAGCCTGCGCGAGGGCCAGGCCGTCTTCAGCCGCACCGGCGGCGTGCACGCCGCCGGCCTGTTCACCGCCGAGGGCGAGCGCCTCGTCGTCCGCGAGGACGTCGGCCGGCACAACGCCGTCGACAAGGTGACCGGAGCGCGCGTGCTCGCCGGCCTCTCCCCCGCCGAGGCCTGCCTGGTGGTCAGCGGCCGGGCCGGGTTCGAGCTCGTCCAGAAGGCCGTCGCGGCCGGCGTCGGCAGCCTCGTCGCCGTCGGCGCCCCCACCAGCCTCGCCGTCTCCCTGGCCCGCGAGGCCGGTCTGGCGCTGTTCGGCTTCACCTCCCCGACGCGGACGGTCCGTTACGCCTGACGGGCGGACGTGATACCCGGTCGACCGGGTATCGCGGACGTTCGGCGTCGTTGCAACCCTCACGAACATCCAGGAACGACGCCACAGCTCGGCCCGACACGCCCGTAGGTCCCGGTTTTCTTGACTCGTTCAGGAATGCGGGACAGGATCGAACGGTGCCGTCGCCCGACCACCCCCAGCTGCTCCGGGACGCGGGGCTCCGCGTCACCCGCCCGCGGCTGGCGGTGCTCACGGCGGTGGCCGAGCTGCCCCACGCCGACACCGACGCCTTGATCGGCGCCGTACGTCGTGGCCTGCCGGCGGTCTCGCACCAAGCGGTGTACGACTCGTTGCGGGCCCTGGCCGACGCCGGCCTGGTGCGGCGGATCCAGCCCCTCGGCTCGGTCGCGCGGTACGAGGCCCGTATCGGCGACAACCACCACCACGTGGTCTGCCGCTCGTGCGGCGTGATCGCCGACGTCGACTGCGCCGTGGGCGAGACACCGTGCCTGACCGCCTCGGACGCCGGCGGCTTCGTCATCGACGAGGCCGAGGTCATCTACTGGGGCCGCTGCCCGGCCTGCGCCACCTGAACGACACCATCAGCACCGACAACGACAGGAAGGACCCACGTGTCCGAGAGTGAGAACCCGGTCATCGACGCCCCCGAGCCGAAGGTGGGACGTCCGCGTACCAACCAGGACTGGTGGCCCAACCAGCTCGACCTGAGCGTGCTCCACCAGCACTCCCCCCGGGGCAACCCGATGGGCGAGGACTTCGACTACGCGGAGGCCTTCGGCTCGCTGGACGTCCAGGCGCTGCGGCAGGACGTGCTCGCCGTGATGACGACCTCCCAGGACTGGTGGCCCGCGGACTTCGGCCACTACGGCGGGCTGATGATCCGCCTCAGCTGGCACGCGGCCGGCACCTACCGCATCGAGGACGGCCGCGGCGGCGCCGGGGACGGTGGCCAGCGCTTCGCCCCGCTCAACAGCTGGCCCGACAACGCGAACCTCGACAAGGCGCGCCGACTCCTGTGGCCGGTCAAGCAGAAGTACGGCAGCAAGGTCTCGTGGGCCGACCTGCTCGTGTACGCCGGCAACGTCGCCCTGGAGTCGATGGGCTTCGAGACCTTCGGCTTCGGCTTCGGTCGCGAGGACGTGTGGGAGCCCGAGGAGATCTTCTGGGGCCAGGAGGACACCTGGCTGGGCGACGAGCGCTACAGCGGCGAGCGGGAGCTCGCGCCGACGCTGGGCGCGGTCCAGATGGGCCTGATCTACGTCAACCCCGAGGGCCCCAACGGTGAGCCCGACCCGATCGCCGCCGCGCACGACATCCGCGAGACGTTCCGCCGGATGGCGATGAACGACGAGGAGACGGTCGCGCTGATCGCCGGCGGGCACTCGTTCGGCAAGACCCATGGCGCCGGTTCCGGCGACCACGTCGGACCCGAGCCCGAGGGCGCGCCGCTCGAGAGCCAGGGTCTCGGCTGGCACAGCACCCACGGTTCCGGCAAGGGTGCGGACGCCATCACCAGCGGGCTCGAGGTCACCTGGACCCCGACCCCGACGAAGTGGGGCAGCGGGTTCTTCGACAACCTCTTCGGCCACGAGTGGGAGCTCACCAAGTCCCCCGCCGGGGCCCACCAGTGGGTCGCCAAGGACGCCGAGGCGACCATCCCGGACGCGTTCGACGGACCGAAGCGACGCCCGACCATGCTGACCACCGACCTGGCCCTGCGCGAGGACCCGGCCTACGAGAAGATCTCGCGGCGCTTCCACGAGGACAACGACGCGTTCCGGCTCGCGTTCGCCAAGGCCTGGTACAAGCTCCTGCACCGTGACATGGGTCCGGTCTCCCGGTTCCTCGGCCCGTGGGTGGCCGAGCCCCAGCTGTGGCAGGACCCGGTGCCTGCGGTCGACCACGACCTCGTGGACGACGCCGACGTGGCTGCGCTCAAGGCGACGCTGCTCGACTCCGGCCTGTCGATCGGCCAGCTGGTCTCGACGGCGTGGGCGTCGGCGGCGACGTTCCGCACCACGGACAAGCGGGGCGGCGCAAACGGTGCCCGGCTGCGGCTCGAGCCGCAGCGCAGCTGGGAGGTCAACGACCCCGAGCAGCTGGCCGCGGTGCTGGCTGTCCTCGAGCGGGTGCAGCAGGAGTTCAACGACAGCGCTTCGGGCGGCAAGCGCATCTCGCTCGCCGACGTCATCGTGCTGGGTGGTACCGCCGCGGTCGAGCAGGCCGCGAAGAACGCCGGCCACGAGGTCACCGTGCCGTTCACCCCTGGCCGCACAGACGCCTCGCAGGAGGACACCGACGTCGAGTCGTTCGGGATGCTGGAGCCGCGGGCCGACGGGTTCCGCAACTACCTGCGGGCCGGCGAGAAGGTCTCGCCCGAGACCCTGCTCGTCGACCGGGCCTACATGCTCGGTCTCGGCGCCCCCGAGATGACGGTCCTGGTCGGCGGGCTGCGCGCCCTGGGCGCCAACGCCGGCGGGTCTTCCGACGGCACCTTCACCGACAGCGTCGGATCGCTGAACACCGACTTCTTCGTCAACCTGCTGGCCGGGGGTACGGAGTGGAAGGCGTCCCAGTCGACGGAGAACGTGTACGAGGGCCGCGACCTGTCATCCGGTGACGTGCGGTGGACGGCGACGGCGGTCGACCTGGTGTTCGGCTCGAACTCCCAGCTGCGGGCCCTCGCCGAGGTCTACGCCAGCGCCGACGCCGGCGAGAAGTTCGTCCGCGACTTCGTCCGCGCGTGGGTCAAGGTCATGGACAACGACCGGTTCGAGATCGCCTGACCGACCGGGTCACGGTACGGACAGCGCCTCCAGCGGGGCCAGCGGCACCACGCCGTGAGCCGCCGCGACGAGCTCCGGGTCGACGCTCACCAGGGCGTCGGCCTGGAGCCTGGCGACGGCGAGGTACTCCGCGTGGTGGAGCGTCGCCCAGTCGTGCTCGCGGGCGATGTCCCACGCCGTACGCCGTGACATCCGGTCGCCCAGCACCCGCACCTTGGTCTCGGTGATCGGGTCGAACAGCGCCCGCGCCTGCTTCTCGGTGATCTCGCCCGCGCGTACCTGCGTCAGCAGCAGCTCGAGCGCCTGTGAACGCAGCGAGCTCGGCGCGACGAGCTGGTGGTCCGGGTGGATCGCGAGACCGTTGCGCACGACGTGCACGAGCGTGGGTGCGTCGATCACGTACCGCGTCATGGCGACACGATAGGCACCCGCCGTCACGGCATTGAGGGCGTGGGCTCCCGCGTTGTGTCGGCGTCGGCTCCTACCGTCGTCGTGTGCGCATCCTCCACACCTCCGACTGGCACCTGGGCCGGTCGTTCCACCGCGAGGGGATGCTCACGCACCAAGCGACCTACGTCGACCACCTGCTCGAGATGGTCGAGTCCGAGCGCGTGGACCTCGTCGTCGTCGCGGGCGATGTCTACGACCGGGCGCTGCCCCCGGTCGACGCCGTCCGGCTCGCCGACGAGACCCTGGCCCGACTTGCCGCCTCGCGGGCCCGGGTCGTGCTGACGAGCGGCAACCACGACTCCGCCCAGCGGCTGGGGTTCAGCTCCCGGCTCATCGACGCTGCCGGCGTCTTCATCCGTACCGACGCCACCGGCGTCGGCACCCCCGTCGGACTGGCCGACGAGCACGGTCCGGTCGCCGTCTACGGGCTCCCGTTCCTCGACCCGCTGGCGCTGGCCGAGCCCTGGGGCCTGGCCCCGCGCTCCCACGAGGCAGCGCTGGCCGTCGCGCTCGGCCGCGTACGCCGCGACCTCGCCCTCCGTGGTCCGGGCACCCGGTCCGTGGTGCTGGCGCACGCCTTCGTCGCGGGTGGTGAGCCCAGCGAGTCCGAGCGCGACATCAGCGTCGGCGGGGTCTCCCGCGTGCCGACCGCCCTGTTCGACGGGGTCGACTACGTCGCCCTCGGCCACCTCCACGGTGCCCAGACGCTGACCGACCGGGTGCGCTACAGCGGATCCCCGCTCGCCTACTCCTTCTCCGAGCACGCCCAGACCAAGGGCTCGTGGCTCGTGGACCTGGGTGGCGACGGCCGGGTCGCCGCGACGTTCGTCGAGGCGCCGGTCCCGCGTCGCCTGGCAACGCTGCGGGGCACCCTCGAGGACCTGCTCGCCGACGCCGCCTTGGCGTCGTACGAGGAGTGCTGGGTGCAGGCCACGCTGACCGACGCCACCCGCCCACCACAGCCGATGGAGCGGCTGCGGCGCCGGTTCCCGCACGCGCTGGTGCTCGTGTTCGAGCCCGACCGCGACGATGCCATCGACGTGCCTGCCGCGCGGCCGGGCGTGCGGTCTGACCACGCGATCGCTCTCGACTTCGTCCGCGAGCTGCGCGGGGCGGCCGCGACCGAGGCGGAGTCCGCGCTGCTCCAGGACGCCTGCGACGCCTCCTGCGACGACACCGACGTCGACACCCTGCTGTCGGTCGCGGGCGGTCGCTGATGCGGCTGCACCGGCTGGAGGTCACGGCGTTCGGACCGTTCGCCGAGACCGCCGCCGTCGACTTCGACGCGCTGAGCGCCGCGGGGTTGTTCCTGCTCTCGGGAGCCACCGGATCGGGGAAGACGAGTGTGCTCGACGCCGTCTGCTTCGCGCTCTACGGCGCCGTTCCCGGCGAGCGCAACGACGCCAAGCGGTTACGGTCCGACCAGGCCGATGCCGACGCCACACCGCGGGTGGTGCTCGAGGCGACGCTGGCCGGCCGTCGGTTCCGCATCGAGCGCTCGCCCGCCTGGTCCCGGCCGAAGAAGCGTGGCTCCGGCACCACCCCGCAGCAGGCGTCGGTGGTCATCAGCGAACGGCTCGATGGCGGTTGGGTGCCGCTCTCGACCCGGCTCGACGAGACCGGGCACCTGGTGACGGCCCTCGTCGGGATGAACCTCACCCAGTTCACCCAGGTGGCGATGCTCCCGCAGGGCCGCTTCCAGGCGTTCTTGCGTTCGTCGTCGGAGGACCGGCACCGGCTGCTCCAACAGCTCTTCCGCACGGAGCGGTTCGAGCAGGTGGAGTCCTGGCTGCGCGACCGACGCCTTGCGCTGCACCGTCGCAGCCAGGAGCACGAACGGGCCGTGAACGGGCTCGTGCACCGGGTCAGCGAGACCGCGGAGGCGTCCCTCCCACCCGCCGAGGCGACACCCCTCGCCTGGAGTGCCGAGCTGACGTCGTCGGCCCAGGACCTCGCCGGCGCCCTGGCCGCCGCGCTGCCGGCGCTCCGGGTGGCCGAGCGGACGGCCCGCGGCGACCTCGACACCGCTCGGGCGGCCGCGGAGCAGCGGGATCGGTACGCCGCGGCAGCCCGCGAACGCGACACACTCCTGGGCCGCGACGCCGAGATCTCCGCCCAGCGGGCCCGCGTCGAGCGGGCAGGGCGGGCGCGGGCCGTCCTCCCTCTGCACCGGATCGCGGTCGCGGCCCGCGCCGAGCACGACGCCGCGGAGACGCGTGCGACCGGTGACCGGTCGGCGGCCGCCACGTTGCTCGGGCTTGCACCCGAGGCTCTCCACGACGACGTCGTGCCCGGCTTGTTGGCGGCAGCCGTCGACGCCGCCGCCGCCGCTCGAGCTCTGCTGCCGCGCGAGCGCGAGCGTGCCGCCTCGTCCGCACGGCTGACGACCGCCCGGTCCGAGCGTGACGCCGTCGCCCACCGACGCGATGCCCTGGCGCAGGTCGGTGCCCGGCTCGAGCAGGCTCGGGCCGCCCAGACGCGGCTGGCCGGAGAGCAGGCTGTCCGCGACGACGCCCGCCGTCGTCTCGACGCCTGCCGCAGCCTCCAGGACGTCCGCAACGACCTGGTCGTCCGCTCAGCTCGACCTCAACGCGGTCGTGTCCGCGCGCTTACGGATCGTCGAGGAGCTCGTCACCCTCCAGCAGGCGCGGCTCGACGGCATGGCGGCCGAGATCGCCGGTCGACTGGCCGTCGGGGGCGGCAGCTGCCCGGTGTGCGGCTCCGAGCACCACCCCCACCTGGCGGCTGCCGTCGCCGGCGCACCGGACGCGGCGGCCGAGAAGGCGCTGCGCAAGCGGCTCGACGACGCCGAGTTCGAGGAGCACGCGCGGGCGGCGAAGGCCCGCGACCTGGAGACCCGGGCCGCGCTGGCGCTGCAGGCGGCCGGGAGCGACGACCTCGAGGCTCTGCACCTGGCGCTCGCCGAGGCCAGCGAGTCCCTCCGTGCCACGGCCGCGGAGGCGGCGGCGCTGGCCGACCTCGAGCGGGCGTCCTCGGAGGCCGAGCAGCAGACCCTGCGCCTGGCCGAGCTCGACGCCACCGTCGCCGAGCTCGCCGGCCGGGTGGCCGACGTGACCGCCGAGCTCGAGGCAGCGCTCGCTGGGCGGCACCCCGATGTGACTGCGCTGGCCGCGCACCACGAGGCGGAGGCGCGCCTGCTCACCTCCCTCCGGGAAGCCATCGAAGCGGTGGCAGCCGCTCAGCGCAGCCGCGACAGCACCCGCCTCGCGGTCGAGGCCACCGCGGTCGAGGCCGGCTTCCCCGACCTCGCGCACGCGCTGGAGGCAGCCCTGACCGACGAGCGGGTCGCCGAGATCCGAGCCGCCGTCGAGGACCACTCCCGACGCCTCACCGCGGCCACAGCCGTCCTCGACGACCCTGCCCTGCGGGCGGTCTCCGCCGCGGAGCCCCCCGACCTCTCGGCACTCGAGGCGGCCTACGACGCCGCCGCCCACGAGCTCGCCACCAGCCACGCGGCCGAGCGCCGCGAGGCCGCGCGCGCCGTCCGCCTCGCCGAGCTCGACAAGCGTCTCGCCGACGCTGTCGCCGTGTGGGACCCGGTGCGGGCCGAGCTCGACCTCGTCGCCGGGCTGGCGTCGTTCGTCGAGGGGAAGTCCGCCGACAACCGCCTGCAGATGCGGCTCTCGGCCTACGTCCTGGGCTACCGGCTCTCCCAGGTCGTCGCGGCAGCCAACGAGCGGCTGGCATCGATGAGCGACCGTCGCTACTCCCTGGAGCACACCGGCCGGCGAGGTGCAGGAGAGCGCCGCGGCGGGCTCAGTCTCGTGGTGCGCGACGACTGGTCCGGCGAGAGCCGCGACCCGGCCACCCTCTCGGGCGGTGAGACGTTCGTGGTTTCGCTCGCCCTCGCTCTCGGTCTGGCCGACGTGATCGTGCACGAGGTCGGCGGCACCACCCTCGACACGTTGTTCGTCGACGAGGGCTTCGGGTCGCTGGACGCCGACACCCTCGACGACGTGATGGACACTCTGGACTCGCTGCGCGACGGCGGCCGGGTCGTCGGCGTGGTCAGCCACGTCGCCGAGATGCGCGACCGGATCCCGACGCAGCTGGTCGTGGCCAAGGCGCGCACCGGCTCGACCTTGCGTCTGCGTGGGTGACGCAGAGCACAGCCCCACGGCTGCAACCCGGCCGACGTACGTCGCGTCTTGGTGGCGACGACGAACAGAACTCACCAGGAAGAGTCCCACCATGAACACCACCACCAGTCTCGGCCTCGCGGCCGCAGGCCTCCTCACCACCGTCCTCGTCGGTGCACCCGCGGCCCAGGCCGCCTCGCCCCAGTGGAAGACCGAGCGAGGGATCGTCCTCGAGTGCCAGGGCGAGGCCCACGGCCTCCGGGTCTGGACGAGCGTCTACGAGAACCAGCGCTACGGCAACGTCGTCCAGGTCGTCATCGGCGACCCCGACGACGGCAACGGCAGCTCCAGGAACACCGACTCGAAGTTCCTGGTCGACGGCCTCGTGAGGGCGTCGGTCAAGGTCGACGGCAAGCGGGCGCTGGTCGAGGGGGCCGCCGAGCGCTTCGGCGCTCGCACCCGGGTGTACGAGGAGTACGACGACGCCGGCTTCCTCATCAAGACCCGTGGCTTCCACCGCCAGCTGGTGACCGACATGGGCTTCCGGTACGCCGGCAAGTCCGTCCCCCTGGCCTGCGACACCGCCTTCGTCTACGACCTCGAGGTCAAGAAGATCCCGGTCACCTGACGAACCATTGGGCAGAAACGCCACTCAGGGTGCGTGTTTCCTTGGCGATTGTGACCAATCGCCAACGAGACTCCGCCCCTCACACTGGATGACCACCGGGGATCGGTACGTCGGGGTCGTAGGGGATGCGCGTGTAGACGAAGGTGGCGCAGACGAGGTGGCTGACCGAACCGTCCGGGCGACGGTGGACGTGGAGCGTCTCGCCGCGGTGGTAGCCCTCGGTGCCGACGATCCCGTCCGCACGTACGTCGAACTCGTAGGCGTCCTCGTCGTCCCCGGGCTCGTGCATGCGCAGCAGGCCGTGGTGCCAGCGCATCTCCAGGGCGGTGTTCCCCCAGAACCACAGGCCCGGGAGCCCGCGGACGACGTCCGGGACGTCGGTGCTGGGCCGCCACGGCTCGACCGGCTCGGGCTCCTGGTCGCCCAGCAGCGCACCGGGGACCGCCTCCATGGACTGACCGGAGAAGGCGTTCGTCATCAGCACGCTGCCGCGGCGCGTCTCGCGGTCGACGAAGAGGCTGGCCAGGAAGCCGGGCATCGAACCCGTGTGACCGGTCAGCCAGCGCCCGTCGACCTCGATGAGGCGCAGCCCCAGCCCGTACCCGGGCGACTGCGGCGTGGCCATCTCGTCCAGGGTCGACCGAGCGAGGACGTCGGGATGCCCGGTGGCCAGGAAGTCGGCCCAGCGGGCGAGGTCGGCGACCGTGCTCCAGGCCTGCCCGGCCGGCGCCATCGCGCGGGTGTCCTGGTGCGGCTCCTCGGTGAGGGTCTCGTGGAAGTGGTCGACGCTGTACCCCTGCGCGTGCGGCGCCGTGGGGAGGTACGTCGTCCGCGTCATGCCGAGGGGGACGAGCAGCTCGCCCGACACCACCTCCCACCAGCGCGAACCCCGCAATCGGGCGACGGCCTCGCCGAGGAGGGCGAAGCCGAGGTTGCTGTAGTGGTAGTACTCCCCCGGGCCGGCCACCGCGCCGCTGCCGTCGTTGGCCGCGAGCAAAGCGTCCAGCTCCACGCCGGGTGAGCGCTCCCACCACGAGCCGACCGGCTCGCTCTGGAGGCCGGAGACGTGCGCGAGCAGGTCGCGGACCGTCGCCGTCGGCGTACCCGGTCTCCGGCACGAACGTGCCCACCGGGTCGCTCAGCGCGAGCAGGCCCTCGTCGCGCAACCGCATCACGGCGACCGCCACGAGGGTCTTGGTGATCGAGCCGATCCGGTACTGCGTGTCGTCGGGCGGACCGGGCACGTCGCCGGCCCCGCCGAACCAGCTCAGCGACCCGTCGGTCAGCACGCCGGCCACGACCGACGGCAGCCGTCCACGACCCTGGATCCGCTCCAGACGGGCCTGCAGGTCGCTCACTCGGCGAACGCCTCGATCGGTGGGCACGAGCAGACCAGGTTGCGGTCGCCGTACGCCTGGTCGATGCGCGCGACGGGAGGCCAGTACTTGTCGGGGTCCTGACCGGCGGGGAAGACGCCGAGCTCGCGCTCGTACGGCCGCTCCCACTTCTCGATGAGGGCCCGCGTGGTGTGCGGCGCGTTGCGCAGCGGCGAGTCCTCGGGGCTCCACTCCCCCGCCCCGACGCGGTCGATCTCGGCCTTGATCGCGATCATCGCGTCGCAGAAGCGGTCGATCTCGCCGAGGTCCTCGGACTCGGTCGGCTCGACCATCAGCGTGCCGGCGACCGGGAACGACATGGTCGGCGCGTGGAAGCCGTAGTCGACGAGCCGCTTCGCGACGTCGTCCACGCTGACGCCGGTGTCCTTGGTGAGGCCGCGGACGTCGAGGATGCACTCGTGGGCGACCAGACCGTCCTGCCCCTGGTAGAGCACGGGGTAGTGCTCGCCCAGTCGCGCGGCGACGTAGTTGGCCGCGAGCACGGCGCTGGCGGTCGCCCTGGTCAGGCCCTCGGCGCCCATCAGCCGCACGTACGCCCACGAGATCGGCAGGATGCCGGCCGAGCCGTACGGCGCCGCGCTGATCGGCCCGATGCCCTCACGCTTGGCCGGCTCGGGGTGCATCGGGTGCGACGGCAGGTACCGCGCGAGGTGCTCGCGAACGCCCACCGGCCCGACGCCCGGGCCGCCACCACCGTGCGGGATGCAGAACGTCTTGTGCAGGTTGAGGTGCGACACGTCACCACCGAACTTGCCGGGGCGCGCGTAGCCGAGGAGCGCGTTGAGGTTGGCGCCGTCGACGTAGACCTGGCCGCCGTGCTCGTGCACGATCTCGCACAGCTCGGAGATGGTGTCCTCGTAGACGCCGTGCGTCGACGGGTACGTGACCATGATCGCCGCGAGGTCGTCGCGGTGCGCCTCGCACTGCGCCCGCAGGTCCTCGAGGTCGACCGAGCCGTCTGCCGCCGCCTTGACCACGACGACCTTCATCCCGGCCATCACGGCTGAGGCGGCGTTGGTGCCGTGGGCTGAGGACGGGATCAGGCAGACGTTGCGAGCCTCACCACCATTGGCCCGGTGGTAGCCGCGGATCGCCAGCAGCCCGGCCAGCTCGCCCTGCGAGCCGGCGTTCGGCTGGACCGAGACCCGGTCGTAGCCCGTCACCTCGGCCAGCCAGCCCTCGAGGTCGGCCACGAGCTGCTGGTAGCCGAGGGTGTCCTCGGCCGGCGCGAACGGGTGCAGGTCGGCGAACCCGGGCAGCGACACGGGCTCCATCTCGGTGGTGGCGTTGAGCTTCATGGTGCACGAGCCGAGCGGGATCATGCCGCGGTCGAGCGCGTAGTCGCGCGCGCTGAGGCGGCGGAGGTAGCGCAGCATCTGGGTCTCGGTGCGGTGGGAGGAGAAGACCTCGTGGGTCAGGTACGGCGTCTCGCGCCGCAGGCCCTCCGGCAGCGCGTCGCCGGTGGCGGCGTCGAGCGCGTCGAGGTCCGCGGTCGCGCCGAACGCCTCGAGGACGCTGGCGGCGACGGCCTGCGTCGTGGTCTCCGACGTCGAGAGCCCGACGCGGTCGGCGTCGACCAGCCGCAGGTGCAGGCCGAGGGTGCGAGCCGCGGCGACGACGCGCTCGGCCTCACCCGGCACCCGCACGGTCAGGGTGTCGAAGAACGCCCCGTGCTCGACCACGTGCCCGGCCGCGCGCAGGGCGGCGGCGATGACCGCGGCGTACCGGTGGGCCCGGGTCGCGATGGCCCGGAGCCCCTCGGGGCCGTGGTAGACGGCGTACATCGACGCCACCACGGCCAGCAGCACCTGCGCGGTGCAGATGTTGGACGTCGCCTTGTCGCGGCGGATGTGCTGCTCGCGCGTCTGAAGAGCCAGGCGGTAGGCCGGCCGGCCCTCGACGTCGACGCTCACCCCCACGAGGCGACCGGGCAGGTGCCGCTCGAGACCCTCGCCGACGGCCATGAACCCGGCGTGCGGGCCGCCGTAGAACAGCGGCACGCCGAAGCGCTGCGACGAGCCGATGACCACGTCGGCCCCGAGCGCGCCGGGTGCCTCCAGCAGGGTCAGCGCGAGCAGGTCGGCGGCGACGACGACGAGCGCGTTGCGCTCGTGGGTCGCCGCGACGAGCGTGCGTGGGTCGACGACCCGGCCGGACGCACCGGGGTAGGAGATGAGCAGCCCGGACAGCTCGCCGTCGGGCAGGCCCTGGTCGAGATCGGCGACGACGACGTCGATGCCCATCGCCTCCGCGCGGGTACGGACCACCTCGATCGTCTGGGGCAGGGTGTCGGCGTCGACGACGAAGGGGCCGGTCGCCTTGCGGTTGGCCCGGCGGACGAGCGTCATCGCCTCCGCCGCGGCGGTGGCCTCGTCGAGCAGCGACGCGTTGGCGGTGGGCAGGCCCGCGAGGTCGGCGACGACGGTCTGGAAGTTGAGCAGCGCCTCGAGCCGGCCCTGCGAGATCTCCGGCTGGTACGGCGTGTAGGCGGTGTACCAGCTCGGGTCCTCCAGCACGTTGCGGCGGATCACCGGCGGCGTGATCGTGCCGTGGTAGCCCAGGCCGATCATCGGCTCGGCCGGCCGGTTGCGGGCCGCGAGACCGCGGAGCTCGGCCGCCGCACCCTGCTCGGACACCGCGGCGGGGAGGTCCAGGACCCCCGACCGGATCGCTGACGGGACGGCGGCAGCCATCAGGTCATCGACCGAGGCGTACCCGATCCGCTCGAGCATGGTGGCCACGTCGTCGGCGCGGAGCCCGATGTGACGGTCGGCGAACGGGGTGTGGGCGTCCAGGCTGTGCAGCGTGGGGTCGGTCACGGGGTGGCTCCTCGACGGTCGGGTCTAGGTGGCCTCCCCCTCTGTCACCTCCGGCCGACCCAAACTCGTGATCGGTGTCGACGGGCTGCTCCAGAGCTGCCTGGTCCGTGCGGTCCGGGTGCCTGAGAGGTTCCGGGGAGGAATTGCCCCTTCGGCGCTGGTGTCCAGACTCTCCCGCACGGGATCGCGGGCGTGTTGTGCGCCGCCAAACTACCAGGACGCCCAGCAGCCCGCGTCGTGCGACGCGGGCTGCTTGGGAGTCGTTCGGCGCTGTGGTGCCTCAGGCGAAACGGCGGGCGCGACGCGCGGCCAGCTCGTCGCCGGCGGAAGGCTCGGTGGCCTGGTCGTCGATGGTGCGCTCGCTGGGGAGCTCGGCGAGGGTGCCCTCGATCTCGCGCCAGACACCGCCGATGGCGATGCCGAACACGCCCTGGCCGCCCTGGAGGAGGTCGATGACCTCGTCGTTGCTGGTGCACTCGTAGACCGAGGCGCCGTCGCTCATCAGCGTGACGCGGGTCAGGTCGTCGGTGCCGCGCTCGGTGAGGTGCTGGACGGCGGTGCGGATCTGCTGCAGCGAGATGCCCGCGTCGAGCAGCCGCTTGATGATCTTGAGGATCAGGATGTCGCGGAAGGAGTAGAGCCGCTGCGAGCCCGACCCGGTCGCGGAGCGGACCGTGGGCTCGACCAGGCCGGTACGTGCCCAGTAGTCGAGCTGGCGGTAGGTGATGCCGGCGGCGTTGCATGCGGTCGGGCCGCGGTAGCCGAGGTCGCTGGGGAGCGGCGAGACGTCGTCGGTGAAGAGAAGACCCTGCTCCTCCGCCTTCTCGACGGCCTGGTCGGCCTCGGCGTCGGGCCGGGGGTGCTGCTCGTGCTCGTTCACCCTGCGATCACTCCTCGGAAGTCTTGCCCTGTTCCGTGACGGCCCGTGCACTCCCGGGGAAAGCCGGGCCTTTCCCAGGGTAGACCGGGAGGACCACAGCGGTGGAGTTACACCAGAGACTTTCAAGGTACGGCTCCACCTGAGGGTGGTCAAAGACTGACGCGGCGTGTCGCAACCCTCAACCTCAGGCTGAGAGTTACGGGCGCGCTCAGCCCTCGGTACGCTCGAAGTCCTCCGGCGTCACCTGGTCGAGGAACTCGCGGAACCGCTCGACCTCGTCCTCCTGCTCGGCCGGCACGGCCAACCCGACCTCGTCGAGGACCTCCTCGGCGCACACGATCCGGCTGCCGGTACGCAGCGCCAGCGCGATCGAGTCCGACGGACGGGCGCCGATCTCGACACCCGAACCGAGCACGAGAGTGGCGAAGAAGACGCCGTCCTTCATGTCGGTGATCTGCACCTCGGCGAGCTCCTGGCCCAGGGCGTCGAGCAGGTCCTTCATCAGGTCGTGGGTCAGCGGCCGCGGCGGCACCACGCCCTGCTGGGCGAACGCGATCGCGGTCGCCTCGACGGCCCCGATCCAGATCGGCAGGTACCGCTCCCCCGTCACCTCGCGCAGCAGCACGATCGGCTGGTTGGACGGCATCTCCACCCGGACTCCCATGACGTCCACTTCGCGCATGTCGAAACCCTACTCCGGGGTTGTGACGGCCCGATGAACCGTGAACTTCGGGGGCGTTCCTGACCCTTTGTGCCGGTTGCAACGACGCCGAACGGTCGGGATACCCGGTCGACCGGGTATCCCGACCGCTGGCGGTCAGACCTGGTTGAGGCCGGACTTGACGAGGGTGGCGTGGAGGCGGACGGACAAGGCGGCGATCTCGGAGACGGTGTCCTCGGCGCGGGCCTTGGCGGCGGCGTCACGGCCGCGCTTGTGGGGGGCGACCACCTGCTCGACCAGCCCCACCTCACGGTCGGCGGCGGTCTTGAAGGCGCGCAGGTGGCGCGGTTCGAAGCCGAAGTCGGCCAGCTCGCGGGCCGTCCGGGCGATGACGAGGGCGTCGGTGTCGTAGTGGCCGGTTCCCCGCAGCGAGGTGACCAGGCCGTACTGCTCGAGCTGGTCGAGGAGGGCCTCGTCGATCTCGGCGATCTTCAGCAGCTCCTTGCGCGAGAGGCGTACCTGGTCGCGACGGGAGAACGACGCGGCGCTGGGCAGCCCGTCGGCGGCCAGCGCGACCTGGGGCACCGTCGGGACGACGGGGTCGAGCGGCGGGGGCTCGAGGCCGCGGTCGATGGCGTCGAGGTGCTCGCCGATCACCTTGAGCGGGAGGTAGTGGTCGCGCTGCATCCGCAGCACGTACCGCAGCCGGTCGACGTCGTCGTGGGAGAACTTGCGGTAGCCGGACGGCGTCCGTTCCGGCTTGATCAGGCCCTTGTCCTCGAGGAAGCGGATCTTGGGGATGGTGACACCGGGGAAGTCCGGGCGCAGCTCGTCGAGCACCTGCCCGATGTTCATCCGCGGGCCCCCATGTGACTGCCCGTGGGCCTGCGCGTGCCCCGACGTGTCGTCCCGCTCCGCCATCGGAGGGCCGGTCAGCCCGGGGTGCCGGAGCCGGCCGGCAGGCCGGTGGGATGTCCGGAGAAGAACACGAGGCGGTACTTGCCGATCTGCACCTCGTCAGAGTCGCGGAGGATCACCTTGTCGATGCGGTCGCGGTTGACGTAGGTGCCGTTGAGGCTGCCGGCATCGGCGACCGAGAACTCGGCGCCCTCGCGGGTGAAGACCGCGTGGCGGCGCGAGACGGTCACGTCGTCGAGGAAGATCTCGCTGTCGTTGTGCCGGCCGGCGGTGACCTCGTCCTGGTCGAGCAGGAACCGACTGCCGGCGCTGGGACCCTTCTGGACGACGAGCATCGCGCTCCCGGTCGGCAGCGCGTCGACCGCGGCGGCGTCGACCGGGCTGAGGTGCCGGTCGGAGGTGTCGGACTTCTCCGACGGCGTCCCGATGCTGATCGTCGCGGTCGCCTCGTCGGCGCCCGGCTGGCTCGCGCCGGCCGCGGCGAGCTGGGTGCCGCAGTTGGCGCAGAAGCGGGCGTCGTCAGGGTTCTGCTTGCCACAGGCGGTGCAGAACGGCATCGGCGAACACTCCTCGGCGACTGGGACGACGGCTCCAACCCTCAGGAGAGAGTTGAGGGTGATGGTTTCCCCGAACCTACCAGCAGGCCCGGGTCGTTCAAGGGGCGATCAGACGGTTCGCGAGTCAGCTCTCGAGGCTCGCCTGGTAGGCCGCCGAGTCCAGCAGCGCGTCGAGCGAGCTGGCGTCGCTGACGGTGACGTCGAAGAGCCAGCCGCCGCCGTAGGGGTCGTTGTTGACCAGCTCGGGCGTGGCGTCGAGCGACTCGTTGCGGGCGACCACGGTGCCGGAGACCGGGGCGTAGATGTCGCTCACCGACTTCGTCGACTCGAGCTCGCCGCACGTCGTGCCGCTCTGGAGCTCCTCCCCCACCTCGGGCAGGGAGACGTAGACGATGTCGCCCAGGGCGTCCTGGGCGAAGTGGGTGATCCCCACGCGCACCGAGCCCTCGGTGTCGCCGGGGGTGCGGACCCACTCATGCATCGGGGTGTACTTCAGGTCGTCGGGATACACCGGGACTCCTCACGTGCCGCGGTCGGCCAGCTGGTCGGGACGAACCTACCCACTCATTGGGGTTGGGCGAACTCTGGGCGCACCGCCTCGCGCACCGACTCGATGTCGACCTTCTCCAGCTCGTCGATCTGGACGTCGGCCCCGTCGTCGCGCAGCTGCGAGGCCGGGCCCTGGTTGAAGACGAGGGCGCCCCCGAGGGTGTGCGGGTCACCGATGACGTCGATGACGTACGGCGAGGTGAGCTGGGTGCCGTCGACCGAGAAGCCGCCGACCTCGTCCTCGAACGAGGTCTGTGCCACGACGCGGACCTGGCCGTTGAACTGCATCGCCTCGGCACCGGCGGAGCGGAGCTCCTCGACCGTGTCGAGGATCGAGTCGATGTCGACCGGTCCGGTCTGCTCGGTGATCGTGACCCGGATGCCGGGCCCCGTGACCGGCACCAGCCCGGCGAGGATGTTGAGCGTGTCGGCCTGCTGTTGGGCCTGCTCCAGCGCCGCCCCGAGCTGGCGCGAGTCGGTCTGCAGGTCTCGTTTGTTCTGCTCGAGCCGGTTGATCTCCGAGCGCGCGCGCTGCGAGGTACCGGCGAGTCCGGAGAGGACGTCGATCAGGTCCTGCTCGCGCAGGCTCGAGTAGCTGTCGTCCACGTCGTTGGTGCGCACCTGGACGACGGCGGCGAAGCCGACCACCGCGAGCAGCACGGCGACCACGACCTGGTTGCGTCGCGGGTGCACCAGCGCGGAGCGGAGCCGGTCGCGACCGGTGACCCCGCGCCCGTCTCCCGGAGCCGGTGTGGCGGGCAGGCCCTCGTCCTCCGGGACGGGCTGGACGGGCGGGTCCATGGTGGGCCGGCTCTGATCAGGCATGGAAGAGATGCCTCCTGATCGCGGCGACGTTGGAGAAGATCCGGATCCCGAGGACCACGATCACGCCGGTCGACAGCTGGCCGCCGACGCCCAGCTGGTCGCCGAGGTAGACGATGGCCGCGGCGATCACCACGTTGCTGACGAACGAGACCACGAAGACCTTGTCGTCGAAGATGCCGTCGAGGTAGGCGCGCAGGCCGCCGAAGACCGCGTCGAGGGCGGCGACGACGGCGATGGGCAGGTAGGGCTCGAGGCCGGCGGGCACGTCCGGGGAGAAGACCAGGCCGAGGACGATCCCGATGAGCAGGCCGAGGGCCGCGATCACGGCGACGTCCCCCCGTCTCCCTGCTCGGGACGGGTCACGTCCGGATCGGTGGTCAGCGGGCGGACGGCGCGCAGCCGGCGAGGGCGGGCGGCCGGGAGGCTCAGCGACTCGTCAGGCTCGATGTCGTAGACGAACCCGAGGCTGTCCTTGAGCGAGTACCACCGCTGCCCGAACGTGCTGTCGAGCAGGTCGGCGGCAAGGGTGTCGGGGTCGCCGATCACCAGGATCGTGTAGGGCGGCACGAGCGGCGTGATGCCGATGTGGATCGCCGGGCCGACGTTGTCGAAGGCGGTCAGGTTGGTGAGCCGCTTGTCGTTGACCGAGATCGCCTCGGCGCCGGCGTTCCAGAGGCCGTCGACCAGCGTGGCCAGGTCGGAGTCGCGGACCTGCTGGGTGGCGTCGCCATCGGGGGCGTCGTCCACGGTGATCCGGACGCCGGGGCCGGTGACGGCCGAGAAGCCGGTTCGGACCTCCAGCCGTTCGATCCGCGCGGCGAGCGCCTGCTCGTCCGCGGACTGCACGGCGAGCGTGGACCGTAGGTCGGTCGTCGAGGCCCGCAGCCGGTCGAGCCGCTCCTGCAGGTTGGCGACGTTGGCGCGGCGGGCCTGGACCTGCTCGATCAGGCTGTCCCTGCTCGCGTTGGCCTCGGGGGCGTTGCGGGACGTCTGCACCGCAGCGACGGCGACGAGCACACCGAACACGGACATCACGACCGCCGCGACCTGACGCGGCCTGCCCGTGCGCTGGGCCAGCGGGCGGCTCGGAGGTCGACCCCGCCGGCTGCTCCTCTTGCGGGCGGCCACGACGCGGTAGTCCTCGTCGAGGGACTGGCGGACGATGCGGTCCAGGAGCGGCATCATCACCTGGTCCGGCACGTCGGGGCGCGGGGTGTCCGGTGGGGTGTCGCTCGGCGAGCCGGACGAGGTCTCCGGGGTGGTGGTCCTAGGCATCGCCGCTCACCTCGCCGCCCACGTCACTGTGACGTCCGTCGGCCGGGTGCGGTTGCCGGCGCTCGGTGGTCCGCAGCAGCTTGAAGACCTGGTAGGCGTACAGGATGCCGGCCCACCAGTACAGGCCGATGCCCCACCAGGCGAAGGCCCAGCCGAACACCTTGGCGAGCGTCGCGACGACGCCGTCCCCGTCGCCGAGCAGCAGCAAGGGGAAGGCGTACAGCAGGTTGAACGTCGCCGCCTTGCCCAGGAAGTGCACCGGCAGCGCGCTGTAGCCACGGGTGCGCAGCAGGGGCACCAGTCCCCACAGCAGCAGGTCGCGCAGGGGCAGGATCACCGCGACCCACCACGGGATGATGTCGCGCATGGCCAGGCCGATCACGACGGCCAGGATGTAGAGGCGGTCGGCGACCGGGTCGAGGATCTGGCCGAGCTGCGAGGTCTGGTCGAGCCGCCGGGCGAGGTAGCCGTCGAGCCAGTCGGTGACGCCCGAGAGCATCAGCAGGGCGAGTGCCCAACCGTCGGCCTCGGGTCCCAGGACCAGCCACAGGAACACAGGGACGCCGGCGAGCCGGCCCATGCTGAGCAAGTTGGGCACGGTCCACACACGACTGCTGCGCGTCGGGGTGTCCTCCACGTGCGTGCGTCCTCGCCTGCGTCCTCGGGTGCGTCCGGGTCGTACTCTGGAGCGGGCCCGAGCGGGCCGCATGACGGCCGCCTCCCCGCCGTGCCCACCTTATCCGGCGGTCCGCCGCCGACCGATTCGACACGGCCCCGAGCGCACCGGATGCGCGGCTACTCGTCGAGGTGGGCGGCGTCGCGGATCTCGCCCACGAGCTCCTCGATGACGTCCTCGAGCGTGGCCAGCCCGACGAAGCCGCCGTCGTCGTCGCTGACGGTGGCCATGTGCGAGCCGCGGCGCTGGAGGATCTCGAGGGCGTCGTGCAGGGAGTCGTTCGCCCGCACGGGGGCGAGCGGCCGGATCCAGCGCGGCTCGATGACCCGGTCGCGGCGCGCCTCGTCGGGCTCGAGGACGTCCTTGATGTGCAGGTAGCCGACCAGCGACCCCTGACCACCCTCGCTGCCCGTGACCGGGAACCGGCTGTAGCCGGTGGCCGCACAGACGTCCTCGACCTCGGCCACGGTCGCATCACGCGAGACCGTGGTGAGGGTCTCCGGCCTCATCAGGACGGCGGCCACGGTGCGTTCGGTGAAGCCCAGCGCCCCGGCGAGCCGGTCGTACTCGTCGGGCTGGAGCAGCCCCTCGCCGCGGGACTCCTCCACGAGCGCCGCGACCTCCTCGCGGGTGTAGGTCGAGCTGACCTCGTCCATCAGCTGGACCCCGACGAGCTTCAGCAGGACCCGGGCGACGGCGTTGATGACCCGGATCACCGGGCGGAGCACGGTCACGAACGCCCAGACGGGCGTTCCCAGCACCAGGGCGGCACGGTCCGGCCCGGCCAGCGCGATGTTCTTGGGGATCATCTCGCCCATCACCACGTGGAGGAACACGACGATGGACAGGCCGATCGTGAAGGCGACCGGGTGCAGGAACGCCTCCGGCACGTGCAGGGCGTGCAGCACCGGCTCGATCAGCTGAGCGATCGTCGGCTCGGCCACGGCACCGAGGACCAGCGAGCAGACCGTGATCCCCAGCTGGTTGACGGCGATGACCTCGGACATGTTCTCCATCGCTCGCAGCGTCGTGCGCGCGAAGCGGTTGCCGGCGTCGGCGAGGGGCTCGATCTGGGTACGGCGCGCGGAGACGAGGGCGAACTCCGCGGCCACGAAGAACGCGTTGCCCAGGAGGAGGAAGACGGTCAGGAGGATCGCGGTGAAGCTGTTCACGAGGACGCACCCGCCTCGTGCGTCAGCAGGCGCAGGGCCAGCCGGTCGATCCGCAGCCCGTCCATGTGGGTCACGGTCAGCACGGCGAGCTGGTGGCGGAGCTCGGGGCCGTCGGGGGTGACGCTGCGGTCGGGCACGAAGACCTCGGCCACGTCGCCGACGTCGGGCACCTTGCCGAGCACGCTCATCACGAGACCGCCGACGGTGTCGTACTCCTCGCTCTCGGGGAGCTCGACCTCGGTGAGGTCGGCGACCTCGTCGGGCCGCAACAGCCCCGAGATCGTCCACGACCCGTCGCGCAGCTGGCGGGCCTGTGCGCCCCGGGGGTCGTGCTCGTCGGCGATGTCGCCGACGATCTCCTCGACGACGTCCTCGAGGGTGACGATGCCGGCCTGGCCGCCGTACTCGTCGAGCACGACGGCCATCTGGAAGCCGTCCGCGCGCAGCAGCGACAGGAGCGGGTCGAGCCGCAGCGAGTCGGGCACCACGATCGGCCGGACCATCAGGTGCTTGATGCGCGTGGTGTGCCGTTCGGAGGGCGGCAGCGCCACCGCGTGCTTGACGTGCACGGTGCCGACGACGTTGTCGTCCTGGTCGAGCACCGGGAACCGGGAGTGCCCCGAGGTACGCGCGGCCTCGAGCACGGCGATCGCCCGGTCGCTCGAGTCGAGGCTGATCGTGCGCACCCGCGGCGTCATGATCTCGCCGGCGGTCCGCTGTCCGAACTCCACCGACCGCTCCATCAGCTCGGCCGTGTCGGCGTCCAGCGTGCCCTGGTCGGCGGACCGGGCGATCAGGGACGCGAGCTCCGTCGACGAGCGTGCCGAGCGCAGCTCCTCCTGCGGCTCCATGCCGAGCGCGCGGACGATCGCGTTGGCCGAGCCGTTGAGCAGCTTGATGGGCCAGGTGTTCACGGTCGTGAAGAGCCGCATGAACCCCTGCGTCGCCCGGGCGGTCTCCATCGGCTTGGCGATGGCGAGGTTCTTGGGCACCAGCTCCCCGAAGATCATGGTCAGCGTCGCGCCGATCGCCAGCCCGAGGCCGATCGCGAGGGGTCGGATGACGTCCTCGGGTATCCCGATCGCCTCCAGCGGTGGCGAGATCAGCTCCGCGATCGCCGGCTCGGCCAGGAATCCGATGGCCAGGTTGGTGACGGTGATGCCGACCTGCGCCCCGGAGAGCTGCGTCGAGAGCGACCGCAACGCGGCCAGCACGCCGATCGCCCCGGAGTCACCCTCGGCCGCGAGCTGCTCGACGCGGGACCGGTCGACGGTGACGAAGGCGAACTCCGCCGCGACGAAGCAGCCGCACGCGACGATGAGCACCAGCGAGACCGCCAGCAGGATCCAGGCGGTCATCGGTCGCGCCAGGTTGCGTGCTGGGGCCGATGAAGAGGGCCGTCCATGTGCGGCGCGCGTGTCCTTCGGGTACGGGGAAGGGGACTCGTGCACTGTACTGGCGTCCCGTCCACCCAGGCGAAACCGCGCCCCCGCGTGGAATCGGCCCCTACGATGAGGCACCCCCTCCCCCCGGAGCAACCAACATGTCGACTCCTCCCCCGAGCCGCCGCGTCCTCGTCGGCGGTGCCCTCGCGGCCTCGGCCGTCGCCGTCACGGCGACCGTCGACCCGGCGTACGCCGCCGGTGGCAAGAAGCACGACGGACCGCCGCTGCTGAGCAAGCCCGACCGACACCTGGTGACCCGCTTCTCCTACGGCCTGACGCCCGAGCTCGCGAAGGACGTGCGCAAGGCCGGCGGCGGCCTGGCGTGGTTCGAGAGCCAGCTCAAGCCGAGCAGCGTGTCCGACAAGGAGGCCGGCAAGGTCGACGCCTGGTGGCCCGAGCTCTCCTACTCCCCCGCCAAGCTCTGGAGGCGCCAGATCACCGGGATGCAGGGCGGCTGGGAGGTGATGGCCAACTACCAGCGACGCGCGCTGCAGCGTCGGATCCGGACCAACCGGCCGGTGCTCGAGATGATGGCGGAGTTCTGGGAGAACCATCTCAACGTCCCCGTCAACGGCGACGCGCAGTTCACCTACCGTGCGTCGTACGGCGACCACGTCCGCGAGCACGCGCTGGGAAAGTTCTCCGACCTCCTCGTGGGTGCGATCACGCACCCGGCGATGCTCATCTACCTCGACCAGGCCACCTCGACCAAGCGCCACCCCAACGAGAACCTCGGCCGCGAGCTGTTGGAGTGCCACACCGTCGGCGAGGGCAGCTTCACCGAGGACCACGTCAAGGCCTCGGCCCGGATCCTCACGGGCTACACCGTCGACATGTACGAGACGTGGCAGGCGCTCTACAACCCCGAGGAGCACTGGCGCGGCCGGGTCAAGGTGATGGGGTTCAAGGACACCAACAAGAAGAAGGACGGCCAGGACCTCACCCGCCGCTACCTCGAGTACCTCGCCCACCACCCGGCTACGGCCCGCCGGATCGCGCAGAAGCTCGCCGTCAAGTTCGTCCGCGACGAGCCGTCGGCGGGGCTGGTCGCGCGGCTGGCGAAGGTCTACCTGAAGAACGACACCGAGATCGCCCCCGTGCTCCGGGCGCTCGTGCGGTCGCGGGAGTTCCAGCGCGCAGAGGGGCTGAAGGTGCGCGACCCCGGTGAGGACATCGTTGCCACGTACCGGCTGCTCGGCATCCGGATGGACGAGCCGCGCGCCGACGACTCCGCCGTCAACGCGCTCCTCTGGCAGGCCGGCAGCATCGGCATCTACCCGTTGGCCTGGCCACGACCCGACGGCCAGCCGATCGACAACGCGAGCTGGTCGACCCCGGGTCGGCTCATGTCGTCGATGAGCGTGCACTTCACCGTCAGCAACGGGTGGTGGCCCACCAAGGGCGTGCACCGCCCCGAGGGCAAGGACTGGCTGCCGAAGGTGCGCGTCAGGTTCGACGACCTCGTCGACCACCTGTCCCGCTCCCTGCTGCACGTCCCCGCCAGCGATCGCCTGCAGAAGGCCTGCCGCCAGGCGACCGGGATCAAGCCCAGCGAGATCATCGACCCCGAGCACGAGCTCGTCGCGTGGGGCATGGGCCGCCTGCTCACGACGTTCCTCGACTCCCCCGAATTCATGAGCAGGTGACCCCGGCATGAACGAGACAGACTGCTGCCCCGAGTACGCCGCGATGAGTCGCCGCGGCCTGCTGAAGGGGGCGTTGGCCCTCGGCGCCTCGACCACGGTGTTCGGCACCGCCGTCGTCACCGCGTCCCCGGCATCCGCCGCGCCCGCTCCCGCGGTCCTCGTCGTCGTCTCGCTCCGCGGGGCCTGCGACGGGTTGTCGCTGGTCGTGCCGCACGCGGATCCCGCGTACTACGCCGCGCGGCCCAACATCGCCATCGCCTCCGACGTGCTGCTGGCCAAGGACGGCATGTTCGGCCTGCATCCCGCGTTCGAGCCGCTGCTGCCGTTCTGGACCGCCGGGAAGGTGGCGGCCGTGCACGCCACGGGCCTGCCCGCACCCAACCGCTCGCACTTCGCCGCGATGGAGGAGGTCGAGGACGCCAACCCGGGCTCGTCGGTCCGTTCCGGGTGGCTCAACCGGCTCGTCGGCACGGACGCCGACGCCAACCCGCTCCAGGGCCTGGCCATGGGGTCGGGGGTCGCGCCCGCCTCTCTCTACGGGGCGCAACCGGTGATGTCGGCCGGCAGCGTGAACAGCCTCGGCGTGGCCGGCGACGACGCCGGCGAGTCGGGCTTCCGCCGGATGAGCTCGCTGCACACGCTCTGGGACAGCAACACCACGACGCTCGGCCGCTCGATGAAGTCGACCTTCGGGGCACTCGCGTCGTTCCAGACCGTCAAGGACAGCCCCGACGAGCCCGCCGAGGGCGCCGAGTACCCCGGCAACGACCTCGGCCGGGCGCTGAGGGAGGTCTCACGCGTCGTCAAGAGCGACGTCGGGGTCGCCGTGCTCACCGTCGACCAGGGCGACTGGGACCACCACACCGACATGGGCAACGTGGGGGGTGGCCTGCTGGTGAACAACGCCGCCGGTCTCGCGGACTCCCTGGCGGCCTTCCTCACCGACCTCGGCCCGTGGGCCGACAAGGTCACCGTCGTCACCATCAGCGAGTTCGGACGGCGCGTGCAGGAGAACGCCAGCGGCGGGACCGACCACGGCTACGGCAACGTGATGTTCCTTGCCGGAGCCGGCGTCAAGGGCGGTTCCTACTACGGCACGTGGCCCGGCCTCTCCAACAACCTCGACGGCGACCTGCTCGTGACCACGGACTACCGCAGCGTGCTGTCGGAGATCGTCGTCAGCCGCTTCGGCGCGAGTCCCGCCGCCGTGTTCCCCGGCTTCGTCCGCAGTTCCGTCGGAGTGATGCTCGGCGGCTGAGGTCGCCAGGCTCGGGTGACCGCCGGCCAGCGGTGAGCTGGGCACGGTCTGCCCGACGGAAACCGTGCCAGGGTCACCGCCGCGCCGGGTCCTGCGGTCAGAGGTCCCTCAGCGCCGGCGACGACGACGCGCCTGTGGCTGCGTCTGGGTCGGAGCGGGCGGGGTGACGGGCGGGTTGGCCAGCACGGCCACCAGGATCGGGTCCTCGGCCGCGAGGCCGGTCGCCTCCACCAGGCAGGCGGTCATCGCGACCAGGTCGGCCGGGTCGACGCCTGCGGTCACGCAGGCGGAGTAGGCGTCGAGGACGACCTGCGGGATCTCGGTGCCGCCGTCGCCCGGATCGGTCGGCCCGCCTGTCGGGCCGTCCGTGGGATCGGCCGTGGGATCGGCGGTGGCCGTGGCAGTCGGGGTGGCGGTCGGGCTGGCGGTCGGCGTGGCGGAGTCCGTGGGCACGGTCTCGGTCGGGGTGGCGGCCGGGCTCGACGGTGCCTCGGTGGGCGCGGCGGTCGTCGGCGCAGCGGCCGTGGGCGTGGCGGTGGCCGAGGGTGTCGGCGTCGCCGACGGCACCGGGGTCGCCGTCTCCGTCACCGTCGCCGTCGGCTTGCTCGTGGGCTGGTCGCTCGGCTTGCCGGTGGGTGTCGAGGTCGGGCCGGACGTCGGGCCGGACGTGGGATCGACGACCTCGAAGGTCGGCTCCGGGTGGCCGGGGACCGGGCCGCCGCCGCCACCGTTCGGGTACGGGTATGCCTTCGGGTCGAGCACGCCGGTCCCGAAGCCGCCGATGAGCCTGAACGTCGCCGGGTCGGCGTGGAGGTAGCCGGCCATGATGCCGATGACCAGGTCGACGTAGGCCGAGCTGTGGTTGTAGCGGTGCACGGCGGCCCGCTGCCCGGCCCGGGTCGCCAGGTCGTCGCTGCCGCTGCAGAGGTACACCGCCGTGGCGAGGCTGGCGTCGTCGATGTCCTGCGGGTCGCGCCGCCCGTCCCCGTCGGCGTCCACGCCGACGACCGTCCAGGTCGAGGGGATGAACTGCATCGGGCCGACGGCGCGGTCGAAGCGCTGGTCACCGTCGAGCAGGCCGGCGTCGGTGTCGCCGATGCGTGAGGTGGCTCCGTGGCCGGTGAGCCGCGGGCCGAGGATCGCCGGGTGGACGACGCCGTCGGCGGTCATCAAGGCCCCACCGAACCGCCCGTGGTTGCTCTCGACATCGCCGATCGCCGCGATCAGCTGCCAGCTCAGGTGGCACGAGGGGTCGGCCTGGCGCATCACGGTCTCGGCCCGCTGGTAGGCCGTCAGGGCGCGGCTCGGCACCGCCTCCACCGAGGCGGCTCCCCGGGCGTCGACCAGGACTCCGAGGCCGGCCGAGTCGCGGCGCGGGTCCTCGGACACCGACGCCGGTGCCTCGACCGCACCGGAGAGCTCGGGCACCTCGGGGACGACCGGGTCGGCCGCGGCCGCCGCCGGGAAGGAGAGCATCGAACGTCCCGGCGTGCTCGCGTCGGGGCGTACCAACCCGGCGGTGGCGATCACGGACAGAGGAGCCAGGACCGCGACCAGGCAGAGTCGACGAAGGGCGGGACCCCGCCCCAGACGTCTGCTCGTTCCTGTCACCGGTCTCCCCCGAAGTCGACGTGTCCGCGACAGCCCCCGTCGCTGCCGAACACGGTACCTCTCACCTCTTGCCCGATCACCAGGAGTCTGCTCCTCGTTCTGTCGATACGTCATGGCCCGGAGAGACACTGCGACCGCATCGTTACCCCGTACGACGCCCGACCCGCCCTCGAGGATTCGTCCCCGACCCCGTCCGGTTTGGTAGTTTAAGTCACCTGGATCAGTGGACTTTAAGGGGTGGGCTGGATGCACGGTGGTGAGGGCGACTGCTGCGTGGTGGTGATCGGCGCGGGAGCCGGTGGCGCTCTGACCGCGTCGCACCTGGTCACCGGCCTGACCGCGCGGTTCCGGGTCGAGCTCGTCGACCCCTCCCCCGTCACCGGGCGCGGCACGGCGTACGCGACCACCGACGACCGCCACCTCCTCAACGTGCCGGCCAGCGGCATGAGCGCGTTCCCGCGCGACCCGGAGCACTTCTACCGGTGGGTGCGACAGCACCATGACCCGGAGGCCCAACCGCAGGACTTCGTGCCGCGCCGGGTCTACGGCGACTACGTCGAGGGTCTGCTCCGCACGGCCACGGAGTACCCCGCCAACGCCCGGCTCGTCCGACGGCAGGCCAGCGTGGTCGGGGTCGACCGCCGGGGCGACCGGCTCGTGGTGCGCCTCGACGACGGGACGACCAACGGGGCCACGATCGTCGCCCGTGCCGTCGTGCTCGCGACCGGTGCCAAGGCCGGCACCGACTGGGCCCCTGACGAGCTCGCCGCCTCCGGTCGCCTGCTCGACCCCTGGACCGACCAGCTGCCCGACGGCGACCTGCTCCTCGTCGGCACCGGTCTGACGATGGTCGACGTGGCGATCTCCGCCGACCGGCCGGGCCGGGTGCTCCACTCGGTCGCCCGGCACGACGCCGTGCCGTTCCCGCACGTGCTGCCGACCACCCCGCCCGTGCCACCGCCGCCCGGGATCACCCGGGTGCACGACCTCGGTGAGCTGCGCGCGGCAGTGCGCGCCCACGTCGAGCGGACCGTCGCCGAGACCGGCGACTGGCGCCCGGCCATCGACGGGCTGCGTCCGGTCACCGCGCAGCTCTGGCGGGGGCTGGCCGAGGAGGACAGACGTACGTTCCTCACCGAGGACGCGCGCGCCTGGGACGTGCGCCGCCACCGGATGCCCCCCGTGACGGCCCGCCGCCTCGCCGACATCGGCGACGCCGGCCGCTGGCTCCGGCACACGGGCACGGTCGCCATCGGCGACGCCGACCGACGACGGCGTCCGCGTCGTCCTGACCGACGGCACGGAGCTGACGGTTGCCGCCGTGGTCAACTGCACCGGCCCCGTGGGAACGCCGGCGAAGGACCCGCTGCTGGCCGCGCTGACGCGCACCGGTCTGGTGCGCCCCGGCCCCTCGGGCATGGGGATCGACACCGCCGACGACGGACGCGTGCTGGGCGTGCTGCCCCCGACGATCCCCTTCTACGCGATCGGCACGCTGCGCCGGGGCAACCTGTGGGAGACCACGGCGATGCCGGAGATCCGCGAGCAGGCCTACGACGTCGCCCGCTCGGTGTGGCGCGCCCTGCATGGCGAGGTCCGCCGTCGTCCGGTCGACCCGTACGGCCTGACGCTCACCACGAGCCGCAAGGCGGCATCCGCCTACAACAAGGCGCTCGGCCGGCTGCTCCGCCTGCAGGACGGCGTGGAGCAGGGCCTCGAGTCGGCGGTCGCTCTCGACCCGGGCTTCGCGCAGGCGCACGCCGCCCTGGCCCTGCTCGGCCACGAGTGGGGAGCCGTGGGCTCGTGGCGCCAGGCCCTCCAGGCGGCCCACGCCGCGGCCGCCGAGCGCAACCTCGACGACCGCGAGACCAGCTTCCTGGACGCCGTGACCACCCGGTTGCGCAGCGACGAGGAGACCGGGGCGGCCGCCCTGCTGCGCCACATCCGGCTGTTCCCGCGCGACGCCCTCGCCGTCAGCGTCGCCGTCCCGACGGTGGCCTTCGGCGGCCTCACGTCCGGTCGCCAGACCGCGCAGCTCGTCGAGGGGCTGGGACGCACCTACGGCGACGACTGGTGGTACGCCGGGCAGCTCGCGTTCGTCCGTCAGGACCAGGAGCGCTGGAGCGAGGCGGAGGACCTGGCGTCGTACGCCCTCTCGGTCGAGCCGTCGTCGGGCCACGCCGTGCACGCGCGCGCCCACGTCTACTACGAGACCGGGCAGCACACCGAGGGTCTCGCCTGGCTCGACGGCTGGATCGGCAGCCGTGGCCCCGAGGCCAACCACCGCTCCCACTTCTCCTGGCACGCCGCGCTCCACGAGCTCATGCAGTGCGACGTGGACGCCGTCCGCCGACGGTACGAACGAGAGCTCGCGCCGCCGCTGGTCACCGGATCCCGGGCACTGGTCGACAGCGGCGCCCTGTTGTGGCGCTGCCACGTCACCGGCACCTGGGAGGGCGCGCTGCCCAGCCAGGCCGTCTGTGCGTCGGCCCCCGACGGCTGGCTGCTCAACCCGCCCACGGCGTTCGCCGCGATGCACTCCGCGTTGGGCCTGGCGACCGAGGGCGACGAGGTCGGCCTCGCGGCGCTGCGGACCATCGCGCACGCACACCACGACCCGGCCTTCCGCGACGTCGTCGCGCCGCTGTGCAAGGCACTCCAGCAGGTCGTGGAGGGCGAGTTCAGCGAGGCGGCCGACGGGCTCACCGCGCTGCTCCCCCGGACCGGTGTGCTCGGCGGCAGCGCCGCCCAGCGCGAGGTGCTGGAGGACACGCTGGTGTACGCGCTGGCCCGCTCCGGCCAGGGTGAGCGCGCCGCCGCCGTGCTCGACCAGCGGCTCAGCCGCCGTACCTCCCCGCTCGACGCTCGTCGCCGAGCAGCCCTGGCGCCGGCCGCCTCGGGATAGTCCCGGCGGGCCATTCCCCGCAGCCGCCTGCTTTCCTACGATCGAAGGCAGCCGGGGGACGGGGAGGCGCGATGCTCATCGAGGTCGAGGGGGTGGCCGCGCCCGCGGTCACGCACGCCTTCGTCGTCGGCGTCAGCCACTACCCGTTCCTCGACGGACCGCAGATGACCGAGCAGGGCGGTCAGCTCGGGCTCGCGAACCTGAGCAGCGCCGCCCGGTCGGCCTCCGAGCTCACCGCCTGGCTGCTGAACGAGTACCGCTGCCCGGAGGCGCCGCTGAAGGACGTCCGGCTGCTGCTCTCGCCGGTCGACGGGGAGGCGCTGAACGCCGACGTGCTCGGTCGGATGGGCGGCCAACCGGCACCGGCCACGCGCGACGCGGTGAAGGCGGAGTTCACGGCGTTCATGGAGGCCTGCGCGAGCCCGGCCGACCGCGCGCTCGTGTTCCTGGTCGGGCACGGCATCCAGCTGAGCCAGCGCAGCGCCATCGTGCTGCTCGAGGACTTCTGCACCGACGCGGAGCCCGACCTGCTCTTCGGCGCCATGGACGTGATCGGCTGCCACGACGCGATGCGTACCTTCGGCGGCGCCGACCACCAGGCCTGGTTCTCCGACGCCTGCCGCCAGCGGCCCGAGATCGTCCGGCGCTTCGAGGCCCTGGACGGAGCGTTCAAGCCCGGCAACATCGGCCTGGCCGAGGTGGCCGCCTCACCCGTCTTCCTGTCGTCCTCGACGCGGGAGAACGCGTTCGCCGACCCGCAGGGCCTGACGATCTTCACCCAGGCGCTGCTCTGGGCCCTGCGCGGCGCCGCAGCGGTCGGCAAGGACGAGACCTGCCCCGTCTGGCACGTCTCCTCGAGCCGGCTGAGCCTGGTGCTGCCGACACGGGTGAAGGCGCTGGCGCAGGCCGGCGGCGCCGACCAGTCCGTCGACATCACCGGCAAGCCGCTCGACGTCGTCGTGCAGCAGTTCGCCGAGGCGCCCCAGGTCGACATCGAGGTGGCGCTGAGTCCCGCCGACCTCGACCCGCCGCCCGTGGCCCGGCTCCGCTTCGAGGGCACCCAGGCGGTGGAGGTGGCTCCGGGCTGGCCGTTGAAGGTACGAGCCAGCGCCGGCATCTACGAGCTCACCGCCGACGTCGCCGGCCCGACGCCGCGTCAGGGGCGCAAGCTGTTCGTCGCCCAGCCGCCACTGTGCCAGGACGAGGTACAGGTCCCATGACGGACACCGGCCTGCTCAGCGTCCGCGTCGAGGACAACTCGCTGTGGCTGACCAACAACCTGCCCTTCGTGGTCCGCGACGCGTCCTTGACCGTCGTCGGCCGCGGCACCACCGGCAGCCCGGCGATGACGCTGCCCGTCGGGCTCTACTCCGTCGAGGCGGTCACCCCGCGCGGTCGGACCATGCAGGAGCTGGTTCGGGTGGATCCCGCGACGCCGGTCGACATCGTCGTCACCGAGGACTCCGGCAAGGCGGCCGACACCGACGACCGAGCGACGGCATGCGCGGCGCGGTCGAGGCGACCCTCACCGCCACGACGGCCTGCTCGCTCCTGACGCAGGACGCGGGAGGCTGGACGTTCGGCCCCGACCAGGTGCTCACCGCCGTCCCGACCGCGACGTTCCGGCTCGACGGGAGGGACTGGACGGCCTCGCTCCCGCTCAACCCCCAGGGCCGCAAGGAGGACGAGGCCACCTGCCGCGTCGAGCTCGACCTCACCGCGACGCTCCCACGGCTCGGCGTGCGCTTCACCGAGCAGCGCCGCGTCGGCCGCGCCGTCGACGGCATGCTGCGCCACCACGAGGTGATGGCCGGCGCCGAGCTGCTCGACCAGGCGGCGAGCCTGCTGCTGGCCAAGTACTCCGACCCGGCGTCCGCCGCGCTCGGCGGCCTGACGCTCCACCGCTACGGCCGGCTCCGCGAACGTCAGGACTGGATCGAGAACCTCGCCCGCGACTTCGCCTGGATCCCGGACGGTCGCATCCTGCTGGCCGCCCTGCTCATGAACGACCACGACGCCCGCGAGCGGGCCCGCGGACTGGGGCTGCTGGTGGACGCGACCGAGGCACGGCCGCTCTACACCGACGGCATGGCCCTGGCGACCGACCTGCTGCGGCGATGGCCGGACGCCGACCGCAAGGACGAGCGCGCCGAACGGCTCGGGCGCCTGGCGGGGTATGCGTGCGTCACCGACTGGGACTCGGTGCCGCTCGTGACCGGACGGGAGGACCAGTGGAGCTGACCTTCCTCGACGCCCGCCAGGGCGACGCGATCTGGGTGCGGTGGGGCGAGGGCCGCCAGCTGCTCGTCGACATGGGTACCTCGGGCACCGGCCGCGCCCTCGCCGATCGGTTCCGGGCGCTGCCGGAGGACCAGCGCGCGTTCGAGCTGCTGGTCGTCACCCACGTCGACACCGACCACATCGGCGGCGTCCTGACGGGCCTCGTCGATCCCGCGGAGCCGGTGCCGGTGACGTTCGCCGACGTGTGGTTCAACGGCTGGGAGCACCTCAACGGCCTCGTACCCGCCGACGAGCGGTCCGAGCTCGAGCCGATGGGCGGCGTCCAGGGCGAGCTGCTGACGACCTGGCTGCGCGAGCACTCGTGGAACGACGCCTTCGCCCGCGGCGCGGTCGATCCGCAGCGACACCACGCTGCCGCGAGTCGAGCTGCCGGACGGGCTGTCCATCACCGTGCTGGCGCCCGTGCAGGAACGGCTGACCGACCTCGTCCCGGAGTGGCAGCTCGCCGTCGCCGCCGCTCTCGAGAAGGGGACGCTCACCGACGTCTCCCCCGGGCTCGAGCCGATGGGGCCGAGCACGGCCCCCACCCTCGAGAGCGCGGTCGACCTCGCGATCCTCAGCGAGGACCCGTTCAAGGTCGACGGGAGCAGGGCCAACGCGGCGAGCATCGCCCTCGTCCTCGAGCACGACGGCAAGCGCGCCCTGCTCACCGGCGACGCCACCGCCTCGGAGCTGCTCGGTGGGCTCGCCCTGCTCGGGGCCGGCGAGCGGGTGCCGCTCGACCTGGTCAAGCTGCCCCACCACGGCAGCCGCAACAATGTCTCGCGCGAGCTGGTGCAGGCCGTCGACTGCCCGTTGTGGGTGTTCTCGAGCGACGGCACCACGTTCCGGCACCCGGACGCGATCGCGGTCTCGCGGGTCGTCCGTGACTCAGGTCCGGAGCCGCACCTGGTGTTCAACGTCCCCAGCACGTTCAACCAGTGGTGGGAACGGACCGAGTGGCAGGACCTGTTCGGCTACACCACGACGTACGGCGTCGAGGACGACGGTGTGACGGTCGCCCTGTCCTGAGGTCAGGCCCCGTCGAAACCGCTCAGCAGCAGGAAGAACACCACGATGCCGAGCACCAGCATGAGCACCCCGACGACCGCACCGATGAGGGCGCCGCGCTGTTGGGTCGCATCGGGGCCGGCGACTCCCGGGAGCAGCGAACCGACGACCGCGCCCAGCACGGCCATCACCAGGACGGCGACGGGGATGATCCAGTTCTCGCTGCCCTCGCCGTCGAAGAAGAAGGCCGTCACCGGAAGACTGAAGACGCCGAGGACCACGAGGATGAGGACCGCGGTCCACCTCTGTGCGGCAACGCTTGCGGTCGCCATGTCCCCCCAGCTTCATGTCGGCCGGTGACGGCCCTCGAACTCATATCCCCGCGCGCACTGTATCGACCGCGCGGACCCGCCGACAGCCACGCGCCGAGACATCTGGACCTGTCCCCGGCCAGATGTTTCGGGATACTGCTCCCAGGCCGAGCTCCACAGGAGGGGCGATGGGAAGTGCGGATGCCGGGTCGCAGCCACCCGCGTCCGAGTACCCCGCCTCGCAGGGCAACGTGCTGGGGCGGATGACCGCTCTCACCCTGATGACGCCTGTCCGCCGACAGTGGTTGTGGTTCCTGCGCCTGGGCTTCCGGCTCGCGCCGTACTCGCCCCTGCGCGACCACATCATCCAGTTCAACTTCATCAAGTACGTGCGCTGGGTCCTCGTCGACGGGCTCGACGGCGAGGACCTGAAGTACCCCTACCTCCACTTCGAGAGCAACTTCGACGGGCCGTGGGAGCACTACATCGACGCGTTCGCCTACGTGATCGCCACCGACATCCGGCTTACCTGGGGGCGCGGCCCCGACTTCCCGCACCCACCGCCCGCCGAGCCACTGAAGGACTGGATCGCGGCCAACAGCATGGATGGGGGCACCTACTACTGCGCCCACGCCGAGCACTCCACGCGCGACCTGCAGAACGCGCTCGCCGTCCGCGACGCCTTCCACGACCTCCGGGCGCGCGCGGCCTCGCTGAGCCCGGCCGAGTTCAGGGCCGCGTGGCAACAGTTCCTCACCGAGGAGCAGAGCCGGCTGTGAGCAACGAGAACGGCACGGCGTACGCCCTGACGACCTACGCACGCGTCGAGACCGGCCACGAGGAGGCCCTCGACGCATACCTCGCCGCCCTGCCCACGGGAGCCGACAGTCCGTTCGCCCGCCTCGACGGCGTGCACCTCGCGCGCGTGCAGGTCTTCCGCACCCTCGTGCACCAGGGACCTCACCAGCGTCCGGACCCCCTGCGGCACGCGCACCTGGTCGTCAGCACGACCTTCAACGGCAGGCTCGACGAGCACCTGGACGCGCTGGCCGAGCACGTGCCCGAGTGCGACGAGTGGTGGGGCCGCTGCGCGCGCTACCCGGGCCGCGAGGACCGCGCCGCGTTCGTGGCGTACGTCCGGTCGATCCAGCGACGGACGAGCCTGTTCTCGACGCCGTTCCCGACCGCGACCGTCGACGACGTGAAGACGTCGATCGCCTTGCGGGCCCAGGTGATCGAGTTCGCCGCCGCGACCCAGCACCTCGACGCCGACGCCCTGCACCGGCGCTTCCTGGAGACCTTCTGATGGAGGGACGTCCGACCCACCTGCCGCCGCGCGACGCCACCCCTGCCGACATCGACCTCTCGGACATCCAGGGCAACGTGCTGCGCGGCTACACGATGCCGGCCGCGGCCTACCTGATGCTGCGCATCAGCGACGTCGCCCAGGCGACGGCCCTGCTGCGTCGCTCGCTGCCGTTGGTCTCCACCGCGGAGACCTGGGACCGGCCGCCCGCGGCGGCGATCAACCTGTCCTTCAGCTTCGCCGGCCTCCAACAGCTCGGGCTCGAGCCCGAGACGCTGGCGTCCTTCCCGCCCGCGTTCCGCGAGGGCATGCGGGCGCGCGCGACGCTGCTCGGCGACGTCGGCCCGAGCGCCCCGGAGCGGTGGGAGTTCGACGAGCCGCACGTGCTGGTGTCGGTCTACGCCGCCGATGCCGCCCGCCTCGAGGAGACCCTGGGGTCGGTGCTGGTGCCCGACACCCAGGACGGGGTCGAGCTGCTCCACGTGCAGCGTGCCCACGAGCTGCCGGGCGGC
Source organism: uncultured Actinomycetota bacterium (assembly GCA_963708915.1). Lineage (GTDB taxonomy): Bacteria > Actinomycetota > Actinomycetes > Propionibacteriales > Nocardioidaceae > Nocardioides. Next base: position 794,193 of record CAVPUJ010000003.1, read on the forward strand.
AAGGACCACTTCGGCTTCTTCGACGGCGTCTCCCAGCCGGCCATCCAGGGATCCGGTGTGCTGTCGCGCCCGGGCGACGGGATCCGGCACGGCGAACGCGGGTGGCGCGAGGTCGCGACCGGTGAGGTGCTGCTGGGCTACCCCGACGAGGACGGCGAGCTCCCCAAGGCGCCGCACGCGCCCTACGACCGCAACGGCACCTACGTCGTGCTGCGCAAGCTCGCGGTCGACACCGCGGCCTTCCGGCGCTTCGTCGCGGAGGCGGACTACCCCGGCGGTCCCGAGCTGCTGGCCGCCAAGATCGTCGGGCGCTGGCCGGACGGCACCCCGCTCGCCCTGGCGCCGGACGGACCCGACGAGGCGTTGGCGGGCGACCCGTGGCGCATCAACGACTTCGGCTACGCGGACGACCCCCAGGGCCTGCGCTGCCCGCTGGGGTCGCACATCCGTCGTGCCAACCCGCGCGACGCTCCGAGCTTCTTCGGCGGACGTCTCAGCGCCCGGCACCGCATCGTCCGCCGCGGCCGCGCGTACGGCGACCCCCTCCCGCCCGGTGCCATGGACGACGACGGGGCCGACCGCGGCCTGGTGTTCGTCAGCTTCCAGTCGAACCTCTGGCGCCAGTTCGAGACCATCCAGGCGCAGTGGATCAACGACGGGGACCGGTTCGGGCTCGGTCGCGACACCGACCCCCTGGTCGGCGAGCCACACCCGGGAGGTACCAAGCTCACCGTGCCGGGCACGCCGCCGTACTTCGTCACCGCGCGGCCGCGGCTGGTGACGATGCGCGGCGGCGCGTACCTCTTCCAACCGTCGATGACAGCCCTGCGCCACCTCGCCGGGCTCGCCGGCTGACTTGGCGTGCGTTTCCTGAACTTGGCGTGGCTAGGGAGGCACGCCAAGTTCAGGATTCTCCGGCCAGCCGGAGAAAACTGCCGTCAGCCGCCCGCCAACCGGTCGAACTCGGTCCGGTCGTGCGCGCAGAACACGGTGATCTCGGCCCGGCGTGCGTGCAGCTCCCGCAGCCGGGCGAGGTTCTCGCGACGAAGCCGGTCGACCATCGACTGCGCGACCTGGAAGGCCACCAGCCCCGGAGGCGTCCGGACGGTCGGCGAGACGTCGCCCTCGTGGAAGTACGCGTCGCCGGCGTGCAGGATCCAGCCGTCGGGGCCGCGGACCGCCACGCCCGAGTGACCGCGCGTGTGCCCGACCAGGGGGACCAGCAAGATGTCGTCGGTCAGCACCGTGACGGCCTCGAAGCCCTGCCAGGACTCGCCTTCGACGTCGTGGGTCTGCCACCGCGGGGCGTGGGACCAGTGCGCGGGGAGGTAGCGGAGCCGCTCACGCAGCACCGGGTGCATGGCCGCATCGTGCTCGGCCCGCCCGACGTGCACCGTCGCGTGCGGGAAGTCGGCCAAGCCGCCGGAGTGGTCCGGGTCGAGGTGCGTCAGCACGATGTCGGTGACGTCGCCGGGCGCGAACCCTCGCGCCGACACCTGCGCCGACGCCGTCTCGGCCGGGTCGAGGACCGGTCCGACCAGGACCATGAACGCCCTACCCAGCCGGGCGGCGCGCTGCTGGACGTCGGCGACACCGATGCCGGTGTCCACGAGCGTGAGCCCGTCGGGCCGCTCGACGAGCAGGCAGTGGGCGACCAGGTCGCGGGGCATCACGGCCGGCACCCGACGACCGAGGGGCAGCATCGTCCCGCAGTTGAGGTGGTGCACCCGCGTGATCGCCATGACCGTTGCAGGCTAGCCGTCTCGCGGACTTCGGCGTTCTGTCATGGAGCGAACGGTGCTGGTCCTCGATCGCGAGCAGAGTTGCGGACATCAGGCCACGAGGAACCAACCAGGGAGGCACCATCATGAACATCATCGACACCGCCACCATCACCGCGCTGATCGCCGTCGTCGCGTGCGCCGTCCTCGCAGTCCTCGTCGCCACCGGCATCGGCGTCGGCCACCTGTACGCGGCCGCCCACGCGGGACGCCCGACTCGTACCGCCCGCCCCGCGGCCGGCGTGCTGCGCGGCCGTTTGGCGCACTGACTCCCTCTCCCCGGGACACACCCACCCCGGGACACCCCGACAGCCGGACCCTTCTCCACGGGTCCGGCTGTTGTGACGTCAGCCGCGACGCGCGTTGTCCTCCTCGACGGCGCGCATCACCGGGCGGGACAGGACGCCGTGCACGAGCACGGAGGCGACCACCGTGAAGGCGACCGTCGACCACAGCCAGTCGTCTGCGAGCACCGACGACTCCCCCGCGGCGAACGCGAGGTAGTAGATGGAGCCGACACCGCGGACGCCGAAGAACGACGTGGCCCACCGCTCGCGCCGTGACAGCCCGCCGGGGCGCTCCTCGTCGCGGCGCCACGCGGTCAACGAGACTGCACCGGCCAGGGGGCGGATCACGAGGATCAGGGCCAGCCCGACGGCCACGCCCCGCCAGTCCAGGCCGTCGAGCAGCCCGCGGGTCAGGGCGATGCCGATCACGAGCAGGATGAAGAGCGTCAGGAGCCGCTCGAGACGCTCGACGACCTCGTGCATCGCGGCGTGGTAGTCGTGGGCCCGCTCGGCCGAGCGGAACGCCATGGCACAGACGAAGACCGACAGGAACCCGTAGCCTCCGGCCAGCTCCCCGAGCCCGTACGCCGTGACGAGCGCCGCGATGGCCAGCAGGGACTCCCCCCGCTCGGCGACCCGGAGGACGTCGCGCCGCGAGCGGAACGCGACCCGAGCAAGCGACCAGCCCACCCCGAGGCCGACCAGCACTCCCACCACGACCTTGCCGACGGCGTACCAGGCCACCCACTCCAACGCCCAGCCCGAGACCGAGCCCTCGGTGGCCAGCAGCACCGCCGCCATCACGAACGGGAAGGCGAGGCCGTCGTTGAGACCTGCCTCGGAGGTCAGGGCGAAGCGGACGTCGTCGTCCTCCTCGGCGTCCTCGTCGCCCGTTGTCGGCCCAGCGACCTGGACGTCGGAGGCGAGCACCGGGTCCGTAGGAGCGAGCACGGCTCCCAGCAGCAGCGCTGCGGCGGGAACCAGGCCGAAGGCCCAGCCGAGGAGGGCGACGGACGCGATGCACAGCGGCATGGCCACCGCGAGCAGTCGCCAGGTGGGCGACCACGCCGCCCAGGTCGACCGGTCGCGCAGCCGCAAGGGGCGGTCCAGCGCCAGGCCGACACCCATCAACGCCACGATCACCGTGAGCTCGGTGACGTGCTCGATGACCGCGCGGTTCTCCTGGGGGTCGAGCGGCATCCCGTCGGGCAGCGGGGTGAACCCGATGACCATGCCGACGGCCACCAGCACGATCGGCGCGGAGAGCGCCCACCTGCTGACCAGCTCGGGCAGCACCACCGCGAGCAGCAGGGCGAGCCCGGCCACCAGGAAGGTGAGGTCGGCGGTCATCGCCCCATGGGTACCAGAGACACCCACTGCGGTCCGACCCCGGGAGTACCCTCGCCAGTCCGACCCGACAGGAGCGTGCGATGACGGCGAGCCGATCTGCCCGGCAGCGGAAGGCCGTCGCCGAGGCCGGTCCGCTGGCGACGGTGAGGATCGACGTCGACGGCCAGCAGCAGCTCGTCTACAAGATCGGCTGCTCGGTGTGCGTGGTGAAGGACCGCGCGGCGTGGTCGGCATACCGTCCGGGCGGCGACAACGGCTTCATGGCCGCGATGGACCGGTGGATCTTCCACCTCACCGAGAAGCACCCCGGTGCCGAGGCTCCGTGCCTGGCCTTCCTGCCCGCCGCCCAGCAGCGCCTCCACGAGCGGCGCGAGCAGCTCGCGTCCGATCCGCCGGCGTAGGGGTGCCGCTCGTGTCGGTTTCCCGGCGCGGGAACGGTGCTGGACGGGTGAGGCTTCGCCCACACCCAGCACCAGCATTGCCCGTCGAGCACGACGAGAGGGTGGCCATTCAGGAGGCGGATCCGCGAGCGTCGAGCGCGACATCGACGCGCAGCAGCTTGTGCGTCCCGTCGCACCACGGTCGGAGCGAGGACTTGCCGCAGCGGCAGACCGCGACCACCGGACGCAGCACGAGATGGCAGTCGCCGTCGTCGTCGGTCCACGCGCTCGCACCCCGGACCAGGAGCGGCCCGCCGTCGCACGGCTGGAGCTCGATGTCGCTCACGCGACCCGCTCCAGCAGGAACGGCCTGCCTCCACGCCAGCAGGCGAGCTGCTGACGGGCGATCTCGTTGTCCAGCATCGTGCCTGCCGCCACTCCGAAGCCGGCGACCTCGGCGTCCCCGGGATGGTCACGGAGGTGGGCACCCAGCATGTTCGTGACGGCGATCTGCTCGTGGATGGCGTCCGCCTCGACGTGCTCGTCGAAGTAGATGACCGCGTCCTCGGGCAGGCCGAGCCGCCGGGCGGCCACGGCGTAGTGCTTGTTGGGGAGGCAGCTGGTGGACTCGTACAAGGCCAGGTGACCCAACGCGCCTGCCACCAACCTGCGGTGCAGCCCCAGCATCGTCATCAGGTTGTTGAGCGCGAGCACGGAGACGGGTACGGCGTCCAGGTAGGCGCCGTAGCCCGGGTCCAGGCCACACAGGCGCAGGGTCTCCGCGAACAGCTGGCTGTGCTGCCGGCCGCGACGCCCGGCGCCGTACTCGTCGTACTGGATCTCGACCAGCGCCGTCTTGGCGTCACCGGCGAGGCGAGGAATCGCCCACGAGTGCGGGTCTGCCTCCTTGAGCTGGTAGATCGACTTCGACACCAGGAGCTCCTGCCACTGAGGCAGGGACACGGACCGTTGCACGTAGCGGGAGGTTCCCGGCCCCGGGAGAGCCCGGTCCACGACGTCGAAGGCCGCGACGAGACCACTCTCGCGGGAGACGTCGGCGAAGGTCCGGGGCAGCTCGCCCACGGCCTGGCCCAGCTCGGCCTCGAACGCAGACTCCAGGGCTGCGCGCAGCGTGAGGACGGCCGGCGACCACTCCCACCGCTCGTCGACGTGGGCGAGGCCGCGGTACTGGAGCTCGTAGAGGCACCACAAGGTCAGCTGCGCGTCGCGGTCGACCAGCACCGGCCCGGTGACCCGGGTCGCCAGAGCGAGGAGACGACGCTCGGCCACCTGGTTCGGTGGATCGACGAGTGCGCGGAGGGTGGCGTCGCTGAGTGCACCTCGTCGGCGAGGGACGCGGGGCGCCGTCTGCTGCGGCGATGCCACAGCGCCTTCCTCGTGCGCCCCGAGCACCATGGGGTCGACGCTAGTCCCGGCCTGGGCCCCCCAGAATCACCCGTTCGGGTGCCACCGGCCCCCGGGGATCACCTCGGGTGCGACTTGCGCGGGTCTCCGGACCGCTTGGCGCTGGTGGCGGCCGAGGACGAGGCCTTGCTCCGGCCGTCCCACCACCGCCACAGCGCCGTGATGATGATCGCGCCGACCAACGAGCCGATGATCCCGCTCGCGTGCAGCTCGAGGCCGTCGCCGGCCAGCAGGCTGATCAACAGACCCCCGACGAACGAGCCGACGAGGCCGGCCACGATCGCCATGGTCCAGTCGACACGGCCGCCGGACCTTCCGAGGATCAGCTGCGCGCCTGCGCCGACCAGCATGCCGAACAAGATGATGCCGAGGATGAGCATGGCGTCAGCATCGTGCCCGCGGACCCAGGATGCAATCATCCCTCGCGGGTGAGCCTGCAAGTGTGACCTTCTCGTACCTTCGCGAGCGTGGCCGACTTCGTCCTGGGTGTCCTCGCGATCCTGGCCGGCCTGGTCTTCTGCTTCAGCGGTTACCTCTGGCTCAGGATCGTGCTGCCCGTCTGGGGTGCCTTCGTCGGCTTCGCCTTCGGCGCCGGCCTCGTCGCCGGCCTGGGCGGCGACCGGTTCCTGGGCGAGGTTCTGGGCTGGGTCGTCGGCCTCGCCTTCGCCTTGCTGTTCGCTGCCCTGGCCTACGCGTACTTCGCGTTCGCCGTGGTCATCGCGATGACCTCGGTCGGCTTCGTGGTCGGCTCGGGGCTGGTCGTCGCCCTGGGAGTCGACTGGAGCTGGGTGGCCGCCATCGTCGGCGTGCTGGTGGGCGCGATCGTGTGCGTGGCGTCGATCCTGGTGAACCTGCCCGCGGTCGTGCTCACCACCGTCAGCGCAATCGGCGGCGCGATCGCCGTCGTCGCCGGCCTGATGCTGGTCACGGGAGCCATGGAGTCGGCCGACTTCACGCGGGACGCCTTCGCGGACCGGGTGCACGACGACTGGTGGTGGTACGTCGTGTTCGTCGCGCTCGCGCTGCTCGGCACCATCAGCCAGCTGCGGGACGCGTCCGCGATGCGACGCGGCCTGGCGGCCGGGTGGACGTCGTCACCGGCGTGACCGACGACCGGGCCTCCGAGATCGCCCTGAACCGAGCGCTCTGGGCCGTGGTCAACGAGCGCTTCACCGACGCGGCGGCCGACGACATGTGGCCCGGTGCCGACGTGCGGTGGGGCCTGTTCGGCGTGCCGGACCAGGACCTCGGTGCGCTCGGGGACGTCGGGGGCCTCGACGTCCTGGAGCTGGCGTGCGGCACGGCGTACTTCTCGGCCTGGCTCGCACGGGCCGGTGCGCGGGTGGTCGCGACCGACCTCTCCGGGGAACAGCTCGCGACCGCGCGTCGGTTGCAACGCCGCGACGGGCCGGACTTCACGCTCGTCCAGGCGGACGCCGAGCGGGCCCCGTTCGCGGACGGCCGCTTCGACCTCGTCGTCAGTGAGCACGGGGTGGCCGCCTGGTGCGACCCGGAGCGTTGGCTGCCGGAGGCGGCGCGTCTGCTCCGGCCCGGCGGGCGTCTGGTCTTCCTCACCAACAGCAACCTGTCGAGCCTCTGCGTCCCGGCCGAGGGCGGCGTCGCCGGGGATCGGCTGCTGCGCGGCCAGCGCGAGACCTACTGCGTGCAGTGGCCAGGAGGAGGCATCGAGTTCCACCCGTCGCACGGCGACTGGGTCCGGCTCCTACGCGGTGCGGGCTTCGTGGTCGAGGCCATGCACGAGATCTACGCGCCGGCGGACAGCGCCGACCACCCGTTCTACGAGATCGTGACCCACGAGTGGGCCAGCCGCTGGCCGGCCGAGGAGCTCTGGGTGGCGCGGCTCGCCTAGGAGAGCGCCTTGGCCTTCAGGGCGTCGAACTCGGCCTGGCTGATCGCCCCGGAGTCGAGCAGGCCCTTGGCCTGGGCGATCTGGTCGCCCGGCGACGCGGGGGCCGCCACGTTCCGGATGTAGTCCTCCTGGCTCGCGCGGGCCTGGTCGATCGCCGCGGACTGGCGCACGTACATCCCCTTGCCGCGGACGACCAGGTAGATGATCGCGGTGAGGAACGGGAAGAAGATCAGGCAGATCATCCACAGGGCCTTCACCCATCCGGAGACCGTGTGGTCGCGGAAGAGGTCGCCGATGATCTGGAACATGAACATGAGATAGGCGATGAACGCGAAGCTCACGAAGATGAACCAGATGATGTCCCAGAAGCTCATGGCCGCAGGCTAGCGGCCCCCTCGACGAATCCTGCGCTCACCCGCAACGGGTGAGGAGAAATGGTGCTCCGCCCCCACAGAGTGCCCAGTGTGGAGACGCACACGATGTATCAGCGGCTGGCCGCAGAGTTCCTCGGGACCTTCGTGCTGGTGTTCGGCGGGTGTGGCGCTGCGGTCCTGGCCTCCGGCGTCCCTGACGTCGGCATCGGCTACCTCGGCGTTGCCCTCGCCTTCGGCCTCACCGTGGTCACGATGGCCTACGCCGTGGGGCACATCAGCGGTGGGCACTTCAACCCCGCCATCACGTTGGGCGTGGCGATCGCACGCCGTTTCCGATGGGCCGACGTGCTGCCGTACGTCGTGACCCAGGTGGTCGCGTCCGTGGTGGCTGCGGTGACCCTGCTGGCGGTGGCCAACGGCAAGGACGGCTTCGACGCCGGCACGTCCGGCTTCGCCAGCAACGGGTACGGCGACCTGTCACCGCAGGGCTACTCGCTGCTGGCCGTGATCATCGTCGAGGTGGTGCTGACGGCGGTCTTCCTCTTCGTGATCCTGGGGAGCACCGACACGCGCGCCCCCAAGGGCTTCGCGCCGATCGCGATCGGCCTCTCGCTCACCCTGATCCACCTGGTCAGCATCCCCGTCAGCAACACCTCGGTGAACCCGGCCCGGTCGACGGGACCCGCCCTCTTCGCCGACGGCGCGATGGCTCAGCTGTGGGTGTTCTGGGTCGCACCCCTGGCCGGTGCGGCGATCGCCGGGGCGGTCTACGCCTTCCTGCTCGGGCACGACGAGACGCCCGTGCCGCTGTCGGAGGCGACCGAGGCCTGAGCCTCGTCCGGGCCTACTCGAACGGGCTCAGCCGACGAACACGGTCTCCCAGTCGTTGGCCATGCTGACGACGGTCCAGCCCAGCCTGGCCCCGATGTCCGTGATCGGCTCCGCCTCGCTGAAGGTCTCGGCCTTGCTCACGTAGCTGAACTCCCGCTCGGCGTCGTCGTGGTCGACCAGCAGGGCCAGGGTCGGGCCTCCACCGGCCGCCGCCCACTCGAGCATCTCCCGGTCACCGCCCGAGTTGCCCGCCACCAGGCGCGGTCGGCGGCCGAGCTGGCTCTGGATGTTGCTCACCTTCGCGGCGCCCTCGTTGGCCGCGCCCGCGACCTGGCCCGTCCTGAGCAGTCGCGGCGCTCCGTCCTCGCCGCGGGAGTAGTCGTACTCGATGAGGGTCCCGACGACGGCCTCGGGCGGGACGCCGTACAGCTCCTCGCTCACCGCCCGGAGGAACTCCGTGCCGCCGCCGGAGACGATGCTCACCGCCACGTCCCGCTCCCTCAGCTCCCCGATCAGCTCGATCATCGGCTGGTAGACGCAGCTGCGCAGCCGCCGCCCGAGCGTCGGGTGCGACGCGGTCGCCATGAACTCACGGGTCTGGCGGGTGAACTCCTCGGGAGAGATCCCCTCGAAGAGGCTGACCAGCGCCATGGCGATGCGCTCCAGACCGAGCTCGCCGATGGCGGCCCGGTCCTGCGCGAGCAGGGCCGCGAACTCCGGTCTGTGGGCGGTCTCGGGCTCGGCCTTCACCTTGGCCCCGAGCGCATGGACGAAGAACTCGAACTGGACGTACTGAGGTCGCTCGCACCACAGGGTGCCGTCGTTGTCGAAGCAGGCGACCCGTTCGGAGACCGGGACGGACGTGATGCCGTCGAGGAAGGCGACGACGGAGTCGCGGGTCGCGCCCGGTCGCCAGGACGGGAGGAGGTCGATGGTGGTCATGTGGTCGTCCCTTCGTGTGCTGGAGCGGATGCTCCCACTCGGCCTCCGTGGGCAGAGCGGCGCCGATCCACGCGGCGTACGCCTCGGCGTCCTCATGGGACACGTGGACGACGGGATGCTCAGGCCGACGCTCCACCGAGCTGCCCCGCGGTCGGGGTGAACACCAGTGAGCGCGGGACCAGGTTCGTCCGGCGGCGCGTCGGGGTAGTCGACCGGCCGGAGAGGCCGTTCGGCGGAGCTCATCGTGAACACGCCACCCGGGAGCCGCACCCGTGGAGCGGCGGCGATCTGCCGACGGCTCATATGTTGGCGGCGCCCTCCTTGAGCTTCTCCAGGAGCTTCTCGACGTTGAAGCTCGCCGGCTCCTGTCGGGGCGGGAACTCCGTGAGCGACTGGAGCATCTCTGCGACGTACGCCTGGGCGGGGATGAGCAACCAGATGCGGTCGATCATCCAGTCGAAGTACGTGTTCGACGTGATGTCGGCCCGTTCGTAGGGGTCGGTGCGCAGGTTGTAGATCTTCGGCGCACGAAGCTCCACGTACGGGTCGAGCCAGATCGCCAAGGTTCCCTGCGCTCGTTGCTCGAGGAAGACGATCTTCCAGTTGTCGTAGCGCAGCGCGGTGAGGTCGCCGTCGTCGGAGACGTAGAAGAAGTGCTGTCGCGCACTCTCGTCGGTGGCACCGGTGATGTAGTCGAGCTGGTTGTGACCGTCCAGGTGGACCTTGTAGGTCACGCCGTCCAGGTCGGCGCCCGCTTTCAGTCGGTCGGCCACGTCGCTGTCGCCTGCGGCGGCGAGCAGCGTGACGAACCAGTCGGCATGACTCACGATGCCGTTGAGCACCTGTCCCGCCGGGATGTGACCGGGCCAGCGCACCACGGCAGGCACGCGATAGCCGCCCTCCCAGTTGGAGTTCTTCTCGTTGCGGAAGGGCGTCATGCCGGCGTCGGGCCAGGTGTTCATGTGCGGCCCGTTGTCGGTGGAGTACATGACGATCGTGTTGTCCGCGAGGCCGTTGTCGTCGAGGTAGGCGAGCACCTCACCGACGAGCTCGTCGTGGTCGACCATCGTGTCGTGGTACTCCGACTGCCACCGACCGGCCCTGCCGCGGCTGCCGTCCTTGGGGTGCGTCCGGAAGTGCATGTGGGTGGTGTTCAGCCAGACGAAGAAGGGCGTGTCGCTCTGCTGGGCGTCGGTCATGAAGCGCAGCGCCTCGGGCACGACCTCGTCGTCGACGGTCTTCATCCGCTCCTTGGTGAGGGGACCGGTGTCCTCGATGCGCTGGGTCCCGTCCTCGTTCGCCCACGAGTGGATGACGCCGCGCGGGCCGAACCGCTTGCGGAAGTTGGGGAAGTCCTCCTCGGACGGGTAGTCGGGATGCTCGGGCTCCTCCTCGGCGTTGAGGTGGTAGAGGTTCCCGAAGAACTCGTCGAAGCCGTGGGCCGTGGGGAGGAACTCGTCGCGGTCACCGAAGTGGTTCTTGCCGAACTGCCCGGTCGCGTAGCCCAGGTTCTTCAGGGCTGTCGCGATGGTCGGGTCCTCGGCGCGGAGGCCGATGTCGGCACCGGGCATGCCGACCTTCGTCAGCCCCGTCCGGTACGGGTTCTGCCCGGTGATGAACGCCGCCCTGCCCGCCGTGCAGCTCTGCTCGCCGTAGTAGTCGGTGAACCTCACGCCCTCGGCCGCGATGCGGTCGATGTTCGGGGTGCGGTAGCCCATCAAGCCGTCGCTGTAGCAGCTGAGGTTGCTGATGCCGATGTCATCGCCCCAGATGATCAGGATGTTGGGTTGGTCGTTCACAGCGCCTCCAGGCGTGCCCCGAATGGGTCGAATGGGGCGTTCGAGTGGGTTCGTGACGCTAGGCGACCGCGTGGCCGGCGGTCGTCACCCGTTCTGGGCGACCTGCCGACGGGCTGTCGGTCAGGCTCGCGCTACCCGGCCGTAGTAGTGCCCGAGCCTGCGGCGCTCGTCCTCGCCCCAGCGGTCGGGTTCGTACGCCGGCGCGTCCCTGACGTCCGAGCGCGACAGGGAGAGGGCGACCAGCCTGACGTCGTGGTCGAGCGCGGTGATCGCACCGGCGGGGATCACCCGCTTGCCTCTCGGCACGTCGGCGCCCAGGTCGATCACCACGTAGGCACCGGCCGCCCCGGTCGTGGCGTGGTCGATCGTGCCGACGTCACCGTCGGTGGCCGCGACGCCATAGCCGACCAGGTCACCGTCCACCGTCCAGGTCGACTCACGGTAGTCCCAGACGACGGGACGGTAGTCCCACAGGTTGCTCACCGGGCCACTCCTCCGTCCTGGCGTCCGCGCAGAGGACAGGACGCTCACGTTAGGAACCCACCCGCCGAGCGCGCCTCACCCCTGAGGAGTAGCAGTCCCGGCCTGGTCCGCGTGGTGTCGGTGGCCGACCCGCCGGGCCCTCGCGACATCGGGCCCCGCCGGCTCCGGCTCGGTGGCCTCCGCCCGCACGTACCGGCTGCCGAACGGGCCGGCCGAGACGCCGTGGAGCACCACACTCATCAGCACGGTCAGGGCGACCACTGCAATGGCCTCGCCCATCGACGACACGTCGCCGAGCTCCTCCACCGCCTCCTCCACGTCCAGCTCCTGGGGCACGGCGGCGCCGAAGGCGATGCCGGCGACGAACGCGGCGATGAAGCCGTTGCCGTCAAGGGCTCCTGAAAGGGAGAAGCCGGCCAGGGAGGCGTCGCGAAGCCAGCCTCGTTCACTGCTGCCACGCCCCTCTCGTCCGCCGGCTTCCCGTCCTCACCTCGGAGGGAGGAGGACCCGACCGTGACATCACGACATGATGGGCCGATTCCTGGAGGGGAGTCTGCCCTGTGAGCACGAACAGTCCGGTCCTGACGGCCGCCTTCTGGCGCACCCGGCGCGCCGCGGCGGTCGCCGGGATCGTGTTCGCGGTCCTGCTCCTGACGGCCATGGCGTTGGCGCGCGTGGCGATGTCCGACACGGGCTACGAGACCCTCCTCGCCGACGACCACCGTCGCGCGATGATCCGGCTCAGTCTCCATCTCGTCCCCTTCGCGGGGATCGCGTTCCTGTGGTTCATCGGGGTGATCCGCGAGCAGCTCGGAACCGTCGAGGACCGCCTCTTCTCGACGGTGTTCATGGGCAGCGGGCTGTTGTTCCTGGCCCTCGTCTTCTCCGGGGCCGCGATCTCGTCCAGCCTGGTCCTGATGCTGGAGCAACCGAACAGCAACGCGGACATCTGGGAGTACGGGCGGACGACGTCGCAGGGGCTCATCTCCGTGTACGCCATGCGGATGGCCGCGGTGTTCACGATCTCGGTCAGCACGGCAGGGCTCCGGGCCGCGGCGCTGCCTCGGTGGGTCTCGTACCTCGGCTACCTGGTCGCGGTGGTGCTCCTGGTGGCATCCGCCGACCAGCAGTGGCTCCAGCTGACGTTTCCCGCCTGGGTGCTCCTGGTGAGCACCGCGATCCTCGTGACACATCCGCGAGAGCGGGCGGCCCACGACTCGGCGGACGGTGCTTGAACAAGGCTCAGCCAGTGGCAACGTCGGACGGGCTCGGCGTCCCGGTGTCTGAGGGCGCCTCCGTCGACGGCTCGCTCGTCGGGGAGGCCGACGGTTCGGCCTGGGCCTCGGCGATGGCCTTCTCGAGGGCTGCGAGGGTGGCGGCGTCCACGGTGCCCGAGGGCTCGACCCCGAGCGCGGTCTGGAAGTCCTTCAAGGCTTCGGTGAGCGCGGGCGTCCACATCCCGTCGACGGGACCGTCCCAGAACCCGGCGAGCTTGAGCGTCTGCTGCACAGCGGCGGTGGCCGTCAGCTCCTGCTGCGCGACGGCCCCGCCCTGGGCGTCCAGGTCGTCCTGGAGTGCCGCCGCAGTGGCCCTGTCCACCGTCCCGGTGCTCGGCAGGCCGTGCGCCTCCTGGAGGGTCTCGACGGCCGCGACGGTCGCCGGCCCGTAGATCCCGTCCACGTCACCGTCGTAGTAGCCGGCGTCGCGCAGCGAGGCCTGGAGCGTCGTGGTGTAGGTGCGCACCGCCGCCTCGGCCTGGACCTGTTGCTCGTCGGTGAGGCAGCCCGCGTCGGCGAAGAGCCGCAGCCACGCCATCTCCAGGGCGACGACGGCGGCGTTGAACTGCTGGGACGCCTGCGCCAGCGGCGTGTCGTCGGTGATGCCCTTCTGCGCAGCCTTCATCTCCTGCTCGGCGCGCTCCGCACGGTTGACGCTGGCCTCCGGGGCCAGCGGCGTGGGGCTGCTCGACGCGGTCGGGGCGGGGGTGGTCGACGAGCCGGGGTTCTTCGCCGCCTTGAGGTCCGCCTTGGCGTCCGCCAGCTCCTGCTCGGCATCGACGACGGCCTGCTGCGCAGCCACGGCCGCCTCGGCACCCGACTTGGCTTCCTCGCGCGGATCCTCGAGGTCGCTGCCCGCGTCGTTGACGTCTCCGACGGTGACCGCGGTCTGGGTGAGCACGTCGCCGTAGCGGTCCAGCGCCAGGATGTAGTCCTCGCTCGCGCCACAGAACTCGGCCGAGGCATCGGTGAGGTCGGCCTGGGCGTCCGCGAGGTCCTCCTCGGCCGCGCTCACCCGGGCCTTGGCCAGGTCGACGGCCGAGCTGCCGTCCGGGTCGCCGCCGCAGCCGGACAACGAAGCCACCAGGAGCGCCCCGGCAACCAGCGAGCACCAGGAAGTGGACGTTCCCACGGTCATGATTCGCTTCACGCTCTGCTCCTGGTCTGCGGCGCCACTTCCAGGCTGTCGACCCTGACAGGAGGGTGCGACGGGGTCGTCACCCGGCCCGGGTGAGCCGCGCGATGACGACGAAGTCCCGGTGCTACGGTGCCGGAGATGGTGCTCGTGGCCCGAGGGGAGCTCATGGGTTGAACGCTTCTCCGCCCTCGGCGCAGGCACCCGAACCCGAACCCGAGCCCGAGCCCCCAGCACCAGGTCTGGTCGCCCGCAAGGTCGCCTGGTCGCGCATGCAGGCCGAGCGGACCGTCACGTGGGTGACCGAGGCGCGGACGAGTCACCCATCCGTCGACGCCGGCTTCCTGGCCGCCGACCGCAACAAGCGGGTCGCGGCCGGCGTGCTCGCCGGCGGGGTGGCCTACCGCTTCTTCTTCTGGATGCTCGCGGTCTCCCTGCTCGGCAACGGCGCCCTGGGGTTCATCGATGCCCAGGACGTCCAGCAGGTCCTGGTGCAGCAGGGCGTCGATCCCGCCATCGTCGACACGATCGAGACCGGCCAGCCGTCGGGCACGGGTCGATGGTGGCTGGTGATCGTGGGCATCTGGCTGGTGCTGTGGACGGGTTACCTGGGCGCGAAGGCCCTGATGCTCGTGCACGCCACCGTCTGGGGGGTGCCGGCCCCACGCGTCCGGAACGTGCTGGTCGCGTCCCTCGTCTTCACCGGCACCGTCCTGTTCCTCATCGGGGCCATGAGCGCCGCGCGGTGGGTACGTGAGGAGTCGCCGACGCCCGGCCTGATCGCGACCTTCGCCGTGGTCCTGGTGCCGTTCACCATCTGGCTGATGGCCTCCCGCTACCTGCCCCACGAGGACGTCGGCTGGATCGGGCTGCTTCCGGGCGCGGTCGTGGTGGCTGTCGGCCTGGAGGGGTTGCACCTCTTCACGGTGTACTTCCTCGGCCCCAAGCTGGCGAACGCCACGGAGCTGTACGGCGTCCTCGGCGTCGTGTCCACGACCCTGTTCTGGCTCTACATCGTCGGCCGACTGGTGGTCGGCGCCGCCACCGTCAACGCGTCGCTGCACGAGCAGGGCGGGCAGACCTCTCCCGAAGCATCCGGGCACCTCCTCTCACCCGGCAAGGGTGAGCCCATCTGACGACGATCGGCGGCACGCTGGACCCGGGACCAACCCGTCACGGTCATGCGTGTGGTTCGTCCCCCTAGGGAGGGAAAGCACACGTGACGCAGACGTCGTTGGACCAGCTCGGCCCCGTCGACTACGTGGTGGTCGAGTTCCCGGTCGGCCAGAGCAGCTTCACCGGGGAGATGGCCGATGAGCTCGTCGCCCTGACCGCGGCCGGCACCATCCGGGTCATCGACATCCTGATCCTGACCAAGGACGCCGACGGCTCGGTGGAGGCGACGGAGCTCTCGGACGTCGAGAACCTCGGTCCTCTCCAGCAGCTCGAGGCCGAGCTGGCCGAGCTGCTCGCCGAGGAGGACGTCGTCAACCTCGCCGCCGCCATGGAACCGGGCAGCACGGCTGGGGTGCTCATCTGGGAGAACCTGTGGGCCGCACCGTTCGCCGCCGCCGCGAGACGTTCCGGTGGACAGCTCATTGCAGACGGACGGATCCCGATCCAGGCGATCATCGCCTCGATCGACGCCGATGACGACGAACTGACCGAAGGAGCCTGACATGCCGCTGAGGCCAGCACGCGTCGGACGAGTCGGCGTCATCGGACATCCCGTGGCGAAGACCGCAGTGGTGGCGGCCGCCGTGACCCCCGGCCCCTCGCCGATCGCGAAGACCGCCGTGGTGGCGGCCGCAGTGACACCGGGGCGCGGTCGCCGGCGCATCTAGGTACGCCCACGCTGACGATGCTGCGCACGTGACGACGGGGGTGGTGACGTGAGACAAGATCCTGCCGGCCTGCCGCAGCAGGCTCAGGCCAACCTGCCGGGCAGGCTGAATCTCGTCGCTGCCGTTGCCTTCTTCCTCGGTGGCAGCCTCTTCGCCCTGGGCGCGCTCTTCGCCCAGCTCGACGTGGGGACCCTCGCGACGGTCAACATCACCTACCTGGTGGGTGGCTGCTTCTTCAGCCTCGGCGGCTACGTGTCCATCCTGCTGGTCGTCAACTCCAGCAACGAGCAGCGCCACCGCGCCCATGCCGACTCGATGCGATGGTGGGGCTACCAGCCACAGCAGCGTGACTGGCAGAGCGCAGCGGTCCTGTTCGTCGGGACGCTGCTGTTCGCGGTCAGCCTCGTGGCGGCCTTCGCCCAAGGGCTGACCCCTCGTCAGTCCGACGGCTGGATCTGGCTGCCCGACATCCTCGGCTGCGTCTGCTTCCTGGTGTCCGGCCACCTCGCCATGCTCGACGTCGGCGCCGGTCACGTCCGGGTGCTCGTCCACGTGCTCACCTGGTGGGTGGTGGCCATCAACCAGCTCGGCTCGGTCCTGTTCTTCCTGGCGGGGGTCGCGGCGTTCGTTCGCCCGGCGACCTCCAGTGAGATCAACGCCGGCATCGTCAACTGGGGAACCTTCGCCGGCGCGGCCTGCTTCGCCATCGGCGGGCTGGTCCAGCTCTTCGACAAGCCAACTACGACACGAACGGTGGTAGACCCGACACCATGAACGCACTGAGCCAGTCAGCGGCCGAGACGCTCTTCGGCAACCGCTTCCTGACCGAGAGAGCCCCGTCGACGAGCTTCCCTCAAGGGGGGATGGCTCCCACCGACGCTCTGCGGCTGGTGGGCGAGGACCTCAACCTCGAAGGTGATCCGCAGCGCAACCTGGCCACCTTCGTCACGACCTGGATGGAGCCCGAGGCGCAGCGGATCATCGCCGAGAACCTGCACCGCAACTTCATCGACCACGCCGAGTACCCCGTCTCCGCCGAGATCGAGCAGCGCTGTGTCCGGATGCTGGCCGACCTCTTCCACGCTCCGGGCGAGACGACCGGCTGCCGGACCCAGGGCTCGTCCGAGGCGATCATGCTCGGCGCGCTGTCCCTGAAGTGGAAGTGGAAGGAACGTCGTCAGGCAGCGAACCTGTCGACCGACCGCCCGAACCTCGTCTTCGGCGGGGACGTCCACGTGGTGTGGGAGAAGTTCTGCCGCTACTTCGACGTCGAACCGCGGATCGTCCCCCTGGCGGAGAACAAGTACACGATCGGCCCCGAGGACGTGGAGCCGCACCTCGACGAGAACACCATCGGCGTCGCCGCCGTGCTCGGCACCACGTTCACCGGGCACATGGACGACATCGTGGGGATCAACGACCTCCTGCTCGACATCAGGGAGAAGCGGGACCTGGACATCCCGCTGCACGTGGACGGTGCCAGCGGCGGGTTCGTGTGGCCGTTCCTGTACCCCGACTCCCCGTGGGACTTCCGTCTCGAGCAGGTCCGCTCGATCAACGTGTCGGGCCACAAGTACGGGCTCGTCTACCCGGGGATCGGCTGGCTGGTCTTCCGAGAGGAGTCCGACCTGGCCAAGGACCTGGTGTTCTACGAGAACTACCTCGGCAAGACCGACGCCACCTTCACGCTCAACTTCTCGACGGGCGCCGCGATGGTGCTGGCGCAGTACTACAACTTCGTCCGGCTCGGACGCGACGGCTACACCTACGTGATGAAGCAGATGCAACAGAACTCTCAGGCGCTGGCGGCCAACCTGCGTGACAGCGGCAGGTTCGAGGTGATCGGCGCCGACGCGGAGCAGCTCCCCTTGGTCGCCTTCCGGCTCTCGGGGAAGCACAACAACTACGACGAGTCCGACATCGCCTGGCAGCTGTCGGCCGAGCGAGGCTGGATGGTGCCGGCGTACACCCTCCCCCCCAACGCCGAGAAGGTGAAGATCATGCGGGCGTTGGTGAAGGAGACGATGAGCCGCGAACAGGTCGAACGCCTGAGTCAGGACATCGCCGACGCGTGCGCGACCCTCGACCTCAAGGGCGGCGCCCACCCCGTGGAGCGCGAGCAGACCAAGATGGGGACCGGATACTGACACCCATCACCCGCCCCGCACGCCCATGAAGATCGGGACGGGCTCGTCGCTGCGGCGATGGGTGGCCGATGTCGTGCCGCGGCGCGCCACCGTCAAGCAGGACCTCGTGGCGGGCGTGCCGGGCGCCATCAGCAGCGTCCCCGACGGGATGGCGGCCGGCGTGCTGGCCGGGGTCAGCCCCGTGCACGGGCTCTACGCCAGCATCTTCGGCCCGATCGGCGGCGGCCTCACCTCGAGCAGCAGGCTGATGGTGATCACCACGACGAGCGCCGCGGCGCTGGCCGCGGGCTCCGCCGTCGCAGGAGTGCCCGAGGAACGGCGATCCGAGGCCTTGTTCCTGCTGACCCTGATCGCCGGCGCGTTGATGGTGGCCGCCGCCATCCTTCGCCTGGGGCGCTTCACCAGGTTCGTGCCGCACTCGGTGATGATCGGCTTCCTCACCGGCGTCGCCGTGAACATCGTGCTGGGACAGCTGCCGGACCTGGTCGGCTCCGACGTCACCGGCGACTTCGCGCTGGCGAAGGCGTGGCACCTGTTGCTCGACCTCCAGAGCATCAACATCGCGTCGCTGATCACGGGCGTGTCGGCCATCGTGATCCTGGTGGCCCTCGCTCCTACGAGCCTGGGTGCCTACTCGTCGCTGATCGCGCTGGCGGTGCCGACGGTGGCGGTGGTGGCCCTGGGCGCCGACTCGGTCCAACGCGTGAGCGACGTGGGCGAGATTCCGCGCGGCCTCCCGCTCCCCGCACTCCCCCAGCTCAGCGAGCTCTCCTCCGACGTCATCCTGGGTGCCTGTGCCGTCGCGGCGCTCGTGCTGATCCAGGGAGCGGGCGTCAGCGAGTCCGCCCCGAACCCCGACGGCGCGCGATCGGAGCCCAACCGGGACTTCCTGGCCCAGGGCATCGGCAACCTGCTGTCGGGTCTCTTCCGGGGACAGCCCGTCGGCGGCTCGGTCGGTCAGACGGCCCTGAGCGTCGCGGCGGGGGCACGCGACCGCTGGGCGGCGATCTTCGCCGGCATCTGGATGGCGATCATCCTGCTGGCGTTCTCCGGCGTCGTGGGCTCCGTCGCCATGCCTACGCTGGCAGCGGTGCTGATCGTGGCCGCCATCGGGTCCCTGCGCACCGGGCAGGTGCGCGCCATCATGCGCACCTCGCGCGCCTCGCAGCTGGCCGTCATCGCGACGTTCGTGGCGACCCTGCTGCTGCCCGTCGCCGCAGCCGTCGGGCTCGGTGTCATCTTCGCCCTGCTCATGCAGCTCAACCGCGAGGCCCTCGACCTGCGGATCGTGGAGCTCGTCCCCACGGACACGGGGTCGTTCGTCGAGAAGCCGGCCCCCCAGGCCCTGGAGTCGCGACGCGTCGTCCTGCTCGACATCTACGGAAGCCTCTACTACGCGGGTGCGCGCACGCTCCAGGCTCATCTGCCGGACCCCCAGGACGCGGTGGCCCCGGCGGTGGTGCTGCGGCTGCGCGGCCGCGCGCTGCTGGGAGCCACCTCGTACGCCGTGCTGTCGGACTACGCGGCCCGGATCGCTGCGGTCGGCGGGCGCTTCTACCTGACCGGGCTCGACCCCGAGGTCCTCGTCCAGGTGCAGCGCAACCGCACCGTCGAGTCTGCGGGTGACGTGCGGCTGTACGTGGCCACGGACGTGATCGGCGAGGCGAGCCTCGAGGCCTACCACCACGCTCAGGAGTGGCTGGCCACCGAGTCCTGACCGTCGGGGCGGCCCCGGGCTCGGCGGTGACGGACGACGAGGAACACCACCGCGAGGACCACCGTGGTCACCAGCCCGGCGATCATGAAGGACGCCAGCGGGTTGTCACCCAGAGCCACGCCGATCTGGTAGGCCAGCACGCAGGTGAAGAGACTCCACAGGGTGCCTCCGATGACGGACCACACGAGGAACCGCCGGTAGCGGATGCTCGAGAGCCCCATGCTCGCGTTCACGACGAACCTCATGCCCGGCAGGTAGCGGCCGCCGATGATGAGGAGCGGTGCGCTCGAGTCCAGCAGGTCCAGGGCCTGACGCACCTTGTCGTTCGCCTTGGCCTCCGCGACCCGGGCCTCGAACCTGCGGGAGGACCTGCGGGCCAGCCAGAAGAGTCCGGAGTCGCCGACGACGGCGCCGAGCGCACCCATCACGATGATGGGGCCGAGGTCCAGCTTGCCCTGGGCGGCCATGGTGGACGCGGCGTTGAGCGTCGTCTCCCCCGGGAAGATCGGGATCACCCCGTCCAGGGCGACCAGCAGGAACACCCACAGGTACGACAGCCGGGGGTTCTCCGGGTTGTCGATGGAGAGGCCGTCGCCGGTGAGCACGTAGACGGCCGAGGCCACGGCGCACACGACCGTCACGACGACGACCGAGACCACCAGGGCCTTCCCCCGCCGGGACAGGTCGTACCAGCGCCGGAGGAGCGTGGTCACGACGCCAGGCGTCTCACCTGCGACGTCATACGGCGAGGCTCACCGGGAAGGTCGCCACCCACGCGAGGGCGCCGACCATCACGAGGGCGCCGGCGATGGTCGTCACCCAGCGCAGTCGTGGGTTGCTGAGCCGCGTGCTCATCCCGGCGAAGAACAGCACGATGGCGTAGAGCACCACGGTCAGCACGTAGTTGCTCGAGCGCTGGATGTCGAGTCGTACCTCCGCCGCCGACGCCTCGGCCTCGGCGTCGAGCACCTCTGCCTGCTTCTTGGCCGCGACCTGGTACTCCTCCATGACGAAGGGCGTGGTCGGCGCGTCGGCGTTGGTCAACGGCTGTTGGGCGATCCAGGCCTCGTAAGCAGGCTGGAACTCGTCGCGAAACCGGTCGACGTAGAAGTCAGCGACCTTCGTCTCGCCCCGCAGGTCCGCGTCGGCCCACGCGATGAAGGTGGCCACGTCGACCTGGGTCTGCGTCCTCGCGAGGCCGTCGGCCCGCGCGGCGTCGATCCGGATCGCGTTCGTCCGGCCCGCGGCCGCGGCCTGCTCGCCGTTCCACCGGGTGGCCTGGTAGCTGCTCCACGACGTGGCGAGCGCCGCCACGACCAACAGGACCGTGACGAGCAGCTCCTGCCAGTTGCGCCCGCCGTCGGGCGGTGCGTCAGAGGGCTTTGCCATGGGCGTCACAGGGAGCGGACACCTCGAGGCCGACAGCCTCGGTCTGGATGTCGATCAGGCGCAGGGTCCGCTCCATCGCCGTTGGTTGCAGCCGGCCGATCCCGTCGCCGTGCGGATGGTCGAAGAACACCAGCAGCTGGAGGAGGAGCGCGATGACGACCGTGACGCTCCCCATCAGCATGGCTTGGGTGACCGGACCTTCTCCAGGGTCCGCGAAGAAGAGCAGGTAGGCGAAGACGACGAACGAGATGAGGAACAGGACGAACCACAGCGGGAGCGGGATGATGCCTTCCGCCCCATGGACCCGGGCGATCCGTGCCTGCTCCCGGGCGGACGTCTGGTCCATCCAGCGGTCGTAGGCCGACTGCTCGGTGTCCGTCTGCGGGTCGACGGTCGAGATGGTCAGGTACATCTCGGCCCCCCACGGGTTGATCCGGTCGCCGAGCGTCCCGGCGGCGAGCGCATCCCACTCCGGCCCGGCGACGTTGCGGGCGTAGCAGACGAGCTCTCCCGTGAGCTCGTCGGAGACGTCGGGCAGGAACTGCGCCGTCTGGACTTGCTGCGCCACGATCGTCGCCTCTTCCTCGGCGCCGGCCCGAGACTCGTCGTAGGACGAGAACGCCAGGAAGATGATGAAGCCCAGCAGCACGGAGAAGCCGGTCGCCAGCACGCCGAACACGCCGGAGGCGCGGTCGCCGTCGGTGAAGTAGCTACCCTCTGGGGCGCGACGGCGCACCAGGAGCATCGTCGTCACCGTGATCGCAGTGATGACGAGCGTGGCGACCAGACCAAGAAGGACGTTCACTCAGGAGTGCCTTCCTGGACCGGGGTCGACCGTCAACCGTTGAGGATGCGGTTCTTCTGGGTCTCGAACTCGAAGTCGGTGAGCACGCCCGCCTCCTTGAGCGCGCCGAGCTCCTTGAGCTGGGCCAGCTTGGCGTCCATGTCGGGGGCCGGTGGGGCCTCCGGAGGAGGCGGCGCCTGGTACTGCTGAGGGGCCTCCTCGTACTGCTGCGGCGCCTGCTGCTGCTCCTTGGACGCCCAGCGGTTGGCCTGGCGGCGGGAGACGTTGTTGGAGACGTGCGTGGCCGTACCTGCGATGACCGCTGTCCGGGCGACGCCGCGAAGAAGTCCTGGCATGGCTGTACCTCTCTGTTCTCGTGTTGTCAGACGGGGTCGGCGGCGTCGGCGGCCTCGAGGGCCGCCAGCATCGCCTGGATGGGAATGCGACCGCTCGCGACGAGCTGTCCACCACCGCGCCTCACGGCGGCGGCGAAGGGACCGGCCCAGACGTTCTCGTAGACGAGGATGCCTGCCGAGCTGCCGGGCTCGAGAATGCCTCCGGCCTCCTGGATGTCGTCGTCGCTGATCAACCCGGACGACGCGCCCTCGAACACCGCGAGGTCGAGCTCACCGTCGTCGTCGAAGTCCGCGATCGCGATCCCCTTGACCGACCCGTCCAGGTCCTTGCTCACGAAGACGAGGTCGAGGATACGGACGATCCCGCGGTCGACGAGGTCGACGAGGTGCGGGAAGGCCTCCCCGTTCATCTTGCTGCCAGGGAACTCGACCACGATGTAGTCGATCGGCCCCATCTCGTCAAGGTCGTCGGTCATGAAGGTTCCTCCTGGAAGACTCGGACGGCGGTCGGGAACGCCGCCTCGCTCGGACCCTAGGTAACCTAGTCGACGGGTGGCATCACCCGTTCCGGATGAGGGGGGACGCGCCGATCAGGGCTTGATTTCGGAGCCGTGGACGGTGAGCGCGAGGATCACCACGATGCCGAGCGAGATCATGACCAGCGACAGCGCGGGGTAGGCGCCCAGGAACGCGAAGCTGGTGACGAGACTGGCGGCTGCCACCAGCACCCCGACGGTGCGCGCCCAGACCTGGCCGGCGAACACGCACAGGCCGGCCACGATGAGGACCGCTCCCCCGAGCAGGTGGACCCAGCCCCACGCCGTGAGGCTGAGGTCGGTGACCGGACCGTGCCCGACGACCGGGAAGTAGTCCCCGTCGACCAGCGCGGCCACGCCCTGCACGACATGGAAGGAGCCCAGGAGCGAGAGGCACACGGCAGCGAACGCGATCCAGCCGACCCAGGCCGAGGCCCCGGGGGGCTGGCTCACCGACGGTGTCGTCGACCGCGGCGCGTCCGGCTGGGAAGTCATGATGTGCCGCTCTCCTGGGTCATGGTGGCCCTATCCTGCTGACGGCCCGGCTCAGGTGCCTCACCCGTTCCGGATGATGCCCCAGCTGGTTCGCTGGGCGGGCCCAGGTCACAGAGGTGGTGTGCGAGTGGTCGTTCCCGGGCAGGGTGGCAGCGCCGGGTACGGGTGGTGCGCCCCGTGAGAGGTTTCTCGTCCGAGCGCTCGGACGACGTCACCGCCCTGTCCCAGCGCGTGCGGGACTCCTTCATCGGACGCAGCATCCTCCGTTTCGTCCTGATGGAGGGTTTCGACCGGAGCATCATCTTGTCCGCGCAGGTGTTCACCGCTCTGATCCCCCTGTTCATCATCGTCGCCAGCGTCGCGCCGGCCGGCCAGGAGGACGTGATCGGGGAGGGGATCATCAAGCGGTTCGCCCTCACCGGTGCATCGGCCGACGCGGTGGAGCAGCTCTTCGAGGCACCGGCCGGGGCCACCAGCAGCGTGACGGTCTTCAGCGCCCTCTTGCTGATCTACTCCGGCGTCGCGTTCACGCGGCGTCTGCAGCGGATGTACCGGGCGGCATGGGGGCGGGAGCAGGCCGGCATCCGCAGCGCTCTGTTCGCCACGTTGGGCCTGGGCGCGCTGGTCCTGGAGTTCGTGGTCGCCTACGGCATCCGTGCGTTCACCACCCTGTTCCCCTTCGAGTGGCTCTGGGCCATCCCCATCTCCTTGGTGACCGGCCTGGTGCTCTGGACGTCGATCCCGTACCTGCTCCTGGAGCGGCAGCTGCACTGGCGACGACTGTTGGTCGCCGGCGCCGCCGCGGCGGTGGGCATGACGATCTTCGCGATCGGCACCCCGATCTACATGCCCGACGTGATGACCCGGGCCACGAACGAGTTCGGCCTGTTCGGCGTCACCATCACCCTCATCGGGTGGCTGCTGGCCGCCTCGTTCATCCTCGTCGCCACGACGGCCATCGGAGCGGAGTTCGACAGCTCCGGCGCGCGCTGGCTGGTAGGGCTGAAGGTCCGGTTCGGCCTCGTCGACCCGGCTGCCGAGGCCCCGGTCGCCATCACGACCGAACGTCTCGGACTCACCCGCGGCGACCTCAAGGCCCTGACGAGGGTCCTGGTGAACTGGCTGATCATGATCGCTGCCGTCTGGATCGCGACCGCCGTGGTCCCCGGGATCGTCGTGAACGGCGGGCTGGGGACCTACCTCGCCATCTCGCTGCTCTTCGGTCTCGTCAACGCCGTGCTGGGCCCGGTCCTCTACTGGCTTGCCGGCTCGCAGTCCTGGCTCCGCCTCGGTGGCTCCGCCGTCGTCGTGAACGGGATCCTGTTCGCGGCGACAGCTGGCCTGAGCCCGAACCTGGACATCGGAGGACTGGGCGGGGCCGTGCTGGGTGCGCTCGTCGTGGCCGTGGCCAGCACCCTGCTCGAGCTGGTGTTCCGCCCCATCCCGGAGGGTCCGAGCACCTCGATCTGACCAGGGCCGCGGTGGATCACCCCGCTCGGGGGAGGACCGGCGGATGTTCCTGGCACATGCTGCAGGTCGGGCGGCTGCTCCTGCCGTCGACGACGACGTCCCGGAGGACCGAACCCATGGGCCACGACCCGAGCTCCCGAGCCATCCTGCCGATCCCCCACCAGGTGGCGCCCGGACTGACGACGTACGACGCCAAGGACCCCGACACGGCGTACCCGCCGATCGAGCCGCTGAACCCCCCGAAGGGCGCGCCGAACGTCCTGGTCATCCTGCTCGACGACGTCGGGTTCGGGGCTTCCAGCGCGTTCGGGGGTCCGTGCGCCACTCCGACCGCCGAGCGGCTGGCCGCGGGGGGCCTGAAGTTCAACCGGTTCCACACGACAGCCCTGTGTGCGCCGACCAGGCAGGCCATGCTCACCGGCCGCAACCATCACTCCGTGGGGATGGGCAGCATCACCGAGACCGCGACCTCGGCCCCGGGCAACTCCTCCGTGCTGCCGAACACCAAGGCGCCCGTGGCTCTGACCCTGAAGCTCAACGGCTACTCCACCGCCCAGTTCGGCAAGTGCCACGAGGTGCCCGTGTGGCAGTCGTCGTCCATGGGGCCGTTCGACGCCTGGCCCTCGGGCGGCGGCGGGTTCGAGACGTTCTACGGGTTCATCGGCGGGGAGAACAACCAGTACGACCCGGCGCTCTACGACGGCACGACCCCGGTCGAGCCGCCCGCCACGGCGGAGGAGGGCTACCACCTGACCGAGGACCTGGCGGACCGGGCCATCGGCTGGGTGCACCAGCAGAAGGCGCTGATGCCCGACAAGCCGTTCTTCATTTACTTCGCGCCGGGTGCGACGCACGCGCCGCACCACGTCCCGCTGGAGTGGGCCGACAAGTACGCCGGCCAGTTCGACGAGGGCTGGGACGTCCAGCGAGAGCGCACCTTCGCGCGGCAGAAGGAGCTCGGCGTCGTCCCCGCCGACGCGGACCTGACCGAGCGCCACGACGTGATCCCGGCGTGGGAGGACATGCCCGACGAGCTGAAGCCGGTGCTCGCGCGTCAGATGGAGGTCTACGCCGGTTTCCTGGAGCACACCGACCACCACGTCGGCCGGCTCATCGATGCGCTCGAGGGTCTCGAGGTCCTCGACGACACGCTGGTCTACTACATCATCGGGGACAATGGGGCCTCCGCCGAGGGCACGATGAACGGCGCCTTCAACGAGATGGCGAACTTCAACGGGATGGCGGCGGTGGAGACGCCGGAGTTCCTGCTGAGCACCAAGGACCAGCTGGGCACACCGTCGTCCTACAACCACTACTCGGTCGGGTGGGCCTGGGCGATGAACAGCCCGCTCCAGTGGACCAAGCAGGTCGCCTCGCACTGGGGCGGGACGCGCAACGGGACCATCGTGCACTGGCCCCGCGGGATCGCGGACAAGGGCGCGGTGCGGTCGCAGTTCACGCACGTGATCGACGTGGCCCCGACCATCCTCGAGGCCGCCGGACTGCCCGAGCCCACGATGGTCAACGGCGTCCTCCAGAGCCCCATGGAGGGCACGAGCATGCTGTACGCGTTCGAGGAGGCTGATGCTCCCGAGCGCCACGACCTCCAGTACTTCGAGATGTTCGGCAACCGCGGCCTCTACTACAAGGGGTGGAGCGCCGTCACCAAGCACAAGACGCCCTGGGTGATGGTCGGGGGTGACCTCCCGGCGTTCGACGACGACCTGTGGGAGCTCTACGACGGCACCAGGGACTTCAGCCAGGCCCACGACCTGGCGGCGGAGAACCCCGAGATGCTGGCCAGGCTGCAACGACTGTGGATCATCGAGGCGACCAAGTACAACGTGCTGCCCATCGACGACCGGGGCGCCGAGCGTCTCAACCCCGATCTCGCAGGTCGCCCCACGCTGATCCGTGGGACCTCCCAGCAGTTCTTCCCAGGAATGGGGCGACTCTCGGAGAACAGCGTGCTCAACATCAAGAACAAGTCGTTCTCGGTCACGGCCGACGTCGACGTCCCCGACGGAGGCGTCGAGGGCGTCATCATCGCCCAGGGCGGCCGCTTCGGCGGCTGGACGGTCTTCGTCAAGGACAACCGACTCACGTTCGAGTACAACGTCCTCAGCATCCACCGCTTCGTCACCCAGAGCGACGAGTCGGTTCCCTCAGGCCACCACCAGCTGCGGGTGGAGTTCGCCTACGACGGCGGCGGCCTGGCCAAGGGTGGCGGCGTCACGCTCTACCACGACGGCACAGCCGTGGGCACCGGTCGCGTCGAGCTCACCCAGCCGATGGTCTTCTCGGCCGACGAGACGACCGACATCGGCTACGAGTCGGGCACCACGGTCTCGCCCGACTACACCGCGCACACCAGCCGGTTCACCGGCAAGATCGCGTGGGTCCAGCTCGACCTCGGCGACGACGACCACGACCACTTCATCGACCCCGAGGAGCGGGTGCGCATCGCCATGGCCCGCCAGTGAGGCGCGGCGACGTTGGCGTTTGGTCCCAAACGCCAACGAAACCGCGTCCAGGACTGGCGTTTGTGCCCAATGGGGTGGGTAGGGCCCGGCCGCAGCGTTGGGGGGCCAGTACGACGCCCCGTTGACCGATCTCGTGGTCCTCGGGCGGCCAGTAACCCCTGGGAGGGCGCGTCAGGGGCGGACGAGGCAGCGGAAGCCCAGGTGGCTGGTCGAGGTGTCCACGGTCTGCCGCTGGCGGGCGGCCGGCCGGTAGCGCAGGCAGTAGTTCGGGGCGCACAGGTGCGACCCGCCCTTGACGACCTTGGGCGACAGAGCTGCGGGCTGCGAGGACGACGAGGGCTGGCCGCCGGGCTCGCGCTGCGGACCGCAGCACGCCGGGGCGCGGTCGGGGCTGACGGGTGCCGACCCCCCGGCGCGCTCGGCGTGGCTCGTGGTGAAGTCCTGGCACGTCCACTCCCAGACGTTCCCGGTCATGTCGACCAGGCCGTATCCGTTCGGAGGGAACTTGCCGACCGGGGACGTGCGTTCGTACCCGTCGAGCAGGTCGTTCTGCACGGGGAAGTCGCCCTGCCACGTGTTGGCCATCATCCGCCCCCGTGGAGCGAACTCGTCTCCCCAGGCGAACACGGCCGCGTCGAGACCACCCCGGGCCGCGAACTCCCACTCGGGCTCGGTCGGCAGCTCCTTGCCGGCCCAGGATGCGTACGCCAGCGCGTCGGCGTACGCCACGTGCGTGACGGGGTGCAGGTCGCGGCCGTGCAAGGTGCTGTCGGGCCCCTCGGGATGCCGCCACTGCGCCGATGGCGTCCAGGCCCACCACGCCCGGAGGTCCTCCAGGCTGACGCGACGGGTCGGAGGGGTGAAGACGAGCGACCCCGGCACCAGCTGCTCGGGAAGCGCGTCCGGGAAGTCCGCTGCCTCGGGGGCGATCTCCGCGACCGTGACGTGGTCGGTCGCCTTCACGAACCGTCGGAACTCCGCCACGGTCACCGGGTGCTCGTCCATCCAGAAGCCGTCGACCTCGACGGTGTGGACGGGCTTCTCCTCGGGATAGAAGTCCTCGGAGCCCATGGCGAACTCCCCACCGGCGATCCAGACCATGTTCTTCGGGGGCCGTGCACCTGGCCCCGATCGCTCCACCACGTGCTTCCCCCTCGCAAGTCCGCAGCCACCCTAAGTCAGGGGGTCACCCTCGTTGGGTGAAGCGTCGAGGTACGGACTGACCCACTCTGGTGGCTCGGGACGACCGACGCTGGAGGATGTCGATGGCAGACGCAAGTCTCGCTCCGGGGCTCACGCCCGAGCGCTTCGAGGAGCTGATGACCCTGCTGCAGGGTGCCGACTCCGTGGAGCTCAAGCTGACCGTCCCCGACGGTGACCAGCGGTCCGCGGTCCAGGCTCTCCAGATGGACCCCCTCGAGGCCGAGGTGCGCCAGGTCTTCTTCTTCGACACCCCGGACCTGACCCTCAACCAGCACGGTGTCATCGTCCGTGCCCGCCGGACCCCGGGCGGCGACGACAGCGTGGTGAAGCTGCGTCCGGTGGTGCCGAGCGAGGTCGCCCCGCACCTGCGCGCCCTCAAGGGCTTCGGGGTGGAGGTCGACGCCATGCCGGGCGGCTTCGTCTGCTCCGGTCGGCTCAAGGCGAAGCTCCGCGCGGGCAAGGTGAAGGAGGCCATGCGCGGTGAGCGCTCCGTGGGGTCGCTCTTCGACAAGAAGCAGCGAGCCTTCTTCGAGGACTGTGCCCCCGACGGGATCTCCCTCGACGAGCTCGCCATCCTCGGGCCCATCACGGTGATGAAGCTGAAGTTCTCGCCCGAGGGCTACGAGGGTCGGATGGTGGCCGAGCTGTGGTTCTACCCCGACGGGTCACGCATCCTCGAGCTGTCGACGAAGGCGGCGACGACCGACGCGTTCGACGTGGCCGCACGGAGCCGGCAGTTCCTCGAGCACCGTGGTGTCAGCCTGAGCGGCGAGCAGCAGACCAAGACCAAGACGGCACTCGAGTACTTCGCCTCCGAGCTGCGCTGAGCCGACCCGCGACTCGACCCGCGACTCACCCCTCGCAGGTGACGGCCGCGGCGACGGGGCTCCCTACGCTGGGTGGATGTTCAAGCAGCTGATCATCGTCTGGCTCGTCATCGCCGCAGCCATCGCCGTCACCGCCGCCCTGGTGCCCTCGGTCGAGATCGACGGCGGCGTCGTCGGCCTGCTCGTCGTGGCGCTCGTCTTCGGCCTCGTCAACGCCCTCATCGGGCCGCTCCTGCGCCTGATCTCGCTGCCACTGACGCTCATGACCTTCGGCCTGTTCGCCCTGGTCATCAACGCGGCGCTGCTGGCCATCACCGCCGGCCTGACGGACTCGCTCGACGTGGGTGGGTTCTTCGGGGTCGTCCTCGGCGCCCTGGTCATCTCGATCGTGACCAGCGTCCTGCTCTTCCTCGTCGGCCGGCTCTTCGGCGAGAAGCAAGCCGCGTAGCGCTAGGTCGACGCCCCCGCGACGGGCGGCGTCTCCGCCACCGGCGGGGTGGCCAGCACCTCGAGCACGAGCAGCACCACGGCGGTCACGATCACGAAGGTCAACGCCGTGCTGCCGGTCGGGTGGTCCTGGGCGAGGTACCCGACGGCCGCCAGTCCCACGACCGCCAGGCGGAGGGGTCCGCGGTACAGCCCGAGGACCTCCCCGAACCGCCCGGTCCGCAGGCCGGCACGGGCACCCCCGCTCCTCAGGTGGGAGATTCCGTTCACCAGCCCGCGGCGAGCAGCCGCGCCGGCTCCGCGGTCCGCGCTGAACCAGGCCGCCACGGCGACCGTCAGGGCGACCACGAGCAGACCTCGGAGGGCCAACCGGATGAACGAGACCAGCTGGTCGTAGACGGCGCCGGCGGCCGCCGGAGAGCTGCTCGCGGGCAGCGCGTCGAGGTAGTACGGCCGGATGATGTTGAGCGCGGCTCCCAGCAGCAACATCGAGCCGGCCACGGCGAGGCCGGCGACGAGAAGGATCCGCCGCCGGTCGCGGGCGATCACCACGGCCGCGGCGAGGAGGAGGAGACCCACGACCGGGAGCCAGCTGCTCAGGTTGTCCAGGAAGCCGAGCAGCTTCTGCAGCTTGCCCAGGTTCTCGGACTGGACGATGGTGAACGTCGCGGACACCTCGGGAATCCGGTCGGCGATGGCGAAGCCGGCGTCGACCAGCTGCCCCTTGAGGGTGTTGATGAGCACCGCGAGATTGACGCTGACGGCACCGTTGTCGACCGCGACCGCTCCCCCGGACTCGCCCAGGAGCGCCGCCACCAGGTCTTCGTGGGCGGTCCGGTTGGCCGCGACCCAGGCCTCCTCGAAGGCGTCCGAGGCGACCAGCGCCACCAGGCGGTCGTGGATGAAGCTGCGGATGCCGGTCGTGAGGGGACCGGCCAGCGCACCCAGCGTCGCCGCTGCCCGGGGCGGCAGTCCCTGCCCCTCGAGCGCCAGGACGACCTCGTCCACGGCCGTGTCGAGGTCGAGGTAGCTGTAGATGACCTCCTCGACCCGCACGACGATGGCGGCCTGCACGTCGGGGTCGCTGGCCAGCGGCCCGACCGTCGCCAGATACCGGTCGGTGTCCTGGATCTGGCCGCTCGCCCACGTCGACAGCACCGACAGGGGTGCGAGCAGGGCGACCACCGCCACCAGCAGCCCCGCCACGACCGGCCGCCACCAGCCTTGGCGGCCGCCGGGAGGTGTGGGCTCCTTCTCCGCCTTCAGGCGGGCGATCTCCGCCCGCAGCCTGGCCACCTCATCGGAGTCGGTCTCGGGACGTGGCTCCACGGGGTCAGTGCTGGTCATGCTTCACCGTGCCCTCCGATCGGCCGCAGTGGCGTCACCCGCGGAGGGTGACGCGCTGCCGCGCATCCAGGAACAAGGTGAGTCCTGTCAGCGCTCCCGGCGACGAATGGAGGCCTCCGTGTCGAGAGCCGCCTACGAGATCCACGCGGCGGGAGAGGTACCCCGCCACATGCTGGAGGACTTCGCGGGAGTCAGCGTGTCGATCGACCCTGCCGGGACCACGATCCACGCCTTGCTCGCCGACGAGTCCGAGCTGCACGGACTGCTCGACGTCCTCAGCCGCGGAGGTTTCCAGCTGGTCGACGTCCGCCGCGAGGCGTTCGACGCCTGGGATGACGACGGCCCCCGGACGGAGTCCCCGCCGGCCGATCTCTGAGGGGTCGGTGCGAAGCCCTCACTGCGTGGTCAACGCCGCGTTCCTGCGGCGTCGTCTCCGTATACTCAGGCGACCCACACCGCGTGAGTGAGACGACCATGACGACCAGCAGGGAGAGGCTGCCCTTCGGCGACCTCGTGGCACCCGCACCGTCGGTCGACCAGTTCATCGAGGCGAAGCTCCACCGCCCCCGCCGGCGCGACAGCTGGGTCCACCGGGACCGCTTGGTCGACGCCCTGGATCGGGCCGTCACCCATCGGGTCACCCTGGTGGCGGCCCCGGCGGGGTACGGCAAGACCACGGCGCTGGCCCAGTGGCTCGACCGACCGGACGGACCGGCCACCGCATGGGTGTCCCTGGACGCGGGGGACAACGATCCCGACCGGCTGTGGTCCCACGTTGCGGTGGCGCTCGAGCGGGCCGGGTGCGCTCTTCCTGTGAGCGAGCCTGCCCGGGTGGTCGGTGCCACCAGCGCCGCCACCCCGCGCGCGGTCCTGCCGGCTCTGCTGAACGCATTGGCGGCCGTGCCCGACGACATCGTCCTGGTGCTCGACGACTTCCACTTCGTCCAGTCGCCTACCTGTCACGAGCAGGTCCAGTTCCTGATCGCCGGGCTGCCCTCCCAGGCGCACCTGGTCATCGCGACGCGATCCGACCCCGGGCTGCGGCTGGGACGGCTGCGCGCCTCCAGCGACCTGGCCGAGGTGCGGGCCGGCGAGCTGAGCTTCACCTCGGCCGAGGCGACCGAGCTGCTCGCCAACGACGACGTGCGCCTGCACGCGACGACCGTCTCGCAGCTGATGGAGCGCACCGAGGGCTGGCCCGCGGGGCTCTACCTGGCAACCCTCTCGTTGGCCGGCCGGCCGGACCCCGATGAGTTCGTGCGGAAGTTCAGCGGCGGGAACAGGTTCATCGGTGACTACCTGACCGAGGAGGTGCTCAGCCGGCACCCCGACCCGGTCCGGGAGTTCATCACGATGGCCTCCATCCTCGACAGGTTCAGCGCCTCGTTGTGCGACCACGTCCGCGGTGCGAACGACTCCGCCGCGATCATCCACGACCTCGAACGGTCGAACCTGTTCGTCGTCCCTCTGGACGAGGAGCGCGAGTGGTTCCGGTTCCACCACCTCTTCGCCGCCGTGGCGCGCAGCGAGCTGGAGCTCGCGCACCCGGACCAGGTGCGCTCCCTCCACGCCCGCGCCGCCGAGTGGTTCGTGGCCCGTGGGCACACGGACGAGGCGATCCAGCACCTCCTGGCCGCTGACCGCACCGAGGAGGCCGCGCTGCTCGTCCAGGCCAACTGGCTGACGTACGTCGACGCGGGACGTGGCGCGACCGTCCTGGGCTGGCTCGAGTCGCTCGGATCGCCCGCGGCCTCCAGCAGCCCCGCGGCGCGCGTCACGACAGCGTGGATGGCGGCCTTCGTGGGCAACGAAGCGGTGCTGGCCGACCAGCTCGCGGCCTTGGCCGACGTCGGCGACTACGGCCCGCTCCCGGACGGCTCCCGGTCGGTGGAGTCCGCCGTCTCCTTGATCCGAGGGCTCTTCGGCTACGGGGGCCCGCTCGACATCCTGGCTGCGGCGCGGCGAGCGGTCGAGCTCGAGACCGACACCCAGACCCCGCACTACGCGATCGCCCACGTGAGCCTCGGCCACGGTCTGTACCTGCAAGGAGACCTCGACCAGGCGAGCATCCCCTTGCGGGTGGCCTCGCTCAGCGACCGGGCTCCCGGGGTGGTCCGCGTGCTCAGCCTCTCGCTGGAGTCCTTCGTGGAGACCGCGCGCGGTGACCTCGGGCGCGCTCGCGACTGCGCCGAGCTCGCCATGGACATCATCGACGCCCACGGGCTGCGCTCCTCGCCGCATGCGTCCTTGGCGTTCGCGGCCCTGGGCCAGGCGCAGGCATCGGCAGGCAAGCTCGACGACGCGCTCGAGACCTTGGAGGTGGGTCTGGCCATCCGCCGTCAGACGACCGCGCAGGGCGTCTGGGGCCCGATCCACCACCTCCTGGTCACGGCACGCGTGGCCGCTCAGACGGGCCGTCCCGAGCTGGCCCGTGAGCTGATGACCG
Organism: uncultured Actinomycetota bacterium; assembly: GCA_963708915.1. Lineage (GTDB taxonomy): Bacteria > Actinomycetota > Actinomycetes > Propionibacteriales > Nocardioidaceae > Nocardioides. Next base: position 827,618 of record CAVPUJ010000003.1, read on the forward strand.
AGCTGTCCAGCCGGATGGGTCGCTACACGGACGGCATGTCCGTGATGCACGCGCGGGTGGCCGAGGTCCAGCGCCTCTTGAGCGACGGCGTCGCCGACGCGACGTTCGAGGAGCCGCTCACGGGCCGAGAGCTGGACGTCCTGAGGCTCCTCCAGGGTGACTTGGTGCTCAACGACATCGCCCTCGAGCTCTACCTCTCCTCCAACACCGTCAAGACCCACGCGCGGGCGGTCTATCGCAAGCTGGGAGCCCACTCGCGGGCGGAGGCCGTCCAGATCGCGCGACGCCAGTCGTTGATCTGAGCCCGGACCGCCAGATCTCACCCGGGTGAGATCTCGGCGTGGGTGATTCCGTTTCACCCCTCGGGGTGAGTTCATGGGCAGGCACCGGATGACCGTCCACGAAAGGGCCCTCGATGACGACACTTGCCTCGCCCGCTGCGAGCGTGGCAGACGGTCAGCCCCCCCTGCTGCGAGCGGTCCCGGACCCGACTCCTGAGGGAGACGCCACGACCTGGGGCTGGGCCGTCGTCGAGATCCGCCAGGACGGGACCTGGGGAGACCCTCGTGTCCTCCCGGCCACGGAAGCGGTCGAGGGCTCCGTGACCGCGGCCCCGGTGCCCGCGCGCCCCCTGCGCGAGCTGGCGCCGGTGCTGCAGGCCCACCTCGGGTCTCTCCACGTGGCGAACGGCAACCTCCACGAGGCGGCGGCAGCGTTCAGCCGCGGCACGGACGCCACGGCCTGGTCACCAGCGCGTACCGAGTGCCTGGGGCGACTCGCTCACGTCCGGGCGCTCCAGGGCGACCTCCGGCGAGCGGGTCGGGTGGCGGGCCTGGTGCCGACCCCGGTCCCGGGTGTGGCGAGCCCCGGCGCTGCCCACGCCCAGCTGGCCCGGGCATGGATCGCCCTCGAACGCGCCGACTTCGCCGACGCTCGCCGGCGCCTGGAGCTCGTGGCCTTCTGCTCGGGGCCGCAGCAGGATGCGTGGCTGGCCACGAGCCTGCTGCTCGTCGAGGCCCGTCTCCTGATCGCGTCGGGTGAGCCCGACGCCGCGACCCGGCTGATCGTCGGTGCTGCCGAGGTCTCGTCGGTCACCGGCGGGTCCGGTTGGTTGACCGACATCCTCACGATCGCCAAGGCCGAGGCGCTGTTGGCGTCCGGGGAGTCGCAACGGGCGCTGGCGACCCTGACCCCCGTGCCCACACGAGCAGGCGCCGCCGCGGCGGTCGTGGCGGCCGCCGCCCGGCGAGGCGTCGGCGACGTTCGGGGCGCCCAGGCGGTCCTGCGCACGGTGGCGGCGGACCTCGACCGTGAGCCGTTGGCTCTGCAGATCCAGGCGTGGCTGCTCGAGTCCCGCCTCGAGGACGACCGGGGGAAGCACGACCGTGCCCGCATGGTGCTCGACCGGGCTCTGAGGTCGGCCACCGCCGAGCAGATGCGTCTCCCCGTGATGCGCGAGCGGCGATGGCTCCGTGGGTGCGTCGACCGTGACCCCGGGCTCCAGCGGTCGCACCACGACTTCCTGTCGACCTGCCGCCTCGACCATGACACGGTCCCGCCGCGGCGGGCACCGCACCCCGAGGGCGGCGACGTCCTGGTCGCCGCGTTGACGGAGCGGGAGGGGCAGGTCCTCGGCCTGTTGGCCCAGATGTACTCCACGGACGAGATCGCGACCGAGCTCTTCGTCTCGGCCAACACGGTCAAGACCCACCTCAAGGGCGTCTTCGGCAAGCTGGGCGTGAACCGCCGGGTGGAGGCCGTCCGCCGCGGCCGTCAGCTCGGGCTCTGCTAGGGGCGCCGCTAGGAACTCTGGGCACGGGCGTGCACCCGCCGCACGCGTTCGATACCGGCCCCGGAGTCCGTGCACGCCCGGAGGAAGCGACGGAGGTCGGCCGAGCCGAGAGCGAGCCGCACCTGCGTCCGCTCGGGCACGACCGCGTGGGGCCAGCTCAGGTACCGGAGCAGGGACTGGCCGAGCTCGCCGGCCACGCGCACCTCGTAGGTGGCCCCACCCGCTTGCGCCACCGGAGGCACCCGGTGCACGTCGGTGAGGACCACGCCCACGGACGAGAGCTTGTGGAGCAACGCGTTCAGCTGCGCCGGCTCCCCGACCCGCCGGCGCAACGCGGTCTCGGGAACGCAGGTGCGGACCGCCATGCCGGGGAACTGCGAGCGCAGGGCGTCGGGCAGTGCGCGTCGCAGCTCGATGTCGTAGACGACCTCGCGGTCGTCCTCGATCTCGGCGGGAGGCTCCATGCAGCCACGGTCCTCGCTCCGCTCCCCCGGCGCGTCACCCTTCGTGGGTGAGGCCCCCGGCGACTCCGGCTCTCATGCTGGTGCGCACGTGACATCGAGCAGGAGGCGACCCATGTCAACAGGCGATCCCGCCGCGGGCCAGGACCCGTGGCGCAAGGAGCAGGAACGCACCGGCTGGTACGGCTGGATCGCGTTCGCCGGCATCATGCTGATCGTCGTCGGCCTCTTCCACGGACTGATGGGTCTGCTCGCCATCTTCGATGAGGACTACTACGCCGTCGGTGAAAAGGGCCTGATGATCTCGGTCGACTACAGCGCCTGGGGATGGGTGCACCTCATCCTCGGCGTCGTCATGGTCTTCGCGGGGTTCGCGCTGACGCGAGCAGCGACCTGGGCGCGCATCGTGGCCGTCGTGGTGGCGGTGGTGAGCGCCCTGACCAACGTGGCCTTCATGTCGGCCTACCCGATCTGGTCGGTCATCATGATCGCGATCGACATCCTGGTCATCTTCGCGGTCACGGCTCACGGAGACCGCGACTCGCTCGAGGGCTACTGACCCTCCAAGCGGTCACGGCCCCTGGGCGCGGCAGCCCCACCACCGGGCCTGGTGACGGGAACATGAGCCCCATGACCCGGCAGGTACGCGACAGGCGACGCTCTGCCCGCACTGGAGCCGCAGCATGAGCGAACCGAACGGAGCCACCGCGTCCGCCGAGGCGGCGCCGGACCGCCCCACTTCACAGGGACACGGCGTCCGCTTCTTCGACCTGCTCCGTCTCCTGCTGACCTGGGGGCTGACGTTCCTGGCCCTGCTGCTGACAGCCAAGCTGCTGCCTGGGTTCACCTACACCTCGTGGTTGCCGTTGGTCGCCGCGGCCGCGGTTGCTGGTCTTGTCGGCATGATCGTGCGTCCCGTGCTCGTCGAGGTGGCCGCCGCCATCGGCTGGCTCGCCGTGGCGGCGGCGACCCTGTTCGGCCAGGCGATCGTGATGCAGATCGCGATGGACATCGTCCCCGGCGCGTCGTTCGACTCGTTCGGCACCGCGGTCGCGGCGGCCTGGCTCACCGCCGCGTTCTCAACGCTCCTCGTGTGGCTGGTCAGCGCCGGCACCGACGAGTCCTTCGCCGCAAGCCTGCTGCGGATCAAGCCGGGCAAGGTCTCTGATCCCGATGTCGATGGTGTCGTGTTCGTCCAGCTCGACGGTGTCTCCTTCCCGGTCATGCAGTGGGTGCTGCGGTCCGGGACGATGCCGACGCTCCGGCGCTGGCTCGACGTCGGCTCGCACGCGGTGCACGAGTGGACGGTGCAGCTGCCCTGCACGACGCCGGCCAGCCAACAGGCCATCCTGCAAGGCAGCGCCGACGGGATCCCGGCCTTCCGCTGGTACGACCGGGACCTGGGACGCGTCCTGGTGGCCAACCGTCCCGACGACGCCTCCATCATCGAGTCCCGCGCCAGCACGGGGCGCGGGCTGCTGGCCGACGACGGGGTGTCGGTGTCCAACCTGTTCACCGGCGACGCCGCGAAGGCGTCGATGACCATGAGCCGCCTCGAGGTGACACGAGGATCGCGCCGGACCCGTCAGGTGTTCGCGCGCTTCCTGATCCGGCCCGACGGCCTGGTGCGGAGCATCTCCCGCACGATCGCGGAGATGGTCCGGGAGCGGTTCCAGGCAACGCGACAGCGGCGGCTCGAGGTCCATCCGCGGGTGCACCGCTCGTGGACGTTCGCCGGCCTGCGCGCCTTCAGCAACTGCTTGCTGCGTGACCTCAACACCGCCGTCGTGGCCGAGGAGATGATGCGTGGTGCACGCAGCATCTACGTGGACTACGTCGACTACGACGAGATCGGGCACCACGCAGGGGCCACCCGCATCGAGTCCCTCGCGGCGCTCGGCGGCCTGGACCAGGTGGTCGCGATCCTGGAGAAGGTGGCCAGGCGCGCCCCTCGCACGTACCACCTGGTCCTGCTCAGCGACCACGGCCAGTCGCAGGGTGAGCCCTTCGCGGCGAGGTACGGCATCGAGCTCAGCGACCTGTGCCGGTCGTTGACCGACTCCCACACGACGGGCATCGAGGGCAGCATCGAGGGCTGGGGCCGGGTCGACTCGGTCCTGGAGGACCTGGGCGGCACTCGCACCACCGGCGTCCAGCAGGCGGCCTCGCGGCGCGTCGACAAGGTTCTCAAGCCGGAGGGCTCGGACGCGGAAGAGGCCGAGCTGATCGTGCTCGCCGGCGGCAACCTCGGGATGGTCTACGTCCCGGTGCCCGAGCGCCTCCTGCTGGAGGAGATCGAGTCCCGGTGGCCCGCACTCGTCCCGGGCCTCGTCGCGCACCCCGGCGTCGCCTTCGTCAGCGCCCTGAGCAGCACCGGGCCGGTCGCCATCGGTGAGCACGGTCGCCGGGACCTCGTGACCGGCGTGGTCCACGGTGTCGACCCGTTGCTCCCGTTCGGGGTCCACGCGCCGGGGATGCTGGCGACGGCCACGCTGATGGACCGGGCTCCCGAGCTGTACGTCAACAGCGCTTTCGACCTCGACACGATGGACGTGGCGGCCTTCGAACCCCTCGTGGGATGCCATGGTGGTCTCGGTGGGTGGCAGGACCGCGGCTTCGTGCTGGCACCATCACACCTGCTCGCCCCGTCCGAGCCGATCATGGGCGGCGACGAGCTGCACCGGCACCTCGTAGGCATGCTCGAGGCGCTGGGGCACCGAACTGAACTACAGAGGAGCACCCCGTGAGCGAGCCCGTGAGTGAGCCCGTGACCACCCCTGACAGCACACCCGTGCCCACACCCGTGCCCACACCGGTGGCCACACCCGTGAGTGACACCGTGACCGTCGCCCCGTCCCGGACGACCCTCCTGTTCGTCACCGCTGCCGCGGTGGTGATCGTCATCGGGGGCATCAAGGCCGCGAACCACATCGTGGCGCCGGTGATGCTGTCCCTGGCACTGGTGATCGTGGTGCACCCGCTGCGGGCGAGGTTCGAGAGGCACATGCCCAGATGGGCGGCGTCCATCATCGTGCTCGTCATGACGGTCATGCTGATCCTCAGCCTCGCGATCGCCGTGGCCGTCTCGCTCGGCCAGCTGGCCAAGCTGATCCCGACCTACGCCACGCAGATGAACGGCTACGTGGACGACATCGGTGAGGGGCTGAAGAACCTCGGCGTCGGCTCGGACCAGAGCGACTCGATGGTGAGCTCCGCCGACGTGGGGAAGCTGGTCGACCTGGTGACGTCGATCCTCGCGAGTGTGCTGGACACCCTGACCAGCCTGTTCTTCATCGTCACGCTGCTGGCCTTCCTGGCCTTCGACTCCGCCAAGACCGAGCGGCTGGCCGAGGGCGCCCGCAAGCACCGCCCGTACCTCGTCGACGCCATGGCCTCGTTCGCGCGAGGCACGCGGAGCTACCTGGGGGTGTCGGCGGTCTTCGGCCTGATCGTGGCCGTGATCGACACCGCCCTGCTCTACCTCCTCGGTGTGCCGGGTGCCTTCATCTGGGGGGTGTTGGCGTTCGTGACCAACTTCATCCCCAACATCGGCTTCGTCATCGGCATCATCCCCCCGGCCATCATCGCCCTCCTCGAGGGGGGCCCGAGCCTGATGCTCCAGGTGATCGTGCTCTACTGCCTGGTCAACCTGGTGCTCCAGTCCTTCATCCAGCCCCGCTACGTCGGCGTCTCCGTCGGTCTCACGACGAGCCTGACGTTTGTCTCCCTCATGTTCTGGACGTGGGTCCTCGGCCCGGTCGGCGCCCTGCTCGCGGTGCCGATGAGCCTCCTCTTCCGGGCCATCCTCATCGAGGCCGATCCCGACGGAGCGTGGCGGATGCCCTTGGTCAGCGGGATTCCTGATGACGAACCCGCCGCCACCTGAGACCGAGCCGCCGTCGTCCACGTGGTCGCGGCCGGTCCGTACCTTGCTCGGGTTGCTCATCGCCTACTACGCCTACCCCGTGGAGCTGAGCGAGAGCGCTCCCCTCATCGTGATCATCAGCCTGGCCGGGACGGTCGGCGGACTCCTCCTGGTGGGGACGATCATGGTCAAGGAGCTGGGCTACGTCCGCCACGGTGGTCCTGGCCGAGGACCCCGGTTGCTCGCGATGCTGCTGGTCCTCCTGGTCATGGCGTCGTCCTTGACCTTCTTCCTGCTCAACCAGACATACCCCGACCAGATCAGCGGCCTCGAGACCCGTACGGACGCGCTGTACTTCACGCTGTCGACCATGACCACCGTCGGCTTCGGTGACATTCACGCCGAGGGTCAGTTCGCCAGAGCCCTGGTGTGCGTGCTGCTCGTCTTCAACGTCGTCGTGGTCGCCTCGCTGATCCGGCTCTACACCACCCGCGACAAGGCCGGGCACGTGCGCGACTGAGCCACCTGCGGTGAGCGCGCGGGAACGTACCCGGCAGAGTGGTCCCCATGGATGAGCCCATGCATGACCACGACACGGGGGTTGCGGGGCCGTCCCACGACCAGGCGGCCGGCGTTCACCGTCGCAGGGCCGCGCACCTCTACGGGCTCATCGTCAGCGGCGCCGTGCTGGCCACCGCGTCCGACGAGTTCCGCCTGGGCCGGATCGCCGTCGTCCTGGTCGTCACCTTGCTCGTCTACTGGGCCGCCGAGACCTACGTGCACTGGATCGCCATGCGAGCCCTCGTGCAACGCGACCTGACGACCGGCGAACGCCGCATGATCGTCCGCGACGGCTGGCCTCTGGTCGCCGCCTCCGGTGTGCCGCTGTTCTTCCTGGGACTCGAGGCGCTCGTCGGCATGGAGACCAGCGTGGCTCTCGACCTCACGCTGGCCGTCAACGCGGTCCTGCTCTTCATCATCGGCTGGCAGATGGGCGAGGAGGGGCGCCTGGAGGGAGGCCGCCGCGTGCTCTCGGCCGTGATCACGGGCTTCCTCGGGATTGCCTTGATCGCCCTGAAGGCGTTGCTCCACTGAGCCGTCCCGGCTACTGCAGGGCGGACGTCAGCCGCATCGCGTTGTCGAGGTAGCGCTGGACCCACGACCGCTCGCGCCACTCGCTGATGGTCAGCTCCTTCGACACCGCCCGGTACTCGTCCTCGACCTCGCGGAACCGGGCGACGATGTCGCGGCCGGTCACCATCATCGACACCTCGTGGTTGAGGGCGAAGGACCTCATGTCCATGTTGCTCGATCCGATCACCGCCACGTCGTCGTCGACGGAGAAGTACTTCGAGTGGAGAACGGCGGGCGACGGGTACCGGTAGATCTTGATGCCTGCTTCGAGGAGGGCCTGGTAGTAGGAGCACTGGGCGTGGAACACCATGAACTGGTCGCCCTCCTCGCTGACGAAGAGCTCCACGTCCACGCCCCGCTGGGCGGCGGTGGTCAGGGCGTACAGGAGCGGTTCGTCGGGGACGAAGTACGGGCTCGTGACCGAGATCCGCTTCTGCGCGGAGTAGATCAGGGCCGTGTAGAGGCGCAGGTTGTTCTCGGTGGCGTACCCCGGCCCGCTCGGGAGGATCTGGGCGGCGAGACCGTCGTCGTGGTGGGCCGGCATGACCGCGGCGATGTCTCCGCCCAGGGTCTCGTGCGTCTCGGTGTACCAGTCCTTCGCGAAGACCGCACGCAAGCCCCTGACAGCGGGTCCGTCGATGCGCGCGACGAGCTCGACGTACTCCCGCCCGCCCTTGTGGTTGCTGGCCTTGTTGTAGCCCGGCTCGATGAGGTTCTGGGACCCCATGAAGGCCGTCTTCCCGTCGACGACGAGGAGCTTGCGGTGGTTGCGCAGGTCCGGCCGCTGGAACTGCCCCTTGAGAGGCCGGACCGGGAGCATCGGCCGCCAGTCGATGCCCACGGCCGTGAGCCGCTTCTCGAGCTCGGGGTACTCGGGGATGCTGCGCGAGCCCATGTGGTCGATGAGCATCCGCACCTTCACCCCGCGCCCCACGGCGGCCTCGAGGGCCTCGAACACAGGAGCCGTCACGTCGTCCCAGGCGGCGATGTAGAACTCGACCTCGACGGTCGCGGTGGCCGTCTCCACCTCGGCGGCCATCGCGTTGATCGCGCCGCGATAGTCGGGGTACAGGTCCACCAGGTTGCCGTCCTGGAGCGGCAGCGAGCCCAGGTGGTAGTTGAGGGTCGCCATCGACGCCAGGTACGGCGGATGGGTCACGGTCGAGGCCGGCAGCTGCTCGGTGGCCGCGCGAATGGCCTCGTCAGCCTCGCGTTGCCGGCGCAGCCGGCCTCGTCCGAGGTTGGTCCGACCGAGGAAGAGGAAGATCACGAAGCCCGCCAACGGGACGATCAGGATCAGGATCAGCCACGCCATCGCCGACGAGGGCTTGCGGTTGCTCGGCAGCACGCCGATCGCGAGGAACTTGATGACGTAGTCGGTGATGACCAGCAGGACGCCGGCGACGGCCAGGAAGTCGCTCACTGCGAGGTCCGGACCGAGGCCCACGTGGTCGGGACGTCGGCGCCGCCCTCCTGCGACACCCGGTCCCCCATCTGGACGTAGGCACTGCCTTGGGGGAACAGGCGGCCCGCGACCAGTGCCTGGCCCAGCCCGAACGAGGGTGCCCCGGCCATCAGGCCCGGTGGCACGAACGAGAACAGTCGGGTCAGGTCGCCCACATCGGCCATGGAGTTCATCCTCATCAGCAGCAGGTTGTCGCACTGGGAGACCACGTTCTCGTGGACCTTGTTGGGGCGTTGGGTCGACACGAGCATGTACAGACCGTACTTGCGCCCCTCGGCCGCGATCTGGATCGCTCGCGCTGTGGTGATCCGGCTGAGCGCGTTGTCGGGCTCGGCCGCGCAGATGTTGTGCGCCTCGTCGATGACGACCAGCACGGGCTGACGGTTGCGACGCGAGGCCCACAGCGAGCCCAGTACGGCGTCGGCGACCAGGCGTTGCTCCTCGAGCGTCTGCAGGGACCCGAGGTCCACCACCGTGCACCGGCTGGTGGGCTCCGCCAGCTCCTCGAGGAGCGAGCGGTCCTCGGGCCCCCAGACGGGCCAGTCGAGGACTCCCAGGTTGGCCGCCCGCATGCCCAGGTGCTGGGCGCTCGGGTTCGACGAGCCGATCAGCTGGTCGAAGCCGGTGATGAGGGGCATGCCGCGGTCGTTGGTGCGGAGCAGGTCGTGCAGCACGGCGTACTCGTCGCGGTCGGCGATCGGGTCGAGCCCGAGCACGGCTCCCTGGGTCCGGGTGTCGAGCTCGGCGAACCGCAGCTTCAGGGCGTGGTCGGCCCCGGGCTCGTTGCTCCACACCCCGACGTCGCCGCCGATCGCCTGGTGTCGCTGGGCCCGGGTGGGGTCGACGCCCTCGCGTACCCTGCCCAGGCCGACGTAGTCGGAGTTGGGGTCGAGGATGACGATCCGCAGGGTGGTCTCGGCGAGCACCTTCTCGAGCAGCAGGCCGAGCGAGTACGTCTTGCCCGATCCCGACTGCCCGCACATGAAGGTGTGTCTGTTGAAGCCGCCGCTGTCGAGCTCCGCCGGCACCCCCGGGGCCAGCAGGAGCTCCCCGATCACGAGGCTGGCCCGATCACGGCGCCGGGTGCCGTCCAGCCAGACGCCGACCTCGTCGGGCAGTGCCGGGCGAGCGAGCGCGTCGTGGAAGGGGCCGCCCCGGTCGAGGAGCAGCCCGCTCCCGACCGCACGGCGGACGAGGATGCTCGTCGTCACGCCCGGGGCCGTCTCGACGTCGACCTGGTCGTTCCTGCTGGTCAGCTCGGTGATCTGTCCGAACCGGTCCCCACCCTCGTGCTCGAGGACGACGTACGCGCCGCGCTTGAGCTCCAGGCCGTGGAGCGACGCCTGGAACTCGAAGGCCGAGCCGTCCACCGAGGTCGCGAACGGCAGGGTGCCACGCTCGATCCGGCCGCGGACGTCGCGGTAGCGTGCGAACTGGTCCCGCACCCAGTCGGCCTCACCGTCGGTCTCGGACATTCGCGACCACCCCCGCCATCGATCTGTCACCGTCATCGCCGAGTCTCGCGACCAGGGGCCTGGGTACGTATCACCCATCGCGTGTGAGACGACGCCGCGGACTCCTCAGCCGTCCTGGTCGCGCTCGATGGTGACGGAGTCGCCCGGCTCGAGCTCCACGGCCCGACAGTCGGGCGCCTCCCGGGCCAGGGCGTCGACGAAACGTGGACCCGCGACGTCCATCCAGCCGCGAGGGATCATCTCGCCGGCCGGTACGTGCAGGGTCTTCCAGTGGACGGGGACGGCGTACCGTGCGCCGGTCAGCTTGCACGCCTCGGCCGCCTCCTTGGGGCCCATGTGCCCCGGCGACAGCCGCGGCCCCCATCCCCCGACCGGCACGAGGGCGACGTCGATCTCGCCGTCCGCCAGGTCGGGCAGGGTCGCCATGTCCGGGTAGAGATCGGTGTCACCCGCCAACCAGGCAACCCCCGACGGCCCGCGGACCAGGTGGCCGTTGGCGGCGTTCGGCCGGTGCGGCATCGGCCGGGAGTGGTGGATCGCCCGCACCAGCCTGACCTGTACCCGCCCCTCCGGGCCGAGGGGGAACCACTCGTCGTCGGCGAGCCCGCGGCCGTCGAGGCCCTTCTTCCTGACCCACGCCGAGTTGTCCGGAGCGGTCAGGACGGGCACGCCGGGGAAGCGCTTGAGCGAGGGGACCTCGGCGTGGTCGTGGTGCAGGTGGGAGAGCAGGACCGCGTCGGCACCCTCCCACGCGGGCGTGGGCGGCCTCTCACCGCGCCGGCGCAGGATGCCGTTGTTGCGCCCCAGGAGCGGATCGGCCACGATCCGTACGCCGTCGAGATCCACGACGACCGTGGAGTGGCCGAGCCACGTGATCTCCATGCCCAAGTGCTGCTACCTGACCCACTTGAACCAGGTGTCGGGATCGCTCGCCCGGAAGCGCGCCTCGCCGAGCGCAATGCGCACGACCCCCGTCACGCCACGCACCACGACGGCGACCGCCACCAGGCCGCCGGCCACGGCCGCCACCGTTCCCCACGGAACGTCGCCGGTGTCTGCCATCAGGAGCTCCCTCGTGTCTTGTCCGAACTGCCATGGTGACTCCTCCAAGGCCGTCGCGCCATCATCCATTCAGGGTGAGGTGACCGCAGACCAGGAAACCGGAGAGTGAGCAGGCAGATGACAGGGCGGAGCAGGACGCTCGTGGGCGTGGTGGTCCTCGTCCTCGTCGTCGCTGCCGGGGCGGCGTACCTCGCCCTCCGGGACCCCGATGCCCGCCCCGCCCCGAGGACCTGCAACGGGTACGAGGCCCTCTGTGCGCTGCGCCTCGACCAGGTCAGCCTGGCCGCGACCCACAACTCGATGAACGCGGCCGCCGACGGCTTCCAGGACCCGAGCCAGGAGGTGGGCATCGAGGCCCAGCTCGACCGGGGCGTCCGGGGCCTGCTCGTCGACGCCTACCTGGGTGTCGTCCGCACCGCCGGCTCGCAGCAGATCGTGTACACCGACGTGAGCGACCGGCGACTGGGCACCCTGGCGAACGCCGTCGGTGACGAGGAGGTCCAGCACGCGCTGCGCCTGCGCGAGGAGGCCGGCCGTCCTCCCTTGGACGCCCCCCGTGACGTGTACCTGTGCCACTCCTACTGCGAGCTCGGCGCGGTGCTGTTCAGCGACACCGTCGACGTGCTGCGTCAGTTCCTCGAGGAGCACAGCGACGAGGTCCTGGTGATGATCATCCAGGACGAGCTGGACGCCGAGCAGCTCGTGCCCGTGCTCGAGGACGGCGGCCTGGAGCCCTACCTCGCCACTCTCGACCCGAGCGTCCCGCTGCCCACCCTCGAGGACATGGTGGAGTCGGGAAACCGGTTGGTGATCGGCCTCGAGAACGGCGACCTCCCTCCGCTCCTCCCGAACGTCTACGACGACGGGCTGGTCCAAGAGGTGCCGTACGACTACTCCTCGCTGGCGGACCTCGAGGACCCGCGCTCCTGCCGTCGCCATCGCGGCCGGGACGACGCTCCCCTGTTCCTGCTGAACCACTGGGTGACTCCCCCGTCGTCCGAGCAGGCAGCCGCGGCCAACGCTGAGGACGTGCTGCTCGGCCGGGCTCGACGCTGCGCGGCAGAACGGGGGCAACCGGTGAACCTCGTCGCCGTCGACTTCGCCGGGGAGGGCGACCTGCTCGCCAGCGTCGATGCGCTGAACGAGCAACCCGCCGGCGAGCCGTCCCCGTGAGCCAGGCTCAGGGTGGCGGCAGCGTCGTCCCGGGGAGCGCCCTCGCGGGGCGGGGCAACCAGTCGTAGACGACGGAGGTCCGCAGGAGCACGTCGTGGACCGCACGACGGTCCCGGCTGACCACGCACCAGAGCAGGCCGATGGGAAAGACTGCGCAGAGGACGGCGCGGACGAAGGCTCGACCGATCCTGAGCCGGGTCCGCTTCCCGGTGACCACCCGGACCCCCATGACGTGGTCACCGACCGTGCGGCCGCTGATCCACCACGCGGCCGTCAGGTAGACGACGGTCATCCCGAAGAAGCCGAGGACGAACCAGAACAACGACGGCGACGGCCACGTGAAGGCGCGGGGAGAGACGACGAAGAGGAACGCGACGACGCCGAGGTACGTCCCGATGAGGGCCGCGGCGACCAGCACTCCGTCGATGGTGTTGGCCGCCAGCCGCGTGATGATCCCGGCCGTCCTGCCCTGGTAGGGCCGGGCCTCCAGCGGGACCAGCGACAGCTCGACGTCGTTCACTGGGTGTCCGGGGCGTCGGGTGCGCGGCGACGCCGGAAGAGGTGGCGTTCGATGCCCCGGCTGATGGCATCGTCGGCCGCGATCCCTGTCAGCCGCGCGCTCCGCACCGACTCGGACGCCATCGACCCCGTCGAGTCCCGGATGATCGCCGGCAGGTCGATGGCGGCGATCACCTCCTCGACCATGGCCACGATGTCGATCCGGTCGATGACGGCGTCGATGTCGAGCCTGCCGGCGATGGCGTCGATGTCCACGCCCTCGACCGCGGCGTCGAGGTCCACGCTGGAGACCGCAGCGTCGAGGTCGATCCGCCCCACGATCGCGTCGAGGTCGACCCGGGCGACGACGGCGTCGATGTCCACCGACCTCACGACGTCGTCGAGGTCGACGTGGCGGGTCACGATGCCCGTCAGGTTCAGCCGGGACAGCACGAGCTCGGCCACCACCGGCGTCCACTGGTCGAGCAGCCGCTCGATCCCGCGGCCGGCCCACACACGATGGCGGGCACCCCGCACGGCGAGGTCCGCGAGCAGCGCGGTCGGCTGCAGCCGGGCCGGCACGAACGGCGCCCGCCACTCCGCGGCGGACCGCACGACCGACGACTCCGTGACGGCCCGGACGACCGCCAGGCCGCCACCGACGGATGCGCCGACGACGCCCAGGGCGACATCGAGGACCCAGTCGGCGTCGGAGCGCTGAGCAGACCCGTCGGACCGTCGCGGAACCTCGACCAGGTTGCTCACCTGCTGAGGGTCTCGCTCCGCGACGGGACGCGCCTCACCCTGGTCGGATGAGGGACCGGCTTCGTCCACCCGGGCTCAGCTGCCGGATACGCTCGTCAGCCGGCCAGCGCCTTCGCCTTCAGGGTGTTGAACTCGGCTTCGGTGATCGCACCGGAGTCCAGCAGGGCCTTGGCGTCGGAGATGCGCGTGACGGGATCGTCGGAGCTGCCGGCGACCTGCTTGATGTACTGCTCCTGCGCGGCCTGCTGGTTCTGGATCGCAGCCGCCTGCCGCTCCGACATGCTCCGGCCGCGGGCGATCAGGTAGACCAGCGCACCGACCCACGGGATGAAGATCATGAAGATCGCCCACCCGGCCTTCGCCCAGCCACTCAGCGAGTGGTCGCTGAACATGTCGAACAGGCAGCGGAACCAGATGGTGAGGGCAGCGATCCAGATGAAGAACCAGAAGCTCCAGAGGAGCACTTCCCCGAAGCTTGTCGTCATTGAGTCCATGGGTCATTCCTTGCGTAGGGGGCGAGGTTCAGGGGGGTGGGACGCCCGAGCGCACGACACACTAGCGACTTCGGCGTCGCCTTCAGTGAACCTCGGTCCGAGACACGCGCCATCACCCGGAGCGGATGATCCGTTCGCCGCGGGTTCACCGAGTGGTCAGCCACCGGTCACGGCGGGGACCCGCGCAGGCCAGGCTCCGGGCCTTGGATCGAGGGAGATCGTCATCCCTCTCACCAAGGAGTCGTCACCCATGGCCGTTGCCCGTCGCAGCCTGATCGCTGGAGGTACAGCAGGAGTCGGGCTGGTCGTCGCCGGCGCCGTGCCCTCGCTCGCCGAGGCCGCCGCTGCCCCACGTCGATCGCCGCAGCCGTCCCACCGCCCCTTCCCTCCGCTGATCGACGACCCTGCCGGGATCCTGGCGCTGCCACCGGGGTTCCGCTACGCCGTGGTGACCCGCGCGGGAGTGACCCAGCTCAACGACGGTCACGGGCCCACCCCGTCGAACCACGACGGCACCGCCGTGTTCAAGGCCAAGCGCAACCGCCTGCGCCTGATCCAGAACCACGAGCTCAACATCAACTCGGCGCTGGGCGTCCCCCACGTCGAGGGCACCGTGTACGACGCCGGCGCACTCGGCGCCGGCGGGTGCACCGTCATCGAGACCGACAACGCCGGCAACAACTACGGCGAGTGGGTCGGCATCTCCGGCACGCTCGTCAACTGCGCCGGCGGGCCCACTCCGTGGGGCACCTGGCTGACCTGCGAGGAGACCGACACCAAGAAGAACGCCGTCCTCAAGCAGGACCACGGCTACGTGTTCGAGGTCTTCGCGGACGGCACCAACCTGCCCAGGCCGATCAAGGCGTTCGGCCGCTACGCCCACGAGGCGCTGGCCATCGACAAGACCCGCACCCAGGTCTACCTCTCCGAGGACGCCAGCAACCCCAACGGCTTGTTCTACCGCTGGACGGCACCGGCCGGAGTCAAGCTCACGGCTGGGATCGCCGACCAGCTCGGCCCTACCGACGGCACGCTCGCGGCGATGGCCATGCTGATGGACGACGGCTCGGTGCTCCCCGACGTGGCGTACGTGACGTCGGCGCAGCTCGGACGCCCGTTCCCGGTGCGGTGGGTCACCGTGTCCGAGCGCGACGGCCAGGCCGTCTTGGTGCGCAGGCAGTTCGCGGACGGCCAGATCACCCGCGGCAAGAAGTTCGAGGGCGTCTGGGGCACCGACGAGGGCGTGTACGTCGTCAACAGCTACGCCTTCAACAGCGCCGACCTGCCGGCCGACGCCGCCAAGCACGACGGCATGGTGTGGTTCTACTCCTACGCCGACGAGACGATCACGCTCGTGACGTACTTCCCCCACCAGCAGTCCGCCGCCGACGGCAGCACCCCGAAGTTCTCCGACCTCACCTTCGACGGCCCCGACAACGTGACGGTGACCCCCTGGGGCACCCTCGTACTGGCCGAGGACGGTGCGGGCGCCTCGCACGTGCTGAGCTCGGTGCCCGGCGGCCCGTCGTACGCCATCGCCCGCAACCAGCTCAACATCGGCACACCCACGGCCCCGGAGTACTCCGAGTTCACCGGCCCGACGTTCTCCGACGACGGCCGCACGCTGTTCGTCAACATCCAGACGCCGGGCATCACCCTGGCCATCACCGGACCGTGGGCGACGTACCTGTCGTGAGACGCGGCGAGGCCGCCCACCCGATGACTCGGGTGGGCGGCCGTGGCCACTCGTCGGTTGTGCTGGTGCGTCAGGCGTGCGCGGCGTTGCGACGCTGCATGGCCATCCAGATCAGCAGCGCGATGACCGCGCCGATGATCGAGCCGATGATGCCCGCAGGCTGGAGGAACCCGTCGTCGGCGTCCTTGTGGAACAGCAGGTAGCCGAGCAGGCCACCCACGAACGAGCCCACGATCCCGAGCACGATGGTCGCGAGGACTGACATGTCCTGGCGGCCGGGCACGAGCAGACGGGCCAGGAAACCCGCGATCGCGCCGACGATGAGGATGGTGAGGATGAGTCCGAGCATGGACGTGCCTTTCGCTCGCGGTACGAGTCGTACGTACCCCGTGGCGGTCCAAGGTGGACCGTCGGGACCAGGTGGCCCCAGGAACCAGACAACCACCCCTCGGGGGGCTTCAGAACACCCCTAGGTAGGTTACCGTCGGCATCATGAGTGGTGAGGATCACGCCGTCCAGATCGCCGTCGTGGATGACTACGACGTCGTGGTCGCCGGCGTCGCCAACATGCTGGAGCCCTACCGCGACCGGGTGGTGGTTGCCGAGCTGGACACAGGCCGGCCCGTCAAGGACGAGGTCGACATCGCGCTCTACGACTCCTTCGCGCAACCCGAGTCGGACCAGCAGGAGATCAAGGTCCTGGTGGACAACCCCCGCGCTCGTCGGGTCGTGGTCTACACCTGGAACTTCCACCCCGACCTCGTGTCGAAGGCGCGTGACCTGGGCGTGAGCGGCTACCTCTCCAAGGCCATGACGGCCCGGGAGCTGGTCGGCGCGCTCGAAGCTGTCCACGCCGGCGAGGTCGTGGTGAGCGAGTCGCCGACTCGGTCACGGACGCTGGGCAGCCTGGACTGGCCCGGACGGCGAGAGGGCCTCACCGACCGCGAGGCGGAGATCCTGGCGCTGATCACCCAGGGCAAGAGCAACGCCGAGGTCGCCGCGCTGACCTACCTGAGCCCCAACACGATCAAGTCCTACATCCGCACGCTCTACCGCAAGATCGACGTCGACAGCCGGACCCAGGCCGTGCTCTGGGGCGTGAACAACGGGTTCCTGCCCGACCACCACCGCATCGAGCACTGGCGCGGCGGTCCCTAAGCAGGAGGGTCGACCTGCTGGCTGCGCTCGGTCGTCGTCTGGGTGCCGTCCGCGTGGGTGGTGGTGCTGACGTTGTGAGCGCCTCGTGACCTGTTGGCGGTGACGGCGGTCAGCACGATGGCCAACGCCCCGACCGCGGCCAGGATGTAACCCACCATCGTGACGTCGACGCCGTCGATCGCGTCGCGGACCGCGAACGCAAGGATCAGTCCGAGGGCCAGCAGGAAGATGCCGAGTCCGTATCCCATGGCTAGCGACCCCGGACGCGGCCCAGGATGAAGAGCACGAGCACGACGATCAACAGGATGATCAGGATGGTCCACAACATGGTGCAGTCCCCTTCGGTTGGTGGCGAGCGACGCAGTCGCGTGCCCACCGGCACGGGACAATAGCGACGCCGCGGGGCCCGTCGCCTCACCCCTAGGAGGGTTGCCGTCGGGGTCGCGCCTCTGGCGCATCGGCCTGGACGTGCCGCAGACTCTGGCCCGTGGGGTTGATGGGGGTCAGGCGGCTGGTCATGGTGGGCATCGTGGCGGCGGCGTTGGGCGTCGCGCAGCTGACGGGCGTGGGGCGCCCGTCGCCCCTGCCGGAGGCGGCCGCGGACACCGCGGCGACCATCACCATCCGGCCCGGAGGCTTCGCGAGCTCGTTCTCTCCCAGCTCGGTGAGCCTCGAGCACGGCGCCCGCATCAAGCTGGTGAACAAGGACACGATGACGCACTCGATGACGTCGGTGGCCGTCGACAAGAACGGTGACCCGCTCTTCGACGTGGTCGTCCCGGCGGGCACGACCGGCACGCTCGTCGTCCCCGCGACCCTCGCCGCCGGGAAGTACCCCTTCTACTGCTCGTTCCACCCCAACATGCAGGGCACCTTGGTCGTCACCGGCGAGGGCGGCGACGCGCCCGAGCCGCCCGAGTTCGAGCAGGCGCTGCGGGTTCCCCGGGTGCTGACCGGGAGCAAGATCACCATCAAGATGAAGCAGGCCGAGGTCCGGATCATGCCGACCGGACCGCGGACCTCCATGTGGACCTACGGCGGGACCTTCCCCGGCCCGACGATCAAGCGGCCCACCGGGTCCACCACCAAGGTCACGTTCGTCAACGACCTGCCGAAGGGCAGCGGCTCGATGACCGTGCACCAGCACGGCGGCCACCAGTCGTCGAAGGACGACGGGCAGCCCACCCGGTTCCTCATCGAGCGCGGTGGCCGGCGCACGTACACCTACCCGCTCACCGACGCAGGCGAGCCGATGCCGGCCGCGTTCCGCTTCTACCACGACCACCGGATGGGCCTGACGGCCCGGAACAACTGGTACGGCCTCCAGGGCATGTTCCTGGTCACCGACCCGGCCGAGCGCAAGCTGGGCCTGCCCCGCGGTGCCTACGACGTCCCGCTGCACCTCACCGACCGCAGCCTCGACGACGAGAACCAGCTGACGGACACCGTTCCCCGGCCCGCACATGCACGACTGGCTGACCGGTGCGCACGCCCCGCCGAACGACGCGACGGTCGGCAAGCGGATCCTCGTGAACGGCCAGTTCGCGCCGTACCTCACCGTCCGACCCGGGAGGTACCGGCTCCGGCTGCTCAACGCGTCCACGTTCTCGGCCTACAACCTCGAGCTCTCCAACGGCCGTCCGCTCGTCCAGGTCGGCAACGGGAGCGCCCTGCTCCCCCGCAAGGTCGAGCGCTCCGACATCCTCATCGGCCCGGCCCAGCGCGCGGACGTCGTCGTCGACTTCTCGGGGCTGCGCGACAAGAACGTGCTGCTGTCCACCGTCCCGCGCGACGACGGCTCGCACGGCACCGGCTCCCGGTCGGCGGCGATCATGCAGTTCCGGGTGCGCGGCGCCGCGCACCCGAGCCCAGCCGTCCCCGACCTCCTGCGGCCCGTGCCCGCCCTCGACGTCCCCAGCGAGGTCGCCAAGGTCTGGACGTTCGGGCTGACCGAGGACCACCACGGGTCGTTCTGGTCGATCAACGGCGAGATGTTCGACCCGAAGCGGGTCGACCACCAGGTCGTGCAGGGCACCACCGAGCGCTGGCGCCTGCGCAACACCAGCGACATGACCCACTACGTCCACCTGCACGAGGAGCAGTGGCAGACGGTCAGTCGCAACGGCAAGCGCCCACCCCCGTGGGAGCGCGGCTTCGAGGACACCTGGCGGCTGGACCCCGGCGAGTACGTCGACGTGGCCGCGACCTTCACCGACCACCCCGGGCTGTTCATGGTCCACTGCCACATGCTCGACCACGAGGACCACGGGATGATGGCCCAGTTCGAGGTCATCGCTCCCGGGGCAGCGCGCGCCCGCGGCTGAGGGCGTCCATCCCGTCGCGGTCCTGGGCCGGATAGCGTCATGATTTCTGGGTGCCATGGCGACCAATTCGTATGACGTCTTCACCAGCAGGCGCGGTCGGCGAGGAGCGATGTGATGAGCGAAGGGTTCTACTCACAGGCGAAGCTCTACGACCTCCTGTTTCCCGGTGGTGGACCGGCAGTGGACTTCTACCGGGCCGAGGCCGATCGTTCGGGCGGGCGCGTCCTCGAGCTCGGGTGCGGCACCGGGCACAAGCTGATCCCCGTCGCGGCCGACGGACATCCGTGCGTCGGCCTGGACTTCTCATCGGACATGCTGGCCGAGGCTCGCCTCAAGGCGGACGAGCGCGGAGTGGCGGTGGAGTGGCTGCACGGCGACATGCGGGACTTCGACCTGGGCCGCACCTTCGACCTCGTGTTCATCGCGGGGAACTCCTTGCTCCACCTGCACGAGGCCGAGGACCTGGTGAGCTGCTTCCGGTCGGTCCGGCGACACCTGGCACCGGGCGGGCGGCTCGCCTTCGACGTCTTCAACCCGAGCGTGCGCGTCCTGGCTGACGCCGTCGGCGTACGGCGCGGCCGGGAGTCGTTGTCGTTCACCGATCCCGACCGCGGCCAGGTGAGCGTCGATGTCGTCGAGACCTACGACGCGCGTGCGCAGGTGACCCGCGGGACGTGGCACCTCTCGACCGACTCCGAGCCCGACTTCATCGTGCTGCCGCTGGAGATCCGGAGCATCTTCCCGCAAGAGCTGCCGCTCCTCCTCTCGCTCGGAGGTCTCCGGCTCGTCGATCGACTCGGTGACTGGTCGGGTGGATCGTTCACCGGGGCCGAGCCGCTGCAGCTCTGCATCTGTGAGCCAGCCTGATCGAGTCCTCGGACCCGACGGCCGGACCCCGAGGCGTCCAGGTCCTGGTCGCGGACGACCCCACGGGTCCGTACCTCCCGTGGAGCGACAGCCCTCGGCCCGGAGCGGCGGTGACCCTGGCACGGTTTCCGGCGCTCAAACCGTGCCCAGCTCACCGCTGCCCAGCAGCGCTCCGTGCCGATCACCCGGCCCAGCCACGGCCCAGTGACGGCCCGGCCTCTGCCTCGAGAGGGAGGGCTGCGGTTCCAGGTCGAGTCGCCAGACAGATCCCGTGGCCCGCGATCCTCGCCACTGTGGGGTGACGGCCAAATCGGCCGGACCGGACCACGAAAGGCCCTTCCATGTCCCGCTCACCAGCAGCACGACGACTCGCGACGTACGCCCGCCTCACCGCCCTGGGGCTCCTCACCGGTCTGGCCCTCGCTGCGGTCCCCGCGGCGCCGGTCACGGCCGCCGCTCCGCAGGCCGATCCCAGCATCTCCGAGCTCCAGCAGGCTCTCGACCAGCTGGTCGAGGACGGAGCTCCGGGCGCGCTGCTCTACACCTACGACCACGGTCGGGTGACCGAGCTCCAGAGCGGAGTGGCCGACATCGCCGCGGAGACGCCGATGAGTGGGCAGGACCACTACCGCATCGGCAGCCTCACCAAGACCTACGTCTCGACCGCGGTCCTGGACCTCGTGGCCGAGCACCGCATCCGGCTGAAGGACCCCGTCAAGAGGTACCTCCCCGGCTTCCTGAACGGCGGGCCGCGGGTCACCATCCGTCAGCTGCTCAACCACACCAGCGGTCTGTACGAGTTCAACGACGACCCGCGCGTCCTGGCGCCCTACCTGAAGGGCGACCTCGCGCACGTGTGGACGCCCCAGCAGCTCGTGCGCATCGCCCTGACCCACGACTCGGTGTCGGCTCCCGGCGCCGAGTACCACTACTCCAACACCAACTACCTCCTGGCCGGGCTGCTGGTGCAGGCCGTGACCGGGCACCGGTTGGCCGACGTGCTCCAGCACCGGGTGTTCGCGCCGGCCCACCTGGAGGCGACGACCTTCACCACGTCGACGACCCTGCCCGCTCCGGCGGCACACGGGTACTTCGAGTTCGCAGACGGGGAGCCTTCCGACATCACCGGCCTCTACCCGTACCCCTGGGCTTCGGGAGCCACAGTCTCCACTGCCCCGGACGTCGCGCGCTTCTATCGCAGCCTGCTCTCGGGCGACCTGCTGCCGAGCCGACTGATGTCGGCGATGCAGACCACGGTCGACGCGTCCGCTGAGGACGGCCCGGGGACGAGCTACGGCCTCGGCCTCGAGCGGTTCTCCACCCCCTGTGGTGCCGCGTGGGGTCATGGAGGCAACTTCCCCGGCTACATCACCTACGTCTACTCCTCCCCGGGCGGCGGCCGTCAGACGGTGCTGCTCCTCAACGAGGACCCTTCCTCCCTGCCGTCGAAGTTCGGGCCTGACTTCTACCGGATGCTGAACCTCGCCTACTGCGGGTCCTAGTGGGGGCGGGGCGACGAGGGAACGCCCTCAGTCGCCCCGCAACCGCCACAGGATGACGGCCAGGCAGATCACCATCCCCAGCACGACGAAGGCGATCACCGACCACTTCGTGCTGTAACGCCGCCTGCCGGTCGGTCGAGATTGCTGGTCGGTCACACGGTCAACCCTCCCCGATCGGGCGACAGCCCGCCTCCCCCCTGAGGACGCGATGCCGCCTGGCAGGATCGCGGCGTGATCATCGGCCTGGTGGGTGACCTCGAGGGCGATCGCGACTGGGCCGTCAACCGCCTGCGAGCCCTGGGCGAGCGCGGCGACGTCGAGGTGGCCTGTCAGCTGGGCGACCTCAGGTTCGGCATGGGCGAGCACCACCAGGAGTACCTGGCCGCCATCGAGTCGGTCTGCGCCGAGCACGACCTCCGGCTCCTCTGCATCGGGGGGAACCACGAGAACTGGGCTGTTCTCGACCGGCTGTGGGCGCAGCCACGCTGGCAGGACGACCACGGCAGCCCCAAGCCGATCGACGTCTCCGACCACGTCACGATGCTGCCGCGAGGTCATCGCTGGGACCTGGGCGGCCGCTCCTTCGTCGCGCTCGGAGGCGCCCCGTCGGTGAACCGGCACCGGTTGACCGAGGGCGTCGACTGGTGGCCCTCCGAGGTGATCCTGGACGAGCACGTCGCGACGACGATCGCCGGCGGCCACGCCGAGGTCATGCTCACCCACGACAGCCCCGGGCCGCCGTACTGCACCGCACCGGTCGCCGACACCATCCGGAGCAACCCGTGGGGATGGCCGGACGCGTCGCTCGCCTACGCCCAGAACGGCATCGAGACGCTCACTCGGGCGGTGCTCGGCGTCCGTCCGCTGCTGCTCGCCCACGGCCACTTCCACGTCACCGGCCAGGCCGTCGTACGACTCCCCCGCGCTGCTCACGAGACCACGATCTGGTCACTGGCCGCCAACCAGGACCCCGGCAACGTCAGGCTGCTCGACCTCGACACCCTGACCGATGCGGGTCCGGTGAACGGCGTGCGATGACGGCGATCTCCAGTCGCCCGCTCACCCCGGCTCTGGGGACCCGGTCTCCGACTGGGCGCGGTTCAGGAAGTCCGAGAGTGGGCCCGGCATCTCCGCGCTCCGGTCCCCCCAGTCGTAGACGACGCACGACTTGGCAATCAGGTCGTGGAGGGAACGGTGCTCGCGCTGCACGACGATCATGAGCAGGCCGATGCCGAAGAACAGGATGCTCAGGGGGAACGCCAGCGTCCTCACGAACATGGCGCGCACACTCGGTGCGGTGCCGTCGGCCCGGACGACGCGCAGCCCGGCCAGCCCCTTGCCGATCGTCCGGCCGCTGATGGCGAGGCTGACGAAGACGTAGAGGAAGGCCCATATCGCGAAGGCGGCGATCCCGAGCGGCGTGGAGCGCTCGCCGGACACCGACACGGAGGTGAACAGCTGCATGAGGAAGCTGAACCCGGCGACCCCCACCGTGTAGAGCGCACCGATGGTCAGCCAGTCGATGACGGCGGCCGCCGCTCGACTCACGGCGCCCGCATAATGTCCCGAGACCGTGCGCCGGACCGACCTGGTCCTGCCCGCGCCGGCTTCGGGCAGGGGAAGGTCCTGGTCCTCGCCCACGAGCCTCGGAGGACCCTCGAGACGCTGGTCCTCGCTGCGCCGCATCAGCCTGTCCACGATGCGATCCGCCACGACGTCGAGCCCGACCAGCTGTCGGCGCGCGACGTCGAGGGCCGAACCCGCCATCGAGTACGTGCTCTCCGCGACGATGTCGGGGATGCCGGATCGGCGGACGACCGCCTCGAGGTCGACGTTCCTCAGCAGGGCGTCCAGGTCCACGCCGGCGAGGATCGTGTTCAGGTCCACTCGAGCCATCAGCGCGTTGACGTCGACCCGCTCGAGCAGCGCGTCGGGGTCGACCCGGTCCAGGACGGCGTTCGGGTCGACCCTGGCGACCAGAGGGTCGAGCTCGACCCGGGCCAGCACCTGGTTGAGATCTACCCGCGCGAGGAGCGCATCCAGGTCGAGCCGACCGACCACCGCCTCCAGGTCGACCCGTTCCATCAGCCCGTCGACGTCGATGCGTCGGACGAGAGCGTTGATGTCGACGGACTCGAGAAGCCGGTCCAGGTCGAGCCGAGCCAGGGCGGCGTCCAGGTCCACCCGGTCGATCAGGGCGTTGAGGTCGATCCGCTCCAGGACGATGTCCGGGTCGACCGTGTCGACGACCCTCCCGGTGACTGCGCCGGCGACCCGACCGAGGATGGTCCTGGAATCGCGGCCTCCCGTCGCGCCGGCGGTCATGCGTGCGCCGGCCCGTTCAGGAGGCAGACGGGCGTGCTCACAGCACCCGACTCTACGGACGGAGGCGCCTCGTGGACGGGAGGTCGCGGCGGCGGCGCGCTCCTGACCGCGCGGGGCGACTCACACGAGACGAGTGATGCGCGTCAGCCTCGGCTGCGGTGCGATGGGTAGGTGACTGCCAACGAGAGCGCCGGCCTCCCTCGTCCTGAGCCGGGGTCGCGCACCGGCGAGTCCTCGTCCGCCCAGGTGGCCGGGGCACTGGCTCGCGAGTCCATGACGCGGCCCTGGTACACGTACGTGATCTCGTACGCCGTCGCCGTGCTGCTGATCGTGCCGGCTGTGTGGCTGTGCGACTGGCTCCTGCCCGGCTTCCACGTGGCCGAGCCGGGATGGCCGGTCGTCTTCGCCGCCGTGCTGGCCCTGGTCGGCGTGGTGCTGCAGCCGCTGCTCGTCGGGGCAGCCGTCAGGCTCGGTTGGCTCGGTGTGCTGCTGCTCGCCTTCGTGGGTCAGGCGGCGATCGTCCTGCTCACGGCCGCGATCCTGCCGCACGTCACCGTCGACGACTTCTGGACCGCGTTCCTGGTGGCGGTCGTGGTCGGCCTGGTCAGCACCGTGCTGGGGTGGTTCGGAAGCGCCGGCACGGGACAGGTGCTGGTCAGCCGGCTGGTCGCCTCCGCGCAGAGACGGCCGGCGAAGCTGGCCGATCCCGAGGTCGAGGGCGTGGTGTTCGTCCAGCTGGACGGGGTGCCCTTCCCCGTCCTGCAGATGGCCATCACGGCCGGTACCGTCCCCACGCTGACCCGGTGGGTGCGGTCGGGGACGCATCGTCTGCACGAGTGGACGCCCAAGCTGCCGGCGACGACACCGGCGAGCCAGATGGGCATCCTGCACGGGGTCATCGACGGGATCCCGGCGTTCCGGTGGTACGACCGGGCCAACGACCGGGTCCTGGTGGCCAACAAGCCCGCCGACGCCGCCGTCATCGAGGCCGACCTGACGACCGGCAAGGGGCTGCTCGTCGACGACGGCGTGAGCATCAGCAACCTGTTCACCGGTGACGCGCCGACCGCCGTGCTGACGATGAGCCGGCGCGCTCGCGGCGGGGAGGCGGCGCGGCAGGCGGTCGCCCAGTTCGTGATGTCACCGGCGGGTCTGACCCGGGCGCTCTCGCGGTCGGTCTCCGAGCTCACTCGCGACCGGTTCCAGACCAGGCGTGCCATCAGCCGCGACGTCCTGCCTCGCTGCGAACGCAACTGGGAGACCGCCCTGCTGCGCTGCGTCACCAACGGTGCGCTGCGCGACCTCAACACGATCCTGGTCGCCCAGCACATGCTCAAGGGTATCCGCTCGATCTACGTCGACTTCGTCGACTACGACGAGATCGCCCACCATGCCGGCATCCTGCGGCCCGAGAGCCTCGAGGCGCTCGAGGCCGTCGACGGCGTGCTCCACCAGCTGGAGCTGGTGGCCAGCGCGGCGCCACGCAACTACCGGTTCGTGATCCTCTCGGACCACGGTCAGTCCCAGGGAGCGATCTTCGCCGACCGGTACGGCGAGGACCTGGCGTCGCTGGTGGCCCGGCTCGCCCAGAGCGACGTCGCCTCCTTCGACGACTACGTCGAGGGCTGGGGCCGCACCCGTGCGCTGGTCGGTGAGCTCGCGTCACCCGACGGCGTCGGTGGTCGGGCGATGCAGTCCGCCGCGAACGCCATGGACAAGGGCGACCGCAACGAGCCGGACGCGGTCGCCGCGGCGCCCGCGCCCACGGGCGGCAAGAGCAGCAAGGGCGGCAAGGGCAAGACCGAGGCCGCCACGGGCGACCGAGACCTTCCACGTCTTCGGGTCCGGCAACCTCGGCCTGATCTACGTGCGCGGCGAGAAGCGGCAGCTGACCCGCCGCGAGCTCTCCCAGCGCTATCCCGGGCCTCGTCGCCGGCCTGGCCGCGCACCCGGGCGTCGGCTTCGTCGTCGTGATGGACGACGACGGCCCGGTCGCGCTGGGCAGCGACGGGTGGCACCGACTCGACGACGGTCACGTCGAGGGAGTGGATCCCCTGCTGCCGTTCGGGTCATACGCTCCCGGGTTCGTCCACCGGGTGGCCCACCGACCCGAAGCGCCCGACATCTACGTCAACAGCCTGCTGGACCCCGGCACCGAAGAGGTGGCCGCCTTCGAGGGCCTGGTCGGCTGCCACGGCGGACTCGGCGGGTGGCAGGACCGCGCCTGCGCCGTCGTCCCGGTCGACGTGCCCTTCCCCGAGGAGCGGGTGGTCGGCGCGGACGCGATGCACGTCGCCCTGCGCGACATCCTCCGCCACCTCGGGCACCGGCAGGGGATCACCGAGCCCGGCGAGGAGTAGACGGTGACCGAGAAGATCGACGAAGTTGCCTCTCCGGAGGCCATGGGGACGGTCCGCCGGTGGATGCTCGTCGTCCGCGGGCTGGTCCGCGCAGCGCTGACGGCGGCGGTGATGGTGGCCTTGTACTACACGCTGCCGCTCGGCAGCCGGAGCTCGGGGTACATCGTGCTGGAGCTGGTGATCGGAGTCGTCCTGCTCGCGGGCATGGTCGCCTTGCAGGTGCGCGCCATCATCCGCGCACGCAGCCCCGCCATCAGGGCGACCCAGGCCCTGGCGTCGACCACCGCCCTGTTCCTGCTGCTCTTCGCGTCGGCGTACTTCATCCTGAGCCTGCAGGACCGGTCGACCTTCACCGAGCCGCTCTCGCGTTCCGACGCGCTGTACTTCACCATCACCATCTTCGCGACCGTGGGCTTCGGCGACATCTCGGCGGTTACCGAGATGACCAGGCTCGTCGTCGCCGGCCAGATGCTGTTGGACCTGGTCGTCCTGGGCCTGGGAATCCAGGTCATCCTGGGCGCGGTGCAGCGGGGCAAGGCGACCTGACCCGGCCGGCCGCCGTGATCGGAGTCAGCCGGGCTCGGCGGCCACGCGCCCGTCGTCCACCGCGCGCTGGAGAGCCGCGTAGTCGCGCTCGTTCTGGTCGGCGTACGCCTCGGCGAACGTCGCGAGGGCGCGGTCGAAGCGGTCACTTGAGCCGAGGTAGCCCGCGATGGCGACGGGGTCCCCGGAGCGTGCATGCGCTCGTGCCAGGGTCCAGCCACAGAGGCGTGCGTACGCCGTGAGCGTCGCGGGCGTCATCGCCTCGATGACCGCCGATCCCTTGCCGTCCCACATCTGACGGACGTAGAAGTCCCGTTCCACACCGTCGAGGCCGGTGGTGCGGACCCAGCCGAGCATGATGTCGCTGGCCGACTGCATGAGTCGCTGACCCTCGACGACCCGCTGACCGTGGCTGGTGTGGGCGCTCTTGCCCAGGAAGGGCTCCAGGACCGAGGTCTGTGCCTCCTTCGCCTGGAGGAACAGCGGGTCGTTGTCGTCGTGGCCGACCATCAGCACGATCCACGCGCGGGTCCCGACACTCCCGACCCCGACGACCTTGCGGGCCGCGTCGGCGAAGTGGAAGCCCTCCATCAGGTGACGATGATCGCCCGACAGGGTGCGTCGGTAGGAACGCAGGATGTCGTGCAGGGCGCTTTCGACGTCGTGGTGCTGCCGATCAGGCAGCAGCTCCTCGAGCCTGACGAGCACGGGCGGGTCACTGATGAGCCGCGGCCGCCCGTCGACCACCTCGACCAGCTTGGCGAAGGCCCTCATGCTGTCCTTGGCCCGAGCCTTGGCGAGGTTCTTGCGGAACTGCTTGAGCTGCCGCGACTTCAGCTGGGGCCTCAGCACGGCCTCCAGATCGTCGACGTCCAGCCGGGCGTACCAGATGTCGAGCTTCCGCATGTTGGCCCAGCTGCGCATGGCTTCCCGGTACGACGATCCGACCGCGAGGTTGGCGCCCTCGCGTTGGGCGTCGTCGAAGCCTTGGTCACGTCCGGCGACCGCGAAGCTGGCCGCCAACCGCTTGACGTCCCACTCGAACGGCCCGGGCAGGGTCTCGTCGAAGTCGGTCAGGCTGAAGACGAGCCTCCGGTCCGGGGCGGCGTACGTGCCGAAGTTCGACAGGTGGGCATCGCCACAGAGCTGGACGTTCAAACCGGTCCGGGGAACATCCGCCAGGTCCGCAGCCATCAGGTAGGCCGCACCGCGGAAGAACGTGAAGGGTGACACCAGCATCCGGCCGTACCGGAGCGGGACCAGCTCGGGCACCCGGCTGGTCGCCTGCTCCTCGAGCAGGTCGACCGGATCGGCACGATCAGGCGACGGTTGCCACTCCCCGTGCACACCACGGGACGCCAGCTCTCGCGCCGCCCTGCCGGCCTCGGCCCGCTCCTGCGGCGTCAGCCGTCCGCCGCCTCCCAGGTGCCCCGCAGCCGGGGTGGAACCGTCCGTGGTCAGGGTCCGGGTCTCGGTCGCATTCATGACTCCATGGGAGCGCAGGAGCCCGTCGTCTGCATCACTCAGGCTGGGTGAGAGCAGGCTCACTGGCCCGGTCGGCGTGCCGGATCCAACGACCCAGCAACCCATGGTCGGTGGTGATCGCCTGGATCACGACAGCGCCGAGGAAGCAGACGGACATCACGTAGAGGCCGGCGAGGTAGGTGAACCCGACGCCGATCGAGCCGTACCGCTCGGCGCTGCTCTCGAGGGCTCGCGGGAGCCACGCGGCGGATGCCCGAGGCGTTCGAGCATGGCGGCAAGCTGACCGGGTCGTCACCGCACTAGGTTTCGCCGTGGCGTACGCCATCCACACGCTGGGCTGACCACCCGAGCGGCACGGAGGCTGAGCTCCGGGCGAAGGGGGATCGGATGCAGATCGAGATCGAGCGGGTCGAGCGTCTTCGGTTCGACCACGGCGGTCCGGTGCGCGCTGCTTCCGCGGTCGCGCGGTTCGGGGACGGCTTCCTGGTCGTGCAGGACGATGCCACCCACGCAGCCTGGGTCGTCGACGATCGCGCGACGGCCGTCCGACTGCTCCCGCCCGTCGAAGGACTCGAGGTCTTCGACGAACAGTCGGCCACCAAGCACCTCAAGCCCGACCTCGAAGCGGCCTGCGCGATCCTCGATGGTGCGGAGCCTGCCGTCCTGGTCATGGGTTCTGGTTCCTCGCCGGCCAGGATGCGATGGATCCTTGTGACCCTGGAGCAGGGCCGTCCGCACACCCGGGTCGCCGACATGACGGAGCTCTATGGTGTGGCCGCCGACGCGCTGGAGGTGCCACTCGATGCTCTCAACCTCGAGGGGGCATGCGTCCTGGGCGGCACCTTGCGGTGGTTCCACCGCGGCCTGCCCTCGGCGGGGCAGCCCTCCGCCAGCGTCGACCTCGACCTGGTTGAGGTGCTTGCTGCGGTCCACGGCCGCGCGGGTGCCGACACGATCACCGTTGCGGCATCACGTCGCTATGCGCTGGGTAGCGTCGCGAACGTAGGACTCGCGATCACCGACGCCGTCACCCTTCCTGGCCACGGGGTGCTGTGCGCCGCGGCCGCCGAGGACAGTCCCAACACGAGGGACGACGGGCCCGTCGTGGCATCGGCGCTGGTCCTGCTCCGTGACGACGGCGGCGCGGACCTCGCCCTTCTCCCCCTGATCGACGGCGTCGTGGCGAAGGTCGAGGGCCTGATGCTGGTCGAGGCCTCCGGCGGATGGGCGCGACTGCTCGCCGTCGTCGACGACGACGACCCACTGGCCGCGTCTCTGGCCGTCACGTTGCGCGTACGACTGTGACAGGCAGGTCGGGGTCCGAAGGAGAGGTCGTGGGAGCCGTCGTCGTTGGCCTGGAGGTTCCCGGTCCTCTTCTCAGGGATGGGTCCTTCTGTACTCACGAAAGTCAGCACGAAGGGCCTTGAACGCTCCGAACAGCTCCGCGTACATGGAGTCCCGGATGACGTCTCTGCGTCGGTCCCGCGAACCCGGCCAACCCGGCCAATTCCTGTCCAGTGCTGCCATGACTGCGGCAACAGGCGTCACGACCATGACTCGTCTTTCGATTTCCCAAGGATGAGCTTCGCTTTTCGCATGGTCATCGGGGCTGAGGAACGGTGAGGTCGGCACCGCAACCCCGGAATGGATGCCGTCCACCGCCCTGCCCGGGTAGACGAGTTCCACGGGGTCTTCGGAACCATCGGGTTGCACGACGCGCACGCTGGTCGGTGGGACCGGTGGCGTTTGGAGCGCCTTCAGTTGTTGTCTCACCTTGCGATGAAGTCGCCACGCGCTGATCAGGAACCAGCACGCGACGACAAGAGCGGCCCACGTCAGCACGTGGAAGAGGTTGATCATTGGCCCCCCTTCCTTTCCCGGTAGTAGGGGTTCAGTCCTTCGGCGTGGACCCCGGGCAACTTGTCACACCAGCCGTAGCCCTCGAGGTCAACCATGCTCACTGCCAGACCTTCAGCCACTTCACACGCATCACGTACGACTTGGGGTCGTGTTCCCGCAACTCCTCTGCTTCCCAGTCCCGTGCCAGCATCGAGAAGACGACGTACTTCGGAGTATCGCTGAGCCCCTTCGTGACGGTGCCGGTGTGCCTGTCGTCGATGTAGAACTCGTACCGATCTGGCATCCAATGCACCGTGTAGTCGTGGTACTCCTCGTGCCACGAGGCGCCGAAGTCTTTGCTGTTCACTTGGATCTGATCACTCAGCAGCGGACCATCAGGGGTGTCCCTGTAGTACACGGTGTGGAACACGAACACGCCTTCCTTGCGGTTCGGGTCGTGCGCACCGAAGCACTCCACCACGTCGATCTCCGGACGGCCTACGGCGTATGGGTCCTTCGACTGAATCCAGAAGCCCGCGTGCGCACCGTGGAACGGAGGCATCATGATCCTCGCCGTTGCCTTGCCGTACGTGAACTCGAACTTCCCCTCGGTCCCCTCGTGCCCGGTCAGCACCTTGCCGGGGTTGTCAGGGTCCTTGATGACCTTGAGGAGCAGCTCGCCGTTCTTGATGACCGATGCCGAACCTGCACTCTTGGCCAACGTGGAGTCCTCGCGGTAGTCCTGACCACGGGTAGACCAGATGGCACCCAGCTCGTCGAAGCGTTCCAAGTAGACGAGGTTCATGCCCAGTTCCTCCACCGACCGACCGCCCAGGTGGAGCACGGCCGTCCCACGGGACAGGGTGCTGTCACCCCCGTCGTCGGTCGAGTTCCTACGGAACAAGGTATCCATGGCTGCCCCCGAGACCGAATGCTGCACCACGCCCGCTTTCGCGGCAACCCGCGTCGCGTCGGGCCGAAAGTCGGCAAGAGAGACAAATATCCGCAAAGAGTTTCGTGCCGAGTATCCAAGCGGCCGAATTTCGGCCCAGGGGGCAGAAACCGTTACATCGCCCAGGACTCGCCCCAGCTCCGCTACGCCCTGGAGTGCTGGACCGGCCTGAACCGCGCCGCGACACGGCGGTGGCTGCGCGGCGACGCTACCCGCAACGCAACACAGGAGCTGCTCGCCTCCACGCCCGAGCACGTCCTGCGCACCTTCGGGGCGCTCCCAAACGCCCGCTGAACCCCGCCCTCGGGTGGTTGCGGCTCGCTCACTGGCCGGGCGAGCCAGAACGAACGCACGCTCATGGCCGGTGGGCGGTCGCGTCATTCCGGCCAACGATGCACCGCTCCGCGCACTTCGGCGTACGGCGGCGCCTGCGCTGGCAGGCGGCCCGCATCTTTGGATCGGGGTGGCACGGCGGTGATGTAGCGACCCGTCGCCGGTCGTCAGACGGTGGCTAGGTCACCGCCTCCTTGGCTGCCGGAACCACTTCAGATCACGCCCGGCTCCCACGTCAGCATGCAGGCTGGCAGGCTCAGTCGAACGAGATGCTGTCGATGACTGCCTGGTTGGGGGTGAGGTCTGCGCCCTCCTTGGTCCACGACCAGACGACGGTGAGCCCTGCACCGGGGACGTCAGCGAGTGTGTACTCCCCCGTGAGGTCTTGGTCGTACCCGGCCTGGCCGGGCCCGTTGACGAATGTCGGAGCGACCTCCCCGACGCCCTTCTTGTCGGCGGGCAAGCCGGCATCGGGCTTCAGTTTGCCGGTTACCCGCCAGGCCGGAAGGCCGCCGAGCGTGGTCTGGGTGAGGGTGGTGTCCTCGAGGAATGGGCGGCGCGAGAGCCACCGGGCCACCGACTCGGCTGTTCTGCCGGCCTTGGGGTCACGTGACCAGGACTCGTCGTACTTGGCCGGCACCGTCTTCTCGAACACGGCCACTCCAGCGCTGGCATCGTTTCGGTAGGTGTCGAGCAAGGTCGACCCGGGCGAGAACTCCAGATCCTCGGCGAAGTCGGGTGTGAGGGTGAGCGTCACCGGTCGGGCCAGGTCAACCTGGTAGCGGTCGTCGCCCAGGCAGGTGACCGAGGAGCTACACACAGCCGACGCGATCGTCTCGGACGGCTGATCGCTTGCTGGAATCGACTCGGATGCGCCGGTCTGCCCGTTGACAAACCATGCGCCAGCCACGATGACGGCCGCCATCGCCGACCCGCCCACGATGAGGTTCGTACGCCGCCGGGTCCGGTCCCGCTGCCTCAGCTCAACCAACTGCTCCATCACACTCACTCCTCGAACGGAGTCCAGGGCCTCCTGGGCCTCCCGACGGGCACGGGTCTCGAAGGTCATGCTCAAACCCCCTCGGCCAGCGGAATGTCGAGCCGGGCTGCCATCGCCGCTCGTCCCCGCGCCAGATGTGTTTTGACCGTGCCCTCGGAGCAGCCGAGAACCTCTGCCGTCTCCTTCACCGAGCACCCGTAGATGTAGAACAGCGCCAGACACTGTGCCTGCCTCCGGGGCAGACGTCGTACCTCGGCCCAGAAGGCCGAGGCGCCCTCGTCCAGCTCACGGACCTCGGGATGAGGCCGGCGCAGCGTCACCAGCGTGCGCGCTTCGACGATCTTGCGTCGCACGACCGACGTGGCCATGTTGGCGCAGACGCGCCTGACCCAGGCCGCCGGGAAATCCATCGCGCCGACCTCATCCCACCGTCTGTAGGCCGCGAGCATGGCCTCCTGCGCAATGTCCTCAGCGTGACCTCTACTTCCCATCAACACGTGAGCCAAGGCCACCAGCGAGGAGTACTCGCGGGTGTAGAAGCCGTCGAAGACGTCCGAGTGCAGCCCGCGCACCTGCCGCGGACTCGCGACCACGTCGCGCTCGGACCCGCTCTCGTCGTCGATGGACCTCAAGTAGCCCGTCACACCTACTAATCGCTCGAGGGAACGTTCTGGTTGACCCGACCACCAGACATTCTTCCGTCAACCTGGACCTGCTGGCCGGCTGATTCCGGTGAGAGCACGGCGCGCAGAACACCCGGTCTTCGTGCTGCCAGGCCGCACCCACCGCGAGTCGCTGCTGGGCCTGGGCCAGCCGATGCGACTTCAGCGCCTCCACGACCTCTCGTCTTAGCGTGATCGTGCGGCGCGATTCAGGAGTCTTGGGTTCGTCCTTCACCATCCCGACACCATCGACCCGACCGATGGTGCGGCGGATCCGGATTGTCACGGCATCCAGATCGACGTCCGACCAGCGGATCGCCAACGCTTCGCCTCGGCGCATGCCCGTGCCCGCCAGGACCAGCCACAGCGCCGCGAGGTCATCGACGGCTGGCGGACCGACGGGTGGCCGTCGTGACAGCCGAACCCCAGCGGACCACCACCAGCCGGGCAGCCCCAGACGACGGCGGCCCCTACCGTCGGCCAGACCCCGACGGGATTCCAGGCCTACCCCCGGTCACCGAAGGGTCCGGTGCTGAAGTACCAGACCCAGCCCAGCCCCGACCCCGCCACGGTGAACAGGCTGGTGGACCTGTGGCGGGCCAACGGCTGGACCGATTGAACCCCTGTCATGCTGAGTGAGTGAGCGGCGATGACACACGGTCAATGACCTTCCAGGCGAGGCCGTCGGATGTCTTCGCGGCGCTTCTGGAGGCTGCCCAGCGCACGGGGTTCCGGTACCTGGCCGGAGACGTGAACATGGGCACCGCGATGTTCACTTCCGGGAGACACCTTCTGATGGCAGGCGAGAAGGTCAACGCCCGGTGGACGCAGGTAGGGCCAGGGACCATTCAGGTGACGCTGTCCCCGGCGAAGTTCGGCGTCGGCTGGTCGGGCCGCCGCGGTTCAGGTGTGGACCGTCTGTCGGACGAACTGAGCGGGCTACTTCCCCAAGCGGGATAGGCGAAGGCAGGGCCGATGGCACGTCCCTAACAGCGGGACATGGAACCAGTTACGCCAGGCCTGGGCCCGGCTGCTACCCCTGCCCTGCTGAAGAGCGGACAGGTCCACGCCCGGCGCGCCAGGACGCGCAGTTCAGTTGAATGGGGTCCCCGTCACGTTGCCGACGTCGGTGGTGCCGAAGGTGAGGGTGGCGGTCAAGCTTGGGATAGGCCGGTGCTCACGGCATGGTGTACACCACCCGGTTCGCCGGCGGCCGCGGCGGCCGCAACCAGCTCGAGTCGAGCTCCGCCGCCTGGACATCGTCCAGAAGAACTCCCGCCCGAACCACCCCACCACCTGCGGCAAGGTCGAAACCCAGACGCGACTACCAACCCACCGGACGACCCCCAGGCCCGACCCGGAAATGACAAACGGACCTGCGAAATCGCAGGTCCGTTGTCGCTGATGTCACGAGACATCACACGGTCGGGCTGACAGTGTGCTGGCTCAGGACATCGGAATGGGGTGTCTCAAGACATCGGCATAGCGTGTCGCAGGCGATCGGAATGGCCCGATCTCGACAGGCTCGGCCATGTCGAACTCCTCAAGCGGCGGCTGGTCATCACAGCCGTGCTCGCCGGTTCCAGCCAGTCCGAAGCAGCCCGCACCTACGGGGTCTCCCAGGGGTGGATCAGCCGCTTGATGAAGCGCTACGCCGCCGAGGGCGAGGCCGCGTTCGAGCCGCGGTCACGGGCTCCGCGATACCTCACCGACCGCGACCCGAGCCACGACCGATCGACCTGGTCCTCGAACTGCGCAAGGAGCTCTCCGAGGCCGGTCTGGACGCCGGCGCCGACACCATCGAGTGGCATCTCCACCATCACCACCAGATCAAGCTGGCCCGGGCCACGATCAACCGGATCCTGGTCCGCACGGGCAGGTGAGCCCAGACCCGACCAAGCGACCGAAATCCTCCTACATCCGCTTCGAAGCCGCCCATGCCCAACGAGACCTGGCAGTCCGACTTCACCCACTACCGGCTGACCCACCCGACGGCCAGCCCGGCGCCGACGTCGAGATCATCACCTGGCTCGACGACCACTCCCGGTTCGCCCTGCACGTCCTCAGCACACCGGCCGCGTCACCGCCCCGATCGTGGCTGAGCCACCTTCCGCCAAGCCGCCGACCTGCACGGATACCCCGCATCGACCCTGACCGACAACGGCATGGTCTACACCACCCGGTTCGCCGGCGGCCGCGGCGGACGCAACCAGCTTCGAAGCACGAGCTACGCCGCCACGACATCGTGCAGAAGAACTGCCGCACCGAACCACCCCAGACACCAGCGGCAAGGTCGAACGCTTCCAGCAGACGATGAAGAAGTGGCTACGCGCCGCAGCCCGACCAGCCCAGCGACCCTCGCCGAGCTCCAGGCGCTGCTCGACGCCAGTTCCGCGACGAGTACAACCACCGCCGCGGCCACACGTCGCTGCCACACCGCGCGACCCCGGCCACCGCCTACACCGCCCGACCCAAAGCCAGCCCCGGCGACGCCGACCGCTCCACCGACACCCACGACCGCGTCCGCCGCGACAAGATCGACCAGACCGGGCAGCGTCACCCTGCGCGTGGCCGGCCAACTGCGCCACATCGCCGTCGGCCGAACCCACGCCCGAACCCACGTCCTCCTGCTGGTCCACGACCTCGACGTCCGCATCATCAACGCCGCCACCGGCGAGACTCCTCCGCGAGCTCACCATCGACCTCACCCGCGACTACCAACCCACCGGCGGCCACCCGGACCCACCAGAAGAAATGACCCGGACCTGCGAAATCGTGGGTCCGGCTATTCCGATGTCCTGAGACATCACACGGTCGGGCTGCAGCAGGATTTGAACCTGCGACCCCTTGACCCCCAGCCCTCGGCCGCAGGTCCACTGAAATCCACCAGAATCCGAATCCCCCTGTTTTACTGGGCTTTCGTCACCGGTGGACGAACGTGGACCTATCAGACGCCGACCATAAGGTGACTTATAAGGTGACTTGGAATCGCTGCCTGGGTGACCCGCCAGCTGCGTGGGACGCGTGGTCGTCCCCGTTGACCAACAAGCGCTGGCGCGCATCCTTTCCAAGCGGGACCCGGGCGCAAGCCGGCGCAGGACGCATGCCGGAGGCGTGCCTGGTCACGTCTTGGGTGGTCAGAGCACGAACCTCAGGGTTCGAGGCAGCCGGGATCGAGTCGGTCTGTCCGTTCGGGACCTCGGTGTGGCCAGCAGGATCGAAGATCTTGACCCAGTCGACGCTCGCGAACTGGCGTAGCGTCGGCATGATCTCCCCCGCGATGGTAACCGTGGACCCGTCGCTGTTGCAGCCACCGGTCAGCCGGACACGGGCCACGCCGTCGGCGATGGCGAGATCGGCGAATCCCGTGGCGTGCGACCCGAGCAACCGCAGCCCCTCGCTTCTCTCGCTGGCAATGCGGCCCGGCGAAGAGCCGGTCCAGCACCCCGACGGCGGACGTCCCTGCCCTGACGGGTCGGGTCCTGGAAGTGAAGAACGGACCCGTGCCCGCGACGAAGTTGTCACGGTCGAAGAAGAACACCCGACGGTCCACGGTCGGGAACGCCGCACGGATGTCGATGACCACCCGGCTCGGGTCGTGCAACATGGAGACCGTGAAGGGCGTGCGCTTCGCCAGGCCGATCCCGTAGGTAGTGACGGCCTCGAAGTCGCCAGCGCGCACGGTCGTCATGATGTTGGGCAATGCGAACGCCTTGCGCGCCTGGACCGTCGGGCCTTGTGAATTGTGGGCCTGTGCGCCAGAGAGGCTGGCACTCAGGACCGCCCGTCCGGCGACCGGGATGGGGAGACCCGAGCCGTCGCCGCGCAGGACGTCGACGTACTCGACGCGATGACTAATCGGCAGCCCGCCCGCGAACTGGAAGACGACCCGATCGAACCCCGGATGATGTGCCGCCCGGATGGCCACGAGAGTGGGCACGGACGGAGCAGAAGCCACCCAAGGGGCGCGGGCCCGCCGGCGACGAGACCGGCCAGCACCGCCAACAGCACGAAGCGGAAGATCCTCACCTGACACCTCCGGAACGGGATCGAGCCATCCTGATCCGCTCACCGATGCACCCGCCGGCCGCCCGCTGTCACCGGTCAGGCGGCCGCGGTTCAGGCACGTAGGTCCCCGCGTGCGCCGCGGAAGGGGCGCCCCATCGACCACGAGCTTGATGTAGGCCGGACCCCCGATGGCTCGGGACGCCAGTTCATCGACCCGTACGAAGCTAACGGGCTCGACCGTGAAGCCATGGAAAGCGTCAGAGGACCCTGGTTCCTCCCACCACATCTGAACTGGAGCAGCGGAGTGCCGGTCCGCCGGTCATGCATGTCGAACGCGGTGTGACGTACGAGTCTTGTTCGGCAAGCGGCTCCTCGTCACACCCGGGCTCGTGCAACGCGGAGAAGCCAGGAACAAC
Source organism: uncultured Actinomycetota bacterium (assembly GCA_963708915.1). Lineage (GTDB taxonomy): Bacteria > Actinomycetota > Actinomycetes > Propionibacteriales > Nocardioidaceae > Nocardioides. The sequence goes on from CAVPUJ010000003.1 coordinate 865,272, forward strand.
TCGGGTCTCGTCCGCGTCGCCGGTCCTAGGAGGGTCTGAGACCGTCCCAGTCGTGACTTGGCAGTCGACCGCGCGGTATGGCGACGCCGGCGCAGGCACGATTCCTCGGCCTCCAGCGGTGTTCCGACAGCGCAGGCACGATTCCTCGGCCTCCAGCGCTGTTCCGACAGTTTCAACCACGCGCCCAACGGAGGAGACTAGAGGCTCCGGCGACCTCGTCGAACACTCCCGGACCGGAACCGATCGGCGGTGTCTGTCTCCGAGCGCCGGACGCGAACCGTCGAGGCGGGTTACGGGACCGCAGAGGGGACACGATGCGTTACCACGTCCTTCTTGGCATCGCGCTCCTGGTCTGCGCAACCCTCTCCGCATTCGGGGCCACGGACCTCTCGCGGCCCGAGGATGCAGCCCACCCTTCGCCCAAGGTTGCAGGCCCGGCCACCGGGTCTGCGGACCTCTCGGCATTCGCGACCGCGGACCTCTTCTCACCCGAAGCCGCCGAGGCAGATCCGCCGACCTGCATCGGGCAGCGGGCGACGGTAGTCGGCTCCAGCGGCGATGACGTGATTGTAGGGACCGCCCAGGAGGACGTGATCGTCGCCCTGGCCGGCAACGACGTCGTACGATCCCGCGGCGGCGCCGACGTCGTCTGCGGTGGCTCAGGCTCCGACTCCGTCCACGGTGGTCCCGGCGACGATCGGCTCTCCGGCGGAACCAGCGGCCCATTACTGAGGAAGCACCAGGGCGACCGGATTTCCGGCGACGAGGGCGACGACCGCATCGTCCAGCTCGGCGGCATCAAGAACGACCTCCTGCTCGGCGGGCGAGGTGACGACCTTCTGATGACACGAGGCTATTCACAGATGAGGCGTCTCAAGGGAGGGCCCGGCGCAGACCGCCTTATCGGGAGGTCCGACGACACCCTGTCCGGGGGTCTAGGGCAAGACAGGCTCTCGAGCCTGTTCGACAGCGGTTACAGGAATCTGGGAGGCGGGCCGGGCCGCGATGTCCTCACCGTCGCAGGGGGCGGCGACATCGTCATCGCCCTGACAGCCGATGGCGACCACGTCCTTACGCGCGGTGAGGTCTATCTCGTCCTGCTCTACCAAGGAAGCCCCGGGCCCATCGAGGCCGACCTGGAAGCAGGAACGGTTCGGTTGGTCGGAGCGGCGACCGGCGACGTGATCACCCGCGCTGGCGAATCGATGGTGCTGTACGGCACGGAGTTCGACGACCGGATGATCGGCCGTGACACCAGCGGCGAATCCAACTACGACTACATGGACGGGCTCGCCGGCAACGACATCCTGGACGGGCGAGGCGGTAACGACATCCTGGTCGGCGGCCCCGGCAACGACACCTGCATCGATGACGAAGAGGTGGCTGGCTGCTAGCCCTCAGGCCAGGGGTGGCGTTCGAAGTTTCCCATCCTTCGAGGACGCCACGGCGAACCTGGACCGCCGGTGGGGCTGTTGTCACTTGCGGGCTGGGGCGTGACAGCAGCCGCGGACTCGGATGTTGAGACCTTGATCCGGTGCCACGGGCGTGTGGCTGTCTGGGGCGGGGTGACGCAGCTTCGGGGGCGCGGCCGGGGCACACTTCAGTGACAGTCAACGGAGGCTGATGCGGAGCGACGGCAAGCTGAAGACGTACCCCGCGTCCCGGCCGCCCACAGCAGGGCGGGTTGATGAACGGACCGTCGATCCGCTGCTCACGCCGAGGTTCCGGATCATAGACACGTTCATGTCGGCGTCACCCGAACGCGGCCCGAGCGGTGTCTTACATGTATGAGGCGTTTCGTGGTCGTTGTGCTGTTGGCGTGCGTCGGATGCACCTCGACGCAGGCTGCGGCCTCGCGCCCAGACCCAGCAAGCGCTGGCCAGGTCACCAGCGCTACGCCGACTACCCAGTCCAGGGGCGTGAACGTTCCCGGGCCCATCCTCTACAGGACCGCGGGTGGCGTCTCGCTCATCGAACCGGGAGGCGTGCCTGCGCTGCTGCTGGAGTCACCGGCGACCCACGTGGACTGGGCACCGGACGGAGCCCGGATCGTGTTCACGGTCGAGACCAGTGACGGGAAGTCGGAGATCTGGGTGGCCGACGCTGACGGCACCCACCGCCGGCTCCTCTTCGACTGTGCCGCCGGTTGCAGTCTCGCCGACGACCCGGCGTGGTCGCCGGACGGTGAGCAAATCGCCTTCTGGTGGGGCTACGACTCTGCACCGCGGCAACCCGTGCGGATCGTGGACGCTGACACCGGCGCGGTCGTTCGCGACATCGAGTTCGGCAAGGGCATAGGCCCCGTGTACCCGGACTGGTCCCCAGACGGCGACCGGCTCGTGGTGGAGCTGGACTACTACAAGAAGTTGCGGGGCGACTGGCAGCTGGACCATCAGGCCCTGGCCACGGTCTCGACGCGCGCGGCCCGCGGCCGACGGACCGTCATCACGCCTCGGAGCATGAGCCCGCGGCAGCCGATCTGGAGCCCGGACGGAAGCCGCATCGCCTTCGACGCCGGCAACCTCGACCCGTTCTCCGGCACTGGCTTGGCGAGCAACATCTGGACGGTGGCTCCGGACGGTACGGCGCTCACTCAGGTCACCCACCAAGCCGACGACGAGGACTGGGTCGCGATCCCGGACTGGAGCGTCACCGGTCTCCTGGCGACGAGGATCGCGGCGGGTGCCATAACACTGGTGACGATCGGAACCGACGGTGCCATGACGGATCTTGTCGACGGTGCCGGCGCCCCGGTGGAGGGAGTGCGTCCGCGCATCCGGCCGGGCAGCTGATCGGGTATCGGAGTTGAGAGGTTGTGTGCGGTGTCGCTCATTGACACAGTCGGTCCCAACGACGTCACGTGGGGGCGAAGTGTGGACATTGACGAGGCCTTCCTCTTGCTCGTGCGCTCGCGATCTGCAGCGCTGCTGAGGACCGCTCTTCTCCTGACGGGCGAGCGTGGACACGCCGAGGACCTTGTCCAGGAGGCGTTGCTCGCTGTCTACAGGAAGCGTCAACGCGTGCGGGCACCCGAGGCGCTCGAGCAGTACGTGCGCACGACGATGGTGCGGACCCATCTGAACTGGGTCCGCAGGCAGTCAAACCACGAGATCGCACGGCCTGAGGTCGACGGGCGAGTGGTCCACCCGTTCGAGCATGACGACACGTGGGCGGCGTTATCGCGCCTCTCGCCGCGGCAACGGGCGGTCGTCGTGCTCGCCTACTACGAAGACCTCACCGACCCCAGGATTGCCGAAGTCCTCGGGATCTCGATCGGTGCGGTCAAGACGCACCGAGCACGAGCCCTGGCCGTCTTGCGCTCCCGGCTTGCCGACCACGAGGAGTCACGATGAGTGACTTCGAATCGGACCTGCGCTCCCGCTTATCGGGCGCCGTGGACGAGGTGGGGCCTGACAGCGCCTGGGAAGGTCGGATCGAGGACGCCCTGGCCGCAAGCCGGAACCTGGGACGGGCGTACGGACGACTGTCCCTGCTCGCCGCCGCAGCAGTCATCGTCGCGATCGCGCTACCCGTCGGGCTCGCCCTCGTCCGAACTCAGTCACATCACCCTGTGAACCCCGATCCGACCTCATCGCTGCCGACGTGGGCGCGACACTTGCTCCTGAAACCTGCCGCGCCGCCGCCGGCAGACGCGACAAGCCGCCTAGGCACCATCAGGTACGTCGGCAGCACGTCGACACTGGTCCCGAACCACGGTGGACGGCCCGTCGAGATCACTGGGCTGGGGGACCCAACGACGACACGCCCCCAATGGACCAGCGACTCGGCGCTCGTCCTGGTCCGCCCGCTGGGGTCGTGCCCCGAGATCGCCGAGCTGCATCTGGACGGCGACCTCGAGCAGCTACTTCGACGATGCGACGCACTGGGCCTGTCTCCCGACGGCACGACATTGCTCCTCGGCCATGAGGACCCAGACGGCGCCCGGGTCACAGTCACGGGGTTCCTAGACCTCGCTTCCGGGCAACAAACCGACCTGTCGGACGACATCAAGGTCCCAGCACAACCAGAACGCGACTGATGCTCAACCTCCGGTCGGAGCTCTGACGCAAGCGAGCCACGTGAACGGCGGATGAGAGGTCCGCCGGTCACTGCCGGCTCGGCGACGACGACCTCCCCCGACCTGTCTCAGCTCGGGTCGAGTCTCGCCGAAGACCCTGCGTCTCTTCCTAGCTCCCAACGCACTCACATGCCGAAGAGCGGTCGTGCATCAACACGGCAACACGTCGTCGCGCGGCCGCTCAGCAAGTAGAAATGAACATTTGCTGCGGCGAACTGACCGGCTGCGTCGGACCAACCAGCTGCCCGTTTACGTCGAAGATCTGCGTCGTCCAGGCAACCTCGAGGTCCTCGATATTGCTCCAATCACCTTCGCCGGACGAGTTGGTGGTGAAGTCATCCCCGTACTGCCCGTTGTCTGCTGTAGGTGTTGAGATAGCGGTACTGCGTTGACGGAGCCAACCCGGTCACCACCATGGAGTTCCTGCACGAGTCGTCGACGCGGCCGACGCGGTCGATCCTGAGGACCGGATTAACGATGATCCCGGATGCGGCGAACGCGGGGGCAGCCACGGAGACCGCTACCAACGGTACCGACCACGCCGCGCCTCGCGCCACCGTGCGCCGGGTCATGCCGTGTTGACTGCCCCGAGCAGACATGCGAACCCCCAGAAGTCCGATCAGCCTAAGGGCCGGGTTAGGGCACCACAAGCCCGCCGCCGCTCACCAACGTCAGCACGCTCGCTGCAGTCCAGCGGGCGGCCGACGGCGCCAAGATCGTCGACAAGGAGGACTAGTAGCCTGCGAACTCGGCCACGCGGGAGACACGAGGCCCGCGAGATCAGCGGGCTGCGTGATACGCCTCGACGACGTCGCTTTTGATGCGCCCGCGGTCTGCAACCTCGTAGCCGTTGGCCCGCGCCCAGGCACGCACGTTGGCGAGCTCTTCCTTGGTCATCCCTGACGACCCAGCCGTGACGGTGCGCCGGCGGGACGTGCCCGTCCGCGAACCGAGGCGACGCCCGGCTCCCACGTACGGGTCGAGCGCCCTTCGCAACTTGGCCGCATTCTTGTCATTGAGGTCGATCTCGAGGTCCCTTCCATCGAGCGCGAACAGCACGGTCTCGGTAGCTGGGGTGCCGTCGACATCGTCGATCAGCTGAATCTCTACGCGCTGGGCCATGAACCGCATCCTCCGCCCCTTGCGCGCTGCCGCTCTGACACGAGTGTCGGCGCGTCTCTACCGGCTTCGTTTCACTCGGCCCGAAGACCGCTGTGGCACGCACGTGGCACACGAGAACGGGAACGGACCGAACACATCCCCATGTTCCACCCACGGTGATGTGCCTCAGCCCAAGAAAGCCGCCCTGACGCGCCGCGGTCGGTAACCAGCTCGAGGGATCTGATGCGCGGAGTCGGTATGCGCCGGTTGGCCCGCGGCTGCATGGACATAGCGGCGCAAGAGGTAGGACCGGGGGTTCAACAGACCGCGTCAAAGGCGGCGAGGTGACGCGGGCGCTTGCGCGGCGAAACGACACCAGAGACTCCGCTCTTGGCCCACAGGCAACTCGGGGCTGGCGTCGGCGGGTAGTGCCAGGATGGCCACGTGGCGTCGGACTCGCGCATGGTGGCCCTTGGCTTCGGAAAGTTCGCACGCGCGGATCGCATCTTCGCCCTTGAGAGAATCACCGGCGACGAACGCGGCGACGGCCGCCGCACCCGGGTCTGGATCGATGGCGTGACGGACCCGTTGATCGCTTCACGGACCGAGGCAACCATTCTTCGCGACATGGGCCAGGAGTCCGCCATCATCGGACCTGAGCTCGACGAGGCACTGGACTTGGCTGCGCGTCTGGCGGCCGCGGCCGATGAGGGTCGGGTTGACCTGAGCGACCTCGGTCGTCGGGCTCGACGCCTTCTGGCCTCGACGACCGCTCCGGGAACGGACAGGGGGTGACGGGACCGAGGTCGCTCACCGGCTAAGCCGCGGCACGATCGTCGCGGACATACGACGCCCGTCGCCGGTCCCGAGCCCGTTGAGGTGCGCACCACCCAAAGATGATCGAGACGGACCGCCGCCAGCGAGGTCGGCCGAGAACACGTCTTCGGCCAGATCGTGCTGGATCCGAGTCCTGAGTCCAGGAAGCCACACAGATTGGGGCCTCGTCAGCGCCACCGAGCCATCTTCTGCTTGGCGAGCCTAGGCAAGCCTCTCCTCGCCGCGCTCGCCTTGCACCGGGTCCTTGGTCAGGCCTTCATCGGGGAGCTCGTCAACGAGCTGCGCTGAACTCCTCGTATTGCGGCGCACGAAGCGTGACCGCTCGGGTCGTCTCGGCATGTCCTCCCCAAGGACGCCGTCTGGTGTTTCACCCTGGACCGGTGCCCCCTGAGCCGACGCGTCGCCGAGCGCTGCTCCGCGCGGTGGCGGCGGGAGCGGTCGGGGTGGGCGGGCTCGCGGTGGCCTCGCGCACGGGACTGCTGTCCGGTGACAGCGGGTCAGGGGACGGTCTCCCGCGGCTCCAGCTGAGCGCCGACGGCGACTCGGACGTCGCCTCGCTCGAGGTCGCGCTGGGCGACGAGCTGCTCCCGTCCGTGGGCAGCCATCGCTGGCGCTCGGCCAGACTGCCAACAACCACCCACTCGATGGTGGGGTTCGTCTGGCCGCGCGAGGAGGCGGAGCCACGCCTCCTCGTCAGCTCGCGCCGGTCGGACACCTGGACGCCGTGGCGGCGGGTCCCGCTCATGCACGACCTGCCGGACGAGGACGACCAGGAGTGGCACGGCCGGGCAGGCACGCAGCTGGTGTGGATCGGCCCGGCCGACGGCATCCGCATCAAGGCGGAGGGCCGCCGGCCCGACGGGCTCACCCTGGTGCTGATGCACCCCCGCGCCCGCGACGACGACGCGCTGGTCCGAAGCCCGCTCGCCCGCGCCGATACGGGCATGAGCGTCGTGGCGCGACCCCCGATGTCGGGCCGGGAGGTGTGGGGGGCCGACGAGTCGTGGCGCAACGGTGGCCCTCGTTACAACGCCACCATCGAGCAGGTGCACGTGCACCACACCGCCAACAGCAACGACTACGCCGAGCAGGACGTACCGGCCCTGCTGCGCGGGATCTACCGCTACCACACCCATTCCCTGGGCTGGTCCGACATCGCCTACAACTTCCTGGTCGACCGGTTCGGGCGCGCCTGGGTGGGGCGCGCCGGCGGGGCGGCCAGGCCGGTTCGGGGAGCCCACACGCTGGGCTTCAACGCGACCTCGTCCGGGATCGCCGTCATCGGCAACTACGACCTGGTCGCGCCGAGCATCGAGACGCTGACCGCCGTGGTGAACCTGGCCGCGTGGAAGCTGTCCATGTACGGCCGGGACCCGGAGGGCACCGCCGCGGTCACCTCCGAGGGAAGCGACAAGTACGCCCGGTCCCAGGTAGCGGTCCTGCCCGTCATCGACGGCCACCGCGACACCAACGACACGGCCTGTCCGGGGCAGCTGCTCTACGACCAGCTGCCCGAGGTGCGCCAGCTCGTCCAGGAGCGGATCCAAGCCGCGCAGGTCCCTCCGGTGACCATATCGACGCCGTTCCAGCTGACGGGTGATCCTGTCGTCGGTGGGACGATGACCGTGACGCCGGGCGCCTACACCCCCGCCGACGCGGCCGTCACCTACACCTGGCTGCGCAACGGCATCCCCACCGGTGACGACCCGGCACTGACCGTCCGGACGGTCGCGCCCGAGGACCTCGGCCAGCAGATCGCTGCCGTCGTCGACGTCCAGCACGACGGGTACACCGGCGCCACCCAGACGCTCGGACCGGCCGCGGCCGTGGAGACCCAAGCGGTCCTTCGTGTGCGGGCACGCGCTCGGCGCGGCAAGGTCAAGGTCACCGTGGTGGCCACCGCCCCCGGCGTCCTCATTCCCCTGCCCGGCCTGCTGCGCATCCGCGTCGACCATCGGCCCTGGCGCACGATGCCCGTCGGAGCGGGGCGCACCGTGGCCCGCTTCCTCGACGTCGGTCGCGGCGAGCACGAGGTCAAGGTCCGGTACCGCGGCGAGGGCGTGGTCCGGTCGGTCCGCTCACGCGCGACGGTCCGGGTGAAGAACTGAGTCTCAGGACATCATGGGTCGAAGCCGCGCGGGCCTACTCGTCCACGCCGAGCGTGGGCAGCACCCTGGTGCGGCGTCCCCAGACCAAGCCAGCACTCGCTGGCCGAGTCGTCCGGTTGGATCAGGCTCGGGTTGCCCTCAACGCCGCGGTTGGACGCACTTCCAAAAGGTGCCACTCAGGGCTGGCCGGGAGGCGTCCTTCCTCTCCCCCGGGCAGGTCGCGGACCTGCTCGGCGCTGCCGCAACCTCGCGCTACCAGCCGCTGTTCGAGCTGCTCGTCCACACCGGTCTGCGACGGGGCGAGGCGTTGGCCCTGACCTGGCGCGACGTCGACCTGGCGCGGGCCACCCTGAGGGTGCGCGGCACCCTGACCCGCATGCAGGGCGAGCTGAGCGTCACCGACCCCAAGTCCGAGAAGTCTCGGCGCACGGTTCCGCTCTCCGAGCCGGCCCTGGCCGTACTCGGCCGGGTCCGGCAACGCAGCGCCGCCGAGCGACGCCGCGCCGTCAACCTGTGGGTCGAGACCGACTTCGTGTTCGTCACCGAGGTCGGCCAGCCGTGCGAACCCCCGTAACGCCCTGCGGGCCCTCAAGACCGCCGCTCGGGCCGCGGACCTGCCCGGGGTGGGGCTGTACACGCTGCGGCACTCGGCGGCCTCGGTGATGCTCACCCACGGCGTCCCGATCACCGTGGTCTCCCAGCTGCTCGGCCACTCCGGGATCGCCTTCACCGTCGACGTCTACGGACACCTCTCCCCCGAGATCTCCCGCGACGCCCTGACCGTGCTGGCCGCCGCCCTCAACGGCGCCCCGAGCGGCACCTCGGCCACCCCGACCAGGTCCCCAGGGCCCGCGCCGGACGACACCCCGGACGACTCCGGTGGGGCGACCTGGACAGCCACGGACAGCTCGGCGATCGAGGGTCCCGCGACTGGGCGGTCGACGGAGCCGGAGGCATAAGGTGACTTAGAAGGTGACCTGGCCGAAAACCGGCCATACCGGCGGTACGTGTACGTCGCCGATATGGCCTCTGACCTGCGGTTTTCTTCGGTCGGGCTGACAGGATTTGAACCTGCGACCCCTTGACCCCCAGTCAAGTGCGCTACCAAGCTGCGCCACAGCCCGAAGTGACTCCCGGTGGTGCTGGTGAGCCGGGTGAACCCTACCGGAACGCCCGGAAGGTCCAGGAATCGGGCGGCAACCGTCGGCGGCTCTACCGTGGACCCATGAACGACGATCCGCACGGTGCCGAGAACGAGGTCACCTTCGCCGACCTGGGGCTCGACCCCCGGGTCCTCCAGGCCGTGCAGGACGTCGGCTACGAGACGCCCTCACCCATCCAGGCCGCCACCATCCCGACCCTCCTCGGCGGCCGCGACGTCGTCGGGCTCGCTCAGACGGGCACGGGCAAGACGGCGGCCTTCGCGCTGCCGATCCTGTCCCGGCTCGACCTGTCGCAGAAGAAGCCGCAGGCCCTGGTCCTGGCGCCGACCCGCGAGCTGGCGCTCCAGGTCTGCGAGGCGTTCGAGAAGTACGCCGCCCACCTCAAGGGCGTGCACGTGCTTCCGGTCTACGGCGGTCAGGGGTACGGCGTCCAGCTCAGCGCCCTGCGGCGCGGCGTCCACATCATCGTCGGCACGCCCGGTCGGATCATGGACCACCTCGACAAGGGCACCCTCGACCTGACCGAGCTCCGCTTCCTCGTCCTCGACGAGGCCGACGAGATGCTCAACATGGGCTTCGCCGACGACGTCGAGACGATCCTCGCCGACACCCCGGCCGACAAGAACGTCGCGCTGTTCTCGGCGACGATGCCGGCCCAGATCCGCCGCATCTCCAAGAAGTACCTCAACGACCCCGCCGAGGTGACGGTCAAGAACAAGACCTCCACGGCCCCCAACGTCACGCACCGCTACCTGATGGTGTCCTACCCGCAGAAGGTCGACGCCCTCACCCGGATCCTCGAGGTCGAGAACTTCGAGGGGATGATCGTCTTCGTCCGCACCAAGAACGAGACCGAGACCCTGGCCGAGAAGCTGCGGGCCCGCGGGTTCTCCGCGACGGCCATCAACGGCGACATCGTGCAGGCGCAGCGCGAGCGGACCATCAACGAGCTTCGCGACGGCAAGCTCGACATCCTCGTCGCGACCGACGTCGCCGCCCGCGGGCTCGATGTCGAACGGATCAGCCACGTCGTCAACTACGACATCCCCACCGATCCCGAGTCGTACGTGCACCGCACCGGCCGCACCGGCCGGGCCGGCCGCAGCGGCGACGCGATCTCGTTCGTCACTCCACGCGAGCGCTACCTGCTCAAGTCCATCGAGAAGACCACGCGTCAGCCGTTGACCCCGATGCAGCTGCCGACCGTCGAGGACGTCAACGTCACGCGGCTCGCCCGCTTCGACGACGCGATCACCGAGGCCCTGTCGTCGACCGAGCGGCTCTCGTTCTTCCGCGACGTGGTGTCCCACTACGTGCGCGAGCACAACGTCCCGGACGTCGACGTGGCCGCGGCCCTCGCGGTCGTCCTCCAGGGCGATGTGCCGCTGCTGCTCGAGCCCGAGCCCCAGCGACCCGCCCGCAGCGAGCGCCCGGCCCAGAGCGACCGCGGCGGTCGTCCCGACCGACCAGAACGACCCGAGCGCCGCCCCTCGCGCCGGACCGGGGACACGCCGCTGGCGACGTACCGGATCGCGGTCGGCAAGCGCCACAAGGTGGAGCCGCGTCAGATCGTCGGTGCGCTGGCCAACGAGGGCGGTCTCAACCGCGGAGACTTCGGGCACATCCAGATCCGACCCGACTTCTCCCTGGTCGAGCTGCCCGCCGAGCTGCCGCCCGGGACCGAGGCGGCGCTGGCGAAGACCCGCATCTCCGGCAAGCTGATCGAGCTCCGGCTCGACGGTGGCGCACCGCAGCGCAAGCCCCGCCACAAGGGCTGACGGGCTACTTCACCTGGGCGGAGTCCGGGTCGACCATCAGCGACGAGGTGTCGACCGCCACGAACGCGGAGGCCGGGATGGTCTTGAGCTCCTCGACCAGCCGCGAGGGCCACTTGCGGTTCTGCTCACCCTGGAAGTACCACGCCGAGCCGTTGTCGGCGAGGACGAGGCCGTAGGTCTTCATGGCCTTGATGACCGCGCGCGCCTTGGCGCCGTAGCCGCTCGTGGAGAAGCCGGCGTCGAGCCGGAACCTCGCGCCCATCGGCGGGTAGGCGAGCGACGAGGTGGAGCCTGCGTCGTGCCGGGCCGGCCAGAGGTGGTGGCTGCTCGACTCGGGGGTGGTGAAGCGGATCGCGTGGTCGATGGTGCCGTCGCGGACCTCCTTCCAGCGCAGCAGGCCCGGCAGGATCGGCAGCCCGGCGGCGTCCGCGGAGGTCCAAGAGTCGGGCCGGAGCTCGTTCGACGTCAGCGACCACACGGCGCCGGAGCCGGCCCGCCACGCGGTGCCGGACACGCGGGTGCTCCACGTCTCGTAGAGCTTGCAGGTGCTCGTGTCGACGACGACGGCGTGCATGTCCCCACCCGAGTTGCGGCCGCCCTCGATGCGGGTGTCGGGACCGAAGGGGTACTTCACCCTGTCGCTCTCGGACGCGTAGTCGAACCTCACCCGCACCTTCGGGTGGTCGCCGGAGACCACGGTGACCGGGATCCCGTAGTTGGGCCCGTCGCCGTAGGACGGCCCGAAGTCGGGATGCAGGTCCACGTCGGTCGACATGTGCGAGAGCCAGTCGGCCGAGCGGTCGTGGACCGGCAGCTTGCTCACGTCGGCGTGCCACCAGTTGTCGGCCGGGAACGTGGGGCACGCCGCCCGACCGCCGGTCGAGGAAGGCGCGCTGGCGCCTGTCACGAGACCTGTGGCGGAGGACGGGACGACTGCGACCAGAGCGGCGACTGCCAAGGCGATGCGGGGGGTACGCATCCCCGGAAACTACCGCTTGCGCTTCTCCCGCGGACGCTGGTTGATGACGATCGGCGTGCCGACGAACCCGAACTGCTCGCGCAGCCGGCGCTCGATGTACCGCTCGTAGGACGCCTCCAGCTTGCCGCTGGTGAACAGCACGAACGTGGGCGGCGAGGTGGAGGGTTGGGTGCCGAACAGGATCTTGGGCTGCTTGCCGCTGCGGACGGGGTGCGGGTGCTCGGCGACCAGCCGACCCAGGAAGGTGTTGAGCGCGCCCGTCGGGACCCGGGTCTCCCAGCCGGCCAGCGCCTTGTCGAGGGCCGGCACCAGCCGGTCGACGTGCCAGCCGGTGCGGGCCGTGACGTTGATCCGAGGTGCCCACTGCACCTGCACCAGGTCGCGCTCGATCTCACGGTCCAGGTAGTAGCGACGCTCCTCGTCGACGAGGTCCCACTTGTTGAAGGCGATGACCAGCGCGCGTCCGGACTCCCGCACGGTCTGCAGGATCCGCACGTCCTGCTCGGAGACCGACTGGCTGCCGTCGAGCACCAGGACGGCGACCTCCGCGCGGTCGATCGCGGTCGACGTACGGAGCGAGGCGTAGTACTCGTGGCCGGACGCCTCCTTGACCCGCTTGCGGATGCCCGCGGTGTCGATGAAGCGCCAGTGGCGGCCGCCGAGCTCGACCAGCTCGTCGACGGGGTCGACGGTCGTGCCGGCGACGTTGTCGACGACGGCCCGCTCCTCCCCCGCCAGCCGGTTGAGCAGCGAGGACTTGCCGACGTTGGGCTTGCCGACGATGGCGACCCGTCGCGGGCCGCGCACCACGTCGAAGGACTCCGCCGGGGCTTCCGGCAGCGCAGCCAGGATGGCGTCCAGCATGTCGCCGGAGCCGCGGCCGTGCAGGGCCGAGACCGGGTACGGCTCGCCGAGGCCGAGGTTCCAGAGGCCGTACGCCTCCGCCTCGGCGCGTGCATCGTCGACCTTGTTGGCCGCCAGGATCACCGGCTTCTCGGACTTCCGGAGGATGCGGACCACGGACTCGTCGGCGTCGGTGATGCCGACGGTCGCGTCGACCACGAAGAGCACGGCGTCGGCGAGCCCGACGGCGATCTCCGCCTGGGCGCGGATCCGTTCGGCGAGCCCCCGCGCGTCGGGGTCCCAGCCACCGGTGTCGACCACCGTGAACGTGCGGCCGTTCCAGATCGCGTCGTAGGAGATCCGGTCACGGGTCACGCCGGGTACGTCCTCCACGACGGCCTCGCGCCGACCGATGATCCGGTTGACCAGGGTGGACTTGCCGACGTTGGGACGACCCACGACGGCGAGGATCGGTCCGCTGACCCCCGTCCCGTCCGGGGACTCGTTCTCGGACTCGAACTCGGTCATGGGGTTCCTTCACGGTTCAGGCCTGCGGCCGCCTCCACCAGGGAGACGACCAGGTCGACGACGTCGACGAGCGAGTACGCCGTCCCGTCGACGTGCACCGCACCGTCGGCCATCACGAGGGGCGAGGCGGTGCGGCCGGTGTCGATCTCGTCGCGGGCGAGCAGGGACTCGCGGGTGGCCTCGATGTCGGCGCCGCCCTCCTCGAGGGCACGGCGGTGGGCGCGGGCGGCGGCGTCGGCGGTCAGGAAGACCTTGACGTCGGCGTCGGGGGCGACCACCGAGCCGATGTCGCGCCCCTCGACCACGATGCCGCCGGTGCCGATGATCTCGTGCTGGAGGTCGAGCAGGCGCCGCCGGACGGCGGGCACGGCCGCAACGGGCGACACCGCGGCGTTCACCTCGTCGGAGCGGATCGCCAGGCCCACGTCGACGCCGTCGACCAGGATCGTGGGACCCAGCGGGTCGGTGCCCGAGAGGATCTCGGGCTCCTCGACCCGTGCCGCGACGGCGGCCGGGTCGTGGACGTCGACGTCGTGACGGAGCATCCACCAGGTGATGGCGCGGTACATCGCGCCGGTGTCGAGGTAGCGCAGACCGAGCCGGTCGGCCACGCCGCGCGAGGTGCTGGACTTGCCCGAGCCCGAGGGTCCGTCGATCGCCACGACGACGTTCGCGCGGAGCCTGCTCGCTGGACCACTCACAGGGGTCGAGGCTACCGGTGGGTCACCCAACCACGAGATTCCAGAGAGACCAGCAGGTGCTCGGAGCTGTCGTCGGCGACGAGCAGCTCGACCAGTCCCGTCGGTCGGCCGGGGTCGTGGTCGATCCGGACGTCCTCGATGTTGACCCCGCTCGCACCCGCGTCCGCGAACAGCCGGGCCAGCTCGCCCGCCCGGTCGGGCACGGAGACGAAGACCGACGCGGTGGCGCGTACGGGCCCGCCGTGCTTGCCCGGGATCGCCTCGGTGCCCGCCACGCCCTGGGCCAGGATCCTGGTGAGGTCCTCGCGGTGGCCCTTCGAGACCGCGACGATCAGGGCGTCCAGCTGCTCGCGTACCTCGCCCAGCAGGTGCACGACGGCCGGCGCGTTGCCCGAGACGATCTGCTGCCAGAGCTCGGGGTCGCCGGCCGCGACGCGGGTGACGTCACGGACGCCCTGGCCCGAGAGGGCCAGGTGCCCGGGCGGTGCCTCGGCGAGCCGGCCGGCGACCAGGCTCGCGAGCAGGTGCGGGAGGTGCGAGGTCCGGGCGACGGCCCGGTCGTGCTCGTCGGGCGACAGCTGCACGGCGGTCGCCCCGACCGCCGCGACCAGCTCGAGCACCAGGTCGACGGCCTCCCGGCTGGAGTCCTGGTGCGGGGTGACCGCCCACGGGCGCCCGTCGAACAGGGCCGCGCTGGCCGCCAGCGGCCCGGACCGCTCGCTGCCGGCCATCGGGTGCCCGCCGACATACCGCGACAGCCCGGCCAGCCCGTACGCGCGCAGCTGCTCGAGAGGTCCGGTCTTGATGCTGCCGACGTCGGTGACCACGGCCTTCGGGTGGTGGGTGAGCGCCCAGCGCAGGGTCTCCCCGATCACGTTCGGAGGCACGGCGACCACCACCAGCTGCGGTGGTGGCGCGATGTCCGGGGACAGCTGGCCGGCGCCGAGGCCGAGCGCCGTACGGAGGTTCTCGGTCGAGACGTCGCGGAACCACACGTCGACGCCCCGACGCCGCAGCGCCAGGCCGATCGAGGTGCCCAGCAAGCCCGCCCCGATGACGAGGACGGGTCCCTCGAGCGCCTCACTCATGGGTCGGGTCCTCGTCGGGGACCGAACGCACCCGGGTGAGGTCCTTGCGCAGCGCGGCCGCGCCGTGCAGGTAGACGTGGGTGATGTCGGAGCGCGGCAGGTCGGTCTCGACGTGCGCCATCATCCGGACCACGCGCGGCATCGAACCGGCGATCTCCAGCTCCCGGGCGCACAGCAGCGGGATCTCGCCGAAGCCCAGGCGCCGGGCGGCGTACGCGGGGAACTCGGCGACCAGGTCGGAGGTTGCCGTGAAGATCACCGAGATGAAGTCGTCGACCACGAGGCCGTTGGACGTCATCACGTCGGTGACCATCTCGGCGACCCGCTCGAGCATGTGGTCGCGGTCGTCCGCCTCCAGCTGGGTGGCGCCGCGCACCGCTCGGACAGCCACGTCGGTTCCTTCCCTCATCCGGCCGCGGGGGAACGGCCGTGCAAGGAAACCGTATCCGCCGTGGTCACCGTTGGGGGCGGAAGTGGTCCAGCCTGGAGCTCAACACCCCCTCGCCGCGCGTCACGTCGGGCACCATCAGGGTCAGCCGGTGCACCGCGCCGGCCGGGACGTCGCCCGTCACCACGACCGACGACCCGGACGGTCCGCGGGGCTCGGTGGTGAGCGGTACGCCGCCCGCCTGCGCCAGCAGCGAGAGCGTCGGGCCGAGCACCCCGGCGGGTACCTCCAGCTCGAACCGGTGCACCGGCTCGCACACCACCGTGCCCGCCTGGGCGATGCCCCGCGCCATCAACAGGCGGGTCAGGTCGCGGAAGTCACCCGCCGTGCTCGACATGGACTTGTCGAAGGTCCCGTGGGAGTGGCTCTGGCGCGCCCAGTAGCCGGAGTGGGTCATCCGCACCCGCGCGTCCGGGACCTCCCAGCCGTGGTTGCCGCGCAGCAGCGCGGACCGCACGCTGGTCTCGACCGCGGTGAAGAACGCCGGCGGCATCGAGCCCAGCTCGACCTCCAGCCCGAAGTCGACGCCGCTGCCCACGGGTGCCGGCTCGACGCGCAGCCCGACGGTGGCGAGGAAGGGGTTGGGGTCGGTCCCGATCAGCTCGACCGCGGCGCCCGTTCCCAGCAGCCGCTCGGTGCAGATCATCGCGGTGTCCAGGAACCGCACGGCCACGCCGTACTCCTCCTCCAGCAGGGACCCGATCACCTGCTGCTGCACCTCGCCGTAGAGGTCCAGACGTAGCTCCTGGCGCTCCCCCGACTGCCCGTCGACGCGGAGCGAGATCAGCGGGTCCTGCTCGGCGAGCCGGTCCAGGGCGGCGTACAGGGCCGGCCGGTCACGCTCGTCGAGCGGCTCCACCACCGTGGCCAGGCTGGGCCGGGCGAACTCCTCGGCCATCCCCGCCGAGCCCGCGCCGAACCCGTCGCCGATCCGGGCGGCGTCGAGGCCGCGCAGCACGACGACGTGGCCCGCCGTCGCCTGGGTGACGGTGTCGAGGCCGCCGCGGTGGAACCTCCGCAGTCCGGTGACCCGCGCGGGTTCGCCGCGGCCGAGGTCCAGCCGGTCGCGGACGTGCAGCGTTCCTGAACGCAGCAAGGCGACGACCTCCTTGCCGCCCGTCTCGTCGCGGTCGATCTTGAACACCAGGCCGGCCGGCGGGCCGTCGGGCGACGGCTCACGGCCCGGGAGCAGCTCGGGCAGGGCGTGGAGGAGCTCCGCGACTCCGTCGCCCGTCAGGGCGGACCCGACGAGCACGGGTACGTCGGGGTCGAGCCGCTCGCGGACCTCGAGCTCGACGAGCTCGGGGTCGGCGCCGGCCCGGTCGACCTTGTTGACGAACACCACCGTGGCGATGCCCAGCCGCTGCAGGGCACGCATCAGCACCAGGGTCTGCGCCTGCACGCCCTCGACCGCCGAGACGACCAGCACGGCGCCGTCCAGCAGGCTCAGGGCGCGCTCGACCTCGGCGATGAAGTCCGAGTGGCCGGGGGTGTCGACGAGGTTGACGGTCGTGCCGTCGACCTCGAAGGACACCACCGCCGCGCGGATGGTGATGCCCCGGCGCCGTTCGAGCGCCATCGTGTCGGTGTGGGTGGAGCCGGCGTCCACGCTGCCGGGCTCCGCGAGCACGCCTGCTGCGACGAGCAGGCGTTCGGTCAGGGTCGTCTTGCCGGCGTCAACATGCGCCAGGACCCCCAGGGTGAGCGTGCGCAACCTTCACATCCTTGGTCTGGTAGACGGCTGGGGACGTGAAAGCAGCTCGCATCGACTTCTCCTGTGGTTCGGGTCTCTCGGACGCCCCATGGCACCGCGGCGCGGGAGGTACGGGCAAGGGGTTTTCGCGATAGTCCAGTCCGGTTCCGTCGCCGACGAGCCTCGAGCACCACGGAACCGGACTGGACTATCCCGACGGCTACAGCGCAGCGTTGTCGAGGAGTACGCCGAGCTCGTCGAGGGTGAGGTCGCGCAGCTCGCCCGTACCGAGGCCCTGGAGCTGGACGGGGCCGATCGCCGTCCGGGTGAGGCGCCGGACGGGGTGGCCGACGTGGTCGAGGAGCCGGCGGACGATCCGGTTGCGGCCCTCGTGGATGACCAGCTCGACGATGGAGCGCTCGCCCTGCACCGACACCAGCCGGGCCGAGGAGACCGTGACCGGCCCGTCGTCGAGCGTCACGCCCCCGCGCAGCTCCGCCAGGACGGCCTTGGTGACGCGGCCGTCGACCTCGGCGACGTAGGTCTTGTCCACCTCGTACGACGGGTGGGCCAGGCGCTGGGCGAAGTCGCCGTCGTTGGTGAGCAGGATCAGCCCGTCGGTGTCGGTGTCGAGGCGGCCGACGTGGAAGAGCCGCTCGGGGCGGTCGTCGACGAGGTCCTGGAGGGTTCGTCGGCCCTCGGGGTCCGACATCGTGGACACCACCCCGCGGGGCTTGTTCAGCGCCAGGTAGACGTGGGCCGAGATCGGTGGCAGCCGCTTCCCGTCCACGCGGATGACGGCGGTTCGCGGGTCGACCTTGGTGCCGAGCCGGGTGACCACCTCGCCGTCGACGACGACGACGCCGGCGAGCATCAGCTCCTCGCACTTGCGGCGGGACGCGACGCCGGACTGCGCCAGCAGCTTCTGGAGACGGATCAGCCCCTCGTCGTCGAGCTGGAGGCCGGAGTCGCTCACCCGATCATCATGCCCCGGAGCTCATACGTTGGCGGACTCGTCCATCAGGTCGGCGGCCAGCTCGTCGACCAGGTCGTCCATGTCCGGGAGGTACGGCGCGAGCTCGGGCAGCTCGTCGAGCGAGGTGACCCCGATCCGCTCGAGGAAGTAGTTGCTGGTGCGGTAGAGGTGCGCGCCCGACGCGTGGTCCTGGCCCGCCTCCTCGACGAGCCCGCGCGTGAGCAGGGTGCGCATGACGCCGTCGACGTTGACGCCGCGGATCGCGGAGACCCGTGCGCGGGAGACCGGCTGCTTGTAGGCAACCACGGCCAGCGTCTCCAAGGCCGCCTGGGTCAGCCGCGCCGACTGGCCGTCGAGGACGAACCCCTCGACCACGGCGGCGTACTCCTCGCGCGTGTAGTAGCGCCAGCCGCCCGCGACGTTGCGCAGCTCGAACCCACGGCCCTGCTCGTCGTACTCGGCCGCGAGCTCCGCCAGGCCGGCGACGACCGTGTCGACCGGCTGGCCGACGGCGCTCGCCAGGGTGACCGGGTCGAGGGGCTCGTCGGCGACCATCAGCAGCGCCTCGAGAGAGGGCTTGAGGTCGGTGAGAGCGACCTCGAGGTGGTCGGAGTGCCGTTCGGTCATGGGTGCTGCTCCTCGGGTACGTCGTGGGTTCGGGAGGCGGTTCGGGTGCTCCCTCGAACTCGTCGATGTGGAACTCGTCGCCCTCGGCCGCGGCGCCGGTCCAGCGGACGGTCAGCTCGCCGAGCGGGGTGACCTGGTCGAAGCCGACCGCGCCCTCGCGGAACAGCTCGAGCAGGGCCAGGAACCGCGCCACCGTGGTCAGGGTGTCGGGTGAGTCGCCGCACAGGGCCCGGAAGGTCATCGTGCCGCTGCGCTGCAGCCGCTCGACCATCAGCCCCGCCTGCTCGCGCACGCTGACGCGAGCGGCGTGGATGTGCTGGAGGGAGACCTCGGGCACGGCCTTCGGCTCGAGGGCCTTGGCGGCGAGCGCCGCGAACTGGTCGAGGCCGATGCCGATGAGCACCTCGGGCAGCAGGGTCGCGAAGCGCTCCTCCAGCCCCACCGCGCGCGGGTGACGCCTCGACTCCCCCGCCAGCCGGGTCTGGAGGACGCCGGCGACCTGCTTGAACGCCTTGTACTGCAGCAGCCGTGCGAAGAGCAGGTCGCGCGCCTCGAGCAGCGCGAGGTCCTCCTCGTCCTCGACGTCGCCCTGGGGCAGCAGCCGGGCCGCCTTGAGGTCGAGCAGCGTCGCCGCGACGAGGAGGAACGACGTCGTCTGCTCCAGGTCCCACACGGGACCGCCGGCCTTGACGTGCGCGATGAACTCGTCGGTGACCCGCGACAGCGACACCTCGGTGATGTCGAGCTTGTGCTTGGAGATCAGGCTCAGCAGCAGGTCGAAGGGACCCTCGAAGTTGTCGAGGCTGACCTCGAAGGCGGGGGTCCCAGTGTCACCGGCCCCTGCCTCGACGACGGCCGTCTCGAGAAGGGGGGTCATCGTTCGGTCAGGCGCTGCACGAGCAAGCTGTCGAGGCCGTTCGCGTCGAGGTCGGCCAGCACCAGGGCGACTGCCTCGCGCACCAGCCGGCCGCGGTCCACGGCCAGGCCGTGGTCGCGACGCAGCACCAGGCGGGCCTGCTCGAGGTCGACCAGCTCATCAGAGGTGACGTAGACGGTCATCTTCTCGTCGTGTCGCACACGGCCACTCGGCTTGCGCTTGCCCGGAGCGTCGGCGTCCGAGGCTTCGGCTCGTGACGAGGGGTCGGGCACGGCCCGGACGTGCGCCTCGGCGGCCAGCTCGTCGGCTGTCGGGTCGGTCGGCCGGAACAGGTCGTCCGCGGCCGGCAGGCTCACGCGTCGTGGAGAGGTCGGGGCCACCGGGCGAGCACCTCCTTGGCGAGCTGGCGGTAGGCCTCGGCACCGGCCGAGTCGGAGGCGTACGACGTGATCGGCTCGCCCGCGACGGTGGAGTCGGAGAACTTCACGGTCCGGCGGATGACAGTGTGGAAGACCCGCTCGCCCCAGGCCTGCACCAGGCGGGCCATCACCTCGCGGCTGTGGAGCGTGCGGCCGTCGAACATGGTGCCGAGCACGCCGTCGATCTCGAGCTTGGGGTTGAGCCGCTCGCGGACCTTGTCGATGGTCGTCTTGAGCAGCGCGACGCCGCGCAGGGCGAAGTACTCGCACTCCAGCGGCACGATCACGCCGTCGGACGCGGTGAGGGCGTTGACGGTGAGCAGGCCGAGGGACGGCTGGCAGTCGATGAGGATGACGTCGTACTTGGCGATCGCCGGCGCCAGTACCCGCTGCAGCGTCTGCTCGCGCGCCACCTCGTGCACCAGCTGTACCTCGGCGGCCGACAGGTCGATGTTGGACGGCAGCAGGTCCATGCCCTCGACGTTGGTCGGCACCACGACGTCCTCGATGCCGACGTCCCGCTGCATCAGCAGGTTGTAGATCGTCAGCTCCATCTCGTGCGGGTTCAGCCCGAGACCGACCGAGAGCGAGCCCTGCGGGTCGAAGTCGACCAGCAGCACCTTCCGCCCGTACTCGGCCAGCGACGCACCCAGGTTGATCGTGGTCGTGGTCTTGCCGACGCCGCCCTTCTGGTTGGTCATCGACACCACGCGGGCGGGGCCGTGCTGGGTCAGCGGCTCGGGCTCGGGCAGCACCGGCATCGGGCGACCGGTGGGGCCGATCACCGGCGCGGGCCCGTCGATCATCGTGCGGGCCGTCTCCTCCTGGCGGGCCCGCTCGAACTGCTCGACGAGCGACTCGGTGGCGGGGTCGAGCTCGGAGCGGTCATCGGCGAGGACCTCGGCCAGCACCTCGTCCGGTTCGTCGTGCTCGACGGGCGGCATCGGCCGCCGGAACGGCACCGGGTCGGACACGGACTCTCCTGAGGGGGTCGGGGGCATGCGCGGACTGCTCGGCGGCATCTCCGGAGCACTGCTCCCCGACTGCTGTCCGTCGGGTGTCCAACCCCCGGAGGGACCGCTTCCACTCATGCTGCGCTCCTCGTCACGCCGGGGGCTCCGCGACGCGCCGGGACCCGGGGAAATTGTCGACACACCGACATGTGCGTCGACGACGGGCGCGACTCTAGGAGGGCAGCGCGGCCCCCACAACACGCTCGGGGGTTACCCCCAGGCCCTCCTCAAATCTGTTGAGAGGGTGTGCAGTCGGCCCCGCTCACGTGCACAGGTGAGGGCTCACCTGTGGAGGAGCTGTGGAGGAACGCGAACACCGATTCGTCTGCGGATCCATGCGACTTCTCGCGCGGGACGGTGCAGACGAATCGGTGTTCGGTCGGTCGAGCGGCGGCTCAGTGGACGGCCGCGGCCGCCGTCATCAGCTTCTCCAGGGCGAACTCGGTCACCCGGACGAGGGCCGTCTTGGCGGAGTCCCGGTCGCGGGCGTCGACGGTCATGATCGGCACCTCGCTGGGCAGCGCGAGGGCCTCGCGGATCTCCGTGACGGGGTACTTCGGGGTGCCCTCGAACTCGTTGACGCACACGATGAACGGGATGCCCTTGGCCTCGAAGTAGTCGAGCGGCGAGAACGCCTCGTTCAGGCGGGCGGTGTCGACCAGCACGATGGCGCCGATGGCACCGCGGCACAGGTCGTCCCACATGAACCAGAACCGGCGCTGGCCGGGGGTCCCGAACAGGTAGAGCACGAGGTCCTCGGCCAGCGTGATGCGACCGAAGTCCATGGCGACGGTCGTCGTCGCCTTGGTGGGGACGGCGTCGAGGTCGTCCACGCCCTCCGACTCGTTGGTGACCAAGGCCTCGGTGCGCAGCGGCTTGATCTCCGACACCGAGCCCACCAGGGTCGTCTTGCCGACACCGAAGCCACCCGCCACGACGATCTTCGTCGAGGCTGTGGCGCGGCCGCCGGCGTTAGAACGCGCGAAGTCCACGGAGGGTCCTTTCAATGAGATCCAGACGCTCGTCACGAGACGAGCTGTCGTTCAAGGTTGCTTGTACCCCCACGTAGCCCTGCTCGACCAGGTCGCCCAGCAGCACACGTACGACGCCGATCGGCATCGACACGGCCGCCGAGACCTCGGCGACCGACTTCTGGTCGCACACCTCGACGATGCGACCCTGCAGGTCGCTCCCCCACTCGCGTTCGTGCGCCGACGGGTCGAGCCCCAGCCGGGCCTCCATCGGGAGGTCGACCGTGCTGCGGGTACGTCCCGCCGTGATCGTGTAGGGACGGACGATCCGGGCGGCCGGTTCCTCATCGGAGTACCGGCCCCAGGGGTCCGGGTCAGTCAGGGACATGCGAGGTCACCTCAGACGCCGGTGAGGTTGCGGGCCTGGGCCTGGATCATCCGGCCGACGCGCTCGACCAGGAGGGCCATCTCGTAGCCCACCTGACCGATGTCAGCGGTGTCCTGGGTGAGCACGCAGAGGTGGGACCCGTCGCCCACGCTCATCAGCAGCAGGTAGCCCCGCTCCATCTCGACGGCGGTCTGCATGACCGCGCCGCCCTCGAAGAGGCGGGCCGCGCCCACGGCGAGGCTGGCCAGCCCGGAGGCGACCGCCGCGACCTGCTCGGCACGCTCGCCGGGGAGGCGGGCGCTGGCGGCCATCAAGAGGCCGTCGGCCGAGACCAGGACCGCGTGGGCGGCGCCGGGGGCGTCGTCGACGAACTTGGTGACCACCCAGTCGAGCTCGCGCTCGGCCTCGTTGGGGACAGGGGCTCCGAATCGGAGGCTCTCGGTCATGCGGGGTCCGCTTCCTGTGTGGTGGTGTCGGTCACGGCCGCGTTGCGGCCGCGGGAGACGCCGGCGGCGTGGGCCGCCAGCCGCGCCCGGATGGCCTCCGGGTCGCGCACGGTCTGGACGGGTGCCGGGGTTGTCAGCCCGCCCGGGATGAGGCGGTTGCCGGGCCGCCGCATGGGCAGGCCCGTCTCGGTCCGGCGCGTGGGCGGGGTCGCCTCGACCCGGTCGGCGGCGTCCCACCCGGCGTCGACCTCGGAGTTCGCCCACGGGCGCTCCCCCGAGTCCGTGCTCAGCCAGTTGGACCGCAGCGAACGGAAGATCGGCGTCTCGTCCTCGTCCATCGACGAGGGGGTGCGGGCCGTTCCGTGAGGCGTCCCGGCGGACATGGCGGCGGACGGGGTGGCACCACCCAGGACGTGCTCCTGCTCCGGAGCCTCCTCGACGGGTCGGTCACCGTTGCCGTTGCGGGCGGCGGTGGCGAGGCCGTGCATCCGGGCTGCGAGCCCTCCCGCGTGACCGTTCCCGTTGCCGTTCGCGTGGCCGTTGCCGTTGCCGTTGCCGTTGGCGAGGACGGAAGTCGCCTCCTTGGCGTCGAACGGCACCGACGGCGCCAGCGCGAGGCCGGCGAGCACGGGGGCCAGGTGGTCCTCGTCGACCTGCTCGTCGGCGGGCTCCTCGGTCGTCTCGTCCTGGTCGTCCGTATCGACCTCGGCGACCTGCTCCTCGACCTCGGCGACCTCGGCGACCTCGGCGACCTCGGCGACCTCGGCGACCTCGGCGACCTCGGCGACCTCGGCGACCTCGGCGACCTCGGACTCCTCGAGGGCATCGGCCTCCTCGGACTCCTCGAGGGCATCGGCCTCCTCGGACTCGTCCGTATCGACGTCCTCGGCGCTGTCCTCGGCGCTGTCCTCGGCGGCCGGCTCGTCCTCGGCGTTGTCCTCGTCGGCCGGCTCGTCCTCGGAGACCGGGCCGAGCGGGATCGCCGCGCGCACCTCCTCCTCGGGCGCGTCGACCTCCTCGACCTCGTCGGTCTCGACCACGACGGCGTCGACGACGTCGTCCTCGACCGCGGCATCGACTGCGGCATCAATGACGGGGACCGTCTCCTCGGGGACGACCCGGTCGAAGAAGCCGCCACCCATCGACACCGGCGCGGTGTCGTTGCCGGCACCCGAGGCACCGGGACGACGCTGCGGCAGGCCGTAGGCGTTGATCGCGGCCGTGATCGGGTCGTAGTCGGGTGCCTGCTCCGGCTCCGGCTCGGGCCGACGGTAGGCGACCACCTCGGCGTCCGCACGCTCGTCGCTCTCGCCGAACCCGGCGTACGCGTGGTCGTCGGTGTCGGCGGCCTGCGTCGCACCCAGCTCGATGACCTGGGCGCCGCCCGAGCCGGCTTCCAGCCGAGCGGTGTCCGACAGGACGCTGGTCGGCAGGAACACCGTGGCGGTGATGCCCATCCGGTCGTTGTGGTCGAGCTGGACCGTGAGGCCGTGCCGCAGGGCGAGCCGGCTGACCACGAACAGGCCCATCCGGCGGGCGGTGTCGGGCGTGACCTCGCCACCGGCGCGCAGCTTCTCGTTGAGCTCGGACAGCGCGTCCTCGGCGATGCCGAGTCCTGCGTCGGTCACCTGGACGATGACGCCACCGCGGGTGAACGACGAGGTCACCATCACCTTGGAGCTCGGGGGCGAGTACGACAGGGCGTTGTCGACCAGCTCGGAGAGCAGGTGGACCACGTCGGCGGAGGCCTCGCCGCTGACGCGCTGCGCGGGTGCGGCGTCCAGCTGCACGCGGCGGTAGTCCTGCACACCCGCGATGGCGGCCTGGAGGACGTCGGTCAGGGAGAGGTCGTCCTGCTCGGTGGCCCGGGTCGGGGCACCGGAGAGGATGACGAGGCTCTCCGCGTTGCGACGCATCCGCGAGGCCAGGTGGTCCAGGCGGAACAGGCTCTCGAGGCGCTGCGGGTCCTCCTCGTCGCTCTCCAGCGTCTCGATCAGGCCGAGCTGCTGGTTGATCAACGAGGTGTTGCGGCGGGACAGGGTGACGAACATGTCACCGACCTGGGCCCGGAGGTGGGCCTCACCGGAGGCCAGCTTGACGGCCTGGCGGTGCAGGTCGTCCACGGCGCGGGCGAGCTGGCCGGTCTCCTCGTGCGTGGTGACGGCGATCGGCTCGATCTCGCCCGGGTCCTCGCCGGCGCGGATCTTGGCGACGGCCTCGGGCAGCCGCTCGTGGGCCACCTCGAGCGCCCCGGCCCGGACCCGGCGGATCGGGCCGACCAGCAGCCGCGAGACCAGGAGCGCCAGGATGATCGCGGCGAGCAGGGCGAGGCCGATGATGAGGGAGTCGGCCCAGGTGAGCACCTTGGCGTTGCGCGTGGAGGTCGCCAGGCCGTCCTCGACGTCGGTCAGCACGTCGTCGATGAGGGTGTCGTAGGCCTCGTAGGTCTCGCCCACCATCTTGGTGTTGCCGCCGCGGGCGTTGACCACGCGCTGGGCGTTGCCCTGACGGATCTCGAGCACGCGCGGGTCGGTCTGGCCGAGGGAGATCGCGAGCCGGTCGATCGACGCGAGCTCGACGCCGAACTCCGTGTAGAGCTCGACGGGGTTGGCCGGGATGGTCTTGCTGTTGGAGACCTGGATCTCCTGCAGCGCCACCGACAGGCGACCGTCCAGGGCCTGGGCGAGCACCAGCAACCCGGGGTCGGGGCGGGTCTGCTCGTCGATGATGGTGCTGATGATCTGGGTGACGCCTCGCTCGAGCTGACGGACCTGTGAGACGGAGGACGTGAGGCTGACGTACGCCATGCCGTTGCGCATCTGCTCGCTCAGCGAGATGACGTCGTTGACCTGGCGCAGCTGGGTCGGGGTGAGGTCGGCCTGGTCGCGAGCCTCGACGAGCTTGGTCCCCGCGTCGACGACCTCCTTCTGGGCGGCGTCGAGCTTGGGGTTGTCGATGCCCTCGGCGCGGGCGACCACGGCGGCCTCCTCGGCGGCGGCCAGGTAGGCGATCGCCGGGCCGAGGACCGTGACCTGCGAGGAGCTGGCGGCGTAGTTGTTCGCGAGCTGACGCTCGGCGTTGATGCGCAGGCCCCCGAAGACGGCCGCGAGGGTCACGGGGACCGCGAGGACCAGCGCGACCTTGCGGCGCAGGGACCACTCGGAGAGGTTCCAGAACGCGGGCTGCTCACCGGGCGCGTACACCGGTGAGTCGCCGTCCCTGGCGGCCTTCTTCTCGGCCCGCTTGGAGGCCCGGCTGCTGGTGATGTCGTCGGTGACGGCGGCAGCGGCGGCGCGGGCGGCGGCGAGTCGGTCGGCCGTGCCGACCTTGCCGCTGACCTGGGAGGCCGCCTTCTCGCCTGCCTTGGTGGCGCGCTTCTCCGCGCGCTTCTCGGCACGACTCATCTTGCCGGCGTCGGCCGCCTTCGTTGGGTCAGCCTTCGGAGAGGCCGCGTCGGTGCGACTCTTGGAGAACATCTGGCCCCCGGGGGGATAGGGCGAAGCTCGGGCGACCACCGGTCTGGCCGATGGTGACGGTCACGTGGTATGTCCCGTCCCGAACACGCTAGGGACTCGCCGACCTCCCTGTTCACAGATCGGCGGAACTGACTCCAACGGGTGGTCTGATCTGGCCCGTTCGGGCTATAGGTCGGGTTCGCGGACCGCCGCGCCGGTGAGGGAGCGGAGGGCGGTGGCCGCCAGGACCAGCTCGCCCGCCGCATCGGTGGCGTCCAGGTCGACCACCGCCTCGATCACCCAGTCGCGGTGGTCGGCCGGGTCCGCCAGCGTCTGCCGGACCTGCCGCAACCGGGCCGTCGTACCCTCTGGGGCTCCGGCCGGCTCGCCGACCTCCTCGGCGCCCATCCAGAAGTACGCCGGCCCTCGCGCATCGTTGTCGGTGGCGAGCGTCTCGTGCTCGCGGTAGTAGTCCTCGAGCGCCGCGTCCCACCGGGACCGGGTCAGCACCACGTCGCGGGGCGGCTCGACGTGGTCGGCGGCGGCGCGTTCGAGCCGCATCAGGGCGTCGAGGTCGTCGCGGGCACAGGCGGCCACCCGGGCGAACATCGCGTTGCGCACCATGGCCGTGAGCACCCGCTCCTGGGCCGACAGCGGGCGCGGCGGCGGTGCGGGCTCGTCGCGGTGGGCCAGCACCTCGTCGGGGTGGCTGAGCGCCTCCCACTCGTCGATGAGCGAGGAGTCCGTCTGACGGATGGTCTCCCCCAGCCACTCGATGATCGTCTCGAGGTCGGGCGACCGGTGCGCGTCGGGCACGGTCTGCCGCAGCGTCCGGTAGGCGTCGCTCAGGTAGCGCAGCACGAGCCCCTCGGAGCGGGCCAGCTCGTAGCGGCGGACGAAGTCGGTGAACCCCATCGCCTGCTCCCACATCTCGCGGAGCACCGACTTCGGTCCGAGGGCGTCCTCGGGCAGCCAGGGATGGGTCTGGCGGTACATCGCGTACGTCGCCTCGAGCAGCTCCGCGAGCGGCTGCGGCCAGGTGATCTGGTCGAGCAGCGCCATCCGCTCGTCGTACTCGATCCCGTCGGCCTTCATCTCCCCCACTGCCACCCCGCGGGCGGCGTGCTGCTGGGCCATCAGCACCTGCCGCGGCGCCTCGAGCACGGCCTCGACGACGCTGACGACGTCGAGCGCGTACGTCTCGGCCTCGGGGTCGAGGACGTCGAACGCCGCCAGGGCGAAGTGCGCGAGCGGCTGGTTGAGAGCGAAGTCCTCGGGCAGGTCCACCGTCAGCACATAGCGGCGTCCGTGCTCGTCCGGTTCGTCGAGTCGGGTGACGGTGCCGGAGCGGACCAGCGAGCGGGTCAGCCGCAGCGCCCGACGCGCGAGCCGCAGCTGCTGGCGACGGGGTTCGTGGTTCTCGGTGAGCAGCCGGCGCAGCACCTCGAAGGCGTCCTCGGGACGGGACAGGACGTTGACGAGCATCGCGTTGTCCACGCGCATCCGGGAGGCCAGCTTCTCGGGTTCGCCCGCGACCAGCTTGTCGAAGGTCTGCTCGCTCCAGACCACCGTGCCCTCGGGCGGCTTCTTCAGCTGGGGCTTGGACTTCTTCTTCGGGTTGACCTTGTTCTTGGCCTCGGACTTCGCCTTGGCCTTCTCGTTGTCGATGACGTGCTCGGGCGCCTGCACCACCACGAACCCTGCCGTGTCGAAGCCTGCCCTCCCTGCTCGGCCGGCGATCTGGAGGAACTCGCGGGTCTTCAGCACCCGTTGCCGGTTGCCGTCGAACTTCGCCAGGCCGGTGAAGAGCACCGTGCGGATCGGGACGTTGATGCCGACACCGAGGGTGTCGGTGCCGCAGATGACGGTGAGCAGCCCGGCCTGCGCGAGGGTCTCCACGAGGCGGCGGTACTTCGGCAGCATCCCGGCGTGGTGCACGCCGATGCCGGCCTTCACCAGCTTCTGCAGGGTCTTGCCGAAGCCGGCGCCGAAGCGGAACGCTCCGAGCTTCTCGGCGATCGCGTCCTTCTGCTCGCGAGCGAGCTTGTCGAGGCCGCCGACGCCGAGCAGCCGGGTCGCGTGCTCGACGGCGGAGGCCTGCGTGAAGTGCACGACGTACGCCGGTGCCTGGCCGGTCGTGACCAGCTCCTCCACCGTCTCGTCGAGATGCTCGACCGACCACCGGAAGCTGAGGGGTACGGGGCGCTCGGCCTCGTCGACCACGGCCGTCGCGCGTCCGGTACGCAGCGTGAGGTCGGCCGCGATCTCCGAGACGTCGCCGAGGGTGGCGGACATCAGCACGAACTGCGCGTCCGGCAGCTCCAGGAGCGGCACCTGCCAGGCCCAGCCCCGGTCGGGCTCCCCGTAGTAGTGGAACTCGTCCATCACGACCAGCCCGACGTCCGCGCGGGCGCCCTCGCGCAGGGCGATGTTGGCGAGCACCTCGGCGGTGCAGGCGATGATCGGCGCGTCGGCGTTGACGCTGGCATCGCCGGTCAGCATCCCGACGTCGTCGGCACCGAACACCTCGCAGAGCGCGAAGAACTTCTCGCTCACCAGCGCCTTGATGGGCGCGGTGTAGAAGGAGACGCGCCCGTCGGCCAGCGCCGCCAGGTGCGCCCCGGTCGCGACCAGCGACTTGCCCGAGCCCGTCGGCGTCGCCAGCACCACGTTGCTGCCGCCCAGCAGCTCGATCAGCGCCTCGTCCTGGTGCGGGTAGAGCGTCAGCCCCTGCTCCCCCGCCCACTCGCTGAGGGTGAGGTACAAGGTGTCGGCGTCGCGCTCGTCCGGGACGACGAGACGGGGCACGGACATGCGGACATTGTGTCCGCTGGTCGAGGAAGGCGCGCCAGCGCCTGTCACGAGACCCGGTGACCAAGCACCAACCCCCAGCCAACGATCCCGGTGAGACCCTGGTCACATGAAGAGCACCATGCAGGACGCCCCGCTGAGCATCTCCCGACTCCTCGAGCACGCGGCGCGCGTGCACCCCGACACCGAGGTCGTGACCGCGACGTCCGACGGCACCCGCCGCCGTACGTTCGCCGAGGTCGCCGAACGGGCCGGCCGACTGGCTGGGGCGCTGCGGGCCTGCGGCGTCGACGGCGACCAACGGGTGGGCACGTTCATGTGGAACAACGCCGAGCACCTCGAGGTCTACCTGGCCGTGCCGTCGATGGGCGCAGTGCTGCACACCCTCAACATCAGACTCTTCCCCGACCAGGTGACCTACGTCGCCAACCACGCCGAGGACAAGGTCGTCGTGGTCGACGCCAGCCTGCTGGCGCCGTTCGCCGCGCTGCTGCCGACCTTCGAGACCGTCACCCACGTGCTGGTCGCCGGACCCGAGGCCGCCGACGCCGACCTGTCCGAGCTGGAGGCGACGGGCAAGACGATCCTGAGGTACGAGGACGCGCTCGCCGCCGCCGAGCCGGTCACCGAGTGGCCCGACATCGTCGAGACCGACGCCGCCGCGATGTGCTACACCTCCGGCACCACCGGCAACCCCAAGGGCGTGGCCTACAGCCACCGCTCGATGTACCTGCACTCGATGGCCGTCGCCATGGGCGACGCGATGGGGCTGACGCCGTACGACCGGATCCTGCCGATCGTGCCGATGTTCCACGCCAACGCCTGGGGCCTGCCGTACGCCGCGATCATGGTCGGCGCCGCGATGGTGATGCCGGACCGCTGGCTCCAGTCCGAGCCGCTGACGCGGTTGATCGCGGCGGAACGGGTCACCGTCTCGGGCGCGGTCCCGACGATCTGGAACGACATCCTCACCTACGCCGACTCGCACGAGGCCGACCTCTCGTCCATCCGGCTCGTGCCGTGCGGTGGCTCCGCGGTGCCGTTGGGGTTGCAGCGGGCGTTGCTCGAGCGGCACGGCGTGAAGGTGCTCCAGGCGTGGGGCATGACCGAGACCAGCCCGGTCGCGACGATCGCCCTGCCGCCCGTCGGGGTCGACGCCGACAGCGACGAGGGCTGGCGCTACCGCGCCAGCCAGGGCCGCGTCCTCGCCGGCGTCACCGCCCGCATCGTCGGCGACGACGGCCAGGAGCTCCCCCGCGACGGCGTCGCGGTCGGCGAGATCGAGGTACGAGGGCCGTGGGTCACTGCGTCGTACTACCTGGACGATGACCCCGACAAGTTCCGCGACGGCTGGCTCCGCACCGGCGACGTCGGCACCCTCGACCGCCAGGGCTTCATCACCCTCACCGACCGGGCCAAGGACGTGATCAAGTCCGGCGGCGAGTGGATCTCGTCGGTCGACCTCGAGAACCACCTGATGGCCCACCCCGACGTCCTCGAGGCCGCCGTGGTCGCGATCCCCGACGAGAAGTGGGACGAGCGCCCCCTGGCCACCGTCGTGCTGCGCGAGGGCGCGTCTGCCGACCTCGACTCGTTGCGCGAGCACCTCGCCACCAAGTTCGCCAAGTGGCAGCTCCCCGACGCCTGGGCCTTCATCGAGTCCGTCCCCCGCACGTCCGTCGGCAAGTTCGACAAGAAGGTCATCCGCCAGGACTTCGCCGACGGCGCCCTCGACGTCAAGCGCCTCTAGCCGAGTCGGCGCATCTGCAGGCGCGGAGACAGTCGAGTCGGCGCATCTGCCGGTCACGGACCGTACGAGACGAACGAGCGCGCGGCAGATGCGCCGACTCGACGCCGTTCGAGGGTGCAGATGCGCCGACTCGGCGGGTCAGTCGCGGGCGCGGGGGTGGGCGGTGGCGAAGACCTCGCGGAGGTTCTCGACGGTCACCAGCGTGTAGACCTGTGTCGTGGTCACCGACGCGTGGCCGAGGAGCTCCTGGACGACGCGGACGTCGGCGCCTCCGTCGAGCAGATGGGTCGCGAACGAGTGCCGCATCGTGTGGGGCGAGACGTCGGTGGTGACACCCGCCCGTTCGGCCGCCTTCACCAGCACCGACCAGGCGCTCTGGCGTGACAGGCGACCGCCACGCGCGTTCAGGAACATGGCCGGGGTGCCCTTCCCTGCAGCCACCAGGTCGGGGCGGGCTCGGGTGAGGTAGTCGGCGACCGCCTCGACGGCGTACGAGCCGACGGGCACGATCCGCTCCTTGCCGCCCTTGCCGCGCAGCAGCACCGTCCGGTCGACGGTGTCGAGGTCGTCGACGTCGAGGCCGACCGCCTCGGAGATCCGGGCGCCGGTGCCGTAGAGCACCTCGAGCAACGCCCGGTCCCGCATCGCCAGCGTGGTGCCCGCCGCGCCGGCCGCCGACAGGATCGCCTCGACGTCCGCGAGCGGCAGCGCCTTCGGCAGCCGCTTCGCCGGCGATGGGGGCTTCACGCCCGCGGCGGGGTCGATGGCCGCGAGCCCGTCGCTGACGGCGAACTTGTGGAACCCGCGGACGGCGACCACGGTGCGCGCCGCCGACGTCGAGCTCAGCGGCGGGTGGTCCGCGTCGCCCTCGCGCAGCCGCACCAGGAACGCCGTCACGGTGGCCTCGTCCGACCCGGTCGAGGTCGTCGACGCCGCGCTCGGCCAGGAACCCCTGGTACCTGCGGAGGTCACGCCGGTACGACGTCAGGGTGTTGGCCGCCAGCCCGCGCTCGACCGACAGGTGGTCGAGGTAGGTGCGGACGGCCAGCCCCGGCTCAGCCAATCGCGTCTTCCAGCGACAACGTGTCGATCCCGACCGCCTCGCCGACGGGTCCGTTGGTCAGGTCGCCGGCGTGGGTGTTGAGGCCGAGGGCAAGGCTGTGGTCGTCGCGGCACGCCTGCTGCCAGCCCTTGTCGGCCAGCGCCACGGCGTACGGCATGGTCGCGTTGGTCAGGGCGTACGTCGAGGTGTTCGGCACCGCGCCCGGCATGTTCGCCACGCAGTAGAAGATCGAGTTGTGGACCGGGTAGGTCGGGTCGGCGTGCGTGGTCGCGTGGGTGTCCTCGAAGCAGCCGCCCTGGTCGACCGCGATGTCGACGAGCACCGAGCCCGGCTTCATCCGCGAGACGAGCTCGTTGGAGACCAGCTTGGGGGCCGCCGCGCCGGGGATCAGCACCGCACCGATCACCAGGTCGGCCTCGATCACCTGCTGCTCCAGCGTCAGCCGCGAGGAGGCCAGCCCGTGTACCCGGTTGTTGTAGCGCCAGAACGACATGCGCAGCTTGTCGAGGTCGGTGTCGAGCAGCGTCACGTCGGCACCCATGCCGAGCGCGATGTTGGCGGCGTTCTGCCCCGAGACGCCGGCGCCGATGATGACGACCTTCGCGTTGGCGACGCCGCCGACCCCGCCCATCAGCACGCCGCGGCCGCCCTGGGCCTTCATCAGCGAGTACGCGCCGACCTGCGGCGCCAGGCAGCCGGCCACCTCGGACATCGGGTAGAGCAGCGGCAGCCCGCCCGAGGGCAGCTGCACCGTCTCGTAGGCGATGCCGGTGACCTTCCGCTTCAACAGCTCCTCGGTCAGCGGCTTGTCGGCCGCGAGGTGGAGGTAGGTGAAGAGCGTGAGTCCCTCGCGCATCCGCGAGTACTCCTCGGCGACGGGCTCCTTGACCTTGAGCACCATGTCGATGTCGCCGTCGGTGCCCCACGCCGCCTCGGCCGTGGGCACGATCGTGGCCCCCGCGGCGACGTACTCGGAGTCCTCGATGGACGAACCGACCCCGGCGTCCTTCTGGATGAAGACCTCGTGGTCATGGCTGGTGAGCTCGTGCACGCCGATCGGCGTGATGGCCACGCGGTACTCGTGGTTCTTGACTTCCTTGGGGACTCCGACCTTCACCTGGCGCTCCTCAGTCGTTCGCGACCACACCTCGCTGTGTGGCCGTGACGACCATATCCACCGCCAGATCCGTCGCCAGCCCTAGGATCGCCATGTGGCTGAGTACTTGCGCATCGGTGAGGTCGCGCAGGCGGTCGGCGTCAGCGTCGACACGCTGCGTCGCTGGGAGGCCAACGGCACCGTGCAGTTCGAGCGCCGCGGCAACCAGCGGGTCCTTCGCGCCGACAGGCTGGCCGCCCTCACCGCCTCCGTCAGCGGCCCCGACAAGCACTCGAGCGCCCGTAACCGCTTCCACGGCGTGGTCGTGGGCATCACCCGCGACCGGGTGATGGCGCAGGTCGAGCTGGTGTGCGGGGAGTTCCGCGTCGTCTCGCTGATGAGCCGCGAGGCCGCCGACGAGCTCGGCCTCGAGGTCGGCAAGCACGCCACCGCCGTGGTGAAGTCGACCAACGTCATCGTCGAAGTCTGACCCCTACCTAGGTATTGCCTAGGCGATGTGGTTCGATTCCCGCATGACCTCCGGACGCCGTCTCGCGCTCGTCGCGACCTCCGCCCTGCTGATGGCCAGCCTCGCCGCGTGTGGTGACGACGACTCGGGCGGCGACGCAGGCGGCGGCACGACTCTCACCGTGTACGCCGCCTCGTCGCTGACCAAGACCTTCGAGCAGATCGGCACGGAGTTCGAGGCCCAGCACGACGGGGTCACGGTCGAGTTCAGCTTCGGGGGCTCCTCCGACCTGGTGGCCCAGATCCAGGAGGGCGCCCCCGCTGACGTCTTCGCCTCGGCGGACACGGCCAACATGGACAAGCTGACGGCCGAGGACCTCCAGGCGGCCGACCCGGAGGACTTCGCCACCAACACCCTGGAGATCGCCGTCCCGCCCGACAACCCGGCCGGCGTCGCCTCGTTCGCGGACCTGGCGAAGGACGGCACCAACGTCGTCGTCTGCGCACCCGAGGTGCCCTGCGGCGCGGCCACCGTCAAGGTCGAGGAGGCGACCGGCGTCGACATCCGACCCGTCAGCGAGGAGCAGTCGGTGACCGACGTGCTGGCGAAGGTCACCTCGGGCGAGGCCGACGCCGGGCTGGTGTACGTCACCGACGTGCTGGCGGCCGGTGCGGACGTCCAGGGCATCACGTTCCCGGAGTCCAGCGAGGCGGTGAACACCTACCCGGTGGTCGCGCTGAAGGACGCCGCGGACGCCGAGCTCGCCCAGGAGTTCGTCGACCTCGTGCTGAGCGACACCGGCCAGTCGATCCTCGAGGACGCCGGCTTCGCGCAACCATGACGGCGTGAAGGGCTCGCGACCGGTCGACCTGCCACGGTGGGCCTACGTACCCGCCCTGGTGGCGGTGGCGTTCGTGCTGCTCCCCCTCGTCGCGATCGTCGCGAAGGTCGACTGGCCGAACTTCCTCGACCTGATCACCTCCGAGGACTCGCAGGAGGCGTTGGCGCTGAGCCTCCGGACGTCGGTCGCCAGCACCGTCGCGTGCATCGTGCTCGGCGTGCCTCTGGCCCTCGTCCTCGCGCGGTGGGACTTCCGCTACCTCGGACTGCTGCGGTCCCTGGTCCTGCTGCCGCTGGTCCTCCCCCCGGTCGTCGGCGGGTTGGCCCTGCTCTACACCTTCGGCCGGCGGGGGCTGCTCGGCGAGTCGCTCGAGGCGATGGGCGTCCAGATCGCCTTCTCGACCATCGCGGTCGTGATGGCGCAGACGTTCGTGGCGCTCCCGTTCCTGGTCGTCAGCCTCGAGGGGGCGCTGCGCACCGCCGGCGACCGCTACGAGGTCGCCGCCGCGTCGCTCGGCGCCTCGCCGACGACGGTGTTCCGCCGGATCACCCTGCCCGTTGGTCATGCCCGGGCTGGTCTCAGGCGCGGTGCTGGCGTTCGCCCGCGCGCTGGGTGAGTTCGGCGCGACGATCACGTTCGCAGGCAGCCTCCAGGGCCGTACGCGCACGCTGCCGCTCGAGATCTACCTCCAGCGCGAGACCGACCCCGACGCGGCCGTCGCGCTGGCTCTCGTGCTGCTGGTCGTCGCCGTCGTGGTCATCGGCTTCGCCCGTCAGGGACGGAGCTCGATATGACCCTCGTGGTCGAGTTCAGCGACACCGTCCGCGACGTCGAGGCGGCCGTCGAGGTCGCCGACGGCCAGACCCTCGCCCTGCTCGGCCCGAACGGCGCCGGCAAGTCGACGCTCCTCGGGGTGCTGGCCGGCCTGGTCCGGCCCTCCACCGGCCGGGTCTCCATCGACGGGGAGGTGGTCACCGACGTCGGCCCGGGACGGCCGGGCGTGATGGTCGCGCCGCACGCCCGACGTACGGCCCTGCTCGGCCAGGAGGCCCTGCTCTTCCCGCACCTCGACGCCCTCGAGAACGTCGCCTTCGGGCCACGCAGCGCGGGTACCTCCCGCCGGACGGCGCGCACCGACGCCCAGCGCTGGCTCGACGAGGTCGGCGTCGGTGAGCTGTCGGGACGGCGCCCGTCGCAGCTCTCGGGCGGTCAGGCCCAACGCGTCGCCGTCGCCAGGGCGCTGGCCGCCGACCCGCGGGTGCTGCTCCTCGACGAGCCGATGGCAGCGCTCGACGTGGCCGTGCAGCCAGCCCTGCGGCAGGTGCTGCGCCGGGTGCTCGCCGGCCGCACCGCGATCGTGGTCACCCACGACCCCCTCGACGCCCTCCTGCTCGCCGACCGGGTCGTCGTGCTCGAGGCCGGTCGCGTGGTCGAGGACGGGCCGAGCCGCGAGGTCCTCTCCCGGCCGCGCAGCGCGTTCGCGGCCCGGCTGGCCGGTCTCAACCTGGTCCGCGGGACCTGGCGCGACGGTGCCCTCCGGGCCGAGACCCTCGACGTGCACGGCCTCGTGGAGGGGCCTGCACCGGCCGACGGCGACGCCGCCATCGCCGCCTTCCGGCCCCAGGCGGTCGCGGTCTACCGCGACGAGGTGCACGGCAGCCCGCGCAACGCCTTCGCCGTGACCGTCACCGACGTGGAGCCCCGCGCCGACCTGGTCCGCGTGCACGCCGGCGAGCTGGCGGCCGACATCACGGTCCAGGCGGCCGCCGACCTCGAGCTGGCGCCCGGCAGCCCGGTCACGTTCACCGTGAAGGCCACGGAGGTCTCGGTCTACGGGATCTGAGCCGAACCGGTCACGCTCTTCCGTCACTTGTCAGGCGTTGCAACCCCTGACAACTGCAGGAGTACCCGGACATCCGGGTGATCATCCAGCAACGTCCTCGACCGCGCGCATCGTCCGCAGCACGTTGCGACACGTCAGCTTGGCGAGGTCGTCGGCCGACCAACCCCGCTCAGCCAGCGCCTCGAGCAGGTTCGGGTAGCGGCTGACGTCCTCCAGGCCCTCGGGCAACGTGGTGACGCCGTCGTAGTCGCCACCGAGCCCGACGTGGTCGATCCCGGCCACGTCGCGGACGTGCTCGACGTGGGCCACCACGTCGGCGAGCGTGGCTGCCGGCGGCGGGTCGAGGGCCTCCAGGTCGTCCAGGAACGGCTCGAACTGCGCCAGCACCTTCGGCTCGATCCCGGCGTCGCGGGCTGCGTCCTCGGCCGCGAGGGCCCAGTCGCGGTTGGCCTGGCACACGAACCGGGGAACGAAGGACACCATGCAGAGCCCGCCGGCGGCCGCCATCGTGGTCAGCACGTCGTCGGGGACGTTGCGCGGATGGTCGACGAGGCCGTAGGCCGAGGAGTGCGAGAAGATCACCGGCGCCGTCGAGACGTCCAGCGCGTCGCGCATGGTCTCGGCGCTCACGTGCGACAGGTCCACCATCATCCCGAGCCGGTTCATCTCGGCGACCACGTCGCGGCCGACGTCGTTGAGCCCGCCCAGCACCCGCTCGTCGGTGGCCGAGTCGGCCCAGGCCACGTTGTCGTTGTGGGTCAGGGTCAGGTACCTCACGCCCAGCCGGTGGTACATCCGCAGCACGGCGAGCGACCCGTCGATCTGGTGGCCGCCCTCCGCACCCAGCAGCGAGGCCACCAAGCCGAGTGCCCACGCGGCCTCGACCTCGTCGGCGGTCGTCGCCAACGCCATCCGGTCGGCGTACCGCTCGATCATCCGGTACGCCGCATCCACCTGTTCGAGGGTCGCACCGACTGCCTCGGGTCCCATCGTCGACGGCACGTAGACCGACCAGAACTGCGCCCCGACCCCACCCTCGCGCAGCCGCGGGAGGTCGGTGTGGACCAGGCCGTCCTGTCGCTCGCCGATGTCGACGGCGTCGAAGTCGTAGTTGTGCCGGTGACGAAGTGCCCACAGCAGGTCGTTGTGCCCGTCGATGACGGGGTGATCACGCAGCAGGTCGGTCACCGACGCGTTCACAGGCTGTCCCGCCGGCGCAGGGCGTCGTAGGCGAGCACGGCGACGGCGATCGGCTCCTCGGTGACGCGCCCGTCGAGGACCGCATCGACCAGGTCGTCGACCGGCACCCACAGCATCTCCATCGCCGCCTCCTCGTGCTCGAGCGTGAAGTCGCCGCGGTCGCCGGCGCTCAGCCCGCGGGCCAGGAAGAAGACGTGACGCTCGGCGGTGATGCCCGCCGACGGCCACATCGAGAAGAGTTGCCGCCACTCGGCGGCCTCCAGCTCGACCTCCTCGAGCAGCTCCCGCTTGGCGGTGTCCAGCGGGTCCTCGCCGTCGGCGTCGCGGAGGCCGGCCGGCAGCTCGAGGAACGTCCCCCGGGCAGGGTGGCGGTACTGCCGGACGCAGGCCACGCGCTCGTCGTCGTCGACCGCAAGCACGATCACTGCCCCCGGATGCTCGAAGACCCACCGGTCGAAAGCGGGGCCGTCCGGGTCGTCGGGACGACGGATGCTGTCCTTCCTCAGGGCCACGATCCAGTCGCCGCGGTAGAGGTCCTCGGAGGCCACGACCGGCCACGTCCCGGACGCGTCGGGTGGTAGCGCGGTCATGGTCGGACGCTACCGTGACCACGTGACAGCGATCTCGGACGGACCCCTCAGCCTGACCATGACCGAGGCCGAGGAGCGCTTCGCCCTCCTCGACGTCGAGCGGTACGACGTTGCGGTCGACCTCCGCGGCCTGTTCGAGGGCGAGGTCCTCGAGGCGACCTCGACGGCGACGTTCCGGTGCCATCAGCCCGGTGCCAGCACGTTCGTGGACTGCACCGGCGAGATCACCCACGCGACGCTCAACGGGGTCGACCTCGACCCGGCCACGGCCTCCGGCGGACGTCTGCCGCTACCCGACCTCGAGGCCGACAACGTCCTCGTGGTGAGCTCCCGGCAGAGCGACACGAGCAGCGGCCACGGGATCCAGCGCACGGTCGACGCGAGCGACAAGCTCGTCTACCTCTGGACCACCTTCGAGCCCGACCATGCCCGCCGGGCCTTCGCGAACTTCGACCAGCCCGACCTCAAGGCCGTGCACGCCTTCACCGTCAGCGCGCCGGACACCTGGACGGTCACCAGCAACTCTGCCGCACACGGCCGTCGACGAGCTCCCCGACGGCGGTCGGGTCTGGCGCTTCGCCGACACGCCGCGCCTCTCGACGTACGTCACGGTCTTCAACGCCGGCCCGTTCTACGAGATCCGCGAGCGTCGCGGCGACCACGACCTCGGCCTCTACTGCCGCCAGTCGCTCAAGCACCTCCTCGACCGCGACGCCGCCGAGCTGTTCGAGCTGACCGAGCAGGGCCTGGGGTGGTTCGGCGAGAAGTTCGGTGCGCCGTTCCCCCAGGAGAAGTACGACCAGGTCTTCGTGCCCGACATGGGCGGGGCGATGGAGAACTGGGGCTGTGTCACGTACGGCGACGGGCTGCTGTTCCGCAGCACGCCCACCCACTCGCAGCGGCTGACCCTCGCCTCCATCCTGCTGCACGAGATGGCGCACATGTGGTTCGGCGACCTCGTGACCATGAAGTGGTGGAACGACCTCTGGCTCAACGAGGCCTTCGCGACGTGGGCCTCCACGTGGGCTGCGGTCGGCGCCACCAAGTACCACGACGGGTGGGCGACGTCGCTGGCCGGCGGCAAGCTCGAGGGCTACCGCGTCGACATGGGTCCGGCCAGCCACCCCATCCGCGGCGAGGTCCGCGACGTGTCGCAGGCGATGGCGAACTTCGACGCGATCTCCTACCAGAAGGGCCAGGCGGTCCTCAAGCAGCTCAGCGCCTACGTCGGCGAGGAGGCGTTCCTGGCCGGCCTGCAGGCGTACTTCCGCGACCACGCCTGGGGCAACACCCGCCTGGAGGACCTCACCGGCGCCGTCGGCCGAGCCGCAGATGAGGACCTGTCCGCCTGGGAGACCGCGTGGCTCGACCGCGCCGGCACCGACACCCTCTCGCTCGAGGGCGGCACCCTGACGGCCACCGGGCCCGACGGTGACGCTCCGCGTCCGCACCGCCTCGACATCGGCTGCTACGCCGCGGACGGTGACGGCGGGCTCCGGCACGTCGCCGACGTCGCCGTGCGCACCGACGGCGGAGAGACCTCGGTGACGCTGCCCGACAGCGACCTGCGGATCGTCAACGACCACGACCTGACCTTCGCCGCGGCGCGCACCGACCGGGCCAGCCTGGACCTGATGCTGCGCAGCGCGGGTGCGCTCCCCGACGCCGTCTCGCGCGCGCTGGCCGTGGCCACGGCGTACGACATGCTCGTCAAGGGCGAGCTGTCCAGCAACGACGCGTTGACGTGCGTCCTCGGCGTGCTCGAGACCGAGACGGTGCCCGGCGTCGTCGAGCCGTTCCTGAGGCTCGCCAGCCTGATCGCCGGCTTCTACACGCCCGTGGACCGGCTGGTCGAGCAGCGCAGCCGCGTCGCCGATCGTGCGGCCGTGATCGCGCGGGCCGGGGACGAGCTCCAGCAGGGGGCGTTGTACGCCCTGGCGAGCAACGCCACGACCGCCGAGCACTTCGCCCAGCTCGACGAGGCCGCGGCCGCGGCCGACAACATCGGCCTCGCGTGGCGGGTGGCGGCCAGCCGCGCCGCCCGGGGCGAGTACGACCCGGAGGTCGTCGACGAGCTGCTGGAGCGCGACCCCGACCCCGACGCCGCCATGAGCGGGCTCATCGTCCGCGCGTCGCGCAACCTGCCCGAGGCCAAGGAGGAGGCTTGGCAGGCGTTGTACGTCGAGCGGGCCGTGCCCGCCGGTCTCGTGCTGGGCACGCTCATCCAGGCCTTCTGGCGGCCCGACCAGCGCGAGGTGCTGATGCCGTTCACGAGCAGGTACCTCGAGGAGATCCCCAAGCTCGCCGGAGGCGGCATGCTCAAGGTCTTGGGCCTGATCAGCGGCATGTTCCCCGCCGTCGGCGACCAGGAGTTCCTCGACGCCGCGACCGCGATGGCCCGCTCGGAGGGCGTCGACCCGACCGTCCGCGCCGCCCTGCTCGGTGGCGTCGACACGCTCGTCCGCGGCCTCCGAGCGCGAGGCGAGCTCGCCTAGGGCGTTCGCCCCGCCGTCGCCCTCTCGTTCTCGGCGATCTCCTCGTGCACGTCGTCGTCGTCGGCGCCGACCGGGTCGGCGGCGAG
This sequence comes from uncultured Actinomycetota bacterium, assembly GCA_963708915.1. Lineage (GTDB taxonomy): Bacteria > Actinomycetota > Actinomycetes > Propionibacteriales > Nocardioidaceae > Nocardioides. The sequence goes on from CAVPUJ010000003.1 coordinate 906,033, forward strand.
CTCGCGCATCAGCGCCAGTGCCTCGTCGTACCGGCCCAGGGTCCGCAGCGTCCGGCCCACGCACCACCGCGCGACCAGCCAGGCGGAGTGGTCGCCCGACGACCCAGGGGCGGCCCGGGCCTCGACGGCCCGCTCGAAGACCGCGAGCGCCTCTTCGGGCCGGCCGGAGTCGTGGAGGTCCCAGCCGAGGTTGTTGAGGATCGAGCCCAGCCAGCGCCTGACCTGCGGGTCGTCGGAGGCCTCGATCTCGGCCAGCGCGCGCTGGTCGATGACGCGGGCAGCGTCGGGACCGCCGGTGCCGCCGGCCGCGATGGCCTGCATGTGCAGGGCGTCGATGGCGAGCCCACCCGCGCCGGCCTCGGTGGCCAAGCGGTGGGCCTCGGCGAAGTACGGCACAGCGCCGGCCGCGTCGCCGGTCGAGTTGAGCACCCGGCCGCGTTCGATGGCGATCCGGGCGCGGGCGTGCACGGCCGACGTGTCGAGCCCGGACGACTCGATCTCGTCGAGGATCCGCGCGGCCGCCGTGAAGTCGCCGGCGAGGCCGGTCGCGCGCGCCTGCTGGGTCCGCAGCACGACGGACGCCTCGGGGTCGCGCTCCTCGTCGGCGGCACCCCTGAAGCTCTCGGCCGTCGCGGCCGGGTCGGCGAAGTCCCAGGTGTCGAGCACGCGCTGCTCGAGCTCGCGCGCTTCAGTCATCGACGGGTTCGCGCCGCAGGCCCGTCTCGTCGATCGGGAACCGTTCCGCCTTCTGGCGCTCGAGGGCCGCACCGACGAGACCCGCGAACAGCGGGTGCGGTCTGGTGGGCCGCGACCGGAGCTCGGGGTGGGCCTGGGTGGAGACGTAGTACGGGTGCACGTCGCGGGGCAGCTCGACGAACTCGACCAGGTCGAGGTCGGGGTTGGTGCCGGAGAACACGATGCCGGCGGCCTCGAGCTGCTCGCGGTAGTGGTTGTTGACCTCGTAGCGGTGACGGTGCCGCTCCTCGACGCGGCCCGAGCCGTAGGCCTCGCGGACGATCGACCCGGCGGCGAGGTCGGCCGGGTAGAGACCCAGCCGCATCGTGCCCCCGAGGTCGCCGGCGCCGTCGACGATGTGCTTCTGCTCCTCCATCGTCGCGATGACGGGCTCGGGGCAGTCGGGGTCGAACTCGGTCGAGGCGGCCTTCTCGAGACCGGCGACGTTGCGGGCGTACTCGATGACCATGCACTGGAGGCCCAGGCACAGGCCCAGGGTGGGGATGCCGTGGGTGCGAGCGTAGGTCAGCGCGCCGAGCTTGCCGTCGAGGCCGCGCACGCCGAACCCGCCCGGCACGCAGATCGCGTCGACGTCGTGGAGCATCCGGTGGGCGCCGGCCTGCTCGGCGCACTCGTCGGAGGCGACCCAGCGGATGTGCACCTTGGTGTCGTGGGCGAAGCCACCGGCGTTGAGGGCCTCGGCCACGGAGAGGTAGGCGTCGTGCAGGTCGACGTACTTGCCGACCAGCGCAACGGTGACGTCCTCCTTGGGGTGGTGCACCTTGCGCAGCAGGTCGTCCCAGGTCGTCCAGTCGACGTCGCGGAACGGTAGGTCGAGCCGACGGACGAGGTAGGCGTCGAGGCCCTCGCGGTGCAGCACCTTGGGGATGTCGTAGATCGAGGGTGCGTCGGCGGCGGTGACCACGGCCTCCTCGTCGACGTCGCACATCAGCGAGATCTTGCGCTTGATGCCCTCGGGGATCTCGCGGTCGGCCCGGCACACGATGGCGTCGGGCTGGATGCCGATGGAGCCGGAGCGCGGCGACGGAGTGCTGGGTCGGCTTGGTCTTCAGCTCGCCGGACGGGCCGATGTAGGGGACGAGGGAGACGTGCAGGAAGAAGCAGTTGTTGCGGCCGATGTCGTGGCGGACCTGGCGGGCGGCCTCGAGGAACGGCAGCGACTCGATGTCGCCGACCGTGCCGCCGATCTCGGTGATGACCACGTCGACGTCGGGCGAGCCCATCGCGCGGATCCGGTCCTTGATCTCGTTGGTGATGTGCGGGATCACCTGGACGGTGTCGCCGAGGTAGTCGCCGCGTCGCTCCTTGGCGATGACGCTCGAGTAGACCTGCCCCGTCGTGACGTTGGCGATCTGGCTCAGGTCGGTGTCCAGGAACCGCTCGTAGTGCCCGATGTCGAGGTCGGTCTCGGCCCCGTCATTGGTGACGAAGACCTCGCCGTGCTGGAACGGGTTCATCGTCCCGGGGTCGACGTTGAGGTAGGGGTCGAGCTTCTGCATGGTGACCCGCAGGCCGCGCGAACGCAGCAGCCGACCGAGGGACGAGGCCGTCAGTCCCTTGCCCAGAGAGGAGGCGACGCCCCCGGTCACGAACACATGCTTGGTGGGCGCTTGCTTCACGGAGTTCCATCCTACCCGAGGGGCACGGGCGAGTCGGCACCCGACGCACCGAAGGACCCGCCGGGGGTGGTGAGCACGTGCACGAGGGCCAGGATCGTGGTCACCCGGCCGGCCGTCGTCTCGGTGCCGTCGACGGTGGCCACGGGTCGGACCGGCGGCTGGCTGCGCAGTCCGACGACGCCGGCGTCGGCGGTCGGCCCGGCCACCACGACGCCCTTGGCCACCGCCGCGAGACCCGAGACCAGTCCGTCCAGCACGAGCGGCTCCACCTCCTTGCCGGTGACGACGAGCACCAGGGGGGCGACATGGGGCTCGTCTTCCGGGAGGGCCATCAACCCGGCGCCCTTGAGGCTGGCGCGGAGCGAGGACACGCGGGCGGCGTCGAGCGCCGCAGACTTCTTGGTCGCGCTGACGGCTCGCCCGACCAGCTGGCCGATCCGGTCGTACGTCGTGGCGTCGGCCGTCACCACGTCGGTCCCGAGCTGCTCGACGAGCTGGAGCCCGAGCGTGTCCACCAGTGTCTTCTCCCCCGGGTCGACCAAGGGGCGCCTGAGCCCGTAGGTACCGATCACCTGGGTGCCGGCCGCCCGCACCTCGGCCGTGAGCGACTCGACGACGGCGGGGTCGGCGCCCGGCAGCGAGACGATCGCGACCGGGTGACCGTGGAGCCGGCCGGCGTACAGGCCGGGCGCGATCCCGGCGGCGAACGCCTCGGCGTACGCCGCCCGGGCCTCGTCCTGGGGATCGGCGGTCGGTTGCGCCGGCGGCGCGGCCGCTTGCGACGGCGTCCGGCCGATGTCGCTCAGGGGACCGCCGCCGAGCGCGATGCCCGCGGCCATGGCCATCACGATCGCGACGAACGTGACGAGGAGACGCCGGATCACGACACGGTCCCCCGGAGGTCGGCGAACACGTCGCCCAGCCACGTCCAGGCATCCTGGGCCCACTCCTGGCCGACCGGGGTGGTCGCGATCGCGGCCGCGACCGCGATGACGCACACCAGGAGGGCCAGCAGCACGTGGCGCGGGCGGACCCGGCCCGAGTACAGCGTCGGCACGGCCTCGGCGTCGACGATGCGGGTGCCGACCTTGAGGCGGGTCAGGTACGTGCTGGCGAGACCCGTACGGCCGCGGTCCAGGAACTCCTCCAAGGTGGCCCGGGAGCCCACCACCACGATGACCCGGGCCTCGGCGGCGTCGGCCAGCAGCAGGGCGGCGTCCTGCGCCGCAGCCGTGGTCTCGAGCCGGTGCGGGCGGGCGCCGAGGCGCTCGAGGGTCTCCACCGACGACCGGGCGCCGCCGGGCTCGGCGACCAGGACGACGTCCTGGGCCGCGCGGACGACCTTCGCGCTGGGCGGGTCCGCGCTGGCGGTGACCACCACGACGTGCGGTTGGTGGCCGGCCGCCAGCAGGGCGTCGGCGCCGGCGTCCACGCCGACCAGCACGGGACGCTGCTCGCGCAGGAACGGCTTGAGGTCCTTGCGCCGCGCCGCCAGCTCGCGGGGGTCCGTGACCACGACCACCGGACGACCCGCCATGGCGGTGCGCAGCGTCGGCAGGCCGGCGCCGTGCAGCAGCAGGTCCTGCTCGCGGCGCAGGAACTCGCTGCTGTTGTGGGTGAAGCTCTGGAGCTGGCTGATCATGCCCTGACGGGCGGCGCCCAGCGCGGTCTCGATGCGTGCTCGGTCGAGGACCCGGCCGGACGCGACCGCCTGGTCGCCGATGTACACGCTGCCCTCATGGATGCGGACGCTCGTCCCGTCCTTGATGGCGGCCAGGCCGTCGGCTCCGATCCCGTCGACGAGCATCACCCCGGCCTCGGCGAGCACCTCGGGACCCAGGTTCGGGTAGCGGCCGGAGATCAGGTCGCTGGCGTCCACGACCGCCGCCACCCGGGCGTCGGCGAGGGCCTGGGCGGTGGGCCGGTCGAGGTCCAGCACGTCGAGGACGGCGATGTCACCGGGCCGCAGCCGCGGCAGCAGCAGGGCGACCCGCCGCTCGACGCGGGCGGTGCCGTGGACGCCGGGAAGGACCTCGACCGGGCGGCGGCGGGACGGGCGTGCGGAAGTCTTCATCCCGGCCCATGCTGTCAACCACGATGGGTCGCTGGCCGGCAGGCCGTCCGGCGTGTTCCGCGCTCGACCGGGTCAGGACAGGGCGCGGCCGGGCGCGGCCGTCTCGAGCAGCTCGCGGGCGTGGGCCAGGGCGGTGTCGGACTCGTCCACGCCGGCGAACATCCGCGACAGCTCGCGCTCGCGGGCCTCGGGGTCCAGGACGGTGAGGCCCGAGGTGGTGATGGTGCCGTCGCTGGACTTCTCGACGACGACGTGGCGGTCGGCGTACGCCGCGACCTGCGGCAGGTGGGTCACGACCAGGACCTGTGCGGTCTTGGCCAGCTCGGCCAGCCGGCGGCCGACCTCGACGGCAGCCCGGCCGCCGACGCCGGCGTCGACCTCGTCGAAGACGAACGTCGGCACCGGACTGGTGCCGGCGAGGGCGACCTCGATGGCCAGCATCACCCGGGACAGCTCGCCACCCGAGGCGCCCTTGGCGAGCGGGCGCGAGGGCGAGCCGGCGTTGGCCGCCAGCTCGATCTCGACCTCGTCCACCCCGGACGAGCCGAACCGTAGCCACCTTTTGCCGACGAGCAGCGCGCCGGTCGACTCCGCCACGGCGTGCTGGCGCACGGCCACGGTGACGCGACCGTCGGGCATCGCCAGCTGGGTCAGCTCTTCTGAGACCTGGCCGCCGAGCTTGGTGGCTGCCTGGGTGCGGGCGTCGGTCAGCTCGGTGGCGGCAGCGGCCAGGTCGGCGCGCACGGACGCGGCCTCCTCGCGGAGCCGCTCGATCTTGCCGTCCGTGTCGTCGAGCTCCAGGAGCCTGGCCGACGACTGCTCGGCCCAGCCGAGCACCTCGTCGATGGTGTCGCCGTACTTGCGGGTGAGCGCCGTCAGCGCCGCCCGCCGCTCCGAGACACCCGCCAGCCGGGCGGGGTCGGTCTCGAGCCCGGAGGCGTACGACGCGACGTCGGCCGCCAGGTCCGACAACAGGTAGGTGAGCTCGGCCAGCCGGTCGGCCAGCTCGCCGGCCTCCGGTGTCGTGGTCGCGGACGGAGTCGAGCGCGGTGCGCGCCTCCGCGGCGGCCGCCAGCGCGTCGGGGGTGCCCTGGTCGCTCGACAACGCCTCCCGGGCCCGCTCGGCGGCGGCCCGCAGGGTGTCGGCGTAGCCCAGCCGGGCCTCCTCGGCCGCCAGGTCGGTGTCCTCACCCGGTCGCGGCTCGACGGCGGCGATCTCGTCGAGCCCGAACCGCAGCAGGTCGGCCTCACGGGCGCGCTCGCGGGCGGCCCGGGTGACCTCGGTCAGCTCGGCCTCGACGTCGAGCAGGCGGGAGCGGAGCGCGACGTAACGGGCCAGTGGACTGGCCACCTTGTCCCCCGCGAACCGGTCCAGCGCGTCGCGTTGGGCCCGAGGGGCGAGCAGCCGGTGCTGGTCGGACTGGCCGTGCACCGCCACCAGCGGGTCCGCGAGCCCGGCGAGCACCGAGACGGGCACCGAGGCGCCACCCGCGAAGGCCCGGGACCGTCCTTCGGCCGAGACGTTGCGGGCCAGCACGACGCGGTCGTCCTCGACGGCGCCGCCGGCCTCCTCGATCGCGGTGGCGAACCAGGCCAGGTCGTCGACCCGCACCACGCCCTCGACCCGCGCAGCCTGTGGCGCCGGTGCGCACCGTGCCGGTGTCGGCGCGGCCACCGAGCAGCAGGCCGAGCGCGGTGACGAGCATCGTCTTGCCCGCCCCGGTCTCACCGGTGATGACCGTCAGACCCGGACCCAGCTCGAGCGTCGAGGACTCGATCACCCCCAGCGAGGTGATCCGGATCTCCTCAAGCATCGCCGTCCTCGCCCCGCTCGGCGCCCCGCCAGCCCTGGACCGGCAGACCGAACTTGGCGACCAGACGATCGGTGAACGGCGCCTCGTGGAGCCGCACGAAGGTGACCGGCCTGGCCCCGCGTCGTACCTCGATCCGCGCACCCGGTGGCAGCTCGACCGTCCGCCGGCCGTCGCACCACAGCACCCCGGCACCCTCGGTACGCGCCAGCACCTCGACCGCCAGCACCGACGAGGGCGCGACCACGAGCGGGCGCGCGAACAGGGCGTGTGCGCTGATCGGCACCATCAGCAGTGCCTCGACGCTCGGCCAGACGACCGGGCCGCCGGCGGAGAAGTTGTAGGCCGTCGACCCGGTCGGGGTCGCACAGACCACGCCGTCGCAGCCGAACCGCGACAGCGGCCGGCCGTCGATCTCGACAACGACCTCGAGCATCCGCTGCCTGGCGGCCTTCTCGACGCTGGCCTCGTTGAGCGCGAACGTGCTGGCCACCAGCTCGCCGTCGCGGTGCACCGTCACGTCGATGGTGAGCCGTTGTTCGGCGGTGTAACGCCGCTCCACGATCGCGGCGACCGTGGACTCCACCGCGTCGGGCTCGGCCTCCGCGAGGAAGCCGACGTGCCCGAGGTTGACCCCCAGCAGCGGGGTTCCGTGGTCGTGGGTGATCTCTGCGGCCCGCAGGATGGTGCCGTCGCCCCCGAGGACCAGAGCCAGCTCGCAGTCGGCGGCCGCCACGGCCTCGTCGTGCGCGATCTCGAGGAGGTCGGGATCGAGTGCCAGGTCCGCGGCCTCCTCGGGCAGTGCTCGGACGCGGATGTCGTTGCTCGTGAGCGCCTTCACGAACGCCCGAGCGACCTCGCGGGCCTCCTCGCGTCCGGTGTGCGCGAGCAGCAGGACGCGGCGCACGGCGGCGGGTCCCGGGGGCTGCTCGGTCATGGCTCCACCTTCTCACCCGGGACCCCCGGACCCGAGGCGTCCCACACCGTCCGGTGGATGTCCTCCTCGCCGAGCGTGCTCGGCCCGCGGCGCAGCCACAGGAAGAACTCCACGTTGCCCGACGGACCCGGCAGCGGGCTGACCGTGACCGCCCGCGCACCCCAGCCCCGCCGGTCCGAGGCGTCGGCCACGGACCGGACCGCCTCCTCGCGCAGCTCCGGTTCGCGCACCACTCCGCCCTTGCCGACCCGACCCTTGCCCACCTCGAACTGCGGCTTCACCATCAGGGCCAGATCACCGTCGGGCGCCGTCACGCCGATGAGCGCGTCCAGCACCAGCTCCAGGCTGATGAACGACAGGTCGCCCACCACGAGGTCCACCGGTCCGCCGATCATCTCGGTGGTCAGCTCGCGGACGTTCGTGCGGTCGTGCACCACCACCCGGTCATCGCTTCGCAGGGGCCAGGCCAGCTGCCCGTAGCCGACGTCCACGGCCACCACCTGCCCCGCTCCGTGCCGCAGCAGGACGTCGGTGAAGCCCCCGGTCGACGCCCCCGCATCGAGGCAGCGCCGTCCGGCCACCGCCAGGCCCGCGGGCTCGAACGCCGCCAGCGCCCCGGCCAGCTTGTGCCCGCCCCGGGACACGTAGTCGGGCCGGTCGAGGTCCTCCCGCACCACGATCGCCACGTCGGTGGTGACGCCCGTGGCCGGCTTGCCGGCGACCGCACCGGACACACTCACCCGGCCTGCCGCGATCAGCTCGGCGGCATGCTCCCGCGAGCGCGCCAGTCCACGTCGGACCAGCTCGGCGTCGAGTCGGAGCCGGCGCGGCACCCTCAGCCCTCGGGCCGCGGCTCGACGACGCTCAGGCCGGCTCGCGGTCGGGCTCGAGCGCCGCCCGCAGCTGGTCGTGGGCCTGCTCGAACACCACCGCGTGCTCGCTCACCGGCCGGTCGTCCAAGCCCTCCAGCGAGGCCAGCACGGCGTCGACCCGCGTGTCACCGGTCCGCACCTGCTCGGCGTCGCCCTCGCCCCGCACCCGGCCCTCGACACCCCGGTCGTCGGGCTCGGCCGAGTCCTCATCCGGGATGTCGGGGTACGCGTCGGGTGACTCGGTCATGGTCGAGACCCTACCCGGCGAAGGCGCTCGCTCAGGCCTCCGGAGGTACGAGACCGGCCGTGTCCACGGGCTCGTCTCCCTGGTCCAGTCGCGCCCACGCCGCGGCCGCGACCACCCGCCACCAGTCCCCCGGAGCGCCGTGCCCGTCGACGGTCAGCCGAGCACCGTCGACGCGCGCCCGCCAGCCGCCCTGCTCGGCCAGGCCGTCGGTCACGCTCGGGGACGCATGCGCCTCGAGCAGGCCGCCCAGGTCGGGGGCGACGTAGGTCGGTCGCCGACCTGCCGGCACGGCCACCAGCTGGCCCAGGTCCGTCACACCCGTCATCACGAGGAGGCTCTCGCAGTCGACGTTGATGGCGCCGTCGATGTCGGTGTCCAACCGGTCGCCCACCATCAGCGGACGGTTGCCGCCCACTCGTCGGATCGTCTCGTCCAGGAGCGGTCGCTCCGGCTTGCCCGCCACGATGGGCTGCACGTCGGAGAAGTCGCTCAGCAGGCCGACCAGGACGCCGTGGCCCGGCGCGGTGCCGTAGGGCGTCGGGATGGTCAGGTCGGTGTTGCTGGCCAGCCAGGGCAGCCCTTCTCGGACCAGCACGGCCGCCCGCATGACGTCACGCCAGAGCACGTCGGGGCCGTATCCCGACACCAGTGCGACGGCGTCGTCGCCGACCGAGACCGGCACCAGGGTCTCGGCCCGGAGAGCCGTCTCGAGCCCGCGCCCGCCCAGCAACGCCACGGCGGCCCCCTCACCGAACCGGTCGCGCAGGACCCGCGCGGCCGCCTGCGCCGAGGTGACCACGTCCTCGGTCTCCGCCTCCACCCCGAGGTCCCGCAGGTGCGAGGCGACGTCGTCGGCCGGCCTCGAGGCGTTGTTGGTGACGAAGGCCAGCCGCATGCCTGACTTCCTGGCGTCGGCGAGGTGGCCGGCAGCGCCTGGGACGGCCTCACCACCGATGTAGACGACCCCGTCGAGATCGAGCATCGCGAGGTCGTAGGCAACCGCCAACGGCTCCTCGGAAGCCCCCAGAGTCCGACCGTCGCCCACCCGTGCCCTCCCCCTACGATGCTCCGATGGACTCGAGCCTGGTGGTGGTCCCCCCTGCGGTGGGGCGGCCGCTGAGGCTGCTGCCCTTCCGCGGGTGGCGACTCACCCCGGGCCGGATCGGCGACCCGGCGACCGCCCGTCTGTTCGCGCGACCCTACCGCGACGTCGCCGAGCGACTCGACCGCTGGCGCGAGGCCGGACAGCTCCTCTCCGACCACCAGCCGGCCGTCTACGTGCACGAGTACACCGCCGCGGGACTCACCGTGCGCGGCCTCGTCGGCGCCCTCGACATCTCCCGCCGGGCGACGTCGGGCGACGATCGCACGGTCGTGCCGCACGAAGGCATCCACCCGGACCAGGTCAGTGAACTCGCCGACCGGATGAGCACCTGGCAGCTCAACCCTGCCCCCATCCTCCTCGTGCACCGCGGTCCCCGGCCCGTCCGTGAGCTCGTCGACCGGGCGCTGACCCGCTCCCCGATCCACGAGTACGTCGACCGCGCCGACCAGCGCCACCGCCTCTGGGCGATCCACGACACCGTCGATCTCGACGACCTCAACGCCGGCCTGGCCGACTCGCGCGCCCTCATCGCCGACGGCCACCACCGATATGCGGCGTACCTGCGGATGCAGGAACAGAGCCCCGGCGGTGCCAACGACCAGGGCCTGGCGATGTTGGTCGACCAGGCCGTCACCCCCCTGTTCCTGGGCGCGATCCACCGCACCCTGCTGGGCGCCACGCTCGACGAGCTCGCCCGCGCCTGCCCACCCGTCGCCACGTTCGCCCCCGTCGCCGCGGCCGATGCGTACGCCGCACTGTCCCAGGACACCCTGGTCGCCACCGACGGCGAGAGCTGGGCCACCATCAAGCTGGCCCTGAGCGCGGACCGAGCCGCAGTCGAGGTGCTGCACGACGAGCTCCTCCCGTCGCTCGGCTTCACCGACCGGCGGCTCGGGTTCCACCACTCGGTCGACGATGCGCTCAGCCGGCTCCGGGCCGCACCGGGCGTCGCCGTGCTGATGCCGGCACCGGACTTCGACCTGGTCGTCCGGGTCGCCCAGGCGGGACGCCTGCTGCCCGAGAAGGCGACGTCGTTCCAGCCGAAGCCGAGCATCGGGGTGCTCATCCGTTCGCTGCGCGACGACTGACGGCCCTCTTCACCAACCGACCGGACGTCACCTCGACCTCCACCCGCGACGCCGGCCCGCCACCGCTCGAGAAGAACCGTTTGCGCAGCGGACCCGCCACCTCCACCACGTCGTCGGCCGTCCACGACGCCACCGACGCTCGCACGCGCCCACCCCAGACCGCGCAGTCGAGCACGTCCACGCTCTGCTTGGTCCTCCCGCCGGGAGACCGGGGCACCACCACGCGGAACGTCCACATCTGGTCGCCACTGGGCAGCACCCGCAGCTCCGGGTCGCGGGACAACCTCCCGACCAACCGCACCTCGTTGACCGCCACCGACGCCAGGTCGGTCCCCTCGGACGCCTTGTCCATCGTGGGGGCCATCTTCTTGTCCGTCTTCACGTCCATCACCTCCACGACCCACGGTGTCGGCCGGCACCGACAAGCACCGACGTCGCAGAGCGGGCCTGTGGAAACAGGGAACGGGAACGATGGCTGTGGACGGAGAACGGGCCCGGGAACACGCAGAAATGACGAAAGGGCCACCATTGCTGGTGGCCCTTTCGCGAAAGGATGTTCGGCGGCGTCCTACTCTCCCACCACCTCTCGGGGGCAGTACCATCGGCGCTGGCAGGCTTAACTTCCGGGTTCGGGATGGGTCCGGGTGTTTCCCTGTCGCTATGGCCGCCGTAACTCTGGTAACCCATGTATGTGTGGGTTGATTCAGGGTTGTTGGCGTATCTAGTTGTGTCTACACCTGGTTGTTTGGTGTTGGGTAGTGGACGCGAGACAATTCTCTGTGTTGTTACGCTGCGCTTTGCACACACGGTTTTTGTTGGTGTGTGGGTGTGGGACAAGCCCTCGGCCTATTAGTACCGGTCGGCTGGGCATTGCTGCTGTATACCTCCGGCCTATCAACCCCATAGTCTGTGGGGGGCCTTACCAGGTTTGTCCTGTGGGAAACTTTATCTTGAAATGTGCTTCCCGCTTAGATGCGTTCAGCGGTTATCACGTCCGGACGTAGCTAACCAGCGGTGCCCCTGGCGGGACAACTGGCACACCAGAGGTTCGTCCATCCCGGTCCTCTCGTACTAGGGACAGCTTTTCTCAAGTTTCCTGCGCGCGCGGCGGATAGGGACCGAACTGTCTCACGACGTTCTAAACCCAGCTCGCGTGCCGCTTTAATGGGCGAACAGCCCAACCCTTGGGACCTACTCCAGCCCCAGGATGCGACGAGCCGACATCGAGGTGCCAAACCATCCCGTCGATATGGACTCTTGGGGAAGATCAGCCTGTTATCCCCGGGGTACCTTTTATCCGTTGAGCGACGCCACTTCCACACGTGGGCGCCGGATCACTAGTTCCGACTTTCGTCCCTGCTCGACATGTCAGTCTCACAGTCAAGCTCCCTTGTGCACTTACACTCGCCACCTGATTGCCAACCAGGCTGAGGGAACCTTTGAGCGCCTCCGTTACTCTTTAGGAGGCAACCGCCCCAGTTAAACTACCCATCAGGCACTGTCCCTGATCCGGATCACGGACCTAGGTTAGATATCTAGTACGACCAGAGTGGTATTTCAACGTTGACTCCACAATCACTGGCGTGATCACTTCACAGTCTCCCACCTATCCTACACAAGCCGAACCAAACACCAATACCAAACTATAGTAAAGGTCCCGGGGTCTTTCCGTCCTGCCGCGCGTAACGAGCATCTTTACTCGTACTGCAATTTCGCCGAGTCCATGGTTGAGACAGCGCCCAAGTCGTTACTCCATTCGTGCAGGTCGGAACTTACCCGACAAGGAATTTCGCTACCTTAGGATGGTTATAGTTACCACCGCCGTTTACTGGGGCTTAAATTCTCCGCTTCGGCTTGCGCCTAACAGGTCCTCTTAACCTTCCAGCACCGGGCAGGAGTCAGTCCGTATACATCGTCTTACGACTTCGCACGGACCTGTGTTTTTAGTAAACAGTCGCTTGGGCCTGGTCTCTGCGGCCTCCTCCGCTTCCCCCAGCTAGTGGGTTCACGGATCGGGCCCCCCTTCTCCCGAAGTTACGGGGGCATTTTGCCGAGTTCCTTAACCATGGTTCGCTCGATCGCCTTGGTATTCTCTACCTGATCACCTGAGTCGGTTTGGGGTACGGGCGGCGCATGACTCGCTAGAGGTTTTTCTTGACAGCATAGGATCGCCGGCTTCCCCCCTACGGGGTCCCCATCAGACCTCACACTCCAGACTGAACTGGTGAGCGGCGGATTTGCCTACCACTCGTGCCACATCCTTAGCCGTGGACAACCATCGCCACGGTCCGGTTACCTTCCTGCGTCACCCCATCGCTTGACTACTACCGGTTCGGGTCCCACGCTCCGCCAGGTCCCCTCCGCACCCGAAGGTGTGAGTAGGTCCTGGTTTTGGGTGGTTAGCATCACCGGGTTCGTCATGGGCGTCATGTTGCCGGTACGGGAATATCAACCCGTTGTCCATCGACTACGCCTGTCGGCCTCGCCTTAGGTCCCGACTTACCCAGGGCAGATGAGCTTGACCCTGGAACCCTTGATCATTCGGCGCACGGGTTTCTCACCCGTGATTCGCTACTCATGCCTGCATTCTCACTCGTGTCGCCTCCAGCCCTGGATCACTCCGGACCTTCCCTGGCGACACGACGCTCCCCTACCCACCCCCACACCTGAACACCACCCCGCAGGGTCATGCTGGGCTATACGTGGGAATGCCATAGCTTCGGCGGATGACTTGAGCCCCGCTACATTGTCGGCGCGGAATCACTTGACCAGTGAGCTATTACGCACTCTTTCAAGGGTGGCTGCTTCCAAGCCAACCTCCTGGTTGTCACTGCGACTCCACATCCTTTTCCACTTAGTCACCGCTTAGGGGCCTTAGCTGATGGTCTGGGCTGTTTCCCTCTCGACTACGGAGCTTATCCCCCGCAGTCTCACTGCCACGCTCTCACTTACCGGCATTCGGAGTTTGGCTAACGTCAGTAACCTGGTCGGGCCCATCGGCTATCCAGTGCTCTACCTCCGGCAAGAAACACGTGACGCTGCACCTAAATGCATTTCGGGGAGAACCAGCTATCACGGAGTTTGATTGGCCTTTCACCCCTATCCACAGGTCATCCCCCCAGTTTTCAACCTAGGTGGGTTCGGTCCTCCACGACGTCTTACCGTCGCTTCAACCTGCCCATGGATAGATCACTCCGCTTCGGGTCTTGATCGTGCTACTCAAACGCCCTATTAGGACTCGCTTTCGCTACGGCTCCCCCACACGGGTTAACCTCGCAACACAACGCAAACTCGCAGGCTCATTCTTCAAAAGGCACGCCATCACCCCCCACCCTCAAGAGGATGCGAAGGCTCTGACGGATTGTAGGCGCATGGTTTCAGGTACTATTTCACTCCCCGCCAGGGGTACTTTTCACCTTTCCCTCACGGTACTTGTCCGCTATCGGTCATCAAGGAGTATTTAGGCTTAACGGGTGGTCCCGCCAGATTCACACGGAATTTCACGAGTTCCGTGATACTCGGGTATTCGCTCAACGGAGCCACATGCTTACGTCTACGGGGCTATCACCCTCTTCGGCGTCGCTTTCCAGCGGATCCTCGACTTCACATACGGTTTCTCACTCCGCACCAGCACGGCAGCACTGGTCAAACAAACCCCACAACCCCACACACGCAACCCCTGCCGGGTATCACACGTGCATGGTTTAGCCTCCTCCGATTTCGCTCGCCACTACTCTCGGAATCACTTTTGTTTTCTCTTCCTGTGGGTACTGAGATGTTTCACTTCCCCACGTTCCCTCCAACACCCTATTTCATTCAGGTGCAGGTGACTGGACATGACTCCAGCCAGGTTTCCCCATTCGGACACCCCCGGATCACAGCTCGGTTGCCAACTCCCCAGGGCTTATCGCAGGCTCCTACGTCCTTCATCGGCTCTTGATGCCAAGGCATCCACCATACGCCCTTCATAGCTTGTCGCCACACACACAAACACAACAAAAACAAGACAAACCACCCCCCCAAAAAAACCGGGCGAAAATGATCTGAGCAAAACAGCTACAAAGATGCTCGCGTCCACTATCCAACAACCAAACAACCACAAAAAAACCAGCGAAACCCCACCACCCGAAGACGGGATCACAGGGGCCGGCGCCTGATCTCTCAGGGCCCAACAGCGTGCCACCCAACCCACCCACACCCGTGCAAGCACAGATACGAGGAGCCGGCCACCGACCCCACCACAGACCAGCCCGTTCCACACCCACCCACGCAAGGCAGGACGAGTAGTACTAGACAGCCGATCACAACCGCGACGGCAGTCAACATGTCGACGATTCCACTAGTGAGCACCCCAGTGCCGTGGGAACGAACGTCCCACGCGCGTCGGGTGTGTGCTCCTTAGAAAGGAGGTGATCCAGCCGCACCTTCCGGTACGGCTACCTTGTTACGACTTCGTCCCAATCGCCAGCCCCACCTTCGACCACTCCCTCCCGCAAGCGGTTGGGCCATGGGCTTCGGGTGTTGCCGACTTTCGTGACGTGACGGGCGGTGTGTACAAGGCCCGGGAACGTATTCACCGCAGCGTTGCTGATCTGCGATTACTAGCGACTCCGACTTCATGGGGTCGAGTTGCAGACCCCAATCCGAACTGAGACCGGCTTTTTGGGATTCGCTCCGCCTCACGGCATCGCAGCCCTTTGTACCGGCCATTGTAGCATGCGTGAAGCCCTGGACATAAGGGGCATGATGACTTGACGTCATCCCCACCTTCCTCCGAGTTGACCCCGGCAGTCTCCCATGAGTCCCCAGCACCCCGAAGGGCCTGCTGGCAACATGGAACGAGGGTTGCGCTCGTTGCGGGACTTAACCCAACATCTCACGACACGAGCTGACGACAGCCATGCACCACCTGTACACCGACAAAAAGGGGCACCATCTCTGATGCTTTCCGGCGTATGTCAAACCCAGGTAAGGTTCTTCGCGTTGCATCGAATTAATCCGCATGCTCCGCCGCTTGTGCGGGCCCCCGTCAATTCCTTTGAGTTTTAGCCTTGCGGCCGTACTCCCCAGGCGGGGCGCTTAATGCGTTAGCTGCGGCACGGAACCCGTGGAATGGGCCCCACACCTAGCGCCCAACGTTTACGGTGTGGACTACCAGGGTATCTAATCCTGTTCGCTCCCCACACTTTCGCTCCTCAGCGTCAGATCATGCCCAGAGAACCGCCTTCGCCACCGGTGTTCCTCCTGATATCTGCGCATTTCACCGCTACACCAGGAATTCCGTTCTCCCCTGCATACCTCTAGTCTGCCCGTATCGAAAGCAAGCCCTGAGTTAAGCCCAAGGTTTTCACTCCCGACGCGACAAACCGCCTACGAGCCCTTTACGCCCAATAATTCCGGACAACGCTCGCACCCTACGTATTACCGCGGCTGCTGGCACGTAGTTGGCCGGTGCTTCTTCCCCACCTACCGTCACCACACCCAAAAAGATGCAGCTTCGTCAATAGTGAAAGAGGTTTACAACCCGAAGGCCGTCATCCCTCACGCGGCGTTGCTGGATCAGGCTTCCGCCCATTGTCCAATATTCCCCACTGCTGCCTCCCGTAGGAGTCTGGGCCGTGTCTCAGTCCCAGTGTGGCCGGTCACCCTCTCAGGCCGGCTACCCGTCAAAGCCTTGGTAGGCCATTACCCCACCAACAAGCTGATAGGCCGCGAGCACATCCCCCACCAGAAAACCTTTCCACACACCAACATGCGTCAGCCTGTGTACATCCGGTATTAGCACCCATTTCCTGAACGTTATCCCAGAGTGGAGGGCAGATTACTCACGTGTTACTCACCCGTTCGCCGCTCGAGTACCCCCGAAGGAGCCTTTCCGCTCGACTTGCATGTGTTAAGCACGCCGCCAGCGTTCGTCCTGAGCCAGGATCAAACTCTCCATCGAAAACTTGATCCGACCGAAAACGAAACTAGCAATAAAGCCAGAATCATTGTCAACCGTAAAAAACCAAACCCAAACCAAAAAACAATAAGGGCATGTCAAACTAATTCGTCGACTAAATGACACACTGTTGAGTTCTCAAAAATCAGACGCGCCGCAGTCCGTACCCTCTCGGGCGGTGCTGGGGGCAACCTGCAAGAACTTACCGGAGCGGCACCTTCCAGCGCAACTCGGCGAGACTCTCGCGTGACGCGCTCATCGGGGGCCTGTTGGCCTGCCCGGAGGCGACGTCGAGAAACCTAGCAACCCGTCCTCGGGGTGCCAAATCCGGGGGTCTCCAGCTCAGCGGGGCTTGGCCGGTCGGTACGCGGACACCGTCGGGTCGCCCTCGACCCAGAACCTCCACGGCCGTTCGGGGGCGCCGCGGAGCCCGACGCGCGGCCCCGTCGCCACCGTGGTGACCGGCTCCCCCAGCTCGAGGGTCAGCGGTCCGGACGTCAGGTCGGCCCCGTTGTCCGCCAGGTCGATGCCGAGCGCCCGGCACAGGCGCGCCGGCCCGCGCGCGAGGTCGCGATCGCTCGACCGCAACCGCCTGGACCTGGCCGCCTCCACGCCCGCGACCACCTCGCCGGCGCGGAGCAGCACGGCGCTCGGTGTCCCCTCCGGGCCGGTCGACCACGTTGCAGCAGTGGTGCATGCCGTAGGTGAAGTAGACGTAGAGGAACCCCGCGGGCCCGAACATCACCCCGTTGCGAGGCGTCCGACCCCGGTAGGCGTGCGAGCCGGGGTCGGCCGGCCCGTCGTACGCCTCCACCTCGGTCAGGCGGACGGCGACGTCCCCGTGGCGCAGCACGGCGCCCAGCAGGCGGGGCGCCACGTCCAGGACCGGCCCGGAGAGGACGTCACGCAAGCCGGGCACGGTGTCCGGCGAGACGGTCGGTCAGCTCGGCGAGCTGCTCACGTACCCGGTCCGGGGCGGTACCTCCCCGACCGCGGCGCGAGGCCACCGAACCCTCGACCGTGAGCACCGAACGCACGCCCGCGGGTCAGATGCGGCGAGATCTCTGCGTACTGCTCGTCGCTGAGGTCGGGCAGGTCGACGCCGAGCTCCTCGCACCGACGTACGCACGCGCCGGCCACCTCGTGAGCGACCCGGAACGGCACACCCTCGCGCACCAGCCACTCGGCCACGTCGGTCGCCAGCGAGAAGCCCTGCGGCGCGAGCTCGGCCATCCGCGCGGTGTCGAACGTCAGCGTCGCGACCAAGCCGGTCATGGCCGGGAGCAGCACCTCGAGGGTGTCGACGGAGTCGAAGACCGGCTCCTTGTCCTCCTGGAGGTCGCGGTTGTAGGCCAGTGGCAGCGCCTTGAGGGTGGCCAGCAGCCCGGTCAGGTTGCCGATCAGGCGGCCTGCCTTGCCCCGCGCCAGCTCGGCGATGTCGGGGTTCTTCTTCTGCGGCATGATGCTCGACCCCGTCGACCACGAGTCGTGCAGCGTCACGAACCCGAACTCCTTGGTCGACCACAGGATGATCTCCTCCGCGAGCCGGCTGAGGTCGACGCCGACCTGGGCCGCCACGAACGCCAGCTCTGCCACGAAGTCACGCGACGCGGTGCCGTCGATCGAGTTGGCCGTCGAGTCGTCGAAGCCGAGCTCGCGGGCGACGGCGTGCGGGTCCAGACCGAGGCTCGAGCCGGCCAGGGCACCCGAGCCGTACGGCGAGTCGGCGGCGACCCGTCTGTCCCAGTCGCGCAGGCGCTCGAGGTCGCGCAGCAGCGGCCACGCGTGGGCGAGCAGGTGGTGGGACAGCAGGACGGGCTGGGCGTGCTGCAGGTGCGTCCGTCCTGGCATCACCACGTCGAGGTGGCCGCGCGCCTGGTCGGCGAGCGCGTCCACGAGGGCGACGAGCAGCGCGCTGATGGTGTGCACGTGGTCGCGCAGGAACATCTTGAACAGCGTCGCGACCTGGTCGTTGCGGCTCCGACCGGCACGTAGACGGCCGCCGACGTCCTCGCCCACCTCGGCGATCAACAGTCGTTCGAGGGCGCCGTGCACGTCCTCGTCGGACGGGTCCGGCCGTAGCGACCCGTCGGCGTACCTCTCCCCCAGCACCTGCAGCCCGGCCAGCAGAGACTGGTGGTCGTGGTCGGAGAGCAGCCCGGCCGCGTGCAGGGCGTTGGCGTGCGCGCGCGAGCCGGCGAGGTCGTAGGGCGTGAGCCGCCAGTCGAAGTGCGTGGACCGCGACAGTGCCACCAGCTCGGGTGAGGGTCCAGACGCGAAGCGGCCGCCCCAGAGGGCGCCCTCGTTGGTGCCGCTCATCGACCCAGCACCGCCTCGACACCCAGGGCCAGGATGTCCGGCAGGTCCTCGGCCACGGCTCCTCCGTCGGCCGCGAGAGCCGACGGCGTCCACCAGCCCCAGGCCAGCACGGAGCCGACTTCCTCCGGGACCAGGTGGTCGAAGGAGACCTCGACGTCGCCGGCCATCGGCATCGCGAAGAAGGTGTTCTCGCTGCGGTAGTGCACGCCGGCCCAGCTGAACTCGCGGGTGCTGCGATGGACGGGCGGGGTGAGGGCGGACGGGTCGATGACGAGCCCGGTCTCCTCGAACATCTCCCTGACGGCCGCCTCGTGGTGCGACTCCCCCGGGTCGAGGGCGCCGCCGATCGTGCCCCAGCGCAGGACGCCCGGGACCGCCGGGTCGACGTCCTGGAGGAGCAGCACCTCGCCGTCCGGGTTGACGGGCAGGACGCGAGCCGTGACGCGCGGGATCGGCTCCATCAGTCCGTGCCCACCTCCATGGCGGCATTGTCCAGGGCGTCGTCGCTGGTGTCGCCGTCGTACGCCGGGTTCGAGGCGATCCTCTCGGCGCCACCGGACGGCAGGGCGCCGAGCAGGTGGCCGTTCTCGACCAGCACCTGGCCCTCGTCGAGCGGCTGGGTGGCGTAGAGCTCCAGCTTGGCGCGGGAGTCGGCGATGTCGAGGTTGCGCATCGTCAGCTGCCCGATCCGGTCGGTCGGCCCGAACGCCGCGGACTCCACACGTTCCATCGACAGCTTGTCGGGGTGGTAGGAGAACGCCGGGCCGTCGGTACGCAGGACGGTGTAGTCCTCGCCGCGCCGCAGCCGGAGCGTCACCTCCCCGGTGACCAGCGAGGCGATCCAGCGCTGCACCGACTCGCGCAGCATCAGGGCCTGCGGGTCGAGCCAACGGCCCTCGTAGAGCATCCGCCCGAGCCGCCGCCCGTGGTCGTAGTAGGTGGACAACGTGTCCTCGTTGTGGATCGCGTTGAGCAGCCGCTCGTAGACGGCCCACAGCAGCGCCATGCCCGGCGCCTCGTAGATGCCGCGCGACTTGGCCTCGATGATCCGGTTCTCGATCTGGTCGGACATGCCCAGGCCGTGTCGCCCGCCGATCTCGTTGACCGCCAGCACCAGGGCAACCGGGTCGGCGTACGTCGTGCCGTTCACGGCCACGGGACGGCCCTTGTGGAACCTCACCGTGACGTCCTCGGGCTCGATCGCGACGTCGGGGTCCCAGTGGCGCACGCCCATGATCGGCTGCACGGACTCCAGCGAGACGTCGAGGTGCTCGAGGGTCTTGGCCTCGTGGGTGGCACCCCAGATGTTGGCGTCGGTGGAGTACGCCTTCTCGGTGCTGTCGCGGTAGGGCAGGTCGTGCGCGACCAGCCACTGGCTCATCTCGTGCCGGCCGCCGAGCTCGTGCACGAAGTCGGCGTCCAACCACGGCTTGTAGATCCGGAGGTCCGGGTTGGTCAGCAGG
Organism: uncultured Actinomycetota bacterium; assembly: GCA_963708915.1. Classification (GTDB taxonomy): domain Bacteria; phylum Actinomycetota; class Actinomycetes; order Propionibacteriales; family Nocardioidaceae; genus Nocardioides. The sequence continues at coordinate 926,265 of CAVPUJ010000003.1, forward strand.
CCGTAGCGGTAGAACCGCTCGATGTCGTTGCCCTTGAACGTCGAGCCGTCGCCCCAGATGTCGACGCCGTCCTCGTGCATCGCCCGGACGAGCATGGTGCCGGTGACGGCACGGCCGAGGGGCGTGGTGTTGAAGTAGGCGCGGCCCGCGGACCGCACGTGGAAGGCGCCGCAGGCGAGTGCGGCCAGCCCCTCCTCGACGAGCGGCCCGCGACAGTCGACGGCCCGGGCGATCTCGGCCCCGTAGAGGACTGCGCGGTCGGGCACGCTCGCGATGTCGGGCTCGTCGTACTGGCCCAGGTCGGCGGTGTAGGAGCACGGGATCGCCCCCTTGTCGCGCATCCACGCGACGGCGACCGAGGTGTCGAGCCCGCCGGAGAACGCGATGCCGACGCGCTCGCCCTTCGGGAGAGTGGTGAGGACCTTGGACATTCAATCGCTTCCGTTGGTTGCCGAAGAGGATGTCGGGGCGTGCTCCTCCGCGAGGGACAAGAACCGCCGCGCGACGGCGTCGCCGCCCTTGGGGTCGCGGGTCATCACGAGCACGGTGTCGTCGCCGGCGATCGTGCCGAGCACGGAGTCGAGCTCGGCCTTGTCGACGGCGCTGGCGAAGAACTGGGCGGCACCGGGCGGGGTCCGCAGCACGACCAGGTTGGCGCTGGCCTCGGCGCTCACGAGGAGCTCGGCGCAGAGGCGGGCCAGGCGGTGCGAGGCAGCCGCGGTCTCTCCCGGCGCCGTCGGTCGTCGGTCACCGCCCTCGCCGGGGACGGCGTACACCAGAGCGCCGGACGCCGACCGGACGCGGACGGCGTCCAGCTCGACGAGGTCACGCGACAGCGTGCCCTGCGTGACGTGCACGCCGGTGGCGGCCAACAGCTCGGCGAGCTCCGCCTGCGAGCGCACCTCGTGCGCGCCGACGAGGTCGACGATCTGCTGGTGCCGGGCGCTCTTGGTCGCCGGCCTCAAGGCGGACTTGTTCATGGCTGTTGACCCGACTGTTGGAGGAGCCAGGTGAGGATGGCCTTCTGGGCGTGCCGCCTGTTCTCGGCCTCGTCCCAGACCACGCTCTGCGGGCCGTCGAGCACGTCGGCGTCGATCTCCTTGCCGCGGTAGGCCGGCAGGCAGTGCATGACGATCGCGTCGGGCGAGGCGTGCGCCATCAGCTCGGCGGTGACGGTGTAGGCGGCGAACTTCAGCAGCCGTTCTGCCGCCTCGCTCTCCTTGCCCATCGACACCCACGTGTCGGTGACGACCACGTCGGCGCCGTCGACCGCCTTGACCGGGTCACGCTCGAGCAGGGCGGAGCCACCGGTGGTCTCCCCGATGACGTTCGCCCGCTCGACCATGGCCTGCTCGGGCTCCTGGCCCTCGGGCGCGCTGATCCGCACGTGCATCCCCGCGGTGGCGCCCGCCAGCAGCCAGGAGTTGCCCATGTTGCAGGCGCCGTCGCCGACGAACGCGACCGTCAGCCCGGCGAGCGTGCCCTTGCGCTCCTTCACCGTCAGCAGGTCGGCGAGGAGCTGGCAGGGGTGGTAGTCGTCGGTGAGCGCGTTGACGACCGGCACCCCCGAGTACGCCGCCATCTCCTCGATCGCGTCCTGCCCGTAGGTCCGCCAGACGATCGCGGCGACCTGGCGGCCGAGCACCCGCGCGACGTCGGCCACCGACTCGCGCGTGCCGATGCCGGCGAGCGTGCCGTCGACGAGCATCGCGTGCCCACCGAGCTCGGCGATGCCGGCGGAGAAGGAGACCTGGGTCCGCAGGGTGGGCTTGTCGTAGATCGTGGCGACGCTGAGGGGTCCGGCCAGCGGCTTCGCGTCGTACGGCGCCCGCTTCAGCGCGGTGGCCAGGTCCAGCACCGCGGCCTGCTCGGCCTGGCTGAGATCGTCGTCGGCGAGGAACGAACGGGTCATGCTGCTCATCTGTCTGGGCCTCCGTAGGCGTCGTCCAGGATCCCCGGCCACGCGGCCAGGAACGCGTCGACGTCATCGTGGCCGATGACCAGGGGCGGAGCGAGGCGGACACGGTCGGGAGTCGGGTTGTTGACGATGAAGCCGTGGGCGAGGGCCGCGGCGGCGACCTCGGCCGAGAGCGGGCGCGACAGGTCCAGGCCGACGAGGAGGCCCCGTCCACGGACCTCGGGCACGCGCTCGTCGGCGGCCAGCCCGGTCCGGAGCCGCTCGCCCATGGCGGTCGCGTGCTCGAGCAGACCGTCCTTCTCGATCGTGTCGAGGACGGCGAGCGCGGCGGCGCAGGCCACCGGGTTCCCGCCGAAGGTGGTGCCGTGGTTGCCGGGCTGCAGAACGCTGGCCGCGCCGCCGAGCGCGATGCACGCGCCGATCGGGATGCCGCCGCCCAGCCCCTTGGCCACGGTGACGACGTCGGCGTCGGCCACCGGCCCGGCGAACCACTCGCCCGTGCGGCCGATGCCGGTCTGCACCTCGTCGAGCCAGAGCAGCGCGCCGTTGTCGCGGGTGATCTCCCGGGCAGCGGCGAGGTACGAGGTGGGCGGAACCACCACACCTGCCTCGCCCTGGATCGGTTCGAGGATGACGGCCGCCGTCTGGTCGGTGACGGCCTTGGCGAGGGCGACCTCGTCGCCGTACGGCACGAAGGTGACGTCGCCGGGCAGGGGTTCGAAGGGCGCGCGGTAGGCCTCCTTGGACGTCAGCGCGAGCGAGCCCATCGTGCGGCCGTGGAAGGAGCCCTCGGCGGCGACCAGGTGCGTACGGCCGGTGCGCCGGGTCAGCTTGAAAGCCGCCTCGTTGGCCTCGGTACCGGAGTTGGTGAAGAAGACGCGGCCGCCCCGTTCGCCTGGCCCGACGAGCGCCAGCAGCCGCTCGGCCAGCTCGACCTGGGGCGCGCTGGTGAAGAAGTTCGAGACGTGGCCGAGCGTGGTGAGCTGCTCGGTGACGGCCGCGACCAGGGCGGGGTGGGCGTGGCCGAGGGCGTTGACGGCGATGCCGCCGAGCAGGTCGACGTACTCCTTGCCGTCGGCGTCCCACACGTGGGCGCCCTCGCCACGGACCAGGACCAGCTTCGGCGGCCCGAAGGTGTTCATCACCGCGCCGGCGTAGCGCTCCTGCCACTGCTGGCTCACGAGGTCTTGGCCTTCCGTACCTTGGTCGCGACGCCCGGCAGCACCTGGGTGCCGACGCCCTCGTCGGTGAAGAGCTCGAGCAGCACGGCGTGGTCCTCACGGCCGTCGACCACGGTGGCGCGGGCGACGCCGCCCTGCACCGCCTGGAGGCAGGCCGCCATCTTCGGCACCATCCCGCTGGCCAGTGTCGGCATCAGGTCGGCCAGCGCCTCCGGAGAGATCTCGCCGATCACGTCGTCGCTGTCGGGCCAGTCGCGGTAGAGGCCCTCGACGTCGGTGAGCACGAGCAGCTTCTCGGCACCGAGCGCGATCGCGAGGGCGGCGGCCGCCGTGTCGGCGTTCACGTTGTGGACGACTCCGTCGGCATCGGGCGCGACGCTCGAGATGACCGGGATCCGGCCCGCCTCGACGAGGTCGAGCACCGACTCGGGCCGCACGCTGGCGACCTCTCCGACCAGCCCGAGGTCGACCTCCTCGCCGTCGACGATCGTGTTGGTGCGTTGGGCCGTGAACAGGCCGGCGTCCTCGCCGGACAGGCCCACGGCCAGCGGGCCGTGCTCGTTGACGAGCCCGACGAGCTCGCGCTGCACCTGGCCGACGAGCACCATCCGGACGACGTCCATGGCCTCGGGAGTGGTCACGCGCAGGCCGCCCTTGAACTCGGAGTGGATCCCCAGCCGGTCCAGCATCGCCGAGATCTGCGGGCCGCCGCCGTGCACCACGACCGGCTTGAAGCCGGCGAACCGCAGGAAGGCGATGTCCTCGGCGAAGGCGCGCTTGAGCCTGTCGTCGGTCATCGCGTTGCCGCCGTACTTCACCACCACGATCTTCCCGTGGTAGCGCTTGAGCCACGGGAGTGCGGCGGCGAGCACCGCCGCCTTGGCGGGCTCGAGGGCGGGTCTGGTCTCGTCGGTCGTCATGATGAGTACGCGCTGTTCTCGTGGACGTAGGCGTGGGTGAGGTCGTTGGTCCAGATGGTCGCCCGGTGGTCGCCGGACTTGAGGTCGACGGTGACGCTGACCTCCCGGGCCGTGAGGTCGACGAGGGTGGGGTCCTCGGCCGGCGTGGACTCGCGGCAGACCCAGACGCCGTTCATGGCGACGTCGAGGTCGGCGGGGTCGAAGGCCGCCTTGGTCGTGCCGATCGACGCCAGCACGCGGCCCCAGTTGGGGTCGTTGCCGAACACCGCCGCCTTGAAGAGGTTGCTGCGAGCGATGCTGCGGCCCACCTCGAGGGCATCGTCCTCGGAGGCCGCACCCTGCACGGTGATGGCGATCTCGTGGTCCGAGCCCTCGGCGTCGGCGAGCAGCTGCATGGCGAGGTCGGTGCACGCGCGGGTGACCGCCTCGGTGAGGTCCGGCAGCGACGGCGTGATTCCTGAGGCGCCGCTGGCCAGCAGGGCGACGGTGTCGTTCGTGGACATGCAGCCGTCGGAGTCGAGCCGGTCGAAGGAGACCCGGGTGGCGGCGCGGAGGGCCGCGTCCAGGTCCCCCGCCTCGGCGACGGCGTCGGTGGTGAGGACGACGAGCATCGTGGCCAGCTGCGGGGCGAGCATCCCCGCGCCCTTGGCCATCCCGCCGACGGACCAGCCGGCGCCTTCCACGACGACCTGCTTGCTGACGTGGTCGGTGGTCATGATCGCGTGCGCGGCGTCGTCTCCGCCGGTAGCTGCCAGGGCGTCGTACGCAGCATCGGCTCCGGCGAGGACCTGCGCGCGCGGGTTCGCCAGGCCGATCAGCCCCGTCGAGCAGACGATGACGTCGATCGCGCCGATCCCTGCCTTGTCGGCGACGCGTTCGGCGACGGCGTGGGTGGTCTGGAAGCCGTCCGGGCCGGTGTAGCAGTTGGCGCCGCCCGAGTTCAGGAACACCGCCTTCACGACGCCGTCCTGGATGACCTGCTCACTCCACAGCACGGGGTTGGCCTTGCAGCGGTTGGCCGTGAACACGGCGGCCGCGGCGTACGTCGGGCCCTGGTTGAGCACGAGCGCGACGTCCTTGCCGCCACTGGTCTTGAGTCCCGCCTCGACGCCTGCGGCAGCGAAGCCCTGCGGATGGGTGATGCTCATGGCGCGAGCCCCACGGTGGTCAGGCCCGTGGTCTCGTCGAGGCCGAGGGCGAGGTTCATGCACTGGACGGCCGCGCCGGCGGTGCCCTTGGTGAGGTTGTCGACCGCGCCGATGGCGACCAGGCGGCCGGCGCGTTCGTCGACGGTGACCTGGAGGTGGACGGCGTTCGAGCCGAGCACCGCCTGGGTCTGCGGCCACTGGCCCAGGGGCAGGAGATGCACGAAGGGCTCGTCGGCGTACGCCTTGACGTACGCCGCCCGCGCGTCGTCGGCGGTGACGCCCGGCTTGAGCGGGGCCGAGCAGGTGGCGAGGATGCCGCGGGGCATGGGGACGAGGACCGGGGTGAAGGACACCTTGACCGGTGAGCCGGCCGCGGCGCCGAGGTTCTGCTCGATCTCGGGGGTGTGCCGGTGCCCGCCGCCGACGCCGTAGGCGCTCACGTTGCCCATCACCTCGGAGCCGAGGAGGTTCGTCTTGGCGGCCTTGCCCGCGCCGCTGGTGCCCGAGGCTGCGACCACGACGACGTCGGGCTCGACGAGGCCCGCGGCCAGGGCGGGGACGAGCGACAGCGACGAGATGGTCGGGTAGCAGCCCGGGACCGCCACCCGCCTGGTGCCGCGCAGGGCGTCGCGGGCACCGGGCAGCTCGGGGAGCCCGTACGGCCACGTGCCGGCGTGCTCGGAGCCGTAGAACCGCACCCAGGCCTCGGGATCACTCAGGCGGAAGTCCGCGCCGCAGTCGACGACGAGCACGTCGTCGCCGAGCGCCTCGGCGACGGCGGCCGACGCGCCGTGCGGCAGGGCGAGGAAGACCACGTCATGACCGGCGAGCACCTCGGGGGTGGTGGGCTCCAGGACCCGCTCGGCCAGCGGGGTCAGGTGGGGCTGCAGGACTCCGAGGGCCTCCCCCGCGTTCGACGCTCCCGTGAGCGCACCGATCTCGACGCTCCGGGTGACCCAGGAGGAGACGCAGCAGCTCGCCGCCGGCGTACCCACTGGCTCCGGCGACTGCGACCCGTACCTTCGTCATGCGCATGACTATACTCATCTCTGCATAGTCATGCACACCGGTTCCCACCCGTGACGATGTCGGTCGCGCGGACTACCGTCGGCCCATGAGCCGGTTGAGTGCTTCGCAGTACCTGTCCGCCATCGAGTCCGAGTCGGCCCGCTTCCGCGAGGTACTGGCCGACACGGACCCCGCCGTCCCCGTGCCGACGTGCCCGGCCTGGACGGCCCTCGACCTCGCGAACCACCTCGCCGAGACGCAGGCCCAGTGGGCCTGGGTCGTGGGGAACCGGCCCAAGAACCCCGAGGAGCGACCCGACGGCGGGCCGTCGCCCACGTCGTACGCCGACGCTCTCACCGCCTTCGACGAGGCCTCGTCCGGGCTGGTCGCCGCCCTGCGCGACGCCGATACCGCCGACCCGGCCTGGACCTGGTCGAAGGAGCAGACGGTCGGCTTCATCCTGCGACGTCAGGCGCACGAGGCGCTGATCCATCGGCTCGACGCCGAGCTCACCGCGGTCGGGAAGATCGGCGAGCTGGACCCGGCCCTGGCCTCCGACGGGGTCGAGGAGGTCCTCGACGTGATGTTCGGCGGGCTGCCCGAGTGGGGCGAGTTCTCGCCGCTGCCGCACTACATCCGCGTCGAGCTCACCGACACCGGCGACGACGTGTGGGTGCAGCTGGGGCGCTTCAGCGGGACCGACCCGTCCGACGGCACCCACTACGACGAGGACGACATCCGCGTGGTGACCGCTCCGGGCGTCGAGCCCGACGCCGTCATCTCCGCGCCCGCGGGCGTGATGGACGCCCGCCTCTGGAGGCGCGGTGACGGCGACTCGATCCACCTCGCCGGTGACCTGATGATCGTCGACCACTTCCGCCGGGCCATCCACCAGCCCATCAACTAGCCGAGTCGGCGTATCTGCAGGCCGCCAGCGCCTCGAGTCGGCGTATCTGCAGGCCGCCAGCGCCTCGAGTCGGCGTATCTGCAGGTCTGCCATCTGCACACGCGCCGACTCGGCCCGGTCCTGACCTGCAGATGCGCCGACTCGACGTTCTTTCGGGCTGCAGATACGCCGGGTCGGCTATCGCTGGATTGCCCCGCACCTGTCGGCCGCTGCGGCAACCGCGGCGTCGCGGGCGGCGCCCGCCTCGCCCTCGGTCAGCGTGCGGTCGGGGGCCCGGAAGCGGAGGGCGAAGGCGAGGGACTTCTTGCCCTCGCCGACCTGCGGGCCGGTGTACACGTCGAACAACCGGACCGACTCGAGGTACTCCCCCGCGCCCTCGCGCAGGGCCGCCTCGACGTCCGCAGCCGCGACCGAGTCGTCGACGACCAGGGCGACGTCCTCCTTGGCCACCGGGAAGTCCGAGAACTCCGGGGCGCCGACGATCATCACGGCGTGCTCGAGCAGGCGCGTCAGGTCGATCTCGGCGGCGGCGGTGCGGGCCGGGACGCCGTAGGACTCACACACCCGCGGGTGCAGCTCGCCGGCGTGACCGAGGCTGATGGACGCAGAGTCGCCGACAAGAATTTCAGCGCAGCGGCCGGGGTGCCAGGGTGCCCGTGACGCGGGACGGACGGTCACCGGGACACCGAGCGCCTCGGCCGTGCGGCGTACGCCGTCGACCGCGTCGGCCCAGGTGGCCTGACGGCCTTCGCCCCACCAGCCGGCGCGTTCGCGGTCACCGGAGACGACGAGCCCGAGGTGCAGCGGCTGGTCCGGCAGGGCCTTGTCGAGCTCGTCGAGCTGGCCCTGGGTCGGCCGCTGGTCGACGCCGAAGATCGGCGCCGGGCCGGTAGCCCGCGGCAGCGTGACCGTGGCCGCCTCGAACAGGGCCAGGTCGGTGTTGCCGCGGCCGGCGTTGCGGGCGACCGCCTTCAGCAGGCCGGGCAGCAGCGTGGTGGTCATCGCGGGCTCTTCGGACGACAGCGGGTTCGCCAGCCGCAGCACGTGCCGGCGCAGGTCCTCGTCCGGCAGCCCCAAGGCGTCGAGGTCGCGGGTCCCGATGAACGGGAAGCTCACCACCTCGACGAAACCTTCGCCCGCCAGCGTGCGACCGACGCGGCGGCGCAGCTGCTGGCTCCGGGTCAGCCCGCGCCCGTGGGCAGCGGGCGGGAGCTCCGAGGGGACGTTGGCGTAGCCGACGATCCGGGCGACCTCCTCGACCAGGTCGAACGGGTCGGTGACGTCGCCCCTCCACGGCGGCGGGGTCACCGACAACGACGAGCCCGACTCCTCGACGAGACAGCCGACGGCGCGCAGGTTGGCCACCGTCGTCTGCGCGGAGATGTCCATCCCGGTGACCCGGGCGGGCAGGCCCGCGTCGATCGTGATGGCGGACGCCGACGGCGCCGCGCCGACGTAGGTCACGCCGGGCTCGACGGTGCCGCCGCCGTACGTCGTCAGCAGCTCGGCCACCCGGTCCGCCGCGACGAGCGGGATCGTCGGGTCCGTGCCGCGCTCGAAGCGCTTGGACGCCTCCGACGGCAGCTTGTGGCGTCGCTCCGTCCGGTAGATCGCGACCGGGTCCCAGTGCGCGGCCTCGATGAAGATGTTCGTCGTCGTCGGGGACAGCTCGGTCGTCTCGCCGCCCATCACGCCCGCGAGCCCGATCGGGCCGGAGTCGTCGGTGATGAGCAGGTCTTCGGTGGAGAGCTCGCGGTCGGCGCCATCAAGGGTGGTCACCCGCTCGCCCGCACGCGCCCGGCGTACGACGATCGGGCCGGCGAGCTTGTCGCGGTCGAAGCCGTGGATGGGCTGGCCGAGCTCGAGCATCACGTAGTTGGTCACGTCGACCGCCAGCGAGATCGGCCGCATCCCGGCCAGCTGGATGCGGCGCGCCATCCAGTCCGGAGTCGGGGCGGCCGGGTCGAACCCGCTCACCGAACGACCGGTGAAGACCGGGCAGCCGACCGGGTCCTCGACGACGACCTCGTAGGCGACCTCGGACGAGGACGGCTCCGGCCGGTCGGCCGGGTCGGTGAAGTCGAGGCCGTAGGCCAGCGCAGCCTCGCGACCGACACCCCGAAGTGAGAGGGCGTACGCGCGGTCGGGGTTGATCTCGAACTCGATGACCTCGTCGCGCAGCGGCAGCACGTCGAACACGTCGTCGCCCGGCTCGCCGGCGTCGGCGGGCAGCACGATGATGCCGTCGTGGTCGTCGCCGAGGCCGAGCTCCTTCGCCGAACAGATCATCCCCGCCGACACGTGGCCGTAGGTCTTGCGCGCGGAGATCTCGAAGTCGCCGGGCAGCACGCCGCCGGGCAGGATCACCGGCACCAGGTCGCCGACCGCGAAGTTGTGGGCGCCGCACACGATGCCCTGCGGTTCACCGGTGCCGTTCGCGGCACCGACGTCGACCGAGCACCAGCGGATGGTCTTGCCGTTCTTCTGCGGCTCGTCGTCGAACGACAGCACGCGACCGATCACGAGCGGACCGGTGATGTCGTGCCCGGGCCGCTCGATCGCCTCGAGCTTGAGGCCGAGGGCGGTCAGCCGCGCGGCGAGGTCCTCGGTCGAGACGTCGGGAAGGTCCGGGACGACAGCACGGATCCACGAGACAGAGGTACGCATCGCGGGGTCAGAGCTCCGTTCCGAAGGCGGACGAGAAGCGGACGTCGCCCTCGAACAGGTCGCGCAGGTCCTCCACGCCGTGCCGGAACATCAGCGTCCGGTCGATGCCCATGCCGAACGCGAACCCCGTGTAGCGCTCGGGGTCGACCCCGCACGCGGTGAGCACTCGCGGGTTGACCACCCCGCAGCCGCCCCACTCGATCCAGCCCTCGCCGCGGCAGGTGCGGCAGGACTCGGAGTCGCGGCCCCGGCACACGAAGCAGACCAGGTCGACCTCGGCGCTGGGCTCGGTGAAGGGGAAGTACGACGGTCGGAACCGCGTGGTGATGCCGTCGCCGAACATCGAGGCGGCGAAGTGGTCGAGCGTGCCCTTGAGGTGGGCCATGGTGATGCCCTCGTCGACGACGAGACCCTCGACCTGGTGGAAGACGGGCGAGTGCGTGGCGTCGTACTCGTCGGTGCGGTAGACGCGACCGGGGCAGACGACGTAGATCGGCGGCTCGCGGGTCAGCATGGTGCGCGCCTGCACCGGCGAGGTGTGGGTGCGCAGCACGACGTGGTTGTCGGCGGGCTCGGTCCAGAACGTGTCCTGCATCGTGCGCGCCGGGTGGTCGGGGCCCAGGTTGAGGGCGTCGAAGTTCAGCCACTCGGCCTCCACGACCGGGCCCTCGGCGACCTCCCAGCCCAGCGCCAGGAACACGTCGGCGATGTCCTCGGCGAGCATCGTGAGCGGGTGCCGGGAGCCGGCAGGACGGCGCGCGGTCGGCAGGGTGACGTCGACGGTCTCCTCGGCGAGCATCCGCTCCTCGTGCTCGGCCTCGAGCTCGGCCTGCCGGGCCGCGAACGCCTGGTTGACGGCCCCCCGGGCCTGGCCGACGCGCTGGCCGGCGTCCTTGCGAGCCTGCGGCGGCAGCGCGCCGATCTCGCGGTTGGCCAGCGCCAGCGGCGACCGGTCGCCGGTGTGGTCGATGCGCACCTGCTTGAGCTCGGCCAGGTTCCCGGCCCCCGCGATGGCCGCAAAGGCCTGCTCGCGCATCTCCTCGACCTGGTCAGCCTTGAGCGGCGTGACCTCGACGGGGTCGTAGGACGTGTTGGGACCGGACATGCTCCGCAGTCTAGGAAGGCCGGCTCTTCGCCGACGAACCGGTTACTCGGCGGCGAGATACTCGGCGGCCCGCCAGCGCCCGAGGTTCCAGGCCAGCCAGTCGTCGTCGGCGGGTTCGCGTCCCTCCAGCGCCTGGGTCCGCAACGGCTCGGGGAGCGTCGCCAGGACGGGTACGGCGTCGTCGGAGAGCGTCGACAGGAAGGGGACGTCGACCTTGCCGGTGTCGGCGAACCGGTCGATGTTCTGGCGGGCGATCCAGGCGTCCGGGTTGATGGCGGCGATGCCGAGCAGCCCGACCACGCCGGTGATCAGCGCGAAGCGCGGGACCCAGGCACCCCAGCGGACGACCCCCGAGAGGGCCACGGCGAGCACGACGACACCGAGCCAGCCCTCGAAGACATCGACCACCAGGCGGGCCTGGGTGAAGCCGTACGCCTCCTGGTACAGCTGCATCCGGTGCAGCGCGGAGACGACGACCACCAGGGTGAGCGCGCACAACAGGCCGAGCGAGATGCGCAGCCAGAGGACGTCGCCCGGTTCGGTGCCGGCGCGGCGGGAGGCCGCCCAGACGACGAGGAACATCAACAGGGTGGCGATGGTGAGCTGGCCGAAGCCCTGGTGCACGTACTCGGCGTAGGTGAGCCCGGTGGTGCGCTGGACGTAGTCGTGACCGCCGAACAGCACCGCCGCCTGCGCGGCGACGAACACCGCGAACACCAGGTCGACCAGCAGCACCGGCACCAGCCACTCGAAGCGGTGTGCGGCAGCGGAGGCGCGACCTCCGGGGACGGCCGACACGTCCGGGGGGTTGAGGGCGAGGTACGCGGCGGCCAGGGTCGCGCCGCCGACGAAGACCCCGGTGAAGGCCCGCTGCACGAACGACGTCACCGTGACGTCCGGGACGAGGGCCTCGAGCCACCCGGCGACGACGGCGTCCGCGGACGCGAACAGGAGACCGAAGACCAGCACCGCCCCCACGGACCACAGTGCCGTGAGGAGCACGCGAGGGGCGCGGCCCGACCCGAGCACACCGCGGACGCTGCGGGCGAGCCACGGCTGGCCGCGCAGCGCGGAGACCGGCCACGCGACCCCGGCCACCACGAACTCGACCAGCCTGCGTCCACCGGTCACGCCGGCCACCAGGCTGGCCGTGCCGGCCAGCAGGCACAGGGCGACGATCCACTCGGCGTCCAGCAGCACGACCGGCAACGTGCAGATGGCGGCCAGCGAGAGGCAGGCGACCGTGAACGGCTCGGTCCGGCGCATCGCCGCCCACCACACGGTCCCCCCGGCCGCGAGCAGCACGAGGAAGAAGGCCAGGCCGAGGTCGCGGTAGGGGATCAGCAGCCCGGCCAGCACCCCCACGCCGAGCGCCGCCAGGACGACGGGCCGGCCGGCGCCGGGTACGTCGGGCCAGTACCGGCCGAAGAGCGGGTCGACCACGGGAGGGACGTCGACGGCGGTCGGCGCCGGGGCAGGTACGGGTGCGGACATGGAGACCTCCGAGAACGAGACGGGTACGGGGACCGGGACGACGGCCGGACGCTCCGGCGGGTCGAGCGGCAGGTCGAGGCGGAGCACGGCTCCCGCCGTCCCGACAGGTGGGTCGACGAACCGGACGGTGCCGCCGTGCAGCGTCGCCACCCAGCGCGCGATGGCCAGACCGAGGCCGGTACCGCCGGCAGCCGTGCTGCTGGGGTCGTGGGCGAGGGTGCCGAACCGCTCGAACGCCCGCTCACGGTCGCCGGACGGCACGCCCGGACCTTCGTCGGCGATCTCGAGGCGCCAACGCCCGTCGTCCGTGGTCGCGCGGAGCCGGACCGTGCCGTGGTCGGGTCCGTGCCGGACGGCGTTGTCGAGCAGGTTGACGACCAGCTGCCGCAGGCGGGCGCGGTCCGCACGCACCGTGAGCCCGTGGGCGACGTCGACGGCGAAGCTCACGGCTCGGCCGGTGGGCACCAGCTCGGCAACGGTCTCGTCGAGCAGCTCGGCCACGTCGACCTCGGCCAGCCGGAGCGGCGCCACGCCGGCGTCGACCCGGGACAGCTCGAGGAGGTCACCGACCAGGTCGCTGAGTCTCCTGGCCTGGCCCACCGCCGCCTGGAGGTGGGCTTCGTCGGCGGGTACGACGCCGTCGGCGAGGTTCTCCAGGACCGCGGTCAGCCCGGCGAGCGGCGTACGCAGCTCGTGGGAGACCGTGGCGACCAGCGCGCGCTGCTCCTGGTCGACGGTGTCGAGCTCGGTGGCCATCTGGTTGAACGCGCGGGCCAGCTCGCCCACCTCGTCGGCCGACTCGGCGCGGACGCGGCCGCGGTAGTCACCGCGGGCCATCCGCCGTGCCGCCTCGGTCATCTCGCGCAGGGGCGAGGTCATGCCGACGGCGAGCAGCTGGGTGACGGCGAGCGCGAGGGCGACGGTGACCGGGAAGGCGAGCAGCAGAGGTACGCCCGCGTCGTAGCCGACGACGCTGACCACCATGGCCACCAGCACGCTGGCGGCCACCAGGAGCCCGAGCTTGACCTTGATCGAGCCGACGGTGGCGAGCGGGGTGCTCATCGTCCGGGCATCTCGAGCGCGTAGCCGACGCCGTGGACCGTACGGACCCGGTCGGCCCCGATCTTGGCCCGCAGCGCCTTCACGTGGCTGTCGACGGTCCGGGTGCCGGAGGCCTCGGCCCAGTCCCAGACGTCGGCGAGCAGACGTTCGCGGGTGAGGACGTCTCCGGGGACGGCCGCCAGTCGCGCCAGCAGGTCGAACTCGGTCGGCGTGAGGTGGACCTCCTCCCCCGCTGCGACGACCCGTCGCGTCCCCGTGTCGACGACCAGGTCGCCGACGACGAGACGGGCCGCGGGGCGGGCGGCGAGCTCGGCGGCCCGCTCGACGCGACGCAGCAGGGCGCGCACCCGCGCGACCAGCTCGCGCATCCGGAACGGCTTGGTGAGGTAGTCGTCGGCGCCGACCGCCAGGCCGACCAGGATGTCGGCCTCGTCGTCACGGGCGGTGAGCATCAGCACCGGGACGGGGTGTTGGGCCTGGATCCGGCGGCACACCTCCAGGCCGTCGAAGCCCGGCAGCATCACGTCGAGGACGACGAGGTCGGGCCGCGTGGCGACGTACCGCTCCACCGCGCCCGGTCCGTCGTACGCCTGCTCGACGCCGAACCCCTCGGCCCGCAGCCGGTCCGCCACCGCCTCGTTGATGACGGGCTCGTCCTCGACGACCAGCACGCGCGGGGATCCCATGCTGCGAGCGTAGGAGCGATCGCGTGCCCGACGAGGGCGTGACCGGTGAAGGTTGTGTAGAGATCAGGCGGCCGAGGGCACAGCTCAGAAGTCGGGTTGGCCGGGCCAGTCCATGACGATGCGGGCGCCACCACTGGGCGAGTCGAGGATCGTGACCTGGCCGCCGTGGGCGCGGGCGATGCCGTTGACGAGGTACAGGCCGAGGCCGGTGCCGCCCCGGGCGCCGTGGCCGGTCCAGAACTTCGTGAACACGCGGCGGCGCATCTCGATCGGGATGCCCTCGCCCTCGTCGTCGATGGTGAGCCGGACACCGTCGGTGGTCCAGCCCTCGTTGAACCACGGCTCGGCCCTGACGTTCACGGTGCCGCCGCCGTGGCGGATGGCGTTCTCGACGACGTTCGTGACCACCTGGGTGAACTTGTCGGGGTCGATGTAGACCTCGGGCAGGTCCGAGCGCGCGTCGAGCTCGATGACGTGCGGCGCTCCCGCCTGCACGTTGGTGATGATCCGCTCGAGCAGGACCCGGACGTCGGCGCCACGTCTGGCCAGGCTGAGCCGGCCGGTGTCGAGACGCGCCACGTCGAGCAGCTCGGTGATCAGCCGGCTGAGCCGGTCCGCGTCCGCGTGGACCGTGGTCAGCATCAGCAGCTTCTGCTCGTCGTTGAGGCGGGTCCAGCGGCTGAGCATGGCCGCGACGAACCCCTTCACGCCGGTCAGCGGCGACCGCAGCTCGTGCGCCACCGCTGCGACGAGGTCGGAGCGCTCTCGGTCGAGGCGGGCCCGGCCGCGGCCGGAGCGGACGGAGACGGCCACGCCCGTGGGCGGACCCAGCGGCTCGTCACGCCGGATCCGCGCCGTGACCAGGCACTCGTTGCCGTCGGGCAGCACCCACGACTGCTCCGGGACACCGGTGCGGGTGCTCGGCCCCTGGAACGGCGCGTTGTACTCCAGCCACGTACGCCCGTCGTTGCTGGTCAGCGAGAACACGTCGACGAACTGAGCCCCGACGACCTTCGAGCGGTCCACGCCGAACAGCTGCTCCGCGGCCCGGTTGACCAGCACCACCGTCTCGTTGCGGTCGAAGATGACGACGCCGTCGGCCAGTACGTCGACCGCCTCGCCTGACTCCCACATCACGTCCGGCACGTTACAAGCACTGGCTCGTCCCCCGCGTTGAGTTGCGCCTCGTGATGACGCGAGTTTCGCCTCGTGATGCTGCGAGTTGCGCCTCGTGACGGGTCAGCCGCACCACGAGGCGCAACTCAACGCATCACGACACGCAACTCAACGGGAACGGTGAGCGGAGGCGGAGGCGTAGAGGCAGAGGGCGGCGGCGGTGGAGAGGTTGAGGCTCTCGGCGCGACCGTGGATCGGGATGCGGATGCGGTGGTCGGCCAGGGCCGCGACCTCGGGCAGGAGGCCCCAGGCCTCGTTGCCGAACAACCAGGCCGTACGCCGACCCAGCAGGTCGCCGGCGTCGTCCAGGGAGGTCTCGCCGTCGCCGTCGGCGGCGAGCACGGTGAGTCCGCTCGCGCGGGCAGCTGCCACGGCGGCCGCGACGTCCGGCTCGACGACGACCGGGAGGTGGAACAGGCTGCCGACGCTGGCCCGGACGGTCTTGGGGTTGTAGGCGTCGACGGACGACCCCGCAAGGACGACGGCGTCGGCACCGGCCGCGTCGGCCGTCCGGATCACGGTGCCGGCGTTGCCGGGGTCGCGGACGTCGGCGCAGATGGCCACGAGGCCTGGCTGGCCCGGTCTCGTGACGGGACTTCGTCCATCCTCGACCAGCGGCGGCCAGGGGACGTCGAGGAAGCGGCAGACGGCGACGACGCCGGCCGGAGTGACCGAGTCGGACAGGGACGCCAGCGCGCGGTCGTCGACGACGGCCCAGGCCGGGGCGTCGTCGCGCCACGCGCCGTACCGCTCGGTCGCCTCGACCGTGGCGAACACCTCGACGACGCAGCCGTCGACGGCCAGGGCGGCCTCGACGGACTTCGGGCCGTCGGCAAGGAAGAGCCGCCGCTCGGAACGTACCGAGCGGCGGCTGAGCTTCCGGGCCTCCTTGACGCGGGTGTTGCCCGACGTCAGGGGGACGACGGGAGTCGTCAGGCGGAGACCTTGTCCTCGCGAGGCGCGTTGACGTCCTCGGGCAGGGCAGCCTTGGCGGTCTCGACCAGCACGACGAACGCCGCGTTGTCGTTGACGGCCAGGTCGGCCAGGATCTTGCGGTCGACCTCGACGCCGGCCAGGTGCAGACCCTGGATGAAGCGGTTGTAGGTCATGCCGTTGGCGCGGGCCGCGGCGTTGATGCGCTGGATCCAGAGCCGACGGAAGTCGCCCTTGCGCGCCTTGCGGTCGCGGTAGCTGTAGACCAGCGAGTGGGTGACCTGCTCCTTGGCCTTGCGGTAGAGGCGCGAGCGCTGGCCGCGGTAGCCGCTGGCGCGCTCGAGGGTGGTACGGCGCTTCTTGTGGGCGTTCACTGCCCGCTTGACGCGTGCCATGGTGGTTCTCCTTGTGAGTGCGAAAAGGTCGGAAGGCTCAGAGGCCGAGAAGCTTCTTGGCGGCCCTCTGGTCCGCCTTCGCGACGTCGACCATCGCGCTCTTCTGGTTGTCCTTGCGGCGGCCGCCCGTGGTGGGCGAGGACGCGAACGCGGCGCCGGACTTGCGTCGGGCCTGCATCCGGCGCAGCTTGCCGGTGCCGGTCAGCTTGAACCGCTTCTTCGCACCCGAGTGCGTCTTCATCTTGGGCATGGGGTGAGCCTTCCTGTACTTCGTGTGGTCGGGGGTGCCGCTCAGGCTTCGATCTCAGGCTTCGATCTCTGGGTCGAGGTTCTCGGAGCGACCGCGTTCCTTCTTCTGCGCCACCGCGTGGCCGGCGTTGTGGGCCGTACGCTCCTCGCGCTCCAAGGCCTCGTCGGCCGCACGCTCAGCCATTCGGGTCTGCTTCTCGGCGGCGAGCTCGACCTTGGCCTCGGCCTTCTTGCGGTGGGGTCCGAGCACCATGATCATGTTGCGGCCGTCCTGCTTGGGGGCAGACTCCACGAAGCCCAGCTCCGTGACGTCCTCGGCCAGTCGCTGCAGCAGCCGGAAGCCCAGCTCGGGGCGGTGCTGCTCGCGGCCGCGGAACATGATGGTGATCTTGACCTTGTCGCCGGCCCTCAGGAACCGCACGACGTGACCCTTCTTGGTCTCGTAGTCGTGCGCGTCGATCTTGGGACGAAGCTTCATCTCCTTGATGATCACGTTCGTCTGGTTCCGGCGCGCCTCACGGGCCTTCTGGGCGTTCTCGTACTTGAACTTCCCGTAGTCCATGAGCTTGCAGACCGGCGGACGTGCCATCGGGGCGACCTCGACCAGGTCGAGATCGGCTTCCTGGGCGAGCTTGAGGGCCTCGCCCGTGGGGACGATGCCGACGGTCTCACCGTTGGGTCCGACGAGCCGGACCTCGGGTACCCGGATCCGGTCGTTGATGCGCAGCTCGGTGCTGATGTGTCCTCCTCGTTCGGTTGGCCGACCCGAGGGAGTCGTCGAGATGACGAGAGCCCCCGTGCGACGCACGGAGGCTCGATAGGTCACCCCAGGAAATGCGGTCCCTGGAGATCCAATCGGATCTTCCTGGGACGCCACGCCTGGTGCGGACCGGACCCGACGACCTGGTGCTGCAGCGGTCGTGCGGGTGGGAGTGAGCCTCCACTTGTCGGACCCGGACCACTCATCCTGGGATGGGCAGTGCCGGATCGGTCGCTGGCAAGGGTAACAAGCCTCCCCGGTGCGTGCCTATTCCCCAGGGGTGACCCAGGCGGAACGGCCACCGACCCTTGCGAGCGTCCAGCCCTGCGCCAGGCCCTCGAGGTCCTGACCCTCGACCACGAACGTAGCCGGGCCGGCCACGTCGACCACGATCGCCGCGGCACCGTCCTGGAGGGCCGCCTGGGCGGCGGTCCGGGCCGTGACGGGCACCGGTCGGGCACCGGGGTCCCACGCCTGGAGCGCCGGCATCCCGCTGAACGCCAGCAGCGCCATCCGGCCGTCCGCGCCCTGGAGCAGCACGGTCGCCATGTCGCTCGTCTTGTCGTGCGCGAGCCCCTGCTCGTCCACCTCGACCTCGCCCAGCACCGCCACGACCGGCACCAGCAACCGTGAGTGCCCGCACCGCGGCGAGCGCGTCGACGTGCGAGCCGCTCCCCGTGACGTACGCCGCCAGGGCCGCCGCGAGGGCCGCACCAGGCTCGCCGTGGTCGCCGGCGAAACCGGGGTCCGGGATGGTGCGCGGCTCCTCCATCCCGCCATTGAACTAGAGCCGCGTGCGGGAGACGAAAGCGGCCACGGGCACGTGGCCTGCGCCACGTTTCCTGCGGGAACCCGAGGTTTGTCTAGTGAGTCAGTTGATTTACTTCTATTTTCTCGCTAGACCTGTTGTGCATGCCCCCAGCCACGTCGTCACCGCCCGTCCCCGAGGTCGTCACCGACCTGTCCAGCCCACGCCAGCGCCGCAGCCGTCCCCGGGCCGACGACCGGCCGCGCCACGCCTGGCTGCGCCGCAGCATCTCGCCGCTCCTGATCATCGGGACCTGGCAGCTCCTCAGCCTCGCCGGCGTCATCCCCGAGCGCAAGCTCGCCTCGCCCGCGCAGATCGCGGCCACCGCGGCCGACCTCGTCCGCGAGGGCACGCTCGGCGCCGCGACCCTGGTGTCGGTCCAGCGGGTGCTGCTGGGGTTCGTGGTCGGCGCCGTGATCGGCGTCGGCTTCGCGCTCCTGGCCGGCCTCAGCCGGGTCGGAGAGGACGCGGTCGACCCGCCGCTGCAGATGCTGCGCACGCTCCCGCACTTCGGCCTGATCCCGCTCTTCATCATCTGGATGGGCATCGGGGAGACCCCGAAGATCGCGCTGATCGCCCTCGGCGTGACCTTCCCGCTCTACCTCAACACCGTCGGCGGCATCCGCGGCATCGACCGCAAGACCCTCGAGGCGTCCCGCGCGCTCGGGCTGACCTGGTCGCAGCGGATCCGGCACGTGATCCTGCCCGGCGCGCTCCCCCAGACCCTGGTCGGGCTGCGCCAGAGCCTCGGCATCGCCTGGCTCTCGCTGATCGTCGCGGAGACCATCAGTGCCCACTCCGGTCTCGGGTACCTGATCAACCACGCCCGGGACTTCCAGCAGACCGACGTCATCGTCGTCGGACTCGCCGTCTACAGCCTGCTCGGCCTGGCGACCGACGCGCTCGTCCGCTCCCTCGAGAGGAAGGCCCTGGCATGGCGCTGACCGAATCCAGCCCGTACGTCGCGCGCGTCGCCGCGCACCACCGCTCCTTCGGCGACACCCACGTGCTGCGCTCGATCGACCTCGACATCCGGCCCGGCGAGATCGTCGCCCTGCTCGGCCGCAGCGGCTGCGGCAAGTCGACCCTGCTGCGCAGCCTCGCCGGTCTCGACCCGGCGCCGCCCGGCGAGGTCACCGTGAACGGACGCACTGCGGTGGCGTTCCAGGAGCCCCGGCTGCTGCCGTGGAAGCGGGTGGGCGACAACGTCGAGCTCGCCCTGCTCAACTCCCCGGTGGACGCGGAGAGGTCCCGCCGCGCGCTGGCTCTCGAGACCCTCGAGGAGGTCGGCCTGACCGACAAGCTCCAGGCCTGGCCACGAGAGCTCTCCGGCGGTCAGGCCCAACGGGTCTCCCTGGCACGCAGCCTCGTGAGCAACCCGTCGCTGCTGCTGCTGGACGAGCCGTTCAGCGCGCTGGACGCGCTCACCCGTATCGAGATGCACCAGCTCGTCGTCGAGATCTGGCGGCGCCACCAGATGGCCATCCTCCTCGTCACCCACGACGTCGACGAGGCGATCGCTCTGGCCGACCGCCTGCTCGTCCTCGACGGGGGCCGGGTGGCCCACGAGTGGCCCGTCACCCTGCGTCGCGACGAGCGCAGCCTCGCGAACCAGGAGATCGTCCGGACCCGCGCAGCCGTGCTGACCGCGCTCGGCGTCAAGGCGACTCCCCCCAACCCGAACCGTCAGCCCCGATCCAGCCAAGGAGCAGCATGAACACCCGCACCTCCCCCCTGAAGAAGCTCGCCGCGCTCGTCACCGCCCTGGTGGCCGCGCTCCTCCTCGCCGCCTGCGGCGGCGCCGCGACAGGCAACGAGGCCGCCGTCAACGACGACGGCGAGGTCGACCTCAGCAAGGTCACCCTGATCGTCGGCGACCAGAAGGGCGGCTCGAAGGCCCTGCTGACCGCTGCCGGCGAGCTCGACGACGTCGAGTACGAGATCCAGTGGCAGGAGTTCACCTCCGGCCCGCCGCTCCTCGAGGCCATGAACGCCGGCTCCATCCACGTCGGCGGCGTCGGCAACACGCCGCCGTTGTTCGCCGCCGCGGCCGACGGCCAGTTCCAGGTCGTCCAGGGTGCGACCTACGGCGGCACGGGCGACGCGATCGTCGTGCCGAAGGGCTCGCCGATCACGTCCGTGGCGGACCTCAAGGGCAAGAAGGTCGGCGTCGCAGAAGGCAGCTCGGCCAACTACAACCTGCTCGCCCAGCTCGACGAGGCCGGCCTGAAGTACAGCGACGTCCAGGTCGAGAACCTCCAGCCCGCCGACGCCCTCGCCGCGTTCTCGTCGGGTCACCTCGACGCGTGGGCCATCTGGGAGCCCTTCACGTCCCAGGCTGAGGTCGACGCCGACGCGCAGGTGCTCAGCACGGGCAAGGGCCTGGTCAACGGCTACACGTTCCAGGTCGCCTCCGACGCCGCGCTCGAGGACGAGGCCACCGCGGCCGCCCTCAAGGACTACCTGTCCCGCATCGCCCGCGCCCAGGTCTGGTCGCAGAGCCATCAGGACGAGTGGGCCGCGGTGTGGTCGGAGGAGACGGGCCTGAGCGAGGAGATCACCTCGGCGGCGCTGGCCAAGCGCGAGGTCGAGCTGGTCCCGATCACGTCCGAGGTCATCGACTCCGAGCAGGAGATGGCCGACGCGTTCGCCGACAACGGCCTCGTGCCCGAGCAGTTCGACGTCGCCGACTACTTCAGCGACGAGTTCAACGACGCCACCACCGGCGAGTGAGAGGACACGCGATGACGTTGCAGCTGCACTGGTTCCTGCCCACCTCAGGCGACAGCCGGACCCTCGTCGGCGCCGGGCAGGGCGTCCCCCGGGACGTCCGTACCGGCCTGCGCGAGACCGTGGACACGGGGTTCCGCGAGCCGACCATCGACTACCTCGCCGACGTCGCCCGGACCGCCGAGCGGCTCGGGTTCACGGGGACCTTGACCCCAACGGGCACGTTCTGCGAGGACGCCTGGCTGGTCACGGCCGCGCTGCTGCGCGAGACGACCCGGCTGAAGTTCCTGGTGGCCTTCCGACCCGGCGTGGTCAACCCGGTGCTCGCGGCGCAGATGGCCGCGGCGTACCAGCGGATCTCCGGCGGGCGGCTGATGCTCAACATCGTCACCGGGGGCGAGCCGACCGAGCAGGCGCGTTTCGGGGACACCGATCCCAAGGACGTCAGGTACGCGCGGACCGAGGAGTTCCTCGCGGTGCTGCGAGGCACCTGGCACGAGGCGCCGTTCGACTACGACGGGAAGTTCTTCTCGGTCAAGGGCGCGATGGTGAGCGGCGGGATCGAGGCCCCCGACATCTACTTCGGGGGCTCGTCCGCCGCGGCCGGCCCGGTCGCCGCCAAGCACGCCGACGTCTACCTCACGTGGGGCGAGCCGCTCGAGCAGGTGCGGGAGAAGATCCACTGGATGCGCGAGCTGGCCGCTGCCGAGGGGCGGACGCTCCGCTTCGGGCTGCGGATCCACACGCTGTCCCGCGACACCGCCGACGAGGCGTGGTCGCACGCGCAGTGGCTGCTCGACGGGCTCGACCGCGAGACGATCGTCAAGGCGCAGGCGGCGCTCGGCGCCAGCGAGTCGACCGGGCAGCAGCGGATGCTGGCCCTGCGCCGGACCGGTGACCAGACGGCGTACGCCGACGCGCGCGAGCTGGAGGTCGCCCCCAACCTGTGGACGGGCGTCGGCCTCGTCCGCGGCGGCGCCGGTACGGCGCTGGTCGGCAGCCACGAGGAAGTGGCGGACCGGATCGCGGAGTACCACGCGCTGGGTATCGACGAGGTGATCCTGTCGGGATACCCGCACGTGGAGGAGGCCTACCGGTTCGCCGAGGGGGTGCTCCCGGTGCTCCGCGAGCGCGGCCTGCTGAGCCCGGAGGACGCCGACGACCGGGTGGCGGTCGGTTGACCTCGGGGTCGGACCGGGGTCCGGCCCGGTGGGCGGCTGCCCGTCGGTGTGCCACGCTTGAACCGTGGACGACGTCACCTGGGGTGCTCTGACCCTGACGCTGACCGCGATCGGCGGCTTCTACACGTGGTGGGCCTACAGGACCCGCGGGATGACGCCGGCGATCCGCGGCCTCGCCATCACGCTCCTGCCCGCGGCGGCGTGGCTGACGGGGACGCTGCGCCTCTTCACCGAGATCGCCGACGCGGTCACCGACTGGGCCGTCCACCTCGTCTTCAGCCCGAAGGTCTGGCTCGGGGTGATCCTGGCCGTGCTCTCGGTCGTCCTGTTCGTCGTGTCGGGCAAGCTGCGTGACCGTGGGGTCGGCGGCGGCACCCCGCGCCGTACGTCGTCGGGCGCCCCGGACAAGCCGGAGCCGCGTGCCCTGCCGAAGGCGAAGCAGCCGCCCGGGCCCCTCGCCGACGACGGCATCGACGACGAGATCGCCGAGATCCTCAAGCGGCGCGGCATCTCCTGACCGCGTCCAACGCCGAGCGGGTGCTCGAGCTCGTCGACCAACGTCCGCCGACCCTGGGACGCGGACGCCTCCTGTGCGTGGACGGTCCGGCCGGCTCGGGCAAGACCACCCTGGCCGACGAGATCAAGGCGATCACGGGCGCGCTGGTGGTGCACATGGACAACCTCTACGAGGGGTGGGACGGGCTGCCGCGGGTGGGCCAGCAGATCGAGCGCCTCCTGCTGCCGCTGTCGCGGAACCGGCCCGGGAGCTACCGGCGCTGGGACTGGTACGCCGATCGCTGGGCCGAGGTCGTGGTGGTCCCGCCCGCGCCCCTGCTGGTGCTCGAGGGGGTGGGGTCCGGGTCCCGCGATGGCGGCGGGGTTGATCACGGTGCTGGCCTGGGTCGAGGTACCCGCCGACCTGCGGCTCGAGCGCGGCCTCGCGCGCGACGGCGTGCACCTCGACGAGCACCTGCCGGCGTGGTCGGTGGCCGAGGAGGCGCACTTCGCCCGGGAGGGCACCCGGGGGCGAGCCGACCTGGTCATCGACGGCACCCGGGGTGCGGGCGGCCCTTGAGTCCGCTCTGCAACGGTGTAATCATGTAATCATGATGACGAACGAAGACCTGGAACGGGTGCGTGGCTGGTTCACCGGCCGCCTGCCGGAGGAGTGGAAGGTGGCGGCGCCCGAGGTGAGCGTCGACCGCGAGGAGATCACGGTGATCCTGACGATCGCCGACGTGGACGCCGCGGACGACGCTTCCGAAGCCGAGCGCGACGAGGCGCGGGTCGGGCGCGCGAGCGCGTTCCGCGAGGACACCCGCCAGCGGCGGATGTCGATCGCCGACGAGGCGCAGCACCGGTTCGAGCGCAAGGTGTCGTGGGGCGTGCGGCTGGACGGGATTCCCGACCAGACGGCCCTGTTCACCCACGTGGCCGCGCCCGTGATGACGCGGCTGCGGCAGCCGCAGCGCCAGGTGCTCGACACCCTCGTCGACGCCGGGGTCGCGCGGTCGCGCGCCGACGCCCTCGCCTGGTGCGTACGCCTGGTCGGCCAGCACGAGGACGACTGGCTGGCGGAGCTCCGCACCGCCATGGAGTCCGTCGCCGACGTGCGGGCGAAGGGCCCGTCGGCCTGAGCCCCCGCGATTCGTCTGTGGTCCGCCCGCTGAGAAGTGGCAGGGATCCGCAGACGAATCGCCGTTCGGACGTCTCAGTACGTCGTGATGCGCAGCGCGCGCATCCGGGCGTACAGGGTGGTCCGCGAGAGTCCGAGCTCGCGGGCCGCCTTCACCTTGTTGCCGTCGCACCGGCGCAGCGTGGCCACGATGACGTCGCGCTGGACGGCCTCGAGCGGCGCCGTCGGCCGCTCGGGTACGTCGGAGCGGTAGCCGTCGGGGAGGTCCTTGACGCCGATCGCGTCGCCCCAGCGCCGCTGCACGGCGTGCTCGAGGACGGCGCGCAGCTCGTGCATGTTGCCGGGCCACGCCTGGGCGGCGAGGGCGGCGATGGTGCTGGGCATGAGGCGTACGTGCTGGTCGGGCTCGATGTCGGCCAGCATCGTGGCCGCGACGGCCGGGATCTCCTCGCGGCGGCTGGCCAGCGACAGCATCTCCTCGCGGCGGGTGGCGGTCCCCGCCAACGCGGCGGCGCGGCCCGAGAGCTCCGACAGCGGAGCCGAGGTCAGCACCAGCTGGCAGCGGTCGGTCGATCGTGCGCGGGCCAGCACGATGTCGAGCAGCACGTCGGGAAGCAGGTCGATGCCCTCCACGAGCACGGTCCCGTTCACGACGAACTGTCCGTCGACCACGCTGGTGCCGCTGCGGCGGCTGACGGCCTGCTCGAACCGCTGCGCCCACGCCGGCTCGCCCTCGAGCACGACCGCGGTCGCCTCGAGCACCGTGAGCGGCTCACGCACCACCAGCTGGCGTGCCCGGGTGCTGCGGCCCGAACCCGGGGGGCCCGAGACCAGCACCGGTGCGGGGACGAACGCCCGCGGGTAGGTCCGGGTCGCCGACGGCTCGTCGCGCGGCTCGACCTGGAGCAGCGCGCCGCGCCGGGCGCCGGACACCGCGGTCACCACCACCCGGACGTGCTGCCCGGAGTCGAGCACCAGGTCGAGGGTGCTGGAGCCGCCCGCCCGGGCGACCGGAGCGTCGGCCGCGAGACCACGCAGCATCGCGACGTCGGTCGGGCTCAGCAGGTCGAGGGCGGCCTGGTTGGACAGGACGAGGTCCTCCCCCGCGGCGACCACGGCGCGTTGGCGTACGCAGGACGCGGCCTGGAAGGCGTCGAGCAGCCGGCGCTCGGAGGCGCGGCTGCCGTCGAGCAGGCGGCGCTCGATGTCGGCCACCGCGCGCGCGACGAGGGCCGGCAGCAGCGGGTTCGCGTCGTCGCAGATCGCGGTGATGTCGAGGACGCCCTCGATGCGCCGCGACAAGGGGTGCCGGATCGGCTGGCCGTAGCAGGAGAACCGCTTGAAGAGCTCGACGTAGTGCTCCTCGCCGTTGATGACGATGCCCTCACGGATCTCCATCGCGGTGCCCAGGGCGTTGGTGCCGGCGTCCTCCTCGGCCAGGCTGGTGCCGAGGCCGATCCGCAGGTCGTCAAGGGCGTCCATGAGGCGGGAGTCGTCGAAGGCGCGGCGCACGACGCGGCACTCGCGGTCCACGAGCAGGGTCCCGTACCTGGTCTCCCGCAGCTGCTCGTCGAGCTCCTCGAGCACCGGGCTGGCGGCGGCGAGCAGCGAGCTCTGCGGGTCGACGTCGACCGGGACCAGGTGGTCGAGCGTGCTGTCGGGCGGCAGCCCGACGACGTCGGAGCGCTGCCAGGACTGGGCGATCGCCGGTCGCAGCTCGGTGTCCACGGACTCCCCCACTCGGGCGGTCGTGTGACCGCGGTCACCACACTATCCACGGCCCCCTCGACTCGGAATGTCCAACTCCTGAACACTTCGCACACCCGGCCGGTGTCACGTTGGGTGCCCCGAACAACCAGCAGGAGGCAGCATGAAGACCAAGGCAGCGGTCGTCGTCGAGGCCGGCAAGCGGATCGAGCTCGAGGAGCTCGACCTCGACGGCCCGCAGGCGGGCGAGGTGCTGATCCGCTACACCCACGCGGGCCTGTGCCACTCCGACATCCACGTCGCGCACGGCGACCTCGAGGCGCGGCTGCCGATGGTGCTCGGCCACGAGGGCGCAGGGATCATCGAGGAGGTCGGGCCGGGCGTGACGCGCGTCAAGGTGGGTGACCACGTCGTCTGCTCGTTCATCCCGAACTGCGGGTCGTGCCGCTACTGCGCCACCGGTCGCCAGTCGATCTGCGACATGGGCGCGACCATCCTCGAGGGGTACCTGCCCGGCGAGCGGTTCCCGATCACCGGGCCTCGCGGCCAGTACGGCGCGATGTGCATGCTCGGCACGTTCAGCCAGTACGGCGTCATCCACCAGAACTCCGCGGTCAAGGTCGACGACGACCTACCGCTCGACAAGGCCGTGCTCGTCGGCTGCGGCGTGCCGACCGGCTGGGGCTCGGCGGTGAACACCGCCGCCGTCCGCGCGGGTGACACGGTGATGGTCACCGGCGTCGGCGGCATCGGCATCAACGCGGTGCAAGGCGCTCGCTACGCCGGCGCGAAGTACGTCGTCGCGGTGGACCCGCTGGAGAACAAGCGGGAGAAGGCCATGGAGCTCGGCGCCACGCACGCCTTCGCCACTGCGGGCGAGGCGATCGCCGCCATCACCGACCTGACCCGTGGCCAGATGGCCGACTCCGCGATCCTCACGCCCGACCTGATGACGGCCGAGATCGTCGGCGACGGCTTCAACGCCGTGGGCAAGGGCGGCACCGTCGTGCTGACCGGGCTCAACAAGCTGATGGAACCCAACATCCAGCTGCCGGGCACGATCCTCACGCTGTTCCGCAAGTCCATCAAGGGCAGCCTGTTCGGCGACTGCAACCCGACGACCGACATCCCGAAGATCCTCGGGCTCTACCAGTCGGGCGACCTCAAGCTCGACGAGATCATCACCCGCACCTACACGCTGGACGAGGTGAACGAGGGGTACGACGACCTGCTCGCCGGCAAGAACGTGCGCGGCGTGGTGGTGCACGAGCACTGATGCGGGTCATCGACCGGGAGCTGGAGGCCGAGCTCCTCGAGGCGGCGCTGCGCAGCGGTGCGCACGTCGTCCTCGAGGGACCTCCCGGCACCGGCAAGTCCACCTTGCTGAGGCAGGTCTCGAGCACCCGGCGCGTCCCGTTCGTGCTCGTCGAGGGCAACGCCGAGCTCACGCCCGCGCGACTGGTCGGGCACTTCGACCCCGCCCTGGTGCTGTCGAAGGGCTACCAGCCCGACGTGTTCGTCGACGGACCCCTGATCGAGGCGATGCGGTCGGGCGGGCTGCTCTACGTGGAGGAGCTCAACCGGGTGCCCGAGGAGACCCTCAACGTGCTGCTGACGGTCATGTCCGAGGGCGAGATCGCGGTTCCGCGGCTGGGCCGGGTGCCGGCGGCGCCCGGCTTCTCGCTGGTGGCCGCGATGAACCCCTACGACGCCGTCGGCACCGCGCGCATCTCCTCGGCCCTCTACGACCGGACGTGCCGGATCGCGATGGGCTACCAGTCCGAGAACGCCGAGCAGCAGATCGTCGCGACCCGCAGCCCCGACCCCGACCCCGAGTGGCGCGACCGGATGGTCCACCTCGTGCGCGACACCCGCGAGCACCCCGACATCCGGGTCGGCTCGTCGGTGCGCGGCGCGATCGACGGGATCGGCCTGGCCGTCGAGCTCGCCGGTCTGCGCGGCGTACCGGTCACCGACTGGAAGGTCGGGCTGGTGGCGGCCAAGGCCGCACTGACCGGGCGCATCCGCCTGCACGAGTCCAGCAGCCGCACGCCCGAGGAGGTCGTGACCGAGCTGTACGAGAAGGTCTTCGGGACCGACCCCGACCTGACGTCCGACGGAGAGGCGTCGCCGGGGGAACGCTGAGCCCGCCCCCGGGGGCGGGCGGCTCCCCTTCCAGCGATCCCGAGCCGAAGACGCGGCCGCGGGGAGACCCGACGACCGGGCGCGGCCAGCTGGGCCGGCACCCCAAGTTCGCCGAGCTGTCGCCCGAGGTCGGCGAGCTCGACCTCGAGGCCGTGGAGCGGGCCCTGGCCGAGGACGCCGACGACACCCTCGCCCTGTTGGTCACCATGTCGACCGCGACCGACGAGCAGCTCAGGAAGCTGGTCCGTGCCCTCGCACCCCGGCTGATCCTGGACCGGGTGCGGACCGGGGCGATCCGGCGGCGCGGCATCGGACGGCCACGGCTCGTGCCCGCCGACGTCGGTGGCGAGCTCGACCTCGACGCCTCGATGGAGGCCATCGCCGCCGCCCGCGCCGAAGGACGTCCGCCGGCCCTCGACGAGCTCCGGGCACGTGAGTGGGGACGCCCGGAGATGGCGATGTGCCTGGTCGTCGACCGGTCGGGCTCGATGAACGGGACGCGGCTCGCGACGGCCGCCGTCACCGCGGCGGCCTGCCTGGTGCGGGCGCCGGGAGACACCGCCGTCGTCACGTTCGCCCGGCACGCAGAGGTGCTCGCACCCCTGGGCGTACCTCGCGATCCAGAACGGGTCGTGACCGACGTGCTCGGCCTGCGCGGCCACGGCATGACGTCGGTCAGCGAGGCGCTCGCCGAGGCGCGCAGCGAGCTCTCCCGTTCGCGGGCGGCGCGCAAGGTGACCGTGCTGCTCTCCGACTGCCGGTGCACCGACGACGTCGACCCGGTGCCGACGGCCCGCGCTCTCGAGGAGCTGGTGATCCTGGCCCCGGCGGACGACGCCGACGAGGCCCACCGGCTCGCGCGGGAGAGTGCTGCCCGGATCGGTGAGGTGGCGTCGGTCGACGGCGTCGCAGCATTGTTGGAACAGCTCCTGCAGACCTGACGAGAGGGACGGGCGTACCGCCACCAGGACGTCCCGCAGCTGCGGTCCTGACGGGCCATAGGGTGGCGGCGTGGTGGGGCCGACGGGTGAGCAGTTCGAGATCAGTGCCGGCGGCTACCGCGCGGTCGTGACCGAGGGTGGCGCGACGCTGCGGCTGCTCGAGCACGACGGCCGGGCCGTGGTGGACGGCTTCGCCGAGGACGCGATGCCGGCCGTGGGGCGCGGCCAGCTGCTGATGCCCTGGCCGAACCGGATCCGTGACGGCGCGTACTCCTTCGAGGGCCGATCGCTCCAGCTGGGTCTGACGGAGGCGTCGCTGGGCAACGCCTCGCACGGCCTGGTGCGGTGGGCGGCCTGGACGCTGGAGGAGCTGTCGTCGGCGTCGGTGTCGCTGACCTACCGGCTGATGGCGCAGAGCGGCTACCCCTGGACCGTGGACCTCCACGTCCTCTACGACCTCTCGGCCGACGGCCTCACCGTGACGCAGACCGCGACCAACCTGTCCACCTCGCCCGCGCCGTACGCGTCCGGCGCGCACCCCTACCTGCGCGTGGGCTGCCGGCGGTGTCGACGACTGGGAGCTGACCGTGCCCGCCTCGTCGCGGCTGGTCGTCGACGACCGGCTGATCCCGGTGGGCTCGGAGCCGGTGGACGGGACGGCGTACGACTTCCGCATCTCGCGGCCCGTCCGCGACACCGTCATCGACCACGCGTTCGGGGACCTCGACCGCGACGAGTACGGCGCGGCCACCGTCGTCGTGCGCGACCCCACGACCGGCGACGGCGTGGCGCTGTGGATGGACGACCGGCACGGCTGGATCCAGGTCTACACGGCCGAGAAGGACACGACCCCCCGACGGGCGATCGCCGTCGAGCCGATGACCTCTCCTCCGGACGCCTTCCGCTCCGGCACCGACCTGGTGGTCCTCTCCCCCGCAGGTACGGACGGCGACGAGTTCTCCGGTTCCTGGGGCATCCGTTCGCTGGGCTGAGTCCGCGCCGCCTGGGTAGTCCCTGTCGTTTGGGTCCCTACGGGCTGTGGAAAAGGGCCCAAACGACAGGGACTACGCCGCGGATGCCGAGGCCAGGACCGCACGTAGCTCCCGCAGGGCGGTCTGGGCGCGAGCGCCGTCGGAGCCCTGGATGCCCATCGCCGAGACGGTGGTGCCGTCGTCGAGGTCGAGGGTGACCCAGGGGGCGCCGGGGGCCAGGGAGGCGTCGACGACGGCGGCGTAGTCGTACTCGCGGCGCCGGTAGCCGTTGACCACGACCAGCCTGTCCGGCTCGGCGACCACGCGCGACCGGGCCAGGGCGAACCCGAGCGACACGGCCAGCAGCCCGAGCGCGATGAGCGTGGCGATCTGGAAGGGGGTGAACGCCGCCCGCGTCTCGGCGTCGAAGGAGAACCAGGCGAAGCCCACGACCACCGCGAGCATGCTGAACAGCCCGGTGGCGGCGATGCGGACGCCGAGCGGGCGCCACGTGTGCGGCAGGGACACGGGCGCCGGGTCG
Organism: uncultured Actinomycetota bacterium; assembly: GCA_963708915.1. GTDB lineage: Bacteria > Actinomycetota > Actinomycetes > Propionibacteriales > Nocardioidaceae > Nocardioides. The sequence goes on from CAVPUJ010000003.1 coordinate 956,534, forward strand.
TGGCTAGAGCCGGCAGGCATGGATGTCGGTGAGCAGGATGCCCCGGGCGCCGAGGTCGTACAGCTCGTCCATCAGCCGCTGGGCGCCGGCGCGCGGGACCATCGCGCGCACCGCGACCCAGCCGTCCCGGTGCAACGGCGAGATGGTCGGGCCCTCGATGCCCGGCGTGAGGGTGACGGCGGCGTCGACGTGAGCCGTCGCGATGTCGTAGTCCATCATCACGTAGGTCCGGGCGACCAGCACGCCCTCCAGCCGCCGCTTGAACACCTCGAGGCCAGCGGGTGCCTCGCCGCCACGCGTGATCAGCACGGCCTCGGAGTCGAGGATCGTCTCGCCGAAGATCTCCAGGCCCGCGTGCTTCAGCGTGGAGCCCGTCTCGACCACGTCCGCGATGGCATCCGCGACCCCGAGCCGCACGCTGCTCTCGACCGCGCCGTCGAGCCGTACGACGGTGGCGTCGATGCCCCGGTCCTCGAGGAAGGTACGGACCACGCCGACGTACGACGTGGCGATCCGGCGGCCGGCCAGCTGGGCGAGCTCGGTGAACTCCCCCACCGGCCCCGCGAACTGGAACCGGCTGCGGCCGAAGCCGAGGGTGAGCACCTCCTCGGCCTTGGCGCCGGAGTCGAGCAGCAGGTCGCGGCCGGTGATGCCGATGTCGAGGGTGCCCTCACCGACGTACAGCGCGATGTCGCGCGGGCGGAGGTAGTAGAACTCCACGCCGTTCTCGTTGTCGAGGAGCGTGAGCTCCTTGGCGTCCTGGCGCTGGCGGTAGCCGGACTCGCGGAGCATCTCGGTGGCCGCCTGCGAGAGCGAGCCCTTGTTGGGCACGGCGATCCGGAGAGTGCCGCCGTTCGGTTGGAGCGTCATCGGTTGTTCCTAGAGGTGTGCGTAGACGTCGTCGGGGGTGATGCCGGTCGCCAGCATCAGGACCTGCGCGTGGTAGAGCAGCTGGCTGATCTCCTCGGCCGTCCGCTCCGGCCCCTCGTGCTCGGCCGCCATCCAGGACTCGGCGGCCTCCTCGAGGAGCTTCTTGCCGATGGCATGGACCCCGGCGTCGAGCGCCGCGACGGTGCCCGACCCCGTGGGGCGTGTCTGGGCCTTCTCGGCCAGCTCCGCCCACAGGCCGTCGAACGTCTTCACAACGGTCAAGGGTAGTGCCGGCGCCACGCGGGCCTCGCCCGGCGTCCCTGCGCGGACCGCCTCAGTCGAGGTAGACGCGACGGACGTGGCGCAGGGTCTGCGCCGTCACCAGCGCCGCGGCGGCCGCCTCGTAGCCCTTGTCCTCCACCGAGTGGGCGAGGCCGGCACGGTCGAGCGCCTGCTCCTCGGTGTCGCACGTCAGCACCCCGAACCCGACCGCGGTCTGGTGGTCGAGGGCGACCCGGTTGAGCCCGTCGGTCGCGGCGGAGCAGACGTACTCGAAGTGCGGTGTGCCTCCGCGGATGACGACGCCGAGGGCCACCACGGCGTCGTAGCCCTGACGCGCCAGGGCGTCGGCGACCACCGCCAGCTCGAACGTACCGGGGACGCGCACGACCTTCGGCTCCTCGACCCGGTAGTCCTTCAACGCCCGCAGGGCTCCGTCGACCAGGCCGTCCATCACCTGTTCGTGCCAGCTGGCGGCGACGACCGCGACCCGCAGGTCGTGGCAGTCGACCGGGCGCTGCTCGGGGGCGCCGTGTCCGGCCACGTCAGGCCTCCAGTCCGGGCAGCTCGTGCCCCATCCGGTCGCGCTTGGTCATCAGGTACGCGAGGTTGTGGTCGTTGGGCCGCGTCGTCAGCGGCACCTGTTCCTTGACCGGCACGCCGTACTCCTCCAGGGCCCGGGTCTTCTCGGGGTTGTTGGTGAGCAGCCGCACGCTCTCGACCTCGAGGTCGCGCAGGATCTGCGTGGCAGCACCGTAGTGCCGCGCGTCGGCCGGCAGGCCCAGGTCGAGGTTCGCGTCGACGGTGTCGCGGCCGGCGTCCTGGAGCGCGTACGCCTGCAGCTTGGCCACCAGGCCGATGCCGCGTCCCTCGTGCCCGCGGAGGTACACGACGACGCCGCGCCCCTCCTGCACGATCCGCGCCAGGGCCTCGTCGAGCTGCGGCCCGCAGTCGCAGCGCTCGCTGCCGAACACGTCGCCGGTCAGGCACTCGGAGTGCACGCGCGTCAGCACCGGCTCGTGGCCAGCGAGGTCGCCGTACGCCAAGGCGATGTGCTCGGTCTGGTCGAAGCCGATGCGATAGCCGTAGGCCGTGAACGCACCGTGTCGGGTCGGCAGCGCGGTCACCGCCACTCGCTCGACGAGCACCTCGGTGCGCTGGCGGTACCGCACCAGGTCCTCGATGGAGATCATCGCCAGGTCGTGCTCGTCGCAGAACTCCCGCAGCTCGGGGGCGCGCTTCATGGTGCCGTCGTCGTTGACGACCTCGACCAGCACGCCTGCCGGGGTCAGCCCGGCCATCCGCGCGAGGTCGACCGCGGCCTCGGTGTGCCCGCGACGGACCAGCACCCCACCCTCGCGGTAGCGCAGCGGGAACACGTGACCCGGCCGGGTCAGCTCCCACGGCTCCGTCGCGGAGTCGGCGAGCACGCGAGCCGTGTGCGAGCGGTCGCCGGCCGAGATGCCCGTGCTGACGCCGTCGCGGGCGTCCACGGAGATCGTGTAGGCCGTGCGCATCTTGTCGCGGTTGTGCGGGGTCATCAGCGGGATCTCGAGCCGGTCGAGCATGGCGCCCGGCATCGGCACGCAGATCACCCCGCTGCTGTGCCGGATCGTGAACGCCATCAGCTGCGGCGTCGACTTGGCGGCGGCGAAGATCAGGTCTCCCTCGTTCTCGCGGTCCTCGTCGTCGACGACGACGACTGCCTTGCCGGCCGCGATGTCGGCGATGGCGCGCTCGATGCTGTCGAGGCGGACTGTCATGTGGTCGCTCCTGGGAGGTAGGCGGTGATGAGCTTCTCGACGTGGCGGGCGATCACGTCCGTCTCGAGGTTGACGCGGTCGCCCGGCTGACGCCTGCCGAGGGTGGTGCGGGCCAGCGTCTCGGGGATCAGGCTGACCGTGAACGACTCGGCGCCGACGTCGACCACGGTCAGCGAGACGCCGTCGACGCAGATCGAGCCCTTGGGGACGACGTACCTGGCCAGGTCGGCCGGCAGGGAGACCTCCACGACGTCCCAGTGCTCGCTGGGCGATCGGCGTACGACGGTCCCGAGGCCGTCGACGTGGCCCTGCACGAGGTGCCCACCCAGGCGCTTGTCGGCCGTCATGGCCCGTTCGAGGTTCACACGGTCGCCTGGTGCGGCGCCGGCCAGCGACGTCATGTCGAGGGTCTGCTGCATGACGTCGGCGGTCCAGGTGTCTCCCTCGATGGCCGTCACGGTCAGGCAGCAGCCGTTGACCGAGATCGAGTCGCCCAGGATGGTGCCGTCGAGGGCGGTCGTCGCGCGCACGGTCAGGCGCAGGGCGTCGCCCTGGTCCTCGATCACGGCGACGGTGCCGAGCTCTTCGACGATGCCGGTGAACATCAGGGGCGCTCCTGGGGTTGCATGGTGATGCGGACGTTGACGTCGTCGTCCGGGCCCGCGGGCTCGAGGACGGTGACGTCGGTGACGGTCAGGTGGACGGCGTCGGCGATGGTGCCGATGCCCAGGTCGCCGACGGCCGGGCGGCCTGCGCCGAGCAGCATGGGGGCGACGTACGTGACGACCTCGTCGACGAGCCCGGCCGCCCAGAACGCCGCGGCCAGCGTGGGCCCGCCCTCGAGGAACACGTGCTGCCGGTCGAGCTCGAACAGCTCCTTGAGCGCCTCGTGCGGGTCGCGGGTGCGCAGGTGGACGGTGCGGGCGCTGTCGTCGAACACGCGGCGGTCCGCGGGCAGGTCACGCACACCCATGACGGCCCGCAGGGGCTGCACCGCGAGTGGTCGGTCGGCGGCGTCGCGGACGGTCAGCAGCGGGTCGTCCACCGCCACCGTGTTGGCGCCGACGAGCATGGTGTCGCAGAGCGCACGCAGCCGGTGCGTGTCGACGCGGGCGGCCTGCGAGGAGACCCAGCGGCTGGTGCCGTCGGCCGCAGCGCTGCGTCCGTCGAGCGTGGTGGCGAACTTCCACGTCACGAACGGACGGCCGCGATCCATGGCGAAGGTCCACTCCCGGTTGACGCTGCGAGCCTCGTCCTCGAGGAGCCCACCCTCCACCTGCATCCCGGCGGCGCGCAGGGTGGCCGCTCCCCCGGCGGCCACGGGGTTCGGGTCGCGCTGCGCGTAGACCACGCGACGGACGCCCGCCTCGACGAGGGCCCGGGAGCACGGGCCGGTGCGGCCGGTGTGGTTGCACGGCTCGAGGGTGACCACGGCGGTCGTGCCGCGCGCGGCCGCACCAGCCTGCCGCAGCGCGTCGACCTCGGCGTGCGGCGAGCCGGCACCCCGGTGCCAGCCTTCGGCGACGGTGCTGCCCGCGTCGTCGAGCAGCACGCAGCCGACCCTGGGGTTGGGCCCGGTCGGGACGCCCGGCGACGCAGCCAGCGCGAGCGCACGCAGCATGGCCGCCTGCTCGACGATGCTGGTGCTCAAGGTGTCGCCTCCGGTCGGATCCACGGACCCCGGGGCGTGCGGTCGGTCGCTGCGCACCACCTCACGGTGTGCTCAACGAAACCGTCCCTCGTGCTTCTTCCCATCCGGACTTTGACCGTCGGTCCAGGAGTTCCACCTGGTCAACCGGCTGCTGGCTGCAGCCGGGTCGCGGACTTTCACCGCCGGCTCGGATTTTCACCGACCCCAGAGCACGTGAGCTGTCGCTCGTACGCCTCCAGTGTGGCACAGGGGACACGACCCCTTCACCGAGGCGTTCGCCACACGGATGTGGGACGTTTGATCCATGCGTTCCACGCTCCGCGCCGCGACGACGGGCGTCCTGGCGGTGGCTCTGCTGGGCCTGGCCTTGCCCGCGGAGGCCGGCGGGTCGTTGGAGTGCTTCGCGGAGGCGCCGGGCATCACCGCCCGCGGCGTGCCGGCCACGTTCCACTACGAGAGGGGTTCGGCCTCCACGATCAAGCGCGGGCCGGGCCGTCTCGGCTACCAGCCTCGGGACATCGCGTTCCCCCACCACGCCGACGGGCTGGCGGCCACGCCGCGGAGCTACTGGTTCACCCTCTCGGGCTCCCAGCTGCGCGAGGTGACGGAGATCGACCGTCGCGACGCGCAAGGCAACCTGGTCTCCTCCGACTACCACACCCGCGTCGTCGCCAAGCACTTCGAAGGCGCCCGTCAGATCTCCATCGGGCGCAACCGCGCGTACCTCTACGTGCTCACCAACACCGACCAGCTCGTGCGTTACCGGCTGCGGGGCAAGGACGGCGAGACGACCGCGAGGTTCGACCAGGTCGTCGGCACGGGCTTCGGCACCATCGGCACGTTCGGGTACTCGCGCACGATCACCGCCCTCGGCGCGCGCATCGACGTGTTCCTGGCGACCGACGCCGACACCGGCACTCTGCAGGAGCTCGCCATCCCGAGGGACGAACCCACGACGTTCGCCAGACGCGTGCTGGTCGACAGCGGCTGGTGGGACTTCCGCACCACCGGGCGGATGGCGTCGTGCCTGAACCCGAAGAACGGGCAGACGTACGGCGCGATCGTCGCGGTCGACATCACGGGTGCGGTCCGGCTGTGGACCGACGAGGACGCGACCGACGGCGACGGCGCCGACATCGTGGAGTGGGGCGTGCTGAAGTCCTCGTGGAAGCCGATGCCCTACAGCGACTGACTGCCGACACCTTCGGCCTTGGCGCGCAGCGCGGCGACCATCGCGTCGGGGTCGCCGGCGGAGAACACCGCCGACCCGGCCACGAAGACGTCGGCCCCCGCCTCGGCGCACCGTTCGATGGTCTCCAGGGAGACCCCACCGTCGACCTGGAGCCAGGTCTCGAGGCCGTGCTTGTCCATCAGTGCGCGGGCTCTGCGGATCTTCGGCAGGCACAGGTCGAGGAACGACTGCCCTCCGAACCCCGGCTCCACCGTCATGATCAGCACCATGTCGAGCTCGCCCAGCAGGTCCTCGTAGGGCTCGATCGGGGTGGCCGGCTTCAGCGCCATGCTCGCGCGGGCACCCTGCTTGCGGATCTCGCGGGCCAGCCGCACCGGAGCAGCGGCCGCCTCGACGTGGAACGTGACGCTCCCGGCCCCCGCCTCGACGTACTCCGCCGCGTGCCTGTCGGCGTCGGTGATCATCAGGTGCACGTCGACCGGTCGCTCGCCGGCCCGCACGAGGGCCTCGACCATCGTCGGCCCGAAGGTCAGGTTCGGGACGAAGTGGTTGTCCATCACGTCCACGTGCACCCAGTCGGCGCCGGGGATGCGCGCGACCTCCGCGCCGAGGTTCGCGAAGTCGGCGTTGAGGATGCTCGGTGTGATCTGGATGCCCACGGGCCTGATCCTCTCAGCCGAGTCTTCTCAGCCGAGCAGGGTGTCGTCGTACGTCGCCGTCAGCGCGCCGCCCGCGTCGCCGGTGTTGACCACGCCGGCCGGCTCGATGAGCACCGCGCTCACCTCGCCCCCGGCGACCGGGCAGTGCTCGACGCCGCGGGGGACGACGTACAGCTGCCCCGCCGTGAGACTGACGTCGCCATCGCGGAGCCGGATGGTCAGCTCGCCGTCGAGCACCAGGAACAGCTCGTCGGTGTCGTCGTGCGTGTGCCAGGTGAACTCGCCCTGGAGCTTGACCACCTTGACCTCGTAGTCGTTCATCCGGGCCACCACCTTGGGCGACCAGTGGTCGGAGAACCGGCTCAGCCTCTCGCGCAGGTCGACGACGGTCATGCGTCCTCCTCGGGTTCGTCGGGCGTCTCCTTGCCCTCGGCCTCGTCGCGGTCGGCCCACTCCAGCAGGGGGGCGATGTCCCAGACGTGGTCGTCGATCTCGGCGTGCAGGTCGCCGAGCCGCTTGAACCGCTCCGGCACGGTGAAGATCGTGAAGTCATGGGGGTCGGCGTCGTCGACCTCGTCCCACCGGACCGGGGTGGAGACGCGCGCGTCCGGGAGGCCGCGGACCGAGTACGCCGCGGCGATGGTGTGGTCGCGGGCGTTCTGGTTGTAGTCCACGAACAGGTGGTGCGGGTCGCGGTCCTTGCGCCACCACTGGGTGGTCACGTCCTCGGGCGTACGACGCTCGACCTCGCGGGCGAAGGCCAGCGCGGCGCGGCGGACGACCTTGTGGCCGTGGTCCGGCTCGATCCGGACGTAGACGTGCATGCCCTTGCTGCCGGTGGTCTTGGGGAAGCCGACGGCGCCGAGCTCGTCCAGCACCTCGTGCACGACGTGGGCCACGCGGCGTACCTGCGCGTAGTCCGACAGCGGCCCGGGGTCGAGGTCGATGCGCCACTCGTCGGGCTTCTCGGGGTCGTCGCGACGGCTGTTCCAGGGATGGAACTCCACCGTCGACATCTGCACGGCCCAGATCACCGCGCCGAGCTCGGTGACGCAGAGCTCGTCGGCGGTGCGGTTCCACCGCGGGAAGTGCAGGCGGACCGTCTCGATCCAGGGCGGCGCACCGGCCGGCACCCGCTTCTGGTGCACCTTGTCGCCGGAGAGCCCCTTCGGGAAGCGGTGCAGCATGGTGGGCCGCTCGAAGAGCGCGTTGACGATGCCGGGCCCGACCGCGAGGTAGTACTCGACCAGGTCGAGCTTCGTCGCGCCGCTCTCGGGGAAGTACACGCGGTCGGGGTTGGTCACCTTGACGACGCGGTCGTCGACCTCGATCTCGACGAAGGGAGAGGCCACCGAGCCACGGTAACGGGTGGGTCCGTCTAGCCTGCGCAGGTGGACTTCAACCAGCCACCCGTCGTCCGGGTGGAGGTGGCTCGGGACGCCGACCTGGACGCGCAGCAGTGGCCGATGACGATCCCCGCGGTCGCGCAGCTGGCGCAGGAGGGAATGGACCTCGGCACGGGCGTCACGTTCCTCGTCGGCGAGAACGGGTCGGGCAAGTCCACGCTCGTCGAGGCCGTCGCGATGGCGTTCGGGCTGAGTCCCGAGGGCGGGTCCACGCACTCCATGCACGCCACCCGACCCACCGAGTCGCCGCTGGGCAAGGCCCTCCGGATCCACCGTGGGCTGGCGGCGTCCACATGGGGCTTCTTCCTCCGCGCCGAGACCATGCACGGCTGGTACTCCTACATCGAGCAGCACCCCAACCCCAACAACCCCGACCCGCGCTTCCACGAGCTCAGCCACGGCGAGTCGTTCCTCGCGCTGCTGGAGACGCGGTTCGAGGGCGGAGGGCTGTACTGCCTCGACGAGCCAGAGGCGGCCCTGTCGTTCTCCTCGACGCTCGCCCTGATCGCGGTGCTGCAACGCGTCGTCGCGGCCAAGGGCCAGGTCCTCTGCGCCACCCACTCCCCCGTCCTCGCCTCGCTGCCCGGCGCCCGGATCCTCGAGGTCGGTGACTGGGGGCTGCGCGAGACCACCTGGGACGAGCTCGAGCTGGTCTGGCACTGGAAGCGGTTCCTCGACGCCCCGCAGGCCTACTTGCGGCACCTCAGCGACGACTGAGCCGGACTCCGTGGTCGCTGTCCCAGCGGCGGTGAGCCTGGCACGGTCTCCGGGCCCAGAACCGTGCCAGGGTCACCGCTGGTCCGGGTTCAGCGCCACCCTCCGCAGCAGCGCCCCGAACATCGCGTCCGTGCCGTGGCGGTGCGGCCAGAGCTGGAAGGTGCCGGGCAGCGGACCGGCGCAGTCCGGTACGTCGCCCAGCAGGGCCGAAGCGTCCTCCAGCACCGCGTCGGTACGTGAGGCCAGCACGGCCGACACGACATCGGACGTCTCCGCGAGGACCGGGGAGCAGGTCGCGTAGAGCACGACGCCACCGGGCCGTACCGAGTCGAGGGCCGCCGACAGGAGCGCCTGCTGCAGGGGTACGAGCGCGTGGAGGTCGGTGGGCTGGCGGCGCCAGCGCGCCTCGGGACGTCGGCGGAGGGCGCCGAGGCCGGTGCAGGGGGCGTCCACGAGCACCCGGTCGAACGAGCCGGCGGCCCACGGAGGACGGGTGCCGTCGCCGGTGACCACGCCCAGCACCCCCGGGGCGCCGCGGAGCGTGCGCAGGACCAGGGCCGCGCGGTGCGGCAGCCTCTCGTTGGCCAACAACCCTGCTCCCCGGCCGGCCGCCAGCCCGGCCAGCAGCGCGGCCTTGCCCCCGGGTCCGGCGCAGAGGTCCAGCCAGCGGAGGTCGGGCCCGTCGAGCGGCGCGGACGCCAGGGCGAGGGCCACCAGCTGCGACCCCTCGTCCTGCACTCCCGCCCTTCCCTCCGCCACGGCGGGCACGGCACCCGGGTCGCCGGAGGCCAGGTGCACGCCGTACGGCGACCAGTGGGTGTGCTCGCCCGCCAGCTCATCGCGGGTCGAACGCCCGGGTCGGGCCACCAGGGTCACGCCCGGCGCCTCGTTGTCGGCAACCAGCAACGCTTCGATCTCGTCCTCCCCGACGGCTTCGGCAAGCGCCTCCACCACCCACCGCGGGTGGGCGTGCGCGATGCTCAGGTACCCGACCGGGTCGTCCGTCGGCGCCGGCGCGACCCGTGCGACCCATGCTGTCCTCGTCGTGCTCGGAGACCCGGCGCAGCACCGCGTTCGCGAAACCCGCGGCCCCCGGGCCGACGTCGGAGCGCACCAGCGCGACCGTGGTGCTGATCGCCGCGTGCGCGGGCACCCGCATGGCCAGCAGCTGGTGGGTGCCCAGGCGGAGCGCGTCGAGCACCCGCGCCTGCACCTTCGCCAGAGGCCGGTCGATGCAGGCCGCGAGCACGGCGTCGTACAGACCCTGCCGCCGTACGGTCCCGGACGTCAGCTCGGTCGCGAAGGCCGCGTCGCGGCCGCTCAGCCCGTGCTTCTTCAGGGCCGCGGGCAGCGCGAGGTTCGTGTAGGCGTCGGCGGACCGGACAGCACGAAGCACCTCCAGCGCAGCGGTACGCGCCGCGTCAGCCAAGGTGCTCCTTGACCAGCTTCTTGGGCGCCTTGGTCGCCCATGCGTCGGTGATGATCTCCTCGAGCTCCTGGCGGGACAGCTCGCCGAGCCGCGACTGCTGCACGAGCACGGCGCTGTAGCCGTCGAAGTGCGGGATCGTGAAGAACGGTGTGGTGTCGTCCTCGACCAGGGCGCGCTTCTCGACCTCGGTCGGCGTGGTGATCACGAGCAGGTCGTCGTACGGCTCCCCGGTCGCCGGGTCGGCGGCGTTCTTGTCCGGCGCCCGATGCAGCAGGAACCCCTTGCCCTGAGGCCCGCGCGGCACCTTCCAGGTCGGTCGGTCGCCCCACGAGGTGCCGAGCTCGGTCTCCGGGAGGGCACCACAGATCTCGTCGACGTCCTGGGGACGCGCCTTGCGCGAGCGAGCCATGCTCCCGACCCTAGTCACCGAAGCGGGCGCCCGGTTCGACCCGGATCCCTCGGGCCCAGTCGGCCGCCGGCATCTCCTTCTTGCCGAACGCCTTGACCAGTCCGAGCTTGAGCGCACCGGTGCCGGTGCCGACCGCGACGGCGTTCTTGCCGACGAGGAGCTCGCCGGGCGGCAGCGCACCGTCGGCCGTCGTGACCGGGCCGAGCTTCACCCGCTCGCCCTCGTACGTCGTCCAGGCTCCCGGCGCGGGGGTGCAGGCCCGGATCCGACGGTCCACCGCCATCGCGGGTTCGCTCCAGTCGACGTGCGCGTCCTCGACGGTGATCTTGGGCGCGAGCGAGATGCCGTCCTCGGGCTGCTCGCGGGCTTCGAGCGTGCCGATCTCGAGGCCGTCGAGGGTGGCCACGAGCAGGCCGGCGCCACCCTCGGCGAGCCGCTGCAGCAGCGACCCGGCGGTGTCGTCCGGACGCACCCGCTCGGTCATCAACCCGTACGTCGGCCCGGCGTCCAGCTCCCGGACGATCCGGAAGGTCGTCGCACCACTCACCTCGTCGCCGGCCCACAGGGCGTGCTGGACGGGTGCGGCGCCGCGCCAGGCAGGCAGCACGGAGAAGTGCAGGTTCACCCAACCGTGGGTGGGGATGTCGAGCGCGGACTGCGGGAGGAGGGCGCCGTACGCGACCACCGGGCAGCAGTCCGGTGCCAGCGCCCGCAGCGCCTCCTGGAACTCCGGGTCGCGCGGGTGGTCGGGCTTGAGCACCGGGACCCCGAGCTCGGCGGCGCGCCGGGCGACCGGCGACGGCGTGAGCCGGCGCCCGCGGCCGGCCGGGGCGTCCGGCCTGGTCACCACGCCGACCAGCTCGTGGGGCGACGCCGCGATCGCGTCCAGCGACGGCAGCGCAGGCTCTGGCGTCCCCGCGAAGACCACCCTCACTAGAGCCCGAGTCCGAACGTCGCGTGCGGCGACACCTTCACGTCTCGCGGCTCCAACCCGAACCACTCCGACTCGCGGATCGCCTTCATCGCCAGCTTGCGGTTCGCGGAGTCGAGCCGGTCGAGGAAGAGCACGCCGTCGAGGTGGTCGGTCTCGTGCTGGATGGCGCGGGCGAGCAGCTCGGAGCCCTCGATCGTCACCGGCTCCCCGTGCATGGAGAACCCCCGCGCGACCACCGACAGGGCCCTCCGGCAGTCGATGGACAGGCCCGGGATCGACAGGCAGCCCTCCGAGCCGTCCTGGGTGTCGTCGGACAGGTCCAGCACCGGGTTGACCAGGTGGCCGACCTCGCCCTCGACGTTCCAGGTGAAGACCCGCAGCCCGACGCCGATCTGCGGCGCGGCCAGGCCGGCGCCGGGGGCGCCGAGCATGGTGTCGGTGAGGTCCTCGACCAGCCGACGCAGCTCCTTGTCGAAGTCGACGACCTCGACGGCCTGCTGCCGGAGGATCGGGTCACCGAAGAGCCGGATGGGTTGGATCGCCACGCGGCGAGTCTAGAGAGACCACCCCCGTACACCGAGTCGGCGCATCTGCAGGCCACAGAGCCCTCGAGTCGGCGCGTCTGGAGGGCCCCGACCTGCACAAAAGCCGACTCGACCCGTCTGAGAGCTGCAGATGCGCCGACTCGCGGGTGGGTCAGAGGCTCATGCGGGTCGACCTGGACTCGCACCGCGTCGAGCTTGCGGGCCGAGCGCACCTGCTGCAGCTCCAGCAGCGCGGCCGAGAGCGCCGGCCCCTGAGCGCGGGGAACCCGGACCACGACCCGGACCTCGTCGTCGGCCACCGGCACGGGGCCGAGCAGCTCGGCCGCCTCGGGCGGGGCGAGCAGCGTCAGCGCGTCGTCCACGGCACCCGGCTCGCCGGTGATGGTCGCCAGGCGGGACGCCGGTGGCAGGTGCGCCGAGGCGCGCTCGGCCGACTCGCGGGCCGCGAACCCGCTGAGGTCCCACCGGACCAGCGCCTGCAGGCCGGGGTACGCCGGGTCGCCCACGGCCACGGCCCGGCCGCCGGGCCGCACCAGCCCGATCGCGTTGGCCCACCTGCGGACGGCCTCCTCCCCGGTGCGCAGGTCGGGTCGCGCCAGCATCAGCCAGGCGTCGAGCAGCACGACGGCGGCGTACCCGCCCTCGGCGACGGGCTCGGCCCCCGGCGTGGCCACCACGATGGCCGGCTGCGAGCCGACCTCGGCCAGGACCGTCTGCCCCGAGGACGACGTCCGTACGGGCGTCGACGGGAAGGTACGGCCCAGCTCCTCGGAGGTCCGCAGGTCGCCGACGACCGGGGCGCGCAGCCCGCGGTGCCCACACACCTGGCACGCCCAGCCCGGGTGGTCGGTGCCGCACCACCCGCAGCGCGGCGGCGCGGCGGCGCGTGGGATGGCCAGCGGACCCTGGCAGACCGAGCAGCGGGCGGCCGTGCGGCAGCGCTCGCAGGCCAGCGCCGCGGCATACCCCAACCGCGGCGTCTGCACGAGCACCGGACCGATCGTCAGCGCCTCCCCCACCACGTCGTGCACGAGGGTGGGCATCCGGGCGCCGCGGGCGAACGGGTCGCGCGCGAGCTCGGCGTCACTGGCTCCCGCCACTCGCACGGTCACCCGGTCGCGCAGGCGTTCACGGGGGACGGCCAGCTCGCGCGCCCACCCGGTGCTGACGAGGTGGTCGGCCTCGACCGAGCGCGCGAACCCGGCGACCAGCGCGCCCGTACCTTCGCGCTCGGCGCGCAGCAGCAAGGTCTCGCGGGTGTGGGGGTACGGCGCCCGCGGCTCCGCGTGCAGGTCGTCACCGTCGTCCCAGATCACCACCAGGCCCAGGTCGCGCACCGGCGCGAACGCCGCTGCGCGGGTGCCGACCACGACCCGGCGGGCGCCGCGCGAGACGGCCAGGAAGTCGCGGTACCTCCGGGCCGGCCCGGGCTGCGCCGTCAGGGTGACGTGTCGGCCCTTGCCCAGCACCGCGGTCAGCGCAGCATCGACGCGGGCCACGTCCTTGGCGTCGGGCACGCACAGCAGCACGCCTCGACCCGAGCCGGCGTACGTCGCCGCGGCCGCGTGGGCGAGCAACGTCGGCCAGTCCGTCCCCGGCGGGGTCGACCACACGGCTCTCGGCGACTCCCCCGCGGCCAGCCGGCGCAGGTACGCCCCGGCCTGCGGGTGCTCGCCCCACGCCGCGGCCGCCGCCTCCGCGTCGTACGTCGGTGGGTCGGCGGCCCGGACCGCCTCGGCACGCTCGGTGCCGGCGTGCCGCGGTGGCACGGCGAGACGCAGCACGTCGCTGCGCGAGCCGGCGTAGCGGGCCGCCACGTCGCCGACCAACGACGCGACGGCCGGGGTGAGCACCGGCTCGGGGCTGACGACCCTGCGCAGCGGGGTGAGTCGTCCGGGGTGGTCGGACTCGCCGCCGCGGGCGAGCAGGTAGCCGCCCACCTCCTGCCCGGCGAACCGGACCTTGACCCGGGTCCCGGGCACCGCGTCGTCGGCCATCGCCGCCGGCACCAGGTAGTCGAAGGTTCGGTCGAGATGGGCCAGCGGCACGTCCACCAGCACCCGCGCGACCGGATCGACGGCGGCAGGCGCTGCAGCGGCGGACTTGACCGCCTTGCGCTTCGCCGACACCGCTCGCGAAGCCCGGACGGTCTGCCGGAGACCGGGCAGGGCCTCCGGCTCGTCGGGCGCGCTCACCCGCGCATGTCTACCAGCGGCCGACCCCACCGCGGCCAGTCAGCGGCGGCGCTGGGGACAACCCTCAGAGGCCCGCGGCCGCCTTCAGCGCGTCGGCGCGGTCGGTGCGCTCCCAGGTGAACTCGGGCAGCTCGCGGCCGAAGTGCCCGTAGGCCGCGGTCTTGGCGTAGATCGGGCGGAGCAGGTCGAGGTCGGCGATGATCGCGGCCGGGCGCAGGTCGAAGACGTGGAGCACGACCTCCTGGATCTTCTCGTCCGGGATCACGCCGGTGCCGAACGTCTCGATGAAGACGCCGACCGGCTGCGCCTTGCCGATGGCGTAGGCGACCTGGACCTCGCAGCGGCGGGCGAGCCCGGCGGCCACGACGTTCTTGGCCACCCACCGCATCGCGTACGCCGCGGAGCGGTCGACCTTCGACGGGTCCTTGCCGGAGAAGGCGCCGCCGCCGTGACGGGCCATGCCGCCGTAGGTGTCGACGATGATCTTGCGGCCGGTCAGCCCGGCGTCGCCCATGGGGCCGCCGACCACGAAGCGACCGGTGGGGTTCACGAGCAGGCGGTAGCCCTCGGACGGGAGGGCGAACTCGGCGAGGATCGGGTCGATGACGTGCTTCTTGACGTCGCTCTCGAGGGTGTCGAGCTCCACCTCGTCGGAGTGCTGCGAGGAGAGCACGACGGTATCGACCCGCACGGGCCGGTTGTCGGCGTCGTACTCGATGGTGACCTGGGTCTTCCCGTCGGGACGCAGGTACGGGAGGGTGCCGTCCTTGCGGACGGCGGTGAGCTGCTCGGCGAGGCGCTGGGCGATCACGATCGGCAGCGGCATCAGCACGTCGGTGTCGTCGCAGGCGTAGCCGAACATCAGGCCCTGGTCGCCGGCGCCCTGCTTGTCCATGGCGTCCACGGAGCCGGTGCGGCTCTCGTGGCCGGTGTCGACGCCCTGGGCGATGTCGCCGGACTGGCCGCCGATGGCGACCATCACGCCACAGGAGTTGCCGTCGAAGCCCTTCTCCGAGGAGTCGTAGCCGATCTCCAGGATCCGGTCGCGGACCTTCTGCTTGATGTCGACGTACCCCGTCGTGGTGACCTCACCAGCCACCACCACGAGCCCGGTGGTGAGCAGCGTCTCCACCGCCACGCGGCTGTGGGGGTCCTGTTCGAGCATCGCGTCGAGGACCGAGTCGCTGATCTGGTCGGCGATCTTGTCGGGGTGACCCTCGGTCACCGACTCGGAGGTGAAAAGGCGTCCGGCCACGGTGTGTCACTCCTGTGTTGCTGGTCGTTGGTCGCAGGAGACCCTAGCCGCAGGAATTGCCTCTCAAGGCATCCGGGTCACTACCTGGTCCCAGATGGCGTGGGCCAGGGCTGCCTTGGAGCCGAGAGGGACGTCGACGGCCGTACCGTCGGCGGCCAGGATCACGGCCTGGTTGTCGGGCGCCCCGAAGACGGCACCCCCGGTCACGTCGTTGACGACGAGCAGGTCGCAGCCCTTGCGGGCGAGCTTGGCACGGCCGAGGTCGAGCACCGACCCGGTGTCGTCCCCGGTCTCGGCGGCGAAGCCGACGATGACCGCACCCGGTCGGACCCGGTCGGTCGACAGCTCGTGGAGGATGTCGGGGTTCTGGGTGAGCTCGAGGGCCGGCGCGCTGCCGTCGGGGGCCTTCTTGATCTTGGTGCCCGAGGTCGCGACCGGCCGGAAGTCGGCGGGCGCCGCGGCCATCACCACGGCGTCGGCGCCGGCTGCGGCGCCGACGACGGCGTCGCGGAGCTCGGCGGTCGTCTCGACCCTGACCACCTTGACGCCGGCCGGGTCGGGCAGCGAGACGTTGGCGGACACCAGGGTGACCTCGGCGCCGCGCGCGGCCGCCGTACGGGCCAGGGCATAGCCCTGCAGCCCTGAGGAGCGGTTGCCGAGGAAGCGCACGGGGTCGAGGTACTCGCGGGTGCCGCCGGCGCTCACCACGACGGAGCGGCCGGCCAGGTCGGGGGCGGCCACGCCTCGGGCGAGCACCTCGCGGCAGACCTCGAAGATCTCCTCCGGGTCGGGCAGCCGGCCCTTGCCGGTGTCGGCCCCGGTGAGGCGGCCCTCGGCCGGCTCGATGACGAGAGCTCCCCGGCTGCGCAGGGTGGCGACGTTCGCGGCCGTGGCGGCGTGCTCCCACATCTCGGTGTGCATGGCCGGCGCGAACACGACCGGGCAGCGAGCCGTCAGCAGGGTGTTGGTGAGCAGGTCGTCGGCGAGCCCGTGCGCCGCCTTGGCGAGCAGGTCGGCCGTCGCGGGCGCGACCACGACGAGGTCGGCGGTCTGGCCGATGCGCACGTGCGGGACCTGGTGCACGTCGTGCCAGACCTCGGCCGAGACGGGCTTGCCGGACAGGGCGGCCCAGGTGTCGGCCCCGACGAACCGCAGCGCGGCCGCGGTCGGGACGACGGTGACGTCGTGGCCGGACTCGGTGAACCGGCGCAGCAGCTCGCAGGCCTTGTAGGCGGCGATGCCGCCCGAGACCCCTAGGACGACGTGAGGCCGGGACCCCTGCTGCGGGGCCCCGGCCGTCACGTCGGTGGTCATCGGACCGTTGTCAGCTCTTGTTGCCGAAGCCTGCGTCGCGGCTGGCCGCGGCGCGGGCCTGCTCCTCGGCGGCGAGCTCGGCCGGGTCGACGTCCTCGCAGGTGAGGAGGTCGTCGTTGATCTCACGCAGGGCGATCGACAGCGGCTTCTCCTGCACGTGGGTGTCCACGAGCGGGCCGACGTACTCGAGCAGGCCCTCGCCCAGCTGGGAGTAGTAGGCGTTGATCTGGCGCGCGCGCTTGGCGCTGTACAGGACCAGCTTGTACTTGCTGTCGGTCTTGGTGAGCAGGTCGTCGATCGAGGGGTTGGTCACGCCCTCAGCGGCGATGTCGGGTGCAGACACGCAGGAGCCTCACAGAAGGTAGAGAGGAGGTCATGGGGCCGACGGGGGCTGGCGGTTGCTAGCGGTCGGCGACCTCGGAACAGACCAAGGCTACCAACTCCTCGGCTGCAGCGTGAACTTCGTGGTTGACGATCGTCACGTCGAACTCCGCCTCGGCGGCCAGCTCACCCCGTGCGGTGGCCAGCCGGCGCTCCCGTTCCTCCTCGGTCTCGGTGCCCCGACCGACCAGTCGGCGGACCAGCTCGTCCCAGCTGGGCGGCATCAGGAACACGAAGAGGGCCTCGGGCATCGTCTCGCGAACCTGGCGCGCACCCTGGAGGTCGATCTCCAGCAGCGCCGGTCGGCCGTCGGCCAGCGCCTGCTCCACGGGCTTGCGCGGCGTGCCGTATCGGGCGGCCTGGTGGACGACCGCCCACTCGAGGAACTCCTCCTCGGCGACCATCCGGTCGAACTCCTCGTCGGAGACGAACCAGTAGTGCACGCCGTCCTGCTCCCCCGGCCTCGGCGCGCGGGTGGTCGCGGACACGGAGATCCAGATCTCCGGGTGGTGGCGGCGTACGTCGGCCGCGACGGTGCCCTTGCCGACGGCGGTGGGTCCGGCGAGGACGGCGAGTCGGGAACGGCTCACGCGGCTGGTCGCCGGAGGCGTTCAGTCATGGGGCGCGAACTCGCGCTCGAGCGCGGCGACCTGGTTGACGCCCAGCCCGCGCACCCGGCGGCTCTCGGCGATCCCGAGCCGCTCCATCATCTGGCGGGCCCGGACCTTGCCCAGCCCGGGCATCGACTGCAGCAGGTCGACGACGCGCATCTTGCCGATCACCTCGTTGCGGTGCCCCTCGTGCAGCACGTCGACGATCGAGGCCCCGGAGTTCTTCAGCCGGTTCTTCACCTCGGCCCGCTCCCGCCGCGACGCGGCCGCCTTGTCGAGAGCGGCCTGACGCTGTTCGGGAGTCAAGGGAGGGAGAGCCACGGTTGCCTTCTCGATGAGCGTCTCGGATGAACGGAGGATCGGGCCAATCTAGTCACGTTCGACGCGCCACAGCAACGAGGCCTCAGATGCTCATCGGTGTGTGGCAGACGTCCTTCGCCTGCTGCTGCACACCGTCGAACGCGGCGACCACCGCGGGGTCGGCCAGCGCGGCGCCCGCGGCCTCGATGCGCTCGCGTTCCCCGTCGGTCAGGTCCGCGGGGAGGTTCTTCGGGTCGTACGTCGCGGGGTCCACGTCGGCGGCCCCGAGCGCGTCGTCCAGCTCGGTCAACGGGTCCAGGAAGGTCTCCCAGTCGTCGCGGATGTCGTCGGGCGCCTGCTCCTGGAGGTCGCGGAAGATGGGCAGCGCCTCGAGCAGCGCTCCCGGCGACCCCGACGCGGCCGCGTCGGTGAGCCCGGCCTGGTTCTCCTCCACCGCGCCGCAGTAGTCGTCGCCGCCGCACCCCGTCAGCAGGGTGGCCGCGAGCAGCAGGGCGGCGGTGAGTGAGCGTTGGTTTCGGCGGAGCTGCGGTGCGTGAGTGTTGGTTTCGCTCACCGAGACCAACACTCACTCACCCCTACTCGTGCCGAACCAACCCTCACGCACCGCTCCCTCGGGCTCACGCGAGCAACGCGCGCAGCTCGTCGTTCGTCCGCCGGGCGGCGTCGCGCATGGCCGCGGCGTCCGGTCCGACCCGGAGCAGCTCGCGTGACGAGCTCGGCAGGACCGCGGCGAGGGCCGAGCCGAAGATCCGCGGGAGGTCGGCGGCGGTGCCGCCCTGGGCGCCGTACCCCGGAGCGAGGATCGGCCCGTTGAACGCGAAGTCCTCCCCCGTGTCGCCGATGGTCGCGCCCACCACGGCGCCGAACGAGCCGAGGGGCTCGGCGCCCGCGTTGAGGGCACGGAGGTGGCCGAGGATCGCGCCGGTCACCGTGACGCCGTCGTCGGTGCGGGCCGCCTGGACCTCGGGGGCCTCCTTGTTGGAGGTACGGGCGAGCACGAACAGCCCGGCGTCGTGCTTGCGGGCCGCGTCGACGAACGGGTCCAGCGAGCCGAAACCGAGGAACGGGCTGACGGTGATGGCGTCCGCGGCGACCGGGCTGGCCGGGTCGAGGTACGCCTCGGCGTACGCCTCGCTCGTCGACCCGATGTCCCCGCGCTTGACGTCGAGCAGCACCAGGGCGCCGGCGTCCCGGGCGGTGGTGATGACCCGTTCGAGCACGGCCACCCCGCGGGCGCCGAACCGCTCGTAGAACGCCGACTGAGGCTTCACGACCGCGCACTCGGCGGCCAGCGCCTCGGTGGCCTGGAGGGCGAACCGCTCCAGCCCCGCGACGGAGTCGTCGAGGCCCCATGCGTGCAGCAGCGCGGCGTGCGGGTCGATGCCGGCGCACAACGGGCCGCGAGCCCGTACGGCGGCGTGGACGCGGGATCCGAACGTCATGCGGTGGCTCCTTCGTGGGCGAGGGCGTGAGCGATCCGGCGTGGCCACCACGGCCCGCCGTACACGAACCCGGTGTAGGCCTGCACCAGGGTGGCGCCGGCCTCGAGCCGGGCGCGGGCGTCGTCCCCGGTGGAGATCCCGCCGACCGAGATCAGGGTGAGGTCGCTCCCGACCGTCTGGTGCAGGAGCCGGAGGACCTCCAGAGACCGCTCGGCCACCGGTGCGCCGGAGAGCCCGCCGGCGCCGACCGCCTCGACCTCCGGCGCCGGGCTGCGGAGACCCGCGCGGCTGATCGTGGTGTTGGTGGCGATGACCCCGTCGAGCCGGAGGTCCAGGGCGAGCCGAGCCACGTCCACCACGTCCTGGTCGGTGAGGTCGGGAGCGATCTTGACGACGAGGGGTACGTCGGCCACGCGGCGTACGGCCTCGAGCAGCGGCCCCAGCCGGTCCACGGCCTGGAGGGAGCGCAGGCCGGGCGTGTTGGGCGAGCTGACGTTGACGACCAGGTAGTCGGCCAGGGGCGCGAGCAGGCGGGCCGACTTGGTGTAGTCGGCCAGCACCGCGGCCTCGTCGTCCTCGGGCACGACCTTGGTCTTGCCGATGTTCACGCCGAGGACCACGGGGTGGTGGCGACCCTTCGCTCGCTGCTCGAGCCTGGCCGACACCGCCTCGGCTCCGTCGTTGTTGAAGCCCATCCGGTTGACGATCGCGCGGTCGGCGGGCAGTCGGAACAGCCGCGGCCGCGGGTTGCCGGGCTGCGGCTCGCCGGTGACCGTCCCCACCTCGACGTGCCCGAAGCCCAGCGCCGCCAGGGCGTCGATGCCGACGGCGTTCTTGTCGAACCCCGCCGCGAGCCCGAGCGCGGACGGGAACGTCAGGCCCATGGCCGTGACGGGGCGGGTGGCCGGGCCGGGGAACCTCCGGGTGGCGAACCTGGCCGCGCGGATGCCCGCGAACCCCAGGTGGTGCGCTCGCTCCGGGTCGACCCGGGTCAGGACGTGCTCGAACAGCGCGTCGTACGTTCTCACCGCTTCAGCCCGCGCGCCCAGTCCTGGAGCGACCGCACCCCGATGTCGCCGCGGAGGAGGGCCTCGATCCCCTGCACGGCCGCGCCGAGGCCCTGCACGGTCGTGATGCAGGGGATGTCGGCACCGACCGAGGCGGTGCGGATCTCGTACCCGTCGACGCGGACGGACCCACCCGCACCCGACGAGCCGTGCGGGGTGTTGATGACCAGGTCGATCTCGCCGTCCTGGATCATCTGGACGGTCGTCTTCTCGCCGTCGGGACCGGGCCCGTCGAAGTGCTTGCGGACGACGCCCGCGTGAACGCCGTTGCGGCGGAGCACCTCGGCGGTGCCCTGCGTGGCGAGGATCTCGAAGCCGAGGTCGGCGAGCACCTTCACGGGGAAGATCATCGAGCGCTTGTCGCGGTTGGCCATCGACACGAACACCCGCCCGCTCGTGGGCAGCGAGCCGAAGGCCGCGGTCTGGGCCTTGCTGAAGGCCGTCCCGAAGTCGGCGTCGAGACCCATCACCTCGCCGGTCGAGCGCATCTCGGGGCCGAGCACCGTGTCGACGCTCTTGCCGTCGGGCCGGCGGAACCGGTTGAACGGCATCACCGCCTCCTTGACCGCGATCGGCGCGTCGGCCGGCAGGTTGCCGCCGTCGCCCTCGGCCGGGAGCATCCCCTCGTCGCGCAGCGACTTGATCGAGTCGCCCATCATCACCCGGGCCGCGGCCTTGGCCAGCGGCGTGGCGGTCGCCTTGGAGACGAAGGGCACCGTCCGCGACGCCCGAGGGTTGGCCTCGAGGACGTAGAGGACGTCGGAGCCCAGCGCGAACTGGATGTTGATCAGGCCCAGGACGCCGACGCCTCGCGCGATGGCCTCGGTGGCCTCGCGGATCCGCTCGATCTCGCGCGCCCCGAGGGTGATCGGCGGCAGCGCGCACGCCGAGTCGCCGGAGTGGATCCCGGCCTCCTCGATGTGCTCCATCACGCCTCCGAGGAACAGGTCGTGGCCGTCGAACAGGGCGTCCACGTCGATCTCGACGGCGTCGTCGATGAAGCGGTCGACCAGCACCGGGTGCTCGGGACTGATGGCCGTGGCGCGGGCGATGTAGCCCTCGAGCGCCTCGTCGTCGTAGACGATCTCCATGCCGCGGCCGCCGAGCACGTACGACGGGCGGACGAGGACGGGGTACCCGATCTCGGCCGCGATGGCCGCGGCCTCGTCGTACGACGACGCCATGCCGTGCTTGGGCGCCGGCAGGCCGGCCTCGGCCAGCACCCGCCCGAACGCGCCGCGCTCCTCGGCCAGGTGGATCGCCTCCGGCGGGGTGCCGACGATGGGGACGCCCGCGTCGGCGAGGCCCTGCGCCAGCCCGAGCGGGGTCTGCCCGCCGAGCTGGCAGATGACGCCCGCCAGCGGGCCGGCCTGCCGCTCGGCGTGCACGACCTCGAGCACGTCCTCGAGCGTCAGCGGCTCGAAGTACAGGCGGTCGGAGGTGTCGTAGTCGGTGGACACCGTCTCCGGGTTGCAGTTGACCATCACCGTCTCGTAGCCCGCGCCCTCCTTGCCCAGCGCGAGCGAGGCGTGCACGCAGGAGTAGTCGAACTCGATGCCCTGGCCGATCCGGTTCGGGCCGCTGCCGAGGATGATCACCGCTGGCTTGGTGCGCGGCGCCACCTCGGTCTCCTCGTCGTAGGACGAGTAGTGGTACGGCGTCGTCGCGGCGAACTCGGCCGCGCACGTGTCCACGGTCTTGTAGACCGGCCTGATGCCCAGCGCGTGCCGGACGCCGCGGACGACGTCGGCGCTCATCCCGCGGATCTTGCCGATCTGGAGGTCGGAGAAGCCGTGCCGCTTGGCCAGCCGCAGCAGCTCGGGCGTCAGCTCGGGCGCCTTGGTCACCTCGGCGGCCACCTCGTTGATCAGCATCAGCTGGTCGACGAACCAGGGGTCGATCGCGGTGGCCTCGAAGACCTCGTCGGGCGTGGCGCCGGCGCGGATCGCGTCCATCACGTCCCTGAGCCGGCCGTCGTGCGGGACGCGCGCCTTCTCGAGCAGCGACTCCTTGTCGAGCTCCACCCATTCCTGGTGCCAGTCGAAGGGGGCGTCCGGGCTCTCCAACGAGCGCAGCGCCTTCTGCAGCGCCTCGGTGAAGTTGCGGCCGATCGCCATCGCCTCGCCGACGGACTTCATGTGGGTGGTCAGCGTGGGGTCGGCGGCCGGGAACTTCTCGAACGCGAACCGCGGCACCTTCACCACCACGTAGTCGAGGGTCGGCTCGAAGCGACGCCGGCGTCTCGCCGGGTGATGTCGTTGGGGATCTCGTCGAGGGTGTAGCCGATCGCCACCTTCGCCGCGATCTTGGCGATCGGGAAGCCGGTCGCCTTGGACGCCAGGGCGCTGGAGCGCGAGACCCGCGGGTTCATCTCGATGACGACCACGCGGCCGTCGCGCGGGTTGACGGCGAACTGGATGTTGCAGCCGCCGGTGTCCACGCCGACCGCGCGGATGATGCCGATCGAGAGGTCGCGCAGGTGCTGGTACTCGCGGTCGGTCAGCGTCATCGCCGGCGCGACGGTGATGGAGTCGCCGGTGTGCACGCCCATCGGGTCGAGGTTCTCGATCGAGCAGACGATCACCACGTTGTCCTTGGTGTCGCGCATGACCTCGAGCTCGTACTCCTTCCAGCCGATGATCGACTCCTCCAGGAGCACCTCGGTGGTCGGGCTCGCGGCCAGGCCGGCGCCGGCGATCCGGCGCAGCCCCTCCTCGTCGTACGCCATCCCCGAGCCGACGCCGCCCATCGTGAAGCTGGGGCGGACGACCATCGGGTAGCCCAGCTTGCCCGCCGCGCCGAGGCAGTCCTCGAGCGTGTGGCAGATGACGGACTTCGCCACGGTGCCGCCGAGCTCCTCGACGATCCCCTTGAACGTCTGGCGGTTCTCGCCCCGGTCGATCGCCTCGATGGACGCGCCGATCAGCTCGACGCCGTACTTCTCCAGCACGCCCCTCTCGGCGAGCGCGACCGCGCAGTTGAGCGCGGTCTGGCCGCCGAGGGTGGCGAGCAGCGCGTCGGGCCGCTCCTTGGCGATCACCTGCTCGACGAACTCCGGGCGTGATCGGCTCGACGTACGTCGCGTCGGCGAACTCCGGGTCGGTCATGATCGTCGCCGGGTTGCTGTTCACCAGGATGACCCGGATGCCCTCGGCCCGCAGCACCCGGCACGCCTGGGTGCCGGAGTAGTCGAACTCGCAGGCCTGCCCGATCACGATCGGCCCCGAGCCGATGACCAGGACGCTCTGGATGTCCTGCGCTTCGGAAGGCGCGCTCGTGTGACCAGGCTCCGCGGTTCGTGACGTCAGCCACCTCCTCAACCAGCGAGTCCCGCCCATCAGGTCGGCGAACCGGTCGAACAGGTACGCCGCGTCGTGCGGTCCGGCGGCCGCCTCCGGGTGGTACTGCACGGAGAACGCCTTCAGCCTCCCGGCGTCGTCCCTCAGCTCCAGGCCCTCGACGACGTCGTCGTTCAGGCAGACGTGGGAGACCGAGGCAGTGCCGTACGGCGTTCTCGTGTCCTGGTCGCGGGGCGCGTCCACCGCGAACCCGTGGTTGTGCGCGGTGACCTCGACCTTGCCGGTGGTGCGGTCCATCACCGGCTGGTTGATGCCGCGGTGGCCGTAGGTCAGCTTGTACGTCCCGAAGCCGAGGGCCCGGCCGAACAGCTGGTTGCCGAAGCAGATGCCGAAGTACGGGATGCCGCGCTCGAGAGCGGCCTGCAGCAGCTCGACCTGGCCGGTGGTGGCCGCCGGGTCGCCGGGGCCGTTGGAGAAGAACAGCCCGTCGGGCTCGACGGCCAGCACGTCGTCGAGCGAGGCGCTGGCCGGCAGCACGTGGGTCTCGATGCCGCGCTCGCTCAGCATCCGCGGGGTGTTGGCCTTGATGCCGAGGTCGATGGCGGCGACGGTGAACCGCTTCTCGCCCGCGGCCGGCACGACGTACGGCTCGCTCGTGCTGACCTCGGCGGACAGGTTGGCGCCCGACATCTCGGCGGAGGTCCGCACGCGCTCCAGCAAGGCCTCGGACGAGGTCTCCGTCGAGGAGATGCCGACACGCATGGCGCCGCGCTCGCGCAGGTGCCGCGTCAGGGCCCGGGTGTCGATGCCGCTGATGCCCACCACGCCCTGCTCGCGGAGCGCATCGTCGAGCGAACGCCGGGACCGCCACGAGGACGGGCGGCGGGCTGGGTCGCGGACGACGTACCCGGACACCCAGATCTTGGAGGACTCCGGGTCCTCGTCGTTCATGCCGGTGTTGCCGACGTGCGGGGCGGTCATCACCACGACCTGGCGGTGGTACGACGGGTCGGTCAGCGTCTCCTGGTAGCCGCTCATGCCGGTCGAGAAGACGGCTTCGCCGAACGTCTCGCCGGGGGCGCCGTAGGAGTCGCCGTGGAAGGTGCGGCCGTCCTCGAGGACGAGCAGTGCCGGCGTCGGGGCTGGTGTCGCAGGGGCAGGCACGAGTGCCGGACCTCCTTCTCCGCCTCACGGGACGGATCGTTAAAGGATGTCTCCTGATGATTCGCCGTGACCTTATCAGCGGCAAGTCGCACTATCGTCACGCCATGGACGACGCGGGACGGGTGTTGTCCCGGGCCGAGGAGCTCGCTCAGCAGTTCCTCGCCGGGCTGGGTGAGCGGCCCGTGTGGCCGCGGGCGACCTTCGAGGAGATGCTGACCGCCTTCGACGGCCCGATGCCCGAGTCCGGGGCCGATCCTGTGGCCGTGGTGGAGGAGCTCGCCGCGACGGCCGACCCAGGACTGGCCGGGACGGCGGGTCCGCGGTTCTTCGGTTTCGTGATCGGCGGCCACCTCCCGGCCGCCCTCGGCGCCGACGTGCTGACCTCGACCTGGGACCAGAACGCCGGCATCAACGCGCTGACCCCCGCCGCCGCGGCCATCGAGGTCGTGGCCGGGCGCTGGGTCGCGGAAGCCCTGGGCCTGCCCGCGGGCTCGGCGGTCGGCCTGGTCACCGGCGGGATGATGGCCAACTACACCTGCCTGTCGGCGGGTCGGCACGCCGTGCTGGCGCGAACGGGCTGGGACGTCGCCGCCCGCGGGCTCTTCGAGGCGCCGCGGGTCCGCGTCGTCGTGGGGCGCCACCGGCACGACACGATCGACCGCGCAGTCCGCTACCTCGGCCTCGGCCAGGACTCGGTCGTCGAGGTGGACACCGACGACCAGGGCCGGCTCTCGGTCGGCGTCCCTGGAGTCCGTGCTGGAGGCCGGCGACGGCCCGACGATCGTCTGCCTCCAGGCGGGCGAGGTGCACACCGGGGCGTTCGACGACTTCGCCGCCGCGATCCCGGTCGCCCGCGCGTACGACGCGTGGGTGCACGTCGACGGCGCGTTCGGCCTGTGGGCCGCCGCCAGCCCGTCGTACCGGCACCTGACGCTCGGCATGGCCGACGCCGACTCCTGGGCGACCGACGCGCACAAGACCCTCAACGTCCCCTACGACTCCGGCCTCGCGATCGTCCGCGACCCGGCCGCCGTGGCGGCGGGGTTCGGTGTCGTGGCGGACTACCTCATCGGTGCCTCGGGCGACCCCATGGAGCGGGTGCCGGAGTTCTCCCGCCGCGCCCGCGGGTTCGCCGTGTGGGCGGCGCTCCGGTCGCTGGGCCGCGACGGCCTCGCGGTGCTGGTCGACCGGCTCTGCACGACCGCGTCGATGCTCGCGAAGGGGTTCGAGGAGGTCGACGAGGTCGAGGTCGTCAACGACGTGGTCTTCACCCAGGTGATGTTCCGGCTGTCCTCGGACGAGCGGACCGCCGAGCTGGGCCGTCGGCTGCTCGCCGACGGGACGTGCGTCGTGACACCCGCCGTCTGGGCCGGACGTGCGGTCCAGCGCTGCGCCGTCTCCAGTTGGTCGACCTCCGAGTCCGACGTGGCCGCGACGGTGGACGCAGTCCGCCGGGTGGTCGCGGGACTGTCCGCTGGTTGAGGAGGGACGAAGTCCCGTCACGAAACCGCGGAACGCGAGTGCACATCTCACTGGGTTCGTGACAGGCGCTCGCGCGCCTTCCTCAACCAGCGGGAGTCGGCAGTCCCACCAAGCGCGCCGACTCGGTGCGCAACCGGAGGGCGAGGGCGTCGTCCCGGGCGAGCTCGGACGGGGGTCGTGGCTCGAAGCGGTCGAAGTACTCCCCCGTCACCCCCTCGACGTCCGGCGAGACGGCGAGGTACGTCAGCGCGCGGCCGCCCTCCTCCGGTGTCAGCATCCGCCGTTTGGCGACCGCCAGGAACGGCCGCGCGTACCACGGCGCACCCGACCAGATGTCGGTCGCGACGCTGCCGGGGTGCACGGCGTTGACGGTCACCCCGAACGGAGCCAGCTCGGCCGCGAGCGATCTGGCGTACAGCACGTTGGCGAGCTTGGAGCGCGCGTACGCGCGCATGATCGAGTACCCGTGCTCGTGAGCGGGGTCGTCGAGGTCCAGGGTGCCGTTGTAGTGCGCCACCGACGAGGTGATCACGATCCGCGCGGGCGCCGAACCGGCCAGCCGCTCCTTCAGCAGCTCGGTGAGCAGGAACCCGGCCACGTGGTTGATCGCGAAGGTCGCCTCGAGGCCGTCGTCGGTGACGGTGCGCCGCGCGAAGACGGTGCCGGCGTTGTCGACCAGGACGTCGATCCGTTCCAGCCGCTCGAGCAGGTCGCGGCCCAGGGCGCGGACCGAGTCCAGCGAGGCGAAGTCGGCAGTGAACGTGTCCACGTGGGCCGCTCCTGCTGCCCGGACGGCCTCGGCCGCGTCGGCGAGGCGCACCTGGTGGCGGCCGACGAGCACCAGGTGGTGCCCGTCGGCTCCGAGCTGGAGTGCCGACTCCAGCCCGATGCCCGGCGCTCGCGCCGGTGACGACGATCGTCTTCAGCGGGGGCTCAGAACGTGATGCCCGGAGGTTCTCACGGCCGTCAACCTAACCCGAAGTCCTCCGGCGGATCGAGGCCTTCCCCGCAGAACTTCCGCCGGGCCGCCCTAGAAGCGACGCCGGCGCCGGACCTGCCACGGGCGTCCGTCGGGGTCCTGGACCAGCCGGAGCGGCACCCGCGACCAGAACCGGGTGCGCGGCGGCAGGTCCGGCACGTCCTGCCTGCGCAGCCGCCCTGGAGGTCGGTCACCGATCCGGCCGCCGGCGTGCCAGGCGTCCAGGGCGTCGGCGCTGGCGGCGTACGTCTGGACCATGTCCTCCGGCTCGAGGCAGTCGGCCATCGCCTCGCGCCAGGTCGCCTCGTCGGCGTCCTCCAGCGCGTCGAGGCGGCCCAGGTGCTCGGCCGCCAGTCGCAGCCGGAGGGACTGCGCGTACGGGCTCCGGTCACCGTCGGCCCGGTCCACGATCGCGGCCGTCAGCTCGGAGTCGTGCGTCCACGACCGGCGGTTGAAGTTGTCGGAGCCGGTCGTGGCCCAGGCGTCGTCGACGATGCAGAGCTTGGCGTGCACGTAGATCGGCGTGCCCTGCTCGTTCTCGAGCCCGTACGCCGCCACCCGCCCGGGCGCGGCCTCCATGAGGTCGCGGATGGCGCGCTGCCTGCCGAGGAGCTGCGGCGTGCGCGAGCTGCCCTCGAGGTCGGGGTACAGCGGCAGCACGCACACCAGGTGGAGGCCGGTGTTCTCGACCAGCGAGTCGAGGAAGGTGGAGGCGATCTCGTTGCCCCAGAAGTACTGGTCCTCGACGTAGATCAGCCGCCGCGCCCGCTTGGCCGCCTTCGAGTAGCCGAGAGCCACGCTGCGCTCCCCACCTGGGGCGAACGGGTAGTCGCGCGCCTGCCGCAGGTTCGGGTAGGTCCGGAGCAGCTGGACGACGTGCGTCCCACCCTCGACGGCCGGTGGCGGGGGTTGCTGGGGCGGGAGCGGGTCGGGGCTGCGATCGAGGCCGCGGATCTTGTCGGCGATCCAGTAGTCCGGCCTCCGGCTGAGCGGCGCCGGGTCCTCCCAGCGCTCCCGGAAGGTGGTCTCCACGTCACGCACGGCCGGTCCGGAGATCGCCACCATGGCGTCGTGCCAGGGCGGGCGGTCGCCGTACTCCTCGCTGAGCGGTTGCGGCTGCGGGTCGCCGAGGTGTCGGTGGTCGTCGCGCCGCGAGTGCGCCAGGTCGATGCCGCCGACGAAGGCGATGTCGCGGGTCGGCTCGTCGCGGTGCCGGATGACCACGAACTTCTGGTGGTGCGACCCGCCGTTGCGCACCCGCATGTCCAGCAGCGCCTCCGCGCCGCGCTGCTGCAGCTCCTCGCCCAGGGTGCGGTTCTCGCGGGAGAAGAACCCCATCTTGTCCCAGTGCGAGCGCCAGATCAGCCCGCGGACGTCGACCCCGCGCTCGTCGGCGCGAGCCAGCACGTCCACGACGGCGCTGTCGGGGTCGCCGTGCGACGAGGAGCTCGTCGGCGTCGCCCTGCCAGTCGGTGAACAGCACCAGGTCGCCGTCGCGGGTCGCCTGGAGTCGCTCGTGCAGCTCGCGGAAGTACGTGACGCCGTCGATGAGCGGCCTCGCGAGGTTGCCCTCGGACCACGGGCCGTCGTCGTCGAGGCGGGTGGCGTCGTTGTCGCGCTCGGCCTTGGTGAGGAGCCAGTCGGTGATGTCAGCCACGTGAGCCGACGTTAGTCCTGTCCGGAAGGTCGACGGCTCACCCCAGCGCGCGGACCGATCCTTCCCAGCGCCGGCGCAGCCAACGGTCGTGCGACGCGACCACGACGGCGCCCGGGCTGCGGCCGAGCGCCTCCTCGATCTCACCGGCCAGCGCCGGGGACAGGTGGTTGGTGGGCTCGTCGAGGAGCATCAGGTCGGGGCCCTGGGCCACGGCCACGGCCAGGCCGAGCCGCCGACGCTGGCCGACCGAGAGCAGCCCCACGGGTCGGTGGTGGTCGCGCGGGTGGACCAGGCCGAGGTCGCGAAGGGCGGGAGCGCCGTCGAGGCCGGTCACCGCGTCGTCGTACACATCGGCCGCCCGCCGCGCCCGGTCCTTGAAGGTCACGTCCTGACCGAGCTCGGCCACCCGCCCGCCGACCGACACGGACCCGGACGTCGGGGTCAGGCGGCCGGCCAGCACGCCGAGCAGCGTCGACTTGCCGGACCCGTTGGGCCCGGTGACCAGCAGGTGCTCGCCGGCTTCGACGTCGAGGCGGTCGAGGGTGAGCCGGCCCGCGACGACCAGGTCCCGCACCTGCACCAGGCGTCCGGCATCGGTCTCCTCGGCGAGCTGGTGCCGGAACACGAGCGGTTTCGGGGGCTTGCGCACCTGGTCGCGCTCGGCGTGGTCCAGCCGGCGTCGGGCGTCCTT
This sequence comes from uncultured Actinomycetota bacterium, assembly GCA_963708915.1. Lineage (GTDB taxonomy): Bacteria > Actinomycetota > Actinomycetes > Propionibacteriales > Nocardioidaceae > Nocardioides. The sequence continues at coordinate 986,246 of CAVPUJ010000003.1, forward strand.
CTTGCGACGGGACAGGGCGCCCTCGACCTTGGCGCCCTTCGCCTTGTAGATGAACTTGTCGTTGTCGGTGGATCCCCGGTTGTGCGCGATCTGCGCCGTGGTGATCGTGGTGGCGGCCCGCAGCCGGTCCAGCTCCTCCTGCTGGTCGGCGTACGTCGTCTCCCACCGCCGGCGCGCGTCCTCGCGCGCGGCCACGTAGTCGGTCCACCCGCCGCCGAACCGGCGACCGCCCAGCCCGTCGGTCCCGAACGCCGTGGGATCGAGATCGACCAGGTCCGTGCAGACGTCGTCGAGCAGCACCCGGTCGTGGCTGGCGAGCAGCACGACCCCGGGCAGGTCCAGGAGGAACCGGCTCAGCACCTCGATGGCGTCGTCGTCGAGGTGGTTGGTCGGCTCGTCGAGCAGCAGGCAGGCGGGTCGGGTGGTCATCACCGTCGCGATCGCCAGCCGCGTCCGCTGCCCGCCGGAGAGCGTCCCGACCTCGCGGGTGGGGTCGAGGACGCCGAGACCGAGCTCGTGGGCGGCCACCGCGGCGCGCCGGTCGGCGTCCCAGGCGTCGTGGTCGACGGCGTGCTCGAGCGCCGCGGCGTAGGCTTCCTGGCCGACCTCGTCGTCGAGATGGGCCGCCAGCTCTTCGACGCGCTGCACGGCGTCGCGCAGCGGCCGCAGCGTCGCCGCCAGGACCTCGCCGATGGTGCGGTCGTCGCGGAACGGGGGCTCCTGGCCCAGCAGCACCAGGTCGGCCGGCGCCTCGATCGTGCCGGCCACGCGCGCACTGTCCGGCAGGCGGCGCGCGACCGCGCGGAGCAGGGTCGACTTGCCGGTGCCGTTCTCGCCGACCAGCCCGATCCGCCGGCCGGGCTGGGCGACCAGGTCGATCCCGGTCAGCGCGGTGCGGTCGCGGAACGTGACGGAGACGTCGCGGAGCACGACGGGTGCAAGGGCAGACATGGGGGGTTCCTGACAGTGGTGCGGGGACTCGCCGGGCGCCGAGAGATCGGGCGTGCCGCGGGCGCGAGCCAGGTCAGGCAGAGATCCACATGATGCATCCACCCTACGTTGAGTTGCGCCTCGTGATCCATTGAGTTGCGCGTCGTGATGCTGTGAGTTGCGCCTCGTGATGATCACGAGGCGCAACTCGACGCATCACGAGGCGCAACTCAACGAAGAGACCTACTGCAGCTTGCCGTCGAGGACGGTGGCCTTGCCGCGGAGGAAGGTCGCGACGACGCGACCGGGCAGCTCGCGGCCGGCGTACGGCGTGTTGCGCGAGAGCGACGCGGTCTCGGCCGCGTCCACCACGCGCGTGGCGGCGGGGTCGTAGAGGACCACGTTGGCCGGGGCGCCGTCCTCGAGCGGTCGGCCGTGGTCGGTGAGCCGGCCGATGCGCGCCGGGGCGGCGGACATCCGCTCGGCGACGCCCGCCCAGTCGAGCAGGCCGGTGTCGACCATCGTCTGCTGCACGACCGAGAGGGCGGTCTCGAGGCCGAGCATGCCGAACGCGGCGGCCGCCCACTCGCAGTCCTTGTCCTCGTGCGGGTGCGGGGCGTGGTCGGTGGCGACGATGTCGATGGTGCCGTCGGCCAGGCCGGCCCGCAGCGCCTCGACGTCGGCCGCCGAGCGCAGCGGCGGGTTGACCTTGTAGACCGGGTCGTAGGTCGCCGCGAGCTCGTCGGTGAGCAGCAGGTGGTGAGGGGTGACCTCGGCGGTGACGTTCCAGCCGCGGGACTTGGCCTGACGCACGATCTCGACCGAACCTGCCGTGGAGACGTGGCAGACGTGCAGCCGGGAGCCCACGTGGGCGGCGAGCAGGCAGTCACGGGCGATGATCGCCTCCTCCGCGACGGCCGGCCAGCCGGCCAACCCGAGACGGCCGGACAGCTCGCCCTCGTTCATCTGGGCGTTCTCGGTGAGCCGCGGATCCTGCGAGTGCTGGGCGATGACGCCGTCGAACGCCTTGACGTACTCCAGCGCGCGCCGCATCAGCAGCGGGTCGCTGACACACTTGCCGTCGTCGGAGAACACCCGTACCCGGGCGGCCGAGTCGGCCATCGCGCCCAGCTCGGCGATCCGCTCGCCGGCCAGGCCGACGGTGACCGCGCCGACCGGGAACACGTCGGCGTACCCCGCCTCGCGCCCCAGCCGCCAGACCTGCTCGACCACGCCGGCGGTGTCGGCGACGGGCTCGGTGTTGGCCATCGCGTGCACGGCGGTGAAGCCGCCCAGCGCCGCCGCGTGGGTGCCGGTCTCGACGGTCTCGGCGTCCTCGCGGCCCGGCTCGCGGAGGTGGGTGTGCAGGTCGACCAGGCCGGGCAGGGCGACCAGCCCGGTCGCGTCGACCACCTCGGCACCGGCCGCCGCGTCAGCGTCGTACGTCGTCGCGACGACGCCGTCGCGGAGCAGGAAGTCGCTGGGCTCGCCGCCGAGGACCGCGGCCCCCTGGATCAGGTACGTGGTCACGCGTCGGCTCCTTCGGTCGTGGCGATGACGTCGGTGTCGTCGGCGGTCTCGTGCTCGGATCCCGACAGCAGCAGGTACAGCACGGCCATCCGGACGGCAACGCCGTTGGTCACCTGTTCGACGATCACCGACCGGTCGCTGTCGGCGACGTCGGCGGTGATCTCCATGCCCCGGACCATCGGGCCGGGGTGCATCACGATGGTGTGGTCCTGGAGGGTCGCCATCCGGCGACCATCGAGGCCGTAGCGACGCGAGTACTCGCGTGCGGTCGGGAAGAAGCCGCCGTTCATCCGCTCGCGCTGGACGCGCAGCATCATCACGGCGTCGGCCTTCGGGATCACGCCGTCGAGGTCGTACGACGTCTCCACGCCCCAGGTGTCCACGCCCACGGGCAGCAGGGTCGGCGGCGCGACCAGGGTGACCTCGGCGCCGAGCGTCTGCAGGAGCAGCGCGTTGGAGCGGGCCACCCGCGAGTGCAGGACGTCGCCGACGATGGCGATCCGCTGGCCGTCGAGGGTGCCGCCGTTGCGCGGCCCGAGGTGGCGCCACATGGTGAACGCGTCGAGCAACGCCTGGGTCGGGTGCTCGTGGGTGCCGTCGCCGGCGTTGACGACCGACGAGCGCACCCAGCCGGAGTGGGCCAGGCGGTGCGGGGCGCCGCTGGCGCCGTGGCGGATGACCACGGCGTCCGCACCCATCGCCTCGAGCGTCAGCGCGGTGTCCTTGAGCGACTCGCCCTTGGAGAGCGAGGAGCCCTTGGCCGAGAAGTTGATGACGTCGGCCGAGAGCCGCTTGGCCGCCGCCTCGAAGGAGATGCGAGTGCGGGTGGAGTCCTCGAAGAAGAGGTTGACCACGGTCCGACCGCGCAGGGCCGGCAGCTTCTTGATCGGCCGGTCGGCCAGCGAGCGCATCTCGTCGGCGGTGGCGAGGACGAGCTCGGCGTCCTCGCGGGTCAGGTCGGCGGCGCTGAGGAGGTGGCGCTTCATCGGGATCCCCCAAAATCGTGACCTGCGATGGAGACGGAGTCGACCCCGTCGATGGCTTCGAGGCTGACCCGGACCCGCTCGGCGAGCGAGGTCGGGAGGTTCTTGCCGACGAAGTCGGCGCGGATCGGCAGCTCACGGTGGCCGCGGTCGACCAGCACGGCGAGCTGGACGCCCTTCGGCCGGCCCACCTCGGTCAGCGCGTCGAGCGCGGCCCGGATCGTCCGCCCGGAGTAGAGCACGTCGTCGACCAGCACCACGGTCTTGCCGTCGATGCCCCCGGGCGGGATGTCGGTCGGCATCAGGGTCCGGGCCGGCTTGAGGCGCAGGTCGTCGCGGTACATGGTCACGTCGAGCGACCCCACCGGGACCGAGACGCCCTCGACCGAGGCCATCCGTTCGGCGATGCGCTCGGCGAGGGGGACGCCGCGCGACGGGATCCCGAGCAGCACGAGGTCGTCGGCGCCGCGGTTGCGCTCGAGGATCTCGTGCGAGATGCGGGTCAGTGCCCGGGTGATGTCACGGGCGTCGAGGACGGTGCGGGAGTGGTCCGTCTCTCCGGAGCTTGCTGCAGGCTGGGCGCACACGTGCGGCCTGACCTCCTTCTCCGCCTCACGGGACGGCTCGTTAAAGGATGTCGATCGGGCGTCACCCTACCGCCGGTCCCCCGCGTCGTGTGAAACGCTGCGTGCGTGTCAGCCGCCCGCCGCTACGCGATCTCCGGGCGCGACCACACCGGCAAGAGCACCATCTGCCATGCGGTCACCGCCCGCCTCCGCGCGCAGGGCGTGGACGCCGACATGGTCGACGAGCAGTCCCGCCGCAGCGTGGCGCTGGCCGAGGGGCGGCGCGGCGTCAGCACCCAGATGGACCTGTTCGCCCGCACGGTCGTCGTCGAGCTCGAGGTGGCCCGCTCCAGCGCGGTCGTGGTGTGCGACCGCTCGCTGGTCGACATCCTGGCCTACACCGACCTGCTGCCCCCGGACTCCGACCCGTCGGACCCCACTGACGCAGCCATGCGCCGCGCCATGGACGCGTTCGCCGACCACTACCTGGCGACGTACGCCGCGATCTTCCTGCCCGCCTGGACCCTCGAGACCGTCGAGGAGGACCCGCTCCGGGCGCCGGTCCGCCACCTCCAGGACGAGCTCGCCGCCCACATCGAACGCCGCCTCGCGCCGTACGCCGAACTCATCGTCCGCCTCGACTCCCAGGCCACCGCCGTCGACGCCGTCGTCGCCCACATCCTCGGCGACCTGAGCAACTTGTAACAGGCTGTTCGGTCAACTACGCACGTGTTTGAACGCTTGCGTAGTCACTCGAACACCCTGTTACAAGCCTTGTCGACCCCGCCGGCGACCCGCACGATGTGCGGGTGCCCGCACCCACCCGCCGTACGCTCCTCGGCGCCGGCCTCGCGTCGGTCGCCGCCGCCGCGAGCCTGAGCGCCTGCGACGCGGAGGCCCCGGCCGCCGACCCGACGCCCACGCCTTCGCCGACCAGCTCCGCGACGGCCGCCACGGACTCGGCGTCGCCGAGTGCCTCGGCGACAGCGGCGGCCCCGGCCATCCCGGACTTCGACGAGGCCGACTGGGAGTCCGTACGCGCGCAGTTCCCGCTCGACCCGGCGATGTCGCAGTTCGCGGCGTTCGTGCTCTCGCCACACACCGCGCAGGTCGACGCGGCGGTCGACTTCCACCGCGGCCGGCTTGCTTTCGACACGGAGGGCACCCTGCTCGAGGGGTTCGACCTGGAGAACGCCGTGCGTCGGGCCGCCGCCGACCACTCGGGCGGCACGCCCGGGCAGTACGCCCTGACGGACTCGACGACCATGGGGATCGCCACCATGTACGGCGGCCTGTCGCTGTCGCCGGGTGACGAGGTGCTGTCGACCACGCACGACTTCTTCTCGACCGAGGACTCCCTCCGGCTGCTGACCAAGCGGACCGGTGCCACGGTCAAGCGGGTCACGCTCTACGACCAGCCCTGGCAGGCGACCGTGGACGAGATGGTGTCCCGGCTGGTCGCCGGGCTCACGCCGCGTACCAAGGTGGTGGCGGTGACCTGGGTGCACTCCTCGACCGGTGTCCGGCTGCCCATCCAGGAGATCAGCGAGGCGATCGACGGGCGTGCGCTGCTCTGCGTCGACGGCGTGCACGGCTTCGCGGCGGTCGACGTCGACCTGCCCGACCTCGGCTGCGACTTCCTGTCCGCCGGCACCCACAAGTGGCTGTTCGGACCCCGGGGCACCGGCATCCTGTGGGGCCGCGACTGGGCGCCGCTCACCGAGCTCATCCCGACGTTCTCCGGCCCCGACCAGGGCGCCCGCCTCTCCCCCGGCGGCTACCACGCCTTCGAGCACCGCTGGGCCCTCGACGAGGCGTTCGCGTTCCACCAGAAGGTCGGCCGCGCGGCCGCCGTCCAGCGCACCGTCGAACAGGCCTCCCAGCTCAAGGAGGGGCTGGCCGGGGCGACGGGCATCCGCGTGGTGACGCCGGCGGACCCGGAGGTCTCGGCCGGGATCGTGTGCCTCGACGTCGAGGGCCTGCCGCCGGGCAACGGCGTGTACGAGCTCCGTCAGCAGGCCATCGTGGCGAGCGCGACGCCCTACCAGAAGTCGTACCTCAGGCTCGGCCCCAGCATCGTCACCACGCCCGAGCAGGTGGACGCGGCGGTCGAGGCGGTCGCCGGACTGGTCTGACAGATTGGGCGCATGGCCACCGGCACCCACGACCACTCCGCTGACCCGCGCAACGACGAGATCCTGATCTGGGTCAACGGCGAGCTGAAGCCACGAGCCGAGGCGGTGGTGTCGGTCTTCGACTCCGGGTTCGTCCTGGGCGACGGGGTCTGGGAGGGCATCCGGGTGTCCGGCGGTCACCCGGTCTTCCTCGAGCGCCACCTCGACCGGCTCTGGGAGGGCTCGAAGGCGATCATGCTCGACCTCGGGATGAGCCGCGACGCCCTGACCGCGGCGATCTACGACACGATCCGCGGCAACGAGATGAGCGACGGCGTGCACATCCGGCTGATGGTGACGCGCGGCGTGAAGTCCACGCCCTACCAGGACCCGCGGATGACCATCGGCCCGGCCACCGTGGTGATCATCGCCGAGCACAAGGAGCCGATGCCCTCCACCGTCACCGACGGCATCACGCTGTTCACGACCCACGTCCGTCGCTCGACCCCGGACACCCTCGACCCCAAGCTCAACGCGCACTCCAAGCTCAACGACATCCAGGCGTGCATCCAGGCCTACACGGCCGGCGCCGACGAGGCGCTGATGCTCGACCCGCACGGCTTCGTGGCGACGTGCAACAGCACGCACTTCTTCTGCGTGGTCGAGCCCAGGAACGGACTCAGCGAGGGGCCTGAGGTGTGGACCTCGGACGGCCGCTTCTGCCTGGCCGGCATCACCCGCGGCAACGTGCTCCGCGTCTGTCGCGATGCCGGCATCACGGCCCGTGAGACGACGTTCAGCCTCACCGACGTGTACTCCGCCTCCGAGGCGTTCGTGACCGGCACGTTCGCCGGCGTCGTGCCGGTGCGCTCGGTCGACGGCCGCACGATCGGCACCGGCGCTCGCGGACCGGTCGTCGAGCGGCTCCAGGGGCTGTACGGCGAGCTGGTCGCAGCCGACGTACGGTCCCGATCGTGACCCGGCCAATCCGGGTCGCGATGTGGTCGGGCCCGCGCAACATCTCCACCGCGATGATGCGGGCGTGGGAGAACCGCCCGGACACGGTGGTCGTCGACGAGCCGTTCTACGCGGCGTACCTCGCGCGGACCGGCTCGGACCATCCCGCGCGGGACGAGGTGATCGCCTCGCAGCCGACCGAGCCCGCCGACGTGGTCGAGGCGCTGCTCGCGCCGCTGCCGGACGGCGTGGACGTCAGGTACGTCAAGCACATGACCCACCACCTCCTGCCGGATGACGACCTGTCCTGGGTCGGCGCCTACCGCAACGTGCTGCTCATCCGCCGGCCCGACGAGGTGGTCGCGTCGTACCTCCGCTCGCGCGAGGTCTGCGAGCCCGACGACATCGGGCTGCTGCAGCAGGTCCGGCTGCTCGAGGTGCTCGACGACACCCCGGTCGTGGACGCCGCTGATTTCCTGCGCGATCCCGAGTCGTACCTGAGATGGCTCTGCGACTGGCTCGGGATCGGGTTCACCGACCGGATGCTGGCGTGGCCCCCAGGGCCGCGCGACAGCGACGGGGTGTGGGCACCGCACTGGTACGACGCCGTGTGGGCGTCGACCGGCTTCGAGCCGTACCGACCCCGCGACGTCCACCTGGACGCCGACGGCGAGCGGGTCGCGGCGGCCTGCCGCCCGGCGTACGAGCGGCTGCACGACGCACGACTCGTCCTCTAGGAACAGGAGCACTCCCATGATCGACCCGACCCAGGCCTTCCACGGCTTCGCGGTGCCCGACATCGAGGCAGCCCGCGCCTTCTACGCCGACGTGCTCGGCCTCGACGTGACCGAGGACCACGGCATGTTGCAGCTGTCCCTCGGCAGCGGCCCGAAGACGCTGGTCTACCCCAAGCCGAACCACGAGCCGGCCGCGTACACGATCCTCAACTTCCCCGTGGCCGACGTCGAGGCGGCCGTCGACGACCTGACGGCGAAGGGCGTGGCGTTCGAGCGGTACGAGGGCACCCCCACCGAGACCGACGCGAAGGGCGTCTTCCGTGGCGGCGGTCCGCTCATCGCGTGGTTCACCGACCCCGCCGGCAACGTGATGTCGGTGATCGAGGGCGGCTAAACCGCTGGCGGTCGCGGCCGCCGGGTCCCTACCGTGCGGACCATGGTCATGTTCATGGTGATGGTGCGTCGTGTCCGGGCGACCGGGCGGGCGACCGGGCGGGCGACCGCTCTGGGGTTGGCATCCGCTCCGTGCTGAGTGGGCCGAGCGTCTCGTGGCCGGGTCCCCGGTCACCCGGCACGACGTCGTCCTCGACCTCGGCGCCGGTCTCGGCGCGCTGACCCGACCGCTCGCCGCCACCGGCGCGCGGGTGATCGCGGTCGAGCTGCACGCGCGCCGCGCTGCCGCGCTCAGGGAGCAGTACGCCGGCAGCCGCGTCGCGGTGCTCGAGCTCGACCTGCGCGACCTCACCCTGCCCGGGCGGCCCTACCGGGTCGTCGCCAACCCGCCGTACGCCGGCGTCAACGCGCTCGTACGGCGGCTGCTCGCCGACCGGCACCTGAGGTCGGCCGACCTGGTCGTGGACGAGGGTGCGGCCCGCGGCCTGCTCCGGTCCTCGCCGCGACTCGTGCTCGGCGAGCGGGTGCCGAGGCACGCGTTCGTGAACCCGCCGCCCCGCGCCGCACGGGTGCTGCGCTTACGGCGGTGAGTGAGGGTTGGTTCCTGCTGGGTAGCGGTGCCTGAGTGCTGGTTTCGACGGGGCGCAAACCAACCCTCACGCACCGCGCCCCCGAGACCTCAGGCGAACGGGTCGCGCGTAGCTCCCGGCAGCTGGCCCAGCAGCTCGCGCGCCTGGGCCGCGACCTTGTGCTCCACGAGCACCTCGTACTTGGTCGCGACGACCGACGTCACCGACGAGAAGTCGCGCTGGCCTCGGGTCAGCCCATAGCCGACCAGGGCCCAGATCACCCCGAACAACGCACCGATGACCACGGTCGAGACGAGAACGCCGAGGATCCCCTCGTCGGTGAACAGCGCGAAGACCAGGCCGACGAACAGCCCCAGCCACACGCCGGAGATCAGTCCGCCGAGGGCGACCCGACCGGTGGTGAGCCGGCCGGTGATCCGCTCGACCCGCTTGAGGTCGGTCCCGACGATCATGCAGTTCTGGACCGGGAACTGCTTGTCGGAGAGGAAGTCGACCGCCTTCTGCGCGGCGGCGTAGTCGTCGTACACCGCCAGCGACTGGGGGAAGTCCAGCCCCAGCGGGGACGCGAGGTTGCGGGGTGCTCCGGATGCCATGCTCACCCGCCCAGTCTGCCAGGAGGTCTGCCAGGGACGGTCGCGTCAGCCCCGAGTCTTCAGCCCTGAGTCTTCAGCCCTGGGTCCTCAGCCCTGGGTCCTCAGCCCTGGGTCAGGTCGAGCTCCTGGAGCGCGTGCTCGAGGGCCCGGTGGTAGGTCGGGTAGGCGAAGTGCATCGAGAGCAGCGTGGCCACGGGGATCTCCGCGTGCACGGCCGCCTCGAGCATCGAGAGGATCTCGCCGCCCGACTCGGCCACGACGCAGCCGCCGACCAGGACCCCGCGCTTGCGATCGGCCACCAGCTTGACCACGCCCTGCTCCTTGGCCAGCCAGCCGCGCGCGCCGAGGTCGCCCGTCGAGACCGCCACGTCGAGGCCGGCGTCGCGCGCGGCCTTCTCGCTCAGCCCCACCGACGCCACCTCCGGGGAGGTGAACGTGACCCGCGGGACGGCGCGGTAGTCGGCCCACGGACCGTCCTCACCGAGCGCGTCGCGGACGACGACCGCCGCCTGGTACATCGACACGTGCGTGAAGGCGCCCTTGCCGGTGATGTCGCCAATGGCCCAGAGGAGCTCACCAGCGCGCATCCGCTCGTCGGTCTCGACGACCTTGAGGTCGTCGCGCAGGCCGACGGTGTCGAGGCCGACGAAGTCGAGGTTGGCGCGCCGCCCGGCGGCGACCAGCAGCTTCTCTGCCCGCACCGGCTTGCCGTCCACGTGGAGCGTGAAGCCGTCGTCGTCGTGGGCCACCGAGTCGACCGTGGCACCGGCGAGCACGGTGATGCCCTCGTCGGTGAACGCCTTCGTGAGCACCTCGGAGGCCTCGGGCTCCTCGACCGCGACCAAGCGGTCGGCCACCTCGACGACCGTCACGTCGACGCCGTACCGGGCGAAGACCTGGGCGAACTCGCAGCCGATCGGACCTCCGCCGAGCACGACCAGCGACGCGGGCAGGTCGGTCACGGTCACCGCGTCACGGTTGGTCCAGTACGGCGTCCCCTCCAGGCCGTCGATCGGCGGCGCGGCCGGGCGGGTGCCGGTGTTGAGCACGACGCCCTTGCGGGCGACGTACGTCGTGCCGTCGACGCGGACCCTCCCGGGCCCGTCCAGCACCCCGCGACCCCGGTGGAACCGGGCTCCGCTGTCCTCGAGGCGTTTGACCGCGACCGTGTCGTCCCAGTCGTCGGTGGCCTCGTCGCGCACCCGGCGGGCGACCTCGGACCAGTCGGGACGCACCGTCGCCGTCCCGCCGAACTCGGGCACCTTGCGCGCGGCGGCAACCACGTGGGCCGCCGCGATCATCATCTTCGACGGCACGCAGCCGTAGTAGGGGCACTCTCCGCCGACGAGACGGTCCTCGATGCCGATGACGTCCAGCCCGGCGCGCGCGAGCTTGATGGCGACGTGCTCACCGCCGGGGCCGAGACCCAGGACGACGACGTCGACCTCGACGTCTGACGGCTGCCCCGACGTCACGTCGACAGGTGCCGCGCGCGGGCGAAGCAGAACAGCCCGTAGCAGATGAAGCCGGCCGCGATGAGCACGAGGAGCACCTGACCGAACGGGTAGGTCAACACCTTGTGCAGGGACTGGTCGAGGTTGCCGGACTTGCTGGCGTCGTGGGTGATGCCGCCGTACAGGATCAGCCCACCCACGATCGCGATGGCGATGCCCTTGCCGATGTAGCCGATCTTGCCGAACAGCAGGTACGCCTTGCCGGTCTGGCCGGACTTGCCCTCGGCGGAGAGGTGCTTGGCGTACTTCTCGGTGAACCCGCGACGGACGTGGTTGGCGCCGTAGGCGATCACGGCGAGCCCCACCAGGGCGATGATCCACTGACCGGCTGGCCAGTCCATCACGGTCTGGGTCCATGTCGAGCCCCCGGACGAGCCCGAGTGCATCGCCACGTTCAGGGCGCTGATCCCGACCGCGGCGTAGAGGGCGGCCTTGGCACCGGAGACGAGCCGGGCCTTGATCCGGTCGGAGCCCTCCTCCTTGTCCCGGTGTCCGACGAACGCCTCGAGCAGGCGCCAGATGACCAGGAGGAACATCCCGATCGCGATGGCCCAGACGAGCGCGTCACCGAACGGTTGCTTCGACAGCTCCTGCATGGCGCCCTTGTTGGACGCCTTCTCGCTCCTGTCGCCGAAGGCGAGCTGCAGTGACAGCCAGCCGATCAGCAGGTGCACGACGCCGTAGCAGATCAGCCCTGCCCGGATCGCCCAGTCGAGCCAGTCGCTGTCGGCCGCTTGGCGGCCGACGTCCTCGGCGCGGTCGGTCATCTCTCCCATCCGGCAAACCTATCGGCGCGCCGACGGTCAGGGTCCACCCCCAGGGATGCTCCTGGAGGGGGATCCAGGCCCTCAGGCGACGATCTGGTCCTTGCTGCGCAGCATCGCCCCGAGGACCCCGTTGACGAACGCGGGCGAGTCGTCGGTCGACAGGTCGCGGACGAGGCTGACCGCCTCGTCCACCGCCACTGGGTCGGGCACGTCCTCGGCCCACAGGAGCTCGAAGACACCGATCCGCAGCGCGGTGCGGTCGACCGCGGGCATCCGGTTCAGCGCCCAGCCCTGCGAGTACTCGGCGAGCAGCTCGTCGATCCGCGCCTGGTGCTCGGCGACCCCGCGCACCAGCAACCCGACGTACGGGTTGCTCGGTCCCTCGCCGGCCTCGATGCGCTGGTCGAGCGCGGCCACGGCGTCCTGGCCGCGCAGGTCGGCGGCGTACAGGATGTCGAGGGCCCGCTTGCGGGCTCGGGAGCGTGCGGGCACGGGGAGGTCAGCTCAGCCGGTGACGCGGCCGAGGTACGAGGAGTCGCGGGTGTCGACCTTGATCTTCTCGCCGGTGGTGATGAAGAGCGGCACGGCCACCGTCGCGCCCGTCTCGACGGTCGCGGGCTTGGTGCCGCCCGTCGAGCGGTCGCCCTGGAGGCCGGGCTCGGTGTAGGTGACCTCGAGCTCCACCGAGGCGGGCAGCTCGATGTAGAGCACCCGACCGTCGTTGGTGGCCACGATGGCCTCCTGGTTCTCCAGGAGGAAGTTCGAGGCGTCGCCGACGATCTCGGGAGTGATCTCGAGCTGGTCGTAGGTGCCGGTGTCCATGAAGACGTACGACGTGCCGTCGTTGTAGAGGTACTGCATCGTCCGCTTGTCGACGTTCGCCACCTCGACCTTGACGTCGGCGTTGAAGGTCTTGTCGACGGTCTTGCCGGACTCGACGTTCTTCAGCTTGCTCCGGACGACGGCACCACCCTTGCCGGGCTTGTGGTGCTGGAACCAGATGACCTGCCAGAGCTGGCCGTCGAGGTTGAGCACCATGCCGTTCTTCAGGTCGTTGGTCGTCGCCATGCGCGCGGATCTGCCTTCGCTGATCGAGGTACGTGAGGGAGGCCCGGTGGGCCAGCGGTCGAGTCTAGTGCGCAGGCGACGACTGCCCGGAATCGTGGTGGCTCCGATGCCTCACCACCGAGAGAGGTTCGGTGGTTGAGGTGCGAGGAGCGCTGGCGACAAGCCTGGAAACCACTACAACGAGTGCAGCGCCTCCTTGTAACCCTCGACGCCCCGGCCCACGACCACGGCTTTGGCGTGCGGAGTGACCACCGACGTGTGCCGGAACTCCTCCGGCCGCTGGGCCGGGTCGCTGAGGTGCACCTCGACCAGAGGTGCGGTCAGCTGCGCGCAGGCGTCGTACAGGGCCAGGGAGTAGTGCGTCCACGCGCCGGCGTTCAGCACGACGGGTGTGCGCTCGTCGGCGGCCTCGTTGAGCCAGTCGAGCAGGAGCCCCTCGTGGTTGGTCTGGCGCACCTCGACGTCGTACGCGAGCTCGCGCCCCCAGTCGACGCACAGCTCGACGAGCTCGTTGTAGGACGTGTGGCCGTAGATGTCGGGCTCGCGCCGACCGAGCCGCCCGAGGTTCGGGCCGTTGAGCACCAGGACCTTCATCTCACTCCCCCGTCATCCGCGCGTACGCCGCCCGCAGCATCTCTTCCGGCGGGTCGGTCAGCACCTGCGGCGCGCCGACGCCGGACAGCACGACGAAGCGCAGCTTGCTGCCGCGCGCCTTCTTGTCCACGGCCATGGCCGCGCGCAGCTCCTCGTACGACGCGCCGTACCAGCGCGTGGGGAGGCCGACGCGCTCGAAGGCCGCGCGGTGGCGTTCGGCCGTGGCGTCGTCCAGCACCCCGGCGAGGCGGGCCAGCTCGGCGACGTACACGGACCCGATCGCGACCGCCTCGCCGTGCCGGACGGAGTAGTCGCTCGCACGCTCGATCGCGTGCGCCATCGTGTGCCCGTAGTTGAGCACCTCGCGGACGCCGGTGTCCTTCAGGTCGTCCACGACGACGTCGATCTTGACGCGGATCGCACGCTCCACCAGCTCACGGAGCACGGGCGAGTCCGAGGTCAGCTCGGTCGGGTCGGTGCCCTCGACGAGGTCGAGGATCACGGGATCCCGGATGAAGCCGCACTTGACGACCTCGCCGAGTCCTGCGACCAGCTCCTCGCGCGGGAGGGTGTCGAGCAGGGCCAGGTCGCAGAGGACGCCGGCCGGCTCGTGGAAGGAGCCGACGAGGTTCTTGCCCGCGCGGGTGTTGATGCCGGTCTTGCCGCCGACGGCGGCGTCGACCATCGCGAGCAGGCTCGCCGGCAGGTGCACCACGCGGACGCCACGCAGCCAGGTCGCGGCCACGAAGCCGCCCAGGTCGGTCGTCGCGCCGCCACCCAGCGTGACCACGGCGTCGGAGCGGGTGAACTCCGCCTGGCCGAGCGCGTCCCAGCACTGCGCCGCCTCCGCCGCAGTCTTGGCCTCCTCACCGTCGGGCACCGGGACCAGCAGCACGTCGCGGTCACGCAGGACGGTCCGCACCCGTTGGGCCAGGTCGCCCATCCGCTCGGAATGCACGAGGGCGACGCGCTCGGGCGCGTCACCCAGCACCCCGGGCAGGCGATCGAACAGGTCGCGGCCGAGGACGACGTCGTACGGCGACGCGCCGCCCACGTGGAGGATCGTGGCCCCGTCGCTCATGGCACGGCTCTCCCGGGCACGGAGACCCTGCGCAGAATCTCGTCGGCGACCTCGTCGGGCGTGCGCCCGTCGGTGTCGACGGTCTCGGCGGCCACGGCCTCGTAGATCGGCGTGCGCTCGTCGAGCAGCGCCTTGATCCGTCCGCGCACGTTGCCCAGGAGCAGCGGGCGGGCGCTGCCGAGGCCGACCCGTCTGACCGCCTCGGACAGGCCGACCCGGAGGAACACCACGCGTTGCCCCGCCAGCAGGTCGCGGGTGGCGGGGTCGAGGACCGCTCCCCCGCCCAGAGCGAGGACGCCGTCGTGCTCGGCGACCGCCCGCTCGACGGCGGCCCTCTCCAGCGCGCGGAAGTGCTCCTCGCCGGAGTCGACGAAGATGTCGGAGATGGAACGCCCCTCCGTCGCCTCGACGTCGGCGTCGGTGTCCCGCGCGGATGTGCCCCAGGCGTCGGCGAGCAGGGCCGCGACCGTGGTCTTTCCTGCCCCCATGGGGCCGACGAGCACCACGACGGGTCGGGTGATCGTCACCTGAACCTCAGCGTGTCGAGGAAGCTCTCGACGTTGCGGCGGGTCTCGGAGACGGCGTCGCCGCCGAACTTCTCCAGCACCGCGTCGGCCAGGACGAGCGCGACCATCGCCTCGGCGACGATGCCGGCGGCGGGTACGGCGCAGACGTCGGACCGTTGGTGGTGGGCGACGGCCTCTTCGCCGGTCGTCACGTCGATGGTGCGCAGCGCGCGCGGCACGGTGGCGATCGGCTTCATGGCCGCGCGTACCCGGAGGATCTCGCCCGTGGTCATACCACCCTCGGTCCCGCCGGAGTGGCCGCTGACGCGGCGGATCCCGTCACCGGTGGGGACGATCTCGTCGTGGGCGAGCGAGCCGGGCGTGGCGGCGAGCTCGAACCCGTCGCCGACCTCGACGCCCTTGATCGCCTGGATGCCCATCAGCGCGCCGGCCAGCTTGGCGTCGATGCGGCGGTCCCAGTGCACGTGCGAGCCGAGGCCGGGCGGCAGGCCGTGCACCACGACCTCGACCACGCCGCCGAGGGTGTCGCCGTCCTTGTGGGCCTGGTCGATGGCGGCGACCATCTTGTCGCTGGCGGTCGGGTCGAGGCAGCGTACGGGGTCGTCGTCCAGCGCGGCCACGTCGTCGACGGTGGGGACCAGGCCGGCGGGGGCGGGTACGCCGCCCAGCTCGACCACGTGCGAGACCACGGTCGCGCCGACGGTCTGCTGCAGGAAGTGGGAGGCGACCCGACCGAGCGCCACGCGGGCCGCGGTCTCGCGGGCCGAGGCGCGCTCGAGGACGGGGCGGGCCTCGTCGAAGGCGTACTTCTGCATGCCCACCAGGTCGGCGTGCCCGGGCCGCGGCCGGGTGAGGGGGGCGTTGCGAGCCAGCGCGTCGAGCTCGACCGGGTCGATCGGGTCGGCCGACATCACCTGGTCCCACTTGGGCCACTCGGTGTTGCCGATCTCGACGGCCACGGGTCCGCCGATCGTCTCCCCGTGTCGGACGCCGCCGACGAACCGGACCTCGTCCTGCTCGAACTTCATCCGGGCGCCGCGTCCGTGACCGAGCCGACGCCGCGCCAGGGCCTCGCGCAGGTCGTCGGTCGTGATCGAGACGTGCGCGGGCAGCCCCTCGAGGATGGCGACCAGGAGCGGGCCGTGGGACTCGCCCGCAGTGAGCCAGCGCAGCATGGCGTCAGTCTTCCACGCGACCCGCAGCGGCCCGGATCGCCTCACATCGTGGTGAGACCGGCCACCCAGTCGCCGACCAGAAGGCCGGCGAGGGCACCCACGAACATGAACGGGCCGAACGGGAAGCCCTTGCGGTCCACGATCCTCAGCTTCGACAACAGCGCACCACCCACCCCGCCCAGCAGGAACGCGGCGTAGACGCCGACGACGAGCTCGGCCGTACCGACCCAGCCGAGCGCGATGCCGAGGATCCCCGACAGCCGGACGTCGCCGTACCCGAGCCCCCGCGGGTGGATGTACCAGAGCACGAAGAAGAGCAGCCCCGCACTGACCCAGCCGATGCCCGCGCGGATCAGGTCGTCCCAGTCCTGGGTGACCAGCGTGGCCACGAGCACGAGCACGATCAGGCCGACGTACGTGCGGGCGATCAGCCAGGTCGGCAGCAGCTTGGTCCGCCAGTCGATGACGGTCAGGGCGAGCGAGACCGGGACCAGCGGCAGCAGGAACAGCAGCGACCAGTCCCAGCCGACCGCCCTGCCGATCAGGCCTCCGCTCACCAGGGCGGCCAGCACGCACTTCCAGAGCAGGCCGGGCCGGTCGGCGATCGCGACGTACGTCTCCTTGGGCCCCTCGTCCGGCTGCGACGCGCCCTCGAACCGCGGCGCCTGCCCGTCGGCCCCGGGCGCAGTGCCCGACTCGTCCGCCCGGTCGCCCTCGTCGGCCTGGTCGGCCTCGTCGCCCTGGTCGGCCTGGTCGGCCTGGTCGGCCTCATCCGGCTCGGGCTCCGGCACCCGCTCGATGATCCGAGGTACCAGCACGCCGGACGCCGCCGCGACCAGCGCCCCGAACGCCGCCGCGTCGAGGTTCGCCGCCCACTCCATGACCCCGGACCCTAGCGATTCCGTTGAGTTGCGCCTCGTGATCCGTTGAGTTTCGTGTCGTGATGCGTTGAGTTGCGCCCCGTGATCCGTTGAGTTTCGTGGCGTGACGCGTCCAGTTGCGTCTCGTGACGGGCCCACTTGTCGTTCACAGAGCTGCCCAGCTCAACCTCGTCCACAGGGCCAGATTCCGCCAGGTGAGTCGGTCGCTGCGGCGGGAAGTACGTGCGGCATGAACGAACTCCCACGACACGCCTTTACCTGGCCGATGGCTCGCGATCGCGGCATCTCCCGGACCAGGATCGTGAACGGTCTCCGCCAAGGGGTCCTCGTCCGTGTCCTGCGCAACGTCTACGTGCGAGCCGATGTCGCCTTGTCCATGGAGGATCGGGCCGGTGCTGCCGCTCTGGTCATCAGCCCGTACGCCGTCGTCGCCGACCGTACGGCGGCCTGGATCTGGGGGGTGGACTGCTTCAGCTTCCGCGAACTCGACGTCGTACCTCCCCTCGAGGCGCGAACCCTCCGCGGGCATCACGCGCCCGCGCGGTCGGGCATCCGCGCCGGGCAGCGCGACCTCCAGCCAGACGACTGGGTGTTCGTCGCTGGGGTACGGGTGACCACACCGTTGCGCACGGCGCTCGACCTGGGGTGTGTCCTCGGGCGCCGCGATGCCCTGGCCGCTATGGATGCTCTGGCCCGAGCGCACGGGTTCACGTCCACCGATCTGGTACGTGCCGCGCACACGTACTTCCGGCGTCGCGGAGTCGTCCAGCTGCGTGAGCTGGCCGCCCTGGTGAATCCGCGTGCGGAGTCCGCCGGCGAGTCGTGGACACGGATGGAGATGCACGACCAGGGTCTCCCCCTGCCCGAGGTCAACTGGTGGGTCTCCGAGGACGGTGTGCCGAAGTACCGCCTCGACCTGGCGTACCCGCACGCGAAGGTGGCCATCGAGTACGACGGCGTGGAGTTCCACACCTCCGAGGAGGACAAGGAGGCGGACGCGAGGCGCCGGGCCTGGCTCGAGCGACACGGCTGGGTGGTGATCGTGATCGACAAGGACTCGTTCACGGACGACGCGATCGCCCTCTGGGTCGAGGAGATCCGAACCGCCCTCGCAAACGCCCAGACGCCTCCCCGGCGCTGGTACGCGCGGTCGTGATCCGCCATCGAGGCATCACGACACGGAACTCAACGCATCACCAGGCGCAACTGAACGCATCACAACCCGCAACTCAACACATCACGGCACGAAACTCAACGGGGGGCGGGGTCAGGCGAGGGCGGCGCGCATGGCGGCGAGGGGGGCGGGGAAGCCGGTGAACTGCTCGAACTGGAGGGCGGCCTGGTGGACGAGGAGGTCGAGGCCGGTGACCAGTACCTGGTCCCGGCCGGCCCCGGACGACGCGCGGTCGAGCACCGACTGGGCGAGCGGGGTGGGCCACGGGTGGTAGACGACCTCGAAGACGAGCGGGACGTCCGCGCACCGATCGACCACGTCGTCGGTCTGGGCGGCGGCCGGGATGGTGGAGACGACGACCTCGCCGACCACCTCGTCGTCGTGCAGCGACAGCACCTCGACGACCGGGGCGGCCGGGTGCCGGCCGAGGGCGGCCACGGTATCGGCGGCGCGGGCAGGGTCGCGGACCAGCAGGCGGATCGACCTCGCACCCAGGTCGGCCAGGGCCAGTCCCGTCGAGGTCGCCGTCGCTCCCCCGCCGAGCACGGTGGCCGCCGAGACCGAACCCGCCCACACCGCGCGGACCGCCGCCGCCGCGCCGGGGACGTCGGTGTTGTCGGCGTACCACCGCCCGTCGGCGTGCACGAGGGTGTTGGCGACCCCCGCTCGTACCACCGTCGGCGACACCTCATCAGCGCGCGACGCCGCCTCCCGCTTCAACGGCGCGGTGACCGACAAGCCCCGCCACGACCCGTCCAGGCCGTCCACGAACCCGGCAAGGCCGCCGGCCGGTACCCGGTGCGCGTCGTACTCCCAGTCCAGACCGCACGCGTCGTACGCCGCCCGGTGCAGCAGCGGCGACAGCGAGTGCGCGATCGGGTCGCCCACCACCCCACAGATCACGGGATCAGCAGCTGTCGGACTGGGTCTCGCAGTACTCCTGCAGCTCGCCCTTGTAGGTCAGGAACTCGTTGTAGTCGTCGGTGAACTTGGTCTCGCCGGTCTCGAGGTTGGTGGTCACGTAGAAGAACCACGGGCCCTCCTCGGGGTTGAGCGCGGCCTTGATGGACTCCTCGCCCGGTGCCTCGATGGGCCCCGGCGGGAGGCCCTTCTGGCGATAGGTGTTGTACGGCGAGTCGGCGACGGAGTCGATCTCCTCGGTCGTCAGCACCGCGGGACCGGGCCTGCCGAGCGCGTAGTTGACCGTGGCGTCGATCTGGAGGAAGCCCGCCGCCGGGTTGGGGTCGATCTCCAGGCGGTTGTAGATGACGCGGGCGATCTTGGGCTTGTAGTCCCCGCGACCCTCGGCCTCGATCATGCTCGCGATCGTCATGATCTCGTGCGGGGTGTAGCCCATGTCGGCCGCGGCCTGCTCGAGACCGAGGTCGTCGGAGGCCTGCTGCCAACGAGCGACCATCTTCTTGAGCATGTCGGCCGGCTTGTCGTGGGGGCCGAAGTCGTAGGTCGACGGGAACAGGTAGCCCTCGGCGTTGCCGTTGGCGTACGCGGGGAGGCCGATCTTGTCGGGGTCGTCGAGCACCTTCTCGAAGGCCTTCGCGGGGTAACCGGTCTCCTCGGCGAGCCGGTCGACGATCTGCGAGACCTGGAAGCCTTCGGGAATGGTGACCGTGTTCTTGACGATGTTGGCCGGGTTGCTGAGGACGTCGTACGCGTCGGCCGCGCGCATCTCCTTCTTGAGCTCGTAGTAGCCCACCTGGATGTTGGACTCACCCCCCGACGCCTCGATGAACGCGTCGACGGACTCCACGACCCCCTTGGCCTTGAGGTTGCGGCCGATCGCGCCGACGGTGTCGCCGGACTTCACCTCGAAGGTGACCTTGCCCCGACCCGGACCGGGGTAGTCGGCCGCGGTGGAGAACTGGTCGCGGATGAGCTCGGCACCCTTGGTGACCGCGACGTACGCGCCGGCCGCGATCAACGCGAGCGCCACCAGCGCTGCCAGGCACCCGGGAATGCTGCGGCCCCGTCGCTTGCGGCGGCCGCCTTCGGGCGGGTAGTCCTCGTCTTCGACGTCCTCGACCTCGACGTCGTCGTAGTCGTCGTGGTAGCCAGGATCACGGGGGTCCGCGGGGTCCTCGAGGCTGTACCCCGCGTCGCGGTCGCTCATCTCTCTCCTCCCGGGGATGTCCCGGCGATCACCTCGCCCGGGGGCATCCCCGTGGCTCGCTCGGTGTCCAGCGCGTGCTGCAGGATGACCACCGCGGCAGCCTGGTCGACCACGGCACGCCGCTGTCGGCCCTTCACCCCTCGGTCGCGCAGCATAGCCTCCGCGGAAACGGTGGTCAGCCGCTCGTCGACGAGTCGCACCGGCACGGGTGCCAGCGCCGCTGCCAGGGTGTCCGCCCACACCCGCGTCTTGACGGCCGCCGGTCCCTCCCCGCCGGACAGGGACCGGGGCAGCCCGACGACGACCTCGACGGCCTCGTGCTCGGCCGCGAGCCGCGCGATCCGACGCAGGTCGCCCCTCCCTCGCTGCACGGTCTCGACCGGGGTCGCCAGGAACCCGGTCGGGTCGCTGCGCGCGACCCCGATCCGGGCGTCACCGGGGTCGACGCCGAGCCGTACGCCGTGTCGCAACGTCCGCGCTCAGCCCTGGCCGGACCAGTCGACCGAGCGGTCGACCTCGGAGCGGACCAGGTCCAGCGCCTCGTCGACCCGGCTCGCGTCGCTGCCGCCGCCCTGGGCCACGTCGTCCTTGCCGCCGCCGCGGCCGCCGACCAACGGGCCGACCGCGCCCACGAGCGCGTTCGCGCTGAGGCCCCGCGACCGCGCCTCGTCGTTGACCGCCGCGACCACCGACACCTTGGTGTCCTCGCCCGAACCGGCCACGCCGACCATCACGACCACGCCGGGCCGGTCGCCGGGCAGCCGGCCACGCACGTCGAGCGCCAGCGTGCGGACGTCGCCCCCGGACGCGCCGTCGACGCGCTGGGCGACCACGCGACGCCGTGCACGTCCTGCGCACCGTCGGCGAGCGAACCGCCCGCCGCCAGCACCTGGCCGACCCGGTGCTTCTCGATCTCCTTCTCGGCCGTCCGGAGCCGCTCGACGATGTCGTCGACCCGCTCGGGCAGCTCCTCGGGACGCACCTTGAGGGCCTCGGAGAGCTGGGAGACGAGGACGTGCTCGCGCGCCAGGAACTGGTAGGCGTCGGCGCCGACGAGCGCCTCCACGCGGCGGACGCCGGAGCCGATCGACGACTCGCCCAGCAGCTTGATCACGCCGAGCTGGCCGGAGCGGCCGGCGTGGGTGCCGCCGCAGAGCTCACGCGCCCAGTCGCCGACCGAGACGACCCGCACCTGGTCGCCGTACTTCTCGCCGAACAGCGCCATCGCGCCGGAGCGGACGGCCTCGTCCTGGCGTCATCAGCTCGGCGTGCACGGCGAGGTCCGCGAGGACCAGGTCGTTGACCCGCGCCTCGACGTCGTGCAGCACCGACGTCGGCACCGCCCCGGTCGCGGAGAAGTCGAAGCGGAACCGGCCGGGCGCGTTCTCGGAGCCCGCCTGGGTCGCGGTCTCGCCGAGCGCCTCGCGGAACGCCTTGTGCACCATGTGCGTCGCGGTGTGCGCGCGCGAGATCGAGCGGCGCCGCTCGACGTCGACCTCGGAGTGCGCCGCGTCGCCGAGCGCCGACCTCGCCGTCGAGCACCTTGACCCGGTGCACGATCAGGCCGCGGATCGGCGTCTGCACGTCGCGGACCTCGAGCCGGGCGCCGTTGTCGAGCTCGATGACCCCCTGGTCCGCGAGCTGGCCGCCACCCTCGGCGTAGAACGGGGTGCGGTCCAGCACCAGCTCGACCTCGTCGCCCGCCCGCGCCGACGCGAGCACCTCGCCGTCGCGCACGAGACCGCGCACGGCGCCCTCGCTGACGACCTCGTCGTAGCCGGTGAACTCCACCGCTCGCCCCAGCCCGTCGGCGACCTGGCGGTAGGCCGTGGTGTTGACGTGGCCGCCCTTCTTGGAGCGCCGCGTCGGCCTTGGCCCGCTGGCGCTGCTCGTTCATCAGCGACCGGAAGCCGACCTCGTCGACCTCCAGCCCCTGCTCGGCCGCCATCTCGAGGGTCAGGTCGATCGGGAAGCCGTAGGTGTCGTGCAGCGCGAACGCGCGGTCGCCGCTGAGCACGTGGCCACCCGACTGCTTCACGTCGGTCGCCGCCAGGTCGAAGATCTGGGTGCCCGCCCGCAGCGTCTGCCGGAACGCGTCCTCCTCGGCGTAGGCGATCTGCGAGATCCGCTCCCAGTCGCGGTGCAGCTCGCCGTAGGTCTCGCCCATCTTGTCGCGGCTGACCGGCAGCAGCTCGGGCAGCACGCGGTCCTCGGTGCCGAGCAGCCGCATCGAGCGGACCGCCCGGCGCAGCAGCCGGCGCAGCACGTAGCCGCGGCCCTCGTTGCCGGGCGTGACGCCGTCGCCGATGAGCATCATCGTGCTGCGGATGTGGTCGGCCACGACCCGGAACCGGACGTCGTACTCGTGCGTGTCGCCGTACCTGCGACCGGTGAGCTCCTCGGCCCGCTCGATGACGGGGAACATCACGTCGATCTCGTACATGTTGTCGACGCCCTGCAGCAGGTACGCCACCCGCTCCAGGCCCATGCCGGTGTCGATGTTCTTCTTCGGCAGCGAGCCGGCGATGTCGAAGTCCTCCTTGGACCGCACGCCGCTGAGCACGTCCTGCATGAAGACGAGGTTCCAGATCTCGAGGTAGCGGTCCTCGAGCTTGGCCGGCATGTCGGCCCGAAGCTCGAGGTCCGGCCCGTAGCTCCGGCCCACGGTCGTAGAGGATCTCCGAGCACGGACCGCCGGGCCCGGGCACGCCCATCGACCAGTAGTTCTCCTTCTTGCCGAGCCGGACGATCCGCTCGTCGGGCAGCCCGGTGACCTTCTTCCAGAGCGTAGGCCGCCTCGGTCGTCGTCGTAGATGCTCGGGTAGAGCCGGCTCTCCTCGAGCCCGAAGCCGCCGTCGGCCTGGGACTTGGTGACCAGGTCCCAGGCGAGCTCGATCGCGCCTTCCTTGAAGTAGTCGCCGAAGGAGAAGTTGCCGCACATCTCGAAGAACGTGCCGTGCCGGGTCGTCTTGCCGACGTCCTCGATGTCGGGCGTGCGCACGCACTTCTGCACGCTGACCGCGCGGTCGTACGGCGGCGTCTCCTGGCCGAGGAAGTAGGGCTTGAACGGCACCATCCCCGCGGTGACGAACAGCAGACGTCGGGTCGTCGAGGATCAACGACGCCGACGGCACGGCGGTGTGCGCGGCCCGCTCGAAGTGAGCCACGAACCTCCGCCGGATCTCCGCGGTGTCCATCAGTCGGTGCCTTCCCAGTTGTCTGGCTGTTGCTCGCTGGTCCGCGGGTGCGCGGCAGCTGGGGGTACTCCATGAGGCGGGAGACCGTACCGCTCGCGCAACTCGGTTTCCTTCTCCACCTGCCCCTGGGCGATGTCCTCGCGCAGCATCCGAGCGCCCAGACCGACCGCCTCCCAGCGGTCGCGCAGCCCCTCGACCGTGAACGCCTCCGCCAGCCGCCGGGCACGGGCCATCGCGTAGACCCCGGCACCGGCTCCGGCGGCGAACCAGAGCCCGCGCTTCATGCGGCGCTTTCCTCCTGGACGGCGGCGCGCTGCCTGGCCCGCCACTCCCGGATCGCCTCGCGCTCCTCGGTCTTGCGCTCCTTGCGGGCGCGCTTGACCTCGCGGCGCATCTCGAACCGGATCCGGTTGCGGTTCGCCGGCGCCAGCCCGCGCCGCACGCCGTAGGCGAGCGCCGCGGCCTTCACGACCGACTCGCGCAGCACGATGTCCGCGAACAGCCGGGGCTCCACCGTCGGCACGGGCTCGCTCTCGGACTCGGCGCCGAGCCGGGTGATCACGAACTCGTCCGTCTCGTTGGTCGAGGAAGGCGCGCTAGCGCCTGTCACGCGACCCGGCGAGGTGACCGGCGCCTCGCTGGTCGGGGAGGGCGCGCCGGCGCCCGTCACGCGACCCACGTCCGGCACCCTCGCCACCTCCAGCACCCGCACCCGGTCGCGCAGCTCCCGCAGAGCCAGCCCCAGCACACCCACGGCCGCGGCGAGCACCAGGCACGCCAGCAGGAGGATGGCGACGGTCATCTCGGGGTCCCCGCGGAGGCGTCAGTCGGAGGAGCGCAGCGGAGGAGGCTGACGGCTCCGCGGGGTGAGTTCATGGGAAAAGACCCTATCCTCCGTCGCCGCGGATGATCCGCCGGATCCGCTCCCACCGCTGCTTGACCGCGGCCTCGGCCCCGAGCTCGGTCGGCCGGTAGTACTGCGCGTCGAGGACCACGTCGGGGGCGTACTGCTGCTCGGCGATGCCGAACGGCTCGTCGTGGCTGTACTTGTAGCGCCGACCCGTGGTCCGAGCTTCTTGGCGCCCGCGTAGTGGGCGTCGCGCAGGTGGGGCGGGACGTTGCCGATCTTGCCGTCGCGGACGTCGGCGCACGGCCGCGTCGATGGCCATGATGACGGCGTTGGACTTGGGGGCGAGCCGCCAGACGCGATGGTCGCCTGGGCGAGGTTGAGCCGCGCCTCGGGCATGCCGATCAGCTGCACGGCCTGGGCCGCGGCCACGGCCGTCGTCAGCGCGGTCGGGTCGGCCAGGCCGATGTCCTCGCTGGCCAGGATGACCAGCCGGCGGGCGATGAACCGCGGGTCCTCGCCCGCCTCGATCATCCGGGCCAGGTAGTGCAGCGCCGCGTCGACGTCGGAGCCGCGCAGCGACTTGATGAACGCGCTGATCACGTCGTAGTGCTGGTCGCCCTGGCGGTCGTAGCGCACCGCGGCCCGGTCGACGGCGGTCTCGGCGGTCGCCAGGTCGATGACCGCCTGCGCCCTTGCTCTTCGCCGCACCGGCTGCCGACTCGAGGTAGGTCAGCGAACGACGCGCGTCGCCACCGGCGAGCCGCACCAGGTGGTCGAGGGCGTCCTCGTCGATCGTGTAGAGCCGCCGCCAGACCGCGCTCGTCGACCAGCGCCTGGCTCACCACCGAGCGGACGTCGTCGTCGGTCAGGGACTCCAGTCGCAGCAGCAGGCTGCGCGAGAGCAAGGGGTGAGATCACCGAGAAGAACGGGTTCTCGGTGGTGGCCGCGACCAGGGTCACCCAGCGGTTCTCCACCCCGGGCAGCAGGGCGTCCTGCTGGGCCTTGGAGAAGCGGTGCACCTCGTCGACGAACAGCACCGTCTCGCGCGACGTGCGGACCAGCTCGCTGCGGGCCGCGTCGATCGCCGCCCGCACCTCCTTGACCCCGGCCGAGACCGCGGAGACCTCGACGAAGTGCCGGTCGGTCTGCTGGCTGAGGATCGCGGCGATGGTGGTCTTGCCGGTCCCCGGCGGTCCCCACAGCAGCAGCGACATCGGCTGGTCGCCCTCGATCAGCTGGCGCAGCGGCGAACCCGGCAGCCCGTAGCTGCTCCTGGCCGACGAGCTCGTCGAGGGTGCGCGGCCGCATCCGCACCGCCAGCGGCGCCGAGGAGTGCGTGTTGCCCGCCAGCGAGCCGCCTGCCTGTCGCGGCGCAGCCCGGGCCAGCGCCCGACGCGTCGAACAGCTCATCCACGTCGCTGAACCCGTCGAGGACAGCAGCGACGTGGACCGTCGCTCGGTCGAGAGCGTCCACGGCCGACCCCGAAGCGTCGCTCTGTTCTTCAGGTCGAACCAGGTGTCGCCGAAGCCCGGCTCGTTGGGCAGCTCGACCGGGCTGGCGCCCGGGTCGTGGTTGCCCTGGTCGTCGGTGCCGAGCAACGGTGCGGTCACGGGCTTGGCGGGGTTCTGGCCGAGCTCGGCGGCGAAGTGGCAGGCGACCTTGTGCGTCTTGCCGATCTGCAGCAGCGGCGGCTCCTGCTTGGCGCAGATGTCCTGCGCCAGCCAGCACCGGGTCCGGAAGCGGCAGCCGCTCGGCGGGTTGATCGGGCTGGGCACGTCGCCCTCGAGGCGGATCCGCTCGCGCCGACCACCGATGGCGGCCTGCTTCACGTCGGGCGAGGCCGACAGCAGCGCCTGGGTGTAGGGGTGGTGCGCGTGCTCGTAGACCGACTCGCGGTCGCCGATCTCGACGATCTTGCCGAGGTACATCACCGCGATCTCGGGGCAGAAGTGCCGCACGACCGCCAGGTCGTGGGCGATGAAGAGGAACGCGATGCCGAACTCGGTCTGCACGTCCTGCAGCAGGTTGACGACCTGCGCCTGGATGGACACGTCGAGCGCGGAGACCGGCTCGTCGGCCACGAGCAGCTTGGGCTGCAGGGCGAGCGCGCGGGCGATGCCGATGCGCTGGCGCTGGCCGCCGGAGAACTCGTTGGGGTAGCGGTTGTAGTGCTCGGGGTTGAGGCCCACGACCTCGAGCAGCTCGCGCACCCGGTCGAGCACCTGCTTCTCCGGGACCACCTTGTGCACCCGCAGCGGCGTGCCGACGATCGTGCCGACCGTGTGGCGCGGGTTCAGCGAGCTGTAGGGGTCCTGGAAGATCATCTGGACCTCCTTGCGCATCGGCTTCATCGCCCGGTCCGACAAGGTGGCGAGGTCGTGGCCCTCGAACATCATCGACCCCGCGGTCGGATCGTAGAGCCGGGTGATCAGCCGACCGGTCGTCGACTTGCCGCAGCCGGACTCACCTACGAGGCCGAGGGCGCTGCCCTCCAGCACCTCGAACGAGACGCCGTCGACGGCCTGCACGTTGCCGACCGTGCGCCGGACCAGCCCCGAGGACTTCACCGGGAAGTACTTCTTGAGGTCGCGGACCGACAGGATCGCCTTGCGGGTCCCGGACGGGGCCGCCGACCGGGGCGCCGATGGGGCGTCGTCGGTGCCAACGCTCGGCTGTGCCACTTCGGACTCGGTCATCGGGGCTCAACGCTCCTTCGGGAGAGCAACGTCAGAGGTCGAGTCTTCCACCAAACCGGTCCCGGTCTCGATCGGGAAACTCATCGTTGACGGTCATCTCCACGAGGTCGGGGGCGATCTCCGGCAGGATCTCCTGCTCGTAGATGGCCGACGGGTCGGGCAGGTGGCAGCGTTTCACGTGCCCACCCTCCGCGTGCTGGGCAGTCGTCAGCTCGGGCAGCGTGGTGCTGCAGAGGTTGCCCGGGACCTTGTCCTTGTGGTCGCAGCGCGGGTGGAAGGAGCAGCCCGACGGCGGTGACAGCAGGCTCGGCGGGTTGCCCCTGATCGGGATCAGCCGCGCGTCGGGGTCGGCTGTCACGTCCGGGACGCTCGAGAGCAGGCCCCACGTGTAGGGCATCTCGGGGTGGGTCAGGATCTGCCGCGTCGTGCCGAACTCGACCGCCCGGCCGGCGTACATGACCATCACCTCGTCGGCCATCTCGGCCACCACGCCCAGGTCGTGGGTGATGATGATGATCGCGGAGTTGAAGTCCTTCTGCAGCTCCTGGAGCAGGTCGAGGATCTGCGCCTGCACGGTCACGTCCAGAGCCGTGGTCGGCTCGTCGGCGATGATCAGAGCAGGGTCGTTGACCAGCGCCATCGCGATCATCGCGCGCTGCCGCATGCCGCCGGAGAACTGGTGCGGGTAGTCGTCCACGCGGGTGCGCGCCTGCGGGATGCCGACCCGGTCGAGCATCTCGATCGCCTTGGTGCGGGCCTTGGCCTTGGAGACGTCGTGGTGGACCCGGTAGGCCTCGCTGATCTGCGAGCCGACCTTGTAGAAGGGGTGCAGCGCGGTCAGCGGGTCCTGGAAGATCATCGCCACTTCGCGGCCCCGGATCCGGCGCATCTTGTCGTTGGACAGTCCGATGATCTCGGTGCCGCCCACTCGGATCGAGCCTGACATCTGCGTGCGCTTGGCCTCGTGGAGTCCCATCACCGCGAGGCTGGACACGCTCTTGCCGGAGCCGGACTCGCCCACGATACCGAGGGTCTTGCCCTGCTCGATGCTGTAGCTCGAGTCCGCTGACCGCCTGGACGAGGCCGTCAGCCGTCGGGAACCGGACGGTCAGGTCCTCCACGACCAGGAACGGCCCGTCGCGTTCGGCATCACTGCCCTGGCTGTGGGTCGGCTCGGTGAGTTGGCCGGCACCATCTGCGGGGCCGGCTCGTTGGTCTGGGTCATGACAGGCGCACCCTCGGGTCGATCACGCTGTACAGGATGTCGACGAGGATGTTGGCGACCACGATGAACGCGGCGCCGATGAGGACGTGTAGGCCGAGATCATCGGCAGGTCGGTGCGCTGCACGGCGTCGAGACCGGCCAGGCCCGATGCCCTGGATGCCGAAGATCTTCTCGGTGAAGACGGTGCCCACCAGCAGGTAGGCGAAGTCGAGGCCGAAGATGGTGACGACCGGGCACGATGGCGGCACGCAGGGCATGCCTGCGGACGACGGATCGTTCGACCAGGCCCTTGGCGCGAGCGGTGCGCACGTAGTCCTCGTTGAGCGAGTCGATCATGGCGCCACGACTGAACCGGGCGTACTGCGTGGAGTAGACGATGCCGATCATGACCCACGGCAGCAACATGCCCGACGACCCACTTCGCCGGACCATCCGTGATCGGCGAGAAGTAGCCCGTCTCGGGGAAGATCCCCCAGGCTTGGACGAGGTAGAGGTAGGACAGCAGGGCGAGCAGGTAGTAGGGGGGTGCGTTGATGAACAGGCTGGCACCGACGACGGCCTTGTCGGCGGGCGTCCCGCGTCTTCGGGCGGCGAAGATGCCACTGGACAGGCCGATGGTCAGAAAGAAGATGGCGCCACCGACAGCCACCGAGAGGGTGGCCGGGAAGCGTTCCCAGAGATAGTCGAACACCGAGACGCGGTACTTGAAGGACACGCCGAGGCAGGGCCAGTTGCAGTCGATCGAGATGGCGCCGGACTCGATGTGCCGGTCCTTCACGAAGCCGCTCATGTACTCGACGTACTGCTTGGGAGCGGGCCGGTCGAGACCGAGGTTGTGACGGATGCTGTCGAGCCGGGCGGGGGTGCAGCGGGACTCGGGGCAGTAGGCCAGGGCGGGGTCGTTGGGACCGTAGAAGAAGATCGCGAAGACCATCATCGACACGGCGATGAGGACGAGCACCCCGGAGATGAGGCGACGCACGATGTAGCCGAACACTGGCTGCTCCTGTCGGACTCGATGGCCAAATCTCTGTCCCGGGACCGGGCGGCGAGTCTCCGTTCAGGGGGCCCGCCGCCCGCCGAGAGGCCGTCCGAACCGACCCGATGTCGCTGGGTCGGCCCGGACGGCCTGTTGTTCATCTGAAGGTCATCACTCAGTCAAGCGTGTTCAGCTGGTGGTGTACATGATCGAAAGCGTCGGCATGCCACGAACAGAGTCGTTGTACATGCCACCGATCTTGGACCCACGGATGATCGCCGTACCGGAGTAACCGGTGGTGACGGCCGGGTAGTAGGTCTCCTCGATGAACTTGTCGAACTCACCCCAAGAAGCTGCAGCGTCCTCGGCGGAACCGTCGAGGATCTCCTTCTGCTTGGCGTCAGCGTCGGCTTCCTTGAAGTTGGCCGGGTTGGGCATGCCCTCCAGGCCGACCAGCGCGCCGTCCCACTGAGCGGGGAACCACGAGCCACCCGACGGCCAGTCCGAGCACCAGCCGCTGGAGCGGATGTTGATCGGGCTGTCGTAGTTCGAGCGCTCTTCGCGGATCTTCTCAGCGGTCGAGGCGATCGGGGTCGCGGTGAATCCACCGGCCTCGAGGCCCTTGACGAGCTGGTCCTTCGCGGCCACGGACAGCGGGTCGTCGGTGGCGTAGAGGAACTTCAGCTCGTAACCCTCGGCGTTGGCCTCCTTGAGCAGCTCCTGCGACTTGGCCGGGTCGGTGTTCTGACCCTTGATGCCGAGGACGTCGTAGTCGACGCGACCAGCGGTGCCCGGGGGCAGGATGCTCGTGCTGGGAACGCGGGTCAGACCCACGATCTCGCCGGCGGCCTTCCAGACGTCGACGTACGGGTAGGCGTAGCCAACCGCCTTGCGCACGTTGATGTCCGTGATCTTCGTCATGTCCATGTACCACATGAACGTGCAGGGCGAGGTGCCCACCACGAGGCGGTCCGGGGAGTCCGTCGTGACCTTCTTGTAGGTCGGCGGGGTGACGTTGTCGTAGGTGATGGTCGTCTGACCCTCACCGGTGTCCGAGAGGATCGTGTTCTCGATCTTCGCGGTGTCCTCACCGAAGCTGAAGTCCCACTCGTCGACGGCCTGGATGCGGCCCGGGTCGGTGGCCGGGTCCCAGTTGGGGTTCTTGACCAGGGTCAGCGACGAACCGGGCTTGTAGTCCTTGAACATGTACGGACCGGTGGCCAGCGGGTGGTTGCCGTACTCCTCCTTGGTGTCCTTCGCCTGCGGGATGCCGGTGAAGACCGGGAAGGAGGCGTAGTAGTCCATCTCGGGGAACGGGCGCGACATCTTGATGGTGATGTCGTTGCCGTCCACCGTGACGCCCTTGTAGGGGGACTTGTCCTTGTAGGGGCCCTTGTAGGTGTCACCGTCCTGGAAGAACGTGCAGCTGGTAGGTCGGGCCGTCCGGGAGCTCCTCGATCGCGAACGAGCGCGAGACCGCGTAGGCCACGTCCTCGGCCTTGACGTCGGTGCCGTCCTCGTACTTGAGGCCGTCCTTCAGGGTGAAGGTCCACTCGGTGTTGTCCTCGTTGGGAGTACCGAGATCGGTGGCCATGTCGGGCACCAGGACCATCTGGTTGCTCTCAGGGTCGTACACGTACTGCGTCAGGGCCCGGGTGACCAGGTTCATGATCGCGGTCGAGTCCGTGTAGTAGGCACGGGTGGGGTCGAACGTGAAGGGCACGCCTGCAGTCAGGACGCTCACCTTCCCGCCTTGCGCCGCGTCATCGGGGACCGCGAGCGGTCCCTCCATCGTGGCGTCCTTTCCGGCACCCGCGCCGCCGCCTGCTTCCGCAGATGGCACGACGGTATCGGGTGAATCGCTGTCAGATCCGCCTCCGCACGCAGCAAGCGCAAGGAGTGATGCAGTGGCCATCACGGCCACCGCCGACTTTTTCAGTCGCATCAGGGTATTCCCAACCTTTCTAGGGCTGATCGATGATGCTCTCGGTCGGTGTCAGTCTCACCGGCGAGTCTTGGGGTCGAAGGCGTCCCGAATGGCGTCTCCGAGCAGGTTGAGCGCCACCACCAGGAGGAAGATCCCCAGGACGGGCGCGTAGAGGTAGAGCGGGTAGGTGTCGAAGTACGGCGACGCCTTGTGGACGGTCTGCCCCCAGGAGGGCACGCCGATGACACCGATGCCGAGGTAGGCCAGGCCGGCCTCGGCGGCGACGATGGCCGGCAGGGTCAGCGAGATCGACACCACGATCGGCGCCACCATGTTCGGGAGCAGCTCCTTGAACAGGATCTGCCGCGTCGGGACGCCCATCACGCGGGCGGCCTGGACGAACTCGCGCTCGCGCAGCGAGAGCACCTCGCCGCGGATCAGCCGGGCCAGCGTCATCCAGCCCGATCAGGGTCAAGATGATGAACAGGGAGATGACCATGGCAAACTTCAGCAGGTTCGGCTGGTCGTTGAACCGCAGCACGATGATCGGCGCCACGGCCAGCGCCAGCAGGAGGAACGGCAACGACAGGAAGACATCGATCACGAAGGCGATCACCCGGTCGAGCCAGCCGCGGCTGAAGCCGGCGATCAGGCCGACGCTGATGCCGATGAGCGACGACACGACGGTGACGGACACAGCGATGCTGAGGGACGTCCGGGCACCGTAGAGCCACTCGGCGAGGTTGTCGTTGCCCGTGTCCGGCGCCAGGCCCAGGGGAGCCGCCCACGTGAAGGGATGGTCGGGCGGGCCGATGACGGGGAAGTTGAAGATGTCGGTGTCCTGGGACGGGTCTCCGGCCCGCAGCTCCACCCCGAAGAGCCTCGTCAGCACGGGCGCGAAGATGGCGATCAGGAAGAACATGAGCACGACCGAGAAGCACGCCACCGCGAGCTTGTCGGCGCGCAGCCGGGAGAAGGCGATCTGGAACGGTGTCCGACCTGCGATCTCGTTCTCTGCCGTGACATCCGGCATTGCATTGGTCTCGGGAGCGATCTCCAACGGTGTCAGCGCCATGTCGCCCCATCCTGGTCGTCGCTGGTCGGTCGGTCGAGTCCCCCGGCGGAATTTCCCACCGTTGCTCGACCGCACGCTCGCACGTGAGCCGGGACACAGGCAGGCACCCGAACCGCGACATTAGACGAACAGCACACGATGTTGAGCATCGGGGAGGTAACGGTTTGATACCAGCGTGTCACCGAGGTGTCACACCGCAAATTCTCCCGGAGCGCGCGCGGGACCGGATGTCAACCGAATTGCGCGTGGTACCGCCGTCCGACCTGCGGTTATCGTCGATCAGGCCCCGGGCGACGGGTCCTTCTCCGGTACGGCGTCCACGCCGGCCTCCTTGCGCTGCTCCGCCGTGATCGGTGCCGGGGCGGCGGTGAGCGGGTCGAAACCGCCACCGGACTTGGGGAAGGCGATCACGTCACGGATCGACTCGGTGCCGGCCAGCAGCGCCACGATGCGGTCCCACCCGAAGGCCAGGCCGCCGTGCGGTGGGGCGCCGTACTTGAAGGCGTTGAGCAGGAAGCCGAACTTCTCCTCGGCCTCGGCCTCGTCGAGGCCCATGATCGCGAACACCCGCTTCTGCACGTCCTCGCGGTGGATACGGATCGACCCGCCGCCGATCTCGTTGCCGTTGCAGACGATGTCGTAGGCCCACGCCAGCGCGTTGCCGGGGTCGGTGTCGAACGTGTCGACGTCCTGCGGCGAGGTGAACGCGTGGTGCACGGCCGTCCAGGCCCCGCTGCCGACCGCGACGTCACCGGCCGCGGTGGCCTCGTCGGCCGGCTCGAAGAGCGGGGCGTCGACGACCCACAGCAGGCTCCAGGCGTCCTCGTCGATCAGGCCGCCGCGGCGGCCGATCTCCAGCCTGGCGGCGCCGAGCAGCGCACGGCTGCTCTTCACGGGACCGGCCGCGAAGAAGGCGCAGTCGCCCGGCTGCGCGCCGAGGTGCGCGGCCAGGCCGGCCCGCTCCTCCTCCGACAGGTTCTTGGCCACCGGACCGCCGAGCTCGCCGTCCTCGGTGAACAGCACGTACGCCAGCCCGCGCGCGCCGCGTTGCTTCGCCCACTCCTGCCAGGCGTCCAGCTGCTTGCGGGGCTGGCTCGCGCCACCGGGCATCACCACGGCGCCGACGTACGGGCTCTGGAACACCCTGAAAGGCGTGTCGCGTGAAGTAGTCGGTGCAGTCGACGAGCTCGAGGCCCATCCGCAGGTCGGGCTTGTCGGAGCCGAAGCGCGCCATCGACTCGGCGTAGGTCATCCGCGGGAAGGGCGTGGGCAGGTCGACGCCGATCAGCTTCCACAGCGCGACGAGCACCTCCTCGGAGATCGCCAGCACGTCGTCCTGGTCGACGAAGCTCATCTCGATGTCGAGCTGGGTGAACTCCGGCTGCCGGTCGGCGCGGAAGTCCTCGTCGCGGTAGCAGCGGGCGATCTGGAAGTAGCGCTCCATGCCGGCGACCATGAGCAGCTGCTTGAACAGCTGGGGGCTCTGCGGCAGGGCGTACCAGCTGCCCGGCTGCAGCCGGGCGGGGACCAGGAAGTCGCGAGCCCCCTCGGGCGTGCGAGCGGGTCAGCGTCGGCGTCTCGACCTCGACGAAGTCGTGACGGTCGAGGACGTCGCGAGCGGCCTTGTTCACCTTGCTGCGCAGGCGAAGGGCGGCGTTCGGGCCGCTCCGGCGGAGGTCGAGGTAGCGGTGCTTGAGGCGGGCTTCCTCCCCCACATCGACGTGGTCGTCGATCGGGAACGGCAACGGCGCCGCGGCGCTGAGCACCTCGACGATGTCGGCGATGACCTCGATCTCGCCCGAGGGCAGGTTCGGGTTGGCGTTGCCCTCGGGGCGCAGCTGGACGGTGCCGGTGACCGCGACGCAGTACTCGCTGCGCAGGCTGTGCGCGACGCTCTCGTCGCGGACCACGACCTGGGCCACGCCGCTCGCCTCCCGCAGGTCGAGGAAGGCGACGCCGCCGTGGTCGCGGCGCCGGGCCACCCAGCCGGCGAGGGTGACGGTCTGGCCGGCGTCGGCGGCCGTGAGGGTGCCGGCGTCGTGGGTGCGGATCACGAGAGTTGCTCCTTGGTCAGGATGGTCTGGTGGAGGTCGGTGTCGGGTGGTCGCCACGCGTCGGGGTCGGCGTCGACCTGGTCGCCGCTGCGGATGTCCTTGACCTGGTGGGTGCCGTCGTCCTGCTGGAACCAGACGTACGGGATGCCGCGCCGCTCGGCGTACCGGATCTGCTTGCCGAACTTCTGCGCCCCGGCCGAGACCTCGGTCGGGATGCCGCGTCGGCGCAGCCGGTCGGCCAGCTCCTGGGCGGCCGGCCTCGACTCCTCGTCGGCCAGCGCGACGAGCACGGCGCTCGAGACGGCGCGGCTGCCGCTGAGCACGCCGTCGGCGACGAGCGGGACGAGCGTGCGCGAGACGCCGAAGGAGATGCCGACGCCGGGGTACGTCGTCCTGCCGTCGCTCGCCAGGGCGTCGTAGCGTCCGCCGCCACCCACGGACTTCAGCCGCTCGTAGCCCGCCATGAAGATCTCCACGACGGTGCCGGTGTAGTAGTCGAGGCCGCGGGCGATCCGGAGGTTGGCCTCGACGGTGACGTGGTCGTTCACCACGTTCGCGCAGCCGTCGATGACCGCGGCCAGCTCCGCGAGGCCGGTCTCGAGCAGCTCGTCCTCGACGCCGAGGCCGCGAACGGTCTCGACGAACGACGTGTCGGCCACGCGGATGGTCGCCAGGGCCAGGCACGTGTCGGCCTGCTCGGGCGTCGCCCCCGCCGTCTCGACCAGGAGCGCGGCGACGGCGTCGGCCGGCTGCTTGTCGAGCTTGTCGATGGCGCGGATGGCGGCGGGTACGTCGGGGATGCCCAGGCCGCGGTAGAAGCCCTGGATCAGCTTGCGGTTGTTGACCTGGAACGAGAGGTCGGGCAGGGGCAGGCCGTCGAGGGCCTCCACCATCACGCGCACGACCTCGACGTCGTGGTGGAAGGGCAGCTCGTCGCGGCCGACGATGTCGATGTCGGCCTGGTTGAACTGGCGGTACCTGCCCTCCTGCGGCCGCTCGCCCCGCCAGGCGGGCTGGATCTGGAAGCGGCGGAAGGGGAACTCGAGGTGGCCGGCGTTCTCCAGCACGTACCGCGCGAACGGCACTGTCAGGTCGAAGTGCAGGCCCAGTTGTCGAGGGAGCCCGGAGTCTCCGGCTGCGGCGTCATCAGGGTCGGCGTGCAGCCGGCGGAGCACGTAGATCTCCTTGTCGACCTCGCCACCCTTGGCGAGGCGGTCGAGCGGCTCCACGGCGCGGGTCTCGATGTTGGCGAAGCCGTGCAGCTCGAACGTCCGCGAGATGCGCGCCACGACCTCGCGCTCGACGGCGCGCTCGGCAGGCAGGAACTCCGGGTAGCCGCTCAGCGGCGTGGGCTTGGACAACGCTTCACAGTCCTCGGGTGACTCGCGCTGCTGGGTCGTCGCCGTCGACGAGGTCCAGCAGGAAGGGGTTGGTCGCACGCTCGCGGCCGATGGACGTCTGCTCGCCGTGGCCGGGCAGCACGACGATGTCGTCGGGCAGCGTCAGCACCTTGGTGCGCAAGCTGTGCAGCATCGCCGGATGGTCGCCACCGGGCAGGTCGGTGCGGCCGATCGAGCCCTGGAAGAGCAGGTCCCCCGAGAACATCACCTGGGAGATGTCCTGCTCGTCGTAGGGCGACCTGAAGGTCACCGATCCCCGCGTGTGGCCCGGCGTGTGGTCGACGGTGAACGTCAGGCCGGCGAGCTCGAGGTCCTGGCCGTCGCCGAGCTCCTCGACCCGGTCGGGCTCGGCGAACTCGTACTTCCCGCCGAGCATCATCTGGGTCGTCTCGGCGCTCATGCCGGCCATCGGGTTCGCGAGCAGGTGCCGGTCGTCGGGGTGGATCCAGGCCGTCGCGTCGTACGTGCCGGCGACCGGCGCGACGCACCACATGTGGTCGACATGCCCGTGGGTGACCAGCACGGCAACCGGCTTGAGCCGGTGCTCACGCACGACCTCGACGACGCCGGGCGTGGCGTCCTTGCCGGGGTCGATGACCACGCACTCCGTGCCCGGCCCCGTGGCCGCGACGTAGCAGTTGGTGCCCCACGGACCTGCGGGGAATCCGGCGATCAGCACGCTCGCAGACTATCGAGGCCCGCGGCGTGCTCCCTCATCCGGACCGCGGCTGGCGACGGGCATGCCGGGCGGCGGAAGGGGTTTGACTAGCATGGTGCCTCCCGCGCGGGCGAGCGGAGCCCGTGGGAACGACCGTAGGGATTGCAGTGACGAGTCATCCGTCTGGCCAGGAGTGGGGACGCGTCGCCGACGACGGCACCGTCTTCGTGAGGACCGCCGACGGCGAGCGTCTGGTCGGGCAGTACCCCGAGGGGTCGCCCGAGGAGGCGCTGAAGTTCTACACCGACCGCTACGACGCGCTGGCCTTCGAGGTCGGCCTGCTCGAGCAGCGGATCAAGTCCGGGGTGATGTCCCCGGAGGAGGCCAGCGAGTCGGTGAAGACCGTGCGCGGCCAGGTGGAGGGCGCCAACGCGGTCGGCGACCTGGACACCCTGCTGACCACGCTTGACTCGTTCGCCGCCGTCATCGGCGAGCAGCGCGAGGCCCGCAAGGTGGAGCGTGCGCAGAAGCAGGCCGAGGCCAAGGTCGACAAGGAGCGGATCGTCGTCGAGGCCGAGAAGCTCGCCTCCGGCACCGACTGGCGCAACGGCGCGAACCGGCTCCGGGACCTGCTCGACCAGTGGAAGGCGCTCCCCCGCATCGACCGTCCCTCCGACGACGCCCTGTGGCGGCGGTTCTCGTCGGCGCGGACGACGTACACCAAGGCGCGCAAGTCGCACTTCGCCGAGCAGCACGAGAAGCGTGAGGGCGCGCGCGAGGTCAAGGAGCGGCTGGTCAAGGAGGCCGAGGCCCTGGCGAGCTCGACCGAGTGGGGTCCGACGTCGGGTGAGTACCGCGACCTGATGCAGAAGTGGAAGGCCGCCGGGCCCGCGCCGCGCGACGTCGACGAAGCGCTGTGGACCCGGTTCCGCGCCGCGCAGGACACCTTCTTCACCCACCGCGACACCGCGAACGCCGCCCAGGACGCCGAGTTCGCGGCCAACGCCGAGGTCAAGGAGAAGCTCCTCGTCGAGGCCGAGGCGCTGGTCCCGGTCACCGACCTCGACGCGGCGAAGGCCGCGTTCCGCGACCTCTCCGAGCGCTGGGACGCCGCCGGCAAGGTCCCCCGCGAGCGGATGAAGGACCTGGAGGGCCGGATCCGCAAGGTGGAGCAGGCCATCCGCTCGGTCGAGGAGGAGCGCTGGGCGCGCACCGACCCCGAGAAGTCCGCCAGGGCCGACGACATGGTCACCAAGCTCGAGGACGCCATCGCCAAGATCGAGGCCGACCTCGCTGCCGCCCAGGCGTCCGGGAACGACAAGCTGGCCAAGGACCTCGCCGAGAACCTCGAGTCCCGCCAGGCCTTCCTCGAGATGGCCCGCCGCGCCGCCACCGACTTCTCGGGTTGATTTGCCTCGCTCCGCTCGGCGTGCCCGCCGCGCTGCGGGCGTCACGTGGAGGGCAACCACTCGAGGAGCTTGACCGACACCTCGGGCTGCCGGAAGAACGAGTTGTGGTCGACCGACCGGGACTGGTCGAGCACCAGCCGCTCGTCGATCGGGAAGCCGGGGGCGCCCTCGACGTCCCAGCACCCGCCGGTCGGCACGACCAGGTCGTTGTCGACCGCCTTGAACACCAGGTCCGTCGCGCCGTCGCGCGCCACCCGCGCCAGGGGCGCCCCCGGCGGCGGCTCGTAGTCGGCCGCGACGGCGCGGAGGACGGCGTCGGGAGCGGGACGGGCGTTCAGCTTCTCGAGGTAGTCCTCGCTCGGGTTCATGGCCATGATGCCGTCGAGGCCGCCCACCGCGCCGACGGCCAGCTGCTTGAGCACGGCGAGCACGAGGCCGATGGTCTCGGTGACACCGTTGTCCGGCACGAACTGGGCCAGGTCGGTGATCCGGTCCAGCAGGTCGGAGAGGTGCTCGCGGTCGGCGAGCACGGTGCCGGCGTTGGGCGAGGCGACCATCACGATGCCCGTGCACGGTCAGGTCGCCGGCCCCCGACAGCCCGGCGATCTCGCGACCGACCAGACCCCCGCGCGAGTGCGTGACCAGGTCGACCTCGATGACGGCGCCGTCCGGCACCAGGCCGGCCAACAGCTCGGCGTTCTCCTTCGGCGTGACGGAGACGCTGTGGTGCTCGAAGGCGACGACGCGACCGCCGTACGCCTCGTGCAGCGCGGTCATGGTCGCCTTCGGCAGGCTGCCGAAGGCCCCGTGCGGTGTCGAGAACGTGCCGTGCACGAGCACGAGCGCGCGGCCCTCGCCCAGCGTGGCCCAGTCGGCGGCGGCGAACGGATCGGCCACGGACGAGCGGTAGCCGTCGACGTTCATCCAGCGCACCCGGTTGAGCCGGTTCTTGGCCTCCCATCGCTTGGCGAAGTGGTCGCCGACCTTGCCGAGGATCGGGTCGACGAGCGGGAACACCAGCACCTTGAGGACCTTCTTGCCGATCGCCCCGAGGATGCCGCGCGTCTCGGCCGGCTCGCGCTCGTCGACGGGGACCACGGCTCGCGGGATCCGGTAGGTCCGTCGCTCACCGCCCCGGTCGGGCGCGGCCGTGGGCGGTACGTCGTCGGCCAGGTGCCAGGACAGCGAGCCGTCCTCGGCGGCGTACAGCAGCACCTGTCCGTTGCCCTCCCCCGGTGCCGGGACGTTGACGACGATGTCGTCCCCGCCGCCGCTGCCGCGCGTGCCATCCCCGGGCGTGACCTCCTGGTGCCGCGAGACCACGACCGAGAGCTGCTCGGCCATGCCGGCGTCGTCGAGCGCCTGGCGGAAGTCCTCGGTGGCCTGCTCCTCACCGCGCATGCCGGGCGTGCCCGGCGCGTGCACCTCGACCTGCACCGGTGAGCCCGGGGTGGTGATCACGACGTCCCCGACGGTGACGGGGATGCCTTCGGGACGCAGCTCTTCGGCCATGGCGTTCTCCTAGCTCTCGGGGCTCTCGGGGCTCTCTGGGCTCGACTGGGTCAGTCGCAGGCGTGGGTGTCCGAAGACCTGGTAGGCGACGAGGGTCGCGTGGAGGCCGGCTGTCCCCGCACGGACGCCCTCCTCGGTGTACGTCGCCCGGAGCGCACGCACCGCCTCGGCCACGGCCACCGGCTCGGCAGCGCTGAGGGCCGCGGCGTAGAACTGGCGGGCGAACGCCGCGGCCACGTCGTCCTTGACGTTCCAGAGTGGTGCCACGACACCGACCGCACCGATCCGCAGCAGGGTCGAGGCGAACCCGCCGTAGTCGCCGAGCACCCGCTCGTCGGTGCCGACCTGGCAGGCGTTGAGGAAGACGAACGGGCCGTGGTCGAGCTCGCCGTTCTCGAGCTCGGCCGGTGTCAGGAACTGGGCGGTCGCGCCCCCGGCCGGGCTCTTCGCGAGCAGCACGATGCCCTCCTGGTCGCCCTGGCCGTCGTACTGCCCGTGCAGGGCAACGTGCACCACGTCGGCCGGCGGCTTCCCGCGGAACAGGTCGATGACGGCCCAGATCTCCGGCGTCACCGGCGTGGCCGGCGGGTCGAACAGGGTCGCGATCTCGGCCGCCTCGGCGACCGCGCTCTCGAGCCGGCCCCAGCCCGAGACACCGGTGTAGTCGGCGGTGAGGACCGCGCCGGTGCGGACGGCGACCGTGCTCTGCGGGCGCGGCCGCGGCTTGTGCTCGCTCAGCGGCCAGCGGGCGATCGCTGCGTGGGCGCCGAGGAACGGCGAGGTCCCGCCCCACGCACTCGTCAGGTCGGGGTCGAGGGCTGCGAGCTCCCACGGGATCGTCAGCTCCTCGGTGAGCAGCAGCACGGCCGGCGCGGTGACCCGGCCGGGCGCCTCGACGACGGCACGCAGCGCGTCCTGCACGCCCTCCGGGATCGCCCGGGCGATGCGCCGGGCGCGGCCGGCCAGGCCGAGGTAGTCCTTCCCCGGGTCGGCGGAGAACTGGATCGACCGCCGGGTCTCGGTCGCGAAGGCGGCCGTGTCGTCGTCGAGCGTGCTCGTGCTCGGCAGGTCGGGGACGGGCACGGCCGGGTCCGCGGCGTACGCCGTCCAGACGAAGGTCGTGCCACCGGCGTCGGCCCGGCACACCGAGACGACCAGGTCCGGCGGCTGCTCGCCCAGCAGCGGGTCGAGGTCGAGCAGGGTGACGTCGCGCCGCTCCGGCACCTTCGCGCCGGCGACCTCGGCGGAGGTCGCGACGGCGACGAGGGTGCGCCAGGCGACCGCCACGACCTGGCCCTCGCGCACGATCTGGAGCCCGAGCCGGCGCTCGGGCGCCAGCTCCTCGCCGTACCTGGCGGTGCACGTCATCGTCACCGTCGGGAAGGGCTCCAGGTCGGTGACGGTGATCCGGGCGCGCGGGCTGCCGGCGACCTCGATCGACGTCGGGTCGTGGAGCAGGACGACGTCGAGCTCGACGGTCTCGCCGACCTGCAGGACCAGCGGCGAGCTGGCGACCAGGCCGCCGTCCTTGCGTGACTGGAGGCCGAGGGTGACCTCGAAGGGCTGGTCGACCACCACGACGTCGGGGCGCTCGGTCCCGGCGACGTCGAGGCGGGCGTAGGACTTGCGGGTCGCCTCGCCGTCGCGGAAGACGGTCTCGCCGGGGTCGTCAGGGTCTGCGCCGTCGTCGCTGCCGGGAGGCTCGGCCATCGTCATCTCCGGTGCGCCCCACCACCGGTACGCCGGTCCGGCCGCGAGCTCGCTGCGTGCGGCGGCGACCTGGGCGAGTACCTCGTCGAGGGCTGTGTCGGCCCCGACCTCGTCGAGCGCCGAGCGCAGCCGTAGCGGCGTCGCCAGCGCCACCGCGCGGACGAGAGCGCCGCGGCGGGCGTCGGCGGCGGGCAGCGTGGCAGCAGCGACGAGCAGGGCGACGAGCGGGTAGCGGTGCGGCGGTGTGGAGCTGACGACGAGGGCGAGGCTGTCGAGGTGCCCCGCCGCGGCAACGTCCGCGGCAAGGTCCGCGGCCAGCTCTCCGGCTTCGTCGGGCGACAGCGCCACGAGGTCGTCGGGTCCGACGTTCGTACCTGCGCGGAGGGCCTCGGCCGCGGCCAGCGCGCGCTGACGGTCTGCCTCCGTGAACGGTGGCGCGTCGTCGTACGCCGGTGCGGCCGCCACAGTCGCGTCATCCATTCGTGCCTCCCGCCGAGAGGAGCCCACCCCGTGCGTGGGAGATACGTGCTCGCGACGTATCACGCGGGGCGTTTCGCGGCTCTAGTCTGGTGTCCGCACCGAGCACGCGAAAGAGCGCAGCTGATGGCAACCAGGCGCTACCTCAACTTCGACCTGCTCCTGGAGCAAGAGGGAGAAGGTCGCTACCAGGCGCGCGTCACCGACTCCCCGCTCGGCGAGACACCGAGCGTCCGGTTCCAGCTGCCGTTCGACGCGACCACGCTCGAGAACCTCCTCCTCAAGCTCGACCCCGGGCGGTCGGGCACGCGCAGGGTCGGAGGTACGGGCCAGCAGCAGGCCGCCATGGACTTCGGCGGTCCGCTCTACCAGGCGGTGTTCACCGGCGACCTGGCCCTCGCCTGGCAGCGCAGCCTGGACCAGGTCCGGGCCGAGCAGGCCGGCGGGCTTCGTCTCCGCCTCCGGCTCAACGACGCGCCGGCGATCGCCGGACTGCCGTGGGAGCTGCTGTACGACGCCCGGTCCAACAACTTCCTGGCGCAGTCGGAGCGCACGCCGCTGGTGCGGTTCCTCGA
This sequence comes from uncultured Actinomycetota bacterium, assembly GCA_963708915.1. Lineage (GTDB taxonomy): Bacteria > Actinomycetota > Actinomycetes > Propionibacteriales > Nocardioidaceae > Nocardioides. The sequence continues at coordinate 1,028,294 of CAVPUJ010000003.1, forward strand.
CGTGCCGCAGGTACCTCGGCCGATCGCGGTCGACGGGCCGCTGCGGGTGCTGGCGATCATCTCCTCGCCGATCGACCTCGACGAGCTCGATGTCGAGGCCGAGTGGGCGCGCCTGCAGGAGGCCCTCGAGCCACGGACCTCGACCGGCCTGGTCGTGCTCGACCGGCTGCCGAGCGCGACGCTCTCGGAGCTCGGGACCTGGCTGAGGCGTTCGGAGACCCACGTGGTGCACTTCATCGGCCACGGTGACTTCGACCCTGGCCTGCGCGAGGGCGTCATCTACTTCCAGGACCAGGCCGGCCGGCGCAGCGCGGTCACCTCGTCGACGCTGGGCCCGTACCTGCGCGACCACGACCCCCTGCGGATGGTGGTCCTCAACGCCTGTCGGTCGGCCCGCACCGACACCACCGACCCGTTCGGCGGGATGGCCCAGGGCCTCGTCCAGCAGGACGCCACCGCGGTCGTCGCCATGCAGTTCCCGATCAGCGACCGCGCCGCGGTGAAGTTCACCGGCGAGTTCTACGGGGCGCTCGCCGACGGGCAGCCGGTCGACCAGGCCGTCAGCAGCGCACGCAAGTCGCTGCTCGACGGCTTCCAGGACGAGTGGGCCACGCCCGTGTTGTTCCTGCGCTCGCCCGACGGCAACATCTTCGAGAACGTGCACGCCGGGCCGGGCGTCGTACCCGTGAAGCCCGACGAGGTGCGTCCCGACCCGCCCGACCCGCCCGGGCCGTCGTTCTGGAAGTCCGCGGCGCGCTGGTTCGGCGGCCATCGCCCGCTGGTGCTCGGCGCCGCCGGAGTGGTCGTCGCGCTCGTGGTCGCCCTCGTGGTCGTCCTGCAGCTGGGCGACGACGACGTGCCCGTCGCCGGAGTCGTCCTTCCCGACGAGCAGCTGCTGGTGGCCGCCGGCGACAGCTTCGAGGACCTCCACGTCTTCCGGTTCGACGCGACCACTGGCGAGGTGGGGCCGAAGTCGCTGACGACCGGCAGCACGAACGAGTTCAACCCGGTGCTCAGCCCCGACCGGACCATGATGATCTACTCGCGCAAGCGTGCGGGCGGCAACCAGCTGCGGCTGATGGGGATCAGCGGGGAGGGCGACCGACCCCTCTTCGACGAGAGCTCGCTGACGGAGTGCAGCGAGAGCACCGGGCGACCGGCGTGGATCCCCGGGACCGACGACCTGGTCATGCGCTGCTTCGGCTCCGACGGGTTCATCCGGATGGTGGGCGTCGACATCCACGGCAGCTTCAAGGACACCTACGACGAGATCGAGCCGGACGACAAGTCGCAGGACTTCGGGCACCCGACCGTGTCGCCCGACGGCACCATCGCGGTGTACCCCGTGGGCGTCGGCCGGAAGACCAGGGAGGGCACCCTGTTCGCGATCGACCTCGAGACGCACCGGCGGGCCGCCCTGCTCGCCCCGGAGGGGAAGTACACGGCGTACGGCGACCCCGTGTTCTCGCCCGCCGGCGACATGCTCGTCTGGCGAGCCACGACGGCGCTGCCCGAGGGTGCCGACCCGGCCGGCGACGTGGGCTCCGAGGTGCTCGCCGCCCGGATCGTCGACGACGAGGTCGACGTGGACAACCTGATCCTCGTCTCCGGGGACGTGGCCGGCGACGACGACGACCCGACGTTCTCCCCCGACGGGACGCAGATCGTCTACACCCATTCGCCCCCGGACGACCCCGCCACCGAGATCGTGGAGCCCGACGTGGTCCGCGAGCTCTGGATCGCCTCCGCCCTCGACCCCGACGACCGTCGCCGGCTCAGCGGCGACGCCCACCCCTTCTACTCCGTCCCCGCCTGGTCCCGCCGCTGATGCTGGGTAGTCCCTGTCGTTTGGGCCCCTGCAGCCTGTGGAAAAGGGCCCAAACGACAGGGACTACGCCGGATCCGGGTCAGATACGCCACAAGGCGTCGGCTCGCCCGGTCCGGGCGAGGTACGCGTCCACGGTCTCGGGTCGGGTTCGCCAGGGCGGCGTCTCGAGGGTCCACGCGCGGGACTCCGGAGGGAGGAACTTGGCGCGTCGACGGGCACTCAGCATCCGGCTCACTGCCACGTGGCGCCGGGCGAGGTCGCCGCCGACGAGCTCGAAGTACTCCAGGCCGTGGTCGCGGAGGCGCTCCTCCCGCTCGACGTCCTTGCGGTGCCGAGCCCCGTCCTTGTGGTCCTCGCCCTGGTACTCGCCGACCAGTCCTGCTTCGACGTCCAGCAGGTCGGGTACGCCGATGAGCCGGCCGTCCAGGTCGAACACCTCGCGGTTGCACAAGGGAGGATCGAGACCGGCGTCCAGGACCCACACCATCACCATCCGATGCTCCTGGGGTGACCGGCAGTCGTCCCGGGCCAGCGCCGAGGCCAGCCGAGCGTGAGGTACGCCCTCCCATGCGTTCCGCTGCGCGACGTACATCTTGAACAGACGCACCGAGATCAGCAGCGCGGCGGCCGCCATGCTGATCGCCACCGCCGACTCGCGGACGTTGCGGGTCCGCCGTACCTCGTCGAACAACGCACGCTGCACCGTCGTCACGGGCAGCCCGTCGACCACGATCCGTTCGGTGCACGCAAGCTGGGACTCCGTCTGCGTGAACCGCGGATCCGGTCGGATGCCGTCGTGCAGGATCAGCGGCACCGGCAGCTGCTCGCCGTCGTACCCCATCCCGTCGAAGTACGTCGCGCCGTACCACCGCAGAGCCGCCCACCCCGTCACGGCTCCGTACGAAGGGATCCGGCTCCCCTGCTCGAGGATCCGCTGCTCGACGACCGAGCTGTCGACCGAGCTCGGCACGTACATCCCCGACGACGTCTGCTTCCAGGAGGGTCCGCGCGCCTGCTTCCGAGTCGGTCCGATCTTCCCGGTCGGGTCGACCCGAACAGGTGCGACCAGGTTGTTGGGACGCTCGCACGAGGGGCTCCAGGGCATGGTCCCTCGCTGCCCGCTCCCTCAGGGTCCCGAACGCGGCGACCTCCGAAGGTGTGGACAACCTCCGCGAGGTGCCACCTGTGGACAGAGTCCGGGCCCGTGGAAGGAGGGGTAGTCCCTGTCGTTTGGGCCCCTGGAGCCTGTGGAAAAGGGCCCAAACGACAGGGACTACCCCGCTTTCGCGGCGACCTACTGAGTCACGCGGTAGGCGTCGAAGACACCGGGGACGGTGCGGACGGCGCGGAGGACGCCGTCGAGGTGCATGGCGTCGGCCATCTCGAACGTGAAGCGGGACTTGGCGATCCGGTCGCGGGTGGTGGAGAGGTTCGCGGACAGGATGTTCACGTGGGCGTCCGAGAGGACCATGGTGATGTCGGAGAGCAGGCGGGCCCGGTCGAGGGCCTCGACCTGGATGTTGACCAGGAACGTGGACTGCGCGGTGGGGGCCCACTCGACGTCGAGCAGCTTCTCCGGCTGGGCCTTGAGGGACGCGGCGTTGGTGCAGTCCGTGCGGTGCACCGAGACTCCCCCGCCCTTGGTGACGAACCCGAGGATCGCGTCGGGCGGGACCGGCGTGCAGCACTTGGCGAGCTTGACCCAGACGTCCGAGGCGCCCTTGACGATGACCCCCGCGTCGCCGCCCGCGGCCGCCTTGGACCGCACCCGGCGGCCGGTGATCTGGACGCCCTCGGACAGGTCCTCCTCGGCTCCCTGGTCGCCGCCGTGGAGGTCGATGACACGTCGTACGACGGCCTGGGCGGACACGTTGCTCTCACCGACCGCGGCGTACAGCGCCGAGACGTCGGCGAGCTTGAAGTGGGCCGCGGCGAGCGAGAGCGACTCGTGGGACAGCACCCGCTTGAGGGGCACGCCCTCCTTGCGCATCAGCTTGGCGATCTGCTCCTTGCCGCGCTCGATCGCCTCCTCGCGGCGCTCCTTGGTGAACCACTGGCGGATCTTCGACCTCGCGCGCGGCGACTTCACGAACTGGAGCCAGTCCTGTGACGGCGCGGCGTTCGGGGCCTTGGAGGTGAAGATCTCGACGACGTCGGAGTTCTCGAGCGTCGACTCCAGCGGCACCAGGCGGCCGTTGACCCGCGCGCCGATGGTGTGGTGGCCGACCTCGGTGTGCACGGCGTAGGCGAAGTCGACCGGCGTGGAACCCAGCGGCAGCGGGATGACGTCGCCGCGCGGGGTGAAGACGTAGACCTCGGCCCGGTTGATCTCGAACCGCAGCGACTCCAGGAACTGCTCGGGGTCCTCGACCTCGCTCTGCCAGTCGAGCAGCTGGCGGACCCAGGACATGTCGTCCATGTCGCCGCGCTGGTCGGTGTCGAGGCCCTTGCTGCCGTCCTCCTTGTACTTCCAGTGCGCCGCGACGCCGTACTCGGCCCGCCGGTGCATGGCGCGCGTGCGGATCTGGATCTCGACCGGCTTGCCCTGCGGGCCGATCACCGTCGTGTGCAGCGACTGGTACATGTTGAACTTGGGCATCGCGACGTAGTCCTTGAACCGCCCGAGGACGGGGTTCCACCGCGAGTGCAGCACGCCGAGCACGGAGTAGCAGTCGCGGTCCTCGTCGACCAGCACCCGCAGCCCCACCAGGTCGTAGATGTCGGTGAACTCGCGGCCGCCCAGGATCATCTTCTGGTAGATCGAGTAGTAGTGCTTGGGCCGACCGGTGACGGTCGCCTTGACCTTGGCTTCCTTGAGGTCGCTCTCGACCTGGGTGACCACCTCGGCCAGGAACTGGTCGCGCGACGGCGCGCGGTCGGCGACCATCCGCACGATCTCGTCGTACACCTTCGGGTGCAGGGTCGCGAAGGCGAGGTCCTCGAGCTCCCACTTGATGGTGTTCATGCCGAGCCGGTGCGCCAACGGCGCGTAGATGTCCAGGGACTCGGTGGCCTGCCGCTCCTGCGTCGACTGCTTCACGTACCTCACGGTCCGCATGTTGTGCAGCCGGTCGGCGAGCTTGATGACCAGCACCCGGATGTCACGGGCCATCGCCACGATCATCTTGCGGATGGTCTCGGCCTGCGCGGCGTCGCCGTACTTGACCTTCTCGAGCTTGGTCACCCCGTCGACGAGGATCGCCACCTCGTCACCGAAGTCCACCCGCAGCTGGTCGAGCGTGTACGGCGTGTCCTCGACGGTGTCGTGCAGCAGCGCGGCCACGAGGGTCGGCTCGGTCATGCCGATGTCGGCGAGGATCGTCGTGACCGCGAGCGGGTGGGTGATGTAAGGGTCACCGCTCTTGCGCATCTGGGTGCCGTGCCACTTCTCGGCCGTCAGGTACGCGCGCTCCAGCAGCGCCAGGTCAGCCTTCGGGTGGTTGGCCCGCACGGTCCGGAACAGCGGCTCGAGCACCGGGTTGCCGGTCTGCGTCTTCGAGCCCATCCGGGCCAGCCGGGCCCGCATGCCGCGGGCAGGAGCAACCGAGTCCGGAGCACGTACGGCCTCCGGTGCGACGGGAGCTTCCTCTGCCATTGGCTCCAGTCTACGGCCGGCCAGGTGGTGCCTAGACCGTCAGCAGGCTGGTGAGGGGCAGGTCGCCGATGGCTTGGCGGCCCGGCAGGAAGCTCAGGTCCATCAGCACGGACGCTCCCACGGCGACGGCTCCCGCCTTCTCGACCAGCCGGACCGTCGCGGCCACGGTGCCGCCGGTCGCCAGGACGTCGTCGACGAGCAGCACCCGGTCTCCGGGCTCCAGGGCGTCACGGTGCATCTCGAGGGTGGCCTGGCCGTACTCGAGCGAGTACGACTCGGCGTACGTCTCGCGCGGCAGCTTGCCGGCCTTGCGCACCGGCACGAAGCCCGCGCCGAGAGCGAGGGCGACCGGGGCCGCCAGGATGAACCCCCGCGCCTCCATGCCGATCACGTAGTCGACGACGGTGGCACCTGACCTGTCGCGCCCGGGCGCTGCGAGCGCCTCGACCACCTCGGTGAACGCCGCGTGGTCGGCCAGCACCGGCGTGATGTCCTTGAAGACGACACCGGGCTGCGGGTAGTCGGGAACGTCGATGACCAAGCGCGCGAGGGTCTCGCGCACGGTCACTTCTTGCCCCGCTTGGACCTCGGCTGACGGGTCGGCTGGGCACGTCCGGCGGCGCTGCTGGGGTTCACCGGCTTGCGCGACTGGGGGACGACCCGCCCGCGGCCGGTCGGGACCGGCGGAGCGGGAGCCGGCGCCGTCGCCGCGACCTCGTGCTCGTCGTCGTCGAGATGGTCGTCGAGCTCGTCGTCATCGTCGCCGGCCCGGACCGGCATGTCCTCGGTGAACACCGGGACCGAGGCGTAGCGGTCGGCCTCGTGGCGGCGCTTGGTGGCCAGCCGGCGTTCGATGTCCATGTTGGCCTTCTCGCCCTGCTTCATGTGCACCAGCAGCGGCGTGGCGATGAAGATGGACGAGTAGGTGCCGGCCGCCATGCCGACGAACAGCGCGAGCGCGAGGTCCTTCAGTGAGCCGTTGCCGAGCTGGACCGCACCGACGTAGAGGATCGCGCCGACCGGGATCAGCGCCACGATCGAGGTGTTGATGGACCGCACGAGGGTCTGGTTGACGGCGAGGTTCGCGGCCTCGGCGTACGTCATGTGGGTCGAGCGGAGGTTCTTGGTGTTCTCGCGGACCTTGTCGAACACCACGACGGTGTCGTAGAGCGAGAAGCCGAGGATCGTCAGGATGCCGGTGACCGTGGCCGGGGAGACCTCGAAGCCGGACAGGGCGTACACGCCGACGGTGATGAGCACGTCGTGCGCCAGCGCGACGAGCGCGGCCACCGACATCTTCCACTCGCGGAAGTAGGCCCAGATGAAGAGCACGACCAGGATGAGGAAGACGACCAGGCCGGTGAACGACCGTTTGGCGACGTCCTGACCCCAGCTCGCCCCGATCTCGTCCTGGGACATGTCCGTCGGCGCTGCTCCGACCGTCTGCAGGATCGTGTCGACGACCTCCTGGGAGTCGGCACTGTTCAGCTGCTTGGTCTGGACGATGATGCCGTTGTCACCGGTGGTGGTGACCACCGGCGAGCTGGCCCCGTCGATGCCGGTGGCGGCGACCGCCTCGCGGATCTTGTCGGCGTTGTCCTGGGTCACCTGGTCCGACGGCAGGCTGACGCGGTACTGCGCGCCGCCCTCGAACTCGATGCCCATGTTCAGGCCCTGGAAGAACAGGCCGCCCAGGGCGAGCAGCACGATCAGGCCCGAGCCGCAGTACCAGAGCCACTTGCGACCGACGAAGTTGATCGACTTCTTGCCGGAGTAGAGGTCGTTGCCGAGCCTCGAGAACTTGCCCATCAGGCCCTCCCTCCCACGGTCTGCCCAGCGGGGGTCGCAGCAGTCGTCGCGGTGCCGAGGTTGATCTTGTCGATCCCGAGGGCCTCGGCGTCGAGGCCGGACAGCTTGTGACCCTGGTTGAAGAACCGGAACTTCGCCAGCCACGAGACCATCGGGTGGGTGAACCAGAAGAACACCACCAGGTCGATGACCGTCGAGATACCGAGCGCGAACGCGAACCCGCGGACCACGCCCGCCGCAAAGATGTAGAGCACCACGGCGGCGAGCAGCGAGACGGCGTCGGCGGCCAGACAGGTGTTCCTGGCGCGCTTCCAGCCGGCCTCCACCGCGACCCGCATGGACTTGCCGTCGCGCATCTCGTCCCTGATGCGTTCGAAGTAGACGATGAAGGAGTCGGCCGTGATGCCGACCGCGACGATCAGTCCGGCGATACCGGGCAAGGTCAGGGTGAAGCCCGCAGCCTTCGCGAGCAGCAGGACGATGGCGTACGTGATGGCCGCCGCCACGAGCAGCGACGCGACCACGACGACGCCGAGGCCTCGGTAGTAGAGGAGGCAGTACAGCATCACCGCGATCAGACCGATCAGGCCCGCGAAGATGCCGGCCGAGAGCTGGTCACCGGCGAGGGACGGACCGATGGTCTCGACCGTGGGGTCCTTCTCGAACGAGATCGGCAGGGACCCGTAGCGCAGGCTGGTCGCCAGGCTCTCGGCGGACGCCTGGTTGAAGTTGCCGCTGATCTGCGCCTGGCCGTTGAGGATGATGCCGTCCATGGTGGGCGCGGAGATCACGACGCCGTCGAGGACGATCGCGAACTGCTTCTGGGTGCCGTACAGCGCCCGCGAGATCTCGGCGAACTTGTCGGTGCCGTCGCCGTTGAAGTCGAGAGAGACGACCCAGTTGACGTCGTTCTGCGGGATGCCGGCGGAGGCGTCGTCGAGGTCGGTGCCCTCGACCATCGCGACGGACAGCAGGTACTTGATGCCCTGGTCGTCACAGGTGACCATCGGCCAGTCTGCCTTGTCACCAGGGACGGTCTTGCCGTTCTTGGGGTTCACCCCCACCGCCTGGACGGGGGTGGAGCAGGAGTAGGCGTTGTAGGCCGCGACGGACTTCTCGTCCGGTGCGTCCATCCAGGTCAGCGGGTCGTCGATGCCGCCGGTGCCGGCATCCGCGCCGTCGGTCGGGCTCGCGGTCGGGGAGTCGGTCGCGCTGTCCGACGCACCGTCGGAGGGGCTGGCGGTGTCGCTCGGCGTCGCCGTGGCGGACGGGTCGGCACTCGTGGAGTCATCGGCGGCCAGGAACGGCGGACGGTTCTTGCCCGTCGCCTTCTTGGTCGGCGACGCGGTCGCCGTGGGTTGGGCCGTGTCGCTGGGCAGCAGCACGCCGCCTCCGGGCGACGTCGACGGGGTGGGCTCGGCCGAGCCGGTGCCGCTGCCGCTCGGGCTCGCGGCGGCCGTGGGGGCAGCGGTGCCGACCCCGCTCATGGCCACGACGCGGAAGCGCAGCTGCGCCTGCCGCTTCACCGTGTCGACGAGGTCGCGTCGGCTCTGGCCGGGGATCTCCACGACGATGTACTGGTTGCCCTCGGTGGTCACCTCGGCCTCGGAGACACCAGAACCGTTGACCCGGTTGTCGATGATGTCGGCAGCCTCGCGGAGCGACTCCGCGGTGACGTCGTTGCCGGTGGCGGCGAGGCGGATGCGGGTGCCTCCCTCGAGGTCCAGGCCGAGGGCCGGCTTCCACGAACCGCCCAGCGCGACGAGCCCGTACAGCACCGCGACGGAGATGAAGAAGATCGCCAGGGTGCGACCAGGGCTGGCGGGGCGGCGGGCCATGTCAGCGCTCCTCGGTGGTCGTGTCGGGGTGAGTGTCGGGGTGAGTGTCGGGGTGGTCGGGGAGCGTCTCGGGCTCGCCCTCGTCGTCGGCGAGGGACTCCGCGTCCGGGAGGACCTTCGAGCCCACGGCTCCGCGGACGACCTCGACGACGACTCCCGGAGCGACCTCGACGCTGATCCTCTCGTCGTCCAACGATCGGAGCACGCCATAGATCCCCGACGACAACATCACTTCGTCGCCGATCTCGAGGGACGACTGCATCTGGCGCAGCTCACGCTGGCGACGCTGGGCCGGCCGGATCATCAGGGCCCAGAACAGGACGGCGATGCCCACGAGGGGCAAGAGGGAGGCAAGCTCCGACACGACAACAGACCTCTTCAGCAGGGGTACATGGGATGCCAGTCCTGCGATTGGTCACGCAGGACCGGCTCGACCAACGGTGAAGTGTAACCGCGGGTGCGGCACGTCACGGCATCGCCATCGCCCGCCCCATCCGCCCGCCGCGGATCACTCCTCGAAGAGGGTCGCCTCGGCGGTCGGCCCGGTGATCGGCTGGGCCGGCGCGTCGAGCCCCAGGTGGCGCCATGCGGCGGCGGTGGCGACCCGGCCACGGGGGGTACGGGCGAGGAATCCGATCCGGACCAGGAACGGCTCGGCGACCTCCTCCACGGTCTCGCGCTCCTCCCCCACGGCGACCGCCAGGGTCGAGACGCCGACGGGTCCACCTCCGAAGTGTCGGCACAGCACCTCGATGACGGCACGGTCGAGGGAGTCGAGGCCCAGCTCGTCGACCTCGTAGAGCTCGAGGCCGCGACGGGCCACGTCGTGGGTGACCACACCGTCGGCCTTGACCTGGGCGTAGTCGCGCACGCGGCGCAGCAGCCGGTTGGCGATACGCGGCGTGCCACGCGAGCGCGAGGCGATCTCGGCGGCGCCCTCGTGGGTCAGGTCGACGCCGAGCAGGCCGGCCGAGCGGTGCACGATGCGGTCGAGGTCGGCGGTCTCGTAGTACTCCAGCCGGGCGGTGAACCCGAACCGGTCGCGCAGCGGGCCCGGCAGCAGCCCGGCGCGGGTGGTGGCGCCGACGAGCGTGAAGGGCGGGATCTCGAGCGGGATCGCGGTGGCGCCAGGGCCCTTGCCGATGACGACATCGACCCGGAAGTCCTCCATCGCCATGTAGAGCATCTCCTCGGCGGGCCGGGACATGCGGTGGATCTCGTCGACGAAGAGCACGTCGCCGTCGTTCATGCCGGAGAGGATCGCGGCCAGGTCGCCGGCGTGGGTGATGGCGGGGCCGCTCGTGAGCCGCAGCGGGGCGGTCATCTCGTGGGCGATGATCATCGCCAGGGTGGTCTTCCCGAGGCCGGGTGGGCCTGACAGCAGCACGTGGTCGGGGACGCGACCGCGGCCGCGGGCCGCCTCGAGGACCAGTCCGAGCTGTTCGCGCACGCGGTGCTGGCCGACGACCTCGGCGAGGGTGCGCGGCCGCAGCGCCGCCTCGACCGCGCGCTCGTCGCCCTCGGCCTCCGCCGCGGTCAGCGTCCGGAGGTGCTCGGCCTCGTGGGCCTCGAGGTGGTCGGTGGGCTCCACGTCAGGCCTTGCTCAAGGTACGGAGGGCGGAGCGGAGCAGCAACGAGACCTGGGGGTCGTCGCCGGCCTCGGGCGCGACCGTCTCGACCGCGGCGTCGGCCTCCTTGGCGGACCAGCCCAGGCCGACCAGGGCCTGGAGCACCTGGTCCTTCCAGGGCGCGGGCGTGCTGGCGGGCGTACCGGCCCTCATGTGGCCGACGGGGGCGCCGAGGCGGTCCTTCAGCTCGAGGATGATGCGCTGCGCCCCCTTCTGGCCGATGCCGGAGACCCGGGTGAGGGTCTTGGTGTCGTCGGAGGCGACGGCGACGCGCAGCTCGTCGGGCGCGAGGCAGGCCAGGATGGCCTGCGCCAGCTTGGGGCCGACCCCGGACGCGGTCTGCACGAGCTCGAAGCAGACCTTCTCGTCCTCGTCGAGGAAGCCGAAGATGGTCAGCGAGTCCTCGCGGACGACCATGCTCGTGGGCAGGGTGGCGGTCTGGCCGGTGCGCAGGGTGGCGAGCGTGCCGGGGGTGCACATCAGCTCGAGGCCGATGCCACCCACGTCGAGCACGGCGCTGTTGAGCGTGACGGCGGCAACCTGGCCGCGGACGAACGCGATCATCGGGACCTCCCCAGAGATTGGCCTTGGGCGGCTGCGAGGGCGGCGTCGATCCGCGCCTGGGCGCCGCCGCGCCAGATGTGGGTGATGGCGAGCGCCAGCGCGTCGGCGGCGTCGGCCGGCTTGGGGGGTGAGTCGAGCCGCAGGATGCGGGTCACCATCGCCGTCACCTGCGCCTTGTCGGCCCGGCCGCTGCCCGAGACCGCGGCCTTGACCTCGCTCGGCGTGTGCAGGGCGATCGGCAGCCCCCGTCGAGCGGCGGCGACCAGGGCGATGCCGCTGGCCTGGGCGGTGCCCATGATCGTGCTGGAGTCGGAGCGTGCGAACACCCGCTCCACCGCGACGGCGTCGGGCTGGTACTCGTCGAGCCAGGCGTCGATGCCCTTCTCGATCGTCACCAGCCGCTGGGCGATCGGCAGGTCGGCGCTCGTGCGCACGACGTTGACGTCGATCAACGTCAGGGGACGCCCGACGGTGCCCTCGACCACGCCCAGGCCACAGCGGGTCAGCCCCGGGTCGATCCCCAGCACGCGCACGCGGTCGCCCTCTCGCCACGATGATCCGAACAGGTGTTCGTACGAACGCTAACGGCGCCCGGTCGTCGTACGGCGCACGACACGCCACACCCGTTGGTCGAGGAGGGACGAAGTCTCGTCACGAGACCAAACGGTGCGATCAATCGAGCTCGGCCATGACCTCGTCGGGGACGTCGAAGTTGGCGAACACGTTCTGCACGTCGTCGGAGTCCTCGAGCGCCTCGATCAGACGGAACAGCTTGGCGGCGTCGTCCTTGTCGAGCTGGACCTGCATGTCGGGCACGAACTCGGCCTCGGCGGAGTCGTAGTCGATGCCGGCGGCCTGGAGTGCGGTGCGTACGGCGACCAGGTCGGTGGCCTCGGAGACGACCTCGAAGGACTCCCCCAGGTCCTGGACGTCCTCGGCACCGGCGTCCAGCGCCGCCTCGAGCACGTCGTCCTCGGTCACCGTCTTGCCCTCCTGGGACGCGGGGACGAGCACCACGCCCTTGCGGTTGAACAGGAACGACACCGAGCCCGGGTCGGCGAGCGAGCCGCCGTTGCGGGTCATGGCGGTGCGGACCTCCATGGCGGCGCGGTTCTTGTTGTCGGTGAGGCACTCGATGAGCATCGCGACACCGGCCGGGCCGTAGCCCTCGTACATGATCGTCGTGTAGTCGGCGCCGCCCGCCTCGGCCCCCGAGCCGCGCTTGACCGCGCGGTCGATGTTGTCGTTGGGGACCGACGACTTCTTGGCCTTCTGGATGGCGTCGTACAGCGTCGGGTTGCCGCTGATGTCACCGCCGCCCATGCGCGCCGCGACCTCGATGTTCTTGATGAGCTTGGCGAACATCTTGGCCCGTCGGCTGTCGACGACGGCCTTCTTGTGCTTGGTGGTCGCCCATTTGGAGTGGCCGGACATGACTCTCTTTCTTCCCGCTACGACTGCCGCACGAGGTCGACGAACATCCGGTGCACCCGGCCGTCGCCCCCGACCTCGGGATGGAACGACGTCGCCATCAACGGTCCCTGGCGGACCGCGACGATCCTACCGGCGGCGGCTCCCACGGCCGCTCCGTCGGGCACGCGGGCCAGCACCTCGACGCCGTCCCCGACCGCTTCCACCCAGGGCGCTCGGATGAACACGGCGTGCACCGGCTCGGCCAGCCCGGCGAAGTCCAGCGTCGACTCGAACGAGTCGACCTGCCGGCCGAAGGCGTTGCGGCGCACGGTGATGTCGAGCCCGCCGAGCGTCTCCTGGCCGACGACACCGTCCTCGATCCGGTCGGCGAGCAGGATCATCCCGGCGCAGGTCCCGAACATGGGCAGCCCCTCGGCGACCCGGGCCCGCAGCGGCTCCAGCAGCTCGAAGATCCGCGCCAGCTTGGCCATCGTCGTCGACTCGCCGCCCGGCAGGACGAGCCCGTCGACCGAGGCCAGCTCGGACGGACGGCGTACGGCGACCGGGCGCGCGCCCAGGGTCTCCAGGACGTGCAGGTGCTCACGGACGTCGCCCTGCAGGGCGAGGACTCCGATGCGCGGGGCGTCGGCGGCGGGCACGCGCGCAGGCTAGTGCCCCCTTCCCGGCGCCTCGAAACTGCCGCACCATGGGGGCATGCGCACTCTCGTCTCGGTCGTCGTCGCCGTGCTCCTGACCTCCCTCCTCGGACCCGCCGCGATCGCCTCGCCGGCCACCGCGGAGGCGCAGGCGACCTGCAAGCGCACGCTGCCGACGTACCCGGAGATTGCGCCGGGCACCACGAGCAAGGCCGTGCGTGCCTTGCAGTGCGTCATCAACGACACGCGGCTCGGTCCGGTGACCGTCGACGGCTTCTACGGCCCGGAGACGAAGGCAGCCATCAAGGAGCTCACCGACAACTTCGAGGGCAACATCGAGAACCGGTTCCTGGTGCGCACCTGGTACTGGACGATCCTGTTCGCCCAGTCCCACCGGCTCCGCGGGCTCGAGCTCGGCGACTCGGGCATCCGCGTCAAGACCCTGCAGCGCGCCCTGCGTGCCGACGGGGAGACGCTCGTGATCGACGGCGACTTCGGGACGCAGACGCGCGACCGCGTACGGGAGTTCCAGGAGAAGTGCGACATCAAGGTCACCGGGCGGGTCAACGACCAGACGTCGTTCTTCTTCTCGCAGGGCGGCTGCGGCTGACCGTTCAGGAACGAGACGTTCCTGATCAGTCCCTACCGTCGCTCTGACGGAGCAACCGCGGACGACGAAGGAGACGACGATGGTGGACTACCGGATCGAGCTGGTCGGGATGCCCGTGAGCGACGTGGACCGGGCCCTGGAGTTCTACGGGACGACGCTGGGCTGGCCGGTCGACCACGACCACACCGTGAGCGACGAGGTTCGCTTCATCCAGGTGACCCCGCCCGGCTCGGCGTGCTCGATCGCGTTCGGCCATGGCATCAGCGACATGGCGCCCGGGTCGCTGAACGCGCTGCAGGTGGTGGTGGCGTCCGCCGACGAGGCGCTGGCCGACCTGCGCGGGCGCGGCGTCGAGGCGAGTGATGTCGACGACCAGCCCTGGGGCCGGTTCGTCTACTTCGCCGACCCCGACGGCAACGCGTGGAGCGTTCAGGAGCTTCCGGATACTCGCAGCTGCGATGGCAGCGAGCAGGAGACGGCAACCGGCCGACCGCCGTACTTGGCGTAGGTTCCCGAACCTGGTCGTGGGTTCCCCAGCCACGCCATGTTCAGGGATTCCCCGGCCAGCCGGAGAATCCCTCGCCGACCGGCTACCAGCCGCGCTCGGCGAGCCGGTGGGGCTGGGGGATCTCGTCGACGTTGATGCCGACCATGGCCTCGCCGAGACCACGCGAGACCTTCGCGACGACGTCGGGGTCGTCGTAGAAGGTGGTCGCCTTGACGATCGCGGACGCCCGCTCGGCGGGGTTGCCGGACTTGAAGATGCCCGAGCCCACGAAGACGCCCTCGGCGCCGAGCTGCATCATCATCGCGGCGTCGGCGGGGGTGGCGATGCCGCCGGCGGTGAACAGCACGACCGGCAGCTTGCCGGCCTCGGCCACCTCGCGCACGAGGTCGTAGGGCGCCTGGAGCTCCTTGGCGGCGACGTAGAGCTCGTCGGGCTCGAGGCCCTGGAGGCGACGCAGCTCGGCGCGGATGGTGCGCATGTGGGTGACGGCGTTGGAGACGTCGCCGGTGCCGGCCTCGCCCTTGGAGCGGATCATCGCCGCACCCTCGGTGATCCGGCGCAGCGCCTCGCCCAGGTTGGTCGCGCCGCACACGAACGGCACGGTGAACTGCCACTTGTCGATGTGGTTGGCGTAGTCGGCCGGGGTCAGCACCTCGGACTCGTCGATGTAGTCGACGCCGAGCGACTGCAGCACCTGCGCCTCGGCGAAGTGACCGATCCGGGCCTTGGCCATCACCGGGATCGAGACCTGCTCGATGATCCCGTCGATCATGTCGGGGTCGCTCATCCGCGAGACCCCGCCCTGCGCGCGGATGTCGGCCGGGACGCGCTCGAGGGCCATCACCGCGACGGCGCCGGCGTCCTCGGCGATCTTCGCCTGCTCGGCGGTGACGACGTCCATGATGACGCCGCCCTTCAGCATCTCGGCCATGCCGCGCTTCACGCGGGTCGTGCCAGTCGATGTACCCGTGCCGGACGTGTCTTCGGGAGACTGCTGAACCATGGGTCAAGAGTACGGCGGCCGGACGCCGCGGCCCTACTCGGGGACGACCGGTGCTCGGTCCAGCGCGATGGCCTGGCGGCGTACCTTCAGGATCCGGAAGACGACCGTGTAGGCACTGGCGGCCGCGAGCACCCACAGGCCCAGCTCGAGCAGGATGGGCAGGTCGAACAACGCGCCGAGCCCGGTCACCGCCAGGATCAGCACGAGCCGGTCGGAGCGTTCGGCGATGCCGCCCTTGGCGTCGAGGCCCAGCGACTCGGCCTTCGCCCGTGCGTAGCTGGTCAGGTTGCCGGCGACCAGGCAGAACAACGACAGGCAGAGGTAGAGGTAGCTGTCGCCGGAGGCGGCGAAGTACAGCGCCAGGCCGCCGAAGATCGCGGCGTCCCCGATCCGGTCGAGCGTGGAGTCCCAGAACGACCCGAAGGTCGACGAGGTGCCCGACTTGCGCGCCATCGCCCCGTCGATCATGTCGGAGAACACGAAGGCCGCGATCACGAGCGTGCCGATGAGCAGCTCGCCGCGCGGGTAGAAGGCGAGCGCTCCGACGGCGACCCCGAGCGTGCCGACGAGCGTGACGAGGTCCGGGTGCACACCGAGCCTGAGCAGCAGGTTGACGACCGGCGCGAGGACCACGCCCTGCCAGAAGGCCTTGAAACGCTCCAACATCAGGAGAGCAGGCTACCGGGCGAGGGGCATGGTGGGCGCGGCCAGGTCGAGCACGCTCGCGGGGTCGGCCAGCACGGGGGCGAAGACCATCTCGGCCGCCCCCCGCCACGGTGAGTCCAGCCCGAACGCCGACGCCCGGATGATGACCTCGCTGCGCGCGGACATCAGGGTCCAGCGGTCGAGGGTCTTGTCGACGACGTCCTGGCGAGCCACCCAGAGGGCGGCCAGCGAGCCACCGAGCACGATCACCTCGGGGTTGAACACGTTGATGACGGCGCGCAGCCCGACACCGAGCCAGTGGCCGACCTCGTCCAGGGCGCGCGTGGCCCGCTCGTCACCGTGGTCCGCGGCGGCGATCACCTCGTCGACGCCCTCGGGTCCGCCGCCGGGCAGTCGGCCGGCCAGGATCAGCAGCTGGTTCTCGCCGACCTTGGTCTCCCAGCACCCGACGTTGCCGCAGCGGCACTGCTGCGTGCTGCTGCCGTCGACCAGCAGGTGCCCCACCTCGCCGGCGTACCCGCGAGCGCCGGAGAGCGGCACGCCGCCGACCAGGAACCCGCCGCCGATGCCGACGCTGCCGTTGAGGTAGGCCACGTCGGAGTGCCCCATCGCGGCGCCGCGCAGGTGCTCGGCGAGCACGCCGAGGTTCGCGTCGTTGTCGGTGAACACCCGCCGCCCCAGCCGCTGCGAGAGCAGCGCGGTGAACGGCTGGTCGAACCAGCCGAGGTTCGGTGCGAACCGCACCGCGCCGTCGGTGTTCCGGACGGCACCCGGGACGGATACCCCGGTGCCGAGGCAGCGCAGGCCGGGGTGGGTCGCGAGCACCTCCTCGACCATCTGGGCCGTCGACTCGATGACGTGCTCGATGTCGTGCTTGCCCGCGGCGTGCGGGCGCTGACGCTGGTGGAGCACGTCGCCCCCGAGCGCGACCAGGGCGGTCACGATCCGGTCGACGCCGATGTCGACCGCCACCGCGACGTTGTCGCGCTGGGGCTCGAGGACGAACGACGGCCGTCCGGACCGTCGTACGACGGCCGGCTGCCGTTCGGTGACCAGGCCCAGCTCCTCGAGCTCGGTCGCCAGGGCACCGATGGTGCTCCGGTTGAGCCCCAGGTCGCGGGTCAGCGAGGCCCGGCTGGTCGCGCCGTGCAGGTGGACGCGGGTCAGCAGAGCGCTCAGGTTGTTGCGGCGAAGCTGTTCCTGCCCGAGGCCCGTCTTGGTGGGAGACGTCGGAGGGCTGCCCGATCGTCGGACCAAGGCGCTACACCCGTCCGGAGGCAGAGGCCCGCCGTCGGCTGATGGCGTCCACGCTGGCCGCCACCAGGAGCACCAGGCCCGTGATCATGTAGACGTTGCCGGTCGACTGGCGCATCAGCCCCATGCCGTTGGCGATCACGGCGATCACCAGGCCGCCGATGACGGCGTCGGACGCCCGGCCCTTGCCGCCGAACAGGCTGGTGCCGCCGATCACCGCGGCGCCCACCGCGAACAACAGGGTCGTCGACCCACCCGTGGTCGGTGAGACGGAGTTGTTGCGGCTGGCGATGAGCAGTCCGGCGAAGGCCGCGATCGTCGAGCACATGATGAAGCAGGTGAGCTTGACCCGGGTGACGTTGATGCCCGACCGGCGGGCGGCCTCGGTGTTGCCGCCGACGGCGTAGATGTGGCGTCCCCACGCCGTGTGGTTGAGCACGTAGGTCAGCACGATCAGCAGCCCGACCACGATGGCGACGACGATCGGCACCCCCGTGATCGACTTCAGCGCGGGGTTGGGGCTGCGCTCCATCGACAGGTACCCGACGAACAGCAGGACGAAGATGACCAGCGACGCGGTCTTGATGGCCCACAGCAGCACGGGCTGGCTCTCCAGGCCGGCCTTGCGACGCCGGTGGTCGGTGCGCCAGGTCAGACCGGCGTACGCCGCCAGACCGACCAGCGCCAGGGTCCAGCCGAGCCACACGGGCATCGGGTCGTTGTTGAGCGCGAGGATGACCTCGTTGCGGTAGGCGATGGTGCCGCCCTCGCCGATGATCACCAGCATCACGCCCTGGAGGCCGAGGAAGAACGCCAGGGTCACCACGAACGACGGGATGCCCAGCCTGGCCACCAGCAGACCGATGATCGTGCCGATCACCGCGCCGGTGAGCAGGCAGGCCATCAGCGACGGGATCCACGGCCAGCCGTGCTCGGTCATCACCACGCCCGTGACCGCCGCTGCCGTACCGCCGGTGTAGCCGGCCGACAGGTCGATCTCGCCGAGCAGCAGCACGAAGACCAGGCCCATCGAGAGCACGACGATGGCGGCGGACTGGTTGAGCAGGTTCGCCACGTTGAACTGGCTGGGGAACCGGTCCGGCTTGAGGGCGGAGAACACGACCACGAGCACGATCAGGCCGAGGATGGCCGGAAGAGACCCCAGGTCTCCCCCGCGTACCTTGGTGACGTAGGCGCGGACGATGTCGCCGAGGCCGACCGACGAAGCGGCGCGGGGCTCGGGCTCGCCGGGTGCGTCCGATCCGGCGCTGGGCTGGGTCTGGGTCGTCACTGGTCCTCCTCCACCTGCGCGGCGTCCTGGGCACTGAGGCCCATGTCGCCGTAGCGGCCGGTGGTGATCAGCTCGACCACCTGGTTGGAGGTGACGTCGGCCCGGGGCACCTGGGCCACCATGGCGCCGAGGTACAGGACCGCGATGTCGTCGGCCACCTCGAAGATGTCGTTGAGGTTGTGGCTGATCAGGATCACGCCCAGCCCGTTGTCGGCCAGCCGCCTCACCAGCCGAAGCACCTGCTCGGTCTGCGCGACGCCCAGGGCGGCCGTGGGCTCGTCGAGGACGACGAGCTTGGAGTTCCAGAGCACCGAGCGGGCGATCGCCACGGTCTGTCGCTGACCACCGGACAGCGACGCGACGGCCTGCCGGACGGACTGGAGCGTGCGCACCGAGAGGCCGTCGAGGGTCTCGCGGGCGCGGGCCTCCATGGCGTCCTCGTCGAGCGCCGCGACACTGCCCATCTCGCGACCCAGGAACATGTTCTGGACCACGTCGAGGTTGTCGCAGAGCGCGAGGTCCTGGTAGACGACCTCGATGCCGAGGGCGTTGGCGTCCTTGGGGCCGTGCACCGTGACCGGACGGCCCTCGAAGAGGTACTCACCCGAGTCGAACGCGTGGATGCCGGCGACGCCCTTGATCAGGGTGCTCTTGCCGGCACCGTTGTCACCGACGAGGGCGGTGACCTGGCCTGCTCGCACGTCGAGGTCGACGCCGCGGAGCACGTGCACCGCGCCGAAGCTCTTCTGGATGTTGCGCAGGCTGAGCAGTGGAGTGGCGGAGTCGGCGCCGGGTGAAGGCGCGAGAGCCTCGGCGGTCATGAGGGTCCTTCCGTGGTGCGGGTCGAGAAACCGTGCAGGACGGTACGACGACCCGGCCGGCCACGAGGGCCGGCCGGGTCGTCGAAGGCATCAGCTGATGCCGGCCGCCTCACAAGCCTTGGCAACCTCGCCCGCGCAGACGTCGGCGGTGGTCTGGTAGCCATCGTCGAAGACCTGCTGCATGTTGTCGACCGTCACCCACACCGGGGTGGCCAGGGCCGACGGAACCTCGTCGCCCGTGTCGGGGTCGGTCACCGAGCCCGTGGCCAGGGCGGCCGCGGCGTCGGTGTCGCCCTCGATCAGGGCGATCGCCAGCTTCGAGGCAGCGTCGGCCTCGAGGTCGGTGTTCTTGTAGACCGTGCCTGCCTGGAAGCCGAGCAGGATGTTCTGCAGGCCCTCCACGCTCGCGTCCTGACCGGTGACCGGGACGTCACCGGCGGAGCCGGCAGCCTTGAGCCGGGCGATCACGCCGCCGGCCATGGTGTCGTTGGCGACGACGGCGCCGTCGACCTTGCCACCGTTGTCGGTGTACATCTGCTCGAACACGTCACCGGCCTTGGTCGCGTCCCACTCACCGCTCTGCTCGCCGACGAGGGTGTAGTCGCCCGAGTCGATCTTGTCCTTCAGGGCCGCCTCGTAGCCGTCCTTGAACAGGGCGGCGTTGTTGTCGGTGGCCGCGCCGTCGACGTAGACGATGTTGGCCTTGGTCTTGCCGGCCTCGTCGAGCGCCGAGATGAGGCCGGTGCCCATCAGGCCGCCGACGCCCACGTTGTCGAACGACACGTAGTAGGACGCGCCGCCGCCCGGGGTGAGCCGGTCGTAGTCGATGCTCTGCACGCCGGCGTCGGTCGCCTTGTCGAGGCACGCCTTGCCGGACTCCTGGTCGATGTTGACGATCATCAGCACCTTGACGCCCTCGCCGATCATCTGGTCGCAGAGGGTGCCGAACGTCTCGACGCTGCCCTGGGCGTTCTGGATGTCGTAGCTGACGCCCGCGGCGTCGAAGGCTGCCGACAGGCTCGGCTTGTCGTTGGCCTCCCAGCGGGGCGAGGTCGTGGCGTCGGGCAGGATCACCCCGATGGCGGTGCCACTGCTGTCGCCGCTGTCGCCGCTGTCGCCGCTGTCGGCGGTCGAGGAGTCGTCGCCACCGCACGCAGCGGCGGTGAGCGCCACCAGCGTCATCGTCGACACGACGGCGAGGCGTTTGAAGACAGAACTTCGAACCATGCTTGCATCCTCCGGATCGTCCGAGATGTGCTGTGACGGCTCCGCGACCAGCGTCGTGGTGTGAGCACCATCACGTGTATGTTGTCGCGCACAACTTAGTAAGCCCCACACGTCCCCGCAAGGGGGCACGCGGACGATTAAGTTGTGTGAGATAACAAATCGGTTACGAACCGGTCGCCGCGACGACGCGAGACCGTCATGTCCTTCCGACCAAGGAGAGATCTGCATGACCGCCACCGACTGGGGCAACCTGCTCCCGACGCGAGCCGACCGCTTCTCGTTCGGCCTGTGGACCGTGGGCTGGGAGGGTGTCGACGTCTTCGGGGGCGCCATCCGGCCGCCGCTCGACCCCGCGGAGGCGGTGCACCGGCTCTCCGACATGGGGGCCTACGGCGTCACCTTCCACGACGACGACGTGATCCCGTTCGGCTCCTCGGCCTCCGAGCGGCTCGCGCGGCTGACACCGTTCCGCAAGGCGCTCGAGGACACCGGCCTGGTGGTGCCGATGGTGACCACCAACCTGTTCTCGCACCCGGTCTTCCGCGACGGCGGCTTCACCAACAACGACCGCGACGTCCGGCGCTTCGCCATCCGCAAGACCCTCGACCAGGTGGACCTCGCCGCCGAGCTCGGCGCGAAGGTGTTCGTGGCCTGGGGCGGCCGTGAGGGTGCCGAGTCGGGGGCGGCCAAGGACGTGAAGGCCGCACTCGACCGCTACCGCGAGGCGTTCGACCTGCTCGGCGACTACGTGCTCGACCAGGGCTACGACCTCCGCTTCGCGATCGAGCCCAAGCCCAACGAGCCCCGCGGCGACATCCTGCTGCCCACGATCGGGCACGCGCTGGCCTTCATCAACGAGCTCGCGCACCCGGAGCTGGTGGGGCTGAACCCCGAGACGGGGCACGAGGAGATGGCCGGGCTCAACTACGCCCACGGCCTGGCGCAGGCGCTCTGGCAGGGCAAGCTCTTCCACATCGACCTCAACGGCCAGACCGGCCCCCGCTACGACCAGGACTTCCGCTTCGGTGCCGGCAACGCCCGGGGAGCGTTCTGGACCGTCGACATCGTCGAGAACGGTGGCTACGAGGGCCCGCGGCACTTCGACTTCAAGCCGCCGCGCACCGAGGACATGGACGGCGTCTGGGCCTCGGCGGCCGGCTGCATGCGCAACTACCTGGTCCTGCGCGAGAAGGTCCGGGCGTTCCGCGCCGACCCCGAGGTCCAGGCAGCGCTGACGGCCGCACGCGTCGACCAGCTCGCCGTCCCGACCGTGGATCCGGCCGAGGACCTCGCCGACTTCCGCGCCGAGGCCTTCGACCCGGTCGAGGCCGGCAAGCGGGGCATGGCCTTCGAGCACCTCGACCAGCTCGCCCTCGAGCACCTGTACGGCGTCCGCTGACATGACCTTGGTCGCGGGGGTCGACTCCTCGACGCAGTCCTGCAAGGTCGTCGTCGTCGACGCCGACACCGGGGTCGTGGTCCGCGAGGGCCGCGCCGCCCACCCCGACGGCACCGAGGCGCCGCCCGAGGCCTGGTGGACGGCGTTCCAGGCAGCGTCGGCAGCGGCCGGTGGGCTCGACGACGTGGCGGCCGTCTCCGTCGGCGGCCAGCAGCACGGCATGGTCTGCCTCGACGAGGCCGGGTCGGTTGTCCGCGACGCGCTGCTCTGGAACGACACCCGCTCGGCCCACGCGGCCGAGGAGCTGGTCACCGACCTCGGGGGTGCGTCGGCGTGGGCCGAGGCGGTCGGCTCGGTGCCCGTCGCGTCGTTCACGGTGACCAAGCTGCGGTGGCTCGCCCACCACGAGCCGGAATCGGCTCGCCGTACCCACGCCGTCTGCCTCCCCCACGACTGGTTGACCTGGCGGCTGCGCGGCACGGGAGACCTGGCCGACCTGGTGACCGACCGGGGTGACGCGAGCGGGACGTGCTACTGGTCCCCGGCGACGGGTGACTACCGCCGGGACCTGCTCGAGCTCGCGCTCGGTCACGACGCCGTGCTGCCGCGGGTGCTGGGGCCGAGCGAGGGCGCCGGTCACGCGACCGGTGGTCAGCTCCTCGGGCCGGGTACCGGCGACAACGCGGCCTCGGCGCTCGGTCTGGACGCCCGCCCCGGCGACGTCATCGTGTCGATCGGCACGTCCGGCGTCGCGTGCGCCGTCTCCGAGGTCGCGGCGGCCGACCCGTCCGGCATCGTCGCCGGCTTCGCCGACGCCACCGGCCGCTACCTGCCGCTGGTGGCCACCCTGAACGCCGCGCGGGTCCTCGACTCCACCGCGCGGCTGCTCGGCGTCGACCACGCAGGCCTCTCGGACCTCGCCCTGTCGGCTCCTCCGGGCGCCGGGGGCGCGGTGCTCGTCCCGTACTTCGAGGGCGAGCGCACCCCCGACCGCCCGCACGCCACCGCCTCGCTGCACGGCCTCACTCTCGACACCTGGACGCCGGCGGCCGTGGCCCGTGCGGCCGTCGAGGGCCTCCTCTGCGGGCTGGCCGACGCCATCGACGCCCTGGAGGCCCAGGGGGCGGTCGCGTCCCGGGTCCTGCTCGTGGGCGGCGGGGCGGCGTCCCCAGCGGTCCGCGAGATCGCTCCCGCCGTGCTCGGCCGCCCCGTCCACGTGCCTCCGCCGGGTGAGTACGTCGCGCGTGGCGCGGCCCGGCAGGCAGCCTGGGTCCTCGCCGGTGCGGCCGAGCCGCCGGTGTGGGAAATTGCCTCGACGGCCGTGCACGAGGCCGAGCCCACACCCGGGGTGCGCGCGCGCTACGCCGAGGCCCGCGACCGTGTCCTGGACCGGAGGAGCCCGCAATGAACGACGACTCACGGCTGGTCACGACCCGCCGATCGCTGCACGGGGTGGCCGAGCTCGTCCTCGCCGGCCCGCAGCACGCCCAGACCGGTGAGATCTCCCTGCGGAGCGTGCCGGGAGGGTTCGCCACGACGCACACCCCGGCGTTGAGCGTGGTCGGCGCCGAGGTGGTCGGTCCGGACGGTGCCGTCGGCATCGACGGGCAGACCCCCGCGTCGCTGGCCGCGGCGCTCGGGGTCCGGGCCACGTCGCTGTCCGCGGTCTACACCGACGGCTCGGGGATCGGGCCGGACGACGCGCTCGAGGTCGACGCCGCGGCCGCCGCCACGATCGCGGACGCCTTCGCCGCGGGTGACGCGGCCCTGCGCTCACTCGCGCCCGACGAGACCCCGATCCTCTGGCCCGAGCACTTCGACATCGGCATCAGCGCCGGTGAGGTCAACTACGGCGTCTCCGCCGGGGACGGCTACCTCGCCGTCCCCTACGCGTACGTCGGCCCGTGGTCGCCGCCCGCGCAGGACGACTACTGGAACGCACCCTTCGGCCGCGCCGTCCCGGTCGACGAGATCGACGACCTGCTCGCGTTCTTCAGCGAGGGCCGCGACCGGATCTGACCCTGTCGGCCCCGACCGGCGGTGACCCTGGCACGGTTTTCCCGCTCAGAACCGTGACAGGCTCACCGCCGTTCCGGGTCACCCGCCAGCCCGGGCAGCCGGGCGATGTCCGGATGCATCGCGACACCGTTCACGACGACGGAGAACACTGCCAGCGCGACCGCCCAGCCTCCATGGCCCGCCGCGGCGAGAGCGACCACGCCTGCGCCGATCACCAGCACCTTGGCGACCGGGCGCGCGACCGGGCCGCCGTACCTGGCCTTGGGGGAGGCGAACAAGGACCACACCGCCACCCCGGCAGCCACGGCGAGCACGGCCAGCAGCCAGCCGCCCGTCTCGGCGCCCCACACGGCCAGTGCCGCCATCACGAGCAGCTCGTCGAGGAAGACCAACGCCAGCACGAGCCAACCCAGGCCTGGCGGAACCCTCACCCGGCGAGCCTAGGCGTACGGTGGCCGCACGGAGCCACTCAGGCAACCGACTCGAGGGAGCCGCGATGAGCGACAAGTCGCCACGCCAAGGCATGTCCAAGAAGTCCGGGAAGTCCATCAAGGAGAAGCGCGCCGAGAAGCGCGACAAGGGCCACGTCGAGACGATGTCGGAGACGATGCACCCGAAGAAGAAGTAGCGGCTCCACCCCTATGCTCCGGGCGTGACGATCACCCTGCGCCCCGGCACTCCGGACGACGCGGCTGCCGTGGCCGAGATCTGGCACGCGGGCTGGCACGTCTCCCATCCCGGGCACGTACCTGACGGGCTGACGGAGCGACGCACGCTCGCGGCGTTCCACGACCGGTCTCCCGAGCGCGTCGCCGACACGACCGTGGCCGAGGTCGACGGCGAGGTGGCGGGCTTCATCATGGTCGTCGGCGACGAGGTCGAGCAGATCTACGTGAGCCCCGCGCACTTCGGCAAGGGCGTCGCCGGCGCGCTGATGACGGAGGCCGAGAGCCAGGTCGCCGCGGGCGGCCACGACGTCGCCTGGCTGGCCGTGGCGATCGGCAACACCCGGGCCCGGGCGTTCTACGAGAAGACCGGCTGGGTCAACGTCGGCGACCTGCCGTACGAGGTCGAGGCGCTGGGCGAGAAGTTCATCTCGCCGTGCCGGAGGTACGAGAAGGCGGTCGGTCGAGGAGGTCGCGCCAGCGACCGTCACGAGACCCGGTGAGCTCTGAGCCGGCCTGTTGCGGGGTCTCGTGACAGGACTTCGTCCTTCCTCGACCAGCGCTCTACGCCCAGGCCTCGGCCAGCAACGTACGCGTGTCCTGCAGCAGCTGGGGCAGGGTCTTGGTCTGACCGATCACCGGCATGAAGTTGCTGTCGCCGACCCACCGCGGCACGACGTGCTGGTGCAGGTGCGCCCGGATGCCCGCACCGCCCGCGGTCCCCTGGTTCATGCCGACGTTGAACCCCTCGGCGTGGGAGACGGCCCGCACGGTCCGCATCGCCGCGCGGGTCAGCGCGCCGATCTCGGCGGACTCCTCGTCGGTCACCTCGGTGTAGTCGGCGATGTGGCGGTAGGGGCAGACCATCAGGTGCCCGGCGGTGTAGGGGTACAGGTTCAGCACGGCGTACGCCGTCTCTCCCCGCCGCACGACGAGCCCGGCCTCGTCGTCGAGGCCGGGGATCCGGCAGAACGGGCACTCCCCCGCCGATCCGTCGACCGGCTTGTTCTCGCCGCGGATGTAGGCCATCCGGTAGGGCGTCCAGAGCCGCTCGAGGTCGTCGGCGTGACCGATCCCGTCCTGGAACTCGCTCATCGGACCGCTCCCACGTGCTCGAGGATCCGTCGCCACGCGTCGAGCCGCGCAGCCTGGTTGCCGCTCCGGCTGCCGCCGCTGCGGATCGCGTCCTCGGACACGAGCGGGTAGCCCGGCGGCGTGGTGCAGAAGTGACCGGCACCGGGGTAGGCGACGTGAGCGACCCGGTCGCCGGCGCCCTCACGCTCGGCGCGCGCCTCGGCGATCCGCGTGAGCCGCGTGCTCGGCCACATCGCGTCGTCCTCCCCGCTGAGCATCAGCACGGGTCCGGCGGCGCGCTCGAACGCGATCTCGGCCTGCGCGACCATGTCCGCGTCGTCGATGCAGGCGTCCGGGTCGTCCTCGTCCTCGGCCATCTGCGGCACCGGCTCGCCACCGAACCGCCAGGCCGTCTCCAGCACGTCGGTCCCAGGCCCCCACGCTCCCCAGGCCACGCCGCTGCCCACCGACACCAGCACCGGGCCCACGTGGTCGGGAGTGAGGGCCGCGGCCAGGAGGACCAGCTCGCTGCCACGGGACAGCCCGATCACGCAGGGCGGTACGTCGTCCACGCCGTCCTGCGCACGCAGCCAGTCGCAGGCGCGGGCGACGACCTCGACGTCGATGTCGCGCAGCGCGTCGGGCGTGCCGGGATGGCCCCAGTAGGCCATCGACAGCACGGGAAGGCCGTGCCCGGCCAGGAGCGCGGCCATCACCGGGGCTCCCGGACCGCCGTCGGAGCCGCCCACGAGGACGACCCCACGTCCCGCCTGCGTGGGCAGGAACAGCCGGCCCACCACTCCCGGCTCGGCCACCACGTGCTCGGTGACGTCGTCGGCGACGACCAGCCGCGCGTACGACGTGTCCACGGTCTGCTCGTCGCTCGTGGCCCGCAGGGTCACACGCATCGGGTGCAGCACGTCCCAGTCGTAGAAGCCGGGAACCTCCGCGCTCCAGAACAACCCGAAGGGATCGATCCCTCGGTAGCTCCCGTCGACGCTCGCGTCCTCGGCCGTGTCGACCTCGCCGTCGCGGTCGGCGACGTAGGCGCCCGCGCACGACCAGGTGTGCCCGCCCAGCTCGAGGGTCGCCTCGATCGCGACGGCCGCACCCGGCGGCGCGCCCGTCAGCAGCACCCCGTCGGGGCTGTCGACCAGCGCACCCGCCCGGCCGGGTCGCAGCTGCACGTGCCTCAGACCTGCTCGCGCGAGGCCACCGCGGCCGCCACCCGCTCGATGGCCTCCGCGACCGGTACGCCGTTGTCCTGGTGGCCGTCGCGGTAGCGGAACGAGACCGCACCAGCCTCGATGTCCTGATCGCCGGCGATCACCATGAACGGCACCTTCTGCAGCTGCGCGTTGCGGATCTTCTTCTGCATCCGGTCGTCGGAGTGGTCGACCTCGACCCTCAGCCCGCGCGCGCGCATCTGCTGGGCGACGTCGGACAGGTAGTCATGGTGCCGCTCCGCGATCGGGATGCCCTGCACCTGCACCGGCGAGAGCCAGGGCGGGAACGCGCCGGCGTAGTGCTCGACGAGCACGCCGATGAACCGCTCGATCGACCCGAACTTGGCCGAGTGGATCATCACCGGCTGCTGACGGGTGCCGTCGGCGGCCTGGTACTCGAGTCCGAACCCGGCCGGCTGGCCGAAGTCGTACTGCACGGTCGACATCTGCCAGGTCCGGCCGATGGCGTCACGGGCCTGCACGGAGATCTTCGGCCCGTAGAACGCCGCCCCACCGGGGTCGGGCACCATCTCGAGGCCCGACTCGTCGGCGACCTCCTGGAGGATCGCGGTCGCGACCGCCCAGTCCTCGTCGGAGCCCTGGAACTTGTCCTTGTGCTTGTCGTCGCGGGTCGACAGCTCGAGGTAGAAGTCGTCGAGGCCGAAGTCGCGGAACAGCCCGAGGCAGAAGTTCAGCAGGTGCTTGACCTCGCCGGCCGCCTGCTCCTGGGTGACGTAGGAGTGCGAGTCGTCCTGGGTCATGCCGCGCACGCGGGTCAGGCCGTGCACGACCCCGGACTTCTCCAGCCGGTAGACGCCGCCGAACTCGAACAGCCGCAGCGGCAGCTCGCGGTAGGAGCGGCCGCGGGACTGGTAGATGAGGTTGTGCATCGGGCAGCTCATCGCCTTGAGCCGGTACTTCGCGTTCTCGAACTCCATCGGCGGGTACATGGTCTCCGCGTAGTACGGCAGGTGCCCGGAGGTGTGGAACAGGCCCTCCTTGGAGATGTGCGGGGTCCCGACGTACTCGAAGCCCTCCTCGATGTGCCGCTGCCGGACGTAGTCCTCCATCACCCGCTTGATCACCCCGCCCTTGGGGTGGAACACGGCGAGGCCCGAGCCGAGCTCGTCGGGGAAGGAGTAGAGGTCGAGGTCACGCCCGAGCTTGCGGTGGTCGCGCTTCTCGGCCTCCTCGATCCGGTGCAGGTGCGCCTCGAGCGCCTCCTTCGACTCCCACGCGGTGCCGTAGATCCGCTGGAGCTGCTTGTTCTTCTCGTCGCCGCGCCAGTACGCCGCGGCGCTGCGCATCAGCTTGAACGCGGGGATCCGCTTGGTGGTCGGCAGGTGCGGGCCCCGGCACAGGTCGGACCAGGCCACCTCGCCGTCGCGGCGGATGTTGTCGTAGATGGTCAGCTCGCCGGCACCGACCTCGGCGCTCGCTCCTTCGGCCGCGTCCTCGGCGTGCCCGGCACCTTTCAGCCCGATCAGCTCGATCTTGTACGGCTCGTCCTTCAGCTCCGCGATCGCGTCGCCGTCGGAGACCGCCCGTCGGGAGAACTTCTGGCCCTCCTTGATGATCTTGCGCATCCGGGTCTCGATCTTCTCGAGGTCCTCCGGCTTGAACGGCACCTCGACGTCGAAGTCGTAGTAGAAGCCGTTCTCGATCGGCGGGCCGATGCCGAGGCGGGCGTCGGGCCAGATGTCCTGGACGGCCTGGGCCATCACGTGCGCGGCGGAGTGCCGCAGGATGTCGTGCCCGTCGTTGCTGTCGATGGCAACGCTCTCGACCTCGTCGCCGTCGGCGAGCTCGTAGGCGAGGTCCTTGAGCTGGCCGTCGACGCGGGCCGCGACGACGTCGGGCTCCTCGGCGAAGAGCTCCCAGGCCTTGGTGCCCGTCGTGACCGCCTTCTCCTCGCGCGCACCGGCGGTGACGAGGGCGATCTTGATGTCGGACACGGGCCTGCTCCCTTCGGGTAGTCGCTGATTGGTCCCGTCCCGTTGGTTGAGGAGGGACGAAGTCCCGTCACGAAACCACCGGGACCAGGGTTCGATGCTATCGACCGGTCACCCGCGCCCGCGCGGCGGTTTCGCCATGCGCACAACCAGGTGCCCTTTATCCTTCGTGCGACGGAAGCAGGGCGGACGGAGGCCCGGATGGCACGCGAGACCACGAGCTCCGGGGCCCGGCGACGCCGCTGGCCCTGGGTGCTGCTGGGCTTTGGCGTGCTCGGGCTCGTGCTGGTCGGGCTGGGCCTGCTGGCCCGACCGATGATGGACGTGAAGCCCGAGGCCGACGCGGCGCGCGACGAGCTGGGCATGGCCCAGGACGCCCTGAAGGCCGAGGACCTCGACGCCGCCAAGGTCCACGTGACCGCCGCGCGCGCCCACGTCGACGAGGCGTCCACGCTCGTCAACGGGTTCGGCGGCGACGTCTGGCGCTGGGTGCCGGTCGGCGGCGGCGCGATCCAGGACGTCCGGCACCTGGTGGGCGCCCTCGACCAGGCGACCGCGATCGCCGAGATCGGCACCGAGGTCTACCCCGAGCTGATGCAGAGCGACAGCCTCGTCCAGAACGCCCAGGTCGACCTCGACCAGCTCGACGGCATCCTCACCTCCCTCAACCAGGCCGGGCTGCACCTCCATGCCGCGGTCGACGACCTCGAGGCGGTGGACGGCAACACGCCCTTCATCGGCGACAAGGTGCTCGAGGCCCGCGACCAGGCGTGGGACAAGATCGAGCCGATCAGCACGACCTACGACGAGGCGCAACCGGTCCTCGACGCGCTGCCCGACGTGCTCGGCGCCGCCGGCGACCGCACCTACATCGTGGCGATCATGAACCCGGCCGAGCAGCGGTACTCCGGCGGAGCCACCCTGACGCTGGTGCCGATGACGATGTCCGACGGCAAGGTCGAGTTCGGTGACACCGTGACCAACCAGGACATCGTGGGCGACGGCGTCGAGAAGTACCACTGGCCCAAGGTCAAGGGGAACCCGTTCCACACGCCCGGCAAGAGGGTCGTGATGAGCGCGACCTTCTCGCCGAACTGGTCCCAGTCCGGCGAGGAGCTGCTCCGCGCCTGGGAGGCCAGGTTCGGCCAGAAGGCCGACGGTGTGATCACCGTCGACCTGCAGGCGCTCGCGCGGATGATGGACCTCACCGGTCCGGTGCAGGCCGAGGGCGTCGGCGAGCTCAACTCGGGCAACCTGGTCAAGGTCCTGGCCGGCAGCTACGACTTCTACGACAGCGAGGACGAGCGCCGCGCGATCAACGCGGCCGTCGTCCCGGCGTTCCGCGAGAAGCTCTTCCAGGGTGGCCAGTTCGCCGAGAAGTTCCAGCTGCTCGCCCAGGCCGCCAAGGGCCGACACTTCGCGATGTACTTCCGCGACCCCCGGGTCCAGGAGGTCTTCCTCAAACGCGGTCTCGCCGGTGACCTCAGCGACACCGACCACGACTACGTGGGCGTGTTCACCCAGAACCTCAACTCGAGCAAGGCCGACTACTGGCAGACCCGTTCGGTCGCCTCCGACGTGAAGCTGGCCGCCGACGGCAGCGCCGAGGTCACCCTCACCACCACGGTGCAGAACACCTCACCGCCGTTCACGCCGCCGTGGACGGACAACCAGCCGGAGGACCCGGCGAAGGACCCGCGCTGGGGCTACTACACCCGCTGGGCCGGCAACGCGATCGCGGTCTTCCTGCCCCGCGGCGCCGAGATCCAGGGCCAGGCGACGGTCCGTGGCGTGCCGTTCAAGCCGATCGTCCGCTCGGTGCTCGACCGCCCGTACTTCTACCGCAAGGTGATGCTCGAGCCGGGCGGCCAGGCGATCGTCACGGTCAAGTACCGGGTGCCAGACGCCGCCACTGTCGACGGCGACTCGCTGACCTACCACCTCGACCTGGACCCCCAGTCCCTCGTCACCCCCGAGACGGTCGACGTCACCCTCCACCTCCCGGAGGGCTACACCGTGGCCTCACCCCCGGCCAACTGGACGCTGACCGATCCTCGGACCCTGAAGCTCCAGATGGCGCTCGACGACTCGCCCCACTTCGAGGTGGAGGCCTCGAAGACGTCCTGACGTCAGGCCGGCACCAGCGCCTCGGCCGGCAGCCACTCCTCGACCAGGATCCAGCCGCCGGGGACGTCGGGGTCGGGCACCGGGTGCACGACGCGGCCCTGCCAGCCGGCCGCCGTACGGCGCCACTCGATCAGCAGGCCGGGGAGCTTGCCGTGCTGGTGCGCCACCCAGCAGTGCTTGAGGGCCTCGGGCCCGCGCGGTGCGGGTGCGGGGGCGGCGGCAGCGGCCTTGGTGGCGGCGATGCGGTCGGCCATGGAGCCGTAGCCGTGCCCTCCGCGCTTGTTCATGCCACCGGCCACCGGGTCAGTGTGCCACGGATGTTCGAACACGTGTTCGATACGTGATGTTGCTGGTCCAGCCCACCGAACGGTCTTCGTCCGCCTCTACACTCCGCGCGTGACGAGGCAACTCCTGGCGGTCGACCACGCGCTGCCGGCACCGGACCGGGACAGTGGGTCGGCCTGCACCTTCTCGCATCTGCAGATCCTGAGGGGGGCGGGTTACGAGATCACGTTCCTCGCACCGCGAACGTCGCCCCGACGACCCGTACGCCCGCGCGCTGGCGAGGCTCGGGGTCATGGTGCCGCGCGTGGACGACGTCGAGGACCTCCGCGCCACCGTCGCCCGGCTCGCGCCCGCGTGCGACGTCGTGCTCCTCTACCGCGCTCCCGTCGCCGACCTGGTGATCGACCTGGTCCGTGAGGTGGCCCCGTCGACGCAGGTGGTGTTCCTGCCGGTCGACCTCCACCACGTCCGGATGGCCCGCGAGGCCGCGCTCAGTGGCGCCGACCCTCGTGCAGCGGAGCACATGCGGACCCTCGAGCTGGACCTGGTCGGCCGCAGCAACGCCGTCGTGGTGGTGAGCGAGGTCGAGCACGACCTGCTGCGGGCAGCCGTCCCGGGAGCGCGCGTCACGACCGTGCCGATCCTGCGCGAGACGCCACCCCGCACGACCGCGCCCGTGGGGCAGCGACGGGACGTGGTGTTCCTGGGCGGGTTCGACCACGCCCCCAACGTCGACGCGGTGCACTGGTTCGTCGGCGCGGTCCTGCCGCTGGTCCGCGACGCAGGGGTTCGTGACCGGTTCGTGGTCGCGGGCTACGGAGTCCCCGAGTCCGTCGCCGCCCTGGCGCGCGACGACGTGGTGGTGGTCGGGCACGCCCCCGACCTCGGCGCCCTGTTCGCGACCGCACGGATGAGCGTCGTGCCCCTGCGGTTCGGAGCCGGCTTCAAGGGCAAGATCGTGACCAGCCTCAGCATGGGCGTTCCCGTCGTGAGCACGTCGATAGGCACCGAGGGTGGCGGCCTGGTCGACGAGCACGACGTGCTCGTCGCCGACGACCCGGAGGGGCTGGCGCGGCACATCGTCCGGCTCAGCCGCGACGACGACCTGTGGCGGCGCCTGTCGGCGGCGTCCTCCCAGACGTTCCGAGCACGGTTCTCCTTGGAGACCGGCGGCGCTCGCCTGCTGTCGGTCGTCGGCGAGATGGTGGGCGATGCAGGGTTCGAACCAGTGACCTCCTCGGTGTGAACGATGCGGTCGGTCATGGAGCCGCGTCGACCGGCGCCGTTCTCCAACTCCCTGCAGGCGGACCGGCCGGTCCCTAGAGTGTCCTGATCCGGGCGCCGCCGCTCGTGCGCGCCACGAAGGGGCGACATGAGAACGAGGCACCTCCTCGCAGTCGTGGTCGTGGCTCTGACCGGCGTGCTCGCGAGCGGTCTCCCCGCACACGCGGCCGACGGCGACGAGCAGGCCCTGGCCGAGCGGTTCGCCCCGGTGGTCCGGCTGGTGCAGCAGGACGTCGAGTGCGGGCCCGGCGAGCCCTACCGACCCAGCGCCGTCGAGCTCGTGCTGGGCGACAAGAGCGTGGCGCTGCGCGGTCCGTGGGACGACGAGGTCGTCGGCACCGGCCCGACGGCCGAGGACCTGAGCGAGGGCCTGTTCGGCTACCACCTCGACTTCCCGGGCAACCCGCTCGAGGCGGGCTGTGACTACGAGGAGTGGGCGCGCGCTGCGGGAGCGGGCGCCGCGCCGACGACGTACAGCCACGTGACGACCGAGGAGGGCCGCGACGGGCGGCTCGCCCTGCAGTACTGGTTCTTCTACCCCTACAACGACTACACCAACAAGCACGAGGGCGACTGGGAGATGGTCCAGCTCGTCTTCGCCGCCGACGACGCGGCGGAGGCCCTGGGCCAGACCCCGGTCGCCGTGGGCTACACCCAGCACGAGGGCCTCGAGGTCGCGCAGTGGGACGACCCGAAGCTCGAGATCGTCGACGGCACCCACCCGGTCGTGCACCCCGCGGCGGGCTCGCACGCCAACTTCTACGAGGACGCGCTGTACCTCGGCACGTCCGCCGAGCAGGGGTTCGGCTGCGACGACGCCCGCAACCCGGCCGACGGCCTGAGCCTCACCATCGCCGTCGTCCCGAGCGACCCGGCGGCCGCGGTGGCCGCGTACCCGTGGCTCGGGTTCGAGGGCCGCTGGGGCCAGCGCGAGGAGGCGTTCTACAACGGGCCGACGGGGCCGAACACCAAGACGAGCTGGACGCACCCGATCAGCTACCAGGAGCAGAACGGCCGCGACCTCAGCTACGCCGTGCCGGCCGGTGGACTGTTCGGCACCTCGGCCACCGACTTCTTCTGCGAGACCGTGTCGAGCGGGTCCGAGGTCGTCCGCAAGCTCGTCGACAACCCCGCCCGCCTGCTCCTCGTGCTCGCGCTGCTCGCGCTGCTCGTGGTGTGGCTGTTGCGCCGCACCACCTGGACGCCGGTCACTCCGCTGCGCATCGCCCGGCGCCGGGCCGCCGGGCAGCTGATCCGGGCAGCGGGGCGGATGTACCGGTCACGGTGGCGGTTGTTCATCGGGATCGGGTTCCTGACCGTGCCTGCCTCCGTCGTGGTGGCGGCGCTCCAGAGCCTGATCCTGGGGGGCTCCGAGGGTGGCGAGGCCGGCGGTCTCCGCGTGCTGGTGGCGGCGTTGCTGGGCTTCCTCGTGCTCGGGACCAGCATGCTGCTCGTGCTGGCCGCCACCACCCACGCGCTCGGCGAGATCGACCGCGGCACCGACGTCGGCGTCCGCGGCGCGTACCGGCTCGCCCTCGCCCGCTGGAGGTCCCTGCTGGGGGCCTTCCTGGTCGCCTCCGTCGTGGTGGGACTCCTCACCGTCACCGTCGTGCTGTCCCCGCTCGCCGTGGTCGCGATCCTGCTGTTCGCCTTCTTCGTGCCCGTGATCGCGTTCGAGGACGCCTCGGCCGTGGCGTCCCTGCGTCGCAGTGCGTCGTTGGTCCGCCACCGGATCGTCAAGACCGCACTGCTCCTGGCCACGTCGATCCTGGTGGCCGGGGCGCTGGGTCCGCTGCTCGGCACGATCCTGATCCTGCTCACGGGCGCGCCCTTCCCGCTGGCCAACATCGTCGCCGGGGTGACCTACGCCGTCCTGATGCCGTACGTCGGCCTCACCGTGGCCTACCTCTACTTCGACGCCCGCATCCGGTCCGAGCTGGCGCGTGACGAGGTACCGGTGGCCGACGTACTCCCCGCGGAGATCTAGCCGGTCCCGCCGCCGCGCGCGATGACGAGCCGCACGCCGTCGGGGACGGCGCCCTCGACGAGGCGGTCCTCCAGCCAGAGCTCGATCGTGCCGGCCAGCTCGTCGGGGTGGCTGAAGTTCAGGGCGTGGGCGGCCTTCTCGATGAGGGCGACCGAGAGGTGCTCGGGACTGAGGCGGGCGACCTCGCGGACGCGGGACGCCTTCGCCATCAGCGGGTCGCGGCCGCCGATGACGGCGAGAGTGGGGACGGGCGTGTGGGTGAGGCGCTCCAGCGACGGGTACAGCGTCAGCTCGCGGAACAGCCGCAGGCCGTTGACCGGCCCGAACCGCACGTAGTCCGGCAGCGCGACAGGAAGCATCTTCGGGCTCTCCCGGAGGCCGTCGACGGCCAGCTGGCCGAGCGCCCGGACCAACGGCTGGTTCTGCACCCCGCCCGCGGGCGAGACGAGCACGAGCCGGTGCACGCGCTCGGGCATCGCGTGCGCCACCTCGAGGCTGACCGGGCAGCCCATCGAGTTGCCGACCAGGACGGCCTTGTCGATGTCCAGGGCGTCGAGGACCGCCACCAGCGCCACGGCGAGGTCCGGGATGTCGAGGACACGTGCCCGGCGCTGGCTGTGGCCGTACCCCGGCAGGTCCGGCACCACGTTGACCCACCGCGCGGCGAGCCGCTCGGCCGTCGGCATCAGGTACGCGCCGGAGATCGCGAAGCCGTGCACGTGCACGATCGGTACGCCGACGCCGCCGGTGCTGCGGCGGTAGCGGAGGCGCAGCCCGTCGATCAGCAGAGTCTCGCTCACCCACCCACCGTCGGTCGACACGCGCGGATCGTCTCACGCGCCCTCGGGGGCCGTGGTTAGAGTCGCGCTCATGTCGGGGGCTTCTCGCAGGGCCGTGGTCCGCGCAGGCGTCACCTCTGCGTGGGCCGCGCCGTTCGTGCTGGTGGCGGTCCCCGCATCGGCGGCTTCCTGTCCTTCAAGCTCGGCCGGGTGACCTCGGGTGACATCGGCACCGCCGTACCCGTGGGCGACGAGAACTTCCTGACCGTGACCGCGTCACCGAAGGTGCCGCTGGCCGCGCAGGGGACCCAGGAGTTCATCGTCGGGTACGCGCTGAACGGCAGCCCCGCGCAGTTCCGCACGATCACCGTGACGTTCCAGCCGGACTGCGGACTGGCCGGGGTTGCCACCATCATCTCGCACAACGGCCCGACATAACTTCGACTTTGGTGGGCGATACTGGGTTCGAACCAGTGACCTCTTCGGTGTGAACGAAGCGCGCTACCACTGCGCCAATCGCCCGAGATTTCTCCTCGGCGTCCCTCCCGGGACGAGGCGAAACCTTAGCGCACGGTCCTGGGGCGGTTCACATCCGTGGGGGCGTCAGACGCCGAGAAGCTCGGGCTCGCGGGCCCGCCACGTGGCGAGCGCGTCGGCGGTCACCGGGCCGGGTGCGACGAGCTCGACGCTCGTCCCACCGTGCGACGCCCTGGACGTCGCGGGTCGTCGAGGCCAGGAAGATCTCGGTCGCCTCCGCCAGCACCTCGATCGGCTCGTCCACCTCGCGCCCACCGAACCACTCCAGGACCAGCCCGCGGGTGACCCCGGCCAGGCAGCCGCTCGCGAGCGTCGGCGTCCGCAGCTCGCCGTCGACGACGTAGAAGACGTTGCTGCCCGTCCCCTCGCACAGGTGCCCGGCGAGGTTCGCGAACACCGCCTCCGTCGCCCCCCGGCGCTTGGCCTCGGCCAGCGCGACCACGTTCTCGGCGTACGACGTCGTCTTGAGGCCGGCGAGCGCGCCACGCTCGTTGCGCGGCCAGGGCACCGTGGCGACCGTGGTCGTGGGCGGGTTCCTGACCATCGGCGCCGCGACCACGACGAGCGTCGGCGGCTCGTCGCCCCGGCCCGAGCCCATCGGCGCCGGCCCGCCGGTGTAGGTGATCCGCAGCCGCCCGAGCGCCAGCCCTCCCCCGGCCAGCACCGCCTCGACGCCCTCGCGGACCAGCGCCTCGTCGTACTCCGGCAGCCCCAGCCCCGCCGCCGACCGCTTCAGCCGCTCGAGGTGGAGCGTCAGCGCGAACGGCTGGCCGTCGATGATCTTGACCGCCTCGAACACCCCGTCGCCGACCGTCAGCCCGTGGTCGCTGACCGTGACGGCCGGCGCCGACGGGTCGTCGAGGAGCTTCCCGTTGACCCACGCACGCATGCCCCGAGACTAGGCGGGACGCCCACCCGCCGCGCCCGCCAGACCCCAAATTGGAGGTGGTTGAGTGTTTGGGTATGGTTCTGTTCGTTCTGCCGGGCAACCGGTGGGAACAAGCGGACGTAGCTCAGTTGGTAGAGCGCAACCTTGCCAAGGTTGAGGTCGCGAGTTCGAGCCTCGTCGTCCGCTCGGGAGTTGCCGGCCACGTGTGGGCCTCCACGGTGGGTTGGCCGAGAGGCGAGGCAACGGACTGCAAATCCGTGTACACGGGTTCAAATCCCGTACCCACCTCGAACTAAGATTCACCAGCACGGGCGATTGGCGCAGCGGTAGCGCGCTTCCTTGACACGGAAGAGGTCACTGGTTCAAACCCAGTATCGCCCACCAGCACGAAACAGCCCCTGACCTGCGGAAACGCTGGTCAGGGGCTTACTTTATCCCCGGTCCGTGGGCCACACGTGGGCCACGCCGATGTTGAGTCGAGCCGACGTAAGGAACGAGCGACGCGCGAGAGCCCGAGGGGCTATCGCCGCCTCGTCACTGGAATCGGCCGGATCAGGGCCTCGACGTCGTCCAAGTCCACCTTCAGCAACTTCGGCCCGACGCGGTAGGCCGGGAGCTGCCCGTCAGCGATCCGACGTCTCAGCGTCGAGGGATGCACGTTCGCGTACTCGGCTGCCTCAGCGATGCCCATCAGCCTGATGTGTCGTGGTTCAACGGTCATGGCGTCCTCGTCTCGATCGAAGTTCGGTCAATAGGAGAGGCCACACCTGCCACGGCATGGTGTCCGGTGGGAGGGGAAAGAACTTCGCGCGGCCCTACCACGCCTCCCTCACCATCAGGCTCACCACTCGACTCACCACAGGCTCACCACCCTGAGCGGGGAGGGCGCTGCCTCTATCCGCCCGCACTGGGGCAGGTCAGCGGCACGAACTTGCAGACCTTGACCGCCATGAAGGAAACCCCGGCTCGTGCTGTCTAGAGAGGCGTCCGGGAGGACCATGCGCGGTGGAGGCGCGATCGTTCGAATCTTCCTAGGTCTGTGCATGCGGACCTGCGGCGCGTGGACCCGTCGAGGGGGTCCACCCGGACGAGGACAGCTAGGGACATGTCGAAGTAACAGGCGGCGCCAACGTGCTCGTAGGTGGATGCGTGCGGACCTCATACTCCAGCTACAACATCATCTCGATCCGGGTAACGCTTTGAGGTGCGCTCGATAGATGAGCTTGCTCTGCACGCCGTCGTTCGACACCTGGACCCCGGCCTTGGGGTCCTTCAGTGCGGGATCGAAGACGAAGCCACTCGGAGCGTCGAAGGTGAGCGTGTAGATGTAGTTGATGTTCTTCTTCGCCACGGAGTCGAAGTTGCCGCCCGTAAGCTTCCAATCGGCGAAGAGGAAACCTGACCATGGGCTGGTGGTCATGATCACCGTTCGCGGTTGCTCGATGACGTTGCCGACGGTCGGCACCTCTGGGTAGCTGATGATGGGTTCCACCTCGGTGATCGTCTGCGTAGCTGGGACGTCGGGCCCGTTCACCCAGATGGGGTTGGTGAAGGCACGTCGGTTGCCGGCGGAAGTAACGGCGCCGAGAGCGAACCACTGCTTGCCTTGGACGCCGTCGAAGCTGACGGTGAAGTCCTTGGACGCGGCCAGGTCACCACCGGTGTAGGTGGTGCGGGAGATCAGGTTGGTGAGTCCATTGACCCCGCCTGTCGAGGTGCCTGTTCCGGTGCTGCCGAAGGCATAGATGTCGGTGATGTTGTTCAGTAGCTCCGCATCGCGGCGTAGCCGGCCTGGTCGGTGGTGAACCGGCCAGAGCCGAGCAGTCGCTCGTGGCGTCGACGACCTCGATCGTCGCCGACAGCTTGTGGGGATCGACCCCGATGATGACCTGCTCCATGTGCTGCTCCCGCCTGCGCTCGTGCCGATAGGGACGGCGAGGTGGGCATTGCTACTACGAGCAGGGCAGTCCCCTCTTGAGCCACGCCTCGTCAGCGGCGCCCGGCGGGCTGCAGACCGATAGTGAGCCACACCCGCACGCGGGTGGGCAGCCCAAAAGAGAGCGAACCCGCCGGGCACCTAGACCGAGTCTGGCCAGACACCGACCCTGCGAGAAGTCTCTAGTAGCCGAGATTGACGCGCGTGACCGGGTGGTCCGATTGTCCAACCGCTCAGCCGTCGGCGGCTCGCGCACTCACGCAACTGCTGGCGGCCGCGGTCTGCTGATGCGCTTTGACCACTATGAAGGAAAGTAGGGCTCGTTGCTGCCACAGGGAGGCAGTTTGTGGACTCCCACTGAGGTCCGCCTCGAGTTGCCGGCCACTGTGGAAGGTCTAGAACCCGGGCATTTGCCCGATGCGGTGGCGCGAGGTCGGGGCTAGGTTCAATCGGGATCTGTGGGGGCGCAGGCACCTGGCCGCGAGGACGCAGACCGGCCTAGGAGTGCCCAGTGGATGCCCGTCGGTTTCGTCGTTCTGCTCGCCTCGCGGTACTGGCCTTGATCGGGTCGTTGAGCGTGGTCGTCGCACCCGCACATGCGACGCCGGCCGCGTTGGGCGGCCAGCTGGGTGCTCCGAACCTGGCCCGGGCGATGCACGGCCGTGCCGCCCTGGCCACGCTGGGCGACCGGCTCCCGGCGGCCGCGAAGGCGAACGGCATGGCCACCAGCAAGCTCCGGAACCTGCTGGCGACCGACTCAAGGATGTGGTTGGACGAGGAAGCCCAGCTGTTCGCCCGCGACACGATGACGCAACCGCTGGAGGCGACGGCCGTCCAGTCGCTGACCAGCCCTGTCGTCCCACTCTCGGACACCTTCCAGCTGCACAGCCAGACGGCGCCAGGCGCGCCCACGATCTACCTCGACTTCGACGGCATCACGCTGGGTGAGTCGGAGTGGGGCTACACCCAGGGCGAGTATGACGGGTACGACACGGACGACGACCCGGGGACCTTCAGCTCCGAGGAGCGGGCGGCCATCCAGCAGGTCTGGGCCCAGGTGAAGGAGGACTACGCGCCGTTCTTCGTCGACGTCACCACCGAGGATCCCGGTCCGGCAGCCCTGACCCGTACCTCCGAGGGCGACACGGCGTACGGCGTGCGGGTGGCGATCACCGAGGACCTGGACGCGCTGCACCAAGGCGAGCGCTGCGCCCATGGCTGTGGGGTCGTCGGGCTGGCCTACGTCGACCGTTTCGACACCATCGTCCCCGAGACCTCCCTGGAGTACTCCGGGCCGGCCTGGGTGTTCGCCGACAACGCCGGCAACGACCCTCGGGAAATCGCTGAGATCGCCGCCCACGAGGTGGGGCACTTCATCGGGTTGAACCACACCTCGTTGCCCGTCAGCGCCCTCGTGCCTCGATCATGAACCCGACCGTCACCGGCGCCCGTGTGACCCAGTGGGTGACCCAGGGTGCGGTCGACGAGGTGAGGTTCATCGCGAGCCATGGCCTCAGGCCGGTCACGGACGAGATGAACGACTACATCGGCAACGCACGCAGGCTCTTGGCCGGCACGGGCGGGGTGATCAGCACGGCCAATGACTTCGAGTGGTTCCGGCTGGACTGGTGCCAGCCCGGCGCCACCATCAGTGCAGAGCCCGCAGACGTCGGACCCAACCTCGACCTCCGACTCGTGCTACGCGACAAGAACGAACGGCCGGTCGCAAGCGACTCGCCGGCCACGACCCTGGACGGCGGAATGGGCGCCGTCGTCACGGTGCCCAGCACCGGCGGTCCAGGTCCATGGTACGTCGTCGTCGACGGCGTCGGCTCCGGCCCCGACGGGGCGTCGGAGTCGTTCGGGACCGGGTATCCCGACTACGGCAGCCTGGGCGCCTACAACTACGACGCGGTGGGCTGCGACGTCGTCGCTCAGCCACCGTCTGCACCCCGAGACGTTGTCGCGACGACCGTCCGGCCAACCCCCACCAGCACTGATGGCGTGACGACCATGACCTGGCGTGCCCCCGCGTCCACCGGCAGTGCCGGCCCTGCCCTGATCGACTACGAGGTGTCCCTCGACGACGGACCGTGGACTAACCCCCTGGGCAATGGCACCTCTGCGTCCTGGGCGACGGACCAGGCACGGCACACCGTCGCCGTACGCGCGCTCAACCCCGCGGGCGCCGGCCCGGCTGTCGTGTTGCGCTCGGTTAGCCCGCAGGCGTTGGTGCGGGTCTGGACTGAGGACCACGGGATCGCTGGCGCCAAGTACATCCACTGGCAGAAGGACTACGACACCGGCGGATCCGTCCTGACGCGGATGACGGTCTGGACCGGCGCGACGGGGGACAACCGGGTGGCGTGGGCGGAGCCCGGATCAAACGGCGGTGTTGACTTCAGCTCCCTTACTCTGGGCACGACCTATTGGTTGAGCGTTTCGAACGCCGCCGGCGAAGGGCCACGTACCTCCTTCATCGCCCGGGCCAGGCCGGTTCCGCCCGGCCCGGTGGTCAACCCCTCGGTGCTCGTCGACCCAGTCGCCCACACGGCCAAGTTCTCCTGGACGCCTCCGCTCGACTACGGCGGCGCACCCACCGTCGACTACTGGGTGACCCTGGACAACGGTCCGCGGGTTATTTTCGTCGAAGCGCTCCCACACTTTCCCCAACGTGGCTGGAGGCGAACATGTCGCCCGCGTCCGGGCCGTGAACGCGGCAGGTCTCGGCCCGGAGACGTCCGTGGCGTTCACGATGCCCGTCGACACACCCCCGGCGGCCGCCAATGACACCTACACGACGCTCGAGGACACCACGCTGACCGTCGCCGCCGCGGGCGTGCTGGCCAACGACACCGACGACGCGACGGCGACGCGCTGACCGCCAGTCCTCGTCACGGCCCCGGCGCACGGCACGCTGACGCTCAACCCCGACGGCTCGTTCACCTACACGCCCGACGCCGGACTACAACGGCCCCGACAGCTTCACCTACAAGGCCAGCGACGGCACCGACCACCAGCAACGTCGCCACCGTCACCCTCACCGTCACCCCCGTCAACGACGCCCCGGTCGCCGGCGACGACAGCTACTCGCACCGCCGAGGACACGCCGCTGACCGTCGCCGCGCCCGGGCGTGCTGGCCAACGACACCGACGCCGACGGCGACCCGCTCACCGCCGTCGCTCGTCACCGGCCCGACCCACGGCACGCTGACGCTCAACCCCGACGGCTCGTTCACCTACACCCCGACCGCCAGACTACAACGGCCCCGACAGCTTCACCTACCAGGCCAACGACGGCACCGCCAACAGCAACGTCGCCACCGTCACGCTCACCGTCACCCCCGTCAACGACGCCCCGGTGGCCAGCCAACGACAGCTACACGCACGGCCGAGGACACGCCCGCTGACGGTCGCCGCGCCCGGGCGTGCTGGCCAACGACACCGACGCCGACGGCGCCCACGCCTCACGGCCGGTGCTCGTCACCGGCCCGGCCCACGGCACGCTGACCCTCAACCCCGACGGCTCGTTCACCTACACCCCGACCCCGACTTCAACGGCACCGACAGCTTCACCTACACGCGCCAACGACGGCACTCGACAGCAACGTCGCCACCGTCACCCTCACCGTCACCCCCGTCAACGACGCCCCAACCGTTACCGTCACGCCGGGGTCATGCATCAGCGACAAGACCGCCGACGGTCTGATGGTGCTGACGCTGGCCGACGTGGACTCCCCGACCGCGGGACTGGTGTTGACGGCTGCCACGTCGAACACAGCCCTGGTGTCCGCCAAGAGCCTGGTCATCACCGGCACCGGCCAGTCCCGGGTCCTGCGTATCACGGCGATCGACAAGAAGGGCTGGCCATCATCACCGTCACCGTCAACGACGGCAGCCGGAATTCGACCGCCAGCGTGCAGGTGCTCGTCGGGACCAGCAACGCTGAGATCATGTCCGGCACTACCGGGGTAGACGTGCTCTTCGGCCTCGCTGGCGTCAACACTTTGCAGGGTCTCGGTGGAGCGGACCTACTGTGCGGAGGAAACGGTAACGACCTGCTCGACGGCGGCGACGGTAGCGACTCGCTGTCCGGTGGCAGCGGCAATGACCGCCTCCTCGGCGGAGAGGGTGCCGATGTGCTGAGCGGCGGATCAGGGGCCGACTTCTTCTCCGGCGGCGCCGGCACCAACACCTACGCCGACTACACCGTCACTCAGGGAGACACCCAAGGTTAGGGGACACACATCCAGGTTCCGACGCGAACAGCGCGACGGGCGGATCGCGGTGGAACCGACAGAGATCACGAGCTGGACCTTCCAGAACTTCGTGTGGCTCGGAGCACCTCAGCCCAGTTCGACCCGGCGCCGGCGGCCCGAGATTCGGCAGCGGACAGCCCGCCCCAGTGGAGTGCTTCATCCGCTCGGCATTCCCGGCGCGGGAGTTGCTCTCCCAGCGGGACGCGAGAAGAACCCGACGAGCGAAGTGCGTTCCCATCGCCGCCATTGACACGCGTGACCGGGTGGTCCGATCGTCCAACCGCTCAGCCGTCGGCGGCTCGCGCACTCACGCATCCGCCGACGGCCGCGGTCTGCTGATGCCTTTGACCGCCATGAAGGAAACCACGGCTCGCGACTCTCTTGCGAGCTCGCCCCAGGGAGTCGGCGCCGGCGACCGACCGTCCCGCCGGCTACCCAACCGCCTCACGTGTCGATGAGCCAAAGATAGGCAGGTTGCTCGACCCGGAGTAGCTCGATGACATCTGCGGATGAGCGGACATCGCCGAAGGTTCCATATCGTGGCGGTTACGATCGACTCGTCGATCCGCTGCTCACGCCGAGGTTCCGGATCATAGACACGTTCATGTCGGCGTACTGAACGCGGCCCGAGCGGTGTCTTCCATGTATGAGGCGTTTCGTGGTCGTTGTGCTGTTGGCGTGCGTCGGATGTACCTCGACGCAGGCTGCGGCCTCGCGCCCGGACCCAGCAAGCGCTGGCCAGGTCACCAGCGCTACGCCGACTACCCAGTCCAGGGGCGGAACGTTCCCGGCCCTGCATCCTCTACAGGACCGCGGGTGGCGTCTCGCTCATCGAACCGGGAGGCGTGCCTGCGCTGCTGCTGGAGTCACCGGCGACCGACGTGGACTGGGCACCGGACGGAGCCCGGATCGTGTTCACGGTCGAGACCAGTGACGGGAAGTCGGAGATCTGGGTGGCCGACGCTGACGGCACCCACCGCCGGCTCCTCTTCGACTGTGCCGCCGGTTGCAGTCTCGCCGACGACCCGGCGTGGTCGCCGGACGGTGAGCAGATCGCCTTCTGGTGGGGCTACGACTCTGCACCGCGGCAACCTGTGCGGATCGTGGACGCTGACACCGGCGCGGTCGTTCGCGACATCGAGTTCGGCAAGGGCATAGGCCCCGTGTACCCGGACTGGTCCCCAGACGGCGACCTGCTCGGTGGTGGAGCTGGACTATGACAAGAAGGTCCGGGGCGACTGGCAGCTGGACCATCAGGCCCTGGCCACGGTCTCGACGCGCGCGGCCCGGGGCCGACGGACCGTCATCACGCTCGGAACATGAGCCCGCGGCAGCCCATCTGGAGCCCGGACGGAAGTCGCATCGCATTCGACGCCGGCAACCTCGACCCGTTCTCAGGCACCGGCTCCGCGAGCAACATGGAAGGGCGGCCTGGACGGTACGGCGCTCACTCAGGTCACCCACCAAGCCGACGACGAGGACTGGGTCGCGATCCCGGACTGGAGCGTCACCGGTCTCCTGGCGACGAGGATCGCGGCGGGTGCCATAACACTGGTGACGATCGGAACCGACGGTGCCATGACGGATCTTGTCGACGCGCCGGCGCCCCGGTGGAGGGAGTGCGCCGCGCATCCGGCCGGGCAGCTGATCGGGTATCGGAGTTGAGAGGTCGTGTGCGGTGTCGCTCATTGACACAGTCGGTCCCAACGACGTCACGTGGGGGCGAAGCGTGGACATTGACGAGGCCTTCCTCTTGCTAGTGCGCTCGCGATCTGCAGCACTACTGAGGACCGCTCTTCTCTGACGGGCGAGCGTGGACACGCCGAGGACCTTGTCCAGGAGGCGTTGCTCGCTGTCTACAGGAAGCG
The DNA here is from genome assembly GCA_963708915.1 of uncultured Actinomycetota bacterium. Classification (GTDB taxonomy): domain Bacteria; phylum Actinomycetota; class Actinomycetes; order Propionibacteriales; family Nocardioidaceae; genus Nocardioides. The sequence continues at coordinate 1,073,291 of CAVPUJ010000003.1, forward strand.
TCAACGCGTGCGGGCACCCGAGGCGCTCGAGCAGTACGTGCGCACGACCTGACCCATCTGAACTGGGTCCGCAGGCAGTCAAACCACGAGATCGCACGGCCTGAGGTCGACGGGCGAGTGGTCCACCCGTTCGAGCATGACGACACGTGGGCGGCGTTATCGCGCCTTCTCGCCGCGGCAACGGCGGTCGTCGTGCTCGCCTACTACGAAGACCTCACCGACCCAAGGATCGCCGAAGTCCGGGATCTCGATCGGTGCGGTCAAGACGCACCGAGCACGAGCCCTGGCTCGTTGCGCTCCCGGCTTGCCGACCACGAGGAGTCACGATGAGTGACTTCGAATCGGACCTGCGCTCCCGCTTATCGGGCGCCGTGGACGAGGTGGGGCCTGACAGCGCCTGGGAAGGTCGGATCGAGGACGCCCTGGCCGCAAGCCGGAACCTGGGACGGGCGTACGGACGACTGTCCCTGCTCGCCGCCGCAGCAGTCATCGTCGCGATCGCGCTACCCGTCGGGCTCGCCCTCGTCCGAACTCGTAGCCACATCACCCTTTGAACCCCGATCCCGACCTCATCGCCGCCGGCATGGGCGTGTACACTTGCTCCTGAAACCTGCCGCGCCGCCGCCGGCAGACGCGACAAGCCGCCTAGGCACCATCAGGTACGTCGGCAGCACGTCGACACTGGTCCCGAACCACGGTGGACGGCCCGTCGAGATCACTGGGCTGGGGGACCCAACGACGACACGCCCCCAATGGACCAGCGACGGGGCGCTTGTCCTGGTCCGCCCTGCTGGGGTCGTGCCCCGAGATCGCCGAGGCGGACTCCCGGACGGCGACCTCGAGCAGCTACTTCGACGATGCGACGCACTGGGCCTGTCTCCCGACGGCACGACATTGCTCCTCGGCCATGAGGACCCAGACGGCGCCCGGGTCACAGTCACGGAGTTCCTAGACCTCGCTTCCGGGCAACAAACCGACCTGTCGGACGACATCAAGGTCCCAGCACAACCAGAACGCGACTGATGCTCAACCTCCGCTCGGCTTCTGACGCAAGCGAGCCACGTGAACGGCGGATGAGAGGTCCGCCGGTCACTGCCGGTCTGGCCACGACGACCTCCCCCGACCTGTCTCAGCTCGGGTCGAGTCTCGCCGAAGACCCTGCGTCTCTACCTAGCTCCCAACGCACTCACATGCCGAAGAGCGGTCGTGCATCAACACGGCAACACGTCGTCGCGCGGCCGCTCAGCAAGTAGAAAT